>CAWCHS010000001.1:0-1544494 GCA_963795405.1 Vulcanimicrobiota bacterium
CTCTACAATGGCGTGATCCCGCGCCAAGCGGTGTACCCGGCGTAGCTGGGGCGACGCCGGCGCGACCGAGGCGCGCACGAGCGACCAGAGCCCGTCGGCGCCCACGAGCAGATCACAGCGCTCCTCGCTGCCGTCGGCTGCCCGCACGGCGACCTCCTCGGCGCTCTGGGTAACGGAGGTCACCTTTACTCCGAGTCGGATCTCGGCGACCGCTGTGAGCAGCGCCGCCTGCAGATCAGCTCTGTGTATCGCGACGGCACCTGACAGGAGGTCGGGGACGAGGCTCGTCAAGTTCGCGGCCATTCGAGGTGAGGATCGCGCTGTACTTGACCCGGGCTCCTGCGGCGCTGATCATCCCACCGACCCCGAGTCGGGTCAGCGCGTTCATTGCGTTGGCGAACAGCGTGATGCCCGCGCCAACCGGTTCAAGCTCCGTCGTCTCCTCGAGCACGAGTACTTCGTGACCCAATCGGCGCAGCGCGATGGCCGCGCTGAGACCGCCGATGCCGCCGCCTACGACGATCACGCGCAGCCGGCGTGCGCTGTTGTTCATGTGTGAGGAAGTGCTGGGACATCGCCAGGTGCCGCTGATCATTCGGCCGCTCGCTCGAGGAGCACCTTGATGGTGCGCGCGAGGCTGGGCAGCGTGTGGGCACGATGCGTGCTCATCTGCCGCTGCCACGCGCGCAGGAAGCACGCGCCGACGATCAGGAGTGCGGCTGCCTCGGCGTCGTTAATTCCGTGATCGGCGGCGAGGCAGCGCGCGAGCCGCGCTACGGCTCGGTGCGGACCGAGATCGTGGGCCGCGAGCCGGGGGGCGAGTGCGTGGCGCAGCTCAGGATCGCTCTGAACGGCGGCGAGCAGGGAGCACGAGGTCGTCATATGAGCTCTCAAGCGCTGTCGCGAGCTCGAGCACCGAGTGCCTCTCAGAATCGTCATGCGGCGCGAGTGGGGTGGCTTCACGCTCTCGCACGGGCTCGAGGGCCTGGAGGATCGCCGTCTCCAGCAGGGCCTCCTTACCGCCGAAGTGGTAGTGGATGCTCGCCTCTGAGGCACCTGCTCGCTTCGCGATCGCACTACCCGTCGCTCCGGCCACTCCTTCCTCCCGGATCAATGCACGAGTGGCGGCTAGAACCGCATCGCGCACTCCGCGCGGAGGACGCCCGCGTCGCCTCAGACCGCCGTCAGGACGATTTACTGGGCCCACGCCCAGTTATTCTACTATCACTCGCCGCGTCCAGTAAAGGAGAAGTCAGATGCAGATAGCAGTCGCCGGAGGAACAGGACTGGTCGGCCGTCATGTGGTCGAGGAGCCGCTCGCCGGGCGGGTCACGACCCGCTCGTCATCGCGCGCTCGGGCGGTATCGACTTGTTGGACGCGCAGAGCGGGCTGACCGCGGCGCTCGAGGGCGCGGAGTCTGTGATCGACGTCACTAACACACCGACAAGCGACGCCGAAGAGGCGCGGCAATTCTTTGGAACCGTGACACGCAACCTCGGCGCCGCCGAGATGGCAGCTGGGGTGCGGCACCACGTCGTGCTCTCGATCCTCGGTGTCGAGCGAGTGGAGGGCAACGGCCACTATGAGGGCAAGCGCGTCCAGGAACAGGTCGCACGCCAGACGGACGTCCCTACTACCGTCGTTCGAGCGGCGCAGTTCTTCGAGTTCGCAGAGATGGTGGTGGGATGGACCCGTCGCGGTAACCGCGCCGTGGTGCCGGCCCTCCTCATCCAACCGCTTGCCGTTCGCGACCTCGCTCGCGTGCTCGCCGAACTCGCGGCTGGACCGCCAGCGAACGCAACTCTGGCTGCGAAGTTGCCGGCCCGAACCGGCAGAACCTGGTCAACATGGCACGACGGACACTCGACGCACGTGGGGACGCCTTGCAGCTCATCGCGAGCTGGCGGGGTCCTTTCGGAGCTGAGATGGCCGGGGATGAGCTCCTCCCGCGCGCCGCGGCACAGCTCACGGCGACCACGTTCGACGACTGGCTGAGCGAGTTCGCCAAGCTCGACGCGAACGAGACCGGAAGCACAGCGAAGGGAGCGTGAAGAATGCCCAGCTACATGGAACTCGTCGCCGAGGGAAGAGCCGAGAAGCAGCAGCTCGTGAAGGTCGATCGAGAAAGCGATCGTGCGACGCTCAGCTTGTCGGATCCTCGGCAAGCTCAACGCGCTCAGCACCGGATTGATGGTGCAGCTCGTCGAGGCGCTTGCGGGTCTCGAGGCCGACCCCGAGCTTCGCGCGATCGTGCTTACGGGGGAAGGCGACGCCTTCTGCTCCGGCGGGGACCTGCGCATGATCGCCGACGGCACACGAGCCATCCGGAAGGCCGACGACCGCTCCGATACAACGGTCTCGTGGCGGTGGATCCGCAACCAGTTCGGCGCGGTCGTGCGGCAGATCACCAGCAGCGACAAGACGTTCATCGCCGCGATCAACGGCCCGGCCGCGGGCGTCGGCCTCGCTTTCGCGCTCGCTTGTGATGTCGTGCTGGCATCGGAGCGCGCCGTCCTGGTACCGGCCTTCGGCCGCCTGGGACTCGTCCCCGAGGTCGGCACGAGCTGGCTCCTGACGCGTCGACTGGGCTACCACGGCGCTTTCTCCTTCTATATGCGCGGCGAACATGTCGACGCCGAGACCGCACTGAAGCTCGGACTCGTCGGCGAGGTCCACCCGCACGGAGAGCTGCAAGATGCCGCGAACGCGTGGTGTGAGCGCGTCGCCGCGATGCCCGCGCACGCGCACGAGATGAGTAAGGCGCTCCTCAGGGCCTCGGTCGACGCCACGTGGGAGCAGTCGCTGCAGCTCGAGGAGTTCGCCGAGGCCAACTGCTTCTCGACGCAGACGCTGGAGCAGGCCGCCAACGGCCTGCTCCACCGGGAAGGCACCGACATCTGATCCGCCGTACCGCGCGCTCCCGAGCGGGCACGCGAGTCCCCGACGTGCCTCGACAGGTCGGCCACCACGGAGGACCGCGGGGCTCGTCGCTTTACGCGACGCCCCAACCGCCCCCGTTACAGCCGCCTTGTCTGCGCCACACGGGATCGCAAGGATGGTGGTCACGCCGGCGGTGGCGTACGGTTCCCAGGCGGTCCTGCAACGCATGTGGAGTGGCGGCGATCGTCACCGCCTCGATGAGCTCGGCGCTCAGGGCTGCGTCGGCGGCATCGCGATCGCCGGCGAGCACGGCGTCCTTGCAGCGTGGGCCGACTCGCCGTAGCCGTAGCTCTCCGCGAGTCGACGTAGAAGTTCTTGCTCTTCCCGCCCATCGACCCGAGATAGAAGTGAGCCACGGCTTGACCTCCTTGCGCGCCTGCTCGATGTTCTCGGCGATCGCGACGGGGACGGCGGCGGCGATCTCCAGCTCCTGGAGCGATCGCCCTGCCTGCTCGGCGCCGAGCCGAGCAGCAGCTGGGGCTGGGCCGGGTTCAGCATGAACGGGAGCCACCCGTCGGCGGTTTCCCCGGTCTGTTCGATCGCCTTACTACCGAGCGTCGCGAGGTAGGTAGGGATTCGCTCCTGCACGGGATGCGCCAGCAGCTTCAGGGCCTTGCCGAGCCCCCCATCCTCCCTGGGCCGGCGGCTGGAACTCCGTTGCCGTCATAGCTGAGTGGCTCTCGCGCGAGGGCCTTGCGCACGATCTTGACGTACTCCCGTGTGCGCCCTAGGGGGCCCGCGATTTTGCCGGACTTCAGGTCGCGCGGTGGTCGTAGCTCTCGCGGTGTGCGGCGATCTCGTCGATGTGGGTGTAGGCCCACTTACGGATGACGGCGATGGCGTCCTCGAGGCTTTCGGCCGAGGGGGGTGAGCTGGTACTCGACCTTCGGCGGGATCGTCGGCGTAGGCGTGGCGGTGGACGAGCCCGTCTCGCTCCAGGGCCCGCAAGGTCTGGGTGAGCATCTTCTGGCTGATGCCCTCGACCTCTGCGCGCAAGTGCGAGAACCGCTACGTTCCGGTGGACAGCGCGTAGAGCACGAGCAGGGACCACTTGTCGCCCACCCGACCGATGACCTGGCGGGTCGGGCAGGCTGCGGCCATCACGTCGAAGCGGCCGTCCTCGGACCCGCAGGTCCACGCCATTAGTCACTAGAAGGTGTGTATAGCACTTTATAGCTGCCTACTTCCCAAAAGGAGCCTGGGCGTGTCACGCTGTGTCTCATGCGAGCATGGATCGCGACAGAACCCGGGGTCGCTTGCGGTCGCTCGAGGTCGCTGAGCCCGAGCCCAGGCCCGGACGAGGCGGTGGTCGCGGTGGAGGCGTTCTCGCCGAACCGCGGCGAGACGTTCGTGCTCGAACGGGCCGAGCCCGGCTTCAGGCCGGGAAAGGACGTCGCGGGTGTCGTTGATCGCGCCCGCCGCTTCAGGGACGGGGCCCCGGAGTCGGGGCTCGGGTGGTCGCGCATCTCGATCATCGCGGTTGGGCTGAGCGGGCGGCCGTGCCTGTTGACCGGCTCGCGGTGCTTCCCGACGCGATCAGCACGCACGGAAGCCGCAGCGCTGCCGTTGGCTGGTCTCACGGCGCTGCGGCTGACCAGGGCCGCCGGGCCGTTGGCGTCGCGCCGCGTGCTGTTGACCGGGGCGTCCGGCGGAGTCGGCCATTACTTCGTGGAGATGGCCGCAGCCCAGGGCGCGCAGATCACGGTGGTGACTGCGACCGAGGAGCGCAGCCGTCGGCTGATCGAGCTCGGCGCATTGGATTGGGTTACCGACCCGGCACATGCTGTCCGGCCAGTTTCGACATCGGGCTGGACTCGGTCGGCGGGCCGACGACCGCCGAGCGTGCTGAGCAAGCTCACCGAACGCGGGCTGCTTGTCTGGTTCGGCCAGGCCAGCCGGAGGCCGCCGACCTTGGACTTCTTCGACTGGACCGGCGGATCGAGCGCGACGATCCGCAAGTTCCTCTACACCGACGGCGACATCGCCGGTCGCCGAGGACCTCGCGACGCTCGTACGTGCTCGCGCCGCGGACGGCTGCATCCCGAGATCGGCGTGATCGCCGACTGGCGAGGACACGCCCAGACCATCGAGGCGATGCTCGCCCGGAAAGTCCGTGGCAACGCGGTCCTGACCATCCCCGTTCGGATACCCAGCAACATAAACCGACGTCACATCGAGCCGTCAGAAGGAGCCCAACATGAGCAGCAGCAACGAACCGAAACAGGTCCTCGAGCGCTACCTCGATGCGCTCGTCGCCGGAGACATCGAGACAATCCGCGATAGCTTCGCCGAAGACGCCACGTGGACGATCAAGGCCGATCTCCCGATTGCCGGGCCCTGGCACGGCCGCGACGAGATCGTCGACGGGTTCCTCACCGCGGTCATGAGCCAGCGGTTTACGGCGGGAAGTCACACGTTCGAGTTCCCAACGATGATCGAGCAGGGCAACACTATCGCACTGGAGTGGCACGTCTCGGCCCGCACCGCCGCCAATGAACCCTACGAGAACGACTACTGCGGCATTTTCGTGATCCGCGACGGCAAGATAAGCGCAGTCCGCGAGTACCTCGACAGCCGCTACGCCGCGAGAGTCCTCTTCCCGGAGCTCGACTAGATCGCCGAGACGTGATCTCCGTAGGCGGCCGCGATTGCTTGGCATTGCCAGCGATGCTTGGCTGCGGGGCTGTTTCCTTGGCCGCGGCCGATTGAGGCGAAAACAGCGAGCCGCTGGGCCGCTGCACGCACCCGCGTGCTCAACGCACTCTAGATCTGATTCCAGACCGCTGGCTCCGAGAACGCCAGCGCAGATAGGTATCCGCGAAGGCGGAAGCACTTCTGTCAAGACCGGCCTGGCTCGGCCGACGGTTCCCAATGTCGGCCGGCAGTCGGGCCGTGAATCACGCACAACAATGCGCCGATCGGAGCACGCGTCGGATTTCACACCATGGCTCGAGCTGATCCCATGCCCATCGGTCCATGCCGACCTCGCGCCGCTTGCCGCCCTTCCCCTGCGGAACCCGCACTGCCCCGCGGCCGCGGTCAAGATCACTCTCGTGAAGCTCAAGCGCCTCGCTGATCCGCAGTCCGGCGCGCCACAGCAGGACGATCCGCCACGCAGCCGGTGACCGTCGGCGCGGTCCACAACCGCACGCATGACGGCGACGATCTCCTCAACCGTTGGCGGATCGGCTGGGTACTCCTCGCCCTTGTTGCGCGGCGTACGGCCTCGGTGATAGCCGGGCATCGTCGCGGGCGACCGGCGATGCCCAGCGGCGTCCAGAAGCACGACTGCATGGATCCTCCCTTCGATGGGTTGACGCTGGCTGCTATTCGAGCCGAGTCGCCGCTATCACGGGAAGAGCTGCCATCTATCGCAGGTACGTCCCGATGCCCGCGCTGAGCCGGGAGGCGCCGGCGCTTGGAGATGGTCGTGAGAGTGGGAAGCGGGCGCGCGCATGTGATGTGAGCGGGACGGAACCGGTCAGACCGGGGCCGGGCGCATCAAATCGGTGCCGTCCCAGTCGTCTGCCGCTTGGCGCACGAGGGCAAAGAAGCCGCGCAGCCCGTCGTTGTCGGCGTGCAATTCCAAGTCGTAGCCGAACGTCGCGCCTGCGTCGTGCAGGGTGGTGTCGAGCTCGCCGAGGCGTGATCTGAGGTATTCAGGCAGGCCGCGTGCTTCGAGTTCAGCGCGGATCGCGTCGACGTCGGCTTCCGGCAAGACGTAGGCGACGTGCTGGAGGCGGGGCACATGGTTGCGGGTGAAGCGTCGGTCTGCGTGCTCGGGCGTGATCCGGGCGATCTGCATCAGCTCGACCGGGACCCGGTTGCACATCCCGAAGGCGGCGCTGTGGAGGTACTCGGCCGGCTCGCCGCGTGAGGTGACGTCGGTGACCGGGACCTGCTCGATGTAGAAGAACGGCCCAGCTCCGAACTGCGCGTGCATGCGCCGGGCGGCAGCGTCGAGTTCGTCGACGACATACGCGTAGTGGTGGATCTCAGGAAGGTTCAGGGAGTTCGACATTCGTTGACTCCTTGTCAGTTTGCCAGATGTGAGCGGCCGGCGACGTCCGGCGCGCGGGGCTTCAGTGGGACGCTCGGTCGAGTCGCTCGGCGAGCTCGACGATCAGGCCCTCGGGTCCGCGGACGTAGCAGAGGAGGTAGACGTTCTCGTAGTCGACGATCTCCCCGATCGTCTCCCAGCCGTTCTCTCGGAGGCGCTCGACGATCGCCGCGCAGGTCGCCTACGGTGAAGGCGATGTGCCGGAGCCCGGGACGGTTCGCGGCGGGCGCCGGCTCCTGAGCACCGGCGGGCGGCGAGCGGAAGCGAACTACCTCGAAGACGTCGCTGCCGTCGGGAAGGCGAGCCATCACGACTTCGACCGTCACATTCTCAAGGCCGATGATCCGATCGATCCAATCTCCGCTGTATACGGCGGGCTCGTCGCAGTCGAAGGCCGAGCAGCGCAAGAAACCGGACCGTCTCATCGAGGTCCTCGACGACGAGACCGACGTGGACGAAGCTGGTGATGCCGCTGGGGCTGGAGACCGGGGTCATGTCCATCCTCTCTGGAGTTCCTTTAGGGGACGCAGAACGATATCACATTCAGTTCCGTAAGGGAACCCCGAATTGGTATGCTCACTCCATGCAGCGCACGAACTTCGGTGAGATGGCGTGCTCGATCGCGCGCACGATGAACGTCATCGGCGAGCCCTGGTCGCCGCTGATCCTGCGCGACGTATGGGTTGGCATCACCCGGTTTGAACAGATCCAGGCCGACCTCGGCATCTCACGAAAGGTCCTGACGGAGCGGCTCAATCACCTTGTGGAGCACGGAGTGCTCGAGCGTCGCCCCTACGACCGCAGACCCCGCCACGAGTACGTCCTGACCGACAAAGGCACAGAGCTCGTCGACATGCTGATGGTGATGGTGGGCTGGGCGGACAAGTGGCTCGCCGGGGAGGCCGGTCCGCCTGTCCTATACCGCCACCACGCGTGCGGCGAGATCAGCCACGTCGACCTGCGCTGCGCACACTGCGGCGAGCCAATGCATGCCGAGGACGTCGAGCTACTTCCCGGCCCCGGCGCCGCGCGCCGAGCCGGGAGCACGAGCGGATAAGGACGCGGCGAGCAGCTCGCCGCGGCGATGGCCGCGACTGCGCAAGCCGGTCGTCGCGCGCGAAAACACGGCGTCGCCCCGCTCTACCTCCCACGACAGCAAAGCCCCTCCCACGACAGCAAAGCCGGTATCTCATGGATCGGCGCGCTGCTCTTCCGCTTTGCCGTGAGCGCAACCGCTCATGCGGTGCGCCGAGCGAGCCAGGGGCCACGCCCTGCTGACCGCGCTGAGGAGGTCGCTGCTCGTGCCGGCGTAGGTGCTCGTCAGCGAATCAAACCGGTGTCTCGCTGTGCTGCGACTCGGTGCGGTGAGGCCGAGAGCAGGCGCCATGATTGGCACGCTCCCCTTTAGGCTTTCGCGATGGCACCACGGGTGGACTACGAGCAGCACGGACGTAACTACGCGCGGTTTCGGCAGCCTGATCCCCGCATCGCCGAGCGCATCACGCGGGCGCTCGGTGATGCGCGTACCGTGATCAATGTGGGGGCCGGTGCGGGTTCGTATGAGCCTGGGGATCGGTGGGTGCTGGCGATCGAACCAAGCGCAACCATGCGGAGGCAACGCTCCGCGGGAGCCGCACCGGCGATCGACGCCCGCGCCGAGGCGCTGCCGCTTGACGACGACGCGGTTGACGCCGCCATGGCATGCGTGACGATCCACCATTGGGAGCCGCCGGAGGCGGGATTGGCGGAGATGCGGCGCGTCGCACGCGGCCGGGTCGTCGTGTTCACATTCGATCTGGATTACCTGCCCGCCTGGCAACAGGACTACCTCGCAGAAGGACTCGCAATCGAGCGTCCCCGATTTCCTTCGATGAAGAGAATCGCCCAAGCCCTCGGTGGGCGAGTCACAATCGAGCATGTTCCAACACCAGGAGACTGCGTCGATGGCTTCTTCGAAGGCTTTTGGCGACGGCCTGAGGCTCTCCTGGACCCGAAAATCCGAGCGTCGCAGTCGATGTGGGCGCTCCTTGACCCCGGCGTCGAGCAGCGGATCGTGGACCGGCTCAGCAGCGATCTTGCATCGGGAGCGTGGGATGCCGAGCACGGGCATCTCCGCGAACTCACGAGCTATGACGGGGCGCTGCGGCTTGTGATTTCCGACGCGGCTCGTTAGTGCGACAGCACTCCCGCCACTGCAGCATCGGCCACCCCGACGGAACTCGGGAGGGTCGTCGCTTTCATGGACATCTAGCGACCACAAGTGGGCCCAGCATGCCCCTGCCGCTCGCTTCGGGAGTAGCCACCAACCAATCTCGAACTCGTCCGGACCCAGCCCGGCTGTTCCCTCGCCCAGATGATTCAGCGCGGCGAACCCGATGGCGCTGTCCGACGCTTTCTCGATGGCCACATGCCAACCGAACCCGTTCGCTCGCCAATGTTCAACGATGGCCCGCGACACATCGGCGGCCTTCTCTGGCGACCAGCGCTCCCCATCGCCGCTGAACATGACAACCCTGGGATCGTTGGACAGGCGCGCAAGCAGCGCAGCGTCTGAGTCACTCCACTCCGGAAGTAGCAGTCTGGCCGTTTCCAACCTCTCCCCTCTCATCCGCCCGACGATACGCAGCCCCCGCCTCCGCATGCTCGAGGGCCCGCCCGCTCATCACGTGTTCTGGAAGCACGCAGCGCACAGAAGCGAGGTGGCTGCGCGACGGGCGACCGAAAAACGAATGGGCAACGCAGGCGCCGCCGGCGCAGCGCGACCCACACCATCAGACGATCAGTGTTGGACTGCATCCGGCGCCCAGTTCCCGTCCGGGCGCAACAGACGCGAGGTCCCACGTTGACACGCATCGTGTCATCCCGCAATCCGCTTGACCTTTGACGACCCGCAGCTTGCCGCACCAGGACGGCGGACGCGTTCCTGTTCAAACGCCGACCAACCCGCACAGCCGGGGTTCGGGGTAGGGCACGACCTTCATCGATGCTTGAAGCCCCTTTTTTGTAATCCGCCAAGCGCGAGAACCGCGCTTGCGATATGATTAACGCTCCCCTGCGTCAGGAGAGCGACAGCGGCAGGACCTACGAGATTTTGGGTTACTGCGCCGCGCTGAGCGTGCCTTCTGAGCAGAGACCACGACACAGACGGTGGTGCCTGCTGCTGACGCTGTTGGCTTCTGTGTCGTCCGTCGACCAATTGAGGGAGTTTTTTATGTCGCGAGTCACGAGCCGGGTGCGGTTGGTCTTTGCAGGCGCAGGGGTGATGGTCGTCGCGTGTGCTGCGATCGCCACCGGCGCGTTGTCCGGGAACGTTTCTCGCGCCGCTTTGGTCCACCAGAGCTTGTCCGCGAGCACCCGCGCTCAGATGATCCGTCCCGGCAACAAGGGCGCGGATCTGCACTACTGCGACGGCTGCACGCCTCCGCTGACGAGCGGTGGTGGCTCGGTTGTGAATACGGCTGGTTCAGCGGGCTTCACGATCACGCCCGTCTTCTGGGAGCCCGCCGGGGCCTCAGTGGCGAATCAGATGCCCGCCGATCTATCAGTCGATCATCAGCGGCTATATCAGCAACGTCGCCGCCGCCAGCGGCACGACCAGCAACGTGTATTCGATCGCGACCGAGTACTACGGCATGGCCGGCAGTGTCAAGGTTCCGATCACCTACAAGATCACGTCCGGCGCTCCGATCATCGACACGAATCCGCTCCCGAAGAATGGCTGCGTCGCCAACACCGCCAACGGCTACACCAGCTGCATCAGCGATGCGCAGCTGCGGACCGAGTTGACCAAGGTGCTGACGGCCAGGGGGCTGCCGTCTGACCTCGCGCACTTCTATCCGGTGTTCTTCCCGCCGAACACCGAGACCGAGGGCGCCGGCGGCCCGAGCGCCGGCAACTCTGATTCGAGTACTGCGGATATCACGGTGCGTACATCTCGGGGCTGGCGAGACCGTGTACGGCAACGAGCCGTATGAGACCGTCGAGCTGTGACGGCGGCGAGGCCCCTAACGGCAACTTGATCGCCGACGGTTCGGTCGGCACCCTCAGTCACGAGACCGCCGAGACGATGACCGACCCCAACGGCTCCGGCATCCTTACCGGGGCGGCCTGGGGCGACAGCACCGGTCACGAGATCGGCGACGAATGCGCAGGCTTCTTCGGACCGCCGCTGGGATCGACGAACTCGTCCGATCCAACCGATACCGCCTACAACCAGGTGATCAACGGCGGCAAGTACTACACGCAGAACGAATTCAGCAACACTGCCTACGCCACGCTCGGGATTGGTAAGGGTTGCCAGCCTAGCGAGGCGGCGGCGACGGGCTCGGCGGCCAGCCCGTCTGAGGCCGGTCGCGTGTTTGCAAGGGAAGTGGGTCTGACGAGCCCGGTGGCAACGGTCACAAACGATGCATATCCGAACACCCTGCCGGCCGATGGCACCTCGACCTCGCAGGTCGACATGAGCGTCGCCGACGCCACCGGGGCAGCGGTCGCCGGGGACCGCGTCAGCTACTCGGTGTATGCAATCACCGGCGACGGCTACTGCGGCACGCTCAGTGCACCGACAGCCACAACCGACGATTCCGGACACGCGGCCGTCACCTACACGGCCTCACGGTCGCAGGGGATCTGCGCGGTGGTCGCCAACGAGCTCGATGGCGGCCAGGGCGCGACCGGGATGATCTACCAGGGCATCTCCCGCTTGGGCGCCTTCCGCGCTGGTCACGCGTTCCCGAAGACGCTGACGCTCGGCAAGACCGCCCTGTTCCAGACGGGGTTCTTCAACCCCAGTTTCAAGGCGCAGAACGACGCGCGGATCGAGTTCACGATCTTCCCCGGCGACGGGGCCACGGACAACATCGATTCCTCTCAGGTGACGCTGTCCTACTCGACAACTGGGCCATTGGGGACCTTTACCCCGGTCGACCTGTCCGGATCGACGCTTACCGACGGTGCGATCCAGGGCGTCGTCCTACCCCTCGGAGGCGTCACGATCGCGCCGCGCTCAACTCTGCGGGTCTGGTACAAGATCACCCTCGATCCGAGCATCTCGACCGCCGGCGGCGGCGCGGGCATCGCATTCGAGTCCTATCTGGATCAGATCGATCCGGCCTCGGGGGCCCTCAGCACCTTCGCGGACACTCTCGCCCGCCAGGCGACGGTCCTCCCAGCCGGCTAGAGGCGGTTCAGCACCCCTGCGGTCCTGCCCCGCCCACAGTCGCCCTTAGCGTCACCAGCCATCGATCCGACAGGGGGTGGTGACGTTGGGATCTTTGTGGTCACGCCTCGTAACACTCCAGACCGCCGATCAACAGGGCGTACGCGGCGGCGGCGATCGGGATGCCACCCGACGACTTCTTGTTCGCGATCGAGTCTGACGCAGCGGCGGTGGCCCAGTTCGGGACCCGGGCCGGATTGGCGCTGATCGCGGGCGGCTCCCGGTGATGGTCGACGGGAAACTGGCCCGAGCGATCGGCAGGGCGGGCGCGATGACGAGCGCGGAGGACCGCCGGATCGCGGAGACGGCGGTCGCTTCGCTCTGATCCGGCCGCGCCGAGCGGGATCGATGGACCTTAACGCCTCAGATCCCGCGGCACCGCCTATCGCTGAACGGTCGATTCGGATTAGCTCGAGCCAAGGATGAGGTCCTTCAGCTCCGCCAAGCTGCGGATGCGGTGGCGCGCGTCCGAGAAGTCATGTGACGCCGTGAACTCGTTGTGGACGACGGCGCAGTCGATCCCCGCCGCCACCGCGGAGCGCAGCCCCCTGGATGAGTCCTCGACGACCAGGGCCTCCTCCCTGGCGGCGCCGAAGCGCCTGAGCGCCGTCAAGTAGGGCTCCGGGTCAGGCTTGGCGCGCTCATAGTCATCGCGAACGAGGACGAAATCCATGTACTCCCGGATGTGCCGGCCTTCGTGGATGACCTCGAAGTCCTCGCGCTTGGACGTTGTCACGATCGCCATGCGCACCAAGTGCGACAACTCGGCGAGGGTTTCAACGACGCCGTCGATCTCGATCGGCTGGGTCCGCAGGTACTCCTGGTAGTAGCCGTTCCGGACCTCGCGCAGCCGCTCGATCGTGCCGTCATCGACGCCAGCCGCCTTGGCTTGGGCCCACGTGCCCGCACCTACGCCCATATCCAAGAGGTACTGATCCTTGTCGAGTGCCAGGCCGATCCCGGCTAACGCCCGTTCGCCGGCCTTGTAGTACCAGTACTCGGTATCAACTAGTACGCCGTCGTGATCGAACAAGATGTACTTCTTCACCTAAGAGATCCCTTCCCAATTGACGCCTCGGATCGCGCATCAGCCTGCTCGAGCGTTCCGCGGCCGACGCCAGCCCTGCAGTATGCACGGGACCGATGCGAGCGAGTGGGCGTTGACGCACGTCGTCAACTCCAGATCCGAGTGGCTCATCAACCTCGAAGCGCCGGTAGTGGGTTGAGTCGGGGCGGCGGGAACGTCCTCCCGGGCCGTGAGAATCGGGATTGCTGAAGATCTCGACCTCGACCCAGGAGGACACCCAGATGGTGAAGCTTACGACTCGGTTGGAAACGGTAGAAGTGACCGCGGACGGAGAGGGGCTGGTCTCGCACGCGGGTGTGGCGTTGCTGGTCGAGCTGGCTGATCGCGTCGGGCTGACAGGCGCGCTGTCGGACGCGTTGGAGCCGACGCGGGAGCGTCGCTCGGCGCACGATCCGGGGCGGGTGCTGCGCGATGTGGCGGTGATGCTCGCTGACGGCGGTGATTGTGTGAGCGACATCGATGCGTATCGCGGCCAGGGGCGGTTGTTCGGCGCGCGGGCGTCGGAGACCACCACCCACCGGGTGCTCAAGTCGGTCGACGAGCCGCTGCTCGATCAGCTGCGGGCGGCTCGGGCTGTGGCCAGGGCGAGGGCGTGGGACGCCGGCGCGCGCCCTGAGACGATCACGCTGAACATCGACGCGACGCTCTTGACCGCCCATTCGGAGAAGGAGCTGGCTGCCGGCAACTACAAGCACGGGTATGGGTTTCATCCGCTCGGCTGCTGGCTGGATGAGACCGGGGAGGCGCTCGCTGCGATCCTCGGCCGGGGAACGCCGGCTCGAATACGGCCTCGGATCACTTCACCGTGCTTGGACTTGCGCTCGCGCAATTGCCCGCCGAGGACCTTGACCGGGAGATCCTGGTCCGCACGGATATCGGCGGCTGCACGCACCAGTTCACGAGCGACTGTCGGGAGGCTGGGATCCGGTTCTCGGTCGGCTACGAGCTGAGCGATACCGTCCGTGCCGCGATCCTCAAACTCCCAGAAGCCGCGTGGGTACAGGCGATCAACAGCGACAGCGAACCGCGGGATGGGGCGTGGGTTGCCGAGCTGACCAGCCGGATCGATCTGGCCGCGTGGCCTCAGGGCACCCGGCTGATCTGCCGCAGCGAGCGCCCGCACCCTGGCGCGCAGTTTCAGATCTTCGACGCGCACGGCTACCGGTACACGTGCTTTCTCACCGACCAGGACGCCAACGACATCGCCGTCCTGGAGCTGCGTCACCGCGGCCGCGCCCGGGTCGAGGACAGCATCCGCGCCGGCAAGGACACCGGCATGCGCAACCTCCCCCACCACGCGTTCGCCCACAACCAGACCTGGCTGGAGACCTCGCTGATCGCCCAAGACCTATTGACCTGGACGAAGCTGATCTGTCTCGACGGCGAGCTTCAGACCGCGGAGCCCAAACGCCTGCGCCAGCGGATCCTTCACATCGCCGCGAAGCTCGTCCGTCACGGGCGACGCACCCAGCTCAAGCTCGATCGCGACTGGCCCTGGTCAGACGCGCTCGCCGCCGCGTTCGGGCGCCTGCGGACGACCCCGGCGCTCTGCTGAGCGCACGCCGCGCCCGCGCGGCCGCCCGTTCACGACCAACCCGCGCAGCCCGCCCCGGTTCGCCTGCCCGAAACCGACCGCCGCTACCACAGCCATCCGCCCAATCAGCGATCAAAACGGGCACCCCCGCGGCTAACAGTGACCCTCACCCGCCGCTCACCCCCCCACGGGCCAACCGCTGTCACCACCGCGACCATAACGGCGCTTCGAGGTCAATGGCTGCCGCAGATCGGCCCGCAGCCGCCCCGAACCATGTCCACCTATCTTCGATCCTGTCCACTTTCAGCCGTTCCCTTCACGAGCGCGGTCAGCTCGCCCGAGCCGGGATCGGCGACCTCGAGATCGGCTACTCCGCCCGGACGGCCATCGAATGGGACACTGGCGCAAGCTCCGGCTTCGGCCGCGCGTTGGCGCAGGCGGCGATCAGCGCCGGAGACATCGTGGTGGGCATCGCTCGGCGGACCGAGCGACTGCAAGAGCTCGCTGATGCACACCCGGAGGGCTTTCACCCCCGTGGAGCTCGACGTCACCGACACGGAGCGTGCGCCGGCGATCGTTGATCAGGTTGTCAAGCGCTTCGGGCGGCTTGACGTTCTCGTCAACAACGCGGGTCGTACGCAGGTTGGAGCGCTCGAGGAGACAACGGACCGCGAGCTGCACGATCTGTTCGACCTGCACTTCTTCGGTCCAGCCGCATTGACCCGAGCGGCACTGCCACACATGCGCCGCCAGGGGGCCGGCTGGGTGGTGCAGATGTCGAGCGTCGGCGGTCAGACCACCGCTCCCGGCTTCGGTGCTTACTGCGCCACCAAGTTCGCGCTCGAGGGCCTGACCGAGACCCTCAGCCAGGAAGCACCGTTCGCCCGGTTCCTGATCGTCGAGCCGGGCGCCTTTCGCACCGACCTCTTCGCCCGTGACGCCGCACTGTTCTCCACCCCGATGCCGGAGTACGACGCCACGGTCGGACCCACCAGGGACTTCGTCCGGACGGCCGCCGGTTCGCAACCGGGCGACCCGGCGAAGGCCGCCCAAGCCATCCTGACCGTTCTCGCAGCGGAGAATCCACCGCTTCGGCTCGTCCTCGGTGCGGACGCGATCGAGAATATCGAGCGGCACCTGCAGGCCGTCAGTGCGGAGCTATCGACCTGGAGCGAGCTCGGGCGCGCCACTCAGCTCGACGGCCCCGCGGCGTCGTAAGCGGCCAAGTGACCCTTATCAACCGGCGCAGCGGCCGGCCGGACCACTTGGTCGCAAAAGGTGCCCTCCCAGGGCACTTTCTGCAACCAAGTCAGCCGACACCGAGCTTGACCGTCGGCGTGTCGGTCCGGCCCGCGGCGGCTCCGGAGCGCTGGTGGGCGGCCCCGCTCAAGCGCCCGCCTCGAGCTTGAACGCGGAGACGCGCCCGTCCACCTCGACGGTCAGGAACACGGTGCCGGTAGGCACGGCAGCCGGGATCTGGATCCGGATGTCGCCGACCGCCGGCGTGTCGCTGACCAGGACGAGCGAGTCGCTCTCGGGGTCCGGCGAGGCCGACGGCGTCGCCCAGTACGCGGTCGCTGTGACGCTGGCCGCCGGCTGCGGGAGTGTGAGCGTGAGCGCGCGACCATCTGTAGTCGCACTGTTCCTTGGATGCTCGAGCGACCCGAAGGCGCCCCGGACCTGGTCGGTGATCAGCCCGGGGATCCCGGCAAGCCCGTTGACGAAGATCACCCGCGGGTTGATCGCCTCGATCTCCTTCATCAGTTGGGCCTTGAGGTCCGCGGGGACCTGTCCGCCGAACACGACGAGGTCGATGGCGGCGAACTGGAAGCGGTCTGTGACGTCGCTGAAGTCGTTGGTCGCCTCAGCGGCAAAGCCAAGTCCGCGCAGGCGCGTGACGGTTTCGTCGAGCACCAGCCGGCTCTTGCCGATCAGCAGGACGCGTCGCGTTGCGGTGGTTGACATCAGAAGCCTCTCTTTGTTGGAACGATAAACATTGGTCGGGCCATCATAACACATCGTTGGCGAGCCCTACAAACGTTGGTAGGATCGGAGGCGATGAACGAGGAACAGGGCAACCGAGCCGCGGCGACCGCGCCGGCCGCGGTCAAGGACCGGGCAACCTGGTTGATCAGCCGTGCCTACGCCCGGTCCCACCGCCTCCTGAATGACGGCTTCGAAGCCCGCGGCTCAGGACTGCGCAGCTACCACTTCAGGCTGCTCGCTGCCCTCGATGAGTGGGGCCAGACGAGCCAGGCAGATCTTGCGCGCAACACCGGGATCGATCGCAGCGACGTGGTCGGCGCCCTCGCAGAGCTCGAGTCGCGCGGACTGATCAACCGACAGGTCGACCCAGGCAACCGCCGGCGCAACATCGTCACGATCACCGCCGCCGGCCGGGCACGGCTTCAAGAGCTCGACACTGTTCTCAACGAGATCCAGGAGTCGGTGCTCGCCCCGCTCTCAGCCTCCGAGCGCCAAACACTCACCAAGCTGCTTCGCAAGCTCGCAGACACCGCCGGCTGAGAGCTTTCGCTGATCTCCTGTCTGAGGCCGTCAAGCTTTCTTGAGCAGGCGCAGCGCGCAGCGTGCAGCGGCGTCGCCCGGCACCCCATGCACGGCCCCTCCCGGGAACGCCGCGGCACTGGCGAGGAACAGACCCTCGAGCGGCGTGCGGTAGGGCGAGAGGGCTGGCAGCGGCCGGAACACGGACTGCAGGCCGCTGTAGCTGCCGCCGCCCACGTCGCCATGGACGAGGTTCGCGTTGCGGCGCTTCAAGCTCGTCGGGCCCGAGCACATGGCGCGCCAGGATGCGCTCGCGAAACCCGGGGGCAAACCGCTCGACCTGGTCCTCGACGGCCTGCACGCGAGCGCTCCGTGGACAGCTCCGCACGCCGCTCGCGGGAGCGTGCGTGTAGGCCCAGGCGGTGTGCCTCCCTCGGGCGCGCGGCTGGGGTCGGCGAGGCTCTGCTGGCCGAGCAGCAGGAACGGAGGCCGGCCGGCCTGATCGGCGCCAGCGAGGCGAGCATGCTCGCCTCGTCGCCGCCGACGTGGACGGTGCCGGCCTCGCGTGCCTCAGGGGCGCTCCACGGGATCGGGCCATCCAGCGCCCAGTCGAGCTTGACCGTCGCCGGCCCTGGCGGAAGCGCGCGAGCCCGGCCCGGTACCAGCCGCGCAGCGCGTCACCGGTCATCGCCAGCAGCGCTCGTGGCATCACGTCGGCCAGCACGGCGTCGGCATCGTAGCGGCGTCCGTCGGCGACGAGCGACGCCGCTCGCGCGTCCACCGGCGCTCAGACGCGCTCGACCGCGGCGTCGCAGATGACCTCCCGCCGAGCGAGCGCAGATGCCGACGAGCGCGTCGGTCAGCGCCTGCGCGCCGCCGCGCGGGCTGGGCCAGCCCGACGGCGTGACCCAGGAGGTTCAGATAGAACGCCGCCAGCGCCGATCCGGGAGAGTCGACGGTGCGTCGCCATGGGCGGCGGCACCCAGCAGCCATGCCCGTGAACCCGAGGCATGGAACAGCCGCCGGGCGAGCCGGCGGGCGGGGGTTGCGACCAGCAGCCCGAACGGGCCGCGCCAGCGGCCCGGCCTGCGTCAGCAGCGCAGCGGTCCGCCGACGCGGCGGGAAGCCGGCCAGCATCGTTGCCCTCACGGCCTCGAAGTCCGCAGGTACGGGCGCACGAAGCGGCCCACGAGCGCCCGTCGCCGGGATGCTGGGCCTCCAGTGAGGCGACGGTCGCATCGAGCTCCCGGTAAAGCGCCGACCGCTCGGCCGTCATCGAGCGGGTGGGCCATCGCGACCGCCGGGTGCACCCACTCGAGGCCGTGGTCGGCCAGCGGCATCCGCGCGAAAACCGGGCGAGGCGGCGGCGGCCGGGTAGACCGAGGAGAACGTGTCGTGGCGAAAGCCGGGAAGCGTCAGCTCCTCGGTGCGCACCGCCCCGCCGGGCTGCGGCTGGGCTTCGAGCACGGTCGTCTCGATGCCGGCCTCGGCCAGGCGGATGGCGGCCGGCAAGGCCGTTGGGCCCTGCGCCGATGACCAGCGCCCGCGTCATCCGCGGGCCGCGAGCCGCAGCGCCAACTTGTGCAGCAGGCCCTGGGTGACGATGTTGCCCTGCGGCTCGTCATCCCCGTAGTCCCGCATTCCGACGTCGAGCTCGTCGAGGTAGGCGGAGAGTGCCTGCGGGTCAGCGGGGGTCGCGAGCCGTGTGACCGTCACATAGTGGGTGCTCACCACCAGAGTGCCTCCTCGATCTGCGCTACCCCTCGGTGCTTGGTCACAGACTGCCAGGTAGTCGTCCGCAGCCGGCGAAACCGGATGAAAACCGGATCTCTCACGCGGTCAGCGGACCGCGCCCGTCTGGACCAAGCTCCCGAGCACCCAGCATCGAAAGACTTGGGGAGTCCAGTGATCCGCTGAGCCGCCCCCTGCGAATACTCGGCGAGATGCCCGGTAACCAAACGCAGGAGGGATCAGCAATGAGCGAGATCACGAGGCTTGATTTCGTCAAGCAGTCGGCGGTCGCGGCAGCGGGGGTGGGCCTGCTGGGAGCGCTGACGGCCGAACAGGCGCAGGCTGCAACCGATCTCGGCGACGATGCCGGCGCAAGCGGCGCGGGCCCGCTCGTCGCCTACATCCGCGACGCACGCAGCGGTCGGATCTCGGTGATGTCCGCCAACCGGACCTTCGAGATCGAAGATCGCCGGCTTGCGGCGCGGATCGCCGAGAGCCGCGCGCTGAGTCGCGCACCCCGCCACACCTACTCGAACCCGAAAGGTCAAACCACCCATGTCCTCTCACCGCGAAGCGCCGGAGATCTCCAAGGACCCGGTCGCCGACAACACCGACCTCTACGCGTTCGTCAGCCCGGACGACCCGGACACGGTCACGATCATCGCCAACTACATCCCGCTCCAGGCCCCGGCCGGCGGCCCGAACTTCTTCGAGTTCGGCGACGACGTGCTGTACGAGATCCACATCGACAACGACGGCGACGCGCAGCCCGACATCACCTACCAGTTCCAGTTCACACACCGAGGTCCGCAACCCGAACACCTTCCTCTACAACACCGGCCCGATCAACTCGATCGACCGACCCGAACTGGAACCGCCGCCAGACCTACTCGGTGACGCGGGTCGACGCGACGGCCGGCACGCGACGGTGCTCGGCGACGCGACCTGCGCCTGCCCGCCGTGCAACATCGGGCCGCGCTCGACGCCCGAACTACGCGCACGCTCGCCGCGGCAGGCGGTCCACACGCTCGGCCGGCGGCCGGACGGTGTTCGCCGGCCAGCGCGCCGACGGCTTCTACGTCGACCTCGGCGCGATCTTCGACCTCGGCGACCTGCGGCCGTTCCAGAACCTGCACCTGATCCCGATCGGCCGACGCGCGCCGGGCGTCAACGCGACCGAACGGCTTCAACGTGCACACCATCGCGCTCCAGGTGCCCGATCAGCGAGCTGACCGCGGACGGCTCGACGCCGACCGACGTCCGACGACCGCCGGTCGGTCATCGGCGTCTGGGCCGCGGCCAGCCGCGCAGCGGTCGCGGATCCGCGACGCCGCGACCGGACGACCACGCAGGCCGGCCCCTGGGTGCAGGTCTCCCGGCTGGGCAACCCGCTGTTCAACGAGGTGATCATGCCGATGGGCGAGAAGGACAACTGGAACACGCATCGACCCGGCCGACGACAGGCAGTTCGCTGCAGTACGTCGCAGCACCCCGAGCTCGCCGGGCTGCTGCCGGTGCTCTACCCGGGCGTGTTCCCGAACCTGGCCGGCCTACACGCAAGCCGCGGGCCGACCTGGTCGCGATCCTGCTGACCGGCATCCCGGCGGGCATCGTCCCCGGCTTCCAGAACTACACCGGCACGGTGCTCGGCCGACATGCTGCGGCTCAACATGGCGATCCCGCCGACCGAGCAAGCCCGAGCCCGCTCGGCCTGCTCGGCGGCGACCTGCCGGCTTCCCGAACGGCCGGCGCGTCACCGACGACGTGGTCACGATCGAGCTGCGGGCGATCGCCGGCGCGACGTATCCCGCTGGTCGACCCGAGCTACACGCCGGACGCGGCGGCGGCGCTGATCACCGACGGGCTCGACCGACACCAGCACGCGCTACCTGCAGCACTTCCCGTACCTCGGCACACCCCGGGCGGCTACCAGACCGCGCCGCTGGCGACGGTCGGCTGACAGGGGCAAACCCGATGAGATCCCTCGCCGCCAACGATCACGGCCATCACCACCACGACGATCAGCCCGAGCACGGGCAGCTAGCCCCGGCGGCAGCCTGTGCAAGCGTCGCGATCGAGGTCGGCAACGGCCACGGCGCGCTGATCATCTACCCGAGCGACCGCTTTCGTCGGCGCGGGGGCGAGATCAGCCAGGCCGATGACCCCGGCTGGCGAACGAGCACACCGGCGTGCACGAGCGCAGGGCGCAGGCGATGGCAGCGTCCTGACCGCCGTGTTCGGCAGCCTGCCCGCCGCTGAATACGTGATCTCGGAGCGATCGGCGAAATTGAGGGCCCGACCGTCAGGGCGTGCCCGACGGGCGCGGTTGCCGAGGGTCGGCCTGCCGTAGCTCGGACCGGGGTGCCGCGGCACAGCAGGCCGGGCACCCCGCCATCCCGCTGTTCCTTCAAGATCATATCACATGGGAGGGGCTCGACATGATCGGACCCCGGGCTCGCTCGCTCGGCGCGCGCGGGCGCTAAGCGACGCGCTCGGGACGAGCGGGTCCGCGCAGGGCCTGCTGGCGCTCGCCATCTTTGATGCTGCATCTCGTCGGATTCTGGCATCTTCATCGTGTTCGTCCTGCCGTCCCACTTCAAGGGGCTGGGGATCGGCCTCGGCCGCGCCGCCTACTCGCTCGGGCTGCGCCACGCCTTCGACGCAGATCACATCGCGGCGATCGACAAGACGACTAGAAAGCTGATGACGACGGCCGGCGCCCGCTGGGCGTCGGCTACTTCTTCGCGCTCGGCCATTCGACGATCGTCGTAGCGATCGGGCTGGCGTGGTGATGGCCGAGAAGGCTCTGTACATACGGCCGTCTCCAGCGGGAATTCCGCCCTTCACCAGTTCGGCGGCGTGTTCGGCACAGGCGTCTCGGCCGGCTTCCTCTACCTGATCGCGGTGCTGAACATCGTGATCCTCGCCGGAATCGTCGGCGTATCTCGCTCGATGCGCCGGGGCAGCTTCGACGAGGCAGAGCTCGAGCGCCAGCTCGCCAGCCGCGGGTTCATGTGCCGCTTCTTCGGCCGCTGGATGGGCGGGATCACCGCGAGTGGCACATGTACCCGGTCGGAATGATGTTCGGGCTTGGCTTCGATACCGCGAGTGAGGTCGCGCTGCTGGCGACGACGGCGCTGCTGGCCACCCAGCACATGCCGTTCTACGCGATCCTCTGCCTGCCGATCCTGTTCACCGCGGGGATGAGCGCTGCTCGACACGCTCGACGGGATCTTCATGAGCTTCGCCTACAACTGGGCGTTCTCGCCCGGTACGCAAGGTCTATTACAACCTCGCGATAACCGGCCTGTCGGTCGCGGTCTGCCTCGTTCATCGGCACGATCGAAGTCGTTCGGGCTGCTGGCGAGCGAGATCCGCGGCCTCTCCGGCGGGTTCTGGAGCTTCATGGCGCGGTTCGGCGTCAACCATGCCGGCTTCGTGATCGTCGGCATGTTCATCGCCTGCTGGGCCGGCGCCTTGGCCTACTGGAAGCTCGGCAAAGTCGAGGAGCGATGGAGCGCTGGGATCCGCCCGGCCGAGCTCGCCGCCCCAGACCCCTGAGCCGTCCCACCTCCCTCGCGCAGGGGCTTCGGCGGGGAAGATGTTTGAGAACGCAACAATCGTGGTAATATGGTTGCTGACTCAACTACCTCCCTTCGCAACGCTAAGGAGCACGAAATGTCCGCCACCACGCTCACCGAGATCCCCACCGGCACCTACGCCGTGGATCCCGCCCACTCCAACGTCGGCTTTGAAGTCCGCCACATGGGCATCGCCACCGTGCGCGGCGCCTTCAAGACAGTTCACCGGCACCGTCGACGCCAGCGGCGAGACGCCGCGCGCCTCGAGGGCACCGTCGAGGTCGCCAGCATCGACACCGGCGAGGGCAACCGGGACGGCCATCTGCAGTCGCCCGAGTTCTTCGACGCCCAGCAGTTCCCGCAGATCACCTTCGACCTCGACCGCCACCGAGCTGACCGGCGACGGCCAGATCACGCTGAATGGCGAGATCACGATCAAGGGCATGACCAAGCCGATCGAGCTGACCGGCACGCTGGCGGAGAACGGCCAGGACCCGTGGGGCAACGAGCGCATCGGCCTCGAGGTCGAGGGCAAGATCGACCGCCGCGAGTTCGGCCTGAAGTGGAACCAGACGCTCCCCAACGGCAACCTGCTGGTCGCCAACGACGTCAAGCTCGTCGTCAGCGTCTCGGCGGTCAAGGAGGGCGTAAGCGATGCGGGTCCTGGCCGTCAGCGGCAGCCTCCGGCGCGGCTCCCACAACACCGCTCTGCTGCGCGCCGCCGCAGAGCGGGCGCCGGAGGGCGTCGAGGTGACGCTGTACGACGGGCTCGAGTAGCTGCCTCCCTACAACGAGGATCGACGACACGCAGACGCGCCCCGGCGGCCGTCGCGGAGATGCGCGACGGGTGGCCGAGGCCGACGCGCTGCTGATCTCCACGCCCGAGTACAACGGGACGCTGCCCGGCCAGCTCAAGCAGCTGGTCGACTGGGCCTCCCGGCCGTACGGCCCGCGGCCGCGCTGTACGGAAAGCCGGTGGCGGTGATCGGCGCCAGCATGACCGACTATGGCGCGCTGTGGGCCCAGGACCACCTGCGCAAGGCGCTGGGGATCGCCGGCGCCCGCGTGGTGGAGGTCGACCTTCCGGTCGGCCGCGCGGCGAGAAGTTCGACGGAGAAGGCCGGCTGACTGGACCACGAAGTGCGCGAGCGGCTGGAGGAACTCCTGTCGGCGCTGGTCGAGCACCACAGCGGGCTGCGCCTGGTCGCCTGAGGGTGCTTTCCGGCGGGCACGCTGACTGGCTGTGCCCGCCGGCTCGGCGGATCAGTAGTTCAGCCCAATCCCGAGAGGTTGATCGCGCCCTTCGGGGCGGTGAGCGTGACCGGCTGGTCGTAGCCGGAGAAGTCGATCCGGCCCCCGGAGGTCCCCGTCTTCACGATCGCGATCGGCAGCGGCTTACCGGTTGTCGCGACATACAAGGTGCCGCCCCGTGACTTGTCAATCAGCTCGATCGCCTGCTGACCCTCGACCTTGGTCTGCGAGCCCTTGGTGATCCGATCCTTGTGCGAGAGGAGCTGATGGAAGAGCGACTGGAGGTTGGTGAGCGATGCGAACAGCGCATACTGGCCCGTCGCGGGCTCCTGCAACCATTTCCCGCTGAACAGCTTGACGGCCGAACTGCCGCCGAACCGGCTCAGAAAAACCTTGCCGCCGTAGATGTACACCTGGCCGCCGACAACGACCACCCGGAAGCTGAGCGGGCCTTGGGAGATCGTGCCTCTGCCACCCTTGCCCGACACCAGCTTGAGATCGAGTCCTGTCTGAGACGCTCCGGCGGCGATCGTCCCGCTGATGTGCGCCGAGGTGACGTGGGCGAGCGCTTGAGTCATCGCTTGCGTGATCCCGCCGACCGACTTGCCGGCCACGCCGTTCCCGCTCGAGCCACCGCAGGCGGGGAGCGTCACGCTGATCACCAGCACCCCGAGTGCTGCGTGGATCCGTCCCCGTGTCACGCGCCGAAACCTTAGCCGTTCCACCATTGCGAGGAGCGCGCGTAGGTGCGGTTCCCTTGGCGGGACACCAGGTAGGCGCACAGCCCGTGTTCGCGACGATCCGCCGCCCACAGCTGCGCACTCAGCCTGAAGCTTCCCAGCACTGGCCCAGTCCCGCTCGGGACCGGGCGCCAATCGGGGCGCTTGGCCTCGGCCAGGTAGGTGAGAGCGCAGCCGCTGCCCCGAGTCAGCTGCTCGCCGCTGATCAGGAAGTTCGCAACACCGTCCGCCTGACCACTGACGACCTCGGCGAACTCGGTACTCGCCGAGATCGCCGTCGGGCCGGTGATCTGGACGCGGTTGTTGTTCGAGGAGTGACCGAACAGGAGGGCGACGGCCAGGAACAGGGCGGTCGCGACCGCAGCAGGTACGAGCCTCAGCCATGGTTTGTCGTCTCGCTTCGCGGGCGGCGCCATCGCGCAAGCGAGCATAGATCGCGCCGGACGGCACGGTGATCGCGGGGATCTGGCCCGCGACGGCTGCTTCGGTACCCTGGGCGGCCGCATGCCCTTTGCCTCTGCCATCGTCGACGGTCAGCCGGTCGTCGTCATGATCGACGGGGATCGCGCGGTGCCGGTTCGCGGTCTGACCGAGATCGGACGCGAGACGCCGAGCTCGCTGCTGCGCCACCCCGACTTGGATGAAGCCTCGGCGCTTCCGGTGGACAGCCTCGAGCTGCGCCCGGTGGTCCCGCGCCCGGGCAAGGTGATCTGCGTGGGGCTGAACTACCGGGCGCATGTCGAGGAGACTCGCGCCCAGGAATCCGGCTACCCGGTGCTGTTCACGAAGTTCGCGACGAGTCTGACCGGACCCAGGTCAGACATCCAGCTTCCCCCGAGTCGCAAGAGGTGGACTACGAGGGTGAGCTCGTAGTTGTGATCGGCGAGCGCGGCCGGCGCATCTCTTCGCGAGCGAGCGCTTGACCACGTCGGCGGCTATGCGGTTGCCGACGACGTCACCGTCCGCGATTTCCAGGCCAGGTCACATCAATGGCTTCAGGGCAAGGCGTGGGACGCATCGACGCCTGTCGGGCCATACCTCGTCACCCCGGATGAGATCGGGAGCGCTCGCGACCTGCGACTGCGGACGATCCTCAACGGAGAGGTCGTCCAGGACGCCACCACCGCCCAGATGATCTTCGACATCCCCGACGCTGTTCAGCACGTTGTCCGAGTTCGCGACACTCGAGCCGGGGGATCTGATCCTCACCGGCACCCCCTCCGGGGTTGGTTTCACGCGCGAGCCACCGGTGCTGCTCGCCCACGGCGATGTCGTCTCAGTCGAGATCGACCGCGTCGGACGGATCGAGAACCGGTTCGTCGCCGAACCCTGATTGCCTGCTTTTCGGAAGGAATTGACCCGGGATGCCCGGTCCCCGGCGTATCCTCATGCGATTCTTGGCAAGCACCGGACATCCGTTGATGCCTCAACTATGCTAGGTGCATGGGTTCGCTGAGCCAATCGAGCAGTCTCAACGGCGCAGCGCTTGAAGCGTGGCGTAGTTACCTGCAGAGCCATGCCTCGATCTTGCGGGAGCTCGACGCCTCGCTGGTCGCCGAGCACGGCATGACCGCGCGCGACTACGAGGTGATGCTCTACCTCGCCCAGTCCCCGGACCGCAAGCTGCCGATGTCCGCCCTGTCAGAACGCACGATGCTGACCCGCTCTGGGATCACCCGATTGGTCGATGGCCTTGTCGGTATGGGCTGGATCGAGCGGATCTCATGCCCGTCCGACGCGCGTGTCTCCTATGCCGGACTTACCGAGGTCGGCTTTGACAAGCTCGCACGGGCGGGTTGCACCCACGTCGCGAGCATCGAGCGGCTGTTCCTCGCGCATTTCGACCAGTCAGAGCTCGAGCTGCTCGCAGAGCTTCTGCGGCGTCTTCCGGGCGCGCACGGCAAGGGCGACTGCACTGTCTCAGCGCAGGAGAGCTGCACAGTGTCAGCGCAGGAGGGTTGCGCCGTCGAGCTCGAGCAGCCCGATGGCGCCCGGCCGGACGGTGTCGCCGCCGCCCGTCGGGGCCGGTTCGCGCCCTGCCTCAGCGGCCGGCGATCCGGGCGCGGGCCGGGGCGACAGCCGCCGTTGCACATGTCATCCTCCCGCAGGTGATCTGCGCCACCGGCGCGAGCACTCACTCTGAGAGGGGTGGGACGAGGAGCCCCTTCCGATCGGGAGGCACAGGAGGCCGTCCGTGAACGCGCTTCCCGACGGGACCGAGCTCGGCGCCGTCCGTCTCACCATCCGGGACCTCCCAAGGGTCAGAACCTTCTACGAGAGCGTGCTCGGACTGCACGGGGTCCAGGACGAGGGCGGGCGTCACGTGATGCTCAGCTGTCCCGACGGCAGGCATCTTGTCGAGCTGCGTGCAAACCGCTTTGCCGCCCCGCCCGACCCGGAGGGACCTGGCCTCTACCATCTCGCGCTACGGGTGCCCACCCGGCGCGATCTGTCCGTGGTACTGCTGCGGCTCGCGGCCCGCGGCGTGAAGCTCACCGGCGCCTCAGATCATCTGGTGAGCGAGGCGCTGTACCTGCGCGATCCGGAGGGCAACGGCATCGAGGTCTACCGCGACGGCCGTCGAGGACTGGCCCCGCGACGACGATGGCCAGCCCCGGATGGACACGCTCCAGCTTGACCTCAAAGCGCTCGCCGACGAGCTCGTCGGCGACCCACCCCCACCTGAGCTGGCGATGCGCATGCCCGCCCGAACCACGATCGGCCACGTCCACCTGCGGGTCTCTGAGCTGCGGCTGACAGAGCGCTTCTACTCCGGCGTTCTCGGCTTCGACGTCACCACTCGCGCGGTTCCGGGAGCCCTCTTCCTCGCGACCGCCGGATACCACCATCACGTCGGCGCCAACATCTGGGAGAGCGCTCGCGCGCCCCGCCGGCCCGATGACATGGCCGGCCTGCACTCCTTCGAGATCCGGCTGCCGACCCCGACCGACCTCGCCGACGTGATCGATCGAGCCGTGGCAGACGAGCTCGCGATCGAGCAGCTGGATGAAGGTGCGCTCGTGCGCGACCCGAGCGGCAACGGCGTCCTGCTCACCGGCTGATCGCCTCCCGGTACGGGCCGGCACCTCGACCCCTCCGCACCCGCTGACCACCTTCCTCAGGCGGAGGCGCCAGCGGTCGAGCGCGACCCGCCCGATACGCTTAGCCCGCCTGGCGACGTGGCGGAGTGGTTACGCAGCGGCCTGCAAAGCCGTCCACACCGGTTCGATTCCGGTCGTCGCCTTTTGGCGAGGCTCCCCACGGATCGGCTACGCGGCGGCGCCGCCAAGACTCACAACGTTGAACGCGACGGGCTGGATTGCTCACCCGCGGGGCGCTCCGCGGCGGTGGGCGCTGCCACGGCCTCGAACGCCATGCCGGCCGCGCCTGTCTGAGCCGGCTCGATCGACCCTCGCGCGCCGCGAGCGCACCGCGAGGATTCCCCCTGCGGCGATGATGGCGACGGCTGCCAGCTCGGTCAGCGCGAGCACGTTGGAGGAGCCGCCGCTGGCTGGCGCCGTGGACGCGCCGGCGATGGGATGCCCGGCGGCGGCTGCCAGCTTGGGCACGGCAAGGATCGCCGCCCGCGCCAGGTCGTCGCTGGCGGCGCCAAGTGGCTTGTGAAGCGTCGCCGCCGCCGCGGTTGCGGCTCGGTCCAGGCCGCTCACGCCAAGTCCCTCCCGCATCACCACCAGCAGCGGTTGCTTCCCGCCCCCGAGGCTGATCTCCTGGTCGAGGAAGTCGGCGTATTGCTGCGGCTTGCCGAACAGCTCGGGGATCGCGCCGAGGTCGACCGGAGAGGCAATCAGCGCGATCTTGAGCGGGAGGTGCGCCCGGCCAGCTGCGGCGATCTCGGCATTGAGCCTGCTCTGCAGGCTGGCTGATACCGCGGGCATGAACGGATAGAAGACGTTCTCGCCCAGCAACACGTCGCTTGCGGGATCACCGTCGCCCCATGCGGCTGCGGGCAGGGCCAGAGCGGCCATGACGACCGCGACCAGCACGCTCGGGATCGTCGCCCTCATCGTCGCGCAACAGCGCTTCACCAGCGCATCGTGTCAGGATTAACCGGTGGGTCGACGAACCTCGGCGGTGGTGGGCGTCTTGCTCGCGATGGCTGTGATCGCGGCGTTGCCGGCGCCCGCTGCGCTCGCCGACGGCGATCCGGGCAGCGACGTGCTCGTCTTCCAGGATCTGTTCGCGGGGTCGGATGCCGGCCTGTCCGTCCAGCAGCAGCTGCAGCTTGGCAGGCTGCTGAAAACGGCGGGCCGGGATGACTTCCCGGTCCGGGTGGCGATCATCGCGAGCCCCTTCGACCTGGGCGGTCACCGGGCTGTGGCACAACCCGCGGGCGTACGCTCGTTTCCTCAGTCTGGAGCTCTCGATGGCCTACAAGCAGCGGCTGCTCGTGGTGATGCCGGACGGCTTCGGGTTCAACTGGCCGGGGCATTCCGCCGCTTCGGCTTACCGCCTGCTCGCGCCGATCCGGATCGGCGCGAGCCTATCCGCGGCGACTCAGGACGCTGTGCGGACGCTGGCCGCTGCGAACGGCGTGAAGCTCGCCGGCGGCAGGTCCGACTCAGGGCGGCGCGGGCGCGCCCGCCGACCGGCCCCGGACCAAGGCGAGAATGCGCCGGGCGGCGAATCGACCGATGATCTCGTCGGGATCGTCGTACTTGCGCTGGTCGCGATTGGGCTCGGGACCCTGGCCGTCCGCCGCACGGGCATCGGGCGCCTGGAGATCCGACGACGCCTGGGGATTGGCTGCCTCGCCGTCCTGCGCCCGGCCGCCGCCTCGGACCGGCCTGGCCTGCCCGCCTGGCGCGCCAGGCTCTGGTCGAGCGGTCGCGTCCTCGCGATCCCGGGCGGCGCGTTGCTGATCGCCCTCACCGCCGCGGCGGTGGGCTTGATCCGCGGCGGTGTGTTGACGCCGGCCCAGTCCCAGGGCGAGGCGCTCGCGTCGAACCCCTACCTGGACCCCGGCACAGCCGCTGTCCGGCCCGGCTCCCGACTTCACGCTCTCTGACCAGTTCGGACAACCGGTCTCTCTGCATTCGTTCCACGGGAAGGTCGTGATCCTGGCCTTCAACGACTCGGAGTGCACCACCCTCTGCCCGCTCACCACGAGCGCGATGCTCGAGGCCAAAGCGATGCTCGGCAAGGCGGGATCGCGGGTGCAGCTGCTGGGGGTCGATGCCAACCCAGCGGCGATCTCACTTGAGGACGTGTGGTCCTATTCAGAGCTGCACGGCATGCTCAACGTCTGGCACTTCCTCACCGGATCGCTGCCCCAGCTCAAGCAGGTGTGGAGCCGCTACGGCGTCGAGGCAGCCGATGGAGCACGGCGAGATCGACGCACACAGCGGCGCTGTTCGTGATCGACCCGCGGGGCCGCAAGGCCAAGGTGTACATGACCCAGATGTCGTACGCCGCGGTCGGGCAGCTCGCTCAGGTGCTGGCCCAGGAAGCCTCGAGCCTGCTCCCTGGCCACCCGAAGGTGGATTCCGAATTGTCCTACGCCCGGATCCCGCCGATCAGTCCCACGCAGCGGGCGGCGCTGCCGCGAGCGGGGGGTGGAAAGGTTGCGCTCGGGCCCGGCCGCTCGGCCAGGTTGTTCCTGTTCTTCGCCACCTGGGATCGAGAGACAAGCGGGCTGGCCGGCCAGCTTGACGCGCTCAACCGCTACCAGGCATCGCCGCTCAGCGCGGACTGCCCAGGTTGACCGCAGTCGATGAGGCGAGCGTGGAGCCGTCCGGGCAGACGCTGACGAATTTGCTGCGCTCGTTACCCCATCCGCTCTCCTATCCGGTCGCGATCGACCGCAGCGGCAAGGTCGCCGACGGGTACGAGGTTCTCGGGGCGCCGTGGTTCGTCCTCACCTCCCCCACCGGACAGCTCCTCTATTACCGCGAGGTCTCGACCGCTGGCTGGCCGAGCACCCGGGTCTTGATCCGTTACGTCAAGGCGGCGCTGGCGCGCGCGCAGAGCGCCAACTCGAACGCGGCGATCCGGGCGGACCTCGCCGGTTCGCCGGCGCCGCTCGCCGCAGTCCACCAGCAGGCAGGCCAGTTGCTGGGGGCCGACTCCGCGCTGATGACCCGGATCCACGCACTGCGCGGGTATCCGATCGTGATCAACGCTTGGGCGTCGTGGTGCGACGCCTGCCGCGCAAGAGTTCTCCCTGTTCGCGTCGGCCTCGGCGCGCTACGGCCGCCGCGTCGCGTTCCTCGGCGCCGATACGGACGACTCCGCGGGCGACGCGCGGACCTTCCTCGCGCAGCATCCGGTCAGCTATCCGAGCTACCAGACATCGATGCCCGACCTGTCATCGCTGGCGGTGATCGAGGGATTGCCCACAACGATCTTCATCGACCCGGCCGGCAAGGTGGTCTACGTGTCCACGGGGCAGTACGACAGTCAGGGCACGCTCGAGCAGGACATCTCGACCTACGCGCGACCCTAGCGTTCCGCTTCAGCCCAGAGCGCTCCTCACCAGCAGGATCGCAATCACGACCGCGACGGTCCCTGCGCCCAGCGCGACCACTGCGCCGGCGAGCTTGAGCCGGACGGCCCAGGCGAGGGTCGGGTCCGGTCGACTGTGCCCGGATGTCTCGGAATCGTTCACGAGCTGGCGTTAAGGGTGAACATCGCAGTGATGTGCCGGCCGTTGATGTAGGTCAGAAGGAACAATCGCCATGTTCCCGGAGCAAACTCTTCGTCGTCCGGCTGCAGCGAGCGAAGGCGCCGACATTGCATGGCAATCGTAAACATTGCGTCGTTGGCGAGTGTAAATGTACGCGCGAGAATTGCCCCCGGGGACGGTTTGTCTCGCCGGCGCATGCTTAGAAGCGCCTGTGGTCGGCCGCCCAGACTGGGACTTTCGCCGTGAGAGATCGCTCGCTCTAGGGACACACGGCCGGACCGCCTACCGTTTCGTAGCAGCGATGCGCTTCTTCGGAGAGGCGGCTTTGTGAGCCGCCTTGTGCGGTGTGGCTTTCTTCGCAGGCTGCTGCGTAGACTTCTTCGCCGACTTGTGCTTGACCGTGACAAGCGCCATCGTATCCCCTGCGATTTTTCGCGGGCGACCGCCCTTCATGCCGTTCTTTCGGGACGCCGCAGCCTTTGCCGGCGTACGCACCGAACCGCCGCGTCGCCCGAGCTCCGCCATCCATTTTCGGGTCCCGAAGACGCCGTCGAGCAAGCCCGGAACGTAGTGAGCGACGTCGAGCTGCGGCCAGTAGAGGCCCGTCCCGGGACCTGCAATCTGGATGTCTACGAGCTGTGCGGGCGTCGCGTCTCCAAGCCCCTGAAGAAGCCGCCGCGGAATCTCGAGATGGGCGCCATTCGCGAAGTACAACCCGACCTCGTCGGCCGCGGCATTGTATGCGGCCGATACGACGCGGCGCTGTGGAAGCAGGCGCCCGCGCGCAATGGCAGCGTCGATATGCTGGTCAGTTGTGATGATTCGGCTCAATGTATCACTTGGCATCGTGCATCTTGTCCCACAGCTCGCATAGGTCGTTGAAACGCCGTTCGGCGGCCCGAAGCACCCGGCGGACCTCAGAACGACTGGCTCCCTGCACAGCGTCGTCGCGATCGGCGAGGTCGACGGACCCGTCTGCCTTGAGGTCGACGATGACCTCAGGCCCCGAAACGCTTCCGACGAAGCCATGAATGTGGCGCGGCTCGTGGTCTTGGGATAGGCGAGGAACTGGATGGGCCCTTCAACAAGACCGCTCACGCACCTAGTATACCCCAGCGCGCTTGGGTTTTCTAGTCCCTTCCGGTCGCAGCGCTTCAGTCGGCAAGATTCCCGTTCGCGGCCGGTTGCCTTCCTTTCGCTCAGCATGCCGTCCTGGGATGCGCCGGCTTCCGATGGTCACATCCCGGCTCAGATTAAAACTTGTCGGCGGACTGGACGCATGTGCGGCGAAACGCGAACGCGATGGACGAAAGCACAGGCGGGGCCGCTGCGGCCGAGAAATTTCTCGCGGCATACGCCGCAGAGTTCTCTGGCGACGAACGCCAGCTATTGAAGAACGCGGCAACGCGCGGCGTTGACGAAGCGTTCGCGGCGATAGAAACGTAGACGGGGTTGGCGCGCCGAGGCGCCTGAGCAAGACCGGCTTGACCTGTTCCGCGGCACCTTTCAGTCGGCGCACCTCCCGAACCGCTTCGCGAACCGCTATGGGCCGGTGTTCATCAAGAAAGTATACGGTAGCTGTCGCGCGGTTGAAATCGATGACGCAGTGTACGTGCTCGACTTCTTCCAGAAGAAGAGCACGAAGGGCATTGCGACACCGAAAGTCCATCTCGACCGCATTGAAACGCGCTTGAAGCAAGCTCGTCGCATAGCCGCCGAAAAGAAGAGTAAAAAAAGGCGAAATGAGAGATTAGGACGACGTGCGAGTGACCGGAGGCTCGGGCAACGTGTTTGCCGATCTTGGCTTGCCAAGCGCCGACGAACTGCTCGCCAAAGCCGATCTTGCCATCGCGATCAAGAAAGAACTCGACGCGCGCGGTTGGACGCAACAGCAAGCCGCGGAGCGCGTCTTTCTTACGCAGCCGCAGATTTCGAAGATTCGCCGGATGAAGACCGCAGAGTTTTCCATCGCGAAACTACAAGAGGCGCTGCGCTACCTAGGCGTTGATGTCGATATTCAACTTCACGAGCGCGAGGACTCCGGTATCGGCACGTTGCGAGTGCTGCAAGCGTAGCGGCTCGGCCGGGCGAGAATTTCGCGGCGAACGTCGGCCTTGGCGACGCCGCCGATCGGGCGACCTAACGACGAGCCCGCGCCGCGAGCAGCGCGCGTTCCTGCGGGTTGCGTGCCAGGAACGCGGCCTGCTCGAACGCGGCGCGCGCCTCGTCGGGACGGCCCAGCTGCGCGAGCAGGTCGCCGCGGACGCTGGGCAGCCAATGATACGCGCGAAGCGCCGGGTCGTCGGCGAGCGCATCGAGCAGCGGTAGCGCGGCGGCCGGCCCGAACGGCCATCGCGACCGCGACAGCGCGGTTGAGCTCGACGACCGGCGACGGCGCGAGCTGCGCACAGCGCGTCGTAGAGCGCGACGATGCGCTCCCAGTCGGTCTCCCCGACGCTGCGCGCGCGCGCGTGACACGCCGCGATCGCGGCCTGCAGCGCGTACGGTCCCAGCGCGCCGCCGCAGGCTTCCGCGCGCTCCAGCGCCGCGAGTCCGCGCGCGATCAGGAAACGGTCCCAGCGCCCGCGATCTTGATCGAGCAAGCAGGATCGGCGCGCCGTCCGCGGCGACCCGTGCGCGCGCGCGCGCGAATGCCTGAATCTCCATCAGCGCGACAAGCCGTGAACCTCGCCGTCGCCGGGGACGAGCGCGGCCAGCATGCGTGCGAGTCGCAGCGCGTCCTCGCACAGCGCCGGCCGCATCCAGTCGTCGCCGGCCGTCGCCGCATAGCCCTCGTTGAAGATGAGATAGATCACTTCGAGCACCGATGCCGAGCCGCGCCGTCCGCTCGCCGGGCGAGGGCAGTTCGAACGGCACGTGCGCCGCCGCTAGCGTCCGCTTCGCGCGCACGATACGCTGCCGTATGGTCGGAGCGGGGCGAGGAACGCCCGCGCGATCTCCTCGGTGGTGAGGCCGCCGAGCAGCCGCAGCGTCAGCGCGACCCGCGCGTCGGGCGTGAGGACGGGGTGGCCGCGATGAAGATCAGACGCAAGACGTCGTCGTGGATGTCTTCCGCGGCGTACGCCGCGGGATCATCGGCCACTGCGGGCGCCGTCCGTTCCGCTTCGCGTGCGAGAACGTCGCGCTTGCGCGCGAGCGTGTCGTTTCGGCGGAAGGCGTCGATCGCACGCACTCGCGCGACCGACGTGAGCCACGCGGCGGGGTTGTCGGTGATCCCGCCGCGCGGCCACTCCTCGAGCGCGGTGACGAGCGCATCCTGCGCCAGCTCCTCGGCAAGGCCGACGTCGCGCACGATCCGCGCGACGCCGCCGATGATCCGTGCCGATTCGATCCGCCAGACGGCATCGAGGATCCGATGCGCCTCCGGCGCCATCGTGGGTCAGCTTCCTTGCGTTTCGGCGCGCTGACGCAGTTCGCGCTCGCGCGTTTCCGGCAGCAGCAGATCGCCGAGGTCTTCGAGTTCCCAGATCTCGCGGATTTCGACTTCTTCGACCTCGCCGAACGGGGCGCGTTTCATCCACTCGATCGCTTCGTCGCGGCTCTTGACCTGGAGGATCCAGAAGCCCCCGATCAGCTCTTTGCTCTCGGTGAACGGGCCGTCGACGACGGTGGGGCGGCCGCCGGCGTAGCGGATCCGAGCGCCCTTCGACGTCGGGTGCAGCCCGTCGGCGGCAAGCATCACCCCCGCCGCGACCATCTCGTCGTTGAATTTTCCCATCGCCTCGAACATGGCGGGATCGGGGAGGCGGCCGCTTTCGGCCTCGGGGCCGGGCTTGACTAGAACCATGAATCGCATCGGATGCTCTCCTTCGGGCGTGGGGGGATTTGCTACCACGCCGAACGGCCGGTCCCCGGATCGACATCGGCCCCGCTCCAGACCGCCCCAAGAGACCAGATAACACCGATTGGCTGCAAATCGCCAGAGCGCACGTTCAGCATCCCGGCGCAAGCGTCGCGCGGCAAGAGCGGCTCGTGCCGGCTCGCTTCAGGTGCGTGAGGCTTTCATCGAATCATACCGTACGACACAAGCGCCGCTCCCACTGTGCTTACGGTCGCTTCACGAACCTGAAGTAGAACGCCGCGAAGATAAGTACGATTCCGATGTTCGCGATCAGCCGTTCCCAAAGGTAATTCCTGAAAAAGAGGACGTCCACAATGATGACGACGGCGACCAAGAGCACGACGTACAGCACGGACGTGGCCTGACTTCCCATTTCACCCGATAGCCTCCGATGGTCTGCGATGAGCGCAGCGCGGCGTCGCTCCACGGTGCGAGCCGATCGCCATTACCGTTAGCTACGTCCTTCAGCGTCAACGATCCGCCAGACCGACCTCGCCTTCGGCAGGAAAGTCGCTGAGCGAAGAAGGCCCGCGCCCCTTTGGCGCGGCGGTCCTTCGATGTCGATGCCGCCGACTCGTGCTAGATCGGGTGTTCGGCGCGAGCCCAGCATGTGGGCCCAGTTCGCGGTCCCCGTTTCCGGCAGCAGCCGGTCGCCGAAGACCTCCATATGAAAAATCCTGGGCTGACGTTGATCCGCCGCGTCGCTCGACAAGACGCGCTCTTCGGCTGTCGAATGCTGACAAATGGTACTTGCCGTCGAAGCTGCGCTCATGCTTGCAGCCGCGCTCCCCTGGTATGCGCCGGCCTCCACGAATGTTGTGGCGAAGGCCGTAACGTTCACGAGCGCGGGCGCGACACTACGCGGGACGCTGTACCTTCCGGATGTGCACCACCCCGTGCCGGCTGTCGTCGTCTATCAAGGGGCATCGGAGCCCTTAGCCGCCACGCCGCTGTATCGACATTTGCGTGAAGGCCTTCCCCAACTGGGCATCGCGGTGCTGCTCTTCGACCGTCGGGGCAGCGGCGCATCGACCGGAAAGAACGACGTGCCGTACGAGATCCTTGCGGTCGACGGCATCGCCGGTGCGAACGCACTGCGCGCAATGCCGCAAATCGACTCCGAGCGTGTCGGATACTGGGGCATCAGTCAAGGCGGCTGGCTCACGACGTTCGCCGCGGCGCGTGACAAACGTGCGGCATTCGCCGTGGCAATATCCGCGCCGCTCACGTCGCCGGAGTTACAAATGGAATTTGCCGATGCAAACCATTTGTACGCCCTCGGGTATGCCAAGACGAACATCGACGACATGCTGGCGGCGCGGAAGATGTGGACGGGATATCTGCGCGGCACGAACACCCGGGAACAGGCGATGGTTGCGATCGGAAAGATCGAGAACGAGCCGTGGTATCAGTACATGTACATGCCGACCGTCGCGCAGTTGAAGGGACCCAACGACTCCGAGTGGCGCACGCAAATGGATGATGACCCGCTCGCGGCCGTGAAGAACATCCGGATCCCGACGCTGTTTCTGCTCGGATCGTCTGATCCGTGGATCCCTGTCGCACAGACGGTTGCGTCGTTACGGGTCGTATGCGCGACGCATCCCAATATCAGCTATGACGTCATCCCCGATGCCAATCACCTGATGATGCTCCCGCCTTCCACGGAACGAATGGATGACGCAACCGCGGAAGCGGTCTCGCAAGAGGTGCCGTCCTCTCCGGCGTACTTCATGCTGCTCAGCAGTTGGCTAACCCACACGCTACGTATCGCGAAGCCGAGTTAGCCGTCGACCTTCTCTTCTCACCCTACCCGTGGCACTCCATGATCCTGCCTCGCCGGCGGCGAGAGCTCGGCGCACGGGCGACGCGTCGTGTCGTGCAGGTCTGAGGGTGAAAATGCGATCGCCTTGGGCTGATGGGGTAGTCCGCGTGCGCGCGGGCCAGCGAAATGATCGTCAGGCCGGGATTCTCCGAGCTCTGCGTCGGCATGATGCTTCCGTCGCGGATGAAAACGTTCGCGACGTCGTACGTGCGGCTGAACTTGTCGACGACCGACGTCACCGGGTCGTCGCCCATCCGCGGGCAAGCAGAACGCTTGGTCCCTTGCTGCTTGGTCGGGAAGGGGCCCGTGACGATCGACCCGTAGGTAGCAGAGCGCCGGTGCCGGGGGCGACGCGGACGCTCTTTGCTTGAGGGGTTGAAGTAATGAATGATCGTCATGGTTCCGGCGTGCGAGCCGGATTGTTGCTGTTGTGTGGAACGCTGGCGGCATGCGCGGGGCCGTCGGTGATTGCAGTGCCGCATCCGGGGGACTCGCTGCAAGCGCCCAGCTCCGCGCTCCGCAAGCTCGGCGCGGTGAAGCGCGCCGACGGCGAGATCGACGTCACGCTGATGTACGGCGCGCGCATTCCGATCGAGTTTCAGACGCAGCCCGGCGCGTCGTGCCGTTCCGGGGCGTCGAAGCCGGGACACGAGGTGTACGCCGATGCGACGGGCGCCGTTCGCATGGGAATGCGCGCGAAGAAGCCGCGGGCCGCGGAGTCCGCGTTCGTGATCACCTGTTCTTTGAACGGGCGCGTCGTCGCATCGGTGCCGATCCGGGTCACCCAGCTCGCGGGCACCGCGCCGTCCGCGACCGCTGCGCCGATCGCACGGACGTTCGCGACGCAAGCGGACGTCGCCGCCGCGAAGACGCGGCTCGGCTTTGACTTCACGACGGCGTCGCGCGACGAACTGATCGCGCATGATCTTCCGCCGCGTCCGGATCTTCCCGACGGCTACGCGGACTGGCTTCGCGTCGTAACGTCACCGACCGTTCGTGTGATCCGGCAAGGTGTTCCGATACCGCGCTATCACCAGGCGTACAGCGACAGCCGCAATTGGAGCGGGTACGCCGTTACCGGCGCGAACTACACCTACTCCACCGCGTCGGGCGAATGGTATGTTCCGTCGATTCCCAATCCCGCAGACTGCGGTGACTACTGCTACGCGGCGGTCTGGCCGGGCATCGGCGGCTATGTCGCCGGCGACGGAAGCGTCATCCAGGACGGAACCGAGTCGTACACGTATCCCGATATGTGTTCCGACACCGGCTGTTACGACGACGTCGACGGGTTCTATCTGTGGTACGAGTATTACCCGGGGGGGTCGCACGGTGCATTCGCGGTCGCTGCGAACGACGACGTCTGGTGCGAAGCGTGGGCCAGCTCGCCGTCGTCGTCCTCGAGCGGCGGCGGATTCTATTGCAAGGACAATACGACGGGTTGGGTTCTCTCGACGTCGCTCGGGAAGCCGACGAACGGGACGTTCTACGGCGCGAGCGCGGAGTGGGTTCTCGAGACTCCGCTCCTGCCAGGGGGATACGCGGTGCTGCCGGATTACGGAAACGCGTACATGTGGGGCGCCTACGGGGCGCTGACGTCGAACGGATCGTGGTTCGGCTACTCGCAGGAGTACACGACCAACATCACCATGTACAATACGAAAGACGGGCACACTCTCTCGACGGCGGCGCCGTGGAGCGGAAAAGGCTACGGGATCGAATGGACGTGGGAAAACTACGACTGACACGATCGGTTGAGACGACGAAGGAGGCTCGGATCAGCGCCGGGCCTTCTTTGGCGCCCGGACGATCCCCGGACGATCCCAAGCGTGGCTCGCTCTTCCCCGTCAAATACTTCGTCACGGCTCTCGGCTCGATGATACTGTAGACGCCGATCAGCTCTTTGACCTCGCTGAACGCAAGCGTCGCAGGATCTTCGTGCGGCGTGTTCATAAACGCCCGCTCAAGTTGGCTTCCTTCTGCGATTGCTCGTCCTTGCGCCGCACGATCGTTTCCCCTACACCGGCGTCGCTTGCGGTCCTGATTGTCGAAAACGCTCGGACCAGCGGAACCCAGCCGTGAGCTGCATCATGAGAAACAGCGTCACGATCGCGCCGACCGTGATCGAGAGGCCGCTGAACCCTTCATCGAAGAGTGCGAGCGAGAAGAGGATCTGATAGAAGAATTGCGCCCCCGCTGCTTCAACCGCAGCGAAGCGGAGGCCGACGACGAGGCGTAGGTACGAGATCGTCAACGCCATTGAAACCGCCGAACACAGCGCGAACGCCCACTCGACCGGGATGCGATCGACGGTGTACGCGAAGAGCAGATGAAACGCGAAGAACGCCGCCGCGAGAAACAGGTAATTGATCGGGTGGAGCGTGATGCGGCGCAACGTCGTGATGACCAGCATCACGAAGGCGTAGAACGCGAGAGAGAGCGGCGCCCACAGGGTGATTCGTTCCGCGAGCGGTCCCGGCTGAAGGGGTAGGGGCAGCGTCATCCCGATCTCGGCGCGCGTGAGCAGTTCGTGGTACTCCCACGTCAGCTCCCAGCCGTTCGCGTTCCGTCGTTCCGCCGTGGGCGCGAGCGTGTTCGCCGAAAAATCAATCGCGGCGAAGTTCGTACGCATCGTCAGTGTGAGGTTCCGCACGGCCGTCGTATCTTTGCCGAAGCGGTAGCGCCACGATCCGAGCCCGCGCGAGCGGTAGCGCACGGTCACGTCGCGCGTCTCCGCGCGCGCGGAAGGAAGGGTCACCCGGAGCGCGCCACCGCTGCTGCTCGCGCTCACCGGTTTCCCGTCGACGAAAACCGCGACATCGTCATACGTCGCGCCGGCAGCGGGAAGGGGGAACGCGAGCCGCATGGAGCTGCCCACATTCGGGACGCGATACGCTCCGGTAAACGCGACGTCGTAGGTATTGTACCAGAGCAGTCCCTTCCGGCGCAGGTCCAGCGCGAGGTCGACGTCGATCCGCGACGAGGACACGGCGGGCGTGATCGTTTGCCAGCTCCGCGCGCCGTTCGGGACGGTCGCGGTAAAGGTCGGCATGCGCTGCTCTTGCTTCGTGCCCCAAAGGCCGGCGAGGGCTGCGCGCTGGGAAACGTCCGAGTCGGCCGTCCGCATCGCGAGGGTCGAACCGAGCACGAACCAGCCAAACGTCGCGAGGACGACGACGAACCCGATCCCGACCAGATAGCGGACGCTAAACATATACTCTGCAACACAAAGTCACGCATGAATTACCTTTGTACTACAAAGTACGGCCAAGGACAAGGGGTGTGTGGCGCCTCGGCGCGCCGATTGACCGCTGCCACCGCGACCGGGTACAATCGTGACAGCTGCCATGCCTGCTGCTGCTGCAATCACCGCCCCGCCTTCGACCGCCCGCGTCGCCGTGACCGCCTTGAGGCGGATCGCCGAGCGCTGGCACCTCACGGGTGCTGAGGCCGCGCGGATGCTGGGCGTGCACGAGCGGACGCTGCGGCGGATGTACGAAGCGCCAAACCGGACCATACCGGCCGACGTCACCGAGCGGATTGCGACGTTGTTGGTCATCTGGGAAGACCTCGCAGCACTCTTCGGCCGCGGCTCGATCGCTGACGACTGGGTCCGCCGGCCAAACCGAGACTTCGGCGATCAGCCTCCGCTTCAGCGCATGACCACCGGCCTGATGAGCGACCTGATCGACGTGCGACGCTACCTCGACATCGCGCGCCAAGGTTGGTGACACTCAGGCGGGTCGTCGCCGACCCGCGCCCGCCGCTCGCCGCTCTCGCGGAGCTCGTGGCGGATCCGGCCGACCTCGATGACCTGATCGCGCTCCGCGCTCTGGTCGACCCGCTCGCGCGCGATGCTGCGGGTGCGATTGCGCTCGTCCCCGTCGCCGACCGCTACGGCGGTCCGCACGCCGCCGTCGTCATGGGACCATTCCTCACGCCGGGCGCGAGCCGCTTCTCGCCGGGGACGTATGGCGTGCTCTACGCGGCCGACGCGCTCGACGTCGCCGTGCGCGAGTCAGCCTATCACGCGTCACGCTATTTGGCAGCGAGCACCGCGCCGGCGGGACGCGTTCCGCGTGTAGCCCTTGAGCTCGACCTCGACGACCGGAACGTCGCGGATGTGCGCCGCGCGAGCGGCGGCGACGTCGCGCTCTACGACCCGCTGGTGTACGCGGCCGCGCAACGCCACGGCGCCGGCCTCCGCGCGTCCGGGAGCGACGGTGTGTGGTACGACAGCGTGCGCGCGCCGGGCGGTTCGTGCTACGGCGTTTTTCGGCCCGCCGCCGTCGCGACCGTGTCGGACGTCTCTGAGGAGCTCGTCCTCGTGTGGGACGGCAGCAGGATCGAAAGCTACGAACTGATCCGTTCCGTCATCCTGTAGGAACCGGCGCCGATGACCGCACGCGCAGCGCCACGCAAGCCGTCAATACTCGCCGCCGTAGCTTGATCGTTCGCGCTCCCGAGGCTGCGCCGAGGCATCGCGGCGGTCATCTGCTCAGCTCGATGCGATGGGAATTCCCGCGAGATGCTTCTCGATGTCGGCGAGACGCGCGCGCGCGGCGCGCGCTTCGACGTACGCCGACGCCGCCGCGGCAGCGCTGCCGAGTTGACCCAGCAGATCGATGAGCTCGGGATCGGGCGCCGTGCCCTCCGAGAGAGCGCCGTACAGAACGAAGCCCCGTAGTGCGTGCCGATCTGCGATCGGAACCGCGAGCACCGGCCCCGCCGGTCCCGTGGGCAGCACGGACTCGGTGATTGCGAAGTCAGCGAGATGGAAGGGACGTTCGCGCAGACGCAGCGTCCGGACGAGCAGCGCGTCATCATCGATCGTGGCAACGGCGTCCGGCCAACCCGTGGCCCGAACGCAGCGGAAACGGTCCGTCTCCTCGTCCAACCGGAACAACGCGGCCGAACGCAGCCCGAGCACAGCCGAGACTTCATCCGTGAGCGCGCGTTCGATCGCCGCATCGCTGGCGGCAAACGCGAGCGCGTCGATCCCGTTACGTAGCCGGCGTTCGGCAGTATGGCGGTCGCGAAACAGCACCCGTTCGACGACGCGCTCGATTCGGTCATGCATCGCGTTGAGCGCAACGCCGATCGCGATCGTCACCGCCGCCTCCGCGGCGAGCGCGAGCCGTGTCTCGCCGATCAGCTTCCCGGCAAGCCAATCGACGAGGCTGACGGCGACCACGACCACCGAGGTGACCGCGGCGTAGACGACGGTGCGGTTGAGCACGAACCCGATGTCGAGCACGCGATGCCGCAGAATCGCGTACGCAAGCGCGAGCGGCAGCGCTATTCCGGCGAGTTGTCCGGCAGCCTGCAGGTCGGTCGATGCCAACACGGGCGCCGTGATGATGGCGTTCGTCGCGACGAAACTCGTGAGCGTCACGCCGTAGCCGACCAGGACCCACCCGATCCGGCGGCGGTCTTCACCGGACGCTTCACGATATTGCAATGACGCGAGCACGCCGCCGACAACCACCACCACGATGCCGATCAGGTCCGCGACGTTTGACCACGTGTGGTGGCGAACGGGCTCGAACACGGCAAACGTGAGGCAGATTGCAAGACCGACGAAGAGCATTGCATCCGCAACGCGCATGCGAAGACGACCGCTGGGCGTCGACGGCTCCGCCGGAAACCGCGTGACAAAGATCAGGAGCAGGAATACCGGGAACGAGGCGACGAGCGCCTCGAGAACGGTCGCAACGGGCGCGTAGACGGGGTCGGGGAGCCACGAGAACAACGCGATGAACCGGAACGACGGGAGCGCCCCCCACACGTAGCATGCGAACGCCGCCGTCGCCACCGATGGCCGGCGAGCGACCACGATGGCGGAAATGAGCACTGCGACCGTCATCTCGGCCAGCCCGGACCACCATTGCGGGTCGCCGAGCGGCAGGGCAGTCAAGTACGGCACGATGACGCGATCCGACCAAACGCCGGCATGACGTACGCGCAGCGTCAGGGCGTAGCCGGGCGGCGCCCCCGCCTGCAAGCGCCAGCGTTGCGCATACGACAGGGTCGAGAGATCGAGACGATCGCCGGCCGCGATACCGGAGGTGTACTTCGCCGGCACGTGGCGGACACGGGCGACGTACGCACCCTGTCCGTTATCGCCCACGGCGAGGGGAAACGTCCCGAGCGGCAGCAGCACCATCGCCCAGCCCAAGGCGAGAACGACGAGGGACAGTGCGGCAACCAGGAGTCCGAACTCCGGCTTCCTGCTCAGCGAGCGATTCCTCTCCGCCACGGTGCGCGACGTTCGCTCGCTCTGCGACCAAGCCCTACCGCCTATATCCGATAGACCCGCCGACGATTATCACCAAAAGCGGCGCGCCGCGGGCCGGCGCGGATCGGACTGGCTAGCACGTAGCGCCACGTCAGGCCAGGAGAGGGGCGTTGCTAGGCAGTCTCGCTCATAACGCGTATTCGCCGTTGTAGGAGAGCGTTCCACCGCAACGGAGTCCCGCGTGCACGCCGTTTGCGCGGAGAATGTCTCGAACGTCAAACGCACCGTCTCGCGCGCGCCTCGGGACGAGCGCGGTCGCGGTTCGATTGTCCAGCCGCTGATAGCAATATCCGTAGGTGATCCGCAGCGTCTCATACGTACGACGCTCGATCACGAACGGCCGTTCAAACGTCAACTCCTGAGCAATGGGCAGCCGCAATGTCTGACGCGCCACACCAAGAGGCTGCCACTGTGACAGGTGGCTGTACAGTAGCACCGGAGCGGCACTCCTCAGGCCGCGGTTGATGATCGTGATCCCGCGAGCGGGATGGAACTCTCGGGATTCGCGCGTGCCGTCGTTCGCATAGCGCACCCCGTACGCATTGACGAGCAAAGCACCCATCGAGATATCGGTCGAACCGGTATTCTTTAGCGTCACGTCGATCGTGACGAGTTCTTTTCCCGCTTCGAGCACGTCGTGCGTAACGCGCGTGTCAACCTGCAGTAGGGGCGGTTCGCCCGCGGGTTTTATCCGTTCTTGATAAATGAAAACATAGAATGCCCAGATCGCCGCCGCAATCAAGGCAGCGATCTCCACCACATGGCGCCAATGCTCGACGGGCGATAATTTGGTGTGGACCAGATACTCGGGTACGTCGGCGGGCAGCATCTGCCCGGTGTTTACGATATGACCCGTCGGCTTTCATTCAGCGCAGCGCGGCATGGGCAAATCCCGGCTGCGTCCGCCGGTCGAGGAGCCTTTTGAACGCCGTACGAAAAGAACGAGGACAGCGCGGTACGCAGCCCTCGTCTGCTTGGGTTCCCAGTCTCGGCTCGAGTTTCTCGTCTTGTCAGCGTCTATCGTAACTTAACGAGTCTATTGCCCGTCAGAACGGCGCGATGTCCCGATCGCCGACTATTTCAGAGTGGATCGACTTTCCGCGTTGATTTCACATCGTGTCGGTTCAGGATGCGAATTCACGCGTCCAGAACGCATCGAGGCGCCCACTTTTGTACTCGTCGAATAGCGGATCGCCCGAAAGAGTCGGGCCGTGCTTGCGAAAATAGGGAGCTTCTCGCTCGGTTTACCAGCTGCGAGCGACGTAGATTGATGTGCACGTCGCTTTTATCCCAGCGCGCGCGTTGCGCGCTCGCTGTTCAGCTTAGCATCGTTGCGCGCGCTTGAGCTTCACCAGGGCGACCACCGAACAACCGATGCAGAAGCCCATCAGCCCGACGCGCACGTCGCTACTTATGGGCATCACCAGGAGCGACGCCGCCACCATTCCCGACAAGGCCGGTACGATCGTCAAAAACCGCTTCTTTCGTTCAGACATTCCGAACTCCAATGATTGCTGACCCGGAAAGGCGTCGGTACGCCGCTCGCTCTCCTGGCCCTTCTGGAAACCCCGACGTCCCGTGCAACGCCAAGTCGCCTAGGTCGGCATCACAGCCGCTGCGTTCGAGGTGCAAACGCGAGCCGCAGCGCGCGTACGAAAAAACGCGATCGTCTTCCCGGAAACACCCTCCGAAGAGGGCGAAGGCCCCTTCACGTGGGCTTCCGTTTCGGCAACCGCCCCAACGTCACCCGAGATCGACGACGAGCCGCATGACCTCTGCGCGCCCGCTAGAACGCTAGAACGCTAGAACGGTCAGAGCGTCAGAACGGCGCTGTCTCACAATAAATCGGAATTTCACATTGAATCGACCATAACGCGTTCATTTCACAATGAATCCTTCCTGAAGAGGCTTGACCTCTCTGGACCGCGGGCGCGGCACGCCGCCGAGGGGCTAACCCGACGGATCTGCTCGCCGCAGACTCGTCTGGAGCGAGGATAAGCTGGCGGCTGGGCTCATCTTCTTGGGGAGCGATGCGGTCGTAGCCCCGCCAGCAACGGCTTTTAGCAGGGTCCACAGCTGCAGTCACCCACGCGCGCCCAAGCCCGTGACTAGGCGAATACGGAGTCTGAGCGGAGCCTTCCCAGGTTGCGCCTTGAGGTCTCGTTCCTGGCCAACCATCAAACGGTTGATGTACAAATGACATCTATCGGCGCACGCCACCCTTAGACCCGATGGTCTCGTAGAACTCCGCTCCCTTGCGCTTGCGGCTCGCGGCTCCGACTTCGGTTTGCGCAGCGCGTTTACGGAAGGCGCCATGCGCGGCAGCGCGGGCCTTCGTCCAGTCGGTGCCAGCACTCTCTTGTGCGCCGAATCCCTCGATCTCGACCGGAGCCGCATCAGGGAACTCGACCACCATGCGCAGCGAGCCGCCGAGGGCTTCGACGAATCGGCGAACTGTCCCGATGTACGCGTCGGTGCGATGTTCCAGTTTTGAAACGTCACCCTGCGCCATGCCGGCCGTTTCGGCAATCGTTTCCTGGGTCATCGCGCGCGCACGCCGCAGTGCGGTGAGCGACAGGCGTTCGAGTTCGAGCAGCGCGTGCGCACGGGCACGCGTGGCGTCGCGCTGCTCGGGCGTATTTTTCGAGTGTCTCTCTTGGGTCTCACGCCAGGGCTTAGTCGGCATGTTCGCTCTCCAGATCGGCGAGGTGTTCGGCATAGAGTTTGTCGGCAGTCGGGATCATCCTAACGTAGAAGCGTTTGTCGCCGGTCTTGTCGCCGCCGACGAGCAAGACTCCAGTGCGCCGCGGGTCGAACGCGAAGAATGCGCGCAGCGGTTTTCCGCCGCTTTGCGCACGTAGTTCCTTCATGTTGGGGAAGCGCGAGTCGTTCACCGTGTCCGCGTGCGGACGACCCAACATCGGCCCAGATCCTTCGAGCAGAGCGATCGCGAAGTCCACTGCGTCCTGGTCGAGTGCGTCGAGCGCAGCGTACCATTCATCGAACTCATCCGTGGACACCAGCGCCCAGGCCATGACGCATTATAGCGTGTCTCCTATATTGCGTCAAGCCTATAAGCCGCCATTATTTGGCGCCGCGACTCCGAATTCCGGGGCGGGAAGCGACGAAAGCGACCTTGTGTGCCTGGGCGTCCCTCCGCGTTGGCTCAATGGCTTGCTAGAATCACCCTTCGAGAAGGGCGCCAGGGTATCGCCCAAAGAAGGCTTGCGCCCTATCGGCAGAGGGGACGACGACATGCAGTCGCCACCGAAACGGTTCTGTGCTCACTGCGGTGCCGCTGTGACACCGGATGCGCGCTATTGCCCTCAGTGCGGATCCAAGGTCGGCGTCGCGGAGTCGCTCCGGAAGGTAACTTCTCCCGCAGCGGGCGGTCACGATTATAGAGCTAGATGGCTTGCCTCAATCGCTATTGTGACCGCCTTGGGAGCCGTCGTATATTTCGTGGTCATAAATCACGAACGGGAAATACCACTGTCCCTAAGTAGACCGCGTGTAAGTGCCACGTCATCTCCGACAACAACGACGACATCAAGACCAAATTGCTTCAACTCCTGCACCGTTTCCATCGGCAGGTTCCGCCGCATCGCGAACTGCGACGGCCCTTATGTTGGGGCTCGTGTCTATTCCAATTTCCGAGAACGAGTCACACCTTGCGGGTTATCCTTTCGATGTGTACCGTACGAATGCATCATTTGCCAGAGCGCTCGACCGGCTGGCGGTTGCGATCAGGAACACGGACCGCGGACGCACTGCAACATGGATGCAGCACGCCGGCGGCGTCCAGATACCGATGCGCCTTTTGGTGGACCGCAATAGCCGACGATACATCATCTTTAACTCATGCCGCCCACATCGCTGTCCCGACGGACGATTCTATGGTTTCTACGACCCAATCTCCAAACGTGCCGCCGGAGTACTCTACACCGCAGGCGATGCTGTCCTGCCGGATGGCGACGTTGTCGTTGCAGACGAAAATGGAAAAAAAGAAAAAGCCCCGCAGCACTTTGGACGCCTCACCCGACGCCGCCAAGGCCAGAAACCCGCGGGGTCCCGACCCACGGCCTCGAACGAAGTCGAAACAATGAACGCCGCGGTGATCGTCCGCGCTCGACCGGCTTGGTGATCATGCTGGTCGCCGTGCTGCTCGTCCTCGCCGTTCCGCCGTTCACGCGAACATCGGGCATTCTGTTCGATTGCCACGACGGGACCTATCGCGTGTTGCTTGCGCCGTTCCCAACTTGCTTGCCGCTTGCCGGCGGCCGCCGGGCGTCGCCGACAACCCCCACGTGAGTGAGGCCCGTCCCCAAAGAGCAGGCTCCGTGGCTGCGGTGACGGTCCCGTCCCCTGGGCGTGGAAGGTGAGCGCATGGAGAACCTCCTACCGCCTGCCAGCCGAATAACCACGCGCAAGCAGTTCTACGAGGCGACCACGATCGTGGGCTACGCTGGTGACCCTCCCGACTTCTTCGGGTCTGGCTTTTTCGTTGCGGACGTCCCAAGTTCGTACCCGTACGTCGTGGACGACTCGGCGACTATGTTCTTTGTTACCGCTCGGCACGTCATCGCGCGGCCGCTGCACGAGGGACGCGCGCTCTGCGTCCGAGTGTTGCGACTCGGCGAGTCAGCGACGTTTTTCCCTCTACCGGCGGATGGCTGGACCTACGCAGATGAGGCGGACATAGCGACAGTTGCATTGCCGACTCTGAAGGCTGATTTGACGCGACGAGGCGGTATTAGCAGCTCCGTCATCGCACGTGGCCAGTTCTTCGTACGTGGATGGGGCAGCGGCTTGCTGGACTACTTCCAGCTAGGAGACCCGGCGCGCATCACCGGCATGTGGTATCAGTCAGGCGGCGAGCGTCAGATTATCATCCGAAGCGGGCACGTTGCGTCTGCAACGTCGGATCCTGTTCAGACGGAAGCCGGCGCCGTGTCAATGTACCTCATCGACGCGACCGTGACGAACGGAATGTCGGGAGGACCGGTTCACATGACGATCGGAGAGGGAACGGCGGAAAACGCGTTGATCGGTGTCAACTTTGGGTACTGGCCAATTCCGCCGGCCGAGCTGGGTGTTGAGACTCCGGCGTCGCCCGAAGAGCGCCTGAAACAGCTTCGTGCCGGGATAGATCGGCTGAACTCGCAACTCGCCCTCGCGGTGCCGATCCATCACTTGGCTAACATCCTTAATGTGCACCCGGCTTGGCACCGGCGAGTCTCGCCGGATTGGAAGCTCGAAGACCTCCGTAACGTGTGATGACAGAGAGGATCGGCGTTTGACGACGCCAGATGTCGCGTGGGGTCGGCCGGCCTGCGCGCGCGTTCCCTTTGACGCCTACGGCTTCGGCACGTCGTTGCGCATGGCATCCGCCGCTTCCTTAGCCTTCTGCTCGAGCAATGTGTCGTGCCAGTCGTTGATGATATGTCCAGAAACATACTTGCCTTCCGGGTATGCCCCGCCTTTTTCTCGTGTATCGAACAGCTGTACCGTAACGCCGCCCACGTCTTCCATGACCTTTAGGTAATACGGTGGGTCGCTGATGCCGAGGTCGCGCATGATCGTTTCGCGTAGTTGATGTGCCAATCGCCGAAAGTCCATGTACCTACCTTTACGAGGCGCGCGCGTCGGGCCTTCCGGCGCCACAGTTTCTGTACCGCCAGTCGGAACATAATCGCGCCACGATTTTAGCCGTTTCGAATTTCTCAGGGCGGCCTTTTCGCGCAGCGCACTTCGATACAGCGTTGGAGGCGGCTATTCTGCGCGCCGAGCATCGCTAGTGTGAGTGCTGAGTATTCCTACCGACGCCCGGCGGCGGACGGGGAAGCCCCGTTCTCCTGTTTCGCTAGCTTTTTTCGCTAAACTGACCGCAAATTGCGCGGCCGTTTCGGCATTCTCATAGTCGCCTGCTCGCACATAGTATAGCGTGCTCTTGCCGTCGAGAGTGCAGGTTATCAGCGCGTCCCGAATAGTTCGGCCATCCAAACTATGCAAAGATGCGAGGGTTCGCATAAGCTTAGACAGGGCCACGATGCGCACGGCAAGTGATGCGCGCGGAGTCCGATCGTTCCTCGCTATACCATTGAGAGTCGTGTGTGACGTCTGAAGCCAGTCCGAAAGTTCCCTTCGGGACAGGCCACTGACGTTCTCAATCAAAGCCAGTTTGTCGCGATACGAACGACCGGCCTTGACGTTATCGAAACCGTGAGCTTGATCAACGGGGGCGTTTGTGCTTGGGAACCGTTCACGTGAAGTCAGCCAGGGGTTGCGCAGTTCGATGCCGCGCAGCTCGGGCGGGGCGGGTGCGTAGAGCGTCCAGGCCAATATCGTTGGATCGTTCGTAGAAAGGCCACCGATGTAGACCATTCGAACGATTTGTGCGTCAATGGCGAACACACAATTCTCGCTCCACGGCCGCACGTGAAATGGAGTGAAGATTGGAATTCCCAGCGGCGTTTCACGCTGCAGCCAGTTGTTCTGCGGCCACGCGTAAAAGATGTTCATGCCGAACTAACCTCCTCGAGGCTGTATAACCCGAACTGCTTTTCGCCTTCTTCCGAAAAGGTATTGCGCAGGTAACGCGCGATGTCGTTATTGATCGCCCTGAAGCGCGCGGAAATTTCGTCAGCGTCGAATGTGCAGCGCTTGTCCGTGGCCATGTCGATGTCGACGAGGAACGACGGCTTGCTCGCAGCCGCGAGGTCGGTAATGTCCCCGCCGATCCCGTCAGGGAGATAGCCGTGGCGGATCGTCGCAGCCGTTTGGACATCGCTTTCCGGCATTGAGAGTTGCGTGATGAGCATGGCAACCCGCCGCGAACGCTCGTCGACGACGCCAGTTTCCGTCCAACCAGTGAATTCAGGCTTGAACCAGGCGCGCCACTGCAGAAGCGTTGCCGGCGCCGCATTGATGTATCGCACGCCGATTCGATCACACTGCGTCACACGACCGACCGGCCCAACCGCGGCAACGACGATCTTGAGAATCCCGGCTAACTGCTGCCGCTCCTTGTACGCTCGCCCAGAGAACGAGACAGTCGCGTTGCTCGCTCCGATCATCACGTCAAATCCGGTTTCATTGATGAACTGGTAACGAGATTCGAATCCAGGGACCGCCGACGGCCCCGGCGACCCAATGGAAAGAGAGAATCCGGGCGCGTTCGCCGGGCGCATCACGGGGAAGGCCTCGAGAAGTTGTTCGCGCAGTTCGCTCAGCCCCTCGGTCGTGACGAGCCGTGGACTAAGCGGATACTGAAGGTCCACGAGCGCCCGCTGGAGCGGGGGATTGCGCATCCCGTACCGACCCGCATCGTTGCTAAAGTGGAACACTGACCCTGACCTCATACTGAAAACGTTCCACAGACTCCTTCAAGTTATCCACAGGGGCCGCCGCGCCCCCGCCGATAGAGGGACGAAGCGTTCCAATTGGCGAATACCGGCCGTCCCTGGAACGTTTGGGCCCGAAAGGGTGGGACAGCAGAGACGTAGCGGAACGATTTCCGGCCGGTGCCGGCGGAGGGCGGTCGAGCCCTCCAGTGGGGTCAGAAACGAAAACGACCGCCTGGCTTGGAACCCCGTGACGGCCGTTTTCCGGTCCTGCCCTGCATCAGTTGAGGCCGACGAGGACAGTTTGCCGACATTTAGGCGGTCCTGTTTCTCGTCCCTCGGTACTCGACACCGCCATCCATGAAAGCTCTTGAGGCTCGAGTACCTTGAAGACATCGAAAAAGACCGGGTTCAAACCCGGCCAGACAGCGCCCCGGTCAGGCGAATGGCAGATCATCGGGCCGCGCGGCGGAGCCGGTGATGAACGCACGGTCAAGAAGGGCGCCACCTTCCCCGCGACCCCGATGAAGGGGTCTTTGTACCGCCTCGCACGACCGGCGAGAAATGGCGCGGGGCGCTAGCCGTGGACGACGATGTGAAAAAGGCTGCCACCGTAGTCGGCATTCTTGCGGGGATGTTCCTCATCGGCGAGCACGCGTACAACCAAGAGAGGTCGCTCTTCTCCCAGTTGATGCGGGCACTTCGCCGATGAACACGCAGAAACGGAATACGACAACCGGCGGTCGCGGTGCCTTTTCTGGGCCCTCGGACACCGTTTCCCGCATCGGCCGAGGGGACCCGGAAGCGGCGCGCGTCTCGGCCTCAATCGTGGGAGCTGACGCATGAATTGCGAAATTGAATTCTTGCCGGTGGGCGAAGCGTCCCGGGCGGGGGACGCGATCATCGTTCGCTACGGTAGCGAATCAGCGTACGACCTTATGCTCGTCGACGGTGGGCACTTAGAAACGGGCTCGGGCATTGTCCAGCACCTACGTTCAGAATATCCCAGCCGCGGGCTGCAGCATGTCGTGCTCACACATCCGGATCTCGACCACGCATCGGGACTACGAACCGTACTCGAAGAGGTGCCTGTCGCCAACCTCTGGATGATCCTGCCGTGGAACCACGGGGCCGCGGCCGCGCACCTTTTTGAGGATAAGACGCTTTCCTCTGAACAACTCGCCGCGAAGATCCGGTCAGAATACCCGATTCTCGATGAACTGGTCGAAATCGCCAACAATCGCGGCATTCCTATCTGGTGGCCATTCCAGGGTACGAACATTGGCCCGTTCACTGTGCTTTCCCCGAGCGTCGACGACTACGTTAACCTTCTTCCCCAGTTCGATCGTACTCCCAACGCCGATATCGCGGCAATCCGGCGTACTGGTCATTGGATCGGAAAACAGACGCTGGTCTCGCGCTTCTTAGCGGGTCTAATTTCGAAGGCGACGCAGTGGATCCCGGATTGGTGGGATCTTGAACAGTTGCGCGACGGCGGAAAGACAAGCGCGACAAACGAGACAAGCGTCGTCTTGTACGGCTCGTTTGATGAGGGTCGTCGCGTTCTCTTGACCGGAGACGCCGGCATCAACGCACTAACTGCTGTCGCAAACTACGCGGAGTCCCATGGACTTCCGCTACAGCAGTTTTCATTCGTGCAGATTCCTCACCACGGGAGCCGCAGCAACGTCGGACCGACGGTCCTCGATCGCATTATTGGCCTCAAGAAGTCGCGCCACGAAGAACCAACATTCACGGCGTTCGCTTCGGCGCCAAGAGACGACGAGAACCATCCGCGAAAGATGGTGCTCAACGCGTTCATTCGCCGCGGTGCCCGCGTTCACGCGACACAGGGCAACAAGATCGTACACTATGGAGGGTTCTTACCCCGAGTCGGCTACTGGGGCATCGAACCGCTCCCATTCGCGGATCGCGTAGAGGCGTACGACGCTTGACATGGAGTCGTTAGCGAAACTATTCGATCCCTATAATCGTGAGGCGCGTCTAGCCCCCGCAGTGTTGACGATCGCGCCAGTGCTTCTAGTTGCCTTTGTGGCATATCCTAAGACGCTCGCGAGCGAGTTTCCGAAGAACGCGTTCGTCGTGCTTATCATTCTGGCCGTTGCTTATCTCGTTGCCGGAATCGCCCGTTCCTCCGGCAAACGGGTTGAGGGGTGGCTGTATCATCAGTGGGGTGGAATGCCGACGACCTCGCTCCTACGTCACCGGGATGCGGTCCTCGATGATGTGACGAAAGCGCGCTACCATCTTCGGCTGGCGGAGATCTGTCCTGACTTCATGTGGCCTTCAATTGCGGATGAGCGGCTCGATCCAGCAAACGCCGACTTGAAGTACGCGTCGGCAACGGCAGCACTCCGAGCACGCCGGCGCGGAGACGAGCATGCGAGTGTCTTGAGAGAAAATGCTCAGTACGGGTTTCGACGCAACACGTACGGTCTGCGCACAGCGGCGATCACAATCGCGGCGATTGCAGCGTCGGCCGCGGCCGTGTTACTAGCCCAACAGGTAACTCACGAAAGGAGCCCCGGCGCAATTCTCGCGATGCTGGCGGCCGACCCGCGCTTCGCACTTCTGCTCGTCGTAAACGCAGGCATCGCAATCTCCTGGGCTGTGCTAGTCCGGCAATCGTGGGTTCGAGAAGCGGCTAACGACTATGCGCGCGCTCTTCTGAATACCCTAGACCTCCCGACCGCTCCGCTTTGAAACGGAGTCACGATCTCACCTTCCCTTGCCTATCGGGTATATGCCTTGACCATCACCCCCAAGCGTCGGTTGACGCTCATCGTCGGCGCCGGGACCTCGATCGCCGGCGGCGGACCATCGGTCGCCGCCCTGACGCGCGAAGTGCGTCGGATGGACTCGCCACTCATCATCGGCGACCTGCGCGAGTTCAAGGTGATGCGTGCAGGCATACCCACCGTGGCGGGCGGCGCCGTGGTGGAGCCGTCGGAACCAGCCGTGCGGCACGTCGATCGCGCGTTGCGTACGATCCGCGACGACTTCAACTTCGAGACGATCCTGCACGCCGTCGAGGTGCTGGAGCCGTACGTTGCGGCGCGCACAATGGTCGAGCAACTTAGCGTGGTCCGTCCGATCCTCACGGCATTCACCGATCCGATGCCGCGCTATGACGGCCTCATGAACTGGCAGCTCTTGTGGCAGCTGCGTTGGGACATAATACGGCTCGTGCGCGAGCGTGTGATCGTGGGAGCGTCAACCGCATCCGACGACTATTTGCGTGGCAGCGAGGCGTTGCTGACTACGCTACGCGACGTGTTCGTCGTCCACGCGCTCAACCTGAACTATGACGACCTCCTTGAGCGCAGGCACGCGTGGGAGGATGGGTTTCCCCTGACCGCCGACGGTTGGACCGCCTTTGATCGCGCCCGCTACGTTGCCGCGCTCACCTCCGGCGACCACGTCATGTCGCACCTACACGGCAGCGTTCGGTATGGGTATATAGTCGAGGATCCCACTGCGGTGACTCGCTACAAGCCGCAGCGCCAGGTCGTCAAGTACGCTGCGACCGAGGAGGCGACGCCCTCGCTCCGGGACGCGCCGCTCCCGATCTACACAGACGACGTCATCGACGACGCCGCGCCGATCATTTCGGGGGCCAACAAAGTGCTCAAGTTTACGACGCCGCCGTACTCGTACTACTATTCAGCCCTCCAGCAGGCACTGCAAAGCAGTGACCGCATTCTGTGCCTCGGTTACGGCTTCGGCGACCCGCACGTCAACAACTGGATCCGCGAGGCGATTGCTCACCATGGCGAGACTCGCGTGCGCCTCGCAGTTGTCGACTATCGCCCCACAAGCGGTCCCTGGCCACTGAATGATCGCGATATGTTCGAGGAGGTGCGCAGTCGGCTAGGCCCGATCGATCTCGACGGCGCCGCAGCGCGCGAGTTCGTTGCGTCCGGCAACATTTGCGTCACACTCGACGGATATCCGCCCCGCAGCGATATCGTCCGGCGCATTGTAGAGTTCCTTGCGGAGGGTACGCCGTGAGCAAGAACCGCGCGGTTAACTTCCGCATGGACTTCGTGTTTACCGACGTCAAGCGCATGCCGGACGGTTCGGTCCGCTTCCGATCGGTTCCAGATCCCCGACGGTACCAACGCGAGTTCTACCAAGGCCGCTGGTGCCTCGTCGATCGCTTCTCGAAGCTCATTTTCGACGAAGAGAACGCGCTGCGTCAGATGGCGGAGCTCATGCAAGGCATGCCGATGGGATATGAGCCCTCGGGAATCGATGACCAGGAGGCGTGGGTGCTCGGGCGCTCTGAGGCGATCGCGGCCTTGCTAGACGGCGAGGGTCGCCCGAGCGCGCCTGCAAGTCGGTCGCACGACGAACTTCTCGCTGACGTCGGAATCGATCGCGCATTTGCAATCGCGACCGTCGTTATGTGCAATGCCGTTGAGGTGGCCGCAGCGTCCGCTGCGCACGCGGCGAGCGTCCATGCGACTCTGGCGCACGAACTCGCACTCGCCGCCGACCTCCACCGCGGCAATCTGTGGAGCGCGAGTGCATCGAGCTACTCATTCTTCTTCGCGGCGCCGAGTCTCATCACGAAGGTCGATCTCGCTTTGGCCTTCGCGACGACGGCACGCGACCTCGTTCGCGTTGCAGGGCGCGTCTTGCACGCGCGCACGCTGCCAGAAGTCGCCGTCGGCATCGGTGTCGAGGCTGGCGTCGCCGTCTCGCACGTCAGCGGATTGAATGAGCACCATGCCGAGGTCGATCTCGTCGGCGTCGTCGTCGCCGCCTCTCATGAGCTCGCGCGGGTTGCCGGCCCGGACGACATCCTAGTCGGACCGCGGGGTGCTCAACTCGCCCATACCACCTGGCAGAGCATGTTGACGCCACTTGATCCACAACCGGGGCTCAAACTTCCTGACGGTTTGTCTGACCGAGGAGAGATCTACCGCCTTGCTGCGGATGCGCGTGGCGCATGAAGCCGGGGCCTGAAGGATCATAGCACCTTGGCCAGTCGAAGGCGTTCAGCTGGTCGGCTGCACGATCGATTACACCGTACGTCGCGGTTTTTTTCAGAGACTGCCGGACGAATTGCTCGCCGCCTAGCACACAATCACACCTGGTTCGATACCGGTTCTATGTGGCGCTGAGATGCCGAATGAGTCATCCATCTTTTCGGCGGGGTCGGCCGGCATGCTGTTTGAGCAACAACTTCACGTCGAGTGATGGCAGCGCGCGGAGAGGTAGGTTGGTTCAAGGCGACACCGTCGCGAATGGCCAGGCAGTTATGACGGCTTCCTGGATATAGTACGGCGTCGGCTAGAAGTCGAGCGGCGCTTCCGTGTCAGTCATGGCCGGATTCGTTGTGAAATCCGCTGACAGGAAAACACTTGGCGCATCCGAGCATGAACGAGTAGTAGTAAGAGAAAAAGCCCCGCAGCGCGGAGCTTTTCGTCATCCATTTCTCAATGAATCGGACATTTCACATTGAATCGAGATTTTCACAGTGAATCGGCGTTATTGCCGATTCATTGTGAAACAGTCCTAGAACGCTAGAAAGGCGCTGTCTCACGATGAATCGGAATTTCACATTGAATCGGCATTGGGGTCTCCATTACACAATGAATCGGGGTTGTCGCCATCATTTCACATTGAATCCCGATTGCGATAGGATGCCAAGCCGAGTCCGCGGCCGGTCGCCGGCCGGGCCGTGCCGGGCGGAGACAGGGCATGGGAACCAGCTTCGGGACTCTTGAGTTCATAGCGACGAAAGGCGCGAACATTCGCGTCCAACATTGTCGATACCGTAGAATGTTGCCGACGCGCCTTTTGGCTCAGCGTCGATGCGCAAGCCGGTGACGTGATTTACGATGAGCAAACGCTCGAACGGTGCGGGTTCAAGGATGGCAGCGGAGGCTGCGAGTTGGTGCATCGCGGTCAGACCCAAATAAGAGATGCCATCGCCGACAAAGACCGCGAGCCATACGGGAAGGGCGCCATCGTCAGAGTAGCCGGCAAATTTGTCTTTCTTAGCCTGAATCACGGTCGGTGCAGCTTCGACCATCCCTTCCGCGCTTGCTATCATTAATGATGGCCTAAACTGCACCTGCCCGGGAGAAGCCTCCGTCCTAATGGTGAATGTCGTGCCGAGTTGCCGTAAGATCGGGCAATCCGGTGGAACGTTGTAAACATCGCTTCCGGTAACCGACGCGCGATTGACGCGCCGAAGTATGCTCATAATTTCGTCACGCGCGCGCTGCCGGTCGGGCGCCAGTCGGAGCAGCCGACGGGAAGTGAAAGACGACGTGAAGCCCGTGCAAACGCGTGGCGATGTCAGCGTCGTCTCTCCACTGTTGTTGCAGTGGCGTAAACACATGATTAAGGTCGCCCATGTACTTGTGAACCAGTTCATCGGCGAACTGGGTGACTTCGATTCGGACGACCCGGCCATCGGTTAGAGACGCCTCAAAATCGGGCGTATTCTTGCCGGGCCGAACCGAGAGAGACCTGACTGTGCATATCTCGGAATCAACCTGACACGATACAAGTGAATTCGCCAGTAGGTCGGCCTCAACATAGCGCGGGTTGCCGACCGACCAATCGCCGAATGGCACGTCGTCGATTATTAGGCGATAGATGCGTTCACGACGCCCTACGAGATGATCCGGGCCTCCAATAACGCGGACCTTCGTCCTTTCGTAGTAGTCGCGAACGGTGAGGGGTTTATCTAACATCACAACTTCCTGCTCGCAGCGAGCGGAGGGCCGATTGCATTGCTGCGTCAGAGGGCAATGCGGTTGTCACAGTTGGCCTGCAGAGCGGTACCTTATTCAAGGAGGCAACGGATTCGGTAGGTTCCAATCGTCCTCGATTGTTTGTCAGTGCAACGCGGAGCAAGATGCGTTGCTACGTCATCCTCGCGCGCAATTGCTGGGTCGTTCACGCAGGGCCTCTTGTATGGCACGTTGCGTCGGACGAGTTCTCGAGAGCTTCAGTCCGCTTCAGGTAATCCTAGCCGAGCCGTTAGCCACGATCGCATGGTGTTTTATGTCGTTGGGGCGCATCGCGAACGACCGGCGCCCAGGGAAGTTGCGCCACCGATCAGTGGGAACACCCGCCATCAGTTGGCGGTAGGCAGCGAAGACGGAGTTCTCCGGACAAGACGATGACTGCATCGGGGTTCACGATCGCAAATACTTCGCTAATTGGGAATGCATCGGCACAAGTTCGCATTGCCTCGTAAACTCGCGACTCGGAAGCCTGCCAGCAGCGTGCGAAGTTCACATACACTACCTCTTCCGGGCCAAGGCCAAGAGGACAAAGCGTCGGCCCGAACGCCTTCTTCCAAGGTCCCCGCAGCGGCAGGTACTGCGCGCACTTGGAGCGGTATTCAAACAGGAACGCTTCGTCTGGAACCGCGTGATTGATCCACTCGCGCATCAAGGGCTGCAGCAAACTAAGGTTCGCGCGCGTCTCAACCCATTCCGTTTCCAGATGAATTTGTCCAACACACAGAATGCGATGCTTAGCCCTCTCGTATCTAGAACCGAGCATGCCGGGCCAGCGGAGATTCGTATCGACGTTGGCGGCCGGCGGCGCGCCGCCCGCCTTGACGCAGGCGACTTGGTGCGCGTTTGAACAGCCGACAACGCGCCTCGCATGCTCCAGCCAAGCCTCTTCAATCGCGGAAAGCTCTCTCACTCTAGGAGTCACACGTTGCCGCAGTCTTTCGGGAGCAGTCGGTCGGTCATGTACTCGTCGCCTGGAAAATCGCGTCGGCTGTGCGGCCAGCCAGCGTAACGCATATCCATCGACTCACTGCATGGAGCAGAAGCGCCACAGGACGTATGAATGCGCACGAAGACCCGCTGACGGCCCGGTATGTCAACGCTCGCTAGCGCGCTTCGATCGAGCAGGGCGCCTATGCACTCCGTGATAGTGAACTTAAATCCATGCTGCGTGAAATAGTTGAATGCCGGCCAGACGCCGTTCAGCATTTGATTGTCGATCGTGGTCTGAGCGACGCAGCACCGCGGCCCATATAGCGTAACGCGCCACGGACGTCGTTGCACTCGCTTCTCAAGTATCGTCTGAACGGTCCCATTGAGCGCAACCATTACGCCCGCAGTTCGGCTCAGGGAGTAAGGGCCGCCGTCGGTCGTCTGCAGTCCTTCGGTCTTCCACTCTATAGCCTTAGGAGCGTCTTCGTCGGCGCCCGTCTGCCAACTGATACCGCTCGGCGCTGAGGATAGCGGCGGAGTGAAAATGCGCATTGCGTCGGCGAGCTCGATGACCGTCGCGTCTCGGTTAACGTTCGTATTCGGAGCATGGCTACACCCCGTGAACGCGAGCACGAAAAGAGCGACGATGAAGTACGGTCGGATACTCATTCACGGCTCGCTGTGGGGCCAAGCCCTCGCAAGATTGCCAACTTGGTCTGGACCCGCCCACGGCCGCGAGCATTCGGAGATCGCAATACCCGTCTGGGCACTAGAGTGAGAGGCCCGCGTGTGCGGTAACTCTTCCCTGTGACTAAGTTGCGAATTATCCTCCGGACGAGGCCGTCCAACGCGATCATCACTGTTGCCGGCAGCTTCACGGCTAGAGGATCTTGGTTTCCAGGTCGGCCATCATCTCGTTCGCGAGTTCCTTGGCGCGCAGCTCGAGATCCGCCGCCGGCACGGAGATCGGCTGGTCCGGGACCCATAGCTCCGCGCCGTCGAGGACCGGTCTGCCCCCATCGTCTTGCGGATAGAACTCTGGTGTCGCTCGGGATACGCGGAGATCCGAGGCGTGCAAGAACAGTGCGCCGACGTCGAGGCTTTCCCGCACGTCGAAGCCCCAGTTTGCTCGCGCATCGGCGAAGGCGATGAGTGCCATCTCCACGATGTTCTGGAACATGTACAAATACAAGAACGGTTTGTCGTCAGCACCGCCGACGCGCAGGCGCTGCATGTAGGTAGCAGCGCCGCTCAGGTACATGCGGAAGTTCGTAATGCGCTCCGTTTGGCTCGGTGAGCTTCTTCCCTCATAGACTTCCACGAAGTCCGGACCAGGCCGGGCCTCATAGTCGAAGCCCATCGGCCAGAAGAACGTCTCGTGTCTCGTGCGGTTCTTTGCTGCGATGACGGACCCGCACAGGTCCTCTGCGCGGTAGGGTGGTTGCCCGAGCAACGCGCGCTGCTTGGTATAGCGCTCGTACGCCGACGGGGTTTCGTACACCATCAGCAGCGGTTCGCTCACCGCCGGGATCCCAAACCGCATCTCTCGCAGGCGATCGCGGACACTGACCTGCGCGATGGCGATATGCTGCGTTGGGGGTCGCGCGGGTACCCGCCTGTTCATGATGTACTCGAAGAGCTTGTTCGCGAGGTCCTGGAAGTCGTCATAGCGCAGCGAGTCCCAGCCCACGATGTCGGCGTTCATCGCGTCGACGGCGTCACGCTGCACCCCGACGAACCCCGGTTCGTCGCCGCCCATCGCGAATCCCAGCTCGAGCATCACGTTCGGGTTGGCTCCCGTCACGTCGAAGAATGACACGTCCGCCTCGCGCATCATGCGCCGGATCTTGTCCATGACGTGCGCATTCATGACGTTGTCGTCAGCATATCGAAACTCGACGTCCGTGCCTTTGAACCGCTCGGTCAGGGCGTGGCGGTACGCAACGCCGAATCGGTAGGGATAGGCCACGAACACCGTTCGGGCGCGGCGAGCGTCATGTAGCAAGGCGCGTCTCCAAAAATACCGACCGATCACTCGGCCGGCTGTGGCTGCCGTTTCGAGAGCGGGCGCAGGACGTGGTCCGTGAACTGACGCGGGTCCGGCTTCCGGAAGAGCTCGGGCACCATCGGTTCTAACAGGCTCACTGCGCCGGATGCCGCCGGCCCGACCGCCGCGCCAACGAGCGCCCCCGGAACACCACCGAGTTTCGCGCCGATGACCGCGCCGCCAACGCTCGCGAGGCGGCTGGCGCCCTCGCCAAATATGCTCGCGATGACGATTCGGGCTTTGCGGTACCAGGCACCATCGTGCGGGTCCAGTGCGCGGTCGAGCGCCTGGAGATAATCAGCGGCGAGCGCGGGGCCGTCATTCGGATCGTCAGCTCGCCACAGCCAACGGCGGAACGCCGCTGTGGCCGGATGGTGTCGCACCCGCAGTACGTCCGCCGGGGCGATGACGCCACGATTGAGCAAGGTCCTCGTCGACGGTACGCTTGCTTCGAAGTAGACCGATTCGACGGCGTCGAGAACGTTCTCGCTTCGGTGGATGTCGGCCGCAACGCGCGTTATGGCTTCCCACGTCCCGTCCGTCTCGAAAACGTCGTACTCGTTCCCGAGGACGACGAAGGTTTCGAACAGGTCTTCTGCAGTCTTCCGGGCGGCGTCCGTCACCGCTTGCGATTCCGAGTTGATGAAAGCGTGGCGGTCCGGGATGCGGTCACCGAACGCACCTTTGTCCGCGAGGCTCATCGCGACGTTCACTGCTTCTTCGGCTGAGCGGCCATCGGTTGCTGTCGTTCTGCTCACGAAGGCCTCAATGAGTTCTCGCTTGAGCCCGGCATCGAGGTTCGGAAACGCGATGCGAAGATCGCGCTCTGCTAGAGTTCCCGCGTCTCGTTCGCTTTCGATGGGGCTCGGCATCCCGAGGACAACTGAGCCAAGTGAACCGATGCCATGCGTCCAGACGACGAACTCGAGCGCGGCTTCGCGCATCAGGGCGAGCACCGTTTCCGCATCTTTGAAGTAGTCCAGTAGGATCGGCAAGATGAGGCTCCGGCCGTCTACCTTCAGCACGACCCTTGGTGAGATGACGAGGGCTTCCCCAAGCTTGTCGAGTTCGGGCAAAAACTGGTTGCGCAGCGACGGATAGTCGATGTGCTCGCCGTGGCGAAATAAACGGCCGCTGAGGTCGTTTAGTCCGGCCGTGTAAACGACATTGGGCAAGGTCCGTGGTTCTGCCATAACTCAGTCACCAGCATTCTAGAAGACAAGCGCCCTCGCCACCGATTTCTCGAACGGCGACCCGGCGCTGGGATGGGCGAGGTGGAGGAGCCTTGGCCAAAATCCTCCTAACCGTCGATCCTTTCAGAGTGGCTATGCGAACACCTGTTCGACGGGGGTATCGCGATTGGTCGTCCGCCTAGCGGCGTGCAATAAGCGCCTGCCAGCCGGGACCGAATCGGTGGGGAACGGGCTATCGTTTCCCGCGGCGCCCCTGAACCGCTGGGGAGAGGCGAGGCTGGCAGGCGTCAGGGCCGGGGTACCGGGCTGTAGCCACGTCGTCCGACGTGGCCGGCGCAAGTCAACAGCGATGCCGCTTGGCTCGGTCAGCGTCAAATCGTCGAAGTTGCCTCCGCACGGCGTCGGTGTCCCAGCCGCCTCGCGTTTCGCATTTTGCAGGCCGCTGCAGCGGCGCGATGCGGTCTCAGCCGATCGTTGCGAAGAGTTCGTGCGCTGGAACAAACGCGCGGCCGGTTTCGACAGCTCGCCGGGCCTTGAGCTCGATCAGCTTCCGCAGTGCGATGTCGCCGCTGAGAACGTGCCACAGGTCTTTGCCGTCCATGCAGATGATGTCGGTCGGCCGGCCTCGAGCAAATGCCGCGAGGCCATCTTCGCTGTAGCCGGCGTAGCTAATCAAGACGCCGCGCGACCAGCGCGCTTTGCTGAACTTTGCCGCCGAAGACCATCAGCTCGGCGAAGCCAATCTGCGGTCCGGTCCACTTGGCCTCGACGAGATACGTCGTATTGTTGAGGTCGAAGCTGCCGTCGATCTGTTCCCCCACAAGCCGAAATGACGACCGCGGCGCCAACGCAAAGACGTGGAAAAGCTCTTTAAGCGTGCGTTCGAACGCGAAGCCGCGCAGCTGCGGTTCGAGCTTCTCCAGCCCGACGAACTCTGCGCTCAACGCCTGCAGAGCGGCCGCCGTCGGCGCCTCTCGCGGCGGCGTGACGGTCGGCGCGGATGCTGAGCTGCCGGCGAGGGACTGTAAGAACGCGGCATCCCAATGTTCGGGAATCTTAAAGCCGATGACGCGGACGAGTTCGTTCACACGTTCCATTTCCTGACGCGTCAAAGGGTTCTTCTTTCGCCGGTAGATCAGCGCGTTGTTGACGATCGCTACCATCAGCGGGCAGAAAGCGCTGCGTCGCTGCTCAAGCGTGAACCGCAACAGTTGCGCAATCGCCGGAGTCTTGGAGCCGCCGCTCCAGAACGGACTGACGCCCGCGGCGTGCGCTGCACCGGGAAACGATAAACGCTGATCGGCATGCGGGTATGGCTTCCCGGGCAAGAAATCGTAGAGCGCGTCCGCCAGATCCGATACGGCGCGAACGTCGTGTGCTGTGAGAGCGCTCATGCCAAGGCCTCCGTCGTCGGTACTTGTCTGTCAGGCGTTGCCCGGCCTGGTGATTTCGCGGCCGCCGAGAGCTCGCGGTACAACGTAGCGCGTCCGACGCGCAGCTGCCGGGCGACGTGCGCGATCGACGCGTCCGTAGCGGTCAGCGCCAAGCGCGCGAGCTCCACTTGCGATGCGGTGAGCGCGCGACGTCGCCCGCAATGCACGCCGCGCCGGCGCGCGGCATTCATGCCCGCGACGGTGCGCTCGCGGATAAGCTCGCGTTCGAACTCTGCGATCGAGCCGAGGATCGCATAGACCAGTTTGGCCGTTGGCGTCGACGTGTCGACCGCCTCGGTCAGCGAGCGCAGGATCACGGCGCGATCGCGCAGCGCCTCAACGATCTCGAGCAGATGGCGCAAGGAACGGCCGAGGCGGTCCAGGCGCCACACGACGAGAGTGTCGCCAGCACCCGCGGCAGCGATCGCGCTGGCCAGCCCGGGACGATCGCGACGAGTCCCACCGGCAAAGTCCTCGAAGATTTTCGTGCAGCCGGCGGCGCGCAGCGCGTCGAGCTGCAGCGCCGCGGTCTGTTCGCCGGTACTGATGCGGGCGTAACCGATGGTTTTCATCCGAGCCATCATCCTGGCTGGGTGTGCCACCAGGGTGGCCCTTTCGGACGGCCCTTTCGGGACGCGCGAGGCCGCGCCACTTCGTTTGTGCCGAGAGTGTTCGTAAGGGAACCGTTTCGGACACCCCGGCGCACTTTCACCCCTGCTCGCAAGGGGCACCTAATCAAGAGTGTTCCGTGACGCCTGCCGCTCGGGCCACATCGCGTGCGTGTTCGCCTCACAAACGGCGGACGTAGTTGGGCGCTGGCGAAATGGAAGTCGACGCCATGGCACAGGGACCTCGGGGCTTTCTCGTTCCGCTACTGTATTCCGAGGTAATCGGCGGCGTGCCCACGCGCGCCGACTTGGAGTCCACGGTCCGAACAATCTTCTGGCAAACAGTCGTAATGCAAGTCACCGGCATTTTGTGTGTGTCGTGGCAGGACGGCATCGAAAGCAAGGACCAGCAGCATCAGCTCGTTGTGGCCATGGTGAAGGATCTGCCTTACCGGGACAGGATTGCCGCAGCTCTGAATGGCGAATCGCACCGAATACGTTTCACGCGAGAAGCCCTTGTCGCCGTCCTACGAATTGCGGCTGCTGAAGGCGCTGAAGGTAACGGCAACATTGATGATCAGGCCGATGCTTTTACAAAGGCCGTCTTGATTGCAAACGAGCTTCTTGCTGCTGAAATCATGCCTGAAGAGATCACCAATGGGCCTGCCGACTTACTTCCAACGGAATTGCGGTCGGCAGTTCTGAACCTTGAGAATCCGCACGATTTGCTTGGCCGGTCGGACGCTTTCTTTGCGTGGAGCCGGACACCAAAAGCCCTTAAATCTACAAACTGCTCGGATATCGTGGCCGACTTCTTTCGATTTACAAGCCTGACGTCGACCGAGTTCATGGCGGGCGCCTACTTCACGTTTGCGCGCTACACGGCGATGACCTCGTGGGCCGAGGTCGAGCGGCTTGGTGTTGCGTTCAGCGTCGCTCAATGGCAGGCGGGGATGGCTGACACGCGCGTTGTTCGCCAATCGCTGGCGAGCAACCAGGTCCCGCTATCCCACGTTCGCACAGAATGGAAGGCTGAAGCCTCGCTGTCATTTGCTGGTGCTGGGAGTATTTGGCGCAAGCCGATCGTTCAGGTGGAAGACGATCTCTTTTTTGCACCCGTTCCGGAACTTATCGAGAACGCAATGGGTGACGGAACCTACTTCGTCTTATTTGACGGATACCGAGACGAAGCCGGTCTAGATCCAGAAGCGCGGAAACGGGCGATCACGAAATTCACGGGTTTCTACGGCGAGTTCTTTGAAGACCACGTTGCTGGGATCTTCGAGAACGCGTACAAGGGCAAAGCCGATAGGCGATTCACTCGAGAGATTCAGTTCCGACCTGGCGCATTGAGCACCGACGTTATCTTGGCCGAAGGCGACGACATCATCTTCATCGAGATCGTCTCCAAGCGGATGAACCTGCGGGAGTCCGTGCTGCGACTGAGGCCGTCCGCCATCGCCAAAGATATTGAAGATGGTGTGCTTCACAAGGTGAAGCAGCTTCACGATAACATCGAGAGATTCCGCAACCGCGACCTGCTTCCCGACTGGCCACGTCCTGATGGGCAACGTTTCTTTCCAATCGTGGTCGCACCTCACGATCGGCCGCGGGTGAACGTCATTACGACGGACCTTGCGAAGGTGCAGGAGAGCGACGGAGTACTTGCTGGCGCGGAACCACTCGAACTCCTCGATCTTGGCGAAGTGGAGCAATTGGAGAATGGCCTCGTCGCCGGCGTCTCGCTCACGCAGCTGCTCCAGAACAAGAATCGCTCGACGCCCGAACACCGCCTAATGTCCGTTCACAATTACTTGTACTACGTTGAGCCCGACCTCTTGCCGGCTGGAATGTCTCCGACCCGACAGCGGGGGTCCGATGTTGCCAGAGGGATCATGGAGCTCGCCCAGACCTGGGTGGCCAGCGGTCCCGAGCACGCATAACATTTCAATCCCATTTTCGCGACAGCAATTCGGGACATTCGGATAGCGCTCCGCGCAAGGACAATGAGATCCCCTGCTACGTTCGGTTTCGGGACACCCCGCCATCGTGCTGACGCACTGTGCCACATGCCAGGCACTCACACGGCCGGCTCTCGAGATTTGAATCCAAACCGACCCAGGGGCTGGTTCGAAGGGTCAAATGCCGTATCGAGGCCGCGCCCAATTCAGACGACGCCGTGTGCGGCGAACGCCGGCGGAGCAGGCCGCTTTCAATGCGCTCGCGTCACGCGTCCTGGACAACTACGTCAGCGAGGTAAGATACTCGGGGCCTTCGGTCGGCGCGATGGCAGCGATCGGTCTTGTTCTTGCGGCTGTACTCTTGGCTTGGATCGTCCGATCGTGAGTCTATCCTCATAACTCGTAACCGCGACAGTGGGGCCTACGGCTTTCGAACGCTACGGCGCCGCAGCGACTTCTGCGAGCAACGCCCGCGCGTATGAGTCGCTGGCGGTCCTGAGAGCGGCAACCGTTCCAGTATGCGTCACCCGTCCATCGCTTAGGACGACGGCGTCCCGGCATAGCGCGACCGCGTCCGCGAGAAACGACGTTGCGAGAACGACGACGCATTTCGTGCGCTCGATGTACGCGCGGACGAATAAGCGCAGCGCCGGCCGAGCGTCAGCATCCACGTTCGCGAATGGCTCGTCAAGGAAGAGCGCCTGTGGCTCGACGACTATCGCGCGGGCGATCGCCAAGCGCTGACGTTGTCCGGTTGAAAGCGTTCGGGCGTCGGCGTCTAGCATGTCCGACAGTCCGACGTTGCTGAGGGTCTCGCGAGCACGGTGACGAGCCTCTCCCGAGCTGTGGCTCCTTACAGCCTCGCAGACGGTCGCGACGTTCCAGAGGACGCTACCCCGCAGAACCGACGGGCGCGCAAAAACCGACGCCGATCGGGCTGGGCGGTCGACGGTGCCGCTCGCCGGGATCAAGCCGTGGAGCGCAAGCAGCAGCGTCGTCTTTCCCGCGCCGTTAGGCCCGAGCAGCGCCGTCCCGCCGTGGTCCGCTTCGAACGACGGAACTTTCAGCACAAAGCTCCCGCGCCTCGCGACGAGCTCGCGGGCCGTCAGGCCCATCGGCGCTGCAAAGTCATCGCGACACCGGCGGCGACGGCCATGATTCCGAGCAGCACGGCAACATAGGAAAATGCCGCGCCGAACTCGGCCTTGCCGACCGCAAGCATTGTGGCGGTCGTCAGCACTCGCGTCTGACCTTCGATATTGCCACCCGTCATCTGCGCCGCGCCTACCTCCGCTATGGCCCGGCCGAATCCGGCCAGCAGCGCAGCTGCAAGGCCTGGAGCAACCTCGCGAGCCAGGAGCACGAACCGACGCGAACGAGGAACACCGAGCCCAGCGAGCTGCATCGGCAACGTCGTGTCCGACGTGCGCAGCGCGATGACGCCAAGCGTGCCGATGAGCGGGACGACGATGATGGTCTGCGCGATCGCCATCGCCGCGGGCGTGTAAAGGAGATCCCACGACCCCAGCGGGCCGCTGCGCCAGAAAGTAAAGGCCACGGCGAGTCCGACGGCGACGGGCGGTAGCCCGAGCCCTGCGGTGAAGATTACGAGCAGCGCGGCGCGCAGGCTCGACCGCCCGTGTACGATCCACAGCGCCCCGGGGATCGCGAAGGCGGCGGCCACGAGCGTCGCCACGGCGGAGACTGCGATCGAGAGCGCCGCAATCCCGATCACGTTTATGGACCTTTGCCAGCGTCGGGTGTGAACAGCGGGCGCCCGAAGCGCTCGCGACCGTATTGTGCGATGATGCGCTGCGCCTCCGGTGAGGTCACGAACTTTGCGAAGGCTTCGCCACCGGGCTCATTGGAAACGCGACCCGGGAGCGGCTTGACGACGATGACGTGGTAGACGTTTCGTAGATCCTTCGCGTCCTCGACGAGCGGTATGAGCGACAACGTCGCTCGTTGCGAGAGATAGGTCCCGCCATCGGTGAGCGTGTACGCTGCCTTCTGCGAGGCAACGTGCAGGGTGTCGGCCATTCCGCTGCCGGTCTTGACGTACCACGCACCTGCCGGCGATACCGCCGCGGCTCTCCAGAGGGCGAGTTCCTTGATGTTGGTGCCGGAGTCATCGGCGCGTGATACGAACAGCGCCTGTCCACGCGCGATCGCCGCGAACGCGTCCTGTGCCGTTGCCGCGCCCTTGACGTGGGCCGCGTCGCTCGCAGGTCCGACGACGATGAACGCGTTGTGCATGACGAGCGCACGGGACAGACCGCGATCCTTCGCCATGTACGCTTCCTCGGCGGCAGGCGCGTGCACGAGCAGCACATCGGCGTCGCCACGCTCTCCCATCGCAAGCGCCGCCCCCGTGCCGACCGCGATCGTCTTGACTTGGTAGCCTGAGGCTTTCTCGAATGCCGGCACCAGGACGTCGAGCAGGCCCGTATCCTGGGTACTCGTCGTGGTCGCCAACACGACGCTCGGGGCGGCTCGTGCTGGCGTAGCGACGACAGAAACACCCAGGATGAGGGTTAAAGCGAAGAATCGGCTGAGCATCGCCGCGATTTGCGACCGAACGTCGCGAAATCCCCCGAGCGGCTCCCGCCTACCCGCGGCGATTCGTCGCGATCATCTCCAGGAAGCCCGGCGGCTTAGGCGGCAGTCCCTCAAAGAGAGCGGCGACGAACGCATCCGGATCGGCGTGCTGAAGTGCCGCGTTATGGCGGCGTTCGAACCCGATCGTCGACGACGGCTTACCGCTCATCGAGCGGCCGCACGGGCTACCTGAGATGTGCGCCGGGTAAACCTCGACGTAGTCGGGCAGCGCGAGCAGCCGTGTGAGAGAGGCGTGCAGTTGCCGACCGGCTTCAGCACCGCCCAAGTCCGGCCGCCCAACGTCGCCCACAAAAAGCGTGTCGCCGGTGAGTATCATCCACGGCTCGTCCCCTCTCGTGCGATCCAGGACGAGAAATGAGACGCTTTCCGGCGTGTGGCCCGGCGTATGCAACACGCGAACCACGATGTTGCCGAGCGATACCTCGTCTTCGTCATCAAGTGGTGTGAACGGGTACTCCAACTCTGCGGACCGATGATGGTATAGCGTCGCGCCGGTGCGGGCAGCGAGTTCGCGCTCTCCGGAACGATGGTCGGCGTGGATGTGGGTCGACATTACGGCCTCGATGCGCATGCCGTAGCGTCTTGCGATGTCTAGGTAGTCAGCGACCTCGAACTGAGGATCGACGACCGCAGCGCGGCCTTGACCACCTCAACCAAAGACGTAGGCTGCGCACCCCGTTTCGGGTCGGAGTACTTGCCGGAAGATCATGACGGTACACCTTGAGGTGAGAGCGCTCGAGTCGAAGGAAGCGTCTCGCGCATGCGAAGGGCGACGATCGCGCCGGATCCGAGCGTGAGCGCGGCGACAACGGCGATGGCGGCGTTTTGTCCAAGCGCGTGCGCGACGATACCGGAGAGCAGCGCGCCGAAGGCATATCCGGAGTCACGCCACAGCCGGTAGACACCGACCGACGACGCGCGTACGAGAGGATCGACAACGTCGCCGATCGCCGCGAGCAGCGTCGGGTACACCATGGCGGTCCCGAGGCCAAGGAGCACGGCTGCAAGGAGCCAGAGCGCGAAGTTTGCCGGAGTCAGAAAGAGCGCGATGGCGACCGCCTGCACCCACATGCCGCCGGCGATCATCCACTTTCGGCCGACGCGGTCTGAAAGAGCGCCCGTGAAGAGCTGGCACATACCCCACATGACCGGATAGATCGCCGAGAGGATCGCGATCCGTTCGATCGCGAGTCCTGCCGCGGCGAAGTGCAACGGGAGTAAGCCCCAGGCCAACCCGTCGTTGAGGTTGTTCACGAGTCCGGCTTGGCTGATCGACGACAGCGTACGGTCTTTCCAAGAGACTCGAGCGAAAAGTGCCGCGAACGACGTGCCGGGCGTCTGGAGCGGCGACTCCGCGCGGGTAGCTTCGAAGCGCGCATGGCCATGCGTCTCCCGGACGAAGAAAACTGACAGGGTCAGGGCCGCGAAGACGGAGACAATCCCCAGCGCGAACGGCCACGGCCGCAATCCGTAGGCAGCGGCGATTGCGCCGGACAGATATGCCGCCACACCGACTGCAAGGTAGCCGGCAAACTCGTTGAGCCCCATCGCGAGGCCGCGTTGCTTCGGACCGACGAGGTCGATTTTCATCACGACCGTCATCGACCAGCATAGTCCCTGATTGATGCCGAGCAGTACGTTGGCGAGAACGATCCAGCCCCATGAGGGCGCATACATCAGCAAGAACGGAACGGGAATCGCGAAGAGCCAACCGGCGACGAGCAATGGTTTACGGCCCGTACTATCCGCGGTTCGGCCGGCGTACAGATTCGTCAGAGCCTTCGTGAAGCCGAATGTCACGATGAACGAGAGGACCGCTGCCTCCGAGGCGAGTCCGAAGACTCGCTGTCCGACCAGCGGCAGAACGTCGCGTTCGATCCCGACCATCGAACCGACGAACGCGTTGACGGCAACGAGCAGCCAGAACTGCGTGGCATTGGCCGCGAGACCCAGGCGGACGCGGCCAACGGGGTCAACTGACAAGCTCAACCTCACCGCCTGCAGCAATCCACTCGGCTGGTCCGAGCGCAAGACGAGTCACATCGAGCCCCTGCTCGCGAAGCAGCGCGACCGCTTCGTCAGCGAAGACGCAGTATGGCCCCCGACAGTACACAACGTAGCGGGGCGCACGGGGCAATGTGGCCTTGCCAGCGCGCAACGCCTCGATCGGCACGCTGAACGCTCCAGGCAGATGCGCTGCTTCGTATTCCTCGCGCGGGCGAGCATCGAGCAGCGCGGTGTGCTCGTCCGCGAGAGCGTTGCGCGCCGCCGCGAACGTTGCTATGGCCGGCTCACGCGGACCGAAGTACGCTTTCTCGGCGTCCGCGATCGACGCGTCCACGGCCTCCCCGAGGGCGCGCAGTGCGACCAGCATGCGGTACACCGCCGGGCCCGTCGCCCGGTAGTGGGCGAATGTCCCGCGGCGCTCCACTGCGACGAGACCGCACCGCGCCAGGACCTGAAGATGTTGCGAGGCGTTAGCAACTGTGAGGCCGGCCTCTGCGGCAAGGTCTTGAACGGACCGCGGCCGCTGAGAAACGAGATCCAACAATTCGAGTCGATGCCGATTGGCGAGCGCGGCCGGAACGCGTGCGACGGCTCCGTAAACGGAATCCTTGAACAGGCGTTTCCGTCTTGCCGAGGCAAGGCGCTCAGACATATTCAAGAGATTACTTGAATATCTTCAAGAACCCTCCTGGGTCAAGGGGCACCGGGAGGATGCCCAGCTACTCCGCCTCAGCGTCTGGGGCGCGGACCAGCTCGGGAACCGACGGCATATCGCCGCGGCGGAGTAACACCGATATCGTCGCAGAATGCCTCGAAACTCGGCCATGATCTCCTGATTCGCTTGTAGAGTCCGTCGGTGTGCCGCCGTAAGTGCCCACTATTCGGCCTAACTCCGAGAATTTGCATAAGCGAGCGATATTCACTACGGCAATTCTGCCGGTTAGTCGCATCATCCACTCTTGAGCTGCGCTTCCGGCGCGCGGGATACACGTTCAAGTCCTCGCAGACGGCTGGAAATCCGCCCCACTGCTTTCGGATCCGTGCCGAGAGCCAGACATCTAGGCAATTGAGATCCGTGGTGTTCGGTAGAAAGCCGACGCGTCGGCTGAGTTCGAAGAATTTGGCGATGCAATTTTCACGCTCGCCGGGGCTTGGCCGCCGCGCCTCACCCTTCAACACCGGTTTGAGCCCGGCATCTTGGCGGAACGCGCCGAACGTACCCCAGTTTCGCAGTATGCCGCGATACAGGTTGTTGTCGCTGCTTAGTATCTCATGGCTGGCCAAAGCGCGTCCGGCTTCGTTCGTTAGGGCGTAGTAGCGCCTAAGACACTCGAGGCGGCCGTCTGGGCGTCGTCGGGATGGCTTGCTCTTTGAGCGACTCGGAGCGGACGGCACGATGTTGCGCCGGCGAAGATGCTCGCGTGTCCGCGGGCTAACGTGGGCGATGGTCCATCGAACGCGATCGGCGAGGTCGGGCCACACTGAAGCATAGGCACGCAACAAGGTATTAAGCTCGTCACGCGCCGGGAATTCACATGATACGGTCATTAGCCGGACGTTGAAACCGGGCTTGCGTTGCCTGTCACCTTCGAGAACCCGTTGTTTTTCGAGGTGCAGAAGCGCCTTCTTGACGACGACACGATCGTAGCCTACGGCGACGGCGACGCACAGTGCCTCAAACGTCCAGCCCAGGACGCCGATGCTGACGAGAATGTTCGTCGCGATCGGTCCGCCGAAAAGCGCAAGTCGATCGCCTTTCCAGGGCCGAAGTTTGGGTGGCGTCGGCATAGCGTACATGCGCAAGAAGGGTGGGAGTCTGTACGTCTGTTCGAGCCTCAGCAGTAAGCACCGAAGCGGAAGGACGAGCGGAAACGCGCAGTCCAGGTCTACGGCCAGGCCGTGTCGGTCGCGCCACGTTCGCACGAGACCGCTGCGCCCGAAGGGTGCGAAGTCACGGCCTTCAGACCGGTGCGTGGTGACGCCAGTCAACCCCCGGAGCTCTGTTGCGTACAAGGGACCGTGTTTTGCAAGCGCCAGGAGATTGCGTAGCCGAACGTCGGTACCGAATAGTAAGGGCGCACCGTCCTCGTTTTGTGAGAACGATCGCGCGCTGACGGGAGGTCGGACTGCGCCTTCGTCGAGCCGTTGGTCACGCGGAGCAATGATCGAACCGAGCGTCACAATCAATTCTCGAAACCCAGCCGGGACTTGGGGAGCAATTGAAAGTACGGACCCGGCATCGTTCACCAGGCGAGCCTCGACCAGCCGCCGGACCGAGGCGCTTAGTGTCTGTGTGTAAGCGTCCGGTATGCAGCGACGTAGTTCCTCGCGGGATAATCCTTTTGTCGCTCGCGCAAGATGAAGAAGCACTCAAAACGCAAATGCACAACGATGGCCGAGCGGCCGCGACGCATCGACCATGAACTCGGCGTGCGCGGGAGGCTTGAGGCGTGAGGGACGTCCGGGCCCACCGTTCAGGACTTCGAGAATTTCCCGGATCGTGTGTATAGCAGGGTGCCGCCGCTCGAGGATCAGGACCTTGCGTCGAGCGTCGGTTATTTCAGCGATTAGTCCGGATCGCGCCAACGCGGTGGACAAACTGGCCCCCGGTGGCCTTGCGCACTGTCCGTCTCGGAAGATTCGTAGGAGTAGCTCTTGTTCTCTCGGGTTTCCGAAGAACACAGGCGCAGACCTATCGCGCATCGTTCCATTCAGGCTCGCACGATCCACAGGTGCTACCCCTATGAGCCAGCTTGGTCAAGCGTCGCGCCGGCCATCGTGAAAGTCACCCGTCGTGTGTGCAAAAGAACTGTGTTCATACATGCAGCATGCGCCGGCGCTGTGACAGCTGGTTGGCACCGCAGATGGAATACGAGGGGCGCGCAGGTCGCGCCGCAACGCTTGTATCCCTCACAGCCGGGCCGACAACTGTTCATCGAGGCTCTGTGGATTGTCAAAGACGAAACGAAGGTATGCTTCGGCCTCCCGCTCTCTGAGCGCAAGGCGCTCCTTGGAGTGAGCGATTGCACGAGCACGTGTCGCAAGAGGCGACTGCGTGTCCCGGGAGACCTGCCAGTGGTCCCACGCTGTTTGCAGGCGTGCCGCATCGAGTTCGATTTCACAAGTCCATCGCGCAAGTAAGGCGTTGTTCTGCAGTTCGGCGAAAATTGGGAGATCATCGCCTTCCGTATCACCCGGAAGGTGCCAAGCTTCGGCGCGCTGTTCGGCAAGAAACGAGCCGAACCGTACTGGCAGGGTGCGGATGTATTCGGCCGCAGCGTGATGGGCCGAAGAGTCCGAACGGCTTTGACGGGCGAGATGGACTGCGACCCCAACATAGTCGGCATACCATCCTGCGACGTACAGCATCGCGATGCCGGTCCACGCTGAAGCACCGCAGTGCTGAAGGCCCTGGCCGATCCTCCAGGCCTTCAGTGGCTCCGGGCGGTGAAAGCCGTCAACAACGTCGCTCACGTACTTTCGCGGGATCTTCTCCGCCGACGGACGGCACAGTGTCTCGATGGCCCTCCGAAGCTGGGCCACGGTCGGCTGGCGAGGCCGGGCGTGCCGAAACGACGTTGCCGTGCTCAGAAGCGATCGGCAGCGTTCGCGGAACGCCGATTCCTCGGAGTCGGGGTCGGATCGAGGCTTTCTGCTCAAAGCGTTCGTAAAGACCCACGATTGCTCAATCGTGGGGTTTTGACGTAGACACGGGTTTGTGAGAGAGTCTTCGCAATTGCGAGCCGATTTCGGCTCGTGCGGCACCATTGGACACCACAGGAGGGGTTTCCCGAGTCAATGCGCCGACTGACGCTGACATTCGCCGAAGTAGCCAAGCTCTACGGGACTGGAGTCAAAAGGGTCCGCGATGCTGCAACTCGTGGCGAACTGCCAACGACAGAGCTCGGCGGGAAAGTATTCGTTCTCAGACGTGCTGTCGAACAACGGCTGGGCGACCGAATAGAGCTTTCCGACGACGCCCTCGAGCAACTGGACGACTGTACGTCTCGAGACCTCGGCGCAACCAAAATGCAATAGCTCCCAGCAGAGAACTGCCGGGAGCTATTCTTCATCACTGCCGCCCCACTCTTGATCGGGGGCAAGGCGGCACCGACTGCCCCAATCCTAGCACTGCCTAGTTATGGGGTCAATGGAGTATTGTGATTATGCCCAAGGAAAGGCAAGCAGACCAGCTAACCGAGCGCGAACTCCGCGGCTACGCCCTCTGGAAGCAAGGGCTCCGGTCCAACACCACGGTGATCGTCTTCAACGAAGCGACGACGTTCTACGTGTCGTCTAGGGGCCAGAGCTTTTACCCGGTTTCCCGGCTCGAGCGGAACCGGCGAGGCACCCTGGCGATCGAATACCGCTGTGGCTGCGGCGATTTCCGCAAGAACGGGCGGGTCGATTGCATGCACATCTTCGCCGAACGTCTTCGCCGCGAAGAGACCGTCGTGCGTGGCGCGCTTACGGATGATCAGCATACGAGAGCCAAAGCCTCCCGACGGCCAGCTCGCAAGCGATTCGCGGCGGACGGGCGCTCGATGCGGACGGTCGATCGCCATGCCCGTGTAAAAATGCCGCTCCGCGTTCGTGAACTACTGGCGCAGGCCGTGAAAGCCTACGTCGTCGCGCATCCCGACATTTTGTTACGCGATCCCGGCGGACCAACGGCGCCGGCAATATATCGCGCCGCCGCCTTGGTGCACAAGATCTCGTTGGGCGCCACAGCCGATGAAATGGTTACAGAATACGGCACCCTCATCAACGATGGTTCACTTCGACTCAAGAAACCGCCACACCAGAACACCCTGTCACGCTGGATGAACGATCCTGATCTGACAGACCCCTTACGCTGGCTCTTGCAGAAACAGTCTACACCGTATCGCGTATGCGAGACGGCGGCTATCGCTGACACGACCAAGCTGTCTCAGCTGCGCACCGCCCACTCGCGCTGGATCGAGTACGGCGACGATACTCGGGACGACGCCGATTGGATGAAAGCCCACGTCCTAGTGGCTGTTGAGACCATGATAGTAATGGCCGTAGAATTCACCGGAAGCCGTGGCAAAGGCACGCACGACAGTCACTTTATACTGCCCCTGGTGCGGACGGCGCTCGAGACTTTTCCGCTCACGTACGTTCTCGCCGACAAGGCGTACCTCGCCGAAGTAGTGCTCGGGGAGTTATGGAAGCTCGGAATAAAGGCGGTGATCCCCGTAAAGAAAGGATGGGACCATCTCACCAAGCGACTTTATTACGAGGCGTGCGAACACTTGGCTCAATGGTTCGATCAGCGGCAAGCCGACTTTCACGAGTTCTACCGACTCCGCGTTAAGATCGAGTCATTCTTCTCTCATTTGAAACGCGTCGCCGACGGCTACTGCTGGTCACGCGGCCGGCGCAACAAGGAAGTTCCAAACGCGGTAACCCCGTGCACGGCATGGATGAACGAAGCGCTCTGCAAGTTTATCTACTTGAACTTTCGAACGACGGTTCGAACTGAGGAAGAGACCGGCTACCAGATCGACTACCTTTGTCCGACTCGATTCTTCCCGCCGATACCCGTGGATAATAGGCTGATCTACTGACCAACCTGGTTGGCGTGAAGCGGCGACACCGAGCCTTCCGCTACGGTGTCGCCGTTCGCTTCCTCGCACGAGCGGATTTGCTGAAAAAGCTCGCGCTCTGACGTCGATTCATGGTGAATTGCGAAGTTAGTAGGGTGGTCGCAATTGTCGATAGCAGCCCGAACAACAACGGAAAAACGCCGCAGTGATGCGGCGTTTTTCGCGTCAGAAAGCGGGCGCGTGAATCATTTCACCACGACGCGCGAATTTCATCACGGCGGCACGATTTCGCGTCGCCGTAGTGAGTCAGCCTCAGAACGGAATTTCGTCCTCGAGCGCCGAGTCGTCGAACTCTCCGCCGCCGCCGTTCGTGCCGGCCGGGACTGCACGCGGGGTGCGCTCGTAGCTGCCGCCGTCGCCGCCGCGGGCTCCGCCGCCGCCGGCGCGATCGAGCATCTGCATCGTGTTCACCACCACCTCGGTGGCTTTGCGCTTGTTGCCGTCCTTGTCGTCGTAGCTGCGGATCGAGAGCCGGCCGTCGACCAGACACGACATGCCCTTCTTCAGGTACGTGTTGCAGGTCTCGGCGAGCTTGTCCCATGCGACGCAGTCGATGTAGTCGGTCTCTTCCTGCTGCTTCGAGCGGCGGTTCACCGCGAGCGTGAATTTGGTCACCGCGGCGCCCGATCCGACGTACCGGATCTCGGGGTCGCGCGTCAGGTTGCCGACCAGGGTGATTCTGTTGAAGCTGCCCGCCATTTGCGTCTCTCCTCGTCTCGTCTCGTTGTCGCTTCGCGTGCAAGCGCGGCGGCTCTTTGGCCGCTCTTCGCGCTCCGCGATGAAGATACTAGGAAGCCGGGGTGCCATGTGTCTGGCACCCCGCGCGTCTCGAAGGTCCGTCTTCGGGGCCTAGTGCCCCGATCGCGAGATCAGTCGCCTTTTTTGATGACGATGTGGCGCAGGACGGACTCGTTGAGCCGCATCAGGCGGTCGAGCTCCTTCTGCTCCGCCGCTTGGGCGCGGAAGTTCATCGTCACGTAGTAGCCTTCGCGCACGTCGTCGATCTCGTAGGCCAGCCGGCGCTTGCCGTGCTGCTCGAGCTCGCCGACGACCTCGCCGCCGCGCGTCTTCACGCCCTCGGCGATCGCCGTCGAGCGCTCCACGACCTCGGCCTCTTCGAGGCTCGGACGCAGAATATAGGTGATCTCGTAGTCGGTAACCATCGAACCCTCTTCGGACGCCGGACCAGCCGGCGGCCCGGCAGGATCGCCGGGCAGTGGGAATGCCTCGCGCGCTCGCGGGAGCGGGAGAACCTCGGAATGGTATCACGACGGCGCTAGCCGGACAAGGCCGAGGAAGGTGACTCGGCCCGACGGCGAAGCGCCCGACGGTGGCGGCGGTCGACGAGCCCCCGGCGACCGGCGTCGCGCACGGCAAATCGCTGCGTAGCGCCGTACCGCGCTCTAGCCATGGTGTGTGGGAGCCGGCGGCCGGGCGCGACCCGGTCAAACTGCTCCAAGCGGTGGGCGAGGGACGCCTCGAGCAACTCCTCCCGCTGCGCAACGAGCGGATGGAACAGACGCCGTTCACCTTCTTCCGCGGGTCGGCGGTCGTCATGGCGGCCGATCTCGCCGGTTCGCCGGTGTCGGGGCTGCTCGTGCAGGCCTGCGGCGACGCGCACTGCTTGAACTTCGGCGGCTTCGCGACGCCCGAGCGCAACCTGATCTTCGATCTCAACGACTTCGACGAAACCTATCCCGGTCCGTGGGAGTGGGACGTCAAGCGACTCGTCACGAGCATCCTGCTGGCCGGCCGGCAGAACGGTTTCAAAGAACGCGTGTGTCGCGTCGCGGCGCTGACCGCCGCGGCAACGTATCGCGCGCGAATGCTCGAGCTCGCCGGGCGACCCGCGCTCGCCATCTTCTACTCCCACATCGATGCGACGAAGATCCTGTCCGAAGCGCGCGACGAGGCGATCCGCGCGCGACGCGACCGCATCGCCGACGAAGCGGCTACCGCGTCGGTCCGTGCTGCCGTCGAGCGGTTCACCGAGCCGGTCGACGGAACGCGGCGCTTCAAGGAAGAGCCGCCGACCCTCTACCACTCGAGCGAAACGGACCGCGTCGGCTTCGACATCGAGGAGATCTTCAAGGCCTACGAAGACACGCTGCCGCCCGACGTCTGCGCGCTCTACAATCGCTACACGCTGATCGACCACGCGATCAAGGTCGTCGGCGTGGGCAGTGTTGGGACGCGCTGCGGCGTCGGACTCTTCGCCGCCGGCGCCGACGACATGCTGATCCTGCAAGTGAAAGAGGCGCGGCCCTCCGTGCTCGCACCGTACCTTCCGCAGACGGAGTATCCGAACCAAGGCGAACGCGTCGTACGCGGACAGCGCCTCATGCAGGCGTCGAGCGACGTGTTCCTCGGCTGGGCCTCCTCCGGCGAACACGACTTCTACATCCGTCAGTTCAAGGACATGAAGGCATCGGCGGACCTGGCCTCGGCCGACCAGTACGAGCTGCGCGAGTACGCGCACTGGTGCGCCTGGGCGCTCGCGACGGCGCACGCACGCTCGGGCGACCCCGGCGCGATCGCCGGCTACATCGGCCGCCGCGACACGCTCGACCGCGCGCTCCTCCAGTTCGCGCTCGCCTACGCCGAGCAAGTCGAACGCGACCACGCGACGTTCACCGCCGCCGTCGATCAGGGCGCGCTCGCCCCGTCCTGAGGTACGCCCTCCGCAGGCGTCGCCGGTCCGGTTTCCAGCACTCCGGCGCTACTGCTGCTCTTGTTGCTGTTGTTCGCCGGCCTCGACGGCGACGCTGACCACCATCTCGCCTTCGGTCATGCCGCGGTAGACGCCGCGGGTCGGGCTGACGTCGCCGTAGTCGCGGCCAAGCGCGACCAGCACGAAGCTGTCGTCGGCCAGCCGGTCGTTGGTGGGGTCGAAGCCGACCCAGCCGAAGGGCGGGAGATACGCCTCGACCCAGGCGTGCGAGGCTTCCGCACCGAGCACGTTCGCGCCGCCGCTGAAGATGTAGCCGCTGGCGTACCGCGCGGGGACGCCGCGCGCGCGTGCCACCGCGATCAGCAGATGCGCGAAGTCCTGACAGACGCCGCCGCGCGCCTCCACCACCTGCGCAACCGACGTCCGCACCGTCGTCGTCCCCGGCTGATAGCTGAACGTCGAGTAGACGTGCTTCCCGGCCGCCAGAAAGTACGCGGCGAGATCGTCGTCCGGCGCGTCGATCTCCGCGGCGAATGCGCGCACCGTTTCGTCGATGTCGACGTAGGCGCTCGCGTGGCGGAAGTCCCACAGCTCGGGGGTGCGCACGTCGGACTCCAGCCAGGCCCGAGTGACGCCGCTCGGCACGACCGCCGGCCCGCGGCCGAGCGTCACCACCTGCGAGCGGGCCACGATGCGCAGCTCGTCGTGCTCGGGGACGATCGAGAAATGCTGCACTTCGTTGCCGAACCGGTCGTGATACGAGAACACCGGCACGTTCGGCCGCACGTCGAGGTCGAAGCGCGTGCAGTATTGCGCGAGCGTCGTGCGCGGCTGCAGGTGCACGATCGTATAGCTCTCGCTCACCGGGCGCGGGTACCGGTAGACGGTCTCGTGCTCGACGGTCAGCTCCATGCGCGCACTCCGGCGGTCGCGCACTCGGCTCGCGCCCGCACGCCGGCGCCGCCGCCACGATGGGTCATCAGCCGAACGCCTCGCTGCGCTGCAGCGGGATCGCGGTGACCGGGATGCGCGGGAAGTACGCGCGCTGGATCGCCGAGACCACCACGAGCAGATCGTCCATGATCCCCTCGAGAAACACATGCAGGCCCTGGTCGAACACGTCGTCGATGTCGCAGAAGTTGAGCGCCGAGGCGAGCCGCCCCGCCAGCTTTTCGGCCTCGTTGGCGAACGACTGGCCCGGTGCGGTTTCGGAGATCCGGTGCAGCGCGGCATCGATCTCGTTCGCGCAGAACTTGATCGAGCGCGGGAAGGTCGCGTCGAGCACGACGAACGCGGCCGCGTCGCGCGCGCTGCGCAGGTGGTCGGCGGCGCGCGCGAACGGGACGCTGGCGCAGCTCATCTCGAGCAGCCGCTGCCACTCGGGCCAGGGCTCGTCGAGCGACTCCATCGCGTTCAGCATCCGCGCCGCCAGGTAGCCGCGCTCGACGTAGCGCCCGAGCTGCAAGAAGTTCCAGCCGTCGACGTGCAGCAGCGTCCCGTCGCTCACGCCGGCGATCGCCTGACAGCGGTCGCGCACGCGGCGCAGGAAGCCCGCCAGCCCTTCGTAGCCGACGCCTTCGAGCGTGCGGCCTTGCACGTCGAGGTAGAGCTGGTTCAGGTTCTCCCACGTCTCCGTCGAGAGCTCGGCGCGCACGCTGATCGCGTTGCTGCGCGCGATGCTGACCGTCGAGACGATCGACGAGGAGTTGGTGGGGTCGAAGACGGTTCGCTCGATCGTCCCGCGGGCGCCGTCGCCGGCCGCGCGCGGGTCGGAGAACGTCGCGATCGCGAACGCGCTGCGCCAGGAGCGCTGCGTCCAGCCGTCGCCGCCGCCGTCCGCCTCCATCGAGCGCGTCGCGGTGACGTCGAGGATGCGCGCGACCGTCTCGGCGCGCTCGACGTTGCGGCTCAGCCAGAAGAACGACTCCGCGTGCCGGCTCAGCATCGCTCAGCCATCCAGCACCCAGGTGTCCTTGCTGCCGCCGCCCTGCGAAGAGTTCACCACCAGCGAGCCGTCGCGCAGCGCGACGCGCGTCAGCGCCGCCGGCGGCACGTCGACCGTCCGTCCGTACAGCACGAACGGCCGCAGGTCGATGCGTCGCGGGAGCAGGTCGCGCTCGATCAGCGTCGGGTGCGAGGAGAGCTGCACGACCGGCTGTGCGATGTAGCTGCGCGGCTCGGCTTCGACCATCCGGGCGAACTCGTCGCGCTCCCCGGCGGTCGAGGCGGGTCCGATCAGCATCCCGTAGCCGCCCGAGCCGTTCGTGCGCTTCACCACGAACCGTTCGAGCTGCGAGAGCACGTGCCGGCGCGAGCGTTCATCGGTGCAGTCGAACGTCTCCACGTTGTCGAGCAGCGGCTCCTCCGAGAGATAGTAGCGGATCATTTCGGGGACGAAGCGGTACATCGCCTTGTCGTCGGCGACGCCGGTGCCGATCGCGTTCGCCAGGGTCACGTTGCCGCTGCGGTAGGCGTTCATCAGGCCGGGCGCGCCGAGCATCGAGTCGCTGCGGAAATACAGCGGGTCGAGGAAGTCGTCGTCGATGCGGCGGTAGATCACGTCGACGCGCTCGAGCCCGCGCGTGGTCTTCAGGAAGACGGCGTTGTCGACCACGACCAGATCGCGCCCTTCGACCAGCGGGACGCCCATCTGCCGCGCCAGCATCGCGTGCTCGTAGTAGGCCGAGTTGTAGACGCCGGGCGTGACGACGATGATGTTGGGGCGCTCGACGCGCGAGGGCGCCGCGTCCTGCAGCGTGCGCAGCAGGCGCAGCGGATAGTCGTCCACCGGCCGAATGCGATAGCCTTCGAACAGCCGCGGGAAGGTGCGCTTGAGCACGTCGCGGTTCTCGAGCACGTATGAGATCCCCGAGGGGGTGCGGACGTTGTCTTCGAGCACCATCGGGTGGCCGCGGTCGTCGAAGATCACGTCGATCCCGCTGACGTGGATGTAGGTGTCGTGCGGGACGCTCACGCCGATCATCTCGCGCACGTAGAGGCTCGAGGAGTAGAGCGTCTCGCGCGGGACGCGGCCGTCGCGCAGGATCCGTCCTTCATGGTAGACGTCGCGGATGAAAGCGTTCAGCGCGCGGACGCGCTGCGCGACGCCGTCGGCGAGGCGCCGCCACTGCGCGGCGGTGAAGATGCGCGGGATCGGATCGAACGGGAAGATACGCTCGGTGCCGGCGGCCTCGGCGTAGACGGTGAACGTCACCCCGCGGCGCAGCAGCGCGGCGTTGATCGCCCGCACCCCGCCGACCAGCTCGCTGGGCGCCATCGAGCGCAGCGTCTCGGCCAGGCGTGCATAGGGAGGCCGCGGCGTCGTCGCGTCGGTGAAGAACTCGTCGTAGACGTCGGCCTCGGCGGCGCGCGGCAGTTCGAGCATTCGCCTCTCCCTCGTTACCCGAAACCGGCCGAATACCGTCACCGCCGCTTCGGGATCGCCCGGGCACCGTTATCCGAATGTCGAAAGGCGAGCCGATGACGGCAGGCAACGCTGGCCACTCAATGGTGCCGACTCAGGCGGGTCTCCAGGTCCGCGTCGGGTGCGAGTTCGCGTACGAAGCCCGGGACGCGCCGACGCCGGCGATCTTCATCGTTCGCCCGATCCACGAGGCGCGCGTCCTCGCGGAGACCTGGGAGACCGATCCCGCGCTCCCGCACCGCGACTACCGCGATGTGTACGGCAACCGCTGCCGGCGCGTGACGATCCCTCCGGGCTCGACCACCGTCCGCTACGACGCTCGCGTTACGGTGTCGAACGAGCTCGACGACGCCGACCCGACGGCGCCGGTGCGGCTAGTCGAAGACCTCCCGGACGAGACGCTCCTCTATACGCTGCCCAGCCGGTTCTGCCTGAGCGACGAGCTCTCCGACCGCGCCTGGGAGCTGTTCGGCTCGACCCCGCCGACGTACGAGCGGGTCCAGGCGGTGTGCGACTGGGTCCACGACCACCTCGGCTTCGCCTACGGCTCGAGCCATGCGGCGACGACGGCGCGCGACGTGCTGGAGAGCGGGTCGGGCGTCTGCCGCGACTTCGCCCATCTGGCGGTCACGTTCTGCCGCGCGCTCAGCATCCCGGCGCGCTACGTCTTCGGTTACCTGCCCGACATCGCCGTTCCGCTCGCCGACGCGCCGATGGACTTCGCGGCCTGGATCGAGGCCTATCTCGGCGACCGCTGGTGGACCTTCGATCCGCGCAACAACGCGCGCCGCGTCGGCCGGATCCTCATCGCGCGCGGGCGCGACGCCCTCGACGTCGCGATGGTCACGACGTACGGCGGCGCGCGCCTGGACAAGATGACCGTTTGGGCCGATGAAACCGGTAATGGATGACGGAGGCTCTCTGAGACACCCCGCTCGCCCGATCGTTCGCGCATCCTACGCCCTGCAGCAGCAGTTCCGCTACGACTACCCGGGTGCGATCGAGGGACTGCGGCACAAGCTGGTCGTCGCGCCGCCGGCGGTCTACGGCGACCAGCGCCGCGTCTCGCACCGGCTGCGCGTCTCGCCGAAGCTCTCGGTACACTGGGACTTCGATCCATTCGGCAACTGGATCGTCGCGCTGGAGTCGCCGCGCCTCGACGGGACGCTGCTCCTCGAGTACGAGGCGCACATCGAGCGCACGGCGTCGGCGGCGGACGGGATGGACCCCTACTGGGGCGGCGACCCGCGCTATCTGGCACCCTCCTCGCTCACCGCGCCGGACGAGGCGCTGCGCGAGGCGGCGCGCATGCTGCTCGAGGCGGGGACGCCGCGCGGCGAGCTCGCGGGGCGGATCAGCGCCTTCGTCTATCGGCACATGACGTACGTCTCCGGGTCGACCACCGTCGCGACGACGGCCGCGCAGGCCTTCGCGCACGCGAAAGGCGTCTGCCAGGACTACGCGCACATCATGCTCGCCCTGTGCCGGCTCTGCGGTGTCCCGGCGCGCTACGTCTCCGGCCACCTGATCGGCGAGGGCGGGACGCACGCCTGGCTCGAGGCGATCGAGCGCGATCCGCTCACCGGCCGCACGATCGCCACCGGCTTCGATCCCACGCACGACCGCCGCGTCAACCTCGACTACGTCTTCATCGCCGCCGGCCGCGACTACGCGGACGTCGCTCCGACCTCGGGCGTCTTCGTCGCACCGTACCTCGGCGTCTTCACGACGCAACGGCGCGTCAACGTCCTCGACCGCGAGTTCGCCGCGTAGCCGCAGCGGTCGCGCGCTACCCGGTCGGCTGTCACTCCGCCTCGAGTCTCGCCAGCGCGGCATCCACGCGACGGTCGTGCGCAGCCTCGGCCGCTTTCAACGCCGCGACTTCGGCGTGCAGCGCGTGCTCGCGCGCACGCAGCGACGCGTTCTCCGCGTGCAGCGCCTTGATCGCGGCGAGCGCGACGCCGTCCTCGTCGATCGAGGTGATGTGCTTGTCGTCTTCGCCGACGCGGAATGCGGCATAGAAGTCCTGCGCCATCGGGCCGACGTGCCGCACGCCGTGCTCGGACTTGTAGCTCCAGCGGCTGATCGGCATCGCCGCGACCTTCGCGAGCACGGCTGAGTCATCGAGCGGCGCGATGTTCGTCTTCGCGTTGCGGTCGCTCAGCGAGGCCCACGTCCCCGAGCCGGCGCCGAGCTGTGCGCCGACCGTCGCCCCCGCATTCGTGTACAGCGTGAAGCCGCCCGACGCGCGCGCGAGAAACTGGTATGCGCGTGACGACGACAGCACGGTGCTGCCGTTCGACCCGTCGCTCCACACGAACGTGCCCACCTGCGCCGCGGTCCCGAACGCGCCGGCGGCGAAGCTGTACGTCGCCGACGCGGTATTTCGATAGCCCCCCGGGATCGTCGAAAACGTTCCCGACGCCGTCTGCGCGAAGCCCCCGTCGACGACGGCGCCTTCAGCCGACGCGGTGTTGTAGCCGCCCGCCGCGATGTACCCGCCCTCGCCCGAAACGACGTTGTTCGTTCCACCGACGACGACGCCGTATTCCGCCGAAAGGTTGTTCGTCGTGCCGCCGCCCATGAAGCCGTACAACGCGGTCGAGGTCAGCGTGTTGTTCGAGCCGCCGGCGATGACCGAGTCGGAGCCCGATAAGTTGTTCTGATTTCCGCCGCCGATCACCGAGTTCGGCGCAGTCAGCGTGTTGACGTTGCCTCCGCCGATGACGGACTGGTAACCGTTCGCGCTGATCGAATTGTCGTAACCGCTTCCGATCCATGCGATAGTACGACGTATTCGCACCGCTCGAGATGAAGTTGTAATATCCGCCGCCGATGGAGCTCTCTTCGTCGCACACTTCGTTGCTGTTGCCTTCGAGCACGCCGGAGTACGCGCCGTCGGCGACGTTCTCGAAGCCCCCGCCGACGAACGCGCCGGTCCCCGTGCCGGAGCACGTCGGCACGCTGTCGGGCCGGCGCACGCCGGATCGCGGTGCACGCCCTCCGGCTTGGTGCGCTGCGGCCGGGATCGCCGCGGCGGCGACATTCGTCCCGCTCGTCCCGCCGCCCCCGCATCCGGTCAGCGATGCGCCGAAGCATGCAGCGATCAAGACACCGACAAACCGAAGTCGCATGAAAGCCTCCAAAGCCGGCAGAAGCGGCTGGCAGCAACCGTTCCGTGAAGTTGCGGCACGGCCTGTCGAGCCAGATCGGTTCCCGAAATACAACCCGTCGAACACCGCGTCGATCGCGGAGGTAAAACCCGGCAGCGCCGGCTGCCCTACGGTCTCGCCGGGGCCGAACGGCGTCACGCCCTCGCGCGCGCGCGCGGTGCCGGTCCGCCGCGGCGGATCGACGACGAAGACCACGACGGGAGTCGCGAGCGTCGAGCCGAAGCGATCCGGCGATGAAGCGCTCGGCTTTCCTCTTGGCCGCAGTGATCGCGGCCCTGCCGCTCTGGTCGACGCCGATTCCGGCCGCGGCCAATGCCTTCTGCCCCGCGACGATCGCCGCACTGGCCGATCTCGGCGCGACGGGCCGCCCCGGCACTTGGGGCGTGATGCTCGACGTCGACCCGGGCGACACGCGCTCGCTCCGCGTGCGCGTCGACACGAACCAGACGCGCTACGCGATCGACGTCAACGACGTGCCCCTGATGACCTACACGGGCGTGCAGATGATCAAGTACTTCACGCTCCCGGCCGGCGAGCACGTCGCCACGGCGTGGGTCAACTCGACCGGCGTCGCACCGAACCAGCGCCTCGACTGTCCCGTCACGGCGCCGTGGGCGCCGAACCTCGCGCCGCCGTCGAGCCCTGCCGAACAGAGCCGGCTCGACACCGACCGGCGCGCCATCGTCCAGGGCTACACGACGCGCACGCTCTCGATCGTCGCCCCGATCGCGTTCGGTGCCGCCACGGCGATCACGTGCCAGCAGCCGAACGTCGCGCTCCATCCGCTGGCGCCGATCCGCCCCGCCTTCCCGCCCGAAGCGCGCGCGGTGAACGCCACCGGGATCGTGGGGATTCGCGTCGACGTCGACGAGGGCGGCGTCCTCGTCGGCGCGCACGTCGTCCGCTCCAGCGGCTTCGCGCCGCTCGACCGGGCCGCGCTCGAGACGGTGAAGCGCGCGCGCTTCGGCCCGGAGCTCTTCGCGTGCCGCCCGACGGCCGCATCGACCCTGCTCACGGTCGGCTTCGGAACCTGATCGCCGACGGCCGAGGAGGCGTAGTGGCGCGCTGCCTGTCGCGACGCCGGCGCTGAAGGTAAGACTCGAGCTCTGACGACCGTCAGCAACCGGGCGCCCTGAAGGTTTGCGACGGATGGGCCTTCGGCAGACAATCCGCCTCGGTGCGTCCCGCGTTCAGTGGGGCGTACACGTAATCTTTACGGAGGCTGGATGTCTAAGAACTCGTTCGTTCCGGCGTTTGCTGCTGCCGCGCTGCTCGCGTGCAGCATGGCGGCCGGAGCACAAACCATGCAGAGCACGCCGATGGCCGGCGGCGGGATGTCGTCGATGTCCGGCGACATGGAACACGGGATGCCGATCGGCAACGCCGGCGGCGACGGCCAAACCTACACGGGCACCCCCGACCTGCAGGCCGCGATCTCCCTGGTCACGGCGGGCGGCGAGCCAGGCCACTTCTCGCTCGTCAAAGCGCTCACCGCGATGGTCGGCGCCGACGCGACGAACGCGGAGGTCGCGAAGCTCACGAAACAGTACGGCAAAGGCGCCGTCGCGCTCTACGTCGAGGTGCAGAACTACGCCGTCGACGACGCGGTGAAGCGCGCGACCGCCGCCGGCGTGAAGTTCCCCTCGCCGATGCTGCACGGTGCGGAGCTCGCCAAGCGCGTGGTGACGCTCGGCCTCGTCGACGGCACGTACTACGAAGGAACGCAGCTCGACCATCTCGTCACGCACGGCATCCACGCCGCGGTGATGGACGACATCGACAAGAAGTACGGCGCCGGCGCCGACGGCAACTACCACAAGATCTCGGATCAGGCGCACTACGACCTGGCGCACGCCCTCGGCGCCGACAGCGTCAAGCTCGCCGCCTACCACTAGTGGATTCGGCGCTCTCGACGAGCGCCGAACCCATCGCGGTCCTCGCTGCGCTGCGGTCCGCAGGGACGATGTCACGCTGAGCTCGTCGGAGTGCAGCCCCTAGCAAAAGAACGAGTCGTGGTTCGCTGCGGCTCGTTCTCGTTTTTTCGAGGCGCTTCGACGAGCTCAGCGTGACGGGGAGGCGTTCTCCGACGTGCGCGGGCCGAGATAGAGCTGGTACGCGGCGTAGCCGTAGAAGGAGTCCTTGCCCGCGATCCCGCGGCCGAACGACGCCAGCAGCGCGTGATGCTCGCCGCGCACCTGCTCGAAGCCGATTCCGACGCCGGTCGACGCGGTGCCGCCGATCGTGTCGGCGGTCTGATGGTAGATCTCGCCGCCGATCGACAAGCCGTCGCGGACTTCACGCGTCGCGGCGAAGCCGCTGAAGGCGTAGTCGCGGTTGCCGAGGCCGGGGTTGTGCCACACGCCGCCGCCGCCGAAGTACGTCCAGCTTCCGTTCGTCTTCTGCGCCCACAGCGGCAAGAACGTCTTCGGAAGCGCCTCCCCGAACGCGGCGCCGCCGGTGGGGAGATCGATCGCCGGATAGAACGCGATCTGCGGCCGCCCCGCGCCTTCTTGCACGAAGCGCACCTTGAGCGCGATCTCCGTGTCGCCGTACCCGCCGTGCCACGGCGACCCGAGCGGAGCCCCCGGCGAGAACGCTCCGCCGTTCGATGACGCCCCTGACGCGCCGCCGGCCGGCGCCGACGTCCCGCCCCGCGCCGGAACGGCCGCCGGCTGCGCGCCGACGAACGGGAACGTCAGCGAGAACTGCACGTTGGGCATGAGCCCGTAGTTCACTTCGAGCGACGGCAGGTTCTCCGAGGTGCCGTCGCGCCCGTCGTTCTCGTACGTCGTGTACACGTAGATCTCATAGTTCCGGTACGCGGTCGGCTCCGGATCGTCGGTCTGATACGGCGGTCCCGCGAGCGCCGGTGCGCTCATAGCAGCAGCCATCACTCCGCCGCACAGCATCGCGCGCACGACCGCAGCCGCACGCGACAGCCCGGCGGACCGCAGCGAAGCGAGGACCGCGATGGGTTCGGCGCTCGTCAAGAGCGTCGAAGCCACTCAGCCGCTGACGCGCGCTTCGCGCTTGGTGACGCGCCAGACGTTCCGCACGTCGCGGATCCCGCCAAGCTTGCGCAGCAGCCGGTGCAGATGGTTCAGGTCGCTGATCTGCACGGTCAGCGAGATCAGCGCAAGGTCTTTCTTCGTCCCGGCTTTCACCGAGGTGATCTGCGTCTTCGACTCGGCGGCGATGCCGAGCACGTCCTGCAGCAGGCCGCCGCGATCGGTCGCCTCGATCTCGATGTCGACGGCGTGGGTGAGCGAGCCCGCCTGGAGCCACTCGGCCTCGAGGATGCGGTCGGGCGCGGCGTTCATGTAGGCGGTGTTCGGGCAGTCGGCGCGGTGCACCGAGACGCCGCGCCCGATCGTGACGAAGCCCATGATCGGATCGCCCGGGACCGGGCTGCAGCACTTCGAGAGCCGCACGAGCACGTCGTCGACGCCGGCGATCCGGATCCCGCTGCTGCTCTTCGCGACGCGGCGCGAGGACGGCGAAGGCGGTCGCGAGAGCGCGGTGAGGTCGACCACGTTGTCGGCCTTCGACTCCTCGCGCAGCCGCTGCACGACGCTGGTGGCGGTCGCATCGCCGAACCCGATCGCCGCGAACAGGTCGGCGACCGTCGTGTAGTTCAGCTTGTGGGCGACCTTCTCGATCGCTTCGCCGCGCGACAGATCGACGCGCAGGTTCGCGCGAACGAGCTCCGCCTCGACCGCCTCGTGGCCGCGCAGCGTGTTCTCTTCCTTGCGCTCCTTGCGGAACCACTGCTTGATCTTGTGCTTCGCGCCGCTCGTCTTCACGAGCGAGAGCCAGTCGAGCGAGGGCCGCGAGGACTTGTTGGTCAGGATCTCGGCGATGTCGCCGTTCTTGAGCTGATAGTCGAGCGGGACGATCTTGCCGTTCACCTTCGCGCCGACACAATGGTGGCCGACGTCGGTGTGCACCTGGTAGGCGAAATCGAGCGGCGTCGCCGCGCCGGGCATCGAGAACACGTCGCCTTTCGGCGAGAAGACGTACACCTGCGAGTCGAACAGGTCGAGCTTCAGGTTCTCCATGAACATGCGCGCGTCGCGCATGTCGTTCTGCCACTCGAGCAGCGAGCGCAGCCAGGTCAGCTTCTGCTCGAAGTCGTCCTTCTTGCCGCCTTCTTTGTAGCGCCAGTGCGCCGCGATCCCGTACTCGCTCGTGCGGTGCATCTCCCACGTGCGGATCTGCACTTCGAGCGGATCGCCGCCGGGGCCGACGACCGTCGTGTGCAGCGACTGGTACATGTTCGGCTTGGGCATCGCGATGTAGTCTTTGAAGCGGCCGGGGAGCGGCTTCCACATCGCGTGAACGAGGCCGAGCGCGCCGTAGCAGTCCTTCACCGAGTCGACGATGATGCGCACGGCCGTGAGGTCGTAGATGGTCGAGAAGTCGCGGCCCTTGAGCATCTTCTTGTGGATCGAGTAGAAGTGCTTGGGGCGGCCGGTGATGTCGCCGGTGATCCCGACCTTGTCGAACTCGGCCTTCATCTCGCTGATGACGCCGCTGACCGCCTCCTCGCGCTCGTTGCGCTTCTTGGCGACGCGCTCCGCGATGTCGCGGTACGACTCGGGATCGAGGTAGCGCAGCGAGAGGTCTTCGAGGTCCCACTTGACGCGCCAGATGCCGAGGCGGTGCGCGATCGGGGCATAGATCTCGATCGTCTCGCGGGCGATCGACTGCTGCTTCGCCGGCGCGAGCGACGAGAGCGTCCGCATGTTGTGCAGACGGTCGGCGAGCTTGATGATGATGACGCGGATGTCCTTGGCCATCGCCAGGAACATTTTGCGCAGGTTCTCGACCTGCGCGTCCTCTTTCGACTGATACGGGATGCGCGTCAGCTTCGTGACGCCGTCGACGAGCGTCGCGATCTCGGCCCCGAACTGCCCGGAGACCTCCTCGTTGCTCAGCGCGGTGTCTTCGACGACGTCGTGCAGCAGCGCGGCCGCGATCGTCTCGCGGTCCAGCTCGAGGTCGGCCAGGATGTCGGCGACGGCCAGCGGGTGGGCGATGTAGGACTCGCCGGAGGCGCGGCGCTGTCCCTCGTGGGCCCGGTCGGCGACCTCGTAGACGCGCTCCAGCCACCCCGGTTCGAGTCCGGGGTCGTATTGCCGCACCTTGGAGACGAGATCGGTGATGGTCATCCGCGTATTAGGGCCTATGGTATACAGAACTCGCGGCCGAGGCAACGAGTTCGGTAGGGGAAGCGCGCGAGAAGCTCCGAAGCGCCGCGCGACGTGAGATGGCCGTTCTGGAAACGACGCCCCGTGTGGTACGGCCAGCACGGCGAGGATCGCCGGCTCGCCGAGCTCCTGGCGCACCGCCGGCGCGGCTTCTACATCGACGTCGGCGCGTGGGACCCCGTCCAGGACTCGGTGACGAAGCACTTCTACGACCGCGGCTGGCACGGCATCAACGTCGAGCCGCATCCGGGGTTCGCCGAGCTGCTCGCGCGCGCGCGGCCGCGCGACGTCACGCTGCCCGTCGCGCTCGCCGATGTACCGGGCGAACAGACCCTCACCTTGGTCGGCCACACGGGCCTCTCGAGCTTCGAGGACGCGTTCGCCTCGCACGCCGAGGCGTGGGTGAAAGAGAACCGCGAGCGGCCGGCGGCGATCGAGCGCGTGACGGTCCCGGTGCTGACGCTCGCCGAAATCTGCCGCCGCCACGTCCCGCCCGGGACGCAGATCGACTTCCTGAAGATCGACGTGGAGGGCTGGGAAGATCGCGTGCTGCGCGGCGGCGACTGGGACGCCTACCGGCCGCGCATCCTGCTGATCGAGGCGGTCGAGCCGCTCACCGAGGTTCCGGCCTGGGAAGCCTGGGACGGCTTCGTGCGCGAGCGCGGCTACGCGTTCCTCGAGTTCGACGGCCTCAACCGCTGGTACGTCAGTATTTGATGAAGCTGGTGACCTCGACGCCTTCGAGGGAGGCGCGGCCGTTGAGTCCTTCCAGCTCGATCAGGACGGCGGTTCCGACGACGTCGGCGCCGAGCTTCCGCAGCAGCCGCAGGGTCGCCGCGATCGTCCCGCCGGTGGCGAGCAGATCGTCGACGACGAGGACGCGATGGCCGTGGCCGACCGCGTCGGCGTGGATCTGCAGCGCGTTGGTGCCGTACTCGAGCGCGTACTCTTCGGTGAACGTCTTGCCCGGCAGCTTGCCCGGCTTGCGAACCGGGACGAAGCCCGCACCGAGCAGGTAGGCGACCGGGGCGCCGATCATGTAACCGCGCGCCTCGATCCCGACGACGTAGTCGACGCCCTTGTCACGATACGCCTCGACGAACGTGTCGATCAGCGCCTTGAAGCCCTGCGGGTCGCCGAGCAGCGGCGTGATGTCGCGGAAGAGGATCCCGGGGATCGGAAAGTCCGGGATCGCGCGGATGAGCGTTTCGATCGGAGCGGTCACGGCTCGCGCGGTTCGCGCTCGCCGGAGCGGGGCCTGCGACGGCGAAGACGTCTCCCGGTGATCGACCTCCGGAACCAGCGCACGCGAACCATCGTCTCGTTCGCGCTGGCGATCGCGATCAACGAGATCGTGCTCGGCCTCCTCGGCCTGTTCGGCCCGACTCGAACGCCCCAGGAGCGGCCCGTCCGCGCGCAGCTGGTCTTCATTCGGGTCCCGCCGCCGACCCCGCATCCGCGCGCGACGCCGGTCCCGACGCCGCGTCCCACCCCCGTCCCGCCGACGCCGCCGCCGCGCGCCACGATCCCGCCGCACGCGACGCCGGCGCCGGTGCGCCGGCTCGCCGGACACGCCGCCGGCCATCCTGCCCGGCGCCACGGCGGCGGTGCGCATACCGCCCTCGCCAAAGCGAGGATCGGCACCTACGCGAACCCGAACGCGGCCGGCGCCGGCACCGGAACGAGCACCGGTCAAGGCAGCGGGAACGCGCCCGGCGCGGGCGGCGGGAACGGCGGCAACGGCACCGGGCAGAGCGGCACCGGAAACGGCGGGGTGAACGCCGACACGCCGTGCGGCGCGGTGATCCTCAAGCCGAACGGCGAGCTGCGCATCGACCGCGGCACCGCGTACGAACCGATCCTGGCGACGGTGACCTTTCCGGACGGCCACACGGAGTCGGCGATGTTCCCCTACAAATGGGTGTATCCGAACGCCGAGCAGACCGACCCGTGGTCGGACACGAACTTGAAGAAGGGCGATTATCGCATCGCCGTGCAGACGCCGCCCTCCGGCGCCGACCCGGCGACCTATCCGCCGCTGATCCAGTACATCCTGAAGCACACGAAGAGCGACGGCTTGACCGATCTTCCCGACTGCCCGACGAGCACGCCGCATCCGTGAGCGCGGTGCACGTCGCCGTCGAAGCGCACAATCTCGTTCGCGACGATCGCGGGATCGGGCGCTACGCGCGCGCCGTCCTCTCACGCGCCGTGCGCGACCCGCGCTTTCGCTGGACGTTCGTGGTGCGCGATCTGCTGCCGCGGCGCGGTCCGCTCGCGCGCGCGCTCGGCGAGGCCGGCGCGGTGCGCTTGTCGCGGCGCGTACCGCGCGATGCGCACGTCGTGTGGTTTCCGTGGAACGGCACGTTTCTCGGCACCGAGGTGCCGGCGGTGGCGACCGTGCACGACGCGGCGCCGTTCGCGTTCCCGGCGGCCGACGCGCGCAAGCGCGCGACCGAGCAGGGTCCCTTCGAACGCACGGCGCGCACCGCGCGAAAGATCCTGGTGCAGTCGTCGTTCACCGCGCGCGAGGTCGAGACGTGGCTCGGCGTGCAGCCGGAGCGCATCGTCGTGACGCCGCTCGCCGTCGACCGCGCGACGTTCTCACCCGGCCCGGCGGACGCGCTTCCGCCGGCATTGCGCGGACGCCGGTACGTGCTGCACGTCGGCGCGCACGACGAGCGCAAGAACAGCGCGACGCTGATCGCGGCGTTCGCGGCGGCGTTTCCGGAGGGCGAGGTCGCGCTCGCGTTCACCCGCAAGCCGTCCTCCCTGCCGCGCGGCGGCGTCGTCGTCGAGGGGGCCGGCGACGCGGCGCTCGCGGCGCTGTATCGCGGTGCCGCGCTGGTCGCGGTGCCCTCGCCGTACGAAGGGTTCGGCTTGCCGCTGCTCGAGGCGATGGCGTGCGGCGCGCCGGTGCTCGCCGCGCGCGCCGGCGCGCTCCCTGAAGTCGGCGGCGAAGCGGCGGCGTGGATCGATGCGCCGCTCGAGGCCGGCGCGTGGGCCGCCGCGCTCCGCACGCTGATCTGCGACGATGTCGCGCGCGGCGCGCTGGCCGAACGCGGGCTCGCGCGCGCGGAAGAGTTCTCGTGGGAGCGCTGCACGGCGCAGACGCTCGCCGTGCTCGCCGGCGTCGCGGCCGGCGACGGAGCGCGCAGCTGATGCGCGCGGCGCTCGTCGTCCGCCCGAACGCCGCCGCGAAGCCGGGCGGCGACGCGGTCGTCGCGGAGCACGCCGCGGCGGCCCTGCGAGCGATCGGCGTCGCGGCCGATCTCCTCCCCGCGAGCGATCCCGACGTGCGCGGCTACGACGTCGCCCACGTGTTCGGGATCTTCGAGCCGGCGATCTCCCGCGCGCAGTGCGCGGCGGTGCGCCGCGCCGGCGTCCCGCTCGTGCTCTCGCCGATCTGGTGGGATCGCAGCGCCTTCTTCGCCGTCGCGCCGCGCGCCGAGCGTATCTTGGCGGCACGCGACCGGCACCGCATCGACCGGGACCTCTCGCGGCTGCACGCCGTCGAAGCGGCGTTCGCGCGACGCCCCGGGCGCGGCGCCGAACGGCGCCTGCGCGAGCAGAGCGCCCTGCTGCGCGCGTGCGACGTCGTGGTGACGGCGAGCCACGTCGAGACGTTCGCCTGCGCGACGCTGCTGCGCGCGCAGCACCTCCCGTACTTCGTCGCGCCGTACGGCATCGACGAGGAGCTTTTCGCCGCCCGGGACGGCTCGACGGCGGGCGGCGCGGAACGGCGCGGCGTCGTCTGCGTCGGGCGCATCGAGCCGCTCAAGAACCAGGCGACGCTGCTGCATGCGCTGCGCGACATCGACGTCGAGGTCACTCTCGTCGGACAGGCCTACGATCAGCGGTACGCGCAGCTCTGCCGGCGCCTCGCGACGCGGCGGACGCGCTTCGTCGACCGCCTCCCGCGCGCGGAGCTGCACGGGCTGCTGGCGCGCGCCGCCGTCCACGCGCTGCCTTCGTGGGGCGATCTTCCGGGACTCGTCTCGCTCGAGGCCGCCGCGCTGGGCGCGCGCGTCGTCGCCGGCGGGCGCGGCTCGGAACGCGAGTATCTCGGCCCCGACGCGGAGTATGTGGATCCGCTCGAAGCCGCGGCGATCGGCGGCGCCGTGGCGCGCGCGCTGGGACGCGGAGCGCGGCCCGCCGGTGATGCGCTCGACGAGCGTTTGCGCGCGCTGAGCTGGCGCCGGCACGCCGAGGCGCTCGTCGCCGCGTACGCGCGCGCGAGCGACGTGCGCGCCGCGGTCGCATCCTCGCCCTATGTCGCCGCGGCCGCACACGAATGAAGGCGCTGCTCGTCGTCCGGCCCGACGCGGCGACGCGACCCGGCGGCGATCTCGTCCACGCGCGCCGGACCGGCGAATCGCTGCGCGAGATCGGCATCGATGTCGAGTTGGTTTCGAGCGGCGCGCCCGACTGCCGCGGCTACGACATCGTTCACCTCTTCGGCGTCTTCGAGCCCGACACGGCGCGCCGTCAGATCGACGCCGTTCGCGCGCGCGGCGCGCCGCTCGTGCTTTCGCCGATCTGGCTCGACCTGCGCGCCTTCTTCGCGATCGCTCCGCGCGTCGACCACGCGCTCGAGGCGCGAACGCCGGCGCGAGTCGAAGCGTGCCTCGCCCGGCTGCGCCGTGCCGAGCAGCGGCTTCCGTGGACCGGGCGCGCCAGCCGCGAGGCCGATCGCCGTCTCGCCGCGCAGCGGGCGCTGCTGCTCCAGGCCGATGTCCTGCTCCCGGCGAGCGAGGTCGAAGCCTACCTCTACGGCGAGCGCCTGCGCGTAACGGACGTCCCGATCGTCGTCGCGCCGCTCGGCGCCGATACGGCAGGCGCCCCGACGGCGAGCGGCGACACGATGGCGAGCGGCAATGCGAGGGCGACCGGCGATGCGACGGCGAGCGGCGACCGGACGCACGGGGTGCCGGAGCGCCGCGGCGTTTTGTGTGCGGCGCGGGTCGAGCCCAAGAAGAATCAGGCGGCGTTGCTGTACGCATTGCGCGACGTCGACGTCGACGTCACGCTCGTGGGGGACGCGTACGACGTGCGGTATCTCGCGCTGTGCAAGCGCTGGGCGACGCCGCGGACCCGGTTCATCGGACACGTCGAACGCAGCGAAGCGCTGCGGCTGATGGCCTCCGCGGCGGTGCACGCGCACCCGTCCTGGCTCGAGAGTCCCGGGCTCTCGTCGCTCGAAGCCGCGGCGGGCGGCGCACGCATCGTCGCCGGTGACCGCGGCTGCGAGCGCGAGTACTTCGGCGCCGACTCCGACTACGCCGATCCGAGCGATCCGGCATCGATACGCGCCGCGGTGCTGCGCGCGCTCGCGCGCGGTCCGCGCGTGCGCGGCGACGCGCTCGGCCGCCGCCTCGCCGGGCTCACGTGGCGGCGCACCGCCGAGGCAACGCTCGACGCGTACGCGCGCGCGATCGCGAAACGGCGCTGATGCGGATCCTCGTGGTCGCCGAACGTCTCGGGCGCGCGGGCGGGATGGAACGCTATCTCGAGATCGTCTTGCCCGCGCTGGTGGAACGCGGCCTGACCGTGCACGTCCTCGCGCGGGCGATCGAGGACGTGCCGCCCGGCGTCGTCGCGACCCGCGTCGACTGGGCCGACGAGCACCTCACGCCCGATTCCGCCGCGCGCGCCACGGTCGCGCGGACGGTGCGGACGATCCGCCCCCACGTCGCCGTCGCGCACAACGTCATGGACGCGGGCGTCGTCGAAGCGCTGCGCGAGGCGCCGCGCTTCGCGTACCACGTGCACGACCACCGGCCGTTCTGCCCGAACGGCGATCGCTTGTTCCCGCGCACGCGCGAGATCTGCGTCGAGCCGCTCGGGAACGCCTGCGCGATGCACGCGCTCGTCGACGGCTGCGCGTACGGTCCGCGGCGCCGCACGCTGCAGCTGATCGGCCGGCGCGAGCGGCTGCGCGACGCGATCGCCGGTGCCGACGCGGTGGTCGTGGCGAGCGCGTACGTCGGCGCGCGCGCCGCCGCTGCCGGAATTCCACGCGAGCGCATAGCGACCGTCCCGCTGCCGCTCCCCGACAACGCCTATTCACTCGCGCCGCGCGAGGCCGAGTGGAAGAACGGCGCACAGTGCGACGGCACTGACGCGAACGAAGCGCACGCCGCACAGCGCGAAGCCGCCGACGCGAACGAGGCGGCGCCGCGCGGCGGCGTCGTGTTCGCCGGGCGCGTCGTACCGCAAAAGGGACTCGATTCGCTGATCCGCGCCGTCGGCCGCATCGACGGCGAGCGCCGGCCCGTCGTGCAGGCGTTCGGGACCGGCCCTCAGCTCGACGCCGTGCGCACCGAGGCTGCGGCACTCGGCGTCCCACTCGTCACGCGCGGCGTCACGCCGCCGGAAGACTTGCGTGCCGCGCTCGACGGCGCGGCGCTGCTCGCGCTCCCGTCGCGCTGGTCCGAACCGTTCGGCTACGTCGGAATCGAAGCGCTCGCGCGCGGCTGCCCGGTGGTCGCCTACGACGTCGGCGGGATCCGAACGTGGCTGGCCGACGGCACCAACGGCATCATGGTGCCGCCCAACGACGAAGCCCGCCTCGCCGCGGCGATCGCCACCCTCGTACACGACGACGTCTTGCGCACCGCCTTCTCCCGAAAAGCCCGCGACGACGCCGAAACCTACCGCCTCACGCCCATCGTCGACCGCCTCCTGGCAATCTACCGCGGCTGACCGGCGCGGTCGATTCGGTCGATCGTCCAGTCTTCGCCGTTCCACTTCAGCGTAAGGTTTTCGGTCGCCCGAATATGGTTGGCCGTGTCGTCGAGGTCGACTTGGACGCGCATCCCGTTACTCTCGCCGACGTTGACGTCGGCGTCCGTGAAGGGGGCGTAGCGCGCTTCGAAGGCGGGCTCGGGGAGCGCGGCGCGCAGGCGCGGCGAGAGCATCGCGTAGGCGACGTCCCAATGACGGCCTTCGATCTGCTGGTAGTAGCGCTCGAGTACCGCGCCCAAGTCGGGATCGGTCGGCGCGGGCATCGCGTGGTGGGTGCTCGAGGCGGTTCCGTGCTGCGACGTGCAGCCGGCGAACGCGACACCCAAGCACAGCGCGATCGTCGAAAGGCGGCAACCGGCCCGCATGGAAGGCGCCTTTTCCGCTCGCGCCGAGGAGCCCCTTCGATGAGCCGCCGAATCGCCGCCGCGTCCGTCATCGCCGCGCTGCTCGCGCTCGCCCTCGCGCCCGGCTGCGGCCGCACGGCGCCGGTGCCGACCCGCTGCACGGCCGGCGTCAACGGCGATCTGGCGCGGCTCGTCGAGGGCGGCGTCGACCGGGACGTCTACGACGTGATGGTGTGCGGCACGACGATCGGGCCGTCTCGCGTGCTCCCGGCCGGCCGGTACGGCGCGCACGCGCTGATCCCGGTCCGCGCGCCGACCGACGGCGGATCGCTGCTCGTCGAAGTCGTCAGCAACGACGATCTGGACGGGGTCGTCACGGCGCCGCGCGGCGCGACCGTCTTCGCGTTCGGGCGCTACTATCACACCTCCCCGCGCCAGGCGCCGTTCGTCGCAGGGATCGACGACGTCCACTGCGCGACCAGCCGCCGCGCGCACGACGGCTGGGTCGTCGTCGACGGCGCCAAATATCCGCGCAACGGCTGCGGCTTCTAGCCGATCGAAAGGCTGCGGATCTAGCCGATCGCAACGGCTGAGGATTCCAGCGATCAGAGCGTTGCCGCGCGGGCGCGGCCGTCAGCGCTTCAGCGGGACGCCGCTCGGGTAGATCGGGCGGTCGATCAGCGCTTCGAGCACCTCGGGCGGCGCCTTCAGCACGACGTCGCAGAAGCGCTCGAACGCCTCGCGCTCGGCTTCGCCCTCGGCGAAGCGCTCGGTCTGCGTGAGGTCGACGCGACCGCCGACCGGCAGGAAGCGCACGTAGCGGCCTTCGTCGTCCTCGGCGACGTGAACCAAACCGGCATCGGCGAAGATGCGCGCGGCGACGCCGACCGTCGTCGCGTCGACGCGGTCGAAGTCGAGCGTCGAGGCGATGTCGGCGTAGGTCATGCGCAGCACGTCGTCGGACGTCAGCCGCTTCATCGCGGCGTAGAGACGGCGCAGCGTCTCGAGCGTCGGCGCCGCCTTGTCGATGATGAAGTCGTTGATGCGCCGGTCGCGCTGTCCGAAGAGCAGGTGGATCGAGGCGTCCGCGCCGTCGCGTCCCGCGCGCCCCGCCTGCTGGTTGAACTCGGTGAAGTCGAAGTTCAAGTGGTACAGGAAGACGTGGCGCACGTCGGGCAGGTCGATGCCCTCGCCGAAGGCGGAGGTCGCGACGACCACGCGGATCGCGCCTTCGCGGAACCACCGCTCGACCTGCGCCCGTTCGGCGGTCCCGACGCCGGCGTGGTAGAACGCGATCCCTTCGCCGGCGCGCGCACGCAGCTTCTCGGCCGTCGCTTGCGCCTCGCTGCGCGAGTTGCAGTACACGATCGCCTTCGCGCCGTCGGCGACGACGCGCTCGATGTAGGCGAGCTTGTTCGTCGTGTCGCGCGCGTCGACCACGTGCAGGTTGTCGCGCACCGTCGGGTCGATGACCCATGCCTCGATCCGCAGCACCTCGCGGATCTTCGCGAACGCTTCGTCGGCCGCGGTTGCGGTGAGCGCCAGCACCTGCGGCGAGCCGAGCGCCTCGATGGCGCCGCCGATCCGCTGGTACGCCGGACGGTGCGTCGACTCCGCGAGATGGTGCGCCTCGTCGACCACGATCAGCGCCGGCCGCGAACGCTCGTCGCGGAAGCGCTCGAGATGAAACTGCACGAACTCCGGCGTCGCGCAGACGATGTCCCATTCGCCGGACTCGAGCGCGTCGTTCAGCGCGCTGCGCTCGGCGGCCTCGATCGCGCCGTTGGCGCGGAAGATGCGCAGCCCGAGCGGCTCCAGCCGCCGCACCAGCGCCTCGTACTGGTCGTTCGCCAGCGCGCGCAGCGGATAGAGCACGACGGTCTTGCGGCCGCGTTCCAGCGCGCGCAGCGCGGCCGGATACTGAAAGCACAGCGACTTCCCGCGCCCCGTCCCCAGGATTGCCAGCGTGTTCTTCCCGGCTTCGAGCCGCTCGAGCACGTCGCGCTGCGCCTCGCGCAGCTCGCGCTCGCCGATCAGCGCGCGCAGCACGTCGCCGTGCGCGACACGCTCGCGCTCGAGCGGTCCGCCGCGCGCGGGCGCGGAGTGCCGCCGCGTGACGTAGATGTTGATCCCGTACGAGCGGCCGCCGCGGCCGCCGGTCACCGCCGTCACCTCGGCTTCGTATCGCTCGCCGGCGTCGAAGTTCGGCGCGATGCGCACGGCGATTCCGCGCTTCAGAAAGCCGAGCTGCAGGCCGCCGTACCACGCGCCGATCGCGTTCGGATCGTGCGCGTTCGCCGGATCGCGCCGCAGCTCGACGGCTTCGCCGGGGCGCAGCGAGCCGACGATGTCCTGACGGCCTTCGAAGCTGACGCCGACGACCTTCGTGTTGAACCCGCTCGCCTCGCCGATCGTCGCGTACGGATCGCGGTCGAGATATTCCGCGGCGTTCGCGTACAGCTCGTCGAGAAACGCGCGCGCCTCCGGCGGCACGGCCGGGCCCGCGGCAGACGCCCTTCCGAGCTGCGCCAGAAGCCGCTCGAAGGCGGCTTCCGACGGCGTCGGCGGAGGGAGCGGCTTCTCCCTCGCGCCGCGCTCAGCGCGTGGGGTGGCTTTGGGTCGGCGCGGGTTCGTCGGACGGCTCGCCGGCGCCGCTGGATGGCTCGAAGGCGTCCAGGTTCAGCCTGATCTCTTCGTGCCCGAGATGCTCCGCCTCGTCGTGCAGACCCATCGCCTGCGCGTCCAGCGGATCGATCTCGCGCAGCGCCGCGTCGGCCTCCGCGTCCATCATCTGCGTCTCGTGCAGCTCCTCGTCGGGTTCGGCCGGCTGCGGCGGGCGCGGAAGCGGCGCGCCGAAGTTCCGGTTCTCGAACTTCTCGAAGTCCGCGTCCTGCTGCTTGCGCTTGTAGCGGGGCGGCGGCGCGGTCGTCCGCTTCGAGGCCGAGTCACGCTCGCGGTCGCGCCGCGCGCGGCGCAGCGCCGCGATCTCCTCGCGGTCGCGCTGAGCCGCGGCGGAGGCCGAGCGCTGCGCCCGCGCCGCGGCGACCGTCGTCGCCGGCTGCAGCGAGGAGCGCCGGAAGATCCCGCGGCTGCGCGAGCGCTTCTGCAGCACCGCGACGAGCGGCGCCGAGAAGAAGATCGAGTGGTAGCCGCCGGAGCAGATCCCGACGAGCAGCGCGAAGGCGAAGTTCTGGAGCGAGGCGCCGCCGAAGGCGAGCAGCGCGACCAGCGTGATGACCACGGTCGCCAGCGTGTTGACCGAACGCGTCATGGTCTGCAGGATCGAAGTGTTGACGATCTCGTCGAACGGCTTGCCGTCCATGACTTTGACGTTCTCGCGGATCCGGTCGAGGATGACGATCGTGTCCATGACCGAGTACCCGATGACGGTCAGCACCGCGGCCAGGAACGCATCGTCGACGCGCTTCCCGGCGATCGCGTAGATCCCGATCATCATCAGTGAGTCGCGCACCAGGGCCACGACGCAGACCCAGCCGAAGATCAGATTCCAGCCGAAGCGGAACGCGATGTAGACGAACTGGATCGAGATCGCGATGACGAGCGCGAGCAGCGCGCTGGTCAGGTACTCGTGCGAGAGCGACGGCCCGACCGTCGAGACCGACGACTTGTTCCAGTTGACCCGTGCGAGGCCGTTCAGCATGCCCTTGATCGGGGCGGAGTCGTTGCCGTAGTCGTGCTGGGTCTCGATCGTCCAGCCTTCGTTCGGCAGGGTACCGGCGTCGCCGTCCGGTCCGGGCGTCACCGGCATCTTCGCGCTGTTGATCTGCGCGTCGGTGATGCCGATCGTCCGCAGCCCGGCGACCAGCTTGTCCTGCGGCACCGGCTGCGTGAAGGCGACCGTGATGTCGGTGCCTCCGGTGAACGAGAGTCCGAGCCGCAGCGGCGCGCCCGTGCGCACGACGTTGAAGATCATCATCGCGACGCCGAGCCCGATGACGAGGTACGAGATCGCCGAGACGATGCGGAACCACCCGACGACGTTCCAGTTGAGGCGGCGGAAGAACATCTAGCGCGCCTCCGCCGGCTTCGCGGTCACGGGCGTCAGCGACCCGCCGGCGCCGTACGCCGACTTCGCGGTGACCAGGTCGTTGTCGACGACGAGATCCATGAAGAAGCGCGTCACCACGACGGCGGTGAAGAGCGAGAGCACGGTCCCCCAGAACAGCGTGTACGCGAAGCCTTTCACGGTGCCGGTGCCGAGCATGAACAGCACGCCGGCGCCGACGATCGTCGTGAAGTGCGAGTCGAAGACCGAGCTGAACGCGCGCTGGAAGCCGATGCGCACGGCGGCGCGCAGCGTCTTCCCGGCCCACAGCTCCTCTTTGAGACGCTCGAAGATCAGGACGTTGGCGTCGACCGCCATCCCGATCGAGAGCACGAAGCCTGCGATTCCCGGGAGCGTCAGCACCGCATGCGCCGTCGAGAGCAGCGCCAGCAGCATCAGCACGTAGATGATCAGCGCGAGGTCGGCGAGCAGACCCGGAAGCCGGTAGACGAGCGCCATGAACAGCAGCACGATCGAGAGCCCGATGATCGAGGCGACCAGGGACTTCTGCAGGTCGAGCTTGCCCAGCGTCGGCCCGACGTCTTCCTTCTCGATGATCGAGAGCGGGACCGGCAGCGCGCCGGCGTTCAGCTCGTTGGCGAGCGTCGCGACCTGGTCTTCCGTGAACGACCCGTGGATCATCCCCTGGTCGGAGATGACGCCTTCGATGTTGGCCGAGCTCATGAACTTCTTGTCGAGGAAGATCGTGAGCTGCTGGTTCATGTGCTCGCGCGTGAGGTTCGCGAACTTCGTCGGGTTCTTCGTCCAGAAATCGACCTGCGGTTCGTTGCCCTGCCCGAAGCCCGGCGCGGCGCGCTTGAGCTCGGCGCCGCTGTACACGACGGGACCGCAATCCTTGTACGCGCCGTTCGGATCGGCGGCGTACTTCTTGTTCGCCTCCGCCTTCGTGACGATCTGCGGCGGACAGATCTTGAAGTCGAGCACCGCCGTCTCTTTGAGCAGCCGCTCGAGCTCGTCGGCGTTCTGCACCGCCGGAAGCTCCACCAGCAGCCGGTTCGAGCCGGACTTGCTGATGATCGGCTCGGAGACGCCCATCCCGTTGATCCGGTTCTCGATCACGAGCTGCACTTGGTTCTGCACGTCCTGCGTGATCTGCGGGACTTCTTTCGACGTCTCGAGCTGGAGCAGAACGCGTGCGCCGCCCTGGAGGTCGAGGCCGAGGTGGATCTTCTTCTGGATGGGCGTGACTGCCCACGCGCAGAGGCCGACCAAGGCCAATAGGAGGACCGCCTGAAGCGGCCTCTTCAGCTTATTCCACATACCGGATTCCGGGGAAGGGGAGAACCCCCGGATCGTAGCATGGGGGCCGAACAGCGTCAAACCGCGCTGGGGGAGGGCCTCAGTGACCGATGCCAAGGGCGTCGATGCCGGGCTTCTGCAGACGCGCTACCGCCTCACGAAGCAGCGCGCCGCGATCCTCCGCGCGCTCGAAGGCGGCGCTCACCTGACGGCGGAGTCGATCCACGAGCGCGTGCGCGCGGAGCTGCCTGCGGTCAGCCTCGGAACGATCTACCGCACGCTCGACATTCTGCGCGCGATCGGTCTCGTGCAGGTTTTCGCGTACGGCGGAGCGGCACGCTATGAAGCCGCCCTAGACAAGCATCATCACTTGGTATGCGTGAACTGCGCCGAGATCGTCAACGTGCCGGCGCCGCAAGTCTCGGCGGTTGCGCTGGCGATCGGGCAAGACAACCGCTACAGTCAGGTCGACGCGGCGCTCGTCGTCACCGGGCGCTGCGCGCGCTGCGCCGGGCTGGCGCGCAACGGCCTCGGTTAGCGCGACCGTCCGATCCGCCAAGGGCACGCCGGCCGCTCGCTGAAGCGCGCACCATGATCGCCGAACCCGACGATCCCGTTCTTGTCGTACCGCTGCGCAGGCCGTTCTGGCGTGCGCTCGGGTTGTTCGTCACGGCACTGATCGCCGGCTTCGCGGCGATGTTCGCCGTGCTCGTCGCGGAGATGATCGGCGGCGTGAAGCCGGCGGCGCTCGGCAACGCGACCGGCGCGCCGCTGCAGGGCGCGCTGATCGGCTTCGAGCTGACGATGGGCGCCGTCGTTCTCTGGCGGCTGCCGGCGATCACCGGGATGACCCTGCGCGATCTCGGCCTGCGCCTGCCGCGCGGACGCGACTGGGCGATCTTCGGCTACGGCATCCTCGCGCTGATCGGCACGCGGATCTTGCTGGTGCTGCAGCTCGCAGCGATGCACCAGTCGAACCACCGCCAAGCCGGCTTCGAGAAGATGCACGTCGGCAGCCCGCTCGACGCGGCGCTGACCGCGCTCGCGCTCGTGATCGTCGCGCCGTTCGGCGAGGAGCTGGTCTTTCGCATGACGCTGTTCCGCACGCTGGCGCAGCGCTTGCCGGTCGCGGTGGCGGTGCTCGTCTCGTCGTGCCTGTTCGCGGCGTTCCACGTCGACGCGCTGCTCTTCCTGATGCTGGCGGCGTTCGGCGCGGTGCTCGCGCTGAGCTATCGCGCCTCCGGCTGCATCGTCGTCTCGATGCTGCTGCACGCCTGCAACAACGGGCTGAGCACGCTCGGGATCCTCTACCTCGGCATGCGCTGAGCGCGCGAGCGCGGCGTCAGCAGCCCTCAGCGCCCGGCATCAGCGCGGCGTGCCCGGCGGAAGCGGCGCCGCGCTCTCGCCGGGGAGCGCGGTCACCTCGCGGCGCGTCTCGAGGTAGGCTTTCGCTTTGCCGACCTCGCTGCCGAGCGCGTCGACCGTCTGCTCCATCGACGAGAGCGCGCGGATGCGATAGTCGGCCATCCCGTCGATCGTCGCGCGCACGTTGGCGAACGCTTCGCGCAGCTTGTCGATCTCGATCGTCGGGTTCGTCGCGCCCTCCTGGATCCGTGCGGCGTTCTGCTTGAGCATCTGGGAGGTCGAGAGGATCAGGTTCGAGGTCGTCGAGCGCATCGCGTCGATCTGGTCGAGCACGAGCTTCTGGTTCGCCAGCGCCTGCGCGACGGAGACGGCGACCTTGAGCGCGGCGACGGTCGTGGTCGTCGCGCGGTCGACGCCCTTGACGAGCTCGGCGTTGTTGCGCTTGATCAGGTCGAGCGCCATGTAGCCCTGCACGTTGACGGCGAGCTGCGTCGCGATGTCCTGCTCTTTCTGGCGCGCGGCGAACAGCACTTCTTCCTGCAGCACGCGGGCGCGCTCCGGATCGCTGCTCTGGATCAGCGTGACCTCGCGCTCCACCGCCTGGGCGATCGCGCGCGCGAGGTAGCCGTGCTGCTCGAGCTCGCCCATCAGCGACCACATCGTCGACTTCTCGGTCTCGATCGCCGCGTTGTCGCGCAGCAGCTCGTCCTTGCCGTGGCGCAGCCCCTCGATGATCGCGTTCAGATGGCCTTGCGAGGACTCGTAGCCGCGGAAATAGTCGCGCAGCTTGTTGCCGAACGGCACCATCCCGAGCAGCTTCTTCGCACCGCTCAGGTCCTGGCGCGAGGGATCGAGCTTCTCGACGGTCGCGCGCAGGTCGAGCAGCGTCTTGGCGACCGGGGCGCCTTCGTCGAGCGTCTTCATCGCGCGCGTGGGGCGCTCGAGCATCCGGCTCGCGACGCTCGACGAGCGCTGGATCTCGCTGTTGCCGAGCGTCTCCAGCTGCCGCACGCGCTCTTTGAACTCCGGGCTTTCGGGGGCGAGCCGCGCGACCTCGCTCGCCAGCGCCTGCGCGTCGGCATCGAGCTGCGTGCGCCGGTCCGGGTGGAACCGGAACTTTTCCGATCGCCTCGGACGCGGCGACCGCGGCGACGGGCTCGGGCGGCGTCAGCATCGGCGGCTGCAGCGAATCGTCGGGCATCGTTCTCCTCTGCGGTCGTTCAGCGGTCGTTGACGTTCAGCGGCTTCGTCCCGCCGGTCAGCACGCGGTCGACCGTGTCGTTCGGATCGTATGCGCGCGGCGCCCCTTCGCCGCCGCCCGCCTCCTGGATCGCGCGCACGCCTTCGGCCACGCCACCGATCAGGTCGCCGAGCGAGCCGAACAGATCGCCGAATCCGCCCATCGCCTCAGTCGTTCAACCCCACTTGGAAGGTGAGCGGAACGGTCTTCGGCTCGCCGCGCTTCTCGACCGAGGTTCCGATCGCCATGAACTCGATCACGTGCGGGCTCCAGATGTGCGTCTTCTCGACGATCTGCATCCCGACGATCCCGTCGGCGCCGTGCGCCTCGGCCTCCGCCTGCATCCGCGCCATCGCGAGCTCGCGCGCGTCGTAGATCGCTTCGGTGTAGTTGTTCAGCTCGACGTTGTTGCCCAGCGTGCGCATCGCTTGCATGAAGCCTTGGTGCGCGATGTGGTAGACGCAGTTGCCCAGAACGAGCTCGCGCGGCACGTAGCCCGTCGAGGTCACCAGCTTGTAGAAATCCTGCACCGAGAAGTCGCTGGTGAACGGCTTGCCGTCGTGGGTGCGCCACGTCGTTTCCGACGCGGGCGCTTTGACCGCGGTGCCGATCGCGGTGAACTCCAGCGCGTTCTCCGCCCAGGCATAGCCGCCGACTTCGAGCCGCACGCCCACGACGCCGTCGGCGCCGAGGACGTCGGCCTCTTCTTCCATCCGCGTCATCGCCAGCTCGCGCGCTTCGTACATCGCCGCGCTGAGATAGTTCAGCTCCTGGTTCTGGTAGAAGTTGCCGTACTGGATCCCGACGTGGTAGATCGAGCTGCCGAGGACCAGTCCCAGCGGGCGCCATCCCATCTGCTCGAGGAGCACGAACTCGGAGACGGAGAGGTCGCTGGTGAACAGCGGCGAGCCGCCTTCACCGCGCATCCGGCGCAGGCGCGCAACCGCATCGAGCGGGACGCCGCCTTGGGTCGTGCGCACCTCGCTCTGCTGTCCGCGCTGCTGGTTTCCGATGCCGAAAAAGCTCATCGTGCCTCCCTGAAGAGCCGGGTGAGGGTCTCGCGCGCGCCGCGCTCGTGCTCGACGTACGCGCCGAGATCGTCGATCAGGCCGCGCGCCCACTCGCCGACCTCGACCGCCAGCGTCTTGTTCTTGATCCCGCGCAGATAGCGCGTCACCGTCGCTTCGACGCCGCCGCGCGAGGTGAGTTGCAGCATGTAGCGCAGCAGGTCGCCGCCGGCGCGCGGAACGTCCAGCCACACCGCCTCGACGCGCCCGTTGCCCAGGAAGCCGCCGCGCTTCACCGAGGCGACCGCCGGAAAGGCGGCCGCGAGCTGCATGCCGGCTCGCTCGACCAGCGTGCGCGGATCGCCGTTCGCCTCGGCCTGCAGCTTTTCGAGCATCCGCCGAACCAGCGTCGCCGGCGCGGCGGTCGCCGGGTCGACGATCTCGGGAGCCGGCGGCAGCGCCTCGAGCGGGCCGAACCGCTCGGCCAGGAACGCGCCGTTCGCAGCCAGCGCGCTCCGCACCGACTCGCTGAGCAGGGAGAGGCGCTGCGCCGTCGCGCGCTCGAGCAGCCGGAGCTGCTCGACCAGCATCGTATCGGCCGTCGCGTCGCGTCGGGCCGGCGGCACGTCGAGGTAGGCCTTCACCGTATCGGGCAGATACCGCCGCTCGGTCTCGCGCAAGGCGTAGCCCGCCTCGTCGCCGCCGGCCTGCGCCAGCAGCGGCTCGGCCTGCGCGAGGAGCGCCTCGATCCGCTCGACGAGCGTCTCCGCCTCGGCCGGCAACGGGTTCACGCCGCGATCTACCGGCCCGCCCTCCTGATGTTGCACCGCCTCGTCTCAGTACGCCGCGGCGGTTCGCGCATCATCGTGCCCGGGCGCGACGAGGCGGTGCGCCCGTCAGCACACCGCCTCGTGGCTCGTTCGAGTTGCGCTTACGGGCCGACGGCGAGCGCCGACGGACCGGCGATCGCACCGGCGGCGACGGGGAAGCTGCGCAGCGGATACGCCAATCCGTTCGCATTGGCGGCGAACGTGTCGACGCGGTTGTCGTGCAGAACGGTAAGCTCTCCACCGTTGCCGACCGCGAGCGAGATCGGGTCGGTGAACGCGCCGAGGATCACGCGCGAGGGCGGGCTCGTCGCCGCGATGCCCGGGGCGAATGCCGCGATCAGCATCGGACGCCCGGCCGCGGCCGTGGTGCCCAAACCCACGCCGACATAGACCGTGCCGTCCGGTCCGACCGCCAGCCCATCGGTGAAGGGGAGCGGCACGCCGGCCGGGACGGCGCCGAGGCGGTGCGTGACGTCGGTGGGCTGGTAGATCGACGTTCCTTTGAGGGAGGGCGTGTAGGCGCCCAGCGCGTCGTATGCGTTCACCAGCGCGCCGCCGACCCCGCCGGTCAGGTAGCGGTCACCGTGCGCGTCGTCCCCGAGGCCGCCGACGAGGCCACCGGTTCCGATGATCGGCGAACGGGGCGCGGACGGCGCCGAGAGCGCGGGTTCGACGATGCCGATCGACGAGGGCCCGCTCGGCGTACCGATCGAACCGGAGTCCGCGACGTCGAGGCAGGGGGCCGGGACGGCGCCGGGCGTGTTGGTGAAGCATGCGGGATTCCACGCCGCGGCCCACACCGTTCCGCGCCGCCGCTCGAACTCGGCGGAACCCGACGAGCCGTTCGCGTTCGGTCCGTACTGCCACGCGTTCCAGGTCGGCGGCAGCGTCGCGTCCGGCGGGTTCGCCTCGGCCGCGTAGAGATCGCCGTTCGCGTCGGCGGCGATCGCGCCGATCGTGTTGACCGCGGTGTTGGTGCGCACGGGCGCCGTGGTGCCGTTCGCATCGATCGCGTACGCATCGATCCGGTGCGGGTACGCGACGTAGATGCTGGAGAGCGCGGGCTGCGCCGCCGGCGCAGCACCGGGACCGACCGCGAGCGAGATGATCTCGCGCGGCTGGACCGTCCCGCCGTTCGCCTCGCCCAGTTGCAGCGTGCCCACATTGCGCGAACCCGTCGCATAGCTCGACATCTCCGTTTCGGAGTACGCCGGGAAGATGTACCGTCCGCCGCTCGGAGAGTACGCGGTGTAGTAGAGCTGTGCGTTCGCGTCGACGGTGATGCCGGCGCCGATGAGTCCGCTCGCGATCGTGCGTGACGGCGCCGGCCCGTTGTTGCCGCCGGCATAGGCGAGGACCGCGTCGGAGGCGCCGCCGCCGCCGGCACTGCTGGCGACGATGTAGACGACGCCGTCGGGCGCGACGGCGATGCCGAGCTCGTCCGACTGCGGCGTTTCGATCTTACGGATCGGCGCGGCGTTCCCCGAAGCGGCCGCCGCATAGACGAACGCGCCCGTACCGTTCACGTGCGTGACGTACAGCTGGTCGGCGCGATCGGCGGCGACGTCCGAGACGTCGCTTCCGAGTGCGAGCGTGCGGATCGGTTTCGGGTCGTTTCCGGCGGCATAGGCGAAGGTCGAGAGGGTGGCTCTCGCGGTGACGCTCTCGGAGAGCACGTCGATCCCGTCGCCGACGAGCACCACGTCCTCCGGATGGCCGGTCCCGGCGATCGTCTGCTCCGGATTCGCCGAGCCGTTCGATCCCGGTGCGTAGACGGCGAGCTGCCACGCATCGGAGGGCGCGCCGGCGTTCAGCTCGCGCAGGGCGTAGAGCGTGCCGTCGGGAGCGACGGTGATCTCGCGCGGGACCCCGCTCCCCGCCGGCGTCGGCAGCGTCGCGCTGACCCCCGTCGGCGCCAGCGGCGCTGCGACGATTCCGGTCGCGGTCCCATACCAGAGCGTGAGGGAGCCGAGGGTCCTGTTCGTGCTCGTCGGGTGGGCGATGCCCGCGCGCATCCCTTCGGCGGAGCTCGGGACCCGCGGTATCCCCGACCGCGAGCCGCCCGCGCCACCGCACGCCGCGAGGGAGAGCGACAGCATCGAAACGACGACGAGTGAACGGCGCACGGCGAAACCTCCATCGACACCGAAACAGAGTGCGGCTCGAAGCGAACTGCTAGAGTCTTGCCCGCCGTTCCCGCGCCGCGGTCGGGACGGAAGTCCCAAACGGCTTGGTGCTTCCGGCAGTTACGCCGCGTGCTGCTTCGTCAGGTCGGCAGCATCGAGGATCGCGTGCGGCTCCAGCGCCAGCTCGGGCGGCAGCTCCGCGTATGCATAGACGGCGACGCCCGGGGAGGTGCGTTCCACGAACTCGGCAAGCAGCGGGCGCAGCGCGGCGGTGACGACGATCGCGTGCGGCGCGCAGGTGCGATCGGCGGCGTGGCGCAGGATCGCTGCGCGCACGTGCAGCGCGGTGCGCGGGTCCGGCGCGAGGCCACCCTCGGGCGTCCACATCCGCGCGAGCTCCGCTTCGAGCTCCGGCGCGACGATCAGCGGGCGCAGCCGCGCGATGCCGTCCCGGCGGAGCTGCAGCGGAACGATCGCGCGGCGCGCCGCTTCGGCCAGCTCGCGCGGATCGCGCGTCGTCGCGGCGGCGTCGACCAGCGCCTCGAACACGGCGACCGGGTCGCGCGGCCAAGCGCGCTCGCGCAGCAGGTGACCGAACGCGCGGTGCGCGACGGCGACGGGCAGCGTCTCACCCCCGACGTCCTTCATCACCGACGGAACGGTGACGCGCAAATGCTCGACCAGCGTCTGGAGCTCCTGGCGTCCGAACAGCTCGGCGGCATGCGTGCGCGCGACCTCGGCGAGGTGCGAGCCCAGGATCGAGATCGCATCGAACGTCAGCGCGCCGAGCCGCTGCGCGCGCTCGCGCTCGGCCGGTGCGATCCAGCGCGCTTCGAGACCGTAGACCGGCTCGGTCGTCGACTCGCCGCCGACCGCGCCGAGCACCTCCGCTGCGGCGACGGCGAGCAGCAGATCGAGGCGCACGACGCCCTGCGCCACGACGCGGTCGCGCACGCGCAGCGCGTACGTCCGCGGATCGCGCAGCGGGTCGTCGCGCAGACGCACGCCGGGGATGACGATCCCGGTCTCTGCCGCGAGCGCGCGCCGCACGTCGCCGATGCGGTCGAGCAGCGCCTCGCAGTTCGGCGGCGCGAGCAGCGCGTACAGGTCGGCGCCGACATCGATCGACAGCGCGTCGATGCCGATCAGCCCGAACGCGTTCTCCGGCCGGCGGACGGCCTCGCGACGCCGCCGTTCGTGCTCGGCGCGCAGCGCCGCATCGGCCTGCCCTTTCTGACGTTCGGCGAGCAGCGCGCCGCCGAACGCGACGATTCCCAGCGAGCCGAACAACGGTCCGGGAAACGAGGGGACGAAGGCGAGCGCGAAGACGAGCGCTGCGGCGGTGCGCAAGACGTCCGGGCGCGCGACGAGCTGCGCGGCCAGGTCGACGCCGAGCGCGCCTTCGCCCGCGACGCGCGTCACCATGAGGCCCATGGCGATCGAGATCAGGAACGCGGGCAGCGTCGTGAGCAGCGCGTTGCCGATCGAAAGGATCGCGAACGTCTGCAGGGCGTCGAGCGGCGACATCGCGTCGTACAGCGCGCCGACCACGACGCCGCCGATCAGGTTGAGGACGACGATCACCAGCGCCGCGATCGCGTCGCCCTTCACGAACTTTCCGGCCCCGTCCATCGCGGCGTAGAAGTCGGCCTCGCGCTGGACGGCGCCGCGTTTGCGGCGTGCCGCGTCGGCGTCGAGCAGCCCCGCGTGCAGGTCGGCGTCGATCGCCATCTGCTTGCCGGGCATCGCGTCCAGCGTGAACCGCGCGCAGACCTCGGCGACGCGCTGCGCGCCGCTCGCGATCACGATGAACTGGATCGTGACGAGGATCGCGAAGACGATCAGCCCGACGACGATGTTTCCGCGCACGACGAACTGGCCGAATGCGGGGATCAGCGCGCCGGCGCCGCCCGGCTCGTGCCCTTGGGTCAGGATCAGCCGCGTGGCGCTGACGTCGAGCGCGAGCCGGAAGAGCGTGGCGAGCAGCAGCGCGGGCGCGAATGCCGAGAACTCGAGCGGCTCCTCGACCCGCAGGCTGATGAGCAGCACCAGCGCCGAGCCGAAGATGTTCAGCGCGAGCAGCGCGTCGAGCAGCGGCGGCGGGAGCGGAACGATCAGGATCGCGACGACGGCGAGGACGGCGACCGCGAACGCGCTGGTCAGCCGGGATCGCACGCGAGCAGCCCTTCGCGCGCCAGCGACGCGACGATCTGCGCAACCGCCACGTAGGCGTCGGCGGGGATCGGGCGGTCGTTCTCGCCCGACGCGTAGAGCAGCCGCGCCAGCCCGACGTCCTCGACGACCGGGATCGCCAGCTCGCGCGCCAGCGCCTTCACGCGCAAGGCGGCCTCGTCGAGCGCGCGCACGAGGATCGTCGGGACCGGGACCGCGGGCGGCGCGTAGCGCAGCGCCACCGCGACGTGCTCGGGGTTGACGACGACGAACGATGCCTCGCACGTCCGCGAGACGGCGCCGCGCACGATCGAGCGGTGCACGGTCTTGCGGCGCGCCCGCGCCTGCGGATCGCCTTCGTTCTCCTTCGCCTCGCGCTTGATCTCGTCGAGCGACATGCGCAGGCCGCGCAGCCAGCGCCGCCGCGCGAGCGCGTAGTCGGCGATGGCGAACGCCGCCGCGACGGCGAACGCCGCGCACCACGCGCGCAGCGCCGCACCGGCGACGAGCAGCGCCGCGGCGCGCGGCGAGCCGAGCTGCGCCGCGCCGCCGACGAGCTGCACGCCGACCGGCGCCATCGCGCCGACCGCCGCCGCGAACGCCAGCACTGCGCGCGCGGCGCCGACCGCCGCTTCGCCGCCGAGCATGCGCTTGAGACCGGCGAACGGGTCGAGCCGCTTGAGGTCGAGGTGGATCCCGCCCAGGTGAAGGCCGCCGGCCTGCGCGAACGCACACGCCGTCCCGGCGACCGCCGCCGCGACGGCGGGTACGAGCGCCGCGACTGCGAGCATCGCGAGCTCCGTCGCCGCGAGCAGGGGCGAGCCGCCGCGTGCGCGCGGCAGAAGCGCTGCAGTCGTTCCGATCGCCGTTGCGGCAACCTTCACCGCGAGCGGAACGGCGAGGAACGTCGCCACGACGGCGGCGCCGAACGCCGCGGCGTTCCCCAGCTCCGCGGAGCGCGCGACGTTGCCGTCGCGCCTTGCGCGTTGACGCCGGGCGGGCGTCGGCTCGTAGCGCTTGTCCTCGCCGCTCATGTCGCACGCATCATGCGAGCAGCCGGCACGAGGCGTTCATCCCGGCGTCCACGGCAGCACCAGCCACGGTCGTGCGCCGAGGCGCGCGAGGAGCGGCAGCGTCACGATCGTCACCATCAGCGCCGCGGCGAGCACGACCGGAAACGCCAGCGTGAAGCTCGCCAGCCGCGGCACGACGCGTGCGACCGCGGCGAGCGCGAGCTGGACCGCCGCCGCCACGGCGATCGCCGGAGCCGCCGCCATGAACGCGGCGCGCAGAATCACCCCCGGCAATGCGAGCGCGTACCGCATCCAGCCGTCGGCGCCGACGAACGCGTCCGGCGCGACGTGCGCGAACGAGTCGGCGAACGCGCGCAGGACGGGAACCCAGCCGTCCAGCAGGACGAAGGCCGCGAGAAACGATGCGGACCAGAGCCGGCCGAACGCCTGTGCGCTGGTCACGTTCGCGCCGGGGACGCTTCCACGCACGCCGAGGTAGTCGTCGATCGTGCGTCCCGCGTAGTACGCGCCGTCGTACAGCAGCGAGGCGCCGAAGCCGATCGCCGCGCCGACCGCGACGTCTCCTGCGAGCGCGAGCGTGAACGCGGTCAGATCGAGCGGCCGCGCCGCCGGAACGCCCGGCGCGATCGCGAACGCGAGCGCCAGCGCGAACCCGGCGCGGACCATCGGCGGCACCGACGGATGCGAGAACGCCGGCGCCCGCGCGACGAACCCCGCGGCGCGCGCGAACACGAGCAGCGCCGTCTGCGTCACCCGCGCGCAAGCTCCGCCGCATGCGCGACGACCTCGTGAAAGAGCTGCGCGCACAGCCCGAGCCCGAACCGCCCGAACAGCGCGACGATCGCGCCGACGGCGAGCATCTTCGGCAGCAGCGTCAGCGTCTGCTCCTGCACCTGCGTCGCCGCCTGCACCACCGCAACGCACGCCCCGACGACCGTCGCCGACACCAGCACCGGCAGCGCCAGCAGCGCCGTGACGATCAGCGCTTCGCGCAGCAGCCCCTCGAGCGTCTCCACCCGCTCAGCCTACCGCGCCCGCATTGCCTCCACGTTGCCGCGATGGCGCCGTTCCGCTACGCTCGGGTCACCACGCTCTTCGGGCGGCTTTGAGGGCGGAGACGACGGCGCGGGTCGCCGGGGAGCGGTTCAGCGTGTAGAAGTGGACGCCTGGGGCGCCGCGCGCGAGCAGGTCGGCGACTTGGAGCGTCATGTAAGCGACGCCGAGGTCGACGATCGCGTTGGCATCGCCACGGCGCGCTTCGAGCTCGGCGCGCAGCGGCGGCGGGATCGTCGCGCCGCACAGCTTGGTGAAGCGGTCGATCTGCTCGTAGTTGGTGATCGGCATGATCCCCGGGAGGATCGGCACGGTGATCCCCCACGTCCGCGCACGCTCGACGAACTCGAAGTAGCGCGCGTTGTCGAAGAACAGCTGCGAGACGAGAAACTCCGCGCCGGCGCGCATCTTCGTGCAGAGCGTGGCGAGATCGGCGTCGAAGCTCGCCGCTTCGGGATGCTTCTCGGGATAGCACGCGCCGCCGACGCAGAACGCGAACTCCCCCTTCACCAGCGACACCAGGTCGCTGCCGTAGCGCAGTCCGTTCTCGACCGGCACGAACGAGGTCGATCCGCGCGGCGGATCGCCGCGCAGCGCCATGATGTTCTCAATTCCTCCGGCGCGCAGGTCGTGCAGAACATCGCGCAAGTCGTCGACCGTCGAGCCGGTGCACGTCAGGTGCGCCATGACGTCGAAGCCGGCCTCGGTCCGCAGCCGCTTCGCGAGATCGACGGTGCGCGCGCGCGTCGAGCCGCCCGCGCCGTAGGTGATCGAGACGAACCCCGGATCGAGCGGCTTGAGCGTCTCGACCGTCGCGAGCAGATTGCGTTCGGCCTCGTCGTCCTTCGGCGGGAAGAACTCGAACGAGAAGAACGGCCGCTGGCGGTGGAGCTTCTCCGCGATCCTCACGCCCGGTTGCTTCGTGCACAGGCGAGCAGAGCCCGTCGCCGAGAGTCCAATTGCGGCGTCATCGCAGGGTTTGGACCAGCCCCCGCCGGTGACGGGCGCGGCAGCGGGCGGTTGACAAAGCCTTTTGCACCGATCATCATGCTTCTCTAACCACTGCGGTGGGCATCCGTACTTCGTTCTGTGTGGGGGAGAGTACCGATCATGAGCTCTGACGCCTTTGCCATGGGCGCCGACTTTTTTGCGGCGCAGCCGCAGAACTTCACTCCGAATATCACGTTCACTTCGCCCGCGCCGTCGCTGAGCCAGGTGAGCGCGCAGCCGTACTACGTCAGCGCCGCGTTCCAGACGCCGTCGGCGAACAACCCGCAAGCGAACACGAACATGGCCTTCGTCTTCGAGGGCGGCCCGCCGGTTCCGACCGGCGTTCAAGCCTTCGGTTCCGGCCAAGTCAGCACGTCGCAGACCACGGGGACCGTCGTCACGGCGCCGACCGGCAATCCGTTCTTCTCGGAAGACTACGTCATGGTGTACTCGGTCGGGCCGTCCGTCACGCCGAAAGGCGGCGGAGCGACGACCTATCCGAACATCGCCGCATCGGCGTACATCCCCGGCGGCGTCGGCAGCGGCGAGCCGATCCAGTACTGGGGCTCCGCGCTCGGCTTCAAGCCGGGCGGCGTGAACGCCACCTCGATCCAATGGCACTACACGCTGGTGCCCGGGACCGACCCGTCCACGACCAAAGCCTTCGTCGGCCTCTGGAACGGCCTCGTGAGCAACAATCCGTACGCCGTCGCTCCCCAATACACCGCGGCGATCCCGAACGTGAATCAATACACCGGGAACATCATCATGCCCGGGCTGCAGCTCTCGATCGGGTCGCAATACACGGCCGCGCTGTTCACTTCCGGCTACCCGCTCACCGTCGGGAACCCGGCGCCGACGTGCATCGCCGCCTGGATCCAGTTCACCTTGGCCGCCGCCGCCGAAAAAGGCTGACGGCAACCAGCGGCCAGCGTCCGGTCGTCCCGTGCGAGGCGACGAAGAGCTGTTCCTCGACGTCGGCTACACGTTTCCGGTCACGATCGACAGCTCGCAGATCGTGACGGTGACGGCGCCGACCGTGTACAGCAGCTTCTTCGGCCTCGCCTACCAGACGCCGAACGACAACAAGGTCACCGCATATACCAATCAGCTCCTCGTCTTCGCCGGGGGGCCGCTTCTTCCGATCGGTGCGCTCCCCGCCGGCAGCGGACCCGCCGCTGCGGGCGGCGGCGGATACGTCTTCCCGGCGAAGGGCACGAGCTTCAGCTCACAACCGTACGTGTGCGCGTATTCCGTCGGACCGTTCGCGGTCTCCGCCGGAAAAGGGAAGTACCCCAACATCGCCGCGACCGCGTACCTTCCGGGAGGAGTCGGCGAAACCGAACCGATCCAAACCACCGCCTCCGCCCTCGGCATTCAAACGGCGCAGACGGCGTTCATCACCTGGTCGTTCGCGCTGCCGTCCGGCGTGAACCCGAGCACGAACGAGGCGTGGATCGGACTGTGGTACGGAACGGTGAACCCGTACCTCGTCGCACCGAACTTCTTCGCACCGGTGTACGGCTCGGACAGCTCCGGCCTCACACCGATGCAGGGGCTCCGGCTCAGCGGAGACACGGACTACACGGGCGCTCTCTTCACGTCAGGCTATAGTGCCGTAGCGTCGGGTTTACGGCAGACCGCGGTCGCCGCGGTCATCTTCTTCACATTGGGACCTCCGCAGCCGCCGGCATAGGGGAAGGCGCGCCTCGGAGATGGGGACGAGGGGTGATTCGTGGCCTATTTCACGCAGTCCGGAGCGAACGCCGCGCTGTTCGAGGGGACGCCGAACGCGGGCATCGGCTACGTCGCGGCGGTGTTTCCCGAGGCGCCGCCGCAGAACGCGTACGAGATCGCCGACGTGCTCGGCACGACGAGCGCCGGTTCGACGCTCGACGCCTCGATCGTGTTCCTGCAGCAGCCGATCGCCGCCGGAACGGAGAACGCGTTCGTCGCCAACGTCGCCGCGACGCTCGCGAAGTATCCGGGCGCGGCGCGGATCCTCGCGTGGTCACCCGCGTCCGACATGAACGGCGCGGTCGTCGCCACGCTGAGCCCCGGCGGGATGCTGACCTCGTCGCTCACGTTCTACAACGATCAGAGCTCCACGTTCACGCTGACGATCCCGAGCTTTCAGCAGTTCCAGTTCCAGAGCGCCTCGCCGCCGTCGTTCCCGTACGACTCGCTGGTGCTCTCGTGGACGCAGAACCCGCCGACGTTCTCGCCGCTGGCGGCGACGGTGTACTCGCCGCTCGCGATCCCGTTCGAAGGCCCGAACGCGTTCTGCGTCACGTTCACGATCTCGATGTCCCAGGTCTCGCTCTCGGCGCAGCGACTCGGCTTCGCCTTCGCGATGCCGCCGCCGTCGGCGACGCTCGCGACGCCGGAACTGCTGCTGTTCGCCCCGCTGATGAACCCGGACTCGGGCCAGACCCCGCTGTTCACCGCCAGCTTCGATCCGCTCGACCTCTACAATGCGGTCAAACCGCAGCGCACGGTGCTCGCGTTCACGGGCCGGAACCTGGAGCAAGCCACGAGCCCGACGACAACGTTCGCATCGTCGTACTCCTCGCCGTCCGGCGTACCGGTGACCCTCACCCCGGTCGCGCCGGCGACCGCGCTCGCCGGTGACGTCCCGGCGACGCTGGTCTTCAGCTACCTGCATTACCGCAATGCCACGCCGGCAATCTTCATGCTGATCGCGGGCGGCGACTTCGTGCTGAGCGTCCCGGGCGAGACGACGACGCAGCAGATCATGTGCGGCTTGCAGGCGACGGAATACCTCACGTTCACGCCGGCGAACGCGGCCGCAAAGGTCCCGGGCGACCGGCTGCGCTTCGTCCCGGGCTCGCCCTCGTACGCGCCGGTATTCCCCTTCCCGCTCGCCTCCCCGACGGCGGCCCCTTTCGATCCGCTGGCGTCGCCGCTGAACGCGAGGTGGACGGCCGCCTATGCGATGCTGCGCCAGCCGGCCGATGGTGACGCGACGCCGGTCCAGATCGTCGCGCAGCCGCCGGGCTTCGAGCTGTACTGGTCGGGCGGGACGCTGAACGCGCAGCACCCGAAGCTGCTCGGCACGGTCGCGCCGGGGAAGCAGATCGTCGCGAGTCCGACCAACCCGTTCCCGCTCGTCCCGTACACGAACGTCGATCCGACCGGCGGTCCGGGGCTGATGAACGCGGCGCAGATCGCCGCGTTCGAAGCCGGTATCCTCTCGACGGCGCGGACCGCCGCGCTCGCCCTCGACGCGCTGCCCCCGTCGACGATGACCGAACAGTACTGGTTCGTCACGCCGAGCGGCTATCTCGTCCAAGCGCAGTACGACGCGAACGCCGGCACGGCGACCTGGACGAAGATCGTGCTCGGCATGGTCGACGGCGTCGCGATCGCGTTCGACGACCCCGATCCCGCGCTGGTCGCCGCGTTCGGCACCGGCAGCCTGATGCTCGTGATCACGAACTCGCTGAACACCGGGAACTTCGAGAACACGCTGACGATCGGTGACTGGACGATGTCGGCCGACATCGGGCGCGCCGACGCGTTCGGCGACTATTCCAACATCGTGATCGTCAAGGGGATGCCCGGCGCCCTCTCCGACCTCGTCGCCAACCCGGCGAACTGGACGAACCCGGCGACGTTCGCCGCGCCGGTCACCACGGCCGGCGGCACGGCGGATCGCTCGCAGCGCGTCAGAGCGGGGCTCGTGCCGGATCCCTCGCAGCTCGTCAACGTGGCGCAGTGGCTGCAGAGCTACCTCGCGCAAGCCGCCGCGGTCACCGGCCCCGACGCGCAGTATTTCACCGAGTTCAACGCGCTCGTGACGGATCCGAACTGGACGGGCGTGCTGATCCTGCGCGCCGACATCACGAACATTCCGCCCGACATCGCCGGGATCTTGGCCGGGATCACCGACTACTCCGAGTTCAACGTCCATCATCTCGCGATCCCGCTCGTTCCGGCGCTGCTCCCGCTCGGACCGCAGCCGAGTCCCGTCTCCGGGCTGATCTACTACAACCCGTTCCCCGGCGATCCGGCGCAGGCGGTCCCGACGAACCCACTCGTGCCGTACGGCTTCCAGGTCAACTCGCTGAAGGTCACCTTCGAGAACAGCGCGGTCCAGACGTTCTCGAGCTACGCGCAGGTGACGCTGCGCAGCATGCTGGGCTCGGTCGCCTCGAACGCCGCCTACGACTCGGTGGTGCTGACCGGAACCTATCAGCTCGTCGGCGGCCAGCCGATCTACAGTCTCGGCAGCAGCTCCGAGACGCCGTTCGCGCTCGCCTGCGCCGTGCTGCCCGAGATCGACGTCACGGGCGTCCAGATGGCGACGCTCAGCGCCGACCCGACCGGCAGCACCGTCTCCGCCTTCTCGATCGTCGGCTACCTCGATTTCGCCGTCGTCCCCGGGAAGGTGAGCACCAACGACGACCAGAGCGTCGACGTCGTCGATCTGTTCTCGTACGGCGCGCCGGCGCCCGGGACGCCCGGCGGGCTCGCGTTCCAGAATCTCGTCCTGACGATGAGCTTTCCGACGCCGCCCGAACCGGCGCCGGTCACCGCGAGCTTCTCGCTCTCCAGCGAAGCGCTGCGCTTCGATCTCGGGACGAGCACGCTGCGCAGCGCAGCCGGCGTCGATACCGGCGGAGCGACGATCCGCTACTACGGAAACCTCGTCAACGAGCTCTCGCTGCAGCTCACCGGGCTGCTGCAAACCGGCTCGACGCCGGCGCAGCTCGGCTACCTGCCGGTCATCGGTTTGATCCGCGGCGGGAAGCTCGGCGATGCGTGGAACGGCCTGGCGTTCGACGTCGATCTCGGGTCGCCGGGACAGCTCGCGGCGAAAGCCGGCCTGACATCGTCGCTGCTGCTGGCGTGGAATCCCACCGGTCACACGGCCGGGACGTGGGACGCGCAGATCGGGCTGCAGCTTCCCGGCACCGCGCAAGGAGCGCCGCTGATCAGCCTGCAGACCGTGCTGAGCCTGTCGATCGGTCAGGTCTCGCTGCAGTTCGCGTTCACGTCGGACGGCGCGAACAAGACGTTCCTGCTGATGCTCAACGAGATCGCCTTGGCGTTTCTCGGACTCCTCAAGTTTCCGCCGAACGGCGCGACGTCGTTCTACCTCTTCGGCCACGGCGAGAGCGCGCAGCAACAAGCCTTGGGCTGGTACGCCCAGTACACCGCGGGAGACAAGTCATGAGTCCGGCCGATCAGTCGAAGCTGCAGTCGCTGTACGGAACGATCCGGGACGCGATCTCGAACGGCCAGTTGGCGCTGCTGCCGTCGTGGTTCCCGGGCAACGCGCCGGTGAACGCCGCGCTCAACTCGCTCGGCGCCTCGGCGGGTCTGACGATCGCCGGCGTCACCGCGACGTATCCGGGCGGGGCCTCGCCGATCACGATCGTCGGCAGCGTGACGCTCGGCAGCGCGACCTTCGCCGCGCAACTCGTGATCGGTCTCGACGCCGCGCAGAACTACACGATCGCGATCGCGCTCCCGCCGTCGGGGCAGAGCTCTCCGCTCTCGATGACGCTGCCGAGCACGCCGTGGTTCACCCTCGCGAATCCGAGCATCAGCGTCGCGTCCTCGCCGGTCCTGACCGGATCGATCGCCGGCTCGATCACCGTCGGCGGATCGACCTGCGCCGCGTCGGCGACGCTGAGCTCCGACGGCACCTGGAGCTTCTCGCTCACCTGGGCGGCGCCCGGGCCGAGCCTCAACAGCGTCTTCCAATTCGTCGGCGGGATCAACCTCGCCGCCGCGCTGCCGGCCCCGCTGAACACGATCAGCACGCTCGACCTCCAGACGCTCGGCTTCACGTACGATTTCTCGAAACAAATGCTGACGCGGTTCACCGTCGCGATGAATGGCTCGTATCCGTGGGACCTGTTCAACAACGGACAACTGGTGCTGCAGACCTTCGCGTTCACCTTTACGACGACGCGCGCGCCGGACAAGAGCGGCGCGATCGTCGCGACCACGACCTGGACCGCGGCGTCCAGCTTCACCGTCAACGGGAACGGCCCGCTCGACGTGACGCTCTCGTACGCGACGCCGACGTTCACGCTCTCCGCCGCGCCGGATCCAAAGGGGACGCCGGTCACGCTGGTCGACTTCGTCGATGCGTTCTTGAGCACGCAAGGCCCGCTGCTGCCCGAAAGCCTGAGCCCCGTCACGGTGCAGAGCTTGAGCGCGACGTTCAGCCCCGCTTCCGGCAAGGCGCAGGCGTCCTACAACATCGGCGTCGTGCTCGCCGCCAACGCCTCGTGGGCGCTCGGGGGCACGTTCACCGTCACCTCGCTCGGCTTCGCCGTCGACGCGACGAAATCAACGACGACCGGATCGATTACCGGCCAGCTCGAGCTGTTCGCCTCGCAGCTGAAACCGCTGCAGCTCGGCGTCTCGGCGGCGTACAGCGGAACCGAGTGGGTGCTCAGCACGACGCAGGTGCCGAAGACGTCGACCGACGTCGCGAGCATCCTCGGCGGGCTCGGGATCACCGTCACGCAGCCGAACTTCGACGTCACCGGCGTGAGCGTGATCGTGCACACCGGCTCGACCTCGCCCTCGCCGTATCTCGTCGTGGCGGGAAGCGTGCAGAACTTTTCGATGCCCTTCACGCTGCCGGTGCAGCTCGACGCGGTAGCGGGATGCTTCGGCATTTCGCTCGGATCGACCAGCGGCGCGACCGTGTCGCCGGCCTGCCTCCACGGCGAGGTGACGCTCCCCTTCGCTTCCATCGCGGCCGACACGACCTGGTGGGGCGTGCCGATCACCTTCGGCTATCAATACGCCGGCTCGCCGTCGTATACGATCACGTACGTCGAGTCGCCGACGAGCGTGCTGACGGCGACGCTCGCGAAGCCGCAGAACGACTGGATCGGCACGATCGCCTTCACCGGCTCGACGTCGGTCGGCAGCATGGTCGAGGCGTTCGTCTCGTGGGCGACCGGCTATAGCTACGGCCTCGCTTCGCCCTGGAACCTGCTGGACGACATCTCGCTGAGCGGGCTGTCACTCGCGTTCGACTTCACCGCGGAAACCGTCAGCGTGACGATGGGCGTCGGGATCGATCTCGGATTCTGCAGCGTCAGCGGGATCACGCTGACCTACAACGCCACGCCCGGCACGGGCCAGAACAGCGTCGACTTCTCGGTCGACGGCTCGTTCCTGTGGAACGCCGGCAGCACCGATCCGAACGCTTCGACGACGAAGCTCACGTGGGACGCAACGAAGCCGGAGTCGACGAAGGCCCCGCCCGGAAAAGGGAACGGCTACCTCGATCTGCGGTTCCTCGGGCTCGGCCAATATATCGACGTCAAAGGCGTCGCCGGGGCGCTCACCGTGCAAGACGCCATCACGCAGTTCGAGACCAACTCGCCGGCGCCGCCGGCGAGCGACCCGCCGACGCTGCCAAATGTCACCTACGACCCGAAGACGTCGTGGCTGATCGGGCTCGACCTCGGGCTGCTGCAGCTCAGCGCGAGCGACGATCCGCCGAACGGCTACTGCGTCACCGTGCAAATCGTGTTCGACGATCCGAACCTGTACGGTCTGCGGCTCGCGCTCGCCGGCGAGCCGGCGAAGGTCTTGGGCGGCCTCGACTTCGAGATCATGTACCGCAAGATCAGCGACACGCTCGGCGTCTACCAAGCCGAGATCACGCTGCCGGCGAAGATGCGCACGATCCAAACCGGGATCTACACGATCATGCTCCCGACGTTCGGCGTCGCGGTCTATACGAACGGCGATTTCCTGATCGACATCGGCTTCCCGTGGAACGCCGACTTCTCGCGCTCGTTCACCGTGCAGGCGATCATCGCGCCCGGGATCCCGATGATGGGTTCCGGTGGATTTTATTTCGGCAAGCTTTCGAGCGCGACGTCGACCAGCGTCCCCGCGGTCACCAACGGCACGTTCGATCCGGTGATCGTGTTCGGCTTCGGCGCGCAGGTCGGGTTCGGCAAGAGCGTCTCGATCGGCCCGCTCAGCGCCTCGTTCAGCTTGACCGTCCTGGCGATCATCCAGGGCGTCATCGCGCGCTGGAACGGGTTCACCTCGTCCGCTCAGCCCGCGCCGCAAGACCCGACGCAGATCGACGGCACGTACTACTATAGCTTGACCGGGACGTTCGGGATCGCCGGGACGCTGAACGGTTCGATCGACTTCGTCATCATCAAGGCCAGCGTCAGCATCTCGATCACCGTCACCGCTCAGATCACGTTCGCCGCGTATTCGCCGATCGTGCTGTCGATCAACGTGTACGTCGACGTCTCGGCTTCGCTCGAGATCAACTGCGGGCTGTTCTCGTTCTCGATCAGCTTCCACTTCTCGCTCCACCTGAACGAGTCGTTCTCGATCCCCTCGCCCTCGTCGGGATCGCCGCCGTGGCAGATCGCCGCTTCCTCGACGACCAGCCTGACGGCGCCGCCCGAGGCGCGCATGACGCGGGTCCGCCGCGCGCGCCGCCGGCTGCTCGACAGCGCGACGGGCTGGCAGCCGGGCCCGAATTTCAACAATCTCTCACCGGCGACGACGGTGCTGCCGCTGCAGGGCTATCTGACATTCGCGCTGACCGCCGCCGGCGATGAGTACGCGGCGTCGAATCCGAATCAGGTCTGCTACGTCGCGACGCTGACGATCGACGCGCAGAACCCCCTCTCCGCAAGCCATCCGTCGCTGCCGGCGGGGGCGTGCGCCCTGGCCGGCGACACGTCCTGGGAAGCGCTGTGCAAGCTCGTGGCGCGCTGGGTGCTCGCGGCGTTCTGGTCCGGCCCGATCGGCTGCGATCCCACCGCCGGGATCGACGCGCAGGTGATCACCGAGGCGCAGCTGCTCACCATCCACGAGTACCTCGCGCAGGAAGACGAGCAGGGGCAGCCGCTTCCCAATCCCGACCCGCTGCCGATCGACCCGGGCCAGCTCGAGACGATGCTCGAGCAGCAGATCTCCATGACCCTGACCGGGCCGAGCGACAACACGTCGGGGACCGTCACGAACGTCCAGGCGGCGTTCTTCCCGATGCCGGCCGCGATGTCGATGTCGATCCCGGACCTCAACTACTCGTACACCTTCGGCGGCTACAACACGATCGCGGCCACCGATCTTCCGCTCCTGCAAGCGTACTTCAACCAGATCGCGGTCCAAGTGCAGAAGGAGCAGCAGGCGCAGCGGTTCCTCGCGATGGCGATCGAGGACGTGCCGTCGCTCTCCGTCGCGGGCTTCGTCTTCGCCGACTACTTCCTGCTGATCGCGCGCCAGATGATCGCCGACTTGCAGGCCGGGCTGCGCGACTACAAGTTCCCGTACGTCGCGACGAACGGCGCGCTGCCGAGCGTGAAGGACATCGTCGACGCGATCACCGCCGCGGGCGGCATGCTCCCCGGCGTTCCGCCACTGGTGCACGACCCGCACGATCCGCCGAATCCGCCGCCGAACGTTCCGTACACGGCAGCCGACGTCTTCGCGTTCAACCCGGGGATGGCGCTCGCGCCGAATCAAACGCTCACGATCGCCGGCAGCAGCACGAAGGTGCAGTCGACCGACTCGTTCGCCTCCATCGCGGCGAACGCGGGGTACGGGGGCGCCTTCGGCGCAGCCGACGTCGCGCTGCTCAACGCCGGCAACGCCACGCTGCTCCAGCCGACGTCGCCGCCGGGGACGGCGCACGGCACGCCGCAGATCACGTACCAGGGCACGACGCTCTCGATCGACAGCGGCGACACCCTCACCAGCCTCGCCCTCCGCTTCAGCACGGTCACGAAGACGACCGTGACGGCGGCGGATCTCGCCGCCGACGCCGGGATCCAGCAGGAGCAGCTCTTCATCCCGCTCGCCACGATCGAGCTCCCGCCGTTCACCGTGCACACGGGAAGCGCCGACACGGTGGCGAGCATCGCGGCCGCGTACAACGTGACCCCGGCTTCGCTGGGCCTCCCGCTGCCGAACGGCACGAACCCGAACGCCGGAATCGCCGGACTGTTCGCGCCGCCCTCCGGCAACGCGTACGTCGACGTGCCGCACCTCACGCAGCTCGCGGTCGGATCGCTGATCGCCGAGGTGCAGCAGACGGGTTCGCTCGACACGCTCTCGGCGATGGTCTCGCGGTTCCATCTGCACGGTTTGCGCCTGCCGACCGCGACGACGGACCCGGCGCAGACGCTGATCGCGCCGAACGCGCTCGGGATGTGGGTGACCGGATCGTCCGGCGCCTATCAGCTCCCGCCGGCGGCCGGGCTCTTCGCGCTGACCGGGCAGCAGTTCCCGATCCCGGAGATCGGCAGCACGCCGTTCGTCATCTCGCTCGGCGCCGGCCCGTCGTGGATCGAGTACACGAGCGCGGGCTCCGGGACGATCCAGATCACGAACGCGAAGAACGATCTGTACGACCCGCCGATCGAGGCGCTGCGCAACCTCGTCACGCAAGCGAACTACCGTTTCGTCTCCGGTTACACCGTCCCCGACGCGGCGAGCCAGCTCGTCCGCACGAGGGCGACCTTCTCGCTCGGCACCTACCAGAACTGGCTCGGCGCCGCGCTGCCGCCGCTTCCGGCGCCGCCGCCGCCCAGCGGCGCCGTCCCGCGGATCTGGCCGTTCCCGAACGGGCTTTCGTCGATCCTCAACAGCGAGACGCACGCGATCGATCCCAACTTCGTGCTGCAGACGCAGACCTACGATCAGGCGACCGGGACGACGCAGCCCGGTTCGCTGACGAACTACGCGTGGGCCTCGACGTTCGAGTTCACCGTCAAGCGGCTGCCGGCGACCTCGTCCGATCCGGCGACGTCGGGCTCGCCGGCGAGCGCGCAGACGTACCAAGTCGTCGGCGCCGACGCCTCGTCGATCGTGCTGCTCGAGGACATCGTCGCGCAGTTTCCGACCGACGCGAACCTGTGGGGCTTGTGGCTGGCGTACGCGCCCGATCCGAGCCTGCGCACCTCGGGGCTGCAGACCTTCGGCGAAGGAACCATCTTCGGGATCGGTCAGGCGAACCTGTCGACCGTCACGCGGCCGCCGAGCGCCGCGATGATGCTGGAGGAAGAGTCGACGGCGACGGCGACCAACGGGCCCGTCGCGCTCAACGGAAACGCGATGTTCGTGCGCCTCCTGTGGGAAGCCTCGATCACCAACTCCGGCGGGTTCTTCCTGTACTACCGCGACGGCGACGATCCGCTCCCCGACTACTTGTTCGACAAGCACGGGAACGCGGTGCTGACCGGCGTGCTGGTGTACGGCACCACAACGAACGCCGAAAACGGCGCCGCGGCCGCGCTGTACGACTGCATGAACGCGGTGGTCGTGACCGACCCGTTCGATCCGTCGGGGAGCGCGCTCGTCGCGGAAGCCGTCGCGACGGCCGTTTCGGCGCCGCCCTCGCTCGCGCTGAGCCAGATCGCCGCGCAGTACTACGCGGATCTCGGCGATACCGCGCACCGCAACGCCGGGCTCGCGCTCGCGACGGGCGCGCAGATCGCGGTGAACGAGGGCACGTATCTCGTCCCGCCGCCGACGCTGCAGTCGCTCTTCCCCAGCACCCCCGCCACGATCGCCACATGGTTCGGAACGACGCCGAGCGCGCTGCAAAACGCGAACCCGAGCTTCAGCCCGTGGCCCGCCACCCCGACGACGGCGTTCGCACCGAACAAGGCGCTGCATCTTCCGCCGTCGACGATCGCCGCCGGCGCGACGGCCGGCGACGGCCAGACCGTGCTCTCGACGCTCGGCACGATCGCCGCGTACTACGCGGCCGACGTCGTCGGCCTCGCGGTCGACAACCAGAACACGGCGAACCTCTTCGGCTCCGCACCGGCGATCGAGGCCGGGCCGTGGACGACGTCCTCGAAGCTCCCGCCGGGGAGCCAGCTCCTTCAGCTCGTGCGCGACGTTCCGCCCGGCGGGAGCGATCCGGCGAACCTGATGCTCACGCAGTTCAGCATGCTGGGCTATCAGATCGTCGCGAACCAAGATTTCCAGGAAAGCAATCTCGGCATCCCGGTCGGGCCGATCAGCACCGGCGGCGCAAGCGGTGTCGGAAAGCTGCGACGCGTCAACCGGCTGGCGGCGAACGCCGCCGGCGGCTGGGAATACGACGTCTCGCTCGCCTACACCGGACGGCTGAAAGGTGCGACGCCGTCCTCGAGCCCGTACCTCGGGGTCGGTACGCTGCTGCAAGTCGACCTCGGCTGGTACGACTGCTACGGCAACTCGATCGCCTCCGATCTGTCGACACCCGAACCGCACGATCCGGGGCCGCCGAACCAAACGCCGACGCTGCTCGGATACACCGACGCGCTCGTCGGGCTCGGCCAATGGCCGTCGGCGAACGCGTCGTGGTCGGTCGCCGGCGCCGCCGGCTCGCCGCAGCTCACGCTGGCGTTCTCGTTCGACACCACGCGCTACAGCGGCAAGGAAGCGCAGGCGCACGCACAAGCCGACCTGGCGGTATACGCGCAGCTCGTCGCGCAGCTTCCGCAGACCACCGCGAACCCCGGGGTCGGCGACGCGAACGGCGCGTTCTCGATCGTGGCGAACCTGAGCACCACGCCGATCCCCGTCGGCGACCCGAACCTCACCTCGCTCGTCGACTGGGTGCTCTCGATTGCGAGCTACCTCGCCCAAATCGCGAACGGGCAGACGCCGGCGAATACTCCGGCCGTCTCGCTCCCGCTCGTCTTCGACCTTGCGATCGCGGCGCTCCCCGCCGAACAGATCTTCGAGCTGACGTGCGGCTTCACGTTCGCGCGAACCGGCGGAGTCGTCGAGGGCGAATTCGCCGCGATCCCGGGAATTCGCGCGACGACGACCTCGCTGCCGCCGACGATGCCGGCGATGAAGAGCGGGACGCCGGGCCTCGTGACGTTCGCGACCGACTTCGAGACGGCGTACGCGGGGGCCAGCTCGACCTTGAAAGTCGCGACCGGGCCGAACCGTTTCGACGCCGGCACCGCGGCGTCGTCGACGCTGTGGGCCGTCCAAGTCGGCACGCCGGCCACCGCGACGATCGCGGGCACACCGATCTCGTACGCGATCCAAGACGCCGGCGCTCCGCTGATCTTCGCGCCCGAGCCGATCAGCAACCAGCTCACCTCGAACTCGGCCGGGATCTGGACCTATACGTCCGGGACGCCGATCGTCTTCGAGAACCCGCCCTCGTACACGCAGAGCTTCGCCGAGGTCGACCTCGACCAATGGGTGCGGCAGCTCTTCAACGCCGTCGACGCGCTGCTCGGCCCGACGTACATCTCGGCGCTGACGATCCTCGACGCGCACACCCCCGGAACGCTCAGCGCATTGCAGGACCACAAGAAGAGTCTCGCGGCGATGTACGCCCAGCAGATGCAGCTCGTCTTCACCGATCAGAGCGGCTCGAACGCCGCCGTGGTGAGCGCGTTCGAGCAAGCGATGTACGAGCAGCTCGGCAACGCGTACTCGACGCAAGCCGCGCTGCAATACACCGCCGGCGTGTGCGCCGGACCGATCGACGAGGTGCCGCCGAACCTCTACGGCCCGGTGACGCAGAGCGGCGCCACCACAGCGATCCCGGGCGTCGCCTTCGCGCCGGCGAAGATCCCGCTCCAGCCGCCGACGACGCCGGTGCCGAGCCCCATCGAGCCGCTTCCGGTGCTCGTGACGACCCCGACGCAGACCGGCAACGCCACGGATCAGTTCGTCTCCGTCGACCTCGCGTATACCGCCTCGCACATCGAGCACCAGATCGCACCGCCCGACACCAGCGGGTATCAGGCATCGAGCTGGCTGCAGTTCGTCAACCCGCCGGCCTCGTTCTCGGAGTCGCTCGGCACGGTGCAGATCCCGATGATCCTGCGCGCGTACCCGAACAGTCCCGTGCTGGCCACGCAGAGCGGGCCTTCGACCGTCGCCGATCCGACCACGGTGACGGAAGCGACGGAGTGGACCTACGCGTTCGTCTACTCGCTGCCGATGCACTACCCGCAAGACGTCGTCAACATCTCGGTCGAGTTCAACCTGCAGCCGGTCGGCGAGCTCGCCGCGGCGACGTTCGCCGATTCCTTCGCCGCGCTCGCCGAGTTCGTGACGGTGTACCCGCAGATCGTTCCGGATCTCGAGGGCCAGCTCGCGACGCTCACGACGACGGCGCCGGCGAAGCAGGTCGCGACGGCGCTTGCCGCCGTGCAGTCGGTGACGGCGATCCTCGACCGCATCGCTCCGCCGCCGCCGCCGCCGGGTCACGCGGCGACGGCCGGCGCGCGACGCTTCCGGTTCGTTCCGAAACGCCGGGCGTACGCCGGAACGAGCTCGGTCACGTGCACGATCCAGGAGACGCAGGCCGGCGACCTGATCCCGCCGGTGATCGTCCCGCACGGCGATCCCACCTCGCTGGTGATCAGCGTCGTGGCGCCGCAGGGCAGCGCGATCCCGTGGGTCGAGCTCTCCGCGCAATACGTCGACCCGTCGAATCCTGGCGATGCGCAGTACGTGACCTACCCGGCCGGGCCGCCGACGACCGATCCGACGACCCAGTCGACGACGCAGCAGTACTACGTCGTCGACACGACGCAGACGCCCGCCAAGCCGGTTCCGTTCGCGACCGCACAGGGCTACGGCCCGCGCGCCGTCCTGTATCCCGCGCTGCAGATCCTCGATCTGCAGAACGCGCAAGCCTCCGCCTCGGTCACGCGGAACCAGCGGCTCGTGCCCGGTCGAACCACGGCGGACGCCTTCGTGTACCAGACGCAGGAGGTCACGTACACCGCCCCGCTCCGGCCGACGACCGTGCAGACGAGCGCGATCGACGTCGGGGCGATCGCCCCGCCGCCGCCCCCCGCACCGACGGTCGGAAACGCGCCTCGGCCCCTCGCCGACAGCCTGACCGCGCTGTTCTACACGCTCGTCGAAGGTGCGTCCGCGACGTCGGCGTCGTTGCAGCTCACCGTCGCGTACCGGTATCAGCTCTCGGGGTCGCCGATCACGATCCCGATCCTGATGCAGCCGGCGCTCGCGGTCTCGTGGGCGAGCGGGAACGACACGCTCGCGCCGATGATCGTCGACCTCGCCGGCGCGATCGCCGGCTGGTTCGGCCAAGTCCTGCCGATCGGGGGCGGACAGCTGCTGATCTCGCTCACGGTTCTTCCGTCGGGACAGCAGGTGCCGCTCGTCCGGCTGACCTCGCTCGAGCTCGCGCTCAGCGACATCCAACCGCGGCTTCCGGTCGCGGCGGTGACGGCGAGATCCTGACGGCGCGGAGCTGCGGGCGCCGCGCTGCCGGCGCCTTCAGCTTCCGCGCCATCGGCGCCCACAGCCTCCGCACGATCGGCGCGGCCCTACAGCCTCCGCACGATCAGCGCGACGCCGACCCACACGTACCACACCGACTGCAGCAGCAGGATCACGATCAGGCTGAGCGGCCCCACGTACCGCGTCTCTGCGAGGAGAACGCACGTCGCGACGGCCGAGACCACGCCCGCGACCGCAGCGCCGCGCGCCGGCGAGGCGTTCCGCGAGCGCGGGGACCTCGCCGACAGCCTCGGCGCGACGCGCGTCTCCGCGGAGCTGCGCTTGGTGCTGGATCACATCTGGGAGAACCGCGCGTCCTCGACCCTCTCCGCGCTGGGCGGCGCGTCGCGCCCCGTCGCGGAACGCTTCCTCGCAACGCTGTTCGAAGAACGCCTCGCCTCGCACGGTCTGAAGCACCACACCGGCCCGCCGCTCATCCCGCGCCGTCTCGCCGTGGCCTACCTCGCGGACGCACAGCTGAGCCTGCTCACGCGCTGGGTCGCCGGCACCGAGCGCTGCACCGCCGAAGCGATCGCCGAGGCGCTGGTCGCAACGACGAACGCCGCCGCAAGCGCCCTCTTCCGCGCGTAAGCGCGCCGGCGGTCAGCGGAAGCTCTGCACGACGCCACTGCACACGAGCGCCCAACCGTCGACGGTCACGAAGAGCAGCAGCTTGCAGGGGAGCGAGATCACCGGCGGGCTGAGCATCATCATTCCGAGGCCGGTGAGGATCGCGGCGACCGCGAGATCGATCGCGACGAACGGGAGATAGAGCGCCAGGCCGATGGCGAAGGCCGAGCGCAGCTCGCCCACGACGAACGCCGGGATCAGCACGGTCGGCGGCGCGTCGCGCGGCGGCTCGCCGTCGGGCCGGTGGGCGAGCCGCGCGAAGACGGCGAGATCGCGCGCCTTCGTCTGTCGCAGCATGAACGCGCGCAGTGGGGTGGTCGCGCGTTCCAGAAACGCCGATTGCGAGAGCCGTCCGTGCGCGTACGGTTTGAGCGCGTCGTGGTCGATCGCCTCGAAGGTCGGCGCCATCACGACGCAGGTCAGCACGAGCGCGAGCCCGGTGAGCACGGTGCTCGGCGGCAACGTCGCGGCACCGATCGCCGAGCGCACCAGCGAGAGCACGACGACGATCCGCACGAACGACGTCGAGAGCACGAGCACGAACGGCGCGATCGAGAGCAGCGTCAGCCCGGCGAGCAGGTCCAGCGGCAGGGCGCCGCGGCCGTGAGCGGCGATGCGCAGCAGATCGTCCATCCCTGCATGATGCACGTCGGCGGTTGCCGCCATGTTGCGGCGGCGCGTCCGTGGCTGCATCGTTGCGGCGGCGCGTCGACGCCGTGTTCCCGGTTCCGGCAGCCTCGGCGCGAGCGGGGCGCGAGGACCGCAGCCGCTACTGAGGCTTTTCGATCAGTTCGGTGACCCGGACGCCGAAGTTATCGTCGATCGCCACGACCTCGCCGCGCGCCACGAGCCGGTCGTTCACCAGGAGGTCGACCGGTCCGCCGGCGAGCCGGTCCAGCTCGACGATCGAGCCCGTCCCGAGCTTGAGGATGTCGCGGACCAGCATCTTGCACGCGCCGAGCTCGGCCGTCACCTTGAGCGGCACGTTCATCAGCAGGTCGAGGTTCTTACCGGACTCGGTCATGATCACGGGTGAGCGGCTCCGACGACGTCGTGGACGAGGAACGCCGTCCGCGCGCCGATGGTGCCCGGAGCTCCGACGGCGATCGGCCGTGCGGCGACGTTCAGAGATGCCGGAGCGCCGACCTTGGTTCTGAGCTTCACGACGTCTCCCGGGCGCAGCGCGACGAAAGCAGCGGCGTCCATAGTTCCTTCGGCGAAAACGGCCCGCGCCTCCAGCGCGACCGGCTCGAGCACGCGTGCCGAGAGGGCGCCCGCCGGCCCGGGGTCGGGCAGGTCGCGCACGATCGCGATCCCCAGCGTGAGGCGGAGCGGCGTGCAGACTCGCAGGTCGACGTAAGCGGCGCAGCGCGGCAGCTCGTCCGCCGCGACCGGCCGGGAGGCGCCGTGGCGCTCGGCGCAGAGCGGGTCGCAGGCCGCGGCGCAGCGCGCCGCGATCCGCTCGAGCGCGTGCAGCTCCAGCGCCGAGCAGGCGACGTCGGGGAGCGCCTCGCCCTCGCCGAACGCCCGCAACACCAGCCGGCGCGCGTCGGGGCGCGGGAGCACGATGACGACGTCGGTCTGGCGCCCGCGCGTGAGGTAGAGCAGCGCGTCGCGGGCGAGCAGCGACCAGGACTCCGCATCGAGCGCCGCCGGCTCCCCGAGGACGACCTCGCAGGGCTCGCCGAGCAGCTCGCGCAGCGTCTCGCGGATCCCGTTCGCCACCAGGCACGCGGCCGACAGCGGGATCGACGCGCGCCGAACGAAGCGCAGGCGGCGCACGCGGTTGCGGCGCGGACCGAAGCTCGCGTCGGCGATCATCGCACGAGATCCACCGCAGTCTTCTCGGCGTGCGCGCGCGTACGCATTACCGCGCCCATCGCTTCGAACGCGCGATACGCTTCGTCGAGCCGCGCGACGCCGGTGACGACGTCGACCGACCCGGCGTCGCGGCTCGACGTCGCCAGCACCGGAAACGTCCCGTCGGCGGGCGTGCCGAGGTGCGGCACGACGCCGGCCGGCGCCGCGGCGCGCGTCGCATCGAGCCGCTGCGGCTGCGAACCGGCCGGAAAGCGCGCCAGCGCGACCCGCCCCAGCACCACGCGCTCGGCGGAGCGCATGCCGGTGCGTGGGTCGATCGCGGCGCGCGTATACGCGACCGTGCCGTCGGGCTCGACGTGCGCGTCGCGGCCGCGCCCGAGCGCGCGGTCCGTCTCGGACAGACGCAGCGGCACCGGGACCGCGCCGGGCGCATCGCCGCCCGGATAGCCGAGAACGTCCGCGCCGTCACGCGTCCGCAGGACGCCGTCGCTGAGCGCGAGCTCGCCGTCGCGCACGTAGGCGCGCTTGCCGTCGGCGCCGCGCGTGACGAGCCACGCGCCGGGCGGCGGCACGACGTCGAGCGGATCGGACGAGGGCACGACGCGCGGCGCGACGCGCACGTCGTCGTTGCGCGGCAGCGCGCCGGAGCGGTAGAGATCCTGCACGTCCGCCGCGCGCGAGGCGACGCGCTCGTACGCATCGAGCGGCGAGAAGCCCGCCATCTTATGCCGCCTCCGCGCGCAGGCCACGGGCGGCGAGCGCGAAGCGCGCACGCGCCAGCGCGCGCTCGACGCGCTCGCGCAAGGCCGGTGCGCACAGCGCGACGACGTGCGTGCGACCGCGCTCGCTTCGCAGCAAGAGCTGCACCCGGCCGCCGCCGATGCGGACGACGAGCTGCGCCGTGCCGTCCCGCCCTGCGCGCTCGCGCAGTTCGCGGGCAATCTCGCGCGCGAGCGCCGACGCCGATCCGCGCCGGTCGCCCTCCGGCACGGCGCGCGCCGAGACCGGCATCGCGACGCCTGCCCGCGTGGCAGCCCGCAGGACCTCCCGCGCATCGCCGGCACCTCGTACGGCGCCGTCGCGCGCCGCAGTGCGCGCCTGGCTGCGCGAGCGCGATCTGTCCGCCGACGCGGAACCCTCGCCGCGATCAGGCCGCGGCAGGGCTCGCGGCGTCGCGCTTCCCGAGCCGGCTGGTGCGCGCGGGCGGTCGGGTTCGCGTTCGGCGAGATGAAGCGCGCTGTACCACGCCTGCGAGAGCGCCCGCCGATCCGTGGCGGCGAGCTGCGTCGCGAGAACGGCGACGCCCGAAGCGGTGTGCTGCATCGGTGATCCTCCGCGCACACCGTACCTCAGGCGTCATGACGCCGCCGCTGCGGCGATGTTGCCGGATGACGACGCGGCGCAAGCGCCTCGCCGTCACCCGCGCGCCGCTACAGCGACCCGTTCTGGATCGGACCGAATTCGAACGAGCCGGCGCCGGCCGAGCTCGTGCTCAGCACGATCGAGGTCATATTCGTGGCCGCGAAGACCGAGTCCATCTCGATCGTCGCTGCCTCCTGGAGGTCGGAGTTCAGCGCGTTGATCGCGGTCCCGGTATAGGTGTTCCCCACCGAGTCCTTGGCCGTCACGGTCCAGCGCACCGCGCCGAGGGTGTTGATGATCTCGATCGTCTGCCGCGGAGCGAAGACCGCCGCCACCGCCGTGGTCAGCGTAACGGTACCCGCCGCCGTCGTCGTCACCTTGTACGCGCCCGTGGTCGTATCCGCGGCCACCGTGGTCGCGTCACCGGCCGCCTTCCAGTTGAAGTAGGCCAGATCGTGCCCGTCGTCGCTGAACGCGCGCTTGATCGCGAACGGTTGCGCCGCGTTGAGCTGGAAGCAGGCCGGCAGGTAGAAGTTGCCGCACAGCGCGAGACTGGTGGACGGGATGTCGTACGGCGTGAAGTCGTCGACTTTGAGCGTGTGCGAGGTGGTGGAATACGGCGTCGGGACCGTCACGCGCCCGAGGCCGACGTCGCCCGGCGAGTCGAACGTCGTGTTCGAATACTCGGTCGTTCCGAATGACGGAAAGACGGAGAACGACGGGTAGACCTGGCCGGCATACGCCGCGGGATCGCTGACGAGGATGCTCAGCGAGGTCGATGCGGTGGGAACGGTTTCGGTCGCGCTCCCGACGGCCCGCCCCGCGACCTTCAAGTTGCCGCCGGTGTAGACCGTGCCCGGCGTGCCGCTGTACGAGAAGAGGTTCGTCGTCAAGCCGAGGATGATCGCTCCGCCGTAGACGCCCTTGACGGTCGTCCCCGTCGCGCTGAACGGGACGGCGCACGCGCTCACTTCGCCCGGAATCACCGTCCCGGACGGCGGCGTATGCGCGGCGGTCCCGATCGAGAAGCCGCCGCAATATGGCCCGCCGTCGATCGTGCCGAGGATTTCCAGGAAGTCGTCGGCGGTCGAGCCCAGGCCGGTATAGGCCAAGCTTTCGCCGATCAGGTACGCGAACTGCTCGACGTTCGATTCGGCGTTGAGCTCGGGCGTGGAAGTATAGTCGCGAGCGATCGTCAGCGTCCCGACGAGCTCGGGGCTGCCGCTGACGACCAGCGTGCGGAGATAGCTCGGCGCGAGCGCGTCGACGATCGTTCGAACGCCGCCGTGGTCGAAGAGCCCGGTTCCCGTGTCGGCGGTGACATGCTGGTTCGTGATCCCGGTCGCGATCGCCGACGCGAGCGCCGTCGTGTTCGCCAGATCGTACGTGCTGAGGACCCCGCTGGCCAGCATCGTCAGGAAGATCTGCGCGGTCTGCGTCGTCGTGGTCGTCAGGGTCGCGGTATTCGCGGTCGAGCCCGAGACGTTGATGACGCCGAGCAGCTCGCCGAGCGCGTATTGGCTATGGTCCGATGCGACGCCGGTGAACGTCATCAAAACCCACTCGTTGTTGCCGGCGGGGACGTTCGCGAAGGTGACCGTGGCGGCGTAGGTCGAGCCGCTCGGCGGCGCGATCGACGTCGTGTTGGTGATCGGCACGGCGCCGGCGTAGCCCGGATAGATCGTCGCGCTGACCGCGATGCTGCTGAACGAGAGCGACTTCTTGCCGCGCAGCGCCGTCGAGATGCGGCGTTTGTGCTGCAGGACCTGAGGGCCGGAGCCGTTGATCGCGCCGCTGACCGTCACCGAGGACGGTGCGGCCGCGCCCGGACCTTGGGGCGCCGTGGGGAGCACGGAGGCCCCTCGGCCGCCGCCGCCGCCGCCGCACGCGCTAAGCAGGAAGGCGCCCGCCGCTAACGCGGCGAGTCGTGGTATGAGCTTCGACGGCACGTATACGCTCCTTCTAATAGGGGAAGCAACCCTATTCGCAGCATCCGACGCGGGTACCCGGAGCCGCTCCGCGGCTCTACCGAAGCTTTACCTGACGTGCGATACCGTGCGGTAGCGGCCGTCGTCGAAACCGGCCGACGGCGTCAGATACATCGCGGCGTCGCCGAGGTCGAACGTCGCGACGAAGTTGCGCAGCGTGCCCAGTCCGACGTTGCCCGCGTCGACGCGGTCGGCGAACGCGCCGCTCTTGGCGAGCACGACGTCGACGTTGCGGTGGTAGAGGTCGTAGCTGCCCATCCGCAGCTCGTCGAGCGAGGAGCGGTACGTCGCGTTCGCGCCGCCGATCCCGTAGTTCCACGAGCTGTCCGGAGAGAACGGAACGATCCCCGGGTGCGCCTCCAGGAACGGGCGATAGATCAGCATCTCGGCGCTGTTTCCGGTGTCGACGATGAAGGGCGCGTCGAAGGAGCCGTTGACGCGGAACGTCGCCTCGGCGAGCTCGCGGTCGACGTCGAGATCGACGCGGGCGCCGCGCGGCGCGAACGACCCCGGCGGGCCGAACCGCAGCTCGTGCCGCTCGAAGTCCATCTCGACGACCGCCGAGGCGAAGAACGGATAGCCGAGGATCCCGTCGATGTGCATCCCGCCGCCGAGCGTCTTGCCGATGTCCAGCGACGAGACGACGACATCGTCCATCGTCGCGCCGTCGATCGCGATGCTCGGCAGCCGCGCCATCCGCAGGCCGCCCGTGCGCGCGGCGCCGCGCACTTCGAGCGCGCCTTCGCCGTCGACGCCGGCCGCCTTGAGCACGGTTCGGTCGACCAGGATCGACTGCGCGCCGGTGTCGAGGAGAAAGAACCAATCGCGGTTCGCGATGCGCACGGTGATCCCGACGTGGCCGCCGCGCTCGACGAGCGGGACGACGTGGATGCGATCGGTGGCGAGCAGCTTCGGCTGCAGCGGCGCGAACTCCGACGGGTCGACCGGCGCGTCGAGCGTCACCGACGTCGTCTGCTCCGTCGTGTCGAAGCGGTGATCGCCGTCGGTCAGCACGTTGCGGAACGCGATCGTGCGGCCTTGCACCTCGCGCCAATCGGAATACTCGACGTACGCGGGTCCGTCGCCGTCGAGGTATTCCTGGCGAAGCGGCAGCCCGCTCGAGGGATCGATCCACAGCGTCTCCGGCTCGCCGCCGGTCGCGGTGACCTGCAGCTTCCACGCGCGCACGCCGCCCGCATCGCCCCAGCCGGCGAAGCGCGTCAGCTCCGGATGGTGCACGACATCCCCCGAGTCGAGCAGTTGCTCGGTCAGCGCGCGGCGGCGCAGAAAGCCTTTCAGCTCGCGCACGTTGCCGTTCGCGTTGCGGGCGAAAAGCCGCTGCCCGAGCCGCAGCGTCGTCTCGTGGCTCGGTCCGAGGACGTCGTCCTCGCGCTCGTCGCTGCCGTCGCGCACGATGCGGAACGTACCGGTCAGCCCTTCGCCGCCGAGCGTCCCGCTCGCGGCGAAGGTGCGCAGATCGGTCGCATGAGTGGCGCGGTCGTACGCCGCGAGGATCGTCTCGACCGGGACAGGCGGCTCGCCGCCGGCGAGCGCGCGCGGCGGGGCCAGGAACGCGAGGAGTGCGGCGCTAGCCGCCGCTGCCGCGATACTTCTCGTACGAAGCCAGGACGTTCTGCACGTAGTTCCGGGTCTCGGAATACGGGGGAATGTCACCGTATCTCTCCACCGCTCCCGGCCCGGCGTTGTACGCCGCGACCGCGAGCCGCGTGTCGCCGCCGAACCGGTCGAGCAGGCCACGAAGGTATCGTGCCCCGCCCGCGACGTTCTGCACCGGATCGTACGCGTCGCGGACGCCGAGCGACGCCGCGGTCGCAGGCATGAGCTGCATGAGCCCCTGGGCGCCGGTCTTCGAGGTGGCGTTCGCGTTGAACCCCGACTCGTTCGCGATCACCGCCTTGAGCAGCGCCGGATCGACCTGCCATGTCGTGGCGTTCTGCGAGACGAGGGAGTCGATCTGCGCGGGCGGGACCGGCGCCGGCGCGGCGGCGCCGCTCGCCGCGTCGGGCGCCGGGCCGAGCGCGCCCGCGAGCGCCGTGGCGAAGCGCGGCGCACCGGTGGCGGCGACCGTCACGGGCGGAGCGCTTCCCGGCGCGGGGGCGCCGGTGATCTCGGCGATCCGGGACTGGACCGCGGAGATATCAGCGAAGACGTCCATCATCGAGGGTATCGGCGAGCGCCAGAAGCTCCCTGAGCGTGCGATCCGGGGGCGACGGCTCGTCCCCTTGGCGAAGAAAGCGCTCCAGCGCGCCTTCGGCGGCGACGCACCGCGCCAGGAACGGATCGCCGGCGGCCGGGTCGAGCCCCAGCGAACGCACGTCGCGCGCCGCGTCGATGGCGGCGACGGCGGCGCGCACGAGCCGTGCCGCCCGTGCGTGCGCCGGCGGGACGGCCTCGCAGAGCGTGCGGCTCGTGCTGGCCGCCAGGTCGATCGCCGGAAACCAGCCGCCCCGCGCGAGCCGCTCGGCCAGAACGAGATGTCCGTCGAGCGCCGCGCGCGCGGCCTCCGAGACGGGGTCGTGCTGGTCGGGGCCGTCGGAAAGGACGGTCGCCACCAGCGTGATCGATCCCGTCGCGAAGGCCCCGGCGCGCTCGAGCAGGCGCGCGAGCACGGTCAGCGCCGAGGGCGGGTACCCGCCGCGCCCCGCCGGCTCGCCGGCTGCCAGTGCGATCTCGCGGGCCGCGGCGCAGACCCGCGCGAGCGAGTCGACGACGAGCAGCACGTGCAGACCGCGGGCGCACAGCGCCTCCGCCTGCGCGAACGCGACCTCGGCGGCGCGGACGCGCTCGGCAGCGGAGCGGTCGGAGGTCGCGCAGACGATCGTGGTTCGCGGACCGGCCGCGGCGAGCCGGCGCTCCGCCTCGCGGCCGCGCTCGCCGACCAGCGCGACGACGACCGCGTCGGCCGCGCCGTCGCGCACGATCGCATCGAGCAGCGTCGTCTTCCCGGCGCCGGGCGCACCGAACAGGCCGATGCGCGCGCCGCGCGCCAGCGCGAGCGGTCCGTCGATCGCGCGCACGCCGGTGCGGAAGGGTTCGCCGCACGGCCGACGCTCGCCCGGGGCGCGCGAGGCCGCGCCGGCGACCGCACGCGCGCACCCGCGCGGCGGCGGACCGTCGTCGAGCGGCGCACCGGAGGCGTCGATCGCGCGCCCCAGCAGCGGCGTCCCGAGCGGAAGCGCGAGCGCCTCGGGCGCGATCTCCGCGCGGTCGCCGCGCGCGACGCCGTCGACGGACCCGAACGGTGCGAGCACGACGCGTGTCCCGTGCAGCGCGGCGATTCGCGCCGCCACGGTCGCATCACGCGCGCAGATCCGCACGCCGTCGCCGATTCGCGCCCCGGGCAGGTCCGCTTCGAGCAGATGCCCGCGCGCCGCGACGACGGCGCCGACGCCGCGCGCGGGGACGCCGCGTCCGGTCGACTCGTGGGCGAGCATGCGTCCGATCGCATCGCGCCCGATCATGCCGCACGCTCCAGCACGTCGGCGAGCCGAACGCCGAGGCGCGCGTCGAGCTCGCCGCCGGCCAGCTCGACGATCGCGTCGCCGGGGCACAGCGCGGCGTCGGCGATCTCGGGGAGGCCGGCCCCGCAGCCCGCGTCCTCCGGCGCGAGGCGCAGACGAACGAACGGCACGTCGCGCGCGAGACGGCGCGCCAGCGCGGCGAGGTCGCACGGCGCGAGCCGCAGCTCGCGCACGAGCACGTCGGCCGCCAGCTCGCGCAGCAGCCGCGCGAGGGCGGCGTCGAACGCATCGGCGAGGCGGGCGCGAAAAAGCCGCGCCGCACAGAGCGCCTGCGCAAGGTCGTCGGACGGATGCGCGACGTCGATCGTCGCGCCGCGCGTGCGGTGTTCGCCGTCTGCGCTCTGCGCGGACATCTCGATGTCGGCTTCCTCGCCGTCCGTATCGGTGCTCGGCCGCGGCGGATCGCTTTGCCCGCGCAGCAGGTCGGCGAGCGCGACGAACTCAGGCGAGCTCACGGAACAGCTCCTCCGGCGGCGGCAGCAGCGCCGTGTCGCGCCGCGCCAGCCGGCGCACGATCTGCGCGCGCTCTTCCGCGGGGTACAGCTCGAGCACCGCGGCGGCGGTCGCCGTCGGCAGCGCCGAGATGATCGCCGCGGCCACGTGCGGCGGCTCGCCGGCGAGCGCGCCGTGGACGCGCGCCGGCGGAACCCCCACGACGTCGCGCGCCGCCGCTCGCCGTGACGATGCGTCGAGCGCGCGGGTCGCGAGCTGCGCGAGCGGACGCGCGGAGAACGCCGCGACGAGCACGACCGCGGTCGCGGCGAACGCTTGCGGCAGCGCGCTCGCGAGCGCCAGCAGCCAGCCCGGTGCGCGCGCCGCGCGCGCGAGGCGGGGCGCCGAGGCGGCAAACGCGACCGCTTCGACGCTCAGCGCGTCGCCGCGATCGGCCCGGATCCCGGCCGTCGCCGCGGCGAGCGCGTGAATCTTCGCGAGATCGAGCGCGCGGGCGGCGTCGACGAACACGGCGACGGTGAGCCGCGCCGTCGCGCCCGGCGCGCTGACACGCCGCTCCTCGCGCGTATCGCTCCCGCGGTCCTCGGTCGCGCTGGCCTTCGAATACTTCTTCGCGCTCGAGGCGTAGCGCTCGTCGGTCGTCGCGCGCGCGATGCTCCCCTCGAGCGCGGCGCGGCGCACCTCGCGCACGTCGCGGCTCTCGGCGAGCGGCTCGCGATGGACGCGCACGATCGTCGCACCGGCGCCGAACGCGGCGTCGAGCGCGCTCTGCAGCGCCGCCTGCACCTCGCCCGCGTCGTCGGCGGTGTCCGCGGTCAGCGCGAGGCCCCGGTCGTCGAGGACGGTGACGCGATCGGCGTCGAGCCCCGGCACGCCGCCGGCGACGAACGCGGCGATCCCGGCGACCGTGCGCGGGGCGAGCCGCGCGCCCGGCGCGAGCGTCACGCGCACGCTCGCGCTGGCATCGCGCCGCGGCTCGTCGGCGTAGACGCCGCCGCTCGCCGGCGCGATCACCACGCGCGCGTCGGCGACGGCGTCGATCCCGCGCAGCCCGAGCGCCAGGTCGGCGGCGAGGGCGTCGCGCGTCTGTGCTTCGAGCACGCTTTGCGGGGTGAGCGCGCCGGCGTGTGCGAGAGCTTCATCGGTCCCCGCCAGATGCGGGTGCGGGACGCCGGCAAGGGCAAGCCGCAGCAGCAGGTCGCCGCGCTTCGCGCGCTCGACCCGCACGTTGTCGCTCGCGGAGGCGAAGGGGACGTTCCAGGCCGCGAGCCGCTGTTCGACCTCGGCGAGCTGATCGGGCCGCAGCGGGGTCGCGAACAGCGCGACGCGCGTATCGCGCGCCGCGAATGCGCCGAACGCGCCGCAGCCCAGCAGCGCGACGATCGAGAGAAGCGCCGCCGCTCGCGCGCGCGGCGAGAACGCGCGGACGCGCGCGAGCAGCGGCACGACGCGTGCGTCCATCTAGAGCTGCATCCCGAGGAGCGTCGAGACCGCCTGCGTCGCGCGCTGCGCCGCCGAGGCGGCGACTTGCAGCGCGATGTCGGCGCGAGCGCGCTCGACGACCATCTCCTGCAGCCCGCCGCGATGCGCGGCGAACGAGGCTTCGGCGCGATCGGCCGTCTCGAAGATCGCGCCGGCGGCGTCGACGAGCCGCGCGAACGGGTCGGCCGAAGGCTGCGTCGCCTGTGGACCGCGCGGCGCGGCGACGTCCGGAACGAGCGGTTCGACCCGCATCAGGAGCGCCCGAGATCGATCGTGCGTTCGGCGAGCCGTTTGCCGACGTCGAACACGCTCGCGTTCGCCTCGTATGCGCGCTGCGCGTCGAGCACCGCGATCATCTCGGTCAGCGCATCGGCCGTCTCAGCGGACCGCGCCGTCCCCGCGAAGCGCGTCTGCGGCGCATCGCCGTCGTCGTTCTCGCCGTCGGGATCGGCGTCGAGTCCGCGCGCAAATGCATCGTCGGGAGCGGAGTCGAGGCCGCGCTCGAAGGCATCTTCCGGAGCCGCGGCAGCGAAGCGCGCCACGAGCCTCGGATACGGATGCTGCGCCGACGAGGCCTGTGCGGCGGCGACGTTGCGCGCGGCGACGTCGAGCAACGTGCGCTGCACGCTCATCCCGTCGGCCGCGGCGGAGAGCAGATCGAACTCGCTCATCGCGCGGCCGTCCGCAGCTCCGCGAAGCGCGCCTTCAGCGCGCCGAGCAGCGCCTCTTCGAAGAGCGCCGCTTTCGCGACCAGCGCCGAGCCGCGCTCGTCGCGCGCCGGCTCGCCGGCGAGACGTTCCAGGTGGTCGCGGGCGGCCAGCGCGGCCGCCGCCGTCGATCCGTTCGCTTCGATGGACATGCCCGCATCATCGCCCGTCCCCGATGTCCGCCGCGTTGCCGGGGAATGGCGGCTCGATGCGGGGAATCTGCCAGCGTGCTCGTCCGTCGCTCGAACCCCGCGGGATGAACGCGCCCGAGACGCCCGCCGACGCGCTCGCCGCCCTCAAGCAGCGCGCGGCGGCGAGCGGCGATCCCGCGCTCGCCGCGGCGGTCGCGAGCGTCGAGCGCGCCTTCGAGACGCAGGCGCTCGAGCGCGCCTCGGTGCAGAGCCGGCTCGCCGCCTCCGCGACGAACGCCGAGCGCGAGCTCAGCAAGCTGCGCACGCTCGGGCGCGTCGCGGAGACGGTCAACTCCTCACTCGAGCTCGACGTCGTCCTGCGCCGCGTCCTCGACACCGCCGTCGAGGTGATGAAGGCGGAGCGCGGCTTTCTGATGATCGCCGACGCGCGCGGCGAGCTGCAGCTCACCACGACTTACGGGATCGACCGCGCGACCGTCGAGGGCGACGCGATGCGCCCCTCGCACACGACCGTACGCCGCGTCTTCGAAACCGGTGAGCCGGTCGTCACGACCGACGCGCAGCAGGACCCGCGCTTCAACGTCAACCTGTCGGTGCGCGCGCTGCGCCTGCGCTCGATCATCTGCGTGCCGCTGGCGATCAAGGCGCGCACGATCGGCGTCGTCTACCTCGACTCGCGCGTCGCTCCCGGGCTGTTCTCGGCCCACGACCCCGATCTGCTCACGGCATTCGCGAATCAAGCCGCGCTCGCGATCGAGAACGCCCGTTTGTTCGAAACGCTGCGCGCGCAAGTCGTCGAGATCAGCCGTCTCGAGCAGGTGCAGGCGCGCGTGCTGAGCTCGATCGCGAGCGGCGTCATCACCGTCGACGGCCGCGGACAGATCGCGACGTTCAACGACGCCGCCGCCACGACGTTCGGCGTCGACGCCGCGACGATGACCGGCCGTCCCGCGCGCGCGCTCGAAGCGCTGATCCCCGGGATCGCGCAGTTGCTCGCCGACGGACTGCTCCAGCAGAAGCCGATCGAGATGGAAGCGCGTCACGCGACTCGCGGCACGCTCGTGCTCGAAGTCCGCACCGCGCCCGTCGATCTTCCCGACGGAACAGACGTGCCGGGCTGGGCGATCGCCGTCACCGACCTCACCGAGACGCGCAACCTCGAGCGCCAGCACGCCGCCGACGTCGAGCAGCGCCGCGCGATCCGCGACGCGTTCGCGCGCTACCTCGCGCCGCACGTCGTCGAGCAGCTGATGGAGGCGCCGGGGGGCGTCTCGCTCGGCGGCGAGCGCGCGACCGCGACGATCCTGTTCGCCGACATCGACGGCTTCACCGGACTCGCCGAACGGCTCGACGCCGAGCGCGTCGTCGACATCCTCAACGCGTTCTTCAGCGCCGCCGTGCAGATCGTGTTCGAGCACGACGGCCTGCTCGACAAGTTCTACGGCGACGGTCTGATGGTCGTGTTCGGCCCGCCGCGCGTGCGCGAGGACGACGCCGCCCGCGCGCTCGCCGTCGCACGCGACCTGCACCACGCCGCGTCGACGATCGTCGCCGCCGGCGAACCGCTGCGCCTGGCGATCGGCGTCGCGACCGGCGACGTGGTGGCGGGCCACATCGGCAGCCCGCGCCGCATGGACTACACCGTGATCGGCGACGCCGCGAACTTAGCCAGCCGCCTCCAAGGCGCCGCCCCGCCCGGCGGCACGTACGTCGACGACCGCACCTACGAGCGCCTGCGCGACAAACCCGCCGCCGAAACCCTCATCGCCAAGATCCGCGGCAAAGCCGACCCCGTCACGATCCACGCGATCGCCGACTAACGAACCATGAGCGCGACGCGAACCGCGCGAAGGCACGGTCGCCGCACGCCCGAACGCCGGCGCACGCCCGAACGCCGGCGAACGCCGGCGCTCAGCGGCACGTCGCATCGACGAACGCGACGGCACGCGCATCCGCCGCCGTCCCGCCGGGCCGATTGTACGCCGCCACCGTCAATTGCCCGCGACGCGCCGAGATCGCCCAATGCGAACGATACGTCGCGCCGTTCGACGTCCCGCTCGCATCGAACCGCCGCCCGTGGGCCCCGCACGCGGCATCGCCCGAAATATCGGCGACACGGCTCTTCGCCGCCGCCACCATCTGCGGCACGCCGAGCGCGCCCTGCATCGCCGACACCCGCACGATGATCGACGACGCCCCGTCCGCACTGCGAAACGCCCCGGTCGTCCCCGGCAGCCCATGAATCGCCGACCATCCCGGCGGCGCCACGAACCCGACCGAAGCCTTCGGCCCGCTACGCAGCACGATATGCCGGTCTTCCACCGTCGACGTACTCGTCGCGGACCTCCCGCACGAAATCAAAACAACCGCACCAGCAGCGAAAAAACCCAACCATTTCACCATCGAAACGCCCTCATCACCACGCCGCCGAAAATCACCGCCGCCCCCCGCCGCGCGAGCACCGGCCCAACGCAAAACCCCTCACCCCCACAATCGGCAAATCCCACACCGACAACCGACAAACCCCACGCCCCGGGCACCCGCCGCACACCGACCTCGCCGCTCCCACCCCGCGCGAAGCCCACGCCGCACGCACCACCCCGCCCCTCGCCGCACCCCTCCCCACCCACCCCCGCGGTTTCAGTTCCCCCGCCACCACGGTGCCGGGTGTCGCGGCGACGCGGCCCTCCTCGGCGGACCGTGTGAGCGAGCGAAGCCCAGGATGGGCGAGAGCGACGCGAAGACAGAGCGGCCCCGGACAGGATGTCCGGGGCCGCGTGTCCGCCGAGGAGGGGCCGCGTCGCCGCGACACCCACGCCACCATCAGCGCTTCGAGAACTGAAACCGCTTCCGAGCCTTCTTACGCCCGTACTTCTTCGACTCTTTCTCCCGCGGATCGCGCGTCAAGAGCCCGTTCCGCCGCAACGGCTCCCGCAACGACTCGTCCATCTCCAGCAGCGCGCGAGCGATCCCGTGCCGCACCGCCCCGGCCTGCCCCGATACCCCGCCGCCCTCGCACTTCACGTCGACGTCGAACCGCGAAAGGGACTGGGTGACGTCGAGCGGCTGCCGCACGATCTGCTGCAGCGACGGACGCGGGAAATACTCGTCGACCGGCTTCTTGTTGACGGTGATGACGCCCTGACCGAGCGTGAGGCGAACGCGGGCGATCCCGCGCTTGCGCCGGCCGGTGCCGTGAAAGAGATCGGAAGTCTGCATCTAGACGAGGGCTTTCGGCTGCTGAGCGGCGTGAGGATGATCGGTCCCGGCGTAGACCTTCAGGCGTCCGAGCTGCACGTCGCGCATCCGGTTCGTCGCCAGCATCCCGCGGACCGCGCGCTCGACGAGCCGCGTCGGGTGCTTGTCGTGGACCTGCTGCGCGGTCTCGGTCCGAAGCCCGCCCGGGAAGCCGGAGTGCCGGTGATAGACCTTCTGCGTCCACTTGCGGGGCGCGAGCTCGACCTTGTCGGCGTTGATCACGACGACGTGGTCGCCGTCATCGATGTGCGGCGTCCAGGTCGGCTTGGTGCGACCGGAAAGGGCGCGGGCGACCCGCACGGCAAGGGTTCCGAGCCGCTGCCCGGTTGCGTCGACGATATACCACTCGTGGTTCGTCTCGGCCGTCTTCTGCTGGTATGTACGCATGGGATCCGTCGGAACGAAAAGGACGCCACGACGGGCGTCGCGGCAACCTAAGAAGTATACGGGCGCCGCTCGCCGGAAGTCAACCGCCGCTCCGGCAGGCCGCCGCTCGGGACCGCAGGGAGAGTCCAGCCGCCCGCTCGCCCGAGGGCTATGGGGCGAGCGTGACCGGACGATAGGTGTCGAGGTCGGCGTACCGGACGCCGGCGAGGTAGAGCCCGTGGGCGGGCGCCGTCGGCGCGGCGGCGTCGCGCCGGCGCGCCTCGAGCGCGCGCCCGGCGAAGCCGACCTCGCGGTAGCCCGTCGCGCAGGCGACCAGCGTTCCGACCATCACCCGCACCATCCGGTGCAGGAACGCGTTGCCGCGCACCGTGACGCGCAGCAGGTCGTCTTCGCGCACCAGGGAGATCGCGAAGACGTCGCGCACGGTGCCGCCCCGCTCCGGCGGCTCGCCGCAGAACGCGGCGAAGTCGTGCTCGCCGACCAGCGGCTGCGCCGCCTCGGCGAAGCGCGCGTGGTCGATCGGCCGCGCGACGTGCCAGGCGTGCGCGCGCCACAGCGCCGAGGGAGAGGCGCGGTTCAAGATGACGTAGTCGTATGCGCGCTCGAGCGCCGAGAAGCGCGCCGAAAAGCTCTCGTCGACGATGGCCGCGTCGCGTACGACGAGATCCGCCGGCGTGTTTCCGTTGACCGCGAGGGCGAGACGCTCGAGCGGAAACGAGCGCTCCGCGCGAAACGAGACGACTTGTCCGCTCGCGTGGACGCCGGCGTCGGTCCGTCCGGCCGCCGTGATCTTCACCGGTTCGTGGAACAGCCGCGAGAGCGCGCGCTCGAGCGCGCCGGCGACGGTCCGGAGCTCGGGCTGGAATTGCAGTCCGTGAAACGCGCTGCCGTCGTATTCGACGACGAGCCGGTACGTCGGCACGCGCGAAGGTTCACGAAAGCGGCAACAGCGCCCCTCCGGCGAGCGGCTCGCGCAACGCTGCCGCCAGCGCGTCGACCGCGTCGGGGTCGAACAGATGCGGCGCGTTCGCGAGCCGCGCGAGCGCTTCGCCGTGACCGACGCACGGCGCGTACGGGCGTCCGGAGCGCATCGCGTCGTATGCGTCGACGACGGCGAGGAGCCGCGCTTTCCACGGGATCGCCCCGCCGCGCAGACCGTCGGGATACCCCGACCCGTCGATCCGCTCGTGGTGCGAGCGAACGATCGCCGCCAGCTTCGGCACGCCGAGCTCGAGCAGCATCCCTTCGCCGCGTGCCGGATGCTCGCGGAGCGCGGTCCACTCCGAGCTGCAGAGCGGCCGCGGCGCGGTGAGCACGCGCCGGTCGACGTAGACCTTGCCGATGTCGTGGAAGAGCGCGGCTTGACCCAGCGTGAGCGCGCCGTCGCGGTTCAGGCCGGCGGAGATGCCGACCCGTGCCGCGAGGGTTCCGGTGTGGATCAAGTGGTGATGCGTGTCGTAGTCGTGCGCCAGCACCGACCCGAGGAGCGACGCCGTGAATGGCTGGGCGAGCAGCTCGCTCAGCACCTCCGACAACGTTTGTGAGAACATGATGAGAGCGTCCCTGGTAAGAGTCGACGCCCGCCGTGCCCATCCGGCAAAACCGTCGCGGGACGTACAACGCGGGAGTTCTCCACCACGTCTCGTTCCGTCCGGTCGCTCGTCCTCATCGCGTTCTCACGAACGGAAATCGCGCCCGGACATCGCACGCGGCACGTACGACGCGCCGCGTGCGCGTGCGCTCAGGCTGCTGCGCGAACGGGAACGCTGCGCTTTTCGTCGAGATCGAGCAGATCGGCCCACGTCGTGACGTCGCTGCGATCCGGCCCGACCTGACGGCGCAGATCCAGGAAGTACGCTTCGCCGGAGCTGCCGGGTTCCGGCGCATGCGTGAGAAACTCCGCGTTGAACGCGCGAATCTCGTCTTGCGATTTCTTGGCGACGAACGGCCGGAGATACGCTTCGATCTCCGCCTCGCTCTGCGCGTGCTTGATGACCTCGAGCAGCGCCTTCCCGTCGACGCCGAGGAAGGCGAAGACGCCGTTGTCCATCGGGCAATCGTAGTTGTACTCGCCGTTCAGCCCGTTCGCCGCGGCGATCCCCTTGTCGACCGCGCGGCCGAGCTGGACGACGCCGAGATACTCATCGCGCACCGAGCGCGGATACGAAGTGGTGAGGTCTTTGTGCAGCATTGCGAGTCGTTGGACTCACCCGCACGCAGCGTTGGTTTCGCTCGCGCGAATCAGTGCGGCGGGCGCTTCCGCCCGCGGTTCTCCTCGGCGCCGCCGCCCGTGCTGCCGGTGCTGGTCCCGCCGCCGTACGAGATGACGAACGCATAGACGTCGCCCGCGTTCGCGGAGAACTGGCCCGCCGTCGCCCCGGGGAAGGTCAGCGTCTGCCCGGAGGCGTTGCCTTGCGCCGTGCTGCCGAGCTGGACGCCGGCGGTCGTGTCGTAGAGCGATTCGTAGAACGTCGCGCCGTTCGGCGAGAACGACGAGGGCAGCGAGACCGGCGTGACGACCAGCGGCCCGGTGAACGTCGTCGTGGTGCTCAGCTGGAGGGTGAACTCGACAATGGGCGTTCCGGTCGGCGCCGGCGAAGGCAGCGTTCCGACCGTGGTCGACATCGTGAAGGCGGCGCCGACCGAGGCGCTCCCGGTGTTGCCCGGATATGACAGCGTGCCGGAGAGGCCGTTGGACGAAAGCATCAGCGAGCCGCCGGCGTTGTTCAGCGTCGCCGAGGTCTGCGCGCTCGTCGGGGCGATCGTTCCGACCGGCGAGGGGCTCGGGCTCGGGGTGACCGAGGCGACGGGCGAGGGCGAGGCGGTGGGCTCGACCGGCGGGATCACGCTGTCGCTCTTCTTGTGACATCCGGCGGCCACGAACACCGTCAGAACGAGGGCCGCACCCCAGAGCGGACGCCCGAAACCAGCTCGCATGCGCGTATCGTTCAAGACGCGCGGGCGGCCTCCTAGGTGGCTTCGTCGTCCCCGTCGTGCGCGCGCTCGTTCTCAGGGAGCGGGCGCTGCAGCGGGAAGAGCAGCACGTCGCGGATGGTGGTCTTGTTCGCGAGCATCATCACGAGCCGGTCGACGCCGACCCCGATCCCGGCCGTCGGCGGCATCCCGTACTCGAGCGCCTCGACGAAGTCCCAGTCCGGCGGCGGGACCTCCTCGTCGCCGGCGGCCTTCTCCGCGATCTGCAGCTCGAAGCGCCGGCGCTGGTCGTCCGGATCGTTGAGCTCGGTGAACGCGTTGGCCAGCTCCATGTTCGCGGCGAACAGCTCGTAGCGCTCGGTCCGCTCCGGATCGTCCTGCATCCGCTTCGCCAGCGGCGAGAGCACGACCGGATACCCGTAGACGAACGTCGGCTGCACGAGATGCGGCTCGACGATCCGCTCGAACAGCTTGTCGAGCGCGTGCGCGTGCGTCGGCGACTCGGGGATCCCGAACTCGCGCAGCAGCCGCAGGCACGCGTCCGGATCGAGGAGCTGCTCGCGCTCGAGCCCGGCGTACTCGTGGAACGCGCCGAGGTAGTCCAGCCGCCGGAACGGCGTGACGAACGAGATCGCGTCCTCGCCGTAGACGAGGTCCTCGCCGCCGTGCACGCTGCGAACCAGATGCGCCATCAGCTCCTCGTTGAAGCGCATCATGTCGGTGACGTCCCAGTATGCGGCGTACAGCTCGAGCATGGTGAACTCGGGGTTGTGCGTCGCGTCGATCCCCTCGTTCCGCCAGATGCGGCCGATCTCGTAGACGCGCTCCATCCCGCCGACGATCAAGCGTTTCAGGGACAGCTCGGTGGCGATCCGCAGCGAGAGCGGGATGTCGAGCGCGTTGGAGTGCGTGAGGAACGGGCGCGCCGACGCGCCGCCGGCGATGTTGAGCAGCGTCGGCGTCTCGACCTCGAAGAAGCCGTGCGCGTCGATGAAGCGCCGCATCTCCGAGACGATCCGCGAGCGCTGGATCATCACGTTCAGCACGTCCGGATTGACGGCGAGGTCGACGTAGCGCCGGCGGTAGCGCTTCTCCACGTCCTGCAGTCCGTGCCACTTGTCGGGGAGCGGGCGCAGCGACTTGGCGAGCACCTCGAAGGAGCGCACGTAAAGAGAGAGCTCGCCGGCCTTCGTGCGGAACGCGAATCCGCTCGCGCCGAGCAGGTCGCCGCGCTCGACTTCCTTGAACGCGGCGAACGCCTCGTCGCCCACGTCGTTCTTGCGGAGGAAGAGCTGGAAGCGGCCCGTGCGGTCACGCAGATCGGCGAAGACGACGCCGCCCTGGCCGCGAACCGACATGATCCGCCCGGCGAGCGACCAGCTCTCCGACTCGGCGCGCTCCTGCTCGCCGAGCCCGGCGTAGCGCGATGCCAGGTCGGCGGCGTGCGCGGTGATGTCGTAGCGCGTCGTGCGGAAGGGATCGCGTCCCATCTCGCGCAGCGCGGCGAGGTGCGCTCGCCGCGCGCCGACCAGATCGATGCCCATCAGGGAGCGGTTCCCCGGCGTCCGCTCAGGACGCTTTTTTCGTCTTCTTGGGGTCCTTGTTGATCGACTCGATCTTGTACTTCATCTGACCGCGCGGCGTGGTGACGTCGACCGTCTCGCCCTTCTTGCGGCCCATGAGCGCGCTCCCGAGCGGCGACTCGTTCGAGAGCCGGCGGTTCTTCGGGTCGGCTTCGGCCGATCCGACGATCGTGAACTCGTGCGAGGTCCCCGAGGACGTCTCTTTGACCTTGATCGTCGCGCCGAGATGGACTTCGTCCGCGACGTAGTCGCTGGCGTCGATCATCCGCGCGTTCCGGATCATGTTTTCGAGCTTGAGGATGCGCCCCTCGACGAAGGCCTGCTCCTGCTTGGCGTCTTCGTACTCGGCGTTTTCCGAGATGTCGCCGAACTCTTTGGCCTGCCGAATGCGCTCGTTCACTTCGCGGCGATGAACGGACTTCAGGTCGTCCAGCTCGTCCTCGAGCTTCTTCAGGCCGTCACGGGTCAAAACGATTTCTTTGTCGTTCAAAAGCGACTCCCGGTCTTTACCGAAACCCCCTGCTTCAAGACCGCCCGGGCGGCGGACCTGCCGCGCCAGACCGCGAGGGGAAGCCCGATGATTGCGGCGATGAGGATGAATCCCCTGGTGGAAAGATCGTCACCGCGCAGTGACATCAACAGCACCGCGGCCAAGACCGCCGCGGCCGTCCCGGGCAGCACCGCTCCGCTCCAGCGGCGCGACGGATCGGCGGCGAAGACGTGCACGGCTGCTCCGGCGCTGAGAACGAACAAGGCACCGAGAAACCACGCGGTCCCGCGCAGGGCGAGCCCGAAGGCGTCGCGCGCGCTCGACGAAAAGCCGGTCGCGAGCGCGAACGCCGCCGAGAGCAGCGCGATCGCGGCGATCGAGACCGCCGGTTCTGCTCGCCGGTCGAGCGTGCCGAGCGCGCTCGGGAGCAGTCCGTCGCGGCCCATCGCGTAAACGCTGCGCGTCAGGTACACCAGCGTCGTCTGGAGCGAGGCGGCGAGCGAGACGAGCACCGTCACCGCGAGGACCGGCGGCCACCCGCCGCCGAGGAGCCCGCCGACGTAGGCCAGCGCGTCCTCGGGATGCGCCGCGAAGCCGGTCGCGCTGCCGACGCGGTCGAACGCGGCGATGGCGAGGAGCAGGACGGCCGCGGTCAGCGCGAGGCCGGCCAGCCCGCCGATCCCCGGCGCCGACGAGGGGCCGCGCGCCTCTTCCGCCGTCGAGGCGCAGACCTCCCAGCCGTCGATCATCCAGACGCCGAGAACGATCGCCGCGACGAAGCCGGCGCCGTCGAGCGCCGCCGGAGCCGCGAAGGCGACGGCGCCCGCGTGCGGGTGCGCGACGGCCGCGACGGCGGCGCCCGCGAGCACGACCAACTCGGCGGCCAGCAGCGCCGCGGCGAGCAGCGCCGTCGGCCGAAGCCCGTACCAGAGCAGCAGCGAAGCGCCGGCGATCCAGGCGCAGGCGACCGCGGCGGTCATGGGAGCATCGCCGGCGCGCGCCGGCGCGAGCACGTCCAGCGTGTAGGTCGCCGCCGGCAGCGCGGTCGCCAGCACCGCGAACACGTTCGCGACCAGCAGCACCCAGGCGGCGTACGCGCCGGCCGCCGGACCGAACGCCGCTCGCACCCACGCGTACGACGAGCCGGCGTCGCGCATCCGCTCGCCGAGCCGTTCGTAGCCGGCGGCGATCATCGCCATCAGCACGGTCACCGCGAGCAGCGCGAGCCATGTCCAGCGCCCGGCCGCCGCGACCATCGCCCCCATCGTGGTGGCGAGCGAGAACGCAGGGCCCATCGACGCCGCGGCGACGACGACGAGGTCGCGCAGCGCGAGCACCGGAACGAGACGCCGCTGCGTCACGCCCGGTGCAGCAGCGAGCGGCGGTAGCCGTACAGCGCGTAGACGACGATGCCGACGGCGAACCACACGATGAACCGCAGCCACGTCACGCGGTCCAGCCCTTCGAGCGTGAGCCACGCGCACAGCGCGATCCCGCAGAACGGAACGAGCACCGGACCGAACGGGACGCGAAACGGCCGCGCCGCCTGCGGATGCGTGTAGCGCAGCACCATCACGCCGGCGCAGACGATCACGAACGCCGAAAACGTCCCGACGTTCACCAGCTTCAGCAGGCTCGTCAGCGGGATCGTCGCCGCGACGAGCGCGACGACCGTTCCGGTGATCAGCGTCGTCGCGATCGGCGTGCGCGTCCGCGCGTTCACCGCGCCGAACGCCGGCGGCAGCAGCCGGTCGCGCGACATGACGTAGAAGATGCGGATCTGCCCGAGCAGCGAGGTCAGCATCGAGGCGAACGTCCCCGTCACCGTCCCCGCCAGGACCAGCCCGAACAGCAGCGCGCCACCGCCGCCGTGCTTCACCGCGTCGAGCATTCCCGCGTCCGGATCGATCCGGTTCCACGCCACGACGCCGACCGCGACCGCCGCGACCGCGGTGAACAGGATCGCGCCGACGATCAGCGAGCCGATGATCGCGCGCGGGACGTCGCGGACCGGGTCGCGCGCCTCTTCGCTCGCGACGGTCACCGTGTCGAACCCGATGTACGCGAAGAAGACGAGCGCGGCGCTCGCGACGATCCCGTGCACGCCGAGCGGCGCGAACGGATGGTACGATGCGCCGCGAACCGCCCCGGCGAGGCCGAGCACGAAACCGACCAGCGCGACGAGCTGGATCACGACGAGGCCGACGTTCGTGCCGGCCGACTCGCGAATCCCGATCGCCAGCAGCACCGCCAGGAACAGCACCGCGAGCGCCGCGACGACGTCGATCTGCGAGCGGCCGAGGTTGACGCCGCCGTGCGCGAACGCGACGTTCGCCGTCTGCGCCCAGTGCGGCAGCCCGAGGCCGACATTCGCGAGCAGCTGCTGCAGCGATGCGGAGAGCGTCGCCGCCAGCGGCGCGACGCTGAAGCCGTATTCGAGGATCAGATCCCAGCCGATCACCCACGCGACGATCTCTCCGAGCGCCGCGTAGGCGTAGGTGTACGCGCTCCCGGCGACCGGCACCATCGAGGCCAGCTCGGCGTAGCACAGCGCGACGAAGACGCAGGTGATCCCGGAGAGCCCGAAGGCGGCGATCACGGCCGGTCCCGCGGCGTTCGCGCCGGCCCCGACCGTCGAGAAGATCCCGCCCAGCATCGTGCCGAGCCCGACCGCGATCAGCGCGTTCACGCCGAGGACGCGACGGAGTCCCCCTTCGCCGGGCAGCCGTTCGCGGTCGTACGGCTGCCGCGCGAAAAGCTGCCGGATCACGATTCGATCACGATCGGTGCGGGCCGGGGCGCAGCGAGGACCGCGACGGGGCCGCTAGGACCGAACCCACCACTACGCGGCTTGGAACTCGATCACGCGCGGTTCGAGCCGCACCCGCGAAAGCAGCTCGCGGTAGTCGTCCTCGGTGACCTCCGACCACGTCTTGCCGAGCAGCGCGATCATCGCGGCCTCGACCACGTTCGTGCCGAACGAGCGGCCGCCGAAGTCCGGCGTCGTCGTCACGAGCCGCGCGATCCCGTGATCGCGCAGGAAGTCGACGTCCTTCGCGGTGACGGTGTTGGTGAGGACCGTCTTCCCGTCCAGCCGCTCCGGCATGAACTGCCGCATGAAATGGTAGTCGCCGGCGATGATCTCGGCGTCCTCGTAGTATTCCGGATATTTCGCCTGCGGCGGGCGGTCTTGCTTCTTCCCCGTCGGATAGAAGAACTGGAACGGCAGCTTGCACGCGTCGGGCAGGTACTTGCGCGCCATCGCTTCGAACTCGTCGAGCCCGCGGACCGGACGGTCGAGGTCGAGCGCGAAGATGAAATCACCGAACACGACGTCGGCGCCGGCCTGCACCAGCGCCTGCGCCATTCCGAAGCGGTCGAGCGCGCTGACCATCAGGACGCGCGTGCCGCGCAGATCGATTCCCAGCCGCTCCTGCATGAACGCGATCGCGTTGCGCTCGAGCGTGTTCTTGAGCCCGCTCCCGTCGACGACCGGCGTCTTTTTCACCGCATCGAGCAGCCGCAGCCCGTCGCGCAGCGCATAGCGGTCGCTGCCTGCGTACAGATAGACGTCGATCCCGCCGAGCCCGATCGCGTCGACCGTTCCGTCCAGCTCGTGCAGCTTCGCGATCGCCTTGTCGATCGAGCCGTCCGTCCCGACGCGCGAGATGTCGAACCGCTCGCCGAGGAGCTCGATCTCCGCGCGGTGGTCGCGCGACGACGAGCCCAGCGAGACGCTGACGACTTTTTTCACCGAGGGCCTCTCGGACGCGAGCACATCGCGTGAACGACCAGCGCTGAGGCGGTTCGGTGGTCCGAACCGGAAGCCTCGACACCTTCCGGTCGCGGGTTCGATTCCCGTCCGCTCCAGCGCGGCGTTGCGGCGTCGTGGCGCGTATGATACTCTAGCTCCGTCGAGGCTTCCGGTTCGTACCGCCACGGGGACTGATCCGTTCGGATCGGTCCCCGCCGCATTTCTTGCCGAGCAGTCACGTGCGTTGGACCACCGTCGTCTCGGGCTCGTGACGGACCGGAAAATTCACGCTGCTCGCGATGAAGCAGGTGTGGTGCGCCTCGTCGTGCAGCGCGATCGCTTCCGCGACGTCGGATTCGTTCGCGACCGCGACGCGCGGCCGCAGCACGACCTCGCGAAAGCGGATCGTGCCGTCGATCAGCGTCATCTCTCCGGTCGCATCGTCCTCGTAGCCGACGACGGGGATCCCGCGTCGCGCGCACAGCGAGAGATACGAGAGCAAGTGACACGCCGAAAGCGCCGCGACGAGCAAGTCCTCCGGATTGTACTTCGTACGGTCCCCGCGGAAGTGCGGATCGGCCGACCCGTGCAGCGCCGGTTTGCCGTCGGCCTCGACGACGTAATCGCGGGAATACGACTCGTACGACGTCGTCGCGCCGTGCTCTGCCCCGACCCAGCGCAGGCGCGTCGCATAGCGATGCGGACGAACGTTCATCGCTCCCCCTCGCCATCCGGGCCCGACGGCGTGAACGACAGGCGCTGGGGCGTCCGGTGGTCCGGGATCGAAGACCCGACGCCTTCGGTCCGCGGGTTCGATTCCCGCTCGCTCCAGCCCGGCGTTGCGGCGTCGGAAGCGGTGTGATACGCTGATCGCGTCGGGTCTTCGGTCCCATACCGGCACGGGCAGCGGTTCACCAGAACCGGTGCCCGCCGCATTTCTCGCCACTCGGCGGTCATGCGGTTGCGGCGCGGCGCTGCTCGGCCGCGTCGCGCGTGCGGGCGATCTGCTCGCGGCCGATCGCCGCGTCGAACGCGCGCATGTCGGCGAGCGTGAAGCCGTCGCGCTCGGCGAGCGCGTCGATCTCGCGCACCTTTTCGACGTCGATCCCGCGGCCGAGGGTGAAGGGCTCGCAGCGGTCCTCGAGCGCGAGCACCATCGTCTCCGACATGCACGCGAGTGCCGTCCCGCGCGGCAGGTTCAGATCGAACTCGGTCCCGGGCTCGCGGATCCGGTCGACCCGAAACGCGCCGGGGACACGCATGTTCCCGCCTTCGACGACCAGGACGTCGGGCCGTTCGAGCGCGACGCGCCGGCTGACGTCGTGCGGGAGCGAGAGCTCGCAGACGACCGCCCCGGTGCGCAAGTCCTCCGGCTCGATCACGTCTTGCGTCGAGGACGTCGCCGTCAGGATCAGCTCGCCGCGCCGCACCGCTTCGCTCACGTCGGTCGTGAACGCCGAGCTGCAGGGAAGCTGGTCGCGCAGCCGCTCGTGCAGCTTGCGCAAGCGCGTCTCGTTGCGCGCGACAAGGATCACGTGCGCGACGTGCGGCGCGATCAGCTGGACGCACGCCGCGCCGATCGAGCCGGTCGCGCCGACGACGACCGCCGTCGCGGCGCGCGAATCGATCCCCATCTCACGCGCGCCGCGGAACAGGCTGCGCACGCCGGCGGCGATCGTCAGCGAGTTCCCCGTCGTCACCGGGATCGGCGATCGCTCGTTCACCGTCACGCCGCCGTCGCCGACGACGCCGGTGAACGCACCGAGACCGGCGACCTGCGCGCCGAGCTGCACCCCCACCTCGATCGCCTTGACGATCCGCTCGTAGACCTGTTCGCGCGGCAGTTCGAGCATCTGCTCGGGGAGCAGCGGCGCCGCGACGAACCAGCCTTCCGTCTCCCGCCCGTCGGGGGTGGTGACGCCGGTCACGTGCGCGGCAGCGTACGAAGGCATCCACTCCAGGATTTTCGCGATGATCGGCCGGCCCTTGCCCTTCGCGCCGGGTTCGTAGCGCACGACGTCTTCGAACGAGAGCGGGTGGATCACGAAGCAGAACTTGGCCATCCCGGGGGGCCGATTCGCCGTCCGCCGCCGGGAGCCCGCGCCCTCCGGCGGGAAAGGTCGAGGCACATGAATCAGACGCTCTCGGTCATCGAGGAGCTGGTCAGGATCCCCGCCCCCTGTCCCTCCCCCATGGGACTCGCGTGCGACGGCCCGGACCTCTGGATCGGCTCCTACGACACGAATCGCATCTATGGCCTGACGGCCCAACAAGGGAGAGTCTTCGAAGAGGCGGTCGCACCCGGTAGGCCATACGGGCTCACCGTCACGGGCGACGAGCTCCGCGTCGTGGTCGGCGACGACGGCGACGACCGGTGGATCCGCCGCTACATCATGGGCAAGGACTTCAAGTCTCAGAAGTTCGCCTGCCCCGACCACACCGGATCGTTTCTCGCCTACGACGGCGATCGTCTGTACCTCAGCCAGCGCGACAACCAATGCATCCTCGAGCTCGACGAAACCGGCCGCGTGCTGCGCACGATCCCGGTGCCGCGTCAGATCACGGGGATGGTCGTCGTGGGCGGGCGCTTCTATCTCGTCACGACCGAGAGCCGTGAGGTCGACGACTACCGGCTGCTCTGCCTCGACGCGCGCAAGGAGCACCCAGAAGTGCACGAGCTCGCCTCGATCCCGTTCGGCGCGCGCAGCCTCGGCTTCGACGGCAGCAAGTTCTGGACGAACTGCCGGGCCGAGAACACGATCGTCGGCTTCGCAAAGCCGGCTTAACGATCCCAACGGGGAGTAGGGCCCGGACGCCGAGAAGCAAGCGTCCGTGACGACGTCGCGGTTTCGCCGCTCGAGCGTCCGGGCCGTCCTCGAAGCGATCACGACCGATACCGCCGCCGCCGCGGCCGCGCACGACGCGCTCTGGGCGGTGTTGTGGAACCGTCGCTACGACGACGTCGCGGAGCCGCTTTGGCTCCCTGACGGGGCCTATTCCGGCGTCCTCGCGTTCGCGAGCGAGCTCGGCGACGGCGCGACGCTGACCGGCCTCGACACCGGCGAAGCGTTCATCGTCTTCCGCGGGATCAGCGGCTGGCCGCCGATCGGCAGCCGCGTGCGCGTGGTGTCGGGCGGCCGCGAGCAGTGGCGGCTCGGCGAGATCGTCCCGCTCGGGCTCGGGATCGACCTGCGGTTCGACGAGCCGGACGCGACGGTCGACGTCGCCTGGATCGGCGAGCTGCGCGCCGCCACCCAGCAGCTCCACAAGCAGCTCGACGCGCGGCGCGAGCGGCTCGCCGCGAGGCGCGCGCAGCTCGGCGCGCTTTCCGAGCCGACGTCCGTCGAGGAGATCTGGCGCGAAGAGGTCGCCGCGATCGGCGAGCGCGTGACGCTGCAGACCGAACTGACCCCGCAAGAGCAGGCCGCGCTCTCACGCGCGCGCGCGAAGGGCGCGCGCAGCGCCGACGAAGAGGAGCGGCGGCTCACCACGATTCGCAAGCGCCGCTTCAGCGAGCGCGCCAACGAAGAGGTCACGCGCTTTCGCGAGGAGCGCTGGCCGGAGATTCGCGATCGCGCGCTGGCCGAAACGAAGAAGTACGCCGAGTACCGCACCGAGGTGGTGCGCCTCGAAGACGCGATGCAGCGGATCCGCACGCTCGCCGAGCGCGCCGCGAAAACGGGGAGCCGGCTCGGCGCGCTGGAGCGCAGCGGCTTTCGCGTCCGTTCGCTGACGTTCGACGCCGCGCGCCTCGAAGAGCCGGCCTACGCCGAGGAGCTGCTCCGCACGATCGAGCTGCTCCACGCCGCGATCCCGCAGCGGGCGATCTCGTCGGCGACGAGCTTCAGCGCGTACCGCGCGCCGACGGCTGGGCCGTCCGTGACTCCGCCTCGGCTTTGAGCGCCGCGAGCATCATCTCGGAGTTCTCGCGCACCTTCTTCTGCAGCGTCGGGCCGATCAGCTCGGCCAGCGTCGGGACCCCGAAATCGTACTCGACGCCGAGCACGACGTGCGTCACGCCGTCGCGCTCCTCGAACGTCCACGCTCCTTGGAACGTGTCGAGATCGCCCTCGATCAGCGCGTAGTCGATGCGCAGCGCGGCGTCGTCGAAGCGGTCCTCTTCCGTCCATTCGATCGGCGCCTCTTCGACCAGCGTCTTCCAGCGGGTGATGGTGCGATCGGGATGCCGCTCGAGCACGACGACGATCTCGACGTCGGGCATGAACTCGGGAAACCGCTCCTGCTCCTTCGCGAGCTCGTACACCGACGCCGCCGGCGCCGCCACGTCGACCCGGCACTCCACGTACGGCACTAGGGTTCGCCTCCGGCGAACCCGTTGCGGTCCTCGCTGCGCTGCGGTCCGCACAATGTAGGGCTCACGATAAGGTTCCTAGGCTGTCGAACGTGGCGGCGATCGCTTCGTCGAATGCGTGGAGGGCGGCGTCGACTTCGGCGGCGGTGACGATCAGCGGGGGCTCGAGCCGGATCACGCGCTGCTGGTTCAGCGTCCAGGCGGCGGTGACGCCGCGCTTCAAGAGCTCCGGGATGATCGTGCCTCCGTATCCTTCGCTGCGCAGCTCGACGCCGACGAGCAGGCCCGCGCCGCGCACCCCGGCGATCACCGCGGGAAACCGCTCCATCGTGCGGCGTGCGCCGGCGAGGAGCTGCGCTCCGCGCTCGCGCGCGTTCGTCACCAGGTCTTCGTCGCGCAGCACGTCGAGCGCGGCGAGCGCCGCGGCGCAGGCCAGCTCGTTGCCGCCGAACGTCGAGGTGTGCAGCAGCGGCGCCTTCGCGTACGCCGCGTTCCATGCCGCCGGGCGCGCAATATACGCGCCGATCGGGATCACCCCGCCGGACAATCCTTTCGCGAGCGTCATCACGTCCGGCACGACCGATTCCCGGTCGCAGGCGAACAGGGCGCCGCAGCGGCCGAGGCCGGTCTGCACCTCGTCCGCGATCATCAGCGCGCCGTGCTCGTCGCAGATCGCGCGGACGTCGCGCAGATAGCCGTCGGGCGGAACGTTCACGCCGCCTTCGCCCTGGATCGGCTCGACGATCACCGCCGCGACGTCGCCGTCGACCGCCGCGCGCAACGCGGCCGCGTCACCGAACGGGACGCGCCGCACACCGGCGAGCAGCGGCGCGAACGGCTCGCGAAATGCATCTCGCCCGCTCGCCGAGAGCGCGCCGAGCGTCTTGCCGTGAAACGCCGCGTCGGTCGCGACGATCGCCGGCCGCTTCGTCGCCGCGCGCGCGAGCTTCAGCGCACCTTCGACCGCTTCGGTTCCGCTGTTCGCGAAGAACGAGATCGACAGATCGCCCGGCGCGATCTCGGCGAGCCGCTTCGCGAGCCGTCCCATCAGCGGGTTGAACATCGTTCGCCCGGAGAGCGCCATGCGGTCGAGCTGGTCCTTCACCGCCGCGACGACGCGCGGATGCCGGTGCCCGAGCGTGAACACGCCGTAGCCGCCGGCGAAATCGAGATACGTCTTCCCGGCGTGATCGGTGATCGTCGATCCCGACGCCGAGACCTCGACCGGCGAGCCCGACAGCTTCATCACGCGCGCCAGCGGCGGGTTCACGTACGCGCGATAGTTCTCGAACGCTTCCTGCGCCAGATCGACCTCGGTCATCACGCGAAGATCGCGCCCCCGTCGTACAACGTATGCAGCGCGCCGGAGGTGAGGACGTTGCCCGTGCGAAGCGTCAGCAAGCCGGCAAAATACCCGAACAGCGCCTGGGTCGCGACCCCGTCGGCGAGGGCGAGCGAGACGACGCCGTGGACATCGCGGAGATCCGCGCCGAGATGCCACAGTCCGAACAGCAGCGCCTGCGCGACGTTCGCGGCGGGGATACCGAACGACACCACCGCGAGCCGCAGCAGCATCCCGCGAAAGAGGATCTCTTCGGCGAAGCCGTTTCGAAAGATGTCGATGAAGAAGCGGTGCAGCAGCTCGACGGGCTTCCCGTGGCCGACGAAAAACGCCAGAGCTCCGAAGGTGACCAGCGGGGGACCTGCCCAAAGCAGCACCGCCCACTTCGTCCCGCGACGCGAAGGTCCGAAGCCGAAGTCGGCCGCCTTCCAGCCGAGCGCAACGAGCACGAGGCCGGGGAAGAGCACGTAGCGCAGCGTGTTGTCGATGCTCTGGACATCGAGGAGCGGCATCGCGACGGCGAGCCGCGCGGCGATCGCCCAGTGGAATCCGCTCAGCGCGGCAACGGCCGGCGTCGACGCGGGCAGCCGCTCCACCAGCGTGTACAGAAATGCGAACGCGACAACCACCCCGGCGGCGGCGAACGCGCGCGGTCGCCGCGCCGCCGCCGGCGGGTCGGTGAACCGGCGCGTCACCGCGTAGAGCGCACTGAACACGACGACGAGAAGGAGACCTTGGACGAGATCGGTGCGGTCGCCGCCGATCCCCAACACGGCGAGCGACAGCACGACGAGCGCCGCGAACACCGCGTCGGGCCATCGGACGCGCGCGCTGCCCGCACGTCCGCCTGCGCCGTGCGGCTCCGTCACGCGACGGCGAGCTCGGTGGCGCGCGACTCGAGCTGCGCGATCGTGTCGTGCAGCACCGCCAGCGTCTCGGCTGCCGTCTCGGTGCGCATCAGGCGTTCGCGCAGCGCGCTCGCGCCGGGGAATCCTTTCAAGTAGTAGCCGAGGTGCTTGCGCATCTGCGGCACTGCACGCGGCTCACCCCACTCCTCGACCATCGCGTGATAATGGTGCACGGCGAAGCGCAGCCGGTCGGGCGCCTCCGGCGTCGCCGCCGGCTCGCGTCCTTCCATCAGTGCGCGCAGCCGCGAGACGAGCCACGGGTTGCCGAGCGTCGCCCGCCCCAGCATCACCGCGTCGACGCCGCTCTCGCGCATCCGGCGCAGCGCATCGAACGGATCGGAGAGATCGCCGTTGCCGATCACCGGGATGTCGACGGCGCGCTTCAGCTCGGCGATCTTCGCCCAGTCGGCGCTGCCCTTGTAGAACTGCTTCGCGGTCCGCGCGTGGAGGGTGAGCGCCTGCACGCCGGCGGCCTGCGCGCGCTTCGCCACCTCGACGAAGACGAGGCTCTGCTCGGTCCAGCCGAGCCGCATCTTCATCGTCACCGGGCAGTCGACCGCACCGACGACCGCGCGCATGATCGCTTCGCAGCGCTCGACGTCGCGCAGGCACGCGCTCCCCCCTTCGGTCTTCGTGACCTTCGGGGCCGGGCAGCCGAAGTTGATGTCGACGATGTCCGCGCCGCACTCGCGCACGACCTTCGCGGCGAGCGCCATCACCTCGGGATCGTTGCCCCAGAGCTGCGTCGAGACCGGCTTCTCGACGCCGTGCTGGTCGATCATCTCCATCGTGCGCTTCGCGCCGTACTGCAGCGCGTTCGACGAGACGAACTCGGTGACGGTGAGGCCGAACCCGAACGGCTTGTACAGGGCCCGCAGGGTACGGTTCGTCACCCCCGACATCGGCGCGAGCACGATGGGGGGCCAGACCTCGATGGGTCCGATCTTCAGCGGAGCGACGGTGCGGGCCACGACGAAGGAGTGTACCACACCCCGCCTCGCCCATCCCAGGTCCCTCGAGACGGCCCCGCCAACGAGCGCCCGGTGATGGACGAAGGGGCGGCTCGGTACGAACGGCGCGGCGTTTCGCCCGACAAGCCCGACGTCCGCGAAGCGATCGCCGCCGAGGACCCCGGCCTCTTCCCGGGGGCGTTCTGCAAGGCCGTCCCGGACGTGCTGGCCGGCTCGGCGGAGCACTGCGTCGTCCTGCACGCCGACGGCGCCGGAACGAAGAGCGCGCTCGCCTACCTGGCATACCGGTCGCACGGCGATCCGGCCGTGTTCCGCGGGATCGCGCAGGACTCGCTGGTGATGAACCTCGACGACGCGCTCTGCGTCGGCGCGACCGGGCCGTTCGTCATGTCGAACACGATCGGGCGCAACGCGCGCGTTGTCGACAAGGGGGTGCTGCGCGAACTCGTCGACGGCTACGCCGCCGTACGCGATCGGCTGCGTCCGTACGGCGTCGAGATCGTCTCGTGCGGCGGCGAGACCGCCGACATCGGCGACCTCGTGCGCACGGTCGTCGTCGACTCGACCGTCGCGGTCCGGATGCGGCGCGACGCGTTCATCGACTGCTCGGCCGTGCGCCCGGGGCACGTCATCGTCGGGCTCGCCTCGGCCGGCCGCGCGGTGTACGAAGACGACGAGAACTCCGGGATCGGCACCAACGGCTTCACCGCCGCGCGGCACGACGTGCTGGCGAAGCGCTATCGCGAAGACTTTCCCGAGACGTACGCGCCGGAGATCGCCGCGCTCGCGTATGCCGGGCGGTTCCTGCTCGACGACACGCTTCCCGGAACCTCGATGAGCGTGGGCGACGCGCTGCTTTCGCCGACGCGCACGTACGCTCCGATCCTGCTGCCGATTCTGGCGAAGCACCGCGACGGCATCTCGGCCATCTTCCACAACACCGGCGGCGGGCTCACGAAGTGCCTGCATTTCGGCCGCGGCGTGCGCTACGAGAAGACCGCGCTCCCGGCGCCGCCGCCGGTCTTTCGCTTCATCAAGCACGTCTCCGAGCTGCGCACCGCCGAGATGGTGCGCACGTTCAACATGGGGATCCTCATGGAGATCGTCTGCGACCCGCAGATCGCCGAGGCGATCGTCCGTATCGCGAGCTCGTTCGGCGTCGCGGCATCGGTGGTCGGCCGCGTCGCCGCCGCCGAGCCCGGGCAGCCCGCGCTGCGGATCGTCCTCGACGGCGAAGAGCTCGCCTTTCCCGCGACGGCGGAGTAGGCTGAGCCATGAGCATTCCGCAGCTCCCCGATGAGACGATGCACGGCGCCGACGGCGAGCCGCTCGTCCCGCAGCCCGCGCACGAACCGGAAGACATCGACGAGGACGAGGGACGTCGCCCATAGGGGCGCTCGTACGACGATCGCGTCGTAGCGATCGACGCGGGTAGGCCTCGTGATAGCCCAGGCCGGACGGGACGCCGTCCGGCGTACCACCTCTCAGCCCCCGCGGAGCCAGTCTTCGCGCAGACCGTTCAGCACGAGGTGCGGCTCCACGCGTTCGATCACCGTCGTCTCGGCGGCGACGACCGGCGCCATTCCGCCGGAGGCGATCACCCGCGCGTCCTCCCCGAGCACCGCGCGGAAGCGGCGCACCATCTCTTCGGTCTGACCGACGGCGCCGTAGACGAGCCCGGCTTGGATCGCCGTGACGGTGTCGCGCCCGATCGGCGTCCCCGGCGCGACGACGGCGACCTGCGGGAGCTTCGCGGTGCGGCCGACGAGCGCGTCCAGCGAGACTTGGATCCCGGTGGAGATCGCGACGCCGACGTACGCGCCCTCGCGGTCGATCGCACCGAACGTCGTCGCGGTGCCGAAGTTGATTGCGATCGCCGGGGCGCCGACGAACGCGACCGCGCCGATCGCCCCGGCAACGAGATCGCTCCCGACTTCCGTTGGACGGTCGGTGCGCACGACGATCGACCGCTGCGCCGCCGCGGTGAAGAACGTCGGGCGCACGCCGAAGTATTTCTCGCAGCCTTCGCGCAGCGGCCGGTCGACGACCGGGACGACCGATGAGACGACGATCGCTTCGAGGTCGTTCTGCGCGAAGCGCGCGGCCGAGAAGAAGGCCGAGAAGAGCACCCCGAACTCGTCGGCGGTGCGGCGGCGCGCCGTCGTGACGCGCCAGTTGCCGACCATCGCGCCGCCCGCCTCGAACGCGCCGAGCTTCGTCTCGGTGTTGCCGACGTCGATGCAGAGCAGCACGTCAGCCGGCTTCCGTTGCGCGCTCGCGCCGCAGCCGGACGACCTCGTCCAGCAGGCGCGCCGCCAGCTCGCCCTTCGAGCCGGTCCCGAGATCGGCCCGGCCCTGCTCGCCCCACAGCAGGACGAGCCGGTTCGCGACGTCGCCGAACCCGCGCTCGCCGCCCACGTCGTTGACCGCGATCGCGTCCAGCCGTTTGCGCGCCAGCTTCTCGCGCGCGTTCGTTTCGAAGGCTTGCGTCTCGGCCGCGAAGCCGACCAGGAACACGCCCTCGCGTTTCGTCGCGCCGAGGCCGGCGAGCACGTCGGGGTTCTGCGCGAGCGCGAGCGAGGTGAGCTCGTCGCTCTTCTTCACCTTGTGCTCGTGCCTCGCCGCGGGGCGCCAGTCGGCGACCGCGGCGGTCGCGATCACGATCGTCGCTTCGTCGGCGTGCGCGCGCACCGCCTCGTCCATCTCGCGCGCGGTGACGACGCGCGTCGTGCGCGCACCGGCGGGGGGCTCGAGCGGCGTCGGCCCGAGGACGAGATCGACCGCGGCGCCGCGCGCGAGCGCCTCGCGGGCGAGCGCGATCCCTTGCGTCCCGGTCGAGGCGTTCGAGAGAAACCGCACCGGATCGATCGGCTCGCGCGTCGGCCCGGCGGTGATGAGCACGTGTTCGCCGGCGAGATCGCGGGTTCGGCGCAGCGCCGCGGCGATCGCGTCGAGCAGCGCCTCTTCGTCGGCGAGGCGGCCCGGACCGTGCTCGCGCTCGGCGAGAAAGCCGACGCCCGGCTCGACGATCGTCGCGCCGCGCGCGCGCAGCGTCGCGATGTTCGCGCGCGTCGCTGCGTGCGCGAGCATCGCGCTGTTCATCGCCGGAGCGACGACCAGCGGCGCCGCCGTCGCCAGCGCGACGTTGGTGAGCAGATCGTCGGCGATCCCGAGCGCGAGCTTGGCGATCGTGTTCGCCGTCGCCGGGACGATCGCCAGCACCTCGCACTCGCGCGCGAGCGCGATGTGCGGGATCTCGTGCACGCGCTCCCAGGCCGAGGTGTGCACCGGCCGCCGCGCGAGCGCCGCGAACGTCGCGGCGCCGACGAAGCGCAGCGCATCGTCGGTCATCACGACGTCGAGCAGGGCGCCGTTCTGCACGAGCCGGCTGGCGAGCGCGGCCGCCTTGTAGGCCGCGATCCCGCCGGTCACGCCGAGGAGCACGCGCCGGCCCTTCACCGTGCCGCCTCGATCGGGACGTTGTCGATCAGCCGCGTCGTGCCGAGCCAGACGCTGCCGATCGCCAGCGCCGGCGGGCGCAGCGGCTCGAGCGGGACGAACGCCGCGGGATCGACCACGTCGAGGTAGGCTTCGCGCATCGGCGGATCGATCAGCTCCGCGCGTCCGCGCTGGACCACGCGCTCGCGATCCGCTTCGCCGCCGCGCACCGCGGCGGCGATCGCGAGCAGCGCCTTGTGCAGCGCCGGCGCGGCGGCCCGCTCGGCGGGATCGAGGTAGGCGTTGCGGCTCGAGAGCGCGAGGCCGTCGTCCTCGCGCACCGTCGGGCAGACGACGAGCTCGACCGGGAGGTTCAGGTCGGCGACGACCTGCCGCAGGATCGCGACCTGCTGCGCGTCCTTGGCGCCGAAGTAGCTCCGGTCGGGGGCGAGTGTCGAGAAGAGCTTCACGCAGACGGTCGCGACGCCGGAGAAATGGCCCGGTCGCAGCGCGCCCTCGTAGCGCGCGGCGAGCGGCCCGGGATCGACCGCCGTCACGAAGCCGGGCGGGTACATCGCGGCGACCTCCGGCGCGTAGACGAGATCGACGCCCTCCTCGTGGAGCGCGGCGAGGTCGCCCTCGAAGGCCCGCGGGTAGCGCTCGAAATCCTCGCCGGGGCCGAACTGCAGGGGGTTCACGAAGATCGAGGCCGCGACCGTCGCGCACTCGGCGCGGGCGCGCCGGACGAGCGAGCGATGCCCCTCGTGCAGGGCGCCCATCGTGGCGACCAGGCCGAGGGGCCGGTCGGCGCCCGCCAGCGCGGCGCGCGCCTCGGCGGGGGTTCGCACGATCCGCACGCTAGTCGTGGATCACCCGCAGCGTCGTCCGGCCGATCACGAACGGCTGCCCGAGCTCGATCGGCTCCGGGTCGCCGAGCGGCCGGCCGGCGAGGCGAGTGCCGTTCCTGCTGGCCAAGTCGGCCAGGCGCAGCCGTCCCGTCGCCTTCCTCGTAGAGACGGGCGTGTTTGCGGGAAATATAACGGTCGATCGTAATACACGCGGTAGCCACCGCGTCGTCGCGACCGATGGTGATCTCCCGCTCGAAGGCCCAGGTCTTCCCGTCGAGCGGACCGCTCATCACCTCGAGGACGTACATGACCGACCCGCCTTCGCGCGCGGCGGACGGCCTGTCCTCTCCGAGAGAAAGCATACCGTGAACCGAGACGAGATTCTGGAGATGGCGATCGAGTCGGAGGCGCTCCGAGCGGCGGAGTTCATGCAGGCGCAAGAGCTGCTGAACGGGATGATCGGGCACCGCATCGTCGCCGCTCGTCTCGAGGAGACGCGGATCGCGATCGAGACCGACGACGGCGCGATCTTCTACTTCTACGGCTTCATGGGCGAGGACTCGCCCGACGAGGACGAGCCCGCCGAATAGCCCGCCCGCACGACGGCGTCGGCGGCGAAGACCGCGCCGAGCGCCGCATGCTCGGCGCTCACGCCGCCCTGCAGATAGACTTCGAACGGCGCGCGCAGCGGCGCGTCGCACGAGAGCTCGATCGTCGCGCCGCTGACGAACGAGCCGGACGACATCACGACCGGATCGACGTAGCCGGGGACCGGTCCCGGTTCGGGCGCGAACCGCGCGTTGACCGGCATCGCGCGCTGCAGTCCGCGCGCGAACGCGATCAGCAGCTCGCGGCGTGCCGAGCCGGATCGCCTGCACGATGTCGGTGCGCACCTCGCCGGGGAGCGGATCGACGTCGAAGCCGAGCTGCGCGAACAGCGCGGCGGCGAAATCCAAGCCGCGCAGCGTCTCGGCGACGATCAGCGGCGCGTAGAACAGCCCCTGCACGAGCGCGCGGCCGTAGCCGAGCATCGGCCCGAGCCCCGCGCCGATCCCGGGCGCGAAGACGCGCGCCGCGATCCGCTCGATCGCCTCCGCCGGACCGGCGAGGTATCCGCCGGTCGGCGCGAGCCCGCCGCCCAGGTTCTTGATCAGCGAGCCGGCGATCAGATCGGCGCCGGCTTCGAGCGGCTCGCGCTCTTCGACCAGCTCGCCGTAGCAGTTGTCGACGAACACGATCGCCTCGCGGTGCGCGGCACGCACGGTCTCGGCGATCCTCGCGATCGCGTCGATCGAGAGCGAGCGACGCGCCGCGTAGCCGCGCGAGCGCTGCACGAACACGATCGCCGGCCGGCGCGCGCGCACCGCCTCGCGCAACGCGGCGAGATCGGTGTCGCCCGACGCGTCGCGCGGCACCTCGTCGTACGACGACGCCGCGCGAGACCAGCGACCACGGCGCGGTCGCGATCGCGTGCCGCAGCGTGTCGTACGGCGCGCCGTTCGCCGCCAGCAGCGTCGCGCCGGGCGGGACGAGCGCGTCGAGCCCGGCGACGATCGCGTGCGTCCCGCTGACGATCGAGAGCCGCGCGAGCGCGCGCTCGGCGCGAAACAGCCGCGCGAGCAGCGATTCGTAGCGCTCGCGCGCCGGATCGTCGTAGCCGTAGCCCGTCGTTCCGGCGAGGTCGCTCTCGGCGATCCCTTCGTCGAGAAACGCACGCAGCACGCGGGCGCGCACGGCGACGCTGCGCGGATCCCGCCGCTCGAGCCACGGCGCCGCCTGCAGCGCGGCGGCGCGCACGCGCGCGTCGAGCGCGAGCCCCTCGAGGAGCGGCTCGATCACGAGGCGGCCTGCAGCGCCTCGGCGCCGGCGCGTACGCGCGCCGCCTCGGTGCGCTCGTAGACGCGCACGAACGGCAGCCAGATCGCCGTCCCGAGCGCGAGGTTCACCGCGAGCAGCACGAACGCGCGCCAGTCGAGCGTCGCCAGAAATCCGTTGAGCACCGACGGAATCGACGAGGGAACGTAGAACGCCGGGCGCGCGACCCAGCCCAGCGCGAACGCCGCGTAGGACGTGCACGCGAGGACGAGCGGGCCGGCGATGAACGGGACGGCGAGCACGGGATTGTAGGCGATCGGCAGTCCGAACATGACCGGCTCGTTGACGTTGAACAGCGACGGCGCGATCGTCGCGTAGGCGAACGTGCGCAGCCGCTGCACGCGGCTGCGCAGCAGCAGCACGATCAGCGGAAGCGTCCCGCCGGCGCCGCCCGGGAAGACGAACAGGAACGTCGAGACGACGACGATGTGCGGCAGCGGCACGTGCTGCGCGAACGCCGCGGAGTTCTCCGCCTGGAGCCGCAGATACACCGGCAGCACGATCGCCGCCAGCAGCGCCGGGCCGTGGATCCCGACCAGCCACAGCAGCGTCTCGATCGCGACGATCAGCAGCAGCGCGACGAAGCTGTCGCCGAGCGTGCCGAGCGGCGCGATCGCCGCGGCCAGCCCGCCGGCGATCGACAGGTGCAGCACGAACAGCAGCGCGGCGACGCACAGCACGGCCGCCGCGCCGGCGAGCGTGCCGCTGCGCGCTCCGAAGCGCGCGCGGCCCAGCGCGAACGCGCCGGCCGTCGCGAGGCACACGACGATCGCGGTGAAGATTCCGCTCGCGCCGAGCGTCGAGGCGAAGGCGCCGAGCCCGCCGGTCCCCGGCGCGCGCGCGGCGCGGCCGAGCGCCGCGAGCGCTTCGCGCGGCAGCGCCAGCGCGAACGCGGCGAACGAGACGGCGATCATCGTCGCGAGCGGATAGCCGAGCCGCACCGCGAGCGCCCACGCCAGCCGCCCGACCATCGCGATCGAAGCGATCGCGAACGCGTCGGGGATCTGCGCGGGGATGCCGCGCGCGAGCGGAACCCAGCCGTGGAACGGTCGCAGCGCGACGAGGACGATCAGCGCCGCGATCGCGACGAGGAACGCGACCGGCAGCGACTCCTGCAGCGCCTGCACGGCCGGCGCGCGCGAGAAGCGCAGCGCGGACGGCGCGACGGCGCGCTCGAGCCGAGCGACGAGCCCGTCGCCAGCCGGGACGACGGGGCGTCAGAGCCGGCGGATGACGGCTTCGACGCGCCCGACGATCGTGACATCGTCGGCGTAGATTGGCGCCATCGCCGCGTTCTCCGGCTGCAAGCGGATCCGGCCGTCCTCGCGGTAGAAGCGCTTCACCGTCGCCTCGCCGTCGATCATCGCGACGACGATCTCGCCGTTCTCGGCGCTGGGCCGCTGCTCGACCAGGATCAGGTCGCCGTCGAGGATCGCGGCATCGATCATCGAGTCGCCCTTGACGCGCAGCATGAACCCGCCGCGCCGCGGCGCCCACGAGGCCGGGAAGGACGAACTGGTCTTCCAGGTTCTCGGTGGCGGTGATCGGGACGCCGGCGGCGACGCGCCCGACGATCGGAAGGGTGACGGAGTCCATCGGGGCCGGCTCGTCGTCGCCGCGCGGCGCGACCAAGCGCGCGCGGCTTCGTCGGATCGCGGCGCAGCAGGCCGTGCCGCTCCAGCGTCTTGAGGTGCGACTGCACCGTCGACGAGGACGAGAGCCCCACCCGCTCGCCGATCTCGCGCACCGACGGCGGATAGCCCCGCTCGTGCGTGAAGGCGCGGATCACCTCGAGAATACGCTGCTGCTTCTCCGTCGTGGCCCGTTCGGCCATCGATCCCTCCTTGAAGAGAATGCCACCCAGTAGGCACTGAGCAGTGCGACACTTCGTCCAGCTCACCGAAGGCGAGCGACCGCGCCATCGTAGCACAGTCTCCTTCGAAGAGCAAACATACGTTCGAAACCCGTTGACGCCGAAGGCCGAACCTTGCTACCATATAGGGGACGAACGAGCGTTCGACACTACATCTGGGGATCGGAGCACATGCGCTACTCGCCGAAACGCCGCAAACCCACGCTGATGCCGCTGGTGGCCCTCGCCGGCCTGAGCCTGGCGGTCACGCTCCCCGTCCTCTCGAGCACGGTCCACGCCGCCCCGCCCGTCGCCTACGCTACGGTCACGGTCCGCCCCGGCGAAACCCTCTGGGCCCTCGCCGAGCGCTCCACCCCCGCCTCAGCCGACGTCCAGTCCACCGTCGACGCGATCATCGGCGCCAACCACCTCGCCGACGCCTCCCTCCACGTCGGCCAAAAACTCCGCATCCCGCGCTGACGCCGGGTTCGCAGGCAGTCCGAAAGCGCCCGCTCCAACGCGAGCGCTTTTTCGTCAGCAGACGGTTTCGTTGAGTTGCGTTGCCGAAGCGTCGTCAGGCGCCCTCGCTTCAGCATCTCCCATAGCGATTCGAGCGTCTGTTCCCAGTATACCGGCTGCGGTGGCCCTTTTTTCGGATCGTACATCGCCTCGCAAGCATTATCTTAGGCTTCTCGAACCACGCTTCATCGCTCACCGATTTTTTCGCAGTGGGTTGGTGTTTAGAGTGCGCCGAAAAACCGGTCCGCGTACTGCACCGCTTGATCCATGAAGTCTTGCGCCCACTCGGGATCAAGCTGACGCGACGAGTCGATCGCGAAGTTCAAGGACGCGGCCGTCGATCGCACCGCCCGTGACACATCGTCCGGCCGGGAACAGCGTAGACAGATCGCCTCTGCTTCTTCAATGATCGCGAGAATCGTTTCCTTGCTTGGAAACTCCGCGAGCAAAACTCCAGCATAAAGCCCTACCATGCCAGCAAGGTTCCGTACATCCACAAAGTCGCCGCAGACCAGCACGTCGCCGTCGTCGAAACGGACGCGAGTTCGCTTCATTCGCCGCCGTCGCCGCACCTCGACAGCGGCGTCGGCGAGCGTCCCCTCGGACGTGCCGGCGAACAGCCGCTTCAGATCCTGCAACGGTGAATTGAGTGGATCATCCGGCAGTGTCGTTAACGCGCTTAACGCACCTGCAGGTCTGCCATTCTCTTGGCGCCTGAGCCGACAGGCCAGCTGTGCTGCCACCTCCGCCGTGACGGACTCGTCCGAAAAAAGAGAAAACGCTGGGTCGGACTGGGACAGGTGAACGCTTATGAGCCAATCTCCGCTTCGTAGTCGGTCATAGCTGAGCACGCTCTTCATGGTACGTCCCCCGGTTATCAGCGGCACCAGAATACGGCGGATGCGGCGAGCCTAGCAACTAGGGCCCAATGCAGCCGCCTCCCGCATCGCCAACGAAGTCCATCCAGAGCGTAACGGCAAGTACGATGGACAGGCTGCGCGCTGAATGCAGCTCGGCTTGCGACGTCGACGTTTTTCCCCCAAACGGCATAGGCGGCAGCACCGCACGCTGTCGCGAAGCCAATGGTCGGCGTCCCGATGATCAGCGTTCCGATCCCGTCATACAGGAACAACACAGTCAGCGAAAGGGGGGCCAGAGCATGAGGGTCGACGCCCGGGCGACATATTCGCCACGTAAGCCAAAGTGAGAAGATGAATGCGCAAAGGTAATCACCACACACAATATGGCAAATCGCCTCCCAAGCGTCATCTTGCGCTTATCGAATATCTGGCGGCATCGCATCGTTTCAAGATGTCTCGCGAGGCTTCGCTGCCAGTCTTCGACTTTATCGAAGGCTGGTAACCCGCATCGCCGGCATTCTGCGCTCGGCCCCTCTCACCCAACGATGACGAACCGTGCATGTATGCGGCAGCTTGACGTCTATTCAACCTCTCTCCACGGAACCGGATCAACGTCCAGTTCACGTATAAGTGGATTACCGCAATCGATAGCACTGCTGGCTAGGTACGTCACTGAGGCAAAATCGCATTACGTCGGCAACTGGGTAGCGTCGCGCATTTACGTGCCGCGAATAGAAGGCGGAGATCTTGGTGCGGTAGTAGTCCACCGGACGAGAGAACGTTGGTGCTTCCTGGATCCGTGCGAAGGCGATCGCACTGATAGTTGCATCACTTGCTCGCGTCTTATTAGCGGCATTCTCGGCGTCTCCGCGAGCACTGGCATAACCAAACGTCCAAGCAATCCTTATACCTTCAACGGCGGAAAGTATACTAGCGTCGCGCTCTTGCGTCGAAGCGTGCTTCCAGAACGTGGCGTTCGTCCCGATTGATCCGATGTCCGTGCGAGCCGGATGTGCGCTTGCCTGTAGCCCGTTTGTGGCCCAGCCACAGAAGAACAGCAGCGACAGCAACGCGAATGCAATTCTCAACCTAATCGGCTCCTGCTCCGGCTTGAGGCGATTCAAATCCGGCAAACGGTCGAAAGCCTTTAGCGCCGAGCCACTAGTGGAAAACCGTTTCCCGTAACCTAGCCCAAGCGAACTCGAATCCAAACCCTCGTTAGACGCCAGACGCCGCCACCCCAGAATCTCCCGTAGCGATTCTACGGACTAAATCGGGCGACATATCCCATGAGTCGACCCGGGTTGCATTGCGAGAAATACAGCGTAGATCGTCACGATGACCGGGGGGGCTATGAGACACCAGCGAGCAATGTCGACGAAGCGACGTCGCGTCACGGCGGCAACGACGAAGGCGAACAGCGACACCACACATGCGAGCGGCACACCCCGCTCGACCGCGAGGAGAGCTAATAGGAAGAGCGCGAACGGGTCGAAAAGATTCATCGCATACGGATCGACCGCGCGATTACAAACTTGTGCCGCGAGCACGAGAACGGCGACGAAAACACTTCCGACGGATAGGACCAGCATCGCAATATTCGTTCTTGTGTTTGTCATCCGCCGACCCGTGCACGCCGGCGCTTCGATAAGAAGAACTCCGTCATCTGGCGATCCTCTCTGCCGGCCCGGCACGTAGTAATTTGTGGAGGACCACTCGGCGCATCTGGGCTCAGATTGGTACCCAGGCCCGGCGCAACATGGCCACCTGTATTCGGCCGGTCACATGCGAATCCGCCTCCTCCGAGAACACACAGGGTATAGGCCGCGCTGTTGCTGTTCGGGAATGGGAAGCCGTAGGCATTGTGCTGATTCGGTATCATCGCCGCACTACGATTCAACGATGCCTCATCGAACCCGCCGTGTTGCAGTGTGCACTCACTTGTGCATTTGCCTAGAAGGGTCGTCCCATAGTTGTTTTGGTCACCCGAAGCGTCGTAATCATTGCTTTCTTGAATGAGGTCGCTGTTTAGAGCAGCCAATCCTTTCCTCGCCGGACCAAAGCTATAACGAGTCGGCGGCGGCGCTTTTCCCGTCTCCGGATCGGGGTCGTGCACAACTAAGATATACAGGTGAGCAAAACCGAGATCCGAGCCACGCACCTGAAGTGCAGAACGCGCAACCAAGTAGATGCTGTCGAACCCCGAGGGATCTGAATAAGCGTACGGGTCGCTCCGATTCCACATAAAAGGCTTCTGGGTCATCGGATCCTGCACGTCACCCGCGTATGTGTCGGGGGTGTTCCACTGGCCGACCGATGCGTCGAAGGTGCGAACACCCTGCCAGGAGTCGTTGTCGACCGCCCAACCGTCTGCGGTGAAGTGCCCCTCGTGCGGACGCCTGCAGTCTCCGAAGCCGGCCGTCGACGGATCGCTCGGGTTGTATTCGCTGCAGAGGCCGACCTGGTTGTACGGATATATCCTTTCCGGGCGGCCGGCTTCATTCCAGGTCTGGAACAATACGGAGTTGTGCGCTGTGACTTCGACTCCGGCGATGTTTCGGTCGGTAATCCACAACGTCGACGCGTCGTTCGTGCCAAGCGGGTCGTCCAGCAGGCCTTCTGTAGTCAAATCCAGGCTGCACGCACCGGAAACAATGGTACACGAAAGGAGCCGGTCGTCCCCGTCCCAGATCCAGACTTCGCTCGTCGTCGTGGAACTGGGGAGGCCCTGCTGAACCTTGGTGAACCGCTTCGGATGATTGTCGGCGCCGTAATCCACCGCCTGCAGCGTCGCCGGATCGTAGTGGCCGTACGGATAGGGCGTACCGTCGTCCTCCCAATACCCACCGAATGACGCGATGCCGTACGGCTCACTCGTGGGCGAATTGAAATTGGACCATGGGTACGTCTCGGAACGCAGTCGATTTTCCGCGTCGTAGGTCTTCGTTCTCGTCCCAGTCAGATAGAATCGGCCCGCGCCATTCAGCGCCGGAGGATCGGACGCGGTCGCGCTTCGCTCCTTTGTTTCGGCGTCTTGCGTCAACCGGCCTGAAGCATCGTAGCTGTAGATGGAACTGTTGACGTTACCGTCTGACCACGGAACGGACTGGTAGTTTAGCAACATGCCGCTTCGAGCGTCTACCGTCCATGGCAATCCACCGAGGTTCGTGCCATTCAAATCGGTCGGGAGCAGACTGCTGGAAGGCGGCACGCACCCGTTAGCGCCCGAAGCCGGGAGGGATGCCGGATCGACTTTTTCGTTCCGAACGTTCGACATCAGGCAAAGCGGTAGCGGTCCGACGTTGTCATAGACTTGAGATGCCGTCGTCGTTGCCGAATAGACTCCGTCTTCGAGGTCGTCCGAGTACGCGTAGCTGAAGACACCTTCCGGAAACGTGAGCGCGTTGGTCCGGCCATAGTTGTCATGACCGAACGTCTTGGCGACGTAAGTCAGCGGGCTTTGGTAGTAGAGACGGGGTACAGGGCTTTTTCCGATCAGCGCTCCGTTGGTAGGAGCGATGGACGTACCGGTCAGGGGATCGGTTTGCGAGAGCTCGCGGCCACCGGACGTGTACCTCCATCCGAAGCTGGTGCCGTTGTTTAGCATTAGTTCCTCGCGCTTCCCGTCGCCGCGGTATGCATAGCTGACGAGGGGTGCGTAGTTATTGGTAGCGTCCTTGTACCGAACGTCCTGACGAAGACCATCGGCGTAATAATCGTACTGAAGGAGCCCGCCGCCTAAACTGGCGGGCTCGGTCAAGCTTAGCGTGTGACCCAGCGCATCGTATGTCAGCGTCTCCGTACCGAGGACGCTCGTCGTCCGGCTCGTTTGGCGCCCGTCGTAGTCGTATGCATACTGCGTCGCCGGGGTCGCGCCTCCGTCGTAGGCGTACGTGATGCTGGTGGGACGCCCCATCGCATCGTAAGCCGAGAACGTCTTGACCTCGCCGGAGGCGCGTGTGATCGATGACTGTAGCCCGGCTTCCCCTGGCGCGTCGTATGTGTCCAGTTCCTTTGGCGTGCTGCCGAATGCGGCTTCGTAGGCTGCGGTGCCGCGGTCCAGCGCATCGAAGGCCGTGGCCCGCGTATCTACCCATGAGCCGCTACTTGATGGATAGCGCGTGCCGACAACCGGCGTCCATACGGTTCCCGACAAGAACTCTTGCGTCTTGACGAGGTTGCCGTATCCCATCAGCGACGTCCCTTGGTAGGGAGTCGTGCCTCCCATGCTGAGGTCGTAGATGTAGCGAGTCGACCAGGGGTACGCCTGAATGTCGAACGCGTCATACGGCTGTTGCACTTCGACGAGCCGATCGAGTCCGTCGTAGTACTTGCTCGTCGTTCCGGGTTGGCACGAGGCAACCGTGGGGCATCCGTAGTGATGTACCTCCGTCGTCTCATCGCCGTCAAGGTCGTACGTGTAGGTCGTTCCGACGTTGTTTTGAACTTGCGAAGCGGTCTGGCGCTCCTCGAGGGAACCGTCGGGATAGTACGTGCTCTTCAGGGCCGTCGTCCAACCTGACTGGAACTGCGTCTTCGAACAGATCCCGGGGCCCGCTCCGGAGTCGTCGGGATCCGCCTCGCTGGTCAACCGCCCCATCGTGTCGTACTGCAGGACCCATTGACCGAGGCCGCTGCTGTAGCACGCAATGTTGCCGTTGCCGTCGTACCAGAACGTCTTCGTCGGCGTGCGACTCGGAGTCGACGAATCAATAGATTGCGCGATCGCCGTTCCCGTTGCCTGAGTCGGGAGCCCGTAGTCCGTGCCGCCTTGGTTTCCAACCGCGTACGCGTACGTTGTCTTATAGCCACTCGAGGCGGCCGGCGTCCCCGGGGTGGTGGCCGAGATCAGCTCGCCGTACGGCTCCTGCGCGGGATACGCATACGCAAAACGTGATGCGATAGAGGTGCTCGGACAGAACGAGTCGCTCGGCGGGCCCGCCCAGTTTACGGACAGCCCTTGCGAGGCGACCTCGTCGCAATATGCCGTCACGTTGTCGTGACTGTCGTACGAGAACAGCTTCATGGGCTGCGCGCCGGTGCCGATGATGGGCTCGACGACGGCCGTCGTGTTCCCGTTCGCGTCGTAAGCGTAATTGGTGGTATAGCCGCGCGGGTCAGTCTCGGAGACCAAATCGTTGGCGGCATCCCATGATTCGTTCGTGACGAGGAACTTGTTGTTCGTGCATTGCTGCCCCTGGCTCGTGCTTGCCACGCACTCCTGCGTCTGGGTGGGGCGGCCGCTCGAGTCCGTGATCCAATTCGTCATGTGGCCGTTCGTATCGCGGTACGTCGCCGTAGAGCCGATCGTATAATACTCGATCAGGAAGGTATACGGGGTCGATACGCCCGGCTGTAGCGCTTGCCCATTTAGGTTGTCCCTTGGCGCGATGTTCACGTAGCCGCTATGCTGGATCCAGGAGAGCGTGGTCGTCGCGGGAGTCGCTCCGAAGTTGAACCCAAACTCGAGATGGCTGCTGGCGGAGTCGTCGGCATTCCAGCGCGGCGGCGAGAGAGTATACAGATAGTGGAACCCTGGGCCGGTCACGCCATAGCTATACGTCTCCGTCGGCGTCGTCCCCGCGGAGTTGTTTGGCGGTTGGTGAGCCGTGATGAGATCCCCGTATGCGTCGTAATTGTAGACGACCGTGGTCTGGTCGGGACGCGTCAACGTAGAGAGAAGGCGATAGGACCCGAAGTCAGCGAACGCGAGTGTGGCGCTTAGGCCCGATTCTGCCGTAACCACGATCTGGCTGACCTTCCCGCCGGAGCCTGCATTGCCGTTGTCCCAGCTATAGGTGAAGGTCAGGACGTCATTGTTGTTTCGCGCGTAGATTGCGACGAGCCGACCGGCGTAGGCGGACTCGGTATTGGTGCAGCCGGAGGCCAGTGCGGCCGACGAGCCGAGGTCGGGCCGATAGAACTGATACGTCGTGCCGGTCTTTTTCGTCCAGTAGTAGGTGCACAGTGCCTGAGCGTTGGTGGACAGCGTCGTGCCCTGTTTTCCGGGAGGCGGCGTCCAGTTCAAGACAGGTCTCACCGGCCGGCGGTGATGCGGCCGGCGTGTATGCATACGCGGCCCCGTCGATGTCCCAGACGGTCATCGTGCTGCCCGTCGGCGTCCCGCTGATATGCGCGTCGAACGTGTTGGTCCAGCCATTTCCGTACATCCCGGGGACCGTACCGTCGCTGCCGCTCACGTCATGCATACTCTGAGAGTTGTACGTGCGGCGGAATGCGAGAGCGATGCCGCGGTGAGGAACCATCATGTCGTCCGTGTCGATGAGCATGTTTCCCGTACCGACGTTGACCATGAGGTGCTGCTTGCCGGGAATGTTCTCTTCTGAGTAGCGCCACCACGGGTTGATGCCGGTTCCCGGGATACTGCCACCGAGCGTAAGGTTCTGCGGCCGTGCAATCCTCGCGCTAGGCGGGGGCGCGTGCAATACAGGGTTGGTTTTCGCAGCCGACCCGAATTCTGCGCGAGTCGGAACGACTAGGACCGGCGATATCACGCGCGATGGCGTAGAGGCGTAGATGCTCGGCCCGGGCCGCGGCGCCGGCGGAGCCTGCACCGTTCGCCCGAATGCGCGACGGGCCGGGACACCGAATTGCGGGCGCACCTCATACGACACCTCGTCCCGCAACGCCGCCCGTGGCCGTCGCCGGGACGCCGATCCCAACGCCGGCGGCAACGCCGACGGCCTTCGCACAAACGAACGTCTTCACGTTCGGTGCCGCGCCGCAATCGAACTTCGCGAAGCCGACCGATCCCGTGCAGATCTTCTACGCGACGCTCTCACCGACGGTCGTGGTGAACGGAACGTCAGTCCACATCGCGGCGATCACGACGACGAATGCAACCTCGTGCAAGGTCGCGATAGGAACCGTGACGATCTCGCTCGGCCAAACCGGCTCCGGCCAGTGGCAAGGAACTTTCCCCTTCCCCGCGTCTGCGCTTTCGGGTGGCGGGCAAAACACGATTACCGTCTCGCTCATCGCAGCGCGCAGCGACGGAACCTCCTCCACCGTCCCCATCCCGCTGAGCTTTGCGGGATGACGGCCGAACGAGTAACCCTCGCCGTCGACCTGAATACCTGACCTGCTACGAGCCTTCGTCTCGCGAGGAGGGGCGGCGCGGAGGGTGGTGCGTTCCGGGGTGCTCGCGGAGTCGCGTGAGCCCGGAGGGCGGCAGCGACGCAGCGGTAGCGACCGGAGCGCACGATGCGCGAAGGGAGCGTGCCCCGGAACGCACCACCCCTCCGCACCGCCCCGAGCCACACTCGCAGATCGGCGGCACTGCTTCGAGTCGGCGCCCCAGGCCGCAAGAGGAAAGAGGCCCCCGCCGAAGCGAGGGCCTCTCCTTTCCCGTCGTGACGAGATCGCGGCCTAGAGCTTGACTCGGGCCTCGATGTACATGTTGAACGGGAGTCCCGCGAAGTACGGGAAGTACGGCGTGTTCACCGCCGGCTGGATTGCGTCGCCGGGGTTGTACGCGTTTCCGACCGGGATGTACGCGCCGCCCGGAGACGTGCCGTACGTGCACGCGCCGGAGACGTTGAACGGCAGCTTCGAGCCGCCGAAGCAACGGTTCATGATGTTCGCGAGGTTCGCGACCAGCGTGACGCGCTTGCTGATGTCGTACGTCGCCTGCAGGTGGAGCTGCAGCTGCGTCGGCGCGGTGAAGCCGCCGATCGCGTCGAAGCGCCCGGTATACGGATCCGGGATCGCGACGCCCTGTGCGCAGGACGGCGCGCTGTACGGCGAGCCGCCCGCGGCGCCGTACGGATACCGCGGATCGCCCGTCGTCGATGCGCCCGCGATGAACGCGCCGCAGCTCGAGGGGTCGATGCCGAGCTCGGTGATCGGAGCGCCGAACTTCTGTCCGGCGGCGATCTGGAGCGCCGGCGTGATCGCCAGCGGACCATGCTTGTACTGGATCAGGAATGTCGTCACGTACGGCGCGCCATACGCGTTGTACGAGCTTTCCGGACCACCCGGGAAGATGTCGAACGTCGGGTACGACGCGTTCTGATCCAGGAGCGCCTGCGCCGGCGCGTTGTAGTACGGGTTCGCGATCGATCCCGCGGGGCAGGCCGGTGCAGCAGCGCCGCCGGCGTAGCAGGGCGATCCGCCGCCGGCCTTGGTGAAGCCGTTGTAGCCCTGGATGAACGTATTGATCGCCGTCACGACCGACGACCCGTTCGGGGCGAGGTCGTACTTGATGTTGCTGTTCGTGTAGGTGAACGACAGCTTGGCGGCGATGCCGTTGCGCGAGAAGTCGCCCTTGTCGAGCTCGAACTCAACGCCGCTCGAGGTCTGGTGTCCCACGTTCAGCCCGGAGACGAAGCTCGTCTTCTGGTTGAGGTAGAACTGCTGGATCTGGTCCTGCGTGCTCCGGTAGAACGGAGACAGCTTGACCGCGGTGTCGCCGGCGAACTGATGCTCGAGCGAGAAGTCGTAGTTGTTCGAGACTTCCGGCCGCACATCATGGCCCGGGGTGTCGCCGAGGCCGAGGTTCGCGAACTGGATGAGCGGTCCCAGCGAGTTCGGCTGGAGGTAGTTGTACTGCTCGAACGCCGTGTTCGGGGCTTCCGCATACCGGCCGTAGCTGGCGCGGACCACCGTCGTGGGGCTCAGCGTGTACGTCAAGCCCGCGCGCGGCTGCAGCTCATCGAACGTGTCGATGTTGTTGCCGATGTTGTACAGCGGGCTCGTCGCATGCGTCATGTCGTACGCGTTGAAGAACAGCGTGCGCGCGACGGAGTCGTCCGTGCTCGCGCCGCGGAACTGGAACTGGTCGAGACGGAGCCCGAGGTTGACGTTGAGCTTCGCAGTCGGCGTCCAGTTGTCGGAGAGCGAGAGGGTGGCGAACCGCGGCACCACCTGGTTGAAGCTGGCGGACGGGCCGCCGGCGACGAGCAGGTACTGACACGGACCGCCGCCGCATGTCGCCGCGGTCGGGACCGGGATCGTTCCGCCGTTCGCCTGGTTCACGGTGAACCCGAAGGCGGTCGGCGCGATCCCCGAGGTGTTGTAGTTGCAGCCGGGCACCGCGGTGCCGTTCGGCTCGTAGCAGATCCCCGCGCCGGGGTTGTTGCCGTTGACGAGATAGCCGATCGTCGTCCCGCCGCCTGTTCCGTAGAACGAGTTGTTGTAACGGGTCGAGTTGGCCGTCGTGAACGAGCCCTGGAACGAGATCAAGTGCTCCGAAGCGATCTGATCCGAGAACTGCAGGCTGACGCCGCGCGTGTGGCTGTTCAGCTCGTAGTCCGGGCTGTCGAACGCCTCGTAGTCCGAGTACGTCGAGTTCGGGCCGTAGTTGAGCCAGTCCGAGTAGTACGTGTAGCCGTACACCCGAAGGAAGGCGTTCGTACCGAAGTTGTGCTGGTACTGCACCTTGATGATCGACTGATCGTTCACGTACTCGTCACGGTCGTTGCCCGGGATGTTCGCGAACAGCGGGCGTCCGTACGACGAGAACGGGAAGTAGTACGGCGCCTCACCGGCGTTCGCTCCGGCCCCGCCGTAGCCGACCGGGAACAGCGTGCCGTACGGCAGCTGCGTCTCGTACGTGTCGATGAAGACCGGCGCGCCGAGACCGACGTTGTTCAGGTAGTTGTCGCCGCCCAGATCGTTCGGCGAGTCGTATCCGAAGTTGCCGAGGTGCTCGTAGTCCCAGAGGAGCTGCACGTCGTCCTTGCCGCCGCCCTTCTGGGGCAGGCCGAAGTGGAGGTTCACGACGGTGTCGCGGACCTGCTCGTAGGCCTGGCTGAACGCGTTGAACGGACCGTTTACGTACGCCGGCGTCGTGCCGCCGTTCGTGTAGCTCTGGCCGTTCGCCGGATCGTAGCAGCCGGCCGGACCGCCCGCCACCTGCGCGGGACACGGCGCGATCGGCGGTCCGTAGAGCTGCGAAAGGCTGGCGCCGTTGAACTGGTCGCCGTAGCGGAACGACTGGTTGTAGGCGCCGGTGCCGAGGTAGTAGCTGAACGTGCGCGACGGGTTCGCGCCGCCGGCTTCGAACGACGCCTTGTTATAAAGCGTCGGCGTGCCGAGCGCAAGCGTCAGGTTGTTCGTGGTCGGCGCCGTGCCGGTGCGAATGACCTGGTTGATGTAACCCGAGATCGAGTTCGCCTCGGCGTTCGCGGGAGCGGCTCCGGTGTAGACCTGAACCTCCTGCTGACCGAGCGAGGAGAGCACCGACGACGGATAGTTGTCGAACGAGCGGTTCACCGGGACGCCGTCCATCTCGTAACCGATCTGGTCGTAGTCGCCGCCGCGGATGCTCACGCCCGGGCCGGCACCGATGTAGCCGTTCTGGTTCGGCGAGATGAACACGCCGGGAACCGACGAGATCGCGGACCACGCGCTGTTGAGCGTGCCGCCGCCGCCGAAGGTCGAAGCCTTGTCCTGCTGCACCGCGGAGACGGAATACACGTCGGCCGTGGTACCCGGCTTCACGAGGGCCGACGCCGAGCGCGAGCTCACGCGGCCGATGTTCTGCAGCTTCACGGGCTGCGAGAGCGTGATGTTCAGGTTTTGGTCGGCCTGAACCGTGACGCCGCTGACGCTCACCGCGTCGCGGTTCGCCGCTGCGGCAACGCTCACGGTATACGTGTCAGGCGAGAGGGAGGCGAACGTGAACCGACCGCTGGTGTCGGTCGTCGTGGTCGCCGATTGTGAGGGGCTCGTCGCGCTGACGTGCGCGCCGGCCAGAGTCTGGTTGTTCGCTGGATCGACGACGACGCCGCTGATCGACCCGGTCGTGCCTGCCAGAACGCTTGTCGTTCCCTGGAGCACGAACGCGAAGAGCAACAGCACCGCGACGATCCCTCGCTTCACCGCAAGAGAAATCGCCAAGAGCCCTGTCCTTTCGGGTTTGGTGTCGCTTGGCCACGGGCTCGCCGACAGGCGGCCCAAACCTAGCCTGGGGCCTTTGCACGTGTTCCTGAGACGTCCCTGGTAGCTGGGACGGAAATCTTCAGGAATCGTTAAGTCTCGGCGACCGCCCGCCCAGTCGTCAGCGCCGGCGCTGGACGAGGACCACGCTGTGGCCGTCGTGGCGGTCAAGGAAAGCGAGCCCGTCCTCCATCCAGCCGTCGAGGCCGCCGCTCAGGTGGCGGCGGACCTCGGCGACGATGTGGCGGCGGTTGCGCAGCCACTGCAGCTCGGCCCGGGTCGTCGCGACCCAGACCGCCTCCTCACACTCTTCACACTGGTAGCCGAACTCCACCGCCGCGGCTGCTACGCCGAGGCGAGCTGCAGCCGGGTCGCGAGGAGCTCGGGGATCTGCGAGGCGCGGTCGGCGACGGGGACACCGGCCTCGGTGAACGCCTTGACTTTGGACTCGGGGGTCCCGGTGTTGCCCGAGATGATCGCGCCGGCGTGGCCGAGACGCTTGCCTTTCGGCGCGGAGCGGCCGCCGATGAAAGCGACGCACGGCTTGTCGGGGAGGTGTCCGGCGATGAAGGCCGCGGCGTCTTCCTCGTCCGAGCCGCCGATCTCGCCGGAGATCACGATCGCCTTCGTCTCCGGGTCGCCGGCGAAGGCGCGCAGGCAGTCGACGAAGGTGGTTCCGATGATGGGGTCGCCGCCGATCCCCACGCAGGTCGACTGGCCGAAGCCGGCCCGCGTGAGCCCGTCGACGATCTCGTAGGTCAGGGTCCCCGAGCGCGAGATCATCCCGACGTTCCCTTCCTTGAAGACTTGCGAGGGCATGATCCCGAGCAGCGACTTGCCGGGCGAGATGATCCCCGGACAGTTGCCGCCGATGATCCGCATCCCGGGCGTCGAGGCGACGACTCGCAGCATGTCGTGGGCGGGGATCCCTTCGGTGATGCAGACCGCGACGGCGATCCCCGCGTCGTGGGCCTCCCAGAGGGCGTCGGCGCCGCCGGCCGGCGGGACGAAGATGATCGAGTGCGTCGCCCCGGTCTGATCGACCGCGTCCTTCATCGTGTTGAAGACGGGGATCCCGCCCTCGGCGGTCTGCCCGCCCTTGCCCGGCGAGGTGCCGGCGACGACCTTCGTCCCGTACGCGACCATCCGCGCCGTGTGGAAGGCGCCTTCGCGCCCGGTGATCCCCTGGACGACGACCTTGGAGTTCTTGTCGAGAAAAATCGCCACGATCAGGCTCCGGCTCCGCTGGCAAGTGCGACGGCGCGCGCGGCGCCTTCGTCCATCGTTTCGACCGGGAAGAACCCCGCCTCGGCCAGGATCGCCCGGCCCTCTTCCGCGTTGGTCCCCGTCAGCCGCACGACGAGCGGCACTTTGCGCACGTCGTCGCCGGCGAGCGCCTCCACGATCCCCTTCGCGACTTGGTCGCCGCGCGTGATCCCGCCGAAGATGTTGATGAACATCGAGCGCACCCGCGCATCGGAGGTGACCAGCTTGTAACTGTCCTTCACGAGCTTCGCCTGCGCGCCACCGCCGATGTCGAGGAAGTTCGCCGCGCCGCCGCCGGCGCTCTTGATCGCGTCCATCGTCCCCATCCCGAGGCCGGCGCCGTTGGCGATCGTGCCGACGGTCTTCGCTGGGAGCCCGGGCTCGTCGGCGAACTTCGCGTAGTTCGACATTCCCAGGCCGATCGCGACCGCCGCGACCTGATCTTCGTCGGTCGGCTGCGCGGCGTTCCAGCCGGCGATCTCGGGATGCTTGTAGAGCCCGTTGTCGTCGAGATCGACCTTGGCGTCGCTGGCGATCACGCGGCCGTCCTTGGTGAGGACGAGCGGGTTGATCTCGACCAGGTTCGCGCCGTAGTCCATGAACAGCGTGTAGAGCGCGCCGAGGATCGCGGGAAACGCTTTGCGATAGCCTTCGGGGAGGTTCGCCGCGAACGCGAGACGGCGGCCGACGAACGGCGAATAGCCGGCCGCCGGATCGATCCAGTACTTCACGATCGCGTCGGGATGCTTCTCGGCGACTTCCTCGACGTCCATCCCGCCCTGCGCGCTGACGATCGCCACCGGCTTCTTGGCCGCGCGATCGATCGTAATCGAGACGTAGGCCTCGCTCGCGATGTCGACCTTCTCCTCGACGAGCAGCGAGCGCACTTCCTCACCGTCGGGATTCTGAACCGACTTGAGCACTTTGCCGATCAGCTCGCGGGCGAGCGCGTCGCCTTGCGCGGCGTCATCGGCGAACTTGATCCCGCCGGCTTTGCCGCGGCCGCCCATCATCACTTGGCTCTTGAGCACCCACGAGCCGGGATGGCTCGCGATGTAGCTCTGCACCTCGCCGGGCGTCGTCGCGAAGACGCCGGCGGGCGTCGGGATCCCGACGCGGCGCAGCAGTTCCTTCCCTTGGTACTCCATCAATTTCATGGCCGCCCCCCGTTCCGCGCGCGCAGCGGCGAGCCCTGGACGCGACGCAGGCCCGAACGCCGGCGGCGACAAAACGCGCATGCAGGGAGGGCTAGACCATGTATCGCTTGCTCGCCGTCGCAACCGCGCTCGCCGTCTGCTCGAGCGCGCTCGCCGCAGCCGCCGCGGACGCTCCGCCGGCGAAACCGCTGCGCACCCTCGTCTACGACGTGGTCTACACCGCCCACACGCTGCACGAGCAGAAGACCTCCGGATTCAACGGCTCGATGGGCAACGGAATGGGCGGCGACGTCGGCGTGAGCGGCGGAAACGGCACGGCCGCGGTCGGGCTCGACGGCGACCATCGCGGGACGCTGACGATCGAGGTCATCGCCGCGACGACGGACGCCGGTCTCGTCGTCGACTGCGCGTTCAGCGGCGACGTCATGAGCAGCAAGAAGGCGCGCGTCGCGATCTACTCCGACGGACGGCTCGGCGCGGCGCCCGACGCCCCGCTCGGCCCCGAAGCGATGCACATCCTGCCGCTGCTCGCGCGCGGGTTCTTCGCGACCGCGGCGATGACGTCCGGCGCGACGTGGACCGCAGAGTCGCCGCCGCCCGTCCACGGCCAGACGACGTACAAAGTGGAGACGGTCGACGGCAACCTGGCGACGATCGGCGTGGACGGCTCGATGACGGCGAGCGGGATCAACGGCTTTCGCGAGCTCGACCACGGGACGACGGTGTATGCGACCGATCTCGACGACCCGACGACGCTCGAACTCACGACGCACATCGAGCGCCAGCCCTCGATGGGCGAGCTGCTCACCACCGACGGCCACTTGTCGGTGAAGCTCGTCAGCGACACCTTCGCGAAGAAGAGCTAGCCGAGGCGGCCGAGGAGCGCGCGCGCGATCACGATTTGCTGGATCTCCGAGGTCCCTTCGTAGATCTCGGTGATCTTCGCATCGCGGTAATAGCGCTCGACCGGGAACTCCGTCGTGTAGCCGTAGCCGCCGTGGATCTGCACCGCTTCGGCGGCATGCTCGCGCGCTTTGGTCGAGGCGAACAGCTTCGCCTTCGAGGCTTCGGTGACGTGTGGGCGGCCGGCGTCGGCGAGCGCCGCGGCGCGGTACGTCAGCAGCCGCGCGGCGTCCAGATCGGTCGCCATGCGGGCGATCTTGAACGAGACGCCTTCGAACGCGCCGATCGGCTGGCCGAATGCGACGCGGTCCTTGGCGAAGGCGATCGACGCGTCGAGGCACGCGGAGAGGATCCCGACCGCTTGCGCCGCGATCCCGATCCGGCCTGAGACGAGCGTGGTGAGGGCCTGCGTCATCCCCGCGCCTTCCTCGCCGAGCATCGCCGATGCGGGGACGCGCACGTCGTCGAATGCGAGATCGACCGTGTTCGAGGTGTGGATCCCGAGCTTCTCGGTCGTGCGCTCGACGCGCACGCCGGGGAGCGCGGTGTCGATCAGGAACGCGCTGATACCCTTCGGGCCGGCGCCGCCGCTGCGGAACATCGCCATCACGACGCCGGCCTGTCCGCCGTTCGTGCACCATTGTTTGCGGCCGTTGACGATCCACGCATCGCCGTCGCGCCGCGCGGTCGCGCGCAGCGCGGCGGCGTCCGACCCGGCGTCGGGCTCGGTCAGCCCGAAGCCGGCGATCACATCGCCGGTCGCGAGCGCCGCGAGCCAGCGCTCGCGCTGATCCTCCGAGCCGAGCTTGGCGATCGAGTTGCAGATCATGGAGTGCACCGACACGGTCACCGCCGTCCCGGCGTCGACGCGCGCGAGCTCTTCGATCGCCAGCACGTATGAGACATAGTCGGCGCCGACGCCGCCGTACCGCTCGGGGACGAGCATCCCCATCAAGCCGGCATCGGTCAGCCGGCCGTACAGCGCGCGCGGGAAGGCGTGCTCGCGATCCCATTGCGCGATGTGCGGCGCGATCTCGCGCAGCGCGATCTCGCGCGCGACTTCCCCGATCGCGCGCTGCTCGTCGGCCGGCTCGAACGCCGCCGGCCGGTGCTCGATCACCGCGCGGCGGCCGGCACCGCGACCGGCGCCTTCCCGTTCGCCGAGCGAGTGTACTCGTAGAAGCCGCGGCCCGACTTCTTGCCGAGCCAGCCCGCCGCGACGTACTGCTTGAGCAGCGGACACGGCCGGTACTTCGAGTCGCCGAAGCCGTCGTACAGCACGTTCATGATCGCCAGGCACGTGTCGAGCCCGATGAAGTCGGCGAGCGTGAGCGGCCCCATCGGATGGTTCATCCCGAGCGTCATCACGGTGTCGATCGCCTCGACCGATGCGACCCCTTCGTACAGCGCGTAGATCGCTTCGTTGATCATCGGGAGCAGCACGCGGTTCGAGATGAAGCCGGGGAAATCGCGCACCTCCACCGGCGTCTTGTCGAGCTGCAGCGCGAGGTCGCGAACCGTTCCGAGCGTCGCCTCGGAGGTCGCGATCCCGCGGATGATCTCGACCAGCTTCATGACCGGGACCGGGTTCATGAAGTGCATCCCGATCACGCGGTCGGGCTTCGAGGTCGCCGCGCCCAGCATGGTGATCGAGATCGACGAAGTGTTCGAGGCAAGGATCGCCTCGGGCGGCGTGTTGCGGTCGAGAGCGCGGAAGAGATCGAGCTTGGTCGGCAGATCCTCGAGCGCGGCTTCGATCGCGAGATCGATCTCCAGGTCGTGGAAATGCGGGCGCGGGTCGATGTGGGCGAGCACGTCGCCGCGCTGCTCGGCGGTGAGCCGTCCCTTTTCGAGCTCACGATCGAGCCGCTTCGCGATTCCCTCGATCCCGCGCCGGATGCGCGACTCGTCGACGTCGTTGAGCAGCACTTCGTGGCCCTTGGCGGCGAGCACGTGCGCGATCCCGCCCCCCATCTGTCCGGCGCCGATGACGAGGACGCGCACTCAGCTCACCTTCACGAGGACCGCGTCGCCCTGTCCGCCGCCGCTGCAGATCGCGGCGATTCCGAGCCCGCCGCCGCGGCGGCGCAGCTGCTGTACGACCGCCCCGACGATGCGCGCCCCCGACGCGCCGATCGGATGACCGAGCGCGACCGCGCCGCCCTGCGCGTTGATCGCGGTCGGGTCGAGGCCTAGCTTCGTCGCCGCGGTCAGCGCGACGGCCGCGAACGCTTCGTTGATCTCCCACACGTGGATGTCGCTCGCGCGCAGGCCCTGTTTGTCGAGCAGCTTCTGCGCGGCCATCGCGGGGACGAGCGCGAGATACGGCGGGTCCCACGCGACGCCGGCGTGATCGACGATCTCGGCGAGCGGCTCGGCGCCGACCGTGCGCGCGTACTCGGGCGATGCGAGGACGAGCGCGGCGGCGCCGTCGTTCACGCCGGGCGCGTTGCCGGCGGTGATCGTCCCGCCGTCGTCGATTGGCTTCAGCTTCGTCATCGCCTCGAGCGAGGCGTCGCCGCGCACCGGCTCGTCCCGGTCGACGCGGGTGAACGGCACCGCGCCGCTCACGTACGGCGAGTAGCGAGCGGGATCGGCGATCATCGAGGCGGGCGCGACGTGGTCCCACACCGAGCCGCCGCCGCCGACGAACGCCGGAACGCGCGCGCGCGCCGGTCGCGGCAGCGCATCGACGACGATCTTTCCCTTCGGCTTCGTGGCGACGTTCAGCGGAACGATCTCGGCGGCGAGGTTGCCGGATTCGTGCGCGGCGTGCGCGCGCCGATGGCTCTCGTAGGCGAATTGGTCCTGCACCGCGCGGGTGACGCCCAGCTCGGCCGCGACGCGCGCGCCCTGCGAGGCCATCGCTTCGTCGAAGTAGACGTCCCACAGCCCGTCGTTGATCATCGCGTCGACCAGGACACCGTTGCCGTAGCGGTAGCCCGCGCGCGCCCCCGGGAGCAGGTACGGCGCGTTCGACATCGACTCCATCCCGCCGGCGACGGCGAGCCGGTGGTCGCCCTCGGCGATCGAGCGTGCGGCCATGACGACGGCGAGCATCCCTGAAGCGCACACCTTGTTCACGGTCTCGGCGGTCGTCGTCTTCGCCAGGCCGGCCTTGAAGGCGGCTTGTCGCGCCGGCGCCTGACCGGCGCCGGCTTGGAGCACCTGCCCCATGACGACGTGCTCGACGTCGGCGGGGTCGACGCCGGCGCGGATCAGCGCGTTGCGGATCGCCTCGCCCCCGAGCGTGGTCGCGGAGAGCGAAGCGAGCGCGCCGCCGAGGCGCCCGAACGGCGTGCGTGCGGTCGAGAGTACGACGGTACCGGATTTCATGGCGAACGAAGGCTTCGCTGCGGGCTGGGCCGATCCCCGATATGCTTGGCTTCCTCGTCAGGCGGCTCGCCCGCACCGCGAACGCGACGGCAGCTCGCCCGCAAGGCGAATGCGAAGGCGGCTCACCCGTAGGGCGAGCGATGGGCTCACGGCACGTGAGCCACTACTGATGCATGGCGGCCGAGGCCGGCTCCGCTTGGGTGCAGACGATCGTGACGTCGCCCGTGCAATTCTCGCACTCGAACTGCACCGTGGTGTGACCGATGCCGAAGTCGTCGCGCAGCGCCGCTTCGATCGCGCGCAGGATGCTGCTCGCCTCGCTCAGCATCCGGTCGTCGAGGACGACGTGCGCGGAGAGCGCGTGCGTGCCGGTGCCGATCGTCCAGACGTGCAGATCGTGCACCCCGACGACCCCGTTCACCGAGCGCATGCGGGCGCTGACCGCCGGGACTTCCGCGTGGTCCGGGGCGCTCTCGAGCAGCACGTCGCTCGCCTCGCGGACGATCCGCACGACCCCCGCGACGACGATCGCCGCGACGGCCAGCGAGAGCGCCGGATCGAGCCACGCCGCGCCGGTCAGCGCGATCAGCGCGCCGCCGGCGACCACCGCGGCGCCGCCGAGAACGTCGCCCGCGACGTGCAGCAGCGCGGCGCGCACGTTGAGGTTCGCGTGCTGCCCACGCACCAGCAGCAGCCCGACCCCGACGTTCACGATCAGCCCGACCGCCGCGACGGCCGCCATCAGCGCCCCCGCCGGATGGACGGGATGGGCGAAGCGCCGGACGGCCTCAAGGGCGATCAGCACGGTCACGGCGGTCAGCAGCGCCCCGTTCGCAAGGGCCGCCAGGATCTCGTAGCGCGCGTAGCCGTAGGTGCGGCGCGCGGTCGCCGGGCGCTTCGCCTGGACGGCCGCCGCCAGCGCGATCGCCAGCGCGACGACGTCCATCGTCACGTGCACCGCATCGGAGAGCAAGGCCAAGGAGCCGGCGCGCAGCCCGCCGGCGAGCTCGAGGACGGCGACGCCGCACGTCGCGGCGAGGGCGAGCTTCAGGCGGGCGGTCGACGCCCCCGCGTGCACGCGACCGTGCGCGTGCCCGCCGCTCATGCGCGCAGGGCTTTGAGGGCGAGCACCCCGAGCATCGCGCCGAAGGTCAAGAAGGTGCGGCTCTCGGCTTTTCCGATCACGGCTGGATCGTACGAACCGTGCTGCGGCTCCGCCGGTTCCACCTGGGGAACCACGCGCGGCACGCGGGCGGCATAGTCGTCGAACGCCTCGCCGAAGGTTTCGCGCAGATACGCCTCTTCGTGCGGGACGATCACGGAGTACACTGCCAGCATCGCGCCGAGAGCGCCGCCGACCAGCGCCGCGCTCACCAGCGGAGCGTTCTTCCCGCTGAAGGCGAGCGCGAAGCCGGCGCCGGTCAGGAAGTTTCCGACGTAGAGCGGGTTGCGCACGTAGGCATACGGCCCGGCGGTGACGAGCGCCGGCGCGGTCACCGTGTCGCCGCGCGTCGTGACGCCGCTGTAGCCGACCGCCCACATGCGCAGCGCCTCGCCGGCGAACGCCAGCGGCAGCCCGGTCGCGATCGAGAACGCGCTCGGCTTCCCGGCCGCCGCGAGGACGACCGCGGGAAGCGCGAGCAGCGTTCCGCGATTGCCGAACACGAACGCGCGAAAACGATTTTCGTTCACGGGCTCTCCTTCACGCGCGTGCGCGCGTCGTCGTAGACCGCGCGCAGCGCGGCGGACAGCGGGATGCGCGGGCGCCAGCCCGTCGCGGCGTGCAGCTTCGCGGGATCGCCGCAGCTCATCGGCACGTCGGAGGGACGCATCCGGGCCGGATCGTCGCGCACCTCGACCGGGACGTGCGCGATCTCGATGAGCCGGCGCAGGATCTCGCGCATCGCGGTCGCCGCGCCGCTGCACACGTTGTACGCTTCGCCGGCCTCGCCGCCGCCTTCGAGCAGCGTGACGTAGGCGTCGCAGACGTCGCGCACGTCGAGAAAGTCGCGCTGCGCCTCGAGGTTTCCGACCTGCACCAGCGGCGGACCGCCGGCCGCGACGCGCGCGATCTGCAGCGCGAAGGCGGGAACCGCGAACCGCGCGTCCTGACCGGGCCCGATGTGGTTGAACGACCGCGCGACGACCGCATCGACGCCGAACGAGCGCGCGTAGGCGAGGGCGAGCGCTTCGGCGGCGACTTTGCTCGCCGCGTACGGGTTGTGCGGGCGCGGCGCGGTCGTCTCGGCGAGCGGCTGCGCCGCGGCGGGCTGCGCACCGTACACGTCGGCGCTGCTCACCACCAGGACGCGCACGCGCGTGCCCTCGGCGGCGAGCTCGCGCGCCGCGTCGAGCACGTTCAGCGTCCCGCCGGCGTTGATCGCGAACGTCCCCGCCGGGTCGTCGAGCGAGGCGGGGACGAACGCTTGCGCCGCGAGGTGCGCGACCGCGTCCGGGCGCGCGAGGTCGAGCGCGCCGCGCACCTCGAGCGCGCTCGTCACGTCGACGGAAAGCGCGGCTTCGTCGTGCGCGGCGGCGCGCGTACCGTGCTCGGTGGCGATGACCTCGTGTCCGCGCGCGCGGAGCGCCGCGCTCAGATGAAGGCCGACGAAGCCGTGGGCGCCGGTGACGAGGACTCGCACGTCACGCCGGGGCGAGCGGGCGCAGTCGTTCGAGGTCGGCGCGCACCATCTCCGCCACCAGCTCTTCGAACGAGACTTTCGGCTCCCAGCCCAGCTCGCGCCGCGCCTTCCCCGGATCGCCGACGAGCAGGTCGACTTCGGCCGGGCGATAGTAGCGCGGATCGACGACGACGTAGCGTTCCCAGTCGAGATCGACGGCGGCGAAGGCCAGCCGCACGAACTCGCGCACCGCATGCGTCCGTCCCGTCGCGACGACGTAGTCCTCGGCGCGCGCCTGCTGCAGCATCAGCCACATCGCGCGCACGTAATCGCCGGCGAAGCCCCAGTCGCGCTGCGCGTCGAGGTTTCCCAGCCGCAGCTCGTTCGCCAGACCGAGCTTCACGCGCGCGACGCCGTCGGAGATCTTGCGCGTCACGAACTCTTTGCCGCGGCGCGGCGACTCGTGGTTGAACAGGATCCCGCTCACCGCGTACAGGCCGTACGACTCGCGATAGTTGATCGTGATCCAGTGCCCGTAGAGCTTCGCGACCCCGTACGGCGAGCGCGGATAGAACGGCGTGCCCTCGTTCTGCGGCGTGGCCTGCACCTTGCCGAACATCTCCGAGCTCGACGCCTGGTAGAAGCGGATCGAGGGATCGACGGCGCGGATCGACTCCAGCACGCGCGTCACGCCGAGCGCGGTGAACTCGCCGGTGAGCACCGGCTGCTGCCACGACGTCGGCACGAACGACTGCGCGGCGAGGTTGTAGATCTCGTTCGGGCGCACGTCGGCGACGATGCTGGTCATCGAGCTCTGATCGAGCAGGTCGCCGGAGACGATCTCGAGGCGGTCGACGATGTGGCCGATCCGCTCGTGGACGTCGGTCGATGTGCGGCGCGTCATCCCGACGACGCGGTATCCTTCGTCGAGCAGCAGCTCGGCCAGGTAGGAACCGTCCTGCCCGGTGATGCCCGTGATCAGCGCGGTCTTGTCGTTGCCCATCAATTCAGAATCTGAACGTTCTTGCCGCTCTCGTCGAAAACGTATCGCGTCTCGAACAGCTCGTCGCTCTCCGGACCGACCACCTTCGACTGGATCACGAGGCGGTGCATCAACTTGTCGTTGTGGCGCACGATCCCGGAGTAGAAGTATTGCACGAGCGGCGTCACCCGCTCGTCGAGCGGCGCGAGGCGCCGGCGCTCGACCAGCATTTGGAGCAGCCGCGTCTGCAACTCCTTCGGGAGCAGCCGGGCAGTGTCGTCGGGCGACATCCGCACCGTGGTGAGCTCTTCCTGCGCCTTGTTCGCCTCGGCGACGGGCTTGTCGGTCGTATAGCGGATGATCGCGTCCCAGTCGTCGGCGGGGATCCCGACGAACCGCATCCCGTAGCGCCAGACCTTGCGCCCCTGATGCTGCACGTTGTCGTGCCAGACGATCTTCACGCGGACCTTGATCTGCCGCTCGTCGATCTGCGCGCGCACCTCGACTTCGGAACGCGGAACCTGCTCCTGGGTGAGGACGCACAGCCCGCCGCCGCTGATGTCGAGGCCGATTGCCGCGCGCGTGCTGAGCCCGTCGAGGCTGTAGGCGGCGCGATAGGGCTTCCTTTTACGCGGAAACTTCCGCCGGTTCTGTTCCTTGCCGGTGAACCACGCCAGGAGGTCGGGCAGCATCGGGTCGCGCTAGCGTTGGCGGAACGGCCACGCTTCTCCCGGTACGCGGCCTTCACGGGTCGGGGCCGGCTAGAGCACCCACTTGTGCAGACCGCGCGGCGCGTCGGAGTCGACGCCGTTGGCGCGGCCGATCGCCAGGGCCAGCGATTGTCCGGTGACGAGCCACGCCAGGGTGTTGAACGCCTCGTCCGTCGCGGGGCCGAGCGGTGCGAGCCCGGCGAGCGGTGCACCGATGACGCAGCGCAGCGCCCCGGCGCTCTCCGCCTCGGCCAGCGGGCGCTGCACGACCTCGCACGAGGCCGCGTCGACGATCCCCACGATCGCGCTCGAGGCGTCGAGCATCGCCGAGCTGCCGTGCCGGAACTCGCCGGCCGCGAACCCCTCGGCGTGCAGATAGCTCGCCTCTTTGATCTTCAGCGCCAGTTCCAGCGCGACCGGCACGCCGTAGCCGGCCGCGACGACCGCGACGCTGCGGCAGTGCGCGAGCCGTTCGCCGATCGCCGCGACCTCGCTCGCACCCTCGCCGTCGAGCCACGCGCTCACATCGCCCGCGGTGCGCTCGAGCGACGCGGCGGTACGGTTCTTCCGGCCTCCGGTCAGCGCCGCGGCCCAGAGCACGATCGCGGCCATCGCGGTGACGCTCTTGCTGGCGGGGACCGCGATCTCGGGGCCGGCGAGCGCGTCGACAACGACCGTCGCGCGCGCGGCGAGCGGCGAGGCGAGGTCGTTGGTCAGCGCGACGATGCGCTGCGGAGCGAGCACGTCGAGCGCGGCGAGCAGGTCGCTCGAGCGCCCGCTCTGCGAGAGCGCGACGACGCACGCCTCGCGGGAGGCCTCGTGGTCGAAGCGCGCCTCGGTCGCGGCGAGCGCCGATGCGCGCACGCCGCGCCGGCGAAATGCGAGCGCGCCCAGCGACGCGACGAACAGCGAGCTGCCGCTCCCGAGGAACAGCAGCTCGCGGCCCTGCACCGCGCTCGCGAGGCGCTGCGCCTGATCGGACGCCGCGATTCGCCGCCACACGTCGGGCTGCTCGCGAATCTCGCTCGCGAAGCGCGCCCCGAGGATCACTCGCCGATCAGACGCGTGAGGAGCCGCGCGCGCAGGTCGCGCAAGGCGGACGCGTCGCCGTCGAAGTCGCCGACGAGGAAGGCGAAGATCACGGTGCCGTGCTGCGCGGTCGCGACGTAGCCGGCCAGCGTGCTGGCGCGCGCGAGCGTCCCCGTCTTGGCGAAGACGCGGCGCTCCGCCGGCGTTCCGGCGAACGAGCCGCGCAGCGTTCCGCGCACGCCGGCGATCGGCAGCGCGTCGAGCACGACGTCGTGCTGCGGTCCGTCCCAGTCGTGCTTGAGGATCGCGACCAGCGCCGTGGGCGTGCAGCGGTCGTACACCGAAAGCCCGCTTCCGTCTTCGAGCGCGAGCGGTGCGGCGTCGACGCCGAGCGCCGTTAGCCAGGTCCGCTCGAACGCGATCCCGTTCAGCCGCGTCCCCTGACCGTTGGCGGCGGCCGCGCCGAGCTCGCGCAGCAGCATCTCGGCCACCAGGTTGTCGCTGGGCTGCCACATGTCGGCGACGACGTCGCGCAGCGGCTCGGACTGATGCGTCCACAGCACGGGCGCGTCCAGCGCGGCGCTCGCGAGGTCGAGCGGCGACGCGCCCGCGGGCGCGGCGTGCACGACGATCCCATGCCGCTGCAGCGCGGCCCGCAGCGCGGGCGCCGCGGACACCGACGGGAACGTGACGGCCGCGTCGAGCATGTCGGGCTTCGCGCCGAGCGGGATCGTCCCGACGACCTCGGTGCAGCCGAGCAGCGAGCGGCGGAGATCGAGATCGTCCTTGTCGCCGGCCGCCCCGGTCAGCGCGAGCGAAACGAACTCCGGCGCGATCTGCGGCGCGCAGCCGTCGGCCGCGCGGCGAACGAATCCGGCCGGCGAGGACGACACGCTCGCCGGCGCGCCCACCGCCGCCGCCGGCGCGATCGTCAGGTGCACGACGTTCTCTTCGAAGGCCAGCGCGCTCACCGGCGGCGCGTAATCGTACGGGAGATCGTCGATCGACCAGCCCGGCGGGTAGCCGTCGGGCTCGAAGCGGTCGACGTCGAACGCGACGCCGTCGCGAATCGCGTGCACGCCTTTCGCCGCGAGCGTCAGCGCGAGCGCGTCGAAGTCGGCGTCGCGCAGGAACGGATCGCCGCCCGCGCGCACGATCAGCCGCCCTTCCAGCAGACCGTCGGCGACCGGTCCGCCCGCGACCGCTTCGGTGGTGAAGCGAAAGTCCGGTCCGAGCTTGTCGAGCGCGGCGCTGCCGACCAGCAGCTTCAGCGTCGAGGCCGGCTCGAACGCGGAATCCTGATCGCGCTCGTACAGCACGCGCCCATCGTGCGCATCGATCGCGTAGATCCCCACGTGCGCGCCGCGCAGCACCGTCGCACCGGCCAGCGCGACGTCGAGGTTCGCGTCGAGCGTGGCGATCTCGGCATCGCTCCAGGGCGTCCCCGACGCGCTCGGCTTCGGCACATCGGCGCCGATGCTGCGGTCGACGGCGAGCGCCGGCGCGGCGGCGGCGACGAACGCCGCGAGCGCGAGGAGCGCGAGCCGCAGACGCGGGCGCTCGGCGAAACGCGCGATCACGCGGCGCGCGCGCCGAGACGGCGCGCGATGAACGTCGCGACCTCGCTCGGCAGCGTCCCGCGGCCGAACCCCGCGTCGTAGCCGAGCTCGGCGGCCAGCAGGTTCGTCACGCGCGGGCCGCCCGCGATCAGCAGGACGTGATCGCGCAGGTTCTCGGCCTCGAGCAGCTCGGCGAGCGCGCTGAAGTTTGCGATGTCGCTGCCCTTCTGCGTGACGACCTGCGAAACGAGGATCGCATCGACGTCGCGGTCGCGCACGAAGCGGACGAGGTCCTCCACCGCGATCTGGCTGCCGAGATTGTACACGTCGAAGCCACGATACCGCTCCAGGCCGTAATCGCCCTTGTAGCCCTTCATGTTCAGGATCGCGTCGATCCCGACGGTGTGGGCGTCGGTCCCGATGCAGGCGCCGGCGATCTTCACCTTCCGGCCGAGGCGGCGCGCGATCAGCTCGTCGACCTCCTCCATGGTGAGGGCCTCGCTGGTCGCCGCCGGCGCGCGGATCGACGAGACGTCGATCGCCACCGGCGTGCGCGCGTAGACGACGAAGAACGAGAAGCCTCCCGCGATCGGGCGGCCTTCGACGACCGCGACCTCCTCGAAGCCCATCTTTGCGACGAGCTGCCGCGCCGCTTCGTCGGCGGCCTCGCTCCAGGCGATCGGCAGCGTGAACGAGAGCTGCACCGCGCCGTCGTTCAGCATGTCGCCGTACGGCTTCACCTGCGTCACGCCGGAACCGCCTCGCCGGCCGGCGCTTCGGCGAACGGGTTCCAGTAGCCGCCGGCTTTCGGGAACACGCCCTCGAAGCCGCGGCCGCCGTCGCGCGGGCGGCGCACGTCGGCGAACGTTCCGTCTTCGATCGCGCGCATCAGGCCGCGCTCCGCCACGCCCTCGAGGAGGCCGACCGCTTCGCCGAGCACGTGCTGCGCGCGGCGCTCGATGCGGCCGCCCGGCTTGAGCTCGATCTCCTCGCCGAAGTGGCGGGCCGTCCCCATCACGTAGCGCGCGTTCTCCAGCGCGAGCGCGCGGTCGCCGAGGAACGGCGTGTGGATCGCTTCGGTCAGCATCCCGCACAGATGGATCGTCTGCCCCGTCATCACCGAGGTCAGGTTGAACATGGCGTCGATCAGGTGGCCCTTGAACACATCGCCCGTCATGTGCTTCGTCGGCGGCATGTATTTCAGCGGCGCGTCCGGGAAGATCTGGCGCGCGAGCTGCGCCTGCGCGACTTGGAACAGGAAGCCGTCCTCGCGGTCGGGATCGATCTCGTAGGCGTCGCCGAGCCCGATCTGCGCGTCGGGCAGTCCGGCGCGGTGCGCGAACGCCTCGTTCACGAACTGACTCGCCAGCACCGCCGGCGCCTGCTCGACCGCATCGGCGGTGGTCAGGTAGTTGTCCTCGCCGGTGTTGATCACGATCCCGCTGCGCGCGTTGAGCTGCCGCGAGAAGTGCTGGTCGACGAAGGTGCGCTGCATGTTGATGTCGCGGAACAGAATCCCGTACATCGAGTCGTTGAGCAGCATGTCGAGCCGCTCGAGCGCCGCGGTCGCCGCGATCTCCGGCATGCACAGCCCGCTCGCGTAGTTGGTGAGCATCACGTAGCGCCCGAGCCGCTCCGAGGTCTCGTCGAGCGCGGCACGCATGATGCGGAAGTTTTCCTGCGTCGCATACGTCCCGCCGAACCCTTCGGTCGTCGCGCCGTACGGGACGTAGTCGAGCAGCGACTGCGCCGTCGAGCGGATCACCGCGACGATCTGCGCGCCCGCTTCGGCGGCGGCGACGGCGGCGGTGCGGTCTTCGTAGATGTTGCCGCTCGCGACGATCACATAGAGCAGCGGCGGCGGGCTCTGCGGAAGGCGCGCGAGCAGCGCCGCGCGCTCGCTGCGCGTGCGGTCGAGCCGCGCGAGACCCGCCTCCACGTGCGGGCGCAAAGCCGCGCGCAGCGCGACCTCCGGCGTGCGCGCGGGATCGGGAAGCGGCTCGCCGGCCGCGACGGCCTGGGCGATCTGCTGCGGCGTGCCGCCGCTCTCGGCGAGCGCCGCGCCGAGGGCGCGCGCCAGCCCGAGCTCGCGACGGGGCAGCGCGTCGACGAGCCGGTTCGGCAGCGGGACGCCGTCGCCGTCGACACCGTCGACGCCGCACAGGCGCGCGACCGCGCGCTCGACGCTGACGGTCGAGTGGCGGGCGATGAACTCGGCGATCGGGTCGACGATCCCCGAGGCGAGCCGGCGCGCGCGGGCGACGGCCTCGCGGTCGATTCGCAGCTCCATCCGCTCCAAGCTTCCGGGCGAACGGCGCCCGTTCCGCCGCGCCTTCGTTCGGCGGCGGCACCGCCCGGCGTGCACGTCTCCGAACGGCCGACGGCTCGCCGCGCGCCTACCCGCCTGCGCTCGTCCCCGTCAGCGTCGCCGCGAGTGCCGACACTTTCGCCTTGACGAGGTCGCGGATCTCTCGGACGCGGTCGAGCGGCTGGCCTTTGGGGTCCGGCAGACCCCAGTCGTCGTCGATCCGCGGTACGCCCTCGACGTCGCAGCCCATCGTGATGATGCGATCCGCGTTGCGCGCCGCGTTCTCGTCGAGCAGCTTCGGGCGCGCCGCGCCGATGTCGACGCCGTCCTCCGCCATCACGGCGACGACGCCGGGATCGGGGACCGGCGCCGCGATCGTCCCTGCCGAGGCGACGTCGACGCGCGACCCGGCGAACTGCCGCAGATACGCCTCGGCCATCTGCGATCGCCCGGTATTGTGCCGGCAGACGAAGAGCACGAACGGCTTGAGAATCTTCTCCATCGCCATCACGTCGACGAACCGCCCGTCGAGCCGTCCTTGCTCGTGGAACACGCCGACTTCGCGGAATCCCCGCCGGCGGTAGAGCCGCTGGCCCGCGTCATTGAAGGGCAGCGTGAAGAGCACGATCTTGTGGAAGCCGTACTCCTTCGCCGCCCGCTCCAGTGCCGCGAGCAGCGCGGCCCCGACGCCCGTCCCCCGCGCATCGCGCGCGACGTAGATGGAGAGGTCGGCGACGCCGCGGTACGCGCAGCGGTGCGAGTACGGGTTCAGCGAGGCCCACCCGAGCACCGACGCGGCGGCATTCTCCGCGACGAGCACCGCGTACCGGCCGTCGTGCTGCTCCCACCACGCGGCGATGTCGGCGGCGCTCTTCGCGTCTTCGTCCAGGGTCGCGACGCGGTCCTCGATGCCTTCGTTGGCGATGCGGCGGATCGCGTCGAGATCGTCGGGGCCGGCGCTACGGACGCGCAGCGCTCGCGGCGTTACCGTGTGCACGGATAGCCTCCGGGTGCGGAACGACGACGGCCTCGGCGGCCCTGCGCGTGAGGGGTGAGAGATACGCGAAGAGCGCCGTCGCGGCGAACGCGCCGAGCAGCTGCGCGACGACGAACGGCGGGACGTCCACGGGGCGGATGCCGGCGAACGTGTCGGTCAGCGACCGCGCGACGGTGACGGCAGGGTTCGCGAACGACGTCGACGGCGTAAACCAATAGGCGCCGACGATGTAGGCGGCAACCGCGTACGCCGTGGCGCTCGCGCGCGTGCGAACGCAGCCCCAGATCACGGCCAGCAGCCCGAACGTGGCGACGAACTCGCTGACCATCATCGGCGCACCGCTGCGCACGTGATGGGACGCGACGAACAGCGGCAGTCCGAACATGCCGTCGGCGAGCGCCGTCCCGCACAGCGCGCCCGCAACCTGGGCGGCGACGTAGGGCAGGATCATCGAGCGCGCGAGCCCGCCTTGCCACGCGTCGGCGAGCGTGACGGCGGGATTGAAGTGCGCACCCGAAACCGGCCCGAACGCGAGGATCAGCGCGGTGAGCGCACCGCCCGTGGCGAGCGCGTTCGCCAGCAGCGCGAGCCCGACATTGCCGCCGCACAGACGCTGCGCCATGATCCCCGATCCGACGATCGCGGCGAGCAGCAGCCCCGTCCCCACGAACTCGGCGAGGATCGGCCTCACGTTCATCGTAGCACGGGAAAGCGCCGGCAGCGGCCGCCGCTACGGTGCAGCGTGACGCATCGTTCCAGCTCGACGATGGCGGCGTGCGCCCGCGCGCCATCGACCAATGTCGCGCGGCTCAAGCTCGCGCGAAGCCACTCGACGTTCGGCTCGTAGCCGAGCAGCATGCGGACGTGAAGGAAGATGCGTCTCAGGGACAACATGTGGCGCCCGCGCCGGCTGCTGCTTCCGTGCGGCAGCATGTCGTCTCCGCATCGTCGCGCAGCTCCGTGTCCTCGTGAACGACGTAGGTCTCCCAGCGGCGGCCTTCCGGATCGCTGGCCCATACTTTCGTTTGGTGTGCGTAGCAGCACGTCTCCTCGCGCTCGACGTCCGTTGGGTAGCCCGCGGCCCGCAGCCGCGCGATTTGCGCGTCGACCGCATCGGCCGAGTCGACGACGATGCCGAAATGCTGACCGCGAGCGGCCTTCGCTTCGGGTGCGAGGTCGAGCGCGAGCTCGAGTCCGGGCTCCTCCGTCACGAAGAGCGCGTAGTCGCCGAGGCGCTTCGCCGGCTGAGCGCCGAGGAGCGTCGAGTAGAACGCCACGCTCGCGTCGAGGTCGCGGGTGGCGAGGTTCAGATGCATCTTCATGCGAGGACCCTTTCCGGGATCGCCGACCGGACGGCGGCGTCGATCCGTTCGCGCGCGTCGTCGGCGAGGCGATAGTAGACCCACGTCCCGCGCCGCCGGCCGGCGATCAGACCCGCCTCGCGCAGGATTCTCAGATGGTGCGAAACGGTGGGCTGCTCCAGCGGCAACGCGCCCGTGAAATCGCAGACGCAGACTTCGTCGTTCGCACGAGCCAGCGTGGCGACGATCCGCAGCCGGTGCGGGTCGCCCAGCGCTTTGAGCAGCGCGGCGTCCCGTGCGCGATCGGTCGGGTCGACGCTCGCCGGCGGGCAGCACCGCTGTATCGACATATTTCGATTCTGCGCCTTGCATCGGCGTTTGTCAATGCATAATCGGCAACCACTTCCGGCCTCGGTCGCCTCGCGGCCGCAGGCCCCCTTTACGCCAGCGCGTGGGCTCCGGTGACGAGCAGCGCGGCTTGGAGGAGGCCGTCGTCGTTGCCGGCGGCGAGCGCGGTCTGTGCTTGGTGCAGGTTCGCGCGATATTGCTCGCGTTTGGCGGCCGTCTCCGGGTCGACCGGATAGGCGCGCCAGATCGCGTCGAGCGAGGCGACGTAGGCGTTCCAGTTGCGCGACCACGGTGCGCCGGCGCGGTCCACGACCGTCCGTTCGACGACGGTGCTCGCCTCGAGCGGGACGATCCCGACGGCGCGCTGCAGCCGCATCAGGAACGCGAGCTCGTCGAGCGCCGGCAGGTTCGGATCGAACTTGCCGGCGAGGTCGAACGCGCGGCGGCGGTGGACGACCGACGAGAGCGGAACCGCGTTCCAGACTTCCGAGGCGCCGATCGCGCCGGCGACCGAGGCCCCGAAGCGTCCCAGCTCGCGCGGCGGCGGCGGCGCGACCGAACCGTCGCCCTGCACGTCGTACGCGATCAGCGTGTGCTGCGCCCCGCCGCGCACCGCGGTCGCGCCCGCATCGAGCGCGGCGACCGCGCGCTCCAGGTGATCGGGTTCCCACAGGTCGGGCTCGCGCAGGTACGCGACGATCTCGCCGCGGCCCAGCTCGACGGCGTTGGTGCGCGGCGGCGGCGCGTCGAGCGCCGCGTGCTGCTGCACGAACCGAATCCGCCGCTCCGGATCGATCGCGCGCAGCAGCGGTTCGAGCGGAGCGCCGGACGTCCCGACGACGACGATCTCGAAGTCGCGATAGGTCTGCGCGAGCGCGGACGCGAGCGAGGGGAGCAGCAAGCCCGGGCGGCGGCCGTCGGTCGCGACGGCGACGGTCACGCGCGGCCAGCCCGCGACCGGTTCGTATGGCGCCGCCTCGATCGCGGCGAGCCGGCCCTCGATCTCGGCGAAGCGCGCCTCGGCTTCGCCGGCCAGCGCGTCCCACGCGCCGAGGTGGCGCAGGTAGCCGAAGAAATGCTGCACGGCGGCGGCGATCGCGGCGTCCCAGCCGCGCAGCGCGCGCGCGTTCGCCGGCCCGACGTAGGCCTCGAGGCAGTGCATGAGCCCGCGCAGGCTCCGGCCGCCGCCGTGAAAGCTCGCCGGCGACGAGTCGTTCGCGTCGTGCCGGCGAACCGCGAGCACGGGTTCTGGCGAGTAGCCGAAGCGCTTCCCCGCCGCGGCGAGCCGCAGGCACCACTCGAGGTCGCCGTGCGAATCGGCCTCGATGCTGAAGCGCCCGAGCTCGTCGAACCAGGCGCGCTCGAGCAGCATCGTCCCGAGCCCGATGTGCGAGGCTTTCGTGAGCAGCGCGCCGAGCTCGTTGCGCGCACCGTACGCGCCGAGACCTTCGTAGCGGCGCACCGCGTACGGACTTCCCGCCGCATCGACGTACGCGTACGAGGCGTACGGCACGTCGATGTCCAGCTCGGCTTTGAGCCGCAGCAGCGCGGCGAGCGCGCCGGGGAGCAGATAGTCGTCGGCGTTCAGATACAGCACGTGGCGGCCCCGCGCGTGGTCGAGGATCGCGTTGAAATGCGCCTCCGCCGGCTCCTCGCGGACGATCAGCCGGAAGCGCGGATCGGCTTCGTAGCGGCGGGCCACCGCGACGCTGTCGTCGGTCGAGCAGTTGTCGCTCACCACGACTTCGTGATCGACATCCTCCTGCGCGAGCGCGCTCTCGATCGCGCGGCCGAGGTAGCGCGCGTAGTTGTACGAGGTGATCAGCACCGACACGTCGGGCCGCTCCACGGAGCGCTTTCCGCCGACGAGCGCGCTCACGCGAGGTGTCCGCGGACGAACCGGCTCACGCGATGTGCTCCCAGGCGAGCGCGGTGCCGCGCGCGAGATCCCGCGCGGCGCGCCGGCCGAGCACGCTGGAGTACGTGCTCGGCGGAAGGCCGAACCCGGGCCGCACGATCCGCACGTTCGCCGGGGTGAGCTCGTCGCCCGCGCGCAGGTCGGCGGCGACGTACAGCGAGCGCCGGAACCGCAGCGAGCCGCGCTCGGCGCGGGTCGGCCCGTAGCGCACCTCGCCCAGCGCTTGCCACGCGCGGCGCGTCTCGACGACGAGCGCCGCCAGCTCGTGCGGCTCGAGCGAGAACGCGGCGTCGACGCCGCCGTCGGCGCGCGCCAGCGTGACGTGTTTCTCGATCGCCACGGCGCCGAGCGCGACCGCCGCGACCGCCGCGCCGATCCCGCCGGTGTGATCCGACAAGCCCGCCTCGCAGCCGAAGCGCGCGCGCAGGTCGGGGATCGTGCGCAAGTGCGAGTTCTCCGGCGAGGCGGGATACGTCGAGGTGCACTTCAGCAGCAGCACGTCGGGCGCCCCGTGCTCGCGCGCGGTGCGCACCGCGTCGCCGATCTCCGCGCAGGTCGCCATTCCGGTCGACATCACCAGCGGCCGGCCGGTGCGGGCGGCGGCCGCGATCAGCGGCAGATCGGTCAGCTCGAACGAGGCGATCTTGTAGGCCGGCGGCGCGAAGCGTTCGAGATAGGCGACCGCGGTCTCGTCGAACGGCGAGCTGAAGCACGCGATCCCGCGTTCGCGGGCGCGCGCGAAGAGCGCCGGATGCCACTCCCACGGCGTCGCCGCTTCCTGGTACAGCTCGTACAGCCGGCGGCCGTTCCACAGCGAGGCGGGATCGTCGATGACGAAGTCGGGACCGTCGGCGTCGAGTGTCATCGTGTCGGCGGTATACGTCTGCAGCTTGACGGCGTGCGCGCCGGCGTCCGCCGCTGCGTCGAGAATCGCCAGCGCGCGGTCGAGCGAGCCGTTGTGGTTCCCCGACAGCTCGGCGATCACCAGCGGCGGCGCATCGGGTCCGACGATCCGCTCACCGAACCGCATGCGGCACCTCCACGAACAGCAGCGCCCGGACCCGCGGCTCGACGCGGGCGAAGGCGCCGCCGCTCAGCACGAAGCGGCGCGCGTCGGGGCGTGCGCGCGCGACCTCGGCGAAATCGAAGCGCTGCACGAGCCGGAGCGACGGCTCGTTGTCGTCGAAAATCTCACAGCGGACCTCGCCCAGCGCGAGCTCGCCGAACGCGGCGCCCAGACCAGCGTACATCAGCAGCGTCCCGGCGCGCCGCGGCGCGTCGTCTGGTCCGATATAATAACCGCACTCCGCGCCGGGCGCGACGTCGGGCTGAGGGTCGCGCGCGAACGAGATCGTTCCGAGCGGCCGTCCGGCGTAGCCGAACAGATACTGCGCGTACGACGGGTCCGACGACGTGCGCTTCCACCAGGCGCGGTGGTCCGCCGGCGAGATCGTCGCGCTGGTGAACATCCGGCGCCGCACGCGCTCGCCGTTTCGCCACGTCCGCAGCAGCTCCAGGTCGCCCTCGCGGATGCGGCGCAGCACGACGGCCGCCGGGTCGAAGCGGCTCATGCCGCCGCACCCGACGCGACGAGCGCGTCGGCGACGCGCTGCGTGCCGAGCGGCCCGCCGCCCATCATCGCGAGCGCGCACTCCGACATCGTCCGCTGCGCGTCCGGATCACCGCACATCTCGACGAGCGCCGTTTCGAGGACGCTCGCGGTGATCTGCTCGTGCCAGCCGAGATCGCGCGCCGCGCCGGCCGCGGCGAGGCCGCGCGCCGCCTCACGCTGGTTCTCGGCGACCGCGACGACGAGCGCCGGCAGCCCAAGCCAGGCGCGCTCCCACGACGCGGTCCCCGCGGCGCCGACGGCGAGGTCCGCCGCCGCGAAGAGCTCGGCGACCCGCGGCGTGTCGATGTGAACGCGCACGGTCGCCGATGCGCGCGCCGCGAGCTCCGCCGCGCGGGCGTTCGCTGCGCCCGCGATGACCTCGACCTCGAGCGCGCGCAGCGCGGCGTGTGCGCTGAGGGCGTCCAGCGTCCGGCCGGTGAGATCGTGCGGGTCGACGCCGCCGAAGAACACGGCGATCCGGCGCACGCCGGCGTCGCGCACGCGGCGCGCGGCCCGCGCGAACTCCGGGCGCAGCAGCGCGAACGCGGGCCCGAGCAGCCGCCGCGCCTTCTCGGGGACGAGGCGCCCGTAGCGGTCCGGCGCGCCGTCCGGGAGCCACGTCGTGTCGAGCAGCGCGTCGCAGGCGTGGGCGCGGTCCGCCAGGTCGTCGATCACGAAGACCTGCTGGGCATGCGCGCGCGCCGCGCGTTCCCACGCGGAGCCGAGCGCGTAGTGATCGACGACCGCCCAATCGAGCGGCGCCAGCGCGGCGAGCGCCTCGGCGCTGCACGCCGCGTCGAACGCTTCGTTCGCGCCGAGCCAGGTGTTCTCGTAGCCGCGCTGCGCCGGGAGCGGCACGACGGGAAAGCCGCGCGCGGCGATCGTGCGCGCGCCGCCGTCGGCGCCCTCGCGCGTCAGGAAGGTCACGCTTGCGCCGCGCTCGCGCAGCGCCGAGGCCAGCGTCAGGCAGCGCATGACGTGGCCGGTCCCGATCCGCGTCGAGGAATCGGCGCGAACGGCGATCCGCACGGCTCGGCTCAGGCCGCCCGCGCGAGCGCGCCGCGCAGCTCGGCGGCGACGCGCTCCTGCTCGGCGTCGGACAGCTCGTAGAACATCGGCAGGCTCAGCGCGCCGGCGTAATACGCCTCGGCGCGCGGGTAGTCGCCGCGCCGGAAACCGAGCCGCGCGAAATCCGGCTGCAGGTGGATCGGAATGTAGTGCACGTTGACGAGGATGCCGCGGGCGCGCAACCGCTCGAAGACCGCCCGCCGCCGCGCCGGATCGACGCCGATCGCGTACAGGTGCCAGGCCGAGGTGCGGTCGGCGGGCAGTACGGGAAGCGTGCAGTCGGCGCCGGCGAGCAGCTCGCCGTAGCGTGCTGCCAGCGCGGCGCGGCGCGCGAGGAACGCCGGCAGCCGGCGCACCTGCGCCGTGCCGAGCGCGGCTTGCAGATCGGTGAGCCGGTAGTTTCCGCCGAGCTCGAGCTGCTCGTAGTACCACGGGCCGTCGGGCTCGCCGCGCATCTCGGCCGGATCGCGCGTGATCCCGTGCGTGCGCAGCAGCGCGACGCGCCGGGCGAGCTCGGCGCGGTTCGTCACCACCATCCCGCCCTCACCGGTGGTGACGATCTTCACCGGGTGAAAGCTGAACACGGTGAGATCGGAGTACGCCGAGTCGCCGATCCGCGTCCCGCGGTAAGTCGCGCCGACCGCGTGCGAGGCGTCTTCGATCAATGCGACGCCGTGGCGCCGCGCGGCGGCCGACAGCTCCGCGAGGTCGCACGGGGTCCCCGCGAAGTGCACGACGACCGCCGCCTTCGGCAGCCGTCCGGCGCGCGCCGCCGTTTCGAGCTTCGCCGCGAAGGCCGCGGGGTCGATCTGGTACGTGCGCCGATCGATGTCGACGAAGTCGATCTCAGCGCCGCACGCCCGCGCGCAGTTGGCCGAGGCGACGAACGAGTTCGGGGTGGTCCACACCAGGTCGCCCGGCCCGACGCCGAGCGCGCGGCACGCGAGGTACAGCGCGCTCGTCGCGTTGGAGACCGCGACGGCATGCGCAGCGCCCACCGCTTCGGCGACCGCGCGCTCGAAGCGCTCGATCTCCGGTCCCTGCGTGAGGAACGGCGAGCGCAGCACGCGCACGACCTCGGCGACGTCCTCGTCGGCGATCGACTGCCGCGCGTACGGGATCTCGCTCACGCGAGGACGGGCTCGCTCTGCGGCTCTCCGCCGAACATCATCGCGTGCAGCGCGGGGACGTCGAGCCACTCGCTGTTGTTGTCGGAGCGGTATTCGAAGCCTTCGGGGACGCGCGGCACGCCTTCGTACGCCGTCCCCGCTTTGCAATGCTCCGGGAACTGCGGGAGGATCACGAAGTGATCGCCGCGGTCGACCGCGTTGCGCGCTTCGTCGGCGTTCATCAGCGTCTCGTGGAGCTTCTCGCCGGGCCGGATGCCGACCGCGCGGATCCCCAGCCCGGGCGAGAACGCGGTGACCATGTCGGTCACCTTCATGCTCGGGATCTTCGGGACGAACGTCTCGCCGCCGCAGCCGTCGGCGACCGCACGGACCACCAGCGCGACACCCTGCTCGAGGCTGATCCAGAAGCGGGTCATCCGCGGATCGGTCACCGGGAGCTCGGTCTCGCCGCGCTCGATCAGCTCGCGGAACAGCGGGACCACCGAGCCGCGGCTCCCCACGACGTTCCCGTAGCGGACGACGGTGAAGGCGACGTCGCGGAAGCGCACGTACGCGTTCGCGGCGACGAACAGCTTCTCCATCACCTGCTTCGTCCCGCCGTAGAGGTTGAGCGGGTTCACGGCCTTGTCGGTCGAGACGGCGACGACGCGCTGCACGTCGCGCTCGAGCGCCGCCTCGATCACGTTCTGCGCGCCGATGATGTTCGTCTGCACCGCCTCGAACGGGTTGGCTTCGAGCGCCGGCACCTGCTTGAGGGCGGCCGCGTGCACGACGACGTTGACCTTGACGAACGCGCGCATCAGCCGCTCGCGGTCGCGGATGTCACCGAGGAAGTAGCGGATCGGGAAGCGCGAGGTCGGAAAGCGCTTCGCCATCTCCGACTGCTTGAGCTCGTCGCGGCTGAAGACGATCACCTCGTTCGGTGAGTGATCCCGGAAGATCGTCTCCACGAACGTGTGACCGAACGAGCCGGTTCCGCCGGTGACGAGGATGCGCTTGCGATCGAACACGGACACTTCCGGTGAATCCTTTCAGGTCGGGACGGCGACTGGCGCCGCGAAGAGCGACATGTTTTCGGCGATCTCCTCCGCCGGCAGCCACGGGAACATGTCGTGCAGCGGCTTCGATTCGAGCGAGCCGTCGGGGCGGCGGAACGAGCTCACCTTCGGGATGCGGCCCTGCACCGGCGAGACGTTCAGCTCGACGAGCACCGGGCCGGGCTGCGCGAGTGCCGCGGCGATCGCCGCCGGCACGTCGCCGTCGCGCTCCGCGCGCGCGTAGCCGAGCCCGTAGGCACGCGCGAGCAGCGCGAAGTCCGGGTTGCCGATCCCGCTCGCGAAGTCGGAGCCCACGTGCCGGCCGGCGAAGTGGTTGTCCTGCGTGGCGCGGATCGACTCGTAGCCGCCGTTGTTCACCACGAAGATCTTCAGCTCGAAGCGGTTGATCGCGGCCGTCATCAGCTCTTGCACGTTGAACTGGATGCTGCCGTCGCCGGTGACGAGCACCGTCCGCCCGTGCGGGCGCGCCGACGCGGCGCCGATCGCCGCCGGCAGGTCCCAGCCCATCGCTCCGAAGTTCACGTTGGTGAAGACGCGCTGGCCCTCGCGCACGCGGAATGCCTGGTAGACGCTGGCTGCGTCGAGCGAGTTGCCGGTGACGACGACGTCGTCGGGCCCGAGCGCATCGGAGAGTGCGTCGACGAACGCGTACGTGCTCACGAACGCCGGATCGACGCGCTGCTCGGCGCCGACGATGGGATAGCGCTCCTTCCACCGCGCGCAGGCCTCGAGCCAGCGCGGCGAGGCGGCGATCCGCTCGCGCGCGACGCGCGGGAGCAGCGCGCGCAGGAACTGCGCCGCGTCGGCCTCGACCGCGACGTCGGGCCGGTAGTTCGCCTTGTCGAGCTCGCCGCGGTCGGCGTTGACCATGACGCGACGCGCGTGCGGCGCGAACGCATCGGTGTTGAAGCCGATCGACGAGATCGACATGCTCGCGCCGATGCTGAGCAGCAGGTCGGCGCTCTGCAGCGCGAAGTTCGCGCGGCGCTGCCCGACCGGCCCGAACTTCCCGAGATACTGCGGATGCGACTCCGGGAGCAGATCCATCGCTCCGATCGTCAGCAGCACGGGGATCCCGGTCGCGCGCGCCAGCGCGCGGAACGCGTCCTGCGCGCCGGCGATCCGGACGCCGGCGCCGCCGATCAGCACCGGCCGCTCCGCCGTGCGCAGCATCGTCACCACCGCGTCGAGGACGCGCGGGTCCGGCGCGGCGAGCGGCGGAGGCGCGAGCTCGGCGTGGGCGAGCGTTTCCTCGTCGACCAGCGCCGCCTGCACGTCGAGCGGGATCGTGATCCAGACCGGGCCCGGCCGTCCGGTCGTCGCGTGCGCGTACGCCGTCTCCAGCTCGACCAGCACGCGCGCCGGGTCCATCAGCGTCGTCTGGTACTTCGTGACCGGCGCGACCATCGGCGCGATGTCGATCTCTTGCGGCCCGTACTGGCGCTGGCGCGCGTAGTCCGCCATCACCTCGCGCCGCACCTGGCCCGCGATGCACAGCACCGGGACGGAGTCGACGTACGCGCCGGCGAGCGCCGAGAGCGCGTTCGTGCTCCCGGGGCCGGTGGTGACGAGGCAGGCGCCGAGCCCGCCGGTGACGCGCGCGTAGGCCTCCGCCGCGATCGCCGAGGCCTGCTCGTGGTTGTTGACGCGATAGCGCAGCCCCGGCGCGCTCCCGAGCGCGTCGACGAGGTGCATGATCCCGCCGCCCGAGACCGTGAACACGTCGCGCACCCCGCGCTCCGCGAGGAAGCGCATCACGACGTCAGCGACACGAAGCAAAACCGAAACTCTCCCAGGTCTTCAAAGGGGTGGGGTGGCGCCAGGGTTGGTCGACGAGCAAGCTCGCCGCGCCGAGGGCCCGACGAAACCCGCATTCGGGTTATCGGCCGAATGGCGCGCCGCGCTCAGCGGAAGCGCCAGACCACCACGTTCGTCGAGTTGAGCGGGTGCAGCCCGAAGACGTCGGTCCGCAGCTCGAGGATCTCGACGTCCTCGCGCTCGCGCAGCAGCGCGACGAGGTTGTGGTTGTGGTCGATCAGCTCGTTGTAGCGATTCCGGATCATCCCCAGCAGCGTGCTCCGCTCCGGCAGGAACGTCGGCTCGAGGTGCACGACGCGCTCGATCGCGTCGCGGTGCCGGGCGAGGCCCTCGATCACCGGCGCCGCGTCGGGGATCTGCTCCACGCTGTGCACGGTCAGCACCGTCGTCCCGGGCCGCAGCAGCGCGTAGCTCGCGGGGTCGTAGTAGTCGAAGGCGCGGATGTCGTAGCCGAGCCGCACGCCCAGCGCGACGGCGTTCGCGCTGTACTCACCGCCGTAGGTCTGGCCGCCCAGGTACGAGAGGTTGAAGCCGTAGCCGCAGCCGAGCTCGCACAGCGCGCCGGTGCGCCAGCGGCGCACCGCCTCGGCGATCTCCGCGTACCAGAGCTGCCGCACGGTCGCCACCGGCGCGACGAAGATCTCCTCACCCAGCGAGAAGTACTCGGGCTTTTCGGGCGGCATCCCCAGCAGCTCGAACTCCCGGCGCTTGCACGCTTCCATCGAAGCGCCGGCGAGCGCGAGCAGCGGCGCGTAGCGGTCGCGGTCGTACTCGCCGGCGACGTGATCGGCGTCGCGGTGCACGTCGTACGGTTCCCAGCCGAGCAGACGGCGCGGCCAATTGCTCTTGCCGGAGAGGTAGTGGTTGAGCGCGACGGACTGGATCACTGTGCGGCGTATCGGTCCGGGGCGCCGCCGGCTTGAGGACCAGCGCTCGCCTTGACGTGCGTGCGAGCGCGGCTTCGCGCGCGGGCCGAATGCGCCGATACAGGGAGAGATGACCCGACCCTGCGCCGTGTGCGGCGGCCGTTCCACGACCTCGATCTACCGGCAGCGCTTCGCGATGCCCTCGGCGCACGGCGTGCACGCGGGCTACGAGGTGGTGGCCTGCGCGCGCTGCGGCTTCGCGTTCGCGAACGACACGCCCGACCAAGGCTTCCTCGACGCGTATTACCGCGAGATGGCGAAGAAGTCGGCGCTGCTCGAGCGCCGCGGCTTCGCCGAGCCCGACTACCTCGTGCGCACGCACGCGAAGAGCCTCGAGCACATCCTCCCGCACGTGCGGCCCGGCGACCGCGTCCTCGACGTCGGCTGCTACACGGGGAACCTGCTGGCAATGCTGCGCGAGGCGGTTCCAGGCGTGCGCGTGACCGGCCTCGATCCCTCGGCGCTCGCCGCGCGCGTCGCGCGCGAGCACCACGGCGTCGACGTTCGCGTCGGCAGCCTCTTCGACGACCTCGAGCTGGGCGAGTTCGACGTCGTCGTGCTGACGCACGTCCTCGAGCACATCGTCGAGCTGCGGCCGTTTCTCGCCCGACTTCTCACGCTGCTCGCCGACGGCGGCCGGCTGTGCCTCGAAGTCCCGGACGCCGATGCCTTCTGGCTGACCGCCGAGCAAGACGATCCGATCGGCGTCGAGCACAAGGATCCGTTCCTGCAGTTCTCGGTCGAGCACGTCAACTATTTCACGGCGACCTCGCTCGAGAACCTGATGCGCGCGAACGGCTTCGTCCCGCGGCGCATCGCGGCGGACGTCTCGAGCGTCGCGATGCTCGCGACGTGCTGGGAGCGCGCGCCGCTCGCCCTCGACGCGAGCGGTCCCGCCGCGCTGCGCCGCTACGTGGACGACTGCACGGCGCTGCTCGAGCCCGTCGTCGCCGCGATCGACGCGCTGGCGGCGCGCGGCGAACCGGTCGTCGTGTGGGGCGCGGGCGCGCACACGCAGCGTCTGCTCGCGTCGGGCGCGCTCGACCGGCTGACGATCCGCTGCTTCGTCGACTCCGATCCCGGGTACCACGGCGCGACGCTGCGCGACATCGCGATCCGGCCGCCGGCCGCGCTGCGCGACAACCCGCACGTCAGCGTGCTGATCTCCTCGCAGATGTACGAGGGCGAGATCGAGCGGCAGATCCGCGCCGACGGCTGCCCGAACCCCGTCGTCACGCTCTACCGGCGGTCGGTCGAGGCCGCGCGATGAGCGCGCCGCGCGAGCGGTTCCCGTACGCCGGGCTCCCGGCCGAGCGGGTGTGGCGGCGCGCGGTCTCGGCCCTCGCCGCCGATCGCATCGACCCGCAAGGAGCTCCCTCGGACTGGCGCTTCGACCGCACGACCGCGATCGCATCGGCGGGAAGCTGCTTCGCCGCGCGGATCGCCGCGCGGCTGCAGCGCGCCGGATACCGGTATCTGACGACCGAGCCCGGCACCGGCTATTCCGCGCGCTACGGCGACGTCACCACGAGCTTGCAGCTCGCCCAGCTCGCGCAACGCGCCGTCGGCGCGTTCGAGCCGGCCGAGCCGCCGTGGGAGCGCGAGGGCCGCTGGTACGATCCGTTTCGCCCGCTGGTCTGCGCCGACGGCTTCGCCGGCGTCGCCGAGCTGGAGGCGGATCGGCGCCTGCACCTCGCCGCGGTGCGGCGAATGCTGTGCGAGGCCGAAGTGTTCGTCTTCACGCTCGGCCTGACCGAAACGTGGTGCACCCAGGCCGACGGCGCCGCGCTGCCGCTCTGCCCCGGCGCCTCTGTCGGCACGTTCGACCCCGCCCGCTACGCGTTCCGCAACCTGAGCGTCGAGGAGAACGTCGCGCATCTCGAAGAGTTCCTGCGCATCGCGCGCGCCTTGAACCCGGATCTGCGGCTGATCCTGACGGTCTCGCCGGTGCCGCTCGCGGCGACGATGGAAGACCGTCACGTGATGCAGGCGTCGGCCTACTCGAAGTCGGTGCTGCGCGTCGCCGCGGAGACGGTTCGCCGAACCCGCGAGCGGGTCGACTACTTCGCCTCGTACGAGATCGTCGCGCACGCCGGCCTCGGGTTCGAGGCGTACGAAGCGAACCGGCGCGAGGTGAACGACGCGGCGGTCGAGCGCGTGATGCGCTCCTTCTTCACCGCATACGCCATGCCGGAACCGTCCGTCGGAACCGCCGAACGGCTCGCCGGCGTGCAACCGCGTGCCGCCGCCGTGCCCGCACCGCCGCGCGGGCCCGCGGCGCCCGCGCTCGGGACGTTCGCGCTCACGCTCGAGGCGGTGGACGCGCGCGCCGCGGCGATGTCGCTCGACGGCGATCCGTGCGCCGAGAACCGGCTGGCGAGCTGCATCGATGCCGTGTAGCGTCGCGGCGACCGAGGCGGTCGCGCTCCCGTTCATCGCGGTGATCGCCGAGAGCCACGGCAACGCGTTCACCGGTGCGCTGGTGCGCGATGCGGCGACCGGAGCGCCGCTCGCCGTGACCACGACCGCGCACGTCCCGGTGCTGACGTTCGCCGATTTCATGGACGGCGAAGCGCTCCATCCGCGCATCGCGCACGCGCTGATCGGTCACCGCCTTTTGGTGTACGCCGACGCGGCCGACGAGCACGTCCCGGTGGAGGTCGTCCCGCGCAACCTGCTTTCGCCGCGCTGGGCGCCGGCGTGGCGCACGAACCGGGCGCTGCGCGGCACGCCGCTGCTGTTCGTGGTCGGCGAGATCAGCGCGCGCGAAGTCTATCAGGCGATCCCGGCGGTGGCGGAGGTCGTCTCACCGTACGCCCCTGCGGCGCTGAGCGCACTGCCGAGCTTCGAACCGGCGGCCCGCGTCGAGCCCGAATCGCTGGACGGCGTGATCGTCGCGAAGACGGCGCCGCTCTTCACCGCGCTGCGGCTGATGCGTTCGTGGGGCCTCGGTCCACTGGCGCTCCACTCGATCTCGCCCTGCACCGACGACGACGAACGGTTCCGCGCCGAGCTGCAGGTCGAGAGCCGCGCGCGGACGCGCACGGCGGTCATCATGCAGTTCAACGACGCGCTGCGGACCTTCTGCGAGCGCGAAGGGTTCGTCTTCATCGACCGCTGGGACGATCTCACCGAGGGCGGGCGCGCGCGCGAGGGCGTGCTGTTCGACGCCGTCCACGCACGTCCGGAGCTCGTGCGCGAGAGCTTGGCGCTGCTCTACGAACGCACGCTCGGAGCGGCCGCCGGCACGACGTAGCTGCGGCGAATCGTCTCGTCGAGATCGACCGTCGCCTCGAGGCCGAGCTCGTCGCGCGCCCGCGCGACCGACGGAACGTAGCGCTGCGGCGCCGCGCCGGGGAGCGGCGCGCGGGCGATCGCGATCGGCGTCCCGGGGCGGACGATGTCGACGATGCGGTGGGCGAGCGCGCGGATCGAGATCGCCTGCGGCGAGCCGACGTTGTAGGCACGTCCGCCGCGGCCGCGCACGAGGATCGTCCACAGCCAGCGCGCCAGCTCGGCGACGTACAGATACGAGCGCAGCGGCGTCCCGTCGCCGGCGATCAGGACGGTCTCGCCGGCGAGCGCGTCGCGCAGGAAGTTGCCGAACGCGTAGTGCTCGTCGAACGGCAGCCGCGGCCCCGCGAACGCGAACAGCCGCGCGATCGTCGCGTCGAAGCCGCAGCGCGCGCCGTACGATGCCCAGGCGAACTCGGCGGCGCGCTTCGCCTGCGCGTACGCGCTCGCCGGGTCGGTCGGCGGCGGCGCGCCGGAAAAGTCTTCGGGGATCGCCTCGAGCTCCGGCGGTTGCGCGCCGTAGACCGCGCCCGAGCTGGTGAGCAGCGATTTGCGTGCACCGGCGTCGCGCGCGAGCTCGAGGACGCGCAGCGCCGCGGCGAGATCCCGCTCGAAGGAGTGGAGCGGCTTCCCGGGCACCGTCTCGATCCGTTCGGTCGCGGCGTGCACCACCGCATCGAAGCGGCCGGCCGGGAAGCGGAAGTCGACCGCGTCGCCGCGGTGGAGGACGATCGCGGGGTCGGCGGCGAGCCGCGGCTCGCGGGCGGCGAAGCCTTCGGGGTCGCGGGTGAGCGCGACCAGCGAGGCGCGCAGCCCGAGCCGGCGGTTCGCGCAGGCGAACGCCTCGAGCAGCGCGCTCCCGACGAACCCCGTCCCGCCGGTGACGAAGACGCGCGCGCCGCGCAGCGTCTCCCAGATCTCGCGGCTCAGGGCGAGCTGCGCGTCCAGCTCGTCGTCGGAGCAGCCGGTGGTCGGGATCATGCTTCCGGATTATCGGCGCGAGCGCCGGCAATTCGCGGCGGCCCACCGCAGCGGGCGAAAGACCCCTCGCTCGTCCGCTCCTCGCCCCGCGCTTAAGCGGGACCGTCCGCCGCGCCGATACCACCAGGAGATGAAGACGGTCATCCTCGCGGGCGGCCTCGGCACGCGCCTCTCCGAGGAGACGGCGGCGCGCCCGAAGCCCATGATCGAGGTCGGCGGCAAGCCGATCCTCTGGCACCTCATGCACGTGTACGCGCGCGCCGGCTTCGATGAGTTCGTGGTCGCGCTGGGCTACAAGCAAGAGCTGGTCAAGGAGTGGTTCCGCGACTTTCACGCCCACACCAGCGACCTGACGGTCGACCTCGGCAGCGGCCGCGTGGAGGTGCTGCGCGAGCGCCACACCGAGCGCTGGAAAGTCCATCTGATCGACACCGGGCTCGACACGATGACCGGCGGGCGGATCAAGCGCCTGCGCGAGATCGTCGGCGACGAGCCGTTCATGTGCACCTACGGCGACGGGCTGGCCTCGATCGACGTCGCCGAGCTGGTCGCGTTCCATCGCCGCGAAGGCCGGATGGCGACCCTCACCGCGGTGCGCCCGCCGGCGCGCTTCGGCGCGCTCGATCTCGACGGAAACCTCGTCACCGACTTCCGCGAGAAGGCACAGGCCAGCGAAGGCTGGATCAACGGCGGCTTCTTCGTGTTCGAACCGGAGATCTTCGACCTGATCGAGGGCGACGCGACGATGCTCGAGCACGATCCGCTCGTCACGCTCGCGCGCGGCGGGCAGCTCTCGTGCTTCCGGCATCACGGGTTCTGGCAGCCGATGGACACGCTGCGCGACAAACGGCATCTCGAGGAGCTGTGCGCGTCGGGCGATCCGCCGTGGCTGCGCGCGCCGGTGCACGCGTGATGAGCGAGCGCCGGCGCGAGCGCCGCGTGCTGGTGACCGGCGCGACCGGGATCGTCGGCGCGTGGCTGTGCGAGGAACTGCTGCGCCGCGGCGCCGACGTCACCGCGCTCGTCCTCGATGACGATCCGCGCTCGCGCTTCTTCACCGCCGGGATCGATCGCGCGTGCACGATCGTGCGCGGCGATCTCGCCCGCATCGAGGACTGCATGCGCGCGCTCAACCGCGACGAGGCGGAGGTCGTGTTCCACCTCGGCGCGCAGACGATCGTCGGCGCGGCGCTGCGCGATCCGCTCGAGTGCTTCGAGTCGAACGTCCGCGGGACGTACAACCTGCTCGAAGCGGCGCGCCGGCTCGGGACGGTGACGGCATTCGTCGTCGCCTCCAGCGACAAGGCCTACGGCGAGAGCGAGGTTCTCCCGTACACCGAGACGATGCCGCTGCAAGGACGCCATCCGTACGATGTCTCGAAGAGCTGCGCCGATCTGCTCGCCGCATCGTACCATCACACCTACGGGCTGCCGGTGACGATCGCGCGCTGCGGAAACATCTACGGCGGCGGCGATCTGAACTGGAGCCGCATCGTCCCCGGCACGATCCGCAGCCTGCTGCGCGGGCAGCAGCCGGTGATTCGCAGCGACGGCGCGCCCGTCCGCGACTACGTGTACGTTCGCGACGTCGTCGAGGCGTATCTCGCGCTCGCCGAAGCGACCGCGCGTCCGGGGATCGCCGGCGAAGCGTTCAACTTCAGCCCGCAGAGCGCGGTGAGCGTGCGCGAGATCGTCGCGGCGACCGCGCGTGCGGTGGGCGCGCACGCCGAGCCCGTCGTGCGGAATGGCGCGCGCTTCGAGATCCGCGAGCAGACGCTGGATGCGACGAAAGCGCGCGAGCGGCTGGGCTGGAGCGCACGCTGGTCGCTCGAGGACGGCTTGCGCGAAACGGTCGCGTGGTACCGCGAACACCTCGACGCCTGCGACCCCCTCGGCCCGAGCGCGGCGACCCCGGCGCTCCGCGCCGCCGCGAGCGGCCGCTGATGCTGCGCGATCGCAGCGGCTCCGAGGAGGCGCGCGCGCTGCGCGAGGAGATCCTCGACCGCACGCGCGCCTACTTCTTCGCAGCCTACGCGCCGCGCGAGTTCGTCCCGGGTGACGACGCCGTCCCCGTCAGCGGCCGCGTCTTCGACGAGCGCGAGCTGGTCGCGCTGGTCGACGCCTCGCTCGACTTCTGGCTGACCTCGGGCCGCTATGCGCAGCGCTTCGAGCGCGAGTTCGCGCGCTGGTTCGGCCTGCGCGAGTGCGTCCTCGTCAACTCCGGCTCGTCGGCGAACCTGTGCGCGCTGATGGCGCTGACTTCGCCGCAGCTCGGCGAGCGCCGGCTGCGCGCCGGCGACGAGGTGATCACCGCCGCCGCCGGCTTCCCGACGACCGTCAACCCGATCGTGCAGGCCGGCTGCGTCCCCGTCTTCGTCGACAGCGAGCTGACGACGTACAACATCGACCTCGACCGCATCGAGGCCGCGCTCTCGCCGCGCACCAAAGCGGTGATGGTCGCGCACACCCTCGGCAACCCGTTCGACGCGCAGCGGCTGCACGAGCTCTGCCGCGCGAACGGCCTGTGGCTGATCGAGGACACCTGCGATGCCGTCGGCGCGCAGTGGGACGGCCGGCAGGTCGGGACGTTCGGCGATCTCGCGACCGTGAGCTTCTATCCGGCGCACCATCTCACGATGGGCGAGGGCGGCGCGGTGATGATGCGCTCGCCGAAGCTGCGCACGATCGTCGAGTCGTTCCGCGACTGGGGCCGCGACTGCTGGTGCGCGCCCGGCAAGGACAACACCTGCGGGAAGCGCTTCGACTGGACGCTCGGCGGATTGCCGCACGGCTACGACCACAAGTACACCTACTCGCACGTCGGCTACAACTTGAAACTGACCGACATGCAGGCCGCGGTCGGCGTCGCGCAGCTCGAGAAGCTCGACGATTTCATCGGCCGCCGCCGTGAGAACGCGGCGCGGCTCACCGCGGCGCTGCGCGAGATCCCGTGGCTCGGGCTGCCGGTGGAGCTCCCCGGCGCGTCCTCCTCGTGGTTCGGCTACCCGATCCGCGTCCTGCCGGGCGCGCCGCTCGACCGCAACGCGCTGGTCCGCCGGCTCGAGGAGCGCAAGATCGGGACCCGGCTCGTCTTCGCCGGGAACCTCGTCCGCCAGCCCGCCTACGCCGACGTCAACTACCGGGTCGCCGGGACGCTGCGCAACGCCGACACGATCATGAACGAGGTCTTCTGGGTGGGGACGTTCCCGGGGCTCGGCGAGCCGGAGATCGACTACGTCGCCGAGACGCTCCTCGAGGCCGCCGCGCTCGCCCGCTGCTGAAACCTCCGCCTCCGGGCACGGTACTATCGGGTCAGGATGGCTGTGCAGTCAGTCCCCGACGTCTCCGACGAGTCTCTCGTTCAAGCGGTCCTCGACGGCGACCGCGACGCCTTCGGCGTCCTCGTCGAGCGCTACAAGCGCGGGATCGGCTCGTTCATCGGGGCCAGCGTCCGCCAAGCCTCCGACGTCGCCGACCTGACGCAAGAGACGTTCCTGCGCGCCTATGCGCACCTCGCCACCTTCAACCCCGAGCTGGGCCGGTTCTCGACCTGGCTCTATCACATCGCCCGCAACGTCGTGCGCACGTTCCTCGGGCGCGCGCTGCGCCGGCCCGCCCTCGCCGAGCTCGGCGAGGAGCAGACGCTGGAGAACGCCCTCCCCGATCTCTCGACCGAAGCCGATCCGGCCGGCGGCGTCCTCCGTGCCGAAGCCGAGGCCGAGGTCCGCGCCGCGCTCGCCGAGCTCCCCGAGCGCACGCGCACGGTGCTCTCGCTGCGCTTCTACGAGAACCTCGACTACCAGTCGATCGCGACGGCGATGGGGCTCTCGCTCGGCAACGTGAAGACCTTGATCCACCGCGGCAAGCTGGCTCTCGCGCACAAGCTGCGCGAGCGGGAGGCGACCGCCCGGGGAAACTGCGCGACCCGGGCATTCCGGGTACTCGGAGGCCTCGGTGACCTGCAGCTCGTCTGAAGCGCTGTTCGAGGCGTACCTCGACGACACGCTCCTCCCGGCGAAGCGCGCGCGCCTCGTCGCGCACGTGAACAGCTGCGGCCGCTGCAAGGGCGTGCTCGAGGAGCTGCGCGTCGTCGACGCGCTGCTGGCCGCGCCGCGCGTCGTTGATCTGCCGGAGAACTTCACGTTTGCGACGATGGCCGAGGTCCGCTCGCTCCCGCGCCCGCACGCTTCGCCCGCGCCGGTCCTCGCCTACCTCGTCTCGTATCTGGTCGCCGCATGGCTGCTGATCGGCGCCGGCTCGCTGCTCGCCTCGAGCGCGATGCGCGCGTTCGGCGAGACGCTGCTCGACGCGGTCCGCGAGATCGTCCGCATCGGCGGCGCGTTCGGTCATGCCGGCGCACGGGTCGTCGGCGATTTCGGCCCGCTGGGCACGTTCATCGGCGCGGCGATCTCGCTCGACGTCGCCGTCGCGGTGGCGGTCGTCGTCGGTTTCACCGTCGTCCGCCCGCGGCTCGCGAACCGCCTGCGCCCGTGAAGCTGCGGCTCTTCGTCTTCCTCACCGCGCTGCTCGCCGGCAGCGGCGCGGCGGCTCAGGCGCAGTCGGTCGACGTGCACGGCTCGGACCGCGGCGAGACGAGCGTCTTCGGAGACCGCTACGTCAAGCCGGGCGAGGTCGTCAACGGCGATCTCAACGTCGTCTTCGGCAACGCGACCGTCGCCGGCGAAGTCTTGGGCGACTGCAACGCGGTCTTCGGCACCTGCGAGACCGTGGACGGCGGCACCATTCACGGCCGGGTCAACACCGTCACCAACGACGGCGTGCGCAGCGTCGTCCCGTGGGTCGTCCACCACGACTACAGCCCGTTCGCCGAGCAGGATCACCGGCTGTTCCTCAAGCTCTCCTTGAGCGCGATCGTCGTGCTCGTCTTCCTGCTGTTCCCGATGCGGATGCGCGTCGCGCTCGACCGCGTGGAGCGACATCCCGCGCTCTCCGCCGCGACCGGCGCGGTCGCCACGCTGGCCATCATCCCGATCGCGATCGTGCTGCTGATCAGCGTGATCGGGATCCCGCTGATCGTGCTCGAGATCGCCGCGATCTTCGTCGGCGTCTGGCTCGGGACGGGCGCGGTCGCGCTGCTCGTCGGCCGGCGGATGTGCGAGCTGGTCATGCCGAGCTCGACCCCCTCGCCGCTGGTCGCGCTGATCATCGGGTTGGTCGTCGTCTCCGCCGCCGAGATCGTCCCGGTCGTCGGCTGGGCGGTCAGCACGCTGGTCTGGCTCGCCGGCCTCGGCGCCGCGATCCTCTCGTTCCTGCGCGCGACCTCGATCGACGCGGCGGTGCACCGGGCGCCGATCGGCGGGCCGCCGATGACGCGCCGCTTCTAGCCCGACGGGGTAGCCTGCTGCCCGGCGGGAACAAGCCGCCGTGATGGACATCGTCCTCCCGCCGCCCCGCCTGGCGCGGCGCGTCCAGCGGCTCAAGCCCTCGACGATCCGCGAGATGCTCAAGGTCACCCAGAACCCCGCGGTGATCTCGTTCGGCGGCGGGCTGCCGGCCGCCGAGCTCTTCCCGGTCGAGGACATCTCGGCGGCGCAGGACCGCGTGATGCGCACGCACGGCGCCGCGGCGCTGCAGTACTCGGTCACCGACGGGATCGCCGTGCTGCGTGCGTGGGTCGCCGAGCGCGTCACGGCGCGCCAGGGCGTCACGGTCTCCGCCGACGATATCGTGATCACGGGGGGCTCGCAGCAGGGGCTCGACCTGTACGGGCGGGTCTTCCTCGATGCCGGGGACCTCGTCGCCGTCGAGAACCCGTCCTATCTCGGGGCCATCCAGGCGTTCGACGCGTTCGAGCCCGACTATCTGGCGATCGCCTCCGACGAGCACGGAATCGTCCCCGCCGCGCTGGCCGACGCGCTCGATGCGGCGCCGCGCAAACCGAAGTTCCTGTACGTCGTTCCGAACTACGAGAACCCGACCGGGAACACGCTCGCCGCCGAGCGCCGCCCCCAGATCGTCGAGATCTGCGCCCGCCACGGCGTCCCGATCCTCGAGGACGATCCGTACGGCGAGATCTTCTTCGACCGGCCCGCGCCGCCGCCGCTCCTCGCCGCCGCGCCGGGCGGCGCGGTGACCTACCTGGGCACGGGCTCGAAGATGGTCGCGCCCGGCTTGCGCGTCGCCTGGATGGTCGTCCCCGACCGCGACCTGCGCGACAAGGTCGTCACCGCGAAGCAAGGCGCCGATCTGCACTCCAGCTCGTACGCGCAGTACGTCTTTCACGCGTACGTCGAGGACGAGCCGCGCCTCGAAGCGCACCTGCGACGCGTGCGCGCGGCGTACCGCGCGCGGCGCGACGCGATGATCCGCGCGCTCGAGCGCGAGATGCCGGCGCACGTGCACTGGAACGTCCCCGACGGCGGGATGTTCCTGTGGGCGACGGTCGGCGCCGGGATCGACACCGAAGAGCTCTTCGAGCGCGCCGTGCGCAGCGACGTCGTCTTCGTCCCGGGCCGTCCGTTCCACCCGAACAAGGACCGCGGCGACGGGATGCGGCTGAACTTCTCCGCCATGTCCGAAGCGCGGATCGCGGAAGGGATCGCGCGCTTGGCACATGCCGTCCGCACGCCCGCCGCGACAGGGTGAGCGGCGGGAGAGGCGAACCTCGCGCGGACTGCACCGCACCTGTTCGAAGAGGTATTTCGTGGGCCTGGTCGTGACCGGCATCTCGCAAAACGGCGACACTACCGCGCTGGAGTCGGCGCTCAAGGACGCGGGGCTTCCGCTCGACCCGATCCAGTTGATCGGCCCCGACGACTCGACGCAGGGCGCCGCCTCGCGCGGCCTGGCGAACCCCGGCTTCATCACCGGCGGAACGGGGCAAGGGACCGGCGTCCCCGGGATCACCAGCGGGCGGGGGCAGACGGCGGGCGGCTACGGGACCGGATTCTTCCGGAACGAGACGCTGAGCGACCGGCTGGGCGATCTCGAGATCCCCGACGACGAGATGGACAACTACGTCGAAGCGCTGCAAGCCGGCCGCAGCATCGTCGCGTACTTCGCGCACGCCGACACGATCGACAAGGTCACCGATCTGTTCCGCAGCAGCGGGCTGGCGAAGGTCAAGCGGTTCTGAGCGACGCCGCGGCGCCCGGCGCCGTCGACATCAGCATCGGCATCCCCGCGCACAACGAAGCCGCGAACATCGGCAGGCTGCTCGACGACATCGCCGCGCAGGCGCTCGAAGGCCGCCGGCTCGAGATCGTGGTCGTCGACGACGCGAGCTCCGACGACACGCGGCTGATCGTCGAAGAGCGCGCACAGCGCGATTCGCGGATCCGGCTCGTCGCGCATGCCGAACGGCGCGGCAGCACCGCCGCCTGGAACACCGTCTTCGCCGAGTGCACCGGGGCGCTGTGCATCAAGCTCGACGGCGACGTGCGGATCCCGCAGCCGGACTTCGTGCGCCGCATCGAGCGCGCGCTCGAGCTCGGCGGCGCCGAGCTGGCCTACTGCAGCGTCGTCCCGCGCGAGCGGCCGGCGTCGTTCGTGCAGCGCGGGAGCTCGTTCATCTACGACTATCTCGCCGAGCAGAACCGCATCGGCCGTGCCACCGCGGCGACGCTGTTCGCCGGGATGCTCGCCGCCACGCGCCGCTTCTACGCGACCTACCGCATCGACGAGAGCATCGTGGCGAACGACTACTACACGGCGCGCTACGCGCGCGCCCACGGCGTCGGCGTCACGGTCGCCGCCGACGCGGTGGTGACGGCGCGGCCCGCGCGGACGCTCGCCGATTTTCGCAAACAGGCGCGCCGCGCGGCGTCGGCGCACGCCCAGATCGACGCCCTCTTCGGCGACGAGCAGCGCTCGATCGAGCCGGCGGTTCCTGCGATCTTGAACCGCGCGACACGCGACCCGCTCGGCTTCGTCAGCTTCCTGCTGCTCCGCGGTGAGATGAAGGCTGGGGAGACCTCGCCGGCCTGGGAGCAGGCGGCCTCGACGAAGTGACCGTGAGCGGGCGGTCCGCCGCGACCTGACGGACGAGCAGCTCCCAGCCGCGTTCCGGATCGCGTCCGAACACGGCACGCCAAGGCTGCAGGAGCTTGATCTCGCGGATCAGGCGCTCCGCCGTTCGCGACCACGAGAACTGACCGGCCCAGACGAGCGCGTTCGCCGCGAGCCGCTCGCGCTCGCCGCGATCGAGCAGCAGCCGCCGCAGCGCGCGCGCGTAGGCCGCCGCGTCGCCGTCGGCGATCAGCACGCCGGTCTCGCCATCGACGACGCAGTCACGCAGACCGTGCACGCGGAAGGCGAGCGCCGGCGTCGCGCACGCGTTCGCCTCGATCACGACGATCCCCCAGCCCTCCTTGCTCGACGGCATCCCGAGCACCCACGCCTCCTGCAGCAGCTCGCGCTTGCGCGCGTCGCTCACGAAGCCGAGAAACTCGACGCCGGCGATTCCGCGCTCGGCGACGTGCCGTTCCAGCGCGCCGCGGTCGTCGCCGTCGCCGGCGACGATCAGGCGCGCACCCGGAACGTCCGCGCGCGCGAACGCGTCGATCAGCGTGCGCACGCGTTTGTACCGCCGCAGTCGCCCGAGATAGAGCACCGTCGGCACGGCGGCGCGCCGCCCCGGCACGTACGAGGCGTCGACGCCGTTGTGCACGACCGAGGCCGGGCGCCGCGCGATGCCGAGTCGCGCGAGCTCGCCGCGCGTGCTCTCGCTCACGGTGACGAACGGCGTGCGCCGGTACACGAACGGGACGAGCTTCGTTTCGACGAAGACCGCGAGCTGCGCCAGCAGCGGCGGCAGCTCTTCGCGGAAGTGCTCCGAGTGGATGTGATGGACCAGACACGCCTTCGGCTTCACCGAGAACAGCGGCGTGAAGAACGGGATGCCGTTCATGCAGTCGAGCAGGAAGTCGGCGCTGCGGCCGCTCTTCGTCAGATACCACCAGCCGGCGGCGGCGAACACGAACGGGAACGGCGCCGGCCGCACGATCCGGATCCCGTCGACGATCTCTTCGGGCGGGCGCCCGCGGACCGACTGCGCGACCCATGTCACCCGATGCCCGGCCGCCACCCAGCAGCGCGCCTGCTCGTGCAGGTACACTTCGCCGCCGCCCGCCGACGGGTGAAACGGGCAGCGCCACGAGAACACGACGATCTCGTAGGCGGGTTTCGCGGGAATCTCGAAACGCCGCGTGAGCAGCTCGAGCACGCCGAAGCGGCGCGACGCGCGCGCGAACGCCCACAAGCCGAGCACCGAGAGCGCCGCGACGAGTCCCGGCACGAGCTCGAACCGGTAGGGCGCATGGCGCTCGCAGCGGACCGCCAGCTCGACCGGCGGTGCGGCGCCGATGCGGCGCAGCCAAAAGAACAGCTCCGCGTCGAACGCGCGCGAGGCGTATCGCAGGTGCTCGAAGACGCGGACGAGCGCGTCGCGCCGGAACACTTTGACCGGCGCATACGCATCGCGCATCTCGACGCCGAGCAGACTCCGAACGAACCCCCGATAGAGCCGCCGGCAGGCCGCCGCGGCGCGCAGCTGCGGGTCCGAGCGGTCGACCTCCGCCCGCGGGAACGTCACCGCGGCGGCATCGCCGCGCTCGAGGACGACGAGCGCGCGGTCGAGATCGACCTCGCGCAGATCGTAGCCGACGTCGGCGAACGCGACGAACGCGGTGGTCGCCCGCAGCGAGCCCGCGCGCATCGCCGCGGCGTGGCCGAGGTCGGCGTCGATCGCGACGACGTCCACGCCCTCGGCCGCGCCGAGCGTACGCTCGAGGGCGCGTGCGTCGTCGTGCGTGACGACGACGTAGGCGTAGTCGGGCCGTCGTGCGAGGAAAGCGGCGGCGTGCCGTACCCTTGCGTCGTCCCCCGAGACGGCGAGAACGACCGTCAGCTTCGCGTCGCGCAATGCGTTTTCACACCCGCAGGCCGCACTCGGAGAATGGTTTGAGACGAAAGCGACGCGATTCGGGAAACGATCACCGATGAAGACACCCGCACGACGATGAAAACGCGAAACGATGGCCGGCTCGTTGCATACCATGTGCCCGTGCGCGCCGAAAATACCGCACGTTCGATCGTTAGCGTTCGTTCCGGCGCGCGCGCAAACGCGGCGGCGGTGAGGGAATGACGGTCCTGCGGCGATGCGAAGCAGCCGATCTCGCCGCTTCGCCGGCGCCGTTCGCGTTCGCCCGCCCGGCGAGGACTCCGGGCGCGCCCGGCAGCATCGCGGCAGCATGACCGTCGATCCGGCCGAACCGCAAGGCGCGTTCGACAAGCTGCGCGACGCGATTCGGCTCAGCGTCATCGCGGCGAGCGACGTGCTGCCGCATCGCCTATTCGTCGCCCTCCGCCGAGCGCTCTACCGCGCGGCCGGAGCGCGGATCGGCGCGGGCGCCTGCCTGTACGGCCGGCAGATCGTGCTGTATCCGCAGCGGCTCGTCGTCGGCGATCGATGCTTCGTCAACGTGGGCTGCACGTTCGAGAATGCGGGCGGCGTCGCGATCGGCGCCGGAACGTACGTCGGCCCCGGCGTCTCGTTCCTCACCACGCACCACGGCGGCGACTTCGCGAACGTGACGCGGCCGATCGTCGTCGGCGAGCGCGTCTGGATCGGCGGCGGCGCGATCCTGCTTCCCGGCGCGACCGTCGCCGACGGCGTGGTGATCGGCGCCGGCGCGGTCGTGCGAGGCGAGCTCCCGGAAGCGGGATTGTACGCGGGCGTGCCCGCCGTTCGCAAGGCCGCGGCGCCGGGCTCCGGCGCGTCGCCGATCGAGCCCGGATGAGCGACCGCCCGGGCCGCGATACAGTACCGCCGGCGCACGACGCGCAGCTGTTCCGTGAAGCCGCGACGCTGGGTGCGCTCGCGCTCCGGCGGCTCGGCGAGCCCGACGAGCGCGTGACGTGGCAGCTCGCGTTCGCCGTGCTGCTCGCGGCGCTCGCCGTCGCGCGCGCCGCGATCCTGCCGGGCGTCCCTGCATTTCAGCACGACTGGATGTGGCCGACCTCGCACGCCGGCGCACTCGGCTGGCTCCATCTGGCGACCTCGGCCTGGGTGTGGGAAGGCACCGGGGCGCCGCAGATCTATCCCTTCGCGCAGTTCGTCGTCTCGTTCGAAAGCCTCGCGGCGCTGGCGTTCGGGACGAAGCCGACGCTGATCGCGGTGCTGTTCGTCACCGTTGCGCTCGCTGCGTCCGGAGCGATGCGCGCGGCCGCGGCCTGCGGCGTGCGGCGGCGCGCCGCGCTCGCCGCCGCCGGGGCCGCATACGCGCTCTCGCCGGTCTTCTACAACAAGCTGTGCGCCGGGCACACGTACTATCTGCTCGCGCTCGCGCTGTTTCCCTGGATCTTCGCATATCTGTGGCGCGAGCGCGCCGCGACGCCGCGCGCGATCGCCGTCGTGGCCCTGCTCTGCGCGCTCTCGTGGTCACAGGCGCAGTTCATCGTATTCGATCTCGTGCTGCTCGGCGCGTTCGTCGTGCTGCGCCGCGACCGGCGCGTGCTGCTGATCTGCGGCGCGGGCCTCGCGCTCGCCGTCGCGGTCCAGCTCTACTCGTTCGTGGCGCTGCTGCACCCGGCCGCGGGCTCTGAGCTGCAGCACCAGACCTCGAACCTCGCCGGAGTCGCGACCGAGTCGGTGGACCTGTGGAGCCTGCTGCGTCAGGACGGCTATCCGCCCGGATATTTTCGAACCGTGACGCACGACGCCGCCGCGAACCTCGGTGTCGCCTGGAGCGGCGCGCTGATCCTCGGGGTCGCGGGGATCCTGGGGCTCCTCGCGGGGCTGCGCGCGCGGCGTGCAGCGCGCGGGCCGATCGCGCACGTCGCCGCGATCGGGATCGTCGGCGCGGTGATCGTCGCCGGCTTCAATCCGCCGTTCGGCGCGCTCGTCGAATGGATCTTCGCTCACCTGACGGCGGCGTCGATCCTCAAGGAGCTGTACCACGCGATGGTGATGGTCAGCTTCGCCTACGCGGTCGGCGTCGCGCTGCTGATCGACGTCGCGCTCGGCGCGGCGGCAGCGGGCGACCGCCGCATCGCGGCGACGGCCGTCGCGCTGGCGCTCGCGACCGGCTGCGCGGTCATCGCCACGGCGCTCCCGATGCTGCTCGGCTCGTTCGCGTTTCAGGTCGAGTTCCACGACGGAACGCCGCTCGACGCGCTGGTCGGACGCGCGACCGCCGGGCTTCCGGAGCCCGGACGCATCGCGATGCTTCCGATCACGCCGCCGCTGCGCTCGTTCGCCCGGGCCGGCGGCGGCCAGGACAGCGAGCGGCTTCGGCCGTGGCAGTGGTCCTCGTCGTACTCGGGCGAGCCCGATCCGCAGCTCGCGTATCTCGAGACGGCGAGCGAGTACGGGGCGACGGTCCCGCTCGCGGCGGTCGCGAAGCGGCTCGGCGTCGCGGCGTTCGTCTTTCGCAAGTCGCTGCACTCGACCGCGCTCGAAAGCGCCGGCGAGCCGGACGGCGCCGCGTTCGACTATCCGGCGGTGCGCCGCGTGCTCGACGCGAACGGTCTCGCGCCCGCGGTGAACGACGACGGTTTCGAGCTGTGGCCGGTCCCCTCGTACGCCGGCGTCGTGCTCGCCGGCCCGGCTCCGCTCAGCACCAGTTCGGACACGGGCGCGGTCGATCGGTTCGAAACGCGCGACGTGCGCCCGCGCGGCACGTACGTGCCGGCACGGTACGTCGAGCCCTTCGCCGGCGGCAGCACCACGCCGATCGCGATCTTCGCGCTCGCGCAGCATTTCAACGCGCACGACGGCTGGACGCCCTCGCAGTTCACCTACTTCGTGAACCGCTGGCAGAACAACGCGCCGGAAGGAACGATCTTCAGCTTCGTCCCCGAGACGCTGCGGTTCGACGTCGCGCGGGGGGCGCGCGTCCTGTTCGCGCGTCTCGCTTCGATCGACGCCGCCCGCGCGAGCGCGACGCTCTCCGCCGACGGCGGCGCGTTCCACGCCGTCCCCGTGACGCCGCTCGAACGCGTCGTTCGCGAGGAGTTCACCTGGTATGCGATCGCGCTCCCCGCCCGCACGGCACACGTTGCGCTCCGTTTCGCCGTTCCGCCGAACGGCCTCGCCCTCGCGCAGCTGCGGTCCGGCGCGCGAGCGACCGCGTTCCGGGCCGTCCCGCTGCCGCGCAACGTCGCCGACGTCGCCGCCCGCGCCTTCGTCACGTCCGCGGTGCCCACCGCGCTGACGGCGCTCGTCACCAGCCGCGGCACCGGCACGTGCTCCGCGACGCTGCTGACCGCGTACGACGCGGGCTGGAGCGCGCGCGAAGCCGGCGGGACGATGCCGCTTCCGCATTTCCGCGCGGACGGCTGGGCGAACGGCTACCTCGTGCCGTGCGGCGGCTCGCGCCGTGTCACGTTCCGGTACGACGCGCGCTTCTTCGACGCGACGGCGCTGGCCGGGCGGCTCTTGCTGCTCGTGCTCGCCGCACTGGCCGCGTGGTACGAGAGCGCGCCGCAGCGCGCGCGGCTGCGGCGCAGGCCCGGCGCGGCTTAGTCCGTCGCGCGCGCGCCGCGCGCGGCGAGCGCCATCGCTTCGGCGTCGAGCCGCGCCGCGCGTTCCCAGGTGAAGCAGGCGCCGGCGCGCAGCGCGGCCGACGCGAGCTCGGTTCGCGCCGCGCCGTCGCGCAGCAGATCCGCGATCGCGCGCCCGAACGCCGCGGAGTCGCCGGTCGCGACGGCGATGCGGCCGTCGACGAACAGCTCGCGAAAGACCGGCAGATCGAACGTGACGCTCGGCAGTCCGGCCTGCATCGCCTCGGCGATCGCGATCCCGAAGCCCTCCTCGAGGCTGGGAAAGGCGAACAGCTGCGCGTCGAACAGCTCCCGCTCCTTGCGCTCGTCGCCGACGCGTCCGAGAAACCGGATCGCACCGTCCGGCGCGCTCGCTCGCGCGCGCGCTTCGAGCGCGCGCCGGTAGTCCGGGTCGCCGTCGCCGACGAGATGGAGCGTCGCGCCCGGCACCGCGGCCGCGACGATCGGCCACGCGTCGATCAGATGCTCGATGCCTTTGGTCGGCGAGAGGCGTCCGACGGACACGACGCGCCCGGCGGCGCGCGTATCGGACGGCGGAGGCGGCGTGGAGAGCGGGCGCGGCGCGTTCGTCGTGACGACGATCGGCTGGCGGAATCCGCGCGCGCGCAGCTGGGCGCGCACGTGCGCCGACGAGGTGACGACGCTCCCGGCGAGGGCGCGGACGACGACGAGCGAGAGCCGCTCGTGCAGATAGCCGAGCAGATTGCGCACGAGGGGCCCGCTGCGGCGCCACGGCGGCTCGACCAGATGGTGCACGATCACCGCGGCGCGGCGCGGGTGGAGCAAACCGGCCGGCAGCACATCGCCGAGGAAGTGTGAAGCGGCGAGGACCTCGCCGGCCCGGCGGATCGTGCGCGCCCGCCGCAGCCAGCTCGCGGCGGAGAACAGCAGCGTCCCGATCGTCGAGCCGAGCAGCGCGCGCGGGCTCGGCGTCGGCAGCAGCCGCAGGCGCGGGTAGCGCGCGGCGACCGGCGCGAGCGTGAACGCCGGAACGACGACCGCGACGTCACGCTCCTTCGCGAGCTCGTTCGCCACCGCCAGCGCGTGCTGCGTTCCGCCTGCTTCGATCCCGTATTCCGGCCAGACGACGTTGGCGAGGACGACCGTCGTCACGCCGCTTTCGCGGCGGCGGCGTCGACCGGCCTCGCGCGCTGCGGCGTCGCCACGACGACGGCGAGCGCGCACGCGTTGCCGACGATCATCACGTCGATCACCTCGCGGATCGAGCCGTGGTACAGCACGATCGCGATCAGCTCGCCGATCGTGACGACGAGCATGGGAAGCATGAAGCTGAAGCGGTGCAGCCCGATGCGGTAGGCGACGCCGAACGTGGTGCAGCCGAGCAGCGCCATCGCGATGCCGTAGCCGAACAGATAGGGAATCCCCGCCGCGTAGCGCGATCCTGCGGCGATCGCCATGATCTTGTCGGGGACGACGAAGAACGCGCCGAGCGAGACGACCAGGATTGCGAGCAGCACGCCGCCGGCCTGCACCAGCACCGTGCGGGTGGACTGCCCGGTCGCCGCGCGCGCGGTCACGTGCGGGAGCACGACGACGGGGATGAACCCGACGAAGAACAGGATCGTCTTTCCGACCAGCGCGACCGCGCTGTAGATCCCGGCGGTCTCGGGGCTGAAGTAGTGCTTCACCAAGATGACGTCCATGTAGGTCAGCGTGGTGAGCGCGGCGGTCGCCAGCGTCACGCCGATCATCGTCACCGCGAGCCGCCGCACGTCGAGGTGCAGCGCCGACGCGGTCGCGCCGACGTCGCGGCGGATCCGCCAGAGCGCGAACAGCCCGGCGCAGATCCCCGCCAGGAGGATCCCGGCCAGCGCGCCCTCGGCGCGAAATCCGAGGTAGACCAGGCCCACGCCGAAGAGCGTCTTCACCGCGCCCTCGACCCACAGCGAGAGCGAGAACGAGTGAAAGTCGTGCACGCCCTGCAGCACGCCGCGCAGGCACGGCGTCAGCAGGCCGACGGCGAAGATCGCGACGCCGATCAGCACGACGCCGGTGCGGTCGAGCTCCAAATATGCGGCGATCGGCCGCTGAAAGAGCACGCCGAGCGCGAGCGCGGCGACCGCGGCGACGATCATGATGGCGAGGACGCGGTCGGCGAGCGCGCGCACACGGTCGAGCGAGCCGGCGGCGTAGAGCTCGCTGCTCACCTTCACCAGCGTCTGCTGCGCGATCGCGCCGGGGACGCTGAAGATCGCGATCCCGGCGATGATCGCCGAGACGATTCCGTACTCCGCGACGCCGAGCCGCCGGATGTTGGCGAGATGGAAGACGTAGTTGAACGCGTTGATCGCCATCGTGGCGGAGAACGTGACCAGGCCGTGGCGCGCAATGTCGCTGCGCGCGAAGCGGCGGAGCCCGCCCAGCGGCGCGCGCGTGAGGTCGGAAGCGCCGCTCATGCGATCGGCGCGTCCCGCGTCTCGGCCGCGCTCGGGATGCTGCGCTGGAACTTCTGCAGGATCAGCGTCGCGATCAGCCCGAGCTCCTCGACGTGCAGGACGCGCGCAACTGTGACGAACACCAGCGCGGCGAGCGCCAGCAGCCCGCCGAGGTAGAGCGCCTCCGCGCCGAACGGCGCCCGCGGCGCAGTCGTGAAGCGCAGCACCCAGAGCAGCGCGCCGGTCATCGCGAGCGAGCACAGCAGCGCGCCGGCGGCGGTGCGCCAGAGCGTGCGCAGCCCGAGCCCGCCGAGCAGCCGCCACGTCAGCGCGGCGAGCAGCACCGCCTGCAGGCTCTGGCTGACGGCGTTCGCGCCGAGCAGCCCTCTCGCGCCGTAGTGCGGCAGCCACACGACGGAGAGCGCGACGTTGACCAGCACGGCCAAGACCGAGATCGCGACCGTGCGCCGCACTTCGCGGAAGGCGAAGCAGCAGCGGCTCAGCACGACGTTCGCCGCGGTCGCGACCAGGCCGACCGCGGCATACGGCACGAGGTGCGCCGTGAGGACCGCCGAGCTTTCGACGAACTGTCCGCGTTCGAAGAGCGTGCGCACGATCGGCATCGCGAGCACGACGAGCCCGAGCGTCGCCGGGATCGCGATGAACATGACCAGGCGCAGCCCGGTGACGACGCTGCGGCGCGCCGCGGCGTGGTTGGAGCGCGCGAAGTGCGAGGCGAGCAGCGGGAAGATCACCGTCGCGATCGCCGCCGCGAAGATCTGCTGCGGGAAGCCGACCAGCTTCGTCGCGTAGTTGATCCCGGCGATGTAGCCCGGCGGGAGCGTCGAAGCGAAGAAGCGGTCGAAGAACAGCGCGATCTGCCCGGCCGCCGAGCCGACGACGATCGGGCCGAGCGTCTCCAGCATGCGGTGCAGACCCGGATGGGTCAGATCGATCTGCACGCGGTACGCGCCGAGCCGGAAGAACGAAGGCAGCTGCACGACGAGCTGCGCGCAGAGCCCGAGCGTCGTCCCCAGCACGAGCGCGTAGATGCCGAGCCGGTGGAAGAGCAGCACCACGACCGCGATCGTCACCGCGTTGATCGCCAGCCCTTGGAGGGCGGCGGCGCCGAAGCGGTGATGCGCGTTCAGCACGGCGGCGACGACGCCGGCCAGCGAGGTGCCGATGATGCTGGGCAGCATCCAGCGCGTCATCCGCACCGCCACCTCCATCTGCGGAGGCGGGAAGCCGTGCGCGACCACCGGGACGTAGAAGGGCGCGAGGAACCAGCCGGCGACCGAGCCGACGACCAGCATCAGGAAGAGCCCGTTCAAGATCGTGTTCGCGAGCCGCCACGCCTCGGTATCGCGGCCGTGCGCGAGATATTCGGAGAACGTCGGGACCAGCGCGCTCACCAGCGCGCCGTTGAACAACCCGAACAGGATGGTCGGGATCGTCGCGGCGGCGAGGAACGTGTCCATCTCCCACTGCGTCCCGAAGTAGCGCGCGTTGACGACCTCGCGCAGAAAGCCGAGCAGTGTCGAGGCGAGCGTCGCGGCCATGACGACGAGCGTCGAGGCCGCGACGGTCCGCGCGCTCGGCGCAGGGAGCGCCTTGAGGTGGCGCTCAGTGCGCGCCATTACCGCGCAGAACGGCCGGGATCGTTCGGAGGACGATGCCGAGGTCGACCCACGGCGTCCAGGTGTCGATGTAGCGGTTGTCGAGCGCCATCCACTCGTCGAACGAGAGCTCCGAGCGCCCGGAGATCTGCCAGAGGCAGGTGATCCCCGGCTTCACGCACAGCCGGCGCATCGCGTACGGGTCGTAGTGCGCGACCTCGTCGGGGAGCGGCGGCCGCGGGCCGACGACCGACATCTCGCCGCGCAGAACGTTGATGAAGTTCGGCAGCTCGTCGATCGAGGTGCGGCGCAGAAAGGCGCCGAGCGCGTGCAGGCGCGGATCGTCGCGCATCTTGAAGACCGGCCCGTCGACTTCGCTGTAACGCCGCAGCTCGGGCAGCATCGCGTGCGCGCCGTGGACCATCGTGCGCAGCTTGAACATCATGAACCGGCGGCCGCCGCGCCCGACGCGCTGGTGGCGGAACAGCGGGCTCCCGCGGTCGACCGCGACGATCGCGACCATCGCGCCCAGCATGACCGGGGCGGTCAGCACGAGGACCGCCAGCGCGACGGCGACGTCGAGGGACCGCTTCGCGGCGTGCATCCAGGCCGGGCGCTCCGGCGCGCGCGGCAGGGCGAGGGGGGCCTGCGGCAGCTCGACCGTGCGCGGCGCGACGGACTGGACCGCGCTCACCCCGCGTTCCCCCCGAGGATCGCCTCGAGGCGGACGCCGACATGTCCGAGCCCCTCGATCGTCCCGAGATCGCCTCCCGGCGCGCTGCCGTACTCGAGGTACGGGACGAACTCGCGGGTGTGGTCACTCCCCGGCTGGGTCGGATCGCAGCCGTGATCGGCCGTGAAGATCAGCCCGTCCCCGGGGCGGACACGCTCGAGGATCTCGGGGATCCGCGTGTCGAGGCGCGCCAGCGCTTCGCCGTACCCGCGGACGTCGCGGCGGTGCCCGTACTTGCTGTCGAAGTCGTTCAGGTTGACGAACACGAGCCCGTGGTCCGTGGCGTCGGCCAGCTCGAGCGCGCGGTCGACCGCCTCACCGTTATCGGCGACGCGGACGGACGACGCGATCCCATGACCGCTGTAGATGTCGCAAATCTTCCCGACGGCGTGCACGGGTACACCCGTTCGTTCCAGCCGGTCGAGGACCGTTTCCGGCGGCGGGATCGCATAGTCTCGACGATTCGGCGTCCGCGCGTAGTTCCCGGGCGGGCCGGCGAAGGGCCGGGCGATCACCCGGTTCACCTCGTGCGGCGGGACCAGCATCGCGCGGGCCGCCTCGCACCAGCCGTACAGCACCGGGAGCGGGACCGTCTCCTCGTGCGCCGCCACCTGGAAGACCGAGTCGGCCGAGGTGTAGAGGATCGGCCTGCCGGTGCGCTGGTGCTCTTCGCCGAGCTCGGCGATGATCTCGGTCCCGGAAGCGGTGCGGTTCCCGAGCGGCGGCTTCCCGCAGATCGCGGTGAAGCGCTCGACGACCTCCGGCGGAAACCCCTCGGGGTAGGTGGGGAAGGGGACCTCGGTGACCACCCCGGCCATCTCCCAATGACCGGTGATCGTGTCCTTGCCCTTCGAGCGCTCGCGCAGCCGCGCGACCGCCGCGCGCGGCTCGCCGTTCCGCGTGAGGCCGCGCACATCCGTGACGTGGCCGAGCCCCAGCCGCTCGAACGACGGCAGCTCGAGACCGCCGAGACCCGCAGCGACGTTTCCGATCGTGTTCGCGTTCGAACGGTCGTGGTAAGCGGCCGCATCCGGAAGAGCGCCGACGCCGGCGGAGTCCATGACGAAGACCAGTACGCGGGGCATCCGGACGCATGCCGTTCTGTTCTGCGCAGGACCGTGCCTCCCGCAGTGCGGAACGCGTGAAGCCTTGCATGCGTCTTTTCGTTCTCGCCGCGCTGGCGTGCGCGCTCGCCGCGGGCCTCGCTGACCGCGCGCTCGCCGCCCAGACCACGAGCCTCGATCTCTCCGCGAAGGGCGTCGCCTACGACGGGAACCGCTTCGTCATCACCGCCGACGGCAACGTGCGCGTGCGGCTCTCCGACGGAACGATCATCCGCGGCGAGACGTTCGCGATGGACCTGAAGCTGAACCGCTACCTGGTCGCGGGCGACGTGCACGTCGACGGGCCGACGATCCACCAGCAGGGCGCGGCGTTCGCCGGGTTCCTGAACGCGGACCGCGAGTACTTCATCCCCTCGGGCCCGGCGCCCGACCGCTGGACCTACTTCGGGAACGACTACCGGGACACGCATGCCGGCCGCGAGCAGCCCGGCGATGCGTTCTATTTCCCCGAGGTGACGACGCGGCCGTACATCAAGGCCTCGGGCGCGGCGATCATCCCGGGCACGAACGTGCGCTTCGACAATCCGCAGATCCTCACGGCCGGCGTCTACGTCCCGCTCCCGCGCTACGTGGTGACGTTCTCGGCGAACCCGAACTTCTACGCGAACGGGTTCGCCGGCGCGCGCTTCGACGTCGGGATCCCGTACAACGGCTCGGCGCACAGCCTCTCGGCGTTCCACATCCGCGACGATCAGGCGACCGGAGCGTACCTCTCGTTCGACCAGCACTTCGTGTGGGATCAAGACTACATCGTGCTCTCGGCGAACCCGCTCACGCGCGACCAGCGGCAGTACAACTTCATCGGGTACGACCGGCTCTCGCCGAACGCCGACCTGCGCGGCTTCTACCAGCTCAGCATCGACCAGCTCGGCTACATCAGTCAGCCGCTCGACGTCGGATCCTACGAGAACCTGCAGTCGGACCTGGCGGTGAAGCATCTCGGCTACTTCACCGCCACCGCCGACGAGACGAACTGGGAGCTGCTCGGGATCGCACCCGGCGACACGTACCTGCACCGGCGCGCGCACCCCGACGACGCGCTCTTCTCGTTCACCAGCAACCGCCCGACCATCGGAAAGTCGCCGTTCGCCGTGTCGTTCGGCGCTGGGATCGGCTACGCACACGATCAGTACGGCGAAGGGTACTACAACGGGCTGCAGACGCTGCCGAACGGCGGCTACGGGCCGCCGACCCTGTGGTACCACTTCCTGAACGCGACGCTGGTGACGCCGCGCGGGATCCCGCTCGCGAAGAAGCCGAACGCGCCGACGCTGACGCTGATCGCGACGAAGCAGCTCGAGTGGGATCCGATCGACGGCGTGAAGGTGGACACCAGCAGCGAGACCGCCTCGATCTCGCGCACCTACGACCTCGGACGGCTCAACGCGTACGTCGCGTACACCGTCGCCGAAACGGCCGCGCTCGCCGGCGCGAACCAGGACCGCTACTTCCCGACGCAGCCCGACACGTTCTGCGGACCGTACGGGTGCTTCTCGGGGATCGCCGCGTTCCACGGCCTGCAGACCAGCCGCAGCTACACGCTCGGTTTCGTCTACCAGCCGAACGCGTACTTCGGGTTCTCGGTGACGGGGCACCGCTACTACGACACGCCGGCGCCGGTCCCGGGGTATTTCGGACAGCCGCCGTATCAGGTGCTCACCGACATCCACTTCCGTCTGGCGCGCCAGGTCGGGCTCGATCTCCAGCGCGCCTACTACTTCAACTTCGCCAACCTCCGCTGGTCGCCGCAGACCTACATCCAGTTCACGCCGTGATGCGCACCTTCGTCACCGTCATCGCCGCGGGCGCGCTGCTCGCGACCGCGCTCCCCTCGCTGGCGCAGCCGATCCCGCCGGGTTCGCAGCCGCGCCCGCTGATGACCGCCGCGCCGGCGACGCCGGTCCCCGTCGCCGTTCCGACGCTCCCGCCCGGCGCGACGCCGGCGCCGGGGAGCCTCGTCCCGGGCGCGGCGGCCCCGGTCGCCTCGCCGACGCCGTCGGGCGCGCTGCTGCGTTTCACCGGCCAGCTGCTCGACTTCCGCGGCGGCTACGCGTTCTTCACGACCGGCGATGCGTTCAAGCTCGCACCCTCGCTGAAGATCGCCGACTACGACGGCGGCGGCCCGACGGCGCTTCAGCCCGCGCCGCGGGTGTTCGCCCGCGCGATCCTCGACCCGTCCTCGCACGAGGTCACCGAGCTCGACCTGACGCGGCGCCGGCTCCCGCCGGACGCCGCGTACGCGCAGACGCACGCGTTCGCGGTCGCGCAGTCCGCGCCGAAGGCGAACCCCGAGCTCAAGCCCCGGCCCGGCTTCACCGGCCGCGAGGTCGCCGTCGCCTTCGTCGTCGAGGTCCCGGCGACGACTCCGCTCGACGCGCAGATCTACGTCAGCACGGACGTCAGCCAGTGGAACCCGCAGGCGATCCTGATGAACCGGATCGACGCGACGCACTACCGGTCGGTCGCGCGGTTCGCCTCGGGGACGGTGTTCTACTACCGCATCACCCGCGGCTCGTGGCAGTCGGAGGAGATCGGCGAGGACGGCCTCGAGGATCCGCCGACCAAGTTCGACGTCCACGAGTCCGACGCGCAGCTCGTCCGCCACACGGTCTACCACTGGCGCGACGACCGCGCCGGCAGCGTCTCGGCGCCGGCGGCGCCGGGCGCCATCCCGACGCCGTTCAACCCGAACCCCTTCCTGCCGGGGAACGTCCCGGGGAACTTCCCGCGCCCGCCGGGCGCGCCGACGCCGGGACCGCGGACCCCGAACTTGCCGCCGCATTGATGCGGGCGCTGGTCGCGGGGCTCGCCGCCGGCCTGCTCGCCGCCGTCCCCGTCGCGGCGGCGGCGCGGGCGTCGGCCGCGCTCGACGGCGGGACGATCGTGTTCTTCTCGGATACCCTGCTGGTGGTCGCGCGCGACGGGGCCACGCTGCGGCTTGCCGACGGAACGACCGGGAGCGCCGACGCGGCCTGCGTCGACCTGAAGTCCGATCGCATCGTGCTGGCCGGGCACGCACGCCTGGCGCACCGCAGCGCCGCCGCCCAGGCCGACGCGATCGCGCTCGAGCTCGGCGGCGACCGGGTCGACCTGCTCGACGCCGCCTCCGGGGTGACGCGAACGACCCGCGCGCTCGGGGCGGCGGCGCCGGCCGAGTACGACGCGCAGCGCTTCAGCTTCCCGGACGTCGTCGACGGCAACGCGTTCATCCGCGCGCGGCACGCCGCGATCACGCCGCACGCCGACGTCCGCTTCAGCCCGGCGGCCTTCCCGACGTCGGTCGGCGGGCTCCCCGTCCCATCGTACCTGTACACCTTCGCGACCGGCGCCGGCTTCGGCGCGACCAGCCTGCCGGGCTCCGACTTCGATCAGCCCTACGGGCTGTGGGGCAGCCCGACGTCGCTGACCGCGGTCCACGCGCGGTGGGAGGACGGCCCCGGCCCGGCGCTCGGGCTGCAGCAGTCGCTGGTCTCCGGCGACACCGCCTACGCCACCGCCGCGTTCGACCAGCCGCTGCGCGGCTACTCGACCCACGGCTTCGACGCCTACGAACGGCTGGGCGCGCATTATACCGTCGTCGCCGACCTCACCGGGACGATCTACGGGACGGTCGAGCACGCCGGTGCGACCGCCGCCTTCGGCTCGTTCGGCGCCCGCACCGACTACAGCCGGAACACCGCCGGCGGCTCGACCTTCGACGCCAGCATCCACACGCCGGACAAGCCCCTTTTCGGCGGCGCCACGTGGCGGCTCAAGGCCGACGTGGGGTTCGACGCGCAGCGCGGCGGGCTGCTGAGCGTGCTGCCCGACGCGCGCGACTACTCGCTGGTGTGGCGGCACGGACTCGACCTGAGCGTCGCCACGCCCGTCGTCAAGATGCCGCTGAAGACGACGCTGGCGATGAACTTCGACGCCTCGCGCACCTGGTACGCCTTCCCGCACCAGTACGACGCGCTCTCCGAGAGCGCGATCCTCTCGCGGCAGCTCACCAGGCGGGTCCGGCTGTTCGGCGGCTATCAGGAGAGCTGGAGCGCGCAGGTCTATCCGGGCTTGCAGTCGCTGTTCTACCCGGTGCCGACCCTGCCGATCCTCACCCCCGACGGGACGCCGTACTACGGCTACGACGCGTTCAGCGGCGCGTCGGTGTTTCGGACGGCGACGTTCACCGCGCAGTACACGCCGACGGCGACCAACGCGTTCAACCTGACCGTGATCCACACCGACGACTTCCCGCAGTTCAACGGCTACGGCCGTCCGAAGTGGCAGGCGGGGATGGACGTGCGGGTTCATCCGTTCCCCAACTTCGGGATCGACGTCGGACGGTTCTACGACTTCGCCTGGGGCGGGACGCGCTGGGTCCCGCGCTGGAGCTTCGCGATCACCCCGTGATGCCGGCCGCGCTGGTGATCGCGGCCGCCGCGACGCTGTTCCGCATCGTCCCGCTGGCCTGCGAGGGCGACCGTCTCGTCGTCGCCGGCGGCGGGGTCCTCAAGCTCGCCGACGGCGCGACCTGCGCCGGGGTCGTCGCCGGCCGCGCGCTGGCGGTCGGGCTCGACGCGGACGGGCGCGCGACGCCGCAGGCCCTGGTCGCCCAGACCCGGCCCGCCTCGCAGATCCCGCGCAGCGCGTACGTCCTCGCGCCCGCGGTGCAGGCCGACGCCGACGCAACGCAGCTCGTCGACGCGACGATCGACGTGATCGTCCCGCCGCGGACGCCGCCGAGCGACGACATCTACGTCTCGACCGACCGCAGCGGCTGGTCGCCCTCGGAGATCCGCATGGATCGCGTCGACGCGCGGCATTTCCGGCTCGGCCTGCGGCTGCACCGCGGCGCGCGCCTGCTGTTCCGCATCACCCGCGGCTCGTACGGGACGATCGAGCGCGATGCGGCGATGGCGCTCCCGGCGGCGCACGTGCTGCACGCCGAGCCGGGTGCCGACGTGACCGTGGTCGTCGCCAACTGGGCGGACATCGATTAGCATCGAGCGGATGCGCGAGGACAAGCCGCGATTCGCCAACCGCGATCACGCGGCGCTGAACGCGCTGTGGATCGGGATCCAGTTCCAGGACGCCGCCCTGGTGGCGATCGTCGTCCCGGCGCTCGTCCTGCGGATCGCGCCGCAAGGCCACACCGCGACCCTCGCGGCGCTGGCGACGCTGGCCGGGATCGCGGTCGCCGTCGTCCCGCCGTTCGCCGGCGGGCTCTCCGACTGGGCGCGGCGGCGCGGCGGCGACCGCCGCGTCGAGACCGCGCTCGCCCTCGTCGTCGACATCCTCGCGCTCGGCGGGATGGCGGCATGCGTCACGATCGGCCAGCTCGCGCTCGCGCTGGTCGCCGCGACCGTCGCGCTCACCACGGCGCAGACGATCTATCAGGCGCTGCTCCCCGATGTCGTCCCGCGCCACGCTTGGGGGACGGCGGCGGGGTTCCGCGGCGCGATGACGCTGATCGGCACGGTGATCGGACTGCTGTGCGCGGCGCAGCTTCCGCCGCGCCAGGCACTGCTCGCCACCGCGGCGATGATCGCCGTCGCCACCTCGTCGCTGGCGCTCGTCCCGCGTGCGCCGGCGATCGCCGCTCCGCCGGCGCACGCGGTGATCCGCGATCGCCACGACCTCATCGTGACGCTCTTCGCACGCTGCTGGATCGTGCTCGGGATGACGCTGCTGAACACCTACGTGCTGTTCTTCTTCAGCGACGTGCTCAGGGTGCACAACGCCTCGCTCGGAACCGGGCTCGTCGCCGGCGCGGCGCTGCTCGGCGCGATCGTCTCGAGCGTCCTCGCGGGGCGGCTCTCCGACCGGATCGATCGGCGCAAGGTCGTCGCGCTCTCCGGAATCCCGATGGTGCTCGCCGCGCTCGGCTTCGCGCTCGCGCCCGAACGCGGGCTGATCTACGCGTACGCCGTGCTGTTCGGGCTCGGCTACGGCGGGATCTTCTCGGTCGGGTGGGCGCTCGCGCTCGACGCCGTCCCCGAGCTCGGCGACGTCGCGCGCGATCTCGGGATTTGGGGAACGCTCTCGAACCTGCCCGCCGTCCTCGCGCCCGCGCTCGGCGCGTGGATCATCGCGCGCGGCCACACGCCGGCCGACGGGTACCGCATCCTCTTCGGCAGCGCGGGCGCGTGCTTCGCGATCGGCTCGCTGATCGTGCTGCGCGTCGGGCGCACCCCCGTCGCATCGACGCTCTCGCTCGTTCTCGAATGGGCGGCGATGATCGTGCGCCAGCCGTATCTGCGCACGCGCGTGCGCATCCGGCAATGGGGACGGCTTCCGTTCCGGCGCGGGCCGACGGTGCTGATCGCGAACCATCAGCACGAGGACGAGTCGGAGATCGTCGCCGGCCGCGCCTTCATGCAAGGTCCGTGGAAGACGCCGGTCTTCACCGCATCGTCGCGACGGCTCTACGAGCCGGGCTTCTTCGCCTGGCGCATGCCGTGGCTCGCGCCGCTGATGCGGAACGTCAACGCGGGGCCGCTCTTCGCGACGATCGGGATGCTCCCGCTCGAGAACGAGCTCTCGTCGCGGCCGCTGCGCAGCCTCGCCTTCGCGATCGACGCGGCGCACGGCGATCTCGACGTGCGCGAGGTCTTCCGCGACGAAGCGCTGGCGCTGCTCCCGGCCGGCGCGAACCGGCTGTCCGACGTGCGGTCGGCGAAGCTGTTCTTCGCCGGCGAGACGCGCATCAAGCTCGCGCACGTGCGCGATCCGTACCGGCGCGAGCTGCTCGACGCGATGCGCGCGGGGATCGCCGAGGACATCGCACGCATCGTCGGTATCGTGCAGCGCGGCGTGACGTTCTACGTGACGCCCGAAGGGTTCTACAGCACCGACGGGCGGATGCGCCCGCTCAAAGGGATCGTCGAGCACCTCGTCCGCGTCGCCGAGCCGTGGCTCGCCGCGATCGCCTTCGATCCGTTCCGCGGCCGCCGGCTCTCGCTGCTGTACCGCGTCGGGCGCCCCGCCGATCCGCACGACCTGCAGCGCTCGCTCGCCGCGGCGCGGCCGGTGACGACGAGCGCGCTGCTCGCGACGTGGCTGCTCGCCGTCGACCTTCCGTTCGAGGCACGCGAAGCCGTCGACGGCGTCACGCGGCTGCGCGACGCGCTCCCGCCCGGCGCGTTCGTCGACCCCGAGCTGGCGCGCGATGCCCAGGCGTGCGTCGCCGACGCGCTCGCGCGCCTGACCGAGCGCCGGACGCTGCTCGCCGTCGGCGGCCGCTACCGTCTCGCCGAAGCGCGGGTCGACGCACGCTTCCCCGACGTCGCCGACGTTGCGGCGTTCCAAGCGAACTTCCACGCCGAGACGCTCGCCGCGCTGCGCGCGCTCGCGGAGGCGCCGGTCTAGGGAACTTCGACCGTGACGGCGGTTTGCGTCGACATGCCGGCGGCGGTCACGCCGACGAAGGTAACCGCGAACGGGCCGTGCACGAACGGCGGAAGGTCCGGAATCGTCGCGCTCCCGCCGAACAGGCCGCTGCCGAGCCGGGGCACGTCGATCGACTGATCGCCGGCCGCGCCGACGACGGCGCGCATCTTGACGATGGCCGGCGTCGTGCGGACCAGCGCGTGCACGGTCGTCCCGGAACGCACGACCGTCGGCGACAGGCTGACCGAGAGGATCTGCGCGGGACCCGGGGCGGGCGCCGCGCTCGCGGCGGCGGGCACGGGAGGGTGCGCGGCGGCGGCGGGCGGCGCTTGCGCCGCGGGCGGGGGCGGCGATGCCGTGGCGCTCGCGCCCGGCGCAGCGCCGGCCGCCGGGGTCCGGCGCGGGGGCGCGCCGCGCGGCGGCGCCGCGAGCGCGCCGTTCCCGGCGGACCCCGCGGCAGGCGCGGCCGGGGTCGCGCTCGCCGGCGTCGCGGACACCGAGCCGGACGAGCTGGAGGTCGTCGTCGTCCGCGCGCATCCCGCCGCCAGTGCGGCGACGGCGGAACATAGAGCGAGGAGGCGGAAGCCCCGGCGCATGTCCCCGACCCTCAGCGTGGTCGCGCCGCTGTACAACGAGGAAGGCAACGTCGCGGAGCTGGTGCGCCGGCTCACCACGGTCGCGGCCTCCGTTCCGGGGATCGACTCATACGAGCTGGTTCTCATCAACGACGGAAGCAAGGACGCGACACTTCCGCTGCTTCGCGAGCATGCGGCGCGCGACCCGCATCTCGTCATCGTCGATCTCTCGCGCAACTTCGGGCACCAGCTCGCCGCGACCGCCGGACTCGACCTCGCGCGCGGCGAGGCCGTCGTGCTGATCGACGCCGACCTGCAAGATCCGCCGGAGCTGATCCCCGAGATGATCGCGCGCTGGCGCGAGGGCTACGACGTCGTGTATGCGGTGCGCCGCAACCGGCAGGGCGAGAGCGCCTTCAAGATCTTCACCGCGCGCGCGTTCTACCGCATCACCCGGCGGATCACCAAGGTGTCGATCCCGGTCGACACCGGCGACTTCCGCTTGATGTCACGACGCGTGGTCGACGCGCTCAAGTCGATGCGCGAGCGGCACCGCTTCATCCGCGGGCTGGTGTCGTGGCTCGGCTACCCGCAGGCCGCCGTCTACTACGACCGCGACCAGCGCCATTCCGGGACCAGCAAGTATCCGGTCTCGAAGATGCTGCGCTTCGCGATCGACGGGATCACCTCGTTCAGCGACGTGCCGCTGCGGATCGCGACGTGGTTCGGCTTCGTCGTGTCGGCGATCGCGTTCGTGGTGGCGGTGGTCGAGATCGCGATCAAGATCTTCTCCGGCTACAACTTGCCCGGCTACACCTCGACGATCTTCGCGATCCTCTTTCTCGGCGGGGTGCAGCTGATCGGGATCGGGATCCTGGGCGAGTACGTCGGGCGGATCCACGACGAGATCAAGGGCCGTCCGCTGTATCTGCTCTCGAGCGTGGAGCGCGACGGAGAAGGCGCGCCGGTGCCGGTGCCGGTGCGCGAGGAGCCCACGGAGGCGATACGGAGGTCGTAACCGGAGCGCCGCGCCTCGACGCGGTCGCGGCGCTGTGGTTCGCGGCGGTCGCGCTCGGCGTCGGGTATGCCACCTGGCGCCACCGCGCGCTCGCGCCGGCCGCGCTCGTACTCGCCGATCCCTTCGCGCTCGCGCGCTACGCGGGCCCGACGACGATCACCACCTTCAAGGCCGCGCTGCTCGGCGTCGTCGTCGCATTGCTCGTGCGCGGCGCGCTCGCGCTCCCGCGCGAAGGCCCGGCGCGGCTCGCGTTGCTCGCGCTGGGCGCGCTGATCCTGACGACCGCGGCGACGATCCCGCTCGCGGATGCGCGCGCGCCGGCGGTGCGCGAGACGCTGAAGGCGGTCGAGTACGCGCTGGTGTTCGTGGTCGCCTGGTGCGCCGCGCGCGGCGAGCGCGACGCGCCGCGGCTGCTCGGCGCCGCGTGCGGCGCGACGCTCGTCCTCGTCGCGCTCGACGCGCTGCGCGACTACGCGCGGCCGGAGTCGGCGCTGCGGCTCGGGACGCAGACGATCGTGCGCATCGCCGGCCATCTCGAAGGGCCGAATCAGCTCGCCGCATGGATCGGCCTCGCGCTCCCGGCCGCCGTCGCCGGGATCGAGAGCGCCGTCGCGCTCGGCGCGATCGTGGCGATCGCGGGCGCGACGCTGGCGCTGACGATCTCGCGCGGCGGCGCGGCGCAAACCATCGTCGCGTTCGCCGGCGCGCTGTTCGCGCGCGCAGCGCCGCGCGGCGAGCGCGCCGCGCTGGCCGCGGCGTTCGCGCTGGCGTTCGCGCTCGCGCTCGGCGGGCTCGCCGCCGAGCTGCGCTCCGCCGGCGCGCTGTTCCACACCAGCGACGACCTCGGCGGGACCGGCTCGCGCGCGATCCTGTGGCCGGCGGCGGTCGCGATGGCGCGCGCGCACCCGCTGCTCGGCGTCGGCGCCGGCAACTTCGAGCTCGAGCTCCCGCGCTACGGCGCGCCGCCGCGCGTGCGCACGCACGCGAACTCGCTCTATCTCGAAGCGGCGGCCGACGGCGGCATCGTGCTGCTGCTCGGCACGCTCGCCGCGGCGCTCATCCCGCCGCTGGCGCTGCTGCGCGCGCGCGGCGCGCCGCTCGCGCTCGCCGCCGCCATCGCCGGGCTCGCGCTCGCCGCGCACGGTCTGATCGACGACGTGACGTTCTACACGAAAGTCGGTCAGCTGTGGTGGCTGATCGCCGGCGTCGCCGCGGCTTCGGCCGGCGCGTCGCGCTCGGCGCCCAGCACCGTCCCCGGCACGAGGTACGCGCGCACGTAGTCGTCGATCGCCGCTTCGAGCGAGGTCGCGGGCGCGCTCCAGCCCGCCTCACGCAGCCGCTCGATCGTGGCGACGGTGCGGTACTGGTACTTGCCGCGCAGGACGTCCGGCATCTCGACGTAGGCGATTCGCGGCGGGAGATCGAGCGCGGCGAAGACGGCGCGCGCGAGATCGTTCCACGACCGCTCGCGCCCCGATCCCACGTTGTAGAGCCCGCCCGCGCCCGGCGCGGTCGCGAGAAACGCGGTGATCGCCGCCGCGTCCTTCACGTAGAGGAAGTCGCGCGTCTGCTCGCCGTCGGCGATCCCTTCGCGATAGCTCTTGAACAGCTCGATCGTGCCGCGCTCGCGAATCTGCTCGAAGGCTTTCGCGACGACGCTCCGCATCGTGCCCTTGTGATCTTCGTTCGGACCGTAGACGTTGAAGTATTTGAGCCCGACCGCGCGCTCGAGCAGCCCTTCGCGCCGCATCCACAGATCGAACAGATGCTTCGAGTAGCCGTACATGTTCAGCGGCCGGAGGGCGTGCGGATCGAGATCTTCGCGCATCCCCGACTCGCGCGCGCCGTACGTCGCGGCCGACGAGGCGTAGACGAAGCGGGCGCCGCGCGCGAACGTCCAGCGCGCGATCTCCTGCGAGCGGCGGACATTGTTGGCGACGAGATACGAAGCGTCGCGCTCGGTGGTGGACGAGCACGCGCCGAGGTGGAATACCGCCGCGATCTCGCCGAACGACTCGGGCGCGCCGGCGATCCGCGCGAAGAACTCGTCGGCGTCGAGATAGTCGGCGAAGCGGAGCGGGACCAGATGCCGCCACTTCTCGCTCGTCCCGAGCCGGTCGACGGCGACGATGTCGTCGGTTCCGCCGAGGTTGAGCGCGCGAACGAGCGCGCTGCCGATCAGGCCGGCGGCGCCGGTGACGACGACGCGGCGCGCGCGGAGCCCGCTCGCGTTCACGCGACGTCGGCCTCGGCGGCGCGGCCCGCGTCGCGGATCACGCTCTCGACGATCAGCCGGTTCGAAGGCGCGATGTCCCCGAGCGTGAAGGCGCGCGCAACGCGCTCCGGATCGGCGGAGGCGCCCGCGCACTCGGCGAGCATGTCGCCGGCGCGCACGGTCGAGCCGACCCGCGCGACGATGCGGATCCCGGCGAACGGGCCGTCGGCGGCGACCAGCTCGCGCGACAGCTCGCCGATCGCCACCGCGTCGATCGAGACGACCACGCCTTCGCCTTCGGCGACGGCGGCGGCGCGGTGCGGGTCGACCGCCATCGCCTCCAGCGCGGGCCGCGAGCCGCCCTGCGCTTCGATCATCTGCACGAAGCGCTCGTACGCGGCGCCGCTCTCGAGCGCCCCCTGCGCGCGCGAGCCGATCTCTTCGTCGACGAGGCCGCCGACGCGCAACATCTCGTGCGCGACCGCGAGCGTCGCCTCGGCGAGCCGCGGATCGCGCCCCGCGCCGCGCAGGAAGTCGCGGGCTTCGATCGCCTCGATCCCGGTGCCGACGGCGGCGCCGAGCGGCTCTTCCATGTCCGAGACGAGCGCGCTGGCCCGCCGGTCGAAGCGGCCCGCCAGCGACACCAGGGTCCGCGCGAGCTGCGTCGCTTCGCTCAACGTGCGCATGAACGCGCCACGGCCCGCCTTCACGTCGAAGACGATCGCCTCGGCACCGCCGGCGATCTTCTTCGAGACGATCGAGGCCGCGATCAGCCCGACCGACGCGACGCTCCCGGTGCGGTCGCGCAGCGCGTAGAGCTTCTTGTCGGCCGGGACGAGCCGCTCCGACTGCGCGGCGATCGCGCAGCCGACGACGTCGACCTGCGCCGTGAAGGCGTCCGGGGTGAGATCGGTGCGCACGCCCGGGATCGCTTCGAGCTTGTCGAGCGTCCCGCCGGTGTGGCCCAGCGCGCGGCCCGAAAGTTTCGCGACCGGAACGCCGCACGCGGCGACCAGCGGGACGGCGATCAGCGAGACCGTGTCGCCGACCCCGCCCGAGGAGTGCTTGTCGACGACGGTGCGCCCGCCCTGAAACGTGAGGACGTCGCCGGAGCGGACCATCGCTTCGGTCAGCGCCTCGATCTCGCTTTCGCCCATTCCGCGGATCGCGCAGGCCATCAGCAGCGCCGCGACCGGCGCATCGTCGATCGCGCCGGCGACGTAGCCGTCGACGATCCGATCCCAAACCGCCGCCGGCAATTCCTCGCCGTCGCGTTTCGCTTCGAGCGCGCGCCGAAGCCAGCCGGTATCCACGGCTCCTCGGATTCGCGCGGAAACGCCGCGAAGCCCTCGGCGTGCCCGTCCGCCTCGCCGTCGCGGCGCTCGCGCTCGCCTGCGCCTTGGCCGTTCCGCACCTGCTCTCGAACGATGTCTGGGCCTATGCGGCATACGGCGCGCTCCTCGCCGACGGCCGCGACCCCTGGGGCGGGCCCTGGCACGCCGGCAACGTCGCACCGCTGCACGATCCGCTGCTCGGCGCGGCGCTCGCGCGCTGGGGCGGCTCGCTCCCGCGCGACGTCTACGGGCCGCCGTTCACCGCGGCATGCGCGCTGATCGTCCTCGCGACCCGCGCGCTCGGCGCCGAGGCGGCCGTCTTCGCGTTGCGGCTGGCCGCCGCGCTCGGGCTGCTCGCGTGCGTGGCGGTCGCGGGACGCTCGCGCCCGCGGCTCGCCGCGCTGCTCGCCTTCCATCCCGTCGTCCTCTGGAGCGCGGCAGAGGGGCACAACGACGTGTTCTGGCTCCTGCCGGTGCTGCTCGCGGAGCGCACGCGAGGCCCTGCGGCCCGGCTCGCGGCGCTCGTCGCCGCCGTGGCCGTGAAGGCGGTCGCGCTCGTGCCGCTGGTCTGGACCCTCGCCCGGCCGCCGCGCCGCGGCCGCCTGCCGGCGGCCGCGGTTGCGGTGGCCGTCTGCATCGCGCTCTATGCGCCCCTGCTGCGGTCGATCGCGGCCCTTGGGCTCGACCCCGCATCGGGGCCGCCGCGGATCTCGATCGCGCACGCCTCGGCGCTCGCGGCCTGGGCGGGCTCGCCGGTGCCGCTCGCGGTGGGTCTCGTCCTCGCCGTGCTGGCGTGCATCGCCGCGGGTCGGGCTCTGCGGCGCGGCGACCTGCTCGCCGGAGCCACGCTTCTCGGCTGGGCGGCGTATCCGACGCCCGAGCCGTGGTACGCGCTCTGGCTCGTCCCCGTCGTCGCGCTGACCCGGCCCAGCCCGGCGTCGGCGGGCCTGCTCGCGGCGTCGTTCACCGGCGCGGCGGTGTACGTCCAGGACGCGGTGGCCGGAACCGCCCTGCACGACCCGGCGTTGCTCGGGGGAACGATGCTCGCCGTGTACGCCCTTCCGCTCCTGGTCGCGCTCCTTCAGCCGGGACCGGCCGCGCCCGGCCCGAACCCGGCGCCGCCCACCCCGCCGCCGCTCGAGACGACCGCCCCGGTGCCGAGCGCCGGCCCGCAGACCACCCCGGCGCCGCCCGTCGGCACGCCGGCGCCGGGACCGACCGCCGCGCCGACGCCCGCTCCGCCGACGCCCACGCCCGTCCCGAGCCCGACCCCGAATCTGTTCGGGTACGTCGTCTCGCCGCCGGCGCCCGGCACGGCAGGCCCGCGGATCGTCGAGATCGCGCTCAACGACCGGACGCTGCATCAGGGCGGCCAGCTGCTGGTGCGGATCACCACGAGTCCGGACGTGACGTCGGTCGTCGCGCGTACGATGGGTCGTGAGATCGGGATCCCGCAGTCCTCGCCCGGCGTCTTCTCGGGGCTGCAGAACCTGCCCACCGGGATCCCGTTCTTTCTGCTCAACCGCAGCTACCAGGTCAGCTTCGTCGCCTCGACCGCGGACGGGCGCAGCGCCACCTACACCCTCCCGATCCGCCTCGAACGCTGACCGCCGGGTCGGGCGAACCGCCGCGCTACGTCGCGTACGGGAACGTCGTCGAGGTGCAGGCTCCGCAGCCGAGGGTGATCGTGCTGTCGCCGGCCGGAAGATCGAACAGCGCGACGGCGCCGGCGCGGCCGGCCGGGATCACGTTCGGGGAGGTCCAGCGAGCCGCGCGCGGATCGGTCCAGAACGCCACGCCGAAACGCGTCGCGACCGGCGCGTGGAAGTGCAGCGTGAGGACGCCGCCCGCCGCGCTGACCGCGCCGAGCACCGGCATCTCACTCGGCGCGAGCTGCGGCACCGGAACGTCGTAGCGCGACGTCGTCTCGCGATCGTACTCGAAGACGCGCGACGGCATCGTCTCGCCGGCGCGGAACGTCAGGCCGACCTGCGTGTCGTGCGCGTCGATCGTCCCCGGCCCGTACCGGCCCGACGACGCCAGGGACGGAAACGCGACGACCCGCGGCTGCGCGCCGGACGGTTTCAGCAGCGCGACGGCGCGCGCGAGGGTCGTCACGGTCATCCCGTCGGCCTTCGCCTCCGCGTAGAGCGCGCTTTCGATCGGCATGTCGGCGGCCGCCTGATCGGCGAACCCCGTCGCCTCTTCTTGCGCGACGAGGAGCAGCGGGGTCGCCGCGCCGGCGGCCGCGTATGCATCGACGATCTGGCGCTCGTACCCGGCGGCGGAGGCCGCGTCGAGCCCGGCCCGCAGCCGAAGATCGTCGGGATCGGTCGAGTACGCGTCCTCGCGGTCGCTGAGGTACGCCATCGTCAGGTCGCGCGCGGTCCACTCGACGCCGGCGAGCGCGCACGAGGCGGTCGGCGAGGGACGCTTGTAGGAGCTCGGGTCGGCGCAGAACAGCCCCCAGGGCACGCCGCGGTCGTCGGTGCCGTCGACTCCGCTCGAGTTCCAGGTGATCCCCCAGAACGCGCCGAGCCCTTGCGCCGCGGTCCCGGCGATGTCGCGTTCGTGCCCGGCCCCGACGACGCCGACTGCGGGATCGAACCAGCTCCAGGCGGCGCGCGCCGCGGGGACGAGGCTCGGGGCGACCTGTACGTCGTCGCCGGCGACGTGCTCGGCGTCGTATGTCGCGGCGTCGCTCGGCGTCCACGGCTCGTCGACGAGGTACGTCAATGGAACGCCGGCGGCGTGCGCGGTCGCCGCGAGCGGCTGCACGGGGCCATCGCCGGGCGAGCCGACCAGCGAGACGGCCGCAAAGACGGCTTTGGTGGCGCCGGAGGGACGGGCCCAGCCGGGGACCGGCACGGCCGCGACGGCGCTCAACGTGCCGCCCGGGCAGGCGGCGTCGGCGACGTCCAGCGGCCCGAACGACCCGGCCGGCACCGTGTACCAGATCGCCCCGTCGGCCGAGACGCGGCAGGACCCGGCTCCGTCGAGCCGATCGACCGCCGCGCCCGCGTTCGGCGCGACCGCCGGCGGCGCGTACGGCGGCACGGCGGTGCTCCCGCTCCCGCAACCGCCGAGAACGCAAAGGCTGAGGAGGGCGGCGCGGCGCACACGCGCCCGATCGCGGCGCACGCGCGCCCGTTCGCGGCGTCGCCGGCGGCAACCCGCGCGCCCACCTTGACAGGTCGGCACCCGGTGTGTTAGTCATTTGACTAAAACATACGACTAAACACTTCCCGCCGGACGTCAATGAAAGGTCTTCCGATGGCTGCTGCTCCCTCCGCGGCCCCGTCTGCCGCGATCGACCCCGACAAGCTCCAGGCATTCGCCGGCAAGGCGATCGGCGAGATCGGCGCCGCCGCGAGCGCGGCGCTGGTCGTGATCGGCGACAAGCTCGGACTCTATCGTGCGCTCGCGACGCGCGGCCCGCTGACCGCCGGCGAGCTCGCCGGCGCGACCGGTACCGACGAACGCTATGTGCGCGAATGGCTCGGCAATCAAACCGCCGGCGGTTACGTCGAGTACGACCCCGCGAGCGCGAGATACACCCTTCCGCCGGAGCAGGCGTTCATGCTCGCCGATCCGTCGAGCCCGCTCTACGTGCAAGGCGCGTTCGCCATCATCGAAGCGGTCTTCGCCGTCGAGCCGCAGATCACCGAAGCGTTCCGCACCGGGCGCGGATTCGGCTGGCACGAGCACGACCCGCGTCTGTTCGCGGGCGTCGAACGCTTCTTCCGTCCGAGCTACAATGCGAACTTGGTCAGCGCATGGATCCCCGCGCTCGAAGGCGTCGAAGAGAAGCTGCGCGCCGGCGCGCGCGTCGCCGACGTCGGCTGCGGCCTGGGTTCGTCGACGATCATGATGGCGCAGGCGTACCCACGTTCCACGGTCGTCGGCTTCGACTACCACGGCCCCTCGATCGAGTCCGCGCGGACCGCGGCGGCGACGGCGGGCTGCGACCGCGCCTCGTTCGAGGTCGCGCGCGCGCACGACTATCCCGGCGGCGCATACGACCTGGTGACGTTCTTCGACTGCCTGCACGACATGGGCGATCCCGTCGGTGCCGCACGGCACGTGCTGCGGACGCTCGCGTCCGACGGAACCTGGATGCTGGTCGAGCCGTTCGCCGGCGACCGGCTCGAGGACAACATCAATCCCGTCGGCCGCGCGTACTACGCGTTCTCGACGACGATCTGCACGCCGGCTTCGAAGGCGCAGGAGGTCGGTCTCGCGCTCGGCGCGCAGGCGGGCGAGGCACGAATCCGCGAGGTCGTCCGCGAAGCCGGCTTCACCCGTTTCCGCCGCGCCGCGGAGACGGCGTTCAACATCGTCTACGAAATACGACCGTGAAGATGGGGAGCCCGCCGTAGCCAACGACGAGCAGCGCGGGCGGCTGGGGATCTCGGCCGCCCGCCGCCGGACCGAAGAGGCCTTTCTCGACGCCGCGGAGCGGCTGCTCATCGAGCACGGCTACGCGCAGATCACGACGCGCAAGCTGGCCGAGGAGGCCGGCGCGAATCACGGTCTCGTCCACTATTATTTCGGCTCGATGGAAGAGCTGCTGCTGCAGGTCCTCGAGCGCTTCACCGCGCGCATCATCACCCGCCAGCGCGCGATGTACGGAGCGGAGATGCCGTTCATCGAGAAATGGCGCACGGCGATCGGCTTTATCGACGCCGACCTCGCCGCCGGCTATCCGAAGGTCTGGTTCGAGCTGGAGGCGCTGGCCTGGAACCGGCCCGAGTTTCGCGAGCGCCTGGCGCGCGTGCACGAGGAATGGCACGCGGTGCTCGCCGAGGCGGTCGAGCGCGCGCTCGACGAGTACGGCATCGACCGCACGCGTTTCCCCGCCGAGGCGCTGGCGGCGCTCGTGAAGACGTTCAACCTCGGCGTTCTCGAAGAGCGGCTGGCCGGCATCTCGGCACACCACGACGCGCTCTTCACGATGATCGATCGCTGGTTGCAGTCGCTCGAGAGGCGTACGCCGTGAGGGCGCGCGCACCCGACCGAACGGGATCGGTGGAGCTGGACGGCGTGCGCATCGCCTTCGAGACCTTCGGTGACGGCGCGCGGACGCTGCTGCTCCTCCCGACGTGGACGATCGCGCACGCGCGCCACTGGAAGGCGCAGATCCCGTATCTCGCTCGGCGCTTCCGCGTCGTCGCGTTCGACGGGCCGGGGAACGGCGCGTCCGCGCGCCCGATCGATCCCGCCTCCTACGGCGTGGACGCGTACGTACGATACGCGCTCGCCGTGATGGACGCGACCGAAACGCCGGCCGCGGGGCTGGTCTCGCTCTCGATGGGCGCGCAATGGGCCGTCGGACTCGCCGTCCGGTTTCCCGAGCGCGTCACCGCCGCGGCGTTCATCGGGCCGACGATCCCGCTCGCCGAGGCGGTCGCGCCGCGCGCCGCGGCCCTCGCAGCATTCGACGAGCCGCAGCCCGTGTACGAAGGCTGGCACAAATACAACCGGCACTACTGGAAGCGCGACTACGCCGACTTCGTGCGGTTCTTCTTCGACGAGGCGATCCCGGAACGGCACTCGACGAAGCAGCGCGAAGACGCCGTGGGCTGGGGATTGGAGACGACGCCGGAGGTGCTCGCCGCATCGGTGCACGGCGCGTCGTTCAGCCCGGAGGAAGCCGCCGCGCTCGCGGCCCGCGTACGGTGCCCGGTGCTGGTGATCCACGGCACGCGCGACCACATCAGCCCGCACGCGCGCGGCGCGGCGCTCGCCGATGCGACGGCCGGTGAGCTGCTGATTCTGGAAGGCTCGGGACATCTGCCCCATACGCGCGATCCGGTAAAAGTCAACCTCGCGCTGCGCGAGTTCTTCGAGGAGCCGCCGAGAGCCCGCACCTGGCGAAGAACGCGAGTCCGCCGCAAGCGCGCGCTGTACATCTCTTCTCCGATCGGCCTCGGGCATGCCCAGCGGGACGTTGCGATCGCGCAGGAGCTGCGCAAGCTCCATCCCGACCTCGAGATCGACTGGCTGGCCCAGCATCCCGTCACGAAGGTCCTCGAGCTGCACGGCGAGCGAATCCATCCGGCGAGCGCGCTGCTCGGCAGCGAGTCGGCGCATATCGAGGCCGAATGCGCCGAGCACGACCTGAAGTGCTTCGATGCGCTGCGGCGCATGGACGAGATCCTCATCGCCAACTTCATGGTCTTCCACGACCTGGTGCGCGAGGAGCACTACGACCTGTGGATCGGCGACGAAGCGTGGGACCTCGACTACTTCCTGCACGAGAACCCCGAGGAGAAGCGGGCGCCGTACGTGTGGATGACCGACTTCGTCGGGTATCTGCCGATGCCCGAGGGCGGCGAGCGCGAAGCATTCTTGACCGCCGACTACAACGCCGAGATGATCGAGCACGTCGCGCGCTATCCGTCGCTGCGCGATCGCGCCGTGTTCGTCGGAAACGCGGACGACGTCGTGCCCGACGCGTTCGGCGCCGGCCTGCCGAAGATTCGTGACTGGACGGAACGGCACTACGCGTTTTCCGGCTATGTCACCGGATTCGATCCCGCAACGACGGCCGATCGCGAAAAGCTGCGCGCCGAGTTCGGCTACGGTTCCGGCGAGAAGGTTTGCATCGTTACCGTCGGCGGATCCGGGGTTGGAACGCATTTGCTCCGCCGCATCATGGCGGCGTACCCGGAGGCGAAGCGCGCGATCCCCGAGCTGCGCATGATCGTGGTCGCCGGCCCGCGTATCGATCCGGCGGCGCTGCCGCCGGTCGAGGGCGTCGAGGTGCGTGCGTACGTGCCGGAGCTCTACCGGCGGCTCGCCGCTTGCGATCTCGCGATCGTCCAGGGCGGGCTCACGACGACGATGGAATTGACCGCGAACCGCGTGCCGTTCATCTTCTTTCCGCTCCGCCGGCACTTCGAGCAGAACTACCATGTGCGCCATCGGCTCGCGCGCTACCGCGCCGGGCGCTGCATGGACTACGACGATGCCGATCCGGCGGCGATCGCGGCCGCGATGCTCGACGTGCTGACGCTCCCGGTCGCCTCACGGCCGGTCGAGTCGGACGGCGCCGCCAAGGCCGCGGCGCTCATCGGCTCGCTCCTGTAACGAACGAGCCCCGCACCGTGAGGCGCGGGGCTTGCGGAACCGAACGCGGCGACCGGGGTCGCGCGGCCGTCAGTTGCCGATCTGAACCTGGATCTTGCGGGGCTGGGCCTTCGGGTGCAGGTGCAGCCCGAGGCCGAGCATCCCGTGCTCGACCTTCGCCTCGATCGCGTCGGCGTCGACCTCTTCCGGGAGCAGGATCGAGCGCTGGAACGTGCGCTTCTCGTTCTTGCCGCTCACCGTGAGGACGCGGTCCTCGACCGTCACGTCGATCTGCTCGGGCTTGTAGCCGGGGACCGGGAGCTCGACGGTCCAGCCGTTCTCGGTCCGCTGCACGTCGCCGGGCAGCCCGTACTGCGAGTTGCCGAAGACCGCGCGGAACGGGTCGAAGCCGAACACGTCGCTCACGAGACCGCGATTGCCGTTCGAGCGAGTCATGAGATCAGCCATTGGTATGGAGTGCCTCCGAAGGGGACGCCGGCCCGCGGGGCTCCGCGAGGCGGCCAGGTTTTCTGTCACACCTATCATACGGCCGATTAGCACTCTTGTCAATACTCTGCTACTACTGCTTGACACTCGGCTCGGCCCGGCACGCAGCCGCTTCCGGCGACTTGGGCCGTCCGGCAGCGGCCCCCGGCGGGCGCCCCGCATCGGACCAAGCCATCACGACCGGCAGCCGCCGATCTCGTGCGACCGATCCGCCGGTTCGTGGTATCGTAGGTGGCCCGTGTCCGCGCTCGCCCCGACCCTCGTTCGCGCCCTTCCGGCCTCCTCGCGCCCGCTCGCCGAGCTGCTCGAGCGGCTCCGCACGCCGCTCGCCGGACGTGGCCTCGCGTTCGCCCTGCACGAGACGACGAGCACGGCCCGGCCGTATCTGCTCGCCTCGCTGCACGCGGCGCTCGGCGGCCAGCTCTTCGTCGTCGTCCCGACGAGCGACATCGCGGAGCGGACCTTCACCGACCTGGCGTACTACTTCGGCGAGAAGGAGCCGCGCTCGGTCGCGCTCCTGCGGGTGCGTGACGAGACGGTCGGCGCGATCGAGTCACCCTCCGAGCGCAGCGCCCGGATGACGCTGCTCGCCGATCTGTGCGCGCGCACGCCGCAGGTGGTCGTCGCGCCGGTCGCCGCGCTGCGGCAGTACGTCATCCCGCGCGCCGTCTTCGAGGCGAACGCCTTTACGCTGCGGACGGGTGAAGAAGCCGGCTGGGATGCGACGCTCGCGCGGCTGTACCGGCTCGGGTACGCGCGGGTCGACGTCGTGAGCGCCGCCGGCGAGTACGCGGTGCGCGGCGGGATTCTCGACGTGTTCCCGGCGACCGCCGACGAGCCGGTGCGCGTCGAGTTCTTCGGTGACGAGGTCGAGTCGCTCCGCCCGTTCGCGCTGCAGTCGCAGCGCTCGACCGGAACGCTCGAGTCGATCTCGGTGACGCCGTGGCTCGAAGTGCTGCGCGACGAGACGTTGCGCGCGAACGTCGTCGCGCGCGCGAGCGGCGAGCCGAACGTGGTCTCGGCGCTGCGCGCGTATCTCGCCTCCGGCGCCGACGTCCCGGAGCCGTGGCTCGGCCTGGCGTACGACGAGCGCGCGAGCGTCCTCGACTATCTCGCGCCCGACGCGCTGATCGCGCTCGAGGAACCCGGCATGCTCGAGACGGTCGAGCGCGGGCTCGACGACGAGCGTTCGCGCGGCGCGGCGACCCTGATGGCCGGCGTCGACTCGGGCGAGCTCGACGTGCGCGACGATGAGGTCGGCGAAGCGCTGCTCGCCGAGGTCGCCGCGCCGTCCCCGCGGCTGCGCGATCTCGAGGCACGGCTGCGCGCGCGCCGCGTCCTCACGATCACCGGCGGGATCGAGACCGGCGATCTCGCCTGGCTGCCGCCCGTGCTCGACGGCTTCGTTCTCGAGACGCGTCCGGCCGAGCACTTCAACCGGCGCATCGAGATGTTCACGCAGGCGGTGCGCGAGTGGGTGGCCGCCGGCGAGACGCTGTGGATCGTCGCCTCCGGCGCATCGCGCATCACCGAGGTCCTTCGCGCGGCGAACGTCGGCGTCGAGCGCAGCGCGCCGTTCTTGCACCTGCGCGCGGCCGGAACAGACGGCATCGCGATGGGCGGCGCGCAAGCGCGCGGCCGCGTCTTCGTCGATCAGGGTTCGATCGAGAACGGCTTCACGATCCCGGCGCTGCGGCTGCGCGTCCTCGGCGACCGCGAGATCTTCGGCCAGCCCGCCAAGCGCGTGAAGCTGCGCGCGGTGAAGGAAGGCGTCCCGGTGACGCTCGCCGACCTGAAGGTGGGCGATTACGTCGTACACGCCGTGCACGGGATCGGCCAATACCTGGGGCTGCGCACCGAGACGATCCTCGGTGCGACGAGCGACTATCTCGACCTGCGTTACGCCGGAACCGATCGGATGCTGGTGCCGGTGCACCAGATGCACCAGGTCGGCAAGTACAACGCGAACGAAGGCGCGGCGCCTCGCCTTTCGAAGATGGGCGGCGCCGATTGGGCGCGCACGAAATCGCGCGTCTCCGAAAAGCTCGCCGCGATCGCCGAAGGACTGGTCGAGCTGTACGCGGAGCGCGAGCTCGCTCGCGGCCACGCCTTCGCGCCGGACACGCCGTGGCAGGCGGAGCTCGAAGAGTCGTTCCCGTACGAGCCGACCCCCGATCAGGCGAAGGCGATCGACGACGTGAAGCGCGACATGGAGGCGCCGCGGCCGATGGACCGGCTCGTCTGCGGCGACGTCGGCTACGGCAAGACCGAGGTCGCCGTGCGCGCGATCTTCAAGGCGATCGCCGACAAGAAACAAGTTGCCATGCTCTGTCCGACGACGCTGCTCGCCGCGCAGCACACGCGGACCCTGCAGAACCGCTTCGCCTCGTTCCCCGTCCGCGTCGAGGAGCTCTCACGCTTCAAGACGCGCAAGGAGGCGCAGGCCGTGCTGAACGACCTCGCGCAGGGCAAGGTCGACGTCGTCGTCGGGACGCACCGCATCTTGCAGAAAGACGTCGTCTTCCGCGACCTGGGGCTGATCGTCGTCGACGAAGAGCAGCGTTTCGGCGTGATGCACAAGGAGCGGCTCAAGCAGCTCAAGGCCAGCGTCGACGTGCTGACGCTCTCCGCGACGCCGATCCCGCGCACGCTGCAGATGTCGCTGATGGGCGTGCGCGACCTCTCGCTGATCCAGACGGCGCCGAAGAACCGCATGTCGATCAAGACGGTCGTCGTGCCGGCCGCCGACGCCGTCGTGCAGCGCGCGATCGCCGCCGAGCTCGACCGCGGCGGCCAAGTCTACTACGTGCACAACCGGATCGAGTCGATCTACGGCGTCGCGCGCGCCCTCGAGCAGCTCGTTCCGAAGGCGCGGGTCGCCGTCGGCCACGGGCAGATGCGCGAGCACGAGCTCGAGCCGGTGATGGAGAAGTTCATCGACGGCGAGATCGACACGTTCGTTTCGACGACGATCATCGAGAACGGGATCGACATCCCCAACGTCAACACGATCGTCGTCAACGACGCCGACAAGTTCGGCCTCGCCCAGCTCTACCAGCTGCGCGGACGCGTGGGGCGCTCGAACCACCAGGCGTACGCGTTTCTGCTCTACCAGGCGCACAAGGCGCTGACCGAGGAGGCGAAGGCCCGGCTCGAAGCGATCCGCGAGTTCACGCACCTCGGGAGCGGCTTGCAGATCGCGATGCGCGACCTCGAGATCCGCGGCGCCGGAAACCTGCTCGGCGCCGCCCAGTCCGGCTTCATCGGCGCGGTCGGATTCGAGACGTACGTGCAGCTGCTCGCCGAAGCGATCGCCGAGCGCAAGGGGAAGGAGCAGGCGCGCGACGATTCGCGCGAAGCCGTCATCGACGTGAAGCTCGACGCGTACGTCCCCGAAGACTACATCCCCCAGGTCTCGCAGAAGATTGCCGTCTACCAGCAGCTCGCGGCGGCGCGGACGCGGGCGGACGTCGACGAGGTCGTCGCCTCGGTGCGGGACCGGTTCGGCCCGCCGCCGCCGGAGTTCGACGCGCTCGTCGAGATCACGCGGCTGCGCGTCCTCGCGCTCGCCGTCGGCGTCACGCGCGTGGTGATCAACGAGCAGCGGCTCACGCTGGGCGTCGGAAGCGGCTTCGCGCTCGATCCGGCCTCGATCCCCAAGCTGCAGTCGATCAGCAAGAACCGGTTCCGCTTCGGCGAGGGCAAGGTCACGATCGACCTCCCCGCCCGCAGCCCGCACGAACAGCTCCCGACGCTGCGCGCGCTGCTCGAAGCGCTGGAGAACCGCTCCGGCTAAAGCGAACGGGGCGCCGTTACGGGGTGCCGCGGCATCTGTTTCACTCCGTCGCCGGTGTGGAAGAGCAGGTAGTCGCCGACGAGAAGGAGCGCGATCATGCCGAGGAACGCGCCGGCCATGAATCCGAGGAGCGCCGCGAGTAGCTCGCGCCTCGTCATCGACGGCCGATCCCCGCGGCGACGAGCGCGGCGAGCTTCTTCGGCGCGACGAGCGCGTAGCTCTCGCCGATGAAGTCTTCGAGGATGTCGAGCGGCGGCGCGGCGTCGGCCGGTGCGAACCGCAGCACCAGCCAGCCGCTCTTGCCGAGCCCATAACCCATCGGCTCGGCGAACGGGAGGCTCAGCGCCGGCTCGTGCGACTCGCCGAGCTTCACGCCGATGCGCAGAAGATCGTCGATGAAGCCGAGGATGACGAAGATCTTCTTCCTCACCTTCACGACGCGCTCGTTCCAGGGAAAATCTTCGAACGTCTCCGGCAGCGCCAGCGCGAACTTCAGCAGCCGCTTCTCCGCCGCCGCCAACGGCGATCTCGCCTTCGCGGGCTTTGCATGTGTGGTCATCCCGAGCGCTTCGCGACGCGCTCCGCAACCAGCGCGCGCCAGTTCGCGAGCGCTTGGGCTTCGGTCAGCTCGGGATCGGGGTCGCACGCGAACCCGAACGCCTCGAACGCCGCGCGGTGACGCTCGCGAATCGCCTGGGCGAGCTGCGGGACGATGAGCCGCTTCCACAGGTCGGGGGTCCCCTGCCAGAAATGGCCCGGGGTCATCCGGCGCGTGCTCTCCGGTGAGAACCGCTCGAGCACCGCGTCGACCGCGACCTCCGGTTCGAGGCCCAGCATGCGCAGCACGAGCGCGAGCTCGCCTTTGGGATCGCGCACGAAATCGCCGTAGCGGAGCACCACGTCGCAGGTCGCGGCCCAGCCCACGCTGACGTCGAGCAGCGCCGAGGCGCGCCAGCTCAGCGCGTAGCGGACGAACGCCTCGTCGACCGGCGTCGTCTCCAGCGTCAGGATGCCCTCGTCGCCGCATTCGCCCGCGATCCACCGCTTCGCGTCGGGCTCACCCGGCGCGTACTGCAGGATCGAGAGGAGCACGTCGAGCGGATGGCGCGCCGTCACCAGCACCCGGAAGCCGCGCTCCCGCAAGAAACCTTCGAACGCCGCGGTGCGCCGCCAGTGCATCGCCATCGACACGTCGGGCGGCAGCAGCTCCCAAGCGATCTCTTCCGGCAGCCACGCGGCCCAATTCGGGATGTTCAGCACGCCGGTCAGCACGCGCCGCATCCAGACGTTCCCCGTGCGCGGCGTCGAGGCGATGAAGAAACGCTTCCGCGGTCGTTCGTCCACGGTCGTTCGGGTTTCCTCAGCGGATCGGAGCGCCCTTGGTTCGGCGGTCCATCCGTGGCGCTCGCCGGCGCGGCCGAGCCGCGGAGTCGAGCCCTGGGGTAACGTCCCCGGGGCGGGTGTCCGATAGTTCCAGGGTGATGGCGAGCGCGAGGGGCTATCGGCTCCGCTGCTGCGGCTGCGGGGCGGAGCTCCAGGACGACGGCGTCGTTCTCGACTGTCCGCAGACGCACGGGCCGGCCTTGCTGCGCTCGGTTTTCGCTCGCGAGTTCGCGCCGGCCGGGTCCGGCTCGATCGCACGCTATGCGGGCTGGCTTCCGCGCGGGCGGCCGCTGGCGACCGACGCAGCGTCCGGCGTCTACCGCAGCGACGAGCTCGGCAAGCTGCTCGGCCTGCGCGCGTTGTGGATCGCCTTCAGCGGCTGGTGGCCGGAGCGCGGCGCCCGGCTCGCGACCGCCACCTTCAAGGAGCTCGAAGCGTTCGCGGTCATCGGGCGCTTGGCGCGCGACGAGCGCCGCACGCTGGTCGTCGCGTCGGCGGGGAATACCGCAGCGGCGTTCGCCCATGCCGCGACCGAGCACGACCTCCCGGTCCTGATCGTCATCCCCCTCGATGCGTGGGAACGGCTCGCCACGCTCGTGCGAATCGGGCCGTCGGTGCGGATCGTCGGGGTCGCCGGCGGGCAGTACGATGATGCGATCGGGGTCGCGCGACGCCTCGGTCGCGCCGACGGCTACGTCCTCGAAGGCGGCGTGCGCAACGTCGCGCGCCGCGACGGGATGGGCACCGCGATGCTCGCGGCGGCCGAAGCGATCGGCACGCTTCCGAGCGCCTACGTGCAAGCCGTCGGGAGCGCGGCCGGCGCGCTCGCCGCGCACGAGGCGGCGCAGCGCCTGATCGCCGACGGCCGCTTCGGCACGACGCCGCCGCGGCTGATCCTCGGTCAGAACGCGCCGTTCACGCCGATCCACGACGCGTGGTCGGCGCGCAGCCTGACGCTCGACGAGCGCGCGCCGCACCTCGCGCGCGAGCAGATCGCCCGCATCGGCGCAGCCGTTCTCTCGAACGTCGCGCCGCCGTATGCGACTGCCGGCGGCATACGGGAGGCGCTGGCGGCCACCGACGGGCGCACCCATGCGGTGACCAACGACGAGCTCCTGGATGCGATGACGCTGTTCGTGCAGTCCGAGGGGATCGACGTGGAGCCGGCCGCCGGCGTCGCGCTCGCGACGCTGATACGCGCCGCGCGCGCCGGCGAAGTCGGACGCGACGATGTGGTGCTGCTCCATGCGACCGGCGGCGGCGCGGCCCGTCTTCCGCTTGTCACCCTCGCGCAGCGGCCGACGCTGATCCTCGAGCGCGGCGACTCCGACGACGCGCTGCTGCGCGGCGTCGACGCGCTCTTCGCATAAAGCGCGAGAGCGCGCGCGCTAGCGCGAGTACACGGGCGCTCGAGCCCGTGCGCACGGCGATCACCGCAGCACAGCTTCGCTCAGTACAGCCGCGACTCGGCCAGATCGAGGTCGTATTGGATGCGGCGGAAGATCTCGTCGGGGATGCGGCCTTCGTCGCGGAGGTGGAGGATCTCGCGGCGCTCGGCGGCGACCGCTTCGCTCTGCGCGCGATGATCGAACGCGCTCGCGGGGTCTTCGCCGCCGCCGTCAGACGTGCCGTGCGCACCCAGATGCGCGATGCGGTCGGTGTATTCCGTCCGCAGGCGCTCGAGGATGCGCCGCTGCTCGTCGCCGGCGGCCTCGGACTCGAGCTTCTCGAGACGCTTCAGCCCGCTTTTGAGCGCGGCGATGCGCACCTCGATCTCGCGCCGCTCGCCGTCGCTTTCTTCGCGAACGCGGAACAAGCGCAGCACGGGACCGAGCGTCAGGCCTTGCCCCACGAGCGTCACGAAGATCGCGATGAACGTGATGAAGACGATCGCGTCGCGGTCGGGAAACGGATTGCCGTGCGCGTCGCGGTACGGCAGCGCAAGCGCGGCGGCGAGTGAGACGATCCCACGCATCCCCGTCCAGGCGATGACGACGAGCGAGCTGAGCGGAGGCATCGGATCGTAGCGCCTGACCGCCGGGATCAGACGCGGCAGCACGGCCGACGGGTACGTCCAGAGCAGCCGCACGACGATCAGCAGCACGCCGAGCGCCAGCGCCGGTCCGATCAGCGAGAGGGCGTGGTGCAGCCCGCCGGCGATCGTGCGAAGCTGCAGGCCGATCGCCAGAAAGACGTAGGCGTTGAGCAAGTAGATCCACAGCGTCCACACGTTCTGCGCGATCAGCCGCGTCTCGGGCGTCATCACGAACGGCGCGCGCCGGGCGAGCGCGATGCCGGCGACCGCCGTCGCGAGCACGCCCGAGACGTGCATCGCCTGCGCGCCGAGATACGCCGCGTAGGGTACGCCGAGGAACAGCAGGTTGTCGATCAGCGAGTCGCCCAGGTCCCAGCGGCGCAGCGCCTTCTCCAGCTTCTCGACACCCCACGCGACCACGAGCCCCGCCGCGACCCCGCCCGCCGCGACGACCACGAACGAGAGCCCTGCCCCGCTCAGCGAAAAGGCGCCGGACGTCGCGGCCGCGACCGCGTACCCGTAGATGACGAGCGCCGTCGCGTCGTTGACGAGCCCTTCGCCCTCGACGATCGCGACGATGCGCCGCGGGACGTGGAAGCGCTCGAACGTCGCGGCGGCCGCGACCGCGTCGGGCGGCGAGACGATCGCGCCGAGCACGAACGCGCTGGCCAGCCCCATCCCCGGGACGATCCGCTCCGCGACGAGCGCGACGGCGACCGTGGTCACGACGACCAGCCCGATCGCCAGCTGCAGAATCGCGCGCAGGTTCCTGCGGAAGAGCTTCCAGTCGGTCAGCCAGCCGGCCGAGAACAGCAGCGGCGGGAGGACGGCGAGGAAGATCCAGTTCGGATCGATCGCGACCGCCGGCATCCCGGGGACGAGGGCGAGGAGCGTCCCGGCGACCACGAACACGATCGGGTACGGCAGCGCGAGTCGTTTCGCGACGATCGCGAAGGCGAGCGCCGCGGCCAGTCCGAGGACGAGAACGACCGGGCCGCTCACAGACGGCGTGCTGCCTTGTGCAAGCGGGTACTCCCTTCACGTGACCCCGTCGGAGCAGCTATCCGGGCAGATCGACAGCACGATCGATTCCGTCGCCGAGCTCGAGCGGAGCGCCCTCGCGGGCACCTCGCTGCACCAGCTCGCGATCGAGCGCTTCGTCCACGCCGTGGGACGCCCGTGGACGCTGTGGCTGCTGTTCGCCGCCGCCGCGCTCTGGGTCATCGTGAACCTCGGCCTCGCCGGCGCCGGGCAGCGGCCGTTCGACCCGCCTCCGTTCGCCTGGCTCGAGCTGGTCGTGTCGATCGCCGCCCTGGCGATGACGATCCTGATCCTCATCGTCGAGAACCGGATGGGCGAGAGCGGCGAAGCGCGGGCCCGGCTGCACCTGCAGATCAGCATGCTGGCCGAGCGTAAGACCGCCAAGATCATCCAGCTCCTCGAGGAGCTCCGCTACGATCTGCCCTCGGTCCCGAACCGCGAGGACCGAGAGGCGGAGGAGCTCACCCTCGCCGCCAACCCTCACGAGGTCGCCCGCGAGATCGAGCGGCGGACCCCTTCCCGCGGAGAGCTGCCCGAGCGCTAGCGGGGATTGGCCGAAAGGGCCGGCGGCTTCGGAAAGGACGACGGTTCCCGGGCCCGAAACGGGGGCAGGTCGCGGAGTCCATCCGAACTCCGCCTTTTTGTACGTCACCCGACGGAGTTTCGATGTCCCGTTCTCTCCGCGCCGCGGCTGCCATCGGCACCGCCGCCCTCTGCGTCTTGCTTGCCGCCTGCTCGAGCGGCTCCGGAGGCGGCACCGTCGCGTCCGTCAACAATCAGTCGATCAGCCGCGCCGACTTCGATCGGAAGCTCGAGTCGACGCCGGTCGCGAAGCAAGTGCTGACGCAGATGATCCAGCAGGATCTGATCGATCAGTACGCCGCGAACAACAAGATTCAGGTCAGTCAGGCCGAGATCGACAAACAAGAGAGCGACATCAAGTCGAAGTATCCGCCCGGCCAGTTCGAGCAGATCCTGAAGAACCAGGGCCTGACCGAGCAGGACGTGCAGAACATCCTCAAAGAGCGGCTCGTCCTGAACAAGGCCGTCGCGCCGCAGGTGAAGGTCTCCGCCACCGACGTGAAGGCGTACTTCGACAAGAACCACGCGCTGTACGACAAGCCCGCGCAGGTGCAGGCGCGCCACATCCTGGTCGCCGACCCGAAGACCGCGCAGACGGTGCTCGCGAAGCTGAAGGCCGGCGGCAGCTGGGATCAGCTCGCCAAGCAATACTCGACCGACCCGTCGACCAAGGACAAGGGCGGCGAGCTGGGGTGGTTCGGCCGCGGTCAGATGGTCCCGCAGTTCCAGGACGCGGCGTTCGCCGCGAAGCCCGGGCAGATCGTCGGCCCCGTGAAGTCGCCGTTCGGCTATCACGTGATCCAGGTCGAAGGGAAGCGCGCCGCGACGAAGGCGACGCTGGCATCGGTGCAGGGTCAGATCAAGGATCAGCTCGTGCAGCAGCAAGAGGGCGCGCAGACGCCGCAATTCATGAACCAGCTGCGCTCGACCGCGAACATCCAGATCAGCGACGACCGCTTCAAGGACATCTTCCCGCCGCTCCCGAGCGCCGCGTCGCCGGCGGCGACGACCGGCGGCGCGGCCCCGAGCGCGTCGAGCGCGCCCGCGCCGACGCCCGCCGCCAGCGGCAAGTAATCGCTCCGGGCCGAGCCCCGAGGAATCGAACGCGAGGCGGGAGTCGACCAGACCCCGCCTCGCGAAGCGTCAGGGGATGATCCGAATCGTCGGATTGGGGCCCGGTGATCCCGGACTCCTCACCCTGGGCAGCCGGGAGTCGCTGCGGGCCGTGGGCCGCGCGGCGACCGTTCTCGCTCCGCCCGAGCTGGTGCGCTTCCTCGAGAGCGACGGCGTCCAGATCGAACGCGCGCTGATCGCCGATCAGGGGCTGTTCCTGCGCGGCTCGAGCGAGGTGATCGACGCCTTCGTGCGCCAGCTCGACGACCGCGACCTCGGCCTCGGCGTGCTCGGCAACCCGCTCTCCGACTTCCTGGGCCTTCCGGTGCTGCTGCGCGCGCTCGAGCGCCGCGGCACCGCCGCGGAGCTCGTCCCCGGGATGCCGCGCGCGACGCTCTCCGCGTCGATCACGATGCCGCTCGTCCCGCTGCCCCCCGGCTCGACGCATCATACCTGGGACGATCTGGTCGAGATCATGGCACGGCTGCGGCGCTCCTGCCCGTGGGACCGCGAGCAGACGCACGCCTCGCTGGTGCGCTATCTCGTCGAAGAGGCCTTTGAGGTCGTCGACGCGATCGAGCACGGCACCGACGTCGAGCTCAGCGAAGAGCTCGGCGACCTGCTCTTCCAGATCGTCTTCCACTCGCAGCTCGCCACCGAGCGCGGGAAGTTCTCGGTCGCCGACGTGATCGACGGGCTTTCGAACAAGATGATTCGCCGGCACCCGCACGTGTTCGGCGACGTCGCGGTCGCCGACGTCGACGCGGTGTGGGCGAATTGGGAGCAGCTCAAATCGCAAGAAGCCGCGGGCCAGGCGCGCACCTCGAAGCTCGACGGGATCCCCAAGCAGCTCGGCGCGCTGCAGCGCGGCCAGAAGATGCAGGAGAAAGCGGCGCGCATCGGGTTCGACTGGCCCGACGCGCGCGACATCACCGACAAGCTGCACGAGGAGATGCGCGAGCTCGCCGAAGCGCGCCTCAAGGCCGGCGACCTCAAGCCCGAAGACCCGCACGTGCGCGAAGAGCTCGGCGACGTGCTCTTCACCGTGGTGAACCTCGCCCGCCGCCTCGGGATCGACGCCGAAGGCGCGATGCGCGACGCGAACGCGAAGTTCGACCGCCGCTTCCGCTACATGGAAGCCTACGCCGTCGCGACGGGGACGTCGCTCAACGACATGACGCTGGACCAGCTCGAGGATCTATGGCAGCAGGCGAAGACCGCGGCGTGAGCGCGCGGTCCGAGGTTGTCGCCGGCGGTCGCCCCGATGACGGCAGGCTCGATGAAGTGCTGATCCGGCTGCGGATGAGCGCGCACGACGCGCACTACGGCGGAAACCTCGTCGACGGCGCCCGCATCTTGGGGCTGTTCGGCGACGTGGCGACGGAGCTGCTCATCCGCCACGACGGCGACGAAGGGCTGTTCGTCGCCTACGACCTGGTGGAGTTCAAAGCGCCCGTGTACGCCGGCGACTACGTCGAAGCGCGCGGTCGCATCACGAAGACCGGGACGACCTCGCGCACGATGGAGTTCACGGCGCACAAAGTGATCGCAGCCCGGGCGGACGTGTCGGCCTCCGCCGCCGACGTGCTCGACGAGCCGCTGCTCGTGGTGCGCGCGCGGGGCACCTGCGTCACTCCGGCCGGAGCGCAGCGCGCGCGTGGCCGTCCATGAAGCTCGTGCTGATCGTCGCCGCTGCGCTCGTCGTCGCGACGGTCCGGCGACCACGAAGACGCGGCATGTACGATGCTCGCCGTTCGCGACGCGTACGGTATGCAGGTCGTCTTCGCGGACGCGAACGGGAAGTTCCCGCCCGACTGACCGCGCTCAGAGCCCGACGCTCGCGAGCAGCGCGCCTTCGGCGAGCGCGCGCAGCTTCGCGTAGGCGATCTCTCGCGGCATCGGCGCCATGCCGCAGTTCGTCGAGCAGATGATGCGGTCGTCGGGAAGGTGCCGGCGGGCGAGCTCGATCGTCGCGTTGACGTCGTCGGCCGTTTCGATGCGGTCGCTGGCGACGTCGATCACGCCGACGGCGACGGTCTTTTCGCCGGCCAGCGCGAGAACGTCCGGCGGGACGTGCGAGCCGGCGAGCTCGATGCTGATCTGATCGACGCGGCTCTCGGCGATCAGGGGGAGGACGTGCGCGTACTGATCCCACCGCGTTCCGAGGTTCGCCTTCCACTGCACGTTCGCCGGGATTCCGTACCCGTAGCACACATGGACGGCGGTCGCGCAGTCGGCCGCGCCCAGCGCGCGGTCGAGCGCCTCGATCCCCCACGCCGCAACCTCGTCGAAGTAGACGTTGAACGCCGGCTCGTCGAGCTGGACGACGTCGACGCCCGCCGCGACGAGGTCGGCAATCTCGTCGGCGATCGCGGCGGCGAAGGCGAGGGCGAGCTCGCGGCGGCTGCCGTACGCCTCGTCGACGACGGTGTCGACGAGCGTCATCGGACCCGGAATCGTGATCTTCAGCGGGCCGTCGGTCAGCGTGCGCGCGAAGCGCATCTCTTCGACGTGCACCGGATGCGTGCGGCGCACCTCGCCGGTGACCGTCGGACAAATCGCCTCGTAGCGGTCGGCGCGGATTCCGCGCTTCTGCCGCTTCGTCGCGTCGACGCCGGCGAGCTGCTCGGCGAAGCCGTGGACGAAGTGCTTGCGCGACTGCTCGCCGTCGGTGACGGTGTCGATTCCGGCGCGCAGCTGTTCGCCGATCGCGATGCGCGTCGCGTCGCGCTGCGCGTCGAGCAGGTCGGCCCCCTCGAGCCGCCAGCTCGGAAAAATCCGCTCGGGCTCAGCGAGCCAGGACGGCTTCGGCAGACTCCCCGCGATCGTGGTCGAGAATCCCATGCCGCGCGGTCGTTCGGCGCCCGGCGGTCCGTTCCGCCGGGCGCCTGCGCGCCGCTCGACGGCGCCTCAGCACGCCGTCACGGACGGTACGTGCCGAAGCTCCAGAGGTTCCCTTCGCAGTCGCGCGCCGAGTAATCGCGCCCGCCGTAGTCCTGATCGACCGGCTCGCGCACGATCTCCGCGCCGGCCGCCTTCGCGCGCGCGTAGTGCGCGTCGACGTCGTCGACGGCGACGTACAAGCCGCTGGTCACCGCGCCGACTTCGTACGCCGGCCGCATGCGCAGGTCGTCCTCGCGCCATGTCCCGAGCATGATCAACGCACCCTGATAGGACAGTTGCGCGTGCGCGATCGTGTCGCCGTCTCCGGGATAGACCGCCTGTTCTTCGAACCCGAAGGCTTCGCGCAGCCACCGAATCGCCGCTCGTGCGTCGCGGTAGCGAAAGGTCGGGAAGAGCCGTTGGGTCGTGGTGCTCGCCGTCTCCGTCATGCGCCGAGCATACCACTGCGACACCCCGCCGTCTCAAAGGTCCTAGCGGCCCCTCGGCCGAGCTCGTCCCGTTCGGGTAGCGCGTCGCTGCGTGACGCGCTCGGGACGTCCCCGCGTTCGCGCGGAACTCGGTGCCGGCTCGCGAGTCGGTCTGCTAGGCGGGCGTGACCGACTCGGCGGGCGACGAGCGCCAGGGCGAGGTGCGCAGCCACCGTTCGACGGCGTCGGCCGCGAGCGGCCGGCTCAGATAGTACCCTTGCGCGACGTCGCAGCCCATGTCGGTGAGGTGCTCGAGGGTCGCCGCCGTTTCGACGCCCTCGGCGACGACGCGCAATCCCAGCGTGTGGCCGAGGTCGTTGATGAGCCGCACGATCTCGGCATCCTTCGGGTCGGCGCTCATGCCGAGCACGAAGCTCTTGTCGATCTTGATCTCGGTCACGGGGAGACGCTTCAGGTTGCCGAGGCTCGAGTAGCCGGTGCCCAGATCGTCGATCGCGATGAGGACGCCGAGATCGGCCAGGCGCGCCAGCGGCTCGCGCATCTTCCCGTCCTCGGTCATGACGACGCTCTCGGTGACTTCGAGCGTGAGCCGCGCGGGAGCGACCTCGTATTCGAACAGCAGCCGCGCGACGTTGTCGACGAGTCCCGGATCCTGCAGCGCGTTGAGCGACAAGTTCACCGCCATCCCGAGCCGCAACCCGGCGCGGTCCCAGGCGGCGACTTGGCGCAGCGCCTCGTTCATCACCCACATCGTCAGCGGGACGATCGCGCCCGTCTGCTCTGCCAGCGGGATGAACTGGTCGGGCGGCAGGACGCCGAGCTCCGGATGCGGCCAGCGCACCAGCGCCTCGACCGATTCGACGGCGCCGCTTCCGATGTCGAGCTTCGGCTGATAGTGCAGCAGCAGCGCGCCCGCGTCGATCGCTTTGCGCAGGTCCGTCGCGAAGGTGAGACGCGCCGCCCCATGGCGATCTTGCGAGGGGTCGTACATCATCGCACCGCCACGGCCGCGCTTCGCGACGTACATTGCGACGTCGGCCCGTCGCAGGAGCGTCTCGGCGTCGTGTCCGTGCGCCGGATACAAGGCCAGCCCGAGACTTGCTTCGACATGCAGAACGCGGTCCGCCAGCACGCAGGGCTGCGCCAGCACGGCGAGCAGCCGCTCCACGATCGGACCGGCCGATTCGGCGTCGGCGTCGCGCAGCACCACGGCGAACTCGTCGCCGCCGAGACGCGCGACGAAGTCGGCGTCGCGCAGCACCCCCCGGAAGCGGTCGGCGACCTCCTGCAGCAGCGTGTCGCCGGCATGGTGTCCGAGCGTGTCGTTGACTTCTTTGAAGCGGTCCAGATCGACCACGGCCAGCGCGAGCGTCGCGCCGCGTGCCGCGGCCGCCGCGAGCTCCGACTGCAGGCGCTCGTCGAGCAGGGTGCGATTCGGCAGGTCCGTCAGCGCGTCGTGCAGCGCTTGGTGCTTCAGCGCCGACTCGGCGCGATGGCGTTCGGTGATGTCGGTGGCAACGGCGATGACGCTTTCGACCGCGCCGCTCGCGTCGCGCACCGGCATCCAGCGCGTCTCGAGCACGACGTCGCGCACGTTCGCCTGCGCGGTGTGCTCTTCGCCGGCGAGCGCGCGCCGCGCTTGCTGCACCAGCGCCGCGGCATCGGCGTACAGATCGAAGAACGAGCGGCCGAGCATCGCGGGCGCGGTGTGACCGAGCGCCGCGATATCCCGGCCCTCTGCCATCCGCACGACGCCGTCCGGGTCGATGGCGATCAGGATCACCGGTGCATTGCCCACCAGCATGCGAAGCTGCCGGCGGCTTTCGGCGAGCGCGCCGCGCTGTTCGGAGAAATGCCGGTCGATACGCGTCGTGATCAGCGCGAGCGCCATGACGGAGAGTGAAAAGAACGCGATCGCGCCGACGCCGATCGCCGCAAATCCCACGACCGCCGAGTCGGTGGGCGCGGGCGCTGCGAAGAAGCGCGCCGCGGCCATCCCCGTGTAGTGCATCCCCGCGATCGCAAAGCCCATCGCGATCGCCGCGATCACTCGCCGCCAGGCGAAGATCTTCGCGACCGGATTCAAGCTGAAGACGATCCGCAGCGCGACCATCGAGACGCCGATCGCCACCAGCACCGACAGCGCGACGACGCGAAGATCCCACTCGGCCCGTGCGGGCATCCGCATCGCGGCCATCCCGACGTAGTGCATCGTCGCGATTCCGAAGCCCATCGCGATGCCGCCGCCGATCCATTGCCGCATCCGCAGCTCCGACCTGCTCGCGACGAGCAGCGCGATCGCCGACGCCGCGACGGCGGCGACGAACGAGAGGACGACCATCGGGACGTCGTAGTACACCGCGACCGGCAGATGGAAGGCGAGCATCCCGGTGAAGTGCATCGACCACACGCCGCCGCCCATCGCCGTCGCGCCGCCGAGGAGCCACCAGCCGCGGGCACGGCCGCGGCTCGCGCTCACCCGTTCGCTGAGGGCCAGCGCGACGTATGCCGCGACGCTGGCGATGACGATCGAAAGCACGACGACATGCCAGTCGTATACACCGGGCAGACAATCCGTCGTCGCGTCGACGTCCATCGAAACCGTACCCTTCCCAAAAAACCTTCGGCACGAGGCGGAGGCGCCCACACGGCACCCGGCGGCGTCGATGCGCGAACAGGCGGAAAATTCACACTGCACCGTACGGAGCCGCCCCGTGAAGGCCGGCATGGCGAGCGCCGGGCGGCGCGGAAAAGCGTTCCGTTGCGGCTCGACAAGTACATGAAGGTCTCGCGGCTCGCCAAGCGCCGGACCGAGGCGAAGGACGGCATCGAAGCCGGCCGGATCACCAAGGAGGGGCGCGCCCTGAAACCGGGCTACGAGGTGAAGCCGGGCGACGTACTGGTGATCCACTACCGCACGAAGTTCCTCACCGTCCGCGTCCTGACGGTCCCCGAGCGCGTCGTCCCTTCGCTCAAGCCCGCCGATCTCTACGAGATCGTCGCCGAGCGCAAGGACGACCCCGCCGACTGGCTGGGATGAGCGCGGTGCCCGAGCGCTCGCGGATGTCGTCCGACGCGAAGGACGCGCTGGCGCGGGAGATCCCGAGCGAGCCCGGCGTTCGGGCGGCGCTTCGGGCGGGGCTGGCGTATTTCGGCGGCGTGGAGTCCGGGGCCGAGGCGGTGTTCCGGACGCGGCGCCCGGCTGTCGCCCGGCTGGCGAGGACGCTCTTCGGGGACCAGCGCACGCCCGCGGTGCGGCGCGGGCACGATGCCCGGCTCTACAAGGCAACGACCTTCGACATCGACCTCGGCCGCGCGCCCCTGCCGATCCCGCCGAAGCCGCGGCGCCGGAACGAGCGGCGCGCCGAGCTGCGGGCCGCCTTCCTGTGCGCCGGCTCGGTGGCGGCGCCGCAGCACGGCTATCACCTCGAGTTCGTGGTGCGGGATGCGGCACGGGCAGACCGGATCGCCGCGCTGATCGCCGCCGAAGGCGTGACGCCGCGAGCGATGTCCCGCAAAGGGCGCCGGGTGGTCTACCTCAAGGGGCTCGACGAGATCGTCACGGTGCTGGGCGCGATCGGCGCCTCGGGGGCGGTGCTGCGGCTCGAAGACGTGCGGGCGGTCAAGGAGACCAAGAACCGCATCCACCGGCTGGTCAACACCGAGGCGGCCAACGTGGTCCGGGCCGCGTCGGCCGCCGCCCGGCAGCGCGACGCTTTGCAGTACCTGGCCGACGCCTACGGCCTGCGCAACCTCTCGCCGGTCCTGCGGGAGGCCGCGCAGCTCCGGCTGGCTCATCCCGACGAGACGCTGGCGGAGCTCGGCCGGCGCTGCAGCCCGGCGGTCGGGAAGGCCACGATCAACGGCCGGCTGGCCTCGCTGATGCGATTGGTGAAGCGTCTGCGCGGCGAGCGAGAGGAGCCGGAAGTTTCCTTCGCCTAAAGCGAGCGGGCTATGCGCATCGGTATCAACGGGTTCGGCCGCATCGGCCGGAACTTCACGAAGGCTCTCCTCGAGCGGTACCCGGACCTCGAGATCGCCGCGGTCAACGACCTGACGAGCGCCGCCGAGTGCGCTCATCTCTTCAAGTGGGACTCGAACTACGGGCCCTATGACGGCGAGGTGACCTCGAGCGGTGATTCGATCACCGTCGACGGCCGGACGATCGAGGTGCTCGCCGAGCGAGACCCCGGGAAGCTTCCCTGGAAGGACCTCGGCGTCGACGTCGTCGTCGAGTCGACCGGGATCTTCACCGACGCCGCGAAAGCGCGCGCGCACATCGACGGCGGCGGCGCGAAGAAAGTGATCATCTCCGCGCCGGCCAAGGGCGAAGACATCACGCTCGTTCTCGGCGTGAACGACGATCGCTACGATCCCGCGCAGCACAACATCATCTCGAACGCGTCGTGCACGACGAACTGCCTGGCGACGGCGGTCAAGCCGATCGTCGACGGGCTCGGCTGGCAGCGCGGCTTCATGACCACGATCCATTCCTACACCAACGACCAGAACGTCCTCGATGCGCCGCACAAGGATCTGCGCCGCGCGCGGAACGCCGCGACGAACATCATCCCGACCTCGACGGGCGCCGCGAAGGCGCTGTACCTGACGATCCCCGAGGTGCAAGGGACGTTCGACGGCTTCGCGCTGCGCGTCCCGACGCCGACCGTTTCGATGGTGTACCTCGTCGTGCAGACGAAGAAGCCGACCACGCGCGACGAGCTGAACGCGCTGCTGCGAGCCGCCGCCGAAGGCCCGCTGGCGAAGTACGTGCAGTACACCGAGGAAGAGCTCGTGTCGAGCGACTTCAAGAAGAACCAGTACAGCTCGATCGTCGACGGCAAGCTGACGAACGCGAACGGCGACCTGATCCAGATCGCCGCCTGGTACGACAACGAATGGGGGTACTCGTGCCGGCTCGCCGACCTGGCCCAGATGATCGCCGCCAAGATCCCCTCGTCGGTCGGATGACGCGCCGCGTGCGGAGCGCCGTCCCCCTCGCCGCCGCGGCCCTCGCGGCGGCGATGTGCGTCAGCGGCTCGGCGAGCCCGCGCACCTTTGCGTTCGGCGACCTGCCGAAGCTGGTCGGAATCTCCTCGCCGGCGATCTCGCCGGACGGAACGCGCGCCGCGATCGTCGTCACGCGCATCAAATGGGACGATGACGTCTACGAGCGCACGATCGACCTCGTCGACCTCAAGACCCACGCGCACCGGACGCTGACCTCCGAGCGCAAAGGCCTCGGCTCACCGAGCTGGTCGCCCGATGGGACGAAGCTCGCGTTCCTCGCCGTCGCCGGAAGCGGCGAGGAGGCGCGGCCGCAGATCTTCGTCCTCCCGATGGACGGCGGCGACGCGCGCGCGGTCACCAAGGCTCCGGAAGGCGTCGAGCAGTTCGCCTGGCGTCCCGACGGCGGCGCGATCGCGTACGCGGCGAGCGACGCCGACCCGAAGAAACACGGCGCCGAACGGTTTCGCGACGCATTCGTCTTCACGACGGAACCGATCACCGAGCGCAAGCGCCCGAGGGCCGTGCACCTCTTCGTCGTCGCGAGCGAGGGCGGTCGCGCGACGCAGCTCACCTCCGGCGACGCCAGCGTCGCGGCCGGCGAGGCCGAGTCGACGCTCTCGTGGTCGCGCGACGGGAAGACGATCGCGTTTCTGCTCGCGCCGAACGCGATCCTCAACGACTCCGACCGCGCTCACGCCGAGCTGGTCGACGTCGCGACGCGCAAGCTGACGCAGCTCACGTCGCACGCCGGCTACGAGGCCGATCCGCGCTTCTCGCCGGACGGAAAGCACGTCGCCTACCTGCACTCCGACGGCGACAACCAGATCAACCCCACCGAAGCGTACGTCACGACGCCCGCCGGCGGTGAGGGCACCGCCCTCTCGCGCCCGTACGATCGCACCGTGCACGACGCGGCGTGGCTCGCCGACTCGAGCGCGCTCCTCTTCGCCTGTCACGACGGCACCTCGCTCGCGCTCGTGCGCGCACCGCTGAGCGGCGCCACCCCGGCGCGCGTCGACCTCGGCGCGCTCAACCTCGCCTCGCCGCTCGACGGCGCGATCGCGCGCGACGGCGCGATGGTCTTCGTCGGTACGACCAGCACGCAGCCCTCGGAACTGTACTACCGCGCCGCCGACGGCGCGCCGGTGAAGGTGACCGACTACAACGCCGGCGTCGCCGCGCTCGCGCTCGCGCCGACCGAGACGCTGACGTTCCACAGCTCGTCCGGTCGCGACGGCGACGCGGTGCTGACGATGCCCGCCGGCTTCGAAAGCGCGCACAAGTATCCGCTGCTCGTGTACATCCACGGCGGGCCGACCTCGGCTTCCACGCGCTCCTTCGACCGCTTCGCGCAGCTCGCCGCCGCACGCGGCTGGCTGGTGCTGCAGCCGAACTATCGCGGCAGCGACAACCTCGGTCTCGCGTACCAGCGCGCCGTGCGCTACGATGCCGAGGCGGGACCAGGCGCCGACATCATCGCCGCCGTCGACGCCCTGCGCGCGCGCGGGATCGTCGACGACCGTCGCATCGGCGTCTACGGCTGGTCGTACGGCGGGATCATGACCGCCTGGATGATCTCGAAGTACCATCTGTGGCGGGCAGCCGTCTCCGGCGCCTCGGTGAACGACTGGACGACCGACTATGGCGTCGCCGACGACTCCGACTCGGACCGCGCGCTCTTCCACGGCTCGCCGTTCATCGCGGGCAACCGCGCCGAGTGGGATCGCGCCTCGGCGATCACCTACGTGCGCGACGTGACGACGCCGGTGCTGATCCTCTCCGACGTCGGCGACAACCGCGATCCGTTCGCCACCTCGTCGATGTACTGGCGCGCGCTGCGCGACAACCACAAGGACGCGACGCTCGTTGCGTACCCCGTCGACGGCCACTTCCCGAGCGACGCGGTGCGCACCGCCGACATCTACCAGCGCACGCTCGACTTCATCGCCGCGCACTTTCGATGAGCGGGCGAGGGAGCACGGCGTAGCACGATGTGCACGGTCCTGCTCCTGCTGCGACCGGGCGAACGGTGGCCGCTGCTGCTCGGTGCGAACCGCGACGAGCGCTTCGACCGCCCGTTCGACCCGCCGGCGCGCTGGTGGCCCGACGCGCCGCAGCTCGTGGCCGGACGCGACCGCGCCGGCGGCGGGAGCTGGCTCGGCGTGAACGACGACGGCGTCGTCGCGACGATCGTCAACGGGATGCACCGCCTCGGCCCGCTCGAGGGAAAGGCCAGCCGCGGCGAGCTCGTGCTCCGCGCGCTCGCCGAACACGACGCCGCCTCGGCCGCACGCACCATCGCCGCACTCGACGCACAGCGCTATCGCGGCTTCACGCTGCTGCTCGCCGACCGCCGCAGCGCCTTTGCGGTTTCGAGCGACGAGCGCGCCATGCGCGTCGATGCGCTCGCACCGGGCCACCACATGGTCACCCCCGACGGCTGCGACGTCGCCGGCTCAGCGCGGTACGACGCGCATTTTCCGGCCCTGCGGGCGAGCGCGGCGCCCGACCCCGAACGCGACGACTGGACGAGCTGGATCGCGCTGTTGCGGCACGCCGACCAGGACGACCCGCACCGCGCGATCGCCGTCGTCACGGACCAGGCATTCGGGACCGTCGCGAGCACGCTGCTCGCGCTCCCGGCCGGCGGTGACGCGGCGCCGACGCTTCTCTTCGCGAACGGCCCGCCGACCGAGACCCCCTACGAACCGGTGACCGTGCCGTGGGATCGCGCGGTGCGCGTCGAAGGCCGCTGACGTGGGTTTCCGAACGCTGGCCGACGCCGACGTGCGCGGCAAACGCGTCTTGCTGCGTGAAGACTTGAACGTGCCGATGAAGAACGGCGCGATCGGCGACGAGACGCGGATCACGGCGGCGCTGCCGACGCTGCGCTGGCTGCGCGAGCACGGCGCGAAGACGGTGATCCTCTCGCACCTGGGACGCCCCGACGGGAAGCGCGATCCGAAGTACTCACTCCGTCCGGTGGCGGCGCGGCTCGCCGAGCTGCTCGGCACCGGCGTCCGCTTCGTCGACGACTGCATCGGCGAAGAGTGCGTGCGCGTCTCGCGCGAGCTCCCCGACGGAGGGTTCGCGCTGTTCGAGAACGTGCGCTTCCATCCCGAAGAGGAGGCGAACGATCCGGCGTTCGCGCGCCAGCTGGCGCGCTCCGGCGATCTCTACGTCAACGACGCCTTCGGCACGGCGCACCGCGCGCACGCCTCGACCGCCGGCGTCGCGGCCGATCTCCCGGCCTACGCGGGGTTTCTGATGCAGGCGGAGCTCGAGGCGCTCGGGCGCTTGACCGGAAGCCCCGCGCACCCGTACGTCTGCGCGATCGGCGGGGCGAAGGTCGCCGACAAGGTCGGCGTGTTCGCGAACCTGGTGAAGAAGGTCGACGCGTTCGTGATCGGGGGCGGGATGGCGAACACGTTCCTCGCCGCGCAAGGGGTCGACGTGGGCTCCTCGCTGCGCGATCCCGATCTCGCGCCGGCGAAGAGCATCCTGACGCAAGCGAAAGAGGCCGGCGTCACGCTGCATCTTCCCACCGACGCCGTCGTCGCCGATGCATTCGACGCCGACGCGACCGCGCGCACCGTTCCGCTCGCGCAGGTCGGACGCGCGATGATCCTGGACATCGGCCCCGCGACGGCGCAGGCCTACGCGGCCGTGCTTCGGTCGGCGAAGACGATCGTCTTCAACGGGCCGATGGGCGTCTACGAAAAGGCCCCGTACCGGAACGGAACGCGCGTCGTCGGCGAGGCGATCGCCCAGGCGACGCGCAACGGCGCGATCAGCGTCGTCGGCGGCGGCGACGCGGCTGCGGCGGCGCACGAGCTCGGCTTCGCCGGCGCGATGACGCACGTCTCGACCGGCGGCGGCGCGACGCTCGAGTTTCTGGAAGGGAAGACGCTTCCGGGCGTCGCGGCGCTCGAGCGATGACGCGCCGCAAGCCGCTGATCGTCGGCAACTGGAAGATGCACAAGACGGTCGCCGAGACGGGCGCGTTCATCGCCGACGTGCGGGCGCGCACGCTGCCGCTCGGTGAGGTCGACGCGGTGATCTGCCCGCCGTTCACCGCCCTCCAAGCGGCCGGCGAGGCGCTGCAGGGCTCGGCGATCGGACTCGGCGCGCAGAACGTCTGCTGGGCCGATCGCGGCGCCTTCACCGGGGAGATCTCGCCGCCGATGCTGGTCGAGCTAGGCGTGCGCTGGGTGGTGATCGGGCACTCCGAGCGCCGCGCGATGTTCGGCGAGCTCGACGAGCGCGTCAACGAAAAGGTGCGCGCCGCGCTGGCGCACGGAATCACGCCGATCGTCGCGGTCGGCGAGACGGCGGCCGAGCACGCCGCGGGACGCGCGCGCGACAAGGTCTGCGGCCAAGCGTCAGCAGCGTTCGCCGGCGTCACGGCGAGCGACGTCGCGCGCTGCGTCGTCGCCTACGAGCCGATCTGGGCGATCGGGACGGGCACCGCCGACACGCCGGCGAGCGCGAATGCGATCATGGCCGAGATTCGCAGCGCGGTTTCCGGGCTGCGCGATGTGCGCGTGCTCTACGGCGGAAGCGTGAAGCCGGAGAATCTCGCGGCGTTCGTCGCGCAGCGGAACATCGACGGCGGGCTCGTCGGCGGCGCCTCGCTCGAGCCCGGCTCCTTCGCGGCCTTGCTCGACGCCGCGCGCGCGGGGGTGACCGCGTGAAGCGGCCGCCGTTCGTGCTGTGCATCCTCGACGGCTGGGGCTACAGCGCCGAAGCGCGGGGCAATGCGATCGCCGCCGCCGATCTGCCGAACTGGGAGCGCATCCTGACGACCTACCCGCAGACGCTGCTCGAAGCGAGCGGCGAAGCCGTCGGGCTGCCCGCCGGCGTGATGGGCAACAGCGAGGTCGGCCACATCAACATCGGCAGCGGTCGCGTCGTCCCGCAAGGCGTCGTCGTCATCGACGAGGCCATCGCCGCCGGCAACCTGCCGAACAACGCCACGCTCCGCGCCTGCTTCGAGCACGTCCGCGCCAACCACGGCCGGCTGCACTTCATGGGCCTGGTCTCCGACGGCAAAGTCCACAGCTCGCTGGATCATCTCGAAGCGCTGATCGATGCGGCGGTGGAAGCGCGCGTCCCGTTCGTCGTCGATGCGTTCCTCGACGGGCGCGACACGCCGCCGCGCTCGGCGGGTACGTATCTCACCCGACTCGAGGACCATCTCGTGCAAGTCGGCTGTGCGGGAACGATCGCGACGCTGTCCGGGCGCTACTACGCGATGGATCGCGACAAGCGCTGGGACCGCACGCAAAAGGCGTATGACGCGCTCGCCGAGGCGAAGGCCGAGCACCGGGCGGCGACCGCGCAGGAGGCGCTCGCCGCGGCCTACGCACGCGACGAGGGCGACGAGTTCGTCGTTCCGACGATCGTCGGCGACCCTCGCCCGGTCGCCGACGGCGACGCGTGCATCTTCTTCAACTTCCGCCCCGACCGGGCGCGGCAGCTCACCCTCGCCTTCAGCGATCCGGCGTTCGACCACTTTCCGGTGCGACGCTTCGCCACGCTCGTCTTCGCGACGATGACCCGCTACGAAGAGAACTTTCCGAACCCGGTCCTGTTCGGCCCCCGACCGCAGTTCCACGTGTTCGGCGAGATCGTCGCCGGCGCCGGAATGACGCAGCTGCGCTTGGCCGAGACCGAGAAGTACGCGCACGTCACCTACTTCTTCAACGGCGGGCGCGAGGACGTGTTCCCCGGCGAAGACCGCGTGCTGATCCCCTCGAACCGCAGCGTTCCGACGTACGACAAGGCGCCGGAGATGTCGGCCAGCGACATCACCAATGCGGCGGTCGAGGACGTGGCGCACCACCGTCATGACGTGATCGTGATGAACTACGCGAACGCCGATATGGTGGGCCACACCGGCGTGTGGGACGCGACGATCTCCGCCCTCGAGACCCTCGACGTCGCGCTCGGACGCCTCGAGGGCGCGGTGCTGCGTGCGGGCGGCGTGCTGGCGATCACCGCCGACCACGGCAACGCCGAAGACAAGCTCGACGCCGACGGCAACCCGCTCACGGCGCACACGACGAATCCGGTGCCGTTCGTGCTGATCTCCGCGCACCCGCTCGGCACGCTCAAGAGCGGCGGAAAGCTCGGCGACGTCGCGCCGACGCTGCTCCCGCTCCTCGGGCTCGCGGTACCGCCGGAGATGACCGGTACCAACCTGCTCGTCCCCGCCTCGGCCACGGAAGCGGCGCGATGAAACGCAAGCATCTGTTCGCGGCGGCCGAGGCGCTGCAAGAACAGGCCGGCGGCGCGCTCGACTGCGCGATCGTGCTCGGCAGCGGCTTCGGCGGAGCGCTGCGCGACCGCATCGGCGGCGTGACGATTCCGTACAAGAAGCTCGAGGGGATGCCGGCGACGACGGTCGCCGGCCACGCCGGCGAAGCGCACGTCGGCACGCTGCACGGCCGGCGCGTCGTCGCGTTCAGCGGCCGCTTCCATCTGTACGAAGGCCGCGCGTGCGAGGAAGTCGTCTATCCTGTCGTCGCCGCCGCGCACGCCGGGGCAAAGACGTTCGTGCTCACCAACGCGGCGGGGGGACTGAACGCCGACTACAACCCGGGCGATATCATGCTGATCGCCGATCAGATCAACCTGACGGGCCAGAGCCCGCTGATCGGCGCCGAGCTTTTCCCCGGCGCCGAAGCGCGCTTCACCGACATGCTCGACGCCTACGCACCCCATCTGCGTGAGCTCGCGCGTCACATGGCGAGCGAGTACGGCATCGTGCTGCACGACGGCGTGTACGCCGGGCTGATCGGCCCCGCGTTCGAGACGCCGGCCGAAGCCCGCTTTCTGCGCGGTGCCGGCGCCGACGCCGTCGGGATGAGTACCGTCCTCGAAACGATCGCCGCGCGCGCCCTCGGCCGCGACGTCGTCGGATTCTCGCTGATCACCAACGTCCACCTGACCGGCGCCGCGACATCGCACGAAGAAGTCCTCGCCACCTCCGCCCGCGCCGCCGACAACGTCGCCCGCCTCGTCGAAGGCATCGTCGCGAACAGCTGACTGCGCCGAGCGTTTTCTCTCACTTCAAACGCCGCGACAACGATTTGCGACCATAGAGGAAAGAGAAGAAAGCGATGCCGGCGAGCGACCATCTTCTTCCGGCGGGTCGTAGTGGCCCGTGACCTTAAATTGCGGCACCGCCACGACGGCGAAAATACCAAGCCGCGCACTCGACTACGCCCATCTGGCGCTCTCGAAAGACCTTCAGAACGCCGCCCACGGCTGCAAGCGCGACAAGTACGAAGAGAACGACGGAACCGCCCATCTTCCGCCTCGAAGCCTCGATCGATCAGCCCCGGAGGGAGACCCTGCGATGGCCGACGACGAATCGCTGGTCCTGGCGAAGGTCGCGCATGCAGGTGGTGCGCGGCGTCTTCCTCGTCGGCGTTTTCGTCGTAAGGTCGGGACGGTGAGCTTCTAGCCCGCGCCACAGTTCCTCAGAAGATACCTCGGAGCACCGATGCTCTTGCATCCAGGTGAATGCAGCATCACCGAATCTCGACACCGCCTACCCCTTGATGAGCTTGAGCGGTGGGGATTCCACCTGGTCACCCCATTGGTACCAGCCATGTCGGTAATGGCGAGCGAATAGCTCGAGCCGCGGACCGGGACTGCACCGCTCGACCACGTCCCACATTTCGTCCGGTTTCTGGCTGTGACGTCGTTTTCGTGTGCCGACCAAATTTGGCATCGTTCGTCCCGGCTTCAGCGTGCGATTGTTCTTACCGCGGACGCCGAACAGCACGAGTTCGGTCACGTTCCGAAAGTAAAACCCCACACCACGACGATCTGGGCCGCCGTCTTTTCGTACTTTATACCAGACGAGGTTCGACTTGTACTCATAGCCCCACCGCTTCATCGTCTCGAGGCCTTCGGCGATAAGTGCATTCGGAACCCACAGGTACAGATGCGACTGCTCCGCGGCGATGGTCGCGACGGGAAGTTCATAAATCTCTTCCATCGTCATCGTCGAATACCGAGATAGACGCCGGTGTTCGGGCGCCATCTTCCCAGTTCGATTCGTGAAGCGCCATGGCGGATCGGCATAGATCGTTCGGAACCGGGTGTCGCCGGCGTATGCAAGCAGCGATTCCGCCGGCGGTAACTCAAGCAACTCGGAGCGCACCGCTTCCGGATGAACATGCGCACGGCTAGCGGACATGTCGAAGCACCTGTCCTTTCATCCTTGCCCTGTTTCGACGCGCCGGGCTGCGACTCTGCCAACGGGGCTCTGGTCCATGCTGCGAATCCTAGGTTGCCGGTGTGCCGCCAGGGTGGCATTGTCGGCCCAGCGGGACCGGCCGACTCGCTCAGCCAGCGTCGTCGAGCAGAACCTCTTCCGGGATTCCGATCAGCAGCAACGGGCATGGGTTCCCGACGCCGCGGCGGACGCGAGCTTCGAGTTTGTCCCAATGCGTCGTGGCCTCGCCGAACTTGTCAGCCACGAACATTCGAGCCCACGCGGCTGGGAAAGGATGACCGCTAGCGACGCCTTTCTCTACGAGTCCCTGCTGGCGCCTTGTAGGCACGACACCGTATGGCAAGAGGTCGTCGAACGACTGGAACCCGTTCTCCTCGCCGAACCTGCGGATGCGAACCGGAAGAGACTCGTGGAGGGTCTTTCCGCGAGTAATGATGATCCCTACGGAGATCGCTCCCTCGGCATGGAGACGTTTGAAGTTCTCGAGATCGCGATCGTAGAACGGATCCTTGTTGTTCCACTCGATCTCGAGGGCGACGTTTCCCTCTTTGAGGCGGCGAACGTGGTCGACCTCGTGGCTCTGCGATTCACGACGCTGACCGTCGATGAGCTTCTCGACCTCGAAGTTGTGCTTTCGCCAACCTCGAGATGCGAACGCGACCCGGAGTCGCTGTGTCAGGTCGTGCTCGCCGCCTCCGCCTCGAACGAGGGATTCAACGGTAATCGAAAAGTTGCTGAGAACCTCTTGAACCTCGGACAGCACCTCCGGGAAGTCGACGTTGAGGATCGCCCGAGCATGGTTGAGATACCTGACTTCGAATCCTCGACGGACAAGTGGCTCCAGCCCCGCCGGATCGTTGTCGGCATGGGCACTGAGGACGATCTCGTGTTGAGCGCCTTCCACGGTAGACCAAATGATCCGCAGCCGATCTGGTATCCTTGTCGCGACGGTCGAGCTCGGCATATTCGGACCACCACGGCAACTCATGTTCGCTCCACGCCTGACGCTACCGCAAGCGGTAGCAGCCGCTGGGGTCGATTTCGAAGAGCCGGCCGCCGATCGTTGCCGCGCGTACAGCGTGGTCCCAGAAGGTGAGCACGCGGATCGCCGCGGGCCGCAGACGGCCGATGAACTCGCGCGCGCGGGCCGACACCGAGAGCGAGATCTCGCTGCCAGGCCGGATGATCGCGCGGCAGGGTCGGTCGGACTTCCAGCTCGGCATCGGACGTTTCTGCGAGGTGCGCGGCGGCCGCGCCCGACAAGGCGGTGCGCGGCGTTTCGCGCGGGGGCGCGGCGCCTCTCACGCGGCTTTCTCGGCGCGTCTCACGCGGCTTCCTCGGTGAGCGCTTCGCGCAGACGTTTCATCGCGCGCAGGTGGAGTTGCGAGACGCGCTGCGGCGAGATGCGCATCGGCGCGACGAGCGTGCGGAGCGGGCGTTCCGCGTAGTAGTGCGAGACGATGATCCGGCGCTGACGCGGCGGGAGGGCGGCGACGGCGGCACGGACTCGCGCGCGTTCGGTACGTGCTTCGTAGACCATCTGCGGATCGCGTCCGAAATCGGGCTCGAGGCGCTGACCGGACGGGAACGGCGCGTCGAGCGAGAGCGGGATCGCGCGTTGCGCGTCCGCCCGGGCGCGCGCGAGCGAGCGATGCCGCTGCTCCATGGCGCGCGGAGTGGGCAAAGATCCCAGCTCCTGCGCGAGCGCGAAACGTGCGTTCTCGGCGAGGCGCAGCGTCCGCCGGATGCGTTCGGGGACGGGATCGAGCCGGCGGACGCCGTTGAGCATCGTCCCGAGGATGAGGCGGCGCGCGTAGTATTCGAGCGGCACGCCGCGCGACGGGTCGAACGCGTCGACCGCTCGCACGAGACCCACAGAACCGTCCCCGACGAGATCGTCGAGTTCCGCTCCGGTGACGAGCCGGTGCACGCGCCGCGCGATCCGCCGTACCATCGGCATCAGCTCGCGCACTCGCCGCTCACGTTCCGACTCATCGAGGCTCGGACCCCGGCACGAGCCATTCGCCGCATCCGTCATGGGCGCGACCGGCGGACGAACACCTCGTCCGCGACGGCGCCGAGCGCGATCTCGGCCAGCGGTCCCATCCCCTGCGCGAGCGGTTTGAGGATCTCGCGGAACAGAATCGCGTTCGTCACGTCGCGCGCGTCGGTGCGCTCGCGGGCGAGGACGTCAGCTGCGATGGAGGTTATTGGCGATGCGCAGCATCTCATCGGCCGCCTGCACTCCCTTGGCGTTTGCTTCGTAGGCGCGCTGCGCGCCGAGAATCTGCATCATCGACTCGACGACGGAGACATTCGAGCGCTCGAGCATGCCGAACGCGATCGACGGTCCGTCGGTACCGCCGGGCACGAACAGCCGCGCGTTCCCCGACTGCTCCGTGGCCGCGAACAGCGTGCCGCCGAGCGGGCGAAGTCCCTCGGGCGCGGCGAACGAGGCGAGCCGAAGCCGCCCGATCTCGCGTCCCTTCGCCTGCGGCGTGTCGATGAGCACGCGGCCGTCGCGCTCGACGTGCACCGCCAGCGCGTTCTCCGGGATTCGTACGCCGGCGAGCGCGTAGCCCGACGCGTCGCGCACCGTTCCGTCGACCTGGCGCGCGAACTCGCCGTTGCGCGTGTACGCTCGCGCGCCGCCGCGCTCGACGACGAAGAACCCCGGGCCGTCGATCGCGACGTCGAACGCGCCGCCGCCGCGCACCAGCTTTCCTTGCGCGAACACGGCGTGCCGGCCGATCGTCGTCGTGCCGAGCCCGATCGCGCCGGCGCGCACGTCGGCGAAGGTCGCCGCGGCGCTCTTGAAGCCGGCGACGTCGGCGTTGGCGAGGTTGTCGGCAACGACTTCGAGCTGGATCTGCTGGGCGGCCATCCCGCTGGCCGCCGCTTCCATCGCGCGGCTCATTGCACGCGCACCACGTCGTTCGCGCTCTTCTCGCGCGTCGCATCGATCGCGAGCATCGTCTTCTGCGCGGTCTCGAAGGCGCGCTGCGCCGTGAGGATCGAGAGCGTCTCGCCGATCGGGTTCACCGTGCTCGTTTCGAGCGCGCCGGCCAGCACGTGGGTGCCGACGGGCAGCGGCAGCCGGTCGACGATGCGCCCGCCGTCGTGTATCGCGCCGTCCGAGGCGACGGTCGCGCGTTCCGAGACGCGGAGCGGGCCGCACGCTCCGAGAAGCCGCCGTCCGCGGTCGTCGACGATCCAGCCGTCCTTGTCGCGCTGAAACACACCGTCGCGCGTCACGAGCGGACGCGCCGCACCGTGCGCGGTATCGTGCGCCGTCGCGCCGGGAGACGCCCGGCGACCCGCCGCCGCGTCGACGACGCGGAAGCTGCCCGGGCCGAGCAACGCGAGGTCGAACGTTCGCCCGGTGCGGTGCACCGCGCCTTGCTCGTGCGTCGCGCGCTCCGCGACCGCGAGGCCGCGCGCGGTCAGCGCGACGGCGGCGGCGGTGTGGCGAAAGCCGTCGGTCGAAGCGTTCGCGAGGTTGTGCGTGGCGACGTCGAGCTGCGCTCGCGCGGCCCGCATCGCACTCGCCATCCAGTCCATTCCGTCCATGGCCGGATACTAGAGCGCGCGCGATGTCCGGCTCGTGGCCGCCCGGTTACCGCGAGAAGACGGTGTCGACCGGGGCGAGGTGCGAACCGCGGCATCCAGAAACCATCAGCCTGCGAAGAGGAGCCGGCCATGCCACCCGAAGAGACGTTGAGCTTTGCCAAGGACGTGCGGGACCGCTGGCCGGAGATCGAGGTCGCTCGCTGGGCGCAGACCAAGAAATCGCTTCACCTGTACACGCAGATGCTGGGCAAGATTCGCGTGGCGCTCTCGCCGGCTCAGCCGAATTGGATGTTCACTCCGCTGCTTTTCACGGCGCACGGGTTGACGACCGGAGCGATCCCCTGCGAGGGCATCTCCGTCGACGCGTCGCTCGACGTGTTCGCCTCCGAGATCGTCGTGCGCACGAGCGCCGGAACGCAGCGACGCATCCCGCTTCTTCCGCCGCGCACGGTCTCCGCCGTCTACCATGCGCTGCACGATGCGTTCGAGCAGCTGCACGTGCCGTGCACGATCTCGCCGGTACCGCAAGAGGTGCCGGACACGACGCCGCTGCCCGACGACACGCGCCCTGCCGTCTACGAGCCGCACGATGTGCAGGGCTGGTTCGCCGCGGCCACGTCGACGGCCGGCGTGTTCGAGGAATGGCGTTCGCGCTTCTTCGGACGCTCGGGGGTCCAGCTCTGGTGGGGCGCGTTCGACGTCTCCCTGATGCTGTTCAGCGGAAAGCACGTCACGCCGCCGGCCGATCGCGGATACCTCCTGAAGTACGATCTGGACGCCGAGCTGATGAACGTCGGATTGTACTTTGGAGACGAGACGACGAAGCCGTTCTTCTACGGCTACCTCTTCCCGCAGCCGGCGGACGCGGCGACGACGGCGGTCGCGCCCGAGGACGCGTCGTGGTCCGCGGCGCTCAGCGAATGGGTGCTTCCGTACGACGCGATTCGCCACGCGCGCGACCCCGTCGCAGAGCTCAACGCCTTCGTCGACGCGATCTACGAGCTCTGCTTTTCGAAGGCTGGTTGGGATCGCGCCGCGTCCTCGTACACGGCTCCGAAGAGGCCCGCCCGTCCGACCAGCCCGTCGCCGCAGCACTGAGACGAGAGCGAAGCAGCCTGCGCCCGTACCGGGTGCCAAGTAAACGAGTGCCAGCCGATACAATTCCGAGCCTGCCTGGCGCCCAGCGTCGGGGACCGCCGCGGCGGGGGCCGGCGCCGAGCCCGTCGGATTCGGGCGCGGCTCGTCCCACGGAATCCGGAGGCCTCACGGCGTAAAGCTCCGCGGATGGGGGCGGTGCAGCGGATCCGCCCTGGTGAGGAAACGGATGCAGATCGGGATCTTGGGCTCCGGCAACATCGGAGGAAACGCCGCGCGTCTCTTCGCGAAGGCCGGGCATCACGTGCGGATCGCGAACTCGCGCGGCCCGGCGTCGCTGAAGACGCTGGCCGAGTCGATCGGCTCGAACGCCGAGGCCTCGACCGGGCAGGACGCGGTCGACGCGAGCGACGTCGTGCTCATCGCGATCCCCTGGACGAAGCGCGAGGAAGCGCTCGGGGAGCTCGAGGGCTGGGACGACAAGATCGTGATCGACGCGATGAACCCGTACTCGGAAGACTTCGAGATCGAGGACCTCGGCTCGAAGACGTCCAGCGAGTTCACCCGCGCGCTCGTCCCCGGCGCGCGCGTCGTCAAGGCGTTCAACACCATCTACTACAAACGGCTCGCGTCCGAAGGGAAGGCCAAGGGCGAGAAGGGCCGGCTGGCGATCCCCGTCGCCTCCGACGATTCGGCGGCGAAGCGCGTGGTGATGGACCTGATCGACGAGATCGGCTTCGACCCGGTCGACAACGGCGGGCTCGTCGAGGGCGGTCGCAAGCAGCAGCCCGGCTCGCCGATCTACAACACGCCGATCACCGCCAAGGAGATGCGCGAGGAGCTCGCGCGCGTCTGATCGCGCGCTAGGAAATCGCGCGCATCGCGCCGCCGTCGACCGGGATCGTCGTCCCCGTCACGTACGAGGCGCGTGCGGAGGCGAGAAACGCGACGACGCTCGCGAGCTCGTCGGGCCGCCCGATGCGGCGCAGCGGGATGCGCTTCGCGCGCTCGTCGAGCGCCCCGCCGCCCGTCTCGCGCAGGCGATCGGTCAGGATCGAGCCCGGGGCGACGCTGTTCACGGTGATCCCGTGCGGTCCGATCTCGTCGGCGAGCAGCTTCGTCATCCCGACGACGCCCGAGCGCATCACCGTCGAGAGCACGCTGTTCGGGAGGACGCTCTTCACCGAGAAGCTCACGATGTTGATCACGCGGCCCTGGCCTTCGCGCGGAAGGTGCGGGAGCGCGAGGCGCGTCATCCGCACCGTGCTCAGCAGGTTCAGCTCGAACGCCGCACGCCACGCCTCGTCGTCGAAGCGCTCGAACGGCGCGAACGGCGGACCGCCGGCGTTGTTGACGAGGATGTCGATGCGGCCGAACTCGCGCACCGCCGCATCGATGAACGCGCGCGACTGCTCCGCCGAGGTCACGTCGACGGGGACCGCCAGCACGCGCCCGCCGTGCCGCGAGCGGATCGCTTCGGCCGTCGCGTTCAGCGTCTTCTCGTCGCGCGCGCCGATCGCGAGCACCGCGCCTTCGGCGGCGAGCGCCTCCGCGCAGGCTCGGCCGAGCCCCTTGCTTGCCGCGAGCACGACCGCGATCTTGCCTCGTAGCCCGAGGTCCACGCGGGGCTACTGAACGAGCGTGTGCTGCGGGGGGCTGCCGTTGCCCAACGCCGGCTCGGGAACGGCCTCGTCGGCGAGCGGCGGAGCCGGGATCGCGAACGGCGCGCGGTCGAGCAGCGAGAGATGCGACATGAGCAGCGAGCGCAGGTCGCTCCGCGCCTTCTCCGCCGTGTCGTTGTGGCGCTGCGCCTCGCGCCGCGCGTCGTCGATGCGGTCGCCGAGCGAGGCGATCTCGCGCTCCGCGGCGAGCCGCGCCTCCTGGCGGATCAGGTCGGCTTCCTTGTGCGCCGCCGCCTTCACTTCGTCCGCGGTGCGCTGCGCGAGCAGGAGCGTCGACTGCAGCGACTCTTCCATCGCTTTGAAGTGCGAGATGCGCTCGCGCAGGTCGGCGATCTCCGCCTCGAGCGCGGCGCGGCCCTGCGCCTCGTCCTCGAGCGTCTCGATGATCTCGTCGAGGAACTCGTTGACGTCGTTGCGGTCGAAGCCCTGGAGCGACTTCTTGAACTCTTTGTGTTGGATGTCGACGATCGTAATTTTCGCCATCAGCGCAGATCCTTGATTCCGACGATGCCGTCGTTGTCCAGCTGTTCGCGGACGCCGGCCGAGTTCACGTTGATCCCGGCAGGGACGACGAGGTAGATCGCGTCGGCAAGCTTCTGGATCCTGCCGTCGATCGTGTAGGCGACGCCGGAGGTGAAGTCGACCACGCGCTGGAGCAGGGTGCGGTCGGCCCCTTGGACGTTCACGATTACCACCTGCCGCGCCCGCAGCGCATCGGCGATCTCGGTGACGTCGCCGAACGAGCGCGGCGCGAAGACCGCGACCGAGCTGCCCCGGCGTGACGCATCGCTCAGCGACACCACGTTGCGCTTCGGCGACGTCTCGTCGGCGTAGAGCTGCTCGTCGTCGTCCTCTTCACGGATCGCGAACCACGATCCGATCCTCGCGAACACGCTCATGCGGGGCTCCTTTCCTTCACGGGACGCGGCCCGAAGATCGCCGTGCCGAGCCGGACCATCGTCGAGCCGTGGCGGACGGCGCGTTCCCAGTCGTCGGACATTCCGAGCGAGAGCGTCGAGCCGCCGACGCGCTCGAACGCCGTCCGCGCGGTGGCGAACGCCGCGTCGACGTCGCCGGCGAGCGGCCCGATCGCCATGACGCCGTCGACGGTCAGGCCTTCGTCGCGGAGCCGCGCCGCGAGCGCCGGCGCATCGGCCGGCATCGCGCCGAACCGCTCGGTGGGCGAAACGTTCACTTGCACGAGAACGCGCAGCGAGCGTCCGACGTCGCGCGCGGCCCGAGCGAGGGCGAGGCCGGCGTCGAGCCGGTCGACGCTCTGCACCACATCGAAGATGCGGACGATCGCCTTCGCCTTGTTCGTCTGCACGTGGCCGATGAAGTGCCTCGTGCAGGGCGGAAGCCCGTCGTACTTCTCGCGCGCCTCCTGGACGTAGTTCTCGCCGACGTCGTGGAGACCGGCGTCGAGCGCTTCGAGCACGGCTTCACGCGGCTGGGTCTTCGTCACCGCGAGGATGGCGACCGACCCGCGCGAGCGTCCGGCGGCGACGCTGGCCCGGTCGACGCGCTCGCGCAGCGTCGCCACGCGCTCGACGAGCGTCCCGGTGGCGGAGGGCATCGACCGACGGCTTCGCCGAGGCGGCGGAGGAATCCCGGCCGCTTCGGGCGCCGCGCTACAGCGCGGCCGCCGCGGCAGCGTCCGGATCGGGATCGGGCAGCCGCACCTCGGTGCGCTTCCCGTTGCGATAGCTCAAGACGATCATCGCGACGCCGATCACGATCTGGATCACGGCGACGAACTGCCCGCCGTCCAGGCCGATGACGGTGAAGCCCGGCTCGCGCCAGATCTCGGCGATCGTCCGCGTCACGCCGTAGATGGTGAACCAGCTCCACGCGACGACGCCGTCCGGCGGCCGCCGCGAGTAGATGAACAGGACGATCGGAAGCGTCAGGATGTCGAGGATCGCCTCGAAGATCTGCGACGGGTAGCGGTACCCGTTGCTGAACTCGGGGTTCGGGAAGAGGATGCAGTACGGGTGGTCGGGGAGGCACAGCTTCCCGGGCAGCTCGTCGTTGATGAAGTTGACCAGCCGGGTCGTGAAGATCCCGATCGAGATCAGCGGGACGATCTCGTCGCCGAGGATCCCGAAGGTGAGCCCGGGGTGTTTGCGCAGGAAAACCAGCGTCGCCAGGATCACGCCGACGAGCGCGCCGTGGAACGCCATCCCGCCCTGCCAGATCGCGATGAAGTTGATCGGATGCGCCAGGTAGTCGCCGAGGTTGTGCTTCGTGAAGACGTCGGCGATCACGAACCCGACGCGTCCGCCGATCAGCACGCCGACCAGCGCGTAGACGAGGAAGTCCTGGATCTGCTCGGTGGTGAGCCCGAGACGGCGCCGCCCGGCCCGCCGGTTCATCCAGAGAAAGACGCAGATGAAGCCGAACAGGTACGAGAGCCCGTACCAGTGGACGGCGATCGGTCCGATCCGAAACGCGATCGGATCGATGTTCGGGTAGCTGAACCAATGGCTCACGGGGCGACCTTACGGGCGCGGCCCCGGAACCGCCTCCCCTTTCGGCGTAGTCCAGGGGGTCGTGTCCGCCAACGTCAACATCCTGACCGCCTTCCTCGCCGGGATCGTCTCGTTCGTCTCCCCCTGCGTGCTGCCGCTGATCCCGGCCTATCTCTCCTTCCTCACCGGATCGAGTCTGGAAGAGCTGAAGGCGCAGACCGACGCGCGCGACCGGGCCCGCGTGATGATCCACGCGCTGTGCTTCATCGCGGGGTTCACCATCGTGTTCATGGCGCTCGGCTTCACGGCCAGCGCGGTGGGGACGGCGCTGATCCAGTACCGCGACTGGGTGGCGAAGATCGGCGGCCTGATCGTCATCCTGCTCGGGCTGAACATGATCGGCGTGTTCAAGATCCCGTTCCTGATGATGGACAAGCGGCTGCAGATCCGCAGCGCCAACCGTTCCTACGTCGCCTCGTTCCTGGTCGGCCTCGGCTTCGCGGCGGGCTGGTCGCCCTGCGTCGGCCCGATCCTGGCGGGGATCCTGGCGCTCGCGACCCAGGAGAAGTTCGGCCAGGCGACGTTCCTGCTGTTCGTCTATTCGATGGGCCTCGCGCTGCCGTTCTTCATCGTCTCGGCGGCGATCTCGTCGGCGCTCGGCGCGCTGAACCGGGTCAAGCGGTACCTCGGCGCGATCGAGGTCGGAGCCGGCGCGTTCCTGGTCGCCACCGGCATCGTGCTCATCACGGGTACCTTCGGCCGCGTCGCAGGCTGGTTCTACCAGTACGTGAAGCCGCCGAGCATGTAGGGACCGAAGCATCGAGGCGCGGGCCGGTTTGCGCGGCCGTCCGCGCTTGATCTGACGTTCGCTCAGTTGGTATAGTAGCCGAAACTCATCAGCGCGTTCGGCGGGGTGCATTTGGAACGTTCGGGATTTCTCGGACGGCTATCGGCTGCGACGGCGGCCGCTTTTCTTCGAGAGAACGCGCTCGCCGCACCGGCGCAGACACCGGTGACCGCCCCTGCGCCCGACCTGCGCCCCGTCGTCGAGACGATTCTGGCGTTCGACGCGCGCGGATTTCCGGCGGTGACGCCGCAGCAGATCGTTGCGCGGATCGACGCGCTCTTCCATCTTCAGGATTCCGCGACGTTCCGGGGAGCGCTTTGGCAGTTCTCGTTGCCGGTTTCGTTTCAGGCCGGCGATGGGATCACGGAAGCAGCGGAGCACCACCTCTCGCCGTACGTGAGCGTCGGCGATCTCTTCCGCGCCGACCGTGCGGCATATGCGTCGTCGGGCGTCGCGCCGGTCGGCCTGTTCGAGCAGTACTCGCCCCGCGACCGTGAAACGTACTTCGGCCTCTGGCTGCACAGCGCGCTGAGCCTGCGGCGACGGTTCGCGTTCTCGCTCCGCGTCGTCACCTTCGAAGCGTTCTACTCGATGCCGGAAGCCTGGAGCGCGATCGGCTACGCCGGACCGTACGACGCGCGGTTCAGGCGCTCGTGACGAACCTTTCCTGCGACGTCCTCATCATCGGATCGGGTGCAGCCGGGGCAACGCTCGCGGCGACGCTCGCCGAACGAACCGACCTCTCGATCGTCCTCGTCGAGAAAGGGCCGTACTACGGTGCGGAGTTCTTCGATCAGCACGAGCTCGACATGTCCACGCTGCTCGCGCGGAACGGCGCACGAACGACGGCCGACGGCGCGATCCCGGTGGCCGGCGGGGAATGCGTCGGCGGCGGGACGACCGTCAACTTCGCGTTGTCCTTCGATCCGATTCCCGCCGTATGGCGGGGCTGGTCGGCGCGCTACGGGCTCCGCGGGTTCTCGTTCGGCGACGCCGACGACTACGAGGTCCCCGGCTTGAGCCTGTCGCGCGCGGTGAACGACGTGCGGAATCGCTGCGATGTGCACCGCGTCGCGGAAAGCGAAGTCAACGACAACAACCGGCTCTTCGCCGAGGGCTGCCGCAAGCTCGGGATCTCCGCGACGAGGTTCGAGCTCAACATGCGCGGCTGCGTCGGATGCGGCTTCTGCGGCCAGGGCTGCGCGTACGATGCGAAGCGCGGGACGATGGTCACCTATCTCACCGACGCGCTGCGGCACGGCGTCCGGCTCGTCCACCACTGCACGATCGAGCGGATCGTGCTCGAACCGACGCCGGCCGGTCTCCGCGCCACAGGCGCGACCGGGACGGTGGCGCCGACGAAGCCCGGCTCGCGTCCGAACGGCGCCGGTGCCGGCCCGATCGCAATCGAGGCTCGACTGGTGATCGCGAGCGCCGGCGCCGTCGAGACGCCCGTCCTGCTGCAGCGCTCGCGCGTCCCGGACGAGCGCGCGCGGATCGGCCGCGGCTTCGTGCTCCATCCGAGTCTTCCGATCGCCGTGACGTACGATCGCGAGATCGTGAACTACCGCGGGATCACCGGAAGCTTCTACAGCGACCACTTCTACGCCGAGCACGGCTTCATGCTGGAATGCTTGTTCGATCATCCGATCGACGCTGCGATCGCCCTGCCCGGGATCGGCGCGTCGCACTTTGCGGTGATGCGCGACTACCGGAAGCTCGGCGGGTTCGGCACGATGCTCGTCGACACGCCCTCGGATGTCAACATCGTGTCGTGGGCGCTCGGAGAGGACACGCCGCGCATCGAATACACGCTCTCCGAGCCGGACAAGAGCCGGCTGCGCTACGCGGCGGAGCGCATGGTGGAGATCGCCTTCGCCGCCGGCGCGACGCGGGCGGCGCTCACGTCGGACGAGCCGCTCACGTCCCGTGGCGACGCCGTGTTCCGCGATGCGTCCGAGGCGGCGGCGTGCGCGAAGCTGCAGTTCCTGCCGCAGCGCACGCTCCTTTCGTCCGCGCACGCTCAGGCCTCGGTGAAGATGTCGGAAGACCCGCGGACCGGCGCGGCCGATTCGCGCGGCGAGCTGCGGGGCGTGCGAGGTCTGATCGTCTGCGACTCCTCGGCGTTTCCGGAATCGTGCGGCGCCAATCCGATGATCGCCATCATGGCCCTCGCCCGCTATCAGGGTCTCCGCATCGCAGGCGAGCGCGCCCGCTACTTCTGACGAGCGCCGCGGCCCCCCGGTCGCCCCATTCGACCGTCCGTCGGCTGAGCCGGCGGCGGGACGGCGCCCGGCTTCGGCCCAGGCGGGGGATCGGCGCGGGCGTCGAACCGGCGGTCCGGTGATTCTGCTCTGGGCCGTGGCCCTCGTCGTGTTCCTGCTCGACCGCTGGTCGAAGACGATCGTGCTGCACTCGTTCCTGCCGAACGAGAGCCGGCTGGTGATCCCGCACCTGCTGTGGTGGACCTACGTGCAGAACACGCACGGCGCGTTCGGGCTGTTCGGCAACTCGCCGGGGCTGCTGATCGTGCTGGCGCTGATCGTGCTCGGGATCTTCACCTACGCCTTTCGCGACGCGGTGCGGCGCTCGAACCTGGTGCGCATCGCGTTCGGGATGATCGTCGGCGGCGCGATCGGCAACATCGTCGATCGCTTCCAGCACCGCTGGGTCGTCGACTTCATCGACTTCAAGACGATCTGGCCCAACGTCTTCAACATCGCCGACTCGGCGATCACCGTCGGCGTCATCCTGCTGGTGCTCGCATCGCTGCGGCGAGAGGCGCGCCACTGACGCACGCGGTCGATCCGGCCGAGGCCGGCTGGCGGCTCGACGTCCTGCTGACGCGGCTGACCGGGTTCTCGCGCTCGCACGTCGGCGCCGCACTGCGCGCCGGCGCGGCGACCGTGAACGGCGCATCGGGGAAGCCCAGCACGCTGCTCGAGCCCGGCGACGTCGTGGCGTACGCGATCGAGCCGCCGCGCCCGCTCACCGTCGAGGCGGAAGCGATCCCGCTCGACGTCGTGTACGAGGACGACGACGTGCTCGTCGTCGACAAGCCTGCCGGGATGGTGACGCACCCTGCGCACGGCGCGGTCGACGGAACGCTGGTGAACGCGCTGCTCGCGCACGCAGCGCGACTCCCCGGCGAGCGGCTGCGCGCGGGGCTCGTGCACCGGCTCGACCGCGACACCTCGGGGCTGCTGCTCGTGGCGAAAACCGACGATGCGCTCGGCACGCTGGGCCGCGCGATGCAGGCGCGGTACATCGAGCGCACCTATCGCGGGATCGTCACCGGCGTCCCCGACGACGCGCACGGCACGATTCGCGGCGCGATCGGACGCGATCCGCGCAACCGGCTCAAGTACGCGATCCGCGCCGAAGGGAAGCCGGCGGTGACGCACTACGACGTGCGCGAGCGGCTGCAGGGCGCCAGCGAGCTGGAGTTTCGGCTCGAGACGGGCCGCACGCACCAGATTCGCGTGCACCTGGCGGCGCTCGGGCACCCCGTGCTGAACGATCCGATCTACGGCCGGAGCGACTCGCGGCTGCCCCTGCCCGGCCAGGCGCTGCATGCTTGGAAGCTGCGGTTCAAGCACCCCCGCACGAAGCAGTACCTCTCGTTCGAGAGCGAACCGCCGCCGGAGTATCTGGCGACGCTGGCGATGTTCCGCGCGCGATGAGCGGCGAGTTCACGCTGCGCGCGACATCGGGAGCCGCGCGGCGCGGGACGCTGCGCACCGCGCACGGCGAGGTGGAGACGCCGTGCTTCATGCCGGTCGGCACGCTCGCCGACGTGAAGCTGCTCGAGCCGCGCGATCTCGAAGAGATCGGCGCGCGGATCGTCCTCGCCAACACCTACCATCTCTGGCTGCGCCCCGGGCGCGAGACGCTCGCCGCCGCCGGCGGGATCCACCGCTTCATGGCGTGGGACGGGCCCATCTTGACCGACTCGGGCGGCTATCAGGTGTTCAGCCTCGAGTCGCGCCGCACGATCGACGACGAGGGCGTGACCTTCCGCTCGCATCTCGACGGGAGCGAGCATCGCTTCACGCCCGAGGACGTCGTCGCGTTCCAGGAAGAGCTCGGCGTCGACGTCGCCATGGCGTTCGACCAGTGCGTGAAGCTGCCGTCGCCGCGCGCCGAGCTGCAACGCGCCGTGGAACGCACGACGGCGTGGGCCGAGCGCTGCGCCGCCGCCCGCCGCCACCCCGCCCGGACGATGCTGTTCGGAATCGTGCAGGGCGGGCTCGACGAAGTCTTGCGCGCGCGCAGCGCGGCAGACCTCGTCGCGCTGGACCTTCCCGGCTATGCGATCGGCGGACTCTCGGTCGGCGAGTCGCGCGAGGAGATGGATCGCGTCGCGCGCTTTACCGCCGCGCTTTTGCCGGCGGAGAAGCCGCGCTACCTCATGGGCGTCGGCACGGTGCGCGACCTGGTCGCGGGGATCGACCGCGGGATCGACCTGTTCGACTGCGTCTATCCGACGCGCAGCGGGCGCCACGGCCGGGTGCTCACCCGTGCCGGGGCCGAATACAACATTCGCCGTGCGGAGAACGTGCGCGACTTCGGACCGCTCGATGCCGACTGCGCGTGTCGCGTCTGCGCGACGTACACGCGAGCGTACCTGGCGCACCTGTTCCGGTCCGGCGAGCTGCTCGCGCAGCGGCTGCTCTCGTATCACAATGTCGCGGCGCTGACGAACCTGGTGCGTGAAGCGCGCGCGGCGATCGACGCGGGGACATGGGCCGCGTTTCGCGATCGCATACCGGACGAAGCAAAGCCCGACGCGCCGAACGACGCAGCGTAGCGGCGGAACTACGCCTGGGGAGAACACGGCGTGGCGCCGGCGATCTCCGCGTGCCGGTTACCGCGGCGGGAGGACGCCGGGCTCGCGCGCACGGGCTACGGCGGCGCGAGGATGCCGAGCTCACGGGCGCGGGCGACGGCGTCGCTGCGAGCGTGGGTCTCGAGCTTCATGCCGATGTTGCGGACGTGGGTGCGTACCGTGTGCGCGCTGCGGCCCAGGAGCGTGGCGATCTGCGGCGCGGTCTGCCCGCGCGCGATCAGCCGCAGCACCTCGGTCTCCGCGCCGGTGAGCGGACCGTTCGTCGGCCGGCGCGCGAGGCGGCGACGTACCGCCTGGACGAATCGGGCATAGCCGCCGGCGTGCGGCGCGACCGCGGCGAGAACCTCGCGATCGCTGCGCGTCGCGGAACGCGAGATCTTGCCGGCGAGCACGCCCAGCGCCCGCGCCAGACGGCGACGACGCAGCTCGTCGGCCGGCAGCGCGGCATGTGACCCCTCGTCGAGGGCGATCGCTCTTCGTGCGTGGCGACGAGCGAGCGCGTCCTGACCGAGGGCGGTCGCGGTCAGCGCGAACAGGGCCTGCGCGACGCCGCGCTCGCCGTCGGTTCGGCCCGGTCGCGTGAGCTCCCCGGCGAGGGCATCGCGGGCCGCCGCGAAGTCGTCGCGCCAGCCGGCGCTCAGCGCGTCCGCGAGGATGCGCGCGAAGCGGGAGCGATACCGTTCGGGAAGCGGTTCGACATCGAGCGCCGTACGCGCCGCGTCGACCTCGTCGGAGACTCCTCGCTCGGCGGCGAGCTCGTAGCGAAGCGCGCGCGCCGCGCGCGCGAGCGCGATATCTCCTCCACGCTCGGCGTCGCGCTGCTGTGCGAGGACGTGCGCCCACGCGCGCCGGGCATCGCCGGTCCCGGTCCGATGCAGCGACTGCAAGGCGTCGTGCAGCGCCGCCGCCGCCCGGTCCCCACGAAGCGAATGTGCGATGCGCAACGCGGCGCCCAGCTCATCGGCTGCCTCCGCGAGCTGCCCACGACAGATCGCCGCGCGACCGAGCCGCTCCAGCACGCGCATCGCTTCGAGCCGATCGCCGGCGCCGCCGGCGTCGCTCAGCATCGTCCGCGCTTGCGCCGCGCGTGCGCGTGCGAGCTGCGGATCGCCGACGGCGGAGTCGACCAGCGTGAGGACGGCGGCGCGGGCGGCCTCCAGGCGACGCATCGTCGGATCGGCGGGCAGCGTCCCCGCGACCAGCGTCCCCGCTCGCGCGTACAGGTGCTGCGCGAGCAGCAATGGGGCCAGCAGGTCGACGGGATAGGCTCGCTCGGCCGGCGAGGCGCGGTCGACCGCCCGTCGCAGCCGCGCCTCGGCCCCGATCACATCGCCGTCAGATTGCCGCGCCGCGGCGTCCAGCATGAGATGCACGATCGGCACATGGTCCGTTTCGGCCAACCTCGCCTGAATCTCGGCGCGCGGTGCGAGCACGCAGATCGCGTACGCGTCGGCGACCGTGAGCGGGAGAACGCGGCGGCAACGCTTGACCTCGGCGCGCCCCGCGACGCTGAGTCCCATCCTGCCCTCCATGGTAGCAATCAGCTAGCTGTCTGGCAAGTCCATGCTAGACGCTTCGAAATCGGCGCCGGCGCACGCGATCCGCCGGACGCCGGAACGGGAGGACGTTCGGCGGCAGCTTCGGCTCGGGCACCGGTGAGTCGACGAGCTCGAAGAGCAGCTCGAGATCCTCGCGCGTGTACGTCGGGAGCCCGAGCCGCCGCCGCTCCGCGGCGCACATCTCGAGCAGGGCGATGTACTCGTCGTCGTCGCCGTGCACCATGCCGGGATGATGCGCCGGCAGGGTGCCACCTGCGTGTCACAGCCGGCTTCGCCCTGAGATGCGGATCACATCACGGCTCGCGGTTCAGCGGCCGGGTTAGCGTGGACGCGACCGTGCCGTGCGTCCGTGCGCTGCTGCGCTGCGCGCCGCGCGGCGCCAGCTCTCGAACGTGGCCTTCCAGCACGGTGGCGATCTCTTGTTCGGATGCCCGTGGAACATCGTAGGATCTCGCAATCGCGCAAATGCGGACACGGCTGCACGGACGTCCTCGACGATCGCGGACGCCTTCGCCGTGCCGATGCTCTGCCGTTCAGCTGCGTCACGCACGTCGTCGAAGGTGATGTTGCCGCCGTGCGCGCCGATCGCGAGGTAATGCTCGCCTCCTGGCCCGCTCGAGAAGTTGAGGGCGTACGCCGGTGCCGGCCGCCACGTTCCCGACCGATCCATCAGAAACGCATGCTGCTTTGCGTGATCATCTCGATTGTGCGCGACGACGTTGAAGACCATGCGTCGGAACATTTGCTCGACGTCGACCTGGTTTCGTGTCACCAATCGCGTCGCGCTCATCAAGCCATTGTAGTCGATCGCCGGGATTTCCCACGGCGTCTCCAGCAGTCCCGCCACGGAGAGGACGTGAAGCCGTTCGCCGTGCTCTCCGCGATCGAACCGGCGACGCCGGCTTCGCCGGCTCAAGCCGTTTGAGGCGTCCCGCTCTGCTCGAGGTCGCGGACGATCCTCGCGCAGCTTTCGCAGATCGTCGGGTGTGCGGGGTCGATGCCGAGCGGGAGGTATTTCCAGCAGCGCTGGCATTTCTCGCCTGCGGCCGGAATGACGACGACCGATGCCGTGCCGTTGCCGGAGCGGTCGATCCCGCGCAGCGCGGAGACGACGAGCGCTTCGCGCAGGTTGTCGCCGAGCTCGACGAATCGCTCGTAGTACGGCGATTGGGCGGCGACGCTGGCGTCGAGCTGGAAATCGCGCACGCCCTCGCTCGCCGCCACCTGGGCGCGCAACGCCTTGAGCGCATTCCACGTCGCGAGCGCGTCGTCATCGGCCGCGTCGATCTTCGGGAAGGTCAGGAAGAACACGGACGCGTCGTCGCCGCGGAGCGCGGGATCGACCTGCTGCCACGCCTCTTCGGCCGTGAACGAGAGGATCGGGGCGAGCAGCACGCAGAGCGTGCGGAGCATCTCGTACAGCGCCGACTGCGCGCTGCGCCGCCGGTGCGCGTCGGGCGCCGAGGAATAGAGCCGGTCCTTCAGGACGTCGACGTAGAACGCCGAGAGATCGTCCTTGTCGAAGCGCTGGATCGCGACGTACGCCTTGTGCAGGTCGAAGGCGAGGTAGCTTTCCCGGAGGTCGCGCGCGAACGCGTCGAGCGCGGCGAGCGCGAGCCGGTCGATCGGCTCCATGTCAGCGCGCGGGACGAGCTTCCGCGGGGTCAGCCCGTCGAGCGCGCCGAGCAGATAGCGCAGCCGGAAGCGGAGGTTCTTGTAGGTGTTCGCGACGTTGTCGAGCAGCTTCGCCCCGAGCCGAACGTCGCCGCTGAGATATTCGGTCGAGGCGACCCACAGCCGCAGGACGTCGGCCCCGTACTTGTCCATCGCCTCGTCGACGGCGATGTAGTTGCCGGCCGACTTGTGCATCGCGTGACCGTGCTGATCGACCACCCAGCCGTAGGAGATCACCTGTTTGTACGGCGCGCGATCGCGCGTCGCCACGGAAGTCAGCAGGTTCGAGCGGAACCAGCCGCGGTACTGATCGCCGCCCTCGAGGTAGGCATCGGCGGGATACGGCATCCCGCGCTCGACGAGCACCGCGCGCCATGTCACGCCCGACTCGAACCAGATGTCGACGATGTTGCGCTCTTTTTCGAACGCGGTCGCGCCGCACTTCGGGCACGCGAGCCCGGGCGGGGCGAACGAATCGAGCGGCTCGGTCCACCACAGATCGGAGGCATTACCCTGGTCGAAGCTGCGGCCGCGCATCGCCTTGGCGAACGCGCGCGCCAGCGCCGGATCGAGGAACGCGTTTCCGCACGCCGTGCAGACGATCGACGGGATCGGCGTGCCCCACGCGCGCTGCCGCGACACGCACCACTCCGGATGGTTGCCGACCATCTGCGACATCCGGTTCTCGCCCCACTCGGGGAGCCACGCGACGTCGTGCACGGCCTGCTCGGCGCGCTCGCGCAACGCGTTGCGGTCCATCCCGATGAACCACTGCGCGGTGGCGCGGAAGATGACCGGGTTCTTGCAGCGCCAGCAGTGCGGATAGCTGTGCTCGTACGACTCCGCCGAGACCAGCGCGCCGACTGCGCGGAGGTCTTCGACGATGCGCGCGTTCGCCTCGAAGATCGGCGTCCCCGCGTACGGTCCGGCCTCGGCGGTGAAGCGGCCCGATGCGTCCACCGGTGTGATCACCGGCAAGCCGTAGCGCGCGCCCGTCTCGAAGTCGTCGGCGCCGTGCCCGGGCGCGGTGTGGACCGCGCCGGTCCCCGTCTCCAGTTCGACGTAGTCGGCGAGCACGACCAGCGAATCGCGCTCGAAGAGTGGGTGCCGCACGGCGAGCCGCTCGAGCGCCGCTCCCGGCACTTCGCCCCGCAACGATGCGACCGCGTTCTCGCCGGCCGCGGCAGCATCGCCGCTGAGCCTTTCGACGACCGGGGTCGCTAGCGACGTGGCGACGATCACGTCTTCGCCGCCGGCACGGTAGACGCCGTACGTCGCTTCGCGGCTGAGGGCGATCGCGACGTTCGCCGGCAGCGTCCACGGCGTCGTCGTCCAGATGACGAAGGAAAGCGGTGTCCCGTCGTCGGCGAGCCCGAACTTCTCGAGGAGCGCTGCGCGCTGCGCGCCGCTCGCGTGAAAGCGCACGTAGACCGACGGCGAGACGTGCTCCTTGTACTCGATCTCCGCTTCCGCCAGCGCCGTCTCGTCGATGATGCACCACAGCGTCGAGCGCAGGCCTTTGTAGAGGTAGTCGTTCTCCGACAGATCGGCGAGCGTCTCGACGATCGTCGCCTCGAACGTCGGCGCGATCGTCATGTAGGGCTCGTCGAAACGCCCGAACGTTCCCATCCGAAGCATCTGATCGCGCTGGCGCCCCTGCCAGTGCAGCGCGCGCTCGCGGCATGCCGCCCGGAGCGTGAGCGGGTCGGCCGAGCGGAAATCGAGCTTCAAGTGTGCGAGCGTCTCGCGCTCGATCGGCAGGCCGTGCATGTCCCAGCCGGGCACGAAGTCGGAGTACTGCCCCTCGAGCAGGTGGATCTTCACTAGCGCGTCCTTGAGGACGCGGTTGAGGAACGTCCCCATGTGAAGATCGCCGTTGGCGTACGGCGGGCCGTCGTGGAGGACGTACGGCGGATTCTCGCGGTTCCGCTCGAGCCGCTTACGGTACGTGTCGTGCTCGGCCCACCAGCGCACCATCGGCGGTTCCCGCTTCGGCAGTTCGCCGCGCATCGGGAACTCGGTCTTCGGCAGGTTCAGGGTCGAACGGTAATCGCGCGCAGTTTCGGACATCGAACCGTCCCCTTCGCCGTTGCGGCGACGACTTCCAGCGCAGGGCGCTCGCTTTGCCGCTCGCCGCAACGCGCACGGGAAGCGCGCGGCCGACGAATGGTGCGGGTTTCCGACATACGCGGCGAGCAGCCGAGCCGGTATGCTGGAGGCGGCCGATGCCGGGAGACTCCGCGATGCCGAACCTCCGTCTTGTGTTCTTCGCTGCCGAGGCTCGGCGGCGGCGGCTCTTGGCCTGCCGGTGCGCGCCGCCGGCGCGGCACTGACGGCGGCGACTCCTCGCGGGTTGCGGGGCGGCGGGACCTCGGCGCTGCTCCCGATGCGCGGCGCGGCCTCACAGCCGGCAGCCAAGACGGTCGACGTGCAGTTCACGATCGCGCTCCCGGCGCGGGCGGGGAGCACGGCGGCGCGGCGGCGCGTCCGCTACGTCTCCGCGCGACGAAGTCGGCGACGATCATCGTCACGCCGGCCGGCAGATCGGCGGCGGGGCCGGTCACGATCGGCTGCTCGACCACCGTGTGCAGCGGCACCGTCGCCGCGCCGGTCGGCTCCGATACATTCGCGGTGAAGCGGCGGCGACGGCTCGGTGCGCGTCTACGATCCGGTCACGCGAACGATCGTGCGCTCGATCCTCGGGTTGCCCGTCGTCGGCGCGATGCCGTCGACGCCCACGGGACCGTCTACATCGCGGGCGCCGTGGGAGCGTCAAACGCAAACCTCGACGCGCGCCTCCGGCGTGGTGCGCCGCCGGGCGCCGGCGCGAGTGCGGCACCGGCGAGGCGCGGCGCGGCGGCTAGTCGCAGCACGGTTGGCGGGTCGCGCCGCGGCGGCGAATCGCAGGCCGCGCCAAACGACGACCGCCGACTACGGCGCGATCCTCGTCTACGGTCCGAACGCGTCGGGGCTCGTCGCGCCGACGAGCATCATCCCGGCCTCCACCGTCGGCGTCGCCCCGTTTGCGCTCGCGATCGCGCACTGAACCCGGAGGTCGCGGTGCGTCGCGGCGCTTCGCGCCGGGCACTACGCGGCGGCGGCGACCTCCGCGGCGCGGGCCGCCGCGCGGGCGTCGCGCTGCTGCGCCCATGCCTGTCGCAGCAGGAAGGCGCCGAGCACGGCGTACCAGCCGTACATGAAATCGCGCGTCGCCGCGACGGCCAGCACCGCGGCGGCGACGAACAGAAACGCGAACGCGACGCCGACGCGAGCCGCCGAGGCCGTCGCGGCGTCGCGGTCGGCGGTGGTCGCGACGCGACCGGCGCCGGCCCGCCGGCGCCAGAGCAGCGCACGCAGCACGCGACCGCCGTCCATCGGAAACGCCGGGAGCAGGTTGAACGCGGCGAGCACCGCGTTTCCGAGGAAGAGGTACGTGGCGAGCAGCGCGAGGGCATCGCCCGCCGGGCCGGGGACGAAGCGGTCGAGCGCGAGCTGCAGCACGAACGCGGCGGCGGCGAGCGCCGCGCTCAGCGCCGGGCCGGCGAGCGCGATCACCGCGTCGGCCTTCGGCGACCCGGGCTCCTCGGCGAGCGACGCCACGCCGCCGAGCAGGAACAGCGTGATCGAGTCGGTGCGCACGGCGAAGCGCCGCGCGACGAGCGCGTGCGCGAGCTCGTGCGCCAGCACCGAGGCGAACAGCGCGAGCGCACCGGCCGCGGCGAGCGCGTAGGCCTCGGCGGACGGAAGCGGCGTCAGCGTGCGCGCAAGCGCGAACGTCACGAACGCAAAGACGACGAGCCACGAAACGTGGACGCCGACACGAACGCCGCACACCCGTCCGAAGACGAAAGTCTGTCGCACCGTGAGCCCGCGCTTCGCGCGTCAGCGCTCGGTGCCTGCCGCCTTGTGAGACTCGCGCGTCAGGAGTTCGTTCAGAACGTCGAAGTTGCGCTCGGCGAGCCGCTCGATCTCGGGCCGGACCTCGCGCAGGTGCGCGGCGAGCGCGTCGCGCCGCGACCACGCGTCGTCGATCCGCGCCGCGATCTCGCTCGGCGGCGGCGGTTCGCCGGGGACGAACAGCGGCCGCGCCGGATAGCGCAGGTCCTCGAGCAGCGCGGCGATCTTCGGATCGTACGGGATCGCCAGGAACGGGACGCCCAGGCGCGCCGCGATGATCAGCGCGTGCAGCCGCATCCCGATCACCAGGGAGGCGCGGCCGATGACCTGCGCCGCTTGGCCGAGGGGATAGTCGGGGAGCAGCACCGGGGTGGAGGCGCAGCGCCGGATGATCGTCGTCGACACCTCCGCATCCGGCGGGCCGCCGAGCGGGAGGAACGCGACCCGCGCGCCGTAGTGGCCGGCGAGCCGGTCGACCACGGTCGCGAGCGTCTGCACCGTCGTCTCGTTGCCTTGCCACTTGCGCACCGAGACGACGACCAGCGGGCCGTCGTCGCCGGCGAGTCCTTCGGCGGCGAGATCGAGCGGCTCGCCCCCCGGCTCGAACAGAAAGACCGGGTCGGCGGTGCGTTCGACCGCGAGGTCCGGGACGAGCGCGGCCATCAGCGCGCGCGAGCGCTCGTCGCGCACGGTCGCCGCGGCGACGCCCTTGCAGAAGTTGCGCACGACGATCCGGCCCCAGAAGTCGAGCGGTCCGACCGATTGCGCGAAGATCATCGTGGGCTTCCCGGCGCGCACCGCGGCCCGGATGATGTTCGCATAGTAGAGCAGGCTGCGCAGGCTGGTGACGTTCTGCAGCAAGCCGCCGCCGCCGGAGAGGACGACGTCGGCGCGCTCGATCGCGTCCTTCACCTCCCCCGGGCTCCAGCGCGGCGTCGCCTCCACGCCGTAGGCGCTCGCGGTGCGCGGCGGATCGCCGCTGAGCACGTCGATCACCGCGCCGGGCCGCCGCGTGCGGAGCTGCTCGACGATCACTTGCAAGAGCGCCTCGTCTCCCAGATTGCCGAAGCCGTAGTACCCGCTCAGCAGGATGCGCGTGCTCACGCGACCCCGCGCCGAACGCGGAAGCGGCGGTAGCAGACGATCAGGATCGCGCCGACGATCAGCCCGAGCACGGCACCATTGACGAGCCGGAGCAGCGAAGCGCCCAGCGCCGTGTGCAGGTGCGAGAACGTGTCGACGACGTCGGCGAGTCCGACGCCGATCGCCAGCGCCAGCAGCCAGCCCCAGCGCGCGCGGTCGACCGGGAGCAGCACCGGGACGAGCATCAGCGCCGGAAAGCCGACGACGAACTCCTTGAACCGCGGCCGGACCTGCAGCAGCGTCGTGAGGTGCGCGCGCAGCGCCAGCTCGAACGAGGACGGCGCGATGTCGCTCTGGTTCCCGCTGCGCGCGAGCACCAGGTAGGCGATCCCGAGCAGCACGGCCCCGGCGAGGAGCTGGAAGACGGTGACCGGCGAGGCCGCCAGCTCGCGCGCGCCCGTCCGCGAGCCCCAGCGCGGGGTCAGCAGGTAGAGCACCAGGGCGAGCAGCGGTGGGAGGGCGAGGACGGCCTTCACCCCGCTGAAGCGGTCGACTTCGAGCATCGTCAGCGGGGTCGAGAGCAGGCCGACCACGACGAGCACGCCGCCCAGGGTGACGGCCGTGGCGATTGCCAGCACGCGGATCCCGTCGAGAATCGCCGCGCCGGTCGAGGGCGGCCGCGCCGCGCGAAACGCGGGCGCGATCGCGGCGAACCCGCCGACGGCGAAGGCGATCCCCCCGATCAGTGCGAGCAGCTTGCGCACCGCCATGTCGTGATGCACGGCGTAGCCGGCGACGAGCAGGACGACATCGAGCGCGAAGAACGCGATCGCCCAGCGCGGCCCGCCGAGCCCGAAGTCCCCGAGCAGCAGCAGCAGCACGGCGGGGACCGCGAGCGAGACGAGCACGACCTCCCACGGCCGCACGACGAACCGCTCGAACGGCGAGGCCGTGCCGACGCGCAGCCCCGCGCGCCGGACGCCTTGCGCGATCTGCTTCACCAGCTCGACGTTCGTCTGCTGGATCGAGCGGCCGTCCCACTGATGCGCGAACGGCCGCAGGTAGACGACGCGGATGTTGCGCTCGCGCACGCCGAGATCGTAGCGCTGCACGATCTCCTCGGGCTTCAGCTTGTCCTGCTCGGCCTTGGCGATCGCCTGCACGCGCACCGTACGGTCGGGGAGATCCTGCGCGAGCTTGTCACTCCCCGATTGATTCTGCCGCACGTCGTACGTCTCGATCGTTCCGAAGCTCAGCTTGTCGGCGCGCATCGCGGCGGCGGTCGCATCGATCTGATCCGGATATCCCAGCACCTGATTGCGCAGCCCGAAGAAGATCACCGTGTGCGCGTCGTGACGCGACGTCGCGTCGGACAGCGCGGCGGAAATCTGCGCGGGCTTGTAGCTTTCGTCGTTCTCGAGCCGAGGAACGAGGTGCAGCGCGAGCTCGCGCGCCAGCGCCACGCGGTCGGCCGGAAGCCCCAGTCCGATCGCACCGAAGTAATCGCCCTGCGTGCGCACCGCGTAAACGGCCGGCAGGCCGCGCGTCAGCAGCCGCACCGAGCGCGCGCTGAAGCGGAGGCGCAGCTGCCGCGCGTAGCGCGCGGCGGTCGGCGCGTCGTACGCGATCAGGTACAGCTCGTCGGCGCGCAGCGCGTGCTGCGCCGCGAGCCGCGCGAACACCGGGTCGCGAAATCCGGTGAGCCGGGCTTGATCGAGCAGCGTCGCACCGGGATAGAGCGCCGCCGTCGGTGACGCTGGAACTTGCGAGCCGAGCTCTTCCTGCACCGCGAGCGAGGTCAGGCCGGCCCGCCGCAGCGCGATCAGAAACGCGCGCTGGTCGTAGCCGTACGAGCGCGCGAGCGATTGGAAGTCCTGATCGTCCATCACGATCTCGACGCGGTTCGCTTGCCGCTCGTGCCGCTCGCGCCGCACGGCGACGAAGAGCGACGTCAGCAGCCCGAGCGCCAGCAATGCGAGCAGAACACGACGATAGGTCACTACGGCGCGCTTCGCCAGAAAACAACAAGACCCGCGTTAGCGGGTCCTGTTGCCGTCGCGTAGCAGGTTGCCCTACTACCGGGTGTGGGCGACGATTCTGTGGCTCCGTCGAAACGGCGCGGCCCACACAGCCGACGAAGCCTACTTGGAAACGTGCGGTGTGTTTCCTTCTCGGCCGCCGGAAGAGGAGTAAAGACTCCGTAAGCGGGCAGCAGCTCGCCCGCCTCTCCGGACGCTCGGTCAAGTCGTCCAGGAAGGAGGGCGCTTGCAGACGAACGCATCCATCCCTTCCTGCGCGTCGGCGGCGATGGCGTTCATCGACATCACTTCCTTTGCGTAGGCGTAGGCCTTCGGCTGGTCCAGGTCGATCTGCGCGTAGAACGCCGCCTTGCCGAGGCCGACGACGAACCCGGCGGCGGAGCTGATGCGCAGCGCCAGCTCGCGCGTCGCGGCGGCCAGCCCCTCCGGCGGGACCACCCGGTTCACCAGCCCCCAATCGGCGGCCGTGTCGGCGTCGATCGGCGCGCCGGTCATCAGCATCTCCATCGCGCGCTTGCGGCCGATCGCCCGGGTCAGCGCGACCATCGGCGTCGTGCAGAACAGCCCGATCTTCACTCCCGGGGTGGCAAACGTCGCGGCGCTCGAGGCGACGACCAGATCGCAGGTGGCGACCAGCTGACAGCCGGCGGCGGTCGCGACGCCGGACACTTCGGCGATCACCGGCTGCGGGATCGACTGGATCGTCTCCATCAGCTTGACGCACGTATCGAAGACGTGCCGGTAGTCGGCGACGCTCCGGTCGAGCATCTCGCGCAAATCGTGCCCCGCGCTGAACGCCGGCCCGTTCCCGCGCAGCACGACGACCTTGACGCTGCGATCCTCGCCGAGCGCGGCGAAAGCGGCGATCAGCTCCTGCATCAGCTCGAGCGAGAGCGCGTTCCGCTTCTCGGGGCGGTTCATCGTGACCGAGGCGATCCCGTCGGTGGCCTCGACCAGCACGTGAGTGGGAGACGTCGTCGCCAGCATCGGTCCTCCTTTTCCGCGCGGGCGCGTGCGGCCTGTGCAAGGGTCCGCCCGCGTCGCGGCGGTATAGCGCCCAGCATGTCCCGTCAACGGCGCGTGCGGCGGAGCGCGTGAGGCGCGGCGCGTTCCTCGCCTCGGCGACGGCCGCCGCCGCGCTCCGTCCGGCGGCGCTGCGCGCGCAGCCCGTCACGCCTTCACCCGCGCCGAGCACGGTCGCCGCCGAGGTGCGTGCCGAGTTCCAGCACGTCTGGGCGGGCTACAAACGGATCGCCTGGGGGCACGACGAGCTGCGTCCCGTCAGCGCGACGACGAACGATTTCTTCGTCAACGGCGCGACGTTCGGGCTCTCGATCGTCGAGGCGCTCGATACGCTCTACGTGATGGGGCTCGACGACGAGCTGAGCCTCGCGACGCGCTGGGTCGTGGACCGGCTCGATCCCGACGTCGACGGCGACGTGCAGATGTTCGAGGCGGTGATCCGGCTCGTCGGCGGGCTGCTCGCCGGCTTCGCCGCGACCGGCGAAGCGAAGCTGCTCGAACGTGCGCGCGAGCTCGCCGACCGCCTCTTTCCGTGCTTCGCGAAATCGCCGACCGGCGCGCCCTACCGCTACGCGAACCTCAAGACCGGCGCGGTCCGCGAGCCGAAGATGCCGCTCGCCGAGATCGGCAGCAACATCCTCGAGTTCGGCGAGCTGTCGCGCCTCACCGGCGATCCGAAGTACCTGAACGCCTCGCTGCGCGGGTACGAGGCCGTGATCGCGAAGCGCAGCGCGCTCAACCTGCTGCCGACCTGGTTCGACGTCGAGCGCGGCGTCTTCACCGACACGACCGACGTCGCCCCGAACCCGCCGGTCGACTCGTTCTACGAATACCTCTGGGGCGGCTGGCAGATGCTGGGCAACGCGCAGTGCCGCGACTGGTACCGTCTGCTGACCGACGCGATCCTGAAGTACCAAGTCGACCGCAGCCACGGCCTGCTGTGGTTTCGTCAAGTCGACGCGGCGACCGGCGCGCCGAGCGGGACGCGGCAGGTCGAGCTCGCCGCGTTCTACGCCGAGCTGGTCGCGAAGGGCGGCGATCGGGCGATCGGGGAGGCGTACTACGACTCGTTCACGGCGGTCGCGCAGCGCTACGGGATCATCCCAGAAATCTTCGACTACGCGACGCTCGAGACGATCGCGCCGAGCAACGAATTTCGCCCGGAATACGCGAATGCGGCGTTCGACCTGTGGTTCCTCACCCGCGACCGGAAGTACCGCGACACCGCGTACGCGCACTTCCAGGCGATGCGCGCGAACTGCCGCGTCGCGAACGGCTACACGATCGTCGACGACGTCCGGCCGCGGCCGATGGCGCTCGGCGATCTGTTCCCGGCGTACGGGTTCGCCGAGAACTTCAAGTACCTGTACCTGATCTTCGCCGAGACGCCGCGCTTCGATCCGTCGCGCTACTACCTGAGCACCGAAGGGAAGATCCTGCGCGGGCTCGTGCGCGCGTGAAGCGCGCGCTCGCCGCCGCGCTCGCGTGCTTCGTCGCGCTCGCCGCCTGCACGCGCAGCGCGCCGCGCGCCTCCGGCGAGTCGCGCAACTCGTGGACCGTTCCGCACGTGCTGCGGCTGGTCGACGTCGCCGATCCGGACAGCTTGAACCCGCTGCTCTCGACGATGGACCTGAGCTACGACGTCTCGGCGCTGATCTTCTCGTACCTCGTCGTCGACGACGGTCACGGCAGGCTGGTCGGCGATCTCGCGACCGCGGTCCCGACGGCGGCGAACGGCGGGATCTCGCGCGACGGCCGCACGGTCACCTATCGCCTGCACGCCGGCGTGCGCTGGCACGACGGCGTCCCGCTCACCGCGCGCGACGTCGCGTTCTCGTGGCGCACGATCATGAACTCGCGCAACAACATCCTGCACCGCGAAGGCTACGACGAGGTCGCCTCGATCGCGACGCCCGACGCGCGCACGGTCGTCGTGCACCTGAAGCGGCGCTACCCGCCGTTCGTGACGCAGTTCTTCGCGACGCTCGACGAAGGCGCGAAGCCGATCGTCCCCGAGCACCTCCTCGGCGGCGCAGCCGAGGTCAACGACGTTCCGTTCAATGCCGCGCCGGTCGGGAGCGGCCCGTTTCGCTTCGTCCGCTGGGACCGCGGCGAGCGGATCGTCCTCGCCCGCAACGACGACTACTTCAAAGGCCGACCGCGTCTGGAGCGGATCGAGCTGACCGTCGTCCCCGATCTCAACACCGAGATCACCGTGCTCCGCACGCACGCCGCCGACATGCCGGTCTCGACCTCGGCGCTCGTGTACCAGCGGATGGGCGGTCTCCCCGGCTTCCGCCGCACGCTCACGCCGTGGAACTCGCACGAGCTGCTGATCATGCAGGACGCGCGGCCGGCGCTGCGCTTCGCCGAAGTGCGGCGCGCGATCGCCTCGGCGATCGACTACCGCGTGCTGATCGACAAGGTCGGCTACGGCACCGGGACGCCCTCGCACGACATCGTCCCGCCGACCGCGCTCGGCTACACGAACTTTCCGCCCTATCGCCACGATCCGGCGGCCGCGAACGCGATGCTCGACGCCGCCGGCTGGGTGCGCGGACGCGACGGCGTGCGCGCGCGCGGCGGAACGCGGATCGAGCTGGTGACCGTCGTCCCGAGCAACGGGATCGGCCTTCAGCTCGCCGTGCAGATGCAGCAGATGCTCGCCGCGGTCGGGATCAAGATGGTCGTCAAGCAATACCCGTACCACGGCGTGTTCGCGTTCGACGGCCCGATCGTCACCGGGCGCTACGACCTCGGCATCTACGCGGTAACGGTTGCGGCCGACGCCGACACGACGACCGTGCTGAGCTGCTCGCAGATCGCGCCGCGCGGCGACAACGAGGAGCACTTCTGCGATCCGCGCGTCGACGCGCTCGAGCGCGCCGGACTGCAGACCGACGATCCGGCTCGCCGCGCCGCGAGCTATCGCGCGATCGGCCGAATCGTCCGCGACGCGGTGCCGTTCATCGTGCTGTGGGACCAGCGCCGTCCCGCCGTGTTCAACAGCGACCTGCGCGGCTACGATCCCGCGCCCGGCGCCGGCCCCTGGTGGAACGCCTGGACCTGGTCGATCTGAGCACGGCGGCGCGGTGAGGATGCGCGAGCAGGGACGACGAAACGCCGACGCCACCCGGTGAACCCGCAACGAGGTGAAGCGATGCTTGGTACCGAGCCGAGTCCCTCCGCCGCCGGGCGCCGCAGCAAGCTGCTGGCGATCGTCTTCGTCACCTACAGCTTGGCGTATCTGGACCGCGTCAACTACGGTTTCGGCGCGGCCGGCGGGCTGGCGAAGACGCTCGGGATCACGCCGAACCTCGCCGCGCTGCTCGGCGCGACGTTCTTCCTCGGTTACTTTCTGTTCCAAGTTCCGGGCGGCCACTACGCCGAAGCGCGCAGCGCGAAACGGCTGATCTTCTGGGGGCTGATCCTGTGGGGGATCTTCGCCTCGGCCACGGGGCTGATCACCAACATCCCGCTGCTGTTCGTCGACCGGTTCGCGCTCGGAATCGTCGAGAGCATCGTGCTTCCAGGGCTGATCGTCTTCTTGAGCCACTGGTTCACGCGGCGCGAGCGCTCGCGCGCCAACACGATCCTGATCCTGGGCAACCCGCTGACCGTGCTGTGGGCGTCGGTGCTCTCGGGCTATCTGATCCAGATCTTCGACTGGCGCACGATGTTCGTGATCGAGGGGATCCCGGCGATCGTGTGGGCGTTCATCTGGGTGCGGCTGGTGGACGACTACCCGCGCGAGGCGCGCTGGCTCCCGCCGGAAGAGCGCGAGCGGCTGGAGACGACGCTCGCCGCCGAGCAGCGCGATATTCCGCGGGTGGCCTCGATCGCGGAAGCGCTGCGCCAGCCCGCCGTCGTCGTGCTCGCACTGCAGTATTTCTGCTGGAGCCTCGGGATTTACGGGTTCGTGCTCTGGCTGCCCTCGATTCTCAAGGCGGCGTCCGGCAGCGCGATCTCGACGGTCGGCTGGCTCTCCGCGGTGCCGTACGTGCTCGCCGCCGTCGCGATGCTCGCCGTCTCCGCGTACTCCGACCGGCGCGGCGATCGCAAGTACGCGGTCGCGATCTCGATGTTCGTCGGAGCGATCGCCTTCTACGGCTCGTACGCGCTCGGCACCGGACATTTCGCGCTCTCGTTCGTCACGCTGATCGTCGCCGGCGCCGCGATGTACGCGCCGTACGGACCGTTCTTCGCGTTGATCCACGAGATCGTCCCGTCGAACGTCGCGGGCTCGGCGACCGCGTTCGTGAACAGCGCCGGCGCGCTCGGCGGCTTCGCCGGCTCATATCTGGTCGGGTATCTCAACGCGCGGACCGGCGGACCCGGCGCCTCGTTCTCGCTGATGTCGCTCGCGCTGCTCGTCGCCGGGCTGCTGATGCTGGCGGTGCGCGTTCGTCCCGCCGCGGGCGCGGTCACGGCGGCGCCGGCGCGATGAACACGACGGCGCCGGCGGTCACGCCGCTCCATCCGCTGTTCGTCGCCGAGCTGTCCGGCGTCGACCTGCGCGACGCCGAGCAACCGGCGCTGCTCGCCTCGCTGCGCGGCTTGCTCGACCGCTACGCCGTGCTCGTCGTCCGCGATCAGACGGTCACCGACGAAGAGCAGATCGCCTTCGCGCAGCGCTTCGACGGCGAGCTCGTGACGAAGGTCGGGAAGAGCATCGTCGAGGGGAAACGGCGTCTCGGCCACGACGCGCTCGCCGACATCTCGAACCTCGACGAGAACGGCGCGATCCTGGAGAACGAAGACCGTCGGCGGATGTACGCGCTCGGCAACCGGCTGTGGCACACCGACGCCTCGTTCCAGCGGCCGGCGGCGCGCTACTCGATGCTCTCGGCGCGCGCCGTCCCCGAGCGCGGCGGCGACACCGAATGGGCCGACCTGCGCGCCGCCTACGACGCCCTCCCCGCCGAGCTGAAAGCGCAGATCGCGGACCTGCGCGCCTTCCACTCGCTGCTCCACTCGCGCGCGACGATCGGCTTCACCGACTTCAGCGAGCAGGAGCGCGCCCAGTTCCCCGGCGCGGAACAGCCGCTCGTGCGCGTCCACCCGACATCGGGCCGCACCTCGCTCTATCTCGCTTCGCACGCCGAGCGCGTGATCGGCATGCCGGTGCCCGACGGCCGCATCCTGCTGCGCGAGCTGATCGCGCTCGCGACGCTCCCGCAGTTCGTCTACCGCCACCGCTGGCGCGCAAACGACTTCGTGATCTGGGACAACCGCTGCACGATGCACCGCGGCGTCCCCTTCGACGACGCCACGCAACGCCGCGACCTGCGTCGGGTTACGACGGTCGATCTGTAGCGATGTCGAAGTTGATCTACATCACCAATACGTCACTCGACGGGTACATCGAGGACAAGAACGGTTGCTTCGATTGGGACGATGCCGATCAGCTACACCCATCCGTCATTGAGTTGTTGCGGCCAATCGGGACCTATCTCTACGGGCGGCGCCTCTATGAGACGATGGCTTACTGGGACGCGCCGGTGGAGGGCTATCCAGCCGAATACCGCGACTTTGCACGTATCTGGCAGAAGCCCGAGAAGATCGTCTTCTCACGAACGCTGACAGGCGCTGCGACGCGCAACACGCGTGTCCAGCGAGACTTCGACCTCGCCGCTATTCGGAAGCTCAAGAGCGAATCAGAGCAAGACATCAGCATTGGCGGCGCCGAGCTTGCTGGGCTCGCGCTTGAGGCCGATCTCGTCGACGAATGTCACCTGTTTGTAAACCCGGTGATCCTCGGCGCGGGAAAGCCGGCATTCCGATCCGCCTTCCGACGGAATCTCGAGCTCCTCGAGACGCGCCGTGTCGGCGCCGGAGTAGTCCACTCGCACTACTGCGTACAAGCCGGCACCCGTTAGGAACGACACGACAGCGAGCCGAAGGGTTCCGAACCGGATCTCCGCGATGCGCGGCAATCTAGATTGCGGCGCCCGCGCGCGTGCACGCGAATCGGCGCGCCCTCGACTCTTTGATCGGGTTCGCGCACTATTCTTCGGACGACAAATCTTTGAAAGGGCCGCGAATAATGATGCTCATGCCGTCCGCTACAACGCCGACTCTCTGCTGGACCGCCTTACGTACGACCGCCAATGTATGGTCGACGGCTTCCGATATGGGCCTACGGCACGGGACGCAGCAATGTCTTAAATCGGTTGTTCAGCCCAGCAGCCAAGGACCCGGTCCGGGCTGCGCTCGCCCGTGACGCATCTGCGAAGATCTGGAAACCGCCAATGCTCTCTGGGCGAATCACCTCGTTCCGGCGAACCACGGCGGCCTCTGCCTCGGGCAAGCCGCGCTCGCGCTCGCCGGCGACGATCTGGGCGATGACGGATTCGAACCGCCGACCATCTCCGTGTAAAGGAGCCGCTCTCCCGCTGAGCTAATCGCCCGCTTCCTTTCGGCTTCCCCGTTCCACGCGTCAACCCTCGGAACGCGTCTTCGCGGAACCTCGGCAGGTGTACCAGACGTTTCGTTCGGCAACCTTGAAATGCGCAGCCTGCTTTTCAAGGTTAGTTATTAACCTTGAAGAACGCACGGAAGCTCGGACTCGAGCCGGGCGACGTGACGGCGCGCGAAGTGCTCGGCAACATAGACGCAATGGCCTACGTCGACGAAGTCGCGAAGGCCGACCGAGTCGATGTTCGACATCTGCTGGAAGCGCATCGTCGCCTGCTCGGTGGCACCCCGCTCGACAGCCACGCCGGCCGTACTCGAACGGTGCAGAACTGGATCGGCGGGAGCGACTTCAATCCATGTGCGGCCGCCTTCGTCCCGCCTCCGCCGGAGATGGTCGACGACTTGCTCGAGGACCTCTGCGCGTTCTGTAACGACGATGCGTTGCCTCCGGTGGCGCAAGCCGCCATCGCGCACGCACAGTTCGAAACGATACATCCGTTCGTGGACGGGAACGGACGGATTGGCCGCGCATTGCTCTACGTTGTACTGCGTCGGCGAGGGGTGGCGCGGCGCGTGTTCCCGCCGTGTTCGCTCGTGCTCGCGACGCGGGCGCGAGATTACATCGGAGGGCTGACGGCGACGCATTACCGCGGCTCGCCAGCGTCGCGCGAAGCGCACGAAGGTCTAAACCATTGGGTCGCCGTCTTCGCGTCGGCCGCGCGGCGTGCTGCCGCCGAAGCCGACGCCTTCGAAAATCGCATCGAAGCGTTGCAAGCCGAGTGGCGCGTCCGTCTCGGCCGCGTCAGGTCAGGCTCGGCGGCTGATCTGCTGTTACGGGCCATCGCCGGCGCACCGGTGCTGACCGTGCGCACCGGGGCAGAGCTCGTCGGGCGCAGCGTTCAAGCATCGAACGAGGCGATCAATCGACTCGTCCGCGCCGCCATTCTGCGGCCCACCAACCTGCGCCGGCACAATCGCGCCTTCGAAGCGCCGGAGATCATTCACGCCTTCACCGATCTCGAGCGCGCTCTCGCAAGCCCTTTCGGCGATACCCGCGTCGCCCGGCCTGTCCCGCCGGTTCCTCCACGCCGGCGGCCCGCGTAGTCCCGCTCGGCGCACCGGGAACCCGGACCCTTGGTCGGGGAAAAGGCCGGGTGTGCAGCGCCGCCGGTTCGCTCTCGACGACTCGCGCCCCATCTGGCGCTCGATGGTGGTCTTTCTCGTCCCGCTGATGATCAGCAACGTGCTGCAGTCGGCGTCGGCGACGCTGAGCAGCATCTATCTGGGTCGTCTCATCGGCGTCGGCGCGCTGGCCGCGGTCTCGACGTTCTTCCCGATCGTGTTCTTCATGATCTCGTTCTTCATCGGGATCGCGAGCGCGAGCTCGGTGCTGATCGGGCAGGCCTATGGCGCGCACGACGAAGACCGGCTGAAATCGGTCGCCGGGAACACGATCACCCTCTCGATCGCGTTCGGCGTGGTCGCCGGCGGGCTCGGCTTCGCGTTCTGCCCGGAGCTGATGGCGCTCATCCGCACGCCGCCCGACGTATTCGCCGACGCGGTGCTCTACGCGCGCATCATCTTCGCTTCGCTCCCGCTGCTGTTCGTCTATCTCTCGTATACGACGTTCGTGCGCGGCACCGGCGACACGCGTACGCCTCTGCTCGCGCTGATCGTCAGCATCGCGCTCAACATGGTCCTCACGCCGGCGCTGATTCTGGGCTGGCTCGGGCTGCCGCGTCTCGGCGTGGCGAGCGCGGCGGTCTCCGGGATCATCTCGAACGCGTTGGCCGTCGTGTACGTGCTCGTCTCGCTCGCGCTCGAGAAGAACCCGCTCGCCTTGGACCTTTCGCTCGTACGGCACATGCCGCTGCGGCCGAAGCTGCTGCTGACGCTGATCAAGATCGGGATTCCCACCGGGATCCAGATGGTGCTGGTCTCGCTGGCCGAGGTCGCGGTGATCTCGCTGGTCAACCGGTTCGGCTCGTCGGCGACCGCCGCGTACGGCGCCGTCAATCAGATCGTCTCGTACGTTCAGTTCCCGGCGATCTCGATCGGGATCACGGCGTCGATCTTCGGCGCGCAGTCGATCGGCGCGCAGCGCTTCGACCGGCTGCGCGCGATCGCCAAGGCCGGCGTCGCGCTGAACTGGGTCATCGGCGCCGTGCTGGTCACGATCGTCTACCTGTTCGACCGCACGCTGCTCTCGTTCTTCGTCACCGACCGCGCGGTCATCGAGACGGCGCACCAGTTGCTCGAGATCACGCTGTGGAGCTACCTCCTGTTCGGCACCTCGAGCGTGCTCTCGGGTCTCATGCGCTCGAGCGGGACGGTGCTGTGGCCGACCGCGCTCTCGATCGTCTCGATCTGGGCCGTCGAAGTCCCGGTCGCCTACGCGCTCGCGCCGCACCTCGGACTCGCGGGCGTGTGGATCGCCTATCCGGTCGCATTCTTCGCGGGGCTCTGCTTCCAGTTCACGTACTATTTCTTCTTCTGGCGGCGCAAACGGCTCACGACGCTGCTCGACGAACGCACGCGGGAACCAGCCGTCACGTAGTCCTCAGACGCCGGCTGTCACGCCTTCAGACGCCGGCGGCGCGCTCGCGCAGCAGCGTGATCGTGCGGCCTTGGACGCGGATGCGGCCGGCCTTCGCGAGCGCCGAGAGCTCGACGGTGACCGTCTCGCGCGTGCTGCCGATCAGCGCCGCGAGATCGGCATGCGTGAGCACGACGTCGAACCGCACGCCCTCGGCGACCTCGACCCCGTGCTCGGGGACGAGCCGCTCGAACAGATGGAGCAGCCGGTCGGAGACCTTCGAGTACGCGACGTCTTCGACTTGCGCCGACATGTCCACCAGTCGGTCGTTGAGCATCTTCGCGACGTTGAGCGCGATGCTCGGACTCTCGCTGAGCACCGCGAACAGATCGTCGGCGGAGCTGATGCAGACCAGCGTCTCGTCCATCGCGGTCGCGACCGTCGCGCGCCCCTGACTCCCGAAGAGCGCCTCTTCGCCGAACAGGTCGCCGGGCCCGAGGATCGCGACGGTGATCTCTTTCCCGTCGGCGGTGAGGCGGCCGATCCGGACGTGACCGCGCTTCACCAAGTACACCGAGCGCGGGAAGTCGCCGGCTTCGAAGATGGCGGTGTGCTTGGGATACTCGCGCATCGTGAAGATGTGCTCCCATTTCCCCACGCTTTCGTCGCCCGAGTCCTCGAAGAGCCGGTTGTTCTTCAGATACCAGACCTTGTTTTCCACGATGGCCTCGCTTCTCACGGAAGCAGCTCGCGCGGGATCAGCCGGGCTTCGACCGTACGGCCGTTGGGCGGCGTGCCGGCCTTGCGCAGCGTCAGATGCAGCACCCCGCCGGCCAGCCCGTGGATCGTCGCCGAGAGCTCGGCATCGGTGTATTGCGCGACGGGCTTGCCGTTCACCGCGACGATCTCGTCGCCGACCGCGACGCCGGCGACCGCCGCCGGCGAGCCGGGCGCGACGCCGATCACGTCGACCCCGGTCGTGTCGTGCTGGTCGAGCGAGAGTCCCGTGCGATCGGTCGGATACTCCGGCATGCTCTGGCCGTTCGAGGCGAACGTCACCGTCCGCGCGCGGTAATCGAACGTCACGGTGTAGCGCTGCAGCACGTCGGCGCCGATGTTGCCGGCGATCGTGCGCGAGGCGAATCCGCCGGCCGGCTGATTCGCGAGCTGCACCAGCGGCCGGCGCATCGTCACGCCCGCCAGCGTGAACTCGCCGCCCCGTACGATCGCCGCCGGAACCGAGCCGCCGATGCCGCCCGGCGAGACGTACGGCACGCGCGGCGCGCTCACGAACAGCCCGTGCGCTTTGGCGAACGGCTCGAAGACGATCAGACCGCCCGAGTTTCCGGTGTCGACTTCGAACAATCCGGTCGCGCCGTCGATCGTCGCTTCGACGTATGGCGTGTGCCCGTCGGAGCGGAACGGCAGCGTCACCGCGCCCGCCGGCGGCGGGGGCGCCGGGGAGTCGAACGAGGCGAACGTCACGGTGCGCGCGGCGTAGTCGATCGTCGTGCGGAAGTTCGCCAGGATCTCGAAGCCCACGATGCCGTCGGTGGTCGCATCGCGCATCGCGTGGACGAACGCGTACGGCAGCGGCAGCACCAGGAACTGCTGACCGTTCAAATGCACGTCACCGATCGCGATCGTCCCCGCATTGGCGATCGTGGCGCGCTCCGTGCCGGTGCCGACGCCGCTGACGTCGACGCCGCCCGTTCCGGTGAGCCCGAGCCGCTGCGCCGCTTCGGGCGTGAGAACGTTGACGCCGCCGCTGTCGAAGACGACCGCCACCGGCGGCCTGCCGGCGATCGAGACGGGGACGACGACGTTGCCGCTCGTCCCCTGGTTGAAGCGGAACCGCACGGTCGCGCTCGTCACGCCGGGCGGGAACGATCCGTGCGCGACGGGCGCGGGACGGGCGAGCGCGCCCGGCGGGAGCGCGCCGAGGAGCTGCGCGTGCTCCACGTGGACGTCGGTCGCGCTTCCGTCGGCCTCGGTCGTGGTCTCGCGAAAGTTGAGCATCGCACCGTCGACCGGGCGATAGTCGGAGAACACGTTCGTCTCCGGGCCGCTGTCGCCGTCGACGATCGCGCGCACGAGCAGATGCGACGTCGTGTCGATCCAGAGCTCGACGGGGACGCCGCCCGGCGGAACGGCGCGCACCACGTCGTAGATCACGCCGCCGTCGCTGCGGCGCCCGAGCGGCGAGACCTGCGAGGGGTCGTTCGGCGCGCCCCAGGCGGCGCGCGACAGGTACGCCTCGGTGACGGCCTCAGCCTGATTCGCGGGCAGATCGGAGACGCTGACGATCCCGTTGTTCGCGCTCCATGCAACGCCGTCGAAGCCTTGAAAGACGTCGAGCGGGCCGACCGTCACGTGCACGCGCTCGTGCCCGTTGCGCACGTCGAGCGTTTGCATGAAGCGTCCCGTCGCGCCGCCTTCGATGAGGGTCCCGTCGGTCTCGAGTCCGGCAGCTTGGCGGTACGCCGCGCCTCCGAGCGCCGCGTCGGCCGCCCGCAGGATCGATCGGGCATCCACGGCCTGGACGCTCGCCGGCTGCGCGCACGGCAGCGCGAGCGCGAGCGCGCACCCCGCCGCACCCGTCCACCGCAACATCCCGGACCGAACGCTCACCCGCCTTCGTTTCCGCGAGCGCGGCGCCGCTGCCTACGAACCGAGGGGCGCCGTCAGCGCGACAGGCTTCGGCGCGGCTCCGGTCCAAGCGCGTTCCCTGGTTCACCGCCGACCGGTTCGGCACACCCGGGAGAAATGCCATGGATGAAGAGCGATTCAACATCTCCGTTCGCAAGTTCCTCAAGGAAGTCGGCGTGACGTCGCAGCGCGAGATCGAGAAAGCGGTCTGGGACGGCCCGCCGGCGGGAACGACGGACGGCATCGAGGCGACGATGACGCTCGAGATCCCCGCGCTCGGCGTCAAGCACGTCGTTCGCGGCCACATCCAGATCTCGTAAGCGCGCGTACCCACCTGCACCGGAAAGCGAGCTTGCGCCTGTCCATACCCACAGCCGGACAGCGTCAGCGCTGCGAGGCTGCGCGCGGGTACAACTGCTGCATGAGCGACCACAAACGCGAAGAGATCACCGAGGCGAGCGGCGAGAAGCGCTACGTCCGGCGGGACGACGACGGGAAGTTCACCGAGGATCAAGTCGACGTCGGCCGGTCGTTGACCGCAGACCGTCGGCAGCACGCCCAACATGAGGCGCCGCGCGGCCAAGGCGACCGCGGAGACCGCAAGGACTAGCCGTGCCGAAGCGACCGGGAATCTCGATCACCGAGCTGCAGCAGCAGATCTTCGATCGGGAAGGCTTCCGGATCGTCTTCGAGCGACTCGGCGCAGCGAGCGGCGAGCTCGCGCCGTACGACTATCCCGTGATGGCGCCGCAGTCGTGGAAAGTCTCGGACTGGAAGCGGCTGCGGCTCGCACGCTACCTGCTCGCGTTCCGCGCCGCGACCGTCTACGGCGGCGACGACGAACCCATCAAGCGCGATCTCAAACTCGGGCACGTGCGCGACACGTACTACCAGGCGACATACGGCACGCTCAGCGCAGACGCGCCGCCGGACAACGTCGTCCCGATGCACCGGCCGGAGAATGGGACGAGGTCGCCGCGGCCCGACAGGCCCCGACGGAGGGGCCGAGGCAACCCCGTTGCTCGCTGATTTCGGTCGCGATCCGGTCGATCTCACGTCGCTGACATTTTCGCGCTGGTTCCGGGGCATAACGTCGGGCGATGCATACCGCGGACGCGCCCTCGGCGCTGGCACTCCACGAACTCGACGCCGAATCCGATACTCGCGCTACGCAGGACCTCGGCGTTCTCCGAACGATCGGCGATGCGACGTTCGGCGTCCGCCGCGGCCGCACGAGCCTATGGGTCGTCGCGTCGCTGAGGGGCCGCGACGTCGCAGCGCTGCGCCTCGGGCACGGTGGCCACGATCTCGAAGGACCTGTCACGCGAGCCGAGGCCGCGGACGCGATCGTATTCGAGTTCGGCTCGCAGCTCGGCGCCTTCCGGACGAAGATCGCGTTCCCGGCCGACGGCCGGCCCATCGTTCGGTGCACCACATCGCTCCTGCCGACGAACGACGTCGTCGTACGGTTCTGGCCGCGCGATCTCCACGTCCTCGGATCTCCGGAAGGAACGATCCACACCGCACAACGCGGGCTCCGTAGCGGCATCGTCTTTGCGAGCACGGAGAATCCGGAGCGGTGCACGCTGTTCTACTTCCAGAACTTCTCCTCGCTGACCGACTACTTCGCGGCGACCAAGCGTTCACCATCAGGAACCGTGGGAGGCCGTTGGCCCGAGCTCGGCTACGCGCCGCCGTCGGGAGAAGGCTGCGTCCTCCCGAGCTCCCGCGAGGTCGTCGTCTCCGATGCATTTCTTACCATCAGCGGCGACAAGCCCGGCACCACCGGTGAAGTCGCGTCACGATATCTCGATCTGCTGGCGGAGACGTATCTCTGCCTGCCGCGGCCGCCTGTCGGTTATCACGACTGGCTTTCACGCGCGCAGCACACGCTGCGCGACCTGAGCATCTCGCCGAAGTGCACGTACGTGCGCGGTGGGCGATCCTACGCCATGCCGTACGTCGGCGATACGACGAAGCCTCCCGAGAGCATGGTCCAGTTCACCCTTGCCGTGAATACCGGCGAGTACGCTCGGTGGCGCGGTGAACCGAACGGCGTTGCGCGAGAGCTGGCTGAAACCGTCGAGACTTTCTTCGATGACGAGGTCGGATCGATCGTGCGCTGGCTTCCGGGTGAGGAGTTCGGCTCGCAGAGTGAAGACAACATGAATCACGACGACATGGACAGCTGGTACCTGCAGCACGCGCTGTTCAATGCGTCGCGGCTCGCCGCCGCAGGCGACGCGAAAGCGCGACAGGTCTTCGCTCGATCGCTGCCCTTCGCGATGCGCGTCGCGCGCCGGTTCAAGTACCGGTGGCCGATCTTCTTCGACCTGCGCACGCTCGACGTCGTGCGGGCCGAATCCGAGACGGGGAAAGGGGGCGAGCGGGACGTCGCGGGGCTCTACGCCCTGGTGATGCTGCACGCGCACGAGCTGTTCGGCGACGCCGAATACCTCGAGGAGGCGCGACGCGCGCTGACGAGCCTTCACGGCTTGGGGTTTGCGCTCGGCTATCAGATGAACACGACCGGATTCGCCGCCGAGGCAGCGATGCGGATGTGGAAAAAGACGAAGGACCCGGCGTACCTCGAGCTCAGCGAAATCTGCATGGCGAACCTGTGGGACAACACGTGGCTGTGGCAGGGCGACTACGGCTCGGCTCGCCACTACCGGACGTTCGGCGGACTCTTCCCGCTCCCCGATGCGCCCTATCTCGCGGCATACGAAGAGTTCGAAGCCCAAGCGAAGTTCCACGATTATCTCGATCTCGGCGGAGAAGACGTGCGCCCGTCGCTGCGCGTGCTGCTCGCCGAGTACCAGCGATATAGTCTCGACCGGGGCTGGTATTACTATCCGGACGCTCTCCCGGCGGACGTCGTCGCGGAGAAGGCGCGGAACGGCGCCGTCGAGCGCGCGCTGGCGATCCCGCTCGAGGATCTGCAGGATGGGTGGGAGCAGTCCGGTCAAGTCGGCCAAGAAGTCTACGGCGCAGGTCTCGCCCTCGTCTACGCCACGCGCCATTACTTCCCGATCGACGGCGCGGGATGCACCGCGTTCAGCGATTACCCGATCTACGACTTCCGCGTCGATGGCGAGGCACGGTCCGCCTCATGGCGTGTCGGCGGCGACCCGCGCTGCTCGTGCGAGGTGCGAATCATCCCGCATGACATCGAGATGCCGCCGCTCGGCGTGACGCTGACGACGCGTGCCGGAGCCGGCGAGGTCCACCTGCGCGGCGACCTCACCGCCGAGGGTCATGCCGCCTTCTCAGTGCCAGGCGGCCAATCGGTCGAGCTGACCTGGGGCGCCGACGGGGTCCGGATCGGCGGCATACGACGCGGGACCGTGCGGCCGTGAGGCTCGAACGCAGCGTCACCGACAATGCGCTGTTGCATGCCACGTTTCATCGTCTCGGCCTCGCGCTGGCTTCGACGGGCTCGGCGTTCGACATCGAGGGTGTGCTGAATCCCGGCCTCGCGCGAGACCGCCGCGGTCGCCTGCTGCTTTACCCGCGCATGGTCGCGGCCGGGAACGTCTCACGCATCGGCCTCATTCAAGCGGACGAAACGGAGGCCGGCCCCGCGTTCGGACCTGCCTCGATTCTCTTCGAGCCGCAAGCGGAATACGAGCTTCGCGACGTTCCCGGGGGCTACGGCTGTGAAGATCCGCGCGTGACGTTCGTGCCGCAGCTCGACGCGTACGTGATGGCGTACACCGCATTCGGCCCGTGCGGGCCGCGCATCGCCGCTGCGCTCTCACCGGACGGCCATTCCTGGAGCAGACTCGGGCTGCTGCACTTCGCGGACGACGCGTTGAACCACGTCCCGAACAAGGATGCCGCATTCTTCCCGGAGCCGGTGCTTTCGCCGACCGGCGTTCCGTCGTTTGCACTGTACCACCGGCCGATGCTCGAGGCCAGTCTCAACGGACAGGCTCCGATCGAGTTGATCCGCTCGTTACCGCCCGAAGATCGAGAAGTGACGTGCATCGCGTACGTGCCGGTCGCCGACGTCATGCGCGACATCGGCGCTTTGCGACTCCCGACCGAAAGCGTGCGCGTCCTGCCGATCGACGCGTCGTGGGGAGCGCTCAAGAACGGTGCCGGCACGCCGCCGGTACGAACCAGCGCGGGCTGGCTCTCGGTCTTCCACGGCGTCGATGCCGTCGAGAGCCCCAGCGGGCCGACCCTGTACTATCGAGCCGGAATCGTCGTCCACGACCTCGAGCGGCCCGATCGGCTCGTCTACCGGTCGGTCGTGCCGCTGATCGACCCCGAAACGCCCGACGAGCGGGTCGGCATCGTGAACGACGTGGTGTTCCCGACCGGGATCGACATCCGAGGGAACGGTCGATACGACATCTACTACGGGGCCGCCGATGCCCGCATCGCGCGCGCTCGGATCGACGTCGCATTCGCCTAGGCGCGGCGACGATGAATGCCTGATCGAACCGACTCGCACGGTACGGTGCCCAGAACCGGCGAAAACGTCGTCATCGAGCGGACCTGGACCTAGGACGGAATTCCCAAAAGCTCCGTACGGAAACGCACTGAGAACGCCCCGATCACTGCCCTAAAATGGCGATCGCATCAACTGCCATTGGGGGGTTCGGACCGTTGAAGTATCTCGTCATGTGTCCCTGTGGGCACAGCCTCGACCGCCATGACAACGACCGATGCGAGGGAGAGCGGTGGCCCTGCAACTGTGCTCGCGGGCACGAACGCGCGCTCGATGCAGCAATCGACGAGGCGCGCACGCATCCGTGGGCACCGCACTTTACCGGCTCCGACGTTCCGGTAGAGTCTTGAACGCTCGCACGAACAGAAACGCGCCGAAGGGGTTCTCGCGGCATGGAAGGCCAGGCCGGAACCGGTAGCCCTGCGAGCCCCGCGTCGCCACCGCCGAGGGCGCGTCCGCCTACCCCAAGTCGCCTCCGGAGCCCGCCCCGGCCGCTGGATCCGCACGCGACGAGCGCGAAGGCCGAGTAACGAACCAAACGGCAAGCGGCACGAGTGGCCCATCGCGGACTCCCGGCGGCGGGCGAAGGGTGCTGCGCCCGCCGTACTCGCCGCGCCCCGTGACGCGTCGTCCAGGAAACCCCACGGGAATCCACTTCCTGACGGCTGGCGCGGGCGTGCTGCTGTGCGGTCTTAAGGGCTGGCCGACCCCGTGCGCAAACAAATTGTTCAGCAGCGAAATCGTGGTATTGCGGCGCGGTACCGCACGGCGATCGTGGGCGGCCAGCCGCCTGCTATTTATGGATCCAAGCCCCACGACGATTCACCGTTTCGGGAATCCGTCAGGCGTTCAAATAGACGTACGACATTTCGTCCAGGAGATGGCCGCCGCGGTGAACGTGTGGCTGTCGCGCGTTGCTGGGACGCAGCCATACGAAACGAATGTTCGTCAAATGGCTCGACGTTATCCCAACGGGTTTGCGCCTTTCGTCCACGGCGCTTCCGTTATTACGGTAATCGCCTTTACGCCGGGGTGCCCGCGAGGCGCGCCGCCGGGGCCTACGAACGACTGGGGCGGATCCATACGGCAACCGCAGCCAGCTTGCCTTAGTAAGAAACCGCGCTGTTGCGCGGCTTTCGTGGTAGCGCCAACGGGAGTCGAACCCGTCTCTCCGCCTTGAAAGGGCGGCGTCCTAACCGATAGACTATGGCGCCGGGACCGGGCGGGATTGCCCGGACACCGGCGCCATCCCTCCCCAGCGCGAGGCGATCACCGCCGTTGGGAACGTGGTGGGCCCGGCTGGATTCGAACCAGCGCGCTACCAGTTATGAGCCGGCTGCTCTACCGCTGAGCTACGAGCCCCAGGCGCTATCCCTTCGACGTAACGGCGAACGCCTTCTTTCCCGCGTAGCGCGCGACGGTGGCTCCGAGATCTTCGGCGATCGCCATGAGGCGGTTGTATTTCGCGGTGCGGTCGCTGCGCGCGAGCGAACCGGTCTTGATCTGGCCCGCGCCGGTCGCGACGGCGAGGTCGGCGATCGTCGTGTCCTCGGTCTCGCCGGAGCGGTGCGAGATCACCGCGCGGTAGCCGGCCGCGTGCGCGGTGGTCACGGCGTCGAGCGTCTCGCTGAGCGTCCCGATCTGATTGATCTTCACCAGGATCGCGTTGGCGCAGCCTTCGCGGATCCCGCGCCCGAGCCGTTCGACGTTCGTCACGAACAGATCGTCGCCGACGAGCTGCACGCGCGCTCCGAGCTTCTGCGTGAGCAGATTCCAGCCGTCCCAGTCGTCTTCGGCGAGACCGTCTTCGATCGAGACGATCGGATAATTCCGGCACAGCCCGTCGTACAGCGCGACCATCTCCGCCGACGTCAGCGGGTGATCGTCGGGCTTGTGCGGCCAGTACCTCCCGTCACGGAAGAACTCGGTCGAGGCGGGATCGAGCGCGATCGCGACGTCGTCGCCGGGCTTGTAGCCCGCCTTCTCGATCGCCCGGACCAGCATCTGCAGCGCTTCGTCGATCGTGTCGAGCTTCGGCGCGTAGCCGCCTTCGTCACCGATCAGCGTCTGATGGCCCTCGTCGTGCAGCGTCTTGCCCAGCGCGTGAAAGATCTCCGAGCCGCAGCGAATCGCCTCGGCGAACGTCGGCGCGCCGAGCGGAACGATCATGCACTCTTGGAACTGCAACGCGCCTTCGGCGTGCTTGCCGCCGTTGATCACGTTCATCATCGGAACGGGCAGCGTCGCGGCCGACGGTCCGCCCAGATACTTGTAGAGCGGCACGCCGACCGACACCGCGGCGGCGCGAGCGACGGCGAGCGAGACGCCGAGCAGCGCGTTCGCGCCGAGGTTCGCCTTGTTCGCCGTCCCGTCGAGCTCGAGCAGCGTGCAGTCGAGCTCGCGCTGGTTCGTCGCGTCGCTCCCTTCGACCGCCGGGCCGATGATCTCGTTCACCGCCGCAACCGCTTTGAGCACGCCTTTCCCGCCGTAGCGCTTTGGATCGCCGTCGCGTTTTTCGACCGCTTCGTGCGCGCCGGTCGACGCACCCGACGGGACCATCGCCTCTTCGACCGCGCCGAACGAGGTCGCCACGGCGACCGCGACCGTCGGGTTTCCGCGCGAGTCGAGCACCTCGCGCGCGCGCACGCTTTCGATGAGCGGGCGTCCGCCGCCGCGCAGCGACTCGATCGACATCAGCGCGCGGCGACCCAGTCGGCGAGCACGTTCGCCCGTGGGAACAGCTCGTCGTCGCGGAAGAAGATCGCGACCTCCCGCTCCGCCGACGCCGTCGAGTCGGAACCGTGCACGAGGTTCCGCCCGATCGTCTGACCGTGATCGCCGCGAATCGTCCCCGGCGTCGCCTTGATCGGATTCGTCGCACCGATCGTCGCGCGGCAGCCTTCGACCGCGTCCTCGCCTTCGATCACGAACGCGACGATCGGCGTCGCGGTGATGTAGTCGACCAGGCCCTGGAAGAACGGCTTCCCTTCGTGCTCCGCGTAATGCCGTTTCGCTTGCTCGGTGCTGACCCGCAGCATCTTGAGGCCGAGGATCGTGTACCCGCGCCGCTCGAAGCGGGCGAGCACCTCGCCGACCAACCCGCGGACGACCGCGTCGGCTTTTGCGAGAATCAAGGTCCGTTCGACTGCCATAGCGGACCGTCTATACGTGCCGGAGACGAACGCACCTTTCCTCGACGCCGTGCGCGTGCGGGCCGCGCTGGCGGGGACGCGCTTCGCGGACGTGCGCGCCGTCCGCGAGACGGGGAGCACGAACGACGATGCGGCCGCGCTGCTCGGCGAGCCGTCGGCCGCCGGCGCGACCATCGTCGCCGAGTTCCAGCACGCCGGAAAAGGGCGAAAACCCGGCCGGTCGTGGATTGCGCCCGCCGGCAGCGCGCTCACGTTCACCGCGATCCTGCCGGTGACCGTGCCGACGGAAGCGCTGTGGGCGGTACCGTTCTGGGTCGCGCTCGCCGTCGTCGACGGAATCGAGGCGGCGTGCGGCGTGCGGCTCGACCTGCGCTGGCCGAACGACCTCGATCTGGGACAGCGCAAGGCGGGCGGGATCCTCTGCGTCTCGCGCGTCACGGGCGGCGTCGCCGAGGTCGCCTGCGGCGTCGGCCTGAACGTGCGCCGCCCCGATGACGCGGCGGTCGCGCAGATCTCACCGCCGCCCGCGTATCTCTCCGACGTCGTGCCGCACGCCGAGCGGGAATCGCTGCTTGCCGCGATGCTCGGCGCGATGGACGGCCTGCTGGACGTTCTCGAGACGCCCGACGGCGTCGCGCGCGCGTGGGAAGAACGCGCGGGTCTGCGCGGACGTCCGTACCGTCTGCGGCTCGACGCCGACGGCAGCATCCTCGCCGGTACGGCGCTGCGGCTCGACCGCGAAGGCGGGCTCGTCCTCGCGCTCGCGGAGGGCGGCCAACGCACCGTACACCTCGCCGACGCGCGCGTGATCGCGTAGCGCGCCGCCGGCCCGCTTCGCCGGCGCTACTTCAGCGTAACGTCGAGCGTGAGGTCGACGACGTTGCCGATCACCGGATCGAGGCGCGCACCCTTCATCCCGAAGGCGTGGCGGTCGAGGTGTCCGGTCGCGTGATATGAGGGATGCGCAGCGTCGCCGCGCACGACGACGTCGAGGTGCTCCGGCCGCGCGACGCCGTGGATCGTCAGCGTTCCGTCCATGCCGAACGCCGAGGCCCCCGACGGCGCGATCTTCGTGCTGACGAACGTCCACGTCGGGAACACCTTGACGTCGAAATAGTCGGGGCTTTCGAGGGAGGCGTCACGGTCGCGGTCGCCGCTGGCGATGCGCGCCGGGTCGAGCACGGCCGTGACCGCCGTCGGGATCGCGGAACCTTCGGGGAGCGTCACCGCGCCGCTCACGATCGGCACCGTCCCCGTGACGCGTTCGACGAAGATGTGCTGCACGCCGAACTGCGCGGTCGACTTTGCCGGATCGATCGCGCGCTCGACGGTTTGCGCCGCCGCGGCGGGGGGCGTGAACGCGCACGCGACCGCGATCGTGAGCGCGAGGGCGGCGAGCGCAGCGAGCGCGGCGACGACGGTGCGGCGCATCAGTAGGCGATCGTGAGCTGGAGGTTCGTCGTGTGCGTGGTCACCGGCGCGTGCTGGATGACGTCCTCGATCGTCACGCGCGAGCGTTCGCTGGGACCGTAGCCGAGCATCACGACGCCGTCGCGCGCGAAACCGTTCAGCGGATCGTACGTCCCTTCGTACCGCCCGAGGGCGTAGAACCGCCGGTCGAACTGATAGCGCAGTTGCGTGAAGCCGCCGCTCGAGGCGCAGCCGAACGCCGGAGAGAGCCCACAGGTCGAGTCCCAGCCCGTCTGCAGCACGGTCTCGCTCGAGAGCCGTCCCCATTGGTCGTAGACGAGGCCGACGCCGGTGCGCCGGAAGCGGTCCGGCCCGGCCGGCGTCGGGCGCGTCCCTTCGTAGCGGTACGCGCTGAGCGTCAGCGGGCCGAGCGCGTCCTGCAGCACCGCCATCGCGTCGGTCCCGGTCGTCGGCAGGCCGCTCTGCCGGTCGTGACCCGGGCCGGCGAAGACTTGCCCGCTCAGGCCGCGCACGGGATCGCCGACGCCGAGGCGCAGCCCGATCTTCGGATCGAAGAAGTTGAACGGGTTCGCACCGACGGTCTGCTCGTACAGACTGTAGCCTTGATAGCTGTCGCGGAACGTCTCGGGGTCGACGGGGAGCGGGAGCGTGAACGATCCGGCCTGCGCGTACACCGGGATCTTCGCCGACCACGGGTTCACGCGGTCGACCACCCAGGCGTCGCGCGTCAGCCCCGGCATCCCGCCGTCGACGGCGTACTGCTCGACGAGATAGGTCGCGCGCGAGCCGATCCCGCCCGAGGTGAACACCTCGATCTCGTCGACGATCGCCTTCGGCAGACCGGTGCCGTTCGGGCCGCTCCCCTGGTTCTCGCTCGAGTCGACCAGATTCGCCTTCGCCGAGATCGGGAAGGCCGGCCCGGGGTTCAGCCCCGGGATGCGGTAACCATAGGCCATGAAGGCCGCGCCGAACTGCGTTCAGGTGCGGGATGACGCTGTGGCACTTCTCGCACGTCACGCCGTATTGCGTGGCGAACAGCGGGATCGCCGAGGCCGCCGGCGGCCAGGCGGCCAGCGCAAGCCCGAGCAGGCAAACGAGCGATCCGAGAACGCGAAGGCGGGGCAAGGGTCCAACTCCCGGGCCGGCGGCGAAGGGAAACGGTGCGGTGCCGGCGCGAGAATTAGGTGTTCCTAAGTCGTGACTTAGTCCTGCCTAGATTACTTGACGACGCCCCCGAGGGCGACGTTGGCTTTGCCGAGGACGGCGATCGCGTTCGACTCGACGCTGCCGTCGACGCTGAGCGCAAGATTGGCGGTCGCGCTCACGTGGGCGGGCTTGGGGATCATCTTCGCCGTGATGCCGCCGTCCTTGAGCGCCTTGGTGGCGATCATCGTGTCGGCGTTCGAGGAAAAGAACAGGACGACGTCAGCCATCGCTCCTCACTTCGTACCGTTCACCAGCCGGTCGAGCCCGGCCGCGACGTCGTTCAGCACGCCGACGCGCGCCACCGCCTGCTGCGTGCGTTCGGCCATCTCGGTCGCCAGCGTGTCGATCACGACGATGTCGCCGAGGATCTCCTGGTTCAGCTCCGATGCCGCGAGCAGCTTCTGCGAGACGCCGCGCGCGATCGCGACACCGCCTGGCGCCGCATCGGGATGGGCTTCGGTCGCCGCCTGCATCAGCAGCTCGCCCTGTCGCTCGACCGCCGCGCGCGTCTGCGCGACGTGATCGCCGGAGACTTCGCTGCCGACGATGACGACGGCAAGCTCCTTCGCCGAGTCGCGGACCTGGCGGCTGCGCTTGCTGAGCTGGCGCGCGATCCGTTCGATCACCGGGAGCGCGAGCCCGAGCGCAAACGCGAGCCCGACGAGTCCCCAGATCGCGAGCGAGATCAGCGTGTGGTTCTGGATCCCGGTGAAGATCGCGAGCGGAACGCCGAACCAGCGCAGCGCGACGACGTGCATCTGGTCGTCGAGGATCGGCTCGACCCGCGCGAGATACGGAATGCCGCCTTCGGTGTCGATGCCGTAGAACGTTTGCGTCGCTGAGCGAACGGCCTCCGAGGCCGCGTCGTCGACGAAGCGCGTCCCGTCGGTGCGCGTGATCGAGCTCGAGATCACCTCGCCTTGAAAGACGATTGCCGCTTTGCCGCCCAGCGCTTGCGCCGCCATGTCGACCACGTCGTAGTAGTGATCGATCAGGATGCCGCCGTAGACGGCCCCGATCGTGCGCTCGTTGGCATCCGAGATCGGCGAGGCCGCGACGATTCCCAGCCCTTCGGTGAGCCCTTCGCGGCCGGAGGTCGTGGACTCGATCTGCGGCACCAGCTGCTCGGGCGCGAGCTCGTCGTGGGCGAGGGACGCCGTCGTGCTGACGGTCTCGCCGGCCAGCGCGCGCGGGATGAACGGCGAGGGGAGCACGGCGCCGCCGGGACCGCCGTTCGAGCGCGCGATCACCCGGCCGTGCCCGTCGACGATCGTGAGGAACGAGAGCCCGCCTTCGCGCGCGATCCCGTTCAGCGTCGACTCGATGTGCGCATCGTGCGTCGCGGCCGCGTGCCGCACGCTATCCTCGATCGCCGCCTGCGTCACCAGAAGCCGCACCGCGTCGCGCTTCGCGTCCCAGTAGCCGGCGAAGCCGGTCGATCCGCTCGTCACCTGCTGCGTGGCGAGCCGGTTCAAATCGACCGCCATCGTCTGTCGCGCGGCCACGGCGCCGATCACCGCCGAGATGAGGATCGCGCACGCCAGCGTGCCGATCAGTTTCGCGCGAAGCCCCAGCTTCATACCGGAATCCCCTCCATGGCGCGATCGGCAGTCGTGTACCGCCCGAACTGCGCGTCGATCGCCGCCGCGCGCCGGCTCATCTCCTCGACCGAAGCCGTGATGTTCTGCGTCGCCGAGGTGACCTCGGCGTTGACGTAGGTGAGCACCTCGACCGACGAGGCGTTCTGCGACGAGATCGCGGTGATCGCGTCGAACGCGTGCGAGACGACGTCCGAGTGCGCGGCCATCTGCTGCGCGGCCTTCAGCGTCGCCGCGACCGACGAGGCGATCTCCTCGATCGAGCCGATCACGCGGAAGGTGTTCTCGGACATCGAGCGCGTGACGTGGCTGATCTGGCCGATCTGCCGGTTCGCGTCGAGCACCGCCACGACGATCGCGCGCAGCGCGTCGGAGGCGCTGTCGGTCGATCGAACGCTCTCTTCGAGGCGTTCGTCGAGCCGGTCCATCGCCTCGGTGACCTGCGCGATCACGGCCTGCGTCGAGCCGACGTGGCCGGCGATCTCCTTCGTCGCCTGGACGCTGCCGTCGGCGAGCTTGCGAATCTCCGTGGCGACGACCGCGAAGCCGCGGCCGTGCTCGCCGGCGCGCGCCGCCTCGATCGCCGCGTTCAGCGCGAGCAGATTCGTCTGCTCGGCGATCCCGTCGATCGCTCTGACGATGTCGCCGATCTGCGCGGAGTTCGTCCCCAGCCGGCGGATGTCGGCGGCCAGATCGGCGATCGTCGACTTGATCGTCGACATCGCTTCGACGATCGTGTGGATCGCCGCGCCGCCGCGTTCCGCCGTGTCGCTGGTTGCCGAGGAGATCCCCAGCAGCGAATCGACCTGCGCGGAGACTTCTTCGATCGAGGCCGACATCGAGCTGGCGTCGAGCGCCGTCTGATCGAGCGAGCGCGTCTGCTGCTCGGCGGTTCCGGCCAGCTCGCCGATCGCGTCGGTCATCGCCCGTACCTTGACGAGCGCGCCTTCGACGATCTGCGACTGTTCGAGAATCCCGTCTTCGAGCTGCTTCTGCGCGATCGAGCCCCCCTCGATCACGGCGAGCGAGCTTCCCGCCGTCGCCTGGAGCTCGACGCCGGCGGCGGTCAGGCTCCGCGTCTCGCCGTGGACTCCGCCGAAGAACGCGCGCAGCGACGCGAGCAGCTCGTTCAGCCCCTCGGCAAGGGCGGCCAGCGGGCCGCCGGCGGCACGCACCGGCGCGTTCAGATCGCCGCCCGAGGCCGTGCGAATCGCGGTTGCGAGCGTCGCGATCTCGGCACCCAAGAGGTCGGCCGCGACGCGCGCCGGGGCGTTCGCGCGCGCCGGCTCCTCGCCGGCCGATGCGGCATCGCACAGGACGGCCAGGACGCAGCCCGCGGTGAGCATCGCCAGCGCGGTGCCGAGCGCTCCGGGGGTCTGCGCTCCTCGTGCGAGCAGCGTCGCGCCCGCGGAGGCGACCGCAGCGCCGATTCCGTACCAGCGGTTGGCGAACAGCGTAGCGCCGACGACGCCGACCAGAGCCAGCGGTTGGAGCTCGGGCAGCGCCGGGCAGCCGGCGAGAAGCGCGGCGCCGAGCACGCCGCCCGTACCGTTGATAAGACGCGTCGCCGAACCAAAGGGCCGGCGGCCGCTCGCGAGGAGCCTCACGATCCAGGGTTCGGCCGTTGGGCGGGCCGCCTTGAGCGGGCGGGTGGTGCGAAACGGCCGCTTGGCGGCTAGGCGGAGCGGTTGACGCGGCTGCGCCGCTCGCACGACTCGCAAAAGTGCGAGTGCTTGTTGTCGGTGTCGAACACGGAGTTCGAGTAGTACATGGCGCAGCGCGCGTTGTAGCAGTGCTTCAGACCCAGCGCGTGGCCGATCTCGTGGACGCTCTCCTTCAGCAGGCGCTGAAAGAGCGCGTTCTCGTCGGCGGCGTCACCGTAGAACTCGGAGCGCAGCCGGTGCAGCGAGACGACGGCGGTGCGCTGTGCTTCGCTCGAGGATCCGAACACGAACTGATGCGAGGTCTTGTAGAGGTCGAAGTCCGTCACACCGAGCAGCAGCTCGTCGCGCGCCTCGTACGCCGTGCTCAGCCGCGTCGCGAGCGAGCCGAAGAAGAGCTGCCCCCGCGCGCTGTTGAGCGCGGACTTCGGGACGGAGAGCGAAGCCCGCACGACGGCGGTCGCCAGGAACCGCTCCTCCAAGCACAACGCGAGCCGGGTGAGCAGCCCCGCGTCGATCGCGTTGATCGGGATGATGCTGATCTCGCGCACGGCCGCGGCTTCGGTTCGGTCCGTCCGGGGAACGGTCCTGGCCACATGCCGAAGTCGGTGGAATGATCGTCGGGATCGGGATCGACCTCGCCGAGGTCGACCGCTATCGCTTCGACGAGGCGATGCGCGAGCGTTTCGCGCGCAAGGTCTATACCAGCGAAGAGATGGCCTACGCGATGCGCAAGCGCAACTGGCCGGAACGGCTGGCCGGGTTCTTCGCCGCGAAGGAAGCGACGCGCAAGGCGTTCGGCCACGCGATCCCGTGGAACGCGGTCGGCGTGACACACGAGCGCAGCGGGAAGCCGGCGATCCGGCTGTTCGGTGAGTATGCGGCGCTGCTCGAGCGGCGCGGCGTGCGCGCGGTCTATCTGACGATCACGCACACGGCGACGACCGCCGCGGCCGTCGTGATCCTCGAAGGCTGAGCCGATGCGCGCGGTGACCGCGGCGCAGATGCGCGCGATCGATGCCGCCGCCGTGGCGCGCGAGGGCGAGGTCGCGCTGATGCGCGCGGCGGGCGAGGCGATCGCGCGGCTCGTCGAGCGGTACGCGCGCGGTGATGGCCCGCTGATCGCGCTGGCCGGCGCGGGAAACAACGGCGGCGATGCGTATGCGGCGCTCGCGGCGTATGCCGGACCGCGCCGGCGCATCCTGTACGGCGCGGCGAACGCGAGCGGGAGCGCCGCCCGGCGCGACGCGCGCGAGCGCGCGCTGCACGCCGGCGTCGAGGAGCGCGAGGGGACGCCCGACGCCGCGGCGCTCCGCGGCGCCGCACTGCTGCTCGACGGGATCCTCGGAGTCAACGCGCGGCTGCCGCTGGGCGAGGCCGACGCGGCGCGCGTCGACGCGCTCGCCGCCGCCGGCGCGCCCGTCCTCGCGCTCGACGTCCCGACCGGGATCGACCCGACGAGCGGTGCCGCCGGCGAGCACGCGTTCACCGCGACCGCGACGATCGCGCTCGGGCGCCCGAAGCTCGGCTGCCTGCTCGATCCCGGCCGCGACCGGACCGGGGCGCTGTGGTGCGCCCCGATCGGGATGCGCGACGCCGACGCCGACGGCGTCGAGGATCCCGCCTCGTACGTGATGGACACGGCGGAGTTCGCGGCGCTTCTCCCCCAGCGGGCCGAGGAGTCGGAGAAGCGCAGCGCCGGCGCCCCGCTGATCGTCGCCGGCTCGACGCAGTTCCCCGGGGCGGCGGTGCTGTGCGCCCGGGGCGCGGCCCGCGGCGGCGCGGGCTACGTGACGGTCGCCGCGCCGGAGGGCGCCGGCGCGGCGCTCCGCGTCCATCTGGTCGAGCAGATCGTCGTCACGTACGACGAGCGCGAGCCCGAGGCGGCGGTCCGCGCCGTGCTCGATCTGACCGGCCGCTGCACCAGCCTGGCGATCGGACCGGGGCTCGGGCTCTCGGACGCGTTCGGCGCGATCGTGAACGGCGTGCTCGGCGGGACGACCCTGCCGGCCGTCGCCGACGCGAGCGCCCTCTTCCACCTGGCGAAGCGGCTCCCGGCATACCGCGAGAAGCCGCTCGTCCTCACGCCGCATGCGGGCGAGTTCGCGCGGCTCAGCGGAAAGGGGACGATCGCGCCCGGCGAGCGGCTGCGGCGGCTCCGCGCCTTCGTCGACGAGCACCGCATCGTGACGCTCCTCAAAGGCCGCACGACGCTGATCGCCTCGCCCGAGGCGACGTACCTGAACCCGACCGGGACGAACGCGCTGGCGACCGCCGGCACCGGCGACGTGCTGACGGGACTGATCGCGACCCTCCTCGCGCAGGGGCTCGCTCCGCTCGACGCGGCGCGGACGGCGGCCTATTGGCACGGCCGCGCCGGACACGTCGCGCTGACCCGCCGGCATCGCGGCGTGATCGCCGGGGACGTCGCCGAGGCGCTCGGCGAGGCGAGTCTCGTAAGCCTCAGCGACCCGGCGCTCGTCCGCATCTTCTGAACCCGAGCCGAGCCGACCGGAACGAGCGCTCCGAAACCTGGGAACGGGGTGTGAGCATCGCTCTCCGGAATTTGGTACGCTACGTCAAGTATGACCCCAGGTCTCCCATCGTTCGTGCGCCGGGCCACGCTGCTCGTCGCGACCGTCGTGCTGGCGAACGGGTGCAGCCACGCGAGCCGTCCCGTCCGTCAAACCGGCGCCGCCATCGTCCCCGTCATGAAAGCCGCGTACGGGTCGGTCTCACCGACGACGCTCCTCTCCGGAACGGTCGCGCCGCTTCAGAACGTCGGGATCACCTCGACGCTCGCCGAGCCGGCCGACAGCGTGAACGTGCAAGAGGGTGACCGCGTCAGCGTCGGGCAGGTGCTCGCGCAGCTCGACACGGCCGATCTGCGGGCGCAGCTCGCCGCCGATCTGGCAACCGCGCAGAGCAATCGCGCGAAAGCGACGCAGACGTACGACCAAGCCGGCCTGACGATCGCGCAGAACGGCAATACGGTCAACGCCGCGCGGGCCGCCGTGCGCCAAGCACAGGTCACGCTGCAGAACGACCGCCTGACCTTGAACCGTGACACGCAGCTCCTGCACCAGGGCTACATCGCGCAGTCTCAATACGATCAGCAGGCGACGACCGTCAAGAACGACCAGCAGGCCGTGCAGAGCGCGCAGGTGACGCTGCAGAACGACGTCCAGCAAGTACAGGCGAACGGCACGACGTCGACCGGCCTGCAAGGCGCCACCGTCGCATCGGCCGAGGCCGACGTGCAGACCGCGCTCGCCGCCGCCGATCAGGTTCGCGTCTCGATCGCCAAGGCGACGATCACCTCGCCGGTCGAGGGTGTCGTGGTGAACCGCAACCTGAACCCGGGCGAGTTTCCGGGGACGCGTCAGATCTTCACGGTCCAGCAGGTCGACCGCGTCTACGCCGTGCTGAACGGCGCCGGATCGCAGATCGTCGGCGTGCGCAACGGCAGCCCCGTCGCGATCACCGCGAGCGACCTCCCCGGGCGCAAGATCGCCGGCCGCGTCGTCGGCGTGCTGAACGCCGTGAACCCCGGCTCGACGAACTTCGTCGTCAAGGTGCTGGTCGACAACGCGCGCGGCTTGCTGCGCCCCGGAATGGTCGTCTCGGGGACCGCCGCGCTCCCCGGTGCGAGCGGCGTGCGCATCCCGGTGACGGCGTTCCTCGACACCACGAACACTACCGTGCAAGTGGTGCGTAACGGCACCGCGCAGACGGTGCACGTCATCGCGCTCGCGCAGGACGGGAAGAACGCGATCGTCGACGGCCTCCCGGCGGGTCAGACGGTCATCGCGAACGGGCAGCTCGGGATCGCCGACGGACAGGCGGTTCAGCCGCAAAGCCAGGTCGCGGAGAAGTAGCGCTTCCATGTGGTTGACCACGCTCTTCGTCCGGCGTCCGACCCTCGTCTTCGTCCTGCTGGCGCTGATGCTGCTGGCCGGCGCGCTCGCGGCGACGACGCTCGTCCAGCAGCAGTTCCCGAACGTCTCCAATCCGACGATCAGCATCAACGTCTCCTATCCGGGTGCGTCGACGTCCGTCATGCGCGACGCCATCGTGAAGCCGATCGAAGACGCCCTCGCAGGAACGCAAAGCCTCCAGACGATGAGCTCGAACATCCAGGCGGGTCAGGCGTCGATCGTCTCGCAGTTCGTGATCACCTCGGATCAGAACACCGACCTCGTCAACACGCAGAAAGCGCTGACTCAGGCCGAGCACAACCTTCCGACCGATCTGGTCCCGCCGACGCTCGCGATTCGCGACCCCTCGCAGGCAGTCGTCGTGACGCTCGGCCTCACGTCCTCACAGCTCACGGCGAGCCAGCTCTCGCTGATCGCGAACGGGCGTATCGTCCCGTACATCGAGCAAGTCCCGGACGTCTCCGGCGTGAACGTCGGCGGCGGCGTGATCCCCGCCTACGAGGTCGTGGTCGATCCGCAGAAGCTCGTCGCCTACAACCTGACGCTGAACGACGTCATCAGCACCGTCTCGGCGAACAACCAGCGGGCGCCGGGCGGGATCGCCTACGAGGCCGATCGCGAGACGCAGATCGACGTGCGCGGCGACATCCAGTCGCCCGAGTCGATCCTCGGTTTGCCGATCGCGACCGGGGCGGGCGGGAGCGCGGCTTCGCCGAGCGGCGCTACGAGCGGCTCGAGCACGTTGACGGCCGGATCGCTCGACCCGTGGACCTCCGCCTCGCAGGTTCTGCGCATCGGCGACGTCGCCAGCGTGCAGGACGGCTACGAGCCGCGCCGCCAGTTCGCCTCGATCAACGGCGTCGGCGGCACGTTCCTCCAGGTGCAGAAGGCGTCGGACGCATCCGAGGTCACGGCCTCCGACAACGTCCTGGCGGCGCTGCCGCGGATCCGCGCGCAGTTCCCCGCCATCACCTTCAACGTCATCAACGTCCAGTCGAAGTACACCGCGCAGCAGATCGACAGCGTCGTCCGCACCCTGATGGAAGGGATCACGCTGACCGGCGTCGTCATGCTGTTCTTCCTCGGCTCGTGGCGAAACGCGATCGTCGTCCTCGTCGCGATCCCCTCGTCGCTGTGCGTCGCCTTGTTCGTCATGAAGATGATGAACCTGACGATCGACACGATCTCGCTTCTCGGCATGACGCTCGTCGTCGGGATCCTGGTCGACGACTCGACGGTCGTCCTCGAGAACATCGAGCGCCATTTCGACATGGGGCAGAAGCCGCACGAGGCGGCGATCAGCGGCCGGAGCGAGATCGGTCTCGCCGCGATCGTCATCACGCTGGTCGACGTCGTCGTGTTCCTCCCGATCGCGTTCCTCCAGGGGCAGGTCGGCCGCAACCTGGCCGAGTTCGGAATCGTCGTCGTGATCTCGACCCTGACCTCGCTGTTCGTCTCGTTCACCATCACGCCGACGCTGGCGGGCAACTGGGCGCTGAAAGGCCACTGGCGCCCGCCGTGGGTCATCCGGAAGTTCGAAGAAGGCTTCAACTGGGTGCGCTCGACCTACGCGCACCGCATCCTTCCGTGGGGGCTGCGCCATCGCGTCGCGGTCGTCGCGTTCTGCATGGGTTCGTTCGTCTTCGGGATGTCGCTCGTGCCGCTCGGGATCGTCGGTTCGGAGTTCATCCCGCCGGTCGACCGCGGCGAGATCTTCTCGCAGATCACCTATCCGGTCGGAACGCCGCTGACGACGACGACCAAAGCCGTGCTCAAGTTCGAGCGCGAGGTCCGCGATCTGCCGGACATCGACGCCGACACCGCGGTCGCCGGCGGTTACGCCTCCCCGTTCGGCGGTTTCCTGATCCAGGGCAACGTCGGTCAGGTCCACGTCTGGTTGAAAGACGACCGCAAGCACTCCACGCTGTACTGGGTCAACACGTACCGGCGCATGGCAGCGAAGACGCTGCCCAACGTGCAGGTCGTCGTCATCCCGGCGACCGGGACCGGCGGCGGCAACGCGCAGCCGATCGACGAGCTCGTCACCGATGTGCAGGGCGGCGATCCGACGCAGTACGCCGACAAGGTGTATGCGCTCTTGCAGCACCTGCCGGGCACCGCGAACGTCTACAGCGCGGCCTCGGCGCTCCAGCCGCAGGTCGAGCTTACATTCGACCGCGCGAAAGCGCGCGCGCTCGACGTCAGCATCGGCGCGGCGACGACCGCGGCGAGCGCCGCATTCGGCGGCGACGTCGCGACGCAGTTCGAGACGGCCGACGGGCTCGAGCAGGTCGAGGTGATCTACCCGACCGAGCAGCAGACGAGCTTGGCCGCGTTCGCGACGATTCCGGTGCGCGCGCAGAACGGCAACATCGTCCACCTCGGCGACTTCTCGTCGATGTCGTGGTCGCCGGCGCCGCCGCTGATCAGCCGCGTCGACCGGAACACCGTCATTGACATCAGCGCCAACGTCGCGCCGGGTTACACCCTCTCGAACGTGCAGAAGGCGTTCAACAAAGAGCTCAAAAACCTGAAGCTTCCGCCGAAGATCGTAGTTCGGCCGCGTCCGATGGGTCAGCAGGACCTGATGGGTCAGACGCTCGCCGGGCTCGGGGGTTCGCTGATCCTTTCGGTCGTGCTCGTGTTTTTGCTGATGGTCGCGCTGTACAACAGCTATCGCTCGCCGCTGATCATCCTGTTCTCGGTTCCGGTCGCAGCGGTCGGCGCGCTCGGCGCGCTCGCGATCACGCACGAGACGCTGAACCTCTTCTCGCTGATCGGAACGATCCTGCTGGTCGGGATCGTGACGAAGAACGGGATCCTGCTCGTCGACTACGCCAACACGCTGCGCGAGCGCGGCGAGCCGAAGCTGCAGGCGATCCAGGAGAGCGCGTTCACCCGGTTCCGGCCGATCGTCATGACCTCGATCTCCGTGGTCGCGGGCAACTTCCCGCTCGCCCTCGCGCTCGAGCCCGGCTCGAGCGTGCGCGCGAGCCTCGGCGTCGTCGTGATCGGCGGGATCCTGAGCTCGCTGATTCTCACGCTCGTGCTCGTCCCGATCATGTACGTGTGGCTCGCACCGGAACAGTTCCACGCGACGCACGGTCTCGAGCCCGACGAAGAGCTGGAATCCGTGCACGGCGGGACGAACGGCGACGGCCACCGCGGAGCCGCGCTCCCCAGCCGGACGTAGCCTTCCGACGCTGCGGCCGCGGAATCAAGCCGCACGCCGCCGCGCGGCACCCCTTGACACGCGCCTCCATATAGCCGTATGGTTATATAACGCCGTGGTTAATGATTATTCGCAGCCGAAGGGCGGGGCGCCGGCCCTCGACGCGGTCTTCGGAGCGCTCTCCGATCCGACGCGGCGCCGCATCGTCGAACGCCTGGCGCGCTGTTCGCTTACGATCGGCGAGATCGCCGACGGGTTCTCGATCTCCCAGCCCGCGATCTCGAAGCATGTGAAGGTGCTCGAGCGGGCCGGACTGATCACCCGCGACGTCGTCGGGCGCACGCACCACTGCCGTCTGGATCCGAAGGCGATCCAATCCGCATCCGCCTGGCTCGACGCGCAGCGGCGGTTCTGGAACGCCACGCTCGACCGTCTCGACGCCTATCTCACCCGTCCACCAGATCGGAAGAAACGCTGATGACCAACACCGCTGCCTCGTCGACCACGGTCGTCCTGCGCCGCGTGCTGCACGCGCCGCGCGAGCGCGTGTTCGACGCGTGGACCACGCCGGAGCACCTGCGCGCGTTCTTCTGCCCCGAGTCGTTCACCGCGACCGGCGCCACGGCCGACGCGCGCGTCGGCGGACGCTACCGCATCACGATGATGTCGTCCGAGGGCGCGGCGTACGTTGCGCACGGCACGTATCGCGAGGTGGTCAGGCCGCAACGGATCATCTGCACCTGGTCGTGGGAAGAGGACGACCCCGCGCTCGAGCTGGAGACGCTGCTGACGCTGGAGTTCCACGAGCGTAGCGGCGATACCGAGCTCGTCCTGACCCACGAACGCTTCCGCGACGCCGCGCAGCGCGACCGCCACGAAGAAGGCTGGAGCTCCATTCTCACGGGCCTCGAACGCCTGCTCGCGCAGCCGGTGCAACGCTCGTGATGAGGGCCACTGCTACGGCCGACACCAGCGCCGGGATCGTCCGTGCATCGGTCTTCGTCGCGGCGGCGCCCGAGCGCGTGTTCGAAGCGCTCGCGTCGCCCGCCGTGACCGAATGGTGGGTACGTCCCGGTGTGTTCGACACGCGCAGCTGGCGCGGCGAGGTGCGCACCGGCGGCCACTGGGAGGCATCGGGGATCGGGCGCGGACGGCCGTACACGCTCGAGGGTGAGTTCGTCGAGATCGAGCCGCCACGCATGCTCGTGCACACCTGGCAGGCCGCCGGCGCACCCGGCACGCCGACGCGGGTGACCTACCAGCTCGAACCGCGCGACGGCGGAACGCTGGTGTCGCTCGTCCACGAGGGGTTCACGGACGCCGACATCTGCACGGGTACGTGCATCGGCTGGGAGACGAGCTTCGCCAAGCTCGCGGAGATGTTCGCGACGAAGGGCTGAGCGCCGATCAGGTATGGACGCTCGCGTGCCGGCATGGGCGCGGCCGGCGAAGCGGGCTCGAAGCGCCTCTCATTCCGCCGACCGTGGCAATCGAGATTAGGTCCCCGGAGCGACCGCCGTGCGAACATCATGGCGAAAGCCGACGTGCTGATCCGCGCCGGGACATCGCTCGTCCTGATCGTCAACCCGCGCACGCGAACGCTGATCGTACGGGACCCGATCCGCACCTTGGTGCTGTCGTCGGGAGACGAATTCCGGCACCAGGCGCTGTCCGGGTTCCGCTTGGCGCTCGCGGAGTCTTCGAGACGAAACGGATCCGACGCCCGGCGTCCTGAGTCAGCGAAGGCCGCCTGTCCCGCGACTTCAGCTGCCGCTGAGGAGCAGCTCGCGCAGGCCCGGTTCGTCGAGGATCGGGATGCCGAGCTGCTCCGCTTTCGCGAGCTTGCTGCCCGCTTCTTCGCCTGCGACGACGTAGGCGGTTTTCTTCGAGACGGAGCCGGAGACTTTGCCGCCAGCGGCGACGATCAGCTCCGTCGCGTCCTCGCGCGTCAGCGTCGGCAAGGTTCCGGTCAGAACGAGCGTCTTGCCGGCGAGCGCGCCGGCCGGCGCGCGTTCGCGCTTCGGCCCGGTCGTATCGACGCCCGCCGCCTGCAACCGGGCGATCATCGCGCGATTGGGCGGCTGCGCGAAGAACAGCGCGACGCTGCGCGCGATCTGCTCGCCGATCCCCTCGCTCGCGATCAGCTCCGCTTCGCTCGCCGCGGCCAGCGCGTCGATCGAGCCGAAGTCGCCGGCGAGGATCGCGGCGTTCTGTCCTCCGACGAACCGGATTCCGAGCCCGAACACCACCCGCGCCAGACCGCGGCGCTTCGACTGCTCGATCGCGGCGAGGACGTTCGCCGCGGACTTCTGCGCCATCCGCGGCAGCGCCAGCAGCTTGTCCTCGTCGAGCTGGTAGATCTCGCTCACGTCTCGGACGAGCCCCGAGTCCACGAGGGAAGCGGCGAGCTGATCGCCGATCCCTTCGATGTCCATCGCGCCGCGCGAGGCGAAGTGGCGCACGCGCTCGCGCTGCTGCGCCGGGCACGCGGCGTTCGTGCAGCGCGACATCGCCTCGCCTTCGGGGCGGTCGACGTCGGAACCGCAGACGGGACACCGCGCCGGCAGCGTGTACGAGCGCAGCCGCCGGCCTTTGCGCAGCTCGAGCACCGGCCCGACGACGCGCGGGATCACGTCGCCGGCGCGGATCACCGTCACCGTGTCGCCGATGCGGATGTCGTTGGCGGTGATGTATTCCTGGTTGTGGAGCGTCGCGTTCGAGACGGTCACGCCGCCGATCCGCACCGGCTCGAGGACCGCGAACGGGTTCAGCGTCCCGGTGCGGCCGACGTTCACTTGGATGTCGAGCAGCTTCGTGCGCGCTTCGCGCGCGCGAAACTTGTAGGCGATCGCCCAGCGCGGGTCCTTGCCGACGCTGCCCAGCCGCGCCTGCAGCGCGAGATCGTCGACCTTCACGACGACGCCGTCGATCTCGTAGTCGAGCCCGTCGCGCTCGTCTTCCCACCGCGCGACGTACGACACGACCTCGCCGATCGAGGCGACGCGGTGCGCGTTGGGGTTCACCGGGAGCCCCAGGCCTTGCAGGTACGCCAGCAGACCGCGCTGCGTCGCCGGCGGCTCGTCGGCCTCGATCTCGCCGACGGCGTACGCGTAGAACGACAAGGCGCGTTCGGCGGTCGCCTTCGGATCGAGCTGGCGGATCCCGCCCGCGGCCGCGTTGCGCGGGTTGGCGAACGGCACGGCGCCGCGCGCCTCCCGCTCCGCGTTGAGCCGCGCGAAATCGCTCTTGCGCATGTAGACTTCGCCGCGGACGTCGATGTGCCGCGGCACGCCGTCTCCCGCCGCGCGCAGCTTCAGCGGGATCGAGCGGATCGTGCGCAGGTTCGTCGTGACCTCTTCGCCGGCGCTGCCGTCGCCGCGCGTCCCGCCGGCGGTCAGCCCGCCGCCGTCGTAGCGCAGCGAGACGGCGAGACCGTCGATCTTCAGCTCGCACACGTACGCGACGTCGTCGGACTCGCCGAGGCCGGCGAGCTTCTTGACCCGCGCATCGAACGCGCGCAGCTCGTCCTCGCCGAACGCGTTCGCCAGCGAGAGCATCGGGCGCGCGTGCACGTACGGCGGAAAGCCGGCCGCCGGCGCGCCTCCGACGCGCTGCGTCGGCGAGTCGGCGCGCCACACCTCGGGATGCGCCTGCTCGAGGTCGAGCAGCTCGCGCAGCAGCGCGTCGTACTCCTGATCCGCGATCTGCGGATCGTCGAGGACGTGGTAGCGGTAATTCGCTTCCTCGATCGCGGCGCGAACCTGCGCCGCCCGCCGCTCGGGGCTCAGCGCCACTGCTTGGGCGTTGCGACTTGGACGGGATAGCCGTCGGGGTCGGCGATCACCGCGAGCCGGCCGAAGCTCTCGTCGTGCGGCTCCTGCAAGATCGGGATCCCCGCCGTGCGCGCGTCGGTGACGAACTTGTCGACGTCGTCGACGTAGAACCCGAGCTGGACCGACCCCGGCTTCACGACGAGGTTGTCGCTCGCCGGATGGAGCCCCAGCATCTTCCCATCACCCAGGTCGAAATCGACCCAATGCGGCGCCGCGTCGGTCCCAAGCTTGAGGTCGAGGATCGTTCGGTAGAACCGCTTCGACCGCTCGAGGTCCCCGCACACGATCATCGCGAGGGCGAAGGTTGCCATGCCCGCCCTTTCGACGGCCGCGCGCCGGTCCTTCGCGCGGAACGCGCGCGGCCCGCCGCGAACGTTCTCGCATGGGGAGTCACGCCGAACATGGGGCCGCCGGCACGCGAGCGCAGCGCTCGTCGCGCCGCGCGTTCGTGCGCGCGCTCGCCGCGGTCCTCGCGAGCGCGGCCGGCGCACGGACGGCATCGGCGGAGAACACCACCCCGAGCGGATCGCAGTTCACCGACCAAGGGCAGCTGATGCTCGCGGTCGCCGGCGCGATCGAGCTGACGATGCACGGCGTGCAGATCGTATGGCGGCCGCCCTCGCTGTTCCCGGCGGATGCGCCCATCGCGTGCTACGTCGGGCTCGGCGGTGACACCGCCTATCCCGACCGGCGCGTGATCTGGCTGAACCCCGATCATCCCGAGCTCGTCAGCCCGCGCCGCTCGCACCTCACCGACGAGGTGCCGCTGATGACCGAGCTGCTCGTCGCGTCGGTCGACATGCCCGCCGGCGATGCGCCGCCGCTCGGCCTCGACAAGGTGAGCGGGACGGCACGGCGGGAGGCGGCCTTCGCGCTCGCGACGCGCGTCGCCGTCGTCGCGAAGTACAGCCCGTACGAGCAGGTCGACGACGCCGAGTTCGCGAGCCGCCGCTTCGCCTTCGCCGTGCTGCGGCAGATGACGCCCGGGATCGGCGGTGTCGCGCAGCTCGTCGTCGCGGCCGCGAAGATGCCCGCCGACGAGCCGCTCGCGTGCTACGCCGGTCGCGACATCGATCCGAACGTGCCGGCCGGCTGGGGCGTCATCGACAGCGTCGGCGGAAACGTCCGCGCGAGCGCGGACGGCTTCGAGGCGTGGGTCCGCGCCTTCACGCTCGCGACGGCCGACGCGCAGCCTCCGGACAGCGCGGTGAAGCGCGCGTACGACGAAGCGCGCCGGCGCGACGACGCGGCCGGGGGACACGACGCGAACCGGCGCTCGTTCGCCGCCCCGTACGTGAAGCAGGTCTCAGCGCTCTTCGGCCGGTAGCGCGCCGCGTGACCGAAGGCGAGCTGCTCTGGACGCCCGATCCGGCGTGGGCGGAGTCGACGACGCTCGCGCGCTTCATGCGCCAGGCCGGCGAACGCCGGGGCCGTCCCTTCGCGGACTACGAGGAGCTGCGCCGCTGGTCGGTCGAGGATCTCGACGGCTTCTGGGGCGCGGTGTGGCAGTTCTTCGACGTGATCTCGGCGCGGCCGTACGAGTCGGTGCTCTCGGAACGGCGGATGCCCGGCGCCGCGTGGTTTCGCGGCGCGCGCGTCAACTACGCCGAGCACATGCTGCGGCACGAAGCCGCGGCGGCGCCGGGCGAGACCGTCTTCATGCACTCCTCGGAGCTGCGGCCGCTCGCGCGCATGTCCTGGCAGGAGCTCGGCGGCGCCGTGCGCATCCTCGCGACGCAGCTGCGCGCCATGGACGTGCGTCCCGGCGACCGCGTCGCCGCGTACCTGCCGAACATCCCCGAAGCGGCGATCGCGATGCTCGCGACGATCGCGATCGGGGCGGTGTGGTCGTCGGCTGCGCCGGAGTTCGGGGCGCGCACGGTGATCGATCGCTTCGGGCAGATCGAGCCCACGGTGCTGTTCGCCGCCGACGGCTACCGTTTCGGCGGCAAGGACTTCGACCGCGGCGACGAGGTGCGCACGATCCTCGCCGCGCTCCCCACCGTGCGGCACGTCGTGTGGCTGCCGTATCTTGAGCGCGATTCGCAGGGGCCGTTCGCCGGCGCGCCGCCGGCCGATCGGACGGTGAACGGTTCACCAACGAATCGAGCAGACAATGCTGCGACCGACGCATCCACCGAAGAATCGTCGCGGGCGACGTTGCCCGACGTCATACGCTGGCACGATCTGCTCGAGCATCCGGCGGTGGATCGCGAGGCATTTGCGTACGAACGGGTTCCGCACGATCATCCCCTCTGGGTGCTCTTCTCCTCCGGCACGACGGGCCTGCCGAAGCCGATCGTGCACGGTCACGCCGGGATCCTGGTCGAGCACCTGAAGAGCACCGGGCTCGGACAGAACCTCTCGCCGGCGTCGCGGATGTTCTTCTACACCACGACCGGCTGGATGATGTTCAACGCGCTGCTCTCGGCGCTGCTGCAGGGATCGTCGGTCGTGCTGTACGACGGCCATCCCGCGCATCCCACGCCGGCGCTGCTCTGGCAGCTCGCCGCCGACGCGGAGTCGACCTCGTTCGGCGCGAGCCCGACGTTCGTGCAGATCATGCAGAAGGTCGGGATCGTTCCGAAGGAGATCTTCGACCTGTCGCGGCTGACGAGCGTACTGCTCACCGGCTCGCCGGTGACGCCGGAGCAGACCGCCTGGTTCTACGAAAACGTCAAGCGCGATCTGTGGGTGACCTCGCCGTCGGGCGGCACCGAGCTGTGCGCGGGACTGGCCGGCGGCTGCACGCTGCTTCCCGTCTACGCGGGGGAGATCCAGACGCGTCTGCTCGGGATGGACGTCCACGCCTGGAACGCCGGGGGCGAAGACGTGATCGACGAAGTCGGCGAGCTCGTCGTGACGAGCCCCGCGCCCTCGATGCCGCTGCGCTTCATGCACGACCCGCACGACGCACGCTACCGCGAGACGTATTTCGAGCACTTTCCCGGCGTCTGGCGCCACGGCGACTTCATCAAGATCAATGAGCGCGGCGGCTGCTTCATCTACGGCCGCTCCGACGCGACGCTGAACCGCTACGGCGTGCGCATCGGTTCGGCGGAAGTCTACCGTGCCGTCGAACGCCTCCCGCAGATCGCCGAGAGCCTCGTGGTGTGCCTCGAGCTTGCCGGCGGCGAGTTCTTCATGCCGCTCTTCGTCCGTCTCGCCGACGGCGCGCCGCTCGACGACGCGCTCCGCGCGCAGATCGTCACGACGCTCCGCACCGACTGCAGCCCGCGCCACATCCCCGACGAGATCCACGCCGTCCCCGCCATCCCGTACACGCTCACCGGCAAGAAGATGGAGATCCCGGTGCGCCGCATCCTCGCCGGCACCCCGCCCGAGAAAGCCGCCAGCCGCGAAGCGATGATGCAGCCCGACGCGCTGGACTGGTACGTCGCCTTCGCCGCGGCCCGCCCGGCCTGTGCCGCACGGCCGTAAGGCCCTACGCGATCGAGCTTCCGCGCGTCGGCATCACGAGCCCGCGAGCGCCGCGTCGTAGACGTTGAACGTGTTGAACGTCAGCGTCTCGCTGGTGTCGTTCGAACCGTCGTTCCCGGCCTCCCAGCGGTACGCGTAGATTCCGTAGCTGATCCAGGGCCCCAACGTGGCATCGCACGTGTGGATCGCGCCGCCGACGGCGGCGACCACGACGCCGTTCCGCGAGATCGAGACGCTGCCGCTGCCGTCGCAGGCGACGTGCTCCTGCCAGACCCACGAATCGGTTTGATTCGGCACGTAGGGGCCGAGCACGACGTTGCCGAGGTTCGTGTGCAGCACCCACTGCAGCGGGCCGTTCGGGCTCTCTTTCGCGGCGATCTGATTGACGATCGCGCCGGGCCCGCCGTACGGATGCAGCTGCACGATCATGTACTCGGCCCGCGAGCCGGTCAGCGTCAGCGTCGCGTTCGTCTGGTACTGCATCGTCACGTCGCTGCCCCAGGGAATCTCCGTCGGGTTCGTCCCGACCTCGACCATCTGGCGGTAAACGTTCGTCGGCGCGGTGAGCGAGGGCCGCGAGACGCTGAACGTCACCGGCTTCCCAGGGATCACCAGCGGGTTCGAGCCCTGGCCGTCGGCGGCGATGGGAAATCCGTCCGGGTCACCGATCCGGTAGACGAGGGACGACGCGGGCGCCGCGGGCGACGGCGTGGCCGACGGAGGCGGGGCCGGGGTCGGGCTCACGACGGGTGACCCCGTGCGCGCCGGCGCCGGCGTCGGCGAGGCGGCCGGCGCGGGCGTTGAGCGCCCGCCGGGCGCGAGCGACCCGGACGACACGGCCGACGAGACGCCCGCGGGCGGTACGCTCGGCATCGAGCCGCCGCCGCCGCTGCACGCGCCGAGGATCGGGATTGCGAATAGGAAACACCACGCCATAGTTAGCTTGCGCCGGCGACCGAGCATCGAACGTTACCTTCCGGCGGCACGGGTCCGCTTCGATGGCGTCCACGACCGTACCGCTCCAGGATTTCTTTCGGTGCTTCGCGGCGCGGCGTGCAGCGATGCGGCGAGAGTGTGCGCCGCGTCTCACGGCCCACGGTCGGCCCGGTGTCCGACTCGGTGAAGCGGCGGCTACGCCTCGACGGGGACGCGCCCGTTCTTCTGCAGGTCGTCGAGGGTTTCGAAGTTCGCGCTTTCGAGCGCGGCGATTCGTTCGGCGCTGACGCGGATGCGGCCGTGGGCGCGTTCGTCCTTCAGCACCGCGCGCAGGTACTCGCCGGTGTGCGAGGCGGGGTTCTCGGCGATCTGTTCCGGCGTCCCGGTCGCGACGATCGTGCCGCCGCGGTCGCCGCCTTCGGGTCCGAGGTCGATCACGTAGTCGGCGGTCTTGATCACGTCGAGATTGTGCTCGATCACCAGCACCGTGTTGCCCATCCCGACCAGCCGCTGCAGGACTTCGAGCAGCTTGTGGATGTCGGCGAAGTGCAAGCCCGTCGTCGGCTCGTCGAGGACGTAGAACGTCCGGCCCGTCGCGCGGCGTGAGAGCTCGGTGGCGAGCTTGATGCGCTGCGCTTCGCCGCCCGAGAGCTGCGTTGCCGGCTGCCCCATGTGAATGTAGCCGAGACCGACCTCGCAGATCGTCTGCAGCTTGTTCTTGATCCGCGGGATCGTGCCGAACACCTCGGTCGCCTCGTCGACGCGCATCGCCAGCACGTCGGCGATCGACTTGCCCTTGTACTTCACCTCGAGCGTCTGCGCGTTGTAGCGCTTTCCCTTGCAGACTTCGCACGGCACGTAGACGTCGGGGAGGAAGTGCATCTCGATCTTGATGATCCCGTCGCCCTGGCACGCTTCGCAGCGCCCGCCCTTGACGTTGAACGAGAAGCGCCCGGGCGTGTAGCCCCGCATCTTCGCTTCGGGCGTGAGCGAGTACAGCTCGCGAATCAGATCGAACGCGCCGGTGTAGGTCGCCGGGTTCGAGCGCGGGGTGCGGCCGATCGGCGACTGGTCGATCACGACCATCTTGTCGAGCGCCTCGGCGCCCTTCACGCGCCCGTACGTCCCGCCGGCGGGCTGGTGGTGCAGGTGCTGGTTCAGCGCCTTCACCACCACCTCGTTGACGAGCGTCGATTTGCCGCTTCCGCTCACGCCCGTCACGCAGGTGAAGGTGCCGAGCGGGATGTCGACGTCGACGCCCTGCAGGTTGTTCGCCTTCGCCCCGAGGACGCTGAGCGTGCTGCGCCCGCGCTTGCGATGGCGCGGGATCGCGATGAACTGCCGCCCGGAGAGATACGCGCCGGTGAGCGACTCGGGGTTCGCCTCGATCTGCTCGATCGTGCCGACCGAGAGGATGCGGCCGCCTTCCGCGCCCGCACCGGGGCCGATGTCGACGATCACGTCGGCCGAGCGCATCGTGTCCTCGTCGTGCTCGATGACGATCAGCGTGTTGCCGATGTCGCGCAGCGTCTCGAGCGTCGCCAGCAGCCGGTCGTTGTCGCGCTGGTGCAGCCCGATGCTCGGCTCATCCAGGATGTACAGAACGCCGACGAGCGAGGAGCCGATCTGCGTGGCGAGCCGGATGCGCTGCGACTCCCCGCCGGAGAGCGTCGTCGCGCTGCGCGAGAGGTTCAGGTAGCCGAGCCCGACGTTCTTGAGGAACCCGAGCCGCGCGCGGATCTCTTTGAGGATCTGGTGCGAGATCGCGGCTTGGCGCTCCGTCGGCGCGAAGCTCGCGAAGAAGCGTTCCGCGTTCTCGACCGACATCGTCGTCGTCTCGTGGATGTTCTTGCCGTTGACCGTGACGCCGAGCGCCTCCGGCTTCAGACGTGCGCCTTGGCAGACCTTGCAGGTCGAGGCGCTCATGTACTTCTCGATCTCTTCCTTCACGTAGTCGGACGAGGTCTCGTTGTAGCGGCGCTGCAGGTTGTTGACGACGCCTTCGAACTGCGACTTGTACTCCCACTGGTGGCCGGAGCGCGACTCGTAGACGAACTTCTGTTCCTTGTCGGCGCCGTAGAGGATCGTCTCGACGACGTCCTCGGGAAGCTCGTCGACCGGCGTCGAGGGCTTGCAGCGGCGCGAGCGCAGCAGCCGCTCGACCTGCTGCATGTAGTACGGGTTCGTCGAGGGATAGCGCCCGCTGCCGAGGTTCTTCGACCACGGCACGATCGCACCGTCCGCGATCGGCTTCGTGCGGTCGGGGATGACCTTCCACGGGTCGATCTCGATCTTCACGCCGAGGCCGCTGCACGCCGGACACGCGCCGAACGGCGAGTTGAACGAGAACAGCCGCGGCTCCAGCTCTTGGAACGAGATGCCGCACGACGCGCAGGCGAACGACTCGCTGAACGTCGACTCGACCCACTGCTCGGACGCTTTCGCCGTGCCCTGGTTGACGCGCGCCTGGTGCAGCACCGCGACGATCCCGCTCGAGAGGCGGAGCGTCGTCTCGATCGAGTCGGCGAGCCGGCCCCGCACGTCGGACTTTACGACCAGCCGGTCGACCACCACCTCGATGGTGTGCTTGCGCTTCTTGTCGAGCTCGATCTTCTCCCGAAGCTCGCGGATCTCGCCGTCGACGCGGACGCGCGCGAAGCCCTCCTTCGCGATCTCCTCGAACAGCTTCGTGTACTCGCCCTTGCGCCCGCGAATCATCGGCGCGAGCAGCTGGATGCGCGTCCCGTCGGGGAACTGCATGATCTGCTCGACGATCTGCTCCGAGGTTTGCGCGGAGACTTCACGGCCGCACTCGTAGCAGTGCGGCGTCCCGATGCGCGCGTAGAGCAGCCGGAGGTAGTCGTAGATCTCGGTGACGGTGCCGACCGTCGAGCGCGGGTTGCGCGAGGTCGACTTCTGGTCGATCGAGATCGCCGGCGAGAGCCCTTCGATGTAGTCGACGTCGGGCTTCTCCATCTGCCCGAGGAACTGCCGGGCGTACGAGGAGAGCGACTCGACGTAGCGCCGCTGGCCTTCCGCGTAGATCGTGTCGAAGGCGAGCGAGGACTTGCCCGATCCGGACAGCCCGGTGACGACGATCAGCCGGTTCCGGGGAAGCGTCAGGTCGATGTTCTTGAGGTTGTGCTCGCGCGCGCCCTTGATGACGATGGCATCGAGGGCGTGCGTGGTCCCGTCCGGCATACCTGGGCCAGAACCCGCCGAGCGAACCCGTCGGTTACGCTCGGCGGCTCGGCAGCGCTACAGCGGAGCGGCGGTCGGCGGGGGAACCGGCGGCCGCACCGGCGGGATGCTCCCGGCGGCCCGCAGATTCAGATATTCGCCGACGACCACGAGGGTCGAGTAGGCGACGACGACCTGGACGAGGATCTGCCCGACGATCGGCCCGAGGAACGGCACGAAGTGCAGCACCGCCCCGATGAGCCCCGCGATGAAGCTCATCACGAAGATCAGGATACCGAGGATCAGCGTCGGGACGAAGCGCGCCATCGCGATGCGGAACGACTCCGCGATCGCCTCGAATCCCGGCCGGTTCCCGACGATCGCCGCCGGAAACGCGTACAGCAGGAACAAGAAGAACACGAGCATCGACAGCCCGATCGTCGGGATCGCGAGGATCGCGGCGATGAAGCCGAGCACGATCACGCCGACCAGGGTGACGACGATGTTCCCGAAGTCGCGCTGGAACGCCGCCGCTCCGTCGGACAGGTCCGTCGTGCCGCGCATCCACGCCGCCCCGGCCATCCCCGTCGTGTAGGCCTGCGTCGCGACGAACGCGAGCAGCCCGAGGCACGCGAGGATCACCGCGGAGAGGAGCGAGCCGCCGAGGTTGTGCGAGACGACGGTCGTGCCCCCTACCGTCGTGTAGACCATCGGCGCGGGCGTCAGGAGCGTCCGCACGACGCCCAGCACGATCCCGATCACGACCCCCGGGACGATGATGATCCAGTTGCGCTGGAGCAGATCCCAAGCCCGCGAAAAGAGGCTTTCAACCGGTTGCTCTACCATGCCGTTAGATTCTCGTTCGCCTGGTTCCGTTCCCCTGAACGGGCGAGCGCCGGTCCAGTCCCGTGACGCGGCTCACCGCGCGCGGCGCGCCTGGGCGACCGCGCCGCGGATCACCGGCCCGCTTCGCCCCCCGCGAGCGGCAGCACCGAGAGGACTTCGGCGATCGTCGCGACGACGGCGTCGGGCTCCGGGGCGCCCTCAGGGAGCGGGATCGCGTGAACGTCGATCAGCACCGTGAACAGCCCGGCTTCCCGGGCGCCCCGGATGTCGCGGTCGTAGCGGTCGCCGACCATGGCGGTACGGGCGGGCTCGCTGCCGAGCTCCCGGCAGGCGTGGCGGAACAGCTCGGGGTCCGGCTTCACCATCCCCACCTCGTCGGCGAGGAAGAACCCGTCCATCCGCTCGCGCAGGCCGAGCCGGTCGATCTTGTCGTGATGCGTCGCGGCGAACCCGTTCGTCACCAGCCCGAGCTTGCAGCCGCGCGCGCGGAGCGCGTCGAGCAGCTCGACGGCCCCCGGCGCGAGCGCGAGCACGTCGGAGCGCGCTTCGACGTACGCCGCGGCGCAGCGCCGCGCCAGCGCCAGGTCGTCGATTCCGACCTCGCGCAGCGCGTCGTGCCACATCCGCGTCCGCTCGTCGGCGATCGAGCGCGTCAGGTGCTCGACGCTGAGCGCCGACCAGAAGCCCATCGCCGCGCCGTCGTACGCGTCGGCGAGCGCCTGCGGGTCGAGCGCGCGTTCCCGCGCCGCCATGCGCGCGGCCTGCAGCGCCGCCGAGCGGTATGCGGCCGTGTCGTCGTGCAGCGTGTCGTCGAGGTCGAAGAGGACCGTATCGATCCGGCGCATCGCTGCTCTATCGTCCCGCCGGCGCCCGCGCACCTTCGCCGGAAAAACGAACGAGCCGGCCCCCGCGGGGACCGGCTCGCACGTTGCCGAGCGGCGGAGCTCGGGTTACCTGACCTTCAACGCGCTGTGCACGTTGGCGATCCCCCGGCGCACGATCGAGGTGCTCCCGCGGTGCGGCGTCGCACGCATCGTCGAGGTGGTGATCGCCCCGGCGCACGCGCTCTGCGTTCCCGCGCACGTCGTGAAGTTGGTGAACAGGAACCCGTTGCCGGCCGTCGAGGTGTGGCTCGGACCGGTGGTCCGCTCGTTGCAGTTCCCCGCGTAGTCGGCGAAGTTCAGGCACGTGTCGACGTTCGCCGGATGGAACAGCACGTCGTTGACCGCCCGGGAGTACGGCTGGGTGTATCCCGGATCGCTCTCCGTGTCGAACAGGTAGTAGTCTTCCCACGAGCGGAAGCTCTGCTGCTGCACTCCGGAGAGGACGCCGTCGACGTAGAACTTCACCACGTCGTTGTCGGGCTGGACGAACTGCATCGTCATCCCGATCGTGTGCGGCAGCGTCGGATCGACGTAGGCGATCTCCCATGGCGTGAAGTTCGCGCACTGGAAGCACGGGGCGGTCCCGCCCGTCACGCCGTCGACGTCGTTGGTGAAGACCAGGAGCTTCTGGTTGTTGCCCGAGTCGAGCGTGTGCCAGAGGCCGACGTACTGCATCCGCGCCCCTTGGTTGTTCCAGACCGGGTTGAGGCTCATCTCGAGCGCGGGCTGGAAGCCGCCCGTCGCCGACGTGACGACGAACTGCACCGAGAAGAACGGCTGACAGGTGGGGCCGCAGACCGTGGCGGGAGTGACCGACGTGTCGGCCAGCGCGTTCGGATAGCCGGCGGAGTTGCTGCTCGGCGGACTGCCGAGGCCCGAGAAGCACCCTTGCGTCACGGCGTTGTCGACCTGGAGCGCCTTCGTCGGCGGGGTTCCCGGCCATTGCGCCGAGGGATACGAGCTGCTGTTGACGACGTTTGCGTCATAGTCGTTGCCGCCGCACGAGTTCGACAGCCACCCGTTCTGTCCGCGAACCGGCCCGTTCGAGTACGCGTTGAACGCGATCGGCCCGACGGTCGACCCCGGGATCGTCACGGTGCCGCTGGTCGAGGACACCGAGGCGTTCCAAGTGATCGAGCTCGTCCCCGGGAGGATCCCGTCGGAGAATGCGAAGCTGCACGACCCCGACGACGATGCGGTGAGCGTCACCGACGTATTCGCCGGCGTTCCGCTCGGCGCTGAGGCGTTGACGGCGGAACAGCCGGTGCTCGGCGTAACGGTGTAGGTCAGCGTATTCGACGCGCCGGTCTCGCTGATCGCGACATTCGCCGTTTGCCCGGTCGCGGTGAACGTCACGGTCTTCCCCGAAACGTATGGGCTGGACGAAGTGACGTACATCGGCGAGACGGTCAGCGTCGCCGGGCTCACCGACGTCGCGCTGACCGTGATCGCGGCGGAGTATCCCGTCGCGCCCCCGCCGTCATATTGGACGGCGATCGTATCCGTCGAATGGGTCAGCGTCGCGGAGGTTCCGCTCGCCGTCCCGTTCTTGATCAAAATGCTGTGCCCCGAGCCGCCCGACTCGACCAGCGCGATGCCGATCGGATTCGCGTACGGATCGTTCGTCCCGGCGGTGATCGGGTTGTCGTCGAAGTCTGCCGGATTCAGCACGAAGCCGAACGTGTGCGTGGTGCCGTCGGCCGGCATCGAGGCGTTCGCGGCGAGATACCCGAGCGAGGCGACAAGACCGCTGATGTAGAGCACGAGGGGATTCGATGCGCCCTGGGTGATGGTGACGTTCGAGAGCGCCCCGACCCCGAGCGCGTGTGCCGCGGAGAACGAGTTGCCCACCGGCGCCGCATCGTACGTCGTCGCTTTGAAATCGTCGGCGCCGGGCGGCGAGGGAACCTGCACGGTGCACGTGCGCGGGAGCCCGGTCGTCCCGCCGCAGGCGGCCGATCCCGACGAAATGTCGGTGATCGCTTCGCCGATGACGGTGTTGCCGCCGTGCGCGTAGACTTTGATGTCGATGCCGTTCGTCGACGGCGAGATGAACCTCGGCCGCCGCGCACGGATCGCCGCGGACGGTTTCCCCGCGTGCCCGCCGATGACGACGCTCACGGCGACGGATTGCGTCTTGCTGCCGGCCGGCGGGACGGCGCTCGAGATTCCTGGAGCGGTCCAGGTCGACGTGCCGCATCCCGACAGCACGAGAGCCGCACAGATGGCGGCTGCTGATCTACGCACGCGAACGGTCCTTTCTGAAAAGCGACTGCCGCGAGGATAGCGCGAGCGAAGAAACAGCGCGGGAACATGCCGGGAACGGCGAGGACACCGAACCGGGGTCTCCGATCTTTACCGAAAGAGCACGAAACTTTCAAGGAACGGGCATGACCGGGCGGAACGAAGCCCGCCCGACCGAGTGACCGGAGCGAGGGCGGTACGGTACGACACCGTGCCGGTTTTGCATCGGCCCCCGACCGGTTTTCGCTCGCGGGGTGGCCGGGTTCGTCTCGCCGAGAGCTCTTTTTGGCGTGGTGTCGATGGATCCAGCTGCCCGGTACGCGCACGCGTACCTGCTCGCCCATCCGGCCGTCGTCGTGCTTCGCGCGCCGACCGGCTACTTAAAGACGTCGACGACGCGCGTCGCCGCGCACTCGGCGCGCAGCGCGACGATCGTCGACTGCCGCGATCTCGGCGCCCCCGGCGACCTCGCGGACGCGCTCGGCTCGCGCACGTGCGGCGCCGCGCCGGACGACCGCAGCGTCGACGAGCTCCTCGTGTTCGACAATGCGGCGTGCGTCCTCGGCATGCCGGCGATCGTCGAAGCGATCCACGACGTCCTCCGGCGCCGCCCGGCGCGGCAGACGATCGCGATCTGCACGCGACGAGCATTCCCGCTTCCGGTCGAAGTGCTGCCGTCCGCCATCGAGCTGACCCACGACGATCTGGCGATCGACGTCGCCGCCGAGCTCGCCGGCCGCGGGCTCTCGAACGAGCGCATCGGGGAGATCGGCCGCCTTACCTTGGGTTGGCCGATGCCCGCGTATCGGCTGGCGGCGATCGCCGCGATGACGCCGGACGACGTGCCTCTCCTCGAATCCGGCACCCACGCGCTCGAACGCCTGCTGCAGGACGTGCGCGTCGACTTCGTCGACCGTCTGCCGCCGTCGCGCCGTGACGACGTGCTCGCAACGCACGGCCGCGACCGCACGGAGATCCTGACGTACGGCAGCGGTTCGGAGGAAGACGCCTTTCACCGGAAAGCGGCGCGCGCCGACGGCCTCCTGCTGCGCGACGGCGCGCAGTTCCGCGTTCCGGCGATCGTCGTCGCCGCGCTCGATGCGACGATGCGGCGCGAGCCGCTCGAAGCGACGGACGGCTTCGCGATCGAAGCATCGATGCGTGCGGAGTCCGCGCTGGTCTTCGATCTCGTCGCCGGCGAGCTGACGGCGAACGGTGAGGCGATTCGCCTGCCGCGCCGCGAGTTCGAGCTCTTCGCGAACCTTGCAATCAAACACCGCCCGGTCCCGTCCGACGTCTTGCTCGAAGAGGTCTGGGGCGACGGCGACGCCGACCCGGCGCGGCTGAAAGTCACCGTCGGGCGTTTGCGCAAACGGCTCGGTTTCGGCGCGGTGCGCTGCGTCGGCGGCGGCTACGCGATCGGCGAGCACGTCGGCTCGACGCTGGCGGAGCTCGAGCGCCTGGAACCGCTCGGCGAGACGCTCGCCCCGGCGACGGTGACGGCGCTCGAAGCGATCCTCGTCCGGCATCGCCGCGGCAGCGCGGGCGCGAGCCTCGGTTGGCCCTGGTACGCGCCGTGGGCGGGGAAGGTCGACGCGTTCCTGCAGCGCGCGTGCGTCGCGCTCGGACGGCATGCGCTGCTGCAGAACCGCTACGCCGAAGCGCGCGAGCACGCCGCCGAGGCGATCGCGCTCGACGCCGCCAGCCAGGATGCGCACGAGCTCGCGGTCCGGGCGATGCTGGCCCAAGGAAACGTCGTCGGCGCGCGCCAGATGATCTCGTCGTACGGCTCGTACCTGCGCCGCATCTACGGCATCGCGCTCCCCGACTCGTTCGCACGAATCGTCGGCGAGGTCGCCTCGTAGCCCGGGGCGCGACGTCAGAAACGAACGAGGAACGAGCGCAGCGCGAAGGCGCCGAGCTCGAAGACGAGGTGCTCGTCGACGATGCGCGCCTCGCCCGCGACGGGGCGTTCGACGGCGTCGACCGGGACCGCGTCGCGCATTCGCCCGCCGCAGCGCAGCGCGACGCGTCGCGACGCGCCGTCGCATTCGCGCACGCGCACGATCACGCCGGCTCCGTCGTCCGTCGGATACGTCGCGGCGATCAGCACCGCGGCTTCTTCGCAGGTGAACAGGCGGACACGCTCCTCTGCCGCGTACGCGAGCCAGCCGTGCTCGAGCGCGGAGATCGTCGCCCCCGCGGTGGGGACGAGCGCGTACTCCAAGCGCTGCTCGCCGCGGTCGGCGCGTGGATCCGGCCAGCGGGGCGCGCGCAGCAGTGAGGTGCCGAGCTGCACGCCGCCGCTCTTCAGGCCCTCGGCATTCCAGCCGTACAGATCGGGACTGAACACCGCGAACCCCGCGCGCTCGTCGGAGAGGTGCGCCCAGCGCTGCGCCGGGACCTCGAAGCGCGCGCGCTCCGCATCGGTCTGGGGATAGGCGCTGCGCAGCAGCGTCCCGTGCGGCTGTCCGAAGCGCACGTCGCGCGCGCGCAGCGCGACGCGGTGCTCGGCGCGCAGGAGCACGTGCTGCTCCTGCCAGCTCGCCGCGATCTCGACGCGCAGCCACGGTTCGCCCTCGTGCGCGGCGAGACGCATTGACAGCCGCGACGACTTGCCGACGGAGAGCCGCACGACCAGCGCGCCGTCTTCGACCGACGCGCCCGCGGGCCGGACCCGTGCGCGGCGATTGCGGTAGGTGCGATCGACGTTCCAGGCGTCCCAGGCCCGCGGCTTGTCGACGTACGCCACGATCGCGTTCGCCAGCGCCACGACGTTCGGCCCCTCGCTCGCGCCGAGCTCGACGACGATCCCGTCGTCGCGAACGCGCGCGCGGATCCAGTCGTTCTCGAGCAGCCACGTCTCACCGTCGCGGCGCGGCGGAACGGGGCTCGGCGGGAGCAGCCGCACGTCGCTGCGCGGCAGCACCGAACCCGCGGCTTCGCGCACCCGCGCGACGATCGCCAGCGCGCGGTCGAGCTCGCCGCGCGCATCGGCGTAGACGGCGCCGATGGCCGTCCCGGAGATCACGTCGTGAAACTGCGTGCGCAGCAGGATGCGCCACGCGCTGCGCAGGTCGTCGGCCAACGCCTGCCCGATCGTCCGCGGCGCGCGGATCGCGACGCACCAGGCGGCGAGCTCTTCGGCGCCGTCGAGCGCGCGCTCGAGCTCGGCGGCGCGCGACTTCAGGTCGTGGTGCGTCGTGTACGTCCCGCGGTGGTTCTCGAGATACAGCTCGCCGTGGTACTCCGGGAGCGCGCTCGGCGCGACCTCGGCGGCGAACCAACGGTCGACGCGCGACCAGCCGCGCGAACCGGGGCCGACGCGCGCGAGCGTCGCGTCGGTCGCGCCGCCGCCGCCGTCGCCGTAGCCGACGACGAGCAGCTCGTCGCGCGCGCGCGCCGTCTTCGTCCGCTTCGGCGTGATCTCGCCGTCGTAGGCGTCGACGACCGCCGAGGTCAGCGCGGCGCCGTCGTCGCCGAGCCAGCGAAAGCGCGGGTACGGCCAGCGGGTCGTATCGTTCCACTGCAGCTTCGTCGTCGCGAAGTACGGGATGCCGGCGTGCGCGGCGAGCGTCGGGAACGTCGACGGAAATCCGAACGTGTCGGGCAGCCACGCGACGGTCGGATCGACGCCGAGATGCTCGCGCGTCCAGGCGATCCCGTGCGCGAACTGGCGCAGCACGGACTCGCCGCTCGGCGCATGCAGGTCGGGCTCGACCCACATCGAGGCGACGCTCGCGTCCCAGCGCGCGCCGGCCTGCGCCTTGATCCGCTCGGCCAGCGCGCCGTCGGCGGCGAACGCCCAGGCGTACAGCTGGGGCTGGCTCTGCGCGAAGACGAAGCTCCCGTCGGTCTCCAGCTCGCGCAGCGCGGTGGCGAAGGTGCGCAGCGCTTTGCGCTTCGCCTCGTCGTACGTCCAGAGCCAGGCGACATCGAGATGGGAATGGCCGATCAGCGGAACGTCGACCGTCTCGCCGCGGTCTGCCGGCGCGCGCGGCTCGACCTCGAGCTCCGCGTGCGGCGTCTGCGCGGCGCGCGCGAGCATCAGCCGCCAGCGCACCCCGTCGCCGGACGGCAGGCCGTCCGTCGGCAGCGATCGCTTCTCGACCTCGAGCGCGAGCTCGCGCTCGCCGGCGAGCGCCGGAAGGTCGATCGCGCGGTGCTTCCCATCGAACGCGCCGCGCACGACGCCGTCGACGCGGAGCAGCGCGCCGGTGCGCGTCGCATAGCGCATCCGCAGCGGTCCTTCCGGGAGCCTCGCACGCACCGCGAGCGTCACCGTCGCCTCGTCCTCCGCGCGGCGTTCGAGGCGCAGCCGCATCAGCCGAGCGTCGCCGTCAGCCGGTCGTTCACCGTCGTGCAGTTCGCCGCCGCGGCGTTCTTCGAGTCGAGGACGTAGCGGAACTCGACGGGCGTCGCCGCGCCGCCGCGCCGGTGCGGGACGTGGATGCGGAACGCTGCGGCATATGCTTGGCGTGCGCCGAGGACCGGGATGAGCTGCGAGCCGAGCACCGCGCCGTCGCGCAGGATCTCCAGATGCTGGCGCGTCTGCGGCGGCTGCGCGGCGCTGCCGCGGTTCGTCACGTCGACCGTCACCACGTACTGGTCGTCGCCGCCGGTCGAACCGGCGGTCGCTTTCACGCGCGCGTTCGCGACCAGAAGGTCGGCCGGACAGGGCGTCGGCGATGCGGAGAGCGTCGCGGCGAGCAGAAGCGGGAGCGGAAGCATCGGACCCCTCCGTTACGCGCGCCGGTCGCCGCGGACCCGCCGCGGCGCACGTGCCGCGCGGGGAGCGGCCGAGCGCTCAGCGCTCGCCGTCGTAGTAGTCGAGCTGCGGTTCCTCGCGCACCAGCGTGTCCGTCGCATCGACCACGAACTTGCGCGAGTCGGGGTAGTAGCACACATCGCCGCGATCGACATTCGAGATCATGAGCACGAGCGCGTCCTCCGCGCCTTCGTTCCACAGGCGGTGCGCGCCGTCGGCGTTCGTCGGGAAGGCGACCATGTCGCCGGCGCGGAGCGTCGAGGTGCCACGCGGCGTTCGCAACGTCGGCGCTCCGGAGAACACGACGAACAGCTCTTCTTCTTGCGTGTGCCAGTGGTAGGGGCAGAAATGGTCGCCGGTGCGCAGCCGCGCGACGCGATATCCCAGGCGCTCGGCCCCGAGCGCGAACCCGACCTCCGCGTCGCCGGCGGTCCACGGCGGCACCTCGGCGGCGCCGTGGACGAAGCGCAGCTCGTCGACGTTGATGCGGTCGAGCGCGACGTCGCGTCGCGCGTCGATCGCCGCCCCGAGCACGGCGTGCGCGTTGCCGAACACGCACGCGCCGTCACCGACGAGCAGATGGTCGAGCTTCAGCGCGCGCAGCCGGCGCATCGCGAGCACCGCCTGCGCCGGATCGGCGAGCTTGGCGTCCGGCATGAAGGTGAGCGCACCCGCCGGCGTCCCCCACAGCACGTCGCCGACGATCGCGGTCCGGCGGGCGCGGTCGGCGAGCGCGATCTCGCCCGCCGTCTTGCAGCCGTCGAGGCCGACGACGCGCCAGCCGTGGAGGCTCTCACCCGGCTCGACCGTGCGGTCGGCGCGCAGGGCGAGCAGCGGTGCGTCGAGCGCGCTCGCGACGACGCGCGCCCCGGTCGCCGCCGCGACGGCGGCGGCGGCGCGCTCGTGGTCGCGATTGGTGATCAGCACCTCGGCGACCCCGCGCTCGCGCAGCTCCGCCATCGTCGCCTCGTCCGGCTCGACCGGATCGACGACGAGATTCCCGTCCCCCGTCTCCACGAAGAAGCCGTTGAAGTCGAGGTTGCGGTCGGGCTGCCACCGCGACCACGACCAGATGCCGGGAACCACCGTCGCTCGCATCCCCGCTCCTTCCGCGTTCCGCCCAGCTACGTCCCCTGTTCGGCCCACGCGGTGGATCGACTCGATCGCGGAATCTACTCGCCGACGTGGTGGGTGCGCGGCGCCGTCGAGGACTCGCGAGCATGCGAGCGTCCGGCAGCGGCCGCCAAAGCTTAACGGCGATGCCGCCGTTTCGCGCGGGAGCACCTACGGACGGAAGACAACGCTCGTTCGGTGAGGCGCTTCCTCGCCGCGGCGCTCGTGCTGGGGCTGTATTGTTCATCGTCGCTCGTCGCGGCAAGCGCGGCGCAGCGCGACGCGGTGATCGCGCGGGCGACGACGGCGACGCCCGCCGCGGTCGTCGCCACCACCAAGCCGATGGCCGTCGCCTGCACCGAGACGCTCGCCTACGAGAAGGCGGCGGCCGCCGACGGCGCGCCGCCGCGGGCCGCGCTCGACGCCGCGACCGCCGGTCTCGCCACCAACGAGCGCTGTGTCGATCCGGTGATGCACCCGGTAAACGAGGCGTTCTTGCTCTCCCTGCGCGCGATGGCGAAACTCGCGCTGCACGTCGAGGACTGGAAAGCCGACTTCGATCGCGCGAACCTGCTGCTCGCGCGCTGCCAAGCGCGACGCGACAAGGCCGCCGCGCCCGCGACCGCCGTCTGCAAGACGCAGGAAGCGTTCAACGCGCGCTTCGTCGCCCAGTACGCGCCGGCGACGACGAAGCCCGGAAGCCCCGCCGGCGCGCTCCCCGCGCCGCTGGTCGCGCCGATCAACCCGCCGGGGATGACGACCCCCGCGGCGAGCGCCTCGCCGGCGACGATCGGACCGGTCCCGCCGCCTCCGCCGCGCCGTCAGCCGTAACTCCTGGGGCTGTCGATTTCCGGCGGCGCCGTTCGTCATGCAGGCACAACCCCTCCGCCCACCCTGGAGAGACTCGTGCAGTACATGTGCCTCATCTACAACCCGACCGGCGGCCCCGAGCCCTCGCCGGAGCAGCAGCAGCAGATCTTCGGCGACTACACCGCGTTCACGCAAGGCGCGCGCGATGCGAAGGTGATGGTCGACGGCGCGCCCCTGCAGCCGCCGGAGACCGCGACGACGGTGCGGATCCGCAACGGCGAGCGGCTCGTCATCGACGGTCCGTTCGCGGAGACGAAAGAATGGCTCGCCGGCTTCTACACGTTCGAGTGCGGGACGCTCGATGAAGCGATCGAGTGGGCGGCGAAGATTCCGGGGGCGAAGTATGGCAGCATCGAGGTCCGCCCCGTCATGGAGATTCCCGGGATGTGAGGGCCCCGATTCCGCGTCGATCGCGGAATCGTTCCGGCGCGACGCGGCGCGCGCGATCGCGATCCTCGCGCGCGCGCTCCGCGATCTCGATCGCGCGGAAGACGCCGTCCAGGAGGCATACCTGATCGCGCTGGAACGCTGGCCGCGCGACGGCCTCCCGCCGAACCCGGCGGCGTGGGTCGTCGCGACGGCGCGCAACCGCGCGATCGACCGGCTGCGCCGCGAGCAGCGCGGGGCGCGGAAGCTGGCCGCGCTCGCGGCGCTCGAGCACGCCGTCGAAGCGCTGCCGCTCGACGAAAGCCCCGCCGACGCGACGCCGATCGCCGACGAACGGCTGAGCCTGATCTTCGCGTGCTGCCACCCGAGCCTCGGCCTCGAAGCGCGCGTCGCGCTCACGCTCCGCGCGCTCGGCGGCCTGTCGACCGACGAGATCGCCGGCGCGTTTCTCGTCCCGGACGCGACGATGGCGCAGCGGCTCGTGCGCGCGAAGCGCAAGATTCGCGATGCCGGGATCCCGTTCACCGTCCCGCCCGAGGAGCGTCTTCCGGAACGGCTCGACGCCGTGTGCACGGTGGTCTATCTGATCTTCAATCAGGGGTATGCGGCCACGTCCGGCGAGCAGGTCGTGCGCGAGGACCTCTGCGAGGAAGCGATCCGGCTCGCGCGCTTGATCGCCGAGCTGATGCCCGGGCAGCCGGAAGTGCTCGGGCTCCTCGCGCTGCTGCTGTTCCAGCACGCGCGCCGCGCGGCGCGCACCGACGGCGCGGGCGAGCTCGTCACGCTGGACGAGCAGGATCGCTCGCGCTGGGACCACGACGAGATCGGCGAAGCGCTCTCGCTGCTCGGCCGTGCCGCGCGCGCCGAGCGCGAGGGCTCGTATCAGCTGCAGGCGGCCATCGCCGCGGTGCACGCGGTCGCACGCGACTCGGCGTCGACGAACTGGCGCGGGATCGCGACGCTGTACGGACGGCTCGCCGCGCTCACCGGCTCGCCGGTCGTCGAGCTGAACCGCGCGGTCGCGGTCGCGATGGACGAGGGACCGGCGGCCGGGCTCGCGCTCGTCGAGCGGCTCGAGGGCGACGGCGTGCTGGCCGACTACCACCTGCTTCACGCCGCGCGCGCCGATCTGCTGCGCCGGCTCGGCCGGCGCAACGACGCCGCGAGCGCATACGAGCGCGCGGCCGCGCTGGCGAAGAACGGCTCGGAACGGCGTTTTCTCGAGCGCCGCCTGCGCGAGGTGCGCTCGTGAGAGGCCTCGTCGAAAGGCGAGGCAAAGCCGTCGCGGAGATGACCCTTCTCGAGGCGGCGCTGCGCGGCGAGTCGACGCGGCGCGCGCCGGTTTGGATCATGCGCCAAGCCGGGCGGTACCTCCCCGAATATCGCGCGATCAAGGAGCATGCGACGTTTCTCGAGATGACGCGCGATCCGGCGATCGCGGCGGAGGTCACGCTCCAGCCGCTGCGCCGGTTCCCGCTCGACGCGGCGATCGTCTTCAGCGACATCATGACGCCGCTCGAAGCGCTCGGCGTCGAGATCGCGTTCGTGCCCGGGCCTTCGATCGCGAGCCCGCTGCGCTCGCGCGCCGCGATCGATGCGCTCGCGCAGCGCGAGGAGATCGCGCCGTTCGTCGGCGAGGCGCTGCGCCTGGTCCGCTCCGCGCTCCCGAACGAGACCGCGCTGATCGGCTTCGCCGGCGCGCCGCTGACGCTCGCCGCGTATCTCGTCGAAGGAGGCGGGAGCAAGGAGTTCGAGCACTTCCGGGGCTTCCTGCGCGCCGAACCCGCCGCGATGCACGCGCTGCTCGAGAAGCTGACGGAGCTGACGATTCGGTATCTGCGGATGCAGGTCGCTGCCGGCGCCGACGCGATCCAGCTCTTCGACAGCTGGGCCGGGCTGCACGACGCGCGCACCTATCGCGAGTTCGGCGTGCCGTACCTGCGCCGGATCATGCAGGCGCTCGAGGACGCGGGCGCCGCGCGCATCCTGTTCGCGCTCAACGCCGGGCACCTGATCGACGAGCTCGGCGAGATCCCGGCCGAAGCGGTCGGACTCGATTGGCGAACCGATCTCGCGGCGGCGCGGGCGCGTCTGCCGAACCGCGCGTTGCAGGGAAATCTCGATCCGGCCGTCCTGTTCGCGGACGCGGCGACGATCGAGGCGGAGACGCGGCGCGTGCTGCGCTCGGGGCTGGGCGGCGCGCACGTGTTCAACCTCGGACACGGCATCTGGCAGGCGACGCCGCTCGACGCGGTCGCGCGGCTCGTCGAGACCGTGCACGGGTTCGAGCGCGTATGACCGGTACGCCCTCGCGCACCGCCGCCGATGCCGCGGCGCTCGTCGCCGCGCTGCAAGACCGCTTCTGCGCGCGCGCCGAGGAGGTCGAGCGGACGACCGCCGCGGCGCTGCGCGACGTGCCGGCGGCATCGTTCGCGGTCGATCCGTGGGAGCGCGAAGCCGCCGCGACCGCGGTCGGCGGGTACGGCTCGACGCGCGTGCTCGCCGGCGGCGCGGCGTTCGAGAAGGGCGGCGTGAACGCGTCGGTCGTCACCGGCACGCGGCTGCCGCCGAGCGTCGTCGCGCAGCGGCCGGAGCTCGCGGGGAACGGTTTCTTCGCCGCGGGCGTGAGCGTCGTGCTGCATCCGCGCAACCCGCACGCGCCGGCGGCGCACTGCAATTACCGCTACTTCGAAGCGCGCACGCCGGACGGCGCACCGTCGGCCTGGTGGTTCGGCGGCGGCGCCGACCTGACGCCCTACTATCCCGTGCTCGCCGACGTCCGCCACTTCCACGGCGCGCTGCGCGCGGCGTGCGACCGGCACGACCCGGCGTTCTACCCGGCGTTCAAGGCATGGTGCGATCGGTATTTCTATCTTCCGCACCGCGACGAGACGCGCGGCGCCGGCGGGATCTTCTACGATTACCTCGACGCGCACGGATTCGGCGAGTCGGACCGCCGCACGCCGCTGCGCGAGCCGCGCGCGTTCGAGGACCGCCTCGCGTTCATGCGCGACGCCGGCGAAGCGTTCGCCGAGGCCTATTTCCCGCTGGTCGAGCGGCGGGCGCTCGCGCCGTACGGCGAGCGCGAGCGCGCGTTCCAGCTGCTGCGCCGGGGGCGCTACGTCGAGTTCAACCTCGTCTACGACCGCGGGACGCAGTTCGGCTTGCAGAGCGGCGGGCGGACGGAGTCGATCCTGATGTCGCTCCCGCCGCTCGTACGCTGGGCCTACGACGAACGCCCCGCGCCCGGCAGCGCGGAGGCGGCGCTGCTCCCGTACCTGCGCCCGCGCGACTGGTTCGCCGAGGATCCGTTCGCCTCGTGAGCGCGCGCGCCGTTCTCCTCGTGAACCTCGGCTCGCCGGACTCGACCGCGCACGGTGACGTGCGCCGCTACCTCGACCAGTTTTTGATGGACCCGTTCGTGCTCGACGTTCCGGCGCCGGTGCGCGCGCTGATCGTCAAGGCGCTGATCCTGCCGACGCGGCCGGCGAAATCGGCCGAGGCCTACGAGAAGATCTGGACCGAAGACGGCTCGCCGCTGATCGTCATCTCGCACCGCAGCCGCGCCGCGCTCGAGGCGCGCATGGGGATACCGGTCGGTCTCGCGATGCGCTACGGCTCTCCGTCGGTCGCCGCCGGAATCGACGCCCTGACCGCGCGCGCCGGCACCGCCGACGAGATCGTCGTCGTACCACTCTATCCGCAGTACGCGATGGCGTCGAGCAAGACGGTCGAGGTCGCGGTCGCCTCGGCGATGCGCGCGCGCGGTCTGCGCTACCGTTTCGTCCCGCCGTTCTTCGACGATCCCGGCTATCTCGAGGCGCTGACGACGGTGATGCGGCCACGCCTCCCGGCCGACGTGCAGCACGTGCTGTTCAGCTACCACGGGATCCCCGCGCGGCATCTGCGCAAGGTCGACCCGACGCGTCGTCACTGCCTGAGCTCGCCCGACTGCTGCGCGATCCCGTCGGCGGCGCACGCCACATGCTACCGCCATCAGTCGTTCGCGACGACGCAGGGTGTGGCCGAACGACTCGGGCTCGATGCGGATCGCTTCTCGATCGCGTTTCAGTCGCGGCTCGGCGGCGGGTGGCTGCAGCCGTTCACCGATGTCGTCCTCGCCGAGCTGCCGGCGCGCGGCATCACCCGGATCGCCGTCGCCTGCCCGTCGTTCGTCGCCGATTGTCTCGAGACGCTCGAAGAGATCGAGATCCGCGGGCGCGAGGCGTTTCTCGCCGCCGGCGGCGAGTCGTTCGCCTATCTGCCGTGCCTGAACGACGATCCGCGTTGGATCGACGCGCTCGCGGCGCTGTGCGAGACGACCGCGGCCCAGCCGCGATGAGCCGTGTCGTGGTCGTCGGCGCCGGGATCGCCGGCCTCGCCGCGGCCACGCATCTCGCCGCGAGGCACGACGTCACCGTGCTCGAACGCGACGACGTCGCCGGCGGAAAGGTGCGCACGGAACGGATCGACGGCTTCACGTTCGACCGCGGGCCGAACGGCGTGCTCTGGGGCTCGGCGGAGGTGCGCGCACTGGTGCACGACGCCGGTCTGGACGAGGAGGTGACCGAAGCGGCGGCGGCAGCCGCGAAGCGCTTCGTCTACTGGAACGGCGCGCTGCACGCGCTGCCGGCGAAGCCGCCGCAGGCGCTCGCGATGTCGCTGCTCTCGCCGGCCGGGAAGCTGCGCGCGCTCGGTGACCTGTTCGCACGCGCCCCCGCGCCGCGAGCGTCCGACGGCGCGCCACCCGCCGCGGACGAGAGCGTCGATGCGTTCGTGCGGCGGCATTTCGGAGCCGAGGTCGCCGAACGCATCGTCGCGCCGGCGCTCCTCGGCGTCAGCGGCGGCGAGGCGCTCGCGACGAGCCTCGATGCGCTCTTCCCGCGGCTGCGCGCGCTCGAGGCCGCGCACGGCTCGATCATCCGCGGGATGGTGCGCACGCGCGCCAACCCCGGCCGGCTCAGCGCCTTTGGCGCGGCGGGGATGCAGCGGCTCACCGACCGGCTCGCCGAGATGCTCGGCGACCGCGTCCGTCTCGGATGTGCGGTCGAGTCGATCGAGCCGTCCGGCGGCGGCTGGCGCGTGACGCACGCCGGCGGCGTCGCGGACGCAGAGGCGGCGATCGTCACCTCACCGTCCGACGTCGCGGCGCAGCTCGTCGACCGCTTCGACGGCGAGCTCGCGGCGCTGCTGCGGGCGATCCCGTACGCGCCGATGCGCGTCATCGGGATCGCCTTCCGCGCGCGGGACGTGCCGACGCCGCTGGACGGCTTCGGCTTCCTGGCAGCGCGCGGACAGGGCGTGCGGATCCTGGGCGCGCTCTACACCTCGTCGATCTTTCCGGCGCAGGCGCCGCCGGAGACCGCGTACCTGCGCGTCTTCCTCGGCGGCGCGGCCGATCCCGACGCCGTCGCGCTCGAGCCCGACCGAGCGCAGGGGATCGTGCGCGCCGATCTGCAGCGCGTCCTGGGCATCGCGGCGGAGCCCGTCGCCTGCCACGAAGCCCTGTGGCCGCGTGCGATCCCGCAGTACGGTCTCGGCCATCGCGCGCTCGTCGCGCGGATCGACGAGCGCGCCGCGACGCATTCGGGCTTGTTCTTCACCGGCAACGCCTACCGCGGCGTGGGCGTCGCCGACACCGTTCGCGAGGCGCGCCGCACAGCGGATCGCGCGACGTCGCCGGGCTGAACGCCGCTCAGCGCAGCGCTGCACGTCCTCCGACGCCGAGCGCACCGGCTCCGTCGCGGAGCAGTTGCGCGTGTACGAGATCGGTGACGAACATGTGGCCCGGCTCGTGGGTGATGGCGAACGGGATCTTGCTCGCGACGATGACGGCTTGCGGCGTGACGCCGCAGCCCCAGAAGACCGGGACGTCGTCGTGCGCGAGCACCGGCGGATCGCCGTAGTCGGGACGCATGAGGTCGGCGATTCCGAGCTGCGCCGGATCGTCCCACGCGACCGGCTCACCGTGCGCGACGCGATACGGGCGCGTCAGCGCGCGGACGCGCTCGATCTCGTCCGCGCGATACGGCCGCATGCTCACGACCATCAGGCCCCGCAAGCGCCCGGCCGGCGCGAGCGGAACGTTCGTCCGGTACATCGGGACGTTGCGGTCGAGCGCGTAGTGCCGCGGCGGAAGGCCGCCGGCGGCGAGCGCGTGATCGAACGTGAACGAGCACCCGATCAGGAACGCGACGAGATCGTCGGACCACAGGGCGAGCACGTCGCGCGGCGTGCCGGCCGGCGCGCCGTCGCGCCAGACGCGGTAGCGGCCCAGATCGATGCGCAGGTCGGCACCGGGCGCGCTGCGCGGCGCGTACCCACCCGGCGCGAGCGGCGGCTCGACGAGCGGGCACGGCACGGGGTTGCGCGCGCACAAGTCCGCGAGGTCGTCGGCGTACGCGCGCGGCACGACGACCAGGTTGGCCTGCACGTGCTCCGGCGCGAGCCGTTCCGTCGACCCGGCGATCGTGCCGGCGCGAATCGCGGCGCGGACCTCGGCAGCGGTCACTCGGCGTTCGCGATGCCGTCGGCGCGGTCGCGCGCGCGCGCGTTCGGGTCGCGCTCCTGCGGATCGCCGTACCCGCCGCCGCCGGCGGTGCGGACGATGATCGCATCGCCCGGTTGCATCGAGACCGACGTCTTCGCGGGGAGATCGCGCACCTCGCCGGTCCGCGTCACGAACACGTGCGCGCCGCTCGCACCGTCGCCGCCGCCGTCGGCGCCACGCGGGCGCACCGCATGCCGCTCCGCCATCAGCGAGGCCGTCGCGGTACCGTCGCGCAGCGCGAAGGCGCGCACGAGCCCCGAGCCGCCGCGGAAGCGGCCGTCGCCGGCGCTCTGCTCGGCGAACTCATAGCCGGTGATCAGCAGCGGCATCGTACGTTCGATCGCCTCGATCGGCGTGTTCAAGGTGTTCGTCATGTGGACGTGGATGCCGTCGATTCCGTCGGCGCCGGGGCGCGCGCCCATCCCGCAGCCGTTCGTCTCGTAGAAGGCCCACGAGCGTCCGGCCCCGTCGAGCCCGCCGATCATCACGTTGTTCATCGAGCCGCCGCTCTGCGCGGGGACGCGCCCGGGCGCGAGCTTCGCCAGCGCCCCGAGCACCAGGTCGGCGTTGCGCATCGACGTCTCGACGTTCCCGCCGCTCACCGGCGCGGGGCGGCGCGGGTTGAGCAGCGTCCCCTCGGGGACGTGCACGTCGACGGGCCGGAACGAGCCGTCGTTCATGGGGATGCGCGGGTCGGTGACGGCGCGCAGCGCGTAGTACGCGCCCGAGAGCGTCACGCCGTACACGGCGTTGAGCGGCATCGCGCGCTGCTCCGCCGTTCCCGTGTAGTCGAGGGCGATCGACTCGCCGCGCTTCTCGAGCCGTAGCCGCAGCACGATCGTCGGCTCGCCGCGCTCGTCCTCCATCACGTCCTCGTGCTCGACCACGCCGTCGGGGAGCGCGCGCAGGGCGGCGCGCGTCCGGCGCTCTCCGTCGTCGAGCGCTTTGTCGAGCGCCGCTTCGACGACGTCGATGCCGTAGCGCTCGATCAGCTCTAGGAAGCGCCGTTCTCCGACGACGTTCCCGGCGATCTGCGCCCGCAAGTCGCCGGCGCGCGCCTCCGGCGTGCGCGAGTTCGCGCGCAGGAGGTCGACCGTCGCCTCGACGACCCGGTCGTCGCGCATCAAGAGCGCCGGCACGTACACCGCGCCTTCGGCGAACAGATCGCGCGCGTCGGGCGGCATCGAGCCCGGGACGGCACCGCCGACGTCGGTGTGGTGCGCCTTGTTCGCCGCGTACCCGACGAGCCGCCCGCCGTGGTGGATCGCGCGGATCACCGTGACGTCGTTCAGGTGCGTCCCCGAGAGATAAGGATCGTTCACCACGACCATCTCGCCGGGCGCGAGGGCGCGGCCGCGCTCCTCGAGCCACGCGAGCGAACGTCGCAAGCCCCACGGCAGCGAGCCGAGGTGCACGGGGATGTGCTCGGCCTGCGCGACGAGACGGGCGCGCGCGTCGAACAGCGCGCACGAATGGTCCAGCCGTTCTTTGATGTTCGGCGAGTACGCGGCGTCGCGTACCGCGATCCCCATCTCCTCGCTGGCGTAGACGAGCGCCGAGGCGACGAGCTCGGCGGTGATCGGGTCGAGCTCGCGGCTCATGCGGAACGCTCCAGCAGCAGGTTGGCGAGTGGGTCGACGCGTGCCGACCAGCGCGGCGCGACGTAGGTCGTCGCGTCGTACTGCTCGATCACGGCGGGGCCGTCGAACGCATCACCGGGCCGCAGCAGCGTGCGCCCGTAGACCGGCGTCTCGACGAACGTCTCGCCGTCGAAGACCTCGCGGCGTTCGCGCAGCGCGCGGGGCTCGGGGGCGCGCTTCGGCGGCACGACGGCGTGGACGAGGCGCGGCTTCGGCGTCGTGCCGACGCCGACGGCGCGCGCCGCGACGATTTCGACCGGATCGTCGTGCGCCGCGAACCCGTATCGCTGCTCGTGCCGCGCGTGGAACGCGGCGACGGCTTCTTCCAGCGAGCGCGGCGCCGTGACAACGAGCTCGGTCGACTGCCCGACGTAGCGCAAGTCCATCTCGCGGATGAAGGTGCGATCGTTCTTCGCGACGCCCTGCTCGCCGAGCCCCGCATCGCATTCGCGTACCAGCACGTCGAAGAGCTTGCGCGCGCGCGTCCACGTCTCGTCGTCGGCCGGCGCGACGATCGAGCGCACCGCGCTGACGCGCACGTCGGCGGCGAGCAGGCCGTAGGCCGAGAACACGCCGGGATGCGGCGGGACGACGATCCGCGCCACCCCGATCTCGGCGGCGACGGCGCAGGCGTGGAGCGGCCCACCGCCGCCGAAGGCCAGCACCGTGAAGTCGCGCGGATCGTATCCGCGCTCGACCGAGACGATGCGCAGCACCTTCGCCATCTCGGCGTCGGCGAGCGCCACGATCCCCGCCGCGGCGCGCAAGGCGTCGCCACCGACCGGCGCGGCCACGGAGGCGACGGCGTCGCGCGAACGCTCGGCGTCGATCGGGAACGCGCCGTCGAGCAGCGCGCGCGGATTCAGCCGGCGCAGCACCACGTTGGCGTCGGTCACCGTCGGCTGCTCGCCGCGGCCGTAGCAGGCCGGTCCCGGATCGGCGCCCGCCGAGAGCGGTCCGACGCGCAACGCCGCCGCCGCGTCAACCCAGGCGACGGTCCCGCCGCCCGCGCTCACCTCGGCGAGATCGACGAACGGAAAGCGCACCGGATAACCGCTGCCTTTCACCGAGCGTCCGCTATGCGTCGCGCCGGCCGCTTCGAACGAGGCGCTCACCTCGGGCGTCCCGTCGAAGATCGTCCCGGCTTTCGCGGTCGTCCCGCCCATGTCGAACGAGAGTACGTTGGCGATCCCGAGCGCCTTGCCGACGTAGGCCGCGCCGATCACCCCGCTCGCGGGGCCGCTCTCGATCAGCGTCGCCGGCCGCCGCGCCGCGCTCTTCAGCGCCGCCATCCCGCCGTCGGAGCGCATCACGAAGATCGGCGCCTGCACCCCCGCGGCGCGCACGCCGCGCGCGACGCGCTCGAGATAGGCCTGCACGATCGGGGCGAGCGCGGCGTTGACCACGGTCGTCGAGAAGCGCTCGTACTCGCGGTACTGCGGGTCGATCTCCGACGAGAGCGAGATCTCCGCGTCGGGGACCGCCTCCCGGAGCGCCTCGGCGATCGCGCGCTCGTGACCGCCGTCGACGTCGGCGTGCAGCAGGCCTACCGCGACAGCGCGGATCCCGCGCGCGCGAATCGTCTCGACGGCCCGCGCGACCGACGCGGGGTCCAGCTCGACGATCACCTGGCCGTCGTGGCTGCGCCGCTCCCGCACGACGAGCCGGTCCTCGCGCCGCGCCAGCGGCTTCGGGCGGCGAACGTTCAGGTCGTAGATCGCGCTGCGGTTCTGCCGCCCGATCTCGAGCACGTCGCGAAACCCTTCGGTCGTGACGAACGCGACCCGCGGCAGCTCGAGGTTCATCTGCCCGAGCAGCGCATTCGTCGCGATCGTCGAAGCGTGCGCGACGAGCGCGATTTCGTGCGGCGCGATCTCGCCGAGCAGCGCGCGCAGCGCATCGAGCAGTCCCTCTTCCGGCGCGCGCGGCGTCGAGGACACCTTGTGCCGGGTCAGCCGCCCGTCGTCCGAGAGCGCCACCAGGTCGGTGAACGTGCCGCCGATGTCGATCCCGACCCGCCAGCTCACGCGGCGCTGATTCCGAGGAACGCTTCTTGCACCAAAGGATCTCCGATCAGATCGCGCGCCGGGCCGTGGAGCACCACGCGGCCGGTTTGCAGGACGTAGGCGATGTCGGCGATGCGCAGCGCTTCGCGGACGTTCTGCTCGACCAGCAGAACCGCGGTGCCGGCGGTGGCGATCGCGGTGATGCCGGCGTAGATCTGCGGGATGAGAATCGGCGCGATCCCGAGCGACGGCTCGTCGAGCATCAGCAGCCGCGGCGCGCTCATCGTCCCGCGCGCGATCGCGAGCATCTGCTGCTCGCCGCCGGAGAGCGTCGAGGCGCGCTGCTCGAGCCGGTCGCGCAGGATCGGAAACGCGCCGAATGCGGCCTCGAGCCGCTCGCGCCGGTGACCGGCGTCGCGGTCGACGTACGCGCCGAGCAGCAGGTTGTCGCGGACGGTCGCGCTGGCGAAGACGCGCCGTCCTTCCGGGACGTGCGCGATCCCGCGCCGGACGATGCGGTGCGCGGGGACGCGCGTGAGGTCCACGCCGTCGAACCGAATCGCGCCGCGCTCGACGCGCACCAGCCCGCTGATCGCGCGCAGCAGCGACGTCTTTCCCGCGCCGTTCGCCCCGACCAGCGCGACGATCGTTCCGGCGGCGGCTCGCAGCGAGACGTCCTCCAGCGCACGCATCCCGTCGTACGCGACGGCGACGGCGTCGACCGACAGCAGCGGGACCGTGCTTTCGGCCGGGTGCTCCGCGCTCACGAGGCGATCTCGCCGTGCTCGAGCGGTGAGCCGAGGTACGCTTCGATCACGCGCGAATCGCGCACCGCACCGGCGGCGGTGCCGGCGAAGATCGTCTTTCCGGCGGCGATGACGACGACGTGCTCGGCGATCGGCATCAGGACTTCCATCACGTGCTCGACCATCAGCACGGTGATTCCCCGCGCGAGGATGCGCCGCAGCAGTCCGACCGCATCGCGGCATTCGGCGGGCGTCAGACCGGCCATCACTTCGTCGAGCAGCAGCAGCTCCGGATCGGTCGAGAGCGCCCGCGCGACCTCGAGCCGTTTCTTGTCGGCGATCGTCAGCGCGCGGCCGAGCCGGTGGCGTTTCTCTGCGAGTCCGACGAACTCGAGCACCTCTTCGGCGCCGGCGATCGCATCGCGCAGCCGCGGGCGGTGCAGGAGCGCGCCGGTGGTCACCGCTTCCAGGACGGTCATGTCGGCGAAGGTCTGCACGATCTGGTAGGTGCGGCCGATGCCGAGCGCCGCGACGCGATCGTACGGCATCCCGACGATCTCGCGGCCGCGAAAGCGGACGCTCCCGCCGCTCGGGCGCTCCGCCCCCGCGATACAGCCGAACGCGGTCGACTTGCCGGCGCCGTTCGGCCCGATGAGGCCGGTCAGCCGGCCCGCCGCCACGTCGAGGTCGACGCCGTCGAGCGCGCGCAGCGAGCCGAACCGCTTCGCGAGCCCGCGGACTTCGAGCAGATTCGTTCCCGCGCCCGCCGCGGCAGTCTCGACGTTCACGGCTGCGGGGAAGGCGAGGGCGACGCCGACGGACCCGGTGAGGCGAAGATCGACGGCGGCAGCGCGACCGACGCGGGGACGGTCGGGAACGGCAGCGGCGTCGCCGCGGGCGTCGCGCTCGCCGACGGAGCGGCGCTCGCGCTCGGCGGCGCGCCGGCCGGGCGCCTTCCGCGCGGCGCGGACGTCGGCTTCGCCGACGGAGCCGGGCTCGCGGCGGCGCTCTCGCACGAGATCGTCTCGTCGTGCGCGCGCTCGCCCGGAACGAGGGTGCAGCCCGGCGCGAGCGAGAGGCTCCAGTCGTCGGACGACGTCGCCCCGGCGGCCGGCGCGGAGACCACGATCGTCATCGGCGCGTTCATCAGCAGCGCGCCGCCCGGCGCATCGAGCTTCCCGAACCAGCCGACGGCGTTGAACGGCTGGTAGAACGAGCCGGACCCGGGCATGGCGGTGACGGCGTTCGGATCGAACCCGAAGTTCGCATCGCGCAGCGGGATCCGCAGCACCGGACCGTCGATGAACCGCGCGCGCAGATCGGCGAGCCGCGTCGCGAGCTGTGCCGCACGCAGGTTCTCCGCGACGCGCAGCCCGCCGTCGTCGTAGGCGGCGGCGCGGGCGATCGCCTGCGCCGCCGAAAAGCGCACGTGATACGCCGCGGCGAGCATCGAGGCGAGATCGGAGCGCGCGGTGACCCGGCGGCGCCAGCCGGGCGTGGCCGAGTCGAGGAGCGCGGCGTATGCCGGTCCCGACGCGTACGCGAACGACCGCACGAACGAGCGCTGCGCGCGGCCCCGGGCGAGTGCTTCGACGACGCGGATCGCGCGATCGCTCGCGACCGTCGTCAGCTCGATTCCGGTGTCCTCGGCGAGGCCTTCGTTGAGCATCAGCGCGTTCTCGTCGTGTGCCGCCTCGGGGAAGCGCCGCATCCGCTCCGCGTGGAACGAGAGCGCATCGCCGACGAGCGCAGCGCGGCGGTCCGCCGGGACGACGACCGCACGCGCGAGCGCGCGCCACTCCATCTGCAGCCAGTACCGTCCGTCGGCCGTGTCGAGCTGCGCGTTGTCCGCCGGCCGCGCCGGCAGCCCGATCCGGTCCTGGATGCGATGCCACGACTCGTGCATCACCAAGATGCGGCGCGCGATCGGATCGCTCGGCAGGGGCCACATCACCATCGACCAGCGCTCGCCGCCGATCGTCGTGGCGGTGTTCTCGATGACGACGTCCGCCGGGAGCGTCCCGACGAACACGCCCTCGCGCGCCACCGCGTGCATCGCCGCGCTCGCTTCGTTCGCGACCGCCTCGCGGCTCGCCGGATCGACGAAAACCATCGGGCCGCACAGCGAGACGCCCCACAGCCGTCCCCCGTCGATCGCACATTCGGCGGTGCGATCGGCGAACGCGCGCGCCGCGACGCTAAGGTCGATCGCATCGCCGGCCGCGCGAAGCGGTGAGGGCACGGAAACCGCGACGAGTGCCGCAGCCGCGGCGAGGGCCGGCGCGGCGAGCGACCCGCGTCGGCGGCGCAGCGCGTCGACGACGGTCCCGACGATGCCGTGCGGGCGCAGCGCCGCGATCGCGCAGATGATCGCGCCGTAGATGACGAGGTCGTAGCCCTTTCCGCTCCCGCCGAGCTGCAGCGCGACGCCCTTGGCGAGCGCGACGTAGACCAGCGCGCCGACGGCCGGTCCCCACAGCGTCCCGATCCCGCCGACGACGCCGATCAGCGCGATGTCGATCGAGATCGCGAGCGCGAGCGTCGAGGGCGGATCGACGAAGAGCGTGTACTGCGCGTAGAGCACGCCGGCCGCGGCGGCCATCGCCGCGCACCACGCGAAGGCGATCAGCTTCCAGCGCCGCTCGCCGATCCCGACCGAGGCGGCCGCGGCGTGGTTGGCGCGCAGCGCCCGCAGGTAGTAGCCGAGCCGCGATCGCTCGAGCGCGATCGTGGCCAACTGCACCGCCGCGAAGAGCGTGAGCGCGAGGACCACGTACGGCCCCTTCTGCGGGAACTGCATCGCCGCCCACCCGGAGGCGATCGGGAGCTCGAAGCCGTTCGCTCCGCCCAGCCCGGGGACATTGCGCACGAACGCGTCGACCAGCGCCGCGACCGCGATCGTCGCGATCGAGAAGTAGTGCCCGCGCAAGGCGAGCGTCGGAAACCCGGTGACCAGCGCGAGGAGCGCCGCCGCGGCCGCGCCGGCCGGGACCGCCAGCCACGGCGAGAGCCCGTGCGTGACGCACAGCGCCGCGGCGTACGCGCCGCACGCGAAGAAGATCGCGTGGCCGAACGAGATGTTTCCGGCGTATCCGCTGATCCAGTTCCACGACTGGCCGAGCACCGCGTAGAGCAGCAGCGTGAAGAGCAGATCGAGCAGCACCGCGCCGTGGAGCGCGAAGGCGGCGAGCAGCCCGGCGGCGACGATTGCGCCGAGCGCGATCAGGTGCGGTCTCATCGCCGCCCGAGCAAGCCCTGCGGCCGCAGCAGCACGATCGCCAGGAACGCGACGTATACCGGGACCATCTTCAGCTCCGGCGAGAGGTAGAAGCCGCCGAGCACCTCGAGCATCCCGACGATCAGCGCGCCGAGCAGCGCACCCTGGATGCTGCCGAACCCGCCGAGCGCGACGACGACGAACGCGGTCAGCGCGAACTGCGCGCCGGCGGTCGGATAGACGGGATACGAGAGCATCAGCAGCGCGCCGGCCGCGCCGACGCAGGCCGAGCCGATCCCGAACGCCGTCGCGTTGATCCCTTGGACGTCGATCCCCATCAGGGTCGCCGCGACGCGGTCCTCGGCGACCGCTCGCATCGCGCGGCCGGTCTCGGTGTACTCGACGAACGCGAACAGCGCCGCGGTCAGCACGAGCGCCCCGAGCCCTTCGACGAGCGTCGCCTGCTCGACCGCGACGGGACCGAGCTGGAAGACCCCTTGCAGCGGACGATTCGGCACCGAAAGAAAGTCGCTCGAGAACAGGGCCTGCGCCAGCCCCTGCAACAGCACCAGCAGCCCGAACGTCCCGAACACCGTCGCTTCGGGCGGGCCGGCGAGCAGCCGCCGCACGAAGACGCGGTAGACGACGATCCCGAACAGCAGCAGCGCGACGACCACCAGCGGCAAGCCGAGAAGCGGCCCGATCCCGAGCAGCGCGAGGCCGAAGGTCGCGTACATCGCGAGCATGAGGAACTCGCCGTGCGCGAAGTTCACCACGTCCATCACGCCGTAGATCAGCGTCAGGCCGACGGCGACGAGAGCGAAGACGAGCCCCGCGAGGAGCCCGCCGACGAGCAGCTGCGCGAAGGTGCTCAGCGTTTCCACGCCGGCATCGGCCAGACGACGGGCTTCACCGCGACGTCGAACGGCCACACCGTCTCGTACTTTCCGTCCTGGACTTGCTCGATGATCCCGACGCCGCCGTCGTTCTGCCCGGTCGCATCGAAGTGGATGTTCTTCCACGGCATCAGCGTGAGATCGCCGGGGATGTTCGTCTTCTGCAGCGCGCCACGGATCGCGTCGGGTTTGGTCGATCCGGCGCGGTCGATGGCGTCGGCGAGGACGAGCACGCCCATGAAGTCGCGTGCGGTGTTCCCGTCGAGCGGCTTGTCGTTGAAGCGCGCGCGGAAGAGCTGGTCGATCAGCGGGACCGCGTGGTTGCGGTGCTTGATGTCGAGCGAGAAGACCTCGCGCGTGAAGACGCCCTCGGCGTCCTTCCCTTCGGTCTTGATGAAGCCGGGATCGATGAAGCCGGCATCCTGCGCCATGATCGCCTTCGGCTGCACGCCCTGGTCCTTGAAGCCGCGCATGAACAGCAGCGAGTCGGGCAGGTACGAGGCCATCATGACGACGTCGGGCGCGGCGGCCTTCACGCGCTGCACCTCGGCGTTCACCTCGGTGGTGGCGGCGGGATATGCGATCCGCGCGACGACGTCGTAGCCCAGACGCTTGCCGATGCTCTCCTCGGCGTCGCTGGCGCCGGTGCCGAACAGCCCGTCCTCGCCGACGATTGCGATCTTCTTGACGTCGACGTGCTTGGTCTTCTTCAGGTCGGCGAAAAACTGGTAGAAGTTGTCGGCGAACGTCGCGTCGTTCGGCGTCGTGCGGAAGAACCAGTGCAGGCCGCGCGCGGTGAGCGAGGGCGCCGAGGAGTCCGGGTTCAGGAACGGTACGCCGTAGCGCTCGGCGACCTGCGAGGCCGTCGCCGTCGTCGACGAGATGTAGGCGCCGATCAGCGCGACCGCATGGTCCTGCGCGATCAGCTGCTCGGCCGCCGCGCGCGCCTGATCCGGCTTCCCTTGCGAGTCGGCGAAGACGATGCGAATCCGCGCGTGGCCGAGATGCGGCAGCCCGCTCTTCCCGACCATCGGCAGCGGGTAGCTGACGTGCCCGTTCACCAGATCGACCGCGAGCTGCTGCGCCGCGCGCAATCCGGCGCCGGTCTGCGCCGACGGCCCGGTCAGCGGCAGGATCGAACCGATGACGACCTCCGGCGCATCGGCCGCCCCGGTGGGCGCGGCGGGGACGATCCCGAACACGAGCGCGAGGGCAAGGACGAAACCGAGACGGCGCACGACCATACGAGCTCCTCGGAACGAAAAGTGCAGGACTCCGTGAGTCCGACCTCTCCGTTCCGGGTTCCTGGGCCCCGGTGCGATACCGCTCCGTACGGGAAACGGCCGCGAGGTGAGCGACGGCTTACGGTCTTAGATCGACCACTCCCAGGAGTTCCAGGTCTCGATCACGCCGTTCGGGCGGAAGCCTTTGAAGTCGGTATTGACCGCTTCGATTTGGCGGGGCCACCAGAGGTAGACTTCGGGTGCGTCGCGCGCGAGCAGCTCCTGGATGCGCGCGTAGGCGCGTTTGCGGCTGGGCTCGTCGTAATGGCCCAGCGCGGACTGCTGCGCGGCGTCCATCTCGGCGTTGCAGTAGCGCGACCAGTTGTAGCCTTTCGGCGCGACCTCGGTGCAGAGATACTGCGAGGAGTCGTCCGGGTCGATGCCGGCATACCACGTCTGGAGCCCGGCGTCGTACTTTCCGCCGGAGAGGATCCCGGCATCGCCGCCGGCATACATGAGCGCCGTCGTGTAGCCTTTCAGCTCGACGTCGATCCCGGCGTCGTGGAGCATCGAAGCGATGAGCACGCTGCGCTGCCGGTCGGTGATGCTGTCGCTGCGGTAGGCCAGTCCCATGTCGAAGCGCTTGCCGTTCTTGACGCGAACCCCGTCGGGGCCGCGGCGCCAGCCCGCGGCGTCGAACAAGGCCTCGGCCGTGCGCAGGTCGCGCTTCGCCGTCCCGGCGTGCCGATCGAACGCCCACATGAACGCGGGCAAGTCTTCGGTCGCGGGGATCGTCGTGCCGAACGTCACGTCGTGCACCAAGCGCTGCTTGTCGATCGCCAGTCCGATCGCGCGCCGGACGCGGGGATCGTCGAGCGGTGGGCGTGTCGTGTTGAACATGATCGCGTCGTTCGCGTTCATCGGCACCAGCCGCACCTGCACGCCCTCGACCGACGACACCTGCGGGTACGTGCGCGGCGTCGCTTCCATGAACCAGTCGATCTCGTGCGCGCGCACGAGGTTGACCGCGGTGTTCTCGTCGGGGATCAGCCGCATCCGGATCGTCTTGAGCATCGGCTTGCCGAGCGTGTAGTCCGGATTCGGAACGAAGTCGAGATGGTCGCCGCGCACCCACGCCGCGAGCTTGAACGGTCCGGTCCCGATGGGTTCCTGATTGAACGGGATGCGGTTGAGGTTCGGATACTTCGCCAGGATGTGCTGCGGCACGATGAAGTACGGCGCGTCGCTCGGCGCGAAGAACGTGTCGACGGCCGGTGAGAACGGCCGCTTCAGGTGAAAGACCGCCGTGTACGCATCGGGCGTTGCGACGGTCACGATGTCGTCGTAGCCGTGCCGTGTCGTGATGTTCGTCGCGGGATTCATCAGCGCGTGCACGGTGAAGGCGACATCGGCGCTGGTGAACGGCGCGCCGTCCTGCCACTTCACGCCCCGGCGGAGATGGTAGGTGATCGTGCGGCCGTCGCGGCTGATCCCGCCGTTCTGCAGCGTCGGCACGACGGTCGCCAAGATCGGGACGAGCCGGTTCTTCTCGTCGGCCGAGACCAGCGGATCGAAGATCAGCGCTTCGATCTGGGCCTCGATCTGCTGCGTCGAGATCAGCGGGTTCAGCGTGTTGGGCGAGAGGATCGTGGCCAAGCGAAGCTGCTCGGGCTGCGTCCACGGATGCCGCGCGCCCGCCGGCGTCGCACCGTTGTCGGCCCGCGTGCACCCCGCCGCGAGTAGGCACGTCGCAAGCAGAGCGGCGAGGGACCGCCAGGCCGATCGTTTCATCGCGGCGGCCTTCGCCGCCGCGTCGGGCCGTTCCCGACGCGCTCAGCGCCCGGCGGCGGCCAGCGCGGCTTCGCCGCGCCGCGCGCGCACGAGCGTGAAGGCGATCAGACCGCCCAAGACGACCAGATCGAGCGCGTACGAGACGGTCGCGGCGGTCCCCGGCGCGAGGACGACGAGCGCGCACGTACGCAGGATCGCCTCGGCGACGAAGCCCGCACCCCAGATCGTCGTCAGCAGGCGGAACGCCGCGCGAACGCGCGGGATATCCCAGCGCGCGTCCCACATCGCCGCACCGGCCTCGCCGCCGGCGTAGCGGCGGGCAAGACGGAAGATCAGCGGCTGCGGCGTGGCGAGCGAAGCGAGGCACGCGAGCCCGAACAGCGCCGGAACGAGGCTTCCCTGCGCGAGCGCGAACCGCGCGTTCCCGGTGATCAGCGAGAGCGCGATCCCGACGGCGATCGAGGCGACCACGAGCGCGCCGATCGGGTCGAAGCCGCGCCGCCGCGCCACTCCCAGGAGACCGTCGCCGAGCGGAAAGACCGCGGCGACGGCCAGCGCGAGAACCGGCGACCGGCCGGCATGGAGCATCACCTGCACGGCGATCAGCGGCAGCACGACGCTGACGATCAGGCTTCGCAGCAATGGCTGGAAAGCGCTCATGCCCTCTCGTACCGGTGCGGAGCCGCAGGGGTTTCGGCACCGACGCCGCCACCGGGGCAAGCGATCCAGCGTACACTGACCCCGAAGCGTCTCGGCTACCGGGAAACCTACGTTCCGATCAGCTCTTTGAGGGCGTGCTGGAAGATCTTCGGGGCTTTGCCTTGGAAGATCACGCTTTCGTTGCCGCCGATCACCTTGCGCAGCGCGACCAACTCGTCGCGCAGCGCGGCGGCTTTCTCGAATTCGAGGTTCGCGGCGGCCTCGCGCATCTTGCGCTCGATCTCCTTCGCCATCGCTTCGGCGACCTCACGCGGGAGGTGCGCGTCGCGCACCGCGGCGGCCGCGTCCTCGCCGCCGCCGGCGCCGCCGACGATGCTCAGGATGTCGTGGACTTCCTTGCGGATCGTCTTCGGCTCGATCCCGTGCTCGGTGTTGAACGCGACCTGCATCTCGCGGCGCCGCTTCGTCTCACCGAGCGCCTTCGCCATCGACTCGGTGACGACGTCGGCGTACATGATCACCTTGCCCTCGACGTTGCGCGCGGCGCGCCCGATCGTCTGGATCAGCGAGGTCCCGGAGCGCAGGTAGCCTTCCTTGTCGGCGTCGAGGATCCCGACCAGCGAGACCTCCGGCAAGTCCAGACCTTCGCGCAGCAGATTGATCCCGACGAGCACGTCGAACTGGCCTTTGCGCAGGTCGCGCAGGATCGCGATGCGCTCGAGCGTCTCGACCTCGCTGTGGAGGTAGCGCACGCGGATCCCGTTCTCGATGAGGTACTCGGTCAGGTCCTCCGCCATCTTCTTGGTGAGCGTGGTGACGAGGATGCGCTCGTCCTTCTCGGCGCGCTTGCGGATCTCGTCCATCAGGTCGTCGACCTGGTGGCGCGTCGGGCGCACCTCGACCTCCGGATCGACGAGCCCGGTCGGGCGAATGATCATCTCGGCGACCTGGGTCGAGCGGCCGATCTCGTACGTCGACGGCGTCGCCGAGACGTAGATCACCTGCTGCACGTGCTTGTCGAACTCGTCATACGTCAGCGGCCGGTTGTCCATCGCCGAGGGCAGCCGAAAGCCGTGCTCGATCAGCGAGATCTTGCGCGCCCGCTCGCCGCCGTGCATCGCGTGCACCTGCGGGAGCGTGACGTGCGACTCGTCGATCATCAGCAGCCAGTCGTTCTGGAAGAAGTCGAGCAGGCACCAGGGCGTTGAGCCGGGCTGGCGGCCCGAGAGCGGCGCCGAGTAGTTCTCGACGCCGTTGCAGTAGCCGACCTCCCGCAGCATGTCGAGATCGTAGCGCGTCCGCTGCTCGAGCCGCTGCGCCTCGAGCAGCTTCCCTTCGCTGCGGAACAGCTTCAGCCGCTCTTCGAGCTCGTACTCGATCTCGACAACCGCGCGGCGCAGCTTCTCGTCGGGCGTGATGTAGTGCTTCGCGGGGAAGATGCGCAGCTCGTCCTTCGAGGTGACGTACTCGCCGGTGAGCTGGTTGACGACGTTGATCGCCTCGACCTCGTCGCCGAAGAACTCGATGCGGTGCACCAGCTCCTCGTCGACGGCGACGAACTCGAGCGTGTCGCCGCGCACGCGGAAGGTGCCGCGCACGAGGTTCAGGTCGTTGCGGCGGTACTGCATCCCGATCAGCTTGCGCAGGAACTCGTCGCGGTCGAGGCGCTGGCCGACGCGGATGTCGGCGGCCATCTCCATGTAGTCGGACGGCGAGCCGAGCCCGTAGATGCAGGAGACCGAGGCGACGATCAGCGTATCGCGGCGGGTGAGCAGCGACTGGGTCGCCGAGTGCCGGAGCCGCTCGATCTCGTCGTTGATCGAGCTGTCCTTGGCGATGTAGGTGTCGGTGTGGGCGATGTACGCCTCGGGCTGGTAGTAGTCGAAGTACGAGACGAAATACTCGACCGCGTTGTGCGGGAAGAACTCGCGGAACTCGGCGCAGAGCTGGGCCGCCAGGGTCTTGTTGTGACACAGCACCAGGGTCGGCTTCTGCACCAGCTCGACGACCCGCGCCATCGCCATCGTCTTGCCCGACCCGGTCACGCCGAGCAGCGTCTGCGCGCGGTCGCCCCGCAGGACGCCCTCGGCCAGCGCCTGGGTGGCTTTCGGCTGGTCACCGGCCAGCGGATACGCGGAAGTCAGCTCAAACTTTGGCATGGGGGGCCATCATGAGAACCGCCTTCACGGCGTCGGGGTTGAGGCCGGCGCTTCCGCGTACCGCGCCGCGAGCTCGGTCCTCGACCGGAAGCCGAGCTTGGCGAGAATTCCCTCGACGTGTTTTTCGACGGTCCGTTCGCTGATGATCAGCTCCTGGGCGACGGCTCGGTTGGATTTCCCCGAGGCGACCAAGCGGCTTACCTCTCGTTCGCGTTCGGTGAGCTCGTCCTTGGCGCGCCCGCGCCGATTGACGCCAAGGGCAGTCGCCCGCAGTCGCGCGGCATCACGCCGGTCACCGATCGCGGCGAACGTCGCATGGGCCGCGGTGAAATCTCCGCCCAGCTCCAACGCTTGCGCACGTTCGTACGGGCGGCCGAGCCGCCCGAATGCGTCCGCGGCGGCCAACGCCATCGTGCGCGCTGTGGCCCGCTCGCCGCTGCGGGCGGCGACGGCCGCATCAAAGTAGGTCAGGCGGGCACGCCCGAGAGGGTTGTTCGGTCGGGCCCACGCTGATAACGAGGCTCGCGCGGCCGGGACGTCCTCGTCGGCCGCGTGCGAACCGGCGAGCACGAGGAGGGTCGAACGGGAGATCCCCGAGCCGACAGCCGGTATCGCACGCCGCAACAAGCTCGCGGCGTCTTGCTGCCGCCCGTCGTGAACGTACCGCTCCACGCGTGCGCTCGCGATCTCGCCGATGAACTCGGCCCCGCCACATTCGAAGCTGCTTTCGAGCATGCGCTCGACATCGAAGTATGCGGCAAGCTCAGGTCGCAGCATTCGCATCGCAAGGCGTTGCGACACGGCGGTGAGCTTTGCAACGAAGAATCCGGGGAAGTCGACGATCTCGAGGAGCGGGAGGGCTTCCTCGAGCGAGCGGATCGCCGCATCGTAACGACCCTGATTCAGCGCGAGGTCGGCACAGAGCCCCAGCGCGAACAGCTCGACCGTCGGCGTTCGCCGTTGTCGAGCATGCTCCAAGCCTTCGTGCTCGGTTTCTTCTGCGAGAGCATCGGCGCCGAATTCCGCCGCGATCAAACCGAGGTTCACCAAGCGGACGTCGCCGGGGTCGTCGGTCGAAGCGCCGGCAAGCGCACGGTGCATGTCGGCGATGGCCTCGTCACGCTCGCCCGCCATGCAGTGCGCCAATCCGCGCGCGTGAAAGAACAAGACGGCGGTGCCTGGAGCTTCGATATCGCCGCGGCGCGTGGCTTCATCCAGAAACCTGCGGGCGCCCGCGAGGTCGCCCAGTCGTCCGGTCTGGCGTGACATCAAGGCCAGAATGTCGGCCGTGCGGCCGCCATCGGGAACGCGGCGGATCAGGTCGGCCGCATGTGCGATCGCCGTTACGCAGCCTGCACGATCGCAGGCAGCGAAACAATATTTCGCGAGGTCGTAGCAGACGTATGCCGCAGACAGGTAATCACCGCAGGCCTCATAGTCCGATCGCGACGCCTCCGAGTACCTCACGGCCTGCTTCATCCAACCGGCGTTGAAGAGCGCTGCGGCGATCTTCTCGCGCGTCTGTGTGCGCTTCGCACTCGGCTCCGTGCAAAACTCGATCGCGCGCTCGTACAGCACCGCAGCATCGCTGAAGGCGTAGAGCGCGGCCGCCCGGTCACCCGCAGCGACGTTGTACGTGAAGCAATTGTCGGCGTCCCACGCCGACCACGTATGGTACGCGAGCTCCTCGACGCGCTCGGGATGCAGCGCTTCGAGCTGGGCCGCTACCGCGGCGTGAAGTGCGCGCCTCTCCTCGGCGAGGAGCTCGGAGCAAAGCGCCTCGCGCATGAGCTCGTGCCGGAACGCGTACGTGACGGTCTCGCCGCGGCGTTCCACGATGAGCCGCAATGTACGGGCCCGCCGCAATGTCTCGCGCACCTCTTCGACGTGACGGCCGACGATGCGCGACAGCAGCGCCGCGTCGAACTCGCGGCCGAGCACGGCGGCATGGACCAAAGCATGCTGGTCCTCATCGTCGAGCGACCGGATGCGGGCGAGCACCAACTCCCTCAACGTGGGCGGGAGATCTTCGGCCGGCAGAGCCGAAGATCGATCGACGGCGTTGCGCAGGAGCTCTTCGACGAACAGCGGGTTGCCCTCGGCAAGCGACGTGATGTGCGCAACGGTCGCGAGACCGAGCGAATCGCGGTTTGCGAGCTGCGCATGGATGAGCGCATTCGTTTCGGGCTCGGACAGTGGGCTCAGCGTCACGCCGCGCACGGCCGGTGCGCGCAGCAGCTTGCCGAGTGCGTCGGCCGCTTCGAGCCCCGGCATCTCGTCGACGCGATACGTCGCGAGCAGAACGATGTGCATTCCGGCAAGCTTCGGAGCCAGAAACTGCAACAGTTCGAGCGTCGCTTGATCGGCCCAGTGCAGGTCCTCGATCACCACGCAGAGGCACGAATTGGAGGCCCCGCGCAAGAGGTCGGCGATGTCGACGAACTGCTGGCGTTTCGTCGTCGCTTGCCCACCCGGAAGATACGGTGAAGCGTCGGTAACCAGGTCGCGAATCACGTCGACGAACGGGCCGAGTGCGGATCGAGCATATTCGAGACAAGAACCAATGAGAAAGCGCGCGCGGCTTCCGACGCGGGCGCCGAGCTCGGCGACGAATCGCGTCTTGCCGATCCCCGCCTCACCGCCGAGCAGCATCATCGAACCGTGTCCCTCGGCGGCTCGCCGAACGAGCTCGAGCACGAGCTCGAGCTCGTTCGTCCGGCCGACGAAGCGCGGCGTAGTTACGGCGTTACCCGGGGTCGCCGAATTGCACGATGAGGGCATAGGAGCCGGCGACCGCCTCGCAATGCGTCACTTCCGGCCAATAGCCCAGGCTGCGCGCCGCAGCGACTGCTGCTTTGTCGAGCCAGGGATTGCCGCTGGACCGGTCGACGCTCGCGGCACGCAGCGTTCCGCGTTCCGACAAGTCGACGCGCAGGCGGGTCTCGCCGACGACGCCTTGCAGCCGCGCGATGGTCGGGTACTCGACGATGCCCTCGCCGCTGAAACCGGCAACGCGGTCGGGGCCGCAGGTTCCGGCCGTGCCAAGCGCTCCGGCGTGCGAGGGCTGGGGCGGCAGCATCGTGATGGTGGCCGCATTCGCGGACGAGATTCCGAGCACATTCGCGACCGCAAGAGCGATCAGCGTGCGCCCGAGACGAGTTCCGGGGGTCAGGTGAGTCATGGCGTTTCCTCCTGCATCCAAGGCTACGCGGCGGTCGGGTACCGCGCGTCCGGGGAAGTACGAGGTCTTGGGCGGCGCCGGTACGTAGGGTCGGGGCCGTTTCGAGAGGGCGCTCGTTCTGCGATCTTCAAGGCCAGGACAGTCGACCGTCCCAGGCAGAACCTTACTGTCGCTTCCCCTGTGCGCCTCGGCGCTTCCGGAGGCAGAAGGAGCCCGCCGTGATCCAGCCGCCCCTCTTGTTCAGCGGCACCTCGAACCGACAGCTCGCGGAAGAGATCGCGAAAAAGATGCAGACGCGGCTGGGCAACGCGCTGGTCGACCGGTTCAAGAACGACGAATGCCGCATCGAGATCAAAGAGAACGTCCGCGGCGCCGAGGTCTTCGTCATCCAGTCCCTCTGCCGCTCGCCCCAGGGCGCAACCGTCAACGACTCGCTGATGGAGCTGCTGCTCATCATCGACGCGCTGCAGCGAGCGTCGGCGAACCGCATCACCGCGGTCATGCCGTACTTCGGCTACGCGAAGCAGGACAAGAAGACGAAAGGCCGCGAGCCGATCTCCGCCAAGCTGGTCGCGAACATGATCGAGCGGGCGGGCGCCGAGCGGATCGTCACGCTCGATCTGCACGCGGCCCAGATCCAGGGCTTCTTCGACATCCCGGTCGACAACCTGATGGCCGCGCCGACGCTCTGCAACTTCCTCAAGAACCAGAACCTGCAGGGCGACAAGGTGGTGGTCGTCTCCCCCGACGCGGGCGGCGTGCCGCGCGCCGAGACGTTCGCCAAGCGGCTCAAGTCCTCGCTCGCCGTCATCATCAAGCGCCGCCCGGAACCCGACGTCTCCGAGGTGACCCACATCGTCGGCGACGTTGAGGGAAAGATCGCCGTCGTGGTCGACGACATGATCTCCACCGGCGGGACGCTGGTCAAGGCGGCCGAGGCGCTGCGAAAGCGCGGCGCGACCGAGGTCTACACGCTCGCCACGCACGGGATCTTCGCCGGCGATGCGATCGCGCAATTCGAAACCTCGGAGATCAAGAAGGTGATCGTCACCAACACGATCCCCCGCACGATCGAATCGACGAAAGTCGAGCACCTGACGATCGCGCAGATCCTCGCCGACGCGATCAAGCGCATCACCTCGAACCGCTCGATCTCGGAGCTGTTCAACGCCGAGGATCCCGACCCGCCGCCGGCGACGCCCACGGCGATGGAGAGCGAGCTCTCGGCGGTCGTCGCCGCCATCCAGTAAGGAACACGACTTGTCCAAACGGCATGCAATCGACACGCTGCTCCTCGAGCCCCGCACCGCGATCGGCACCGCCAAGTCGCAGGGTCTGCGGCGCCAAGGCAAGATCCCCGGGGTCGTCTACGGCCACGGCGGCGCCACGCCGATCACGATCGACGTGAAGCAGCTGGCGGACATCCTGCTCTCCGGGAACCGCAGCCACGTGCTGCCGGCGAAGGTCGCCGGCAAGAGCGACTCGGTGCTGCTGCGGCACATCGACAGCGATCCGATCACCCGTAAGCCGCTGAGCGTCGACTTCCAGCGCATCAGCAAGGGCGAAGCGATCACCGCCTCGGTGACCCTGGTGACGGTCGGGACGCCCGTGGGCGTGCGCGATCAGGGCGGCGTCATGGACGTGATCCTCCACGCGCTCGAGCTGCGCGGCCCGGCCTCCGAGCTGCCCGATGAGCTGACCGTCGACGTCAACGAGCTCTCGGTCCACGAGCACATCACCGCCGGGCAGATCGCGCTGCCGAAAAAGTTCACGCTCGTCACCCCGCCGGATACCGTCGTCGTCGCCGTCTCGCTGACGCGCGCGAGCGCGGGCGTCGGGACCGACACCGTCGAGGAGCTGCCGACCGAGGCCCCGGCCGCGGAGGGCTAGATCGCGCCGGATCTCGCGCTCGTCGTCGGGCTGGGAAACCCCGGCCCGAAGTACGCCCGCACGCGCCACAACGTGGGCTTCATGGTCGTCGATGCGCTGGCCGCACGGTGGGGCGTCCGGGACTGGCAGAAGAAAGGCGAAGCGCGCTACGGCCTCGACCGTGCGCGCAACGCGGTCCTCATGCAGCCGCAGTCGTACATGAATCTGAGCGGTCGCCCGACGCAAGCGCTCGCCACCTTCTACAAGATCGTGCCCGCGCGCATCCTCGTCGTCGTCGACGACCTCGATTTGCCGTTCGGGACGCTCCGCATGCGTGCCGACGGCGGCAGCGGCGGCCACAACGGCCTCAAAGACATCATCGAGGTGTTCGGTCCGGGCTTTCCGCGACTGCGGATCGGGATCGGACGCGGACACGATCCGGACGCGATCGATCGCGTCCTCGGAGATTTCTCCTCCGCCGAGCAAACCGAGCTGCCTTCGCTCGTCGAGCGCGCGGTCCTCGGCGTCGAGACGTGGCTCGGCGAAGGTGTGATCCCGGCCATGAATCAGGTGAACGCTAAAGCCTGACACCCGTCGTCCCGATGACCGGGATATGAACCGGATCGCCGCGTGTTTCGCGACGTTCGTTGCGCTGCTTCCCCTGGCAGCGACGGCGTCCGAATCCGATACGATCGATCTCGCCTTTCTGCGGCCGCACCGCCCGGTCGTGCAGCAGAGCCAGGCGCACCGGCTGATGGCCGACATCAACGCCACCCGGGAGGAGCGCGGACTCCCGCCGCTGGCCGAAGATCCGCGGCTCTCGCACTTCGCGCTCGAGGTCGCGGAGGAGATGGCGTCGCGGCACTATTTCGGCCACACCGATCCCGACGGCATCACCTTCGACGACCGCGTACGCGCCTCGGGGATTCGCTTCCGCTACGCCGCCGAGAACATGGCCTTCGACCAGGACGAGACGCACGCGAACCAGGCGTTCTTGACCAGCCCGGGCCACTACGCCAACATCGTCGACCCGCATCCGCGCTACGCCGGCGTGGCGGTCGTCGCGGCGGGCGACGGCGAGGTCTTCTTCGTCGAGGAGTTCGCGAGCTGAGTGGATTCGCGCTCTGAACGAGCGCGAACCCATCGCGTTCGCCCTGCGGGCGAGCCGCCCGCGCTCTGAACGAGCGCGAACCCATCGCGTTCGCCCTGCGGGCGAGCCGCCCGCGCTCTGGACGAGCGCGAACCCATCGCGTACGCCCCGCGGGCGATCCGCCCGCCCTCTGAAAACCGACGATACCCGAGCGCCGGCCGCCGCACGGGGCTTTTTTCGTCGTTTCGCCGATACCTGATGAACCGAGCAGGCGCGCCGATGCGTTGATACGGGGCAGAAGGAGCACGCATGGATCTCAAGGGACGCACGATGGTGATCCGCGTCGACCAAGCGACGCTGGGCGTGGAAGGCGGAACCTTCTTCTCCGATCTGGTCTTCCTCGGAAATCTTGGGATGCGACCGCTCGTCGTCGCGCCGACCGCCGCAGCCGCGCGCGGGGTGGTGCGCGCGATGAACCGCAGCGGCGACGTCGCGGTCGGGCTCACGGGCGCCGACGCCGGGATGCTTCCGGCGACGCCGGGTGAGACGATCGGGAACGTCGGGACGAAGCTGCTCCACACGCTCCTCGACGCGGGCTACGTTCCGGTGGTCGAGCCGCTGGCGATGGGCTTCGCCGGCAACGACGTCGTGGTCAGCGCCGACGACGTCGCGCGCGCGCTCGCCAGCGCCGTCGGTGCGGCGCGCGCGATCTTCTTCAACGACCATGGCGGCGTCATCGACGCGAAGACGAAGATGCTGGTCGACCAGCTCACGCCGGCCGAAGCGCTCGAGCTCGCCGACGACGGGACCCTCGCGGCGGATCTGCGCCACGCGATCCGCGCCGCCGCGCTCGGCGTGCGCGGCGGCGTCGGCGCCGCGCAGATCTGCGACGGCCGCGTCGCGCACGCGTCGATCGTCGAGTTTCTCACGGCCCGGCATCTCGGGACGCAAGTCGCGGGTACGGTCTTGATGGAATGACGCCTCGCCTTCGTACCACCGCCCTGCTCGTCGCGCTGCTCCTCGTCATACCCCTCCCGGGGACGACCGCCATGATCCCCGGGCTGCGCGCGAGCGGTACGCTGGTCGTCCAGGCGAACGTCCAAGGCTCTCCGATGACGCTCGGCGGCCGAGTCGCGGTCTATCACCGCGGTCCGCTCTATCGCCTCGACGTGCTCTCGCTCGCGATCCCCGGCGCGGGAAGCGACCTGAGCGCGGTCGCCTCGCAACTGATCGCGCCGGGCGGCGTCAGCTTCGTCTACGACGGCGCGACCGGCGCCGTCACCGCCTGGTCGAACGCGAACCGCACCTGCTTCTTCTCGGTGCCGGAGCGGCGAGCGCTGGCGACGCCGCCGCCCGGCGCCGAGGGCGCAGGCGAGCGCGCCGGCGGCGGCGATCCGCTCGCGGCCCTGGCGAACGTGGCCCTGGCGCTGCGTGACGTGCAGAGCGCGACGATCCAGCTCACCGGCCACACCGTGGTCAACGGCCATCCGTCCACCGGCCTCGACGTGCAGATGCGGCGCCAGCTTCCCGGCAAGCCGCTCGAGAACTACCACGCGCAGGTCGCGCTCGCCGACGATCTCGGCGATTTTCCGCTGCAGATCGCGTTCCAAAGCATCCCGGCGACGCGCAACGACTTCGGCGGGACGATGAAGCTCGACCTCACCACCGTGCAGCGCGACGTCCCCGACGACGACGTCTTCGCACCGCCGCAAGGCTATACGCGCGTCAACTCGCTCTCGGGCGTGCTGAAAGTCTCGCTCCGCTAAGAGGTCTCGTCCCGCTACGGCGAGACGACCGGGGCCGAGCCGGGTTCGGCGGCCCGGCACGAATCCGGCGTGCCGGCGATCGCGGCGATCCGCGCGCCGAGCGGCGGCCGGTCGTCGAAGTACCAGCGCACCGAGCGGCGGTCGCACAGCGCGAGCAAATCGTCGTCGGCGTCGCGCACCATCCAGCGCACCGCTTCGGCGCGATCGCCGGTCGTCGCGAGCGCGCGCGCGTCGGCGTCGCTGGTGAGCCGCCGCGCGTACGCGTTGTACATCGGATACGTGACGATCAGCACGAGCCCGAGGAACGTCGCGACGAGCGCGAGGCGCGAGAGCGCGTCGTCGTCGCGCCGGAAGCCGACGCGGTCGCTCAGAAAGACGGCGACCGCGGCGCTCAGCACGAGCAGCGTCGCGGCGACCAGCGTCTGCCGCAGCATCACCCCGTCGCGAATTCGCCCCAGCGCCTCCGCGAGCACGAAGCGCAGCTCGCCCGGCTCCACATGAACCAGCGTCAGGTCGCCGAGCAGCACGCGCGCCGTCGGCCCGATCCCGGCGACGTGCGTTGCCATCGCATTGCTGTGCCGCGAGGTCGCCACGACCATCACCGATGTCCCCGGAACGCCGAGCTCGCGCGCCTCGCGCGCGGCCAGGGACGCCACCTCGCGCGGCGTCGCCTTCTGCGCCGGACCGAACGGCATCAGCGGAATCGCCATCACCCCGACGACCCCGCCGGCGTAGAAGACTGCGGCAAGGACGAGATACCAGCGGCCACGCAGCCGATCGACCAGGGCCAGGACCCCTGCGACGACGATCGCACCGATCGCTGCGTCGAGCACGATCCGGAGCAGGTAGTCGACGAACCACTGCGGCAGCCGCTCGTCGGTGACTCCGGCGTTGAAGCCGACGCGGTACCCGAGCAGCGCGAACGGCAGCGCAGCCAGCGGCGCGAGGGCGCCGATCGCCGCGCCGAAGACCGCGCGGTGCGCGAGGCGGCTGCGCGTGCGGCGGCGCATCGCGTCGCGCAGACGCGCCGCCCCGCCCGAACGCCACAGCCACCAGAACGCGAGGATCTGCGCCAGGGCCCAGCCCGCCGATGCGCCGTGCATCAGGTCCGCGATCGCCCGCGCCCGGCGCTGCCGGCCGGCATCGACCAGCCCGGCCGCGCTCCGCGCGAGCAGGTCGTGATGGGTCAGCGCGTCGATGCGCGCGTCGAGCCGCGTCCGCGCCTGCGCGGGCGGCGCACTTCCGAACAGCACCACGCCGAGCAGCAGCGCGACGAGGAGCCGGCGCACCGCGCTCAGCGCGCTGCCGCCGGCGTCTCGTCGGGGAACGAGGCCGCGTGCTCCTGCGGAAACCGTTTGCGGAACTGCTCCCACCCGCGGAAGTTCCCCGACCACTCGCCGGCGCCGGAGAGCGGCGAGGCGACGTGCTCGAACGGCGACCAGTGCCCGTTCGCGCCGCCCTCGACGAGCCGCTCGTACAGCTCGACGTCCTTCTCGTGATCGCGCGCGCCCGCGTGCGAGAGGTAGCTCACACGCGCGCAGCGCGCCACGCTGATCTGCAGTCGCCGTTCGAGCGGCAAGGACTCTTCGTCGGCTTGGATCAATGGGGTGTGCCACTCGCCGATCCCGACTGCGCGCGGCGTGCTGGCGCGAAACGCGTGCAGCATCATCTCAGCGATGTGCTTGAGCTCGGGCTGCGCGTCCTCGTGCGTGCGCTGCGTGAAGAAGTTCGCCCACTCCGTCGCGGTGATGATCACGGTGATCCACGAGAACGGCTCGAGGATCCGGTTGACGAGCTGCTTGTGGAGGTTGATCTCGCTGGAGGCGAGCCGCTCGGCATGCACGAGTGCGTCCTGCAGCGCATGCCGCCACTCCGCTTCCGCCAGCGCCTGCTGCCCCGCATCGAGCTGCTCGAACGCCTGCATCCCGCTTTGATTCCGCCCCCACCAGCGCGGCATCGCCGGCTCCGCACGCACGGCCTCGATCATTTTCTTGATGGGAATTGCGCGCGAGCTCGAGCTATTTTTTGAGAGTTGGCGGTGCGTCATCAGCTCGGAATGGATGAAGCGCGGGTAGCGTGCTTCCATCGTGACGAGGCGCACGCCGGCCGGTGAGATGCTGTCGAGCAGGACGCGTGCGGAGAACGCCATGCAGCGTACTTCGCTGTTCGCGCGCGGGATTCCACCGTTGCCGGGTCCGTCCCGGGCGCGTTTTGGCGCGATCGTTGCGCTCGGCCCGGGAGCCCGTGCGTGCGACGGTGAAATCGCCGTTGCCATGACGCGCCTCGTGCGGTAGCTGCAGTTCGCCGTGAACGGATACGTCGTCGACTGGCTGAATCTGGCGTTTCGCTGGGCTCACGTCGTCGCGGGCGTCGCATGGGTCGGCGCGATGCTGTACCTCGTGCGGCTCGACGACCTGCTGCCGCCGCCGGCGGACCCGGCTGAGCGGCGGCGCGGCGTCGTCGGCGAGCTCTGGTTCCTCGAGCTGGGCTCGCTGTTCGCCCTGCGGAAGATCGCCGCCGGCTCGCGCGACGCCCCGCCGGCGGACGCCGTCCGCGTCTTTCCGCACGAAGCGAACGCCACGTGGCTGACCGGGCTCGTCTTGCTGGCGACCGTGTACTGGGCGAACGCATCGACGCTGCTCGTCGATCCGCTCGTCCGTCCGCTCTCGGCGCCGGTCGCGATCGCGTGCAGCCTCGCCGCGCTCGCCGCCGGGTCGCTCGGCTACGATCTGCTGTTCCGTACCTGCGTTCAGCGCCCGGCGATTTTCTGGAGCGCGCTCGGAGTCTTCTTGCTCGCGCTCGACTGGGCGCTGTTCCATCTCTTCAGCGGACGCGCCGCGGCTCTGCACCTCGGGGCGATCCTCGCCACGATCATGGCCGCCAATGCCGCGCACGTGATCGCGCGCACGCACCGGACGACGCTCGCGAGCCTGCGCGCCGCGCGGCGGATCGACGCGCGGACGAGCTCGCCGGCGCTCACGCGCGCGCTGCACAACACCTACTTCGCGCTCCCCGTGCTGGTGCTGATGCTCAGCAACCACGCGCCAGTGATGTTCGCGAGCCCCAACGCGTGGCTCGCGACGGCGCTGGTGTGCGCCGCGGGCTTTCTGATGCGGCACTTCTTCGTGCTCGGGCACCGCGGCAGGCACGTCGTGATGCTCCCGGTCGCGGCGATCCTCGCGTTCGCGCTCGCGGCGGCGCTCGCGTCGCCGCGCATCGCCCTCGTCACCGGCGGCGGCGCGGCGGCACCGCGCGAGGCAGAGCGGCCGCCCGCCGTCGGCGCGGTTCCGTATGCGGTGATCGCGCCGATCGTCGCCCGGCGGTGCGCCGTCTGTCATGCGCAGAAGCCGCGGCAGCCCGGCGTGGCGGGCCCTCCCGCCGGGCTGCGGCTCGATACGCCGCAGCTCGTCGTCGCGAACGCCGCGCGGATCGAATCCGTCGCGGTCGCGACGCGCGCGATGCCGCCCGGAAACGTCACGCGCATGACCGAGGGCGAACGCGCGACGCTCGGCGCGTGGATCGCGGGAGGCGCGAAGCGCTGAGCCCTCGCGCGCTTCGCGGTACGCCGCGAGCCGTCGCGGTACGCGACGAACGAAGCGATCCGTCGTAGACTTGCAGGCCGTGACGGCTTGTGCAATGCTGGCCTCCCAGAGGGGACAAGCGATGGGAGTAGACGGCGCCCTGGCGGCGTCGGTCGCGCAGCGGCCGGGCTGCCTGGGTTGGATTTGGCGCATCCTTCGGGTGATCGTGGGGAAGCGTCCAGGCGAGTGGGGCTGCATCTACGTGCCCGGGCGCCTCACCGACCGGCCCGATCCGTGCATCTACGATCAGTTCATGCTGATGGCGCTCGGGCTGCCGGTGACGTGGGCGAACCCCGACGTCACGATTCTGCTCGGCGGCGTTCCGCAGAACACGTACGACCTGATCCAGAGCACGGCGTACGAGGTCGTGGTGACGGTGCACAACAGCTCGCGCACGCGCGCCGCCGCGGGGACGCGCGTCGACATGACATGGACCGAGTACGGCGCCGGTGGCGGCGTCCCGCACGCCGTCGGGACGCAGTTCGCGAACGTTCCGGTGTGGCCGGGCGTCGCGAAGGCGAGCTTCGCCTGGACGACGCCGGCGGCGCCGGGCCACTACTGCCTCGACGTGCAGCTGACCCATCCCGATGACGCCGATCCGTCGAACAACCGCGGCCAGAACAACACGCAAGTCTACGCGGCGCACTCGCAGGTGCGCTCGCCGGTCCGGATCTTCAACGCGTTCCTCGCGCAGCCGCCGCCGCCGAGCGCGCTCGTGGCGAAGCGCGCGCCGATTCCGGTGCACGGCAACGAGGTCGAGATCGCCGTCGACTCCTACGTGTTCGTCGACGCCGTCGGGAAGGACGCCGATCCCGACCAGATGTTCGCGCCGCGTCCCGCCGCATGGCCGGCGCGCGTCGAGCCGGCGCGTTTCACCTTCGATGCCGGCGAAGCGTATCGTGACGTCATGCTGGTCGTCGACGCGCCGGACGGGCCGGGGCCCTCCGAAGTCTTCAACGTCAGCGTGCGCCAGGGCGGCTCGCCGACCGGCGGCGTCACCGTCACCGTCGAGAGGACCTGACGATGGCCGAATGCAGCGCAAACAACATCGGCGGCGACAACAACGCGGGCTTCGAGCGCGTCCTCGCCGGGGCGTTTCCCGGTGCGACGCTCGGCGCGATCGCCGGGGCACTCCTCACGATGGCGATCGGGATGGGCGCGGCGCTCGGCTTCGGCGCCGGCGCGGCCGGCGGTGCGGCACTGGGCGTCGCGTGGGCGCAGGTGTACGCATGGTACACGCGCCTGAAGGTCCAGAATCCAAGTCAGATCACGATCGCCGGAACCCCGCACTGCGCGGGAAAGAACCCGTTCGGCATCCAGCCGTTCACCGACGGCGACTGGACGACCAACATGGGCGCACCGCCGTTCGTGCTCGCCTTCCCCACCGATCTCGCGCTCTCGCCCGGCGTGAGCGATCCGATGACCGAGATACGCACGCGCGCGGCGCCCGGCAGCGGACTGACCAACGCCTTCGAAAGCTTCAACGAAAGCGCGTGCTCGCCCACTGACACGGCGGCGTGCGTCACGCCGATCCTTCACTGCGAGATCAGCTCGAACATCGGGGGCGCGTCGGCGATCGGCGGCGCGATCGGCACGACGGTCGGCGTGGTGGCCGGCGCCATCGCCGCGGCCGCGATCTGCGCCGCGATCGGCGCCTTCACGTTCGGAATCGGAGCGCTCATCTGCCTCATTCTCGCGGCGATCGTGATGGCGGTGCTCGCGCTCGCGGGGTACTTCATCGGGGCTGCCGTCGGCTCCGTCGTCGGCGCGATCATCGACGCCGCGTCGGACTTCGACAAGGAGGGGCAGTTCCTCGAAGCGCACCAGCAGTGCGTCTTCAAAGTCTCGGGGCGGTGGGTCACCGACATCAGCCACCAGCACAACGAGATCCACGACATCTCGTCGATCGTGCTGGTCGAGTGCGGCGTCGGCTCGGCCGCGAGCGCGCTGACCCTGACCGCGGCCGTGGGAACCGGCCGTCATCCATCGGGCCAGGATCCGTAGAAGGAGAGCGCTTTCGTGGGCTATTTCGAGCAGTATCCGTGGCTGCTGATCCCGGCGATCGTCGTCACGGTCGAACTCTGGAACGCGCTGAAGGCCGCAGTCGCGCGGGCCGCCGACGCGCGCCGCCGCCGTCCGACCGCGCGCGACTGACGCTTACGTTTCGGCGGGGTCTTTGCGGATCGAGCGGGCCGGGTTGCCGACCTGCTTGTCGCCGGGCGGGACGTCGCGGATCACCACCGCGCCGGCGCCGGTGATCGCGCCGTCGCCGATCGTCACCGGAGCGACCAGCGAGTTGTTCGTGCCGATGAAGACGTCGGCGCCGATCTCGGTGCGGTTCTTCCGCACGCCGTCGTAGTTGCAGGTGATCGCCCCGGCGGCGTAGTTCGTGCGCGCACCGACGCTGGCGTCGCCGATGTACGCGAGGTGGTTCGCCTTCACGTCGTCGCCGAGCTCGGCGTTCTTCACTTCGACGAAGTCGCCGATCCGCACGCCCGCGCCCAGCTTCGCGCCGTTGCGCACGTGGGCGAACGGGCCGATCCGGGCGTGCGTACCGATCGCCGAGTCGAGGATCACGCTCTCGGTGATCTGCACGTCGTCGGCGATCTGCGCGTTGCCGATCCGGCAGCCCGGACCGATCGCGCAGCGCACACCGATCCGCGTCGCGCCGGCGATCGAGGTGTTCGGATAGATCACCGTGTCGCCGCCGATGACGACTCCGGGGTCGAGGTACGTCGTCGCCGGGTCGACGATCGTCACGCCGGCGCGCATCTGCTCCTCGCACAGCCGCCGGTTGCAGATCGCGCGCGCGTCGGCGAGCTCGACGCGGTCGTTGACGCCCAAGACGCTCCGATCGTCTGCCACCCGGACCGCGACGACGCGGCGGCCGGCCGCGTTCAGCAGCGCGACCGTATCGGTCAGGTAGAACTCGCCCTGCGCGTTGTCGTTGCCGACGCGCACGATCGCCTCGCGCAGCGCCGGCTCGTCGAAGCCGTAGACCCCGGCGTTCATCTCGTCGATCGCGAGCTGTTCCGGCGTGCAGTCCCTCGCCTCGACGATCGCCGCGACGGCGCTTCCGTCCCGCACGATCCGGCCGAAGCTCGAGGGCAGCGGCATCCGCGCGGTGACCAGGGCGAGCGCCGTCCCCGCGTCGGGGTCGACCGCGGCCTGCACGTCCTCGAAGATCGTCGCGTCGACCAGCGGCATGTCGCCGTACGCGACGACCAGCGTTCCGGCGCCGGGCTCGAGCGCTTCGAGCGCGATGCGGACGGCGTGCCCCGTCCCTAGCTGTTCCGGCTGCACGATGGTGCGCACGCCGAAGGCGGCGAGCTGCGGCTCGAGCTCCGGGCTGGCGACGACGACCATCGCGTCGACGCCCGCGGCGCGCAGCGCCTCGAGCACCCACCACAGCATCGGGCGGCCGCACAGGTCGTGCAACACCTTCGGGCGCGCCGACCTCATCCGCGTCCCTTTGCCGGCGGCCAGGACGATCGCGCGCGCGTTCATCGCTGCCACTCCTTCTGCTCCTTCGACGAGACGCCGCCGAACGCGTCGAGTGCGACGCGCAGCCGCTCGCGCACGAGGTCGCGCCCGAGCAGCTCCATCGAGTCGAACAGCGGGAGCGAGGTGGGACTGCCGGTAATCGCGACGTAGTAGATCCGCGCGAGATCGCGGAACTTCGCGCCGAGCGTCTCGGCGACGCCCTTGAGCACGCGCTCGATCGTCGCTTTGTCGAACGCCCGCTCCGCGTCGAGCCGCCACATCGCGAGCGCCAGCGCCTTGCGAATCGCGTCGTCGTCGAGCTTCGCCCCGGCGAAGTCGTCCTTGCGAATCGGCAGCCGGCCCGCGAACAGGAACGCCGCGAGCGGGGCGATGTCGCTCAGCCGTTCGATGCGCGAGTGCGCCAGCTCGGCGATCGTCGCGAGCCGAAACGGATCGAACCCCCACGCCTGCGTGCGCGCCATCAGCTCGCCGGCGGTCAGCTCGCGCAGATAGCGGCCGTTGAGCCAGTCGAGCTTCGCGGTGTCGAACACCGGTCCGCCGAGCGAGATCGTCGCCAAGTCGAGCTTCTCGATCAGCGTCGCGAGGTCGAACAGCTCCTCGCCTTCGGGCGCCGAGATCACCAGCAGCCCGAGAAAGTTGAGCAGCGCTTCGGGCAGATACCCCATCCGCTGATAGAACAGAATCCCCGTCGGGTTCTTGCGCTTGCTGAGCTTCGACTTGTCGGGGTTGCGCAGCAGCGGGACGTGCATCAGCACCGGCGCGACCCAGCCGAAATACTCGTAGAGCAGCAGGTGCTTGGGAGCCGACGGCAGCCACTCCTCGCCGCGGATCACGTGCGTGATCTCCATCAAGTGATCGTCGACGACGTTGGCGAGATGATAGGTCGGCAGACCGTCGGACTTCAGCAGCACCTGCATGTCGACCGTCGCGTACTCGAACGGGATGGGGCCGCGCGCGAGATCGTTGACGATGCACGTCCCCTCCGACGGCACCTTCATCCGCACGACGTACGGTTCGCCGGACGCCGCGCGCGCAGCCGACTCGGCAGGCGGCACGGCGAGACAATGACCGTCGTAGTGCTGCGGGATCCCGGCGGCGCGCTGCGAGGCGCGCATCGCGTCGAGCCGCTCCGGCGTGCAGAAGCAGCGGAAGGCGTGGCCGCTCGCCAGCAGCTCGTCGGCGTAGCGGCGGTAGATCGCGGAGCGCTCGCTCTGGCGATACGGCGCGTGCGGGCCGCCGACGTCCGGGCCTTCGTCCCAGCTCAATCCCGTCCAGCGCAGCGCCCGCAGGATCGCCGCCTCCGACTCCGGCGTCGAGCGCGCCTGATCGGTGTCCTCGATGCGCAGCAGGAACGTCCCGCCGCGCTTGCGCGCGAACGCATAGTTCAGCAGGGCGACGTACGCCGTCCCGACGTGCGGATCGCCCGTCGGTGACGGCGCGACGCGCGTCCTCACCTCCGCGGCGGATCGGCCGAAGGCCGAACGCGACGGATTCACCGAAGGTGAATCCACGTTAGCCGACCAGCTCTCTCCGCTTACCGCACTCGCGCTCGACGAACGTGATGATCTCGGAAAGCGGCGCACCCGGCGTGAAGATCGCGCGCACGCCGAGGCGCCTCAGCTCTTCCGCATCGTCGGCCGGGATCGTTCCCCCACCGAAGAACACGACGTCGGCGGCGCCTTGCTCCTTGAGCTGCTCGATCACCAGCGGGAACAGCGTCATGTGCGCGCCGGAGAGGATCGACAAACCGATCCCGTCGGCGTCTTCCTGAATCGCCGTCTGCACGATCTGCTCCGGCGTCTGGAACAGCCCCGTGTAGATCACTTCCATCCCGGCATCGCGCAACGCCCGCGCGATCACCTTCGCGCCCCGGTCGTGCCCGTCCAATCCGGCCTTCGCCACGATGACGCGCAGCGGCCGCCGATCCTCAGTCCAAGTTTCCATTTTAGAAGGCGCTCCGCCCTAGGCTTCGCGCCCCCCACGCTTTGCGCGGGGCCCCCGGTCCGACCTCGCCGCGACCTGACGGCAAGGCCTGATGCTGCTGCGCTCGGTCCATCATCATTAGAACTGGGTGTTCTCGGTGTAGCGGCCGTAGACTTCCACCATCGCGTCGATGATCTCGCCTTCGGTGCAGAGGGCCTTGACGCAGTCGATCAGGCGCGGCATCACGTTCTCGCTGCCGGTGCAGGCACGCTTGAGCGCGGCGAGCGAGGTCTCGACCGCGGCGGCGTCGCGGTTCGAACGGACCTCCTGCACGGCGCGCTGCTGACCCCGTTCGATCTCCCAGCCGATCTTCAGCAGCTCGATGTCCTTCGTCTCCTCTGGGCGCTCGAACGCGTTGACGCCGACGATGATCCGTTCGCCGCTCTCGATCGAGCGCTGATAGCGGTACGAGGCGTCGGCGATCTCGCGCTGCGGGAACCCCGCCTCGACGGCCTCGACCATCCCGCCGTACTCGGCGATGCGCTCGAAATAGTCGAGGGCCTGGCGTTCGATCTCGTCGGTCAGCGCTTCGACGAAGTACGCGCCGCCGAGCGGGTCGACGACGTTCGTGGCATTCGTTTCGTAGGCCAGCACCTGCTGGGTGCGCAGCGCGATCTCGACCGACTTCTCGGTGGGGAGCGCGAGGACTTCGTCCATCGAGTTCGTGTGCAGCGACTGCGTCCCGCCGAGCGCCGCGGCCATCGCCTCGAAGGCGACGCGCACGATGTTGTTCTCCGGCTGCTGCGCGGTCGCGCTGCAGCCCGCCGTCTGCGTGTGGAAGCGGAGCTGCCACGAGCGCGGGTCCTTCGCGCCGTAGACGTCGCGCATGCGGCGCGCGTAGATGCGCCGCGCCGCCCGGAACTTCGCGATCTCCTCGAAGAAGTCGATGTGGCTGTTGAAGAAGTACGAGAGCCGGGGCGCGAAGGCATCGACGTCCATCCCGCGCTCCATCGCGGCCTCGACGTACGCGAAGCCGTCGGCGAGCGTGAAGGCGAGCTCCTGCGCGGCGGTCGAGCCGGCTTCGCGGATGTGGTAACCGGAGACCGAGATGGTGTTCCACTTCGGCATCTCGCGCGTGCAGAACTCCATCATGTCGACGATGACGCGCACGTGCGGGCGCGGCGGGAAGATCCACTCCTTCTGCGCGATGTACTCTTTGAGGATGTCGGCCTGCAGCGTGCCGCCGAGCTTCGCGCGCGGGATCCCTTTGTTCTCGGCAGTGACGACGTACTGCGCGAGCGCGATCGCCGCCGGGCCGTTGATCGTCATCGAGGTCGTGATCGCCCCGAGGTCGATCCCGTCGAAGAGCGTCTCCATGTCGCGCACGCTGTCGATGGCGACGCCGCACTTGCCGACCTCGCCGAGCGCCTTCGGGCTGTCGGAGTCGTAGCCCATCAGCGTCGGCATGTCGAACGCGACGGAGAGTCCCATCTGGCCCTGCGCGAGCAGGAAGTGATACCGCTCGTTGGTCTGCTTCGCGTTGCCGAAGCCGGCGAACTGGCGCATCGTCCACAGCCGCGAGCGGTACATCGTCGGGTGGATCCCGCGGGTGTACGGAAACTCGCCGGGGACGCCCAGGTCGTGCGCGAGGTCGAGATGCGCGACGTCCTGCGGCCCGTAGACCGGCTTGAGCGGAACGTCGGAGATCGTCCGGTCCAGCGCGCCGGAGCCCTTCCCGGAACGCGGCGGGGTGCGCTCGGCTTTCGCCTCCCAGCGCTCGACCAGCTCGCGATACTCCGGTGACACGTCGGCTCCGAGTCCCGACGTGCGCTCGATCATCTTGGCCACAGCATGTTCTTCCCTCCGCACGTCCGGGCACCCCACCGGCGCGCCGAGCGCCGTGGCTTCCAGCTCGCCGTGCACAGTGGGCCGCCGCCTCCAGGGTGCTGGGCGGCCTTCAGCCCGGGGGCGCCGCCTCGCCGGTCTCGCCGGCGAGGAATGCCTCGAGGACCGGCATGACCCGCTCGAACGCGTCGCGCTGCAGCGAATGGCTCGCGCCCTCGAAGACGTCCAACCGGACGTTCGGTCCGCCATGCTGGCGAGCGTACGCCCGGTCTTCGGCGAGGAAGACGCTTCGCCGCTGACCGGCGACCGCGATCAGCAGCGGGCGCGGGTAGTCGCGGAGCAGGTGCCGGAAGTTCCAGCCGCCGGCGTCGATCGCGTTGTCAGCGCCGAGCGCGGCGATCGCCTCGAGCGTGATCCGCCGGCCGGCATGTACCTTCGCCTCGATCTCGACCTCCGGCAGCGCCGCGTTCTCGGTGCGGAGGATGCGCTCGCGCTCCTCGAGCGGCGGGGCCAGGAGTTCGCGAAAGTTCACCATCACGCTGTCGCGCCAGACGTTCTCCGCGCCGAACAGCATCGGGTCGAACGCGACGACGCGCTCGACCGGCGCCTCCCGCCCCGCCCCGATCGCGACCGCCCCGCCCCACGAATGCCCGAGCAGCGCGCGCACCGGCTCGCCGAGCGCGGCGACGACCTCGACCGCGTCGCGCACCGTGCGCGCGAAGGTCAGGTCGCGGACGTGCGCGCTGTCGCCGTGCCCGCGCTGGTCGAACGCGACGAGGCGGTACCGCGCAGCGAGGTGTTCGCCGATTCGCGCCCAGCCGCGCCGGGAGGCGCCGACCCCGTGCACGCCGACGATCAGCGGCCCGCGCTCGCCCCACTGCTCCAGCCACGTCTCCGCCCCGTCGGAGAGCCGAACCGTCCGCTCGCGCGATGCCGAGGTCACAGGCCCTTCACCGTCGCGCGGACGCCGCCGTGCGCGTGGAGGCCGCTGTGCACGTGGACGCCCTCGCCCACACCGAAGCGCTCGAGCACCGTCGCGGCGGCGGCGTAGGGATCGACGTCGTCCGGAAGCTGCGCGATCACGCTTTCGACGCGGCCTTCGAGCGTGCCGAGCGCGAGCTGCCGGACGCGATGCGCGAACGCCGCGCGGCGCTTTCCGGCCAGCTCGCCGCTCTCGCGCAACCACGCGTCGTGCTTCACGATCGCTTCCCACAGCTTGTCGACGTTCTTGCCTTCGACGGCCTGCGTGCTGATCAGCGCGGGGATCCAGCCGCTGAAGTTCAGCATCTCCATCATCGAGCGTATCTCGCGCTGCAATTGCAGCGCCATCGGGTGATCGCTCTTGTTCACCACGAACACGTCGGCGATCTCGAGGACGCCGGCTTTGAGCACTTGCACGGAGTCGCCGCTCCCCGGCTGCAGCGCGACCAGCGTCGTGTCGGCGATCTCCGCGATCTCGATCTCCGACTGTCCGACGCCGACGGTCTCGATCAGCACGACGTCTTTGCCGAATGCATCCATGAGCGAGGCCGCGTCGGCGGTCGCGCCGGCGACGCCGCCGAGATGTCCGCGCGAGGCCATCGAGCGGATGAAGACGTCGCGGTCGACGAAATGCTCGGCGAGGCGAATGCGGTCGCCGAGCAGGGCGCCGTGCGAGAACGGCGAGCTCGGGTCGACCGAGATCACGCCGACCGTCTTGCCGAGCGCGCGCACGTGCGTGACCAGCGCGGAGGTGAGCGTGGACTTTCCCACGCCCGGCGGCCCGGTGAGGCCGACGGTGAGCGCGCGGCCGGTCAGCGGATAGAGGGCGCGGATCAGGTCCGCGCCGCGGCCCGATTCGCAGCGCGAGATCGCTCGGGCGAGCGCTCGCGGGTCGCCGGCGCGAAAGGCGCCGAGGAGGTCGTCCATCGCGCCTTCGCGTTCACGGGGGTGCGGAGCGGTTCCCGCGTTTACGCGGCGCCCTCGGCCCGTTCCGCGACGCGCTCCACGGCTTCGGCGAGCTCGTCGACGGCGCTCTCGAGGTTGTTGAACTTCGCGGCGATCTTGCGCCGGTCGATCTCGCCGGTCAGCGGCTCGGACACGTCTTGAATGAACGTGCGCCGCTGGACCCGATTCCGGACGTCGTGGAGGAGCTGTTTGACGTTGCGTGCGTCGTCCATTGCACGGGGCTCGTACCCCGGAGTCCGAAGCTACCAAACGGTTCGAAGGAGCCTCCTCTCCACAGAATCGCCCCTGCGGGGACTCGGGCACCGGTCCGCGTAGCCACGGCTGGTGACTCCGGGGTACGTTCGCACACCGACCATCGCCGACGACCGCATCGTGTTCGCCTGCGAGGACGATCTCTGGCTGGTCGGGGCCGGCGGCGGGATCGCCCGCCGGCTCACCACGATGGAGGGCGAGTGCAGCCTTCCGCGGCTCTCGCCGGACGGCACGCGGTTGGCGTTCGTCGGGCGTGACGAGGGACACCCCGAGCTCTACGTGATGCCCTCGGAGGGCGGCGAGCCGCGCCGGCTGACGCACCTCGGGAGCGAAGCGCTCTACGCCTGCGGATGGTCGCCCGACGGCGACTCGATCTTCTTCACCTCCGACAGCGGGTCACCGTTCTCGAAGGAGACGCTGGCTTTCCGGATCGACGCCGGCGGCGGTGAGCCGGAGCGGCTCGAGCTCGGCCACGCGCTCACGCTCGACGTCGCGCCGAACGGTGCGATGCTGCTGGGGCGCAACGCAATCGATCCCGCGCGCTGGAAGCGCTACCGCGGCGGGACGGCCGGGCATCTCTGGGTCGACGCGCGCGGCGAGGGGCAGTTCGCCCGGATCTGCAAGGACCTCGCCGGGAACCTCGTCTGGCCGATGTGGCTCGGCGAACGCGTGATCTTCCTCTCCGATCACGAGGGGATCGGCAACCTCTACTCGGCGTTGCCCGACGGCACCGATCTGCGCCGCCACACCGACGAGCGCGAGCACTACGCGCGCTTCCCCGCGACCGACGGAACGCGCGTCGTGTACGCGTGCGGCGGCGAGCTCGTGCTGCTCGACCCGCGCGACGGCTCGGTGCGGCGCATCGACGTCGAGACCCCGTCGACCTCGCTCGAGACCGCACGCCGCTTCATCGACGCCGGCGAGCTGCTCGAATGCTGGGAACCCTCACACGACGGAACGGCGCTCGCGCTCGTGACGCGCGGGCGCGTGTACACGATGCCGCTGTGGGAAGCCGCCGTCACCGAGCACGGACTCGACGACGGCGCGCGCCGGCGGCTGGTGACGTGGCTGCACGACGACAAGCAGATCGCCTACGTCGACGACGCGGCAGGGTTCCAGCGCGTCGCGATCGCGCCCGTCGACCAGAGCGCGCCTCCGCGCTACCTGACGAGCGAGGATCACGGCCTGCTGCACGCGCTCGTCGCCTCGCCGGCGGGCGAGCGGCTCGCGTTCGCCAACAACCGTCACGAGCTGTGGGTGATCGACGGCGACGGGCCGGCGCGCAAGCTCGACACGAGCATCGCGCAGCGCGTCGACGATCTCGCATTCTCACCCGACGGGCGATGGCTCGCGTACATCTGGTGGCCGAAAGAGCAGACGTCGATCATCCGCATCGCCGACTGCGCGAGCGGGACGATCGTCGACGCGACGACGCCGCTGCGCGAAGATCGCTCGCCGGCGTGGGATCCCGACGGCCAGTACCTGTACTTCATCTCGACGCGCGACTTTCACCCGGTGTACGACGCGCTGCAGTTCGAGCTCAGCTTTCCCGAAGCGTCGCGTCCGTACTTGGTGACGCTGCGCGCCGCGCTGGCGAACCCGTTCGTGCCGAAGCCCGCGCCGCTGCACAAGTCGCGCGACGACGACGATGACGACGACGACGACCCGAAGGCGCGCAAGCGCGACGTCGAGATCGACGCCGACGGGCTCGCACTGCGGATGCTGGCGTTTCCGGTCGACGAAGGCGCGTACGACCGGATCGCGGCGGGACGCGGCCGCGCGCTGTTCTCGCGCTTTCCGGTGCGCGGGATCCGGCCGGACGCCCACGACCACGACCGCGACGACGCCGGCGAGCTGCTCGCCTACGACTTCGAAGAACAGCGCGGCGCGACGCTGGCGTTCGAGATCGAAGATTTCGTGCTCAGCAGCGACGCGCGCACGCTGGTGTACTCCTCGCGCGGAAAGCTGCGCGCGATCGACGCCGGCGGCGATCTGCCGGAGGAAGGCGACGAGGACAAGCCTTCGCAGGACGTCGGCCGCCGGAGCGGCTGGCTCGATCTCGGACGCGTCAGCGTGCTCGTCGAGCCGCGCACCGAGTGGCGGCAGATGCTGCGCGAGGCGTGGCGTTTGCAGCGCGAGCACTTCTGGGACGCCGAGATGTCCGGCGTCGACTGGAACGCGGTGCTGCCGCGGTATGAAGCGCTGCTTCCACGCGTGCGCACGCGCAACGAGCTCTCCGACCTGATCTGGGAGATGCAGGGCGAGCTCGGCACCTCACACGCCTACGAGAGCGGCGGCGACAAGCCGCTCCCGCCGCAGTACAAACGCGGGTTCCTCGGCGCCGACGGCTGGTGGGATGCGGCCGCCGGCGGCTACCGCATCGCGCGCATCTTGCGCGGCGATCCGTGGAACCGCGACGTCGACTCGCCGCTCGCCGAACCGGGCGCCGACGTGCGCGAAGGCGACCTGATCGTCGCGATCGGCGGCCGCGCGCTCGGCGCGTCGTACGGCCCGGGCGCAGCGCTGGTGAACCAGTCCGGGCGCGACGTCGTGCTGACCGTCGTGCGCGAGCACGAAGCGCCCCGCCGCGTGATCGTGCGGACGCTGCGCGACGAGCGCATGCTGCGCTACCGCGCGTGGGTCGAAGCGAACCGCGCGCTCGTGCACGAGCGCAGCGGCGGGCGCACCGGCTACGTGCACGTCCCGGACATGGGGCCGTGGGGGTTCGCCGAGTTCCACCGCGGCTACCTGAGCGAGTTCGACCGCGACGCGCTGATCGTCGACGTCCGTTACAACCGCGGGGGGCACGTTTCGGCGCTGCTGCTCGAGAAGCTCGCGCGCAAACGCGTCGGCTCGGTCGTCTCGCGCTGGGCGCCGCCGTTTCCGTATCCGGAAGAGTCGCTGGCCGGGCCGATCGTCGCGGTGACGAACCAGTTCGCGGGGAGCGACGGCGACATCTTCAGCCACTGCTTCAAGCTGTACGGGCTCGGCCCACTGGTCGGGATGCGCACGTGGGGCGGCGTGGTCGGCGTGAACCCACTCTATCGGCTCGTCGACGGCACCGAGACGACGCAGCCCGAGTACTCGTTCTGGTTCACCGATGCGGGCTGGGGCGTGGAGAACTACGGCACCGACCCGACGCACGAAGTCGACGTCGCGCCGCAGGACACGCATCGCAACGTCGATCCGCAGCTCGACGTCGCGCTTCGCCTGATCGACGAAGCGCTGGCGAGCGCGCCGCCACGTCCGACCCTCCCGCCGCGCCCGAGCCGCGCGATGCGCCGATGAAGCCTGTCGTCTTCTCCGGGATCCAGCCGACCGGGCAGATCCACATCGGCAACTACTTCGGCGCGGTGCGGCGCTGGGCCGCCGAGCAGGATGCCGCGTTCAACATCTTCTGCCTGGTCGACATGCACGCGATCACCGTGCCGCAAGACCCGGCGACGCTGCGCGCACAGATCGTCGAGACGGCGGCGATCCTGCTCGCCGCCGGGATCGACCCGGCGAGGTCGAAGCTGTTCGTGCAGTCCGACGTCAACGAGCATGCCGAGCTCGCGTGGTATCTGAATTGCGTCGCGTCGATGGGCCAGCTCAACCGCATGACGCAGTTCAAGGAGAAGTCGGGGAAACAGCGCGAGCAGGTGCGCGTCGGGCTGTACACCTACCCGCTGCTGATGGCGGCGGACATTCTGCTCTACAAGACCGATGCGGTGCCGGTCGGCGCCGATCAGAAGCAGCACGTCGAGCTGACGCGCGATCTCGCCGAGCGCTTCAACGCGGCCTACGGCGAGACGTTCGTCGTCCCGCACCCGGCCATCGCGCCGGTCGGCGCCCGCATCATGGGGCTCGACGATCCGACAAAAAAGATGAGCAAGAGCGAGCAGAAGGCCGGCCACGCGATCGGCGTGCTCGATCCGCCGGAGAAGATCCGCAAAGCGATCATGTCGGCGAAGACCGACTCCGGCAGCGAGATTCGCATCGACGCGGAACGGCCCGGGGTGACGAACCTGCTGCACATCTACATGGCCGCGACCGGCGCGTCACGAGACGAGGCCGAGGCGCGCTTCGCCGGCAAGGGCTACGGCGATCTGAAGAAGACGCTCGCCGAGGCGCTGGTCGAGGAGCTGCGACCGCTGCAGGAACGCTATCGCGAGCTGCGCGCGAACGACGACCACGTGCATGCGCTGCTGCGGCAGTCCGCCGGCGACATCCAGCCGATCGCCCGCGCGACGGTCGACGACGTCAAGCGCGCGATGGGCGTCGGCCACTGACGCCGACGCGAGGATCATTGCAGCGTGCTGACTAGCGTGCTGACATAAGGAAGACAGGGCGACGGCGGAGCAGGTGCTCAGCGTTCGAGGCTGGGCGAAGCGCTCGGCCGCGAGGCTTTTCAGGCCGACGACGTCCGTCAGATAGTCCGCCCGGCGCTCGCTCGGGTCGCTTGACGGGTTCCCCGGCGGCGTGGTACGGTACGCGAGCCGAAGCAGGGCTCCAGGGCCCTCACCGGATGCCTGCGGGCGATCCGGTCGTTCCACAACAGCGGGGACCGCTTCGGCGTCTTCGCTTTTTTACGTTCCGACCGGAGAGTTTGTCATAGCACGACCGCTTCGCATCAACGAGCAGATCAGAATCCGCCAAGTGCGCGTCATCGACGACGCAGGCCAGCAGCTCGGCGTCATGCCGACCGAAGAGGCCCTCAACATGGCGCGTTCGCGGGGTCTCGACCTCATCGAGGTTTCCCCCACGGCGATTCCTCCGGTCTGCCGCATCGGCGATTACGGGCGGCTGAAGTACGAGCAGTCGAAAAAAGACAAAGAGGCGCGCAAGAAGCAGCGCAACTGGGAGTTGCGCGAAGTCAAGCTGCGTCCCAAGATCGACGTCCACGACTATGCGGTCAAAGCGAAGATGGCGGAGCGCCTTCTTCTCGACGGCGGCAAAGTGAAGGTAACGATCATGTTCCGCGGACGCGAGATCACGTACACCGCGTTCGGGAAACGGCTGCTCGACCGCATCGCGAAAGACCTGGAGAACACCGCCACGGTCGAACGCGAAGCGAAGCTCGAAGGAAAGAACATGTTTCTCATCCTCGCCCCGCGAGCCACGCCGCTCGGACCGCCCAAGTACGTCCATCATAAGGACGAACCGGCGCCCGAGGACAAGGACCTTCACGCCGACTCGGGTCCGCATGAAGAGGCCGAGTCCAGCGACGAGCCCGCGACGGCGACCATCGGGGGAGCCAGTGCCTAAGATCAGAACGCACCGCAGCACCGCGAAGCGTGTGAAGGTGACCGCGACCGGCAAGGTCCTGCACCGCCACCAGTTCGACGGCTGCGGCCATATCCTCAGCAAGAAGTCGCGCAAGCGCAAGCGGAACTTCCGCCGCGATCAGCCGACGTTCAAGGGCGATCTCAAGCGCTTTGCGCCGCAGATCCCGTACCTTCTGTAGTAGATTCGGCTGCGCCGAATCCTTCGCGTTCGGGCTGCGCCCGATCCGCCAGGGAGAAAATTAGGAAATGGCTCGCATCAAACGCGGACTCAGCAAGATCAAGCACCGCCGCAAGGTGATGAAGCTCGTCAAGGGCTTCCGCGCCGCGCGCCGGCGCAACTACCGCGTCGCCAACGAAGCGCTGCTCCACTCGCTGGCATACGCGTTCCGCGACCGGCGCGTCCGCAAGCGCGACTTCCGCGCGCTGTGGATCGCCCGCATCAACGCGGCGGCCCGCCGCGAGGGGCTCACCTATTCGAAGCTGATGGCCGGCTTGAAGAAGTCGGGCGTCGCGGTGAACCGCAAAGCGCTGGCCGACCTCGCCGTCCACGACGCGGCCGCCTTCGGCCGCCTGCTCACGCTCGCCAAAGACGCGCACACGCAGGCGCACACCGCGGCCTGACCGCCGTCGCACAGACACGGTTCGACACGAAGGGCGCCCGGGTGGCGCCCTTCGTCGCATTCGCCGCCGAGTTCCGCGGGGTTGACGGAGGCGGAGGCACTGTGGTTCACTGAGCGCACATGCTCGCCCGCTTCGCTTGGTACCGTCGTTTCTATGCCCGCACGTCTTCCGTGTCGGTCGAGAACGGCATCGTCTGAGCAGGAACGAGCGACGAATCCTGCGACACGAGCCTCTCGCCGACACGGCGGGGGGCTCGTTTCGTTCTCGCGAGATCCGATGACCAGCGCCTCCACGACCTCTCCGCTCACCGTCCCCGGCGACAAGTCGATCGCCCACCGCGCGCTCCTGCTCGCGGCGCTCGCCCGCGGCACCTCGCGGCTGCGCAACGTTCCGGCGGGTCTCGACGTGCGCTCGACGCGGCGCGCGCTCGCAGAGCTGGGGGTCGCGTTCCGCGACGACGGCGACGTGCTCGTCGTCGAGGGGAGCGGCGGCGCGCTCGTCGCGCCGCGCGCGCCGATCGACTGCGGGAACAGCGGGACGACGATCCGATTGCTGGCCGGCATCCTCGCCACGCGGCCGCTCGTCGCGACGCTCGACGGCGATGCATCGCTCCGCGCGCGTCCGATGCGCCGCGTCGCCGAGCCGCTCGCCGCGTTCGGCGCGCGCTTCGAGCTCTCGGCGAGCGGGACGGCGCCCTTCACGCTCATCGGAAACGGCGCGGCGCGCGGCGCCGAGATCGCGATCACCGTGCCGAGCGCGCAGGTGAAGTCGGCGGTGCTCTTCGCGGCGCTCGGCGCGCACGGCACGACGCGCGTGTCGGACACGATCGCGACGCGCGATCACACCGAACGGCTTTTCCGCGCGTTCGGCATCGCTTGCGACGATCGCGGAAATGCGCTGACCGTCGACGGGCCGGCGGTCCCGGAGGCGACCGATCTCCCGATCCCGGGCGATATCTCCAGCGCCGCGTTCCTGCTCGCCGCGGCGGCGGTCGTGCCGGGCGGAGCGGTGACGGTCGACGGCGTCGGCCTCAACCCGACGCGCACCGCGTTCCTCGACGTGCTGCGCCGCTTCGGCGCCGATGTCGCCGTGCAGCTGGAGCGAACCGCTGCGGACGGCCGAAGCTCGGCCGAGCGCGGTAGCGCCGAATCCGCGGAGGCCGGCGCTGAAGCCGAAGGGGTCGAACCCGCAGGGCGCGTCACGGTGCGCGGCGCCGCGCTGCGCGCGATCGCGATCGACCCGCACGAGGTGCCGGGGCTGATCGACGAGCTGCCGCTCATCGGCGTGATCGGCGCCTTCGCGCGCGGGACGACGACGGTCGCCGGCGCGAGCGAGCTGCGCGTGAAAGAGTCCGACCGCATCGAGTCGTTCGCGAACGCGGCGCGCGCGCTCGGGGTCGAGGTGGAGACCGCGCCGGACGGGTTCGCGGTGCACGGTCCGGCCCGCTTCCACGACGGCGCGGTCGTCACGCACGGCGACCATCGGATCGCGATGGCGTTCGCCGTCGCCGGGCGTGCGGCGGGCGTCACGGTGACGCTCGACGATCCCGCGTGCGCGGCCATCTCGTTTCCCGGCTTCGCCGCCGCGCTGGAGGCGCTGGGATGACGCACCGGCGCGCCGCGGTGATCGGCCATCCCGTCGCGCACAGCCGCTCCCCGGCGCTGTTCGCGCGCATGGCCGAGGCCGCCGGCGTCGCCCTCGACTATGCGGCGCTCGACGTCGCTCCCGGCGATCTCGCCGCGACGCTCGACGCGTTCCGCGCCGACCCGGCGTTCGTCGGCTGCAACGTGACGCTGCCGCACAAGGCGCGCGCGCTCGCGCTCGCAGACGAGGCCGAGCCGGCCGCGCGCGCCTGCGGCGCGGCCAACGTGCTCTCGCGCGAGGAAGGCCGGCTCGTCGCCGGCAACACCGATGTCGAAGGCTTCGAAGCGGCGCTCGCCGCGCACGGCGTCACGCTGCGCGGCGCGCGCGTCGCGATCCTCGGCGCGGGCGGCGCCGCCCGGGCCGTCGCCGAGGCGGCGCGCCGGGGCGGGGCGGCGAGCATCACGGTCGCGGCACGCGACCTCGCTCGGGCGCGCGACGTGGCCGCCGCGTTCGGCGCGCACGCCTGCGCGCTCGACGACGTGCCGCTCGCGGACGTGTATGCGAACGCGACGCCGGTCGGGATGGAGGGCCGGCCGCAGCGCTCGTTGCTGCCGCCGGACGCGCCGCCCGGCGCGTGCGCGTTCGATCTGGTGTACGTTCCGGAAAACACGCCGTTCCTCGCCGATGCGCGCGCCCGCGGCTTGCTGGCGGTCCCGGGGACCGCGATGTTTCGCGCGCAAGCCGTCGCGACGTTCCGGCGCTGGTTCGGCGTCGTTCCGGCGGAGATCATCGCGTGAGCGCGCTGCGCTTCCTCACCGCGGGCGAGTCGCACGGCGCGGCGCTCGTCGGGATCATCGAAGGGATCCCCAGCGGGCTCGCGCTCGACGCGCAGGAGCTGCACGCGCAGGCCCGTCGCCGCAAGCTCGGGTACGGCCGCGGCAACCGGCAGGCGATCGAGACCGACGAAGTACGGATCCTGGCCGGCGTCCGCCGCGGCGTGACGATCGGCAGCCCGATCGCGCTGATCCTCGAGAACCGCGATCACGTGCGCTGGGCCGAGATCATGCGCGTCGACGCGCCCGATGACGGCGCGCCTGCGGCGCGCGCGGTGCACGTTCCGCGGCCCGGACACGCCGATCGCATCGGCGGGATCAAGTACGACCGCGCGGACCTGCGCGACGTGCTCGAGCGCGCGAGCGCGCGCGAGACCGCGATGCGCGTCGCGCTCGGGACGGTGGCGCGCACCCTGCTGGGCGCGCTCGGCGTCTCGATCGCCAGCCGCGTCGTGCGGATCGGCGGCGCCGCCGACGAGACGGCGTGGCGCGACGTCGAACCGGACGAGACGGACGCATCACCGGTGCGCGCGCTCGACGCGACGGCGGCGGCGGCCATGGTGCAAGAGATCGAACGCGCGAAAGCCGACGGCGACACGCTGGGCGGCGTGTTCGAGGTCGTCGCTCGCGGCGTTCCCGTCGGGCTCGGCTCGTACGCGCAGTGGGACCGCCGGCTCGAGGCCGAGGTCGCGCGCACGTTCATGTCGCTCAACGCGATCAAAGGCGTCGAGCTCGGCGTCGGGTTTCCCGTCGCGGCGCGCCGCGGCTCGCAGGCGCACGACGAGTACGAGCCCGGCGAGGGAACGCTCACGCGCTACCGCACCAACCGCGCCGGCGGGATCGAAGGCGGGATGACGACCGGTCAGCCCGTCGTCGTGCGCGTCGCGATGAAGCCGATCGCGACGCTGATGAAGCCCCTCGGCTCGGTCGACCTGCGCACCGGTGAGGCGACGAGCGCGCACATCGAGCGCAGCGACGTCTGCGCCGTCCCGGCGGCCGCGGTGATCGGCGAGTCGCTGCTCGCGCTCGCGCTCGCGGCCGCGGTGCTCGAGAAGTTCGGCGGCGACTCGCTCGACGAGCTGCGCGAGCGCGTGCGCGCGTGGGAGCAGACCGTTCGTGCGCGATAACGTCTGGCTGTGCGGCCCGCCCGGCGCGGGAAAGTCGACGGTCGCGCCGCTGCTCGCCGCGCTGCGCCGCGGGACGCCGGCGGACGTCGACGCCGCCGTCGAAGCCGAGGACGGCCGCCCGATCGCGCGGATCGTCGACGAGGACGGCGAGCCGGCGTTTCGCGCGCGCGAGCGCGCGGTGATCGCGGCGCTCGCGCAGCGGCGCAACGCCGTCATCGCGCTCGGCGGCGGCGCCCTCCAGGACGAAGCGAACCGTCGCGCGATCGCCGCCAGCGGCACGCTCGTCTTTCTCGATGCGGCGCTCGCGACGTGCGAACGGCGCACGGCGCGGACGTCCGGCAAACGGCCGCTGCTGCGCGCGCCGGGCGCGCTCGCGCGGCTGCACGCCGCGCGCCGTCCGCTCTATCTCGGCGCGACCGTCCGCGTCGCGGTCGACGCGCTCGGTCCGCGCGCCGTCGCGCTGGCGATCGAGGCGGCGCTCGCCGAGGAGCGCACCGTCCACGTCGCGACCGCGAAGCCCTACGACGTGGCGATCGGCAGCCGCGCGCTGGAGCGTTTGCCCGAGCAGGCGCATCCGCTCGCCGGCGCGCGCGCGCTCGTCGTCGTCGACCGGCGCGTCGCCGCCGTCGGCGAGCGCGTCGCCGAGGCGTACGCGGCGGCCGGAGTGCCGGTGAGCGTGCACGCCGTCGATGCGGACGAGTCGCTGAAATCGCTCGACGCGGTCGCCTCCCTCTACGCGGCGTTCGCCGCGGCGGGGATCGACCGGCGGAGCCTCGTCGTCGGCGTCGGCGGCGGAACGATCGGCGATGCGGTCGGGTTCGCCGCCGCGACGTTTCTGCGCGGCGTCCCGTTCGCCGCGGTGCCGACGACGCTGCTCTCCGCGGTCGACGCGGCGATCGGCGGGAAGACCGCGGTGAATCTCCCGAGCGGCAAGAACCTGGCCGGGACGGTGACCCAGCCGGTGCACGTCGCGATCGCGCCCGAGACGCTGCGCAGCCTGCCGCGACGCGACGTCGTCTCCGGATACGGCGAGATGCTCAAGTACGGGCTCGCGCTCGACGAGCCGCTCTACCGCGCGATGCGCGCCGGCGAGTCCGCACTGCTCGACGATCCGGCGACCGCACTCGACGCGATCGCCCGCTGCGTCGCGCTGAAGGCGGAGACGGTCGCGCGGGACGAGGAGGACCGCACCGGCGTCCGCGCCGTCCTCAACTTCGGCCACACCGTCGGGCACGCGCTCGAACGCGTCGCCGGGTACGGAGCGCTGCGCCACGGCGAAGCCGTGATCGTCGGGATGCGCGCGGCGCTCGCGCTCTCCGTCATCCGCGGCTCGCTCGACGCGGCCGCGCGGGCCGAGACCGACGCCCACCTCGCGACGCTCCCCGTCCCCGGATCGTGGCGCGAGCTCGATGCCGACGAGGTGCTCGCGGCGACGCGCACCGACAAGAAGCGGCACGCCGGCGGGACGCAGTTCGTGCTGCTGGATGCGATCGGCAGCGCGCACCTCGACGACGCGGTCGCCGACGACGACGTGCGGCGTGCCCTGGCGCTGATCCGGGCATGAACGTGCTGGTGGTGAACGGCCCCAACCTCAACCTGCTGGGCGAGCGCGAGACCTCGGTGTACGGCACGACGACGATGCCCGATCTTCAGCGTGCGGTGCGGCGGCATGCGCGCAGCTTGCGGATGCGGGTGCGCTTCTTCCAGTCCAACCACGAAGGGCGCATCATCGACGAGCTGCACCGCCGCCGCCGGTGGGCGCACGCGATCGTGATCAATCCCGGCGCGCTCACCCACTATTCGTACGCGCTGCGCGACGCCATCGCGGCGATCGCGGTTCCCACCGCCGAAGTCCACCTCAGCGACGTCGACCACCGCGAGGAGTTCCGCCGCATCTCCGTGGTCCGCGACGTGTGCGCGTACCGGTTCGCCGGCGGCGGGATCGGCTCGTACCTCGACGCGCTCGACGCCTTCGCCGGGGTGAGGCCCGCGTGATCGCGCGCCGCCTCGGCGCCGGCGGACCGGCGGTCGGCGCGATCGGCCTCGGCTGCATGGGGATGTCCGAGTTCTACGAGGCCGTGACCGAGGGCGAGGCGGTCGCGGCGATCCATCGCGCGCTCGAGCTGGGGATGACGCTGATCGACACCTCGGACATGTACGGCCGCGGCGAGAACGAGCGCCTCGTCGGACGCGCGCTGCGCGACCGCCGCGCGCGCGCCGTGCTCGCGACGAAGGGCGGGATCGTCCGCGACGCCGGCGACCCGGCCTACCGCGCGGTGAACGGCCGTCCCGAATACCTGCGCGTCGCGTGCGACGCCTCGCTGGCGCGCCTCGGCGTCGATCACGTCGACCTGTACTATCTGCATCGCGTCGATCCCCGCGTGCCGATCGAGGACTCCGTCGGCGCGCTCGCCGAGCTCGTCGAGGCCGGAAAGGTGCGGCAAATCGGTCTCTCGGAGGCGACGCCGGAAACGCTGCGGCGCGCCGCCGCGACGACGCCGATCGCCGCGCTGCAGAGCGAGTGGTCGTTGTTCACCCGAGACGTCGAGACCAACGGCGTCCTCGAGACGGCCCGCGCGCACGGGATCAGCATGGTGGCGTACGCGCCGCTCGGCCGCGGCATCCTCACCGGCACCGTTCGCGACGCCGGCGCGCTCGGCGAGCGCGATCTGCGCCGGACGATCCCGCGTTTCGATCCGGGCAACTTCGAGCGCAACCTCGAACGCGTCGACGCGTTCGCCGCCATCGCCGCGGAGCACGGGGCGACGCCCGCGCCGTTCGCCCTGGGATGGCTTCTCGCGCAAGGCGACGCCGTGATCCCGCTGCCCGGGTGCGAGCACGCCTCGCACGTCGCGCAGAACGCCGCCGCCACGGAGCTCGTCCTCGACGCCGAAACGCGCTCGCGCCTCGACGCGCTGTTTCCCCCCGGCGCGGCGGCGGGCGAACGTCTCCGCGACCTGCGCTTCGTCAACCGCTGATCGCGGACGCCGGCCCGAACGCGCCGTCAGCGGCGCAGATCGAGCGTGACGTCGTCGTCGGGCGGATCCCGGTCGAGGATCGCGTGCAGGCGCGGGAGGAAGCGCTCCGCCGGGCTCCTGCCGCGCTCGGGCTCGACGATGTCGTGCGAAGGCCCGAGCCCGGTCAAGCGGTGGACGCGCGCGTTCGTCGCGCCGGCGGCGCGCCAGCGCGCGATCAGATCGTCGATCGTGCGATTGCTCACCGACGTCTCGCCGAGGTTCTGCACGATGTCGACGTGCGCGGCGCGCGGCGGCCCTTCCCGCGCGTCGGCCCGCAGCGCGTCGGCGAGGGTGAGCCCGGCGAGCAGCGCGCGCGTGGTATAGCGCGGGTAGCCGTGCCGCGGCGCGCTGCGCCCGCGGTCGATCGGATCCCACCACAGGAACGCGTTCGGAGCGCGCGCGAGGACGCGGCGCACGAAGGCATGCCAGTCGTGCGGAAGGCGTTTGATCCCCAAGAACGGCGCGACCGCCACCGCGCGGAAGATGCGCGCGTCCCGCTGGGCGAGGTGCAGCGCGAGCGCCCCGCCGAGCGAGTGGCCGACGAGCACGACGCGATCGCCGAGCGAGGCGGCCGCCTCGACGATCCGCTCGCCGTAGACGCGGAGGTCCTCGGCGCCGAGCCGCGCGAGCGCGTCGGTCATCACGTCGGCGTGACCGTGGTGCGGGAGCCGCGGGATCAGCACGTTCTCGCCGCGCTCGAAGCGGGCGCGCGCGAACGCCTGCCAAGTGCGCGGACTGGCGGTCAATCCGTGCAGGAGCACGGTGACGCGACGCGTGCGCGTGCCGTGATCGAGGACCCTCGAGCGCATCTCCTCGCCGAGCAGGTGCGCTTCGCCGGCATCGAGCGCCGCCGCGATCGCGCCGCCGTCGAGCGTCATGCGTTGGCGAGCGCGATGACGGCGAACCGCCGGTCGTCGCGCTCGAGACCTTCCTCGCGCAGCGTTTCGCTCAGCGCTCGAGCCGTCGAGCGCGCGAAGGCGCCGGCCTCCGGCGTCCCCATCTCGGCGATCGTCGTGGAGACGGCGATCAGCGCGTCGACCGCGCGCGCGAGCCCGTCGCGAATCGCGCGATCGGCTTCGCGCTCGGCGATTCGCACGCCGGCGGTCCCCGAGGCCAGCATCAGCGCGTAGTCGAGCGCGGCGGCCGTCGCGAGCACGCGCGTGCGATGCTCCTCGAAGCGCGGCTCGCCGCCGAACTCGCGCGCCGCGTGCATCAGCGCGCTCTGCAGCGCAACGATCAGCCGCGCCCGCTCAGCGCCCACAGCACGGCCACCTGCGTCTTCGTGTCCTGAAGCTCGTCGGCGCCGATCTTGCGCCACAGCTCCTCGGCGGAGAAGATCCCGATCTCGATCTCTTCGTTCTCGTCCGGCTCCGGCTCGCCGATCTCGTAGCCGTCGACGAGGCAGAAGTGCAGCAGCTCCGAGCAGAACCCCGGCGCCGAATACGCCGACCACAGCCGTTCCACGCGCCGCGCGCGGTAGCCGGTCTCCTCGCGCAGCTCGCGAGCCGTCGCCTGTTCGGGCGTCTCGCCGGGATCGATCCCGCCGGCGGGAACCTCCCAGTGATCGCGCCGGAGCGGGTGCCGGTACTGCCGCACGAGCAGCAGGCGATCCGGCTCGGGACGCACGATGACGACGACGGCGCCGCCGTGCTCGACGACCTCGACCTCGTGCGGCTTCCCGCCCTCGCTGCGGACGGTGTCGACGCGCAGGCTCACGACCTTCCCTTCGTACACGCGGCGCGTGCCGAGGACCTCGATCTTCGTGTCGTGCGTGTCCATCGCGTCAGACGACGGTCGTCGCGGCGAGCTCTTCGAGCAGCGTCGGGCGGTGCGGTTCCCAGCCCAGCTCGCGCGCGGCCTTGCCGCTGTCGATGAGGAGATCGCAGACCAGCGCGTCGGCGAACGGCCCCATCGCGGCACGCGCGTCGGCGAGCGGGAACGCGTCGACGTGGCCGTCGCCGCCGGCCGCGCGCGAGGCGGCGCTCGCGATCTCGCCGTACGGGACCGACGCGCCGCGCGTCGCGTTGTAGACGCCGTGCGCGGCGCGGTCGTCGACGATGCGCCCGTAGAGCTCGGCGAGCGCGTCGTGCCGCACCGTCGGCCAGCGGTTCGCGCCGTCGCCGACGACGCGCAGCGTCCCCTTGCGCGCGTCCTCGACCATGCCGCCCGGCATCCCGCCGCCGTCGCCGTACACGATCCCCGGCCGGATCACCGCCGCGCGCAGACGGCCGTCGTTCGCGAGGACGAGCTGCTCGTGCGCCGGGCGCCACGCGACGAGCGCGAGCGGGTTCAGCGGCGAGGACTCGTCGATCGAGGCATCGCCCCGGCTCCCGTACACCCACACGCCGCTGGTGTAGACGAACGTTCGCCCCGGCCGCAGGGCGTCGAGCAAGCCGACGAGCGCGGCGCGCTCGATCGTCACCGCCTCGTTCGACGGCTCGAATGCGGCGTGCACGATCGCGTCGGCGGCCGCCGCTTCGCGCCGCAGCAGATCGAGATCGCGCAGCTCGCCCCGCACCGGCTCGGCGCCCAGCTCGCGGACCGTCCGCTCCGCCGCGTCGCTGCGTGCGAGCGCGCGGACGACGTGCGTGCGCTTGCGCAGCTCGCGCACGATGCTGCGCCCGATGAGGCCCGTACCGCCCGTGACGAAAACCGGCATGATTGCTCCCTGTTCCCTATTCCGTGCTCGGCCGCGGCCGGCGCGAGACGATGACCATGTCGAAGAGTACCGCCGCCTCGGCCGCGGTGATGCAGGCGCGGACCGCCCAGTGGGGGTTCCAGACGACGGTCACCAGCGCCAGCACCGCGGCGGCACAGTACGCGACCGCCTTCGTGACGTCGGCGCGGGCGCTGGGCACGGCGGGATCGTAGGCACGCACGATCATCACCAGGGTCCCGGCGATCGCGGCCGCGGCCACGATCGTCCCGAGCGGCCCGATCCGGCGCAGCGTCTCGAGGACCGGGTTCGCACCGAGGGCGATCAGCACGGCGATCGCGGCCAGCCAGGCGATCTCGGCGTAGCGCGTGTCCTTCACGGCCCCGGCTCTTCGGGTCGCACGGGGCCGCGGCCCCCGGGTCCGCGACGGCCGCCGTGGAACGGCCCGGGGTGCCCACCGAGCTCGGCCCGCACAACCCGCGCCTCGTCCAGGTCCATCGGCTGCTGACCGCCGCAGGGCGGCGCGAGCAGCGGCGCTTCACCGCCGAGGGGCCGACGCTGCTCGCCGAGGCGGAGCGGAGCGGACTCGAGCCGCGCGAGGTCTACCTGACGGAGCGCGGGCGGGCATCCCTCGGCCCCGACCGGATCGCTCGCTGGGAGGCCGGCGGCGTCCCCGTGCTGCAGGTCCCCGACCGCGCGTACGCGCGCCTCTCCGATCTGGAGACCGCCTCCGGCGTGCTCGCGGTGTTCGACCTCGTCGAACGCGACGCGGCCGATGTCCTCGCCCTGCCGGGGACGGTGCTCGTGCTGGCCGGCGTGGGCGATCCCGGCAACGCGGGGACGCTGGTCCGCTCGGCGGAGGCATTCGGCGCGGCGGGCGTGCTGTTCGGGCAGGGCGGCGTCGACCCGTTCAACCCGAAGGTCGTCCGCGCCGCGATGGGCTCGCTCTTTCGGGTCCCCGTCGCGCAGGTCGAGGCGGAACGCCTTCTCGCGCTCGCCGGAGAGGGCGGACGCCCGCTGATCGCCGCCGACAAGGACGGTGAGGACCTCCGGACCGCCCGCCTTCCGGCCGACGCGATCGTCGCGATCGGCAACGAACGGCGCGGCGTTCGGGGGTGGCTCCCGCGCTGGGATCGCGCGGTTCGCATCCCGCAGCGGGAGGAGGCCGAGAGCCTGAACGCCGGGGTGGCGGGGAGCATCGTGCTGTACGAAATCGCGCGCTGTCAAGACCCTTGTCAAGCCGCCGAAAAAGCCTGAGTTGTCAAGACTTGGCGGCCCTCCGGGGCAGTGCTATACTGACCCCGCCGACGCGAACCACGCGCGCCGAAACCGACGACAGGAGAGGACCGCCGACGCCGATGCGCACCTCCGAGATCTTCTGGAAACTGTTCGCCACCACGGGCTCGATCAGCGCGTACCTGATGTACCGGCACCTGCATCCGACGCCCTCGCCGTAGACGCGAGGGCGGCGCCTCCGAGAGCGGCGGCGCGAAGACGAAAGATCGATTGCGAAGACGCCCGGACACAGGTCCGGGCGTTCGCGTTTGGAGTATGACGACGACCGGGATGACTGAGCTGGAGAGCACCCTTGCCGCGCTGACCGCCCGCTTCGACGAAGCGGTCGAGGCCGCATCGGACGAGCGCGCGCTGGACGAGGTCCGCGTCGCGTTCCTCGGGCGCAGCGGCGAAGTGACGACCGTGCGGCGCGGGATCGGCGCGCTCCCGCCGCCCGAGCGCCCCGGCGCCGGAAAAGTGATCAACGCGGCGGTCGAGGCGCTCGAAGCGAAGCTCGGCGAGGCGCGCGCGCGCGTCGAGCGCGCCGCGCTCGAGCGTTCGCTGAACGACGCGATCGACGTGACGCTGCCGGGCCCGGCCCCGCATCTCGGCGCGATCCATCCGGTGCGCCGCGTCGCGCTCGACGTCGCGCGCTATTTCGTGCGCCACGGCTTCGCCGTCGTGCTGGGCCCCGAGATCGAGAGCGACGCGAACAACTTCGACGCGCTCAACATTCCGCCGGACCATCCTGCCCGCGAAGGGCTGGACTCGTTCTACCTGCGCCCCGACCTCGTGCTGCGCACGCATACCTCGCCGATGCAGGTGCGCTCGATGCGCGAGCACGGCCCGCCGATCGCGATCATCGTCCCGGGCAAAGCATACCGCCGCGACGCCGTCGACGCGCGCCATCTCTATATGTTCCATCAGGTCGAAGGGCTGATGGTCGGGCGCGGGATTCATTTCGGGCATCTCAAAGGGATGCTGCTCGGGATGATGCGCGAGCTGTTCGGAGCCGACGCCGACGTGCGGTTCCGGCCGTCGTTCTTCCCGTTCACCGAGCCGTCGGCCGAGGTCGACGTGAAATGCCCGGCGTGTCACGGCGAGGGCGGCGCGTGCCGCACCTGCGGCGGCAGCGGCTGGATCGAGATCGGCGGGAGCGGGATGGTGCATCCGAACGTCCTGCGCGAAGTCGGCTACGACCCCGGCGAGGTCGCCGGCTGGGCCTTCGGCTGCGGTCTCGAGCGCATCGCGATGAAGCGCTACGACATCAACGACATCCGCGCGTTCATCGAAAACGCCCCCGGCTTCGCGCAGGCATTGGCATAATGCGCGTTCCGATTGCGTGGCTGCGGGACTACGTCGATCTGCCGGAAAGCGCGGACGCGATCGTCGCGCGGTTGGCGGCGCTCGGCTTTCCGGTCGACGAGATCGAGACGCGGCCGCGGCTGACGAACGTCGTCGCGGGCCGGATCGTGAAGCTCGAGCGGCATCCGAACGCCGACCGGTTGCAATTGTGCACGCTCGACGTCGGCGCGGAGCAGACGCTGCTGATCGCGACGGCGGCGACGAACGTCGCCGAGGGGCAGACGGTCCCCGTCGCGCGGATCGGCGCGCAGCTCGCCGGCGGGCTGACGATCGCGCCCCGGAAGATGCGCGGCGTCGACTCGCAGGGGATGCTGATCTCAGCCGAAGAGATCGGGCTGCCGGGCGAGTGGTTCGAAGACGGGATCATGCAGCTCGAGCCGGATCTTCCGCTCGGCACCGATGTCGTCGCGCACTTCCGGCTCGAGGATCCCGTCCTCGAAGTCGACGTGACGCCGAACCGTCCCGACGCGCTCTCCGTCGTGGGGCTCGCCCGCGAGCTCGCCGCGTCGTTCGGCGCCGCATTGCGCGAGCCGCCGGACGACGTGCGCTGCGACGGCGACGCCGGCGACGCGCGCGTGACCATCGAGACGGTCGACTGCAAGCGCTTCGTGTACCAGCGCGCCGGCGGGCTCGAGGTTCGTCCGGCGAAGGCGTGGATGCGCATCCGGCTCGCCCTCGCCGGACAGCGCCCGATCGACAATCTGGTCGACATCTCGAACTTCGTGATGCTCGAGCTCGGGCAGCCGCTGCACTTCTTCGATTGGGACCGCGTCGCGGGGAAGCACCTGGTCGTGCGCGACGCGCACGACGGCGAGCGCTTCACCACGCTCGACGGTCAGGAGCGCGTGCTCGACGCGAAGGCGATCGTGATCGCCGATGAGGCGGGTCCGACCTCGCTGGCGGGGATCATGGGCGGGCTGCGCAGCGAGGTCGTCGCGACGACGCGGGACGTGCTGATCGAAGCGGCGAGCTGGACCGGTCCGCGGATTCGGCGCGCGAGCCTCGCCCTGAAACTGCGCACCGAAGCCTCGAGCCGGTTCGAAAAATCGCTTCCGCTCGCGCTGGCCGACCGCGGCGCCGCGCGCGCCGCGCACCTGCTCGCAGGCGAAGGCGGCAGCATCGGGGCGCTGCACGCCGCCGGACAAACGCCCGCACCGCCGGCCGCGGTCCGCCTCCCGGCCGGCGAGGTGCAGCGGCTCCTCGGCTTCGCGCTGGCCGACGACGAGATCGTGCGCGCGCTGAGCTCGCTCGGGTTCGCGGTCGTGCGCGAGGCCGACGCGTTCGCGGTGTCGCCGCCGTACTGGCGCGGCGACGTCGCGATCGCCGCCGACGTCGTCGAGGAGATCGCGCGCGTCGTCGGCTACGACAAGGTCGTCGCCGAAGTACCGCCGGTCGCCGCGCAGCAGATCGACAGCGCAGCGTTCGAGCGCGAGGGCGAGCTCGCGACGACCTTCGCCGCGCTGGGTTACGACGAGTGCCTCTCGCTCTCGCTCCAGGCGGAAGCCGTCGCGAAGACGTGGCGCTCGAACGGCGTCGACGTTCCGCCGCCCGTCGAGATCGTGAACCCGCTGAGCGAAGACCAGCGCTTCCTGCGCTTTTCGTGCGCTCCGGCGCTGCTCGCCTTCGCTGCGCGCGACCGCGCGGAGCGGCCCTACCGCGTCTTCGAGCTCGGCCACGTGTTCGCGCCGGGCGGCGATGCGTCGTCGGACGGGAGCGCGCGGCCCGAGCCGAACGAGACCGTGGAGCTGACCGCGCTGCACGCCGGCGGACCGAGCGCGTTCGGCCGGCTCAAGGAAGACGTTCTCACGCTGCTGCGCCGCGCGACCGGCGCCGACGCGCGCGTCGAGCGCGGGACGTTCGCTGCGCTGCATCCGGGAAAGACGGCGGCGCTGCGCGTCGGCGAGCGCGTCGTCGGCTACGTCGGGGTCGTCGACCCGCGGCTGGCTCGCGCCTACGAGGTCGACGAGACGACCGCGCTGGCGACGGTGTTCGTCGAGACGCTGCCGCCGCGCGCGGCCCCGCGCCACGTGGCACCGTCCCGTTTCCCCGCGGTCGAGCGCGATCTCGCCGTCGTCGTCGCCGAGGGCGTTCCGGCCGGCGAGCTCATCGATGCGGTGCGCGGCGAGCCGCTCGTCCGCACCGCGCGCGTGTTCGACGAATACCGCGGCCCGCAGGTCGGTGCGGAGAAGAAATCGCTCGCGCTGCGCCTCGTGCTGCAGAGCGATGAGGCGACGCTGACCGACGAGGATGCGGACGCCGCGATCGGACGGATCGTCGCGACGCTGCGGCAGCGGGCCGGCGCGGAGCTCCGCACATGACGTGGCCCGACCTGGTCATCGGCGCGATCGTGCTGCTCTTCGCGCTGAAAGGCTGGAAGCGCGGTTTCGTCGCGGAGATCGGGGGCTTCATCGCGCTGGCGGCGGCGCTGTGGGTGGCCTTCGTCTACCCCGGCGCGCTCGACCCGTACGTGCGCGACGTTCTGCACATGAGCGAAGGCTCCGCACACGTCGTCGGGATGGCGATCCTCGCGCTCGGGACGTACGTCATCCTGATGTTCGTCTCGGCGTCGCTCTCGCGCGTCGCGCGCCTCCCGGTGATCGGGCTCGGCAACGCGCTCGCGCGGCGCGGCGATCGGGGTCTGCAAAGCCGCGCTCGGCCTGTGGCTCGTGCTCTACATCGCGCTGTTCTTCCCGCTGCCGTCCGACTTGCGACGCGACCTGCACGGCTCGGAGCTGGTCGCCTACATCACGCAGGAGAACGGGCGGGTCGACGCGCTGATCAAAGGGACGCTGCCGTGGTTCGTGCGTCCCTTCGCCCAGCCGTTCTTCAACCGCCACCGCGTCTGAACGGGCGGGGCTCAATGCCGCTGCGTCAGCGTCCCCGTCGTGACGGGGCGCGACTTCGTGGTGGCGCCGGGCGCCGCGCCGCACACGGTTCCGCCGGTCGCCGCGAACAGTCCGCTCGCGGTGGTCGCGTCGAAGTCCGTCAGCGTCGCCGTCGTGTTCGTCCGGGGTCCGATGATCGCATAGCCCGCGGCGTCGACGGTGTAGACGACGACGGGGATGACCGATGCGGTCCCGGTAGGCGGAGCGCTCGTGCCGAGCTCGAGGAACAGCGCAGCGGGGATGCCGTCGAAGGTGACCGCGACATCGTTGGACGCTCCGGCGACGATCGTCGCCGAGGTGCGGCCGCGCGAGAGCACGCTGCCGGTCGCGTTCGGGCCGGAGTACAGCGTCACGGCGAAGGTCGCCGGTCCCGGAGGGACCAGCAGCGACCACGTGCAGCTGGTCGCGGGCTCGACCGGCGGGTTGACGGGCTCGATCGGCTGCGTCGGTCCCGTGCAATTCGGCACGGGGCCGCCCGGCGAAGCGACGGAGAATACCTGCGGCGCGCCGCCGTTGACGACGACCGCGATCGACTGCGTCCCTGCCGAGATGTACCTCGGCCGTCGCGCCGAGGATGAGGCACCCCGGGTCGTGCTCGGGATCTCGATCTGGAAGGTCACCGACTGCGGCGCCCCGGAGCTTGGCCCCGGCGTCGCTCGCGACCGGAAGGCTGCGGCTTCCGCCGCAAGCGACGAGGGCGATCGTGCACGCACAGAGCGGTGCCGTCAAGATCGGCGCATGCGGCTACCTCCGCGACGACGAGCCGAGTCGCGCCGCTTTGGCGGGCATACATCGTCGACCTGCGCTTCGCAGACGCCTGGCTGCCGCGCAGGAACGGCGGGCGCGGGGACGTAGGCGCAGCGATGCGCTCGCACCGCTCGCTCGTTCTCGCCACGCTGCTGCTGGCACTCGGCGCCGCGCCGGCGACGGGCGCGGGCGACGGACCGACGTTCGTCGTCTCGCTCCCCGCGTCGTCCTCCGCGACGACGCTCATCGGCCGCGTGTACGTCGCGCTGTCGCGTCACGCATCGCCGGAGCCGCGTGAGCAGGCCGGCGAGCTGGCGACCAGCGTGCCGTTCTTCGGCCGCGACGTGGCGGCGCTGCGCCCCGGCGGCGCGGTCGCGATCGGCCCATCGACGCCAGGCTACCCGACCGCGACGCCCACGCTTCGCGACGTTCCGGCCGGCGATTACGACGCACAGGCGATCTTCAGCGTCTACACGCGCTATCCGCGCGCCGACGGGCACGTGATCTGGGCGCATCAGGACCAGTGGGAAGGCCAGCAGTTCGGTCTCTCGCCGGGGAACCTCGTCAGCCGCGTCGTGCGCGTGCACGTCGTTCCGGGCGCGACGATTCGGCTCACGCTTTCGCGCACGCTGCCGCCGGTCGTCGTTCCACCGGACACGCGTTGGGTGAAGCACGTGAAGTTCCGCAGCGCGCTGCTGACGCGGTTCTGGGGCGTCCCGCAGTATCTCGGCGCGACCGTGCTGCTCCCGAAAGACTACGCGGCGCATCCGCAGCGGCGCTATCCGGCGGTGTACGAGCAGACGCACTTCACGCTCGGCGCGATGTTCGGGTTCGACCCGAAGCGCAAGGTGCCGACTCCGAAGCAGCGCGCGGCGATCGCGGGATACGGCGCGCGCGAGAGCAGCTACGACTTCACCCACGCGTGGATGCGCGGCGACATCCCGCCGCTGGTCGGCGTCGTATTCCAGCATCCGACGCCGTACTACGACGACTCCTATGCCGTCGACTCGGTCAACGACGGGCCGTACGGGACGGCGATCGTGACCGAGCTGATCCCGTACCTCGAGTCGCACTTCCGGCTGATCCCCTCGGGCGGCGCGCGCTTCCTGATCGGCGGATCGACCGGCGGCTGGGAGGCGCTCGCGCTGCAGATCTACCACCCCGATGCGTTCAACGGCGCGTGGGGGCTCTATCCCGATCCGGTCGACTTCCATCGGTTTCAGCTCGGCGATCTCTACACCGACGCCAGCGCGTTCACCGAGCCGTACGCGGACTGGAACGCCGCGGAGATCGGAGCGCAGCGCCGCGCCGACGGGCTCGTCGTCGAGACGATGCGCGGCGAGAGCCGGCTCGAGTACGTGCGCGGCTCGCACGGGCGCTCCGGCGAGCAGTTCAACGCGTGGGATGCGGCGTGGGGACCGATCGGCGCCGGCGGCTACCCGCGCGAGCTGTGGGACAAGCATACCGGCCGCATCGACCACGCCGCGGTCGCCTGGTCGCGCGCGCACGGTTACGATCTCACCGCGTACCTGCTGCGGCACTGGGCGCGCATCGGGCCCTCGCTCGTCGGGAAGCTGCACGTCGACGTCGGCGATCAGGACGACTACTGGCTGAACCTCGCGTGCTATCGCATGGAGCACGCGTTGGCGCATCTCGCGCCGGCGCCGCACGCGGTGTTTCGCCACGGGCGCCCGTTCGCACCGCATGGCTGGCAGGCGCACTCGAACATCGTCTACTTGCGCGAGATGGCGGCGCGCGCCGCCGCCGCGGCCGGTGAGCGCACGCTGCGCTGATCAGCCGACCGCGACGCCGTCCTCGGCCCGTTGCTGCGCCGGACCCGCCTTCATCGCGAGGTTGTACGCGGCGTTGACCAGCCCGACGTGGCTGAACGCCTGCGGGAAGTTTCCGACGAGCCGCCGGTTCGCGACGTCGTACTCTTCGGAGAGCAGCCCGACGTCGTTGCGAATCGAGAGCAGACGGTCGAACGTCGCGCGCGCGTCGCCGTGGCGACCGGCGAGGACGTAGTTGTCGACCAGCCAATACGCGCAGGCGAGAAACGCGCCTTCGCCCGGCGGCAGCCCGTCGACGCCCGCGTCCGGCTGTTCGTAGCGCATCACGAAACCGTCCCGCAGCAGCGACTTCTCGATCGCGGCGAGCGTTCCGCGCACGCGCGCGTCGTCCGGCGGCAGAAATCCGACGAGCGGCAGCAGCAGCGCGCTCGCGTCGACGATCTTCGAGCCGTACGACTGCACGAACGTCCCGCGCTCGGCGTCGTAGCCGTTCGCGCAGACGTCCTCGTGGATCTGCTCGCGCGCCGCGCGCCAGCGGTCGAGCGGGCCGTCGAGCCCTGATTGTTCGACGGCCTTCACGGCGCGGTCGAGGGCGACCCATGCCAGCACCTTCGAGTGCACGAAGTCGCGCGGCTCACCGCGCACCTCCCAGAGTCCGGAGTCGGGCGAGCGCCAGTGCTTTTCGACCGTCGCGACGACGGCTTTGGTGAGGTCCCACTCGTCCTCGTCCGGCGTGAGGCCCGCGCGGTGCGCCTGGTACATGACGTCGAGCACTTCGCCGTACACGTCGAGCTGGATCTGCTCGCTCGCCGCGTTTCCGACGCGCACCGGCGTCGAGGACGCATACCCTCGCAAGTAGCCCAGCTCGAACTCCTGAATGCGGCGCTCGCCGGCGATGCCGTAGAGGATCTGCAGGGACGAGGGCGCGCCGGCGACGGCACGCAGCAGCCAGCCGCGCCACGCGTACGCTTCCGCTTCGTAGCCGGCGTTCAGCAGCGCCACGAGCACGAACGTCGCGTCGCGCAGCCAGCAATAGCGGTAGTCCCAGTTGCGGACGCCGCCGAGCTTTTCGGGGATGGACATCGTGGGCGCCGCGACGACGGCACCGGTCTCGGCGAACGTGAGGGCCTTGAGCGTGAGCAGCGAGCGCACCACCGCGTCGCGATCCGGTCCCTTGTACGAGCACCGGCCGGCCCACTGGCGCCAAAACGCGTCGGTCCGCTCCAGCGAATCGCGCACGACGATCGGCCCCGGTGTCTCGCCGTACGACCGAAAGTAGGCAAGATCGAACGCGACGCGGTCGTTTGCCGAGACGGCGAACTCGGCGATCGTCGAGAAGTTCTCGCCGCGCGTCTCGACGTCGGAGTGCAGCACGATCGCGTCGGGGCCGGCGACCGCGACGAGCGCGCCGCCCCGCCGGTGCACCCACGGCACGGTGCGCCCGTAGTCGAAGCGAACCTTCATCTGCATCCGCAGCGGGACGTGCCCCTCGTCACCGATGACCAGCCGCACCACGCGCGGCGTCCCGCTCTCGGGGAGCATCGCGTCGACGACCCGGCAGCGCCCCGTCTCGGTGACGTACGTCGTCTCGAGCACCATGCTCTCGGGCCGGTACGCGCGCTGGACGTCCTTGATGCCGCCCTGCGGCGCCAGGTTCCAGAAGCCGTTGGTCCCTTCACCGACCAGCGCGGCGAAGCACGCCGGCGAGTCGAACCGAGGCAGGCACAGCCACTCGATCGAGCCGTACCGGCTGACCAGCGCCGCGGTCCGCAGATCGCCGATCAGTGCATACTCTTCGAGCGGCCGAGACATCATGACGGACTAGGTTCTACCCGAAACCTCGCGATGTCGGCGGAACCCTCTTCACGTCGTAACCAGCTCCCGGTCGGGGACGGCGTCGGCGTAGCGTTTCCGGTGGTATGTGGCGTCGCCGAGGAGACGTTCGAGCACGGTGAGGCGTTTGAAATAATGGCCGATTCGGGCTTCTTCGCTCATGCCGATCCCGCCGTGGAGCTGGATCGCGTTCTGGCCGACGAAACGGCCGGAGCGCGCGATCTGGACCTTCGCGGCCGACACGGCGCGACGGCGCTCGTACGCATCCGGATCCGCTTCGAGAACCATCGCGGCCCGGGTCGCCGCGGAGCGCGCGAGCTCGAGCTCGACGAACATCTCCGCCATGCGGTGCTGCAGCGCTTGGAACGAGCCGATCGGGACGCCGAACTGCACGCGCTGCTTCGTGTACCCGACCGTCGTCTCGAGCATCACCGCCATGATGCCGACGGCTTCCGCGCACAGCGCGGCGACGGCATGGTCGAGCCCGCGCTCGAGCAGCGCGAATCCGCCCGCGCCATCCTCCCCGCTCGCGGCATCGCCGGCGCGCGCGTCCACCCCGACGTGGACGCTTTCGAGCCGAACCGTCGAGACGTCGTGTCCGTCTTCGGCCGGGTAGGCTTCACGCGCGAGCCCGGCGGCATCCGCGGGGACGACGAACAGCGCGACGTCGTCGCCGAGCCGTGCCGAGAGGATGAGCGCCGAGGCCGTTCCGGCGTCGAGCACCCGCACCTTCGTGCCGTCGAGCACGAAACCGTCGCCGTCGCGGCGCGCCGTCGTCGCGACGGCGGAGGGATCGTAGCGCGCGCCCGGCTCTTCGTAGGCGAGCGCGAAGCGCCGTTCGCCGAGCATCAGCGGCTCGAGCAGATCGTTGCGTTCCGCCGCGCGCAGGATCGATCCGGCGAGCACGACCTGCGAGACGAACGGGGTCGCGACGAGACCGCGGCCGAGCTGCTCGGCGACCAGCATCGTCTCGAGCGGGCCGCCGAAGCCGCCCAGGTCTTCCGGACCGCCGATCGCGAGCCACCCCAGCTCCGCGAAGGTCGGCCAGTGATCGTCGCCGGCGTGCGCCTCGGCGGCGAAGCGGGCGACGCTGTCCTTGATGAGCACCTGCTCGGGTGAGAGCGCGAAATCCATCGTCGTTTCCTAGAGCTTCAAGATGCGCTTGGCGATGATGTTCTTTTGGATCTCGTTCGAGCCCGCATAGATCGAGGTCTTGCGCATGTTCAGATACCGCGCCATCGCCTTGTGCTCGGCGAACGGCCCGAACGCGTCGAGCGCGAGCTCGCTGAGCTGCTGCTGGATCTCGGTGCCGGTGATCTTCAAGATCGACGACTCCGGTCCGGGCCGGCTTCCCGCCGCCTCGGCCGAGAGCACGCGCAGCTCGGTGAAGGCGAGCGCTTCGAGGCGGATCTCGATCTCGTCGAGCCGTTCGCGCAGCGCCGCCTCGTCGTGGCCGTCGTCGCGCATGTCGCGCAGGATGTCGCGCACCGCCTGCGCCTGCTGACGGCAGTAGGGGATCCCCGCCGTACCGGTCCGCTCGTGCTCGAGCAGGAAGGTCGCACACTTCCAGCCGTCGCCTTCTGCGCCGACGCGGTTCTCGAGCGGAACCTCGACGTTCTCGAAGTGCACTTCGTTGATCTCGGCGCCGCCGTCGATCGTGACGATCGGCCGCACCGTGATCCCCGGCGTGCGCATGTCGCACAGGATGAACGAGATCCCCGCGTGCTTCGGAACGTTCGGATCGGTCCGCGCCAGCACGAAGATCCAGTCGGCCCACTGCGCCGCGGTGATCCACGTCTTCGTGCCGTCGATCACGTAGGTGTCGCCGCGCCGCTCCGCGCGCGTCTGCAGCGAGGCCAGGTCGGAGCCCGAGCCGGGCTCGGAATAGCCTTGGCACCAAAACTCTTCGCCGCTGGCGATCGTCGGAAGATAGCGCGCGCGCTGCGCGTCGTTGCCGAAGTGGACGATCACCGGCCCGACCATCTGCAAGCCGAACGGCAGCAGCCGCGGCGCCCAGCCGTAGGCGCTCTCTTCGGCGAAGATGTGGCGCTGCACCGGCGTCCAGCCGGGACCGCCGAGCTCGCGCGGCCAGCCCGGCGCGACCCACCCACGCTCGTGCAGCGCGCGATGCCAGCGATAGTAGTCGTCCTTGACGAGCGCCTCTTCGCCGTCGCGCACCTTGCGCCGGATGTCCTCGGGCAAGCGAGCGGCGACGAACGTCCGCACCTCATCGCGGAACGCACGTTCTTCGTCGGTGAACGCAAGGTTCATGACGTCCCTTTCCAAGCGCCGAACGTCCCGCCGGCGAGCGCGAGCTCGTGCAGCAGCGGCGCGGGCTTCCACGTCTCGCCGTGGACGCGTTCGAGGTCGCGCATCGTCGCGTCGATCGCTCGCAGGCCGACGGCGTCGGCCCAGTACAGCGGCCCGCCACGCGCCGCCGGGAAGCCGTAGCCGTACACGTAGACGACGTCCACGTCGCCGGGTCGCGCCGCGTAGCCTTCGGCGAGGATCGCCGCCGCTTCGTTCACCAGCGGGTAGAGGCAGCGGACCAGGATCTCCTCGTCGGAGATCGCGCGGCGCGGCACCCCGGCCTCGCCGGCGAGCCGCTCGATCAGCGCCTCGACCTCGGGATCCACGATCGGCGTGCGATCGCCCGCGGCGTAGCGATAGAAGCCGGCGCCGGTCTTCTGCCCGTAGCGGCCCATCTCGCAGAGGACGTCTTCGATCTTCGAGTACCGGCCTTCGGGCGGGCGATCGGCGTAGCGCCGCCGGCGAATTCGCCAGCCGACGTCGAGCCCGGCGAGATCGGACATCGCGATCGGTCCCATCGCGAAGCCGAACTCCTTGATGACGCGATCGATCTGCTCCGGCGCGGCGCCTTCTTCGAGCAGGAAGTTCACCTCGCGCTTGTAGGCGGCGACCATGCGGTTTCCGATGAAGCCGTCGCAGTTGCCGGCGATCACCGCGACCTTCCCGAGCTGCTTCGCGACGCCGAGCGCGCGGCCGAGCGTCTCGCGCGAGCTCCGCCCGCCGCGCACGATCTCGAGCAGCCGCATCACGTTGGCCGGGCTGAAGAAGTGCATCCCGCAGACGTCTTCCGGGCCGCTGCGTGGCGGCGGCGATCGCATCGACGTCGAGCGTCGAAGTGTTGCTCGCGAGGAGCGCGCCGGGCGCCGCGATGCGGTCGAGCGCGGCGAAGATCTCGCGCTTGAGGTCGGGCTCTTCGAACACCGCCTCGATCACCAACTCGGCCGAGCCGGCGGCGTCGAGCTCGCCGGCGGGTCGAATGCGCGCCCCGCGCGCCGCCGCTTCCTCGGAGGTCAGCTTCCCCTTGCGGACGCCGGCGTCGTAGGTCGCGGCGATCGTCCCGCGCGCGCGCTCCGCCTGCGCTGCGACCGGCTCGATCAGGGTTACCTCGAGGCCGGCGTTCGCGCAGGCCATCGCGATCCCGACCCCCATCGTCCCGGCGCCGATCACCGCCGCCGTCCGCACCGCGAACGGGGGCGGCGTCGACCCGTCGGGCAGCGTCGCCGCTTCGCGCTCGGCGCGCGCCAGGTGCTCGCGGGCGCGCGCTTCGGCGGCGTCGTTGGGAAGGTCACGGCCAGCGATCGTCACTCCGTCCCCTTTTGCGGTGCGCCGTGTCTGCGGCGGGCAATGTAACAATCCTCTTTTTCAGACCGTGCGCGACGGCTCCAGCGTGCGGAGCCAGAGTTCCGTCAGCTGGTCGACCAGGCGTTCGACCGCGGGCGGCCGCGACGCCTGGAGCCACTCGACCAGGAGCGCGGTCGCGGCGCCGGCGAGGGCGACGCTGGTGAGGCGCTCGTCCAGCGGCGAGCGGCTCACACCGCCCCACTGCAGCGCCTTGACCGACTGCCGGACGAACTTCTCGCGAAAGGTCCGCTGGTGCTCCTCGGCGATCTGCGAGACGCCCACGACCTCCAGGCCGTAGACGCGCGCGCGGCACGGGTCCTCGGTGAGGTATTCGAAGTATGCCGCGTTCGCCGCGCGCAGCCGGTCTTCGACCGGAAGCTCGAGATCGCGCAGCGCGCCGCGCACGCGGGCGAACAAGACGGACGCGATCTCGTCGTAGACGGCGATCAGCACCGCCTCGCGCGAGGCGAACTCTTCGTAGAAATGGGCCGTGGTGACCCCGGCTTCGCGGCACAGCTCGGGGATCGTCGTGCGCGCGTAGCCCTGGCTTCCGAACAGCCGGAGCGCCGCCGCCGTGAGCCGGGCACGCCGGGCCGCACGCCGTTCGGCCGGCGAAAGCCCGCCGTAGCGCCGCTCGCTCACGCTCGACAAGGAACACCGCCGAGACTTGTCACAAGGAAGATTTCTCCTTCACAGGGGTTCGTACTTGCACGACCTTGCACAGCAGATCGTCAACGGTCTCGCCACGGGATCGGTCTTCGCGAGCCTGGCCCTCGCGCTGGTGCTGATCTACCGTTCGATGGGCGTCATCAACTTCGCGCAAGGTGAGATGGCGATGTTCACGACGTACATCGCGTGGCAGCTCGTGCAGGACGGGATGCCGATGTGGGCGGCGTTCCTGGTGACGATCGTCCTCGCGTTCGCCGGCGGCGTCGCCCTGGAGCGCCTCGTGATCCGGCCGGTCGAACGCGCCTCGCCGCTCACGGTGGTGATCGTGACGCTGGGGCTGTTCATCGCGATCAACGGACTCGCCGGCTGGATTTGGGGCTTCGTCCTCAAGCCGTTCCCGACGCCCTTCCCGACGGCGCCGATCCAGGTCGGGGGGATCGGCTTCAGCGCGCAGGACGTCGGCGTGATCGTCGTCTCGCTCCTCACGCTCGGGCTGATCTCGCTGCTGTTTCAGAAAACGAAGCTCGGGCTGGCGATGCGCGCCGCAGCGCTCTATCCCGAGCAGAGCCGCGTCCTGGGGATTCGCGTCGGCTGGATGCTCGCGCTCGGCTGGGGCCTGGCCGCGGTCGTCGGCTCGGTTTCCGGGATCATGATCGCGCCGGTCCAGTTCCTCGATCCCAACATGATGCAGACGGTGATCGTCTACGCCTTCGCCTCCGCCGTCCTCGGCGGGATCGAGAGCCCGGTCGGCGCGGTCGTCGGCGGCCTCGTTCTGGGTGTCGCGCTCAACCTGCTGGGCACCTACGTCGAAGCGATCGGCAACGAGCTGCGGCTCGCGGCGGCGCTCGCGATCATCGTGATCGTGCTCATCGTCCGGCCCGCCGGGCTCTTCGGCCGCGTCGCCGTGCAGCGCGTCTAGTGGGTTCACGCTCCGTGAGCCCCTCGCGGTTCGCCGCGCCCGCGATGGCCGTCGCGATCCTGGCGGTGCTGCCGTGGATCGTCCCCTCGTTCGTCGTCTTCGATCTGATCTTCGTCGCCGCGTATGCGATCGGGATCCTCGGACTGGTCATCCTCACCGGGATGAACGGCCAGATCTCGCTCGGCCACGGCGCATTCATGGCGATCGGCGGCTACGCCGTGGCGATCCTCGTGCAGTCCGAGCATTGGCCGTACTGGACCGCCGTCCCCATCGCGGCGCTCGCCTCGGGTCTGCTCGGGATCCTCGTCGGCCTGATCGCGCTGCGGCTGGCCGGGATCTACCTCGCGCTCGCCACGTACTCGCTGGCGATCGCGATGCCGTCGTTCCTGAAACACTACAAGAGCATCACCGGCGGGTTCGCCGGGATCTCGCTCGACCAGATCGCGCCGCCGCCGTGGGTCCCGTTCGGAGCACAGCACTGGCTGTACTACGTGTCGTGGGCCCTCGCCGCCGTCGCCTTCCTCGCCTCGGCGTGGGTCGTGCGCGGCCGCTTCGGCCGCGCGCTGCGCGCGCTGCGCGACAACCCGATCGCCGCCGTCTCGTTCGGCATCAACCCGTACGTCTACAAGACGCTCGCGTTCGGCTGGAGCGCCGCCCTCGCCGGGGTCGCCGGCGCGCTGTTCGCGATCGGCACCGCGTACGTCAGCCCCGACACGTTCAGCCTGCAGCTCTCGATCACGCTGCTCATCGGCGCCGTCCTCGGCGGGATCGCCACCTTCTGGGGCGCGCTGATCGGCGCAGCGATCGTCGAGTTTCTGCCGCTCGTCGCCCAGCAGATCAACAACGGCGCACCCGGCGTCGTCTACGGCGTCGCGCTGATCCTGGTCATGCTGTTCGTCCCCGACGGCGTCGCCGGCGGCGTCGCGCGCCTCGTGCGCCGCGCGCTCGGCGGCGCGCCGGCCCCGCCGGCGTTCGAGCCGTCCGTCCCGCCCGCTTCGGTTCCCGTCAATCAGCCCTCGCGCGAGTAGCGCACCCTCGGCGCCGGTTCGGCGCAGTCAGGAGGATCCGTGACAAGACCCGCCAGCAAGGCCGCCATCGTCGCCGCGGCGTTCGCACTCGCCGCGTCCGCGAGCGCGATCGCGCCCCTCGCCGCCGATGAGCCGGGGGTGAGCCCGACCGAGATCGTTCTCGGCGGCGACCATCCGTTCAGCGGCCCCGCGTCCGCCTACGGCAACATCGGCAAAGGGATCGGCGTCTACTTCGACTACGTCAACGATCACGGCGGCGTCTACGGCCGCAAGATCAAGTGGATCGATCTCGACGACGGATACAACCCGCCGCAGGCCGTGCAAGTCGTGCACCAGCTCGTCGAACAGGATCACGTCTTCGCAATCTTCGATTCGCTCGGCACCGAAGTCAACACCGCGATCCGGCCGTATCTCAACCAGAACAAGATCCCGCAGCTCTTCGTCGCGACCGGCGCTTCGAAGTGGGGGAACGACGCCAAGCAGTACCCGTGGACGATCGGCTGGCAGCCGGACTATCAGGCCGAAGCGATCATCTACGCCCAAGACGTCCTGCGGAACCACCCGCACGCGAAGATCGCCGTCCTCTACCAGAACGACGACTACGGCCAGGACTACGTCACCGGGCTGAACCGCGGCCTCGGCTCGCACAAGAACATGGTCGTCAAAATGGCGTCGTACGAGACGACCGATCCGAACGTCGCCTCGCAGATCGCAACGCTGAAAGCGTCGGGCGCCGACACGCTGATGATCTTCGCGACGCCGAAGTTCGCGATCCAGGCGATGGTGATCACCGCGCAGCAGTCGTGGCACCCCGCGATCTATCTGAACAACGTCGCCAACGCAATCCCCTACATGAAGGCGGCGATGAAGGCCGGCGGCCCCTCGGCCGTCAGCGGGATCGTCACCACGATCTACCTCAAAGACCCGGCGAACCACGCGCGCTACGCCGGCGATCCGGGGATGAAGCAGTACCAGGAGATGATGACCAAGTATCTCCCGAGCGCCGATCAGGACGACGGCAACTACTTGTACGGCGTGGCGATCGCGTTCACGATGGTCGACGTCCTCAAGAAGGCCGGGAAGGACCTCACGCGCGAGAAGGTGATCGCCGCGGCGACGCATCTGAACGAGCCGAACAATCCGTGGGCGTACCCGGGCGTCGTCATCCGCACCTCGCCGGGATTCCGCTTCCCGATCACCCAGATGATCGCGGCGAAGTGGCTCGGCACCGACTGGTCGCCGTCCGGCGTGCTGGTCGACACGCGGAGCTCGACGCAGGCCGAGTCGGGCAAGTAGCACGTGCCGTCCTTGCTGGCGATTCGCGACCTGACGATCCGTTTCGGGGGGATCACGGCGCTCAGCGACGTCTCGTTCGACGTCCCTGAGGGCCGGATCACCGGGCTGATCGGCCCGAACGGTGCCGGCAAGACCACGTGCTTCAACTGCATCACCCGGCTCTACCAGCCGAGCGCGGGATCGATCGCGTTCAAAGGCGAGGATCTGCTGCGGTGCCCGCCGCAGCAGATCGCTCGCAAGCGGATCGCGCGGACGTTTCAGAACCTCGCGCTGTTCGATCGCATGACCGTGCTCGAGAACGTGCTGGTCGGCGCGCACGTGCGCTTCCCACGCGCCGTCTTCGGTCACGTCGAGGACGAGATCGTCGAGGAGGCGCTCGCGCTGCTCGACCGGTTCGAACTGCGCGGGCTCGCGAACCGTCCGGCGGGCGGGCTGCCGTTCGGGACGCGCAAGGCGGTGGAGCTCGCGCGCGCCGTGATGGCCGGGCCGGAACTGCTGCTGCTCGACGAGCCGGCGGCGGGGCTCGGGCACGACGAAGTCGTCGCGCTCGGCGAGCGGATCGCGCGGCTGGCGCGCGAGCATTCGCTCACGATCCTGATGGTCGAGCACCACATGCAGCTCGTGATGCGCATCTCCGACCACATCGTCGTGCTCGCGTCGGGACGGACGCTCGCCGACGGCCCGCCGCAGGCGATCCGCGACAACCCGGCCGTCGTCGAAGCGTACTTGGGCGCGGTCTGACGGTGGCGCTGCTCGAAGCGCGCGGACTGCGCGCGCGCTACGGCGAGATCGAAGCGCTGCACGGCGTCGACCTCGAGGTCGAAGCGGGCACGATCGTCGCGCTGCTCGGCGCGAACGGCGCGGGCAAGACGAGCACGCTGCGCGCGCTGACGGGTGCAGTGCCCGGCGGCGGCGAGGTGGTCTTCGCCGGCGCGCCGTTGCGCGGAAAGCCGGAGGACGCGGCCCGGCGTGGGATCGCGCACGTCCCCGAAGGGCGCGGAACGCTCAGCTCGCTGACCGTCTGGGAGAACCTGACCCTGGGCGGCTACGTCGCCGCCGACGGCAAGCGCGCACGCGAGCGCTGGGACAAGGTGACCGGCTATTTTCCGTGGATCGCCGACCGCCGCAGACAGGCCGCGGGAACGCTCAGCGGCGGCGAGCAGCAGATGCTGGCGATCGCCCGCGCGCTGATGATGGGACCGCAGCTGCTGCTGCTCGACGAGCCCTCGCTCGGGCTCGCACCGATCGTCGTGCGCGAGATCTTCGATCTGCTGTGCCGGATCAAGAACGAGGACGGCGTGACGATCCTGGTCGCCGAGCAGAACGCGTCGATCGCGCTCAAGGCCGCCGACCATGCATACGTCCTCGAAACCGGGCGGGTCGCGCTCGCCGGCCCGTGCTCGGAGCTCGTCATGAACGACCGCGTGCGCCGCTCGTATCTCGGCTACTGAGGTCGGCGCACCGCCGAGGCGTCGCGACCGCGCCGCCGAACACTCGCTACCCGCCCTTCGAACGAGGAGACACGATGCGTGGCTTGATGATGGACGTCCCCCTGATGACCAGCTCGATCATCACCCACGCGGCACGCTTCAACGGCGATCAGGAGATCGTCTCGCGCGCCGTCGAGGGCGGGATCCACCGCTACACCTACCGCGACGCCGCGGCGCGCTCCGCACAGCTCGCGCACGCGCTGCGCGCGCTCGGCGTGCTCGACGGGATGCGGATCGCGACGATCGCCTGGAACACGTACCGGCACTTCGAGCTGTACTACGGCATCGGCGGGATCGGCGCGGTCTGCCACACGATCAACCCGCGCCTGCATCCGGGACAGATCGCGTACATCGTCAACCACGCCGACGACCGTTACGTCTTCGTCGACCTGACCTTCGTGCCGCTCGTCGAAGCGCTGGCACCGCATCTCCCGCGCGTGCGCGGGTACGTCATCATGACCGACGAAGCGCACATGCCGCAGACGACGCTGCCGAACGCGCTCTGCTACGAGACGCTGCTCGCCGCGCAGCCGACGACGATCGACTGGCCGGCGTTCGACGAGAACACAGCCTGCGGGCTGTGCTACACCTCCGGGACGACCGGCGATCCCAAAGGCGTGCTCTACTCGCACCGTGCGATGGTGCTGCACGCGATGAACGTCGGTATCGCGACGGCGACGAGGCGCAACGAGTCGAGCTCGTGCATCATGCCGATCGTCCCGCTCTTCCACGTGAACGGCTGGGGGATTCCGTACGCCGCGCCGATGATGGGCTCGAAGCTGGTCTTCCCCGGCCCGGCGCACGACCCGGCGAGCATCTACGAGCTGATGGAAGGCGAGTCGGTCGCGACGGCGGCGGGCGTCCCGGTGATCTGGCTCGGCCTCCTGGCATACTTGCAGCAGACCGGCAAGGAGCTGAAGGCGCTGCGCTCGATGAGCGTCGGCGGATCGGCCGCTCCGCCCTCGCTGATCGAGTGGTTCGAGACGCGCGGCGTCGAGGTGATCCACGGCTGGGGGATGACGGAGACGAGCCCCGTCTGCACCAACGGCTCGCTCAAGGCGAAGCACCGCGGCCTTCCCTGGAACGAACGGCTCGTGCTCCAGCGTCGCGCGGGGCGGTGCGCGTTCGGCGTCGACATGAAGATCGTCGACGAAGAAGGCACCACGTGCCCCGACGACGGCGAGTCGCAAGGCGAGCTGTATGTCCGCGGGCCCTGGGTCGCCAGCGCGTACTACAACAATGCCGAGGCGACGGCGAACCAGTTCACCGACGACGGCTGGTTTCGCACCGGCGACATCTGCTCGATCGACGCCGACGGCTACCTGACGATCCACGACCGCGCCAAGGACCTCATCAAGTCGGGCGGGGAGTGGATCAGCTCGATCGATCTCGAGAACGCCGCCGTCGCGCACCCCGAGCTGCTCGAAGCGGCGGCGATCGCGATCCCCCACGAGCGCTGGGCCGAGCGCCCGCTGCTCGTCGCGGTCCGCAAGCCGGGTGCCGGCGTCGGACGCGACGACGTCCTGGCGTTCCTCGACGGGAAGATCGCGAAGTGGTGGATGCCCGACGACGTCGTCTTCGTCGACGAGATGCCGCACACCGCAACGGGCAAGATCTCGAAGCGCACCCTGCGCGCGCGCTACGCCAACGGTGACTTCGCGGTCGCGGGCGCGACGGCGGCCGTCTCGAGCTGAGTGCGCGGCAGCGTGCGTTTCGCGGCGGCTCGGCCGCGGTAGGATCGATTCGACCGACCGACGGCGAGGAGCCCTTGCGATGAACATCCAGGACGCCATGAACCGCATGCTGCACCCCGGCGACGACGAGGCGGCGCCGGACGCGTTGACGCTGATCAAAACCGATCACGCCGAAGTGGAGACGCTCTTCGGCAAGGCGCTCGCCGACGACACGACGCCGAGCGAGCTGCGCAGTCTGGCCGCCACGATCTGCACGCTGCTGACCGTCCACGCCGAGATGGAAGAGAAACTCTTCTATCCCGAGCTGCGCCGCAAGGGCGGAAAAGACGAGAAAGACACCGTCCTCGAGGCGAACGAAGAGCACGGGATGGCGAAGGACATGATCGCCAAGATCCAGGCCCTGCGCTCCGGCGACGAGACGCTCGAAGCCAAAGTCACCGTGCTCAAAGAGATGATCGCGCACCACGTCAAGGAAGAGGAGTCGACGATCTTCAAGGAGGCGCGCGCGACGCTCGGCGCCGACCGCCTCGAAGCGCTCGGCGCCGAGATGCAGACATTCAAGAAGCGTGCGCTGAGCGCGAAGAAGCGCGGCGCGTCGGCCAAGAAGGCGGCCGGCGCGGCGGCAAGTTCGCGCAAGAAGTCGACGAGCAGCGCCGCCGCGGGCGCGCGCAAGAAGGCGAGCGTGACGCGGACGAGCGGGAAGAAAGCGGGCGCGAAGAAGTCGGGCGCGAAAAAGGCGTCCGGCGCGAAGAAGGCCGGCGCGCGCAAGAAGACGCGGGGCCGCTAGACCGCGGCGACCTGCTCCGCTTCGAGGAAGACTTTCAGCGCGGCTTGGACGCCGGTCCCGACGTGGATCGGCGTCCCCGCTTCCAGCAGCGCGATCTCGAGCGCACCCAGCGCTCCGAGGACGTCGGTCTGCGTGAGATCGCCCATCGTGCCGATGCGGATGATCTTACCTTTGAGCGCCTGCTGGCCGCCGCCGATCACGACGCCGCGGGACTCGCGCATCTCCGTGCGGATCGCATCGCCGTTTATGCCGTCCGGAACGCTGATCGCGACGACGGTCGGCGAGTGCGCGCCCTCCTGCGAGAAGATCGCGAGCCCGAGCCCGGCCGCCGCGGCGCGGATCGCGCGGGCGTACCGCGCATGCCGCTCCCACACCGCCTCCGCGCCGATGCGCTCGAACTCCTCGAGCGCGACGTCGAGCGCGAACGCGATCGAGACCGGCGGGGTCCACGGCGTCTGTCCGATCTTGTCGAACTCGCGCGCTTTGCGCAGGTCGAAGTAAAACCGCGCGCCCAGGTTCGCATCGATGCGCTCCCAGGCGCGCGGCGCGACCGCCACCATCGCGAGCCCGGGCGGCGCGGCCAGCGCCTTCTGCGAGGCCGCGACGACGACGTCGAAGCCCCACGCGTCCATCGCGAAGGCGCTCGCGGCGAGCCCGCTGACCGAGTCGACGACCGTGTAGGCGCCGTGCCCGCGGATCGCCTCGGCGAGCGCCGCCATGTCGCACTGCGCGCCGGTCGAGGTCTCGTTGTGCGTCAGGAGCACGCCGTCGAAGCGCTTCTCCGCGCCGCGGTCGGCGTCGAGCCGCGCGCGCAGCGCGGCCGGATCGACCGCACCGCCCCACGGCGTCTCGAGCACCTCGACCTCGCAGCCGATCGCGCCGGCGATCGCGATCAGCCGCTGACCGAACACGCCGATCGGGCACGCGAGAAGCCGATCGCCGGCGCCGAACAGGTTGCCGATCGCCGCTTCGAGCCCGCCGGTCCCCGACGACCCGAGCAGCAGCACGTCGGCGCGCTCGGTTCCGAAGATCAGGCGCATCCGCGCGACGATCCGTTCGAGCATCGCGCGGAACTCCGGACCGCGATGGTCGATCAGCGGCCGGGCGCAGGCAGCGAGCACCGGCTCGGCGACGGTCACCGGCCCGGGGATGAACAGAAGGCTTTTCGGCACGGCTTCTCCGGCGGACGTTCGACGCACGGTGTTGTATTCCGAGGCGATGGAGTCCCCCGGCCGCCGGATACGGCTCACGGCATATTCGGCCTGCGCGGGTTGAGCGAGTAAAGTCGGCGCCGCCGACCTGGCGCAGGTCCTGCGCCGCTTGCCCGCCCCCGCCGATCCGAACGTGCTGGTCGGTCACGCGACCAGCGATGACGCCGGCGTCTACCGTCTCGCCGGCGATCTGGCGCTCGTCCAGACGGTCGACTTCTTCACGCCCGTCGTCGACGACCCGTACGACTTCGGACGGATCGCGGCGGCGAACGCGCTGAGCGACGTCTACGCGATGGGCGGGACGCCGCTGACCGCGCTGAACATCGCGGCCTTCCCCGTCGAGCAGCTCGGCACCGAGATCCTGGCGCGGATCATCGAGGGCGGCGCCGCGATCGCCGCCGAGGCAGGCGTCGCGATCCTGGGCGGGCACACGGTGAAGGACGACGAGCCGAAGTTCGGCCTCGCCGTCACCGGCACGGTGCATCCCGATCGCATCGTGACGAACGCCGGCGCGCGCCCCGGCGACGTGCTCGTGCTGACGAAGCCGCTCGGCACCGGGATCCTGACGACCGCGCGCAAGCGCGATCTGATCGACGACGACGCGCTCGCGCCCGCGATCGCCCAAATGGTGCGGCTGAACGACCGGGCCGCGCGCGCCATGACAACGCACGGGGCGCACGCGGCGACCGACATCACCGGCTTCGGCCTCGTCGGTCACGCCGCCGAGATCGCACGCGCCTCGCGCGTCGCGCTGCGCATCGATGCGCACGCCGTCCCGCTGCTCGACGGCGTGCTCGCGCTGATCGCACGCGACGCGGTCCCCGGCGGAACGCGCGACAACCTCGCCGAGCACGCCGCCTTCACCACGTACGGCGACACCGTCGACGAAGCACACCGCATCGCCCTCTCAGACGCGCAAACCTCGGGCGGCCTCCTGATCGCGCTGCCGCCCGAAGACGTCGACGGCCTCTTGCACGACCTCGCCGATCTCGGTACGGCCGCGGTGATCGGTGACGTCGCGGCAGAGCCACCCGGCGGCATCCTGGTGTCGTGAGCCGACGTGGTCCGTACGGCGCCACACGACGAGACGTCAGACGATGCCGTAATGCGTTATGACGCGATCGTCCTCGGACTCGGCGGGATGGGAAGCGCCGTCGCGGCGCACGCCGCAGCGCGCGGGATGCGCGTCCTCGGAATCGAGCAGTTCGGCCCCGCGCACGGCGCCGGCTCCTCGCACGGCCGCACGCGGATCATCCGCCAAGCCTACTTCGAGTCGCCGGACTATGTCCCGCTGCTCCAACGCGCGTACGCCCTCTGGGACGCGCTCGAAGAACGAACTGCAACGGCGTTGCGCGCACGCACCGGCGGACTGTTCGTCGGGCGACCCGAGACCGCCGTGGTCGCCGGAACGCTGGAGAGCACGCGCCGATGGAACCTCGCGCACGAGGTGTACGAGGCGCCCGACTTGCGCCGCCGCTTTCCGATGACGACGCCGCACGACGACGAGATCGGTGTGTACGAAGCGGTCGCCGGCGCCGTTTTCCCCGAGGAGGCTGTCCGCGCGCACCTACTCGTCGCCGCGGAGCAGGGCGCGGAACTGCGCTTCGGCGTGCGCGCCCTCGGATGGGAAGCCGACGATGCCGGCGTGACAGTGACCGTCGCCGATGGGACGCGAATCGAAGCCGAGCGGCTCGCGATCTGCGCCGGCCCCTGGTTCACGCGCGTCGCGCACGATCTTTCGATTCCGCTGCGCGTCGAGCGCAACGTGCAGTTCTGGTTCGCTCCCGCCGACCGCGCCGCCGTCGCACCGGACCGCCTGCCGATCTGGTGCGTCGAGCGCGCGGGCGCGCGAATGTTCTACGGCTTCCCCGACTTCGGCGACGGAGTGAAGATCGCACACCACGGCAGCGGCGTCGAAAGCGACCCGGACGCCTTCGACCGCACCGTGCGCGAAGACGAGGTCGAACGCGCGCGCGCGGCGCTCGCCTCGTTCGTCCCGTCGGCGGCAGGCGCATTTCTGCAGGGCGACCCGTGCATGTACACCCTGACACCCGACGAGCACTTCGTGATCGGCCCGCACCCCTCGCACGCACGCATCGTGCTCGCCGGCGGCTTCTCCGGACACGGCTTCAAATTCGCCCCGGTGATCGGCGAGGTCGTCGCCGCCCTGCTCGCCTCCGAAACCCCGGTTCCGGACATCAGCCTGTTCGATCCCGCTCGCTTCGCAGCGCAAACTGCTCCCGGCGAGCAGACACGACCGGCGAACTGATCGCCGTCATCGGCCAGTGAGCGATTTCCGCGCTCGGGGGTCCCGCGCGAATGACCCGGCGATGCTGCACGACGCGATCGCCCTCGGCGCCGCGTTCCCGGTGGTCAGCCTTCGCTTCGTCCCCATCTACCGAAGGGAACCGCCCCGACGACACCAGCGCCGCGTGATCGCGTAGCTCCAGGCCCCGAGCCCCTAGTCGTCGCTTCGCGGCGCGTGAACAGACGGTGCCATGAGAAGCGCCAACGTTCACTTCGGCTCGCTCGCGGTGCCGGCGAAAGCCGCACGCGACGTGAAGTCCGCATTCGCCTACCTCGCACGCGATCCGGTCGAACGCTCGTTGATCGACCGCATCGAGCAGAGCGACACGAAGCACCGCATCACGATCAACCGCCACGGCAACGACAGCTACGATCCGATGCGCGAGACGATCACCTGGGATCCCCACAGCGCGCTGCTGACCACCAGCGGCGGACGTCAATCCCCTGCCCTCGGCTTGGCCCACGAGATCGATCACGCCGTCGAAAGCGCCGACAACCCCTTAGCCTACGACCTGCTCGCCGCGCGCCACGCGGTGAGCTACGACAACCTCGAAGAAAAGCGCGTCATTCGCGGCTCAGAAACCCACGCAGCGCACACCCTCGGCGAAGACGTACGCCACGATCACGACGGCGAGCTCTACCGCGTCCCATCGCCCATCTCGCGCTAACGGTCATTCAACAAATCGTGCCGGGGATCGCGCAGGGCACGCCCCCACGGCGGGGCGTCGTCGCGGAGCGGGAGCGCAGGATGCGCGGAGCGACGCGGCGCCGAGCGACCGGAGCGCAGGATGCGCGCAGGGAGCGTCCCCGCCGTGGGGGCGTGCCCTGCGCGATCCCAACCCCAATCCCCAAAAAGCGAAGAACCCGCTACCGCCGCTTCGGTGAAGTAGCCCCGCCGTTGCGCGTCCCCGTCCGCGAGGGCCGCGCGATCGGCGTGCGCTTCGCCCGAGGCCGCAGCGCGACGACGTTGCTCGTCCCCTTGCCGTCCCCGGCCCCCAGCAGCACCGGCGTGATCACGCGCTTCCCAAGCGCATGCGCGAACACTTCGCTCAGCTCGTCGACGAACGCGAACTGCATCGTGTCACGCACCTCTTTCGGCACGTCGTCGAGGTCGATCTCGTTGCGCCGCGGGAGCAGCACCTTCTTGATCCCCGCCCGCTTCGCCCCGAGCACCTTCTCCTTGACCCCGCCGATCGGCAGCACCTGACCGGTAAGCGTGATCTCGCCGGTCATCGCCAGCTCGGGATCGACCTTCATGCCGGTCAAGAGCGAAGCGATCGAAGTCGCAAGGCTGACGCCGGCCGACGGCCCGTCCTTCGGAATCGCGCCGGCCGGGATGTGGATGTGCAGGTCGTGCTTGGCGAACCAGTCGTCGGCGAGCCCGAGCTCCGCCGAGCGCGAACGCAGGAACGAGATCGCGGCGGTCGCCGACTCCTTCATCACATCGCCGAGCTGACCGGTGAGCGTGAACTTTCCGGTCCCCGGCATCGCGGTCGTCTCGATGAACAGGATGTCGCCGCCGACCGGCGTGTAGGCGAGCCCCGTGGCGACGCCGACCGACGCCGTCCGCCGCTTCACTTCGTTGTAGAAACGGGGCTTCGAGAGGAACTCGACCAGCGTGTCCGGCTTGACGCGAATCTTGTACTTCGCGTTCTCGGCGACGCGCCGCGCCACTTTGCGGAAGATCGTCCCGATCTCGCGCTCGAGGCTGCGCACGCCGGCCTCGCGCGTGTAGTCGACGATGATCTGCTTGAGCGCGCTGTCGGCGATCGCCGCCTGCGGCTCGCGCAGCCCGTTCGCCTTCTTCTGCTTCGGGATCAGATACCGCTTGGCGATCTGCAGCTTCTCCAGCTCGGTGTAGCCGGAGAGATTGATGATCTCCATGCGGTCGCGCAAGGCGCTGCTGATCGTATCGAGCGCGTTCGCGGTGCAGATGAACAGCACGCGCGAAAGGTCGAATGGCAGATCGAGGTAGTGGTCGCGGAAGGTGTTGTTCTGCTCCGGATCGAGCACCTCGAGCAGCGCGCTCTGCGGATCGCCGCGGAAGTCGCCGCCGACCTTGTCGATCTCGTCGATCATCATCACCGGGTTGTTCGTCCCGGCGTCGCGCAGCGCGCGCACGATCGTCCCCGGCATCGCGCCGATGTAGGTGCGGCGATGCCCGCGGATCTCGGCCTCGTCGCGCACGCCGCCGACCGAGAGCCGCACGAACTTGCGGCCCATCGCCTTCGCGATCGACTGCCCGAGCGAGGTCTTGCCGACCCCCGGCGGCCCGACGAAGCACAGGATCGGCCCCGTCAGCTTGTTCTTGAGCTTGCCGACGGCGAGGTACTCGACGATGCGGTCCTTGATCTTCTCGAGATCGTAGTGGTCCTCGTCGAGGATCGCGCGCGCGCGGGCGATGTCGATCTGATCCGAGGTGGAGATCCCCCACGGGAGCTGCGTGAGCCAGTCGAGGTAGGTGCGGATCACGCTGTACTCGGGCGAGGCCGTCGGGACTTTGGAGAGCCGGTCGAGCTCGCGCTCCGCCGCCTTCTTCACGTCTTCCGGCATCTTGGCGTCGTCGATCTTCTTGCGCAGCTCGTTCGTTTCGGCTTGTTGCGGATCGGCTTCACCGAGCTCTTCCTGAATCGCCCGCATCTGCTGGCGCAGGTAGAACTCGCGCTGGTTCTTCTCCATCTCGCGCTGGATGTCGGACTGGATCTTGTGGCCGAGCTCGACGACCTCCAGCTCCTTGGTGATCATTCGGGTCAGCATGCGCAGCCGCTTCGCGGTGTCGCGCTCTTCGAGGATCGCCTGACGGTCCGCCGTCTCGAGCCGCATCGTCGAGGCGACGAAGTACGAGAGCAGGTTGGGATCGGAGATGTTGTTGACCTCCATCTCCATCTCGCGCGGCGCCTGCGGCAGATACCCGAGCAGCTTCTGGAAGAGCGTGCCCAGGTTGCGGTGCATCGCCACGACCTGCTCGGTCTCGCGCGTCACGTCGGGCAGCTCGGTGAACGTCGCCGCCAGGTACGGCTGGTTCGCGACGAACTGATCGATGCGGAAGACCGGGCCGCCGGCGACGATGCAGCGCAGCGTGCCGTCGGGGACCTTCAGCATCTTCTGAATCGTGCCGATCGTGCCGACTCGGCGCACGTCGTCCGGACCGGGATCTTCCGTGTCCTTGTCTTTCAGCGCGACGAGACCGATCTGCTTGCCTTCGCGCAGCGCCTCTTCGACGAGCTGGATGCCGGGCCGCTTCACGACCGCGAGCGGGATGACGGTATTGGGGAACAGCACCGCGTCCTGGAGCGGAAGGATGCCGATGATTTCCGGGGTCTTCACGGGTTTCGCCATTTACGCGAGCGTCCTCATGACCGTCATGCGGATCTCGCGCCGGACGATCGGGTCTTTCTGGGATTCGCAGAGCGGGAGACGGATCGCGAGAATGCCGTCGCGATAGACGGCGCTCGCGCCCTCGTCATGGACGAGGACCGGGAGCGGGATGCGTTTCACGAACTCGCCGTACTGGATCTCCTTGCGGAGCAGCGAGGCATCGCGCGAGACGTCGCGCCGCGCGCGACGACCGGAGATGGTGAGATACACATCGTCGCACTCCACGGACAGCGAGTCGGCGTCGGCGCCGGCCAGCTCTACGTGGACGACGATGGCGCGTTCCGCTTCGTCGAAGTGGACGTCGGTGTTGGGCTCGAACCGGCCGTGCGCCCCGTGGGGCGAGAAAAGCCGTTCGAACTCGAGTATCTCGTCGTGATGCCGCACGCGCGGATCCTTTCCGTTCTGGGATTAGCACTCCCCTAAACACACTGCCAGCGCGACGGGGTTCCACGGCGCCCTTGCCGGGTCAGCGTACCCTCGCGCGAGGCGCCCGGCCCGCGAATCCACACCGTCCACAAGCGCGTGTGCAAAGTAAGATAGGCTTAATGAAAACGCCGCGCAATGCGGGCGGGGACCCGGCTTGCCGCTTTCGAAACTGGCTGCTCGCGACCGGCAATGGAGACGTTACCGACGACCGCTCCGCCAACCACCGACCTGCTGCGCTCGTCGCTGATCGCCCGCGTCCGCGCCGCCGCCCCCTCGATCGTCTCGATCGTCGCCCCGGCGGGCTTCGGCAAGACCACGCTCGCCCGCCAGCTGCTGGCGACGCTCGGCGGGAACGTCGCCGTGTGCGACTGCTCGGGCGCCGGATCCGACGTCGAGCTCGTGCGCCGGGTTCTGCCGGCCCTCGCTGAAGAGGCGCCCGAGCGCTCCGCGACGCTGGCGATGAACGAGTCGCTGCTCGGCGAAGGCCACGGCTCGGCGGCCGACCGGGTCGCGAAGGCGCTGACGGCCTGGCGCGTCCCGCCGCCGCAGCCGTCGGCGTTCGTCTTCGAGAACACCGAGCATGCGATCGCCGACGCGGGCGCACGCGAGGTGCTCGCCCGGCTGCTCGCCGGCCGCCCCGAGCGGCGCATGGTCGTGATCTGCTCGCGCGAGCCGCTGCGGATGCACGTCTCGCGCTTCGCCCCGCCGCACCGCATCCTGAGCCTGCGCGCCGCCGATCTGGCCTTCGACGAGAGCGAGATCGCGGCGATCTTCGCCGCCGGCGAGGTGACGCCCGAAACGATGGCCCGCGTCGCTGCCGTGTCGGCCGGCTGGCCGATCGCGGTGCTGCTGCTCGCGCGGTTCGCGCAGGAGCACCGGCTCGACGAGCTCCTCGAAAAGCTCGACGACGTCGCCTACGAAGAGCTCCATGAATACCTCGCCGATCAAGTGCTGGGGAGCGTCCCACCCGCGGTCATCGACGGGCTCCTGGTCAGCGCCGCGCTCCCGCGCGCGACCGAAGGTGAGGTGCGGCTCGCGGTCAGTGACGAGCTCGGCCGGGAGGCGTTCGCCGCCTTCGCCAAGAGCTCGCCGTTCGTGACGCGCGCGGCGGGCGGAGTCGTCACGGCCCACCCGCTGGTCGCCTCGACGCTGCTCGAGCGCCACCCCGCGCGCGTCGACGCGCTGCTCGGACCGATCGCCGGCGCCGCGCTCGCCGCGAGCGACTACGAGCGCGCGGCCGAGGTCGAGCTGGCCCGCGGCGATCCCGAGGCTGCCGCCGCGGCGCTCGAGCACGTCGAAGTGATCGAAGCCGACGCGCCGACGATCACCTACGCGCGGCTCCTCGCCTCGTTCGAGCGCGCGACGGTGATGCGCTATCCGCGGCTGTGGGCGGTGACGGCGCTGCTGCGCACGTTCGCCGCCGACGCGCACGCGCTGCTCGGCGAGGTGGAGTCGGTCTGGGCGCGACTGCCCGCCGACTCACCGCCGGCGCTGCGCATCTACCTGTACGTGTTCCGCGTGCTGATGCTCAGCTACGTCGGCGAGTTCGAGACGGCGCTCGCCCTGGTCGACGAGTTCCGCGCGCAGATCGGCGCCCCCGACGAGCCGTCGACCCGCATGCACGGCTGGCTGCTCTACCTGCGCTCGCTCATGACCGCGCGGCTTGGCCGGCTGCGCGAAGCGGAGCGCGACCTGGAAGCGGCATGGCCGTTCGTGAGCGCGATGACGGTGATGGCGGGCGGAACGCAGCTCACGCTCGGCGCCGACATCGCACGCGTGCGCGGCGACCGCGCGACCGAGCGCGAGCGGCTCGCGCGCGCGATCGAGTACGCGCGCGCCACGGGTTTCGGCAACTTCATCGCGTTCTACGAAGCCGAAGCGACGCTCGGCGCGTGGCTCGCCGGCGACGACGCCGCGTACGAGCATCACGGGTTCGCGCTCGAGACCGCGGTCGACCGCGACGCGGTGCACGGGTTCGCGTTCTTTACCGCCTGCGTGCGCGGTCGCACCGGCGCGACCGAACCGTCGGATTTCAAGAAATGGAGCGCGACCGGCTATTTGAAATGGGTCGCGTGCGGCTATCTCGTCGCCGCGGCGCGGACCGCGGACCGCGGCGCGGCGCTGCGCAACGCCGACACCGCGCGCGAAGCGGCGGCGGGCTATCGCGCGCCGTTCTATCAGGTGCTCGCCGCGCTCGCCGTCGCGGAGCTGAACCCGGCGAAGCGGGTTGCCATGCGCGGTGAGGCGGCGGCGATCGCGAAGCGCATCGACGCACCCGAACTGCACAAGGCGGTCGACGCGCTGGCACGCGGCGAGGACGCCGGCTTTCTGGAGCCGTTCGTACGGCGCTATCGCGGCGCGGGCGAGGCGGCGCCGCGCGCGGGGCTCGTCGTCGAGCTGGTGAACGGACGCGTTCTCATCGACGACAACCCGGTGATGCTGGCCGAACGCGAGCATGCGCTCCTCGCGGCCGTCGCGATGCGTCCCGAAGGGCTCTCGCGCGAGCGGCTCACCGACTTGCTCTGGCCGGATCTGGGCGAGAAAGAGGCGCGCAACGCGTTCCACGTCTGCCTGCACCGGCTCAAGACGCGCCTCGGGCACGAGAACGTCGTCGTGCGCGCCGGCGACAGCTATCGCGTCGGCGGCGACGTGCGCGTCGACTTGTGGGAGATCGATCGCGCGCTCGCCGGCGTGCGCGCGAGCGACGCCGCCGATCCGGCGCGCACGGCGGCGCTGCGCGAGGTCTATCAGCGGCTGCGCGCCGAGCGCCCCGCGAAGTTCGAGGCGTGGGAATGGTTCGAGCCGACCGAGCGTCACCTGCGCGAGCTGCGCTGCGAGGTCGCACAGGTGCTCGCGAAAGAGGCGCTCGACGACCGACGCTACGCCGACGCGCTGACGCTCTGCCACGAGATGAGCGCGTACGATCCGTGCGACGAGCCGGCCCGCGAGATCGCGATCCGCGCCTACCTCGCGAGCGACGACCGGGCCGCCGCGCTGCGCCATTTCCGCCAGTACCGCGACGTGCTGATGGCGGAGCTGCAGTGCGAGCCCTCGGCGGCGCTCGCCAAGCTCGTCGGCGCGACGAGTTGACCGCGCTTCAGCCGACGATCAGCGCGGCGCGCTCGACTTCTTCCCACCCAGCATCACGAGCACCGGCGGAAAAGACGGCCGGGATCGAAGCGGCCGTGCGGACACCGGCAAGCGAGCCCGTGCGCATGCGTCATGCAAGCGCGCTGCGCGACGGCCTTGCCGCGTGCCTTCTCGCCGGGGCGAGAAAAAGACGGGGTCAGTCGACTTCGCGCGCGTTCAGGTCGACCAGCGCGCCGTTGATCCCGCTGCCGCGATCGCTTGCCAAGAAGGCCAGCACGTCGGCGACTTCCTGCGGCGTCGCGGCCTCGGCCATCCGTTCCGCGGTGCGCGTCGCACCGGATCCCTCGAAGGCGACGCCGCCGAGCACCAGCGCGTTCGCGACGATCCCGTCGGGCTTGTGCTCGCGCGCGATCGCCTGCATCAGCACGTTCACGCCGGCCTTCGCGATCCCGAACGGCCCGCGGCGCGGCGCCGGCGCCTTCGAGGAGCCGGCGGTGACGACGACGATCCGTCCACGCGAGCGTGCCTGCTCGCGGTACGGCTGCTCCAGCATCGCGCGCACCGCCGGCAGCGCCAGATTGTACGCGGTCTCCACGAAGGCAGCGGCGTTCGCGCGCAGATCGTCGAGCGAGGAGTCGACGAGCGCGACGGTGCGCCCGTCGCCGGCGAGGCTGACCAGCGCGTCGATGCGGCCGAAGCGCTCGACGCACGCGGCGATCGCCGCGGCGGCTTGCGCCGGATCGTTCAGGTCGGCCGCGAAGGGGATCGCCGCGGCCTGTTCGGCGTCGTCGAGCAGCTCGTCGATCCGCTCGGCCGCGCGCTCGCGCGAGCGCGAGAGGACGAGGACGCGCGCACCCTCGCGCACGAGCGTCGCCAGCGTCGCGCCGCCGACCCGTCCGGTCGCACCGGCCAGCACGATCGCATCGCCGTCGAACAGCCGCATCTCACCTCTCCGAACGGAAGCAGGACGCCGCGTGATCGTTGACCACGCCGACGGCTTGCAGGAAGGCATAGCAGATCGTCGAGCCGACGAAGCCGAAGCCGCGCGCGCGCAGATCCTTGCTGAGGCGGTCGCTCAGCTCGGTGCGCGCCGGCACCTCGCCGGCGCCGCGCGGGCGGTTGACGATCGGCGCACCGCCCGCGAACGCCCACAGATACGCATCGAACGAGCCGAGCTCGCGCTGCACCGCGAGAAGCGCCTCGGCGTTGCGGATCGACCAGCCGATCTTGGCAGCGTTGCGCACGATCCCGCCGTCGGCGAGGAGCCGCGCGGTGTCGCGCTCGCCGAACCGCGCGACCTTCGCCGGATCGAAGTCGCGGTAAGCCTTGCGGTAGGCCGCGCGCTTGTGCAAGATCGTCGACCATGACAGCCCGGCCTGCGCGCCCTCGAGGATCAGGAACTCGAACAGCCGTCGGTCATCGTGAATGGGGACGCCCCACTCCTCGTCGTGATATGCGGTCATCGCCGCATCGGCGCCGTTCGCCCACGCGCAGCGCGCGAGCGCGGTCACGGCCATACGTAGTACTTGGCGCAGCGCGGATCGCCGACCAGACACATCGGCGAGGTGTCGATCTCGTAACGGCCGTTCGGCTTCCGCTGCACGACCGCGTAAGAGTGCTTGACCGTCCCGAACCGCACGACGGCAAACTCACCGAGCGGATCGCCGGGATCGCCCGGATCGCGGTAGACGAACTCGACCGGCGGATCGAAGCCGACCGCGCGCAGCGTGTGCTCGGTGAGCGCCGCTTTCTCCGGATCGCGATCGGGGGCGCGCGCATACTGGCGCAGCGCGTCGCGAATCGCGTCGACGTCGTGCGGGCTCGCCGGCTGCGGCGGATTCCACATCGAGCGCTCGATGTCGGGGAGGATCCCGATCGCCGGCGCGAACCACGCCCGCGCGAGCGCGAGGCAGCCGGTGCGCGGCAGCGGATCGTCGCCGCCGAGCACTTGGTTCAGCACGACGAACGCGGCGAGCCCGCGCATGAAGCCGCCGACGCGCTCGGCCGCGCCCGGCGGCAGCGGGTCGACGCTCTGCACCGTTCCCGTCCGGTCGACATCGGCATCGTACCAGCGCGGCGGGTTCCCGACCGTGACGAGGACGAGCTCGTCGCTCCCCATCGGGTTCACCAGCAAGCGCTGCGCGTCGCGAAACATCACGTGCACTTCGGGCGGCAGCATCGCGCTGTGCGTCTGCGCCTGGAGCACGCGCTGCACGCCGCCGGCGATCGCAAGGTTTTGCGCGTCGTTGGGAAGCGGCAGCTTCGCCATCTCGGCCTGGTAGCGCCGCGCCGTCGCGTCGCTGCCGGACATCATCGAGCAGTACCGCTGGTAGGCCGGCTTCGCGCCGGCGGCCGGGCCGGCCGGCGCCGCCGACGCGCGCGCGGCGAACCCGAGCAGCACGGCACAGCACGTCGCGGCGATGAGCTTCATGCGCGGTGATTGCAGGCCGCGCGAAACGGGCTCCTGCCCCGAAGCCTCACCCCTGAAGCCGGGACTCCGGCACGGACCGTTCCCCGGACGGTGACGCCGGGCGCGAAAGTGGGGATCAGCGCATCATGAGCGAGAGCCGCGTCGAGAAAGAGACCGTCGTCGAGAAGAAGACGGTCGTCCAAGAACCGACGGTCGTCGAGAAGAAGACGGTCGTCCACGAGCCGACCGTCGTCGAGCACGTCCAGGAGAAGCGACCCGAGACGATCGTGGTCGAAACCACCCACACCGAGGGCTGAGTCGAGGGCGCGCCGCGTCAGTCGGCGCGCGGCCCCGTCCGTCGCGCGGAGAACACCGCACGCGCGTGCGCGCCGCCGTTCGGCCGCTTCGTCACGTTCAGCTCTTCGGCCAGCGACCAGACGATGAACAGCCCGCGCCCGCGCTCGGCGAGCAGATCGGACGGCAGCCGCGGCGCGAGCACGAACCCCGGTCCGCGGTCGAGCACGTGCAGCACCGGCGCACGCTCGCGATCCCACTCGAGCACGATCTCGATCGGACCGGGGGCGTGCCGCACGACGTTGCCGAGCAGCTCGCCGAAGATCACCTCGGCGGCGAAGCGCTCGTCGCCGCCGATCGCATGCTCCTCGAGCGCGGTGGCGAACTGGGCACGCACCGCGCGTCCGCGCGCGACGTCTTTCGCATCGAAGCTCCAGCGCGAGAGGTACGCACCGTCGCCGACGACGCGCGCCGCGAACAGCACGACGTCGTCGTGCGTGCCCTCGGTCAGCACGGCGTCGTAGATGGCCTGCGCCGGATCCTCGCGCTCGGCGATTCGCGGGTCCGCGAGCGCGGCACGCACGCGCGCCTCGCCTTCGATCGGGTCGCGCGTCGACTCGGTGAGCCCGTCGGTGTAGAGGAGGAACAGCGAATCGTCGGCGACCGGAACGACCTGCGTCTGCACCTCGCCGCGCTCGCGCAGTCCGAGCGGCAAGCCGCTCGCCGGAAGCTCGTCGACCGTGCCGTCGGCGCTCCGCACCATCGGCCGCGGATGGCCGGCGTTCGCGTACGCCAAGGTGCGCGCGATCGGATCGAACACCGCGGCGAAGGCCGTGACGATCCGCTCCGGGTGCTCGGCCTTCAGCGTGCGATCCGCCGCGTCGATCATCGTCGCCGGATCGGCGTATACGTTCGCGACGCCGCGCAGCACCTGGCGCATCGCCGCCATGATCACCGCGGCCTCGAGTCCGCTCCCCGAGACGTCGCCGATGGAGAGCACGATGCGCCCGTCGGGGAGGCGCACCGCGTCGTACCAGTCGCCGCCGATCTGCGTCTCGTTCTGCGCCGCGACGTAGACCGAGTCGAAGCGCAGACCGGGCACGACCGGCAGTGAGATCGGCAGCGCCGCGCGCTGAAACGCGCCCGCGACGAACCGCTCGCGCTCGTAGAGCTGCGCGTTCTCGATCGCGACCGCCGCGCGCCGCGCGATCTCCTCGTACATCGGCATGTCTTCGTCGGAGAAGATCCGCGGCGTCGTCGACCAGTACGCGACGAGCGCGCCGAGGGGCCGTCCGCGCGAGCGCAGCGGGACGATGATCGAGGAGCGCGGCGCCAGGGCGAGGATCAGCTCGCGGTACTGCGGCAGCACCATCGAAGCGAACACTTCCGGCTCGATGCGCGCGCTGATCTGCGTGCGGGGCGTCTTGAGCGCCGCCGAGATGACCGGCTCGAGCTCGACCTTCGCCGTCGACGCGCCGACCAGACGGTCGACGACGCCGTTCATCGCCGGATCGGAGTGCACCATCGCGGCGATGCGCACGCGATCCTGCTCGTCGAACAGATCGACGACCGCCCAATCCGCCATCCGCGGCACGATGATGTCGAGCACCCGCTGCATCGTCGTCTGCAGGCTGAGCGACTCGGTGAACGCTTCGCCGGCGCGCGCGGTGAACTGCAGCTGCTCGTAGAGCCGCGCGTTCTCGATCGCGTTCGCGGCGCGCGACGCGAGCGTCTCGGCGATCCGCACATCGGCGCTGGACAACGTCCGTCCCGGCCGGCGCGTGACGAGCTGCAAGATTCCGTAGATGCGCGTGCGCCCGACGAGTGCGACGGTGGCGACGGAGCGGATGTCGAGCCGCCGCATCTCCTCGAGATGCGCGGGATCGCGTGCCGCGCGCTCCATCGCATCGTCCGCGACGTGCCCGACCACGTGCGACTTCCCGGTACGCGCGACGTCGGCGGCGGCGCTTCGCTCGCTCATCGGATGCCGCCGCAGATAGTGCTCGGCGAACAACGCCTCCGAGGGATCCTGGTGCGCGACCGAGGCGAGTGCGAGCGAGCCGTCGCGCTGCAGCAAGAACACCGCGCAGAAATCGGCGATCTCCGGAACCGCCAGCCGGGTCAGCTCCCGCAGCGTCGCGTCGACGTCGAGCGAGGCGCCTAGCGCGTCGGTCGCGACGGCCAGAAAACGCGTGTGCGCCTCGGCCCGCCGGCGGTCGTCGATGTCGGTGCAGGTGCCGAGCCACTGGACCGGCCGCCCCGCCGTATCGCCGATCCGCGTCGAGCGCACGAGGAACCACCGGTGCACCCCGTCGGCGCCGCGCAGCCGCACCTCGACGTCGTACACCTTCCCGGTCGCGAGCGACTCGCGCCAACTCTCGAGCACCGCGTGCGCGTCGTCGGGGTGGACCACCCCGGCCCATTCCGTGCCGAAGCTCCGCAGCGTCTCTTCGTGCGAGAGCCCGGTGTAGTCGTACCACTGCTGGTTGAACCACTCCAGCTGCCCGTCGGCCGCCGAGAGCCAGACGATGTGCGGAAAGGCGTTCGCCAGCGAGCGGATCTCCGCGCTGCTCCCGAGCCCCGCCCGCTCCGCCGATTCGGCCATGTCTTCCTAGTGTTCGGCACGTTTTGCCGCGCACCACGCCGGGCGGTCGTTTATCTCCATCCCCGGCCGTACACGACGACGGCCCGCGGATCGCTCCGCGGGCCGTGCTGCATTCTTCGCGGTGAGCGAAGACTACATCATGTCGTAGCCGCCCATGCCGCCGCCCGGCATCCCGCCGCCGGCGTTGTTCTGCTTGGGCTCGGGCTTGTCGGCGATCAGGGTCTCGGTCGTCAGGATCAGGGCGCCGATCGACGCCGCGTTCTGAAGTGCCGAGCGCGTGACCTTGAACGGCTCGACGATGCCGGCCTGGACCATGTCGACGAGCTCACCGCTCATCGCATCGAAGCCCTGGCCCGGCGCCGCGTTCTTCACGCGGTTCACCTCGACGCTGCCTTCGAAGCCGGCGTTCTCCGCGATCTGGCGGAGCGGCTCCTCGAGCGCGCGGCGGATGATGTCCACGCCGATCTTCTCGTCGTGGTTCGCCGAGTCGGCGGCGATCTTCTCGACCGCCTTGATCGCGTGCACCAGCGAGCTGCCGCCGCCCGGGATCATGCCTTCCTGAACCGCCGCACGCGTCGCGCTGAGCGCGTCTTCGATGCGGTGCTTCTTCTCCTTGAGCTCGGTCTCGGTGGCCGCGCCGACCTGGATCACGGCGACGCCGCCGGAGAGCTTCGCGAGGCGCTCCTGGAGCTTCTCGCGATCGAAGTCGGAGTCGGTCTCCTCGACCTGCCGCTTGATCATCTCGATGCGGCCCTTGATCGCTTCGGGCTTGCCCTTGCCGTCGACGATCGTGGTCTCGTCCTTCGTGACCTTGACCGTCTTCGCCTGACCGAGGAGGTCCGGCGTGACCTTGTCGAGCTTGAGGCCGAGCTCTTCCGAAACCACCGTCGCGCCGGTCAGCGTGGCGATGTCCTTGAGCATCTCCTTGCGGCGGTCACCGAAGCCCGGCGCCTTGACGGCGACGGTGGTGAACGTGCCGCGCAGCTTGTTCACGACGAGCGTCGCGAGCGCTTCGCCCTCGACGTCTTCGGCGATGATGAGCAGCGGCTTCTGGACCTGCACGATCTTCTCGAGCAGGGGCAGGATGTCGGCGATCGCCGAGATCTTCCGCTCCGTCACGAGGATGTACGGGTCGCTGAGCGTCGCTTCCATCCGCTCCGAGTCGGTGACCATGTACGGCGAGATGTAGCCCTTGTCGAAGAGCATCCCGTCCTTGGTTTCGACTTCGGTCTTCATCGACTTCGACTCTTCGACCGTGATGACGCCGTCCTTACCGACGGCCTTCATCGCCTCGGCGATCAGGTCGCCGATCGTCTTGTCGTTGGCGGAGATCGACGCGACCTGCGCGATCTTCTCGGTCGTGTCGACCTTCTGAACCAGGGTCTCCATATCGGCGACCGCGGTCTCGACGGCGCGCTCGATGCCGCGCTTGATCAGCAGCGGGTTCGAGCCCGCCGTGACGTTGCGCAGACCTTCGCGGATGATCGCTTGCGCGAGCACCGTCGCGGTGGTCGTGCCGTCCCCGGCGATGTCGTTCGTCTTGGACGCGACTTCCTTGACCAGTTGGGCGCCCATGTTCTCGAACGTGTCGGGAAGCTCGATCTCCTTGGCGATCGTCACGCCGTCGTTGGTGATCGTCGGGCTGCCGAATTTCTTGTCGAGAACGACGTTGCGGCCCTTCGGGCCCAGCGTCACCTTGACCGCGTCGGCCAGGGTGTTCGCGCCGCGCTCGAGCGCGCGCCGTGCGTTCTCATCGAATACGAGTTGTTTCGCTGCCATGTCTGTTCTTCTAAACTCCGGCCGGAACGCGGGCGTCGTCGATCACGGCGAGCACGTCTTTTTCCGAGATGATGAGGTACTCTTTGCCTTCGAGTTTGATCTCGGAGCCCGAGTACTTCGAGTAGATGATGCGGTCGCCGACCTTCACGTCCATCGACAGCTTGGTGCCATTGTCGAGCGTGCGGCCGGCGCCGACGGCCAGAACGCGGCCTTCTTGGGGCTTTTCCTTCGCGGTGTCGGGAAGGATCACGCCGCCGATGCTCTTCTCGGCCTGTTCCACGTGCTCGACGACCACGCGATCGCCCAGTGGCTTGAGATTCACGAAAACCATTCCTCCGAAAGCGGGTGCTGACGGGTTTCAGGAGAGGGGCTGGGGCATTGGCACTACTAGCACGAGAGTGCCAGCCGGAAGTCTACGTTAGCAGACCCGGGCGCGGAGTGCAAGAGGAAAGGGCGCCCGATCCGGGCCGTGGATGGGGTATCCTGAGGAGGTGCCGAAGGTCTCGCGGATCGTCGTCGAGCGCGAAGTGCGCTGCCCGTTTTCGGTCGCGCACGAGTACGCCGAGGACTTCCTGCGCGATGCCGAGCGCTCGGTCGAAGTGCACGTTCCGCTGCGCGACTTCATCGCCGGCCTGCCGGGCGCGGCGCGGGCGCCGGTCAAGATGGTCTTCGCCCTGCACCCGGACGAAGCCGAGTCGGGCCGGCTCCACGACGCGCTGGCGATCGAGTGGCACGCCGGCACGCGGCTGTTCCCGCTCTTCCACGGGACGCTCCGGCTGCGGATCGCCTCCGTCGACTCGACGCTGCTGACCTTCGAGGGCGCCTACCGCCCGCCGCTGGGCCCGGTTGGCGTCGTGTTCGACGCGGCGGTGGGCCAACGCATCGCCCGGGCAACGATGAGCGAGCTGCTCGACCGGATCGCCGCAGCGCTCGAGCGGCGCGAAGCGGAGTACGTCGCCGGGATCCTCCCGGACCCGCCCGTCCCCGGTCTCACGGCGTAGCGACCACACCCTCGCGCCGCGGAACGGGATCGCAGGGCGGCCGCCGTCCGGGATGACCGCCTGCGCTTCACGAAACCCTGGTCCCGTGGAACGAACGGCAACGCTGCGCGATCAGCTGACGGCGGGACTCGTCGCGGGGGTCACCGGGGCGATCGTCATCGAGGCCTTTCTGTTCGTGATGTGGCTGCGCGGCGTGCCGACCGCTCTGGTGCTGGGGCTTCCGGCTTGGACTCCGGGCGGGATCGTCGCGCAGGTGCTGGTCTCCGTCGCCTGGGCCTGCGGCTATGCCTACCTCTCGCGGAGCGAGCCGCAGCTCGTGCGGCGGCCGGCGATCTCCGGCGCCGTCTACGGGGCGGTCGTGTACGGCGTGATGGCGATGCTCTCGGTCATCGAAGGCGGTCGCCCGCCGTCGGCGCCGACGACGATCGTCATGATGCTCGGCTACGTCGTCTTCTTCGGCATCCCGGTCGCGGCGATCGTCTCACGCGTGCTCCGTCGCGCGTGATCGCGGAGATCTCGGTCGACCTCGGCGCGATCGCTCGCAACGCCGCGGCGCTCGCGCGGCTGGTCGCGCCCGCGAAGCTCACCGCCGTCGTCAAAGCCGATGCGTACGGACACGGCCTCGTCCCGGTCGCCCGCGCGGTCGCCCCGCACGCGGCGCGGCTCGGCGTCTACGCGGCGGAAGAGGCGGTTGCGCTGCGCGAGGCCGGGGTCACCGCGCCGATCCACGTGTTCGGCCCGGTCCGGCCGGACGAGCTCGAGATCGTGCACGCGGCGGGTGCCGAGATCACGCTGTGGGATCGTGGGACGTACGCGCGGCTGATCGCGAGCGCCGCGCGCCGGCGCCGCGGTCGTTTCGCCGTGCACGCGAAGATCGACACCGGCGTGGTGCGGCTCGGCCTTCCGCACCGCGAAGCGTCGGCGGCGCTGCGTGAGTACGCCGCGATCCCCGAGTTCGAGCTTGCCGGCGTCTTCAGCCATCTCGCCGCCGCCGAGGAGCTCGACTCACCGTTCACCCACGAGCAGCTCGCGCGCTTCCTCGAGGCGACGCGCGAGCTCGCCGGTCAGGTGCCGCGCCACATCGCGGCGACCGCGGCGGCGATGCTCTGGCCCGAGACGCGGCTCGACGCGGTACGCTGCGGGATCGGGCTCTACGGGATCTGGCCGAGCGAGGAGACGCGCCGTCGCATGAACGGCGACGGGCTGCTGCTCGAGCCGGCGCTCTCGTGGCGGACGCGGATCGTCGCGCTGCACGAGATCGACGCGGGCGAGACGGTCGGATACGGCCGCACGTGGACCGCGCAGCGCCGCTCGCGCATCGCCACGCTGCCGATCGGGTACGCGGAGGGGCTTCCGCGCAGCGCCGGCAACGCCGCCGAAGCGCTGGTGCGCGGCCGCCGCGTCCCGCTGGTCGGCCGGGTCTGCATGGACATGGCGTTCCTCGACGTCACCGCGCTCCCGGAAGCCGATGCCGGCGACCTCGTCACGCTGATCGGCGCCGACGGCCCGGAGCGCATCACCGCGGAAGAGCTGGCCGCCGCCTGCGGCACGATCGGCTACGAGATCGTCGCCCGCTTGCCGGTTGGGATACCTCGCACTTGCCCGGCTGACTGAGACGAGGGATCGCGCTTCGGGCCGCCGAAGCACGCGCTCTTCTCGCCAGGGGGAGAAGACGTATGGCTGGATCTCCTTCGCGGAGGCGCAAGCCGAGCGCGCTGAAAAAAGCCGCGGCGATCGGAATCGGCGGCGTCTCGCTCGCCGGCATTGCCGGGGTGATCAATGCGCTGAACGGCAACAAGCTCTTCCTCGCGTTCGCCGCGTACCTCGCGACCTTCATGGTGTCGCCGGACCAGCTCTTCACCGACGCGCTGACCAAGGTGCGCATCGAGCTCGCGGTCATTCCGCCGCAGGTCGCGCAAATCGCCGAGGACGTCGAGACCGCGTACGAGCGCGCGACGAAGCCGGATTGGAAGTGCCAGGTCGCCAATGCGATCCTCGTTCGCCGCGACTCCAGCTTGGCTGCGCAGATCGTGCCGGCCGGGCTCTACGAGGACTACGAGAACAAAGTGCAGTTCCCGACGCAATGCTCGCGCGAGCTCGTGATGCTCGCGACGATGACGGCGCAGGCGTTCAGCGGCATGACGACGACCGCGCCGACGGTGAGCGACAAGCGCCTCAACGACCGCGCCAAGGCCGCCTCCGCCGTCGTCGCCGCGAATGCGGCGCGCGGCGTGGTGGGATGGGTCTACCTCGGGCGCAGCGATGCGAGCGGTGCGCTGACCAAGTCGCGCACGATCGCGCAGCCGACCGCACGAGGGAGCGTCACGACGACGGAAGAGCTTCCGCTGCACTCGAAGATTCCGACGAGCTATCGCGATGCGAGCTTCGTCACGCTGATCCCGGCCGGATCGACGGTGCGGATCCTCTCGACGCGGCCGATCGCCGAGGCGGCGACCTCAGGCCCTGCCGGAAGCTACACGTGGGCGAACGTGACGCTGATCCGAAAGCCCGCCCCAGCGGCGCTCCGCGAAAAGGCAAGGCGACGACGCGGCACGGTCGTGCTGGCGCCCAGTCTCCGCCGCGTCCGGCAGAACACGCAACGCTGCGGGCAAGCTCCGGAAACGAACAGCCGGCACGGTGCGACGCAGCGCTGGATCTACGTCGGACAGAAGCTCGACGGCGACGACGCGTTCGTTCCGGGGACCGCGCGCTTGAACGTTCCGTGCGTGCCGCGCGACGGCCAAGTCGCGCACCTCACGGTCAGCTCGAAGGTCTACGTGGGCGCCGATCCCGGCTGGCCCGGCGTGAAACCGACGGGCGAATACCTGCTCGCCGGAACGGTGGTACAAGTCTCGGGCGACGTCTCCGGACTGGGTTTCGATGCCGCCAGAGATCCGAACCACTGCGCCGGCGACCCGGAGCCGCGCAGAAACGAATCGCTCGGTGGGGTCACGCGGAAGCGGTACTGCGTCTTCATCCCGTTCCGCCCCCTCTGACCTGCGTCAGCCGAAGCAGCGCAGCGCTTCGCGCAGATCCAGCGTCCCTTCGTAGAGCGCGCGGCCGACGATGGCGGCATCGACGTTCTCCGGCGTTCCGTCGCGCAGCGCGATCAGGTCGTCGAGCGTCTTCGCGCCGCCGCTCGCGGTGATGCGCACGCCGGCGAGCGCGGCGACGTGCGCGAGCGCGGCGACGTCGTAGCCGGAGCCCATCCCGTCGCGCGCGATCTCGGTGTAGACGATGCGCCGAATCCCCCACGCGTGCACCTCGCGCACGAGCGCGTCGCGCGATACGCCGGCGTCGGCGAGCCAGCCGCGCGTCGCGACGCGGTCGCCGCGCGCGTCGATTCCGGCGACGATCCGCTCGCCCCAGCGTTCCGCGATCGCGCGCGCGTCGTCGGGTTGCTCGACCAGCAGCGTGCCGATCACCACCGCGTGCGCGCCCTCCTCGAAGCGCGAGGCGACGTCGGCGATCCCGCGCACGCCGCCGCCGGTCTGCACCGGGACGTCGACGGCCGCGCAGATCGCGCGCAGCGCCGTTCGGTTCTCGCCGGTGCCGAAGGCACCGTCGAGGTCGACGACGTGCAGCGCGCGCGCGCCGGCATCGACGAACGCACGCGCGCGGGCGACCGGATCGGCGTCGTAGCGCGTCTCGCGCGACGGATCGCCGCGCTCCAATCGCACGGCGCTTCCGCCGCGCAGATCGATCGCGGGGTAGAGCGTGAGCGCGCGCACCCTTACGCCGCGGCGATCCGCAGGAAGTTGTCGAGCAGCGCGCCGCCGGTCGTGCGGCTCTTCTCCGGGTGAAACTGCGTGGCCATCACGTTGTCGCGCGCGACGATCGCGGCGAAGCGCTCGCCGTACTCGCAGGACGCGACCGTCGCGTCGCTCTCCGCGATGCGGTACGAGTGCAGGAAGTAGGCCCACGCGCCGTTCGGCACGCCGGCGAGGAACGGATGCGCCGCCTCGATCGCCAGCTCGTTCCAACCCATGTGCGGGACCCTGGGAGCGCCCTCGAAGCGGCGGACCTCTCCGGGTAGAATCGCCATACCGGCGGCCCCGCCGTACTCGTCGCTGGAGGCGAAGAGCACTTGCATACCGACGCAGATCCCCAGGAACGGGCGGCCCGCGGCGATCGTCGTGCCGACCGCCTCGTCGAGTCCGCGCTCGCGCAGCGCCTCCATCGTCGCGCCGAACGCGCCGTCGCCGGGCAAGATCGCGGCGCCGGCGCGGACGACCTCGCCGGGGTCGGAGGTCAGCACGAAGGACGCACCGCGGCGTTCGAGCGCGGCGAGGAGCGAGCCGACGTTGCCGCCGCCGTAGTCGATCACCGCGATCCTCGGAGCCATCTCGCCGCTCGGCGTTCGGTGGGCGCCGCGGCATTGCTTGCCGTGACGCTCGCGGCGTGCGGCGGCGGCGGCGGGGGCAGCTCGGCGCCGGCGACCGGCGGCGGCGCGCCGCTCCCGACCCCCACGCCCACCCCGACGGCGACCCCGAACAGCGGGCCGCAGCCGCCGCTGGCCGACCCCCGGCTGCACCTCCCGCCCGGCTTCGAGGCGCGCGTCGTCGCGAACGTCGGCGGCGCGCGCGAGCTGGCCGCGCTCCCCAACGGCGACCTGATCGTCGGCACCGAGGGGTCGGCCGTCGCGATCGTCCCCGGCGCCGAAAACCCCGGCGTCGCCGGGACGGCGGGCACCTTCGCGACGATCTCCGACGGGCCGGCACAAGGCATCGCCTACGCGGGCAGCTCCGTGTTCGTCGCCTCGCAGCACGCGGTGTGGAGAATACCGTACGCCGCCGGCGCGCAGAGCGGGACGCCGCAGAAGATCGCCTCGGTGCGCACCGGACCGGTCGCGCCGAACTCCGACGGCGACGTGCACACGACGAGCTCCGTCGCGGTGAGCGGTTCGACGCTGTACGTCGGCGTCGGCTCGTCATGCAACGCGTGCACCGAGGTCGATCCGACGCGCGCGACGGTCCAGCGCATGGGGACCGACGGCAGCGGGATGACGACGCAGGCGCGCCGCTTCCGCAACGCGATCGCCCTCGCCACCGATCCCTCGACCGGAACGGTGTGGGCCGGCGGTGCGGGGCAGGACAATCTGACCGAAGGTCACCCGTACGAGTTCATCGACCACGTCTCGACGCAGCCCGCGCCGGCGGACTACGGCTGGCCCGACTGCGAAGAGAACCGCATCGCGTACGTCGCGCGCTCGAACTGCACCGGCGTCGTCGAGCCGGCGATCGAGTTTCCGGCGTATTCGACGATCATCGGCGCGACGTTCTCTCCCGCCGCGCAGAACGGCGCCTACGCGTTCCCCGCGGCGTGGCGCGGCGGACTGTACGCCGCGATGCACGGCTCGTGGCACACGGGCAACGGCGGGATCCCGGTCGATCCGCCGCACGTCGCGTTCGTTCCGTTCAGCGGCGGGATGCCGTCGCGCGCGGTGAACTGGAGCGATCCGACGGCGCAGTGGAACGACTTCTTCACCGGCTTCCAAGACTCGTCGGGGAATCGTCTCGGGCGCACGACCGGCGTCGCGGTCGGCGCGAGCGGAAGCCTGTTCGTCGCCGACGACCAAACCGGCAACATCTATCGCATCCGTCCGACCGGCGCGTCGGGATCGTCGCTGCGGCGCTCGCGAGGCTGACATGAGGTTCGTTCGACTTCCGGGGATCGTGCTCGCCGCGCTCGCGCTCGCCGCGTTCGCGACGTTCGCCTGCGCCGCGCGGATCGGTCCGGCGCACGCGGCGGAAGCGGCGGGAACGGCGGCGCTCACCGTTCCCAGCGGCTTCACGGTGGAGAAGATCGCCGCCGTCCCGGGCGCGCGCGAGCTGGCCGCCGCGCCGAACGGCGATCTGCTCGTCGGCACGTCCGGCAAGGCCGTGTACCTGGTTCCCGACGCGCAAGGAAAAACGGGCGAGCCGCGCGTGTTCGCGACCTTCGACGACGAGCCCGTCGCCGGCGTGTTCCTCGGGGGGGACGCGCTCTACGTCGGGGGACAGCTCGGCGTCTACCGCGTTCCGTATCACGAGGGCGACCGCAGCGCGCGCGCCAAGCCGGAGAAGATCGCGACGGTTCGTCCGGGCGGCTCCGGCGGGCATTCGACGACGAGCGTCGCGCTGACGAAAGGGATGCTGTACGCCTCCGTGGGGTCGTCGTGCAACGCGTGCACCGAGCACGACCCGACGCGCGCGACGATCCAGCAGATGACGCCGGACGGGAAGGACATGCACGCGCGCGCGAGCGGGATTCGCAACGCGATCGCGCTCGCGGTCCAGCCCGGCAGCGGGGATGTCTGGGCGGGCGTCGCCGGCCGCGACGACCTCGCGCATGGCCACCCCTACGAGATCTTCGACGACGTCAGCGCGCACCCGGGGACCGCCGACTACGGCTGGCCGCCGTGCTACGAGAACCGGCGCAGCGCCGACGGCACGAGCTGCGCGAACGCGGCGGTTCCGAAGGTCGTCTTCGCGGCGTACGACACGCCGATCGGCGCGGTCTTCTACCCGCCGGACCCCAAAGGTCCGTACGCGTTCCCGGCGGCGTACCGCGGCGGCGCGTTCGTCGCGCTCCACGGGTCCTGGCACACCCCGCCGGTGCCGCCGCGCGTCGCGTTCGTCGCCTTCCGCGGTGCCGGCCCTGCGACGCCGGTCGACTGGTCGAACCCCGTCGCGCAGTGGACTGAGTTCGGTGGCGGCTGTCAGGCGGCGAGCGGGGACCGGGCCTGCCGGCCGACGGGAATCACCGTCGGACCCGACGGATCGCTGTTCGTCGCCGACGATCTGGGCGGGGCGATCTACCGGATCCGGCCGGCGCGCCGCTAGCCTATCCCGTCGCCAAGCCTGCCTGCTGCCGTCTCTGCTCCCCGCCAAGCCGACCCGTCGGTGTGACGGAAAGCGTGCTGACGGAAGCGCGGGGACGTGTTATGATGGTCGCCCGCCGCCGGGTCAAACCCGACGGTTGGAGGCTTGTCCCGGAGGTTGACGCGTGGGTCCGCGCCAGGAGCTCGTCCTCGAGGGTGAGATCGACATTCATGATGCCGAGCGCATGCGCACGCTCTTCGACGCCTGCGTCGACGGCAAACCCATCCTGGTCGACCTGAGCCGCGTCACCTACATGGACTCGACCGCGCTGAACGAGCTGGCGCGGCTGCGCCGGCGCTGCGACGACGTCGTGCTGGTCGTGAACTCGCCGCAGATCGAGCGGATCATCGAGATCGTCGGGTTCAGCAAGTCGTTCCGCATCGTGCGCGACCGCGCCGAAGCGGACTGACATCAGCTCTCGCTGAGCGATCCCTTCGTCGACGGCACGGAGGCCGACGCGGTGAACGTCTTCGCCTGGGCGAACGCGCGGGCGAAGGCTTTGAACGCCGCCTCGCACAGGTGATGGTTGTTCGTGCCGGCCCAGCGCAGCAGGTGCAGATTGAACTTGCCGTGGTCGACGACGCTGCGGAAGAAATGCGGAACGAGCTCGGTCGGCAGCTCGCCGAGCCGGTCCACCGAGAGCGGAACGTCGTAGTTCAAATACGGGCGGCCGCTCAAATCGACCGCGCACTGCACGAGCGCGTCGTCGAGCGGGACGGCGATCGAACCGAAACGGGCGATCCCGCGCTTCTCTCCCAGCGCCTGATCGATCGCGCGCCCGAGCGCGATCCCCACGTCCTCGACCACGTGATGGTTGTCCATCCCGTCGCCGCGCGCGGTCAGCTCCAAACCGAGCCCGCCGTGGACGGCCAGCGCGTTCAGCATGTGATCGAAGAAGTCGACGCCGGTCGCGATCGCGACCGGGCCGCCGTCGAGCGCGAGCCGCAGCTCGATCGTCGTCTCGCGCGTCTCGCGACGAACGTCGGCGCGCCGTTCGCTCAGGTGAGCGCTCCCGTGGGCTTCCCGTTCGAGGCGCCGTTGCGTGCGGCCATCGGCTCGAACGCGTGGACCTCCGGACCGACGTAGGTGGCCTGCGGACGGATCAGCCGGTTGTGCGAGTACTGCTCGAGGATGTGCGCCGACCAGCCCGCGACCCGGCTGCAGGCGAAGACGCAGGTGAACTCGTCCTTCGGGACGCCGAGATCGGCGAGCAGCGGCGCCGTGTAGAAGTCGACGTTCGCGTAGATCTTCTTGTCGGGCTTCGTCTCTTGCAGCACCTTGTTCGAGGCGCGCTCCAGAGCGGCGGCGATCTCGTACCAGGTCGAGCCGGTGCGTTGCGCGAGCTCCTTCGCTTTCCGGTCGAGATGGCGCGCGCGCGGATCGCGAATCTTGTACTCGCGGTGCCCCATCCCCATCACGCGCTTCCCGCGGCCGAGGAGATCGCGCACGAAGCGCTCGGCGTTCGCGTCGGCATCGCCGCTCAGACCGATCGTCTCGAGATGGTTCATCGTCCCCGACGGCGCGCCGCCGTGCAGCTCGCCGGTCAGCGTCGCGACCGCGGCGGTGACGGCGCAGTAGAGATCGGCATTCGTCGAGGCGACGACGCGCGAGGCGAACGTGGAGGCGTTGAACGAGTGATCGGCGAGCAGCACGAAGTACGTGTCGAGCGCGCGCTCCTGCTCGACCTTCGGCAGCTCGCCGGTCCGCATGTAGTGGAAGTTCGCGGCGTGGCGCAGGTCGGTCCGCGGCGCGATCGGTTCGAGCCCGCGGCGCAGCCGGTCCCAGGCCGCGACGATCGTCGCGGTCTTGGCGATCAGCCCCAGCGCCGCGTTCACGTCGCTGGCGTGCGCGCCGTTCGGCTGGTGCGGAAGAACGTGCGCGAGCGAGGAGAGGCCCGTGCGCAGCACGTCCATCGGCCAGGCGTCGCGCGGGATGTCGCGCAGGATCGCCAGCGTCGGCTCCGGCAGCACGCGCTCGGCCGCGAGCGCCGTCGTCAGCGCGGCGAGCTGCGGTTCGGTCGGCAGCGCGCCGAGGAACAGCAGGTGGATGATCTCTTCGAAGCCGGCGTTCGGGGCCAGCTCGTCGATGTCGTAGCCGCGGTACGTGAGACGCCCGACCTGCCCTTCGACATTGCTGAGGACGGTCTCGCCGACGACGACGCCTTCGAGACCGGGATTCACGACCGTGGACATAGCGACAAGACCGTTTCTCGGTCTGGGCCGTCCAGTCCCACGCCGGGCGAGCGTTCCGGCCGGCGTGGACGAGGCGCTTACTCGGACTGCACCGCCGCGCCGCGGACGATCGTGCCGCTGACGATGCGTCCGACCGCGGTGTCGGCGTTGACCTGCATGATCTCGATCTTCCCGACGGTCTCGTTCACGGTGAGCATCCGGCCGCTGTCGGGGTCTTTGATCTGCTTGACCTTGACCACGTCGAAGTACGATCCGACGGCGACGCCCTTCGAGGCACCGATGTTGATGATGATGTTGCGCCCGTCGACGTCGATCACGTGGCCCGCGAGCGTCACGGGCGGCGGGCCGGCGGTGAACTTGTCGGGATCGAGGTGCTGGGCGATCGCGATCGCCTCGTCGTTGATCAGGTGGCCCATCGAGGAGCTCAGGAAGCTCTGGTTGCCGTAGCTTCCGGCGGTATAGCCGCTGTAGCCGCCGCCCCCGATCGAGGTGGCGCTCTCGGTCTTCTCGTCGCTGAACGACTGCACGATCCGGCCGGTCTGGGCGTCGACGACGCGAACCGCGACCTTCAGCGTCACGCGATCGGTGCGAACCCCGCCGATCAGCCCGCCCGCGATCCCGCCGATCGCCGACCCGACCGCGGCGCCGCTGCGCCCGGTGTGGTCGAGTTGCAGGATGTTTCCGGAGATCAGATAGCGCGCGCCGACGAGCCGGCCGGCGCTGATCGCCGTCGCCGGGTCGACCTCGCCGCTGGCCTGAACGTGATGCTCGTTCAGCGTCGCGTCGAGATTCTTGCGGTCCAGCATGTCGAACTTGCCGCTGTTGACCATGTTGTCCGTGACGAGGTCCGAGAGCGCCACGCCCGGCTCGAAGTTGCCGTACCAGTTGGAGGTCAACCCGACGGTGCTGAAGTTCAGCACCGCGACCTTCGGCGGCGCCGCGCCGGCGGGGAGCGGTGCGACCAGCGATCCCGCCAGCAGCAGCGGAACGAACAGCGAGACGACAGGACGCACGGCGAAAACCTCCGGCTGGTGGTGACGTTCCCCTCGACCGATAGGGCAAGTGCTTCGGCATTTTGCTCGCTCCGCGGACCAACCCTGCCCCACCGCCGCGCCGCTCGCCGCCGCGCGCTCGCCGGGGCCCGGAACGGGTAGACCAGCGGCGTGACGCTCGGCACGGCGGGCCGGCTGGTCCGCAAGACGTATGCGAAGTGGAGCGCCGACGACGGCTGGCTGTATGCGGCGGCGATGGCCGCGTTCGCGGCGCTCGCGCTCGCGCCGCTGCTGGTGATCGCGTTGCGGGTCGCCGAGGCGATCGGCGGCGAGCGCACCGTGCTGCACGCGCTGGCGCTCACGATCGATCCGATCGTCGGGCACGGCGGCGTCCGCGCGCTGAGCGGCGCCGAAGGTCTGCGCGGGCGCACCAGCGGCATTCTGACGATCGCCCTGTCGGTGCTGATCGCCCTGTTCGCCGGCTCGCGCCTGTTCTACGCGATGCAGCGCGCGCTGCACGCGATGTGGGACACGCCGCTGCGCCGCCAATCGACGCCGCTGACGACCGTCGCCTCGTTCCTCGCCGCCGCGGTGCTCGCCGTCTGCGCGATCGGCGCGACGACGGTCGTGATCTTCGGCAGCGCCGCCGCTTCGGTCTTCGTGCACCATCTCGGCGCCCACGGTCCGCTCGCCGCGGCCGGCGTCCGCGTCGGGATCGTCCTCTCCGGCGCGGCGATCCTCGCGCCCGTCGTCGCCGCGCTGTTCCGCTGGCTTCCCGGCGCCGATCTGCACTGGAGCGACGTGTGGATCGGCGCGCTGACCACGACCGTCGGGTTCGCGCTCGCGCAGTTCGCGATCGGCGCCTACCTGGCGTACGTGAACTTGCCGTGGACGTACGGCAGTGCGGCGTCGCTCATCGTCGTGCTGCTGTGGCTGTACTACTCGTCGTATCTGTTTCTGCTGGGCGCCGAGTTCACCGTCGTCTACGCGCGTGAGCTCGGCTCGCTGCGCGGCCGCCGAGCGAGCGTCCGCCGAAACATCACCGACCACGCGCGGTTATGAGCGCCATGGGCCTCGTGTCGATGATCCTGCACTCCCGCCGTGCGCTGCTCCGCCTCCCCGCGCTGATCCGCGACGCCCGGGTGCCGAACCGCCTGAAGATCACGGCGCTGGTGCTGGCGATCCTGATCGTCTCGCCGCTGAACATCCTGGGCGACATCCCGCTGCTCGGGATCGTCGACGACGCCGCGCTCCTGGCGCTGCTCCTGAACTGGTTCGTCTCGAGCGCCGAGCGCCATCTCGTCACCGAGACGATCCCCGGCGACGACCTCGTCACGCCCGGCTGACGGCTCCGGCCGCGCCGGCCGGGCCCGAGCGGACGTATCGTTTGACATCGTTATACCGAAGTCGTATCATGTGAGACATGATCCGAGCGGTGCGCAAGGAAGGAACGGACTCGCCGAAGGCGCCGGCCGCGCCCGATCTTGGGGCGCCCGCGCTGCGAGCGTTCGAGCGCATCGCCGACCGCTGGAGCTTGAGCGGGGCGGAGCGCGAGCGCGTTCTCGGCCTGAGCCATTCGACGTACCATCGCGCGCGTGCGGCGGCGGCGGTGAACGCGTCCGGCACCGTGGCGCTCGGCGCCGATACGCTCGAGCGGATCTCGCACGTGCTCGGAATCTTCAAGGCGCTGCACGTGCTGATGCCTGACGACGCGCGCGCCGACGGATGGGTCGACCGACCGTCGCGACGGCTTGGCGGCGAAACGGCGCGCGCGCGCATCGTCAGCGGGCGCTTCTCGGAACTCGTCGACCTGCGGCGCTATCTCGACGCCGCGCGAGGGTGGTAACGCGCGCGCTCCGCTGGGCGACCTCGTTCCGCATCATCGCCGCGCATCTCCCACGGATCGACATCTTCGAGAAGGTCGCTTCCCCGGCGGACCTCGAGGCGGTGCTCGCGGTCGAAGCGCTGACGAACCCGCGGCTCCTCGACGCCGCGAACGCGCTCCGCCTGGTACCTCCGGCCGATCGCGTCACCGGACCGGGCGCCACCTTCGTCATGGCGCCGTTCGCGTATCCGCACCGCGGTCGCTTCGGTGACGGCTCGTACGGAATCTACTATGCAGCGCGCACGCTCGCGACTGCGATTGCCGAGACCGTCCATCATCGTGCCGTCTTCCTCGCCGATACGTCGGAGCCGCCCGGCGTGTTCGAGCATCGCGTCATCGAAGCGCAGATCGCCGGGGGCTTTGCCGACGCGGCGCGCGAGCGGAACGCGGCTGCGCTGCTCGCGCCGACCGAGTACGGCCCCTCGATCGTCTTCGGCGCGCACGTGTACGCGGCGAACGGAGACGGCGTGGTGTGGCCGAGCGTGCGTGCGCCGCGCGGACGGTGCGTCGGCGTCTTTCGGCCGAGGTCGATCCGCGACGCGCACAGCGCGGCATACCTGGGCTACCGCTGGAACGGTGCGGCGATCGAGGATGTCTTTCGGATCGAATCGCTGAGCGGCGTGTATCCCGAGGAGCCGGGCGCCGAGTGATCGCACGCTCCGGCTGCTTCCCGCGCGCGGCTGCCCTGGGGATGTTCCGCCGCTTCGGAGCTATCCCGTCGCGCTTGGAGCCGCGGTCGGCGCGGAGGCCGGCGTGGCGGCGGCCGGCGCGGCGACCGCCGGCTTCGCGGACGCGCCGCGGATCAGCGCGTCGGGCACCGCGTAGAGCGTCTCTCCGTCCTCGAGGCGCAGCGTGTAGTGGCGTTCGCGGGGGACCGAACGGCACGCCATCCCTTTCTCGTCCGACGTGCAACCGAACGACGGCGGCACGAAACGGCCCGGCGCGTCTTCGACTCCGGCGATCGCGGCGAGCCCGGTGCCGAGCAGCGTGCACGGCGCCGTCGCGTCCGCGGAGCACTCGATCGCGCTGATCTCGGGCGCGCGCACGAACGTGCCGGGGATCGGGGTCCACGCGCCGGCGAGCTTCGTGCGCGTGTCGACGAGCTGGATCTGCAGCGTGCCGAACGCCGCGTCGCCGAGCACGTCGCCGGCGCGCAGGTACACCGAGAGCGCCGCCGGACCGTCGAGGTGCGTCTGCGCCTCCGCGATGGGGGCGGACGTCCCGTCGTCGCGCACCGCGTCACATGGCGACGTCGCTCCGAGCGCGCGCCGCACGCGCACCTCGCGCTGCGGCGGGACGCCGGGGGCGCCCACCGCGAGCGCCACGTCCAGCGTTTCCGTCGACAGATGCGTCGCGTTCGCCGCGCCGCCGACCGGCGCGGCCGGCGTGGTCGCTGTCCGCACGACGGGGCGCGGTGCGACGAGCGGCTCGGCGAACGCTTCGCCCGCGCTTCCGTCGTTCCCGATCAGCTCGGCCGGAACCGACGTCCCGGCGACGAGCTTCGCTCCGGCGAGCGGCGGCCCGCTGAAGCATGCGGTCTCGCCGTTCGAGCCGAGATCTTTCGCGTACGTCACGCCGGCGATCTTCAGCGCGCCGACGCGGTCGAGTCCCGTCCCGGCGAGCGCGACGAACGCATCGCCGAGCGCGACCGGCGGCGAGTGCGCGACGTCGACGCGCGGCGGCTGCTGTACGATCGCCACGGCCGCGACGCTTTCGGTGCGCGTGCGGTGCGCCGGATCGTCTTCGTAGAAGCGGAGCTGCGCGCGGCCGGCGGGGACGTTCGCCAGCGAACCTTGCAGCTCGACCCGCCGGTCGTCGAGCACTTTCGTTTGCAGCGGGAGCGGCGGAGCGTCGCCGATCTGCAGCTCGGCGCCGGAGAGGCACGGGGCCGTCTCCGACGTCGCGATCACGTCGAGCGAGCCGCCGGCCACCGGCGTGCGATGCGGCAGCGCCGCGACGCTCCAGCTCGCCGCGCCGGGCAGCGCGACGCGTGCGACGCTGCGAATCGGCTGAACGATCGGCGCGAAGCCGAAGCTGCCGCGCAGCGCGACGGTGTAGCCCCCGTCGGCGCTTCCGCGGAGCTTCTCGCGCGGGATCGTGGGCGCGTCGAGCACGTGCGGGTCGACCGGGATCGCGTACGGCGGTTTGCCGTCGGGGGTCACGACGAGCGAGGTGTCGTGCACGTAGCGTGACGTCCGGTCGAGGTGCAGCGGGATCGAGAGCCGGTCGGTACGCGCGCACACGCCGGCGTTCTCCGAGCCGTTGACCACGCCCGGCGGCGATGCGGCCGCCTGCGGGTCGCCGATCGTGAAGAACAGCACGTCGGAGCGCGCCGCGGGTGGACGCAGCGTCGGCACCTTCATGCCGAACAGCAGCTCGTCGCTCGGCGCACCCGCGGCAGGCGGGCTCGCGAGCTCCAGCGTGGTCGGCAGATATTCGTATTCCTGGTGCCCGGCGCGCGCGAAGATCTGCCACACCGCGAGCAGCGGGACGAGATACGCCGCGACCTGCAGCGGCGCCGCAGCGCCGGCGACGCCGCCGAAGAACTGCGCCTGCGTCGGCGCCTCGATGTTCGTCTGGTAGTTCACCGACGACAGAGTGCTCTGCACGCAGTTCGCGACGTCCGCCTGCGAGCCGCCATTCTGATAGCACAGGTCGAGCGAGGAACGATCGGCGCCGAGCGAGGCGGCGACGTCCTCGACGCGCTCGCGCCCGGTGACCGGATCGATCGCACCCGTCGAAAGCGAGGCGACGAAGTCGCGAAACCAGGCGTAGCGGTCGACGGCGTCGTTCGCCGACTCCGACATGTCCTTGAAGTCCGTCGGATGCGCGTCGACGTAGTCGCGCACGCCGTCCATCCCGCGCGTCTTCGCGTCTTCCGGAACGATGAAGACGATCGGGATCCCGCGGAAGCGGCCGCGCCCGTAGGTGAACGCCAGCTCGCGCGGCGTCGCCGGTGCCGCGGCGCGCCCGCTGCGAATCTGGAACAGCCGGTCCCACGCGCCGCTCTTCTCGTAGAGCCAGCGCTGCGGCGCGGCTTCGGTGATGAAGGCGACATCGGCGTGGTACCGCACCGCCGTGCGCGGCGGGCTGTAGTCGGGAAAGCGAACGACGACATCGTCGCCGGGCGCGAGCGCCGGCACGACCGCGGCCGGCAGCGTGATGCGCTTCCCGCCGACGCTGCGGGTCACGAACGCATCGACGTGCGCGCCCGCCTGCGGCCCAGCGCTCGCGGCGACCGCGAACGGCGCCGCTTGCCCCGACTGCGCCGACGCGGGCGGCGGCGCGCCGAGCGCGCACAGGACGCTCGCGATCGCGGCGCACCCGGCCAGCCCACGACGAACCATCATACCTGCGCAGCTTGGACGAGCACGCACGCACGGCCCGCGCGCCTTGCGCCCCGAGACGGGCTAGCCCGAGCGCGCCGGCGACGGCGCGGGGGCCGTCAGCCGGCCCGGGTTTCGACGGTGCGCGCCATCGCGTACTGCAGCAGGCGCTCGATCAGCGCTTCGAAGGGGATCCCCGCATGGGCGGCTTCGTCGGGGATGAGGCTCGTCGGCGTCATCCCGGGGAGCGCGTTGATCTCCAGGATCGTGGGGCGGCCTTCGCGGCTCACGATGAAATCGGTGCGCGAGTAGTCGCGCAGTCCGACCAGCCGGTGCACCGAGAGCGCGAGCGTCTGCAGCCGCTGGGTGAGGTCGTGGTCGATCGGCGCGGGCACGAGGTGGCGCGAGCCGCCGGGCTTATACTTCGCGTCGTAGCTGTAGAACTCGTCGGCCGGCACGATCTCGACGACGGGCAGCGCCTCTTCGCCGAGGACGCCGCACGAGAACTCACGACCGATGCAGAGCTCTTCGGCGAGGACGTCGGGGGTGCGCTCGGCGGCGGCGATCATCGCCTTCGACCACTGCTCGTGCGTGCGCACGATCTGCACGCCGTCGCTCGAGCCGCTCGCGCGAGGCTTCACGACGAGCGGCAAGTTCAACGATCCCGGCAGCAGCGGCAGCGTCCCGCCGGTGAGATCGAAGGTGTCCCAGGCCGGCGTCGGCAGCCCTTCTGCGGCGAGCAGCTTCTTCGTGAGGTGCTTGTCGAGCGAGAGCGCGCATGCGGCGACCGCGCTTCCGGTGTACGGGATGCGCATCCACTCGAGCACGCCCTGGATCGTCCCGTCCTCTCCGGCGGTGCCGTGCAGCGCGTTGAACACCACGTCAGGCCCGATCTCGCGCAACGTGTCGACGAAGCGCGCGTCGAAGTCGAGCGCGCGCGACTCGTGCCCGAGCGCGCCGAGCGCGCGCACGACGGCCGTACCGGACTCGATGGAGACCTCGCGCTCCGCGCCCGGTCCGCCCATCACGACGGCGACTTTCAACCGTGCCATCCCTACGCGTTCGCTTCCAAAGGCGTGTCCGTGAACTCTCCGACGAGGTGGACCTCGAGCTGCAGCTCCACGCCGAACCGCTCTTCGACCGCGCTCCGGACTCGCGTCAGAAGCACGGCGACGTCGCGTGCCGTCGCGCCGCCGGTGTTGACGATGAAGTTGGCGTGGAGGAGCGACACTTCGGCCCCGCCTTCACGCCAGCCCTTGGCCCCGGCCGCTTCGATCAGCCGGCCAGCGTGATCCTCGGGCGGATTGCGGAAGCACGAGCCGGAGTTCGGGATCGCGACGGGCTGGGTCGCCTTGCGCCGCACCAGCCGCTCCTGCATCCGCTGGCGCACCGCCGCCGGCTCACCGCGTTCGAAGCCCAGGGTTGCGCGCGCGACGATCGCGTCGCGCGGGATCGAGGTGCGGCGATAGCTCCAGCCGACGTCGATGGCGTGCGGCTCCGGGCGCGACGGCGTCTGGACGACCACCTCACGCGCGAAGTCGCGGATCTCGCGATCGGTCCCGGCGTTCATCCGCACCGCGCCGCCCAGCGTGGCCGGGATCCCGGCCAGCCCGTCGACCCCCACCCCGCCGAGCGTGGCGACCTTCGTGCACAGCACCGGCAGCGAAGCGCTGCCGCCGGCCTCGGCCACGATCGCCCCGTCCTCGGCGCGCACGTCGAGCGCGGTGAACGCGCCCCGCAGCCGCAGCACGACGCCGCGCAGCCCGCCGTCACCGACCAGCAGATTCGAGCCTTCGCCCAGCACGAAGAGCGGCAGCCGGCGCTTGAACACGCGCCGCAGCACGAGCGCCAGCTCCTCGGAGCTCTCGACCTCCACCAGCGCGTCGGCCGGACCGCCGATCCGCCACCAGGTGTAGGGCGCGAGCGGATCGTCGAACCGCGCACGCGGGCCGAACGCCGCGCAGAGCGCCTCGCGGTCGCCCTCATCGAGGAGCGGGACCGATTTCACCGCGCGAGCGGTGCGGCGAGGCGCTCGCCCAAACGATGCGCGACCGACGAGATCGAGCCCGCGCCGAGCATCAGCACGAGCGCGCCGTCGGGCGCTTCGCGCGGGATCACCTCGAGCAGCGCTTCGACGTCGTCGACGTAGCTGACCGGCGTCCCCGCGCCGGCGAGCGGCTCGCCGATCGAACGCTCCGAAACGCCCTCGATCGGCGCCTCCGATGCAGCGTAGACCGGGGTGAGCACGACGCGGTCGGCGCCGCGCAGCGCGCGCGCGAACTCCTCTTTGAGATAACTCGTGCGCGAGTAGCGATGCGGCTGAAACGCGACGATCAGCGGCTTGCCGTGCGCGAACGTGCGCGCCGCCGCGATCGTCTGCGCGATCGCGGTGGGATGGTGCGCATAGTCGTCGACGACGGTGAGCGCGCCGCGGCCGACGATCTCGAAGCGCCGCCGCACGCCGCGAAAGCCGGCGAGCGCGCGCGCCGTCGCGTCGAACGGCACGCCGACCGCCCGCGCGGCGCCGAGCGCCGCCAGCGCGTTCAGCACGTTGATCTCGCCCGGCACTTCGAGCGCGATCTCGCCGAGCGCGACGCCGAGCTCGCAGACGGTGAAGCGCGAACCGAGATCCTCGTAGCGCACGTCGGCGACGGTGAGATCGGCTGACGTGCGCGCGGCGAACGTCGTCACCGGCGCGTTCGCTTGACGCGCGATGAAGGCGCTCGAGGCGTTGTCGTTGCCGATCACGGCACGGCCCGAAGGCGGCACCTTGTTCGCGAACTCCGCGAACTGCGCGACCAGCCGCGGCAGCTCGGCGTCGGAGGCGATGTGATCGTTCTCGACGTTGGTGACGATGGCGATGGTCGGCGCGAGGTGCAGGAACGAGCCGTCGGACTCGTCGCTCTCGGTGACGAACCAGCGCCCCCCGCCGGCGCGCGCGTTCGTCCCCGTGTCGACGCGCATCCCGCCGACGGCGACGGTCGGATCCAGCCCGGCGCCTTCGAAGATCGTTGCGAGCATCGCGGTCGTCGTCGTCTTGCCGTGCGTGCCGGCGACCGCGGCGAGCTTGTGGCCGCGCGCCAGCTCGGCGAGCATCTCGCCCCGCGTGACGATCCGCAGCTTGCGCGAAAGCGCCGCCTGGAACTCGGGGTTCTCGCGCGCGATCGCCGAGGAGACCACGACCACGTCGGGCTCGCCGAGATTCTCGGCGCGATGGCCGATCGCGACCTGCGCGCCCTCGACCTGGAGCTCGGCGATCAGCCGCGTGCGACGGACGTCGCTCCCGCCGACGCGCGCTCCGCGCGCGAGCAGCAGCCGCGCGATCGCGCTCATGCCGATCCCGCCGATCCCGACGAGATGGTAGGCCGTGTCCGTCACGGGCTTTCCACGTTCGCTTCGCCGCCGCTCGCGACCCGCGGCCCGAGCACGGCGGCGATCCGCGCCACGATCGCGGCCTCGGCGTTGCGCGGGACGAGCGCCCGCGCCGCGCTGCGCATCGCCGCGCCGCGGTCCGGCTCGAGCACCTCGCGCAGCGTCCACCACAGCCGGTCGCCGTCGAGCCCGGCGTCGGGCAGGACCACGGCGGCGCCGCCCTGCGCGAAGAGCGCCGCGTTGTGCGCTTGGTGCTGGTCGGCCGCGTGCGGATACGGGACCAGCACCGCCGGGACGCCGGCGACGGCGAGCTCGGCGAGCGTCGAGGCACCGGCTCGGGCCACCACGACGTCGGCGGCGGCATAGGCGTCGGCGGGGTCGTCCAGGTACGAGATCAGGCGGACCCGGTTACCCTCCGCCAGCACGCGTTCTTCGGCTTGCATGTACGCGAAGTCACGTTCCCCGCTGACATGGAGCACCTGCCATCCCTCGGCGGGAGAGCGACGGGTCACCATCGCCGCGACCGCCTCGTTGATCGAGCGCGCGCCCTGACTCCCGCCCATCACGACGACGGTCGCCCGGTCGGGGTCGAGCCCCAGCCGCTCGCGGGCGCTCGCCGCGTCCTTGACGATCCGCAGCGATGCCCGGACCGGCGCCCCGGTCTGAACGGCCTTCCCGCCGAACGAGCCGGCCGAGGCGGCGTACGTCGTCCACACTTCGTCGACCAGCGGCCGCAGCAGCCGGTTCGTCAGCCCCGGGGTGACGTTGATCTCGAGCAGGGCGATTCGGGCGCGAACCAGCCGCAGCGCGCGCAGGATGCGAGCGGCGACGACGACCGGAAAGCAGACGTAGCCGCCGGTCGCGACGAGCATCGCCGGCTTGAACCGCGCGAGCTCGCGCAGCGCGACCGCGACGCCGGCGGCGTTCCGGACGATCGTGCGCAGCGTGCCGAGCGAGAGCCGCCGCTGCAGGGGCGCGCTCGGGACGAAGGCCAGCGGCATGCTCTTCACCAGGCTCGCCTCGAGGCCGTCGCGGCTGCCCAAGAACTCGGCGCGGTACGCCGCACCGTAGCGCCGCCGGACCGCGTCGTCGATCGCCAGCGCCGGGTAGACGTGACCGCCCGTTCCGCCGCCTGCGTATGCGATCCTCAGCTCCATGCCGAGTCTCGCATTGCCCACGTGCGGCGCTACGGTCCTTCGATCACGCGCACGAAATCGTTGGGCCGAACGTACTGCGCGAAGGCCTGCTGGATCGCCGGCGCGTCGACGGCCGCCAGCCGCTCCGCGTCGAGATGACCCTGGTCGAGCGGAAGGCCGAGCACGGCTTCGTCGAGCAGCTGCGTTCCGATCGCTTCGACCGAGGCGGTCCCCACGACCGACTGGCGCACCACCGACGCCTTCGCCAGCGCGAGCTCGAACTCGCCGACCGGCTCGGTCTGCATGCGATGCAGCTCCTCGTCGATCAGCGTCGAGATGCGCGGCGCGTTCGCCGGAAGCGAGGCGAAGGCGATCGTCAGCTCGTAGCGCTGCCGCCGCGGCTCGAGCGAGGAGTCGACGCTGTACACCAGCCCGGTGCTCTGCCGCAGGTCGCGGAACAGCCGGCTCTGGCCGGGTCCGAGCGAGCCGCCGCCGAGGATCGCGTTGCCGAGCAGCAGCGGGTAGAGCTGCGGCGAGCTGCGCGGCACGGCGAGGATCTCGTGCAGCATCACCGTCTCCTGGCCGATCGGCAGCTCGAGCCGCACTTCGCCCGGCGCGTTCGGGGGAAGCGGCGGAAGGTCGAGCGCGGGCCTCGGACCGCTGGCCTTCCAGGCGCCGAAGGCGCGCTCGACCGCGGCGCGCGCGGCGTCGGGCGTCACGTTGCCGACCACGACGATCGTCGTGAGGTCCGGACGCATCGTCGCGGCGCGATACGCCTCGGCTTGCGGCAGCGTCAGCGCTTCCATCTCGGCCACCGTCGGTTCGCGCAGCTGCGGATCGCCGGGCGGAAGCAGCTGGCGCGAGAGACGACGCTCGATCACGGTCCCCGTTCCGCTCGACGCGGTGCGGAGCTGATCGACGGCGCGACGGCGCGCAAGCTGGAACGTCGCTTCGTCGAAGCGCGGCTGCAGCACGTTCTCGGCGACCAGCGCGATCCCGCGGTCGAACGAGCGCGACGTCGCTTCGAGCGCGAACGAGCTGCCGGCGGAGACCTGCGCGTCGGCGTCGTCGAGCGCGCGCTGGAACGCGAGGCGATCGCGCGTGCGGGTGCCGAGACCGTAGAGCGCGTCGAGGACGTCGGAGATCCCCTCCTGCCCTTGCGGCTCCTGCAGCGCGGGCGCCGTCTTGACGCGACCGTAGAGGAACACGGAGTCGGAGATCGTCTCCGGCTGTACGATCAGCGTGATCCCGTTCGCCAGCTTCGTCTCCGTCGGCGCCGGCGGCGCGGCGGGGACGCGGGTGCGCTGCACGAGCTCGCGCGCCCAGCCGGGCAGCGCCGTCGCCGCGGGCTGCGAGGCGAGCGGCTTCTCCTGCCCGAGCTGCGCCGCGGCCGGCGCGGCGCTCTGCGAGGCCGACGCCGACGGCGTCAGCTCGCCGACGATCGCGTGGTGAACGTCGAGGTAGCGCTTCGCGGCGCGATCGACTTGCGCGAGCGTGACGTCGGCGATGAGCTGCTGCTCGCGTGCGATCGACGGCTCGCGGTCGAGCGCGATCGTCGTCGCCCAGTCGGAGGCGAGCGCCGAGATCGAGTTGCGGCTCTCTTCCTGTCCCGTGATCAGCTGGTGTTTCGTCGAGGCGAACAGCTCTTGCGGGACGCCGTGCTGCGCGTAGCTCGTGAGGATCGTCTCGAGCCGCCGTTCCGCGGAGGCCGGATCGGCGCCGACCGGGAGCGCCGCGACGGCGATCCCGATCTGCCCTTCGGGGACGTACGGGAGCGAGTCCCATTCGGTGTCGAGCGACTCGCCCGAATCGGTCAGCGCCTGCAGCGGCCCGCGCTGCGAGCTGAGGATCCCCTGCAGCACGAAGGAGGGGAGAAAATCTTCGCTGTTGACTCCCGGCAGCCGGAAGGCGACCGCAGCGAGCGGATAGATCAGCGTCGTGTTGCGCTTGATGACCGTTCGCGCGAGCGGCTTGAAATGCGCGGCGGCGTGCGCGGGGACGGGATGCGAGGGCAGCGCTTCGAAGCGCGCGCGAATCTGTGCCAGCGCCTGCTGCGGGTCGACGTCGCCGGCGACGACCAGCACCGCGTTGTTCGGAGCATACCACGTGTCGTAGAAGTGCTTGAGCTCGGGGCCGGTGAGCCGGTCGAACGCCGCGCGCGTCCCGACGCCGTCGTGCTCGTACGGCGTCCCCGCGTACGCGATCCGCTGCACGTCCCGGAAGAAGTCGGCGCCCGGCTCGGAATCGTCGCGCAGCACCTCCTGCTCGATCGCGCCGCGCTCGTTCTGCCACTGCGTCTGCTGGTCGAGCGTGTCGTGCATCCGGTCGGACTCGATCCGCAGGATCGCGTCGAGGTCGGCGGCCGGGACGGTGAACTCGTACTGCGTGAGCGTGTCGTTGGTCTGCGCGTTGAAGCTCCCCCCGAGCGCCGTCGCGATCGTGCCGAGCTGCGCGGTCGAGAGCGTCGAGGTGCCGCGGAACATCATGTGCTCCTGAGCGTGCGCCAGCCCCGGAAACTGCGCCGCATCGTCGCGCGAGCCGACCAGGTAGGTCATGTCGGTCGAGACGACCGGGGCCAGCGCGTTCCGCACGATCACGACGCGCATCCCGTTCCGCAGCGTGGCCTGCAGCACGTCGTTGGCCGCGGTCGGCGGCGGGGCGGGCGACTGCGCCATGAGCAGGACGCTTGCGAAAACGGGCGCTGCAAGCGCAAAGAGCGATCGAGACGGCTTCATACCGTCGCCTATCGTTCCCAGGGAAGCCTCGGAGGCCCCTGAGAGCCGGCCTCGACCGCGGCGCGGAGACCGCCGCCCCTGCCTCCACGCCTCGTCGGCGCGTCGGAACAGGAGGGTTGCGCCCCCCGGTTCGGCGGAGGACGGCGAACCGGGAGCGTCGTCAGGTCGTGGCGCGGTAGCGCCCGACGTTGGCGATCAGCGCCACGGCGATCAGCGAGACGATCAGCGAGGTGCCGCCGAACGAGATGAAGGGGAGCGGGACGCCGGTGACCGGCCAGGACGACGTGACGACACCGACGTTCACGAACGCCTGGATCACGATGGTGAAGGTGCAGCCGAGGGCGAGCAGCATCCCGAAGCGGTCGGGCGCCTTGAGCGCGAGCTGAATCGCGCGCACGGCGAAGACGACGAACAGCGCGATCACCGCGATGCAGCCGAGCAGGCCGAGCTCTTCGCCGAGAACGGCGAAGATGAAGTCGGTGTGCGCCTCGGGCAGGTAGAAGTATTTCTGACGCGATTGGCCGAGGCCGACGCCGAAGATCCCGCCGCTGCCGAGCGCGAGCAGCGACTGCACGATGTGGAAGCCGGTGTTCTGCGCGTCCTTCCACGGGTTGATGAACGCGAAGATCCGCGCGCGCTTGTAGGCGGAGGCGCCGACCTCGATCGCCGCCGCGGGGACGATCGCGAGCGCGGCCATCACGAGATGCTCGATCCGCGCGCCGGCGGCGAACAGCATCGCGAACGACGTGAAGAGCAGCAGCGACGCGGTTCCCATGTCGGGCTCGACGAGGACCGGGACGGCGAGCATCGCGGTGACCATCAGCGCCGGGAACACGCCCTTCGGAAGCGAGCGCACCTTCTCGCCGAGCTGCGCGAGCCGCGCGGCGAGGAACAGCACCAGCACCAGCTTCGCGAGCTCCGAAGGCTGGAACGAGAGCGCGCGAAAACCAAGCCAGCGGCGCGCGCCGCCCGTCGCGAACCCGACGTGCGGGACGAGCGTCAGCAGCAGCAGCACGAAGGTGACGAACAGCACGGCCGGCGCGATCGTCTTGAGCTTGCGGTAGTCGACGCGATACGCGGCGTACGACAGCACCAGCCCCACGGCCAAGTACGCGAGCTGGTGCTTCAGGTAGTGCGCGGTGTCGTGGTAGTACTGGTAGCCGAAGGCGCTCGACGCGCTGAACACCATCACCAGGCCGAGCATCACCAAGAACGCGACGCTGCCGACGAGCAGCGGATCCGGCGGTCGCAGCGCGATCCGCGGGCGCGCCTCGCCGAGCGCGCGGTCGCGCGGCGAACCGGCACCGGGCGGGCGGACGGCGGGCGCGCGCGGCGCGCTGCGCCTAACGTGCACCGGCCAGCCGGCTCTCGACGGAATGGACCGCTTCGGCGAACGACTCGCCGCGGTGCTCCGCCGAGCGGAACATGTCGAACGACGCGCATCCCGGCGAGAGCAGCACGACGTCGCCCGGCGCGGCCAGCGCGCCGGCGCGCGCGACCGCCTCGTCCATCGACGCGGCGCGCTCGACCGTCGCGCGCTTGACGACGGCCGCGATCTCGCTCGCGTCCTCACCGATCAGCACGACCGCCTTCGCGCGCGACGAGACGACCTTCCCCATCTCGGCGAAATCGGTCCCTTTCGCTCTGCCGCCGGCGATCAGCACGATCGGCCGGTCGAACGCGCGCATCGCCGCGATGACGGAGCCCGGGTTCGTGGCCTTCGAGTCGTCGACGTACAGCACGCCGTCGAGCTCGGCGACCGGCTCGAGGCGGTGGCCGAGCGGACGGAACGTGCGCACGCCCTCGCGGATCGCCTCGAGCGGGAGCTCGGCCGCGAGCGCGACCAGGATCGCGCCCATCACGTTCTCGACGTTGTGCCGGCCGAGCAGCGGGATCTCCGCGACGCGCAGCACGTCGACCGGCCGCGGATCGCCGGTCGGCGGCGCGTACACGATCGTCTCGCCGTTGCGCAGGTAGAGCGTCGACTGCCGCCGGGGCTCGCCGGAGAACCAGAAGGCGCGCGCCTTGATGCGGTTGCCGTCTTCGCCCGGCGCCGAGGCGACGATCGGGTCGTCGAGGTTGCCGACGAACGTATCGCCCGGACCTTGGTTCGCGAAGATGCGGAACTTCGCTTCGGCGTACTCCTCCATCGAGAAGTAGCGGTCGAGATGGTCGGGCGTGACGTTCAGGATCAGGCTCAGGCGCGGCTTGAACGAGCGGATCGCCTCGAGCTGGAACGAGCTGACCTCGGCGACGACCCAATCCTCGGGCGCGGCGTTCGCCGTCTCGCGGATCAGCGCGTTGCCGATGTTGCCGCCGACGTGCACCGTCTTGCCGGCCGCATGGAACAGCGCGCCGATCAGCGCGGTCGTCGTCGTCTTGCCCTTCGTCCCGGTCACCGCGACGATCGGCGCGCGGCAGATGCGGTAGGCGACCTCGACCTCGCTGAGCACCGGGATGTTCGCCGCCTGAACGCGCCGCACGAGCGCGCCGTTCATCGGGATCCCCGGCGAGAGCACCGCGGTCGTGATCGACGGCAGGATCGCCTCGAGCGCCGCGGGCTGGATGAACGCCACCTTCGCCTCGGCGAGCTCGTCGAGCGCCTCGGCGATGCTCTCGAGCGGCGCTTCGTCGGTGGCGTACACCGCGCCGACGCGCGCGCGCAGCACCTCGACGCTCGCGCGGCCGCTGCGGCCGAGGCCGATGACCAAGACGTGCTCGTTGCGGTCGAAGTGTCCGCGCGTCGAGGGGGTCATGCGGTGCGTGCGATCAAAGCGAAGCCGAGGAGCGAGAGCAGCAGCGAGGCGATCCAGAAACGTGCGGTGACGACCGTTTCGGGCCAGCCCGCGAGCTCGAAGTGGTGGTGCAGCGGGCTCATCCGAAACACGCGCCGGCGGGTCGTCTTGTACGACGCAACTTGAATGATGACACTCAAGGTTTCGGCCGCGAAGACGCCGCCGATGAGCAGCAGCAGCAGCTGCGCGCCGGTGAGGATCGCGACGCCCGCCAGCGCGGCGCCCAGCGCGAGCGAGCCCGTGTCGCCCATGAACATGCGCGCCGGATGCCGGTTGTAGAGCAAGAAAGCGAGCACCGCGCCGAGCATCGCGCACGTCACGGCGATCGCCGCCATCCCTTCGAAGCCGCGTGATGCTTCGACGGCCCAGCTCACGTACGCGAGGACGAGCAGCGGCGGCACCGCCGTCCCGCCGGCCAGTCCGTCGAGCCCGTCGGTGAGGTTCACCGCGTGCGTCGTGGCGAGCACGACGCAGACCGAGAGCAGGTTCCACGCCCACACCGGGATCGTGCCGATCCCGAGCAGAACCGGCGACTGCGGCGCGACGAGCAGGAACGCGATCGCGACCAGCAGCGTGAGCGCGAACTTCGCGCGCGCGCGCAGCCCGCGGTTCTTCGCGCCGCGGATCTTGGCGAGATCGTCGACGGCGCCGATCGCCATGCAGCCGAAGATGAGCACGGCCAGCGCGAGCGTCGCGCGGTAGGGGACGAAGAACAGTGCGACGAGCGGCGCGAGCGCGAAGAGCACGCCGCCCATCGTCGGCGTTCCGGTCTTGCGCTGGTGGGTCCGCGGCGCGTCTTCGTAGGCGATCTGGCGCGCCGAGGCGCCCTGCAGGGCGGCGATCAGCCGCGGCGCGAGCAGCACGGCGAGCACGAACGTGACGCCGCCGAACAGCAGCAGCGGAACGATCAGCGCGCCGCTGCGGCCCGGAAAATACCATTGCCACTGCGCCCAGAACGGGATCGAGACCGTGTACTGCTCGATCACGCGGCCACCAGCGGGCTCGGGCCCTCGCCGCGCCAGGCGAGCACGACCAGCGGCGTCTGCTCGTCGCCGTTGCCGTGTGGGTTGCCGAGCAGCGCGCGCTCGACGGCGGCCCGGTCGAGCCGCGGCGAGGCGCCGAGCGCCTTCGCCTTGCGCAGATCGTTCGCATCGACGACCGCGACGTGGACGTCCAGCGCGCCGGCCAGCTCGGCGGCGAGGCGGTCCGGTTCGGCCGGTCCGAGCACGATCGCGCGCTCGTACGGCGGGAGCGTTCCCGTATAGCCGTCGATCGCCGCGATCGCCTCGCCGAGCACTTCGTAGAACACGCCGTGCTTGCCGCGCAGCCGACCGGCGAGATGCGCGAGCGCGGCCCACACGACTTTCGGCGCGCCGGCCTGATCGATCACCAGCTGCAGCGACTCGGGCTGGCTCATGGTGGCGAGGGCGCCGGCGTGTCGCGAGAGCGCGAGCGCGAGCGGCGAGGGCCGGATGAACTCGGCCGGAATGAAGCGCGACTGCGCGATCGCGACGGCGGTCTCGGCGATCGCGACGACGTCGCCCGGCCGCGCGATCCCGCGCACGGCATCGCCGACGAGCGTGACGAGATCGTCACCCGGGGCGATCAAGCGCGTGCGCACCGGGATCGCGACCAGCCCGTCGGGGAGGCCGGCTTCTTTCAGCGCGACGGGGATCACGCGAACACCTCGGCGCCGAGCGCCTCCGCGATCTGCTCCATCTTGTACATCCGCGAGCCCTTGAGCAGGATCGCATCGCCGGCGCGCACGTTGGTGCGCAGCCACGCGACCGCGTCCTCGTTCGTCGCGTAGCGGACGACGGTGCCGCCGTTGCGCTCGACTCCGCGCGCGGTATCCTCGGCGTAGCGGCCGCCGGCGAGTACGACGTCGAGCCGCGCGGCGAGCTCGCCGACTTTCTCGTGCATCGCCGGCGCGCCCTCACCGAGCTCGGCCATGCTGCCGAGGACGGCGATCCGCCGCTCCGCGCGCTCGCGGCCGAACGTGCCGAGCGTCGCGAGCACGCCGGAGAGCGATGCGTTGTAGGCGTCGAACACGACGCGCACGCCGTCGGCGACGTCCACGACCTCGTACCTGCCGTGGGGGAGCGTCAGCGAGGCGACCGCGTCCGCCATCGCGCCGGCGTCGGCGCCGCACAGCAGCGCCGCGGCGAACGCGCCCGCCAGATTGCGGCGGTTGTGATCGCCCGGAAAGCTGATCGCGATGCGGTGTGCCTGCGTCGCGCCGCTCTCGGCGATCGTCCAGAGCGCGTCGGCCTCGACGGTCACCGCGCGCTCGTGCGCCGGCGGCCGCTCCTCGTCGATTCCGTACCACACCGGCGGAACGGCGAGCGTCACGGCGCGCGCGCGAGAGACCTCGTCGTTCAAGTTCAGCACGCCGCGGCGCGCGCCGGAGGGCAGCGCCCATTTCGTCTCGGCGATCCGCTCGCGCGAGCCCATGATCTCGAGGTGCGCTTCGCCGACGTTCGTCAGCAGTCCGACGTCGGGGCGCGCCGCCGCCACCAAGACGTCGAGGTCGCGGTACTTGCGCGCCCCCATCTCGACGATCGCCACGCGCGCATCGCCCTCCTCGAGCCCGCAGAGAAACTTCGCCACGCCGATCTCGTTGTTCTCGTTCTCCGGCGTGGCAGCCGCGGCGATCCCCGCCGCGCGCAGCAGCGAGAGCAGAAACTGCTTCGTCGTCGTCTTGCCGGTGCTGCCGCTGATCCCGACGACGGGTCCGCCGACGCGTTGGCGCGCGAGCCCGGCGAGATCGAGATAGGCCCGCTGCGTATCGCCCACGACCAGCGCGGGGCGGCCCGCCGGAACGGCGCCGGCATCGTCGACGATCGCGAAGGCGGCCCCGCGCGCGAACGCCTCGGCGACGTAGGCATGTCCGTCGAAGCGCTCGCCGCGCAGCGCGAGGAACGCGGCCGCGCGCGGCAGCGCGCGCGTGTCGGTCGAGACCTCGAACGCCGCCGGCAGCGCGTCGGCGGAAAGCGTGCGTGCGCGCAGCGCCGCGGTCGCCGCCGCCGTTTCGAATCTCACGAGCGCAGCGCCTCGGCGCGTTTGGAGAAGGCGAGCCGCACCTCGTCGCGGTCGTCGAACGGACGGGTCTCGCTGCCGACGATCTGATACGTCTCGTGCCCCTTGCCGGCGACGACGATGGTGTCGCCGGGCTGCGCCCCGTCGATCGCGCGGCGGATCGCGCTGCGCCGGTCGAGCTCGATGGTCGTATGGGGAAACCCGTCGGCGACCGCGCGCGCGATCGCCATCGGGTCCTCGCCGCGCGGGTTGTCGGAGGTGACGATCACCCGGTCGGCGAGCCGCGCCGCGATCTCGCCCATCTGCGCGCGCTTCCCCGCGTCACGGTCGCCGCCGCAGCCGAAGACGACGATCAGCTCGCGCTTCGTCGCTTCGCGCGCGGCGCGCAGCACGTTCTCGAGCGCGTCCGGCGTGTGGGCGTAGTCGACGATCGCGTCGATCCCGAAGGCGCCGATACGCTCCATGCGTCCCGGGACCGAGCGCGTCCGCGCCAGCCCGCGCGCGATCGTCGTGTCGGCGATCCCGAGGACGCGGGCCAGCGCGAACGCGGCCAGCGCGTTGCGCACGTTGAAGCGGCCGGGGAGCGCGATCGCCACCTCGGTGTCGCCGACGCGGAAGCTGGACCCGTCGCCTTCGAGCACGACGCCGGTCGCGCGCACGTCGGCGTCCGTGTCGATCGCGTAGGTGATCGCGTTCGGCAGCTCGCGCGCGAACGCCGCGCCGGCCCGATCGTCTGCGTTCAGCACGGAGATCGGCGCCAGATCGAAGAGCGTGCGCTTCGCCGCGACGTAGCGCTCGAGCGTCCCGTGAAAGTCGAGGTGATCGCGGGTGATGTTGGTGAGCGCGGCGGCGCGGAAGCGGACGCGATCGACGCGGCGCAGCGCGAGCGCGTGCGAGCTCACCTCCATCGCCACGGCACGGGCGCCGGCATCGCGCTGCTCGGCGAGCAGCGCCTGCAGCTCGAGCGCAAGCGGCGTCGTGTTCCGCAGCGGCCAGCGCCGCTCGCCGAGCGCTCCGCCGAGCGTGCCGATGAGCCCGCAGCGCATCCCGGCCTCTTCGAGAACGTCGCGCACCAGATGCGTGGTCGTCGTCTTGCCGTTCGTCCCGGTGATGCCCACGACGGCGAGCGAGGTCGATGGTTCGTCGTAGAAGGCGTCGGCCAGCGCCGCCGCCGCGATCCTGGTGTCGGGGACGACGATCGCCGGGACGTCGACGTCGGTGGGGTGCTCGACCACGACCGCTGCCGCCCCGCGTGCGACCGCTTCGCGCACGTAGGCATGGCCGTCGGCGCGCTCCCCGCGCAGGGCGACGAACAACGTGCCGGGCTTCACCGCCCGCGAGTCGCTGGTGATCGCGTCGACCGCGGACGGAAGCGAACCTGCCACCCGCGCGCCCGTCAGGGCGGCGAGCAGCCGGGACGTCTCGCGCATCACCGGCTTCCCTTCGTCCCCGGTGCATGACGGACCAAGCGCGGGGCGGCGATCGCCGGCATCAGGCCGGCGTGCAGCATCGCGGCGCGCGCGAGCGCGGCGAAGACGGGGGCGGCGACGTCCGAACCGTAGATCGACCCTTGCGGGCGCTCGACCTTGACCAGGATCACGTAGCGCGCGTGCTCGGCCGGGATCATTCCGATGAACGAGGCGATGTAGGCGCCCGAACGGTAGCGGCCGTCCTCCACGATCTGCGCCGTCCCGGTCTTCCCGGCGGTCGTGTAGCCCGGGAGCTTCGCGGTGAGCCGCCCGGTCCCGCGCGTCACGACGGCGCGCAGGTATCGCCGCAGCACCGCCGCCGTGCGCTCGGAGATCACGCGGCGCTCGACCTCCGCACCGTAGCGGTAGACGAGTTTCCCGCTGCCGTCCTCGATCGCATCGACGATCCGCGGGCGCAGCAGCAGCCCGCCGTTGGCGATCGCGCTGTACGCACGCACCAGCGCGAGCGGCGTCGTCGAGATCCCGTGGCCGAACGAGATGGTCGCGAGCGACGAGCCGCTCCACTGCGAAGGCGGGTTCACGATCCCGGGATTCTCGCCGGGGAGCTCGACGTTGGTCGGATCGCCGAAGCCGAACGCGCGGATCATCTTGTAGACCCTCGAAGGGCCGGTCGCCATCCCCATCTCGGCCGCACCGACGTTGTGCGAGTACGCGATGATGTCTTCGATCGACTCGCTTCCGCCGAGCCCCGCGGCCATCATCCCGTCCTCGGCGTTGTGGATCACGTTGCCGCCGACCTCGAGCGCGTCGCGCGCCGGGAACCGTGCGTCCGGCGAGAAGCGCCCGCTCTCGATCGCCGCCGCGGCGGTGATGAGCTTGAAGGTCGAGCCCGGCTCGTAGGCGTCTTCGATCGCGCGGTCGCGCCACTGATCGGGCGTGAACGAGGAGAAGTGCGCGGGATCGAAATCCGGGACGTTCGCGACCGCCAGCAGCTCGCCCGTGTTCGGATCCATCACGATCGCGGTGCCGCTGCGCGCGTGCCATTTCTTCACGTCGGCGCGCAGCAGCCGTTCCGACTCGTACTGCAGGTACGGATCGATCGCGGTGACGATCGTCTTGCCGGGAACGGCCCGCTCGACGACCTGCGCCTCGCCGAACGGGATCGGCCGCCCGAGATTGTCGGCTTCGAGCCGGGTGCGCCCCGGCGTGCCGCGCAGCAGCTTGTCGAACGAGTACTCGAGTCCGTCGAGCCCGTTCTCGTCGGTTCCGGTGAAGCCGATCACGGTCGATGCGAGACGTCCCGATGCGACGAAGCGCAGTCCCGTCTCCTCGGCGGCCGTCGTGATCCCGCCGATCCCCAGCGCGCGTACCTGCTGCGCGACCTCGTGCGGCACCTTGCGCGCGAGCCAGCGGAACTGCGAACGGTCGCGCAGCACGAGCTCGAGATCGCCGGCCGGCTCGTGCAGGATCGGCGCGAGCTTCAGCGCGACGGCGCGCGGATCGGTGACGTCGGCCGGCACCGCGTAGATCGATTCCGACGGGAGCGAGCGCACCAGCACGCCGCCGTCACGGTCGAGGATCGATCCGCGCTTGGCGAACGTCTCGACGGTTTCGTCGTGCTGCGCGAGCGCTTTGCGCGCGAGCCCCGGCCCGTCGTGCACCTGGATGACCGCCAGACGCGCCGCCAGCAACGCTGCCAGCAGCACGACGAAGAGCAGCGAGTATTTCGCGCGCACCGGCGCGACCCGCGCGAACGATCGCGCCGCCACTACCGTGCTCGTTCGCTCGACCGCACGCTGTCCGCCGTTACCTCGCCGTCCCGAACCAGGTTGCGAAGAACGCGATCCCCGTCGGGCGCGGCTGCGGCTTGGCGACCGGAAGCACGACGACGGCGTACACGTTCGGGTCGTGCATCTTCAGCGTCGACGCGATCGCCGAAAGCCGGTCGGGCGAGGTGAGCCGCGCGATCTTGTCCTCGGCGCGCTGCGTGTCCTCGGCCAGCGCGACTTTCTCGCGCTCCGTTCGCGCCAGCGCGTAGCTCACCGAGGTGAGGTTGGCCGTCAGCCACACGTAGCCGATCAGCGGCAGAAAGAGGGCGAAGGCGAGCGCGAGCACCGCCTGCACCGGCGCGTGCATCCGGCGGCGCGTCCGCCGCGAGCGCCGCCGCGTCGCGCTGCGCACCCGCTCGACCTGACGCGGCGGTGCGACCGCGGCCTGCGCCGCGATCACGCGAGCGTCTCGGCGAGGCGTTCCGCGACGCGCAGCTTCGCGCTGCGCGCCCGCGGATTGGCGACGAGCTCGTCGTCGCCGGCGGCGACCGGCTTGCGCGTGAGGACGCGAATCCGTGCGTCCTCCCGGAAGGTGTGCTTCACGATGCGATCCTCGAGGGAGTGGAAGCTGATGACGGCGATCCGTCCGTGGATGGCGCTGCGCGACACGGCGGCGTCGAGCCCGTCGCGCAGCGCGCCGAGCTCGTCGTTGACGGCGATGCGCAGCGCCTGAAACGTGCGCGTCGCGGGGTGGATCCGCTGGTGGCCGGGCGCGCGCACCGCGCGCGCGACCACGCCGGCGAGATCGACGGTGTCGCGCACCGGCGTCCCCGCCTCGCGCAGCGCGACGATCGCGCGCGCGATTCGCCGCGAGTGCCGCTCCTCGCCGTAGCGGTAGATGAGGTCGGCCAGCTCGTGCTCGTCGCGCGTCGCCAGCAGCTCCGCGGCGCTCTCGCCGCGCGTCGGATCCATCCGCATGTCGAGCGGCGCGCCGGCGCGGAACGAGAACCCGCGCTCGCCTTCGTCGAACTGCATCGAGCTGACGCCCAGATCGAACAGCACGCCCGCGACCTCGCCGATCCGGAGCGCGTCGAGCCGGCCCGCGAGGTCGCGGAAGTTCGCGTGGACCAGGGTGAAACGAGGATCGTCCAGCGCGCGCGCGCTCGCCGATGGATCGGCGTCGAAGGCGATCAGCCGGCCCGACGGCCCGAGCCGCTCGAGGATCAGCCGTGAGTGCCCGCCGGCGCCGAAGGTCGCATCGACGTAGACGCCGTCGGGCCGAACCGCCAGCCCGTCGAGCGCCTCGGGCGCCATGACGGGGAGGTGCGCCGGCGCCTCGTTCGCCGCCGAACCGCCGGCGATGCTCACGTCGTCGCGTACTCCGGCGGCCGCGACCTCGTCCGCCCGGCCTTCCTCCGGCGGGTCGTCGGGACCGGGGACGCCGTCGATGGGTCGCATCGCGAGCAGCGCCGTCACTTAGAAGAGGCCCAGCTCGGAGGCGTAGTCGGGGAGCTCTCCGTGGCTCTGCGCGTGCGCCGCGTACCGCTGCTTCGACCACAGCTCGACCCGCTTCAGCGAGCCGATCGAGACGACGTCCTTCTCGATCCCCGCGTAGGCGCGCAGCGCGGCGGGGATCACGAGTCGCCCCTGCGTGTCGGCGCTGAGCTCCTCGGTGTGGGCGAACAGCCGGCGGACATAGGCGCGGAAGGCGACGTCTTTCTTCGGCGCCGCCTCGAGCCGGGCGCAGATGTCGGCCCATGCCGCGGCCGGGTACAGGGCCAGGCAGGGGTCGGGATCCGCGATCGTGAGGAAGAAGCCCGCCCCGAGCCGCTCCCGGAACCGCGCAGGCACCACCAGCCGCCCCTTGTCGTCAAGGCTGTGCTCGGCCGAACCGGTAAACAGCGGACGATCCGACATAGGGATCTCCACCTAGGCTCCATCCTGGTCCACTTCGCTCCACTATACGCCACTACGAAACCTCGGCACAACCAGGAAGCGTGCGAATTTTTCGCCTTGGAGGGATGGCGCCGCCGGCGCCCGTACGTTGCGCCTCCCACGCGTCGCAACATCACGGCAATACGCGCGGTAGAGTCCCGTGGAGGTGGGCGGAAATTATGGCGTCGCCCGGTTTTCAGCAGCGGGTCGACCGCAGCGCAGATCGCGCCGCGGTCCTCGAACAATTGCATCGTGCGCGTTCGCGCAACGGTGAGTGCGAAGCGGCCTGCGCGGCCGCCGAAGGGGACATCCGGGCCGCGCAGCGGCGGCTCGACGCGGTCCCCGCCTACGAGCGCGGCTGGCCCGTCGAGGTCATCGTCGGGCTCGCCGCGATCGCGATCGTCCTCGAATGGTATCCGGCGCGGATGATGAGCCTGGTCTTCTTCTTCGCGTCGCGTACCGAGCTGATCGCGCTGACGGCCGCGTTTGCCGCGACGGGCTTCCTTTTGGGGCTGCTCCTCGGCGAGCTGGTCCGGCGCCTGCGCCGGCCGCAGCCGCAGGCCGCCTTCGACGCGGTCTTCATCGGCTTGGCGGCGATCGCCGCGACGGGGTTCCTCGTCGTCGGCTACCTGCTGCGCTTCACCTACGCGACGGCCTCGAACGACGGCTCGCAGGTCCCGAACAGCCCGGCGATCCAGGCTGCGGCGCTCACGATGCTGGCCTTCACCGGGATCGTGCTGGCGTTCACCTCGGGCTACTACCGGGAGTCGTTCGAGACGCTGGCGCTCCGCCGGCGGCTCGGCTCGCTGCGCGGCCGGCTCCGGACGGCGCAGCGCCATCTCGACGCGACGCGCCGGGAGGTGGAGATCTCCGACCGCTCCGTGCGTCTCTCGCTGGCGGACGACGAGCCCACGATCCCCACCGTCGGCGAGACCGTCTACGGGACGGGGAGCGCCTCGCCGAACGGCGCGGCCAACGGCAGCGTCACCCGAGGCGGCTGACCTGACGCGGACCACGGCCGGGGCGCGGCTGCGGGCGCTGACGCCGCTGCTGGCGCTCCCGCTGCTCGCGGCGTTCGCCGCCTGCGGTCCGGGGACGCGGGCGGCGGCGGCCGAGAGCGCCGATCCCACCAGCGGGCGGAGCTGTCCCAGTGCCTGGCTCGGCGGCGAGCTCGGCGCGGGGCGCAGCGTCGAGCTGATCGTCGCCGCCGGCGCGACGATCCCCGCGAATCGCTGGGCCGCCTACCGCGCGATGGCGACCGCCGTCGCCGGCTGCGTGGGCCCGGGGAGCTCGTTCACCCTCCGGCCGGTCACCGCCGATTCGCTGACCGAGCTCCCGCTGTTCAGCGCGACCGTCCCGGCGCCGACGGGCCAGAACGAGGTCAACCCGCTGCGCTACCGCTCGGAGAGCCGCGGCTTCGCCGTCCGCGAGGCCGCCGCCGTCGACCGGCTGCCGTCGATCGGGAGAACGACCGCCGGCTCCGACCCGCTCGGCGCGCTGTCCGCGGCGGGGCAGAGCCTGGCGCTCGAGCCGCCCGCCGAGAAACGCGTCGTGATCGCGATCTTCAACGGCTGGCAGCAGACGCGCGCGCTGAACCTCTTCGCCTACCGGCACGACCCGGCGGCCTCGACCGGCGCCGTGGTCCGCGCGCTGCGGGCCAGTGGCGCGCTCCCCGCGCTGGCGCGCACCGACGTCGTGATCGCCGGGCTCACGCCCGGCGTCGCCTCGATGCAGACGAGCGATGCGCAGATCGCCGGCTTGTGCCGCTTCTGGCGCGGTGTCGTCGAGGCCGCGGGCGGGACCCTGAAGCTGTGCGTCGCCGCGCTGCCGGGGATCGGCGACGACGGCTGAACGTGCAGATTCGGTTCGGCCGCAAGGCCGGCCGCACGTCCCGGCGAATCCCGCCCGGGACGTGTCCCCTCGCGCCCTTCGGATGTTTGCGCTGCTTGCGCTCGCCGGACTTTCCGCCTGCAGCGCCGGCGGTCTGGTCCCCGGCGGTCCACATTCACTCTCGCCCGGCCAACTCCAGTCGCTCGTCAAAGGTGCGGCCGCGGAGAACTCTGTCGACCCGAAGCTCGTTTTCTCGGTAATCGACGCGGAGTCGCATGGCGATCCGAGTGCCGTCTCGCGCGTCGGAGCACAGGGGCTCATGCAGCTGATGCCGGGGACCGCCGCCGAGTACGGGGTGGTCAATCCGTTCGATCCCTACGAGAACGTCCAGGGCGGGACGCATTATTTGCACGACCTGCTCAAGCGGTATCGCGGGAACGTTCGCCTGGCCGTGGCGGCGTACAATGCAGGCCCGGGGGCGGTCGATGCCGCGCACGGCGTTCCGGCGTATGCCGAGACGCGCGCGTACGTCGAACGCGTCGTCGCCGGCCTTCGCTGACCGCGTGGCCGCCGTCCCGGGCGTCGCGCCGCCGCTCGCTCGAGCCGCTCCGCCTCGGGCACCGCGGCTGCGCATCCTCGACTCGTACGTGCTGCGCGAGGTCACCGGGCCGTTCGGCTTCGCGCTGGCCGCATTCTTCCTGTTCTGGTTCGCGAACATCTTCGTGCTTGCGGCCGACTACATCGTCAACAAAGGCGCGCCGGTCTTCCTGGTGCTGCGGTTCCTGCTGTTCCGCATCCCGCAGGCGACCCCGATGGCGTTTCCGTTCGCCTGTCTGTTCGGCATGCTGCTCGGGTTCGGCCGGCTCGCCGCCGACAACGAGATCTCCGCGCTGCGCACCTCCGGCATCTCGTTCCGGCGAATCATCGCGGTGCCGCTGCTCGTCGGCGCGGCCGTCGCCGCGGCGGCGTTCACGATCAACGAGCACATCGTGCCGGCGGCGACCGATCTCTCGACGCGCAGCTTCTATCAGATCCTCTACCGTTCGCAGACGCTCCCGGTCGAGCCCGACATCTTCCGCGAAGACCCGGCGACGAAGAACGTCTTCCTGATCGGATCGGTCAGCCCGGACGGCAAGACCATGCGCGACGTCCAAATCTACCAGCCTGATCCAAGCTCTCCGTATCATCAAATACTCACCGCGAACACCGGACGGATCGAAGGCACGGAGATCGTGCTCGATCAGGCGGTGCGCACGACCATCAAACCGGACGGTCAGATCGGCGCCGTCGACATCAGCGCCGACCAGATTCGCCTGCCCTTGCCCATGGGCGACAACGGGCAAAACTTCCTCAGCAGCTCGTTCAACGACACCTATACGATGAACACCAAGCGCCTCTCCCAGGATATCAAGTTCCGCAAGGAAACGGGGCAGGGCGGCGCCGATCTCGCCGGGCGCGAGATGACGCTCGGCACGAAGTACGCGTTTCCGTTCGCGTCGTTCATCGCGGTGATCGTCGCGGTGCCGCTGGCGGTTCGGTTCGGCAAGCGCGGGAGGACGCTGGGGATCGTCCTCTCCATCGTGGTGATGTTCATCTACTATGCGATCGTCGCCGTCGCCGGTGCGTTCGGCAAGAACGGCGCGCTGAATCCGTATCTCGCCGCGTGGCTTCCGAACGTCGTGATGGCGGGCGCGGGCGCGTGGCTCATCTGGCTCGAGGACCGGTGAGCGGCCTCCTCCATCGCGCGAGCGCGGCACTGGTCGCGCTCGTTCTCGCTTTGGTCGGAATCCCGCCCGCAACCGCCCTCGCCGACGCACAGGACGACGCCGCGCACGCGAGCGCGCTGCTGCAGCATGGATGCTCGACCCAGCCCGATCCCTCGCCGTACCCGGTCGCGCAGGTGACCGGCACGCCGGAGCCGACCGGGCCGGCGCCCGAGTCGTCGGCCTCACCGACGCCGCCACCGTACGTCGGAAAGCCGCAGGCGCCGATCGGCCCGCAGATCCTCGTTCCGCCGCCGCCGACCCAGGCGCCGGGCGCCGCGACGCCGCCGCCGCTCATCTCGCCGTCGCCCTCGCCGAGCGGCTCGCCGGGGCCGGTGTTCATCTACACGCAGACGGCGCCGCCGTCGAGCACGCCGATGCCGGCGCCGACCTACGCATCGGGTGCGATCTCGCCGGCGCCGAGCGCGTCGCCCTCGCCCTCGCCGCCGCCCGGCGCCGAAGAGCTCCCCCCGAACACGTACGCGATCCTCGGCGACAAGCTGACCGGGACGAACACGAACGGGCAGCCCTTCGATCTCGACGGCCACGTGAACATCTTCTACGCCGACGGCGTGCTCGGCGGCGATCACGCGCACTACGACGGCCAGCGCTACATCGACATCACGGGCCACACGTTCGTGAAGAACCGCGAAGGCGACACGACGCTCTTCGCCGACGCGGTGCGCTTCGACACGACGACGCAGAAGGCGACGCTGATCCACGGGCGCGGCGAGTCGACCAACGGCGTCGAGCACGGGAAGATCCATTTCGCGGGTCAGCAGATGGTCACCGACCGCGACGGCGTGACGCACGTCGACCGCGCCTTCTTGACGACCTGCGAGAACCCCCGCGCCGGGTATCACGTCGAATCGAAGACGCTCGACATCTATCCGGGCGACAAAGCCGTCGGCCACGCGAACGTCGTCTACCTCGGCGCGCTGGCGATCCTGTACTTGCCGATCCTGGTGATCTCGCTGCGCCAGGAGCAGGTCGGCTCGCGCCGCCAGCCGGGCTTCCTGCCGCTGATCGGCTACGACGCGGTCGAAGGCTTCTACATCAAGGCGCGGATCGGGTTCTCGCCGAGCGATTACTACTACGGCTATTACCGGATCGAAGAGTACACGCGGATCGGCCTCGGCCTCGGCTACGTCGGCACGATCCGGCGCAAGGACGGCCGCCGGCAGACCGACATCAACTTCTTCACGCAGAAGAACAAGCAGGACGGCAGTCAGAACAGCAACTTTCAGCTCACCGACCAGGAGAACTTCTCGCGCACGGTCCGCGGGCAGTTCGGGATCAACTACACGGGCAACTACGGGCCGCTGGTGAACCTGCCGCCGCAGTACGACATCAGCGCGGCGGTGGATCACGGCTCGCCGCGCGGTGACACGCAGAACTACAGCTTTCAGCGCCAGACGAGCGGGACGCAGTCGGCGACGAACGACTACGGGTTCACCGACCACCAGATCTTCTCGCAGAACTTCACCAACGACCTGACCGTCTCATACACGACCAGCCAGTCGCAGGGCTTCGGGACGCAGGACACGCTGCATCTGCAGACGCTGACCCACTACTCGTCGAGCTCGTACGACTACGACCTCACGTTCGACCGGTACGACGCGAACTCGACGAGCTACAACATCCAGAAGGAGCCCGAGCTCGAGATCCGCCCGCACAGCCCGCTCTTCCCGCACCAGACGCTGATCCCGATCACCGCAGAGTACCTGCTCGGCGTGTACGAGGATCCGACCGTCCCGCTGCAGACCTCGCGCGGGCAGGTGCAGCTGCAGTTCGGGCCGGCGCTCGCGCACTTCTTGGACAGCGATTTCTCGGCGCAGGTCACCGTGCAGCAGGACGCCTACGGGACGGGCGACCTGAAGGCGAACATCACGCAGCAGGCGACGCTGACGACGCCGGTCTGGGGCCACATCCTCAACACGCTCTCCTACGACGAGACGCACGCGAACGGCCCGCTCGCCGAGCCGTTCAAAGTCCTCGACGTGCTCGGCGATGCGTCAAAGGAAGCCAACGACGTTCTGCGGCTCTACAACGACGACATCTATTCATTCTCGCTGACGGCCTCGACGTTCTTCGACCGCCAGGCGCAAGCGGTCGGCTACGAGCTGACGATGCGGCCCTCCCCACGCTCGACGCTGCTGCTCGGCGGCACGTTCACGCCGGGCCCCGGGAACGGGTTCGACCGCACGAACGTGCAGATCGCGACGCCGTTCGGGTATGCTAGCGATCTCCAGTTCGCCGCGTACGTGGACTGGAAGAACCACGGCCGGCTCGAGGACAAGAACATCTACTACCGCAAGGTGATCGGCGACTGCTACGAAGTCCGCATCGCGTACAACGAGGACACCAAGCAGGTGACGGCGACCGTCGACCTGCTCGCGTTCCCCTCGGCGCAAGCCAACTTCGGCATCGGACAGAGCTCGCTCGGCTCGATCATCCCGCAGAACTTCTCGACGACGAGCTTCACGAGCGGCGTCCAGTGACGAAAGGCGACCGATGAGCACGTTTACGCAACCCTGCGAGTACACGCTCTGCAACTGCATGGTGACCGGCGGCCTCGAGGGTGCGTCCTACTGCAGCGAGGTATGCGAGGGCCGCGACTCGACCGACGAGGAGAGCGAGTCGACGTGCGCCTGCGCCCACCCACCCTGCGACGTGGAATAGGTGGATTCGGCGCTCTGAACGAGCGCCGAACCCATCGCGTTTGCGGCCGACGGCCGCAAGCCGCCGCGTAAGCAAAGAGCTCGATGTGGCCGGCGGACCGCAGCACAGCGAGGACCGCGATGGGTTCGGCGCTCGTCAGGAGCGGCGGACCGCAGCGCAGCGAGGACCGCGATGGGTTCGGCGCTCGTCCAGAGCGGCGGACCGCAGCGCAGCGAGGACCGCGATGGGTTCGGCGCTCGTCCAGAGCGCCGAATCCACTATGGGTTGTTGAAGATCTGGATGCCGAGGATCTGCGAGGCGGGATTCTGCGGCACGGTCGCGCTGGACGGCTTCGGATACGTCTTGCTTCCGTTCAGCGTCGCGACGTCGACCGAGAACGTGTAGTCGGTGTTGAACGGACCGGTCGCGCTCAGCGAGTCGACGACCGAGTTCGTGCTGTCGAGCGTGAACAGGCTGATGTTCCAGAGGTTGCCGAGGATGCCGTGGGAGCCGGGCGGACACGTCGTGGTCCCGGAGCTCGGCGTCGGCGTCGGCGTCGGCGTGGGGTTCGGGGTCGGCGTCGCGATCGGCGAGGGCTGGTCCAGCAGGCAGCGGTTGAAGGTGATCTGGAAGCCGTTCGTCGAGCCGCTCGGGATGGTCGGCACGAAGACCAGCTCGTTCGGAATCAGCTGGATGCGGAACGCCTGCGCGGAGCCGCTGGCCGGGTTCTGGTAGATCTGGAACAGGGCGGGCGCGTTGGTGTACTGCGTGCCCCCGAAGCTGGAAGAGCTCCCGCCGCCGAGAATGAAGAAGTAGGTCCACTGATTGAAGTTGCTGTTCAGCCCCTGCGCGTAGGGCTGCTGGTTGCTCCCGGTCGTGTTCAGCGCGATCAGGTAGCTGAAGTTCTGGACGTCGATCGGAGCCGCCGTCTCGAACTGGATCTGCATCTGTCCGGCTTGAACCAACCCCGAGTTGGGACCGTTCAAACCGGTGACCTGCCTCCCGCAGCTCGATAGGACCATCATCGCCGCGACCACCACGGCCATCGCCAGCCGACGCACGCTTCTCTCCTTTGCAACCGCTCGTGCGGCGGTCGCCGCACTAGTCTGCGCGTTCGCCCTGCATCTCGCCTTCCCGCCGACGGGATGGTGGCTGCTCGCACCGCTCGCGTTCGCGGGGCTGTTCGCGGCGTGGTGGAGCGTCGCACCGCGCACTGGGGCGTTGCTGGGATACGCGAGCGGACTCGTGTTCTTCACCTTCGGCTTCTCGTACTTCGGCGAGACCGCCGGCTCGCTGCTCGGCCCGTTCGCGCCGGTGCTCGATCTCGCGCCCGCGGCCGTCGAGTCGCTCGCCTTCGCCGCGGCGGCGTTGCTCGCGTCCCTCGCCGCACGGCGCTGCGACGCACGGCTCGTTCCGCTCGTCGCCGCCGCCGCATTCACGCTCGCCGAGCAGCTTCGCTCGAGCGGCGTGCTCGGCGTGCCGTGCGAGCAGATCGGCGTCGCGCTGATCGACTCGCCGCTGCGCGCGCTCGCCGCATACGGCGGCGGCTACGCGCTCACCTTCGTGACCGCGCTGATCGGCGCTTCGCTGGGCTGGTGGCTGCTGCGCATTCGCGACCGCACGCGAGCGCTCGCGGCTCTGGTCGCGTGGGCAGCCGTCGCGGCGTGCGCGGCGGGGGCGTGGGCGGCGTGGCCGGCGCGGCGTTACGATCCGCCGTCGCGACGCGTCGCCGCCGTGCAAGGCGGGATCGAACAATCCCTCAAGCGCAGCCCGAACGGTCTCGCCGTCGCGCTGCAGACCTACGAGTCGATGACGCGCGAGCTGCGCGGCCGGAACGTCTCGCTCGTGCTGTGGCCGGAGACGGTGATCACCGCCGACTTTCGTGAACAGCCGCAGCTGCGCGCGCGCTTCGCGCGGCTCGCCGCCGATGTCGGCGCGACGCTCTACGCCGGCGGCTTCTGGGACGACGGCACGCGGCTCGAGAACGCGCTGCTCGTCTTCGACGGGCGCGCGGGAAGCACCGATCTGCGCGCGCTGTACGCGAAGGAGCAGCTCGTTCCGTTCGCCGAGTGGGTCCCCGGGCCCGCGTGGCTGCGCTCGCTGCCGTTCGCCTCGAACATCGGCCCGTTCTCCCCGGGGAGCAACGCGCTCGAGACGTACGACGGTGCGACGCCGCTGATCTGCTGGGAGTCGCTGTTCGGCGACATCGCGCACGCGCGCCTGAAGACCGATCCGACGCTGTTCCTGATCGCGACCGACGATGCGTGGTTCGGGCGCACCGAGTTCCCCTACGAGCACGCGATGGCGGCGTCGCTGCGCGCGGTCGAAACCGGCCGCTGGGTGCTGCGCGCCGGCGCGACCGGGATCAGCGGGATCGTCGCGCCCGACGGGACGTGGACGAAGCGCTCCGCGCTCGGCGGCCGCGCGCTGATCGTCGGCGACGTCGGCGCGCCCGCGCCCGGACCGTACGCGGGGCTCGGACCGGCGCCGGTGGGCTGGGCGCTCGCGCTGATCGCCTTCGCCCCGTTCTTGCGGCGGCCGCGCGGGTGAAGGTGGGCTGGCGAACGCCGACGGCGCTCGCGGGCTTGGCGTTCCTCGCCTGGGTGGGGTACGAGATCGGCCGCGCCGGCAGCGACATGACGCCGCCGCCGATGGAGGGAGCGACACGGCTGATCAACGGCGCGGTGCACGGCAAGCGCTTCGATCAGCGCGCGTGGTCGCTCGACTACGACACGGTCACCTTCACCCCGGACGGCTCGCAGGCGACGATCGCGCACGTGCGCGACGGGCGTATTCACCGCCCCGGGAAGCCCGACGTGCTGCTCAAGGCCGACGACGTCACCTTCAATACCGTGACGAACGATCTCACCGTCAACGGCGAGATCGACGTCGTCGAGCCGATGCCCGGCGGGCAGAGCCGAACGTTCAAGAGCGTCGGCGCGCGCTATGTGGGCGTGACGCGTACGCTGGTGCTCGCGCATCCCTCGACGATCACCGGGCAAGGCGCGACGCTGAAGGTCGCGCGCGCCGACGTGAACTTTCGCACGGGGGACATCACGCTGGGGCCCGTCGTCGGAACGAAGCCGGGCGACTGATGGAGGGGCGCGCGCAAAAAGCGCACGAGCGACGCTCCCGCCCGGCGCGCCGCTCGCGATCCGATCAGGTCTCGCCGGCGGTGTTTTTCTTCGCCTCGGCGATCAGCTTCTTGACTTTTTGGCCGCCCTTGTGACCGATCTGCTCGTAGAAGTTCGGGCCGTACTTTTCCTTGACGACCTTGCCGCCTTTTTGTCCGATCGATTCGTAGAACTCGGCGCCGTGGCGTTCGCGCGTGGCTTGTCCGCCCTTGCGCCCGATCTCTTCGTAGAACCCCGAACCGTACCGGTCGCGAACCGTGTCCCCGCCCTTCTTCCCGGCTTCACGAACCGACATCTCGCCTTCGATCTTTTCGGTGCGTGGTTTCGTCGCCGCCGTCTTCTTCGGTTCGGCCATACGTCAGCCGCCTGTTTTCGTCGTGCGTTTCAGCTTCTGGCCGCCTTTTGCGCCGATCTCTTCGTAAAACGACGGGCCGTACTTGCTCTTCGTCGCCTCGCCGCCTTTGCGCCCGATGGCTTCGTAGAACTCGGACCCGTACTTCGCTTTGACGCGATCGCCGCCGCGTTTCCCGGCCTCGCGGACGCTCATTCCGCCGCCGGTCGTGGTCACGTTGTCGTTGGTCGCCATAATGGAAATAGTCCCCCTGAGCTGTCGGCCCACCGTCTGCCTCGTACCCAGCGAAAGCTAGGTTAAACGGTGCTCTGGTCTATCTTCGAGCGTCCCCGCGTGTACGACGGGCTCGGCGGCGCGCCGTTCGTCACCGACGTCGCGGTCGCCGACGGGCGCGTCGTCGCGCTCGGCGATCTCGCGTCGCGCGACGCGCGCGAACGCGTGCCGTGCGACGGTTTGGCGCTCGCGCCCGGCTTCATCGACGTTCATTCCCATTCCGACGAGCTCTGGCTCGTCGATCCGCGCTGCGAGGGAAAGATCCGTCAAGGCGTCACGACGGAGATCGGCGGGAACTGCGGAACCTCGGCGGCACCGCTCGCGGGCGCGGCGCTCGAGAAGAAACGCCGCGACGCGCGCGACTATCGCCTCGACGTCGGCTGGACGACGCTCGACGAGTTCTTCGGCGCGGTCGAGCGTCAGGGTATCGCGCTGAACGTCGCGTCACTCGTGGGGCTGGGAACGACGCGGCTGTGCGTCGCGGGCTCCGCCGCGCGCCGGCTCGAACCGGAGGAGATCGAGGCGCAGAACCGGCTGGTGCGCGCGGCGATCGACGAAGGCGCGCTGGGCGTCTCGAGCGGGCTCGTCTACGAGCCCGGGCGCTATGCCTCGCTCGACGAGCTCGTCGCGTGTGCGGCCGCCGCGCGCGACGCCGGCGCACCGCGCTACGTCTCCCATCTGCGCAGCGAAGGCGACCGGCTCGAGGACGCCGTCGCCGAAGCGATCGCCGTCGGCGAGCGCGCGGAGGTCGCCGTGCAGTGCTCGCACCACAAAGCCGCGGGGAAGCGCAACTGGGGCAAAGTGCATCGCACCCTCGCGACGATCGACCGCGCGCGAACGCGCGGCCTCGCCGTGGCCTGCGATGCCTATCCGTACGTCGCGTCGTGGACGGAGCTCGCGACGATCTTGCCGCCGAACGTGCGCGAAGGGGGCGATGCGGCCGCGCTCGCGCGGCTGCACGATCCGGTGGAAGCGGCCGCCCTCGCGCTGGCGCTCGAGCTCGAGCGCGAACCGGATTTCGGCGGCGAGGGGTGGGGCTCGATCCTGATCACCGACGCCGGCGAGCGGAACGAGGAGGCCGCCGGGCTGCGGCTCGACGAGATCGCGCGCCGCTGGCGTATGCGCCCGGCGCGCGCCGCGATCCGGCTGCTCGTCGAAGCGGAGATGCGCGTCGAAGCGGCGTTCTTCTCGATGAGCGAGGACGACGTCGCGACGGTGTACAGCGCGGGCTTCTGCTGCGTCGGAAGCGACGCGTCGGCGCGCGGCTTCTCGGGGATCACCGCCCGCGGCGTCCCGCACCCGCGGACCTACGGGACGTTTCCGCGCGTCTTCGGGCGCTACGTGCGGGGCCGGCACGTGTTCGACGACGCCGAAGCGGTGCGCCGGATGACGTCGCTGCCGGCCGCGCTCTTCGGGCTGCACGAGCGCGGAGCGATCGCGCCGGGGATGCACGCCGACCTCGTCGTCTTCGATCCCCAGCGCATCGTCGACCGCGCGACCTACGAGCACCCGTTCGCCGCGCCGGAGGGGATTCGCGACGTGTACGTCAACGGAGACGCCGTGCTGCGCGACGGAGCGCCGACCGGATCCCGCCCGGGGCGCGTGCTGCGAAACGGTCGATGAGCACGGTGTCGTGACGCGCGCCGAGCTCGTTGCGGCGACGCTCGCCGCGCTCGCGACGACGCGCGCGGCCGCGCCGCGCCGCGGCATCTGGGCCGACGTCACGCTCGACCGCGAGGGGAGCGCGCTGCTCGCGCCGTTCACCGTCGCGATCGCGCTGCACAACGCGACCGGCCACGTCGTGCGGCTGCGTTTCCCGACGGCCGACTTGTTTCGCGTCGACGTGCTGCGCGACGACACCCCGGTGTGGTCGTCGCTCACTGGGCACAAGCCGATCCCGATCACGCGGCAGCTCGACGTCCCGCCGGGGCTCGCGCGCTTGGCGCAGGTGATCGTCGACTCGACCACCGATGAGCGGCGCGCGTTCGCGCCGGGCCGCTACGTCGTGCGTGTCGCGATGCTCGGGCTCGACTTCGGGATGGTGGTCGATCGCAAGATCACCTTCGATCCGCCGGAGACGATCGCCGCCGCGCTCGCGATGCGCGCGGGGATGGTCATCACGATCGCCGGCGAGCCGTACATCGACGGCAGCACGCCGCGACTGCGCGATGCGAGCGGAAGCATCCGGCTCTCGCGCGCGCTCGGGATCCACCCGACCGGGACGTACGTCGTCCGCGGGTTTCTCGATGCGTACGGCGACGAGCGCGTGTTCGACGTCGGGCGCAGTGCGCCGGCGTTCGACAACGCGCCCTCGCCGGCGCCCTTCTAGAGCGGCCGCCTCGCCGCGACGTCGACCGCGGCGACGACCACCGTCTCCGCCGCGCCGCGCGGCGCGCGGATCAGCACGATGCTGGTCCAGATCGTCCACACGACGAACGGGACGACCGCGAGCAGCAGAGAGCCGAGCCCGCCCAGCGCGAGAAAGCCGTCGGTGAAGAAGACGCTCAGCGTCGTGATCGCCATCAGCAGCGCGGTGAGATATCCCCACGCGACGAGCCCGCCCGGCAGGCTGGCGTGACGGCGCCCGCTGTGGCTCACCGCGAAGATCGTCGCGACCAGCGGCGCGATGAACAGCGCGCCGACCAAGTTGTAGAGGTCGTACAGCATGCGGATCGCGTTGTCGCCGAGCGCCGCGGCGGGATGGAAGGCGAGCGCCATCGCGAGCCCCGCCCAGGCCAGCTGGATCGCGACGGTCGCGATTGCACCGGCGAGCGCGTACGTCGGCAGCCCGTCGTCGACTTGCGGCGCGAGCCGCAAATATGCGCGGAGCTGCACGGCGAACCACAGGAAGAACACCGCTCCCGGGAACATCAGCCAGTTCGCGAGCAGCCACGCGGTGCGATGCGCCGCCATGTAGGCGCCGATCGTCGCGGGCGACTCTTCGCTCGCCGGCGGGATTCCGGGCAGGACGGCCGCGACGACGAGGATCACGACGAAGGCGATCCCCGCGTACCCGGCGGACCGCTCGACACGTTGGTTGTACATAGGCGAGGCCTCCTTCGGATACCTCGCCCCGGTACTTCGCGCGGGCGACCTCGCGGTTCCCCGTGGGCCGCCTGCCGCCGAGCTCGCTACCGGTGGTCCGTCTTCGCGTGCAGGTCGCGGAGCAGCGCGTCGTAGACGAGCCCGCTCGCAGCGCGCAGGCCGGCGAGATCGCCGTCGTTCTCGATCACGTAGTCGGCGCGGCGCCGCGCGAGCGCGGGATCGATCTGCGCGGCGATGCGGCGTTCCACCGCCTCGCGCCCCGTGCGGTCGCGCGCGACGACGCGCGCGACGCGAACGGCTTCGGGCGCGATCACGACGACGGTCTTGTCGCAGCCGCGCCACGCTTCGCCCTCGAACAGCAGCGGGATCACGTGCACGACGAGCCCGTCCGGCGCGCCGACTTCGAGCAGACCCGCGCGGGCGCGCACGCGCGGATGCGTGATCGCGTTCAGCCGCTCGCGCGCCGCGTCGTCGGCGAAGACGATCGCCGCCATCGCGGCCCGGTCGAGCGATCCGTCCGGCGCGATCGTCTGGGGCCACAGGCTCGCGATCTCGCGCAGCCCGTCGCTCCCCGGCGCGACGACCTCGCGCGCCAGCAGGTCCGCGTCGATCAGGGTGGCGCCGCGCTCGGCGAACAGCTCGGCCACCGTGCTCTTCCCCGAGCCGATCCCCCCGGTCAGGCCGACGCGCAGCTTCGCCACGCCGCGAGCGTTCGGGCGGAGTCGTCGAGCAGCCTGGCGGCGAACCGCCGCGCATGACCATGCCGTCCGCCGCCCTCCCGGCGAGCGCCGCGTTCGACGCGGCCGATCATCCGCTCGTCCACGACGTCAACCGCGAGCACGCCGAGAGCCTCTCGGCGACGGAGCGGCTGTGCAAACGGATCGCCGATTCGACCGGCGCGCCGCTCGCACTCGGCCTCGCGATCCTCATCCAAGCGATCTGGATCCCAATCGGGATCTTCACGAAGATGGACCCCTACCCGTTCGCGTTCTTGCTGACGTGCTCGAACGTCCTGCAGCTGATCCTGATCTTCATCCTCGCCGTCGGCGCGCGGCAGTCGAGCGCGCACGCCGAACGCCGCGCCGAGCACGACCACGACGCGATCTCCCGCCTTCTCTACCACCAGGAAGTGCAGGAGCAGATCCTGATCGACATCGCCGCGAAGATCGAATGCGACGTCACCGCGATCAAAGCCATGGTCGCGCAGCTCTCCCGCGACGAACCCGACGACTGACGCCTCGCCCCATGGAGCTCGACCGAACCGCGACGCGCATCAACCTGTTCGGGAAGCCGGCACTCTTCGTCGACGGGCGGCTCCAGCCGTTTCGCGGCCCGCGAAAGGCGGATCGGGCCCGCGCCGTTCGAACGACGGAAGGCAAAAAAGAAGAGGGGAGGCAGCGCTGCCTCCCCGCTCCTCGTTCCACGTTCGCACGCGAACGACCGCGTCAGACGGTCGGCGTCAGCTCCGCGCCGAGGGTGCCGAAGCCGTCCTCGGTGGCGTACTGGTCGAGCTCTTCCGGCGCCACGTCGGCGACGTGCTGGATCGAGCCGGTGATCCGGCGCGTCGAGTGGTTGATGGTCAGGAGCGTCACTTCGACTTCCTGGCCTGGCGAGTACTGAACGCCGTTGTCGAACTCGCCCTTCGGCACCATCGCGAGGACGCCGGGGACGATCTCGACGAGCAGGTAATTCGGCGTGACCTTCACGACCTGCGCGATCAGCTTGTTGCCTTCCCACAGCTTGTCCGCGTGCTCGACCCACGGATCGGGCAGCGCGTGCTTCAGCGAAAGCGAGACCTTCTTCGCCTCGGGGTCGAACTTCATCACTTCGACGGAGACGGTGTCGCCGATCTTGACGACCTCGGACGGGTGCTTGATGCGCGCGTACGAGAGCTCGCTGTTGTGGATGAGGCCGTCGATTCCGCCGAGGTCGACGAACGCGCCGAACTCGGCGAGCCGCACGACGACGCCTTCGCGAATCTGTCCGACCTGCAGCGTGCCGAGCAGCTCTTGCTTCTTCGCGTTGAGCTCTTCCTCGAGCACTTGGCGCTGCGAGAGGACGACGCGATGACGCTTGTGATCGAGGTCGATGACCTTGAGCCGCAGCTTCTTGCCGACGAGCTCGTCGAGGTTGCCGACGGGCTGACGACGGATCTGCGAAGCGGGGACGAACCCGCGCATGCCGAGGTCGACGAGAACGCCGCCCTTGACGACTTGCGTCACGGTCGCTTCGATCACTTCGTCGTTCTCGTGCGCTTCGATGACCTTCTCCCAGGTCTTCAGCGCGCGAGCGCGGCGCTCGCTCAGATACAGCTGACCGTCCTGGTCGTCGATCCGGTGGATCATGACTTCCAGGGTGTCGCCGACCTTGAGCTCTTTCGGCTCGACCGCGAGCGAGAGCTCGCGGAACGGCAGGATGCCTTCGGATTTGCCGCCGATGTCGACGAGGAGCTCGTCCTGATACTTGGCGACGATGACGCCGGTGAGAACCTGGCCCTCGTCGAGGACCTTCAGGGACTCTTCGTACAGGCGCTGCTCGAGTGCGAGCTGGTCTTCTTCTTCGGTGACCGCCGGCGGCGGCGCGATGGTGCTAGTGATGTGAGGTGACTTCCTTACGTTATATTTTTTTCTTATTGTTGGCAGCCGCGGCACCACCAGGTCCCGCGCTGACCGATCACCGTGCGGACGATGGGTTTTCCGCACCGCGGACACGGTTCGCCGAGGCGGCCGTAAACGGCGAGCTGATTTTGAAAGCCGCCTTTCAGCCCCTCAGCGTCGACGTAATCGTCCACGGACGTCCCCCGCGCTTCGATCGAGCGGAGGAGTACGTTTCGGATCGCGCCGTGCAGCCGGCGTTTCGCCGGCTTGCTGATCCTGTGGGCCGGGCGGCTCGGCCGGATCCCCGATTCCCACAAGGCCTCGCACGCATAGATGTTCCCGATCCCCGCGATTCGCGATTGATCGAGCAGGAACGTCTTGATCGGCGTGCGACGCCCGTCCAGCATACTCACAAACGCCTCGCTGGTAAACCCCTCGGAGAGGGGTTCGATGCCGCCGTCGGCGTCCCAGGGATCGCCCTGCGACAGAAGTCGCATCCGCCCGAACTGCCGCACGTCGGCGAAGCACAGCCGGGTCCCGTCGGTGAAGCGCAGCAGGACGTGGGTGTACGGAACCGGCTCGGTGAGGCTGGATTCCTGGACGATCAGCCGCCCGGTCATCCGCAGATGGACCGCCAGCCGGCGTCCCGAGGCGAGCGCGACCACGACGTACTTCCCGCGCCGGCCGACCGCGGCGAAGGTCTCGCCGGGGAGGCTGCGCTCGAGCGTCTCGCCGGCCGGAGCGATCGCGATCTTGGGCATCGTCACCGCCGCGGACGCGACGGTCTTGCCGGTCAGCGCGTTCGCCAGACCGCGCGCGATGGTCTCGACTTCCGGAAGCTCGGGCACCTCCGATCACAACCCGAACCGGGGCAGCGCCGTTGCGCTACTCGGGCTCGATGGGCGGCAGGACGAGATGCTGGCCGGCGGCGAGGCCGAGGCGTGCCGCATCGCCCGCGCCGAGCTCGATGACGAAACGGCCGGTGCCATTCCGGCGGGCGAGCTTGTCGTCGGGCGTCCCGGGTTTCGTCGCCGGGACGTCGGCGGCGATCGTGCTGATCGTGCCGTCGCCCTTGACGAAGATCATGTCGAGCGGCGCGATCGTGTCCTTCATCCAAAAGTGCAGATCCTGATCGGTCCCCGGAAAAACGAACAGCATCCCCTGACCGGCCGGGACGAACGGCACGTTCATCAGGCCGTGCTCGCGCCGCGATTCGCTCGCCGCGACGGCGAGGCGCATCGTTCCGCGCGGCGTACGAACGTCGGCCGAGCGGCACGAAGCGACCTCCGGCGTATGGATCGTCTGGCCGTTCACGGACATCGGCGGGAGCGCCGCCGCGCGCGGCAGCGGGAGCGTACCACACCACGGCGGCGTTTCGTCGGCGCGCGCGGGGACCGCGGCGAGCGCGCCGATCGCCGCGAGCGCAAGCACCGCCGCGACGCCGCACGCGCCCCGGCCGTGCGACGAGGCGTTACGCGAGCGGTGCGTCGGGATCGAAGCTCTCAACGTCGTACCAGTTCTTTCCGGTCTTGAGCGTCGCCTCGATCGGGACGCTCAGTTCCAAGGCCTGTTCCATCTCGTGTTTCACGATCCGGCTGACGCGGTCGAGGTCGGCGAGCGCGACCTCGAAGATCAGCTCGTCGTGGATCTGCAGCAGCATCACGGCGTCGAGCGCTTCGGCGGTGAGCCGCCGGTCGAGCCGCACCATCGCGAGCTTCATCAGATCGGCGGCCGAGCCTTGCAGCGGCGCATTCGTCGCCTCGCGCTCGGCGGCGGCGCGCAGCATGTAGTTCTTCGCGCGCAGGTCCGGCATGTAGCGGCGCCGGCCGAGGATCGTCTCGACGTAGCCGCGCTCGCGCGCTTCGTCGAGCGAGCGTCCGATGTAGCCGCGCACGCCGGGGAAGCGCTCGAAGTACGCCTCGGTCATCGCGCGGGCGGTCGCGCGGTCGATCTCGAGCCGCTGCGCGAGACCGAAGTCCGACATCCCGTAGAGCAGACCGAAGTTCACCGACTTCGCCATCCGGCGCTGGTTCGGATCGACCTCGGCGAGCGGGCCGACGTCGAAGATGCGGCGCGCGGTGAAGTCGTGGATGTCCTGGCGCTCGTGGAACGCGGCGCGCATCGCTTCGTCGCCGGAGAGGTGCGCCATCAGGCGCAGCTCGATCTGCGAGTAGTCGGCGGCGAGCAGCACGCGCTCGCCGGCGCCGGCGACGAAGCCCTTGCGGATGCGCCGCCCGAGCTCTCCGCGCACGGGGATGTTCTGCAGGTTCGGGTTCGTCGACGAGAGCCGGCCCGTCGCGGTCGCCGTCTGGTTGAAGATCGTGTGAACGCGGCCGTTCGCGTCGACCAGCCCCGGCAGCACGTCGACGTAGGTGCTCTTCAGCTTCGCGACCTCTCGCCACTCGAGCACCTTCGCCGCGATCGGGAAGCTGCGCGCCAGTCCTTGCAGCACGTCGGCGCCGGTCGCGTAGCCGGTCTTGTTCTGACGACCCGCGGGCAGGCCGAGCTTGTCGAACAGGATACGGCCGAGCTGCTGCGGGCTGCCGAGGTTGAACTCTTCGCCGGCGATCTCGTAGATCTCGCGCTGCAGCCGTTCGACGTGCGCATCGACTTCGACGGCGAGCCCGCTCAGCGCGGCGGGATCGAGGGCCACCCCGACGCGCTCCATCGATGCGAGCACCGAGGCGAGAGGCAGCTCGACGTCGGCATAGAGCGCGAGCTGACCGCGCCGTTCCAGCTCTGCGCGCGTCGCGCGCGCCAGCAGCCCGGCCGCATCGGCGCTCGCGGCTTCGACGCCCTCGGGAAGCACGCGGTCCAGGAACTCGCTGCTCGCCTGCGCCTCATCGGCGAAGGTGCGCGAGGGATTCAGCAAATGCGCGGCGATCATCGGGTCGTCGGCGAGCGTGCGGATCGGGAGCCGCAACTCGCCCATCATTCGCTTCGCGTCGTACGCCGCCAAGAGCGGGACGCGCCGCCACATCCCCACGAACGCGCCGCCGACGTTCTCGGCCTCGAGCGCCGAGCGCAGGAACGCGAACGCCGTTCCGTCGCCGGTCGAGACCGCGACGGCATCGCCGCGCAGCGCGACCGCGACGCGCTCCTGCTCCGCGGCGGCGTCGAGCAGCGCCGCGACGCGCGCGTAATCGGGCGGATCGGTCGCCGCGGTGAACGACTGGTAGTCGCCGTGCAGCGCCTCCTCGGGAAGCGGCGCGACGGGCTGCGCCGGCGGCTCGAGCCGCGCGAGCAGCGTCTTGAACTCGAGCTCGCGGTAGAGCATGTAGAGCGCATCGTTCGACGGAGACGTGTAGCGTGCGCGCTCCCAGTCGAGCGCGAGCGGGAGCTCGCGGTTGATCAGCGAGACGTCACGGCAGACGCGCGCCTGCTCGCCGTACTCGCGCACGAGAAGTTCGAGCTTCGCCGTTCCGGCCAGCGACGGATCGGCGAGCAGCGCGTCGAGCGAGCCGGCGGCCTTCACCAGCTTGATCGCGGTCTTCTCGCCCACGCCGGGGATGCCGGGAAGGTTGTCGGACGGATCGCCCTTGAGCCCGCGGTAGTCGGGCAGCTGGCGCGGCGAGAGATCGAAGCGCGCGCGCACCGCCTCTTCGTCGTAGCGCCCGAGCTCGGTGATCCCGCGGCGCGTCGTGAGCACGGTCGTGCGCTCGTCGACGATCTGCAGCAGATCGAGGTCACCGGTGACGACCAGCACCTGCTGCTCGGCGAGCTCGGCCTGTCGCGCCAGCGTCGCGATCACGTCGTCGGCCTCCTCGCCGTCGATCTCGACGATCGGGATGTCGTACGTCGCGAGGATCTTGCGAACGAGCGCGAACTGCGAGCGCAGCTCGTCGGGCGTTTCCGTCCGCTGCGCCTTGTACTGATCGTAGAGCGCGATCCGCGCGGCGGGCAGCCCTTTGTCGAACGCGGCGATCACGTGCGTCGGCTTCTCGTCGGCGATCAGCTTGTTCAGCATCATCGTGAAGCCGTAGGCGGCGTTGATCGGCACGCCGCGCGTCGTGGTCAGCGCGGGGAGCGCGAAGAACGCGCGGTAGACCAGACCGTACGAGTCGAGCAGCATGAGCCGCGCCCCGTTCGGCGTCGTCGGCATCTCGAGCGCGATCTGCGAGGCCGTCATTTCACCTCGATCGCCAGCGTCGCCGCGCCGACGTCGCCATCGTCGGAGACTTTCAGCACCGAGACGACGTAGCGTCCCGGATTCTGCGGGAGCGTCAGCTCGAAGCTCTCCTTGTCGGCGCGGTCGATGCGCCACAGCAGCGCATGCTCCGACGCCGCGCCGACCAGCGCGATCGACGCCGCACTGCGCTCGCCGGCGGCGAGATCGACGGCCGTCGAGCGCGTCGGCGTCACCGAACCGTGCCAGGCCGGATCCGACGACGCCGGATCCTGCGTCGTCGTCCCCGTCCCGGCCAGCAGCGAGGCCGCGTCTTCGAACGAAGCGCCGCCGCTGGCGCGCTGGTCGGCGAGGCGGATCGCCAGCGTGGCGGGCGCGTGCTCGTCGCCGTCGGCGATAGTCAGGTGCGCGACGCTTCCGGGCTCGTACGCAGTCTTGTCGGAGGCGAGCGCGGTCGTGCGATCGTGCCCCGCGCCGTCGATCGCGACGTGCTGCGTCGCGTACTCGAGCGCGCCGTCGCGCACGAACGCGACGCCGACGGCCGCATCGCCGACCGTCTGCGGGACGGTGAAGGTCGCGGCGGCGCGACCGCCCGGGGCCGGCACGCTCTGCTCGCCCATCGCGCGCGCCCCTTCGAGATCGACGAACGCATCGCCGGTCGCACCGCTCAACGAAGCGTCGACGCGGATGCGCTCGCCGACCCGGTAGCGCGATTTGTCGGTGGTGATCTGCGCCTCGACGCTGCGGTGTGACTGTGCGCCGAGCAGCGCCTGCGGCTCGACCGTCACCGCGTTCGCGTCGAGCGCGGTGCGACCGTCGACCGAGGCTTGCGCGATCGCGAAGCTCGTCCCCGGAACGACGTTGCGGAAGACGGCGTGCGCGTGACCGTCCGCGCCGAGGGTGACCTGCTGTTCCTGGACCGTCGGACCGTGCTCGAGGCGCAGCCGCACGGCGAGTCCCGCCGCCGGCCGCCCGTCGACGGCGTCGAACCCGCGCACGTCGAACGCCGCCGGCTCGCCGATGTCCAGCTCGGTCCGCTCCGGAACGAGCGCCAGCGCGATGCGGGCGGTGGGCGTCGCGACCTGCGCCGATGCCGTCGAGGCGCCGCTCGTGGCGACGATCCCGTAGGTCGAGGCGAGCCCGTCGGTCGGCCCCGGCACCGTGAGGTGCGCGACCCCGGCGGCGTCGGTGCGGATTCGAACGTCCTCGATCTGCGTCGTCGCCCAGCCGCCGGCGTCGGCGGTCCCCGACGGGGCCACGTGCGGCGAGCGGACCACGCGAACGCGAACGTCGCGGCCGCCCAGCGCGCTGCCGTCGGCACGCTTCGCGGTCACCGAGACGGGAAACGCGGCGTCGCCCGGGCACGCGTCGCCGCACTCGGCGGCGATGCCGAGGACGAGATCCCCGGCGACCCCGTCGATGTGGACCGCCGCCCCACCGGTCGCCCCGCCCGTCGCGGCGAGCACCGCGGCGTCGCCGGCCGGGGCGTCGGCCGGGAGCGGAAGCTCGGCCGAAAAGGCTCCCGCTGCATCGAGCCGCGCCTGGCCGCTCGCCACCGTCCGCCCGTGCGCCGTCACCGTGAGCCGGACCTCGCCGGTCGCCGGGCGGTACGCCGACCCCGCCCGGTGCCGGGCGAAACCGACGACGCGCAGCCGCTCGCCGGCGCGCACGTTGGCGCGGTCGGCGCGGATGCCGACGACGGTCGCCGGGACCGGCGGCTGCGGCAGGAACGAGACGAAGGCCTTGCTCGCTCCCCATTCGGCGAGCGCGAAGCGCGGCCGCTGCGCGCCCGCCCAGCGCGCGATCCCGTGGACGTCGGTCTTGCCGTAGGCGAACGACGTGCCGACCAGATAGGTGATGCGCATCCCGGAGAGCGCCTTCCCGCTGCCGAGGTCGGCGGCGTACAGCACGATCCCGCCCGGCGACTCCTTCGTGAGCAGGCCGACCCGCGTGAGGTCGAGCCAGGTCTGCTGCACCGCGTCGCCGCGCCGCGCCTCGATCACGAAGAACCCTTCGCGGTTCTGCAGCGGGACGTCGACGTCGTTCGGCGTGTAGCGCAGCCCCGCCGGCGGGGTGAATTTCCAGCGGATGACCGGCGCGCGGTGCGACGTGTCGATCGGCCGCGCACGCGAGGCGCCGGCGACGAGCACCTCGGCCGGATCGACCGCGTACGCGGCGAAATCGACCGCTGCACCGCTATAGGTGTCGAGCCGGACGGTGATGGGCTTCCACGGCGTCGCGACGTCACGCGCGTAGAGCGCGAAGGTCCGGTCCCACTTTCCCGAGTCGGGCAGAGGACGCGCCGCGAATGCGGGCGGCGGGAGCAGCAGCGCGGCGGCGAGCGCCGCGCCCACGAGCGCGCGGATGGGTCTACTTCTCGTAGATGATCTGGCCGTTGATGCCCGGATCGGCGGTGCGGAACCCGAACGTGTACTCGCGCTTGTCGTTCTTCTTGAGCTCCTGCTGCGAGTTGCTGATCCCGGTGAAGACCGACGAGCCGCTGTCCTTCGCCTGGTACCGCGTCCCGGTTCGATCGATCAAGTAGAAGTTCGAGATCTGCGGCGTGGTGTCGTACCCCAGATCGTTGGTGAATTCGACCCGCACGATCAGGTAGGTCAGCGTCCCGTTCGAGATGCCCGGCGCCGCGTCGCTCGACGGTACGAAGCGGGCGTCGAGGACCTTGACGTCCTTGTCGCCCTGGAACGCCGACGTGACGGGCGGAACGTCGTCCTGTTTGCACGCCGCGAGGCCCGCGCAGAGGAGCAGCGCGGCGGCGAGACGCTGGATCATGACTGGGCGTGCGTTCGTCGGCTCCGGCGCGGCGTCCCTCGGCGCAGGGTCGTCCGCCGCGCCGGGTAAAGGACGGCTTCGTGAGCGACGACCGAGCGGGGAGGAACTCGAGCCCGGCCCGCTGCCGTTACTGCGGGAGCGATGAGAAGGACGAGCGGTCGACCGACCTGCACGATCGAGGTGCCACATTTCAAGTAGTCGTAGCGTGCGCGTCGTGCGGCGCGGCCTTCGCCGCGCTCTCGCGGAACTGATGCGCCTCTCCGCGCTGCTGGCGGCCGCCGTGCTCGCCGGCGGCGCCGCGACGTTCCTCGGCGGGTCCGCGGCCGGCGCCGCCACGGCCACGCCCCCGCCACGCGTCGACATCACCAAGATCCAGCCGAAGGCGCTGCTCCCCAAGACCAGGCTCCATACGGAATTCGTCGTGGAGACCAACCGGTACGGTCAGGTCGTGCGCGTGCGCAGCGGCAAGTCCTCGCCGAACGCGGGCTTCAACACACAGACCTACGGCAACGCGCTGCAGGCGTTCATCCGGACACCCGACGGCCGCGCGATCCCGGGCTCCTACCGGCTCACCTACGACTACGACCCGCGCACCGAGCGCGTCCACCGCGACGTCGCATTGATCCACGCCGGGGGCGTCAACGTCAACGCGCGCGGCGCGGCGCTCACGCTGATGGACATCGCACGCAAGAACAGCCACAACCTGACGCCGCAGCAGAGCTCGGCGCCGGTCCCGGCCCCGAGCGTCAACATGAAGCGCCTCCCCGACCTGCCTCAGGTGATGAACACCCCACACCCGTAGCGGTTCCCCGGGGCGACGGCTTCCGTAAGTCGAACACCACGCCATGGCGCGCCGAAACCGGCCTGCGAAACGAGGTGATGACGAGCCGCTGATGCAGTGGTACGTCAAGGAGCGGATGCGGCCCGATCCACGCATCGATGCCGACGTCGAGCGGTCGTGCACCTCGAAGCAGCAATACGCGAGCGCCGAAGACGCGCACGTCCACGCATTGATGAACGGGATGGGCGACGTGCTGTACGAGTACGATTGCCGCTACTGCGGCTTCTGGCACCTCACCCGCCGCCCCAACTGATCGCGCTCAGCTCGGGAGGGGCTGGACGAGCTCGTCGGCGTTGGCGGGGTCGAAGACCCAGCGGTCGTCGAGCTCCAAGATCTCGAACCAGTTGCGAACCTCCGGGTGCTCGCGCAGGACGGGATAGCGCGGAAGCACCTGTTCGAAATGGGCGGCGTCACGGATCGCGCGGCCGCTGAGCTGCGCGTTGATGGCGGCGAAGGTCGTCGTGTTGCAGTGCGTGCGCATCCACTCGGCGATGTCGAGGTCCGACGACGCTTCGCGCACCGCTTCGGTGAACTGCTCTTCGGTGATGCCGAGGTACTCGAAGAGGTAGGCCGAGATCCCCGGCGTCACGTTGTAGGAGCCGAGCGTGCCCTGGAGCTTCGCGCGGACTTTGTCCACGGTGCGCGGCAGGAAGACCAGCCCGGCGAGCTGCTGGCGCGGGCTGCGCGGCGCATGGACGCGGAGGTCAGCGTCGGGGTATGGCAGCACGCTGGAGTGCGGCGTCGCGTCAGAGTCCGGCGGCGGTCCGGAGTGCGGCAGCGTGTCGTTCATGACGCGCTCGCGGTGCGGTACGCGCCGCTCGCTTCGAGCACCGGGCGGTCATCGAAGCGGAAGAGCCACAGCGGCTCCGCCGCGGCGGCCTTGGTCTCGGCGTAGAGGCGATCCAGGGAATCGGTCGCGATCATCGGTGCTCCAAACCGGCGGCGGCGAAGCCGGGACCGCGATGATTCCGCACCGCGCGCGGCCGTGCCCTGGTCCGGCGGGGCGCTTTCCGGGGTCAGCGCCTGCGCGCCGCTCGCCCCAAGGGTCGCGGGCGGCCGGGGCGCAAGATGCCGTCTGCATCGTTGCCGGAGGTTTCCTTGCGCTTCGTCTCGTTCAGCACCGCTTCGTCCGCGCCGCGCCCCGGCGTGTTGGACGGTGACACGATCCGCCCGATCGAGGGCGTCGAGTCGCTCGACGCGTTCGTCGCGCTCGAGCCGGCGCAGCGCGATGCCGCCGCAAGCCGCTTGGGGCCTGCCGTCCCGCTCGGTGAGGCGACGCTGCACGCGCCCCTGCGGCCGAAGAAGAACGTCTTCTGCGTCGGCCGCAACTATCTCGCCCACGCCGAGGAAGGCGCCCGGGCCCGCGGCGAGGAGCTGAAGCTGCCGCCGGTCCCGACGTTCTTCTCGAAGGCGCCGACCGCGATCGCCGATCCGGACGCCACGCTGCACCTCAGCGCCGCGGTTTCGCAGGCCTACGACTGGGAGGCCGAGCTCGCGGTGGTGATCGGCACGCGCTGCAAGGACGTGCCGGAGGCGCGGGCGCTCGAGGTGGTCTTCGGCTACACCGCGCTCAACGACGTGAGCGCGCGCGACGTGCAGCGGTCGACGACGCAGTGGTTCAAGGGCAAGACACTCGACGATACGTGTCCGATCGGGCCGTGGATCGTCGGCGCCGCCGAGATCGGCGATCCGCAGACGCTCGATGTGAAGCTCCGCGTCAACGGCGTCGAGAAACAGAACCAGAACACCGCGGTGATGATCTTCACGGTCGCGCGCTGCATCGCCGAGCTCTCGAAGGGGACGACGCTCGAGCCCGGCGACATCATCGCGACGGGAACGCCCGAGGGCGTCGGCTTCGCGCGCACGCCGCCCGAGTTTCTCGCCGACGGCGACGTGATGGAGGTCGAGATCGAGAAGATCGGGATCCTCCGCAACCCCGTCGCCATCGCAGCGACGCGGTGACGGAGCCCTCACGGCGGCGTTTCGTGGGCGGCGCCGCCGCGGCGCTCGCCGCGACCGCGGCGCCTGCGGTCGTGCACGCGCAAGCGCGCCGCACGCTCGCGATCGGCTACGTCCCCTCGACGCTGTTCGCGCCGGTGTTCCTCGCGGTCGAGAACGGCTATCTGCGCGACGCGGGGTTCGACGTCACGCTGAGCCCGATCGTCGCCGGCGCCGACTCGATGGCGCTGCTCGCGCAGGGACAGTTCGATGTTGCCGCCGCGGCGCTCTCGGCCGCCTTCTACAACGCGGTCGACCGCGGCCTGGAGCTGAAGTACGTTGCCTCGACGGCGTACCAGCCGAAGCACGGCGCGCCCTCGGCGCTGCTGGTGCGGCACGATCTGTACGAGGGCGGACTGCGCGGCGTCGCGGGGCTGAAAGGCAAGAAGATCGGCTGGATCGGGAACGGCGGCGCCGCTTCCGCGTACTACGTCGCGCGGATCCTGCGCCCGGCGGGACTCCATCTGGGCGACATCGAGCCGATCAACGTCGCGAATCCGGACCAAGAAGTCGCGCTCGAGCGGAAGGCGATCGACGCCGTGTTCACCTCGGCGCCGTTCAGCGAGGAGTTCGTGCGCCGGGGCTTGGCGGCGTTCGTCGCATCACCGCCGCCCGGGATCGCCGCGTCGGGCGCGTTCTTCGGGCCGGCGCTGCTGCGCGACGGCGACCGTGCGCGCGCCGCGATGACCGCGCTGCGGCGCGCCGCCGCGGAGATCGCCGGCGGCGGCTACTTCGCCGCGGCAAATGTCTCCGCGTGCGCGAAGTACACGAAGCAGCCGGCGGCCGTGATCGCGTCGTCGCCGCGCTACGACGTCAAGCCCGATCTGCGCATCGACCAGGCGACGCTCGAAGACATGCAGCGTGAGTTTCTCGCCGACGGCGTGCTGACGTACAAGGAGCCGCTGAACGAAGTGCGCCTCGTCGCGCGCTTCTGAGGTTCGCGCGATGACGGCCCGATCGGACCTGCTGGGGCACCGCACCGGTCCGGCGCTGCGGCGCACGCGCGACGTGCTGTTCCCGCTCATCCCCGTGCTGCTCGCGTTCGTCGTGCCGCTCGTCGTCTACGTCGGCTCGCTTTCGACGAGTCCCGACGGCTGGGACAACGGCGAAGCGCAGACCGTCCCCTACATCCTGGGGATCTTTCACCCGACCGGCTTTCCGCTGTACACGCTGCTCGGCTGGGCATTCACCCACCTCGTTCCGCTCTCGACCGTCGCGTGGCGGATGAACCTGCTCTCGGCGATCGCCACGGCGAGCACGTGCGCGGCAATCGCCGTGCTGGCGCGCGGGATGGGCGCCGCGTGGCCGACGGCGCTCGCCGGAGCGCTGGCGTTCGCGTTCACGCGGCCGATCTGGATCACCGCGGCACACTCCGAAGTGCATGCGGTGATGGTCGCGTTCTTGGCCGCGATGCTCGTCGCGCTGCAGCGCGCGCTGGCGCTGCGCTCGGTGCGCGCGTACCTCGCCGCCGCGGCGCTCGCGGGCTGCGCCCTCGCCGTGCATTTGCACGCGGTGTGGAGCGTCCCGGGTCTGGTGCTCGCGGGGCTGCTGCTGCTGCGGGAGCTCCGCTGGCGCGGCGCGCTGGCCGCCGTGGCGGCATTCGTGGCGCCGCTGCTCACGTATGCCTACCTGCCGCTGCGCGGATGGTACATCGCGGTGCACCACCTCGACCCGAACGATGCGCCGCCGCTCGACGGCGCCGGCCGCCTGGCCTGGGGGATGTTCGAGCCGCACACGTGGACCGGCTTCGTGCGGCAAACGACCGGCTCCGACATCGGCGCTTCGCACTTTGCGCTCGCCGCGCTCGACGTGCGCTCGTGGCCGGCGTACGCGACGGCGTGGATCGCGCAGGGTCAGACGCTGCTCGGCACCGGCGTCGTCGTGCTCGCGCTGATCGGCGTGTTCGTCGTCGCGTGGCGGCTGCCGCGCCTGCTCCCCGTCATCGTCGCCGGGGCAGGCGCGGTCCCGTTCGCCGTCGCGTACTCGGTGATCGAACAGACGCTCACGCGCTACATCTTTCTCTCGCTCGCGCTGGCCTGCGCGCTCGCGCCGGCGGCCGCCGCGATCGTCTCGTCCGGCCGCGTCCGCGTCGTCGCGAACATCCTCGTCTGCGCGACGCTGTTGCTCACCGCGTACGCGTCGTACACCGCGAACCTCAACCTGGTCGCGTACGCCGGCGACCACTCGGGCGAAGATCTGATCGCGTTCGTACGCGACGGAACTCCGGACGGTGCGATCGTGATGGCGTCGTGGCTCGACGCGACGACGCTGGAGTACGGCAAGGAAGTCGAGCACGCGCTCGGGACGCGGCTCGTGGCCTACATGGGGTGGCCGTCCGACGGCAGGCCGCTCGTGCGCCGCTGGGCGCGGACGAAACGGGTGTTCGTCGATGCCGACTTTTCCGAGCGCCCCGAGCTCGAAGCGCAGATTCCGCCGTCGTGGCGTCACGTGCGCAAAGTCATGGCCGACCACCAGCTCGTCGAGATCGTCCCGCCCTGACCGGGAGGGACACTCGCGCGGTGCGCGATAACCGGCCCGCATGAGAATCGCGGTCCCGAAGGAGCGTGCGCAGGGCGAGCGCCGTGTCGCGCTCGTCCCCGAGATCGTCGCGAAGTTCGTGAAGGACGGGCATGCCGTGACCGTCGAGCGCGGCGCCGGCGAGCGCGCGTTCTACGCCGACGCGGCGTACGAAGCGGCGGGCGCGACGCTGGCCGACGGCGATGGCGTCTATCGCGACGCGGAGATCGTGGCGCGCGTCGCCAAGCCGGCCGACGCAGAGCTGGAGGCGATCCCGCGCGGCGCGACCCTCGTGGGATTTCTGTCGCCGCTCGGCGATGCGCGAAGCGTCGAGCGCTACGCGGCGCGCGGACTCTCGGCGCTCGCGATGGAGCTGATCCCGCGCACGACGCTGGCGCAAGCGATGGACGCGCTCTCCTCGCAGGCCTCGATCGGCGGCTACAAGGCCGTGATCCTCGCCGCCGAAGCGCTGCCGCGCTACTTTCCGATGCTGACGACCGCGGCCGGGACGGTGCAGCCGGCGAAGGTGCTGGTGATCGGCGCGGGCGTCGCCGGGCTGCAGGCGATCGGCACGGCGCGACGGCTCGGCGCCGCCGTCACCGGTTACGATGCGCGCGCCGCGGTGAAGGAACAGGTGCAGTCGCTCGGCGCGAAGTTCCTCGAGATCGCGGGAGTGGAGGCGACGGGACAAGGCGGCTATGCGCGCGAGCTCACGCCGGAGGAGCTCGAGATCCAACGCTCGGCGATGGTGAAGGCGATCGGCGGCTCCGACGTGGTCATCACGACCGCCGCCGTGCCGGGCCGCAAAGCGCCGGTGCTGGTCGCCGCGGAAGCGGTCGCCGCGATGTCGCCCGGCAGCGTGATCGTCGACCTCGCCGCGGAGACCGGCGGCAACTGCGCGCTGACCGTCGCGGGCCAGACCGTCGTCAGTCCCAACGGCGTGAGCGTGATCGGCGCGATGAACCTCCCGGCGAGCGTCCCGGCGCACGCGAGCCAGCTCTACGCACGCAACGTGCAGGCGCTGCTGACCTACTTGATGCGCGACGGCCGGCTCGCGCTCGACGCGGACGACGAGATCGCGCGCGGGGCGACGATCGTGCGCGACGGCGAGATCGTCCACGAACCGACCAAGAACGCCCTGGCCGCCGCCGGAGGACCCGCGTGACCGCTCATCTGCTCACCGAGCTGACGATCTTCATCCTCGCCGTGTTCGTCGGCCTCGAGGTGATCTCGAAAGTGCCGACGACCCTGCACACGCCGCTGATGTCGGCGACGAACGCGATCCACGGGATCGTGCTCGTCGGCGCGATCCTGGTCGCCGGCCTCGGCGACGCTCCGTTCAACGCGATCGTCGGCTTCCTGCTGGTGCTGCTGGCCTCGCTGAACGTCTTCGGCGGCTACACCGTGACGGAGCGCATGCTGCAGATGTTCCGGCCCAAGGCGCCCGCGGCGAAGCCGCCGGCGGACGGCGCGCGATGAGCGCCGTCGACACGACGCCGGCAAATTGGGTCGACGTCGCCTATCTGATCACCGGCATCCTGTTCATCTTCGGGCTGCGCTACCTGAGCTCACCGAAAACCGCCCGGCTCGGCAACCGCGTCAGCGCGGTCGGGATGCTGATCGCCGTCGTCGCGACGCTGAGCCAGGGGATCGTGAACTGGTTCGTGATCGGCGCCGCGCTGGTCGTCGGCGCGGCGATCGGGATCGTCTCCGCGCAGCGCGTGAAGATGACGGCGATGCCGCAGATGGTCGCGATCTTCAACGGCGCCGGCGGCGGCGCCGCGGCGCTCGTCGCGGCCGGCGAGCTGCTGAAAGTCTACAACAGCGGCACGATCCCGACATATGACGTCTCGTTCACCTCGGTGCTCTCGGCGGTGATCGGCGCGGTCTCGTTCGCGGGCTCGATCATCGCCTTCCTCAAGCTGCAAGAGGTGATGACCGGCCGGCCGATCACCTACCCCGGGCAGCAGGTCGTGAACGCGATCGTGCTGCTGGCGATCCTCGTCTGCTGGGGACTCGTCGTCGCAAACGCGCCGAATGCGCTCGAGTACTTCTGGATCGCGCTGGTCGCAGCGTTCGCGCTCGGCATCCTGTTCGTGCTGCCGATCGGCGGCGCCGACATGCCGGTCGTGATCTCACTGCTGAACTCGTTCACCGGGCTCGCGGCCGCCTCGACCGGCTTCGTCCTCGGCAACAACGTGCTGATCATCAGCGGCGCGCTGGTCGGCGCCTCGGGAACGCTGCTCACCGTGCTGATGGGCAAAGCGATGAACCGCTCCGTCACGAACGTGCTGTTCGGCGCGTTCGGCGCGATCAAGCCCAGTGCGGCCGGCGGCGCGGCGAAACAGCACAACGTGCGGAGCGTGAGTGCCGACGATGTCGCCGCGATGGTCGCGTACGCGAACGAGGTGATCGTCGTCCCCGGCTACGGGATGGCCGTCGCGCAGGCGCAGCACTCGATCCGCGAGCTGGCCGATCAGCTCGAGAAGCGCGGGATCGAGGTGAAGTACGCGATCCACCCGGTCGCCGGCCGCATGCCCGGCCACATGAACGTCCTCCTGGCCGAAGCCAACGTGCCGTACACCTCGCTGTACGACATGGACGACATCAACGGCGAGTTCGAGCGCGCCGACGTGGCGCTCGTCGTCGGCGCGAACGACGTGACGAACCCCGCCGCGCGCGAGGACAAGACCAGCCCGATCTACGGGATGCCGATCCTCAACGTCGACAAGGCGCACAACGTCGTCGTCCTCAAGCGCTCGATGAACAGCGGCTTCGCCGGAATCGACAACCCGCTCTTCGACGACCCCAAGACCGTGATGCTCTTCGGCGACGCGAAGAAGTCGATCGACGGCGTCGTCGCCGGCGTCAAGGCGCTGTAGCTCCCGGCGGCGGGTCACGCTTGAGAGCGAAGCGCCGAGCGACCGGCATGCACGCAGCGAGCGAAATGGGGTGAGACGCGCCGCATTCGTTCGCGCCGTAGCGGCGACCGGCGCGTCGGCCGTCGCGGGCGGCATCCCGCGGCGCGCGCTCGGTCACGCTTCGCCCACGCCGCCGGCGCTTTCCGGCGAGCACACGCGTGACCTCATACCGGTTCGAGTGTCGCTGGACGAAGTGACCCGTACGACGGTCGGCCTTCGGCCGTATCGCGCGGGCGGGTTCATCCTGCGCGCCGAGGGACACGACCGACGCACGATCGTCCACGACTACGGTCACGGCGGCGGCGGGATGTCACTCTCGTGGGGAACCGCACTGCTCGCCGCGGAGCTCGTGATGCAAAGCGCACCGTGGCAGCGCGATGTCGCGGTGATCGGATGCGGCGTGATCGGACTCTCGACGGCGCTCGTCCTCCAGGACGCCGGCTTCGTGGTCTCCATCTACGCGCGCGACGTGCCGCCGGACACTACGTCGAACATGTCCGGGGCGCAATGGTCTCCGACATCGGTCTTCGACGACGCCCACGTCGACACGGCGTTCCGCGCCCAGTATGCGCGCGCGGCGCGGCTCGCGAACCGGCGCTACCAGACGCTGCTCGGCGAGGACTACGGAGTCCGCTGGATCGAGAACTACGACTGCCGCGACGACGCGAGCACGGGGACATTTCTTGACGGACCGGCGATCCGCCCGATTCGCGACCTCTACCCCGAGGTGGAGACCTACGGTCCGGGGCAGCATCCGTTTCCGACGCGCTACGCGACGCGGTTTCTCACGATGCTGATCGAGCCGAACCGCTACCTGCGCTCGCTGCTGCGCGATTGCCTCACCCGCGGCGGACACCTGTTCGTGCGGGACTTCGCGAGCATGACCGATGTGCTCGCGTCGGTTCCCGAGCCCATCGTGATGAACTGCACCGGACTCGGCGCGAAGGCCCTGACCGGGGACGATCAGCTCGAGCCCGTGCGCGGCCAGCTCTCGGTGCTCGCGCCGCAGCCGGCCGTCGACTATATCACGCTGCACGGCGGCCGTTACATGTTTCCGCGCAGCGACGGTGTCGTGCTCGGCGGCACGTTCCAGCACGGCGACTCACGTCTCGATCCCGATCCGCAGACCGAGCGCCAGATCGTCGCCGACCACGCGACGTTCTTCGAGGCGATGGGACGGGGCCGCCCGATCTCGCGCTGGGAGGGATCCGCGCCGCAGCTCGGCGGCTAGATCAGAAACCCGCGCGGCGGGAAGCTCGAGTCGCGCTGCAGCCAGTTCTTCGGCGCATAGACGGCGTTCGCGTCGACGAAGTGCAGCGTGAAGGCGTGGCGTGAGGCGTCGGAGCGGTTCGGCGCGCTGTAGTGCGGAAGCAGGCCGGTGAACGCGACCAGCGTTCCCGCTTCGACCTCGACCGGCTCGGCCTCGGCATCCGACGGCCACGGCGTCGCGTCGAGACGCTCCATCCGCGGGGCGCCGTCCTCGACGACGAAGCGCTCACGCAGCGGCGTTCGATGGCCGCCGCGCTGCACCCAGAGGCAGCCGTTGGTGCGGTCGGCGTGCTCGAGCGCGAACCAGAACGTCGTGACGGTGACCGGGTCGCCGTCGAAGTACGTCGCGTCCTGGTGCCAGCGCACCTCGCCGCCGATGTGCGGCTGCTTGAAGATGTACATCGACTGATAGAGCAGCGGCCGTTCGACGCCCAGCTCGACGGCGAGAGCGTGCAGCTTCGCGTCGTGGGTGAACGCCTCGAAAACCGGATCGAGGTCGTGCATCGCGTGCCCGATCTTGTTGATCGACAGCTCTTTCGGCTGGCGCAGCGCGCCGTGCTCGTCGAAGGCCTCCTCTTCGAAGAAGCAGCGCACCGTGTCGCCCGAGCTCAGGAAGTATTCCTCGGACTTCGTCTTCGCTTCGTCCTTGGTCGAAAAGACCGCGCCCGACTGCGCGGGATCGAACGCGGCGACGATCTCGCCGGCTCGCGCGCGCAGCGCGGCGACCTCGGCCGGCGACTTGAAACCCGGGATGACGACGAAGCCGTCGGTCTCGAAGCGGCTTCGCAACGACGAAGCGGTCTGCATCCGCGAACGGTTCGCGCGGCGTGGGACGGCCGCCTGGCGGGGCGCCACCCGCGTGGCGTCCGCAAGGCTCGGGCCGAAGCGCGCCACCGGCCGCGGCCGACGATTCGCTCACGCAGGGGCCCGTGACCCGTCGCGCGCACACGGCGCTTCGAGCCGCAGCGCCTTCCCGCCGGAGCCTCCACATGCCGAACCTGCTCTCCCACGTCGATCTCCGCGTCCGCGACCGGGCGAAGGCCACCGAGTTCTACGACGCGCTGCTGAACGTGCTCGGCGCGGTCCGCGACGAGGGCGCGACCTTCACCACCTGGCAGATCCCGCCGGCCGACGCGCCGCCGGACTGGGAGGCGACGGAGTGGTTCGGAATCACCGAAGATCCCGCGATGACGCCCGGCCCGAGCCGCATCGCGTTCGACGCGCCTTCACGCGGGACCGTCGACGCGATCGCGACGTACCTGGCGGCGATCGGCGCGCGCAACATCGAGCCGCCCGACGAAGCCTACGGCCCGAACTACTACGCCTGCTTCTTCGAAGACCCCGACGGCAACAAGCTCGAAGTCTGCCACATCGGCTGACTCCGGCTCCGCGTCTGTGGGGGTCGACTCGGCAGAGCGGCACGTGTCATTGCGGCGGCGAGCGCCGATCGGAGTACGTCGAGGCGATCGAGGCGACGATGAACAGCAGCATGACCGCGACGCCGATCTGGCTGTTCGCATACCCGAAGACCGCCGATCCGACGAGCGCGAGCGTGGCGAGCAGGATGAGCGCCTTCGTGCGGCGCGAGTACCGCGCTCGCGCGCGCGGACTCGCGATTCGTAGATAGAAGAGGAAATAGATGAGCCCGATCAGCTCGTAGAGATAGCCGGACGCCAGCAGCGCGTCGAGCGTCATCGTCCGCCGGAGCCGACGCGCCAGCGCGCGGCGTTCCACGTCGGGGTGAAGGCATTCGGAAAGAAGCCGTGCAGCGTGCGGCGATATGCGTACGAGTACGACGGGTCGAACAGGTACACGATCGGGACCTGTTCGGCGACGCGGCGCTCGATCCGCCCGTACAAGGCGCGCCGCTCGGCGCGGTCGGGGACGCTCACCGCGCGCCGCTCGAGCGCGTCGACCTGCGGATCGCACCAGCGCATGAAGTTCGCGCTCCCGCTGCACGCGAGCAGCGAGGAGTCGTCCGGATCGGCGCCCATCGGCCACGGGACGTAGGCGAGATCGAAGGCCCCGCTCGCCAGCGTGCCGCCCTGCGCGCGCGGCAGAAACAGCTGCACGTTGGACAGCGACTTGATCGAGACGCGGACGCCGCGTGCGGCGAGCTCGCTCTCTACGAGCGTCGCGACGCGCACGCCGGTCTGCGACTCGGGAAACTGCACGTAGGTCAGCGCGAGCGCACGGCCGTCCTTCACGCGTACGCCGTTGGCGTCGCGCCGCCAGCCGGCGGCGTCGAACAGCCGGTCCGCGGCGCGCGGGTCGTACGCGGGCTCGCGCACCGCGGGATCGCGCGCCCACGAGCCGATCGGCTGCGCGGTGTCGACCACCGGATAGCGGCCGAAGGTGATCTTCGCCGAGATCGTCGCACGATCGATCGAGGCGGCGAGCGCGCGGCGGACGCGCACGTCGTCGAGCGGCGGATGCGTCGTGTTGATCGCGATCCCGGCGATCAGCGCGAGCGGAACGGTTCGGAAGGCGAGATCGCGCTCGCCGCGCAGCGACTCGCGCTGCGTGGGCGAGACGAGGTTCCAGTCGATCCCGCCGCTGCGCAGCAGCGTGTAGTTGCTGCCCGGGTCGGGGACGATGCGGATCTCCAGCCGCTTCACGGCCGGCACGCCGCCGCGATACAGCGGGTTCGCTTCATAGACGAGCCGGTCGCCGCGCGACCACGAGACGAAGCGGTACGGACCGTCGCCGACCGGGTGCGCGCCGAAGGTGCTCGTCGTGAGCGACGGTTCGTGTTCGAGCAGGTGCGAGGGAAGCACGTACTGCGGCGAGGTGCCGTTGCCGAACAGCGTCGCAACCGCCGGAGCCCATGCCGACGTCAGCGTGACGCGCACCGTGCGCGCGCCGAGCGCGCGCGCCGACGCGATGCGGTCGTAGCCGGCGCGCGTCGGGACCGGATTGCGGTCGTCGAGGATCGCGCGCAGCGTCCAGACGACGTCGTGCGCGGTGACCGGCGCACCGTCTTGCCAGCGGGCGCCGGCGCGGAGATGGTAGGTGATCGTCCGCCCGTCGGGCGAGATCCCGCCGTTGGCGACGGTCGGGATTCGGTCGAGGAGGACCGGAACCGAGCGGCCGCGCTCGTCGACGTCGACGAACGGCTCGAAGGCGAGCCGCGCGACCTGCTGCTCGACGCCGTTCGCGTCGACGTGCGCGAAGAGCGGGTCGAGGCTCTGCGGGTCGGCGGCGAGGGCGAAGCGGACGGTCGCGGCCGGCGCGTCGTGAGACGCGGGCGCACGGACGCAGCCGCTCGCGGCCGCGAGCAACGCGCCTGCCGCGAGCGCGCGCAGGCCACGAGGGAAGCGCATCGGCGCGTGCTTCACGCAGGCGGGATCGCCGGCCCTCCGCGCCCGGGCGCCCGCTGATCGGTGCCGGCCGCTTCCGCCCCGTCGCGGGCGAATGCCCACCGTAGGATTCGCTCATATTGCCGAAGAAATAACGGTCGTATGAATGGGAAGGCCGAAAGCTTCGAGGTCAAGGCTGGTCGCTCGCCGGCGGTCCTGGCCGAGCTGGACCGGATCGACCTCAAGTTGCTCGAGGCGCTCCAGCGCAACGCGCGCTCCACCTACGCCGAACTGGGCGCGCAGGTGAACCTCAAGCCGCCGGCCGTGCACGACCGGGTGAAGCGGCTCGAGGCGCGGGGCTACGTGCGCCGCTATGCCGCCCAGCTCGACGCGCGCCGCGTCGGCTACGAGCTGACCGCGTTCGTCAGCGCCTTCTGCGCCCCCGACCTCGACTACGACGCATTCACCACCGCGATCCAGGGCTTCTTCGAAGTCATCGAGATCCACAGCGTCGCGGGCGACGAGACCTATGTGCTGAAAGTCGTCACCCGCTCGACCGCGCACCTCGACGACTTCCTCACGCGGCTCAAGCGCGTCCCGGGCGTCGCGCGGACGCGCACGACGATCGTGCTCTCGACGCCGTTCGAGCGCGGCGGCCTGCCGGTCGAGGCGCTGGCGTGACGGAGATCCTCGACGACGTTCGGCTCGCCACGCCGCTCGGCAGCGGCTGCCGGCTGGGCTCGCACCGGGTCGTCGAGCCGAAAGGTGCGCTGCCCCAGAGCGCGTGGCGGCTCGACAGCTCGCCGCACGCGTACGCCAACGAGATCCTGTGCGACGTCGAGACGCTCAACGTCGACTCCGCCTCGTTCAAGCAGATCGCCGAGGCGTGCGGGGGCGACGCCGCCGCGATCGCCGCCCACGTCCTGGAGACCGTCGCGGCGCGCGGGAAGCAGCACAACGCGGTGACCGGAAGCGGCGGGATGTTCGTCGGGACCGTCCGCGAGATCGGCCCGGCGCTCGCGGCGCGCGGCGACGTCGCGCCGGGCGACCGCATCGCCTCGCTGGTTTCGCTGACGCTGACCCCGCTCGCCCTCGAAGCGATCGAATCCGTCGACCTGGCGACCGGCCAGATCGGCGTGCGCGGCACCGCGATCCTATTCGAAAGCGCCCTCTACGCGCGTCTCCCCGACGACCTGCCGACCGCGGTCGCGCTCGCCGTCCTCGACGTCGCGGGCGCCCCCGCGCAGGTCCGGCGGCTCGCGCGGTCGGGTGCGACCGTGTGCGTGATCGGCGCCGACGGCAAGTCGGGGATGCTCGCCTGCGCGCAGGCGCGCGAGCGGGTCGGGGCGGGCGGACGCGTCGTCGGGATCGTTCCGTCGGCCGCGACCGCGACGGCGCGGCTGCTGCTCGAGCACGGCTACGCCGACCGTCTCGTCGAGGTCGACGCGCGCGACGCGCTGGCCGTCCTGGCGCAGCTCCCGGATGCGCTGCCCGACCTCGCCGACCTCGTCGTCAACTGCGTCAACGTCGCGGGGACGGAGCTGGCCTCGATCCTCTGCTGCAAGGACGAGGGGACGGTCTACTTCTTCTCGATGGCGACCTCGTTCACCGCGGCGGCGCTCGGCGCCGAAGGCGTCGGCAAAGACGTTCTGATGATGGTCGGCAACGGGTACGCGAAAGGGCATGCCGGAATCGCGCTGCAGACGCTGCGCGATCACCCGCCGATCATGGAGCATTTTCTCACGCGGTACGCCGCGGAGCACCGGAGCTAGAGCATCGTGCAGCATCACCTCAAACCACCCGTCGACCCCGCGCTGCTCGAGCACCGCAACCTCCGCCAAGGCGAGTTCTGGCGCGCCGTCCCCGCGTACGAAGACGTCGACGAAGCGACGTTCCTCGACCACATCTGGCAAGGCCGCAAGTCGGTCAAGACGCCGGAGGAGCTGTGGGAGACGATCGGCGGGATCGTCGACCCGACGTTCCTCGAAGACGCGAAGGAAGGGTTTCGCCGCGCACCGATGGCGGTGCGCGTCTCGCCGTACATGATCGCCTCGATCGACTGGACGCAGCCGTACGAAGACCCGATCCGGCGGCAGTTCATCCCGGTCGCCTCGAAGCTGCTCCCCGACCACCCGCGCCTCACCCTGGACTCGCTGCACGAGCAGGACGACGCGCCGGTGCAGGGTCTGACGCACCGCTACGTCGACAAGGCGCTCTTCCTCCCGCTGCAGACGTGCCCGGTGTACTGCCGGTTCTGCACGCGCTCGTACGCGATCGGTCCCGACACCGAGTCGGTCGACAAAGCCGCGCTGGCGAAGACGCCCGACCAGTGGCGCCAGGCCTTCGCGTACATCGCCTCGCGCCCGGAGATCGAAGACGTGGTGATCTCCGGGGGCGATGCCTATCAGCTCGCGCCGAAGAACGTCACGCTGATCGGCGAGTCGCTGCTCGCCATCCCGCACATCCGGCGGATGCGCTTCGCCACCAAAGGCCCGGCGGTGATGCCGATGAAGATCCTCACCGACGCGCCCTGGGTCGACGCGCTCACCGGCGTCGTGGAGAACGGCCGCAAGCTCGGCAAGGACGTCGTGCTGCACACGCACTTCAACTCGCCGAACGAGATCTCGGCGATCACCCAGCGTGCGATGGACCTGCTCTTCCAGCGCGGGATCACGGTCCGCAACCAGAGCGTGCTGATCCGCGGCGTCAACGACGACCCGCAGGTGATGACGACGCTGGTGAAGCGGCTGTCGTGGATCAACGTGCACCCGTACTACGTGTACATGCACGACATGGTGAAGGGCGTCGAGGAGCTGCGCACTTCGATCGAGACCTCGGTCGAGCTCGAGAAGATCGTGCGCGGCGCGACCGCCGGCTTCAACACCCCGCTGTTCATCTGCGATGCGCCCGGCGGCGGCGGCAAGCGCGACATCCACTCGTACGACTACTACGACCGCGAGAACGGGATCGCGGTCTACAGCGCGCCCGCGGTGAAGCCGGGCAAGTCGTTCCTGTACTTCGACCCGATCGACACGCTCGCGCCCGAAGCGCAGGCGCGCTGGGCGATCCCCGCCGTGCAGGACGCGATGATCCTCGAAGCCGTCACCCGCGCCGGCGGCAACGTCCCCGCGCCGGTGTAGCCCGGGGCGGAACAATCCGCGACCTCGCATAAGGGAGCGCGGCGATGCTAGTCAATGCCATCAGGTACACCGTCCCCGACGACAAAGCCGACCAGGTCGAGGAGATGCTGCGCGAGCTCCGCGCCGCGTCGCTGCGCGAGGAAGGCTGCGCCGGGTTCGAGGTCGCGCGCGGCAACGATCCCCCGGACCGTGGGACGTTCGTGCTGTACGAGACCTGGCGCGATCAGGCGGCGCTCGACGCGCACTACGAAACCGAGCACTTCCAGCGGCTCGGCGTGAACGGGATACGCGCGCTCGCTACCGACCGCCGGGCGCTCAAAGGGACGCCGGTCGACTAGGCGTGCGCGTCTGCGTCTACTGCGGCTCGTCGCCGGGCGACGATCCGCGCTTCGCCGAGACGGCGCGCGCCTTCGGCGCGGCGCTGGCGCGCGAGGCGATCGGCGTGGTGTACGGCGGCGGGCGCGTCGGTCTGATGGGCGCGCTCGCCGACGCGGCGCTCGCCGAAGGCGGCGAGGTGATCGGCATCATCCCGCAGTTCCTCGAAGAGCGCGAGGTCGCGCACCGCGGCGTCGATCTGCGCGTCGTCGCATCGATGCACGAGCGCAAGGCGATGATGGCCGAGATCTCCGAGGCGTTCGTCGCGCTTCCCGGCGGCTTCGGCACGCTCGAGGAGTTCTTCGAGATCGTCACCTGGGTTCAGCTCGGGCTCACCGCCGCGCCGTGCATGCTGGCCAACGTCGGCGGCTTCTACGCCGATCTCGTCACCGCGATCGACCGCGCCCACCACAGCGGCTTCATCAACGCGCGCAACCGCGCGATCGTCGAGGTGTACGACACGCTCGAGCAAGTCGTGGACCGCCTGAAGGCTCGCGCCTCCGGCGAGCGAGCGCACCGCGCGTGAGCGTCCGCGGTCCGTGGGCACACGCACCGCATGAAACGTCTCGCTTCTCTCGTCGTGCTCCTCGCAGCGTTCGCCGCGAGCGCCGCAGCGTTGCGCGTCGCCGCCCCGGCTGCCGCTCAGCCGATGCCCAGCATGAGCCCGATGCCCTCCTCGAGCCCGATGCCCGGCGGCTCCCCGATGCCCTCGATGCAGCCGCGCCCGTAGGCTACAGCGGGCCGCGGTCGTTGGCGTGCTGGGCGTAGGTGTGCGGGTCGAAGTACCAGGCGGGGAGCGTGGTCGGGAACGCGATGTCGCGGAACTTGAAGTCGACGTCCTTCCCGTCGTCGTCGTAGCCGCCTCCGACGACGCCGTGCAGGTCGGTCACGACCGGGTAGCCTTGCACGTTGCCCATCGTGAAGGTGAAGGTGACCGGATAGATCGGGTCTTTCGGTCCGCCGGTGAACAGCTTGTCGGTCGCGACGAGCTTGCGCAGCTCGAGCGTTCGCCGGTCGACGAAGATGTCGCGCAAGCGATTTCGGTCGATGTCGCGGATCGGCATGATGTGCAGGTGCAGCTGGTCGCCGTCGGGCTCGACCGATTCGACGTGGTAGTCGAGCTCGAGGATCGCGCGCACGCCGCCGATCGACGGCAGCGACGTCGCGCCGGGCTCGGGGGTCGGCACCTCGGAGACGGGATGCGGGCGCGCCGGCGCGGGCTCGAAGACGTCGGCGGTCGGCGGCCCCGGATCGCGGTCTTCGTTGAACGCCGGACGATCGAAGGCTAGCGGTCCGCGCGCTTCGTCGCGAAACACGAGGCGCGAGAGCGCGGCGCGATCGAGATTGCGCACCCAGAAATGCTTCGTGTAGCTGTTGACCGGATCGGGATATCCGTTCGTCGCGAGCTGCGTGCGCACGAGCGTGTAGGTCTCGAACGGCGGCGGCGGACGGTGCGAGCGGAACTGCAGCCGGATCAGTCCGAGCAGCCGCTGCGGCGTCGGGCTCGGGGACGGGCTCGGGGCGGGCGCGAGCGCGGCGGCCAACAGAATGGAAGCCAGCATGACGCATCGTACGGCGCCCCGCGCCTCGCGGCCCGCCGAATCAGGCGGACGGGACGACAGCGGCGGCGTCGCGCTCCGGACGCACCCCCGTCGCGACCCACAGCCAATTCCCAGCCGTCAGCAAACCGAACACGACGAACACCGCCCGATAGCCGAACCATGACGCGATCGTCCCGCCGAGGAGCGGACCGGCGAACATCCCCATGAACGTGGCGCTCGCGACGATCCCGTAGACCTGGCCGCGCCGCTCGGCCGGAAACATCCGGCCGATCCAGGCGTTCGCCGTCGGGAGCACGCCGCCCAAGAACGCGCCGACGCCGAAACGCAGCGCGAGAAAGACCCAAATGCCGTTGGCGAACGCTTGCGGGAGCGTGAAGCACGCCACGCCGGCGAGCGCGATCAGGAGCACGCGGCGGTAGCCGATCGCATCGCTGCGCTTCCCCAAGAACGGCGACGCGATCAGATCGGCCGCGCCGGTCACCGCGAACGCCGCACCGGCCGCCGTCGCGACCCAGCCGACATTGCCGACCAGCGCGCGCACGAACAGCGGGACGACGGGCTGCACGCCGAGCGCCGCGACCTGCGCCAGCATCACGACCACGAACATCGGCGCGAGCGACGGATGGCGGACGAGCTCGCGCAGCTCGCGCCAGAACGGCGGTCGCGCCCGCGCATACGTCGGCCGCAAGAACCGCTCGTGCACGAGCAGCGCGCAGGTCAGCGCGGCGATCAGCGCGACCCCCGAGGTCCAGAAGAACACGTAGCGATAGTCGTGCAGCCGGTCGGCGAGGACGCCGCCGATCAGCGGGCCGCACAGACCGCCGACGAGCTGCCCCGTCGCCATCCAGCCCAACGAGAACCCCAGCGACTCTTCGGGGACCTGCGTTCCGACGAGCGCGGTCGCCGCAGCCGAGAATCCGCTGAAGATCCCCATGCACGCGCGCACCGCGAACAGCACGCCGACGTTCGGCGCGAAGCCCATCAGCGCGGTGGCGAGACAGACCGCCGTGCACGAGCGCACGACCATCGCCTTGCGGCCGAGCCGGTCGGCGAGCCCGCCCCAGATCGGCGAGAAGATCGCCGCCGCCAGAAAGTTCACCGACGCGATCGCGCCGGCCCACAGGTCGACGGCCGACTCCGGGCGCACGCCCAGCGCGATGATGTAGAGCGGCAGGAACGGGGCCGAGATCGAGAAGGCCAGCGACATGATCGTCTGCACCCCGACCATCAGCCACAGCGTCCGCCGCCACGGTGCCATCGCTCCATTCTCCCCGAAGTGGCGGCGAGACGCCACCGCGAAGGTCTGACGCTCGATGGAGCTGGTACGATTCGCCGGGCTGGAGCGGCACTACGGGGCGAACGAGGTGTTCGCGGGGCTCGCCGGCGTCGTGCGCGACGGCGAGCGGATCGGCCTCGTCGGGCCGAACGGCGCCGGGAAATCGTCGCTGGTGCGCATCCTTACCGGTCGCGACGAGCCCGACGGCGGGACGATCGTGCGCGCGAAGGAGCGCCGGCTCGGCTATCTGGCGCAAGACGCCGCCGAGCGGGGGCCGCAGACGCTGCGCGCGGCGTTCGGCGAGGCGCTCGCCCGCGGCATCGCCGCCGAGTGGGAGATGCGCGCCACGCTGAACCGGTTCGATTTCGCCGAGAGCGATCTCGACCGCCCGCTGGGCGAGTTCTCGGGCGGTCAGCGCACGCGCGCGCTGCTCGCGCGCACGCTGCTCGAGCAGCCCGACTGGCTCGTCCTCGACGAGCCGACGAACCATCTCGACCTCGACACGGTGCGCTGGCTCGAGAGCTTCGTCGCGCGCGATCCGCGCGCGTTCGTCATCGTCTCGCACGACCGCTATTTCCTGGAGACCGTCGCGAACCGCATCTGGGAGCTGGACCGCGGCGACCTCGCCGAGTACGAGGTGACGCCGGGGCGCGCCTACTCGATGTACGCCGAGCAGCGCGCGGCGCGCCGCGAGCAACAGCGGCGCGACTACGAAGCGGCGCTCACCGAGCGCAAGCGGCAGCGCGCCGTCATCGACGAGCTGCGCACGCACGGCTCCCACAACTACAGCGCCGTGCGCAGCCGCGAGAAGGCGGTCGAGCGCGTCGAGAGCGTCGCCGCGCCGCGGGCCGAGCGGCGCGCGATCGGCGTCGCGCTGCGCGCCGCGCGGCGCGCGACGGGCGGACCGGCGGTCGAGATCGCCGGCATCGCGAAGTCGTACGATCGGCCGCTGTTCGCCGGCGTCAGCGCAACGTTCGTGCGCGGCGACCGGGTCGCGATCGTCGGCCCGAACGGTGCCGGCAAGTCGACGTTCCTGCGCATTCTGAGCGGCGAGCTCGCCCCCGATCGCGGGAGCGTCCGCTACGGCGTCGGCTTGCGAACGGCGGGCTACGCCCAGAGCTCGGTCGACGATCTCCCGGCCGCCGTCACCGCCGAAGAAGCGGTGATGCGGATGGGGGTCTCCGCCGAAGAAGCGCGCGGATTGCTCGGGCGGCTCAACCTCGGGGGTGACGCCGGCGAGAAGCGCGTCGAAGCATTCTCCGGCGGCGAGCGCCGGCGGATCATGCTCGCGCGGCTGATGGCGCAGCGTGCCGACTGCCTCTTCCTCGACGAGCCGACGAACGATCTCGACATCCCGAGCCGCGAAGCGCTCGAGGACGTCCTCGCGTCATACGAAGGCGCGCTGTTCGTCGTCTCGCACGACCGCTATCTCCTCGCGCGGCTCGGCGAGCGCGTCGTCGCGATCCGCGACGGCGTCGCGACGCTCGACGACGACGGCTACGAGGCGTGGGAGCGGCGGCAGCACGAGCGCGTCGAACGCGACGATGCCGGGCGACCGGGCGCGAGCGCGCCGGCGACCCCGGTTCCGGACCGCCGCGCACAGCACGACGCGCGGCAAGAGCGCTTCCGCCGCCGCCGCACCGTCTCCGACGCGGAACAGCGCGTCGCGAAGCTCGAGGCCGAACGCGCCGAGCTCGAAGCGCGCTTCGCCGCGCCCGATCTCTACGACGACGCCGAACAGGTCGTCGCGCTGCAGCACGCGCTGGAGCGCAACCGCGCCGATCTGGATGCGGCGATGGACGCGTGGGAGCGCGCCGCGGAGGCGTTCGAAGGCGCCTCGTGACGCGCGCGCGTTAGGCCGGGTTCACCGAAACGATGAAGTGGTACGGCTCGCCGCTGATCGCCCAGTCGTAGACGCGCTCGGCGTTCGGCGGGAACGGGTCTTCGCCCGAGTTCTTCGAGTCGACGAACGCGCCGGTCGTCTGACCCGTCGCGACGTCCAGCCCTTCTTCGGCCTCCCAGGCGAGATCGACTTGCGCGCCGTCCTTGGGGTGGAACTTCACGTAGAGTCCCTGCGGATGACGCGGCATCGTGTTCGTCCACGTCCCGTCGATCGCATCGCCCGTTCCGCCGTCCTCGACGATCGCCTGAACTTGGTTGACCGTGATGTTGTCGCGGACGCGCACCAGACGGGCACGGCAGGCAAAGTGTTTCTTCGGGTCGGCCCCGGCGACCGAGGGAACGATCGCCAGTGCGGCGATCGCCCCCAGAAACGCGCTTCGTGTAGAAGACACCATGCGCCCGAACTTCTCGCCGGGCGCATCGTTGTCATTCCGGCAACTAGAGATGCAGGTCGATTCCGGCGAACACGGCCTGGCCGGTCGTGCGGCTGAAGCCGTCGTAGTAGCGGCCGACGAGGTCGACGTTGCGCGTGATGCGCACGCCCGCTAGCACGTCGTACAGCGCCCCGGTGTGAACGGGCGTGCCGAAGATCGAGCCGCTCGTCGAGCCGAGCCGGCCGATTCCGACGCCCGCGCCGACGACGGCGACGCCGAGCGGAAGCCGCAGGGTGTCTTCCGCGGTCGCGGCATACTGGCCGCCGCCGCTGGTGAACGGAACCGCCAGGCTCAGCTGCGGATGCGTGCCGGGGAGTCCGACGCCGAGACCGTGCAGCGTGACGACGCCGGCGCCGGCCGACTGCGTCGAGTTGTTGGTGCTCGTCGTCGACATGTAGCCGCCCTCGACCGAGATCGGAAGGGACTGCGCGGACGCGAACGCGGGGAGCGCCGTGAGTCCGGCGACGAGGGTTGATACGAGTAGGGAACGCATGACGAACGAACGCTTTTCCGCAGCGGAACGTCGCCATACGCCTCGTTAATGAGGGATCAGCGGCGGGAAAGCGTGCGTTCGATCACCCGCGCGGTGCGAGCAGCACGGTCGCGAGCGGCGGTAAACGCAGGACGAGCGAGTGCGGCTTCTCGTGCGCGGCGACGGGCTCGGCGAGCAGTGCGAGGTTGCGTACGCCGCTTCCGCCGTACGACGCATCGTCGCTGTTGAGCAGCTCGGCGTAGCGTCCGGCGCGCGGAACGCCCAGCCGGTAGCCTTCGCGCACCACCGGCGTGAAGTTGGTGACCGCGACGACGAGGTCGCCGGCCGCGCGCGCGCGCCGCGCGAACGCGACGACGCAGGGCTCGCGGTCGGTGACGATCCATTCGAGGCCGGCGTCTTCCGCGTCGAGCTCGTGCAGCGCCGCCGCTTCCCGGTGCAGCGCGTTCAGATCGCGCACCAGCGCCTGCACGCCGCGGTGGCGGGGGTCGTCGAGCAGCTCCCAATCGAGCGCGCGGTCGTGATTCCACTCGCGCTCCTGCGCCAGCTCGGCGCCCATGAACAGCAGCTTCTTCCCGGGATGCGCGTACATGAAGGCGAGAAACGCGCGCAGGTTCGCGAGCTTCCGCCACGGGTCGCCCGGCATCTTTCCGAGCAGCGAGCCTTTCCCGTACACGACCTCGTCGTGCGAGAGCGGGAGCACGAAGTTCTCGCTGAACGCATACGTGAACGAGAAGGTCAGCGTGTCCTGGTGGTACTTGCGGTACAGCGGGTCTTCGCGCATGTAGGCCAGCGAGTCGTGCATCCAGCCCATGTTCCACTTGTAGCCGAAGCCGAGTCCGCCGCTCTCGACCGGCCGCGAGACCATCGGCCACGCGGTCGACTCCTCGGCGATCGTCGCGATCCCCGGCTGCTCGTCGTAGGCCGCGGCGTTGATCGCGCGCAGCAGCGCGATCGCTTCGAGGTTCTCGCGCCCGCCGTGCACGTTCGGCACCCACTCGCCGGGACGGCGGCTGTAGTCGAGGTAGAGCATCGAGGCGACCGCGTCGACGCGCAAGCCGTCGACGTGATACGCGTTCAGCCAGAACAGCGCGCTCGCCAGCAGAACGTTCGCGACTTCCGGGCGGCCGAAATCGTAGACGAAGGTGTTCCAGTCGGGCTGGAACCCGCGGCGCGGATCGGGATGCTCGAACAGCGGCGTCCCGTCGAACCGCGCGAGCCCGTGCGGGTCGTTCGGAAAGTGGCCGGGGACCCAGTCGACGAGAACGCCGAGGTTCGCCGCGTGCGCGCGCTCGACGAAGGCCGCGAAGTCTTCCGGCGTCCCGAAGCGGCTCGTCGGCGCGAACATCCCGGTCGGCTGATAGCCCCACGATCCGTCGAACGGGTGCTCCGTCACCGGCATCAGCTCGAGGTGCGTGAAGCCGAGCGAGAGCGCATACGGGATCAGCTCGTCGGCGAGCTCCGCGTAGGTGAGGTAGCGGTTTCCCGGACCGCGCCGCCACGAGCCGAGGTGCACTTCGTAGATCGCGATCGGCGCGTCGCGCCCGTTCGCTGCGCCGCGCCGCGCGAGCCACGCCGCGTCGCTCCACGCGCGCTTGCCGGGGAGCGCGATCACCGAGGCGGTCGCCGGCGGCCGCTCGCAGGCAAACGCGAACGGATCGGCCTTGTGCGGCAGCAGCACGCCGCGCGCGTCGTGCAGCTCGTACTTGTAGCGCATCCCGAGCGCGGCGCCGGCGACGAAACCCTCCCACACGCCGGTCGCGCCCCGCCGCAGCGGATCGGCGGCGCCGTCCCACGCGTTGAAGTCGCCGATGACCGCGACGCTGCGCGCGTTCGGCGCCCAGACGGCGAACGCGACGCCGTCGACGCCGTCCTCGCGCACCGGATGCGCGCCCAGCTTCTCGTAGAGACGGCGATGCGTCCCCTGCGCGAACAAGTACCGGTCGAGCTCGCCGAACCGCTCCGGCGCGCCGCGCGCGCCGGAGCGGCCGGGATCATCCGTGGTGCGCATCGCGGTCCAGGATCGCGCCGATCCCTTCCATCGGGATGCGCAGCCATGCCGGCCGGTTCGCCAGCTCGTACGAGATCTCGTAGAACGCCTTCTCGAGCACGAAGAAGTCGAGCAGCGCACGCGCCTGCGCCTCATCGAGCGGATACGCGCTGCAGCCGGCGATCGTCGCGCGATAGCCCTCGAGGAACGCGCCCGCGGTCCGGCGCTCCCACTCGCGCGCGAGCGGCTCGAGCCGGCTGGTATCCTCGCCGCGATCCGCGGCGAGCCCGCGCACGCCGGCGACCGCCGCGTAGTTGAACGAGCGCAGCATCCCCGCGACGTCGCGCAGCGGCGAAGACTTGCGGCGGCGCACCTCCGGCGGCCGCCCGGGCTCGCCCTCGAAATCGACGATCATGAAGTCGTCGGCGGAGACCAGCACCTGCCCGAGGTGGTAGTCGCCGTGGAAACGCGTCTTCGTCACCTGCTCGGCGAGCGCGGGCGTATCGATCCGCGCGAGGATCTCGTCGCGCCGCGACAGCAGCGCTTCGGCGGCGGGGCGCAGATCCGGCGGGACGCGCGTCAGCTCGCGCGCCAGCGCGCCCAGCGCGCGTTCCGCCGTCGCGCGCGCCTGATCGGCCCAGCTCTCGAGATCGGCGCGCGTCGTCGGCTCCGGCTCGAACGCCGGGTCGCCGGTCGGCGTCGCGAACGCGCGGTGCAGCTCCGCGGTGCGCGCGCCGAGCGTTCGCGCGCGCTCGAGGAAGATCGCGTGCTCGTCGACGTGGGTCGGGTTCTCGATCCCGGCGACCGCCGGCGTCACGAGCTGCTCCGGAGCCTCGAGCGTGCGCCGCCGGTCGAAGAACCGCTCGAGATACGCGAGCGTCATCGTCCAGCCGTCGCCTTGCGCCGACACGAAGGCCTGCGCGATCGCGATCGCCATCGGCGGCGCACCGGGGCCGCCTTCGTATTCGGCGTAGCCGAGCAGCGCGGGAGTGTTGCGGTAGCCGACCCCGTCGAGGAAACGCGCGACCTCGAGCTCGGGCTGCGGGCCGGCGTGCGTCCGGCGATAGCCTTTCAGCACGATCCGGTCGTCGATCACCACCGAGGTGTTGCTCTGCTCGACGTTCATCCGCCGCACCGCCGGCCGCTCCGAACGCGGGAGCGCGCGCAGCGCCTCGGTCGCGTACCCCGCGAACGTTCCACCGCGGTAGCCTGCGCGGCGCCGCTCCTCGCGCACGTCGTCCAGAAACCGCAGCACGAGCTCGTCGGTGGCGAAGCCGTCGAACAGCACGCCGTCGCGCGGTCCGCGCCGCACGCGGGCGAGCGTCGCGCGGACCATCTGCGCGCGCTCGTCGCGGCCGACGTCGTCGTCGATGGTCAGCGGGACGAAGTACGCGCGACCGACCTCGGGAAGCTCGAAGACGGCGAGGTACGCGCGCTCGTGGTCCGCGGCCGGCTCCTCGCCCTCGCCGAGCCGCGCCGCGTCGAGCAGCTGCACCGGCCCCGTCGCCGCGCCTTTGTCGGCGAACCAGCGCTGCTGCGGCAGATACGCCGGCAAGATCTCGCGCTCGAGCAGCGCGACCGCCGAGGCGCCGAGGCGGCTGTCGCCGAGCGAGCGCGGCAACACGAGCGTGAGCAACTCCGGCGGGCGGTCGGGCTCGGCGCTCTCCCACGCCGGCGCCTGCGCCGTCTCGGAGAGCAGAAACCAGAAGAACCCGTGCCCGGGGAGCGTGACCATGTAGCGGTCCTCGCCGATCGAGGCGAACGGGCTCCAGCCGATCATCTCGACCGGGACGCGGCCGCGGTACCGGCTCAGGTCGAGCGCCGCCTGCTGCGGCGCGCGTGAGAGGTTCGCCACGCACAGCACCGTCTCGCCGTCGAGCTCGCGCACGTAGGCCAGCACCTTGCGGTTCTGCGGGTTCACGAACGCCAGCGTCCCGCGCCCGAACGCGGCGTATCCCTGGCGCACCGCGATCAGCTTGCGCATCCAGTTGATCAGCGAGCCGGGGACCGCGCTCTGCGCTTCGACGTTGACCGACTGGTAGCCGTAGACGACGTCCATGATCGGCGGGAGGAACAGCCGCGCCGGGTTGGCGCGCGAGAAGCCGCCGTTGCGGTCCATCGACCACTGCATCGGCGTGCGGACGCCGTCGCGGTCGTTGGCGTAGATGTTGTCGCCCATCCCGATCTCGTCGCCGTAGTACAAGATCGGCGTCCCCGGCATCGAGAACAGCAGCCCGACGATCAGCTCGATCCGGCGGCGGTCGTTCTCCATCAGCGGCGCGAGGCGGCGACGGATCCCGATGTTGATCCGCGCGCGCGGCTCGGTCGCGTAGATGCGGTACATGGTTTCGCGCTCGGCCTCGGTGACCATCTCGAGCGTCATCTCGTCGTGGTTGCGCAGGAAGATCGCCCACTGGCAGGTCGGCGGGATCTCGGGCGTCTGGCGCATGATGTCGACGATCGGATAGCGGTCCTCTTCGGCGATCGACATGAACATGCGCGGCATCAGCGGGAAGTGAAATGCCATGTGGCACTCGTCGCCCTCGCCGAAGTACGCGGCGACGTCTTCCGGCCACTGGTTCGCCTCGGCGAGGAAGACCCGGCCGGGATACTCGGCGTCGACGACGGCGCGCATCACCTTGAGCACGCCGTGCGTCTCGGGCAGGTTCTCCGAGCTCGTCCCCTCGCGCTCGTACAGGTACGGCACCGCGTCGAGCCGCAGCCCGTCGACGCCGGCTTCGAACCAGAACCGCATCACGTCGAGGATCGCCGCCAGCACCCGCGGGTTCTCGTAGTTCAGATCGGGCTGATGGGCGAAGAAGCGGTGCCAGTAATACTGCTTGGCGACCGGGTCCCACGACCAGTTCGACGTCTCGGTGTCGCTGAAGATGATCCGCGCGCCGGCGTACTTCTTGTCGTCGTCGCTCCACACGTAGAACTCGCGCTCCGCCGAGCCGGGCGGCGCGCGCCGTGCCCGCTCGAACCACGGATGGCGGTCGGAGGTGTGATTGACGACGAGCTCGGTGATCAGCCGGATCCCGCGCGCGTGCGCCTCACCGACGAACGTGCGGAAATCGTCCATCGTCCCGTAGGCCGGATTGACGCTCGTGTAGTCGGCGATGTCGTAGCCGTCGTCGCGCAGCGGCGAGGGATAGAACGGGAGCAGCCAGATGCAGTTCGCGCCCAGCGCCTTGACGTACTCGAGCTTCGCGGTCAGCCCCTTGAAGTCGCCGATCCCGTCGTCGTCGGCGTCGAAGAACGACTTGACGTGGACTTGGTAGATGACCGCGTCCTTGTACCAGAGCGTCTCGTTCGCGCCGTCCATCAGAAGCAGGGGTTGTCGTAGTCGACGCGCAGCCGGGTGTCGATCCGCAGGATCGCCGCGGGGCTCGCGACCGGGTCGAGCGTCAGCGTCTGCGCGCCGCCGCGCCACATGAAGCGTTCGCCGCCGAGCAGCTCCTCGCAGGCGAAGGTCTCGTCCTCGCCGATCCCGAGCTCGGCGAGCGGGAGGTGCAGCCGCGCCCGCACGGCGTGCGCGGGATCGAGGTTGACCGCGATCAGCAGCGTGTTCGTCCCCGCGGTCTTGGCGAAGAACAGCACGGTGTCGTCGTCGGTCCGCAAGAAACGCACGTTGCGCCAGTCGTGCAGGGCGGGGTTCGCGCGGCGGATCTCGTTGATTCTCGCGATCTCCGCAACGATGTTGCCCGGCGCGTTCCAGTCGCGCACCTTGATCTCGTACTTCTCCGAGCCGGCGTACTCTTCACGGCCCGGCAGCGCGGCGTTCTCACACAGCTCGTAGCCGCTGTAGATCCCGTACAGGCTCGAGAGCGTCGCCGCGAGCACGAGCCGGATGACGAAGGCCGGCCGGCCGCCGGTCTGCAGGAAGGGCGGGAGAATGTCGGGCGTGTTCGGCCAGAAGTTCGGACGGTAGTACTCGGCCATCTCGGAGTGCGCCAGCTCATTCACGTAGCCGGCGATCTCATCTTTGAAGTTGCGCCAGGTGAAGTACGTGTACGACTGCGAGAAGCCGCGCTTGGCGAGCTGCTTCATCACCTTCGGCCGGGTGAACGCCTCGGCCAGGAAGAGCACGTCGGGGCGGCGCGACTGCACCTCGCCGATCATCCACTCCCAGAAGTCGAACGGCTTGGTGTGCGGGTTGTCGACGCGGAAGGTCCGCACGCCGTGCGCGACCCAGAACTCGACGACGTCGCGCAGCTCGGCCCACAGCGCCGGCGCGGCCGGGCCGAACCAGTCGAAGTTGACGATGTCCTGGTATTTCTTGGGCGGGTTCTCGGCGTACTTGATCGTGCCGTCGGGGCGGAACGTGAACCATTCCGGGTGCTCTCGGACGTACGGATGGTCGGGCGAGGTCTGCAGCGCGTAGTCCAGCGCGACCTCGAGCCCGTTCGCGCGCGCCGCGTCGACGAAGCGGTCGAAGTCCTCGAGCGTCCCGAGCTGCGGGTGGACGCTGGTGTGGCCGCCCTCGGCGGAGCCGATCGCCCACGGGCTCCCCGGATCGTCGGGACCGGGGTCGAGGCTGTTGTTCTTCCCTTTGCGGAACGCCGCGCCGATCGGGTGGATCGGCGGGAGGTAGACGACGTCGAAGCCCATCGCGCGGATCGCCGGGAGCCGCTTCGCCGCATCGGCGAAGGTCGCGTGCACGCGGGCGAGCGTCCCTTGCGAGCGCGGAAACATCTCGTACCAGGCGGCGAAGCGCGCCGCGGGCCGGTCGGCGATCGCTTCGAGCTCGCGCGCGTACACGGTCGAGCGCGAGCGGTCCGGCGCGCGCGCCATCGCCGCGGCGAGCTCGGGCGCGAGCAGCACCGCGGCGCGCGCGTCCTCGTCCGCGCACCCGTCGAGCTCGAGCAGCGCCGCCTCGAGCCGCGCGCGGTCGGCGTCCCCTGCGCGCGCGCACGCCGCCTCGACGAGCGCGCGGCCTTCGATGAGATCGAGCGGCACCGATTGACCGGCTTCGCGCTTCCGCTCGACGTCGTGCCGCCACGAGCCGAAGACGTCGGGCCACGCTTCGAGCGTGTAGGCGTAGCGGGTGTTCCGCTCGAGCGGAAACTCGGCGCGCCAGCGGTCGTTGTCGACGTGCGCCAGCGGCGTCTCACGCCATGCGGTCGCGCCGCGCTCGCGAAACTTCAGCACGCCGGCGATCGCGTCGTGGCCTTCGCGGACGATGTCGGCCTGCACCTCGAGCCGCTCGCCGGCGATGCGCTTCACCGGGTGGCGCCCGGCATCGATCTCGGGCCACACCGCTTCGATCGTCACCGCTCGCGAGCGCGCGACGATCTCGTCGAGATCGCCGGGCGGGCGCGCGCCGTTGGTCGCCGCGCCCGCGAAGACGCGCAGCTCGCGCGGACGCAGCATGATCCGCTCGTGCGCCGAGAGCGAGCGACGGACGGCGTGCGGCGTCACGTCGAGCAAGCCGGCGGCATCGTCGAGCGTGCGCAGCAGCTCGCCCGCATCGACCCGCATCTCCGTCTCGCCGGCGTTCAGCAGCGCCAGCGCCGCGCTCGTCCCGGCGTCGGCTCGCCGCAGCAGCGCGACCGCGCCCCGCTCGGCCCAGACCGCGCGCTCGGGCCCTTCCTCGTTGAGCGCGGGGACGCCGGCTTTCATCGCGTTGACCTCGGCGATGAACGCGCTGATGTCGAAGCGCGGCTGCTGCCAGTGATCGGGCCGTGTCATCACCACGTCGAACGCCCGGTCGAAGCCGAACTCGTAGCCGATCGGGATCATCACACCAGTCGAGAAGAACGCGGCGAACAGGTAGCGGAAGCGGTACTCGGCTTCGAGCTCGGCGTCGGAGGCGCCGTCGCGCTCGGCGGCGAGCCGCGGGGTGTCGTGGCTCTCCGGGAAGGCGATCGACGGCGCGATGTGGCGGAACCGTTCGTACTGCTCCAGCAGCCACGGCGAAGAGAAATCCCACCACTTCGAGCTGTTGAACAGAAAGTCGAAGCCTGCGCCGTTCAGCGCGAGCACGGCTTCGACCGGCGCGCCGAGGTTCTCGGCGGCGAAGACGATCTGCGGATCGACCTCGCGCGCCGCCGCGATCAGCGACGACCACACCGCGGCCGGCACCTTGTAGGCCGCATCGCAGCGGAACCCGCGCACCCCGAGCCGCGCGTAGTGACGCACGACGTCGCGAACGTACGCGAGCATCTCGTCGCGCGCCGCCCGTTCCGACCAGTCGAGCTCGGCGAGATCGGTCCACACCGTGACCTTCGCGGGGTCGTCGGGATCGGTTGCCGACGGTGCGACCGGCGCGCCGCGCCCGTCCCGGCGATACCACGTGGGATGGGCGCGCACCAGCGGCGCGTTGCGCGCGGTGTGGTTCACCACGAGGTCCATCATGAACGCGATTCCGTGCGCGTGCGCTTCCTCCGCGAAGCCGCGCAGCAGCTCGTCGTCACTCCCCGTCGCCTCGCCGCGGAACAGCGGGTTCAGCCGGTAGTAGTCCTTGACCGCATAGAGCGATCCGGAGTCACCCGTCTCGTGAAACGGGTTGACGAAGACCCAGTCGAAGCCCATCGCGGCGATGCGGGGAAGGTGCTCCGCCCAGCGCTCGACCGGCCCCACGAGGCTCGGGAACAGGTTATAGAGCCTGGGGCCGGTCCTCATCGTTTCCGTCGATACCCGGTTCCCGCCGGGCTCAACGAGCGGCTCCTCTCCGGGACCGGCTCAGCTGCGGCGGTCGATCTCCGCGGGATCGCACCCCATCCCGAACAGCGCGCCCTGCGCCGCATCGCAGCCGAGCTTGGCGAGCGCCTCGAGCTGCGTCGCGGTCTCGACGCCCTCGGCGACGGTGGCCAAACCGAGCCGGCGCGCGAGCACGACGATCGTATCGACGATCGCGGTGTCGGCGAGCCCGCCGTCGGCCCCGCTCACGAACGAGCGATCGATCTTCAACGCGTCGACCGAGAAGCGTCGCAGGTAGTTCAGTGAGGAGTAGCCGGTGCCGAAGTCGTCGAGGTGGACGCGGACGCGCAAGGCGCGGAGCTCGTCGATGGTGCGCATCGCGTCCTCGACGTCGCCCATCAGCGCGCTCTCGGTGATCTCGAGGATCAGCAGGCGGCCGTCGACGCCCGACTCGGCGAGCGCGCGCGCGACCGAAGCGACGAAGCCCGGGTGCGCGAGCTGGCGCACCGAGATGTTCACGCTGACCGTCGGCTCGCGGCGCCCGGCGAACCGTCGCGCGTCGCACCAGCGGCGGAGCTGGCGGCACGCGCGGCGCAGCACCCACTCGCCGAGCTTGATGATGAGCCCGCTCTCCTCCGCCGCCGTGATGAAGGTGCCGGGCAGCAGGCGCCCGAGCCCCGGGCAGTCCCAGCGCAGCAGCGCCTCGTAGCCGATCGGCTCGGACGGATCGGCGAGCGCGACGATCGGCTGGTAGACGAGCGTGAACTCCTCGTCACGCAGCGCGCGGCGCAAGGCGTCGTCGAGCTCGGTCGCCGCGACGATGCGCTCGCGCAGCGCGCGGTGAAACAGCTGGTAGCCGTTGCGGCCGCGGTCCTTCGCGCGGTACATCGCGATGTCGGCGTCGCGCAGCACTTCCCCGGCCGACTCGTACTCGGCGTGGATGTCGACGACGCCGACGCTCGCCGTGACGAACATCTCGATCCCGCCGATGTGAAACGGCTCTTCGAGCGAGCGCACGACGCGCTCCGCGACGGCGCACGCTTCATCGATCTGCGGAACGCCTTCGACGAGCACGGTGAACTCGTCGCCGCCGAGCCGGGCCAGCAGATCTCCGCTGCGCACGCAGTGCTGCAGCCGCGCGGCGGCGGCGCGCAGCAGCTGGTCGCCGCTGCCGTGGCCGTGGGTGTCGTTGACGCGCTTGAAATGATCGAGATCGACGAACAGCACCGCCACGGTGCCGACCTCCTCGCCCGCCCGGACCGCGCGCAGCGCGCGCTCGACCCGCTCGACGAACAGCGCGCGGTTGGGCAGCCCGCTGAGCGCGTCGTGGAAGGCGGCGAAGGTGAGCTGCTCTTCGACGGCGGTGCGCCGTCCGATCTCGCGCTGCAGCTCGGCGTTCGTGCTCTCCATCGCTTCGGCGCGCAGACGCGCGGTCTCGGCGGCGCGCACCGCGGAGACGTCGCGGTGCAGCGAGATCCAATGCGTCACGCCGCCGTCCTTGCCGCGGACCGGCGCCATGCTGACTTCGAGAACGATCGGCGTTCCGTCGCGGTGGTGCAAGACGAGATCGGTGACCGCCGCCTCGCCCGACTCGACCTGGCCGCGAAACTCGCGCAGGTGCCCGAGATCGGTCTGCTCGCCGATCAGCAGCGCCGTCGTCCGGCCGATGGCTTCGTCCGGCTGGTAGCCGAAGACGCGCGTAAAGGAGGCGTTGACGTACACGATGCGCGGAGCGTCGTCGAGGGAGCTGGGCGCCTCGAGCATGATGACCGCATCGTGCGCATGGACGACGACCGACTCCAGCAGGCGCATGCGCTGCTGCGCGTCGCCGTGAAGCTCGGTGAGGCGCTTGCGCGCAAAGAGAGGGTGAACGCTCATCCGAATCGTGGGGGAAAAAGAAGCGCCCGCGCGCGACAGCTCGTCCATGGGTCGCTGCGCACGGGCGTATTCTCACTGATCGGAGGCCGTGCCGAGCGGACTTAGCGTTGCCGCGCGCGACGTGTCGAATTTCGGAAAAGACGGACCGGCGCTCGCCCGCTTCTCCGTGACCGCCCGCACGATTCCGCGCTTCGCGACCCGGCGCGCCGGGCGCCGGCGACGTCGGCGGGAACATCGCGGTGGTGCACCGCTCCGCCTGCCTCGCCGTCGCGCTCCTCCTCTCGCTCGCCGCGTGCGGCGGGGGCGGCGGAGGGAGTTCGAGCGCCGCGCTGCCGGGCGCGCCGGGGACGACGCCTCCGAAGACTGCGCCCACCGCCGCGCCGACCTCGCCGCCGGCCTCGTCCGTCCCGACGCTCGGCGGCTGCCGCGTCTTCCCCGCCGACAATCCGTGGAACACCGACATCTCGCAGTATCCGGTCGATCCGAACTCCGCCGCCTACCTCGCGCGGATGAACGCCGCGACGACGAACCTCCATCCCGACTTCGGCAGCAACGCGACGTACGGGATCCCGTACGTGATCGTCGGCGCCTCGCAGCCGCTCGTCCCCGTCACGTTCGACTACGCGGACGAGAGCGATCCGGGGCCGTATCCGATCCCGCCGAACGCGCCGGTCGAAGGCGGTCCGGGCGCGACCGGCGACCGCCACGTGCTGGTCGCCGACTCGGGGAACTGCCGGCTCTACGAGATGTACGACGCGACGTACGTCGGGCCCGGCTGGCACGCCGGTTCGGGCGCGGTCTTCGACCTCTCGTCGAACGCGCTGCGACCGGACTACTGGACCTCGGCCGACGCCGCGGGGCTGCCGATCCTCCCCGGGCTCGTCCGCTACGACGAGGTGCAGGCCGGCGCGATCGATCATGCCCTCCGCTTCACGGTCCACGCCACGCAGGCCGGATTCATCCACCCGGCGACGCATTTCGCGAGCAGCATCACCGACCCGACCTATCCGCCGATGGGGCTGCGGGTGCGGCTGAAGGCGTCCTTCGACCTGAGCCGCTTCACCGGCGAGAGCCGCGTCGTGCTCACCGCGCTGAAGCGCTACGGGATGTTCGTGGCCGACAACGGCTCCGACTGGTTCATCACCGGCGCCACCGACACGCGCTGGAACGACGACGATCTCGACCAGATGAAGACCGTCCCGGCGAGCGCGTTCGAGGTGGTCCGGACCGGCACGATCGTCCACTGACCCGCCCGGGGCCCACGGTTGTGCAGCCGTGCAAGAGGGGAGGGCCGAGCGGGTCAGAAGCGCACCGAACGCGCCCCTGTCAGCCTGACCTTGCAACCGAGGCCCGTTCGAAGCGGCTTCGCTCGGCTGCGCCGCGGTTCGCGGAGCGCACTTCTCGCACTTTATGCGAAGGGGGATCATGCACAACGTCAATCCGCCCTCCCCGCCGCGCCTCCGCGCCGGGGTCGTCATTCTTCCTCTCATCCTCGTCCTGCTCGCCGCCGGGACGATGTCGCGCGCGGCCGGTCCCGGCTCGTACACGGCGGCCCAGGCGGCGAGCGGCGCGACCGTATACGCCGCGCACTGCTCGCAGTGTCACGGCGTGAACCTGCAAGGCGATTCGGGCCCGACGCTCGTCGGCTCGACCTTCACGCACAAGTATCCCACCGCGAGCTCGATGTACAACTTCATCAGCACGCAGATGCCCGCCGACAAGCCGGGATCGCTGGCGCAGCAGAACTACCTCGACGTCACGGCGTTCCTCCTCTCGAAGAACGGAGGCCCGGCCGGCGACGTCGCGCTCGGGCGTGACAACCTCGCGATGGCGATGGCCGGCGGGGGCGGGAAAGCCCCGACCGGCAAGGTCAAGAATGCGCCGAACAAACCGGCGCCCGGCAACGCCAACGACAACGAGATCATTCGCGCGACGGCGCCGACGAACAAAGTCTACGCCGGACTCCCCGGCAGCGCGAACGTCAACGTGTCCGATGCGATGATTCGCGGGGCCGGCAGCGACTCGGCGAACTGGCTCCTCAACGGCCGCGACTACACGAACTCGCGGTACTCGCCGCTCAAGCAGGTCGACACCACCAACGTCGGACGGCTGATTCCGGTCGCGATCGCGCAGACGGGGATGACGGCGAGCTTCGAGACGACGCCGATCGTCGTGAACGGCGTCATGTACATCACCTCCCCGGTCGTCGACAACAAGATGAAAGTGATGGCGCTCGACGCCACCAACGGCCGGACGATCTGGGACAGCACCTACACGCTGGGTTCGTACCAGATCTGCTGCGGTCCGGTCAACCGCGGCGTCGCGGTCGGCTACGGGATGGTCTACTTCGTCACGCTCGACGATCAGTTGATCGCGCTCGACGCGGCGACCGGGAAGACCCGCTGGCAGAAGACCGTCGCGAACGCATCGCTCGGCTACTCCGAGACGATGGCGCCGACGATGTACGGCGGGATGGTCATCATCGGAAGCGCCGGCGGCGAGTGGCCGATCGCGGGCTACGTCGCCGCATACGACGCCCGCACCGGCGCGCAGAAGTGGCGCTACACGACCACCGACCCCTCGACGTACTCGGGATCGTCGGCGACGCGCGGCGGCGCGATGGTGTGGACGACGCCGGCGATCGATCCGGCGCTGAACGAGATCATCTTCGCGACCGGCAACCCGAACCCGGACCTCAACGGCAGCTCGCGCTTGGGCGCGAACCACTGGAGCGACTCGATCGTCGCGCTCGACGTGCGGACCGGAAAGTTCAAATGGGGCTACCAAGAGGTTCCACACGACGTGTGGGACTACGACGCCGTCAGCCCCGCCGTGCTCTTCGACGTGCACGTCAACGGGAAGACGATCCCCGCAGCCGGCGAAGCCGGCAAAGTCGGCTGGTTCTACATCGTCGACCGGCGCAACGGCAAGCTGATCCGCAAATCGGCTCCGTACGTGCGGATGACGAAGAACATGTTCTCGCAGCCGACCGCGAAGGGCGTCGTGATGCTGCCCGGCGCGAACGGCGGCGCGGAGTGGTCGCCGCCGGCGTACTCGCCGCTGACCCACTACGCGTACGTCCTCGGCATGGACCAGCTCATGCGCTTCCAGGTCCATTCCTCCGGCTACCAGTCCGGACGGATCCGGCTCGGCAGCGCATTCTCGAACGTCGAGCCCGGCGGGATCCAGGACGGTCGCTACGTCGCGATCGACACCGAGACCGGCAAGATCGCGTGGACGTACATGACGCCGCAGCCGCTGATCGGCGGAGCGCTCGTGACGGCCGGCAACCTGACGTTCTTCGGTGAGGGGAACGGCTGGTTCGACGCGCTCGACGCGACCTCCGGAAAGCGCGTCTGGCGCTACAACCTCGGCGCGGGCGTCAACGCCCCGCCGATGACGTACGAAGTGAACGGCACGCAGTACATCGCGGTCGCCGCCGGCGGGAACTTCCAGCTCGGCTATCCGTACGGCGACGCCGTCGCGATCTTCAAGCTCGGCAAGTAACCGCGCTCGTTCGAACGACGCACAGGAGGGCCGGCGGAAACGCCGGCCTCTTCCGTTGCGTGCGCAGGCCGCGCTCGCGCGACGATCACCCGGCACGGCAGGTTCGCCCTCCTTCAATCCGGTAGCGACGATGCATGGAGCCGTTGGACCTTCGCATCGCGCCGCCGCGCGGACCGCGCGTCCGCCTCGCCGGGATCGCGTTCACCGCCCGCGCCGTCGACAAGTTGCGCGCGTCGCTCCCCGGCGGCGAGCTCAACGGCTACTTCCCGTTCGTCGGCTTCAGCGAGCTATGGGCGCACTACACCGGCATCGATCTGCACGCGCTGCAGGCCATCGTGCGCGATGCGGCCTCCGAAGATGCCGTCGAAACGTGGATCGCCGACCGCACCGCGCACGTCGACAAAGAAAAGATCAACGCGAAGATGGAACACTTTCCGGCCTCGCGCACGCCCGACAACCTGCGCGAGCTCTTCGAGGAAACGTATCCGGAGGCACTCCGGACCAACCCCGAGCTGCCGATCTTCGAGCTGCTCGAACACGACGACGCCCGGTTGTATGCGGTCGTCCCGGAGTCAGCGGAATCCGCGGGAACGATCTAGCGGGCGCTATGCCGTCGTGGCGGCCGGTGCGGGACGCGGTCGCGGCGGCTCGTAGCTCGCACGGCTTTCGTCCTGCGAATAGCGCGAGAAGCAGCCGCGCGCGAACTGCGTGAGGAGCGCGTCCAGCAGCATCGTACCGAGCGGCACGAGCGTCTCTTCGTAGAGGTCCTTCGGCCGTACGTCGGGACGCTCGAGCTCGATCGTCCCGGCGAGATCGCCGGTGTCGATCCCCTCGTCGATCCAGAACCACGAGACGCCGCACGTCTTGTCGCCCATCTTGACCGTCCAGTAGACGGAGTCGCGTCCGCGATGCCGCGGCAGCGGGCTCGGATGGAAGCACAGCGCGCCGACGCGCGGCAGCGCACGATCGTCGTCCTTCAGCAGCCGCGTGTAGTTCGCGAGCAGCAGAACGTCGGCGTCCGCCGGATCGTCGACGAGCTCGACGCCGCGCCGGCGGCACAGCTCGAGCGCAGCTTCATAGATGGAGCCTGAGCCCCAAACGGTGATCTTCAGCGTACTGCCCTGTCCTGAGCGAAGTGAACGACGGCCGAACGGGCGCCCCACGCGCCCCCACCTACCGAGTCGGACTCGTTCTATTGGATGGACCGCGCCGAAAATCCGGTTCGCCCGCGATGTTTGCCCTTGGATCGGCGCCTGGGCTATGGCCGCCGTTACGCAGCCCGAATTGCTCGGCGGTGCTTGTGCTGGGTACCATTCGCTTTGGAAGAAGCGGCCTTCTTTTCGCTCGTCTTGCCCCGGGCGCGACGGCCAATTGCGCGCGCAAAGAGCGTACCGAGCTCATCGGCCAGCAAACCCGGGACCGAGATATCCACGTCGAGGCTGCGAATTGAGATACCGTCACCGCCGGGCTGGATTTCGACGCGCCCGATTTCTTTCGGCGACGAGCGAGCCAGCTCTCGAATCTGAAGGCGCGGAAAGCGCACCTGAATGCCGTTGCGCAACACGAGGTCCAGCGTGTCGGCCGCGCGATTGTACCGCGCAGAGACGACGTCCGTGGGCTCGTCCCGCTTTCCGGGTTTCACCGCCGCTCGATACATCGCGGCCGTCATCGGCGAAACCGGAATGCAGCGCGCGACCCGCTTAACCATTGTATCGAACCCAAAGAGAATGCAAGCGGCCGAAGGGCACCGACGAGCTCACGCGCCCGCGCAATCTCGTGGGGCTTCATCGAGCGTGCATCGTACGGCGTGAGCTCGGCATCGAGACGGATCTTCACCTTGCCCCTCCCTCTGATAACGTGCACGTGCGGTCTATGACCGCGCTCATCGCGCGTGTTGATGACGAGGCGATACCCGTCCACCTCGAACCCCGGCATATCCATCATAAGCTAAGCCGCTTAGCTTGTCTAGGTCGGGTGGTGGCCGGGGGCGGTGCGTTCGCGGAGGCGGAGCATTCCGCCGAGGAACATCAGGGTCGCGCCGAGGGCGATTATCCAGTAGCCCCACTCGAGGTGGACTTGGCGCAGCAGCATGGCACTGATCCCGGAGAGGAGCGATCCGTGTCCTTGGCCGACCGATTCGAGCATACGCGCGACCGCCGCGGCGAGCCGGTCGTGGAACGTATAGAGCAGGCCGCCGACGAGCAACGAGCCGACGATCGCCGGCGTGACGATGTTCAGCAGCGCCATCGCCGCAACGACGACCGAGATCACGACCACCCAGACGCCGTCGCCGCGGCCGTTGAGAAAATAGGTGATCGTCCCGTACAACGGCAGCCACGCGAACGGACAGAACGAACCCGCGATCGCGGCGAGTGCGCCGGCCACTGAAATCGAGCGAGCAATCACAATCCTTCAATAGCCTCGCAGTGAGCACCGTTCATATGGCGCGCGTTCGGCAGCAGCTCAGAACGGCTCCCGTGCGGCGATGGAAGCAACGGAGACGCGCGGGTGATACCCGATACGTTTGCTGGACCTAGGTCGCCCCGAACGGCTGCGTGAACGATTTGCTCGGGCAGGTTGGCAATAGTCCATAGGTGCTGTTGGCGCTCTCCGCCGTCCCGCTGGATCCGAGGGAATCCGCGGGATACGTATTTGGACCCAGCACGGTGAGCGGTACGCTCGCCTGCACCGTGATCGACCCGCCGCCGGACTTCATTACTGCCTGGGCGCTGTCATAGAAGCCTACCAGCAAGACCTGGAAGGCAACGAGCTGCGCCAGATCGCCCAGTCCGATCGGATTGCCCGTCGGCGGGTGCAAGAAGTCGATGCCCATGTCGGACGCTATGCTCGCTCCGTTGCTATCCGTTACCTTGCAGCTGAACCCGGTGATCGTGCCGGGACTCGTTTGGGAGTAATCGAACACAAAGCGGATCCGCCAGCCGGCCGGGATGGTGAGATCGTTGGGGAGCGTCGCGGTGTCTGCGTTAGGACAAGACAGCGTGAACGTCGGAGCGCTGACTGACGTGTTCCATTGTTGAACCCATGCAATCAGCCTGGTCGTACCGGGCCACATCTTTGCCCCATATTGCTGCCAGCCAGTCGCCAGGTCTCCCGGGGTCGCCGTCCACCCGCTCGTCACCTGACCCTGCAACAGATCCGGTGTGGGCGGAATCCCATTGATCTGGAAACCGATAGGCGAGCCGGCCGGCGTGCCCAGCGTCGGGCTGACGACGATCGCCTCGTCGATGTTGATCTCAACGACGAGCCCCGTCACCGGGATCGGCCGATTATCGTTGCCCAGGCCGGCCCAGAAGACGTAATTAGTGTTGCCGCCGATCTTCCCTGAAAACGTGAAGAGCTTGTAGCAGCATGCAAAAGGCGCGACGGCGATCGCAGGCCCCACTGCGCTCTGCTGTTTGAGCTCGACATTGCCGCCGCTCCAGCTCGTCGTCGGGTTCGAGTTCGAAACTAGCAGAAGTTCGCCGCTGGAGCTGTTGGCGACGAATCCGGCAGAGAGGCCGGAGCCGAACTCCGCCACGCAAGGCGTCGCCGAAGTCGATTGGTTCATGGGGGCGGCGGCAGACCAGGTCCCGTTCGCGTTGAGCGAGCAAAGAAGCAAATCTTTGCTGCCGTTCGCGGCGGCGAAGACGAGGTACAGGCTCTCGCCCGCTGCCAGCGAGGGCGAGAAGTGACAAGATTGCCCGGTGGACGGTCCCATGGTCCATGCTCCGCCGGAGGAGAGCGAGCAAACGAAAATATCGTTCGATCCGTTGTCCGCGACAAAGGCCAGGTAGAGGTCGCCGGTCTGGCCTTGCGGCCTGTATGCCGCAAGCGAAGGCGCGTTCGCGCTGGTTTGATTGGTGGCGGCCGTCGCGGTCCAACTCGCCGGGTCGCTGGGATTCGACGAGTGATAGACCAACAGCGTGTTCGACGGGTTATCGGCAACGAAGGCGACGTACAGACTGCCGTTCCACACCGCCAAAGACGGCGCGCATTTGCTGTATTGGTTGAAGAACGTCGCGTCGCTCCAACTCACGCCGTCCGTGGTGGAGCAGAGAAAAATGCGATTGCTCGGGACGTCCGTCGCGCTATCGACGTCGTCGGTGATGAATGCCACGTAGAGAACGCCGCTGAACAACGCCAACGACGGTGCAAAAGGGCTCGTTTGGTTGATCGGGACGCTGGGCGTCCACGTTCCGCCCTCCGGGAGCGAAGCCGCCAGTATGTCGTTGCTTCCGTTATCAGCGATAAACGCCGTCCACAAATTGTTTGACATGGCGATGCCTCTCTGCCCCAGACTGTCTGGGCGGCTGCTGGGCCTGGTCTGGAAGCCCCGGAATTGGTTCTTTATCGCTCCATGAGCGCCTCGCGAACGATGCGCTCCTGTTCCACGGCGTGGGCGCCTGCGTAGCCTTCGGAGGGGCTGGCGCGGTAGGGGCGGCCGACGTAGTCGATGTCGGTGATGCCCTCCGGGAGACGCTCGACGAGGCGCCGACGAACGTGCGCGCGCGCGCCCATGTTTTTCGGCTCTTCCTGGACCCACGCGATCGCCTTCGCGTTCGCGTAGCTCGCGATCGTTTCGACGAGCTCGTCGGTCGGAAGCGGGCTGAGCAGCTCGACGCGCACGATCGCCGTCTTCCGCTGCTGCTCGTAGAGCGGGCTCGCGATCAAATCGTAGTAGACGTGACCCGTGCACAGCAGCACGCGTTCCACCCTGGCCTTGTCCGGCGCGAGATTCGTCTTGTCGCCCGACTTCTCGCCGCCCTTCGCGTCGCCGGCGCTCGACGTGCCTCCACCATCGTAGCGCGGGTCGTCGATCACTTCACGGAACGATCCGGTCGCGAGCTCGTCGAGGGTGCCGTAGGCGGCGCGGTTGCGGAGGAGGCTCTTCGGCGTCATCACGACGAGCGGGAAGGCCTGTTTCGCTTTCGCTTGCGCGCGGAGCAGGTGGAAGTACTGCGCGGCAGTCGAGCAGTTCGCGACGCGGATGTTGCCTTCGGCGCTGAGCTGGAGGAAACGTTCGAGGCGCGCGCTGGAATGCTCGGGGCCGGCGCCTTCGTAGCCGTGCGGCAGCAGCAGCGTCAGGCGCGTCTGCTGGCCCCACTTCGCGGCGCCCGCGGCGATGAACTGATCGATGATGATCTGCGCGCCGTTGTTGAAATCGCCGAACTGCGCTTCCCACAGCACCAGACCGTCGGGGAGCAGCGTCCCGTAGCCGTACTCGAAGCCCAGGCAGGCGTATTCGCTCAGCGGCGAGTTGTAGATCTCGAACGAGGCCTTCGCATCGTCGAGATGCTGCAACGGGACGTACTTCTCACCGGTCTTCGCGTCGTGCAGCACGGCATGGCGGTGCGAGAACGTTCCGCGCTCGCTGTCCTGACCGCTGAGGCGGATCGGCGTCGCTTCGGCGAGCAGCGAGGCGAAGGCGAGCGCTTCGGCCAGGCCCCAGTCGACCTCGCCCGTCTCGCGCATCGCCTGCGCGCGGCGCTGGAACTGCTGCACCAGCTTGCGGTTCGGCGTGAAGCGCTCCGGCGCGCGCACCACGGCATCGGCCCACTTCTGCAGCGAGGCCTTCGGCACGGTGGTGTCGGGCGAGGGCTCGCGGTGGCCGATCTTCGCGACCGACGCCTGCGGCTGCGCCTTGTGCGACTTGACGTTCTTGTGCGCTTCGGAGATGCGAGCCGCCGCGGCGTCCTGCACCTCCCTCACCTGCTCGGCGCTCAGCACGCCTTGCGCGACCAATTGCGCGGCGTACAGCTCGCGCACGGTCGGATGCGACTTGATCTTCTCGTACATCCGCGGCTGGGTGTACGCCGGCTCGTCCTGCTCGTTGTGTCCGAAGCGCCGGTAGCCGATCAGGTCGACGACGACGTCGCGCCCGAACTTCCGGCGGTAGTCGATCGCCAGGTGCACGGCGGCCATCGAGGCTTCGACGTCGTCGGCGTTCACGTGCACGATCGGCAGGTCGTAGCCTTTCGCGAGGTCGGAGGCGTAGCGGGTCGAGCGCGCCTCCGAAGGATCGGTGGTGAAACCGACCTGGTTGTTCGAGATGATGTGGATCGTTCCGCCGGTCGAATAGCCGGCGAGGCCCTGCAGGTTCAGGACTTCCGCAACCACGCCTTGCGCGGCGAACGCCGCGTCGCCGTGGATCAGGATCGGCGCGGCGAGGTCGGTGTCGAGCGTCGCGGGGTTCACGTCGTGCCGCGTCTGCAGCGCGCGCGTCATCCCTTCGACGACGCCGTCGACCGCCTCGAGGTGCGAGGGGTTGTGCGCGAGCTCGACGGTGATCTGGGTGCCGACCGGCGTCGCATATTGGCCGTGCGCGCCGTGGTGGTACTTCACGTCGCCGGTCGCATCGTCGGTCTCGCCGACGACTTCGCGCGCCGAGGCCGACTCGAACTCTTCGAGGAGGTCCTCGTACGGAAGGTTCACCACGTGCGCAATGGTCGCCAGGCGGCCGCGATGCGCCATGCCGAGCACGACGGTCTTCGTCCCGTCCTCGGCGAGCAGCGAGATCGTCTCCTCGAGCATCGGGATCATCACGTCGAGCCCTTCCACCGAGAAGGTCTTCTGCGACATGAACTGCTTGCGGAAGTAGCGCTCCATCGTCTCGACTTTGGTGAGACGCTGGAGGATCTGCGCCTTGCGCTGCGGCGCGAGCGGGCTGCGGTGCCGGCCGCTCTCGATGTAGTCGCGCAGCCACTCGCGCTGCTGCACGTTCGAGATGTGCTCGATCTCGTAGGCGATCGTCGAGCTGTACGTCGCGCGCAGCGCCGGCAGCACGTCGGCGAGCGTGTTGCCGCCGACTTTGACGCGCAGCACCGAGGCGGGGATCGCCGCGAGCATCGAGGGCGTGAGGCCGTAGGTGTTCGGGTCGAGCGACGGATCGCCGGGCGGCGGCGAGCCGAGCGGGTCGAGCGTCGCCGCGAGATGGCCGTGCCGGCGGTACGCCGAGACGATCGCCATCCCGGCGGCGATCGCGCGCAGCATCTCTTCCGAGGGGACGCCGGCGACCTCCGCGGTCATCGCCTCGCCGAGCGCGCCGTGCTTCGCGTCGTCGCGCGCGGCGGGCGGCGCGCCGTTCGCGCTGGTCGCGCTCGCGCGGACGCCCGCGGCGATGCCGAGCTGATTGAAGAGCGTCTCGTAGAAGTCGGCACCGCCGGCGAGCAGCTCGTCGACGCGCTTGAGGAACTCGCCCGACTGCGCGCCCTGGATGACGCGGTGGTCGTAGGTCGAGGTCATCGTCATGACCTTCTCGACGCCGAGCTGCTCGAGCGTCGAGCGCGACGCATGCGCGAAGCCCGGCGGATAGGCGATCGCGCCGGTCGCGATGATCGCGCCTTGCCCAACCATCAGGCGCGGCACCGAGGCGACGGTCCCGATCCCGCCGGGATTCGTCAGGGTGAACGTCGCGCCGCTCTGCTCTTCGACCGACAACTTGTTGTCGCGTGCCTTCGTCACGAGATCGTCGTACGCGGCGCGGAACTGCGCGAAGTCGAGCGCGGCGGCGTTCTTCAGCACCGGAACGACGAGGAAGCGCGAACCGTCCTTGCGCTGCGCATCGACGGCGAGCCCGAGATGGATCCCGCTCTCGATCTTCTGCGGCTTTCCTTCGACCCGCCGGAACGACGCGGTGATCGCGGGCTGCTCCTGAGCGGCGCGCGCGAGCGCGAACGCGATGATGTGGGTGAACGAGATCTTCTCGCTGCGCCCCGCCCGCTTCAGGCCGGCGTTCAGCTCGGCCCGGCGCTGCTCGAGCGTCCCGACGTGCAGCGTGCGGAAGGATGTCGCGACCGGGATCGTCAGCGACTGATCCATGTACGAGGCCAGCGTCGCGGTCGAGCCTTTCAGCTCGGTGACCTTCGCCTCGCTCGAGAGCGGCGGGTACTGGACCGCCGGGCCGGCCGAGGGTGCCGCGGAGCCGAGGCCGCCCGCGAACGCGATCTTGCCGGAAGCGACGGCCGCCTCGACGTCCTCGCGCAGGACGAGGCCGTCGGGCCCGGACCCCGTCAGCTTGCTGGGATCGATGTGGAGCCGCTCGACGAGTCGCCGGGCATGGTGCGAGAGCACCCCGGCCTTGCCGTTGCCGCGCGGATGCGTCTCGGTCGGCGGAGCGCCGGCGCCCGCCGAGCCATAGCCGCTGGGGGTGACGAGCGTTGGCTCAGTCGTCGCCGATCCGGTGCCGCTCAGCTTGCCGGCCGCGCTCGCCGTTCCGCCTGCTTCGGAACCGGGCGGGGCCGCCGCACTCGCCGTCGCCCCGCCGGTCACCGCTGCGCCGGCCGCAGCCGCCGCCCCGTTCGGCGCCGTGGCGCCCCCGGGCTTGGCGGCCGTCGTGTCGATCTCGGCCAAGACGGACCCCACGGAAACCGTCGCGCCCTCATCGCCGTGGAGGGCCGCGATCGTCCCGCTGGCGGTCGAGGGGACTTCGACGTCGACCTTGTCGGTCGTCACGTCGACGATCGTGTCGCCCTCGTCGACCCAATCGCCGACCTTCTTGCGCCATTCGACGATCGAGCCTTCGCTCACCGACTCGCCCATCTCGGGCAGGGTGACGTTCACCAGGGTTTGCAAACGAGATCTCCGGAGCTGCTTCGCGGCGTCGTGCCGACCGGAAGGGTTCGGGCCGAACCGAAGCCCGGGCCTTCCGCCAACCCCTCCATGATACGCCGGGCCGGCGAAGGTGTGAAATACCGCTCGCCTCCGTGGCCATCGTCCCGGCTGAAGCACCGGCCGCCGACGGTATGGCCTCGAGGAGCGCGCGACCGTGGCGATTCGGGAGCAACGTGCGGCTTGTGGCGCGGCTCCGGAGGCGCTAAGCTCGAACGATGTCGGACGCGGGTTTCGCACTCTTCGATACGGCGGCCGGACCGGCCGCGATCGCCTGGCGCGAGCGCGGCATCATCGGCCTGCAGCTTCCGGAAGCGACGGTAGAGCGCTTGCGCGCGCGCATGACGACGCGCTTCCCCGAGCTTTACGAAGCGGCGCCGCCGCCCGCGATCGCCGATGCGATCGAACGCGTCGCGGCACTGCTACGCGGCGAGGACGTCGATCTCGGCGGCATCGCGCTCGACATGACGGACGTGGCTGAGTTTCCGCGGCGCGTGTACGAAATCGCCCGAACGATCCCGCGCGGCGCGACGATGACCTACGGCGAAATCGCGGCGCGCACCGGCGAACCCGGTTCGGCACGGGCGGTCGGCCGCGCGCTCGGCCACAACCCGTTCGCTCCGATCGTTCCGTGCCACCGCGTGCTCGCGGCCGACGGACGGATGCACGGTTTCTCGGCGAGCGGCGGCGTCGCGGCGAAGCTGCGCATGCTCACGGACGAAGGCTGGTCGCCCCAGAACGGCCCGACACTCTTCGGAGAGGCCTAGGGCGACGGCGAGGCCGAGGGCTGCGGCGACTCTTCGCCTTGGCGGCGTTCGACGTCGCGGTCGGGTTCGGAAGTGGCGCCCGGGAGCGGCGAGGGCGGCGCCGGCTCGAGACACGCTCCGCTCGCGACGTCGTCGCCGAGCAGCACTTCGATGCGCGAGCCGCGCTGGATCGTGATGTCCGCGCCGTGGTGCAAGAAGCCGTACGGGCCGAGCACGTAGCCGGAGAACGGGATCCAGCCGACGATCCCCGGGACGTTGCGCGAGTTTCCGGTCGCGACCGCGTTCGCGGCCTCTTTCCAATCGATCGTCGCTTGCACGTGGCGGCCGTCGGGGAGCGCGAGGTAGCGCGCCTCGATCACGACGTACCCGCCTTTCCCGCCGCGATCCGCGTGGTGCGCGATCGCGACGACGCCGTAGCCGAGCACGCCGATCGGGATGTCGATGCCGTCGTTCGTTTTCACGTCCTCGACGGTCTGCACGCGAAACGTATCGCCCGGAAGCACCTTCGCCGTGTCGATCGGATCGAGCAGCACGACGGTGTCGCGCGCGCAGAACGGCTTGGGCGAACCGATCGGCGTCGGGGAAGGGAGCGGCTGCATCATCGGCACCGGGGCCGCCGGTCCTCGCGCGAGCACGAGGACGACGGGGACCGTCGCCGCCGCCGCGAGTCCGGCACGAACGAACGCACGCATTCTCGAACACAACGATTCAGCGAGCGCCGACGACGTCACTTCCGGCTTGCGCCCGGCTTCTTCTCATCGAAATCCCCAAAACGGAGGGTAGTGCGGTTGCGCGTATCGGGTACTCCCTCCAAGCAATGAGCAAGACGTCACCCCTCGACATCGTTCGCCCGCTCGCCGTCGGGCTCGGAATCTTCGGCGCCTGCAGCGCGATCGGCCTGGCCCAAGCTTCGAATCCGTGCGCTCCCGGAATGGCGTACGGTCCGAGCACCTGGACCACGTTCGATCCGGAATACAACGACGTGTCGGCCTGGCAGACCGCGTGGGACAGCGGCGGTTACGATCGCAACCATGTGCTCGTCGGCGTCGTGAACAGCTTCGCGCCCTTCCGTCTGACGCTCATCGAGCCGCAGGGCGGCACGATGACGGTCGACTTGAAGCAGGGCACGGTCATTCGCCCGACCGGCGACACGCCCTCGACCGGCCAGCACGTCGCGGTCTTCGGCTACTGGAGCAACGGCACGTTCATCGCGAACCGCGTCGTCCTCCGCGGCTAGTTCGTCCCAGATCCTCCTCCGAACGTCCCCCGGCGAGAGCCTCCCATGCGGAGGCTCTCGTCATGTCGATGTCTTCGGCCGAATCTCACCGCAAAGAAAAAACCGGCGTTGCTGCAACGCCGGCCTTCTTCTTTTGGTGCCCAGGAAGGGACTCGAACCCCCACGACCTTGCGGTCACTAATACCTGAAACTAGCGCGTCTACCAATTCCGCCACCTGGGCGCGGACCGACGCCGATTCAGCCCTCGGGCGAAGCGTACCTGCCCGTCGGATGCGCGCGGAGCCAGAGCATGGGAGCGACGCCGGCGAGCGCGAGCAGCGCGGTTGCGATCCAGGCGGTGCGCAGCGACGTCGCGTCGGCGAGCAGACCGAAGGCGGCCGGCGCGACGGCCGACGCGCCGTAGATCGCGGTCAGCGCGAGCCCCAGCGCGCTGGCGGCGCGCTCGACGCCGCCGACTTCGACCATCGCCGCGGCCATCAGGCCGTTCCAGCCGGCGCCGGAGAGTCCGAGCAGCGCGCCGGCCGCGAACAACGGAACCAGGGCGCCGCGGTGCAGCACGGCGAGTGCGGCGCACGCAATCGCCGCGAGCAGACAGATCAGCGCGAACGGCACGAGCCGGTCGCCGCCGAAGAACCGATCGCTGGCGAAGCCCCACCACAGCCGTCCGACGATCGCCGCGAACTGCGCGAGCGCGAAGGCGAGCGCGGCGACGGCGGCGGCGAGCCCCACCTCGACCACGCCCGTCACCGTGACGAACGCGTTCATCGCGAGCTGCACCGACACGAGCACCATCGAGGTGAGCGTCACCGCGATCAGCCGCGGGTCGCGCGCGAGCACGCGCATCCCGCGCAGCAGCTCGCGCATCTTCGGCGCGGCTGCGCCGGGCGGCGCCGGCGCGTCGACGTACCACGCGTATGCGAGCGCGGTCGGCACCACGACCAGCACCGATGCGACGACGAACGCCGTGCGGTACCCGCCCGGAAGCTGCGCCAGCAGCGGGAGCGCGAGCGCGCCGATCGTCCCGCCGAGCGGCACGCCGGCTTGCCGGATCCCCATCGCGAGCCCGCGGTCGCGGTCGAACCAGGTCAGGATCGCGCGTCCGCCGGCCGGCGTCGAGACCGCGTAGCCCGCGCCGAACACCGCCATGCACGCGACCAGCCACGGGTACGAGACGAACGCCGCGGCCGCGAGCAAGCCGGCCGCCATCAGCGCGCCGGCGGCGAGCAGCATCGTGCGCTCGCCCCAGCGATCGGTCAGCGCGCCGGCGAGCGCGGTGAATGCGGTCGAGCCGAGCATGATCGCGGTGAACACGACGCCGAGCTGCGCCTTCGAAAGCGCGAACGTCGCGACCAGCACCGGCGCGAGCGAGCCCAGCGCCTGCTGCACGACCGACGCGCCGGCCTGCGCGCCCGTCATCAAGGCCAGGACGCGCCAACGCGGGCTCATCGCATCGCCGCTACGTCCGTGCGTCTGGGCATCACGTGCGCTGCACCAGCGTGATCCCGCCGGCGATCGCCGCCAAGCCGAACAGATCGTGCACGCCGACCGGCTCGCGCAGCAGCGCCGCCGCGATCGCCAGCCCGAACACCGGCGTGAGGAAATAGTACGCGCTCACGCGCGACGCTTCACCGTGCGTGAGCAGCCAGAACCACAGCAGCGAGGCGCCGACCGACATCACCAGCACGACGTAGACGAACGAGGTGACGAACTGCCACGTCCAATGCGCGTGCGGCGCGCCTTCGGTGAAGATCGCGAGCGGAAGCACGACGATCGCCGCGGCGAGCAGCTGCAAGCCGGTCACCGAGCGTAGGTCGAGGCCGGCGCACCATTTCTTGAACACGATCGTCGAACCGACGCTCGCGACGACGCCGCCGAAGGCGAGCGCGACGTCGGCGGGCGCGGCGGTGCCGCTGCCGGCGCGCAGCGCGACGATCGCGACGACGCCGCCGAAGCCCAGCAGCATCCCGACGATCTTTCCGGCGCTGAGCGGCTCGCGCAGCGCCCACGGCGCGACGAGCGCGAGCAGCAGCGGGTTCATCGAGGCGACGATCGCCGCTACCCCCGACGCCAGGTGCCGGAGCGCCTCGTACGTCAGCCCGAGATAGAGCGCGTTGCCGAGCACGCCCAGCACCGCGAGGACCAGCCACTCGCGGCGCGTTCGCGGCAGCGGCGCGCCGAGCGCGCGGGCGATCAGCAGCGCGATCGCGCCCGCGATCGCGAACCGGACGGCCAGAAACCAGAGCGGCGAAGAGTCGAGGACGCCGACCTTGCTCGGAACGTACGCCGAGGCCCACAAGAAGATGTAGAACAGGGCCGCGGCGGTGCCGAAGCCTCGACGGCTCATGGCGGCGATGGTACGACGGCTGAAACCGCGGGGGCTGCGACCTCGGTCTGAGCGACGCACATGCCTGTGGTCATCCCCATCGCGACGGCGGACGCCGTCGACTCCTATTCCGAAACCGTCATCGCCGTGGTCGAGAAGGTCGCGCCCTCGGTGGTCGGCATCGACGTCCGGTCCGGCGGCCGGCGTGCCGGCAGCGGCTCCGGCTTCATCGCGACCCCCGACGGCTTCGTCGTCACTAACTCGCACGTCGTCCACGGCGCGAGCGAGATCGAGGTGGCGCTGCTCGACGGCCGCCGGGTGCGCGGGATCCCGGTCGGCGACGACCCCGACTCCGACCTGGCGGTGCTGCGGATCGCCGCCCCCGAGGCCGTCCCGCTCGAGATCGCCGACTCCACGGCCGTCAAAGTCGGCCAGCTCGTCGTCGCGCTCGGCAACCCGTTCGGGCTGCAGTGCACCGTGACCGCCGGCGTCGTCTCCGCGCTCGGCCGCACGCTGCGCTCGCGCTCGGGTCGGCTGATCGACAACGTCGTGCAGACCGATGCCGCGCTGAACCCCGGCAACAGCGGCGGACCGCTGGTCGACGCGCGCGGACGGGTCGTCGGCGTCAATACCGCCGTCGTCACCGGCGGGCAGGGCATCTCGTTCGCGATCGCCTCGAACACCGCCACGCGCATCGCCGGGCTGCTGATCCGCGACGGCGCGATTCGGCGCGGCTATCTCGGGATCGCCGGGAGCGACGTCGAGATCCCGCGCTACTTACAGCGCCTGCACGCGCTGGTGCAGGAGCGCGGGATCCTGGTGCAAGGTGTCGAGGAGCACAGCCCGGCGTCGCGCGCCGGGGTCGAGGAAGGCGACGTCGTCGTCGCGCTCGGCGAAGGTGTCGTCGAAGGGATCGACGGCCTCCACAAGCTGCTCACCGACCGGCCCTTCGTCGACGCGCCGACCAGCGTCACGCTGCTGCGGCGCAATCGGCTCGTGACGCGAACGATCGTCCCCGCCGAGGCGGAGCACATCCGCGCGCGCTGAACGGCGCGCGCGGAGCGGATCAGAAGCCGGCGTACCCGTTCGGCGTGCCGACCCCGGTCGGGCCGTCGTAGCCGGCGACCGCGGCGCAGAAATACGTGGTCGTTGAAGCACACTTTCCGTTCGTTCCGCCGACGACGTCGTGCAGCCACGAGCTGCCGGCGTATGCGTACGCGCGCGCGGCGTTGCTGACGCTGAATCCGGCGAGCCCGTAGATCGCGGCGATCGCCGGCGCGCCGACGCTCGTGCCGCCGAAGATCAGCCAGCCCTTCGTCTTACCGACGGGATAGCTGTCGTAGACCGCGACGCCGGTGTACGGATCGCCGACGTACGCGACGTCGCCGACCATACGCTTCGCGCACTTCGTGTCGTGCTGGTACGAGGGTTTCGGCTGGTACAGGCTGCAGCCGCTGCCACTCCCGCTCCACGCCGTCTCGGTCCAGCCGCGCGCGGTGTTCGCCGCCTTCAGCGTCGTCGCGCCGACCGCGGTGACCGTCGCGTACGAGGCCGGATTCTGCACGCCGTAGCCTTCGTCACCGTTCGACGCCGTGATCGCGACGCCGCTGTGCGTGTAGGAGGCGGCGTACTCCTTGTCGCTCGCCGACTCGGGGCCGCCGTAGCTGTTCGACACGGCGACGGCACCGAGCTTCACCGCGGTATCGACGCTCGTCGCGAGATCGCTCGTCGAGTCCGAGGTCGCTTCGACGACCAAAATCTTGCACTTCGGACAGTTCGCCGACACCATGTCGACATCGAGCGACGTCTCCTGCGCCCAGGACGCATTCACCGCGGGCACTTTGGAGGTGCCGCTCTCGCCGACTTTCTTGAAGCAGCCGTTCGCGGTCGTGCACGCCGCCAGCCCGAACTCGGCCCGGTACACTGCGAGATCGCTCTCGAGGTTCGGATCGTCGTAGGCATCGACGATCGCGACCGTCTTGCCCGCGCCGGCGCTCTTCGCCGTGGCGGTGATGCCGTAGGCGGCCTGGAGCTGGACCGGTCCGTACCCGCTGACCGACGTGGCGCTGATCGTCCGCTCGCCCGCCCGCTCCTCGCGTCGACGCGCCTCGGCGATCCCGGAGTCGGTAAGGAGGTAGGCCATGCAGCGCCGCTCGCCGGGCGCCGGTGCGCCGCAGGACGGGGCGAAGTCGCCTTGCGCAAGGCCGAGCTCGAAGTCGCTGGGCGCATCGGGTGCCGGCGCCGCTTGCACGGGGAGGCTCGGGAGGCTTTGGGTGCGGGCGCCGCACCCGGCGAAGAGAAGCGCGCAGGTCAGCGCGCCGAGCAGCAGAGGTCTCACTTGCACATCCTTGTGGAGGGGCACCCTTCCGGATATCGTCCGCCGCCGGGCCGTATTGCAGCGAAAACGCCCCGCGGCGGCCTCCGGCAGGCCGAAATGTGACCGCCGTCACGCCCCCAGCCCCCTGGGGGAAGGGGCCGGCGCACCCCCGCGCCGGGCCTTGGGTCCTTGGGCGTCGGCTAGCCTAGAAGGCTCCAGTGCCGTCCGGCGTGCCGTTCCCGGTCGGGCCGTCGTAGCCGACCTCGCCTTTGCAGTAGTACGCGGGCGAGCAGCGGCCGTTCGAGCCGCTCGTCACGTCGAACAGTGACGAGGTGTGCGCGTAGCCGTACGAGGCGTTGCTCACCGTGTTTCCGGCCAGCGCGTAGATCGAGGCGATCGCCGGCGAGGCGACGCTCGTCCCGCCGAAGACCAGCCAGCCCGACTCGCCTTCGTACGCGTAGCTGTCGTACACCGCCACACCGGTGTTCGGGTTCGCGTCGTACGCGACGTCGCCGATCATGCGCTTGGTGCACGACGCGTCCTTCTGCCACGACGGCTTGCTGATGTACCGGCTGCAGCCGCTGCCGGTCCCGCTCCACACGGTCTCGGTCCAGCCGCGCGAGTTGCTCGCCGTCGAGAGGGTCGTCCCGCCGACCGCCGTCAGCGTGTTGTACGCGGCAGGGACCGCCGCGCCATAGCCGCTGTCACCGTTCGACGCGGTGATCGCGATGTTGGCGTGGTTGTAGTACGACGCGTAGGTGGTCTCGCCGGACGACTCGCCGCCGCCGTAGCTGTTCGAGATCTCCGTCGCGCCGAGTGATGCCGCGGTGTTCACGGAGGTGCCCAGATCGGCGAAGCTCGTCGAGTTCGCCTCGACGACCAGGATGTGGCAGTTCGGGCAGTTCGCCGAGACCATGTCGACGTCGAGCGACTCTTCCTGGCCCCACGAGGCGTTCGCCGCGGGAAGCTGCGAGGTTCCGCTCTCGCCGACTTTCTTGAAGCAGCCGTTGGCCGTCGTGCACGCCGGCAGACCGAACTGTGCGCGATAGACGCCGAGATCGCTTTCGAGATTCGGGTCGTCGTATGCATCGACGATGGCGACCGTCTTGCCCGAACCGCCGCTCGCCGCGGCCGCCGCGGTCTTGTACGCGGACTGCAGCTGCGAGGGCCCGTATCCGCTCGGCGACGAGGCGTCGGCGCGGCGCAGTCCGCCGAGCGCTTCCGCGTGCTCGCGTCCGCTCGCGGTCAGCAGCCATGCGAAGCAGCGGGCCTCGCCGGCTGCGGCCTCACCGCACGCCGGGCGAACGTATCCCGATGCGACGTCGCGCTGGAACTCCGTGAGACCGATGCCGTTCGAACCGCCGGCGTTTTCGCCGGCCGGCGTGAACGTGCCGACGCCGCCGCTGCATGCGGCAAGGAATAGCGCGCTCGATGCAAACGCGCCGAGAATGACTCGTTTCAACCGGTGCCCCCTCTTCCGAGTTCGATGATATGCGGGCAGGGGTACACCACGATTGCTCGGCGATACACCCGTCCGCGGAGTTGGATAGCCGCGGTGTATCGCCGCGGCGTTTCCCGGCCCCTCCTCGGCGCCGACAAAAGTTCTTGCGCCGGACGACGGGCTCGCCCGGGAGCCTCCCCGGCCGCGGTTCCCGCCCGGTCAATGAGAGCGAGCGCCGCGAAGCGAAGCGCGATCCATGATCCTGCGGCTCCTGCCCATCCTCGGGATCACGTTCATCGACATCCTCGGGTTCAGCATCCTGATCCCGCTGATGCCGTTCTACGTGCTGAAGTTCGGCGCGCCGGCGATCGCCGTGGGCGGCGTGTTCGCCGCGTATTCGCTGTGCCAGTTCATCGCCGGTCCGATCTGGGGAAACGTCAGCGACCGGCTCGGGCGCAAGCGCGTGCTGATCGTCTCGCAAGTCGGCTCGACGATCGCGTGGACGCTGCTGGCGATCTCGCCGTCGATCGGCTGGGTGTTCGCCTCGCGCGCGCTCGAAGGGTTCAGCGGCGGGAACATCGGCGTGACGCAGGCGTACGTCGGCGATCTCGTCGAGCCGAAGCAGCGCGGACAGGCCTTCGCGTACGTCGGCGCGGCGTTCAGCGCGGGCTTCGTCTTCGGCCCTGCGACCGGCGGATTTCTGGCGCAGCGCTACGGGTTCGCGGTGCCGTTTCTGCTCGCCGCCGCGCTGCAGCTCCTCACGCTGCTGCTGACGATCTGGGGACTCCCCGAGTCGCGCGGGACGACGATCGCCGAAGGCGAGAGCGTCGTCGGCTTTCGCGACATCTTCGCCTCGCTCGCCGACCGCGCGATCGCCCCGGTGCTGTGGCTGCGGCTCGTCTACACGCTCGGGATGTACGGCTGGTTCTCGACGATGACGCTGATCCTGCGCGCGCAGCTCGGCTGGGGCGTCGGTCAGACCTCGATCGCGTTCGCGGTCTTCGGGATCCTGCAGGTCGTGCTGCAGGTCTTCGCGATCGGCAAAGGGGTCGCGCGGCTCGGCAATCGCGTCGCGACGAACCTCGGCTTCGCGCTGTGCGCGGCGGCGTTCGTGCTCGCGCCGTTCATGCACACGCTCCCGCTCGCCGCGGCGATGCTCGTGCTGTTCGGGGTCGGGATCAGCATCGAGAACGCGGCGTTCCCCGCGCTCGTCTCCGACCTCTCGCCGGACGCGCGCCGCGGAACGGCGCTCGGCGTCGTCTCGGCGCTCGACAGTCTCGCCGGGTTCGTCATGCCGCCTATCGTCACCGGCGTGTTCGGCGCGTTCGGCACGACACCGTCGGCCGCGATCGTGTTCGGGCTCGTCTTCGCGGCGCTGGCGATCGGCCTCGTGCAGGCGCGCGTGATGCCGAGCGACAAACCGGCGCCGGCGGCGGCGACCGCCGAGTGATGCGCCTCGCCTCGCCGCCGAACGGTCGAGCGCCGAGCGTCAGGGGCTGACCCAGCCGGCGAGGGTCGCGAGCGCGACCGCCTCGCGCCGGCCGCTGCAGTTCAGTTTGCGGCAGATCGAGCGGATGTGCGTGTCGACGGTCTGCGGGCTGCGCCCCGTCTTCGCCGCGACGTCTTTCGTGCTGGCGCCCTTGGCGAGATACTGCAGGATCTCGCGCTCCGACGGTGTCAGGCGCGTGTAGCCCGGCTCTTCGGCGCGCGCGAGCGGCAGCGCATCGAGCATCCGCGCCAGCCCGCCAAGATGCTCGCCGCGCAGCCGTTCGAGCGCGCCCGCGAGCAGCGCCGGCTCGGCCTGCTCGAGCACGACGCGCTCCAGCGTGCGCACGGCGTTCGCCAGCGCGCGCACGCGGCGCATCGCCGGCGTCTGCAGGCGCTCCGCCTCGGAGAGGTGACGGTGCGCCGACGAGGCGCGGCCGCGCACCAGCTCGCCGAGCGCGAGGATCAAGTGCGCGCGCACCACGCGGAACGTCGGACGCGTCGCGCGGTCGATCGCCGCGAGCGTCTCCTCGCGCGCGCGCTCGCCCTCGTCGTGCGAGCCGGAAGCGAACGCGTACAGCGCGATCTCGGCGCCGCGGATCGCCCGCCGCTCGTCGCTGGGCTGTTCGTGCGTCGTCCCGGCGATCAGCTCGTAGGCGAGCCGGAAGTCGCCCTCCCAGGTGGCGCGCAGCGCCAGCGCGGGGAGCAGCGCCTGCGCGCGCGTCGTCTGCGGCGCGCCCGAGGCGTCGGCGAACTCGCGGTCGAGCCGCGCCAGCGCCTCGTCGTCGCCGCGCTCGACCTCGATCGCGTAGGACGCCACGACGCCGAACATCCGGGCCTGACTGCTCGCGCCCTTTCGCGCGCTCTCGCCGAGCTTGTCGAGGATCGCCAGCGTCGCGATCGGATCGTCGTCCTCGCCGGTGACGAAGTAAAGCACGCTGAACGCGCGCGCGGCGACCTCGAACAGACCGCGCGCGGCGGCGAGCTCCGCCGCCATCGTCGCGTAGCGCCGCGCGCGCTCGTACGGCGGCGTGCCGAACTGGTAGACGTACGCGACTTGCTGGTAGAGCCGCGCGCGCGCCTCGTCGCCGAGGGACTCGGCGCGGTCGAGCGCGTCGGCCGCGACGGCGAGCGCCTCGGGGACGCGCCCTGCGCGCACGTATCCGGTCGCCAGCGTCCCGAGCAGCGGGACGCGCAAGGATGCCGGGAGCGCGTCGTTCGCCGCGTACGGCTCGAGCAGCGGGACGCAGTCGCGGTCGTGCCGCACCAGCGCGATCGCGTAGCGGTGCACGAGCGCGATGCGCAGATCTTCGTCGCCGGCGCGCTCGATCGCCGCGAGAAATCCGCGCTCGGCGACGTCGAAGGCGCCCCCGTTCGCATCGATCATCGCGCGCACGCCGAGCACCGCCGCGTTCTCGGCGCGCGTTCGTTCGGGAAGGGCGTCCAGCGCCTGCGCCAGCATATCCGCCGCGCCGCGCTCGAGCAGCGCGATCCCGGTCCGCGCGACGATCGCCGCGATCTCGTCGACCGCGCCGACTTTCGTGTACACCGCGACCGCCGCCGCGTCGTCACCGCGCCCTTCGAGCAGCGCGCCCGCGCCGACGTGCGCATCGAACCACGCCGTCGCGCCGAGGCGGCGCAGCTCGCGCTCGAGAAAATCGCGGAACAGATCGTGATAGCGGAAGCGGCCATCGGCGGCGGCGGTGATGAAGGTGACGCTGCGGCGCAGCGCGTCGAGCTGACCCGGCGGCATCCCGAGCGCATCGGCCGTCGCTTCGTCGAACGACGGCAGCACCGCGGTGCCGAGCAGAAACCGCTGCTGCGCGTGGGTGAGCGCGGCGAAAACCTGCTCGGCGAGATAGCGGTAGACCATCTCCCGCGTCCCGCTCGCCGCGCTCATCAGATCGAACGCGTGCGTGCGCGCGCGCAGCGCGATCCCCATCGCGACCGGCCAGCCGCCGGTCAGCGCGCGCAGCGCCTCGACCTCGGTGGGATCGGCGCCGGCGTCGTCGACTTCGGCGGCCGCGAGCGCCTCTTCGCGGGTGAGCAGCAGCTCGTCCTCATTGATCGGCAGATCCATCCGGCCGTAGCCGATCCACGTCGCGATCGGCAGACCCGCATCGCTGCGGCTGGCGACGATCCAGCGAATCCGGTCGGCGGTGCGCTCGACGATCTGCACCAGCAGCGCGACGGCGCGCGGATCGGCCGCGGCATGATGCAGATCGTCGACGACGACGGTCCCGACGCTGCGTTTCAAGTGCTCGGCGAACCAGCCCGCCAGCTCGCGGACCGGATCGTCGGCAGCGGCGATCCGTTCTTGCGCGGCGGGGAAGGCTGTCCGCGCGTCGGGCGCGAGCGGCGCCAGCGCCTCGGCCAAACCGCGCGCGAACAGCAGCAGGGTCGTGTCGTCGCGGCCGACCTCGGCCCGCACGACGTCGAGCCGCGCGGTCTCGATGTAGTCACGCAAGGCGACGCTCTTGCCGAAACCGGCCGGCGCGACGAGCACGGTGACGGGGAAGCGCGCCGCGCGAGCGAGCCGGTCGTTCAACCGGGCGCGCATGAGCGGCATGCCGGTGGTTTTCCCGGCCGGACCAGGGTATATCCCCCGAGGGTGTGGCGTACGCCGCAGGGAGCTTTTCTCGCGCGATGATCCTTCGGGCCACGTCTTTCGCATGGTGAACCGCAGTCTCGCCGCCGCCGGTCTGGCCGCGCTGGCGCTGACCGCCTGCGGCCGTCCGTCGCTTCCGCCCGCGGCGCTCGTACCGGCGCAGGCCGCCGTCCGCGCGCTTCCGGCCGAGACGGCGATGGGGATGCCGGGCGAGACCGCGATGGGGCTTCCAGGCGAGACCGCGATGGGGATGCCGGGGGCGGCCTTCGCCTGCACGGGGCTGCCCGGAACCGGCTCCGCGAGCTGCACGCTGGCCCTCGCGCTCGACGTGAAGCCCAACCCGAACCCGGACGAACCGGCCGACCTGATCCCCGGGCTGCACCCGAGCGACCTGCGCAGCGCCTACGTGCTCCCCGCCGGCAACTCCGGCGGGCTGGTGGCGATCGTCGACGCCTACGACGCGCCGACCGCCGAGGCCGATCTGGGCGTCTACCGGACCGCGTTCGGGATGCCGGCCTGCACCACCGAGAACGGCTGCTTCCGCAAGCTCGACCAGAGCGGCGCCGCCTCGTCGTATCCCGCGGCGAGCAGTGCCTGGGCGCAAGAGGTCGCGCTGGACCTCGAGATGGTCTCCGCCGCGTGCCCGCGCTGCGCGATCGTGCTGGTCGAGGCGAACAGCTCGTCGATGACCGATCTGGCCGATGCGGTCGACACGGCCGCGAAGCAGCATCCCAAAGCGATCAGCAACAGCTATTACGCGCTCGAATGGAGCGCTGAGCGGGCGCTCGACGTCCACTACGACCATCCGGGGATCGCGATCACGGCCAGCTCGGGCGACCGCGCCTACGCTTCGTATCCGGGCACCTCGCCCTACGTCACGGCCGTCGGCGGGACGTCGCTGACGCACGGCGCCTCGGGCTGGAGCGAAACCGGCTGGAAGTACACCGGGCACGGCTGCAGCAGCCACGAACCGCTTCCCGCGTTTCAAGACAGCCTCTCGGCGATCTGCCGCACCCGCGCCTCGGTCGACCTCTCGGTGATCGCCGACCCGAGCACCGGCGTCGCCGCGTTCAGCACCGCCGCGGGCGGCTGGGTCGTCGCCGGCGGCACGAGCGTCGGGGCGCCGCTCGTCGCCGCGGCCTACGCCCTGGCGCCGGAGGTCGAGCCGCTCTCCTACACCTACGCGCACCGCACGCTGCTGCAGCGGCTGGGCTCGGCGAGCTACTCGCTCGAGACCGGGCTGGGCGCGCCGCAGGGCGTCGCCGGCCTCTAGCCGAGCGATCGGGTCGACCGGGTAGGCGCGGGCCTACCCGATTTTCGGTATGTCGGGTCCCTCCTCGCGGCACGTACGCTGCGACCAGGAGGATCACCCATGAAGAAGTTGGCAGCCGCCACGGTCGCTCTCGGCGTCCTGACGGCATCGTGCTCCGGCGGCCACTCCGCCGGATCGTTCGTTCCGTCCGGCGCGATGCAGTCCCAAGCGCAGAACGGCTCCGCGAGCACCCCCGAGGGGCAGCTTCGCTCGACAAAGAGCATCACCACGACCGCGGTCCCCGCCGGCTGGGCGGCGACCGCGACGCAAGCGTTCGCCCTGAAGAACGCGAGCGACGAAGGGAAGCTCGCCGCCTCGAAGCCCGTCACGGTCCGCGTCGGGCTCACGCTGCGCAACGCGGCCGGTGTGCAGTCGCTGCTGCGGTCCGGCGGCCACATCTCGCCGGCCGAGTTCAAAGCCGAGTACGCGCCGACGAGCGCGCAGGTCGCGCAGGTGACGAAGTACCTGCAAGGCCGCGGCCTGACCAACGTCACGGTCGAGCCGAACGATCTGATCGTCAGCGCGACCGGCCCGGCCGCGAACGTCGGCGCCGCGTTCGACACGACGCTGCATGCGTACTCGCAGAACGGCAAGACCGTGTACGCCAACATCACGCCGGCGTACGTCCCGAGCTCGCTGAACGGGATCGTCGTCGCTGTCGTCGGACTCAACAACGCGCAGACGTACACGACGCCGTTCCACAAGGGCACCGCCACCGTCGCCGTCGCGAAGCCCCCTTCGGAAGCCGCCGCGAACCCGACGCCGATGCCGGAGTCGCCGTGCGACGTGTACAGCGCCTCGCTGGTCGGACTGCCGACCCCGGAACCCGTTCCGGGGCAGGTCGCGCAGGTCGCCGGCTGCCCGCGCAACTACATCCCGTCCGACTACTGGCGCGCATACGACGCGCTGAACGTCAAGCAGGCGGCGAACGTCAACATCGCGGTCATGGCCGAAGGCGCCGTGCAAGAAGCGATCTCGAGCTTCCGCTACAACGAGCACTTCGACTCGCTGGTGGGACCACCCGTCGAAGTGAAGTCCGTCGGCGCCGCCAGCACCGATACGTCGGGTGACGACGAGTGGACGCTCGACATGATCGCCTCGACCGGGATGGCCGGCCGCGCGCACATTGTCTACCTGTACGACACCACCGCGCTCGACGACTCCGACATCATGATGGAGTACAGTCACTGGGTGACCGACGATCTCGCGCCGATCGGCAACTCATCGTTCGGCGGCTGCGAGTTCGGTCCGTACCTCGACGGCTCGATGGTGCTCGACGACGAGCTGCTCGTCGAAGGCGCCGTGCAAGGTCAGACGATGTTCGTCTCGACCGGTGACACCGGAGCGTTCTGCTCGGTCGGCACGCCGAACGGCGTCCCCGCCGGCGTCCCGCTCGTCGAGTATCCCGCCGCATCGCCGTACGTTGTCGCGGTCGGCGGCACGACCCTCCTCACGCAGACGGCCGGCGAATACGGCGGCGAAGCGGCGTGGTACTCCGGCGGCGGCGGGCTGAGCCAGTTCGAGTACTCGCCGTACTGGGAAGCCTCGGCGCAGCCGGTCAGCCAGCAGGGCGAGAGTCTTCGCGGACTCCCCGACGTCGCGATGGACGCCGACCTACAGACGGGGATGACGATCTATCTCGGCGACTCCGGCGGATGGACGACGATCGGCGGAACGAGCCTCGCATCGCCGCTGATGGCGGGCGTGTGGGCGCGGATGCTCGAGACGAAGAGCACGCTCGGATTCGCACCTCCGGTCCTGTACAAGGCGTGGAGCGCGAGCGCGGCCGGCGCGACGTCGACCGCCTTCCCGCCGACGCGTCAGTACGGCCCGTATCACGACCTGCTGGTCGGCGCCAACGGCTCGTACACGGCGCTGCCCGGCTACGACTACACGAGCGGTCTGGGCAGCGTCGACGTCGGCGCACTGGCTGCGGCCGTCGGTCGCTAGGATCCTCCGCACCGACGGCTGCAAAGAGGGCGTCCCGCGCCCACGGGGCGCCCTCTTCGCGTCCGAACGCCGCCGTCAGATTCCGGCGTGGATCGTCGTGCCGCCGTCGATGACAATGGTCTGGCCGGTGACGTACGAACCGGCGCGCGCAGCGAGGAAGACCGCCGCGCCGGCGACGTCGTCGGGCTCGGCGAGCCGGCGCAGCGCGGCGCGCTCCTTCGCGGGATCGGCGATCTTCGGGTTGTCCCACAGCGCGCGGGCGAACTCGGTCTTCACGATGCCCGGTGCGAGGCAGTTGACGCGCACGCCGCGCGGCCCCCACTCGATCGCCAGGCTGCGCGCGAGCCCGATCAGCGCCGTCTTCGAGACGGCGTAGGCGCCGATCACGTCGGTGCCGCCGAGTCCGGCGATGCTCGAAAGAAAGATCGCGGCGCCGCCGCCGCGCTCCGCGATCTTCGGAAACGTCATGTTCGCCAGCCACAGCGTGCTGCGCACGTTGCTGTTCATGATCCGGTCCCAGGCTTCGTCCCCAATCCCCGAGAGCGGACCGTAGTACGGATTCACCGCCGCGTTGGCGACGACGACGTCGACCCCGCCCCATTCGGCGGCGGTGCGGTCGACCAGCGCTTGGAGCTCCTCTTTCTTCCCGATGTGCGCAGCGATCGCCAGCGCCGTGCCGCCGCCGGCGCGGATCTCGGCGGCGACCGCTTCGCACGCCGCCGCGTCGCGGCTCGAGATCACGACGCGCGCGCCGCGCTCGGCAAAGCGCTCGGCGATCGCGCGGCCGATCCCGCGCGACGAGCCGGTGACGATCGCGACCTTGTCGCGCAGATCGAAGAGGTCGTTCGAGTCGGCCATGCGGCCGCATTCACGACCGGCGGCGCGGGTCATCCTTTTCCGCCGCGGCGCTCGCTCACGTCTCGCCGGACCGGCCTTCGATGAGGGCGATCAGCCGCGGGTAGGCCAGCTCGGTCCGGGTCTGCGGGAGCGCCGGGTCGATGAAGTCGTGCGCTTGCGGAAGCCCGTGCAGCACGACGCGCTCGACCTCGACGCCGCGCCGCCGGAGCTCATCGAAGCGGCGCTGCGCGTGCGCGTTGTTCACCACCGGCTCGTTGTCGTTGAGCACGAGGACCGCATGCCGCGCGTGGTCGGCGCCGCGCGCGCCGCGCACGATGCGGGTCGAGGGGGCGATCGACGCGCCGAGCGCACGCGTCGCGAAGCGCGGGTAGCCGTGGGACGGCGGCTGCGCCTTTCGGTGCACGGGATCCCACCAGCCGAAGGCGTTCGGCGCCGCGCGCAGCAGCGTGCCCAGCGCGTCGTTCAAGCCGCCGCGCAGCGGGCGAAGTCCGCAGAACGGCGCGACCGCGACCGCGCGCTCGAAACGCGCGCGCGCCGCGAGCCAGCCGGCGAGCACGCCGCCGACCGAGATCCCGGCCACGGCGACGCGCTCGCCGCACAGCGCGCCGAGCTCGAGCGAACGGAGCGCGTATGTTTCGAGATGCGCCGCGGTGAGGTGCGCGAGGGCATCCGTCATGCGGTCTCGATAGCCGTGATACGGCATGCGCAGCGCGACGACGTTGTGGCCGCGCGCGGCGAGGGCCGCGCCGAGCGCATCGTACTGCGGAGGCGCGTTGGTCAGCCCGTGCAGCAGCACGACGGCGAGCGGCGTGACCTCGCCGCGGAGCCAGCGCCGCGTCCCGTGATACGGACTGATCTTCGGATCGTGCCGCTCGCGCGCGGCGATCGCTTCGAGCCGCGCGCGCGCCAGCGCGATCCGCTCCGGCATTCAGCGCACGTCCGGCGCCTTGCCGGCGGGGACGAGGACGGTCACCGCGTGCGGCAGCACGACGAACTCGGCGGGAAGGCGCGTGACCTCCTCGCTGTCGGCGTCGACGCGATGGCGGCGGCCGTGCACCGAGCGCACGACGAAGCGCGCGCCCTTGAGCGCCTCGACGTGCGGCGCGCGCTGGAAGCGCCGCACGAGGACCGCGGCGACGACGCCGAGCGCGTGCACCCAGTTGCGCACGTCGATCGAATAGAGCCAGAGCTCGCCGTCGGCGAGACTCCCTTCGGGGTTCTCGACGACGCCGCCGAAGCGATAGCTGTTCGAGACGGTGAGCTGCACCGCGTGTACGCGCCGCACCGCGCCCTGCTCGTCTTCGATCTCGAGGTGCATCGGCCGGCTCTCGCGCAGCGCGCGCAAGGTGGTGACCGGGATCGCGAGCATCCCGAGCCGCTGCTTCACCTCGCGCGTCTGCAGCTTCGCGACGCGGGTCGAGAGCCCGACCGAGGCCTCGTTGAAGTACGCGACGCCGTTGACGCGTCCGACGTCGAGCCGCAGCGCGACACCTTCGTCGACGAGCGCCGCGACCGCCGCGGGATCGGTCGGGACGCCGAGAGTCCGCGCCAGCTCGTTGAACGTGCCGAGCGGAAGGATCGCGAGCGGAAGCTGCGTCTCGATCAGCCCGTCGAGCGCGGTGAGGAGCGTTCCGTCGCCGCCGCCGACGACGACGACGTCCACGTCGTCGCGGTGCGCGACGATCGCCGCGGAGAGCTCGGCGGGCGGGACGTCGCGAGTGATCTGGACGACCTCGTGCCCGCGCGCTCGAAACGCCGCGGCGGCCGCGTCGCGGGCGGCGCGGCCACGCCGGGCTCGGCCGTTGATCGCGAGGAGCACGCGCTTGGGCACGAGCCGTCCTTTCCCCACGACACGCCGGTTCAGCATCGGCGACGGCGCGAGCCCGTCGCGCGCTACGGCCCGTTCCTGTTGAATACGTCGACGAGATCCGCGAAGCGTTCGCCGGCTTTTCAGCAGGGGGACGCTTCGGCGAATCAAGCCCGCGGTCGCCGGCTCGCGCGATGCGCGGACGCGCGCAAAATGATGAGGCCTCCGGCGTATCCGGAGGCCTCGTTGGTTCTAACCCATTGGACTTCCCTCTGGTATTACCTCGGGCATACCTTCGATACCCGGAATGATGCGCGGCTCAAACTGTCGCGGCGAAAACTGCAACGGGACGAGCGCTAGGCATGCGACGCCGTTCGGGTTTTCCATGTGATCGCATCCGCTCAGTCCTGGGTATAGCGAGGACCTGGCGGCTCTGGCCGCCTGCCGCGGAGGCCGGGGTACCGAGCCGACTCGCGGAGACGCCCTCGGGTGGGGCGATGAGGATTTCCCGGGTGATAGGTGCATACAGGACGCCCGCTGGGCGGCCTGCCGATCTCGTCAGCGCAGCAGTCATCGTCATCGCGACGGCCGCGGTGCTGCCCTTCGTCACGACGCAAGCGCCGGTCGACGCGGAATACGTGGTTCCGGGAATCTTCTTCACCGCGGCCTGCGCCGAGCTCGCGACGTTCACGACGCTCCACGCGCTGTATCGCCGGGAGCCGCTGTTGTCGACGGCGGTGCTGGTGGGCGGCTTCCTGTTCGCCGGGCTGCTCGCGTTCGGACTCACCTTCACGACACCGGTTGGACCGGGCATCGCGCCGATCGCGCCGCAGTGGGGCGAAGCCTCGGCGTGGATCTACCTCGCTTGGCACACCGGTGTCTCGCTCGCGACGCTCGCCTATGCGGTAATTCGGATCGCGCAGCAGCGCGCACAGCGCCCGCTGGTCGGGAACCAGGGGCTCTGCTATGCGGTCATCCTCGGAAGCGCGTGCCTCGCCGTCGCGGTGTTCGCAGCCTGCGTGCAGCTCGAGCCCCGCCTGCCCGTGCTCGCATCCGGCAACGACTTGCACGGCTACTGGACGACGGGCGTCGCGCCGGCGGCCATCGTGTTCCATGCGGCCGCCCTGCTGCTCCTCGGTTGGGCGTGGGCACGCGGCGCGATCCCACGCGGGGCGCTGCTCGGCTACGCCGCCGTCGTCCTGGAGTTCGTCCTGCGAATCGCCGCCGGCGAGCGCTTCACCGTCGGCTGGTACGCCGCGCATCTCATTTTCCTCGCCGCTTCGACGTTCGTTCTCGCCGCGACGATCAGGACGCTGCTCGGCTGGCGCGATCGCGCCAAGGACCTCGAGCGCGACCTGCAAGGCGGAGCGCGGCAGGCCGAGCTGCACGCGAAGCGGCTGGGATCGCTTTCGCGCCTGGTGTCGAGCACGGGAAGCGACCACGAGCACCTCAACGCGCTGCTCGCCGAAGGAGCGCGCAACCTCCAGCCGGCGGCGGCGGGTTTCCACGGCACGATCGTGCGAGTCGACGGCGAGGTCGTCGTCGTCGTCGCCTCGTACGCCTCGGCGGCCGAGGGCGCCGACTCCGTTCCGCGCCCGGGGACGAGATTCGAAACGTCGCGAACGCTGTATCGCGACATCATTCAGCATCGTCGAACGATGTCGTGGCGCGATGTTCAGCTCGAGATCCGCGCGACGAGCCGGCGCGATGAGTCGGCCCCGTGGGCGGCCGTGGCCGGGACGCCGTTCCTCGTCGACGGCGCGCAGTACGCCCTCGGCTTCGCATCGTTCACGCCATTGCCCCAGCCCTTCGAGCCGCTCGATCACGCGTATATCGAAACGCTCGCGTCGCTGTGTGCGCTGCGCCTGCAAGAGATGGAGCAGCGCGACCGCCTGCGCCGCCTGATCGAGTACGACGAGCTCACCGGGACGCTGAACCGTTCGACCTTCCGCGACCGCGTGTCGAAGGCGCTCGCCGACGGCGCCGAGGGGGCGCTGATCGCGATCGACGTCGACCGCTTTCGCGAGGTGAACGAAGCGCTGGGGTACCACGTCGGAGACCTGCTGCTCGGGGAGATCGCGTCGGCGCTGTGCCGGCGCACCGCACCACGCGACGCGGTCGGCCGCCTCGGCGACGACCGGTTCGTTATCTTCTCGTACGAGTCGTCGCGCGAACGCGTCGAACGCCTCGCGGTCTCACATCTGCACGCCTTCGACGCGCCGTTCGTCATCGACGGCCGCGCCGAGGGGATTCCGCTCACGGCCAGCGTCGGGGTCGCGCTGACTCCAGCCGACGGGCGAGATTTCGAGCAGCTCGTGGTACGCGCCGAGGCGGCGGTCTTTACGGCGAAAGACGCCGGCGGCTCGCGGCTCGCCTTCTTCGACGGTCGCGTCGAAGAGCGATTCGTGTCGTTTCGCCGGACGAAGTCCGAGCTTACCGAGGCGCTTTTGCGGCGGCAGTTCATGCTGTATTTCCAGCCGCACGTCGAGCTGTCGACCGGTCGCGTGGCCGGCGTCGAGGCGCTGCTGCGCTGGATCCATCCCGAGCGCGGAATCGTCCCGCCGAACGCGTTCCTGCCGTTCGCCGAAGAGCACGGCCTCATGGGCGCGATCGGCGCCTGGGTCTTCGACGAAGCGATGCGCCGCTCGCGGCGCTGGCGCCGCACGCATCCCGGCATGCAGGTGTGGTTCAACCTGTCCGCCGTCGAGCTGGCCGATCCCGCGCTCGTCGAACGGCTGCAGGCGTTCGGCGATCTCTCCGGACTCGGCGTCGAGATCACCGAGACGGTCGCGATGAACGACATCGCTTCGACGACGAAAACGCTCTCGGCGATGCGCGAGGCCGGGCTGCGCATCGCGCTCGACGATTTCGGTACCGGCTACTCGTCCCTCGCCCATCTGAAGCGCTTGCCGATCGACGTCGTGAAGGTCGACCGCGCCTTCATCGACGGGGTCCCCTACGACGTGCACGACGTCGCGATCGTCGAAGCCGTCCTCGGGCTTGCTTCGTGCTACGGCTTCGAAACGGTCGCCGAAGGCGTCGAGTCCGACTCGCAGGTCGCCTGGCTCACGTACGTCGGCTGCACCTACGCGCAGGGCTTCGCCTACGCCCGCCCGATGCCGGCCGAGGACCTCGAAGTATGGCTCGCCGATCGCAACGCCCCGGCGGAGCACCAAACCGCGGTATAGCAGCGCGCACCACCCTGCGCCCCGTCAGAGCCGCCGCACCCTTTAGGTTGAAGCGGTGATGACGGCGCGAAGTTGTGCCAGGAAGAAATCGCGACGCTCGCCGTCGTAGATCGGCGCGGCGGCGATCTCTCGCTGCGTCCAAGCTTCGATCGCCGGCAGGTCGATCGATGCCGGACACGTCGACGCAACATCGAGGGCGACGCGAAGCGCTGCTTCATCGCCCCAGGCCCAATAGCGCATGAAGCGGTCGCGGACGACATCGGTTGGCGTGTAGACGTACAGCACCAGATCGTCGCAGCGTGCACACGGCGAACGCGACGTCGGTGAGCGTCGAGCCGGCGTCTAGGATCATACCGCCTTGAGTGCCCGCCTCGGACGTTGGCGAACACGCTGTGCCGCAGCGACCGTTTCCGGATCGCTTCTCGCCATTTGCAAGAGCAAACCGCGGAGCGCCGCGTAGTGCTGATACGTTCGGTTCAGCTCGAAGAGGCGCGTTCTGCCCATCAGCCGTGAAGCAACGACGCCGCCCTGTTCCAGGTTGTTGAGCGTCCGCTGCATCACGCTCAAATCTTCGCCGAGGAGACGGGCCAGCTCACGCGGATATGAAGACTCGAGCAAAGCGAGCAGCCTCAGCACGCGCTCTCGGGAACGCGACCCGAACAACCCTTTTGACTGCGGAGCCACGACCATATGATAGCACAAGCGCCATCATATGACTGCATAGAAGCCGTTATATCAAGATGCGTGCGGACACCCCGCCGCAATCTCGCTTGCCGGCCTATCGACCACGAAATCGTGGTCGCTCGGCCACAATTCTGTGGTCAACCGGCACCCGGAGGAATGGAGTCGAGCGGCACCAGGAATCGAACGTGTGTTCGAGTATTCTCCGGGTCCGCCATGTCGGTCCATCTCGTGCCGGAGTATGCCGAGCTCCATTGCTGGTCGAACTTCAGCTTCCTCGAGGGTGCCTCGCATCCCGAGGAGCTGGTCGCCGGGGCAGTGGCGCTCGGGCTGCGCGGGATCGCGCTGACTGACCGGGACGGCCTGTACGGCGCGGTCCGGTTCGCCAAAGCGGCCGCCGGGACGCCGCTGGCGGCGCTGTGCGGCGCGGAGCTGACGCTCGAAATGGACGGCGCCGCGCCGATCCGTCCCGGCCGGCCGGCGCGGCCCGCCAAGGAGGTGCCGACCGACACGCCACGGCTGGTCCTGATCGCCGCCGACAAGACCGGCTACGCCAACCTCGCACGGCTGATCTCGACCGCCCAGCTCCGCGGACGCAAACGTGACGCACGGCTGAGGCTCGACGACCTCGACGGCCGCACCGACGGGCTGATCGCACTCTCCGGCGGGCGCAACGGGCTCGTCGAGAAAGCGCTGCTGCGGCGCGACACCGACGGCGCGCGGGCGATCGGCACGCGGCTGCGCGAGCTCTTCCCCGAGCGCTTCTATCTCGAGCTGCAGCATCACATCCGGCCGGAAGATCCGGCGCTGATCCGCGCGCTCGTCCGCCTCGCGCAGCGGCTGGACGTTTCGTACGTGGCGACCAACGGCGTCGCGTACGCGACGCGCGGCGATGCGCAGCTCGCCGACGTGCTGACCTGCGTCAAGTACGGCGCGACGCTGCAGAACGCCGGGACGCTGCTGCGCGCGAACCACGAGCACGGGCTCAAGTCGCCGGCGCGGATGGCGCAGCTCTTCGCCGAGTTTCCGCTCGCGCTGCGCAACACGATCGCGATCGTCGAGCGCTGCGGCTTCCGGCTGACCTCGCTTGCCGGCGAGTTTCCGCGCTATCCGATTCCCGAGAACGAGACCTCGCCGCAGTCGTACCTGCGCACGCTGGTCTATGCGGGCACGAAGGAGCGCTATGCCCAGCCGCTCGAGCCCGCCGTGGAGCGGCAGCTGGAGTACGAGCTCGGGATCATCGCGCGGATGGATCTCGCGGGCTACTTCCTGATCGTATGGGACATCGCGCACGCCGCGCGCCGGCTCGGCGTCCTCGCGCAAGGCCGCGGCTCGGCGGCGAACTCGGCGGTGTGCTACGCGCTCGGGATCACCGCGATCGATCCGGTGCGCAGCGGCTTGCTGTTCGAGCGTTTCTTGAGCGAAGAGCGCGGCGAGGTCCCCGACATCGACATCGACTTCGCGCACCAAGACCGCGAGAAGGTCATCCAATACGTCTACGAGCGCTACGGGCGCGAGCACGCCGCGATGGCGGCGGAGGTGATCACCTACCGCACGCGCTCGGCGCTGCGCGACGTCGGCAAAGCGCTCGGGCTCACGCTCGGCCAGGTCGACCAGATCGTGCGCGAATACGATGCGCGCGAGTCGCTCAGCGGCGCGCTCGGCGCGGAGTACGAAGAAGACGCCGCCCTCCCGGACTCGGTCGCGAAACGGCGCGACTTCGACGCCGCCTCGAACGTCGTGCCCTCGCGCGGCGACGACGTCCCCGCCGCCACCGCCGGCCGTCCGCTCGTCCCCGGCTTTCACGCCGCCGACGAGTACGCCGACACCTGGCGCCGGCTCTACGGCTTCAAGGCGAAGCGCTTTTCAGACAGGGGTCCCCAACGCGCCTGCGCGTTGGGGTAACGGCGATGATCCGGATGCGCATCTGCGCGGGCCGGTCGGGGGCGCGCTCGGCTCGCTGATGATGCACCTGTGCCGGCGGATGGACGGGTTTCCGCGGCACATGGGGATCCACAGCGGCGGGATGGTGATCACCCGCTCGCCGCTGGTCGCCGTCGCGCCGGTCGAGTGGGCGACGATGCGCGACCGCACGATCGTGCAGTGGGACAAGGACGATCTCTCCGATCTCGGGCTGATCAAGATCGATCTGCTCGGGCTCGGGATGCTCTCGCTGCTGCGCGACACATTCGCGCTGTACGCACGGCGATATCCGGAGCGCCCGCCGCTCTCGCTCGACGCGATCCCGCCCGACGACGCGCCGACCTACGCGATGCTGCAGCGCGCCGATTCGATCGGCGTCTTCCAAGTCGAGTCGCGCGCGCAGATGTCGATGCTGCCGCGGCTCAAGCCGGCCTGCTTCTACGACATCGTCATGCAGGTCGCGATCATCCGCCCCGGCCCGATCCAAGGCGACATGATCCACCCGTTCCTACGGCGGCGCAACGGTGACGAAGAGGTGACGTACCCGCATCCCAAGCTCAAGCCGGTCCTCGAGCGCACGCTGGGCGTCCCGCTGTTCCAAGAGCAGGGGATGCGCATGGCGATGGAAGCGGCGGGGTTCACCGCGGGTGAGGCCGACCAGCTCCGGCGCGCGATGGGGCACAAGCGCTCGCGCGAACGGATGGTCGAGATCTACCCGCGTCTCGTCGAGGGGATGGTGCGGAACGGGATCGCGCGCGAGGACGCGCACAAGCTCTACCACATGCTCGAAGGCTTCGCCGACTACGGGTTTCCGGAGTCCCACGCGGCCTCGTTCGCGCTGCTCGCCTACGCCTCGGCATACGTGAAGTGTCACGAGCCGGCGATCTTCTGCGCGGCGATCCTCAACGTGCAGCCGATGGGCTTCTATTCGACGGAAGTGCTGGTGAACGACGCGCGCCGCCACGATGTCTTGGTGAAGCCCGTGACGGTGAACGAGAGCGAGTGGTGGAGCTTCGTCGATGCCGACGGCGCCCTGCGGCTCGGCTTCCACCTCGTGCGCGGGATGGGCGACGTGCAGCGCGAGCGGCTCGAGCACGCGCTTTCGCGCGGCGAGGACGGCGGGCCGCGCGAGTTCGACGATCTGGTCGACTTCGCGCGCCGCACCGGCCTCGAGCGCGACGCGATGGAGAATCTCGCCGCCGCCGGCGCGTTTGCGACCTGGTTCCCGACGCGGCGCGAAGCGATGTGGGCGCTGCGAGGGCTCGACGAGCGCGAAGCCCGCGGCGAGCTCGGCCGCGCGATGGAGATCGAGGACGAGCCGCAGCCGCAGCTCCTCGCGCTGACCGCCGAGGAGACCACGACGCTCGACATCGCCGCGACCGGCGTCAGCGCGGTCCAGCCGATCGCCCACGTGCGCGGCTATCTCGACGCGCGCAACGTCCTCGCCGCGAGCCGCCTCGCGACGATGCCGAAAAACCTCGTCTGCAAGATCGGCGGCCTGGTGATCACCCGCCAGCGCCCCGGCACCGCGAAGGGCTTCGTCTTCCTGACGATCGAGGACGAGACGGGGCTGGTGAACGTGATCGTGCGCCCCGACGTCTACGAGCGCAACCGCCGCGCGATCCGCGGCTCGCAGTGCCTGATCGTCGAAGGCGTCCTGCAAAAAGAGCAAGGCTGCACCGACGTGATCATGAAGCGCTGCTGGCCCCTCGAGATCGCCGAACCCATCACCGAGAAGGTCCGCGCCCGCAACTTTCACTGAGAAGGCGGCGTTACTTTGCCATCACCAGCAGCGCATTGTTGAGGAGGCGGCCGGGTTCGGTGATGTAGTGGCCGGTGAGCCATAAGCCGGCGGAGGCGCCGCCGTCGAAGGCCATCGCTTGGTAGGCGCCGAGGCCGCGCATCACGTCGGCCATCTGGCGGATCGTCCCGCCGGAGGTGGCGAGGATGAGCGTGTTGCCGTCGCGGGTGAGGCCGACGGCGCTGCGCGCGGCCGAGTAGTACAGGATCTTCGGGTCGCGGAAGCCTTCGGCCGCCGGGTTGACGGTGACGCGGCCGTCGGTCAGCAGGCGCGGCCCGCAGCCGATCGCTTCGCGCGCGTACGCGAAGTCGCCCATCGGCTCGCCGTCGCTGCGCACGACGCGATACTGCGCGGTTCGTCCGACGGCGAAGTGCGACGCGGCCTTCGCCTCGCCGCGGAAGTAGATGACGTACCCGTTGCGCGGGATGATCGTGGAGCTGTTCTGGATCGCGGTGACGACGCCGTCGGCGACCTGCACCTGCGGGCCGCCGGAGAGTCCCGTGCGCTCGCCCCATTCGGGCGTGAAGATCGTGATCGTGTCGCCGCCGCCCGACGGATAGCGATTGATCCAGTATGCGTACCAGTTGTTCGGCCAGTCCCATTTGCCGTCGAGCGCGCCTTCGATCTTCAGCGGCACGCGGACGATCTGCGCGTGGTCGTCGCGGTCGAACCAGAGGACGTCGCCGACGTCGCCTTTGAACAGCAGGCCGCCGCCGGTGATCAGCGTGTGGTTCGGGTTGCGGATCGGCGCGTTGCCGTACGCCTCGAAGTCTCCGCCGTTGATCGCCGCGGTCGCGCCGTAGCGCCGCGCGATCGCATCGAGCGGTTCGACCCGTCCAGGACGGCCGCCGGCGAGCCCGATCCGCACGCGCACCTTGTCGAGCCGCACGCGCAAGAACGACACCGGATGCCCGGCGATCACCCCCGCACCCACGACGACGGGGCCTTGGAGCGGAACCGCGGTCGGCAGCGCGGTGGCGCGTGCGCCGCGGGACGCGGCCGGATGAGCGTGATGCGGTGCGGCAACAGCGGCGGCCGGGATCACAGCCAATGAAGCGGAGGCGGCGAGCGCGCCGCAGGCCATTGCCACGGCGCGAATGGCGCCGCGACACGGGGTCGACGCGGCGCGAACGTCACGATCGAACACCTCGGAAGCCGCACGAAGGGCACGACCGAACGGCGCGGCGAGCAAGCGGCGACCCCGGAGAGGCATGACCCCGGGAGAACGTGGCCGTGCCGCCTCTCGTTCGCGGCGGACGGACGTGATAGGATAAGTTTCCGTGTCGAAGCGCCGCTGTGAGCCCGACGGGTCAGCGGGCGGCGTTCAGCGCGCGTCGATCGCGCCGTAGTCGCGCTTCCAGAGCTCCCAGGCGCGCAGCAGTAGGCCTTGGTTCGTCTTGGTCGAGGCTTGCGCTTCGGCGGGGTTGAGATAGGTCACGCGGCCGCCGAGGCCGATCGCCTGCGCTTCGAGGCGCGCGTCGATCATCGTGTAGTACGCGCGGAAGACGGACTCGGGGATGCGCGCGCCGACGGCGACCATCCCGTGTCCGCGCATCAGCACGACGTTCGCCGCGCCGAGCGTGCGCGCGAGCGCGTCGCCGAGCGCGTTCGACGAGACGAGCATGTTGCTCGCCGGCCCTGCCGCATCGCGAATCTCGAAGATCGGGACGCCGGCGCCGAGGAACGAGCCCATATGGTACACCGGGCGCAGCGCGACGCTCGAATCGGCGAACGGGATCACGTCGGGCGCGTGGCTGTGCACGACCGAGACGACGTCCGGCCGCGCACGGTAGATCGCGCCGTGGATGAACCGCTCGAGATAGCTCGTGCGGCCGTTCGCGTCGAGCACGTCGCCGGCGAGATCGTACGCGAGGATGTCGGCGGCGGTGACGAGCGCCGGCGCCATGCTGCGCGCGAGCAGATAGTGCCCCGGATCGCGCGGGTCGCGCACGCTGACGTGCCCGAACCCGTCGACTACGCCGAGATGCGCGAGGATATGGTTCGCCGCAACGAGATCCTCGATCGCCGCGGCATACGGTTCGGGTGCCGCTGCGTTTGCCGCAGGCGCGTCGCGAGCGGGCGCGTCGGCCGCTCGCGCGAGCGCTCGCGACGACGGGATCACCGTCGCCGCAAGCGTTCCGGCGAGAAACGGCCGGCGCTTCATCGGTAGGCTGTCAGAAGGCTCCGATGCCGTTCGGCGTGCCGTTTCCGGTCGGCCCGTCGTAGCCCTCACCCGCCGTGAACAGGTACGAATCGCTGCACGGCGGCGGCGGTGCGGGCGGCGCCGGCACCGGCATGTCGGCCGCGGGGACGACTTGGCAGGCGCCGTTCGTCCCGCTCTCGACGTCGTAGAGCGCGTTCGAACGGTACAACTTCTGCGCGGGGAACGGATAGACGTACTGATCGGCGTTCCCCGGCTGTCCGTATCCGGCGAGCCCGTAGATCGCCGCGACCGAGGGCGACGCGATGCTCGTCCCGCCCATGACGCCCCAGTTGTTGCCGCCGAGCTGTCCGTCGCTCTCGTACATCGCCACGCCGGTGTAGCCGTCGGCGTCGTATGCGACGTCGCCGTAGATGCGCGTCGGATACTGGAACGACCGCCCGTTCGACGCGGTGTACACGCCGTAGCAGTTCGGATCGGGTTGTTCCCACTGCGGCATCGGCTCGTAGTCGCTGCAGCCGCTTCCCGTCCCGCCCCACGCCACTTCGTTGAAGCCGCGGCGCGAGTCGTCCGGTGTGAGCGTCGTTCCGCCGGCCGTGACGACGGTCGGGAACGACGCCGGGATCAGCGGGCCGTACGCCACGGCCGGATCGCCGTACGCGTCGGCGGGGAAGACGTTCCAGTCGTAGCCGTAGTCGCCGGCGCCGGCGACGACCGCGATCCCCGGGTGCGTGTAGTACGGCAGCAGTCCGCCCTGCGAGATCGGCCCCGGATCGGTGGGCGACTCTTGCGAGACGTAGCTGTTCGAAATCGAGACGGGATTGAACGACGCCGCGGCGTTCACGCCCGTGCCGAGGTTGTTCATGAAGTCGTCGTTCGTCTCGACGAGCAGGATCTTGCAGTTCGGGCAGTTCGCCGAGACCATGTCGACGTCGAGCGCGGTCTCGATCGTCCAGCCGCTCTCGCCGGGGATGTCGGCCGGCGGCAGCGTCGGGAGCGGGCCGCTCTTCCCGTTCTGGTTGACCTTCTTGAAGCAACCGTTCGCGGTCGTGCACGGTGAGAGCCCGTACATCTTGCGGTAGACGGCGAGGTCGCTCTCGATCAGCGGATCGTCGTACGCATCGACGATCGCGACCAGCGCGCCGTTGCCGTCGTGCTTCGCGGCATTGGTGAGATTGTACGCCGACTGCAGATCCGAGGGGCCGTAACCCTGCGGAAGCGGCGAGCGCGTGTGCGTGGAGATCGCCGCGCTGCCGCGCCGCGTCCCGCGCATCATCGCCGCCGCGACGGCCCGGCCGCTCGCGGTCAGCTCGTAGGCGACGCAGTGCGCCCGCCCGCGCATCGTGTGCGCGCAGACGGGGCGCAGCTCGCCCGAGGCCAACGCGTCGTGAAACGACCGTTGGAGCGCCGGCTGAGCCGGCGTCGTGTTCTTTGGCATCAGGGAACCCATCGATCCCGTTCCGCCGCCGCATCCTGCGAGGAAAAGCGCGCTCATCATGAGCGTGCCGAGCGTCTTGAATCGCACCCGGTCACCTCGACTTACATGGCCGAAACGCCGCTGCGCATGACGCAACGGCGGTCCATTTTCTCTTGGGCCGTCACTCCGCCGCGGCGGAGCGGAATCCTCTTTCCGCGAAGGGCGCAACCGTGCGCCTGCGCCGGAAACTCCCGATCTGCCTAGTTGCGCTGCTCAGCACGCTTGCGGCGCCCGCGGACGCGCGCGTGGTTCGCTTCGATCTGATCTCCCGCACGCCGATCGCGTACGGCTACGAGAAGATCATCGGCAGACTCGTGTTCTCGGATCACCCCGGGACGCCCGCGAACGCACGGATCGTCGACCTCGAAAAGGCCCCGCGCGACGCGGACGGCAACGTCGCCTCGTCGGACGACGTGGTGATCCTCGCACCGGTCGATCCGTCGCGGGCGAACGGCGCCGCGCTGATCGACATCCCGAACCGGGGCACGGCGAGCTCGCTCTGGCTCGACCGCGGCCGCTTCGGCGCCGACGCTTCGAAAGCCGACGATCTGGGCGACGGCTTTCTGATGCGCCACGGTTTCGTCTCGATCTCGGTTGGCTGGGAATGGGACGTTCCGCGCCGCGCCGGCGTGCTCGGCTTGCGCGCGCCGGTCGCGACGGACGGCGGCCGGCCGATCACCGGACTCGTGCGCAGCGACTTCCACGTCGACGCGCCGGCCGCCGAGCACGCGGTCGCGCACGATTCCGATCAGACGCCGTACCCGCTCGCCGATGCGAACGATCCGGCGAACGTGCTGACCGAGCGCGACGACGTCGTCGCACCGCGCCGCACGATCCCGCGCGCGCGCTGGCGCTTCACCGGCGAGGGGACGTCGATCGCGCTCGAGGGCGGCTTCGTCCCCGGCCGCATCTACGAGCTCGTCTACCGTGCGAAAGATCCGGTCGTCGTCGGGCTGGGGCTCGCCGCGGTGCGCGACGCGGTCGCCTTCTTCGAGCACGACCGCACGGCGCCGGTGCACGTGGCGCGCGCGTACGGCTTCGGGATCTCGCAGAGCGGGCGGTTCTTGCGCACCTTCGTGCAGCGCGGCTTCGACACCGACGAAGACGGTCGCCCGGTGCTTGACGGAATCCTCGCGATCGTGAGCGGTCCGGCGCTGGGGAGCTTCGATCATCGCTTCGCGCAGCCGTCGCGCGACGCCGCGGCGTTTTCATCGTTCTTCTATCCGACCGACGTCCCGCCGTTCCACGAAGCCGACTTTCCGCTGCCGGCGGGGCTCAAAGTGATCGACGTCGACACCTCGCACGAGTACTGGGGACGCACGGCCTCGCTGATGACGACGACCGACGACGGGCGCGTCGACGTCCCGCTGCCGAGCAACGTGCGTCTCTACGCGATCGCCGGCGGGATGCACGTCCCCGGTCTGCGGTCGGAGCTGCGGGCGGGGATGCGGCAGCGCACCGACCCGCTCGACTGGCGCTGGGTGCCGCGCGCGATGCTGCTCCACCTCGACGCATGGGTGCGCAACGGCGTCGCGCCGCCGCTGAGCATTTACCCGACGATCGCCGCCGGAACGCTGGTGCGGCCGGAGTCGTGGACGTATCCGCCGATCCCGGGGATCGCCGTACCGAACCCGTTCACCGCGTTGCACCGCACGTACCGCTACGACTACGGCCCGCGCTGGAACGAGGGAATCGTCGATCGCGAGCCGCCGGGGATCGGCGCCGCGTACACGACGCTGGTCCCGCTGCCGGACGGCGACGGGATCGATCTCGGGATGCTGCGACTCCCCGAGATCGCCACGCCGCTCGCGACGTACACCGGCTGGAACGTGCGCGATCCGCGCGAGGGGTTCGGCGAGCATCTCGTCGACTTCTTCGGCTCGTTCGTGCCGTTCGCGCTGACGGCCGACGCGCGCCAAGCCGCGCACGATCCCCGCGCGTCGATCCTCGAGCGCTACGGCGACCGCGCCGGGTACCAGCGGGCCTACAACGCCGCAACGGCGTCGCTCGTACGCGAAGGGTACGTGCTTCCGGAGGACGCGCCGCAGCTGCGCGCGCGCGCCGACGAGCTCTGGCAGGAGCTGGCGCGGCCGTAGGGATACGACCTCCGGACACCGAGGAGGCTTTCCGCGCATGAAACGCACCCTCGCCGCGCTCGGCGCGGCCTCGATCGCCACCGTCCTCGGCGCCGCGCTGACGGCCGGCGCGGCGCACGCGCAATCGTATCCCGGGGACCCCGGCGCGGGCGTCGAGCGCGGCATCCAGCAGCTCCAAAACTCGGGGCAAGTCGGGACGGTGACGCTGTTCGCGCACGCGAGCGACACGCTCGTCTTCGTGCGCATCCACGGGGCGGCGCATGCCGAATCGGTGCGCATCTACCGCGGGCAAGACTGCGAGGGCTTCGCGACGATGCCGGCGTTCGTGGTGAGCGATCTGCACGGCGGCGTCTCGCGCTCGCTCGTGCACGTCGGCCTCGACCGATTGCTCTCGGGAAACTACAACGTCGTCGCGTTCGCCTCGACCTCACCGCACGCGGGCGCCGTCGCCTGCGGCCACGTGTACGGGCGATGAGCGCCGGCGCCGTTCGGGAGATGGATGATGAGCGATAGCACGATCGAGCGCCTCGCCGCCGACGAGCCGATCGATCCGCAAGGTGTGAACACCGAGGCCGTCTCGCGCCGCGGCTTCGTGAAGCTCGGCAGCGGCGCCGCCTTCGTCTTGGCCTCCGCGCACGAAGCGGGCGCGCAAGGCATGGAGCTCGGCAAGCCGCATCCGCCGTTCGTCCCCGAGGACGACCCGGCGATCGTCGTCTCGCGCCCGCGGCTCGTGCCGTCGGCGGGCGCGCCGATCGGCGCGTACGCGGCGATGCCGCGCAGCGTGACCGCGCGGACGCCCGGGATCGTCGTCGTGCAGCAGATCTGGGGCGTCGACGCGCAGATCCGTGACGTAGTCCGGCGCTTCGCCAAGGTCGGCGCCGTCACGATCGCACCGCAACTCTTCGACCGCCACAAGCCGCCGAGCGGCGACGGCGCAACCGACGTTCAGCCGTTCATCGCGCTCGCCACGCAGATGAACGCGGAAGGCTTCGTCCCGACCGACGTCGCCGCCGCGCACGACTGGATCCGCACGCAGGCGCACGACGCATCGATCGGGATCACCGGCTTCTGCATGGGCGGCAGCATCGTGCTGCAGTCGGTCATCGACTCGAAAGCCTTCGCCGCCGCCTCGATGTTCTACGGCAGCGTCCGCCCCGGCACGAACGCGAAAGACCCGACGACCGCGCACACGTTCGACTTTACCTCGCGGATCACGACGCCGCTGATGGGCAGCTTCGGCGCGCGCGACACCTCGATCAGCCCCGACGACGTGCGCGCGATGTTCGCCCGCCTGTCCGTCCCGCACGATGCGAAGATCTACGACCAAGCCGGCCACGCCTTCTTCGACGACACCCGCGAACGCTACGTCCCGAGCGCCGCCCAAGACGCGTGGACCCGAACCCTCACCTGGTTCAAAAAGTACCTGATGTAGCGTGATCGCCGTCGAGGCGCTGCTGTTCGATACGTTCGGGACGCTCGTCGACTGGCGGACGAGCCTGATCGAAGACCTCAGCGCCTTCGGTGACGAGCGCGGACTGCAGGTTGATTGGCCGGCATTCGTCGATGCGTGGCGTGGGGCGTATCGGCCGTCGATGGAGCGCGTTCGAACCGGCGAGCTGCCGTGGACGCCGCTGGACGCGCTTCACCGAGCATCGTTCGACGAGCTTGCGGCGCGGTTCGGCATCGACGGACTAAGCGAAGACGATCGAGTTTGGTGCGTCGACCGCTGGCACCGGCTGCGTCCTTGGCCCGATGTCGTCCGCGGCTTGGAGCGGCTGCGGACGGGCTATATCTGCGGAACGCTCTCGAACGGAAATGTTCGGCTGCTCGTCGATCTGGCGAAGAGCGCGCCGCTGCCGATGGACCTGATCCTCTCCGCGGAGCAGTTCCGTCATTACAAACGAGACCCGGAAGTCTACCGGGGCGCGATCGCGCTGCTCGGAACCTCGCCCGAGCGGATCATGATGGTCGCCGCCCATAACGACGACCTCCATGCCGCCGCCGCCGAGGGGATGCGAACCGCGTTCATCGCCCGCCCGACCGAGCACGGCCCGAAGCACGCGAAGGACCTCCGGGCCGATCCGGGCATCGACGTCGCGGTCGCGGGGGTCGACGAGCTGGCGGAGCGTCTCGGAACGTAGGCGCCTCGGCCCCGCAGGCTGCCTCGCGAGCATCCTGTCCTCCGTGCATGCCGTCTTCCGTGCATACCGTCTCGCGTGCAGTATGCATCGAGGGACAGCTGAGGACAGCTTAAGAGGCCCGGAGCCGGCCACTCGACGGTGCGGGCGAGCCGGGCGGAGTAGTTCCGGGCGAGCGGGTCGAACCTATGTTCGTATGGAGACGTGCTTTGGGCCGGCCGTCGTGAGGCTGGGAGCGTGACGGCGTCCGTTTCGACGTTCGTGCTGGTCGCCGCCGTAATCGGCTTCGTGGCGGGGTGGATCGTCGTCACGCTGACGGCCGTGGCGGCGCTGAAGAGCCGGTGCGGCGAGCTGCAGAGCGCGAACAGCGACCTGACCGAGCGGGAGCGATCGACGCACGCCGACCGGAGCGTTGCCTCCGCGGTTCAGACGCGACTCGAAGCCGAAGTCACCGCGGCGCGCGAGGAGCGGGCCGCCGGGGCGGAGCGCGAGGCGGCGCTGCACCGGGAGCTCGCCGAGGCGATGACGGCGCGGGCCACAGCGGAACAGGTCATCGCCGACATCAAGAACGCGCGCGCCGAAGCCGACTCGAAGTTCGCCGAGCTTGCGAACAAGGTGATCGCCGACGCGCGCGCCTCCCTCCTCGAGGCCGCGAGCGAGAAGGTCAAGATCGAAGGCGATGCCGCGCGCGCCGAAGCGCAGGCGAAGCTGTCGGAGATCTCCGCCGGCCTGACGGCGCGGCTCGGTGAGCTCGGCACCGCGCTCGCGGCGATGCAAACCGCGCGCGAGCAGGACACCCAGAAGATCGCCGGCGAGCTCGGCGCGCTCGGCCAGAAAGCCGCCGCGCTCTCCGAAGCGATCGCCATGACGCACACCGCGACGAACCGCGTCTCGACGCTGCTCTCGACCCGTCAGGCGCGCGGCGCGTGGGGCGAGTACGAGCTCAAGCGGCTGATCGAGATGACCGGGATGACCGAGCACGTCAGCTTCGACGTGCAGAAGGCCGGCTACGGCGACGACGAGCGCGGCCGCCCCGACGTCGTGCTCTACATCGCCGGCGGCGGGACGCTGCCGATCGACGCCAAGGTGCCGTTCGATGCGTACCAGGAAGCCGTCGAGGCCACCGACGACGCCATCCGTACCGCGCGGCTCGCGGATGCGGTCAGCGCGGTACGCGGCCAGGTCAAGACGCTGGCGCACCGGCGCTACCACAGCACCCCGGGCTGCATCGGCTGGACGATCATGTTCGTGCCGATCGAGTCGATGCTCTCCAGCGTCCTCGCGTCCGACAGCGGCATCCTGCAGTACGCGATCGAGAACCGCGTGCTGATCGCCTCGCCGCTCTCGCTGCTGGTGTACCTGTTCGCGTTCGCGCAAGGCTGGTCGTACGCATCGCAGCAAGAGAACGCGCAGCACATCCTCGAGCAGGCGAAGCAGCTGGTCGGACGGATCGCGCCGTTCGTCGAGCATCTCACGAAGGTCGGCGGCGCGATCCAGAGCGCCTCGGACGCCTACAACCGCGCCGTCGGCTCGTTCGATCGCAGCATCGCGCCGCAAGCCCGTCGCATCTACGAGCTCGGCGGCGCCGACGAGCTCCCGCCGCTCGTCGCGAAGCCGGTGGAAGTCCGGCTCCTCGACCCCGACAAGTACGTCCTCGAGCAGCAACGCCTGCTTCCGGAAGAGCCCGCGCTCCCCGCCGACGCCACGATCGATCCGGCCACCGCGGACGCTACGCTCAACCCCGAGGTGCCGCAGGAGACCGAGATCGCCGGTGTCCCGCACAACAGGTCCACGGTGGCGGCAAACCGCGCGAACCAAGCAGAGCTCGCGCTCGAGGCGGTAACGCGACGCGTCTGATCGATGCAGTATTTCCGCGCGCACGCGAGCGAGAACATTGCGAAATTCAATGCACTACCCCTTGACAATGACACACGTCGCAGCATAGGATCGGTGCACATGTTCACTCATCTGTATCACCCAGGGCTTACCGGACGCTCGCGACGCGAGTGGTCCGTCATGTCGTGCCTATCGAACATCGCGATCGCGACGTTCGGCGGCATCGTCGTGAGCCCGCGGGCGAATCGGACGCGAGATCTACCAGGCTAAGTCGAGCTTTTTCGAGCGCAGCAGCGCACAACGAAGGGCCTCGGCGAACGCCGGGGCCCTTCTCTCGTTCTCCCACCTATCACCGAGTCGAGGCGACGAGCGCGTCTCCAAAGCGTGCGATCCGGGTTCGACTCCTGGCGGTGGTGCATGGTGATCGTCGTTCAACGGCAGGACCGCGGTTTGTGGAACCGCCGACAGCGGGTTCGACTCCCCTCGTACTCGGTCGGAATCGAGGAACGCGCGATCTAATCGCTTCTCAGGCGGCGCGTCGGGCCCAGGAGTGCGCGGGTTGCCGGGCGGAACAGCCGGAATGGGGCGTGCAGGGAGGATCATCACGGCAGGCGTCGTCGCGGCAGCGGCGTTCGCGGCGCTAAGCCGGCCGGCGCCGTTGCGCGCGCAGGCTCCAGCGGTGCTCCGACAGGCATCGACGTTGCCGGTGTGCCCGAAGCCGACGTGGTGCAGCGTGCCGCTCGCGCCCGGCATCACGTGGAGTTATCGCACACAGGCGCTGCCAAGTGGGGTTCCACGCGTCAACGTCGTGGAGATCGTGCCCGGCCTCGCGACGGTGAAGGCCGAGGAGTCGGTCTATGCGACGAACGCGTATGAAACCGTCCCCCACATGGCGCAGCGCCGCAACGCGCTGGTCGCCATCAACGGCGGCTTCTTCGACAACGAGGGCACGCCGCCGCCGTTTGCATTCGTCTCGATGCTGAAGCGGAACGGTGCGCTCGTTTCGGCGAATCCGACGCCACGGCCGGCGCTCGCCGTGGGAGGTGGAAACGGGCCGTACGCGGCGTTCGCCGTCGAGCCCGTCGGTGCGGGAACGCCCGATCCGTTTGCCGGCTACAGCGACGCGATCGGCGCTGGGCCGTTCATCGTCAATCCGTTGCCGGTGCCGTCACCCGGAGTGCTCGACTGGTCGCCGAACCCCGGCGGCTTCACGTGGGTCTGCGGCGCGCATCCGCGGTCGGCGGCCTGGATTCTCGCGAACGGCCACGTCATGTTCGGCGCCTTCGACGGCGGCGATCAGACCGGCCCGAACGACGGCCTCGGTTTCTGGCTCGACACCCCCACGTCGCCGTACTGCACTGGAACGCCGCCCACGAACTGGAACGGCACGTCGTTAGGCCAGTTCATCCTGCGGAACTTCCCGACGACGGTGCAGGCGATGAACCTCGACGGCGGCGGCTCGACGACGTTCGTCGTGCGCGGCCGGATCGTGAACGCGCAAACCAACGGCACGGGGCCGCGCGCGGTGATCGACGGCTTCCTCATCTTCCCGAACTGGGGTCCCTAAGCGCGTAGGACGAGCGTTACTCCTGGGTCAGGCCGCAGCGCAGACACTGCGCCGGCCCACGACCGATGAACAGGAACTGATGAACGCACGCGCTCGGCTCCGCCGATGCCGCGGTCGTTGCGACGGTCCCCTCCGCTGTCGCACGCTGTTCGTTCGGCGCCGAATCGGCCAGAACGCCGTGCGACACGGCCATCGCCGCACGCGCGGTGTTCGCTTCGATCGCAAGAAAGACGTGGGCCAGCTCGGCGATCAACACCTGCGCGCCGCCGATCGCGATACCGGCGATCCCGATCACGATCTTGGTGAACGCCGCCGCTGCGGTGAGGGCGGCATCCACTTGGAACTGACGCCCTTGACTCGAGGCCAAATCCCCGAACCCCCAGAGCACCGCGATGACTCCGAAAAACGCCGTGAGAATTCCGGTTGCGCGAACGACGACGGCGAAAACGTTAACGGCAGGGAACTTGTTCATCATCCCTTTTCCCGGCGCCGCCGAAAGGTCATCGGCGTGTTGGGCGATTCGACGACGCAGCCGGCCAACCTCGGCGTGGCATTCCAGCGGCGCCTTTGGCGGCCCACGTACTCGCCCGGGGCCTTGTCGCGAACGTTCGCAACGACGGACACGGCGCTACGCTTCGCCGAACCGGAACGTCAGGGACTCGCTGACGGGGCGGTATCCGATGCGGCGGTAGACGGAGTTCGCGATCGGGTTCGCGAGATCGGCGTAGAGCGCGCAGCGGCACTCCTCATCGAGGATCTGCCGGGTGAGCTGCGCGACGCACGCGCCGGCGTAGCCGCGGCCGCGAAGCTCCGCCGGCGTATAGACCATCACCACGCGCGCCACGCCGGCAACGGGCAGCGAGCGCACCGCCACCGAGACGACGCCGTCGTCGTCCCACACCCACACCTGTCCGGTTTCGATGCGCCGCGCCATCATGTCGGCCGCGTCGGCGTGGTGTTCATCGATCTCCGCGAAAAAGGCCTCGGCCCACGCGCCGAGCACCGCGGCGTCACCGGCCGCCGCCGCCCGGTACGAGCCGCTCGGCGCGGGCGGGTCGCACATGCGTTTCGCCTCGTACAGGCGGATCGCGCGGGTGACGGCAGCCGGCGTCTTCGCGCGCTCGGCCCACTCCGCGGCGAAGCGCGTCGCCGTCCGCGCATCGCCGGTGACGCCCGGCAGCATGACGTCCGCGTCGTGGACCGCTTCGACGAGCCGTCGCGTGGCGCCGCCGCCCATCCGCGACACGACCGCGGGAAAGTCCAGCGGCGACTGAAAGGCCATCCCCTCAGTCAGCCGGCCCTCCCGCACCGTCCAGTACCGCCCCGGCTGCGTCTCCTTGGCCCGCGCCGACAGGAGCGTCAGCAGCAGATTGTTCTGCACGGGCTGCCGCGCGAGGAAATCCCCGCCCTTCGCCAGGGCACGGGACGCATCGTCCGTGAAGAGAATCCGCCGTGCCATCGTCCTTGCCGTTCGCCGCCCGCGAGGCTATTTCCGACGCCGACGTCGACCAAGCGCAATTTCATCCAGGGTACGCCGTTCGTCCACGTTCCCGACATCGAGTGGGCGCTCCCGACGGCAATCTGATCGCCTTCGGCCAGGCGCCCGCGCGCTAGAAGCGGACCTCGCTCTTCTGCCACCGATCTTTCTCGTCGGTCGCGGTTCGGCGATTGCGCCGGTCGCGGCGCGTGCCGCGCGCTGCGTTGATCACGTGCTTTTCCTTGCTCTTTGCAGCTTCGGTCCCGTTGTCTTGGATCCAGCCGCGGTTGTGCTCGTACTTCTGCGCGTATCCCGCGGAGAGCACCTCGAACGCCGCCTTCGCGTGCCCCTTGAAGTCGTATGTCGTGCCCGCGTGCTCGTAGCCGAACCAGCTCGGCGTCACGAAGTCGGTGACGAGGACGCCGTCGATCTCGTAGCCGTACTGATCGTCCTCGACCGGATCGGCGACCTCGGCAGCCCAAAACGTTCCGCGCGCGTTTTGATATGACGCGGTCAGCCACGGATCGACGAGCATCTCGCAGATCTCGTGCGTCGCGCCGACGCTGACGCTGGCCTTGTCCTCGAGCAGCGTCTTGACGAAGACCTTCGACAGCGGCAGACCTTCATTGGTGAGATCGTGGTACGCCAAGTCCGCGGCTTGATCGGTGTCGTTCAAGAAGATGAGCCACCACGCGCCTTTCGGTGGCGGCCCCGCGGAAACGAACTCGAACTTCGAGCGCTGAACATTCCAGAATTCGGCGAGGTCGTGGTTCGCCTGACGCTCGAACGCCGGCAGCATCCGCTGCACCTCGTCGTGCTTCAGCAGCGAATGGTTCATCACGACGACGTGAATCGGCATCGGGCCCTCCCCCGGGAGCGACTGCGGAGCGTGCACGGGCGTTCGCTCAGTCGCCTCAATAACCTACCCTTCCCGCCCGAGAGAACGCCGCGGAGCCGTGCGTCCACTCCCGTCGCGGACCTTGCTCTTTTCAGCAATATACCGATATGATATGCTTATTTGAGCAATGAAACCTCATCCCGCCAAGTCGTCCGCACCCACGGCGGCTGCGCATTTCGGGCCTCTCCTGGCGCGAGCGCGCAAGGAAGCGGGCATCGGGCAAGGCGAGTTGGCCCGAAGACTTGGAATGTCCGCCGCACATCTCTCACGGATCGAGCACGGTGCAACAGACCCGCGCGCCTCAACGCTGCTGGACATCGCCCGAGCATTGCGCCTCGAGCCGATTCTCGTCCCGAGAGAACACGTCCCAATGGTACGGGCTATTCTGCGCAGCGACGGGGACGATGCCCCCGCCCGAGGCCGTTTCGTCTAATGGCTCAGACGCTTTCGGTCTCGCTGGGCGCACGACGGATCGGCACCCTCACCAACCTCCCGGGCGACTATAATCTCTTCGCGTTCGACGAGAACTATTTGGAAGATCCGAACGCTCCGGTTCTGACCCAAGGCCTTATCGGCCCGGACGGATTTCCGCTTGGTATCGTGCCGCGAAAACATCGGGTCGCCCCGCCGTTCTTCGCAAACCTGCTTCCGGAAGAGGGGAGCGTGCTTCGCACGATGCTGGCGCGCCAGCACGCGGTGAATGTCACGCGCGACTTTCCGCTGCTCCGCGCGCTCGGCGCCGATCTCCCCGGAGCCGTCGCGATCAGCGGCTCGGACACCGATGCCGATGGCACGACTGCCGCCGCCTCGGCGCCGCAAACCTCTCATGCTGCAGAACCGCTTCGCTTCTCGCTTGCCGGCGCCCAACTGAAGTTCAGCGCGTCGGCCGTTACGAACCGTCTCGCGATTCCGCTCGACGGGCTCGGCGGATCGTGGATCGTCAAGCTCCCGACGAACGCCTTTCGCCGCCTGCCGGAAAACGAGTTCGCAATGATGACGCTGGCCGCGCAAATCGGACTCGACGTACCGGAAATCAGACTCGTCGAGCTCGCCGAAATCGAGGGATTACCGAGAGACATTCCCGGACTGCGCTCTGACGAGCCACCACTCGCATATGCGATCTCGCGCTTCGATCGGTTGCCGGACGGCGCGAGGGTGCACGTCGAGGACTTCAACCAAATCGCGGATCAGCCACCTTCGGAAAAATACGAGCGCAAGTCCATGCAGTGGGTCGCGAGCACGCTGGCAACGCTCGCTCCGCATGGGGATTTCGACGAGTTCGTGCGACGATTGATCTTCGGTGTCTGCATCGGCAACAATGACATGCACCTAAAAAACTGGGCCCTTCGTTATCCGGACGGGCGACATGCGCGAATCGCGCCCATGTACGATTACGTCTGCACGAGGCTCTACTACCCAAACGGACCGCTGGCTTTGACGATCGGGGGCCGGCGCGAGTTCGAGCAGATCGACCGCCAAGCACTTCGCGAATTCGCCGACGCCGCGGAGGCGTCCGAGTCACGCGTGCTGGCACTCTCCGATGAAACGGTACACGCCGTGCGCGAAGCCTGGCGCGGCTTTCGGGACGAGGTTCGCGATCGCGAACTCGTGGACGCTTTAGAACGGCACTTTCCAACCGTCCCGCTCATGGCCGGCCGTTGAACACCTCGAGCGCAAGTGCCGCATTCGCTCCTGCGAGCGTTCTCGGCAGGGAGAGCTGCTACGCTTTGTCTTCGCCGAAACCGACGCGACGATACCTGCCCATTCCTTGTCGACCGCGGCTAGGAGACGATCAGCACCTGCGGCGCGAGCGCTTTGATCCGCGTCTCGAGCCATTCTTTTTGGCGCTCGGTTTGCGTCGGGAGCGTCTTGCACAGCTCGAGCAGCTCCGCGTCGTGCAAGGCGCGCGCGACCTGACCGATGAGCGCCCAGCCGAGCTGGACCTCGCCGGCGAGCGCGATGAGGTCGTGGAGGTCGTTGAGGAGGCCGATCGGCCCGTGGCGCGGCCCGGCGAACATCGCCGAGAGCAACAGCTTCACGTCAGGGACGGGCGTCGCGTGGTAGCGTCCGATCGGCGCGTCGAGCTTCACGACGTGCTCGAAGGACCACTCGGCGATCTTGCGCGCGACGTCGGGGATGTCGGGCTCGCTCGCGTGATGGTCGGCGAGCTTGCGCAGCCCGTCGCCGAGGGAACGTTCCGAGCGCTGCAGCGCGCCCAAGTACGGAGCGACGTGCATGTCAGCCCTCCGCCGGCGCGATGCGCACCGCGGCCGATTTGACATACGGCTGTTTGCTGACGGGATCGAACTCCGTGAGCGTCAGCTCGTTCGCGGCCGTTGGCTCGGGCGCGCCGGTGAATCCGTAATGGAACGGCACGAACAGCACGCCCTCCCGAATCTCAGAGATGCGCGCCGGCACGACGATGCGCCCGCGCCGCGACACGATCTCGACCGGCATGCCGTCCGTGATGCCCGCGCGCTCGGCGTCGTCGCGGTTGATCTCCACCCACGGCTCGGGCGCGGCTGCGTCGAGCTCGGGCGCGCGTCCGGTCTTGGTGCGGGTGTGGAAGTGGTAGACGACCCGCCCGGTCGTGAGCCAGAACGGGTAGTCCTCGTCGGGCGCTTCGAGCGGCGCTTCGTATTCTGCCGGCTTGATGATCGCGCGGCCGGCCGGATCGTCGATGCGGTACTTCGCCGCACTGATCGACGCGCCGGTCACGAGGTCGTGACCGTACGACTCGCACCGGCCGGCGGCGGTGTTGAACACGCCGTCGGTGTAGAGCCGTTCCGTTCCGCCTGGGCGTTCGTCGGTACACGGCCATTGGATACCCGACCCGCCGAGCGATTCATACGTCAGACCGCTGTAGTCGCAGATCGTCCCGCGCGTGCAGGCTTTCCACGCTTCGAAGACGCCTTCGGCGTCCGTCCATGGAACGAGCGGCATCCCGTCCTTGTCACGGAACTCCATGCGGCGGGCGAAGTCGAGGAAGATGTCGAGATCGCACCGCGCTTCGCCCGGCGGATCGACCGCCTTGCGCGAGAGATGGACGGTGCGGTCCGCGTTCGTGTAGGTGCCGGTCTTTTCGCCCCAGAGGGCACTCGGCAGGACGACGTCGGCGAACTCCGTCGTTTCGGTCGGAAACGCGTCTTGAACGATGACGAAGAGATCCTGCTTGCCGAGGACGCGGCGCACGTGCGCGAGATCCGGAAGCGAGACGAGCGGGTTCGTCCCGATGATCCACAGGAGCTTGATCGAGCCGAGCTCGCAGTACCGCAGGATCTGCATGATGTGTGTCGGTTCGCTCCAGTGCGGGATGCGATCCGGCTCGACGTTCCAGATCGCCGCGAGACGTTCCATGTGCGCTTCGTTCTGCCAGTTGAGCAGCGCGGGAAACTCGCCGTCGGCGCCGCACTCGCGCGTGTTCTGCGCGGTGGGCTGGCCGTTCATCTGGAACACGCCGCAGCCCGGTTTGCCGAGCGCGCCACGGATGATGTGGAGATTGTTGACCTGGCACGCCGCGGCGGTGGCCTGGAACGATTGGTAGACGCCCTGCAGCACCGTCGACACCAGACGCGGCGCCGTGCCGACGATCTCGGCCGCTTCGCGCAGCTTGTTTTCCGGAACACCCGCGATCGCGGCGGCGCGCGCCGGCGTCCAGGTCTTCACGGTCGCCTGCAGATGCTCGAAGCCGACGGCGTGCTCGTTGACGTAGCCCCGGTCGAACCACTCGTTCTCGACGATGACGTGCAGAATGCCGTTGAGCAACGCGACGTTCGTGCCGAGCTTGGGCGCGAGGTGGACGGTCGCGCGGCGCGCCGTCTCGGTGGTGCGCGGGTCGACGACGACGAGCCGCGGCGGATCGATCCCCGCGAGGCGGTCGAGAACACGCATCCAGATGACGGTCTGCTGCGATGCCATGTTGTGCCCGACCAAGAAGAACGCGTCGGCGACGTCGAAGTCGGCAAACGAACCGGGTTGGCCGTCGGAGCCGAAGCTCTCGCGCAACGCCGTGGACGCCGTAGCCGTGCACAGGCGCGTGTTGGCGTCCATGTGCGGCGTGCCGAGTCCCGCTTTGCCGATGAGCGCGAGGGCGTAGTATTCCTCGAGAAAGATCTGGCCCGAGCTGTAGAAGGCGAGCGCACCGGCGGTATGACGTTGGACGACATCGCGCGTCGTGCTGGCGATGAGGTTCATGGCGTCGTCCCACGACGCGCGCTCGAGCACACCGTTGCGCCGGATCTGCGGCGCCGTGAGACGGTCGCGACTCGCGTTGGCCTGCCATCCGTAGAGGCCTTTCGGGCCGAGACGCCCGCGGTTCACACGGTCTTCCGCCCGCCCGCGCACGCCCACGATGCGGCCGTCTTTGACGCCGATGTCGATCCCGCAGCCGTTCGAGCACAGCACGCAGGCCGACTGCACCCAGCGTTCCGGCTCGTCCAGCGTGAGCATATCCACGCGCTCAGGCCAGGCGCCGGCGTACGGCGTTCGGGCTCCCCAAATATCCTCGATGCGATCGTCGCGAACCATGCCGAACCGGTATTACCCGCGAAGGAGCGCCCATTGAACCCCGCGCAGTGCGAGGTAGGCGCCGGCCGATGACGACGCGGCCCACGAGGTGCTACGCTCGCGGGCCGCTCGAGGTTTGAAGCCGTTATCGCCGGTGCATACTCACCGGCGGGAGCTGTGGATCAGTACGCCGAGGCCGGCGCGGTCGACAGCGCGACGTCGTATTCGTCGTGGATGTCCTTGCCGGTGTAGTCCTTCATCATCGACACCGCGATCAGCGTGATCACCGCGCAGGCGGCGATGTAGATGGCGATCGCGTAGCCGGTGTGGTACGTCGTGAACAGCCACGCGGCGATCAGCGGACCCGGGCCGCCGGCGATGAGCGAGGCGAGCTGGTACCCCAGCGATGCGCCGCTGTAGCGCATCCGTGGCGTGAAGCTCTCGGCGATCAACGCTGCCTGCGGCCCGTACTGGATGTCGTGCGGGATCAGCGAGAGGAAGATCGCCAGGAAGATGAACACCGGATTCATCGTGTTCAGCAGCGCGAAGTAGATGAACCCGAACACCAGCGTCACCGCGGCGCCGATCTGATAGATCCGCTTGCGGCCGTACTTGTCGGAGAGCGCGCCGAAGAGCGGGATCCAGACCGCCGACCCGATCGAGGCGACCAGGACGCAGACCAGTAAGAAGTTCTGCGACTGGCCGAGGATCTTCGTGCCGTACGCGTAGACGAACGCCGTGAAGATGTAGAACGGCGCCTGCTCCGACATGCGCGCGAAGGCCGAGATGATGACCTCGCGCCCCTGCGTGCGCAGCACCTCGCGGACCGGCGTCTTCTCGATGCGGTTCTCGCGCTCGAGCCGCGCGAAGGTGGGCGTCTCGAGGATGCCGAGCCGGATCCACAAGCCCACGCCGACCAGCACGATGCTGAGGAAGAACGGGATGCGCCAGCCCCACACCGCGAACGCATCGCCCGGCGCGAGGGCGCTGAACGCGAGCACGGCGACGTTGGCCAAGAAGAGGCCGGCCGGGACGCCGAACTGCGGCCACGAGGCGATGAGCCCGCGGCGCTGGTTCGTCTTGGCCCATTCCATCGAGAGCAGCACCGAGCCGCCCCACTCGCCCCCGACGCCGACGCCCTGGATGAAGCGCAGCACCGAGAGGATGACCGCGCCCCAGATCCCGATCGACGCGTAGCCCGGGACGAAGCCGACGAGGAAGGTCGCGATCCCCATGAGGAGCAGCGTCGCGATGAGGGTGGCCTTGCGACCGATCCGGTCGCCGTAGTGCCCGAAGATCGCCGCGCCGATGGGGCGGGCGATGAAGCCGACCGCGTAGACCCCGAACGCCAGGAGCAGCCCTGACGATGGGTCGCTCTTCGGGAAGTACAGCTTGGCGAAGACCAGCCCGGTCACGACGCTGTACAGGAAGAAGTCGTACCACTCGATCGAGGTGCCGATCGTCGACGCGATCACCGCCCGGGTGAGCTCGCGTCGTTGATCTACGGTCGGCGCCCCAGCCATTGCCGTCCCGGCCATCGAACCTCCACTCCGGCTTATCGCCGGCAGTCAGATGCAGGCCCGCTCGGCCTGCGTGCAAGCAGTTTGTCTGGATGGTACAGCCGAACCCATTTCAAAACAAGTCGCGCCCTTACCAAAGTTCGCGCGAGTGGAGTCTAATGGTTCGCGGCGAAGGCGACTTTCACCAACGGCTCAAAGATCTGTAACCGTCATGCGATCCCAAACAACGCTTGAATCGAACGTTGTTCGGCCTCGGCATTCGTCTGCGCGGAAAGTTCGCGAGGCGTCTCACAAAAAGAACTCGAGAATACAATATCGTTGATCCGCGCCAGCCAATCGTTCGGGTCTTCCGTACCTACGGCCGCGGCGATTACTAATTCGCAAAATGAACGTACCTCCGCCTGGGACAGACCTCCCCGCGTAGCAGCAACGTCGAGAACTACCTGCAATTGCTTAATCGTAATCGGGACTACTGGAAGTAAGAACTGGCCTCGGTGATCTCTCACGCGACCGCTCGAATGCAGTAAGAACCAATTTGCTGCCTCCTCGTGAATCTTCGGTGCAACGAACAACGTAAAGCCAGCTCGAGGGTTAGCGGCTTCGCGTAGAGCTCGCAAGTGCGCGGCGAGATGAAATGTTACGGGCTCGCCTTCGGCCGCATACTGTTTTCGTCCGGTGAGCAATGTTGCCTCCAATAAGAGGTCAAAATCTTCAAACCGCGCGATTGCATCGGCACCATTTCCCGGAGCGTGCGACACCGGATTCAGCGCGGGATCGACCGCGAAGCGGCCTATGACCTGGTCCGTATGGTCTAGGGCTAAGATGGCCCGCCAAAGATTCCATTCGAGCTGTAATGCTGGATCCAAGACGTTCTTGCCGTTAATTTCATCGAAGTAAACCATAACGGCTCGCTTCGCGCTTGGATCTTGCAGCCTGCCGATAAGGGCGGCGCGACGCACGTCCGCCAATATTGTCGGCAATGTATCCAAGAAATGGCTCAGGGACCTGCCGTCCAATTCCCCAATCGTCGACGCTTCGGGTATCGCCGACTTCGCGCCGCTCGGCACCGCGAAGGTCGCCGCGGCGATCTCGGTACTGATCGTGGCTACGAGCGCTTCAACCTGACGAATCTTTTCGGCCTGGTCATCCCACGGCATACGCGGTAAGTTAGAATCGCCGAACCACGCATAAAACCTAGACCGATTGTCGTAATCGCGAACTTTTGGGGGCCCAGCCTTCAGCATGCTACGCACGTCGACGTCGCGCGCTTCATTTATCTTTATACGGTCGCGCACGAATGAAAACAAACCCGAATGCGCGAGCAGACGCGCCAATGCATCCGCATAATCGAGCGCGCTGTTCGCACTTACCGATGTCCCAGCGTAGCGCTTCTCGAGAGATCGGCGCTCAAATACTCTCTTTCGGCTACTAGCACGTCTATTGGAACGCATTGAGGTTACGAAGCGCTCGGCTTTCTTCACGTCCGCGTCGCGGGTACACGTGAGCAGAGCCATCGCGATGTCAAATTTCGACAATCCGTCGAGGTGGCTAACAAGATACAGGGCGCAATAGAACGGATGCACCTTGAAACCATCAGCTGAAGAGAATAAGGACGCTCCAATCTCATACGACTTCCCGCAATGCTGTGGCGACGGAAACTGCCACTTAATCAACTGTCGCGCAAATATTCGCTGTTCCTCCGCTAAGGAACCACGGTTGATCAGCGCACGACCAGCCGCCGTAATGCGCAACACCTTGGTCTTCTTATCCTCATAGACAAAGCCGTACGTTTTCATCGGCGCGACGCGATCTCGCGCAAAAAATGTGTCTCGCTTGCGACCTTCTTGCCCTTCGTATAGTCCCGATCGCTCGAGATCCTTCACAAATGCAGCTTGTGACGCACGGGACCAAATGACGCCATCGTATCTCGCGAGTAACGACAGCTCGTCTCGTATCTTTCGCGGCGAACGTGGAGAAACGGAAACGTTCCAACAGACCTTCATTTCGCCTCCGTGACGATGAGGTAGTCTCTGCCCATCATCCCCGTATCACGTTCGTGGTGCGTGCTTCTACTAGATGCGACGCGGTCGTTCCCCAGACAGACCGGCAGAACGTTGATAGGGAACATCGCCGCCGACTCGCATTCACTAAGAAACCGATCCCGGTCCTCGTCTGATTTGAACCCGGTCCAGAAGAAGGCGTAACAACGCTCACGAAGTACGCGCCGAGCCTCGCGAAGGGTTGGCGCCACGTTTTGCCAATACGCCGAACCACGCTCCCCGCATAGTGCGGCTTTCTCTGGAAAATTTTCATCCGACAGGAAGCGTGCGATGAATTGCGTTCGCTTCGAGCGATTTCTCGAGGGTCGCTGGATTTGCAGAATTCCGTATTCGACGTCCAAGTCTTTGTACGGCGGGCTCGTTACGATCAGCGAAGCCGACCCGTCGCGAACATATTCCATACAGTGATTTGATACGTTGAAAATGGCTGGTTCAACAAACCCGTTGGGCAGGGTCGTTAACTGCGCTACCATGTCGGCCACCTTCTTGAAGAACATCGAAAAGACGACACGAGCTGGTGCTAGCCCATCGAACAGATCGAGCGTGTGCCGGTCCGATAGGTTAGCGTTGTCATAGTCCCGACGTCCGACAATCTTGACCGTGTGGATGAGCGCAAGACCGAAAAATCGGCGATGCGACTCATCCGCCAAGTTTCGAACAGCCTCGGCTATGGTAGCGATATCAATCGCGACATCGATGCCCAGACAATCGATATCGTCCGGATCGAAGAGCGCTGCGGGCGACAGCGTGACCTGAGCTCGCCGAATTACCTCGGACGACGCTTGAAGCGAAGCTCTATCGATACGTGTTGTCTTCACCTTACTGATAAGTACGGCGAAGGGATTCAAGTCATACCCGACTGATCGCCGCCCTTGCAGACCCGATTCAAGTAAGGTCGTGCCGCCGCCGCAGTAAGGGTCGACGATGATGTCGCCTTCCGTTGAGTGCGCTTCCACTAGGTACGCCGGAAGCCGGTATTGAAACTTCGCCGGATAGCTGTAAAACTGACGGGTAAACCCTATATCGCGTTGTGGGCTGTTCGCGATTCGCTCGATAACGTCGAGGTCAAGGCGCGCTCGAACCTGAGCCATGGTTGTCGACGTTCGACCTAGATGCGCTGATATACCTATCACACGCGGCCCAACATTCGGTCGCGCAACATGATGCGCGGGCGTCGTGCCGCGCGGTAGCGTACTGACGTGGTCACATTCGTACGCGTGTGCAAGCGCCGGGCGCGCCTCCCGAGGATTACTCGGGAGGTGCCCGTGTGGCTCCGGATGCTGGACTCGAACCAGCGGCCCGCTGATTAACAGTCAGCTGCTCTACCAACTGAGCTAATCCGGACTTTATACCGTATACCCCGTTCAAGCCAAATTCGGCGCCCTACCCTGGGTAGCAAGCAGAGCGACCGGCCTTTGCTGCACTCGTTTCCCACTTCGCGGCCGGCCGGCACGAGCGCGTCTACTGTGCGCCAATTGTCACGGCCCGCTGCGATCGCCCGTAGAAATTCCCTTGAGGGCCGAAAGGGCACGGCTGATATGTCCGAGCGGCTCTAGATTCGTGTACGATTCAACAACGCTTCCGTCGGGTTTGATTACGTAGCTGGTACGATTCGCATACTCATCGTTAATCTTCGCATCGTACTCCGCCGCAATCCTCAAGCCCGGGTCGCTCGCCACAGCGAAATTACTTCGGCATTCCTGCGTCGAGAATTTCTTCTGCGTTTCGATGTCGTCCGCACTCACGCCGATCACTGTCGCGCCGAGCTTCTTGAACTCCGCGATGTGATCGCTGAAGGCGTGGGCTTCCACGGTGCAGCCCTGCGTGAATGACTTCGGGAAGAAGTACAGCACCACGGGGCCCTTCTCCAGGGCCTTCTTCAAGTCGAAGGTCTCCACGTCTCCGCCGACAGCGGCCTGCGCGGTGAACTCCGGCGCCATGGCGCCTTCCGGCAGCTGCGCCAGGGCCGGCGCCGTGGCGAGCGCGCCCGCGACCGCGACGCCCGCGGCGATGGTGGCTACGCGAATCTTCGTCATGCCGATCATTCCCCAATTCATCCGTTCGCAGCCAGCGGCGAACCGTCGCGTTTCGCCCGCGATTCCTCGCCGGGCGCCGCCCTTCCGGCTTCCGCCTGGGCCGCGCCCGCGGTCGGACGCTGCACCGCGGCCAGGCGCTGCACGGCGGCCAGTGTCGTCTCCACGTGCTTGAGCGGCTCGAACATGCTACTGAACGATTCGGTGATTTTGCCGTCCGGGGTGATCACGTAGGACGTTCGATTCGACATCCCCGGTGCGAGCGCCACGCCGTAGCGCTTCGCGATGAACCCTGGATCGCTCAGCAGCAGCAGCCTGCCGCCGCATTCGGCGTCGGAGAAGCGCCGCTGCGTCTCGACGCTGTCGCGGCTCACGCCGACGATCGTCGCGCCGGCCGCCGCGAAGTCGTCGATCCGACTGGCGAACGCGCGCATCTCGATCGTGCAGCCGCTGGTGAACGACTTCGGATAGAAGCACAGCACCACCGGGCCGCCTGTCAGCGCCTCGCGCAGGCTGAACGAATGCACGTCTCCACCGAGCGCGCCGTATGCGCTGAAGTCCGGCGCCTTGCGCCCCGGCTCCAGATGCGAGTTCATGCGGCGCGCGAAGAAACCCGCCACGGCGGCCAGAGCGAGGGCGGCGAGGGCGAAGACCACCGTTCGAGCCTACCTTCCGAACATGAAGCATTCCTAAAGGTCGCTCCGTCGCCGTATCGTTGCGGCTCGAGCCAGAAGGGCTCGCACTTCGTCGTCCTCGGTTTGCGAAAAGTCTTCGTACCACGCGCCGACACCGCCGAACGGTCGTGGCGTCGTCGCACACAGGAGCAAGTCGGCTTCAGGCTCGAGCTCCGCGCACGTCTCGGCGGCAGCCACCGGCACGGCGACGACGACCCGCGCCGGCCGGCGGAATCCGCAGGGCACGGATCGCGGCGCGCATCGAGGCGCCGGTGGCGAGGCCGTCGTCGACCAGGATCGCCGTCCGTCCCTCCACCGCGACCGGGGGGCGGCCGTCCCGGTACTCCAGCTCCCGGCGCTCGAGCTCGCGCTGCTCGCGCGCCGCGACCCGCTCGATGTCGCGCTCGCGCAGGCCGTACCACTCGCAGACGCCCAAGTTCACCACCCGCACGCCGCCCGACGCGATCGCCCCCAGGGCGAGCTCCTGATGGCCGGGCACGCCCAGCTTGCGCACCACGAAGACGTCGAGGGGCGCGCCGAGGCTCGCCGCCACCTCGAAGCCCACCGGCACCCCGCCGCGGGGCAGCGCGAGAACCACCGTCGGCTCCGTACGGAGCGACGGCGGCAGCATCTCGGCGAGGTACCGTCCCGCCGCGTGCCGGTCGGCGAAGACCACGCCTGGTTCTTCGCCGAGCGACCCGCCGCAGCATAGCGGCGGGTCGGAACTTTTTGGCCGATACCGTTCGCTGTTCAGTCCATGGCGAACGGGTCGAAGTAGCCCTGGCTGCGGCGCCGGCGGGCGAGCATCGGGTCGCAGTAGACCTCGCTCCAGGGCGGCGTCGTTCGGCCCGAAGCCCTCGAAGCGCCATGCCGCCGCGGTGAACGGCGTGAAGCGATGCAGCGCGGCGGCAAGCCACTCGCGCGCTTCGTCCTCGGTGAAGCCGTACTGAACCCAGAGGTGCCGGTCGGGCAGATCGGCGATCGGATCGAGGCTGTCGCTCGAGGTGTCGCGCGCATTGCGGCGGAGCGTCTCGCGGCTACCCCCTCCGCTAGGAGGCCGTGAGCAGCGAACGGGCCGAATCTGGAACGGCGCTCGCCGCCCGCGAGTCAAAGCTGCAGGGGGGCATGCTCCGATGGTGCGTTGGTTTTGGCAAGTAGTGGTTTTGCATCTTTTTTGGGGAAAAGCGCGCAACCGCGCGGTTGGAATATTTGATTACGCCGGAGACACCACGCCTGCCGGCGTTTACATAGCGAAGCGCGTTGCGGGAGTTTACGGCGGCCTGGATCGAAAAGCGGTTCGCTGCCGCGAGAGCTACACTGCCTTGAAGACCATTAGCGTTGTCGGCGCCGCTATCGTTCCGGTCTTACTGAACGTCAACCAACAAATACTCCCACCGGTACTCCATTGGCTTGCGACGCCCGCAACCACTACAGTTGTGAGCCTCACCGTTGCAATCGCCGTTTCATTGGAAAGCGCGATGCACTTCGGAGAACGCTACCGAGACTCACGATTAGCATGTGCGTTCATGGAGCGCGAGGTGTCGGCATTCCGTGCGCGCACAGAGAACTACGAAAAACTTGACTCTCAACAGGCATATGGACGACTCGTGAGTCGCGTCGAAGATATCATCCAGAGCGAAGCTGCGGCGACCGTCTCCACGATGACGGTAACTGCGGGTTCTGGAGCCTCCGCAGATAGGGCTTCGTCATCGAAAGCACCCGCGTCGGACCAAAGCGCGCGAGATCAGTGATACCGTCGCATGCGAAACTGCGACCGGCTATGGAAGAGCGCTCAGGGTGGCGCCGATATGAGACGGTCTAGCCGTGCCATCTGCGCCGCGACGGGCACGCTCGACAGCGGCGGCTGGCCACTTGCGCCGGCAGGGCGCGCTCGGGCAGCGTGCGCGACAATCGCGCGCGCGGCGACGGCGGCAGCGTTTCGGCGAGATACCGTCCCGCCGCGCGCCGGTCGGCGAAGACCATCCCGGTTTCTTCGCCGACCGATGCTCCGCGGCATAGCGCAGGCGCGGGATTTTCGGCCCAGGACCGAGCGCTATCAGTCCATCTCGAACGGATCGAGGTAGCCCTGGCTGCGGCGCCGGCGGGCCAGCATCGGGTCGCAGTAGACCTCGCTCCACAGCGCGGCGTCGTTCGGGCCGAAGCCCTCGAAGCGCCACGTTGCCGCGGTGAACGGCGTGAAGCGATGCGTCGCGGCGGCGAGCCACTCGCGCTTCGTCTTCGGTGAAGCCGTTCTGCACCCAGAGGTGCCGGTCGGGCAGATCGGCGATCGCATCGAGGCTGTCGCTCGAGGTGCCGCGCACGACGTAGTGCGGGGTGGGCGACGTGACGCCGAAGAAATACGGAAATGTCATCGGTGGCTTACCTCCATCGTTTGACGGACTCGGTCGGTGTTACAGCACCGGCCGAGTCGCTTTGTTGTATGCTTTTATTTTATCACGCGAACGCGTGTTCGACAAGCGTTAGTTCTTCGGGAAGAAGTCGCTGATCAGCGACTGGACCGCAGGCACCGACGACACCAGCGCCTGGTTGAAGACTTGCAGCGCCGGGACGATGTACGCGCTCACGAAGTCGGGCGGCAGCACGGTGTCTTGCGAGACGACGCCGGTGTAGGTGATCTTCTGTTGGATGTCGTCGACGCCGACCGGGATCTGCTGCGCGGGTACCCGCGAGAAGTCGTACGCCAGTGCGGGCGGGTAGCTGCCGCCGACGCCGACGGGCTTCAAGAACGTCAGCACGAACGGACCGGCGTCCCAGTCGCCGCGGCACGGCGACCACGTGCGGTGCTTCGGCATGTTGCAGTAGGTCGCGCGCATCGCGTTCGCGGTTTCGTAGTCATAGTTCTTCAGCAGCGTCTGGACGAGCGTTTGCGTGGAGGTCGTCGGAATCGATTGGACGCCGTTCTTGACCGGTACGATGAACAGATTGTAGAGCGCCGGCATGTCGACGTCGGTCCGTGTTCCCGGGCGTAGGCTCGTCGCGCCCTGCAGGTACTTCTGCGCGAGGCGCGTGAGGAGCGCCGTATTTTGCGCGGTCGCGGTTGCGTCGTCGCGCAGCAGCACATACGAGTACCGGCCGAATGGGTGCGTGCCCGCGATGATCGGGTGCGCCGGGTTTGCGATCGCGAGCACCGAGTCGTCGACGGTCGCACTCGCGGCGCCCGGCGGCGCCTCTGCGCGCTTCGGCGGCGGCGCGGCGGTCGTGGGCGGCGGAGGCGGTGGAGGCGGCTCGGCGCCGAGGGTCGGCGGTGCGGGCGGCGACGCGGCGACGACGGGCGCGAGGGGCGGAGGCTTCGGAACGAGCTTCGCCACGACGGGCGCGATCGCGAGATCGACCGTATGATCGTAGTCGCCGGCGATCACCACCGCGTCGGTGACCGTCGTCGCGAAACCGGCCGCGCTGAGGGTGACCGCGTACTCACCCGGCTCGACGCCGGCGATGATCACCCGGCCTGCAGCGTTGCTCGTGCCCGTGTAGACGTGGCCCGCGTTCCGCAGCTCGACGCGCGCATGCGCCAGCGGACCCGACGCACTGTGGATGTTCGCGACGAAGCGCGTTTGGTCGGCCGCCGCGCTCGCGACCGTGCCCGCCACCGCGATCGCGAACGACAGCACCCATCCGGCGAGCGTTCTCATCGCGCGTGTCATGCCGGCGGGCCGCCCTTCGCCGCCGGCGTGGGCGCCGACACCGAGGATGACGATACCGGCGATGCATCGATCGACGTCGCGGCCGATTCGCCGCTCGCCGCAGCTTTCGGTGACGGAGCTTGCCGCCGCCGCAGCACGAGCTCGACGCCCAGGCCGATCAGAATCCCGACGAAGGCGAAGGCCGGCGTGTACGTTCCGGCCTGCTGCACGCCGCCGGCATTCGCGGCGATGTAGAGCGCGATCGAGACGACGACCGCCACCAGAAAAACTCGGCCCGTCGAGGTCAGCATCAGGCCACCCTCCGTAGGCGTGCGATACCGGAAACGTTCGCGCCGGAGTTCCCCGCTCCGCCCCGACCGACAGTCGCCGTCCGTCGAGCGCGCGCTCGCCCTAGCTCCCGCTAGAGCCGGGCGTTCTCCTTTAGGCCGGCGCGGCCGCGTCCGCCGCCGAAAAGTGTGCGGCTTTCCGACATACTGCACGGGGACGAAGGTCGCTATCGTACTGCTATGGCGATTCCTCCGGCCAACCGGCTTTTGCCGTTCGCGCTGCTGCCGCTGCTCGTGGCGTGCGGCGGCCGCGCCCAGCTCACGCCGCCCCCGGCGGTGCCGCGGGAAGGGTCGCCGCCGACCGTCGCGGTGCATTTCACGATCGCGCTCCCCGCGCGAACCGGCGCGGCAGCGCGCCGCGACCCGCGGTACGTCTCGGCGTCCACCAAGTCCGCCACGGTGATGGTCACGCCGGCCGGCGGGGTGCGAGCCGCCCCGGTCCTGATCGCGTGCACCAGCACCGCGTGCAGCGGCCAAGTGCCGGCGCCGGTCGGGACCGACACGTTCGCGGTAAGCCTCTACGACGCACCGAACGCGACCGGGAAGCTGCTGTCCACGGGAAGCGCCGTGCAGACGGTCGTGCTCGACGCCGCGAACGTCGTGAGCGTCACGTTCGACGGCGTCGTCGCCGGCCTCCGTCTCGGACTTTCGCAAGCCTCGACGACCCGGTGCTTCGCGACGACGATCGGCGTCGCCGTGTCCGCGCTCGACGCGGACGGCAACACGATCGTCGGACCCGGGTCGTACGCCGACGCGAACGGCAATCCGCTGACGATCACGCTGAACGACGCGGACACGTCGCGGTCAACGTCACTCGCGCAGACGACGCTGACCGCGCCGCCATCTGGCCCGATCAGGTTGACGTACGACGGCAAGGCCGCGACGCAGGCGACGATCACGGCCAGCGCGCCGGGCGTCACGAACGCGACGGCGACGCTGGCGTTTCCCGCAAGCACGGCACACAACTTATACGCCATGAGCGTTCCGCAGGGCACCTCCGGGGCGTATCGGGTCGTCGTCTTTCCCAGCTCGGCGAACGGTAACGTCGCACCGCTTCGGTGGTTCGGCCTTTCCGGCGGACCGTTCGCCGGGATCAACGGTCTCGCGATCGATGCGGTATGCGATGCATACGTCGGCAACACCGGCCCGAACGCGGTGGACGTGCTTCCGGTCGGCGCGAGCGGCGCGGTCCCGCCCGTCGCAGTGCTGAGCGATGCCACGAGCGCGGAGGTCAGTGCTCTCGCGCTCGACTCCTCCGGCCGCCTCGGCGTCACGTATGCCGGAGCGCCGGGTACGGACGAAATCGCGTTTTTCGCAGTACCGCCCTCGTCGTCGACCGGCGCGATCGGACACATCGCCGGCGCCGGCACGGGGCTTGCATTTCCGGACGCGATCGCGTTTGCATCGGACGGCTCGTTCTTCGTCGCAAACGCGATCGGGAACACCGTGACCGCGTATGCGCGGACCGCAAGCGGAAACGCATCGCCTTCTCGGACGATCGTGGCGAACGTGACGAGCGCAATCGACGACGCTTCAGCGCTCGCCGTCGGGCCCGACGGCTCGTTGTACGTTGCGAACGCGGGCGCAGGGCACGGGGGTACCGGCTCGGTGGACAGCGTGACCGTCTACGCGCCGGGCGCGAACGGCTATACGATGCCGGCGCGCACGATAACGGGAAGCGCGACGGGACTGTCGGAGCCCATCGGGCTCGCCGTCGACGCGAGCGGCAACGTCTACGTCTGCAACGGCGGCGCGGCCGCGACGACGATCACCGTGTACGGGCCGGGCGCGAACGGGAACGTCGCGCCGGCGCGCACGATCGCCGGCAGCGCGACCGCGATGTCGTTCTCGGGCGGGCCGACGCCGATCGGGCTCGACGCGAGCGGTGCGCTCTACGTGCTGGACCGTGCGTCGCCGATGTACGGGACATCGGTGCTGGTGTTCGCGCCCGGCGCAAACGGCAACGTCGCGCCGGTGCGTGCGATACCCGGCAACGCGACGACCGAGATCCCCGCGTACAACCCGTTCGCGCTGGCCGTCGATTCGGCCGGCACGATATACCTCGACGCGTCGGACAACGCGCAAACGCACGGCGTCATCGCGTTCGCTCCCGGCAGTACCGGCAGCGTTCCACCGTCGCGTACGCTCTCGGGTCCGGCGTTCTCAGGCGCGTTGTGGGCCATGGCGACCGACGCCGCCGGCAACCTCTATATCGAGCGCACGTCGGCCACATCGCCGAGCCAGGTCGAAGTGTTCTCCGCCGGAGCGAACGGCGCCGTCTCGCCATCTCGGACGCTTACCGCGCCGTGGGACGAGCAGTTCGAGGCTACGCCGATCGCTGCCGACCAGGCCGGCGACATTTGGAACGCCGGCGTCAACGGCGCGGGCGGATCGACGAACACGATCAGCCGATACGCCGTCCCGACGAACGGCACGGCATCACCGAACCGCGTGCTGTACGGAGGCGCAATCGGGCCGTACGCGCCGTCCGGCGTCGGCTTCGACGGGGCGGGCTCCCTGTACGTGCTCTGCCGCGGCGATCAGACCGTGAAGATCTACGCGCCGGGAGCGAACGGTCTCGCCGCACCGACGCGCACGATTCAGGGTATCCCCGCGTCCACGATCTGGGGACTCCTCGTCGACACGGACGGAACCACGTACGTGTCGACCATGAATTTTAGCGGAACCTCGGCGTACGGCGCGATCGTCGTCTACGCACCGGGCGCGAACGGCATGGCGACGCCGGTTCGAACGATCGCCGGAGCGGCGACGACGTTGGGCAAAATGCAGGCGATGAGCTTCGGTCCGTAGGCGTCCGGCAGGCGGGCGCTCGTGAAGCGTGCTACAGACCGATCTGCCTGGCGATCACCAGACGCTGCACTTCGTTGGTGCCTTCGCCGATCTCGTTGATCTTCTGGTCGCGGTACATCCGCGAGATCGGGTACTCGTCCATGAAGCCGTAGCCGCCGTGGACCTGGAGCGCCTCGTTCACCACGCGGTGGGAGAGCTCGCCGGAGTACAGCTTCGCCAGCGAGGCGCTCAGCTCGAACGGCCGGCCCTCGTCCTTCTCCCAGGCGGCCTTCATCACCATGAGCTTCGCGTGCTCGATCTCGGTCGCCATGTCGGCGAGCTTGAACTGGATCGCCTGAAGCTTCGAGAGCGTCGTTCCGAAGGCGCGCCGTTGCTTCGCGTATCGGTAGGCCTCGTCGTATGCGCCCATCGCCAGACCCACCGAGAGGGCCGCCACCGAGATCCGGCCGCCGTCGAGGATGGTCAGGAACTGCTTCAGCCCCTTGCCTCGCTCGCCAAGCAGGTTCTCCTCGGGGACCTCAGCGTCGACGAACGAGAGCTCGCGGGTGTCCGACGCCCGCCAGCCCATCTTCTTGTACTTTTTCGAGCGGCTGAAGCCGGGGGTGGCCTGCGGGACGACGATGTTCGAGATCTCCTTGCGGACGCCGTTCAGGCCGCCTCCGCCGGTGATCGCGGTGATCGTCGTTCCGCCGGTGATGTCGGTGCCGCTGTTGGTGATGAAGGCCTTGCTGCCGTTGATCACCCAGGTGCCGTCCCGCAGGTCGGCCCGCGTCTGGAGATTCCCGGCGTCGCTGCCGGCCTCGGGCTCGGTCAGGCCGAAGCCCCAGAGCATCTCGCCCCTTGCCAGGGGGACGAGCCACTTCTGCTTCTGTGCCTCGGTGCCGAATAAGTAGATCGGGGAGGCGCCGAGCGAGACGTGCGCGGCGAGGGTGATCCCCGTCGACGCGTCGGCCCGCGAGATCTCCATCACGGCCAGCGCGTAGCTCACGGTGTCGCCGCCGGCGCCGCCGTACTCCTCCGGGAAGGGCAGCCCCATCAACCCGAGCTCGGCCATCTTTGCGACCAACTCGTACGGGAACCGCTCCTCCGCATCGTTGCGCTCGGCTTGCGGCGCGACTTCGTTCTGCGCGAAGTCGCGGCACAGATCGCGAATCGCTTTCTGCTCGTCCGTTAAGTCAAAGTTCATGTTTCACCGCAGGTATGGTCCCTGGGATGCCCAATACCTTCGCAATTCTGACGCCGGAGTGCCTGTCGTAGCATGATCCGTCTCCGCGGCGTTTCGCTCACGTATCCGAACGGCACGCGAGCGCTCGACCACGTCGACCTCGAGATCGAGAAAGGCAGCTTCGTCTTCCTGGTCGGCCATTCCGGCACCGGCAAGTCGTCGCTCCTCAAGCTCATGTACCGCGAAGAGCTTCCCAGCCACGGCGAGGTATGGGTCGACAGCGTGCGCGTCGATACCCTGCGCCGCGGCAAAGTGCCGAAGCTCCGCCGCAACATCGGCGTCGTCTTCCAAGACTTCAAGCTGCTCGCGCACAAGACGGTGTGGGAGAACGTCGCCTTCGCGCTGCAGGTCACCGGGACGCGCACGCGCGACGTGATGCGCATGGTCCCGCGCGCGCTCGACCTGGTCGGGCTCTCGCACAAGAGCCGGATGTATCCCGACGAGCTCTCCGGCGGCGAGCAGCAGCGCACCGCGATCGCGCGTGCGCTGGTCGGCAACCCGAAGCTCCTGCTCTGCGACGAGCCCACCGGAAATCTCGATCCGTCGAACACGACCGAGATCATGGAGCTGCTGCAGCGCATCAACCTCAAAGGAACGACCGTGGTCGTCGCGACGCACAATCAGGCCGTCGTCGACCGCATGCGCAGGCGCGTGGTGCGCCTCGAGCAAGGACGCATTCTGCACGATGACGAGCGAGGGTACTACTTCCGTGGATTGGGGCAGGCTGCGGTTCTTCCTGGGTGAGGTTCTGACGAACTTCACCCGCAACGCGGGGATGCAGTTCACCGCGATCGGCACGGTCGCGGTCACCATCGTGCTGCTCGGCTCGTTCCTGTACGTCCGGCAGACGCTGGCGACGTTCGGCACCGGCGTGCTGAAGCAGATCGAGATCGCCGTCTACTTGAAGGACGGCGTCGGCGACCCGCAGGCGCGCCAGCTCGCCGCGCGCTTCGCGCGCGATCCGCGGATCGCGTCGGCGACCTACGTGCCGAAGGCCGAGGGGCTGCGCCACATGCACGACGTGCTGGGCAAGGATTTCGACACCTCGCTGCTCACCGCGAACCCGCTCCCCAACACCTACCGAGTGCGCGTGAAGGACCCCGACTCCGTCCCGAACGTCGCCGCGTGGATTGCCAAGGACCCGCGCGTCGCGAAGACCGACTACGCCGCCGACACGGTGCAGAAGCTGCTCAAGATCGCCGGGGTCCTCGGCAAGGCCGGGATCGCGCTGATCGCGCTGCTCTCGATCTCGGCGGCGATCGTCATCGCGAACACGATTCGGCTCACCGTCTTCGCGCGCCGGCGCGAGATCGCGATCATGCAGCTCGTCGGCGCGACGGGCCTGTACATCCGAATGCCGTTCATCGCCGAAGGGATGCTGGCCGGCCTGCTCGGCGCGGGGATCGCCATCGGCGTCCTCGCCGCGGCGCAGCACGAGATCGTGCCGAAGCTGGCGCAAACGCTGGCCTTCGTGACGTTCGAAGTGAACGGCCCGCAACTGTGCCTCGAGCTGCTGGGCTGCGGCGCCGCCGTCGGCATCGTCGCCGCCTGGTACAGCGTCGGACGCCACCTCCGCGCGTGACGGCCTTCGACAAGCTCAGGGTGACGAGGAGGCGGCTCGCGCGCACCGCGCTGGCCGTCGTCGCGATCGTTTCGTTCGCGCCGCAAGTCGCGCTTGCGAAGCACCATGTCGTGGCGAAGAGCCATGTCGCCGAGAAGATCCAGGCACAGCGCGCGAAGATCCACGCCGTCCACCTGCAGCTCAACCAGAAGAAGGCGCAGCTCGAGGGCGCGCAGGTGCGCGAGGCCGACATCCAGTCGCAGCTCGCCGCGACGAACCGCAACATCGGCGTCGTCGACAGCCACATCGACCAGCTCAACGGGCAGATGAAGTCGACGCAGCGGAAGCTCGACTGGAACAAAGTCCAGCTCGCCGGCGCGCAGGCGACGCTGCACCGTCATCAGGACGCGCTGAACCGGCGACTCGTCGAGGCGTACGAGCAGGGCGATCTCGGCTACGTCGACGTGCTGCTGCGCGCCCGCTCGTTCGCCGACTTCGTCGAGCGCTGGAACGACATCCGGTACCTGGTCAAAGCGAACGAGGTGACGATCCGGGCGCGCAAGGCCGACGAAGCGAAGGTCGTGGCGATCCAGACCGGGCTGCTCGGCGCGCAAGCCGAGCTCGCCGGCGAGCAGTCGCAGGCGCTCCAGCAGCAGCGCGCCCTGGCCTCGCTCGCGGTGCAGCGGAAGAACCTGCTCGACGCGGCCGACGCCGAGCGCCAGAGCGTGCAGAACCAGGTCGCCCAGCTCGACGAGATCTCGGAGGCCGAGGAGGCGCGGCTCGAGGCGATGGTCATCGAGGCCCAGCGCGAGGAGGAGGCGCGGCGGCAGGCCGAGCGCCGCGCGCGGATGCTCGCCGGCGAGTCGGTCGAGCCGGAGCCCGGGGCGCCGGGCGAGCTGATGTGGCCGGTCTCCGGGCCGATTACCTCGCCGTTCGGCTACCGCATGCACCCGGTCTATCACCGCATGATCCTGCACGCCGGGATCGACATCGGCGTCCCGACCGGGACGACCGTCGCCGCGGCGGCCGCCGGGACGGTGATCGTGGCGAGCTACCAGGGCGACTGCGGCAACATGGTGGCGATCGACCACGGCGGCGGCCTCTCGACGATCTACTGCCACATGTCGCAGATCTACGTCGGCGTCCGGCAAGAGGTCCAGCGCGGCCAGGCGATCGGCGCGGCCGGTGCGACCGGCGACGCCACCGGCCCCCACGTCCACTTCCAGGTCATGCAGAACGGCAAGCCGGTCGACCCGATGTCCTTCCTTCGCTAAACCGGCGGCTCTCGGCCCCGGCGGCCGGAATGGGCCGGCTCCGGACGGGCGTCCTAGCGGCATCCAAAGAAAATCTGTCAGCGTTAGAGGCTCACGCGCTGATGGAACAACTCGCCCACGGGGCGGGTTCATAGACTACACCTCCGCGCCCCTTCGAAGGACCGCCGTTTGACCGCCCGCACCCGCATCGTGTCCGCCGCCCTCGTCGTGGCGCTCGCCGCCTTCGGCGGCGCCCTGTACGCGGAGCGTGCCGCCGCTTCGGCGCCCGACGCCCAGAGCGTCGTGCTCGGCGACGGCTCGAAAGTCGCCGGCTTCGACCTGACGACGCTGCTCGGCGGCGGCCAGACCTCGCAGCGCCACTTGGTCGAAGAGGCGTACAACCGCGTCGAAGGCGCCTACTACAAGCCGGTCGCGGACCAGCTCCTCGTCACCGGCGAGCAGAAGGCGCTCACCGCGTTTCTGCACGCGCGCAACGTCGAGCATCCCAATGTCCCGCACCGGCTGGCCAGCGGCGATCGCACGCGCGACCTGAACATCCTGCTCAGCACGCTGCAGACCGTGCAGTCGCGCTACCCGCACGTCGCGCCGACTACGACGTTCACGCAGGTCGCGCTCATCGGGATGCTCAGTGGGCTCGGCGATCCGTACACGACATATCTCTCGCCGCAAGAGATCAGCGGGCTCGACGAGCAGCTCGAAGGCGGCAACTTCGGCGGCATCGGCGTCTACATCGCCAAGGACAAGGACGGCAACGTCGTCGTCGACCCGATCGAGGGCAATCCGGCGATCAAGGCCGGAGTACGCCCCGGCGATCTCATCGTCGCGGTCGACGGCAAGTCGACGACCGGCGTCGACATGGACGTGATCGAGCACGAGATTCGCGGGCCGCTCGGCACCGTCGTCTCGCTGCAGATTCGCCATCGCCCCAGCCTCAAGGCGATGCCGAGCGCGCCGGTGATCGTGCGTGTCACGCGCGGCGACATCCACGTTCCCTCGGTGCTCGCGAAGAACGAGAGCGGGATCGAGTACATCCGCCTCGCCGACTTCGGGCTCACCTCCGCGGACGAAGTGAAGCGCGCGCTGCTCGAGGGCAAGAAGCACGACGCGCGCGGCTACATCCTCGACCTGCGCAACAACGGCGGCGGCTACCTGAACGCGGCCGTCGACATCTCCAGCCTCTTCATCCCGAGCGGTCCGATCGTCTCGACGATCGATCGCGCGGGGACGCGCGACACGCAGTCGGCGACCGGCGACGACGTCGGCGCGAAGCCGCTCGTGCTCCTCGTCAACCGCTACACGGCCAGCGCCTCGGAGATCACCGCCGGCGCGATCCAGGACTATCGCGTCGGCACGCTCGTCGGCGAGAAGACCTTCGGTAAGGGCGTCGTGCAGAGTCTCTACAAGATGGCCAATCAGGGCGCGCTCAAGATCACGACGGCGCGCTACGTCACCCCCAAGGGCCGCGACATCCAGCACAAGGGGATCGTCCCCGACGTGGTCGTGACCCAGCCCGTCGACCTGCGCATCATCGACTCTCCACACGACAAGCAGCTCAGCGTCGCGAAGCACATCATCGACACCGAAAGCAAGAAAGACCTCTAGATGAAACGGATCGTTCCCGTCGCGCTTGCCGGGATGCTCGCGCTGGCAGCCGTTCGCGGCCCAGTCGCGACCGCCGCGGCCCCGACGCTGAGCATGCAGCAGAGCGAAGAGATCGTCGCGAGCTACGCGCACCTGACCGCCGACTTCTACAAGAAGGTCGACCGCCAGGCGGCGCTCGAGGGCGCGCGCACCTCGATGATCGACTTCCTGAAGCGCCGCCACGTCACCAACCCGACGCTCCCGCAGATCCACGCCGCCGACGACGACGCGCAGAACGCCGAAGCGCTGCAGCACGAAGTGCAGGCCGCGGTCACTTCGTACGGCGCGAAGCTCGAGCCGCTGGAGTCGCTGAACGGCTCCACGCAGATCACCTACGCCGCGATCGCCGGCGTCCTCGGCTCCGTCAAAGACCGCTACACCGTCTTCCTCTCGCCAAAGGAGTACGCCGCGCTCAACGAAGGGCTCGACGGCAGCTCGTTCGGCGGGATCGGGATCTCGTACGACATCGACGCGAAGACGAAGTTGCTGCACGTGCAGAACGTCATCCTCGACGGACCCTCCGACAAGGCGGGGCTGCAGGCCGACGACATGATCACCGCGGTCGACGGCAAGTCGATCGTCACGCTGCTCGGCGGGGCGACGAACGCCGACGTGCAGACGAAGCGCATCTCGGGCGCGCTGCGCGGCGACCCGGGGACGAAGGTGCAGCTCTCGATCCAGCGCGACGGAAAGCCGCTCGATCCGGTGACGATCACGCGCGCCGAGATCCACGAGCCGAGCGTATTCTCGAAGATGCTGCCGAACGATGTCGGCTACATCGAGCTCGCGGTGTTCGGACAGACGACGGGCCAAGAGATCGACGCCGCGCTGAAGCGGCTCGACGCCGAAGGCGCGAAGGCGTACGTCCTCGACCTGCGGCGCAACGGCGGCGGCTACCTCAACGCCGCGATCGACGTCTCCTCGAAGTTCATCTCGAGCGGGCCGATCGTCAGCGTCCAGTCGCGCTCCGGCGTCGACACCGAGTACGACGCGGAGAACGACGCGATCGCGCCGCGCCCGCTCGCGGTGCTGGTCGATCAGTACACGGCGTCGGCCTCGGAGATCACCGCCGGTGCGATCCAGGACAGCGGCGTCGGCAAGCTCGTCGGCACGAAGACGTTCGGGAAGGGCGTCGTCCAGACGATCTTCCCGATGCGCGACGGCTCCGCCGTGAAGATCACGACCGCGCGCTACTTCACGCCGAAGGGTCGCGACATCAACAGCGTCGGCATCGTGCCCGACATCCAGAGCGTGCTGCCGAAGGACACGGCCGGGATCCGCTTCCGCGATCCGAAGACCGATCCGCAGCTCGCCGCGGCGCTGAGCTACATCGACGGCCGCATCGACGTCAGTGCGGCGACGTCGCCCGCGCCGCCGCCGCCCGGCCGGTAACCGCCGCCGCCCGCGCCAGGCCGTTCACCGCTTCTTCCGGGTCGCGGCGGTCTTCTTGGCGGCCGGCGCCTTGCGGTCGGCGGGAGCCTTCTTTGCCGCCGGCGCCTTCGCGCCGGACGCGAGCTTCGTCGCGCCCGATTTCGCGGGGGTCGCCTTCGCACCGTTCGCGGTGACCTTGGAAGCGCCGGCCTTCGAGCCGGCCGACTTCTTCGCCGCGCCGGCGCGCGCCGGAGTCTTCTTGGCTGCGGCCGCGGCGGCCGGAGTCTTCTTCGCGGCGGTCGCGGCGGCCGGAGTCTTCTTCGCGGCGGTCGCGGCGGTCGACGACTTCTTCGCCTTTGCGGGCGCCGAGGTCGTCGCGGCCTTTCGCGTGCCGGTGGTGCGCTTCGCGCCGTCCGGCGCCGGAGCGGCGGTTCCGAGGACGCTCGCGGCCGCATCGGCGAGCTTGCGGGTCGCCGCGCCGACGGCGGCGACGGCGGTGTCGGCGATCGCGCTCGCGATGTCGGCGCCCGACGGCGTCTTCCGCCGCGGACGGCGCTTCGAATCGGTCGCGGCCGGCGCGTTCGACGCTGCGGCGGCGGGCTGCTCGGGCTTGGGAAGCGCCGGGACCGGCGCCGCCGGCTCGAGCTGGCCGCCGTAGGCGAGGGCGCGTTCCTCCGGGCTCCGGCGGCGACGCGACGGGCGCGCGGCCTTGACCGGCTCCCGCGTCTCCGGCGGCGCCGTGATCACCGGCGGCGGCGGCTCGACCGCGACGTCGCCGCGCTTGCGGTTCCACGGGGCGAGGGCGCGCGAGGGCGCCGGGGGCGCCGTCTCGCCCGTTGCCTGGGCACCGCCTTCGGCGTCGACACGGAAGATGTGGCGATCGGGGACGGCCTGGCTCTCGCCGGCCGCCGCGACGCCCTGCCCCGCCTGCGCGCCTTCGCCGGTTCCGCGACCGCGACGACGACGGCGGCGACGGCGACGCTTGCGGTCGCCGGTCTGCCCCTCGGCGCCGGGATCCCCGGCCTGCGCACTCAACGGGGTCGTTTCGTCTTCGTCGCCCTCGTCGGCATCCACATCGTACGTCGCGACGCCGGCTCCCGCTGCTGCGACGCCGGCCGCGGGGATCCCGCGACCACCGGCCGCGGTGGCGGCTTCGGCGCCGGGCCGTCCACCGGCCAGTGCGGCGGCATCCGCTCCGCCCCGTCCGCCGCGCCCGCGGCGACGGCGGCGACGGCGGTGTCCGGCATCTTCGGCGGCTTCGCCCTCGGCGTTGACATGGGCCGCAGCCGCCGGGGTCACCGGCGGACGAATCGGGACCGCGGTGCGGCCGCCCGCATCGGCGCGGCCGCCCGTATCGGCGCGAGCGCCCGTAGCGGCGCGGCTGCCCCCCTCGGCGCGGCTGCCCGCATCGGCGCGACCGCCCGCGGCGACGCGGTCGCCGGAGAGCTTCTCGCCCGGGAGCACCCCGCCGACGCGGGCGCCCGAGAGCACCTCGCCCGGCAGCAGCGCGACGGCGCCGTCGGCGGCCTTCTGCGCCGTGGTCTTCGGAGAAGCGGTCTTCGCGACGACCTCTTCGGTCGTCGAGATGCCGATCGAGGTGCGGCCGCCGAGGCCCTTCTCGGCCTCCTCGGCCAGCTCACGCAGCTCTTCGCTCTGTTCCTGCGCCGTCAGCGGCTTGCGGCCGCGGCCGCCGCGGCGACGGCGCTTGCGGCCTTCGCCGGCGGCCTGCGCGGCGGGGCTTCCGATCGGGAAGCGCGGCTCGGCGAGGATGTCGCTGCCCTCGACGTCGAGGATCTTGATGCGGATCGTCTTGCCGATCGCGTTCGCCGCGTTCTCGACTTCGATGAGCCGTCCGGCGACGATCGCCGCCGCCGACGTGGCGACGGGGAGCCGCAGGTTCAGCAGCTCGACCTCGAACTCGTCACCGACGCGGATCGGGGCGAACGGCGGGAGGGCGGCGTCGTCGAACAGCACGCGCGGGCGTTCCGGATGGACCGCCGGATCGACGAACACGTCGATCGTCGCGCCGATGCGCTCGGCGAGCTGCACGCGCTCGTCCTCGTACCAGTACTCCGCCTGCGCGGCGACGCTCGGCGACGCGGCGATGTGGACGTGCTGCGGCTTCCCGTTCTTGTGGGAGACGATCTCGCGGAACGCTTCGATCGCGACCGACTCCGGCGACATCACGCTGCCGAGGCCGTCGCACACCGGGCACTTGCCGCGCAGCTGCTGGCCGAGATCCTTGCCGACGCGCTTGCGCGTGAACTCGAGCAGTCCCAGCGGCGAGAACGACTGGATCGTCGAGCGCGTGCGGTCCTTGCGCAAGCCTTCCTGCAGCGCCTCGATGACGCGGTTGCGGTCCTTCTCCGACGACATGTCGATGAAGTCGCAGACGATGATCCCGCCGATGTCGCGCAGGCGCACTTGGCGCGCGATCTCGGCCGCGGCCTCGACGTTCGTGCGCACGATCGTGTCGTCGAGGTTCTTGCCGCCGGTGAACTTGCCGGAGTTCACGTCGACGACGGTGAGCGCTTCGGTCGACTCGATGACGATCGAGCCGCCCGAGGGCAGCTTGACCGTCGGCTTCATCAGCCGCGCGATCTCGTCGTCGATCTTGAAGTCGGCGAAGAGACGCTTTCCGGCTTCATAATACTGGATACGGTCGACATACTGCGGCCCGAGCAGTCGCATGAAGTCACGCACGTTCTCGGTCTCGGTCTCGTCGTCGAGCCAGACCTTGTTCACTTCCGGCGTGATGAAGTCGCGCGCCGTCTTGTAGACGAGGTTCATGTCCTTGTGCAGCAGCGCCGGCGCGGGGACGCGCTTGTATTGCTCGAGGATTCCGTGCCACATCCGGATCAGCACGCCGAGGTCGGCGATCAGCTCGGCGTTCGAGACGCCGGCCGCCGCGGTGCGGACGACCGTGGCCATCCCCTCCGGGCGGATCGCCTTCATGATCGTCTTGAGCCGCTCGCGCTCCGCGGCCGACTCGATCTTGCGCGAGACGCCGCTGAACTTGCCGGTCGGCATGAGGATCAGATAGCGGCCCGGGAGCGAGATGTTGGTCGAGACGCGCGCGCCCTTGAGCCCGCGCGGCTCCTTGACGATCTGCACCAGGACGTCGTCGCCGCGGTTGACCTTCTCGGTGATCGTGTAGCCGCTGCGGCCCGAGGTGATCTCGACGTCGCCGATGTTCAGCGGCGTCTTGTTGATGTCGTCGACGTAGAGAAAGGCGTTTCGCCCGAGCCCGATGTCGCAGAAGCTCGCTCCCATCCCGGGCAGGACGTTGACGACCTTGCCCTTGTAGATGGAGCCGATGACGCGCTCTTCGCGCTCGACGTAGATCTCCGCGAGACGGCCGTCCTCGAGGATCGCGACGCGGTTCTCCCACGGATCGCTCGAGATGAGGATGTCGGTGGACAAGTAGGGTGGCCTCTCTCGGACGTCGGCGGCCGTCGTCCGCGCGCACATCGCGACGACGCTCTGCGTCATCGAGCGGGCGCCGCGGGCGGACGCTCTCGTCCCTCTAAATCAAAAAAAGCTGGGTGAACGCATCCGCACGATCCGAACGCCGCCTCTTTCGATCGGCGCGACCGCGGGACGAATGCCTCGGGTTGCCTGTTCCGGGAGGCCCCCCGCCGGTCCTCCGCAGGCCCATCGCCGGGTCGAAGAGCGGGACGCGGTAATCGCTTGCTCAGGAACGCAAGGCGCTACCCCCGTTCACCGGTGCGACGACGCGAGGCGCCTTTGGCGGACGGTCAGGGAGGGACGCGGCGGCGAGGCCGAGCTCGTGTCGGCGGTCAGGCTCGCGAGCCCGCGCTCGAGCACCGCAAAGGCATCGATGATCTCTCGCGCTTCGAAGACGCGATTGCGCGCCTGCGCGCGCGTCTGCCGCACGATGCCGACTTCGAGCAATCGCGTCATCGCCGCGTTGACCGCGGCTTTGCTTCGCCCTGTCAGCGTTGCCGCCGTCTTGACGGTCAGGATCGGCGTACCGGACAGGACCGCGGTAACGGCGAGCGCCGCTGCATGCGAACGCGTCGCGCCGAGTTGCTCGCGCCATCCATGCTGGACTTGCGCGACGCGATCCTCGAACGATTGGCTGTCCTTGACGGCTCGTACGCAGGCAGTGGCGAAGAGCGCAAGCCACCGGCTCGCCCCGGCGCGCGCCTCCGGAGAGCCGGGGGCGCCGTCGTATCGCGTCGCCGCGACTGCGTCGATGTAGGCGTCGGCCCGCGTCGCGAGTTCGAGCGAGATGGGCGGGACGACGCACCGTTCCAGGCCGCGCCTCCGCAGGACAAGGTGGATGAGTGCTCGTCCGACGCGTCCGTTCCCGTCGACAAATGGATGGATCGTTTCGAACTGGGCGTGCGCGATCGCCGCCTGCGCGCTCGCCGGTAGCGCGTCGTCATTGCAGAACGTGCACAGATCGGCGAGCAGGGACGGAACCTCATCGGCCGGCGGCGGGACGAACGCCGCGCGACACGGATTGTAGGCGCTTCCGCCGATCCAGTTCTGCGCGGTGCGGATGCGGCCGGCGTGCTCGGACAAGCGCGTTTCGCCGAGTAGGCGGCGATGGAGTTCGAGCAGATGGTCGACGTGAATCTCATCGCCGGCGTCGATCGCCTGCGTGGCGTATGCCATCGCGTCGATGTTCGCGAGGACTTCCGCCGCGGTAACGTCGTTTGCCGTGCCACCGGCGGCGCGGAGGGCGTCCGCTTCCAGGAGTCGCCGGGGACCGATCTCCAGGCCTTCGATGCGCGAGGAGGCAACCGCCTCGGCACACAGCAGGAGCCGCGAGAGCGCCTCGGTGTCGACCAAGGCGACGACGCGTCCATCCAGCTCCACGATGCCGCGTTCCGCTTCGGCGACGGCGGCCGCGGTGGACCCGTCGAATTGGAACATCCGTCGTCCCAGAGGGTCCGGACGGTACGGCCGATATCGGCATCCCTCCCGATCGCGGCGAGATAGACCGCCACCGTCAGGATGCGGCGCCCACCACGCCGAGAGAAACTCGGCCATGATCTCTTATTCTTGGCTTCTCAGAAATCGTTATTATGGCTGGACGTTATTCTCGGTTCAGCCCGGCGATGACGCGTTTGTGCAGTCCGCGATAGGCTTCCGCAAACTCCCGAAACCAGGCAAGGTCGCGACGCGTCTCCTCATCCGTCGCCTCGCCCCGAAAATGCGCCACGTGATCGGCCGCGTCCGAGAAAAACCACCCCACGCTCTTGCCGCACAACGATGCCAACGAGGCGAGTTCGGTACTCGAAATGTCCCGAACGCCGGATTCGACTTTTGAGATCGTGCCGGGCGAGAGCCCGAGGCGCGCCTCGAGGGCAGCTTGCGTCAAGCCTGCATTACGGCGCGAACGGGCGATTCGCTCGCGGAGCCGGATCGCAACGGGGCTATCCATACCGCCATGATTATGGCATCCGGGAGGCTAGCAGTCAATGGTTTTCTTGCGAAAATCGCAACTTTATGATACACTTCGCATAATGCCGAGCCCGGTAACCGAAGCGCTCGCCGAAGCCCGCCGGACCCGAAGGGAACTGGGATACGGTCCTTGGCAGCGTATCGATCCGGCGATCGTCGCGCGGGACCTTGCGATCCTCGTCGTTCGGCGCCCGCTCCGCAGCGGCACGCTCGACGGGATTCATCTCTACGACCCCGAGCTCGACCAGCACTTCGTTCTCGTCAACAGCGCGCACCGCTCGTTACGGCAGCGATTCACCCTTGCGCACGAAATCGGACATGCGCGATTCGATAAAGAGACGATCGTCGAATCGATGAACACCGGCCAGAGCTCGCCGCACGAACAGCGAGCCAACGCTTTCGCCGGAGAGCTCCTCATGCCCGAAGCGGCGCTCAGGGAATGGGTTCCCGGTACGGCGTGGGGGGACGACGTCGATGAGATCGCGCGCTTGGCATTGCATTTCGGCCTCAGCTTCCAAGCCACATTATGGAGGTTGCATAATGCGCGCCTGATCGGGGACGTGCGCGCGATCGAGGCCAGGCGCGGCGAAGTCTCGGAAACCCATCGCTCCGCGCTTGCCGCACCCGGCGACCGCGCCACGGAGTATCCAGTGGTCTTCACGGAACTGGTCCGAACCGGCGTCCGAGAAGGGCTTGTCTCCCGGGGCCGCGCAGCGGAACTGCTCTCGGATGAGGACGAGATCTAGTGACACGCCTCGTTGTCGCCGACGCATCGCCATTGATCGCTCTCTATGACGGCGGTGAGCTGAAGGTTCTCCAGCTTGCGTTCGACGAGGTTCTGATCCCCAACCGTGTGCATCGTGAAGTCTTCGAATCTCGCGCGCGCGTCCGGCCGCGATGGATCAAGATTCGGTCGATAACGAAGGCGGAGACGGTCGCCCAGGTCGAGCTTTTCCGGAACACCTACTTTCTCGACCGGGGAGAGTCCGAAGCCATAGCGCTGGCGAGAGAACTGGACGTCGATGTCTTGCTCGACGAGCGAAACGCGCGGGGCATCTGTCGGGAGCTCGGCATACCGCACGTCTCGGCGTATGAGACCGCCTGTCAACTTGCCGCGCAGGGCCGCATATCGGACAAAGCGTTTCGTAATATCGCTCGAGCACTGCGCTTACATGGCGGCTTCACGCCCGGATATGAGGATACGGTCGAGATCACACATCCCCGTCGGACAGAACTCCGGCGGCAATCCTAGACCCGTCTCATGGGCGAGGCCGGCGACACACGGCTCGGGCGTCCTACTCGTCCGTGATGCGCTCGGGGGCGTAGGGGTAGCCTGCGAGCTCGTCGAGGGCGATCTTGAGGCGCTGCTTCACCAGGTCGATGCGGTTCCGGGCGCCGACGTCCTCGCCCATCGTCCGCACGCCGAGGGCCACCTCGGCGGCGAGCTCTTCGAGCTTGCGGCTTGCCGTCTCGAGCCGGTCCAGCGCGGTCTCCTCGTCCGCCATCAGCCTTCCCCCTTCACGCGCGGCGGGCGGCGTCGTCGCCGAACACCAGCGCGTCTTTCTGCAGCACGATGTTGAGCAGGATTCCCACCGCGACGTAGTCGGTCATCAGCGCGCTGCCGCCGTACGACATGAACGGGAGCGGGATCCCGGTGATCGGCATGATCCCGATCGTCATCCCGATGTTGACGATCATGTGGAACGCGAGCATCGCGATCAGCCCGACGGAGAGCAGCACGCCGAAGCGATCCTTCGCGGCGAAGACGGCGCGCATCGCGAAGCCGATCGTGATCGTGTAGAGCACGACGAGCAGCAGCGCGCCGACGAAGCCCCACTCCTCGCCGAGCGCGGTAAAGATGAAGTCGCGCGAGTTCTCGGGGACGAACGCGAGTTGCGTCTGGGTGCCATGGTACAAACCCTTGCCGAACCACTCGCCGCTGCCGACCGCGATCTTCGACTGGTTCAGGTTGTAGCCGACGCCCTCGGGATCGAGCTTCGGGTCGAGAAAGACCAGCAGCCGCGCGCGCTGGAACGGCTTGAGCAGATGCTCGCTGGTCAGCACGTACGCCGCGGCCGTCGCGACGGCACCGGCGTAGAGCGCGAAGTCGAACAGGTTCGGCAGCCCGATGTACAGCTCGGCGGTCAGGATCGCCCCGATCACGAGCGTCGTCCCGAGATCGGGCTGCTTCAAGATGAGCCCGGCCGGGATGGCGACCACGATCAGCGGGATCAGCAGCTCTTGGATCTTGCGGTACGAGCCGCGGCAGAGCAGCGCGGCGAGCGCGATCGCGATGACCACCTTCGCCGGCTCCGAGGGCTGGAACTGAAACGGTCCGAGCTGGATCCAGCGTGCCGCGCCGAGCGCCGAGTGCCCCTTGATCGCGATGAACACCAGGAGCGCGAGCGTGACGACGTACAGCGGGATCGCCCAGCGCCGCCAGACGCGGTAGTCGACCCACGCCGCACCGACCATCATCGCGATCCCCGCCGCCGCATAGATCAGCTGCTTGTGCCACTCGTCCGAGGCCGAGTGGTCGTGCAGCGTCGCGGAGCGGATGAACATGATCCCGAGCAGCGTCACCAGCACCGGAGCGACGGCGAGCGGCCAGTTGAACCGCGTGTACCAGGGTCGATCCACGGCGCTGACCTTCGGCGCGCCGCCGACCGCCCCGCTTAGCCTGCCTTCGCAGCCTCCCCGTTGATCGCGCCCGAGGCCGCCTTGCGCCGGCGCCGCCGGTTCACCTTACCGTTCGCCGCGGCGCGCGAGTGCTGCGCCTTCGCCGTGGGCGCCGGCGCGGACGACGTCTCTGCCGCGGACGCCGGTGCCCGGTTGGGCACTGCCATGGGCGCGGGTTCCGGCGCTGCGGGGGCGGACTGCGGCGCCGCGGCGACGGGCGCCGGCTGCGGGATCGTGTCGACCGGGACGACGGTGGCGGAGACCGGCTCGTACGGAGTCGGCGGGGGTTCAGGGGCGCGCTCCGGCGGGGGCGGCGGCGCAGCCGGCGGCGCGGGCGGGATCGGCGTCGGCCGGTTGTTCATCGAGAGGATCGGGATGTTGGCGAGCATCGCGACCTCGTTCTCGCGGTGCTCGAAGGTGACGTCGCAGTTCGGAACGTCGACCTCGACGTAGCGCGAGATCAGCTCGATCAGATCGTGCTTGAGCGACTCGACCACGTCGGGCGCGAGCGAGAGATGATCGGACAGCAGGACGAGGCGCAGCCGTTCTTTCGCCGTCGCGCCGGACGAGGTGCGTCCGAAGAACTTTGCAAGGAAATCGAACACTTACTTCCGGCCCCCGAAGAGCTTTTCGAAGAACGTCTTTTCGCGCGGGATCTCCGGCGCCGTCGTCAGCGTCCCCGCGATGCGCTGCGCGATCTGGCGATAGGCTTCGCCGACCGACGAAGCGGCGTCGAGCGCGACGGGCTCGCCCTTGTTCGTCGCGACGATCACGTCGGGCGCGTCTTCGATCACGCCGAGCAACGGCAGGCGGAGGATCCCGTTCACGTCGTCGACGGAGAGCATCTTGCCCTTGCGCACGAGCGCTGGGCGCACCCGGTTGACGATGAGCTTCACCGAGCGCTCGTCGCCGAGAAGTCCGACGACGCGGTCGGCGTCGCGCACCGCCGAGACCTCGGGCGTGCAGACGATCAGCGCTTCGTCGGCGCCGACGATCGCGTTGGAGAAGCCCTTCTCGATCCCCGCGGGGCAATCGATCAGCACGTAGTCGAAGCGCTCGCGCAGCGAACCGATCAGGTCGCGGAACGCGGCGGTGTCGACGTCGTCCTTCTCGCGCGTCTGCGCGGCGGCGAGCAGCTTCAGCTTCGGGACGCGCTTGTCGGAGACGAGCGCGTCCTCGAGCGTCGCCTTCCCTTCGAGCACGTCGAGGACGTGATGGCGGACGCGCGCTTCGAGCCCCATCACGATGTCGAGATTGCGCAGGCCCACGTCGGCGTCGACCACCACCACGTTCGCGCCGGTCGCGGCGAGCGCCGCACCGAGGTTCGCCGTGGTCGTCGTCTTTCCGACGCCGCCTTTGCCGCTCGTCACGACGATCGCGCGGCCGCGCACACGGGGCGGCGCGGTCGCAGCCGGCGCAGGGACGGCCGACGGCGCTTCGCTCACGGCTTGCGCGGGCCTCGGGTCCGGCTGCTCCCCCGGCGCGGCCACGTCGACGACGGCGTCCGTGCCGGGGACGGTCGACTGTTCGATCATCTCGTGCATCCCGCTTCCACCTAACCCGCTTTCCGGAAGAGCCGCCCGAAGAAGCCCGGAGCGGCGAACGTCGTGAACGGAACGAGCTCGCCTTCGAGACGGCGCGCGATCTTGTCGTAGATGACGGCGAGCCGCGCCTCGGCGACGAGCACGATCGGCTCGCCGCGGTTCGTCGTGTCGATCACCTCTTCGTCGTCGGGGACGATGCCGAGCAGTTCCGCCGAGAGGATGTCGGTGACGTCGTCGACCGAGAGCATGTCGCCGCTGCGCACCATCTCGGGCCGCACGCGGTTGACGATGAGGCGGATCGGCAGACCGCGCTCGTGCAGCTTGCCGATCACCCGGTCGGCGTCGCGGATCGCGCTGACCTCCGGGGTGGTGACGACGATCGCCTCGGCGGCGCCGGCGATCGCGTTGCGGAAGCCGTGCTCGATCCCGGCGGGGCAGTCGATCAGCACGTACTCGCAGAACGCGGCGAGCTCGTCGATCACCTTGGCGAACTGCAGCTCGGTGATCGCGGTCTTGTCGCGCGTTTGCGCCGCCGGCAGGATCGACATGTTCTCGAGCCGCTTGTCCTTGATCAGCGCCTGGCGCAGCTGGCAGCGACCCTCGACGACCTCGACGAGATCGAAGACGATGCGCTTCTCGACGCCGAGGACGAGGTCGAGATTGCGCAGCCCGATGTCGGCGTCGACCAGCACCACGCGATGGCCGCGCTTCGCCAGCGTCGCGCCGAGGTTGGCCGTCGTCGTCGTCTTGCCGACGCCGCCTTTGCCCGAGGTCAGGACGATTCGTCGTGCGCTCATGCCTGCATCTCTTTCCGAAGGTCGGCTTGGCTGAAGGGAACGACGACGATGCGGTCGTCGACGATCGAGGCGTGCTCGGCGCCGCGCACCGTGGTGTCGGCCGTGCCGGCGGCGATCAGTGCCGCGATGCGGAGCTGGGTCGGTGCGAGCTCGAGCGCGACGACCCGCGCGCCGCGGTCGCCCTGCGCGCCGGCGTGCGCGACGCCGCGCAGCGCGCCGAAGACGACGATGTCGCCCGAGGCGACGAGCTCGGCGCCGGGGTTGACGTCGCCGACGACGACCAGGTTGCCGAGGTTGTGCAGCGCTTGACCGCCTCGCAGCGTGCCGCGGTGGTAGAGCGTCGAGATCCCGACCGGGACGGCGCGCGAGGGGCTGTGCGGGAGCGCGACGGCGGCGCTGGCGATCGCCGTGGGCCGAACCCGCACCGGCTCCTTGCGCCGGCGCGCCATGTCGGCCCGGGCCCCGGCGAAGTCGGCCATCAGCGAGCGTGCGTGATCCGACAAGACGACCTCGCGCTCGCGCCGTCGCGGCAGGACCGTGACGTCGCCGACGCTCGCCGAGCCGAGATAGGCCAGCTCGAGCTCGGCCGCGGCCGGCGCGATCGCCTCGACCCCGCTCACCCCGTCGAGGGTGATCCCGTAGGTGGCGAGCGCGTCGCGAAACGCGGCGATCTCGGCCGCCGGCGGCTCGAGGGCCCCGAGGTTGGCCACCGCGCGGCTGCCGCGGTAGAACTCCGGCCGCGCCGAGAACTGCGCGCGCAGCTCTTCGACGGCCGCTGCAAGCGCCCGATCGACCGCGATCTCCAGGCTTCGGCCGCGTCCGCGCACCGTGCTCATCGGCGTCCCTCCCTGATCATCCGCGGCCCGTTCCTACGGCCCGGAGCGCGGCCCTGCGCCGTCCACACGGAATGCACGGGAAAGTGCTGTTGTCCACAGCCACCCCACAGGTTTGGCGTATACTGGTGGAAAGCTGAAGGCCCGGGTCGAACCAAGGGACCCCGGCCGAAGCCCGTCCGGCGCTCCTCGAGGAAGCCCTGTATGATGCCGTTCCGCCGCATCGTCGTCATTGCGATCAGTATCGCGATGATGAGTGCCAGCATCCCGTCACCCGCCTCGGCGCTGAACACGGCGCAAGAGATCCAGATCGGGAAGCAGTACGACAAGCAGATCACCGACACCACGGTGGTCGTGACCGATCCCCTGCTGAACCAGTGGGTCGCCGACGTCACGAACAAGCTGTGGGCGCAGACGGCGCGCAAGGACGTGCCGTACTCGGTCAAGATCCTCGACGTCTCCGACATCAACGCCTTCTCGACGCTCGGCGGCTACGTCTACGTCGACGAAGGGACGCTGGACTTCGTGCAGAGCGACGACGAGCTGGCGGGCGTGCTCGGCCACGAGACGGGGCACATCGAGCGCCGCCACGCGGTCACTTCGAACAACAAAGCCTCGATCCTCAACGTGCTGTTCACGCTCGGCTCGATGTTCTCGCCGATCATCTACCAGTTCGGCCAGCTCGCGGAAGCCGGGATGCTGGCGCGGATCTCGCGCGACGACGAGAACGAAGCCGACAAGTACGGCCTGATGCTGATGACGCGCGCGGGCTACGATCCCGACGCGATGCGCACGTTCATGGCGCACCTCGGCGCGACCGAACAAGAGAGCCACGACGCGGTCTCCAAGTATCTCGCGGATCATCCGGGGACCGACAAGCGGCTGAAGAACCTCGACGGCGATCCGGAGCTGAATCCGGCGCTGCGCACCGACGACCAGCGCCTGGCGCAGGCGATCCACGATCTCGACACCGGGCGCTACAACGTCGCGGCGCTGAAGTTCTCCGACGTCCTGAAACGGCGCCCCGACGACAACACCGCGCGCTTCGATCTCGGCCAGGCGCAGCTGGCGATCGGCCAAGTCTCGAAGGGCGAGCAAAACCTCGCCGCCGCGGCCGAGAAGGAGTCCCCGCAGGCGAAGGCGCTCGCCGACGTGCGCATCAAGGGCCTGCGCGACGCGGAGCGCCGCCTCGACCTGCTCCATCCCGATCTGCAGCCGCTGCGCGACCAAGTCGCCGCCGCGCAGGCGAACGAGACGCAGGCGGCGACCGCGATCGCCTCGCGCCGCCAGCAGGGTATCGATCAGCTCAAGCTGCTGAAGGCCCGCATCGAGAACATCGTCTACGGGATGCCGAACCTCTCCAACGTGCAGCCGCGCAAGGACTCGCGGCTCGACACGCTGCTGCACAACGTCAACACGATGTCGAAGTCGCTCGACACGGCGGTCGGCAAGTCGTCGGAGACGATCGGCGGCGTCGGCTCGCTCGAACGCAACAAAGAAGGCGGCCTGCTCAAGGAAAACGCCGACATCCTGACCCAGCTCGCCGCGCCGGTCAAGCTCGACGCGCCGCCGCCGCAAGCGCTCGCGACCTTCCCCTCGTATCCGAAGATGCTCACGGCGATCGGCGCGGCCGACTCCGACATGGTGCGCGGCGTCGACGCGGCGCGCGCCTCGCTCGCGCTCCTCGACGTCGCGCTCGGCGACCTCGACACGTTCGTCCACACGCTGCAGCACGCCCGGCTCGACGGCGGCGGCGACATCCAGCAGTTCGACTACCGCCAGATCGAGCCGGCGATGACGAAGACGGTCGACTCGCTGAACAAGGCCGCAGTCGGCGCGGCGCAGGCCTCGCAGCTCTTCAACATGGCGCGGGCGCGCCAGCTCCAGACGCAGATCGACATGCTCGGTCTGCAAGAGTCGCCGGATCGCTACGCGACGCTGCAGCACGCGCTCGACCTGCGCTTCCACACCGGCGGGCCGAACTACGACACGCTCGAGCAGCAGGACCTCTCCCCCGGCGACGTCGCCGCCGCGGTGATCGTCGGCGCCGACACGAACGCCGCGCCCCAGGCGATCCTGGCCGAGTCGAAGGCGACCGGGAAGAGCATCGTCGACCTCGCCAACGCGCGCGGGATGTACGCGCAGTCGCTGGAGATCTTCCTCGGACTGATCTGGCTCGACTACATGGACGACCCCGAGAAAGAGGCCCACGGGCGGACGTAACCACGCTCGGCCCGACGGGGTAGGAGCGTAGCGTGAACGCCTCCAACGCCGCCGCGGCCTTCGAGCGCCTGCGCGGATCGCTCAACATCGGGGCGGTCCACGCCGGCGCGCGGCGGCCCTTCAAGTTCTTCGTGTGCGGCGATCCCGGCCTCATGAGCGAGGTCCGTCGGCTCTTCCTCGCCGGCCATGCGGGAGAGACGATCCCGCCCGAGGCGGCCTCGGCGCTCGAGACGCTCGATCGCGAGCGCACCGTCGACACGACCGACGCCCGGGCGGTGATCTGCGTCGCGCGTGCCGCGGACCGCGCCTCGCTCGGCCTCGACAAGCTGATCGCGCTGAAGCTTCCGGTGCTCGTGCTGATCGTCGAGCAGGACGTCACCGCGCCCAGCGGGCCGGTGCAGGCGCCGGGGCCGGGCGGGGTCGAGGAGTACGTCGTCGACCGCATCGCGCCGCAGCCGCTGGCGGGACGCTTTCTGCCGCATCTGGTCGAGTGCTGCAAGGGGATCGAGGTCGCCGTCGGCCGCGCGCTCCCCGCGCTGCGCGACACCGTCGCCGCGAAGCTCACCCGCGACGCGGCGATGAACGCGCTGAAAGTCGCCGGCGCGAGCGCGGTGATCGATCACGTTCCGGTGCTCGGCGTCGTGCTCGGCGCCTTCGCCTCGGGCGCCGACATGTTCGCGATCACCGGGATCCAGATGACGCTGATGCTCAACATCGGCGCGACCTACGGCCGCGATCCGGACCTCGCGCAGATGTGGGAGCTGCTCCCGATCGTCGGCGGCGGCTTCGGCTGGCGCGCCCTCGCGCGCGAGCTCTCGGGCTTCATCCCGATCGGCGGGATCTTCATCAAGTCGGCGATCGCGTACGCCGGCACCGTCGTCGTCGGCGAAGGCGTCGCGTACTTCTACCGCAACGGCCGCCAGATGGGCGTCGACGACGCCGCGCGGGTGTACGACGAAGCGAAGGCCTCCGCGATGACCTTCGCGCGCGAGATCCTCGCGCGCATCCGCCGCGGCGGCGGCAACGGCACGAGCGGAGCCTAGCGCACCCGCGCAGCTCGCCGCGAAGCGCTCAGCGGCCGGCCAGCCACTCCAGCAGCGACTCGTCGTCGAGGCCGCCGTACGCCGCGTGCAGCGTCGGGCGGATCTTGGCGGCGAGGCTCTCGGCGATGCGGTAGCGCGCGTCGGGCTCGAGCCCCTCGCGACGGGCGAGGAAGCGCTCGATCAAGACGCGATCGTCGTCGCGCAGCCCGGTGCCGGCGCGGACGGGACGCGCGAGGTAGGCGTCGAGGTCGGGGATCGCGTCGGCGCGGTCGCGCACGACGATCGTACCGGCCGCGAAGTCCCCGAGCCGCTTGTTCTCCTTCGAGATCAGGGCGCTCGCCGCCGAGAGCGCGTAGGCGCCGAACACCAGCTCCACCAGCCGGACGAGGTTGCGGATGACCGCGGCGCCGGGGTCGATCGGGAACCCGCCGTCGCGCACGACCCGGATCCCGAGCGCCCGTTTCCCCGGCGTCCGACCCGACCACCAGATCTCGAACACGATGAACCAGCCGATGAAGATCACGAAGACCCCGGCGATGCCGAACGCGAGGAGCCACGCGGAGGCGTTCTTGCTCGGCACGAAGCGGGCCAGCGCGCTCGACGCGAGCCCGAGCGCCACCAGCGCGGCGAGCAGGATCGCGATCTGCGCCAGGCCGTCGACGACGACGGCGAGGAAACGGCTCCCGAGCCCGGCCAGCTCGTAGCGAATCGACACCGCCTCCCCGGTCCGCACGTCGACGCTGCGCTCCATGCCGCAGCTTTCGCGCAAAGACCCGCGCGGCTCTGCCGCGAACGGCGCACCGATGCGCGAACGGCGATTCGTCATCGCGCGCCGCGCGCGCTGGGACCGGCTGGCGGCGCTGGCCGACCGCGCCGCCGCGCGCGGCGTCCGTTCGCTGCCGCCCGAGGAGATCGACGAGCTCGCCTTGGCGTATCGCGCGGCCACCAGCGATCTCGCGATCGCGAAAGCGCGCGGCGAAGACCCAGCGATCCTCGCGCACCTGAACCGGCTCACCGCGCGCGCGCACTCGGTCGTCTACGTCGCAGCGGCGCGCAGCGGCTGGAGTCGCGTGCGCGACTTCGTCCTGCGCGACTTTCCCCGCGAGGTGCGCCGCTCGTGGGCGCCGATCGCGTTCTGCACCGCGCTGACGATCGTCTCCGCGCTGGTCGCCTACGTCTCGGTCGGCGCCGATCCGCAGAACGTGCACGCGCTCGTCCCCGAGGCGCCGGTCGGGCCGATCGAGCGGCCGCTGCACGACAGCAACTTCGGGTTCGACCGCGCGTTCTCGCCGGCGATGGCGTCGTTCATCATCACGAACAACGTGAAGGTCGCGGCGATCGCGTTCGCCGGCGGGATGACCGGCGGGCTGCTCACCGGCTGGATCATCTTGACCAACGGGCTGATGCTCGGCGGGCTCGGCGCGCTCTACGTGAAGGCGGGCTTCGGCGCCGACTTCTGGGCGACGATCGCGCCGCACGGCGTCATCGAGCTGAGCGCGATCCAGATCGCCGGCGGCGCGGGGCTGTTGATCGCGGGCGGCTATCTGCGCCCGGGACGCGTCCGCCGCGGCGATGCGCTGAAGGCCGCGGCGCGGCGGGCGGCGACGCTGGTGATCGGCGTCGCGCTCCTGCTCTGCGTCGCCGGGACGATCGAAGGGTTCGTCTCGCCGCAGCGGCTGCCGATCCCGGCGCGCGCGGCGATCGGCGCGCTGACCGCCGTCGCGCTGGCGGTCTACCTGCTCTGCGCGGGACGCGAGCGCCTCACAGCAGACCCCGCGTCTTGACGTCGACGTAGGCGTCGAGAAGCGCGAGCGTGAGCTCGGCGGCCGGGACGTCGACGACCAGCATCCCGCGGTCGCGCAGCGCGGCGATCGCGCGCGCCCGCTCGTCGGCGAGCCGCGCCGCCACGGCCGCGCGGTACGCCTCGCCGGCGTCGTGCGGGTCGCGCCGCAGCGCGCCTTCGATCGCCGCGTCGTTCATCAGCACGACCAGGACGAGGTGCTTCGGCGCGAGCAGCTTCGTCGCGCCGAGCACCGCGCTCGAGGCGATCGGATCGAACAGATCGGTGAACAGCACGACCAGCGAGCGCCGCCGCAGGGTGCGGTCGAGCTCGAGGACGACGCGCTCGTAGTCCGACTCCTCGAGCCGCGGCTCGACGTCGGAGAGGAGGTCGGTGAGCGCCGCGGCGTGGGCCGCCCCGGCGCCCGCCGCGACGCGCGCCAGCAGCGTGGCCGCGAAGGCGACGGCGCCGACGCGGTCGGCGGCGAGACGCGCCATCGCGGCCATCGCGAGCGCGGCGGCGACGGCGTAGTCGAGCTTGCGGCGCTCCCCGAGCCGCGCCGCCATGAGCCGCCCCGCGTCGAGCGCGACGACGATCTGCTGCGCGCGCTCGACGTCGTAGGTCGCGACCATCGCGCGGCCGCGCCGCGCCGAGGCCTTCCAGTCGATCGCCCGAAACTCATCGTCGGGGCCGTACTCGCGCAAGCTCGCGAACTCACCGCCGGCGCCGCGCCGGCGGAGGCGCCGCAGCCCCGCCTCGAGCAGCTTCGTGCGCGCGACGAGATCGCCGCTCCCGTCGAGCGCGCTCAAGTCCGGCATCACGCGCAGCGCGAGCGGCGCCGCGACGTTGCGGCGCAGCTCGACGATCCCCAGCCCCGACTGCACGCGCGCGTGGAACGAGCGCAGCGCGGTGCGGCCGCGCTCGCGCGGGACGAACGGGATCGTCAGCGTCGTGCGCGAGCGCGGCGGCAGCACGGCACGCGCCTCGCCGAAGTCGATCGCCAGGCGCGGCGCCGGCGCTTCGACCACCGCGACGCGCCGCGTCTCCGGCGAGCGGTTCACGATCTCGTAGGCGAACGCGTCGGCGCGGCCGAGCGCCAAGCGCGAGGGCGCGACGCGGACGATCTCGAGCGTCCCGCGCAGCAGCCGCACGTCGTAGGCGATCAGCAGCGCGAAGACGAGCGCGCCGGCGGCGGCGGCGAGGGGCCACGGCTCGATGCGCGCGAGCGCGCCGGCGCCGAGCGCCACGACGAGCAGCGCCGCGATCCCGCGCGGCGCGATGCGCGGCACTACCGCTCCGGCGCGCGAACGCTCGCGAGCACGCGCGTGACGACGTCGTCGGCGGTGAGCCCGTCCAGCTCGGCCTCCGGCCGCACGAGGATACGATGCGCGAGGACCAGCGGCGCGACGTCCTTGACGTCGTCCGGCGTCGCGAAGCTGCGCCCGTCGAGGTACGCCGCCGCCTGCGTTCCGGTGACGAGCGCGAGCGCGGCGCGCGGGCTCGCGCCGAGCGCGACGTCGGCCGACGCGCGCGTCGCGGCGATCACGTCGTAGACATAGCCCTGCAGCGATTCGGCGACGTGCACCGTGCGCGCGGCGCGCTGCGCCGCGAGCAGCTCGCCGGCGCTCGCGATCGGGACGACGCCGGCGGCGCTGAGATCGTGCGCGTCGAAGCCGCCGACGGCGCGCGCGATGAGCTCCTTCTCCTCGGCCGGGGCCGGGTAGCCGGTGCGCACGCGCACGAAGAACCGGTCGAGCTGCGCCTCGGGGAGCGGGTACGTCCCTTCGAACTCGATCGGGTTCTGCGTCGCGCAGACCATGAACGGCTGCGGCAGCTCGTGCGTGGTTCCGTCGATCGTCACGCGCCGCTCCTCCATCGCCTCGAGCAGCGCCGCTTGCGTCTTCGGCGGGGTGCGGTTGATCTCGTCGGCGAGCAGCAGGTTCGCGAAGACCGGCCCCTTGCGCAGCGAGAACGTCGCGCTGCGCTGATCGAACACGGTCGTGCCGACGACGTCCGAAGGCATCAGATCGGGGGTGAATTGGATCCGCGCGTAGGCGATCCCGAGCAGCCGCGCGAGGACGCGGACGGCGAGCGTCTTCGCGGTGCCGGGGACGCCTTCGATCAGCGCGTGGCCGCCGGCGAGCAGCGCGACGAGCAGTCCGAAGGCGGTGCGCTCGCTGCCGACGACGACCGCGCCGAGCCCGGCCCGCAGCCGCGGCGCCAGCTCTTGCGCGGCGGTGTTCGACTCGGTGCCGTCCACTACGCGCCCTGCGTGAGGGGACGGCGCGCACGCCGCTGCGCCGATCGGTTCGTGCTCATCGTGCTCTTCGTTTCCTCTCGGATCTCGTAGGAGAGTCGGGCCACCGCGATCAGCGCCGCGTCATCGGCCGGCGGGAGCGCGGCCGCCGCTTCGATGCGCGCGGCGAGCGCGCGCGTCTGGGCGGTGCGCGGCGCGCGCTCGAGCGAACGCCGCGCGTCGGCGAGCAGCGCGTCGCGCGCGTGATCGCGCGCCCGGGCGCGGCCGTACAGCGCGGCGACGGCGTCGACGAACTCGGCCGACGTCGGCTCGCGCGGCGGCACGAGGCGGTGCGCCGGCCCGAGCGGGACGATCCCGTACGCCAGCCACAGCAATCCCGCCAGCACGGCGAACGCGAGGCCGACGCGCTCGCCGGCGTCCAGCGCCTGATACCACGCCCGCTCGACGACGTCACCGCGAATCGCCTCGTCGAACGCGACGATTCCGCCCGGACGGCGCGGACGGGCGAGCAGATACGCGAGCCGCGCGTCGTCGCCGCGGGCCAGCGCGCCGTTCTCGAACGGCAGCCCCGACGCGACCGCGATCACCTCGCCGCGGCCCAGGCGGTATCGCGCGACGAACGTTCCGGCGCGGTCGGCGAGCAGTGTCGCGACGCGGGCACGCTTCGTCGGCTGCAGCCGCTCGTCGCCGCGCTCCGGCAGCGATGCGACGAGCCGCGACCACGGGCCGCGCAGCGCGCCGCGGGGTCCCCGCGCGTCGCGCTCCAAGACGGACTCGCCCTTCGCGTCGTCCGTGCCGGTCGGCGGCGTCTCGCCGACGTCGATCATTCGCCCGCCGCCGCGGACCCAGCCGCGCAGCGCGTCGCGCTCGCCGCTGTTCCAGTCGGCGCCGATGGTCCGATCCGGGAACGCGACGATCAGCGTGTCGATCCGCGAGCCGGCGAGCTGGTCGTGATGGCGGCGAAACCGCATCACGCCGATGCCTTCGCGCGCCGCCAGCTCGTACCAGCCGCGATAGCCGCCGGCGGCGAAGTCGGCGCTGCCGCGCGTCGCGCCGTTCGGGCCTTCTTCGTGCGGGACGAGCAGCGAGATCCCGACGATCAGCGCGACCGCGGCGATCCCGGCGATCAGGTCGCGCTTCACGCGGCGACGAGCCGCGCGTAGCCGTCGCGCATGCGTCCGACGAGTGCCGCGTCGACGTCGCGGTCGCCGAACAGCGCGACGACCGCGTCGCGCGCGAACGCGTCGAAGGCGGGATCGCGCACGGCGCGGCGCCATTCGCCCGGGCTGCGCGCCGCATCGAAGCGCACGCGTCCGCGCTCGTCGAGCGCGCGCAGCGCCGAGCCCCACAGCAGCGCCGCCGCCTCGCGCAGCCGCCCCGCGCCGAGCGCGTCGAGGGCGAGCGCGTGCAGCGCGGCCGCGTCGAGATCGCTGGCGAGCAGCGCGACCGGCGCGGCGGGCGCGCGCGCGGCGCGCTGTCGCGACGCCGCCTCACGCGCGAACCGCACCGCGACGAGCAGCATCGCGAAGAGGACGGCGAGCAGCACGGCGACGCCGACGACCGCCGAGACCGTGCGGTTCCCGGTCAGGTGCTGCAGCGGTGCCGTCAGCGCGTCCCAGACGGCACGAATCGCGTCGGCGACGGCGTCGGCGAACGTGCGCTGCGGCCGGGTCCGTACCGCATGGAAGCGCGGATCGAGCAGCACCGACCGGGCGACCTCGCGCGGATCGCCGTGCGGCCAGACCGGCGTCACCCCGAGGCAGCTCCTAGCGACGCTTCGTCGACTGCGGACGGAAGCAGATCGATCCCTTGCCGTCGCACGCGCACGTCGACGGCGTAGATGACGATGAACGCGCCGAGCAACCCCTGCACGAGCACTTCGCCGACGCCGGCGACGCCGTAATACAGCGCGCGGACGTGCGTCAGCGCCGAGAGCGTCGCGCCGACGGCGAGCAGCGGAACGCTGGCAACGAAGTTGACGGCCAGCGCGACCATCCCGGCGACGAGGCTGCGCCAGCGCGTCGGCGCACCGAACGCGCGCCGCAGGCCGGCCGATGCCGCGGCGATCGGGTTCGGCAGCTCGGTGACGACTGCGACCGAGGCCAGCTCGTACGCGATGAAGATCCATGAGATGGTGACGACGGCGAGCGCGACGATCGCGAGACCTGCGATCACCGCCATGCCGATCGACAGCGCGTCGACCCGCGCCGACGCGCTGAACGCCACGACCATCACCAGGACGATGTACGCGACGAACCACGGGATCGAGGCGACGATCCCGATCACGAGGTAGATCAGCCCGAGCACGAGCTGCGCGATCCAGCGGTGCAGGCCCGTGCGATAGGCGGCGGCGAGGCCGACGGACGTGCCGGCGTACGCCGCCGCGATCACGGCGACGAGCGCGCTCCACTGCAGCAGGTGCAGCACCGCCGAGATCAGCGCCAGCCGCATGTTGGCGAGGTTCATCTCGTTGAGCTGGTGCAGCGTCGCCGGCGAGGGACGCGCGTTGTGTCCGCCGAGCCGGCCGATGATGTCGAAGGCGCTGACCGGGTCCGGCGCGATGAACGCCTGCACGACCAGCAGCGGCACGGAGACGACGGCCAGCACGAGCACGATCGGCACGAAGCGCCGAACGAAGAGCGTCACCGCGCGATCGAGGAGCTCGCCGGCACCCAGCGGGCGAAGCAGGGGGGTCTGCACGCCCGGGGAGCGTTCGCGCGCTCGACCGCGAATCCCCGGGGATGGAGGTGGGAACGCTCGCCGCGCTCTGGCGGTATCCGGTCAAGAGCCTCAAAGCCGAGCCGCTGACCCGCGCGACGATCCTCGCCGACGGCCTGGAGGGCGATCGTGCCGCCGCGCTCGTCGTCGAGACGCCGACGCACGCGCGCGCCGGAAAGCCCTACCGCGGCAAGGAGTGCTCGCAGCTCCATCTCACCGCCGATCCCGAAACCGCCGCGTCGTTCGCGCTCGACGCGAACGTGCAGGTCACGCTCGACCGCTCGCGGCCGCGCTGGTTCGACGCGCGCCCCGTCTCGGTGCTGCTCGACCTCTGGGTGCGCGACGTCGAAGCGCTCGTCGGCGAGCCGCTCGACCCGCTCCGCTGGCGCCCGAACCTCTACGTCGCCGTGACGCCGTCGTTCGCCCGCCGCGAGCCCGCCCTGCTCGGCACGACGCTGCACGTCGGCAGTGCCACGCTGCGCGTGATCGACACGATCGAACGCTGCGTGGCCACGAACTACGACATCCAGACCGGCGAATCACTGCCGAGCGTCCTACGCAGCGTCGCGCAACAGCGCAACGCGATCGTCGGCATCTACTGCGAAGTCCCGGTCCCCGGCGAAGTAACCGTCGGCGATACGCTCACCGTGGACTGACGCGAAAGGCCTCCGATCGACAGCCCTTCGTCCGGAAAGCTACAATGTGCGGCGGCCTTCGATCGCGCGCGCGAGCGTCGTTTCGTCGGCGTAGTCGAGGTCGCCGCCGATCGGGAGGCCGTAGGCGAGGCGCGTCACTTTCACGCCGCTCGGGGCGATGAGGCGCGAGAGGTACAGCGCCGTCGCCTCGCCTTCGGCGTTGGGGTTCGTCGCGACGAGGATCTCCTCGGGGTTTTCGGCGGCGACGCGGTCGACGAGCTCGCGCACGCGCAGCTGCGCGGGCCCGATCCCGTCCATCGGCGATATCAATCCGCCGAGCACGTGATAGCGGCCGTTGTACGCCGACGTGCGCTCGATCGCGAAGACGTCCTTCGCCTCGCCGACGACGCAGATGAGCGCAGCCTCGCGGCGCGGATCGGAGCAGACCGCGCACGGGTCTTCTTCGGTGATCGCGAAGCAGCGCGTGCACAGCCGCACGCGCTCTTTCAGCGTGACGATCGCGTCGGCGAGCGCGTCGGCGTCGGTCTTCGGGCGGTTCAGCAGGTGGAAGACCAGCCGGGCCGCGGTTTTCGGGCCGATCGTCGGCAGCTTGCTGAACTCGTTGATCAGCGCCTGAACGGGACCCGCGATGATGGTCGGGATGGCGGTCGTCTCGCGCTCAGCCGAGGCCGGGGATCTTCATCCCGCCGGTGACCGATCCCATCCGCTGCGCGGCGTACGCTTCGGCCTTCGCGCGCGCGTCGTTGCTCGCGGCGACGACCAGGTCTTCGAGCGTCTCGACGTCGTCGGGATCGACGGCGTCCTTCCCGATCGTGACCTTCGTGATGCGAAAGTCGCCGGTCATCGTGACCGCTACGACACCGCCGCCGGCCGCGCCCTCGACGCTGAAGTTCTGGATGTCTTCCTGCGCCTTCGCCATCTCCTGCTGCATCTTCTGGATCTGGCGCATCATGTTCTGATTCATCGGATCGGCTTCTCTCGCTTCAGGTGAGCTTCTCGAGCGCGTAGCGCATCAGGTCGTCCGAGTCTTCGCCGTCGTCGCCCGAAACGCCGGTTTCCGCCGGCGGCGGGGCGCCGGCCGCGACCGTCACCCGGATGTCGAGCGAATGGCCGGTGGCGCTTTCGATTGCTTTGCGCAGCGTCGGGACGTCGCGCTTCAGCACGTCCGCCGCGATCGCGTCGGGGACGCGCAGCGTCAGCACGTTCCCTTCGAGCGCCGCGACGGTCGCACGCGCGAGGCCGGCGCGGATCGAGCGCTTCTCTTCCTCGGCCCGGCCGCGCACGCTCTGCCACAGCGAGCGCAGCTTCTGCAGCGTGAGCTCACCATTCCCGAGCGACGCCGGGCGCGCTGCTTCGGCAGGCGATGCGCCGCGCGACGACGGATCCGGCGCGGTCGCGATCGCGGGCCGCTCGATCTCCGCTTCGGAGCGCTCCGCCTGCACCGCGGGACGCTGCACCGTGTCCGGCTGATCGGCAGGCAACGCCCCCGCAGCCGCCGCTCGCGGCGCGGGCCTCGCCGCACTTGGTCCCGACGGTTCCGTACGCGAGGGCGCTGCGACCGATGCGGCGGCGGCCGGCGTGTTCGCCGGCTTCGGCGGCGGAACGGAAGGACGGTGCGGAGCCGCGCCGGTTTCGAGGGCGGCGACGCGGGCGGCGAGCGCGTCGAGCGACGGATCTTCGCCTTGCAGCAGCAAGCGCAGCAGCGCGCTCTCGAGCTCGAGCCGCGCGTTGCCCGAGCCGCGCGCAGCAGCGAGCGCATCGGCGAGGAGCCGCAGCGCGCGCACCAGACGCGGCTGCGGGGTGAGCGCGGCGCGCTCGCGCGCGGCCTGCGCGTCGTCTTCGGCCAGATCGCGGGCGAGCAGCTCCGGGTTGACGCGCGCGACGAGCAGGTGCCGGAACTCACCGATCGTGCTGCGGATCAGCCCGGTCATGTCGGTTCCGGCGTCGGACGCTTCGTCGACGATGCGCAGCGCGCCGGCGGCGTCGCCGTCGAGCGAAGCGTCGCGCAGCGCCCGCGCGAACGCGCGCCCGGTCTGGCCGAACGCGTCCTCGACGACCGCCGCGTCGACCGGGCCGTTCGCGAACGCGGCGACCTGTTCGAGCATCGTGAGCGCGTCGCGCAGCCCGCCGTCGGCGCGGTAAGCGATCGCCCCGAGCGCGGCATCGTCGATCGGGATCCCCTCGGCTCCGGCGATCTCGCGCATCCGCGCGATCATCGTCGGGATGGCGATCCGCCGGAACGCATAGCGCTGGCAGCGCGAGAGGATCGTCGGCGGCAGCGCTTCGGGCGCCGTCGTCGCGAGGATGAACACGGCCCACTCCGGCGGCTCTTCGAGCGTCTTGAGGAACGCGTTGGCGCCCTCTTTGGTGAGCATGTGCGCCTCGTCGATGATGTACACTTTCTTGCGCATCGTCGCGGGCGCGAACTTGACGGCGTCGCGCAGCGCGCGGATCTCGTCGATCCCGCGGTTCGAGGCGGCGTCGATCTCGAGAACGTCGAGCGCCGTCCCGTCGATGATCGCGCGGCAATTTTCGCACGTGTTGTCGGGCCGCGCCGTCGGACCGTTCACGCACTCGATGCAGCGGGCGAGGATCTTGGCGGCCGAGGTCTTCCCCGAGCCGCGCGGGCCCGAGAAGAGATACGCGTGCGCGAGACGTCCGGTCTCGAGCGCCGAGGTCAGCGTCTTGACCACGGCGTCCTGCCCGACCAGGTCGGCGAACGTCCGCGGCCGCCAGGTTCGGTAGAGCGACACGCCCTGGCGATTCGGGGCCCCGCGAGCCGGTCCCGTCCGGCCCCGCTCGGCAACCGCGGAGCCCGCCGGAACGTTTTAAGGAGGACCCGCCCGGGTACCCGTCATGGCACCGGCTACAGACAGCCGCGGGCGTCCGCTTTCCAAGCGAGGCGTCGCCTGTCGTGCCGTCGCGGAGTCGGAAGAAGGAACGATGACCACCACCACGGTCGACCTGCGCGCAGCGTTACGCGAACGATTCGGTTACGAACGATTCAACCCGGGTCAGGAAGAGGTGATCGACCGCGTCATGGCCGGCGAGGACACCCTCGCCATCTTGGCCACCGGCGCCGGCAAGTCGCTGACCTATCAGCTCCCCGCGCTGCTCCTCCCGGGTACGACGATCGTGGTCTCGCCGCTCATCGCGCTGATGAAAGATCAGCTCGACATGCTCGCCGAGCGCGGCGTCACCGACACGGTCGCGCTGAACTCGACGCTCTCGGAAGATCAGGAGATGGCGGCGATCGCGCGCATCGCCTCCGACCAGCTCAAGATCGTGTTCGTCACGCCCGAGAAGCTCGAAGACGACGCGTTCGTCGGCATCCTGCGCGGCCTGCACATCCCGCTGTTCGTGGTCGACGAAGCGCACTGCATCTCGCAGTGGGGCCACGACTTCCGCCCCGCCTATCTCAACCTCGGCAAGGTCATCCAGCAGCTGAGCCACCCGACCGTCCTGGCGCTGACCGCCACCGCGACGCCGGCGGTCCGCGAAGACATCCTGGTGCAGCTCGGCATCCCGAACGTCAAGCCGATCGTCAAAGGATTCGACCGGCCGAACCTGCGCTATTCGGTGCGCCGCGCCGACAGCGAAGCCGGGAAGCTGAAGACGCTGAAGGAGCTGTTCGAAAAAGGCGAGCTCGAAGGGACCGGGATCGTCTACACCGCGACGATCAAGAACGCGCTGGAAGTGCAGAAATACCTGCAAGACGAGCTCGGCCTTCCGGCCGCCGTCTACCACTCGAAGCTGCAGAAGCACGACCGCACCGCGGTACACGAGCTCTTCATGCAGGAAGCGATCCGCGCCGTCGTCGCGACGAACGCGTTCGGCCTCGGGATCGACAAGCCGAACATCCGGTTCGTCGTCCACTTCGATCTGCCGGGCAGCGTCGAAGCGTACACGCAGGAAGCCGGCCGCGCCGGCCGCGACGGCGACCCCTCGAAATGCGTGCTGATCTACCGCATGAGCGACACGCGCGTGCAGAACTACTTCCTCACCGGCAAGTACCCCGACGTCGAGGAAGTGCAAAAGGTCTTCGGCACGCTCGAGATTTTCGGCGCGCAGGAAGGCGGCGTGAGCCTCACCGACCTGCGCAAGATCACGCAGCTCCCGCTGACCAAGCTCAAAGTGATCCTCGCCCTGCTGAAAAAGGGCGGCTTCATCGAGAACGTGATGCGCGGCACCTACGTGCTGACCGAAGCGGCGCGCGAGCAGCGCGAGATGGTGCTGAACCTCGCGAACTACGAGACCAAGAAGAAGTACGACCAGTCGAAGCTGGCGATGATGCTGCAGTACGCCGAGACGACCGGCTGCCGCCGCCGCTTCATCCTGAACTACTTCGGCGAGGACTACGAGGTCGACACGTGCGGCGCGTGCGACAACTGCCTGCAGGGCCGCCGCGTCCTCACCTCGTCGGGCTACCGCATCTCCGACGTCGTCTTCCACGCGAAGTTCGGACAAGGCACGGTCGAGCGGGCCGAGAAGGACCTCGTCACGGTGCTCTTCCCGAACGTCGGCTACAAGACGCTCCTGGCGTCGGCTGTCTCGCGGGAAACGCCGGACCAGAAGATCGCGTAATCGTCCCCCGCCGCCGAAGGAGTCCCGTGCGACGCGCCATCGCGCCGTTCATCACCTCCGCGCTGCTCTGCGCGCTCGCTCCCGCGACCGCGCAAACGCCCCCGCCGGCCGCACCGACGCCCACCCCGGCCGCGACGATCGTCCCGCTCGCGCCCCCCTCCGGCACGCCGCCGCCCCCCTCGATGCCGCAACCCGCGACCTCGCCCGCACCGAGCGCACCGCCGCCCGGCAAATCCCCCGCCCCGGCTGAATCGCCCACGCCCGCTGAATCGCCGGCACCGGCTCAATCTCCCGCGCCCGGTGAATCGCCCGCGCCGGGTGAATCACCGACGCCGCTGCCGACCGCGCCGCCGACGCAGCCCCCGATCATCGTCGAGCCGCCGCAAGTCGCCGTCGAGCCGGCGAAGACCGTCTCGGCGCGCATCAACAGCGCGCTCGGCGACGTCACCGTCATCGTCGCCGACGCGACCGTCGCCACCGCCGTCGTCGACCAGGCGCAGCGCGTGCTCTTCGTGACCGGCGTAAAGGTCGGCACCACCATCGCGACGCTGACCGACGCGCGCGGCGTCTCGCGCACGGTCGCGATCCGGGTGGCCTACGCCGCCGGCACCCCGGCCGACGAGACCACGGTTCGCGTCACCGGCGACCCGGCCAGCGCCGAATACCTGCGCGAGCGAATCTCCGACGCCGTCAGCCGCGCGGCGACGCTGCGCCCGGGCGCATCGGTCGAGCTCACCCCGGATCTCGTCCCCCTACGCCGCGATCTGAAGACCGACGACCGCACCGAGCTCGACGTCCCCGTCGAGATCAGCGGCAGCGGCTACCTCACCGTGAGCGGCACGACGCACGTCGTCCTGATCAACGTCGCGCTCCCGCCGATCCAGCCCGCCCGGCTGCTCGTGAGCGATTACCCCGAACGCCTCACCGCGAGCGGCGTGCTCTTCACCGCGCACCTCGATCGCGCGCAGGCGCAGCGTTTCTTGTACTACCACTTCGACCCGAAGGCCGAGCCGCCGCGCCGCATCGTGCTCAAAGTGCACAACGCCTCAAACGCGCCCGCGATGGTGCAGATGATCGAAGGGAGCGCGGGCCCCGAAACCAACGAGATGGAGGTCGGCCACCTCTCGACCAAACGCTTCCTGGTCCGCGAAGCGCGCAACGAAGGCAGCGTGACGCTGATCCCGCCGAACGCCACGGTCGACCTGATCGATGCGCCGCTCCCGCCGGAAAACGTCGTGAGCGGGATCCTCCAACTGCGCCTGGTGAGCGGGAACCCGGTCGATCTCACGCTGGTCGCGCAAAATGCCGACGCGCCGCCCGACCAGTCGATCGGCGATACCCAGCTGCTCGCCGGCGGCGCCCCGCACGCACGCGGAATCTACCAGGTCCCGACGTTCTTCTTCGAGCGCACCTACGACGTCGACGGCCCCGACCTCGAGATTCCCATCGGCCAGCTCCCGCTCCCGAACCTGCGCCAAGGCGAAGCGCTCGCCGGCGACTACGGCGTGCAGCAGTCGATGACCGTCGTCATCGTCAACATGACGAAAGGCCCGCACAACGTCGCGCTCTACGCGAACCCCCGCGGCGGCCGCGCCACCGGCACGTTCCTGATCGACGGCACGCTCGTGCAAGCCCACGCGCTCCCGGCCTTCTCGAAGTTCAAGCTCTGGCAAGAGCGCATCAACGCCGGCACGTTCCGCCGCATCCACATCGTCACGATGCCCGAAGGCGGCTCGACCTATCCGTTGCGCCTAGTGTTCGCCCAAGACGACGGCAGCGTACCGCCGGGAGCGCCGGGAAGCCCGATCTACTAGCGCCCCGCAACTCCGCGATGGCGCGGCGTCGCCCCCCGCCACGATTCGTGTCTGGTCGGGGCCGGCGGGACGGTGCCTCAGCGGGGCGTCGTCGCGGAGCGGGAGCGCACGGACGCGCGGAGCGACGCGGCGCCGAGCGACCGGAGCGCAGGAAGCGCGGAGGGAGCGTCCCCGTTGAGGCACTGTCCCGCCGGCCCCGACCCGCCACCCAGCGCGCGCCGCATTACCCACGCTGCGACACCGTCCGATACACCGACGCAACAGCGCGCGCGCACGCAACCCACGAAAATCGCGCCATTGCCGCGGCCCGACGTGCGTCGGCATCGCGTTGCGATCGCTCGCGATCGGCGACCAGCGCGCGAATTGTCTCCGTCCAGCCGGTGACGTCGCCGGGATCGACGAGCCAAACGTCGGCACCGGCGACTTCGCCAAGCGAAGACGAGCGCGCCGCAACCGCGGGAAGCCCCGCGCACATCGCCTCGGCCAGCGCATACCCGAAACCCTCGTAGCGTGACGGAATCAGCGCGCACGCCGCCCGCGCATACAGTTCATCGAGCACCGCCGGCGCGACGTAGCCGCGCAAATCAAGACGATCCGCGACGCCGAGCCGCGCGGCGCGAGCGCGCACCTCGTCGGCGTACGGCGTGAACGGCCCCACCGACACGATGCGCAACCCCGGCACCTGCGGCAAGGCCTCGACGAGCACGCCGAGGTTCTTGCGGCGCTCCACGGTGCCGACGACCAGCGCGAAGGGAGCGTCATCAGGCGTTCGCACGATCGTCGAGAAGCGCGGGTCGACGCCGGGGTACACCACCTCGACGTGCTGCTGCGCATCGACGAGCTCGCCGTATTCCGCGGCGGTGAAGGCGCTGTCGCAGATGACCGCGGCGGCGCGGCGGTAGAGGGCGCGCTGGAAGCGGCCGAAGTAGGCGCGCGCGTACGGGCGCGTGTGGGCTTGCACGCGCAGCCACGCCAGGTCGTGAACGGTCACCACGGTCGGCAGCGTGCGGATCAGCGGCATCGTCCCGGCCGAGGCGTGCAGCACCGCGGCACCCGAACGGGCCGCCCCGAGCGGCAGCAGCACCTGATCCCACAGCACGCGCCGGTCGAACCGCCAGGGGTCGAGACGCGGCGCGCGGAGCTCGCGCACGTCGGTTCCGAGCGCGCGGAGGGCGGCCGCGAGGTCGCGCTGATACACGCCCGCACCGGTGGCGGTGCCGACGGCGAGCTGCGTGTCGAGGGCGACGATCACGCGCCGCAGCGTTTGAGCGGCGCGCCGACGTTCGGGTCGTCGACCGGGTCGCGGCCGATCGTCGGTCGCAGCGCACGCGCGCGCTCGAGCGCGCTGCGCGCGGCAGCGCAATCGCCGCGCGCAGCGTCGGTCCAGGCGAGGCCGGCGTAGGCATCGCCGCTGTTCGGCACGACGTCGGCGGCGTGCGTGTAGTAGCGCAGCGCGGCGGATGCGTCGCCGTTCGCCAGCGACTGATAGCCGGCGGCGAGCAGATACGTCTCTTCGTTGGGCGCGAGCGCGAGGGTCTTCTCGTACGAGCGCTCCGCCGCCGCCCACCACAGGCGCCGCCGTGCCGGATCGGCGTAGCCCACCGACGCCTGCAACTGTCCGAGCCGCCAGAGCGCCTGCCCGCGCTCTTGCACGGCGCTCGCACCTCCAAGATTTGCGACCAGACCGTTTTCGGCGGCGAGCGCGCCGTGCAGATCGCTCGCGGCCAGGGCGTCGATGAGCCCCTGCGCGCGCACGACGTCGCCGGCGCGCACGTACTCCCCGATCGCCTCGGCCCGCGCGCCGCGCGCTTCGGCGATCCGCCCGCGCAGGTCGGCGACGCGGGCGTCGTCCGGGAGCGGCGCGAGCAGCGCCGTCGCTCCGGCGAGGTCACCCCCGTGCACGGCCGCGGCGGCGCGCGCCGGCCGATCGCCGAGGAAAGGCCGCAGCAGGCCGGGATCGGCGGCATGGAGCGCGGCGGGGAGCGACGGCCGCGCGGCCAGGTCGCCGTAGGCCGCGGACGAGGCGAGCTGCACGGCCGCCAGCGCGGCCGCGACCAGGACGGCGAGCGCCGTGAGCACGGTTCGGAGCACCGTCCCACCCCTACGCATGCAAGGCGCCCGAGACCTCGCGGTCCGGGCGCTTCGGGATCGTGCGCACGACCGTCAGAAGCGGACGGTGAAGTTCAGGTCCTCGCGGTTCTGATTGAAGTTGAACGTCGGCATCACCGCGTCGGTGTACTTCTGATTACGGAACAGCGCCTGGATCGAGCTGGTCGTCTTCGGGATGTTGTAGGTGAACGTCCCTTGGTACTGGTCCTTCTGCTCGCTGATGTTCTGACCGAGCGTCGTTCCGTACGCGCCGTGGAAGTATTGCTTGTTGTAGGCGATCCCGAGGACCGTGTCGCGCGTCACCGGCAGCGTCAGCGCGGCCTCGTACGTGCTGTGGTAGTCGTTGATGTAGTTCGGATAGAACAGCGGGGGCGTCGCCCCGCCCGCGAGATAGGTGTTCAGCGCCGCACCGGCCGCCGCGTCGGCCCCGCCCTCGGCCGGGTTGAAGGGCGTGTACGCGTAGGCGGTGCGATCGTTGCGCGCCAGCCGCTCGAGCGATCCGCTCAGGTTCAGCGAGGCGGCCTGACCGAAGACCGGCAAGCCGAACTGCAGCCCGCCCTGCACGCGCTCGAACGTCGAGTGCTGGTTGCTGGCGAAGCCCGGACCGTAGGCGAGCTGGCCGAGCGCGTTCGGCGTCATGTCGACGAGCTTCTGACCGAGGAGCTGCCCCTGCATGCGCAGATCGCCGAGCCGGATCGGCGAGGCCAAGTTGATCGAGAAGCCCTGCGTGTTGGGCGTGAAGGCGCTGAAATACTCGGGCCCGCCGGCGACGAACGGGTTGAACACCGGGTAGACGTACGTCGTCGTCGCGCTCGTCGAGGTGTGCGTGCCGACCGCGCTGTCGAACGTCTTGTTGATCGCCAGGTTGTTCGCGAACCCGTAGAACTGCGGGAAGTAGTTGCCCTTCCAGAACCCGAACGTCGCCGGCGCCGGGCCGAAGTACTCGAGCGGCCCGCCGACCATGAAGTTCGGCCCGACGGCCTGGTACTGCACGGTCGCGGTGATCTGCGCGATCTTCAGCCGCAGCCCCAGCACCTCGGCGCTGTCGGTGATCGCCGCCGTGTTGTAGTAGTCCGGCGTGAACTTGCTGACCGCCGCCTCGCCGAAGAACGTCGGATGATTCGCCGCGCCGAGATTGATGAACCAGATCGGAACCTGCGCGTCGAGGCCGAAGACGGTGTCGCTCACCACACCGAGGCCGTTGCCGGCCGGATTGCTGTTCGGCGAGGACTGGTAGAAGTTCACGCCCTCGGAGTCGACGAGATCGGCGAAGTCGAAGATGCGCTCGACCGAGATCCCGACTTCGGCGCCCGGCAGCATCGGGATCTTCTCGTTGACGCGCAGGTTGACGTGATAGCGCTGGTACTGGTCGTTGTTGGTGTACGTCAGCCCGACGTAGCTGATCTGCACGGTATCGCCCGCCGGAAGCGGCGTGGTGAAGACGACCTGGTTCGTCTGCTGGATGTAGTACCAGCCGTTGGCCGGGATCGGACAGCCGCCGCCGGTCGTCGTGAGCGCGCTCGGACCGCAGGTGACGCCGTTGATCCCGGAGATGTACACCGTGCCGGGGACGGCTTCGCGGGTGAGATACACCGAGGTGATCGGTCCGGTGCTCGCCGTGTAGGTGTCGATGCGCAGCGAGCCGGCGGGCGAGCCCGGGGCGCCCGGCTGGATGTAGCTCGTCTGCGGCCGGGTCACCGGAAAGAAGTAGTTGTTGTTCGCGAACTCGCCGCTGGGATCTTCGACGTTGGTCAGCGTGTTGATCATCGTCTGGTCGATGCGCGTCCAGGAGAACTGGAACGTCGCCTGGCCCGCGAGGACGCCGCCGATCTCGAAGCCTTTCTCGTACGGCTGCACCGGGTTCTCGTAGCCGGGGCCCTGCTGCGAAGCATCGGGGGCGCGGTACGTCAGCCCGAGCCGCGAGGACTGCATGTTGTCGAGCTGCCCGTCGCGGAAGTACAGGTTCGTCAGGGCGCCGGCGTGGGCGACGTTCACCACGACGTCGGGCTGGATCGAGTACTTCGCCTCGGGCGTGAACTCGCCGCCGTACTCGTAGTTGATGATGTGGACCGGGATCGAGACCGTGAGGTTCTCGTTGATCGTGTAGACGAAGTCGAGCTTGTCGTCGTAGCGGATCAGATTGCCGGCGCCGGCCTGCTCGAGCGGGCTATTGTCGGCCGGCGAGGAGATGAACACGTTGACGAACGGGTCGACCGCGCCGTGCGCGATCGTCTGCGGGACGCCGTAGCGCTGGCGGAACGAGTTGTTGTCGAGGATCGTGCCGTGCATCTGGATCGACTGCGCGAACTTCGTGCGCTTGTCCAGCGCGTCGAGCGCGTCCTCGAGGTTCGTGACCCGCACGCCGAGCGCGTCGAGCTCGTCCTTCAGGGCGTCGATCAGCTTCTGCAGCTTGTCGAGATCGGCTTTCGAGGCGTACCCGGCGCCGTTGGCCTGCAGCTTGGCGATCACGCGCGCGACCAGCACCGCCATCTCGTAGCGCGTCAGCGGACGGTCGCCCTTGAACTTGCCGTCGGGGTACCCTTCGACCAGTCCGTCCGCGGCGAGCGATTGAATCGCCTGGTAGGCCCAATGGTTCGCGGGCACGTCGGAGAACGGCGTCGCCGAAACGGCTTGGCCCAACGCCAGCAGCGAGCCCATCGAGAGGCCCGCCGCCAGGACGAGGGAGCCGAGACGCGTCATCATTTCCTCCGAGAAGAGCTGGCACCACCCGGCGCCGACGGCCCGTCCTCGGTCCGTACCGCGGCGGGCGCAGCGACGACGCGCTCGGTCCGGAACGCGTGCCTCCGGCGCTATACCGAAGCGAGCGTCAGGACTCCTCCCCGTCGGCGGCCGGTGCGAGGAAGCGTTCTGCGATCAGGAGCGCGGCATAATCGTCGATCGGCCGCTCGGGAAGCAGCATCCCGATCGGCACCAACCGGCGCCATCCCCGCGGCGGATGGTCGCGAAAGTACCGCGCCCGGGCGCGGAAGGTCGTCTCGTACTCGTCGACCAGCGCGACCTCGAGGCCGAGGCCGGCAGCGATCCCCGCGACCTCGGCCGCGTTCGTTCCCCGGCCGACCGCGGCGATCCGCACCGGGTTCGCCGCGAGCAGCTCGCGCAGCCGCTCCCGCAGCTCGCCGAGCGCGACGATCCCGAGGGCCGCGGGGGCGCCGTCGGCGACGAGCGCGTAGCCGCACTTCCGCGTCCCCGGGTCGAGGCCGAGGATCGTCACCGCGGCACCAGCGCGAAGTCGAGCAGCGCGCCGCCCGAGTGCGGGTAGACGTCGCCGCCGGCCTTCGCCACGATGCGGTACCGGCCGCGCAGCCGCACGAGCTGGCTGAGCACGTCTTGCCCCTGCGCACCGTTCGGGGCGATGTTCGAGGCGAACGCCGGCGGCATGCCGCGCGCCACGAGCTGCCGGCTCGCATCGGTGCTGAGAAGCTGCAGGGCGATCAGGTTCAGCGTCTGGCCGCCCTGCACGTCGATCGACGCCAGCACGTCCCCGGCCGCGGCGATCCGCCGGTCGACGTAGTGCTGAAACGCGAAGTGGATCGTGTCGCCGTGGAACATGTTCTGATAGGCGATCGGCAGGAGCAGCACCGAGGTGTCGGACGGATAGGTCGCGATGTCGTCGCGGATCCGCACGAGCTCCCGGCGCAGCTCTTCCTGGATCTGGGGGTCGGACGAGCGCAGCTTGTACGCTTTGAGATCGTACGGATCGCGCGTCCAGGTGCGATCGGCCTGCGTCACCGTCTGATCGAAGAACGTGGCCAGCTGCGGCAGCACGACCTCGTCGGGCTGGAACGGCCGGATCGTCAGCGCGAGGTTGACCAGCGGCGCGCCGATCGGGATGACGAGGTCGTTCCCGCGCGTCGTCTTCAGCTCGTTCTGCTGCGCGATCGCCTGCGCCTGAAGCTCGTTGATGCGCGCGTTGATCTGGCCCAGCCGGAAGAACGCGGTGCGCACTTGGTTCGAGGCGACGAGCGCGATCAGCGTGACCGAGAGCGCGATCAGCATCCCGGTCGCGACCGCCACGATCGTCGACGTGTACTTCGGGCGCAGCCCGAAGAGCGTCAGCCGCTTGCGCCCGACCTGATGCCCGACCCGGTCGCCGATGTAGGCGATGAGCCCGGCGACGACCGTGATCGCGACCACCCCGGCGATCCCGGGCAGCACGGTCGGCATCAGACGCGCGATGCTCGGCGCAGCAGCACGATGCCGATCGCGGTGAAGGCGATGTTCGGGATCCAGGCGGCCGGGCCGGCGACCCACGTCGCCGCGCTGCCGATCGACAAGAAGATCGTCGCGATCACGTAGTACACGAACACGATCGCGACCGCGAGGCCGAAGCCGAGCCCGGTTCCACCGCCGCCTCGTACCGGCCGCAAGCCGAACGAGACCGCGATCAGCGTGAACACGAACGCCGCGAACGGCCGCGCCAGCTTCGAGGCGTACGTCGCGGTGAACGAGCGCACCTGATCGGGCGAGAGCCGCCCCGAGGCGATCCGTTCCTTGATGTCGCTGCGCGAGAGCTGCTCGGGATCGCTGATGTCGACTTGCTGTTTCGCGATCTGGTTCGGCCGCTCGCCGATGTCGACTTCGAGCGTCGGATACGTCCCGGTGTCGACCGTGCCGCCGGGCGAGAAGCGGTACGTCGTCGCGTTCTGGAAGGTCCAGTCCGGCGGCACGTACTTCGCGCGGTCGGCGATGATGAACTCCTGCGGCTTGTCGTGCGGATCGTAGCGGATCACCGTCACGTCGAGCAGCGTCTCGGTCGGCACGTCGAGTCCGCCGGCGATCGTCACCTGCTTCCCGCCGCCGGGAAGCGCGATCGTCGCTTCGAGGCTCGACATCGCCGGCGCCGCGTGCTCGATCGCCTCGTTCTTCACGTACGCGGCCTTGTCGTTGGCGAACGGCACGAACAGCTCTTGCAGCTCCAGCCCGACCAGCGAGAGGAAGAACCCGACGACGAGCAGCGGCGCGACGATGCGCGCCAGCGAAACCCCGCCGGCCTTCATCGCGGTGACCTCGCTCTCGCCGGAGAGCCGCTGCATCGCGAGCAGCGTGCCGAGCAGCATCGCCATCGGAATCACCTGCAGCAGAAAATAGGGCATCTGCCACAGGAAGTACTCGACCGCCGCCCACAGCGGCGCGTGCTCTTCGGAGACGAGCCGGCCGATCGCGATGATCTGGGTCGCGACGAAGATCAGCGTGAAGGCGGAGAAGCCGAACGCGAACGGTCCGACCAGTTCGTTGAACAAGTAGCGGTCGAGGATCGTCGGCGGCCAGAACGGCGCGCGCGGGCGGATGTGTCCGAGTGCGCGCGAGGCGGTCCGCGCACCCGTCACAGGCGGAACCCTTCGCCGAGGTAGAACCGGCGCGCGATCGGCGAGTCGAGCACGTCCTGCGCGCTCCCGCTCACCTCGATCCGCCCCTCGTTCATGATGTACGCGCGGTCGACGATCGCCAGCGTCTCGCGCACCTGATGGTCGGTGATCAGCACGCCCAGGCCGCGGTCGCGCAGCTGCCGGATCATCGCTTGGATGTCGGCGACAGCGATCGGGTCGATCCCGGTGAACGGCTCGTCGAGCAGCAGGAAGGCCGGCTCGGTGGCGATCGCGCGCGCGATCTCGACGCGCCGCCGCTCGCCGCCGGAGAGCGAGTCGCCGCGCGCGTCGCTGAACTCGAGCAGGCCGAACTCCGAGAGGAGCTCGGGGAGCCGGCGCTCGCGCTCGGCCGCCGGCACCCCGTTCATCTCCCAGATGAGGCGCAGGTTGTCGCCGACGGAGAGCTTGCGGAAGATCGAGTTCTCCTGCGCGAGGTAGCCGAGCCCGGCGCGCGCGCGCTCGTGCATCGGCGCGCGCGTGATCTCGCGCGCCTCGCCGTTGCGCTCCAGCACGACGGTCCCGCGGTCGGGACGAATCAGCCCCACCACCATGTAGAACGTGGTCGTCTTCCCCGCGCCGTTCGGCCCGAGCAGGCCGACGACTTCGCCGCGCTCCACCTGCGCGCTGACTTCCTTGACGACGGTGCGACGGCCGTAGCTCTTCACCAGGTCGCGCAGGACGATGCGGTCGCCGCTCCCGTTCACGGCGTCCCTCCGCCGGAGGTGACGCGGACGTCGTGCAGCCGCACGTCGCCGTCGAGATGGTCGCCTTCCAGCACGGCGCCGTTCTGCCCGCGCAGCACGACGCGGCCTTCACCGTCGAACCGCTCGGTCTCGGTGTCGTAGCGCAAGGTGTCGCAGGTCAGAATCGATCCCTCTTGGGTGCGGGCGCGGACGCCGCCGCTCATCAGCACGCTCTTGGTGCGCTGACTGACGGTCGCCTTCGGGGCGTCGGCGACGGTCGCCGAGCCGCTCTTGTCCACGAAGATGACGTGCGGTTGCTGAAGCACCGCCGACCCCTCGTGCGATCCGGCGATGTCGCCTTCGAACAGCATGGCACGTATGGTATAGACGCGTCTGCCGCGGATCGTTTCGGTCAGGACCGTCGGCGTGGTCTCCGTGCCGATCCCGCGGACGTGGACCGGAACCGTCGTCGCCGAGGCTCCTCCGGCCGAGGCGGAGGGGAGCGACGAGGCGGCGGTCTGCGGCGCGCGCGGCGCGCAGCCCGCCGCCGTCACGGCGAGGAGCAGCGCGAGGCGCACGGCGGGTCCGCTAGCGGGCATCGGTCCGTACTACGGCGAGCGCGAGCGGCACGACCTGGAGGCCGAGCGGGAAGAACAGCACGATCGTGTTGATCCCGCCGTCGATCAGCAGCGCGATCAGCGCGGAGGCCAGGCCGTAGGCGAGGGCGCGCGGGACGGGCGGCGCCCGGCGCCCCTCGCGGAGCACGCGCGCCAGGACGATCCAGAACGACGCCGTCAGGGTGACGAGGGCGAGCAGCCCGCCGTCGGCGGCGAAGGCGAGCGGCAGCGAATGCGGGTCGAAGGCGACCGGCGCGCGCCCGCCGGGCGCCTCGGGCGGCCGCAGCTCCTCGTAGGTGCGGGCGAAGGCCAGCGGTCCGACGCCCAGGAGCGGGAACCGCTCGAAGGTCGTCAGCCCGGTGCGCCACGCGACGGCGCGCGCCTCGGTGTCGCGCGGGTTGTGATGGGTCGCGCCGGCGACCGCGTTCACCACGATCCCGGCCACCGCCAGGGCGAGCGCGGCGCCGATGAGCACCCGCGCCCGGGTCACCAGACCGTACACCGCCAAGCCGCACACCGCGCTGAAGATTCCCCAGCGGGAGAACGTCGCGACGAGGGTCACCGCCATCACGACCGCGGCGGCGACCGCGAGCCGGTCGCGGCCGCGCGTCGCGACCGCCAGCGGCAGGGCGACCCCGAGCGCGATGAGCGTGTAGGCGGCCAGCTCGTTCGGGTTCAGGAACGTCCCGACGACCCGCCCGTTGTCGTACGCGTAGAGCGCCGAAGGGTGCCGGGTGACCGTCATCGCGATCGCGGCGAGCGCGGCGACGATCCCCGATCCCAGGAAGGTCCGCAGGCAGAGGCGGACGGTCCCCGCGTCGGCGACCCGCGCCAGCACCAGCCCGACCGCCCCCAGCCCGGTCACCATCACGCCGAGGCCGATCCCGAAGAGCGGGTCGAAGCCGGCGAGCGCGGAGACGATCGTCGCGCCGCCGGGCGCCAGGAACGCCAGCGTGAGCAGGTCGCGGCCGGCGGCCCGCAGCGCGGCGGGGACGACGGCCAGCAGCGCGAGGACCGCGAGGGCGCCGATCGCCGCCGCGGCCCCCTGCGGGACGACCGAGGGGATCGGCGGCCGTGAGGGATCGAGCACGGCCAGCGTCCCGTAGAGCGGGATGATCGCGAAGAGCACGACCAGTGCGGCCGCGGAGAGCCGGTTCACGCGCCCTCCGCCAGCGCGATGACCCCGCGCGCGATCGCCTGCGCCCCGCCCGGCCCGCCCATCCGCTCGCGCCCGACCGCGCCCATGCGCGCGCGCCGGGGGGCGTCCTCGAGAAGCGCCGCCAGCTCGGCGGCGGCGGCCGCCGGCTCGCCGGGGACGAGCAGCAGCGCCTCGCCGAGCAGCCCGCGCTGGCGCTTGCGATACCACGCATCGCGCGGCGCGTCGTCCAGCTCGAGCGCGACGACGGGCAGCCCGCACGCCGCGGCGGCCTCGTTCGCCGTCCCGCTCTGTCCGAGCGCGACGGTCGCGCCGGCGAGCAGCGCGCCGAACGGGCCGGTCCACGGCCGCAGCCCGCCCAGCTCCAGCGCGGGGGCGAAGCGGGCCGGGTCGAGGTTCGGCGCGATCGAGAGCATCGCGTCGATGCCGGCGAGCCGCGCGCGCAGCGCGGCGACCACGCCGGCCAGCCGGAGCGCATCGTCGTAGGCGCGCTCGCGCGAGCCGGGGAGGAGCGCCAAACGCAGCGGCTGCCGCCACTCGACGCGCTCCCCGCCCGCGAGCAGGTCGACGATCACGTTTCCCGGCGCCTCCGCCGGGACGCCGTGGGCGACCAGGTCGCGTGCGGTCGCGGCGTCGCGCACGAAGATCCGGCGCGCGCCGCGCACGATCGCGCGCTCGCCGGGGCCGTACGGGGCGACGTGGACGCTCTTCGCGGTCCCGACGAAGGCCAGCGGGGTGCGAGCGAGCCGCGCGAGCGCGCACGCGTACGCATCGCCGACCGCGACGACCGCGGCGTAGCGGCCGCGCGCGCCCCACAGGAATGCGGCCTGCCGCGCGAGCAGCGCGGGGAGACCGGCGCCGAGGTCGCCCGCCAGCGCGCGCGGGTTCATCGCGACCAACCCGCCGGAGGGCATCGCCGCCTGCGGTCCGACGTCGGCGAACGGCGCGCCGCCGAGCCGCTCGCCGACGAGCGCCAGGTGCTCCGTCTGCAGATCGCCGGCCAAAGCGCGCGCCTCGGCGGCGATCCGCGCCGCGATCGCCGCCTCGCCGTGGCCGTTGCTGACGAACAGCACGCGGCTCACCGCAGCGGCTCCAGCGCGAAGGCGGAGATCCGCGCGCGGCCGTCCGCGTCCTTGACGAGCTCGGTGCGCGAGGCGAACGCGCCGTACGGGCCGGCGTGCACGATGGGCACCGTGCCGATGCGTTCCGGCGCGGGCAGCGTGTCGTGGCTGTGACCGCCGAGGATCAGATCGAGCCGCGGCACCGCGCGCGCGAGCAGCCGGTCGTGCGCGAGCCCGAGGTGCGAGAGCGCGATCAGCGTCGTCGCCGGCGGCGTCGTCTCGGCGATGGCGCGCGCGGTCGCGATCGGGTCGAGGAAGCGCCAGCCGAAGATCCGCTCCCACGGCGAGCCGAACGGATACTGCGTGACGAGCAGCCCGAAGAAGCGCAGCGTCCACGGCGTGCCGTCGTCATCGTCGCGGCGCAGCTCGACGTCGGCGCTGAACGGCAGGGGACGCCCCTTCGTGTCGATCAGGTTCGCGCACACGACGCGATGGCGCATCTGCGCGACGCGCGCCCGCACCACCCCGTACAGATAGTGGAACTCGCGGTTCCCGAAGGCTTGCACGTCGACGCCCGCGCGGTCGAGCTCGGCGATGATCGGCTCGCGCCGGTGGTACGCCGTCTGCGAGCCGCGAAGCGAGTCGCCGCAGTCCACGTACAGGCCCGGGTTGCGCGCGCGCAGCGCGGCGATCGGCGCCGCGATGTGCCGGCGGTCGTGCAGATCGGAGGTGTGGTAGATGCGCACGCGCTACGCCGGCTCCGCGCCGCGCTCGGCGGCGATGCCGAGCACCCAGCGCGCGTTCCGCTGCAGCGAGTCGGCCGGCCCGAGCGCCTCGCGCAGACGCGCGAACCCTGCGAGCTGGCGGCGCGGGTCGTCGAGCAGCGCCAGCAGCGCGCCGGCGAGCGCCTCGGGCGTCGCGTGGTGCTGCAGAAACTCCGGGACGAGCTCCTCGCCGAGCACCAGGTTCGGCAGCGTGACCCACGGACGGCGCCACACCCGCTTGAAGATTTGCGCCTGCGCGTCGGTGAGCGTGTACATGGCGGCGCACGGCGTCGCGACGAGCGCCGCTTCGAGCACCGCGGTCCCCGAGGCGATCGCGGCGGCGTCGACGCCGCGCAGCGTCGCCCGCGTGTCGCGCACGAGCTCGACCGGCAGCGGCGAGCGCATCGCCAAGACGTGCTCGAGCTGCGCGTGCACCGCGTCGTTCGCGGCGACGAGCAGCGCGCGCACGGCGGGGCGGCGCTCGGCGATGCGCGCGAGCGCGTCGAGCAGCAGCGGCGCGTGGCGCTCGACCTCGCCGTGCCGGCTTCCCGGCAGCAGCGCGACGAGGCCGCCGTCCGGCGGCGGGGGCGGGAGCGGGTCGCGCGGCGCGATCGTCGAGACCAGCGGGTGCCCGATGTAGCCGATCGGCAGGCCCTGCGCGCGGTAGAACTCGGCCTGGTGCCGGAAGATCGCCAGCGCATCGCAGACCGCGGCGACGGCGCGCGCGCGCTTCGCATCGTCGAACCACGTGCCGGGCGGAACGTAGTACGCGATCGGCCGGGTGAATCCGACGGCGCGCAGCAGCCGGGCGAGCCGCAGATTGAACGCGCCGTAGTCGATCAGCACGAGCAGATCGGGCGGATCGCGGCGCAGCCGCGCGACGAGCCCGAGCCCGGCGACGATCAGCTTCGGCAGACGCCGCACCGCCTCGAGCGGCCCGATCGAGGCCCAGCCCCGATTGCGCTGCACGATGCGCACGCCGGCCGCCTCGAGCCGTTCGTCGCCGATCCCCTCCGCCTCGATCTCGGCGTGCGCGCGCATCGCGCCGAGCAGCTCGGCCGCCAGCACTTCACCCGACAGCTCGCCGGTGCTGAAGAAGACGCGTAGCCGCCGCACCGCGCCCGCCGCTACTTCAGGATCCCGCGTTCCGACGTCGCGTCGAGAAAGGCGAGGAGCGTGCGCGCTTCGTCGCTGCGCACGTTCGCGCGCAGCTCGGCGACGGCTTGCGAGAGGTTGAGACCGGAGCGATACAGCGTCTTGTGCGCTTCCTTGAGCTCGGCGAGCGCCTCGCGCGAGAAGCCCGCGCGCCGAAGCCCGACCACGTTGAGCCCGTGCACGGCGATCGGATTGCCCTCGGCGAGCAAGAACGGCGGAAGGTCGCGGGTGAGCTTGCTGAAGCCGCCGAGAAACGCGTGCCCGCCGACACGCACGAATTGGTGGACGCCGGCCATCGCGCCGATCGAGGCGTGGTCTTCGACGACGACGTGGCCCGCGATCTGCGCCACGTTCGACATGGTGACGAAGTTGCCGACGCGGCAGTTGTGGGCGACGTGCACGTAGGCCAGCAAGAGACAGTCGGCCCCGATCTCGGTGAGCGGGCCGGCGTCGGCGCTGGGGCGGTGGATCGAGACGTACTCGCGGATCACGGTGCGGTCGCCGATCGTCGTGTAGACGAGCTCGTCCTCGCCGGCCTTGCGGTCTTGCGACGGCGCGCCGATCGAACTGAACGGGTGGATCTCGACGTCCTCGCCGATCGTGGTCCGCCCGGTGACGACGACGTGCGCGAGCAGCTTCGTGCGCTCGCCGATCTTCACGTTCTCGCCGACGACGCAGAACGGTCCGATCTCGGCGTTGCGCCCGACCTTCGCGTTCGGATGCACGATCGCGGACGGCGAGATCACAGGTGCAGCACCGTCGCCTCGAAGCCGACCGCGCCCGGATCGCTGACGATCGAGAACGTGAGCTGCCCGCTCACGCAGTTCGCCCCGTCGACGCTCGCCTCCACTTCGACGAAGCCGATGTTCAGCTTCGTCTTGGTGACGCGCGCGAACATGTCGAGCCGGTCGCCCGGAACGACCGGGCGCCTGAACTTCACCCGCTCGATCGCCGCGAGGTACGGCACCTTGCGCGCGAGATCGCCGGGCTGCATGATCGCCGCGCCGCCGAGCTGCGCCAGCGCCTCGACCATGTAGACGCCGGGGAGCAGCGGGTTCCCCGGGAAATGGCCGACGAACATCGGCTCGTTCGCGGTGACGTTCTTGTAGCCGCGGGCGAAGCGCATCGGCTCGAACTCGGTGATCCGGTCGATCAGCAGCATCGGGTAGCGGTGCGGCAAGATCCGCATGATCTCGCGCACGTCGAGGATCGGCATCGTTCTCCGTTATCCCGGTTGGTCGGTGGCGTACGCGACGGCGGCGCCGGCGTGCGCCAGGCGCACGAGCTCGCGAACCGCCGTACAGTGAAGCTTGTGTCCGCTCTTCACCGCGACGACCTCGCACTGCGGGTAGGCGCCGAGCAGCGCGAAGTCGCCGACGAGGTCGAGGACCTTGTGCCGCGCGGGTTCCGACGGGTTGCGCAGCGGTGCGAGCGGCCCGTCGGGGCCGAACACGACGGCGTTGTCGAGCGTCCCGCCTCGCGCGAGACCGCGCTTGCGCAGGGCTTCGACCTCGTGCTGGAAGGCGAAGGTGCGGCTTGCCGCGATCTCGGCGCGGTAGATCTCGGGGGTGATCTCGGCTTCGACGTAATGCGTCCCGATCGGGGCGGGATAGTCGACGACCATCCGCACGCGGAAGGACGAGGCGGGCGCGACGATCAGCAGCTTGTCGCCGTCGCGGAACAGGCGCGGCTCGGCCGGAACCCAGCGCTTGCGCGGCTCGTGCAGCGTCGTCGTCCCGGCCGCGGCGATCGCGTCGGCGAACACTTTCGCGCTGCCGTCGAGGATGGGGATCTCCGGGCCGCTGACCTCGATCAGCGCATCGTCGATCCCGCTTCCGAGCAGCGCCGAGAGGAGATGCTCGACCGTCGAGACGCGGTACTCCCCGACGCCCAAGACCGTCGCGCGAACGGTCTCGACGACGTAATCGGCGCGGGCCGGAAACTCGACCGCATCGTCGAGCCGGAATCGGATCCCGTGCCCCGCCGGCGCGGGGGCGACCCGGACGCTCGCCGCGGCTCCGGTGTGGAGACCGACGCCTTCGAACGCGATCGCCTCGCGCAACGTCGTTTGGTACTGCACTGCTACTCGTTCCGATCGCTTTCCAGGGCGTCGACCCGAGCGTACAGGTTCGGCAGGCGCCTGATGAGCGCCTGGAGCTTCATGTCCTCGCGGTGGTCGCGCGCCGGGAAGCCGGAGACCGTCATCCCGGCCGGAATGCTCTTCGTGACCTTCCCCATCCCGGCGACGACCGTCCCGTCGCCGACCGTGAGGTGGCCGCCGAACGCGGCTTGTCCGCCGATCAGCACGCGGTCGCCGATGACCGTGCTCCCCGCCATCCCGACGAAGGCGGCGATCACGCAATGCTTGCCGATGCGCGAGTTGTGCCCGATCTGGCACAGGTTGTCGATCTTCGTCCCCTCGCCGATCGAGGTGACGCCGGTCTGCGCGCGGTCGACGCACGCGTTCGCGCCGATCTCGACGTCGTCGCCGAGCGCCGCGATCCCGACCTGCGGGATCTTCAGCGCGCGCCCGTCGAGGAACGCCCAGCCGAAGCCGTCGGCGCCGACCACCGCGCCGGGCTGCAGCACCACGCGGTCGCCCGCGGTACACCGGTCGCCCAGGTACGCGTGCGGGTGGAAGAGCGCGTCGGTGCCGACGACGGCGTCGTCGCCGATGACCGCGCCGGCGTGCAGCACGCCGCGGTCGCCGATCCGTGCGCGCGCGCCGATCGTCACGTGCGGGCCGATCCACACCTCGGCGCCGATGACCGCCGTCGGATCGACCCGCGCCGTCGGGTCGAGAAACGGACCGTGCGGCCGCGCGGGTTGGAACGCGGCGAGCAGCGCGACGAGCGCGACGCGCACCGCGGGGACCGCGACGATCGGCTTCGCGTACGTGGTCTGCGCGTCGAGCAGCGCCTCTTCGGTGAGGATCGCGCCGGCACGCGAGCCGAGCGCGCCGCGCAGAAACCGCTCGTTGACGGCGAAGGTGAGGGTCGCCGCATCGGCCTCGTCGACGGCGGCGATGCGCTCGATCACCGTCGCCGGATCGCCGATGACGCGCCCGCCGGTCCGCTCGGCAAGATCCGCGAGCGTCCCGAGGCCCGTCACGAGGTTTCGGTCTCCTTCGGGGCCCGAACCCGCCTCGGCTCCGCCTCGTCGATCGAGATTCTCGTCGAGAAACGACGGTTCACGGCGTCGGGCTCGGCTTCTCGACGATGTTCAGGATCTTCTCGACGTCGGGGGTGATGTCGACGCCGCCGTACCCGACGTACTGGCGGGTGAGCACGTAGGTCAGATGCTTCTGCGCGGCGACCTGCTGGGCCGCGCCGCGCACGTCGTTGGTGAGCTCGATCTGGTCCTGCGCGAAGCGCTTCTGCAGCACGGCGCGCTCGCGCGACTTCACGTTCTCGGGCTTGCCCGAGTGCTCGATCGTCTGCGCGTCCACCGCGAGCTGGTTCTGATAGTTCTGGAACTTCGGCCAGTTCGCTTGGATCCGCATCGTGTCGACCAGCCCGATGTCGCTCTGCGGCGCGGTGGAGCAGGCGGCGAGCGGCGCGGCCAAGGCGGTCAGCGCGGCGGCGGCGAGGAGGGCGCGATTCGTCTTCATTCGTGGAGGCTTTCGATGTCTTTCATGGCGTCCGGCGTGAGATCGACTCCGCCGGCGGGAGCGACGACGTCGGTGAGGACGACGGAGATGCCGCGTTGCTGCGCGATCAGCCGGACTTCGCGGCCGATCTGCGCGGTGATCTGATCGTAGAGGTCGTCGCGCTTCTTGCGGAGCGCGGCGATCTCGGCTTGCGCCCCGCGGTTCGCCGACGCGTCGACCCCGCGCAGCTCGGCGTAGCGACGCGAGAGGTCTTGCCGCGTCTTCTCGAACCCGGCGATGGTCGACTTCGCGTCGGCTTGGAAGCGCTTCTGGTAGTCTTCGTGCAACCGCCGGATGCGCGCGCGCAGCTCCGGCGGCAGGTTCGGGTTCACGCGCTGCCCGAGCTTCCCGCTCGGCCCGCCCATGCCGATCACCGGCGCGCTGCCGACGGTCTGCACCTGCTTCGCGAGCGTCGCTTGGCGCTGCGCCAGCGAGCCCAGCGAGCGCTTCTGGATCTGCGCGACCTGCGCGTCCAGGTCGTGCTGCACTTGGTCGTGGAGCTGCGCCTGCAGTCCGGAGAGCGTCTGCTGGTCGCGGTTGCGCTGCGCGGCGACCGCGTCGGCTTCCTTGCGGTCGATCGCGGCGAGCTGCTTCTGCGCGCCGTCGCGCGCCTCGTCGTCGAGCGCGAGCGACGAGAGTTTCGTGCGCAGCGCGAGCCGCTCGGGCGCGTCGTCGTTCGCCAGCTGCAGCGAGAGCGCCGACTCCTTCGCCTGCAGCTCGTCGGCTTTCGCGCGATAGGTGCGGTTGGCGCGGTCGGTCAGCGCCCGCTGCACCGCGCCGATCTGGGCGCGGTCCTGCTTGGCGAGATCGGCGCGATACGATTCGAGATCGTGCTGCGCCTGCGCGGCGACGCCGCTCTGCTGCTGCCGTGCCGTCGCGTTCAGCGCCCCGGCGATCTGCGCCGCGCTCGGGCCGCCGGTCGCCGCGCCGCGCAGCGCGGCGTCGATCGCGCGGTTCTCCTGGTCCTGGTAGTCCTTCTGCTTCTGCGCGAGCAGCTTGTTCGTGCGGGTCGCGGCGTCGCTGAGCTCGCGCTCGAGCGTCTGTTCGCGCGCCTGGAGCTGCGGGTCGGGCGTGGCGACCGACGGCGCCGTCGAGGTCAGATCGAAGGCCTCGATGCTGCGATCGTACTTCGCGAGCTGATCGTACAGCGGGTGCACGTGGACGAGATCGTCCATGCGCACGTATCCGACCTGACCGCTCCCCGACGATGCGGCGGCGGGCTGATTCGATGGATGGCCGCACGCCGCGAGCGCCGCCGCGGCGACGAACACGGCGAACGGTCGGATCATTTCAGCTTCGACGTGACGTCGCTCGTGATGTCGGTGCCGCCGAAGATGATGTTCCCCTTGTCGATCACCAGGATCAGTCCCTTGGCCCTGGCGACCTGCGAGATCGCATCGCGCGTCGCATCGACGACCGGCTTGAGCGTCGCGTTCTGCTTGTCGTCGAGCGTCTTGCGGTAGTCGCGCAGCACCGCGTCGCGGTCGGCGTCGGTCTTCGCGGACTTGAGCTTCGCGGCGGCGGCCTGGTCCTGGCTCTGCTTGAACTTGAGGAAGTCGTCGGTCGCGGCTTTGACCTTCGGCGTCTGATCGATCGCGGCTTGATCGACGTAGCCGACCTTCGAGGGCGGCGGCGTCGAGACCGGCGGCACCGGATCACCGATCCCGGTCAGCAGGTCGCGGACGTTGCCGGTGATGTCCTGGCCGCCGACGACGACGATCCGCTTGTCGACGACGACGCTGAGATTCTTCGAGGAGGCGACGGAGGCGATCGCCACCTGCGCTTTGCGGAACAGCGGTCCGAAGAGCTGGCGCTGCTTGTCGGCGATCTTCGACTGGAACTCGCCGCTGAGCCGCTGCTGCTCTGCGGGGGCTGCGTGCGCGGCGCGCGCCAGGTATTGCTTGCGCAGGTTGTTGCCGTACTCGTTGAGCTGCTGATTGGCGGCCTGGAACGACGGCAGCGCTGCGAGCGCGGCCTGATCGAGCGACCCGATGTCGCTGTTCCCGCTCGCGCCCAGCGCCGGCGCCGCGAGGACCGCGGCGCCGAGTGCGAAGGCGAGCGCGGCCAGCCGGCCGCGCGTGAGGTTGAGGTTCATGCTAGAAGCTTTGTCCGATCCCGAACGAGGTGTGCGTCCCCTGCGTCCCCTTCGCGAAGTCGAGGCGCAGCGTGTGCAGGCCGAGCTGCGGGACGTCGAAGCGGATCCCGACCCCGACGTCGCCGTGGAAGATGAACTTGCTCAGGTCGTACGTGTCGAACGTCGTGGAGTTGACGGCGACCGTCGAGATCCCGCCGCGGATTCGCGTCGCACCGGTCTCGGCGAAGGTGACGACCGAGAACTTGCGGTCGGCGGTGAGCGGTATGCGCAGCTCGACCTGGCCGAGCAGGATGTCGGTGCCGTAGAACGGGTCGGAGTACCCGCGCAGATCCTGATCGGAGAAGATGAACAGCTTGTTCGGCGGGAGCTGGCCGCTGGAGAACCCGCCGCGGCCGTGGAGGCCGAGCGTCCAGTTCTTGGCGACCGGGAAGAACTTCGCCATGTCGAGGGTCATGATCGAGTAGTTGAAGTCCGAGCTGAGCCAGTGCCCGCTGACCTCATCGGAGAGCGATGCGTTGATCCCGCGCCGCGGGTTGAAGATGTCGTCGCGCGTGTCGGCGCCGACCCCGAAGGTCAGGCTTCGGACGTTGTAGGGCTTGTTCTCGTCGATCGTCGCGATCGAGGGCGCGGTGACGCCGAGCGCGTTGTTCAGCGTGTCGTTGCAGGCCGAGGACAGGATGTCGATGGCGCACGTTTCGCCGGTCAGCACGTTCTGGTTCGTCGGGAAGAAGTAGCCCGAGGGCAGCGTCGCGTTCGCCTCGACCTGCTGGATGTTCAAGCCGCCGTTCACGCGGAAGATGTCGCTGAGCCGCCGGCCGAGCGTGAGCGAGACGCCGGACGCCTTCGAGGAGTAGTCGGAGACGATGCCGTTGACGATCTGGTAGTTCGTCGGATCGAGCGGGACGATCGTGACCGGCTGCGGGCCGCTGGTCGGGCAGGGCGTCGCGGTCGTGCTGTTGATCCCCGCGCCGCACGCCGAGTACACCGGATAGTAGTTGAGCTGCCGCTGCGTGAAGACCGTCGCGGCGAAGCTGTACTTCTGCGAGCTCGGCGTGTTGCCGAGATACGGGATCGTCACTTGCAGCGAGGCGTCGTCGACGCGCGAGCCGCGTTCGAGCCGCACCGAAGCGCCGTCGCCGGTCCCGTTGATGTTGTTCTGCGAGTACGAGAGCGTGCCGGTGAGGCCGGTGCCGGTGAGGCCGCCGGAATAGCCGGCACCGACCGTCGCGGTCCCCGTGCGCTGCTCTTTGACTTGCCAGTTCAGCGTGATCAGACCGGGGCGCTTCGGATCGGGACCGGGCTTCGCTTGGAAGTCGATCTTCTCGAAGAAGCCGAGGTTGTTCAGGCGGTCGTAGTCGCGGCGCAGCGCCGACTCCGTCACGACCATGCCGGGGCGGAGCCGCAGCTCGCGCCGGATCACGTCGTCGTGCGTCGTCGTGTTGCCGGTGATCTCGATCGCGCCGACGCGCAGCACGCTGATCGTGTAGCGCACGTCCGCGGTGCCGGCTTTCAGGTCGACGGTCGTCGGATCGATCCCGGCGACGACGTCGCCCAGCTTCAGGTCGTACTTCTCGTAGAGCGTCTTGAGCGCTTCTTCGTCCTTGTCGCGCTGCTCTTCGGAGTACGGGCTCCCCGGCTTCGTCACCAGCGCCGAGGTGATCAAGTTCGGCGGCAGGAGCGGATCGGCGTCGGGAAACGGCGTGATGATGATGTGGCGGACCGTCAGGCCTTCCTGGATCGTCAGCGTGAGCACGCCTTGCGGCGTGATGTTCACGTCGGTGACATGCGAGGCGACTTGGCCGCCGAAGCCGATCTTGTCGTAGTAGCTGTTGATCTTCAGGACGTCTTGCTGATACGTCTTGAGGTTGAACACTTGACCCGGCGCGGTGTCCATCAAAGCGAGCAGCGTGTCGGCCGACACGCTCTTGTCGCCGTTGAAGCGGATCGCGGTGACGACGGGGTTCTCGATCACCCGGAAGGTGATCGCGACGCCGTCGGGCCGCTGCTTGATGATCGGCGGGGCCTGGTCGGCGAAGAAGCCGAGGTCGGCGATGGCGCGCAGATCTTGTTGGACGACCGCGGGATCGAAGGGGTCCCCGACCTTCGTTCGCACGACCGCGAGGATGCGGTCCGTCGGGATGTGGGTGTTGCCGGTGACGGAAACCGCCACGACGGTCGGAGCCGCGGGGGCGGAGAACGCCGGAGGCGTCACCACACCGAGGAACGCGAGCACGGCGAGCACGATGCGCGGCGTGCGGCGGAGCCGTTGGAACAAGCGGAAGACGTCCTTCGTGCGAGAGGAGAACCCAGGGCCCGCCGTGGGCGAGGGCCGGGTTGCGTGATACCGGGGATAACGCGCGACGCTCCGTCGGCGTTCCCGCGACGGAGGGTACGACACCCCGCGCGGAGGGCCTTGTCGCGACCGGAGATTTCACGCTCGGCCAGCCCGAATGAGTTGGAGCTCTCCGGAAGAGCACGGGCGGATCGCCGCAGGGCGAACGCGACGGGCTCGCCCGCCGGCGAGCCCGCTACGGGTACTTCCGGACGATCGAGAAGGTGAATCCTTGCCGGTAGGAGAGCGGCTGGATCCCCTGCAGCCGCGTCCCGAAGATGTTGCCGTACGAGCCGTAGCCGTTGGGCGAGGTCGTGATCGCCGGGTTTCCGTTCTGGTCGAAGTAGCTGAACGAGACCGAGGTGATCGCGTCGGGGCGCGCGGTGAACCCGGCGGTGGTGCGGATCGGGTTCGCCAGCGTCTGCCCGAAGCTGGCATAGACGTCGCGGTGACCGATCTGCTTGAGCGCCTGGTATCCGATGCCGCCGCCGTAGTCGACGGTCAGCTCGAGGTCGGTGAGGTTCAGGAACCCGGTGAAGACGCGCTCGACCGGCGCCAGAAAGCGCTGCGTGAGCTGGCCGTTCAGCACCGAGAACGCCTCCTCGTTGAAGTTGATCACCCCGGCTTGATACGTCGTCACGCCCGGCGGGTCGAGGACGTTCTCGGGCGGCGGGGCGCCGCGCAGGTTCGTCCCGTTCTGCTGCTGGCCGAAGTTGACCGCGCCGAACACCGAGGCGTCGAGGAGCAGGCCGACGATCTGCTCCTGCGAGTACGGCGGGTTCGAGCTGAAGGTCAGCGGCTGCTGACCGCTCGCGATCTCGTCGGCCGGCCCGTCGGCGGTGATCGTGATGTCGGCGCTGCCGACCGCGTTGCGGGTCGGGTCGGGGTCGGGGTTGGTGACATGGGCGTACGCGCGCAGGTCGATGTACGGATCGATCCCGGCCGTCGGGTCGAAGGCGACCGAGGCTTCCTCGACCCGGAACGCGCGGTTGTAGGTCGAGAAGACGCTCCCCGGCGTGGCGTTCAGGACCCCGGCGATCCGCGGCTGGAGGGCCGTCCCGGTCACCGTCAGCGTCCCGCCCGCCCCGATGTCCATGATCGAGGACTGGACGCGGACGTTCCGGCCGGCCCGGGCCACCAGGTCGAAGGCGAGGTCGAAGGGCGGGCCGCCGGCGGCGGTGCCCCCGCCGCCCTGCGATGCGAGCCGGTAGAGCGCGGCGAACGGGATCGAGGCGTTCGAGAGGGTCAGGTTCCCGCTCAGGGTGGGAATCCGCGCGGTGCTCTGGAGCTGGGCGCTCCCGTCGATCTGCCCGCGCCCCAGCGGCGTGTCGAGCTTCGCCCCGTGGGCGGTGAGGGCGATCGCGTAGCCGCGGACCGGTGACCCGGGGAAGGGCAGGTCCAGCCGGCCGCTCCCGTCGAGGCCTCCCCCGCCGACGTCCGCATGGAGCGCCTCGAGCGCGACGCTCGTCCCCGAGAAGGCGAGCCGCGCGTTCGCTTTGGTCACTCCGGCCTTGTCGAGATCGGAGCGGTAGAAGCCGTTCGCCAGTCCGATCGTCCCGACGACCCGCGGCGCGCCGGCCGTCCCTTCGATCTCGAGCCGCCCGTCGGCGGCCCCGCCGAGCTTGGCGTTCGGACCGGGGGCGAAGGGGGCGAAGGGGGCGAGGTCGAGCTGGTTCAGCGCGAGGGTGAACGACATCGGCGCGGCGGCCGCGATGCCGAGCGGACGCAGCGAGACCGGGAGCTCGCCGGCCAGCAGCGCGCTCCCTTTCGCGAACGTGGCTTCGGCGTCGTTGACGGTCAGCGTCCGGCCGTCGTAGGCGACGCTCCCCAGGACGTGCGGGATCGCCAGGGTCGCGTAGTGCGCTCCGGTCAGCTCGAACCCGATCGTCGCGTGCGGCTTCGCCGGGGTCCCGCCGATCAGCGCGTCGGCGGTCGCCGCGCCGCCGACCGGGTAGTGCGGGCCGCGGGGCCGCACCGCGGCGAGCGCGGCCGCCACGTCCGGGGTGGTCGCCTGGACCGAGAGCGCGAGCGGCGCGCTCTTCGCGAGCCCGAACGAGCCGCTCGCGGCGAAGGTGGCGAACCCGAGGTCGACGCTGCCGCCCGAGATCGCGATCCGGTCGCCGTCGCCGGCGGCGTGGACGCGCGCCGTGCGGATCGCGAACCCGTCGATCTTGCCGTCGGTCAGGCTCGCATCGCCGTTCAGGGCCAGCCGCGGCCAGCGCCCGGCGACGGTCCCGCTCGCGGCGAGCCGGCCGAGGATGGGCGCCTGGACGCCCAGCGCCGGGACCCAGGTGCCGAGATCGATCCCCTGCGCCTGCGCGGTCCCGTGGACGGCCGCGGTGCGGAAGGCGGTCAGCGGGTCGCCGGCCCCGGGGACCACGCTCCCGTTCGCCCGCAGCGCCCCGTGCGGGCCCGAGACGTTCAGCGCGCCGACGATCGCCCGTCCGCGCTGCGACCACGTCGCGACGGTGTCGCCGAACGGGAAGCGCCGGTAGCGCAGCCCTTTCACCTCGATGCGCCCGAACGAGCGCGTCGCCGTGCCGTCCCGCGCGAACTCGAAGGCCACCGGCCCGCGGCCGTCCAGCGTCTCGGCCTCGTCGAAGTAGTCGTCGAAGTCGGCCAGGTCGGCGTCGGCGCTGCGCACGCCGACGTCGAACGAACGCCCGCCGGCGGCGAGGGCGGCATCCACGGCGGCATGGGTCGACCCGACGATGACGGTGCCGTCGCGGGCGGCGAGCGCGCCCGGCGTCACGGCGATCCGCGCCCGCGCCGCGCTGAACGCCAGGCCGTTGTAAGAGCCTTCGGGCGCGACCACGCTCCCGGCGAGGCGCGGCTGCGAGGCGTTCCCGCGGACCTGGAATTGCGCCGAGAAGCTGCCGTCGAGATACCGCACCGGGAGGCGCAGCGTCCGGCGCAGCTGCCCGATGTCGCCGACCGGAACGGCGGCGTCCAGGTCGTAGGCCAGCGCGCCGGGGCCGGCGACGCCGATCCCGCCGATGCTCCCGTCGAATCGCCCGTACGTCTGGCCGACCGCCGCGACGCCCTGACGGACCCGCGCCGTCGCGTCGCGGAAGTCGACGTCGACCCCGCCGCTGACCGGGTAGCCGGCCGCCTCTCCGTCGGCGAGGAGCACGGTCCCATCGAAGCTGCGCCCCCGGCGCAGGTCGGCGCGGCCGAAGATTGCGAGCCGGCCGCGCGCCAGCGGCAGGCCGGCGCCGCGCAGCGCCGCCGCCGAGAGATCGGGCGCAGAGACGAGGAACGGGCCGCCGGTGTCGGCGGCGACGGCGCGGCCGCCGGCCACCGTCCCGTCGGCGGCGATGATCCGCAGCGCGCTCCCCTCGACGGCGAGGGTCCCGGCCATCCGGCGGACCGGGATGCCGCGGATGCTCCCGCCGGCGAGCTCCGCGCCGCCGGTCTGCACCACGATCCGGTTCCCGACCAGCGCGGCCCGGACCGGCGCCTGCACCTCGCCGCGCGAGCCGAGCGCGCCGGTGAACGGGCTCAAGTCGGCGAGCGCGCCGGCGTAACGCCCGTCGAGCGCGAAGGTCGTCCCATCGAACGCGCCGTTCCCGGCGAAGCGTCCCAGCGGCCCGTCGATCCGAATGTCGCCGAGCCGCAGATCGGAGAGCGAGCCGCCGAGCCGGACGCTGCCGTCGCCGAGCACGTAGTCCGCCGCCCGCATCCCGCGGCCGCGGAAAGCGCCGGCCAGGGCGAAGGCGTCGGGTGTCCCGCCGCCGGCGAAGTCGCCGTCGATCGTCCCGGAGATCGGCGGAAAGCCGGGGACGCGCACCCCGGGCAGACCGGCGGCGGCGCGCCGCGCGTCGGCGAGCCGGAAGTCGCGGGCGTGAAGCCAGCCCGCGCTCTGCGAGATCGGCCGCTGCAGTTCGAAGCCGCCGGCGAGCGAAGCGCCGCCGACGGTCCCGAAATCGAACGGGCCGAACTCGCCGACGCCCTTCGGGTCGACGGAGAACGTCCCGGTTCCGGCCGTCGGCCCGTCGAGCGCGATCGTGCCGCGCGCGCTGAAGCCGGTTCCAGGCGGCTCGGTCAGCAGCACCGTCGCCGTCAGATCGCTGTCCGGCGCGATCACGTTCGCGTAGGGGAGCGAGCGGCCCGGCCCGCGCGCGCCGACCGCGAACGCCAGATCGTCGCCCTCGCGGCCGCCGATCACGATCCGCCCGCCGAGGTCGGCGGCGATGCTCCCGAAGCGTGCGCGAATCCCGCTCATCACGATGCTGCCGTCGTAGTAGTCGATCGTGCCGCTGACGCCGTCGACCGGATAGCGGTCGTAGACGAAGCGCGGCGAGACGATCGTCGAACGGATCAGCGGCTGCGCGATCTGCGAGGCGAGCAGCGTCTCGAGATGGATCGGCCCCGACATCGGCTGCCGCGCCGAGAACGCGAAGAGCGTGCGCAGCTCGCGCACGTCGGCATCGCCGGCGATCGCGATGCGAAAGGCCGGCTGGGTGAACAGCGAGAACAGCGCGCCGCGCCCGTGGAACGGGATCCCCGCCGCGTCGGCCGCGATCGACGGCACGGCGATCGTGTCGCCGGCGATCAGGATCGGTCCGCGCAGATCGCGGACCGGCTTCGCCAGCGCGCCGACGACGAGCCGTCCGTCGCGCAGCGTCGCGCTTCCGCCCAGCGTGTAGTCGAACGGCTCGCCGGCCCGCGGTGCGAGCGCATACGCTTCGACGTCGACGTCGTCGAGGAGCCCGTCCGCGAACTGCACGGCCGGCGTGTGCACCAGAAAGTTCAGCAGCCCGCGCAGCGGCAGCTCGTGCGCCGTCACGCGGTTCAGCGCGATCCCCCGCGGCGTGTCGATCACGCTGCGCACCGCCAGCTGGTACGGCGCCGGCGCCGACGCCTGCGTGCGCCGGCCGATCAGCACGCCGTCGAGCCGCAGGGTGGTGCGCGCGTCGGACTTCACCGAGGCGTCGATCGCGACGTTCTCGATCGTCTGCACGCGCAGGTCCGGTTCGCGCGGCGCCAGGTCGACGAGCCGGATCGTGCCGCCGCGCACGCGGGCCGTGAAGAAGAGCGGCTCGACGGCGGTGCGCGTCGGCGCCGGCGGCGTCGCGGGCGTCCCGCCGGGCCGAGTGAACGTCAGCGAGCCGTCGGCATGGCGGGTGATCGTCAGCACCGGGCTCTGAATCGCGATCGCCGCAAAGCCGTAGCGGTGCTCGCCGCCCGGGAAGATGTCGCGCAGCGCGTAGTCGACGTCGACGCGGCGCGCGTCGAGCACGGGATCGCCGTTCTTGACGACGTGCACGTCGAAGAACGTCGCATGCCCGGTGCCGATCGTTTCCGCGCCGATCCGCACGCCGTAGCCGGTGGCCACCGACAAGGCGGTCTCGAGCGCGGTGCGCACGATGACGTGGCGGAGCGCGAAGACGACGATCGCGAGCACCGCGACGAACGTGGCGACGATCACCGCCCGACGCGACGCTCTCACGCCAAACACCGCTTCTTACGTCCCCGAGCGGCCATCACCGCAAACGTTAACGCCGGCCGGCCGGGATCACCTGGGAGAGGCGTGCGCGGCCCGGCCCTTCTAATCTAAAGATCGAGGTTGCGAACGCTGCGCGCGTGCTCTTGGATGAACAGCTTCCGGGGTTCGACGCGCTCGCCCATCAGCTCGGTGAAGACCTTCTCGGCCTCCTCGCTTGCCTCGTCGAGCCGGACCCGCTTCATCCGGCGCGAGCCCTGGTCCATCGTCGTCTCGGCCAGCTGCTCGGCGTCCATCTCGCCGAGGCCCTTGAACTGCTGGATGGTGAACTCTTTCCGGTCTTCGCCGTCGAAGATCGCCTCGAGCTCGGACTCGGTGAACGCCCACCACTGGCGCTTCCCTTTGCGTACGCCGTAGAGCGGCGGCTGGGCGATGTAGACGTGACCCTCCTCGATCAGCGAACGCATCTTGCGATAGAAGAACGTCAGCAGCAGCGTGCGGATGTGCGAGCCGTCCACGTCGGCGTCGGTCATGATGATGATCTTGTGGTAGCGCAGCTTCGCCAGGTCGAAGTCGTCGCCGAACCCGGCGCCGAGGGCGGTGATCATCGTGCGGATCTCTTCGTTGGCCAGCATCTTGTCGATGCGCGCCTTCTCGACGTTGAGGATCTTGCCGCGCAGCGGGAGAATCGCCTGGGTGTTCGGATCGCGCCCGCCCTTCGCCGTCCCGCCGGCCGAGTCGCCTTCGACGAGGAACAGCTCGGAGAGCGCGGGATCGGTCGTCTTGCAGTCGACGAGCTTGCCGGGCAGACCGCTCCCTTCGAGCACGTTCTTGCGGCGGGTCAGATCGCGCGCCTTCTTCGCCGCTTCGCGCGCGCGCGCCGCCTGCATGCACTTGTCGACGATCGCGCGGCCGAACTTCGGGTTCTCTTCGAGAAAAAAGTCGAGCCGCTCGCCGACCAGCGCGTTGACGATCGGCCGGATCTTCGCGTTGCCGAGCTTGGTCTTCGTCTGCCCTTCGAACTGCGGCTCCTGGAGCTTCACCGAGACGATCGCGGTGAGGCCTTCCATGCAGTCGTCGGTCGAGAGGTTCGCGTCGTTGTCCTTGAGCATCCCGCGTTTGCGCGCGTAGTCGTTCACCTTGCCGGAGACCGCGGTGCGGAAACCGGTCAGGTGCATCCCGCCTTCGATCGTGTTGATGTTGTTGGCGTACGAGTAGACGACTTCGTTGTAGCCGTCGGTCCACTGGAACGCGCACTCGATCACGACGTCCTCGCGCTCGCCGTTGGTCGAGATCACCGGCGTGAGCGACTCCTTGTTCTCGTTGAGCCACTCGACGAACGAGACGATCCCGCCTTCGTAGAGATACGTGCGCGTGCGCGGCTCCTCGGGGCGCTCGTCGCGCAGGGTGATCGACAGCCCGCGGTTGAGGAAGGCCAGCTCGCGCAGGCGGTTCTCGAGGATCTTCCACGAGAAGTCGAGCGTCTCGAAGACCTCCGGATCGGGCTTGAACCACTGGTGTGTCCCGCTGCCCTCGGCGCGGCCCAGCCGCTTCAGCTTCTGCGAGGTGACGCCGCGCTCGAAGCGGATCTCGTACTGCCAGCCGTCGCGCTTGGCGCGCGTGACCATCCACTCGGAGAGCGCGTTGACGACGGAGATCCCGACCCCGTGCAGCCCGCCGGACACCTTGTAGCCGCCCTTTCCGAACTTGCCGCCGGCGTGGAGGATCGTCATCACGACCTCGACCGCGGGCAGTTTCTCCTCGGCGTGGATGTCGACCGGAATCCCGCGCCCGTCGTCCTCGACCGAGCACGAGCCGTCCTTGTAGAGAACGACACCGATGTTCTTGGCGTAGCCCGCGAGCGCTTCGTCGACGGCGTTGTCGACGGCTTCGTAGACGAGCTGGTGGAGGCCCCGCTCGGCGGTGTTTCCGATGTACATCCCGGGGCGCTTGCGAACCGCCTCGAGACCTTTCAGGACCTCGATTTGCTCGCCCGTATAATCTTGCATTCCGGGTCTCAGACTTCGACGCGAACGCTCTTTTCTACTTGAGTGCCCGCGTCAGCCGTGATCCGTCTCGGTCGCGCGGACGAACTCGTACAGATCGCCCAGCGCGTTCTTGCGCACCGGCGAGTCCATCTCGAGCCGCGTCGGATCGATGCGCGTCTCGAGCAGCACGAACGAGCTGGCCAGCTTGCGGATCCGCACGCGGTCGAGCGGCTGGCGCAGCTTGAAGAGCGTCGCGGCGCGCCGCAGCTCGTCCCACCACGCGCGCAGCAGCTGACGCCGAATCGTGTCGTAGAGCTCCGGCGAGAGACCGTCGACCAGCGCCAGGACCTCTTCGGAGCCGAGCCAGGGCGCCTCGAAGAGCAGCCGCTCGCAGGCGAAGCGGCGGCGGCGCTCGTCGTCGTCGCGACAGGGGCGGCACATCGCGACCCCGTCGACCGGCGCGTCGCAGAGCGCGCAGAACGTCCCGCCCCGACCGCGATGGGCCCCGCGCGTCCGCTCGACGGCCCGGCGCAGCCGCGCGAGCGCGTCGTCCAGCGTCTTGGCCGGCGGCCGCGCGGATGGGTCCTCGGCGGCCCGGCGCGGCCCCCGTGCCCCCGCGCCGCGCGACGGGACGCGGAGCTTCCCGACCCGGAACCGCAGGCGCGTCAGCTCGCGCGCCTCGGGGAGCGCGCGCAGGCCGCGGACGATCTCCGGCTCGAGAAAGGCCAGCTGGTGCGACCACGCCGACGAGGTGGTCAGCACGATCAGCACGTCGCGTTCGATCGCCACCGGCTGGGCGGCCCGCGCGACGTCGACCCCCACCAGCTCCGGCCAGAGGCTCCGCACCGCCGCCAGCGGATCGCCGCCCGGCCCTGGAACCGGGCGCCAGCCGTCGAGGACCGAGCCCAGCTTCAGCATGCGCGTCCCTTCGCCGTCAGCGGCGGGTCACCGTCGCGGCGCGGATCGCCCAGGTCGCAGCCGGGCCGAGGCGGGCCGGAGCCTCGGTCGCCGTGAGGAACGCCTGCTCGAAGCCGCCGACCGCCTCGAGGAACCCGCCGGCGCGCTCGGCGTCGAGCTCGCTGAGCACGTCGTCGAGGATCAGAATCGGCGCATCGCCGCTGCGCGCGCGCATGACCTCGTACTCGGCGACCTTCAGGGCGAGCACCGCGGTCCGCTGCTGCCCCTGCGAGCCGAACGCCGCGAGCGGCTTTCCGTCGATCAGCAGCCGCAGCTCGTCGCGATGCGGGCCGACCAAAGTGGACCGTCGGCGCACCTCCGACTCGAGCGCGGCGCCGAGCGCCTCGGACAGATCGCCCTCCGGATTCGCGACGTACGCCACGCCCAGCCGCTCGCGCGCGCCGCCCCAGCGCGCGTAGATCGTCGCAGTCGCCGCCGCGAGCTCGTCGACGAAGGCGCGCCGCGCGGCGATCAGCGCGCCCGCCGGGCGCACGAGCTCGTCGTTGTACGCGAGCAGCAGGTCGCGGTCGGGCGCGATCGCCCCGCGCAGTAGCGCGGACTTCTGCTGCACGACCTTTTGATACAGCGCGAGCTCGCGGTAGTAGGTCGGCGAAAGCTGCGCCAGGGCGCTGTTCAGGAACGAGCGCCGCAGCGACGGCCCGCCCGAGACGAGCTGCAGATCCGCCGGAACGAAGGTGACGACCCGCGTGCGCCCGAGGAAGCGCGCGAACCCGACCCCGGCGCCGTTGACCTCGAACGCTTTGCGCGTCGCGCCCGGCGTGCGCGTCACCGTGCAGCGCAGGTGAATCTCGCCGGCCGCGATGTGCGCCTCGCCGCCGATCTCTGCGCGCTCGGTGCCCTCGCGGATCAGCTCGCTCTCGCGGTGCGCGCGAAACGATTTTCCCGTCGCCAGCATCGCCAGCCCCTCGAGCAGATTCGACTTCCCTTGCGCGTTCGGCCCGACCAGAACGTTGAGCCCCGACTCCGGCGCGAAGTCGAGGCTCACGTAGTTGCGAAAGTCACCGAGCCGAACGCGGTCGAGCCGCACGCGCGGGTTACTGCCGCAGGGGCATCAGGACGTAGAGCTGTTCGCCGGAGTCGCCGCTCTCGAGCGGGCGGATCGCCGCCGGCGAGAGCGGGCCGAGGAACTCGAGGACGGTCTGCGGCGAGTCGACGTGGTTGAGGATCTCGACGAGATAGCGGGCGTTGAACGCGATCGCCAGATCGTCGCCGGTCTGCTCGACTTCGAGCTCTTCGTACGCGTTGCCGGTGACGTCCGACTTCGCGGTGATCATCAGCGTCTGGTTGGCGATCTCGAGCTTGACCATCGAGGCACGGTCGCCGGCGACGAGCTCGGCGCGGCGCAGTCCGCCGATCAGCGCCTGCGTGTTGACGATCACGCTGCGATCGAACTTCGCCGGGATCACCTGCCCGTAGTTCGGGTACTGCCCGTCGACGAGCCGCACGACGATCGAGGTCGTGCCGGCGCCGAACTGGAGCTGGTTCGCCTGCGCGCCGAGCGCGGTGACTTCGACCGTTTCGGCGGCGCCCAGATTCCGCGCCGCCTCGTTCAGCGCGCGCGAAGGAACGATGTACTTCGCGGTCCCCTCGATCCCGCGCTCCAGGGTCGAGGTCCAGCGCGCGAGACGGTAGCCGTCGGTCGCGACGAGCGTGATCTTGTCACCGTCGAGCTCGACCAGCGTCCCCATCAGCACGGCGCCGCGCGCCTCTTCGTTCGACGCCGCGAAGATCGCCGCAGCGACGCCGTCACGGAAGCGCTTGGCCGGCAGCGCGAACGACTGCCCTTTCTGCGCGCTGGGGAGCGGCGGATACTCGTCGGCCGGGAGTGCGTGAAAATCGTAGTTCGAGCGCTCGGCTTTGATCGAGGCGCGCGAGGGCGAGCCGGTCAGCTCGAGCAGCCCCGCCGGCAGGTTGCCGAGGTATCCGCTGAAGAGGCGGGCGGGAACGGTGACCGCGCCGGCCTCTGCGATCTCGGCCGGGAAGGACTGCTCGAGCGTCAGCTCCAGGTCGGTGGCGCGCACGCGAATCCCGTCGTCCTCGGCGGTGAGCAGGACGTTCGAGAGGATGGGCACTGTCGTGTGCGCGTTGACGACCTTGCTCGCCGCGCCGACCGCCGACGCGATGTCTTTCGTACTACACGTGAACTTCACTGATCCACCGTTCCGGGGGCGTCCGTCGCCTCGTCTTAAGTTTAAAGAAGGATCGTCGTACTAGCAGTAAGGCGGTGAACAGCGTGGATGAACGCCGAACCTCGCGTGCGCCGTGGCTTCGCGCCGATGTCAAGGTGTGGAGGGGACCGTCGGTCCGTCCACGCCATCCTCGCCATCCGCGCGCCTCCCGCTTTTCCACGCCCCCCGAATGACCCTGTGCCCCGCCCGAGGATGGACAAGGTGCAAACGGCAGGTCCGGCCTCTTTCGAGCTGCTCCCGGTGCCGTCGACGTGCGACGGCGCGAGTCGTCGACAAGCGCAGACCGACACCGCCGCCGCTCGTGCACGGCAAAAGAATGAGGCGCCCACAAGGCCCAACCTCCGGCGGCGGAGCGCAGCGCAGCGAGCACCGCGATGGGTTCGGCGCTCGTCAAGAGCGTCGAATCCACTTACTCGCTTTGGACGTGGCGCCTCCGGCGGCGGAGCGCAGCGCAGCGAGCACCGCGATGGGTTCGGCGCTCGTCAAGAGCGTCGAATCCACTTACTCGCTTTGGACGTGGCGCGCCCGGCGGCGGAGCGCAGCGCAGCGAGCACCGCGATGGGTTCGGCGCTCGTCAAGAGCGTCGAATCCACTACTCGCTTTGGACTTGGGCGATCAGCGAGCGAATCTTGTTGCGGAAGGCTTCGTCGGCTTCCATCATGTCGCCGATCTTGTCGCGAGCGTACATCGCGGTCGTGTGGTCTTTCTTGCCGAACTCGCGGGCGATCTGCGGGAGCGAGGCGCCGGTGAGCTGCCACGCGATGTACATCGCGACCTGACGGGGCAGCGTCACGCGCTGGTCGCGGCGCTGCGCCTCCATCTCCTTGATCGAGATCGCGTAGGCTTTCGCGACGCGCTCCTTGATCAGCGGGATCGTGACGCGGTGCATCGGCGCCTGCGCGACGGCGTTCTTCAGCACGTCGGCGGCGAGCTCGACGGTGATCGGCGATTTCGTCAGGGAGGCGAACGCGACGACGCGGATCAGCGAGCCCTCGAGCTCGCGGATGTTCGAGGGGATCACCTTCGCGATGAAGGCGAGGACTTCGTCGGGGACGGGGACTTTCTCGATCTCGGCCTTCTTGCGCAAGATCGCTTCGCGGGTCTCGAAGTCCGGCGGCTGGATGTCGGTGAGCAGCCCCCATTCGAATCGCGAGCGCAGCCGGTTCTCGAGCGTCTGAATCTCTTTCGGCGGACGATCGCTCGAGATGACGAGCTGTTTCTGCGCTTCGTGCAGCGAGTTGAAGGTGTGGAAGAACTCCTCTTGGGTCTGCTCTTTCCCCTCGAGGAACTGGATGTCGTCGATCAGCAGCACGTCGACGTGCCGGTAGCGGTTCCGGAACTCGACGGTCTGGTTGTTCTTGATCGCGATGATGAACTCGTTGGTGAACTTCTCGGAGGAGACGTACACGATGTTCGCGCTCGGGTTGCGCTCGAGGACACGATGCCCGATCGCGTGCATGAGATGCGTCTTCCCCAGCCCCACGCCGCCGTACAGGAAGAGCGGATTGTAGGCCATCGCCGGCGCTTCGGCCACGGCCTGGGAGGCCGCGTGGGCGAACCGGTTCGACTGCCCGACCACGAAGTCGTCGAAGGTGTAGCGCGGGTTGAGGTTGCCGGCGCGCAGCTCGTCGGGCGCGACCGGCTTGGCGGCCGGCGCGACGGTGGTCGGGGTCTCGGTCTCGGCGCCGGGGTCGACGACGACCCGCAGCGAGATCTCGGCGCCCAGCAGCTCGTGCAGCACCGCCGTGATATCGGTCTTGAGCCGGTTCTCCACCCAGTCGCGGGCGAACGTCGTCTGGACGGCGAGGACGATCTCGGAAGGCGTCAGGTCGACCAGCCGCATCGGCTTCAACCACATCTCGAAAACCGGCTTGTTGTACCGCGGCTCGAGCCGCTCGAGGGCTGCCGACCAGAGATCGTGTGGGGCCGCCGTGCTGCTTTGCATCCAATACCTGCCGCATAGTCCGAACCGGCGAGAGAGTACGCGCCGGGGGAGAATGAGCGAAGGGGATTGGCCCGGCGGGGGCCGCATCCTGCGCCACTTACCCCCAGGGTTATCCACTTTTCCACAGGCGGCCGACGCGCGTTCTGACGAGGCGAGGGCGACGTTTCCACGGCTTTCCCACCCGCCTCCGAAGGCGGGGAAAGCCGCCTCGGACGCGGGTCGGCGCCCCATCGGCAAGCGTGGTTATCCACCGAGGCATCCACAGATGTGGACAATCCAGGAACGCTTCGCAGATGTGCGCGTTTTCCTTGACGCTCCGGTCGGCGGGCCCGTATACTGTCTTGTCGCACCAACGGCTGCCGCGTCAGCCGGAGCTCAGGAGAACACGCCTCGTGAAGCGGACCTATCAGCCGCACAATCGGCGCCGGAAGCGCGTCCACGGCTTTCTTTCGCGGATGAAGACCAAGAACGGCCGTCGCGTCCTCGCCGCGCGCCGCAAGAAGGGCCGCCACCGCCTGGCCGCCTAGGGCCGGTCCGGTTTCGGCCGCGCCGCCCACGGTCTGCAGCGGCCCACCGCATGCGTACCTACGAGCCCCTGCGCCGCCGCGGCGAGTTCGCCCGCGTGAGGAGCCGGGGCAAACGCTTTTCAGGGGCGTTTCTGACCTGCTTCGTCGCCGGCGGGCGCCGGCGGACCCGGGTCGGCATCTCGGTCGCGACGGCGATCGGCGGCGCGGTCGTACGCAACCGGCTCCGCCGGCGGCTCAAAGCGATCCTGGACCAGCGCCCGCTCGGGACGCCGCCGTACCGCGACATCCTCTTCATCGCCCGGCAGGGCGCGGGCGAGCTGCGGTTCGACGAGCTCTCCGCCGAGGTCGAGCGGACCTTCGGGCGCGCAGCGTGAAACCGCGCGATCCGTTCCTCGCCGCGCTGCGTCTGTACAAGGCGACGATCTCACCCTTGCTTCCGCCGGCCTGCCGGTTCGCTCCGACCTGTTCGGAGTACGCCGCCGAGGCGATCCAGAAACACGGGGTCCTGCGCGGCGGTACGCTCGCCGTACGCCGCCTGGCGCGGTGCGGACCCTGGCACCCGGGCGGATTCGATCCCGTCCCCCTGCGAAAGGCCCCCTGAGTCTCGTGCACCCCTTGCTCGCCACGAACGCCTTCTTCGACCCGATCGTCCACGCGCTGGGCCTCGTCCTCACGTACATCCACGCGGTGATCCCGTCGTACGGCTGGGCGCTGATCGCGCTGGCGTTCGTCGTGCGCGTCGCGCTCTGGCCGCTCTCCGACATGCAGTTCCGCTCGATGGCGGAGATGCAGAAGATCCAGCCGCTGGTCAAGGCCCTGCAGGCGAAGTACAAGGGCGATCCGCAGGCGCTGAACGCCAAGACGATGGAGCTCTACAAAGAGCACAAAGTCAATCCGCTGGCCGGCTGCGTCCCGATGCTGATCCAGTTCCCGATCCTGATCGGGCTGTACTGGGCGATTCAGGGGCGGATCAACACGTTCCAGAACGAGCACTGGCTCTGGATCGGCTCGTCGATCTCGCACACCTGGCCGCAAATCTTCGCCTCGAGCCTCGCGGTCCCGGACATCTTCCTGCTCTGCCTGTACGTCGTCTCGATGTACTTCACGGTGCGCTACGGCAGCCCGCCGTCGTCGGATCCGCAGCAGGCGCAGACGCAGAAGATCATGGCGTTCATGTCGCCGGCGATGATCGCGTTCTTCGGCTTCAAGTACCGCTGGGCGTCGGCGCTGTACATCTACTGGCTGGCGACGAACGTGTTCACCGTGGCGCAGCAGTATCTGATGTTCCGGCGTTACGGCCTGGTCGGCGGGCACGCCGCCGCCGCGGTCGCGACCGTGCCGGTCGTCGCCGCGCCGCCCGCGACCGCGAAGAACGGGGCGCGCAAGCAGAACGCCGCCGCCGACGAGAGCGCCGAGGGCGCGACGGCGAACGGGAAGCGCAGCTATCGGTCGAAGAGGCGCGCGCGCCGGTAACCGAGCACATCAGCACCAGCAGCGAAACGAGCATACCAGGAATGGACGAATTCGAAGGCGGGCGCCGCGGCGCCCACGGACAGCGGCGGCGCGCGGGGCGGGCGCTCGGGCAGCGTGGGCCCTCACCGTCGGGCGGCGGCGGCGAACGGCCGCGCACCCGGCGCCCCGGTCCGCCGCGCGACTACGAGGCTCCGGCGGCGTCGGTCGAGCCGGAAGCGGCGAAACCGGCGCGGGCGCTGCTCGAGGAGATCCTCGCCAAGATGGGTCTCGACGACGTCGAGATCGTCTATATCGCGCGCAGCGAAGGCGAGTACTTCGAGGTGCGCGGACCGCGGCTGGCCTCGCTGATCGGGCGCGAAGGCAAGACGCTCGAAGCGCTCAACCTCATCTACAACAATATCATCAACGCCGGCGTGCGCAACAACCGGCGCTACTACACGATCGACGCCGAAGGTTATCGCGCGCGGCGCGCCGAGCAGCTCAAGACGCTCGCGCTCGCGACGCTCGAGCGGGTCGTGCGCGAAGCGAAGCCGGTGAAGCTCGAGCCGATGCTCCCGTCGGAGCGGAAGATCGTGCACATGGCGCTCGCCGACTCCCCGTTCGTGCGGACCGAATCCGAAGGCGTCGAGCCCGAGCGCCGGCTCGTCGTACACCCGAAGGAGCCCGCTTCGTAGACGCGTTCGCCACGATCGCCGCGCTCGCGACGCCGCCCGGGCGCGGGGCGATCGCGATCGTGCGCTGCAGCGGCCCGGACGCGCGCGCGATCGCGGCGCGCGTCTTTCGCGGCGCGCCGCTGCGCGACCGCGTCGCGACGTACGGCGAGATGCTCGACGCCGACGGCGCGGTGATCGATCGCGGACTCGCGCTCGCGATGGACGCGCCGCGCAGCGTCACCGGCGAAGACGTCGTCGAGCTGCACGTCCATGGCAGCCCCGCCGTCGTCCGTGAAACATTGCGCGCGCTGCTACGGGCCGGTGCGCGCCCGGCCGAGCCCGGCGAGTTCACGCGGCGCGCGTTTCTGAACGGCAAGCTCGATCTGAGCGCCGCCGAGGCGGTCGCCGACGTGATCGAGGCCGAGTCGCGCGCCGCGGCTCGCGCCGCGCAGGCGAACCTCGCCGGCGCACTGCGCACCGAGATCGAGGCGATCTCGCGGCGGCTCGCCGCCGTCCTCGAAGAGCTCGCCGGCGCGATCGACTATCCCGACGAGGTCCCCGAACCGGCCGCCGAGCGCGTCGGCGCCGTCGTCGTCGAGGTCGACGCCGCGCTGGCGGCGCTCGAGGGCGACTGGGAGCGCGGCCACGCGGTCCGGGAAGGCGTCTCGCTGGCGATCGTCGGACCGCCGAACGCCGGGAAATCCTCGCTGCTGAATGCGCTGCTCGGCGAAGAGCGGGCGATCGTCTCGGCGATCGCCGGCACCACCCGCGACGTCATCGAGGAGCGCTTCGCGATCGACGGCGTCCCGGTGCGCGTCCTCGACACCGCCGGGCTGCGCGCCAGCGACGAGCCGATCGAGCGGATCGGGATCGACCGCGCGCGCCGCGCGCTCGCCGGCGCGGCCGTCGCGCTGGTCGTCGTCGACGGCTCGCGGCCGCTCGACGCGGCGGCGCGCGCGGTGCTGGCCGAGACGCGCGGCCGCGAGCGCGTGGTCCTGTTCAACAAGAGCGACCTGGGGACGAGCGCCTTCGACGCGCGCGAGGCCGCCGAGGCCGATGCGATCGGCGGCTCGGTGTACCGGGTGGAGACGCTGGCGGCGCTGCGCGCGGCGATCGCGCGCGCCGGCTGGGGCGGCGAGCAGCCGGACCTGGCGCGCCCGCATCTCGCCTCGGCCCGTCAAGCCGGCGCGACCGCGCGGGCGCGCGAAGCTCTGGCGCAGGCTTCGGAGACGCTGAACGCAGGCGCGCCGATCGACTTGGCCGCCCCCGATCTCCTCGCCGCGGTCGCGGCGCTCGGCGAGATCACCGGCGCGGCCGCCACCGAGGCGATCCTCGACGGCGTCTTCGCCCGCTTCTGCATCGGCAAATGATGCGAGAGCAACGCGCGGAGCGTTCCTCGCCGCGCGCGGGTCTACGCTTGCAGGCGATGCAAACCATCGACGACACGCGCTGGCACGCGATCGAAACCCGCGACCGCGCGCACGGCTTCTTCTTCGGCGTCCGAACGACGGGCGTCTACTGCCGCAGCGGGTGCCCCGCGCGGACGCCGGCACGCCGGAACGTCGTGCCGTTCGGCAGCGCCGGCGACGCGCGCGCGGCCGGCTTCCGGCCGTGCAAGCGCTGCGCGCCCGACGACGTCAGCGCCGATGCCGCGACCGTCCGGGTGATCGAACGCGCCGCGGAGATGCTGGCGTCGGACGAGCCGCCGTCGCTCGCCGCCGCGGCGGACGCGGTCGGCCTGAGCCGCTTCCATTTCCAGCGGCTGTTCCGGCGCGTCACCGGCGTCACGCCCGGCGAGTACGTGCGCGCGCGCCGCCGCGAACGGCTGCGTGCGCTGCTGCGCGGCGGCGACGACGTGACCGCCGCGATCCACGGCGCGGGCTACGGCTCGACGAGCCGAGTCTACGGCGAGCCGGTGCTCGGGATGACGCCGAGCAGCGTGCGCGCGGGCGGGCGTGGCGAACGGTTGGCGTACGCGACCGCGGACTGCACGTTCGGACGCGTCCTCGTGGCGAGGAGCGAACGCGGGATCTGCGCGATCGAGCTCGGCGCGGACGACGATGCGGTGTGCGCCGCGTTCGCGCGCGATTTCCCGCACGCGGAACGCGTCCGCGACGCGGCGGTCGGCGCCGCGCTCGCGCGCGTCCTCGCGCTCGTCGACGATCCCCACGCGCCGGTCGAGCTGACGCTCGACGTGCGCGGCACGGCGTTTCAGCATCGCGTGTGGAACGCGCTGCGCGCGATTCGTCCGGGAACGTCCGTCACGTATGCGGCGCTCGCGCGCGCGATCGGCGCACCGCGCGCGATCCGCGCGGTCGGCGCGGCATGCGCGGCGAACCGGCTCGCGATCGCGGTCCCATGCCACCGCGTCGTCCGCGACGACGGCGATCTCGCCGGCTATCGCTGGGGCCTCGAGCGAAAGCGCGCGCTGCTCGAGCACGAGCGTCGCGCGTAGCGCAACGGCGTACGCGGCTCACCCGGCGCTGCCCGCGTTCAACGCAGCGCACACGCGGGATGGACGGTGCTGCGTGGAACGCAGCGCCGTACGCAGAGCGGAGTGCCGCACGCGCGTAAACGGAGCGCTGCGCAGGAGCGCCGAACGGGCGCGTCATGGACGAGGCGTTCGTGCTCGATGCGGGCGAGGGAATCGAGCTGGTCCCGGCCGCCGCGCGCGACGCCGACGACTACGTCGCGCTGATCGAGGAAAACCGCGCGGCGCTCGTGCGCTGGATGGGCTGGGCGGAGACGTCGCGTTCGCGCGAGGACGTGCTGGCATTCATCGCGAGCGACGTGGCGTGCCGCGCCGACCGCTCGGGGTTCGCCTTCTCGCTGCGCGTCGCCGGCGTGCTCGCCGGCTCGATCGGGCTGCACGACATCGTGCGGCTGCACGCGGTCGGCGAGGTCGGATATTGGCTCGCGGCACGCTTTCAGCATCGCGGCATCATGACGCGCGCGGTCGAGCGGATCGCCCGCTTCGCGCTGAGCGAGTACGAGCTTCATCGCCTCGAGCTGCTCGCGGCGGTCGGCAACGCGCCGAGCCGCGCGGTCGCCGAGCGCGCCGGCTTCACGCTCGAAGCGATCCTGCGCGAACGGCTGCGCACGCCGCGCGGCTTCGAGGACTGCGCGGTCTACGCGCGTCTCGCCGGCTGAGGAACGCAGCCGGCTCTGCCGCCGCACCTCTGCCGTGCGCAGATCGACCTCGCTGCGGCGAGCCGTCGAGGCCCTCGCTCGCGTCGCGGCGCGTGTGGTACGATCAGCGGCGTTCATGAGCACCGTAGTGCGCGGCGACGACGCCGCGGTGATCGTCGTCGGCGGCGGGCACGCCGGCTTCGAAGCGGCGCTGGCCTCCGCGCGTCTCGGTGCCGAGACGCTGCTGGTCACCGGCGATCCCGAGCGGACCTGCACGCTGGCCTGCAACCCGTCGATCGGCGGGAGCGCGAAAGGGCAGCTCGTCCGCGAGATCGACGCTCTCGGCGGCGCGATGGGACGCGTCACGGACCGCGTCTCGCTGCACGCGCGCTTCCTCAACGAGTCGAAGGGCCCGTCCGTGCGTGCGCTGCGCGCGCTGGCCGACAAGCCCGGCTACGTGCGCGTCGCGCGAGAGACGCTCGCGGTGCAGACGAGGCTGGCGATCGTCGCCGGGATGACGGAGGATCTGATCGTCGAGTCCGGCGAGGTGCAGGGCGTCGTCCTCGGCGACGGTCGCCGCCTGCGCGCGCCGAACGTCGTGCTCGCGACGGGAACGTTCCTGGGCGGGAAGACCTTTCGAGGCTCCGACGTGCAGCTCGAGGGCCGGTTCGGCGAAGCGCCGGCGCTCGGGCTCTCCGGCGCGCTTGCGCGGCTCGGTTTCCCGCTCGGACGGCTCAAGACCGGGACGCCCCCGCGCGTCGACCGCCGCACGCTCGATCTCGGCGCGATGACGGAGCAGTCGCCGAGCCCCGTGCCGCTGCCGTTCAGCTTCGATAGTCCGCGCGCGTTCGCCGGGCCGCAGCTGCCGTGCTGGATCGTCGAGACCAACGCCGAGACGCACCGGCTGGTGCGCGAGAATCTGCATCGCTCGCCGCTCTACGGCCTCGACCTGATCCGCGGGATCGGACCGCGGTATTGTCCGTCGATCGAAGACAAGGTCGTCAAGTTCGCCCACAATCCCACGCATCAGGTCTTCGTCGAGCCGGAAGGCTGGGACGAGCCGACCTTCTACGTCGGCGGGTTCTCGACGTCGCTTCCGGCCGAAGTGCAGCTTGCGATGCTGCGTACGCTCCCCGGCTTCGCGGACGTCGCGATGCTGCGGCCCGGCTACGCGGTCGAGTACGACTTCGTCCAGCCGACCGAGCTCGACCCGAGCCTCGAGACGCGGCGTGTCGCGGGCCTCTTCCACGCCGGTCAGCTCAACGGAACCAGCGGCTACGAGGAAGCCGCAGCGCAGGGCTTGATCGCCGGTGCCAATGCCGCACGGCGAGCGCACGGCCGCGAACCGCTCCGCCTCAGCCGCGCCGACGCCTACATCGGGGTGCTGGTCGACGACCTCGTGACACGCGGCGTGGACGAGCCGTACAGAATGCTTACCTCGCGGGCGGAGCACCGTGTCCTGCTCCGGCACGACAACGCGGACCTGCGGTTGACGCCGATCGGCCGCGAGGCCGGCCTCGTCGGCGACGACCAGTGGGAACGCTTCGTGGGACGCCGCGAGGCGCTCGCCCGCGCGCGGCGCCACGCGGAGGCGACGCGCGTCGGGGCCGTGCGGGCGGGCCCGGCCGAGCTGCCGCCAGGCGCGACCTTGGCCGACGCGCTGCGGCGCCCCGATGTCGCTGTGGCCGACGTGCGCGACCGCTTTCCGCCGGAGACCCTGCCCGAAATCGCGGCGCGGACGGAGATCGAGCTGAAGATGGACGGCTATGTGCGCCGGCAGCAGACCGCGATCGACCGCGCGGCGCGCGACGAAGCGGTCGGGCTGCCCGCGGACCTCGACTACGCGGCGATCCGCGCGCTCTCGCGCGAGGCCCGGGAGAAGCTGGATCGGGTGCGCCCGCGAACGCTCGGCGCCGCCCGCCGCATCCCGGGGATCACACCCTCCGACCTCGCGCTCGTCAGCGTCCACGTGCACCGGCTCGCCGCCGCGCCTGCGTGAACGGCTCGGCACCATGAGCGGTCCGGCGGCATGAGGGATGCGACGCCGCTCCCTGACGGAGCGGCGCTCGAAGCGCTCCGGAGTGCCGGTGTCGACGATGCGCTGGCGCAGCGTCTCGCGGTGTATGCGGCGCTCGTGCTGGAGGCGAACCGCCGACTGAATTTGACCGGCGCGAAAGGCGGCGCGGCCTTCGCGGCCCACATCCTGGACGCTCTGACCCTCCGGGGCGAAGCCCGGAGTCCGCTGATCGACGTCGGCTCGGGCAATGGCCTTCCCGGGATCCCGCTGGCGCTGGCGACCGGCGTTCGGATCGTGCTCCTGGAGCCCATCAAGAAGAAGGCGAGATTCCTGGAGCGAGCGCTCGCGGCGCTCGGCCTCGACGGCGAGGTCGCAGTCGCCCGAGCCGAGGACGTCGCGCGCGACCCCTCCTACCGGGGGCGATTTCAGTCCGCGACCGCCCGCGCGGTCGCCTCCGCGCCGACCGTCGCCGAGTTGACCCTCCCGCTCCTCGCCATTGGAGGCCGGGCGCTGCTTCAGCGCGGCACCCTCGACGAGCGCGAGCGGAACGCAACGGCGGACGCCGCGCTCGTGCTCGGCGCCGCCCTGATCGAGGAGCGCTCGCTCGACGGAGAGCGACGCGTGCTGATCCTCGAGAAGCAGCGAGAAACCAGCCCCCGGTTCCCGCGGAAGAACGGCGTCCCCGCCAAGCGCCCCCTCTGTTTTCCGCAGCGATAGAGAGCATCGCGCGGGCGGCGCGGGACGGCAGGGACCACCTCGGCCGGCCTCGCGATCGATGCCAGGCGAAAGGATCCAACGGGGTGCCCGCGCCGCGGCAAACTTTGTAGAGCAAAGGATTGTTCACCGTGGAACATTTGGCGGACTATAGACTTGACGCACCAGGGTGATTAGTGCGCGTCCGGCTCCGGCTCATCGAGGCGGCTGAGCAGCACCGTCATAATCGAGATGATGCGCTTGCGGCGGCTCATCTGTTGCCACGGCCCAGTTATTTGCCGCCACGTCAACGCTTGGCTGCCTGGCCCCGCCTTTAGCAGGGCATATAATAGCTGCTCTAGCGCGCGGTCTATGTCGTCCATTTCCAACGTGAATGAGCCAGGCTACGGCGTCGGCTTCGGCGTGTGCTTCGGCATGTGCTTCAGGCGGAGCGGCGGCTTCGCGCTCTCCTCGCGCTTCGGGAACTGGTCTTTCTTCACCGCGAACAGCGCGGTCTCGAACCGCATGAGGCGGTCGAACGGCGTATCGGCGGGCTGCGCATTGCCAGCGTCAGCGGTGCGCTTGCTCATTGGGCGCACTCCTACACGACGGGCCTACAGCCCTCTGCGTTGCAAATGGCACAACCGGCCCTACTTCTTGCGGTGGAGCTTCTTCGCGCTGCTTCTTGCGCCGCGCACGAACGCGTCGATCCGCAAGGTCCTTGGCTCTCTGCACCGCGACTTCAATCTGATCGTCCTCTATCGCGTGCAGTAAGAGGGCTTCGCACAGGCCTTCTTTGCTCATCCGATATTCGTGCGCGAGTGCATCTAACGTCTTGGTCGTCATCGCTTCGCGGATGCGGTGGAGCATGAACCACGCGGTTTTCTGCGAGACGCCCAGGCCGCGCGCAAGCTCGCACGACGAGGTTCCATTCTTCGTGTTCGCCAGCAGCCAGAACGCCGGAACCCACTTGGTCAGCGGAAGCGGCGAATCTTCAAAGGTGCCGACGCGAACCGAAAACTGCTTCTTGCACTCCTTGCACGCCAGAGCTTCCGGGTCGCGATCGCCTGGACGGAGGCGGATCTGCAGCCGTGCCGCGGGCAGGCGAGCCCGTTCGGCCAGCGCATCTTCACGGCGCATTCGCGAGCGCGGTTCGAGTCGGCAAAAAGGTGACGGCTTCGAGCAGCGTTTCCGGGCGTCCGGTCCATGGTCTAATGGTGCGCTTGCTCTGCGCCATATGGTGGGCACCCTGGTGCGTCAAGGTGATGGTTCCCGAACATTTCGACTGACGGGCTGCGGACGGATGTCCGAAACACGGGTTCTCCGGGCGTTCCCCCACGCGTTCGTCCTTGACGAGAACAGCCCGGGCCCGCGGACTGTCGCAGGGGGCGAGCGCCGATCTCTCCGTCGACGGCAGAAAACCCTGCTCCTCGGGACAGGCCGGCGCCTGGTCTTGAAATACAAAGTGATGTTCAACGTGGAACATCGGGCCCGCCGTCGAGACAGCAGAGCGCGTCGCGCGATACAATGGCGCTCTGTGCGGCATCCGCTTGACGACGTCCTCACCGCTCTTTTGCCGACTGCTGAAGTCTTCGCGGTTGGGGGGCGGGTCCGCGACGAATTGCGCGCGCTGCTGTCAGGGTCCGAGCGACCGCCGAAGGATCTCGATTACGTCGTTACCGGGATCGCGCCTGAGACGCTGCTCGACGCGCTTCGACGAGCCGGACAGGTCGATCTCGTCGGAGCCTCCTTCGCCGTTCTCAAATTCCGGCACGCGGTCGGCGAGGCCGACATTTCGCTGCCACGGCGCGAGCGTTCGACGGGGGTGGGACACACGGAGTTCGAGGTCGAGGCGGGGCCCGAGGTGCCGCTGGAGGACGACCTGCGGCGACGCGACTTCCGAATGAACATGATCGCGCGCCGGGTACGCGATGAGGCGGTCGTCGACCCGTTCGGCGGCGTGGCAGACATCCGCGCCGCCCGGATCGACATCGTCGCCGGTGAGGCATTCCTCGAAGATCCTTTGCGCCTGCTGCGGGCGGCCCAGTTCGCGGCGAGATTTCGGTATGCGCCGTCGGACCGGACGCGGAAGGCGATGGCCGGCGCGGCGCCGCTGCTGAGCTCGGTCTCCGCCGAGCGTGTCGGCCTCGAGCTGGAAAAGCTCATGGAGGCCGAGACCCCCTCGATCGGACTGGAGATCTTGCGGGAGACCGGCGTCCTGAAGCACCTCTGGCCGGAGCTGCTCGAGGGGGTCGGCATCGATCAGAACGAGTGGCACGCCTATGACGTCTACCGCCACAACCTCGCCACGATGGACGCCTCGCCGCCCGGCGATCTGACACTTCGGCTCGCGGCCCTCTTGCACGACGTGGGGAAGGCCCGGACGGTCGCGCCGCGTGAGGACGGCCGGGGCAATACGTTCTACCAGCACGAGCACGTCGGCGCCGACATGGTGCCGGCGATGCTGGCGCGCCTCCGCCTGCCGCGCGAGACGGTCGAGACGGTCGCGCATCTCGTTCGCCACCATATGTATGCCGCGGATGCCGACGCCCAGGACAAGACGCTGCGCCGGTTCGTTCGCCGGATCGGGATCGAGCGGCTCGACCGCCTCTTCGCGCTGCGCTGGGCGGACATCGCCGGCTCGGGCTTGCCCAAGCGCGACGACAGCAACGAGCGGTTCGAGTCGCGCATCGCGGCGGTGCTCGCCGCCCGGCCCGCGCTGACGGCACGCGATCTGGCGATCTCGGGCACCCACGTGATCGAGATGATGGTACGGAAAGGACTGGCGCAGCCTGGATTCCGCGGGGACCGGCGCGTCGGCGAGGTGCTGCAGGCGTTGCTGGAGGAGGTCACGGACGACCCGTCTCGGAACGACGCGGCGGTGCTCGCGGAGCGTGCCGAACGCTACACCGACGAGCATTTCGTCGCGTCCCCGATAGGTTCGTAGCGTGTCCGCGGTCTCTCAAGCGCAGAAGACGGCGCGCGTCATCGCGCTGGTCAATCAGAAGGGCGGTGTCGGGAAGACGACCACCGCCGTCAACCTTGGCGCGTCCTTGGCCTTGCTCGGCCGGCGCGTCCTCGTCGTCGACGCCGACCCGCAAGGGAATACCACGACAGGAATGGGCGTCGACAAGCGTACCGTCGACCGCGATGTCTACAGCGTCATGCTGCAGGGTCTTCCGATCGGCGAGGTCGTCCTTCCGACCGACGTCGAGAACCTCTGGATCGTGCCGGCGACGCTGAACCTCGCCGGCGCCGAGATCGAGCTCGTCGCCGCGCTGCAGCGCGAGCTGCGCCTGAAGAACGCGCTACGCCCGGTCCTGCACGCGTACGACGACATCCTCATCGACTGCCCGCCGTCGCTCGGGCTGCTGACGATCAACGCGCTGACCGCGGCCGGCGAGCTGATCATCCCGGTGCAGGCAGAGTACTACGCGCTCGAAGGACTCACGCAGCTCGTGACGATCGTGCGGCGCATCAAGGAAGGCCTCAATCCCGATCTGACGATTCGCGGCGTGCTCATCACGATGTTCGACGGGCGCACGAAGCTCGCCGGTGAGGTGCTCGAAGAAGTGAACCGGTACTTCCCCGACCGCGTCTTTCAGACGCAGATCCCGCGGAACATCCGGCTTTCCGAAGCGCCCTCCTACGGCAAGCCGGCGATTCTGTTCGACGTGAAGAGCCGCGGCGCGCAGGCGTATCTCTCGCTCGCCAAGGAGCTGGCGCCATGACGAAGCGCGGGCTCGGCAGCGGGCTCGGCGCCCTGCTCGGCGAGGGCGGTACCGCCGACGTCACGACGCCGCCCGCGCCGCGTCGCGAAGGGCTGCCGCAGATTCCGATCGCCGCGATCCGTCCGAACCCGCATCAGCCGCGCACGCATTTCGACGCGCACGCGCTCGACGAGCTGCGCGACTCGATCGCAGCATTCGGCGTGCTGGTGCCGATCATCGTGCGCGAAGCCGCCGAGGGCTTCGAGCTGATCGCCGGCGAGCGGCGCTGGCGCGCCGCGCAGGCCGCGGGACTCGACGCGATCCCCGCCATCGTGCGGCGCGCCGACGACCGCGAGTCCCTCGAGGTCGCGATCGTCGAAAACCTGCAGCGCGAGAATCTGGACGTTCTCGAAGAGGCGATGGGCTTCGCCCACTTGATGGAAGCGTACGCGTACACGCAGGAGCAGGTCGCGCAGCGCGTGGGGCGCAGCCGCCCCGCCGTCGCGAACGCGCTGCGGCTGCTCTCGCTGCCGGATTCGATCAAGCAGCTCGTGCGCGACGGAAAGCTCGGCGCCGGGCACGCGCGCGCGATCCTCGCGCTCCCGGCCGAGCTGCGCGAAGCGACGGCGCGCCGCGCCGCCGCCGAAGACCTCTCCGTTCGCGAGCTCGAGCGTCTCGCACACGCCGGCGGCGCGAAGCGCAAGCGGCCCTCGGCGACGGCGCGCGCCGGCGACGACGACGAGTACGTGCAACGACTGCGGTACCGCTATGCGACGCAGGTGCGCGTGCTCGGCCGCGAACGCGGCGGCACGATCGAGCTGCGCTATTCCGACCCGAACGATCTCATGCGAATCGTCGACTTGCTGCTCGGCGACACGCCGTGAGCCGCTGGTTCTCGCGCGCGCTGTGCGCCTCGGGCGCGCTCGCGCTGGCCGGCGCGTCGCCGCCGCCGCTCCATTACGGGCCGGTCCCGGCGAAGAGCCCGCAAACGGCGACGGTGCGGCAGTACGTCGACGCGCTGCGCGCCGGGCGCTACGATCGGGCGTTCGCGCTGCTCAGCGCGGACGAGCGCGCGTACTTCGGAAACGCCGCCGCGTTCCGCAGCGTCTTCGCCGCCGACGGCTACGCGCTCGAGCGCGCGACGATCGTCGGCGCCCGCGGCGACGAACACGGGCGCGTGTACTTCGTTCGCGAGCGCATTGCCTACGTCGATCACGCCGACGACTCGCAGCGCGAGCTGGACGCGACGATCCCCGTCGGCGTCGTTCCCGAGCGCGGCGCGCAGCGCATCAAGGATCCCGGCAAACCATATCTCGCATTCGCCGCCACGTCGTCGGCGGACGCGTCGGGACTGCGCGTCACGGTGAAGAAGGTCGACTTCTACCCGGATCGCATCGACGTCGTCATCACGCTGACGAATCTCGGCGACAACTTCGTCACCGTGCTCCCGTACGGGCGCAGCGTGCTGCGTGACGACCGGGGCGGCGTCTACCGGCTGATCGCGACGAAGAACTGGACGATCACCGACAAGCGGTTGTACGAAGGCGTTCCGCTCGCGCCGAACGCGCAGTACACCGGCTCGATGGCATTCGCGACCGACGCGCGGTTCGGCGACCCGAATCGCGGCTGGTCGCTCACCCTCGCACCGGCGCTGCGCGACGGTGCGGACCAGCCGTTCGACGTGACGGTTGCTATTCGGCCGCTTGGGTAGCGCGGGGGCAAGAGAAAGGAGCCGCCCGCGGCGCCACGGAACGGGACGCCACCTCTCCCCTGCGCGGAAATCACCGCGCGGGCGTTGCCGTCCGTTTCGGAGCCGATCCATGCGTCGCATCGCCATCTTCCTCGCCGCAGCGGGCGTCCTGTCGCTCAGCGCCTGTGGAGGCGCCGGATCGGTGCTGAGCACCGGGACGCGCAACACGGCGAATCAAGTCGTCATCACGGTGGTCGGCCCGTCGAACATCCCGCGGGTGTTGCCCGGCGCGTCGCTGCCGCTCAGCGCGACCGCGACGATCGGTCCGCAGAACGGAACCTCGACCATCGACCGGTTCCGCTGGAGCGCCACCTTGCTCACCAGCGGATCGTACGTCGTGAACACCAGCGGCGGCACGAAGTCGTGCAGCGTCGTGACGCAGACGACCGGCGCCACCACGCAGCCGTACGGCGCCGACATGTCGATCGACGTCACCATCGACCCGACGAACGAGGCGAACATCCTCTTCACGCCGCCGCCGGCGCTCCCGGCTCCCGCCGGCTCGACCCTCACCACGAACTACCCGTACTGCGTGCAGGTCACGGCCAGCGCGCTGACCGGCAGCGACACGAATCCGCAGATCGTCGCGAGCGGTTCGATCACCGTTGCGGTGGTGAACCCGCTCTCGCCGGAACAGTAAGCGGGAGCATCGCGCGGATGACCGGCGCGAGGAGCGGGGACGCTCCTCGTTCGCGTTTGCGAGGCGTCTACGCGATCGTCGATCCGAGCCGCGTCGAGCCGGTCTCGTTCACTGAGGCGCTGCTGCGCGGCGGCGTTCGCCTGATCCAGATCCGCGCGAAGGGCGGGATCGACGCGGCAACGCTGTCGGCGGTCGTGGGAAGGGTCCGCGCCGCCGGCGGACTGACGATCGTGAACGACGACGTCGGCCTCGCGCGGCTCGCGGACGGCGTCCACCTGGGGCAGGAAGATCGGGCGCCGCTCGAACTGACCGAGGTGCGGCGTGCGCTGGGCGAGCGCGTCGTCGGTCTCTCGTGCGGAACGCCGCAGGAGGCGGCCGACGCCGATCCGGACCTCGTCGACTACCTCGGGGTCGGGCCGGTGTTCGCGACCGCCTCGAAGCACGACGCCGGATGCGCGATCGGGATCAACGGCGTCGCCGCCGTGGTCGCGGCGACGGCGCTGCCGTGCGCCGCGATCGGCGGGATCGGCCTCGAGACGATCGCCCGCACGCGCGAGAGCGGCGCGGCGATGGCGGCGGTGATCTCGGCGCTCGTCTGCGACGATCCCGAAGGCGCCGCGCGCAGCCTGATCGCGCGCTGGGGATGACGGTCGTGTGCACGGTCGGCACGACCCATCCGCTCGGCTACGCCGGGCTCGGTTTCGCGCTGCTCGCGCTCGCGGCCGACGGCGTGCGCCCCGTGTGCGTGGTCGCCGGCGTGACGGCGCAGGATGCGCGCGGCGTGCACGCGCGCTCTCCGCTCGGCGCCTCGATCATCGCGGCGCAGTTCGACGCGCTGCGCGAGGCGCAGGTCGGCGCGTTCCACGTGGGTGCCCTGCTCTCGGCCGGCGCGGTGCGCGCGGTGGCGGACGGCCTCGCGGCCTATCCGAGCGTGCCTGTCGTCGTCGATCCGGTCTTCTCGGCGACCGGCGGCGACGAGTTGGCCGATACTGCGTCGGTCGAGGCGATGCGCGAGGTGCTGATTCCGCGCGCGACCCTCGTTACGCCGAATCTCGCCGAGGCCGGCGCGCTGCTCGGACGTACCGTGGACGACATCGCCGCGATGCGCGAAGCGGCCGCGTCGCTCGTCGCGCTCGGCGCGCGTGCCGCGCTGGTGAAGGGCGGTCATCTGGCGGCGGATGCGATCGACGTGCTCGCCGATGACGGCGGAACGCGGGACTTTGCCGCGCCGCGGGTCCCCGGAACGATCCGCGGGACCGGCGATTTGCTCGCCGCGACGATCGCCGCCGCGCTCGCGCGCGGCAGCCGTCTCGATACGGCGATCGAGCGCGCCCGGACGCGCGTTCGCGCCGCGATCGCCGACGGCATTCCGTTCGCGGGATCGCGCGTCGCACGTACCGGCGAGCGCTGACCCGCCGACCGCCGGCTCAGCCGTCCCGCTTCGGGCCCTGCCGCCCGCGCCGGCCGCGCAGCTCGGTGCGCACGGCCTTGACTTCCGCCTCGACGCCTCGTAGTCGTTCGTCGACCCGCGCGAAACGTTCGTCGATCCGGTCGAAGCCGCGGGTCACCGCGCGGAATCGCGTATCGAACGCGGCGAGGTGCCCCGATACGTCATCGAGCCGTTCGGAATGAGCGTCCCGTACGGTGAGCACCAGGGCGTAGAGATCGGCGAGCGTCGGTTCGTTCATCGCGGCGAGCATACGGGAGCCCTGGTGTCCGGAGCGTTGCCTCGCGTTTACGGAACGTAGCGGGGCAGCGCCTCTCGCAACTGGTCGAGCGCCCAGGCGATGTCGTCGAGCGAGGCCGCATAGGAGAAGCGCAAGTAGCCCTTTCCGGCCGTCCCGAAGCTCGAGCCGCCGAGGCACGCGACGCCGGCGTTCTCGAGCAGCCACTTCGCCAGATGCCGGTCGTCGGCCGCGATGCGCGACACGTTGGGGAACGCGTAGAAGGCGCCTTCGGGGGTCGTGCAGCTCACGCCGTCGATCGCGTTGAGCCCGTTCACGATCGCGTCGCGCCGCTCGCGGAAGATCGCGTTCATCTTCTGGACCGGGCCGTCGTCGCCGGTGAGCGCCGCGATCCCGGCGTGCTGCACGAAGGTGGCGACGCACGAGAAGGTGTTGTTGTTGAAGAGCGTGACGGTCTTGGCGATCTCCTCGGGGGCGATGCAGTAGCCGAGCCGCCAGCCGGTCATCGCGTACGCTTTCGAGAACCCGTCGATGACGATCGTCCTGTCGCGCATCCCCTCGATCGTCGTGATCGACTCGAAGGTCGGACCGTAGATGTTGCGCGAGTAGATCTCGTCGGCGATGACGAGGAAGTCGTGCCGCTGCGCGAGCTGCGCGATCGTTTCGAGGTCCTCGCGGGTGAGGACGCCGCCGGTCGGGTTGTGCGGCGAGTTGATGACGAGCGCTTTCGTCTTGTCGCTGACCTTCGCGGCGAGCTCGTCCAGGTCGAGCCGCCAGTTGCGCGACTCGAGCAGGTGCACCGGGATCGCCTTCGCTTCGAGATAACCGGCGGCCGAGGCGTACGCGGGGTAGGCGGGATCCGCGTAGATCAGCTGGTCGCCCGGGTCGAGGAGCGCGGAGAGCAGGTTCCAGATGATCGGCTTCGCTCCGGCGCCGACGACCACGTTCTCGCGACGGTACGGCGTCGCGAGACCGCGGAAGCGGCTGGCATACGCGGCGATCGCGTCGCGCAGCTCGGGGATCCCGGCCGAGGGCGTGTAGTGGCTGGCGTTCTCCTCGATCGCCCGGATGCCGGCACGCTTGATGTGCTCCGGCGTGTCGAAGTCGGGCTCGCCGATCTCCATGTGGACGACCCGGCGGCCTTGCGCCTCGATCGCCTTGGCGCGGGCGAGGACTTCGAAGGCCGATTCGCTGCCGAGCCGAGAGACGGCTTCACACAGGTAGTCGGCGTGGTGGGCGATGGTCGTCATGGGCACCTGCAGAGCGTAGGTCGGCGACCGGCTGCCGCCGAACGGAGCGGAATTGATGCGGACCCTGACGGAGGCTTTCGCGCCGGGCGCGCCGTCGTTACCCGAAGGGCTACGAACGCTCGTCGTTTCTCCCGATCGCACGGTCGAACCTGGAACGACGGTGCGAGCGACGTTCGCCTTCTACAATTTCGGGGGCGCCGCGGCGACGGGGCTGCGCGTTCGCTTCAATCTTCCCGAAGGGCTGCGCTACATCGCCGGGAGTGCCCGGGTCGACGATAGGCCGCTCGACGACCTGCGCGGCGAGACGACCCTGCTCGCGCCGAACGGCGCCGACGTCGGCGAGGTCCCGCCCGGCGTGGAACGGCGGATCGCGCTCGCTTTCGCGGTCGCGGCGACCATCGAGAACGGCGCGGTCATCGAGCTGCAAGCCGCGCTCGCCTCGAACGAGACCGACGTCATCGGCTCGAACGTCGTGCGGCTGGTCGCGATCAGCGCGCCGCAGCTCGAGAATCCCGACACCGTCGCCGCGCTCGAAGCGATTCGCGTCGCCGAGCCCGGCGAAGAGATCCACGTGGCCGCCCGCGTGCACAACAGCGGGCACGCGACCGCGCACGACATCGTCGTCGTGCTGCCGGTCCCCGATCGCACGACTTACGTCGAAGGCAGCGCGCTGGTCGACGGCCGCGACGTCGGCGTCGACGAGCGCGCCGGCGATCCGTTCGGCTTCGGCAGCGCGACGATCGTCTCGAGCTCGCTCGCCCCGGGCGCGACGCTGGTCGTCGAATACCGCGCCCGCATCGACACGCCGCTCGACGACAACACACGCATCGTCCTGACCGGCGCCGTCGCCTCGACCGAGACGGCCGAGTTCGAGCTCGCGCGCGCCGAGCTGACCGTTCGCAGCGCGAGCCGATTCGACTCCGATGCGACGCGGCTCGTCGTCGACGCGCCGAACGAAGTCGAACCCGGACGTCGCGTGCGCGTCGCGCTGGTCGCCGAGAACGCGGGAACCTGCGCCGCCGAGGACGTGCGCGTCCGGCTGACGCTTCCCGACGGACTGCGCTACGCGCCGGGCTCGCGCGCGGTCGACGGGCGTTCGGTCAACGAGAGCGAGGCGCACGGCACGTTCCACTTCGCGCGCGTCGATGCCGGCAGCCGCATCGAAGCCGCGATCGACGCCTACGTCGTCTCGCCGGCCGTCGACGGCGCCCCGCTGCCCATCGCGGGATCGCTGCGCTGGGGAACGGGCTCGCGCGCCTTCGAGCGGACGCTCACCGTGCGCTCGACGCCGCGCTTCCTCGAATCGCGCAACGTCCTGAGCCTCGACGGTCCTGCGCAAGTGGTACCGGGCGGCGAGGTGCGCGCGACGATGCGCATCGCGAACGACGGCACGGCGCAGGCGACGGGCGTGCGCGTCGTCGTCGAAGCCGACTCCGCCCTGCAGCTGTTGCGCTACGCCGACGAGAGCGGCGAAGCGCGCGTGCAGCCGGCCGGGATCGACATCGGAACGCTCGCACCCGGTGCGACGCGGACGTTCGCGCTGCTCGGCACCGTCGCATCGCCGATCCCCGACAAGTTCGCGATCCGCATGCGCGCGCGTCTCGAGAGCGATCAGACGCCGGCGCTCGCGCTCGGTCAGATCGAGCTCGTCGTGCGCTCGCGCCCGCGCTTTTCGCCGGCGACCTCGATGCTCGCGTACCCGGCCGGCGACCCGCTGCGGCCGAGCGGACACGGCGACGTCACGGTCGTCGTCGTGAACGAAGGGACGGACACCGCGCGCGACGCCCGGCTCCAGCTCGACGTCACGCCCGAGGCGCGCATCGAGGCGGTCGACGGCGCGACCCGCGTCGGCACCGCGCTGCTGTTCGGCGACGTGCTCCCCGGCGGACGCGCCGAGGCGACGGTGCGCGTGCGCCTGGCCCGCCTCGTCGCGCGCGGCACCGCGATCACCATCAACGGGCGGCTCGAAGCGGTCGGACTGCTCCCCCTCGCGCTCGCGCCGGTGACGATCGCGACGGTCGCCGAGGCGCGGTTCGACCAGCAGGCGAGTCTGCGCACGCAGCCGGCGGAGACCGTCGATGCGGGCGAGGCGCTCTACGTCCGTCTCAGCGTCCGAAATACCGGCGACGGCGCCGCCAGCCGTCTCGCGGTGCGCGGTCTGCTCCCCGCGAACACGGCATATTTTCCGGGGTCGACGGCGGTCAACGACGTTCCGCTGCTCGACATCGACGGCGGCTCGGTACTGTGGTCGAAAGCCGGCCTGCTGCTCGAAGACGTCGATCCCGGGGTGGAGGTGTCGGTCCGCTACTGCGCGATCGTGAATACGCCCCTCGCCGCCGGGACGCTGATCGACGCTCACGTCGAGCTCGCGTGGGATGGCGGCGGCAGTCTTCCGCTGTCCTCGCCCGCCGTGCGCGTCCGCTCGACGCCGGCCTTCGCGGTCCGCGCCAGCGGTCTGCCGTTCTCGGTCTCCGGGATCGCGCCGCGCACCATCGACGTCCTCAACGAAGTCGCCGAACAGCGCCGGATCGCCCAAGCGCCCGCACCGCCGCTCGCCGCCCTGCCGCCCGCTCCGGCCGCCGAACCGCCGACCGCCGCACCTGCATCGGCCAGTCCGCTCCCGCCGTCCTTCGCGCCGCCCGGCGAGCCGCGGATCGCCGAGACGCGGACGTACGAGTCCCCTCCGCCCGACGTCTCGCCGCGCCAAACGCCGCCGGCGCCGGCTCAAACGATGCCGCCGACCGCCGGCATCCCCCCGACCGCAGCCGGCATCCCCCCGACGGCGGCCGGCATCCCGCCGGCGCCGACCGCAGTCGCCTCCGCGCAAACGCTCGAACCTCCGGCATCAACGCTCGCCCCGCCGGACGATCTGGTCTGGTCGGCGCCGCCCGAGGCCGGCGTCGCGCCCCCTGCCGCCGGCATCGACACGGCGACCGTTCAGGCCGCGCCGGCCGGTGCCGCCGAGACTGCCGCGCGAGAAGCAGTCGCCCCCGAGAGGCCCGCGACCGCAGCCCCGTCGACCGAAGCACCGCCCGCAGGCGCGCTCGAAGCCGAACCGCCGACCGCCGAGACCCAAGCGGCCCTCGAAGTGACCGAAGCGCCGGCGCAGCGCGCCGCCTTCCGGTACGACGAAGAAGTCCTCGAGGCGCGTTTCACGCCGGCACCGCCGTCGGCCGCGCAGCTGCCCGACCCGCCCCCCGCGGAGCCCGCCGCGGCCTCGACGGCTCCGCCGGCGAAGCCGCTGATCGGTGCGCTCGAGCCCGAGCCGCGAACGATCGCCGAAACCCCTACCGAAGCGCTGCCGATCGTCGGACGCCCGCCCGCCGCCGCCCCCGTCCCAACCGTCGAAGCGCCGCCGGCCGCAGCGCCTCCGAAAGCCGCCGAGCCACCCCCGGCCCCAGAGCGTCCCGGTGCCGACCTCGACCGGCTGATCGGCCGCCTCCGCGCGTCAGGCGCGATCCCCGGCGGCCCGATCGAGGCCGAAACCGCCGAAGACGAGGTGCTCGCCGAACCCGAAGCCGCCACCCGCCCACCGACCCCAACCGCAGAGTCTGCCGCAACCGCGGAATCCGAACGCCAAGCCGCCGAAGCCGCCGCCGCTGAAGCCGCTGCCGCCGAAGCCGCTGCCGCCGAAGCCGCCGAAGCCGCCGCTGCCGCCGAAGCCGCCCGCGCTGCTGAAGCTGTTGCGGCCGCCGAGGCTGCTGCCGCCGCAGAAGCTCTCGCCGCCGCCGAAGCTGCCGCTGCCGCCGAGGCCGCCGCCGCCGCTGAAGCCGCCGCCGCCGCCGCGGAAGCTGCTGCTGCCGCCGAAGCTGCTGCTGCCGCCGAAGCTGCTGCCGCTGCCGAAGCCGCCGCCGCCGCGCGAAGCTCGCTGCCGCTGCCGAAGCTGTCGCCGCCGCCGAAGCTGCTGCCGCTGCCGAAGCTGCTGCCGCTGCCGAAGCCGTCGCCGCCGCCGAAGCCGTCGCCGCCGCCGAAGCCGTCGCCGCCGCCGAAGCCGTCGCCGCCGCCGAAGCCGTCGCGGCCGCGGAAGCTGCTGCTGCCGCCGAAGCTGCTGCTGCTGCCGAGGTCGAAGCCGCTGCCGCCGAAGCTGCTGCTGCACCGGAGGCCGCCGCTGCGGTCGAGCAGCCCGCCGCGGAGCGCGAGCCGGCTGAGGTTTCGGCCGTTCGCGAGCCGCCGTTCGCCGAAGAGGCGATTGCCGCGCCGGCCCTTGCACGCGTGCGGCTGGTCTTCGCGCGCGACGCGCTCGAGCGCGCGCTGATGTTCCTCGAACAGTCCGACTACGGCGGGCTGATCACGCATCTGTTCGCGATCCGCACGCTGATGCCGACGGCGTTCGTCGGCCTGGACGGCGAGATCCCCGGCAAGCTCGCGGCGCAGCGCGAGGCGTTGCGCGGCGTCGTCGACAGGCTGTTCATCAAGATGCGGATGCCGCGCTACGCGCTCACCGCGAAAGATGTCGAAGACCGCTCGAGCCGCGCCGCGCTCGTCGAGCTCGTCGGCTCACTTCGCGCCGCGACCGGCGATGTCGACCCCGGCGTGCTCGATGCGGCGGTCGTGCTCGAGGGTCCGCTCGAGATCGATCGCCTCACGCCGCACCTCGCCGCGCTCGAATCCGAACCGCTCGGCAGCGCGCGTCCGTGGCTCGTCCTCGCGAACATGCTTCCGCAGACGTTCGTGACGCCGCGAGGCGGTCAGTCGCTCAGCGTCTACCGCAGCACGCTGGTCGCGACGTTCACGAACGTCGCCGCGCTGCCGAACGAGGAGTTCCACCGCGTGCTCGGCGGAACGCAGAATGCAGCGCTCGACGCGGCGCTGCGTGACGTTCGCGCCGCGCTGCGCGACGCGCACGAAGCGATCGCGACGAAAGCCTAGCGCGCTCGGCGCCGACGTGCTGCACACGGAACTCCTCGTCCCCGGCATCGTGCTCTTCATCGTCGGCGTCCTGTTGCTGCTGATCGCCTGGTACTGGCCCGAACGCTGGACGATCGGCTGGAAACCGATCGTCACCGCCGTGTGGCCGGTCGAGCGCCTGCCGTTGCGAGAAACCACGACGCCGCACGAGAGCGACATCACCGCCGGCGTCATCGTGCTCCCACGCGCGATCACCTGGCCGACGCTGATCGATGCGAACGCCGGCGAGCTCGACGAAGCCGAACGCGCGCGCGTGATCGATGGCCTCGCCATCGTCGGCGACGCCTGGTCGGCGACGGTCCTCGCCAAAGCGTTCGACGAAGAAGAGAACGAGCTGCGCGTCGCCGCGATCGAAGCGCTCGGCGTCTCCGAAGGCCCGATCGTCGCACCAACCCTCGAACGCGCCTACGCCTCCTACGTGATCGCGGAACGCTATGCCGCGATCGACGGCGCTTCACGCCGCGGCAACGTCCCGCTGCTCGAACGCGCGCTCCGCGACACCGACGGCACCGTCGCCCTCGCCGCCGCCTACGGCCTCTACCGCGCGAAACGCACCGACCTCATCGAATCCGGCCTCGAAGGCCGCACCGACGCCCGCGCCGCCGAGATCCGCCGCATCCTCCCAATGCTCGCGTAGCACATCATGCCGGGTCGTGCCGTCCCCCGCACGACCAACCACCCAGACAAAGAATCCTCAGATCGGCGGAATCTTCCGGCCAAGATACTCCGCAATGACATGCTGAGCGATCGGCGCCGCAACGCTCGCGCCATAGCCGCCGGACCGCTCCATGTACACCGCCATCGCGATCTTCGGATGATCCGTCGGCGCCCAAGCGACGAACCACGTCGTGTTCGGCCCGTTCCCGCCGTCGGTTTCCGCGGTTCCCGTCTTGCCGGAGAATGGCAAACCCGGAATGGCGAGACCGTACGCCGTGCCCCACGGCTCGGTGACCTGCGCCATCCCCGCGCGGACTTCGCGCAACGACTCCTGCGTCACCGGGACGCGCCGGACGATCTCGCGCCCGAAGGTTTTGAGGATCTTGCCGTGCGGCGAGCGGATCGCCGCGACGATGTGCGGGCGGTACAGGATGCCGCCGTTGATGACCGTCGATGCGACGTCGGCGATCTGCAGCGGCGTCGCCTGCATCGAGCCCTGACCGATCGCGAGCTGGCACGCATCGCTCGGCTCGAGATGATAGCCTTTGCCGAACGTCGCCTGCACCCACTGCTCCGTCGGCCAGTTCCCGGGAAACTCGCCGGGGAGATCGATCCCGAGCTTCGAACCGAGGCCGTACTCCGTCGCCCAGTACCGCAGGCGCTCGTTGCCGAGGCGATAGCCGAGCTGATAGAAGTAGCCGTCGGACGACGCGGCAAGCGCTTTGATGAACCCCACGGTGCCGAGCCCGCCGGCGGCGATGTCGTAGAACGTGTGGCCGTGACACGCCCATGCGCCGGAGTCGTAGAGGACTTGATGCGGTGCGATCACGCCGCTGCTGATCGCGGCCGAGCCGGTGACCATCTTGAAGGTGGAACCGGTCGGCGTCGCTGCGCCGATCGCGCGGTCGAAGAGCGGGTTGAGCCGGTCGTTCAGCAGCGCGGCGTAGGATCGCTCGTCGATCGGCGTGGCGAACGCATTCGGGTTGAACTCCGGCATCGAGGCGAGCGCGAGGACGCCGCCGGTGTACGGGTCGAGCACGACGACCGCGCCCGCGAGACGCCGCCCGCGCCCTTTGCCCCAGCGCTTGAGCTCGGCCGCGAGGTTCTTCTCGACGATCTTCTGCAGCCGCCAGTCGATCGTCGTCACGAGCGTGTCGCCGGGGACCGGATCGACCGGCTTCAACCGGCGCACCAGCGCGCCGGACGCGTTCACTTCGACCTGCTCGCCGCCCGCGCGTCCGTGCAGCCAGCGGTCGTAGGCGTTCTCGAGGCCGTCTTTGCCGACGACGTCGTTCGGCGAATAGCCGAGCCGCTTGCGCGCGTTGTATTCGTCCTCGTCGATCACGCCGACGTAGCCGAAAAGATGCGCGCCGAACTTGCCGTACGGGTAGTTCCGCACCGGCTGCTCTTCCATGTCGACGCCTTTGAGATCGTTCTGCGCCTCGGCCAGGCGCGCCGTTTGCGCCGGCGTCAGGTCGGTCGCGAGGATCACCGGCCCGTACGGCTCGTAGGTCTGGACTTCGTCGAAGCTGCGGTAGTTGTCGTTGTGATGATGCAGCAGCCGGTGACGCAGCTTCTCGACCGGAATCCGGAGGACACCGGAGAGCGTCGAGAGCGTCGCGTCGATGTCGGTGATCTCGGAAGGGATCAGCGCGCAGACGAACGAGGGGCGGGAGCGAACGAGGACGACGCCGTGGCGGTCGACGATGAGACCGCGCGGCGCGGCGACGGGGATGAGCCGGATCTGGTTCGCGCGCGCGCGCTGCGCGAAGCTCTCGCCTTGCACGAGCTGCACCTGCGCGAGGCGCACGACGATCGCCAGCAGCGCGAGCGCGAGCACGCCGGCGAAGCCTGCGATCCGCAGCAGCGGCTTGTCCTTGGGGAGACGTTCGATCGCGGCCACCTAGCCGTACCGTTCGATCGTCGTCTTGTCGGCGACCAGCCGGCCGCGTACGAGGAGCCAGGCGGACGCGACGAGCGCGGTGAGCGCGGCGCGCCACAGCGCGAGATGCGCGTGCGCGGTCGCGTACCCGGGCGGGAAACCATCGATGCGCATCATGCTCCAGAAGATGAGGTCGCGCACGATCACGGCGGCGCCGCACAGCACGGCCGGCGCGAACGCCCCGTCGGCGAACATGCGGCGCGAGAAGCCGCCGACCAGCAGCGCGACGATGGTGGTCGCGAGCGTCCACGCGCCCGGCGTTCCGGCGAAGATGTCTTCGAGCAGCCCGGCGGGGATGCCGAGCATTGCCCCGCGCCGCGCGCCCGCGCGCACGGCGTACAGCACGACGGCGATCGTGACCAGCGACGGAACGGCGCCGCGAAACGCGACCAGCGGCAACAGCGCGGTCTGCACGAACGCCAGCAGCGCGGTCCAGCCGAGGACCGGCCAGTAGGCCGGTCCCACGGCGATCTCAACGCTGCGGTAGTTTCTGCGGTAGAACGACGACACGTGAGAGGGCCGAGAGGTCGGCGGCGGGCTGAACGATCGCGGTTTGGTCGAGGGCGCCCGCGGCGGCGGGCTCGATCTCGCGGATGCGCCCGATCAGCACGCCGGCGTGAAACGAACGCCCTTCGCCGGTGATGACGCGGTCGCCGACGCGCAGCTTCGCGTCTTGCGAGATGTACTGCAGCTTCACGCGCGTCGCGGTGCCGACGGCGATCGCCCACCAGCGGCCTTTCTGTACGACGGCCGGCAGCTTCGAACCGGCGTCGGTGACGAGCAGCACTTTCGAGGAGAGCGGATCGACCTCGACGATGCGTCCGACCACTCCGTCGCCGGTCACGACGCCGTCGTCGCGCGCGATGCCGTCCTTCATCCCGCGGTCGATCGTCACCAGCCGCAGCGTCGATTCCGGATCGTAGCCGATCACGGTCGCGGCGATCCCGTCGGGATGCGCCAGCTTCGCGCGAGCGAGGCTGGCGTCGGCCGGGACGCGCGCGAGCGCTTCGTCGAGCTCGTCGTCACGCGCGCGCAGCTGGGCGGTTTCGGCGCGCAGACGGGCGTTCTCGGCGGCGAGCCCGGGCGTGCGCGCGACGGTCTGCCACCCCGAGCGAACGCCCTCGACGACCGTCGCGACCGCGAGCTGAAGGTACGTGCTGACCGACGTCACCGTCATCGTGAGCGGCGAGGTGCGGCCCGCACGGGCGAACTCGAGCTGGAGAAAAGCGACCAGAGCGGCCACGATGACCGCTCCGACTATCGCGAATAGCTTTCTCTCATCCCGATTCGTAACGATTGATACCACCTCGTCAGCCGGTCGGCATGGGGCTGCAGTCGTTCCAGCAGACCCGGTGACGCCAGGATCTCGCCGGCGCCGCGCGCGACGCACCCGAGCGGGTCGTCGGCGACCGTCGTCGGCACGTTCGTTCGTGCGGCGATCTCGCCTGCGAGTCCCGGGATCAGCGCGCCGCCGCCGGTGAGCGAGATTCCGGTCGACATCAGCTCGTCGATCAAGTCCGGCGGCGTCGCCTCCAGGATCGACCAGGCGGCGCGCGCGATACGGTCGATCCCTTCGCGCATCGCATCGCCGACGAGACGCTCGTCGACGGCGCGCCGGCCCGGGCGCAGCGCGCGCATGTCGGTGCCGGCGATCGCATAGGGTTCGCGCCCGGGCGCGCGCCCGGCGAAGCCGCGCTCGATCTTCAGCCGCTCCGCGGTGAGCGGACCGATCCCGAAATATTCCTGGCGCAGCCGCGCCACGATCGCGGCGTCGAACGTGTCACCGCCGACCTTGATCGAGTGCATCGCGACGACGCCGCAGAGGGTGAGGACGGCGATCTCGGTCGTCCCGCCGCCGATGTCGATCACCATCGCGGGGCGCGTCCCGGTCACGTCGAGCCCCGCGCCGACCGCCGCGGCGACGGCCTGCGGGACGAACGTGGTCGTGCGCGGGCCGGCGGCGCGGATCGCTTCTTCGACGGCCTTGCACTCGATGTCTGTCGCGCAGCCCGGCACGCAGGCGATCACCCGGGGCGCCACCCGCGGCCGGGCGGCCAGCGCGCGGTCGACCAGGGTTTTCACCAGCGCGTGCGCGCCGCGGAAGTCGGAGATCGTCCCGCCGCGCAGCGGCCGCACGACCCGGACGCGTCCGGGGGTCCGGCCGTCGAGCTCTTTCGCGGCGTGGCCGACCGCCAGGATCGCATCGTCGCTGGTGCGATAGGCGACGACCGAGGGCTCGCTGACCAAGATCCCCTCGTCGTGCGAGTAGACGACCGTGTTCGCGGTGCCGAGATCGATTCCGACATCCGGGCTGAACGTGGCGCGGATCGCTCCGCCGATGCCGTTGCCCCTCATGCGTTTCCTCCGGCGACGGCGAGCTCGCGAACGGCCGGCGCATGCAGCCGGTAGCCGACGCGTGGGAGCGCGGCGGCGAAGGCGGCGAGCGGGAAGCCGACGACCGTGAAGTAGTCGCCGTCGACGCGCTCGACGAGCGTCGCGGCAAAGCCCTGGATCCCGTAGGCTCCGGCCTTGTCGAGGCCGTCGCCGCTCGCCGCGTACTCGGCGACCGTCGTTTCGGAGAGCGGAACGAACCGTACCCGGGTCGAGACCGTCTCGGCGAGGGTCGCGCCGCTCCGGTCGTCGCGCAACGCGAAGGCGGTGTGAACCGTATGCCAGCGGCCCGCAAGCCGGCGCAGGATGGCGCGCGCTTCGGCCACGTCCGCGGGCTTGCCGAGTGCCTCGCCGTCGATGTCGACGACGGTGTCGGCCGCCACGATCAGCTCGGGCGAGGGCGCAGCGCCGGCGGACTTTCCGAGCGCATGCCGCAGCGCCAGGTCGCACGGCGCGATCCCGGAGTCTGGCCGCTCGTCATACGCGCTCGGCACGATCCGGACGCGCACGCCCAGCGACGCGAGCAGCTCGCGGCGGCGGGGCGATGCGCTGGCGAGCGCGACGGCGGTCAGCGGAGTTTCGTGTGCGATGCTTCGAGTGTACGTGCGAGCGCGCGCGCTGACAATGTCTCGCACGAAAAGTTCTGTCCGTTTTCGACGGAAGCGCGCTAGACGACGTCCAGGCGGAGCACGTCGTCGGCCGACTCGCCGCGCACGGCGCGGCGATGATGACCGTCGCGGGCGAACACGACGGGCGGCCGCCCGAACCGGTTGTAATTGCTCGCCATGCTGTAGGTGTAGGCGCCGGTGGTGCGCAGGGCGAGCAGGTCGCCCGCCGCGATGTCGCGCGGGAGGACGTAGTCGCCCATCTCGTCGTTCTCGCACGAGCGTCCCACCAGGGTGGCGGGCTCGTCCGGGCCGAGGGCCTGCGCCGCCATCACGTCGAGCGCGTGGCGCGCGCCGTACAGCATCGGGCGCGGGTTGTCGGCGAGGCCGCCGTCGACGACGACGAAGCGGCGCCGCCCTTGCGGCTTGACGGCCATCACCCGGTACAGCGAGCTGCCGGCCCGCGCGATCACCGCGCGGCCCGGCTCGAGCGCCAGCCGCGCCCCGCTTCCGGCGGCGCGCTCGGCGAGCGCGCTCGCCAGGGCCGCGGCGTCCAGCGGGCGCGGATCGTCGGGGCCTTCGGCGACGCCGATCCCGCCGCCGCAGATCAGCTCGGCGGCCGGAAAACCGAGCGCCAGCGCCGTGCGGCGCGCGGCGAGGAGCTCGTCCAGGGCGGCGAGGTAGGGCGCGGTCTCCGCGAGCTGCGAGCCGAGATGCGAATGCAGACCGATCAGGCGCAGCTGCGGCAGCTCGGCGATGCGGGCCAGCGCGGCGGACAGCGTGGCGACCGGGATCCCGAACTTCGTGTTCTCGCCGCCGGTGCGGACGAAGGCGTGGGTGTGCGCTTCGATCCCCGTGTTGAGCCGGAGCATGACATCGACCGGATCGCCGGGAGAGGCGAGGGCCGCCAGCCGCTCGAGCTCCTCGCGGTTGTCGATCACGTCGAACGCCACGCGGCGCTCGACGATCGCGCGCAGCTCTTCGTCGGTCTTCCCGCAGCCGTGGAAGTACATCCGTCCCGCCGGAAAGCCGCCGCGTTCCGCGGTGACGAGCTCGCCGAGCGAACACACGTCGAGCCGGAGCGGCGTCCCCGCGAGGTGCTCGGCGAGCGCGCTGCAGAGGAACGCCTTCCCGGCATACCCGAGCGCGATCCCGTGCGGCGCGCAGGCTTCCGCCAGATGCGCGATCTCGAGGTCGAGGACGTCGAGGTCGACCACGAAGAGCGGCGTGCCGTACGCCGCGGCGAGCTCGCCGGCGGGAACTCCGCCGAGCGGGGTCTCACGGACGAACGCCCTCGACCGCGCGCGTTCGGGCGACGGCGTCACCGGTAGAGCCCGCGCTCGCCGATGTAGCGGTACACCGGCTCGGGGATCAGATACCGAACGCTCTTGCCGGCGGCCAGCTGCTCGCGGATCAAGGTTGCCGACTCGGCGACGAGCGGGAGGTCGAGCTGCTGCGTCTTCGCACGGCGCGCCGGGTCGAACGCTTCGAGCGCGGCGTCGATCTCGGCGTGTGCAACGCCGCCCCGCGGCGCGACGACCAGCGCGTCGAGCGCGTCGATCACCTCGTCGAGCCGCTGCCAGCGCGAGCGCACGAGCGAGTCGCCGCCGACGATGAAGGTGAACGCCGCACCGGGATAGCGCGCGTGCAGCCGCGGCAGCAGATCGGCGGTGTAGCCCGTCGCCTGCGGCGCGAGATCGGTCTCGTCCAGGGCGAAGGCGGGATTGCTCGCGATTGCCAGGCGGATCATCTGCGCGCGCTCTTCGGACGATGCGTTCATCGCCCCGTCGCGGTAGTGCCGTCCTTCCCGCGTCGGAACGAACAGCACCCGCTCGAGCGCGCACGCTTCGCGCACCGCTTCGGCGACGAACAGATGTCCGTTGTGGATCGGATCGAACGATCCGCCGAAGACGCCGAGCCGCGTCACGAGTAGTCGAACTCGACGCCGGCGATGCGGACCGTGTCGCCCTCGTGCACGCCGAGCTCGCGCAGCTTCTTGTCGACGCCCATCTTCGCGAGGATCTGCTCGAACCGCGCGAGCGCCTCGTCCGAATCGAAGTCGGTCATCCGCGCAAGGCGCTCGACGCGCTCGCCGCTCACGACGTAGACACCGTCCTCGACGCGAATCGCGAACGGCTCGTCGGCGACGAGCTCGATCTGCGCCGGCTCCGGCTCGGCGATCGGCGGCGGCGGCGTCGCGCGAATCGTCTCCCACGCCGCGTAGATCAGCTCTTGCACGCCCTCGCCGGTCGCCGCCGAGATCCCGCGCAGGCCGGCGATCCGGCCGCGCAGCGCCTCGAACGTCGCGCGCGCCTCCGGGAGATCGAGCTTCGTGACGACGTGCAGCACGGGGCGTTCGAGCAGCGCCGCATTCCATGCGCGCAGCTCGCCTTCGATCGTCGCCTTGTCGGCGAGCACGTCGTCGGGAGGCTTGTCGCCGGCGATGAGATGCACGAGGACGCGCGTGCGCTCGACGTGCCGCAGAAAACGGTCGCCGAGGCCGGCCCCGGCATGCGCGCCTTCGATGAGACCGGGCACGTCGACCATGACGAACGACTCGAAGTCGGCGACGCGCACGACGCCGAGCTGCGGCTCGAGCGTGGTGAACGGATAGTCCGCGATCTTGGGGCGCGCCGCGCTCACCACCGAGAGCAGCGTCGATTTCCCGGCGTTCGGCAGGCCGACGATCCCCGCGTCGGCGAGCAGCTTCAGCTCGAGCTTGAGCTCGCAGCGCTCGCCCGGCGCGCCGCGCTCGGCGAAGCGCGGCGCCTGGCGCGCGGCGGTCGCGAAGTGCTGGTTGCCGAGCCCGCCGCGCCCGCCTTTCGCGACGCGCAGACGTTCGCCGGCGGTGCTGAGGTCGGCGAAGAGCCGCGGCTGGCCACGGTTTCCCTCGGCGTCGAGCTCGGTGCGCGTGACCAGGGTGCCGACCGGGACGCGGACGATCAGATCGTCGCCGGCTTTCCCCGACTTGTTCGAGGTCGAGCCCGCCTTGCCGGACTCGGCGGCGAACGTCTTCTTGAAGCGGAAGTCGACGAGCGTTCCCAGCTCCGGATCGGCGAAGAGCACGACGTCGCCGCCGCGTCCGCCGTCACCGCCGGCCGGGCCGCCTTTCGGCACGTACTTCTCGCGCCGCCAGGCCACGATCCCATCGCCGCCGTTTCCGGCCGTCGCCGCGATCGTCGCCTCGTCGATGAACTGCATCAGGTGCTACAAAAGCAAAAAGAGCCGGCGCGCGGCTCTCTTCGGGGCCGGACCGGCGAGCTGGTCAGGCAGCGGCCGGGATGACGTTCACGTGCTTGCGGTTGCGCGAGCTGGTGAACGTGACGTGGCCTTCGACGACCGCGAAGATCGTGTAGTCGCGGCCGATCATCACGCCCTGGCCGGGATAGAACTTGGTCCCGCGCTGGCGGACGATGATGTTTCCCGGGATCACGAGCTCACCGCCGAAGCGCTTCACACCGAGCCGCTGGGCGTTGGAGTCGCGACCGTTGCGCGTCGAGCCGGCGCCCTTCTTCGAGGCGAACAGCTGGAGATCGAACCGGAACATAGCCGCGACACTATACCAGACCGCTAGGGGGACGGTCAAACGCGAAGGGCAGTCTGCGTCGCTGCCAAGCCAAGCTGTCCGCCCCTCGGCCCAAGCGAAAATGTCCCGCACCGCGAGCCTACCACGACGGAGAGCTCGACCGGCCGGTCGAACGCTCCGGTGCCGGGCGGCGCTCGGCGGGGAGGGGCGGTCCCGCGCTCTCCGAACCGCATCGTGTTTTGGAGAAACGCCGCGTCGTCATCACCGGGCTGGGGGCCGTGACCCCGCTCGGAAACACCTACGGAGCGTTCTGGGACGGCTTGATGGCCGGCCGGAGCGGGGCCGGCCCGGTCACGGCCTTCGACCCGAGCAAGCTGAGCACGCGCATCGCCGCCGAGGTCAAGGACTTCGACGCCGACACGCTGATCGGCCGGCGCGACGCGCGGCGGATCGATCGCTACGCCCAGTTCGCGCTGGTCGCCGCGCACGAGGCGATGGCCGATGCGAAATTCCCCGACGACCCCGAGATCCTCGACCGCACCGGCGCGATCACCGCGACGGGGATCGGCGGGATCATCACCGTCGAACACACGACGCTGGCGGTCGGGCCAACGGAGCGCTGGGACCGCATCTCGCCGTTCTTCGTCCCGATGCTGATGGCGAACGCCGCCTCGGCGCAGATCTCGATGAACTACAAGCTGCGCGGGCCGGTGTTCGCGGTCGCCAGCGCCTGCGCGAGCGCGAACGACGCGATCGCCGTCGCCTACGACAAGATCGTGCTCGGCGACGCCGACGCGATCGTCACGGGCGGGAGCGAGGCGACGGTGATCGCGACGGCGATGGGCGGCTTCTGCACGATGAAAGCGATGTCGACGCGCAACGACGACCCGACCCGCGCGTCGCGCCCGTTCGACAAGGGCCGCGACGGCTTCGTCCTCGGCGAGGGGGCCGGGATCCTGATCGTCGAGGAGCTCGAGTTCGCGAAGGCGCGCGGCGCGCAGGTCTATGCCGAGATCCTGGGCTACGGCCAGTCGGCCGACGCCTACCACATCGCGCAGCCCGATCCGGAGTCGCGCGGCGTGATCCTCGCGATGGAACGCGCGATCGAGCGCAGCGGGGTCGCGCGCGAGTCGGTCGGCTACATCAACGCGCACGGCACCTCGACGCCGCTCGGCGACGCCGCCGAGTCCCAGGCGATCGAGCGGGTCTTCGGCGAGCACGCCATCAGCGGAACGCTCGCGGTCTCGTCGACGAAGTCGATGCACGGGCACCTGCTCGGCGCCGCCGGCGCGATCGAGGGGATCGCGACGGTCCTCGCGCTGCAGCACGGCGTGATCCCGCCGACGATCAACTACGAAGAACCCGATCCCGAGTGCCGGCTCGACTACGTCCCGAACATTCCGCGCAAGGCGCCCGATCTGCGCGTCGCGATGAGCAACGGCTTCGGATTCGGCGGACACAACACGAGCGTCGTGTTCGGGAGATATGACGGCTGAGCGCGCGCCCGGGCATGGCGGGTCCGCCGGGTGAGCGGTGAGAGACGCCGGACGCGCCTGCGCGCGCTGCTGAAGCTCGCGCGCGCCGCCGATCTCGATCCCGCGCTGGTCGAGCAGGCCTTCGTCCACCAGTCGGCCTCCCGCGAGGGCGGCGGCCCGTCCAACGAGCGGCTCGAGTTCTACGGCGACGCGATCCTCGGCTACGTCGCGGCGCGCTGGCTGATCGACCGGTATCCCGACGCCAGCGAAGGCGAGCTGACACGGCGCAAGGCCGCGCTCGTCAGCGGCGAGGCCTGTGAGAAGACCGCGCGCCGGCTCGGCTTCAGCGAGCTCGTCGTGATGGGCGAGGGGATGACGCGCAGCGGCGGCGCGCACAACGCCTCGATCCTCGCCGATGCGTTCGAAGCGTTCATCGCCGCGTTCGCGCGGGCCGCCGACCTCGAGGGCGTTGCGCGGTTCATCGAGCGCGAGCACCTCGTCCCGGCCGACAAGGGGATCACCGGCGCCGCCGACGCGAAGACGGCCCTGCAAGAGTTCGCGCAAGGCGTGCTGCGCGTCGCGCCGATGTACTTCGAGCGTGCCGAGGGGGCGCCGCACGAGCGCCGCTACACTTCGCAGGTGCGCGTCGGCGACGAGATCCTGGGTGAAGGGATCGGCCCGTCCAAGAAGGCGGCGCAAACGAGCGCCGCCGCGATGGCGCTCGCCGCGCTGCGGGCCCGTCACCCCGAAGTCACCGCGCCGCCGGCGTCGAAGGACGACGGGCGGGTCATCGCTCTCGACAAGCGGCGCGCTCGCTCTTCCCGCAAGCCAGAACCCGGAGCCCCCGCGTAACCGTGCGCCTCAAGTCCCTCAAAGTCTTCGGCTTCAAGACGTTCGCCGAAGCGACGACGCTCGACTTCGTCGACGGCACGACCGCCGTGGTCGGCCCGAACGGCTCCGGCAAGTCGAATCTCGTCGATGCGATCCGCTGGGTGCTCGGCGAGCAGTCCTCCCGCAGCCTGCGCTCGCAGAAGATGGAAGACGTCATCTTCGCCGGCAACAACGCCCGCAAGCCGCTCGGCATGGCCGAGGTCTCGCTGACCTTCGACAACCACGACCATCAGCTGCCCCTCGACTTCAACGAAGTGCAGATCACGCGGCGCGCCTATCGGGCCGGCGAGTCGGAGTTCTACATCAACCGCGAGCCGGCGCGGCTGCGCGACATCCACGAGCTGCTGATGGGGACCGGTCTCGGCCCGGGCTCGTACGCCATCGTCTCGCAGGGACAGATCGACGCGATCCTCAGCTCGAAGCCGACCGAGCGGCGCGCGCTCTTCGAGGAGACGGCCGGGATCGGAAAGTTCCTCGCGCGCAAGCACGAAGCGCTGCGCCGGCTCGAGGCGACGGAGCAGAATGCGATCCGCGCGAGCGACCTGCTCTCCGAGCTGGAGCGCCGCGCCCCCGAGCTCGACGCGCAGGTGCGGCGCGCGAAGCGCTACCGCAAGGTGACGGCGCGGGCGCGCGATCTGGAGATCCTCTCGTATCTGCGAGCATCGTCCTCGCGGCGTGCGGAGCGCGAGCGCGTCGCGAGCGAGCTCGAGCGCCACGAAGTCCGCCGGTCGGCGGCGGCGGCGCGCGCGGCGCAGCTCGGCGCGCAGCTCTCGGCGCTGCGCGAGACACTCTACACGCTCGAGCTCGCGCTCGAGAAGCAGCGTGCGGGAGCGCAGAACGCGCGCACCGAGCTGGCGCGGATCGAGGCGGACCGCGCGGCCGCAGCGGCGCGGCGCGACGGGCTCGAGCGCCAGTCGTCGGCCTCGGTCGCCGACCGCGAGCGCGTCGAGTCGGAGCGCGAGAGCCTCCGTGAGGAGATCGTCATCCTCGAGGCGCGGCTCGCGCCGCTGAGCGCGCAGACCGAGGCCTCGCGCGAAGGCGAGCTCGCGGCTTCCGCAGCGGTGGCCGAAGCGCGCGCCGGGCTCGACGCGATCTATCAGGAGCTGCGCGCAGTCGAGGCGCTGGCCGCGGAGCGCGCGGCGAACGAGGCAGAGCGCCGCGCGCAGATCCAAGGGACACGCACCGAGATCGAGCGGCTCGAGCGCGAGCACGCCGCGGCGCTCGCCGAGCGCGACGCCCACGCGCATGCCGCTGCCGAAGCGCGCGCGCGCTTCTCGGAGCGCGAGCTGCTGATCGCGAAGCACGAAGCCGAAGCGGCGGCGCAGCACGAGCGCGCGCGCGTCGCGCGCGAGGGCGGCGAGACGCTGGCGGGACAGGTCGCCGAGGCGCAGCGCCGGCACCGCGAGCTCGCCTCGGAGCTCGCCGGCGCCGAGTCGCGGCTGCACACGATCGAAGAGCTCGAAGCCTCGCTCGAAGGGCACGCGCACGGGACCCGCGCGGTCGTCGATGCGTCGAACCGCGGCCAGCTCAACGGCCTGCACGGCGTCGTTTCGAACCTGATCTCGACCGACGAGCGCTACGCGCGCGCGCTCGACGTTGCCTTCGGCGCCGGCTTGTCGAACATCATCGCCGACCGTTCCGAAGAGGCCGAGGCGGCGGTCGCGTACCTGCGCGAGCGCGAGCTCGGGCGCGCGACGTTTCTCCCGCTCGACACGCTGGCGCAGCGCGAAGGCCGCGACCTCGGCTCGCTGCGCGGGCGCGAGGGCGTGATCGGATACGCGCACACGCTGGTGCGTGCCGAGCCGCGCTACCGCGGGATCGTCGCGTATCTCGTCGGCCGCGTCCTCGTCGTCGACGAGCTTCGAACCGGGATCCGCCTGGTGCGCGGCGACGGCTTCCGCGACTCGATCGTCACGCTCGAAGGCGACGAGATCCGCGGCGGCGGCGCGATCACCGGCGGCCGCTTTCGCAAAGAGCGCTCGATCCTGGCGCGGCGTGCGCAAGCCGAGACGCTGCGCGAACGGATCCCGCAGCTGCGCGCCGCGCTCGAGGCGATCGAGCGCGAGGGCGTCGCGGCGAAGGGCCGGCTCGACGCGGCGAGCGCCGAGCGCGACGAGGCGACGAAGGCCGCCAACCAGGCGGAAGTCGCGCTGCGCGACGTGCGCACCCAGCTCCAGGCGCTGGTCGCCGAGATCGAGCGGCTCGATGCGGCGCAGAGCGCGACGGCGGCGCGGATCGCGACGCTGGGCGGCTCGCGCGACGAGGCGCACTCGCGCTTGCACGCGCTCGAGCGCGTCGCCGACGATCACGTCGATCTGTCCGAGCAGCGCACCACGCTCGAGGCGAACCTCGCGGCGGTCCGCGAGCGCATCGCCGCGGTCGAAGCGGCGCAGGCGGAGGTTGCATCGGCGGCGAGCGCGTTGCGCGAGCAGATCGCCGCGCTCAGCGCCGAGCACGACGCCGCGGTGACGCGTCTGGGTCTGCTCGACGCCGACGCCGAGCGCGCCGGCGCGGCGCGCGCCGCGATGATGCGCGAGCTGGCGGCGCTGCGCGCGCGCGTCGAGGAGCTCGACCTCGCGCTGAGCGCGGCGCGCGAGCGCGTCGGGCAGGCCGACGCCGCGGTCGAGACCTCGCGCCGCGCGCGCGAGACGAACGCCGACCAAGCGGCGCAGCGCGAAGCCGACGAGCGGATCGCGCAGAGCGAGGACCGCGAAGCGACGGCGGCCGGCGAGTCGGGGCGCCGGCGGCTGGCCGAGATCGACGCGGAGCTGGGGATGCTGCAGCAGGGCTTCGCGCAGAATCCCGCCGGCGAGGAGGAGCAGGCCGACGTGCTGCGCCGCTACGCCGAGGAGCCGGACGCGATCGCCGAAGAGCTGCCGCGGCTGCGCGAAGAGCTCCTCCGCCTGCAGGCCAACGTCAACCTCAACGCCGAGGCGGACCGCGACGAGCTCACCGAGCGCGAGCGCTTCCTGCGCGAGCAGATGGACGATCTGCAGCGCGCCCGCGCGACGCTGCTGGCGACGATCTCCGAGATCGAGCAGTCGTGCCAGGTGCAGTTCAACGAGACGTTCGACGCGGTGAAGGGCCGCTTCGCCGAGACGTTCGTCGAGCTGTTCCCCGGCGGGCGCGCCGAGATGTGGCAGACGAATCCGGAGAACCTCAGCGAGACCGGGATCGAGATCGCCGTCCAGCCGCCCGGGAAGAAGATGACCGCGCTCGCCGCGCTCTCCGGCGGGGAGCGCGCGATGACGGCTTCGGCGCTGATCTTCGCGCTGATCGCGGTGAAGCCGTCGCCGTTCTACCTGCTCGACGAGGTTGACGCGGCGCTCGACGATGCCAACGTCGAGCGGCTCTCGACCAAGATCCGCGACGTGTCGACGACCGCGCAGATGCTCATCGTCACGCACAACAAGAAAACGATGGAGCTCGCCCAGCGCATGTACGGGGTGACGATGCAGGAGCCCGGGGCCAGCTCGATCATCAGCGTGACCCTGGACGAGGCCCGGCCGCAGCCGGTGCGAGCCGAGCCGGAACGTGAGCCCGCCGGCGTCGCGTGACGCGGCGCTGCTGTCGGTCTACGACCGCAGCGGCGTCGTCGACCTCGCGCGCGAGCTGGCGGCGCGCGGCGTCGCGCTCTACGCGACCGGCGGGACGCGCGCGCATCTGGCCGCGCACGGGATCGAGGCCGACGACGTCGGCGATCTCACCGGCTTTCCCGCGCTGTTCGACGGCCGCGTCAAGACGCTGCACCCGGCGGTGTTCGGCGCGATCCTGAAAGATCGCGACAACGCGGTGCACCGCGCGGAGGCGGAGCGCCACGGGATCCCGACGATCGCGACGGTCGTCGTGAACCTGTATCCGTTCGAAGCGACGGTCGCGCACGAAGGCGCGACGCTGCAGGAGGCGATCGAGCAGATCGACATCGGCGGCGTCTCGCTGATCCGCGCGGCGGCGAAGAACTTCGACCACGTGACCGTGCTCAGCGATCCCGCGCAGTACGCGCCGTTCCTCGCCGCGCTGGCCGGCGGCGGGCTCGAGCGCGCGACGCGGCGCGCGTACGCCACGCGCGCCTTCGAGCGGACCGCCGAGTACGACAGCGCGATCGCCCGGTACCTCGAGGCCGGACTGCTGGCGAACGAGCTCCCCGGCTCGCTCGCGCTGACGATCCCGATCGCGCAGCCGCTGCGCTACGGCGAGAACCCGCAGGACCGCGCCGCGTTCTACCTCGCGCGCGAAGCGCTGCTTCCGGAGCAGCTCGGCGGGAAGGCGCTCTCGTACAACAACCTGCTCGACTTGGATGCGACGCTGCGCATGCTCGTTCGCGCCCCGCTCGGATTCGACGCGGACGACGTGCCGTACGAAACGCCGGCGCTCTCGCGCGCGGCGATCGTCAAGCACACCGTCCCGTGCGGCGTCGCCGAGCACGTGACCGTCGCCGACGCCGTGCGCGCCGCGCTCGACGCCGATCCGGTTTCGGCCTACGGCGGGATCATCGCCGTCGACGGCGACGTCGATGCCGCCGCGGCGGAGCATCTCGCGAAGTTCTTCCTCGAGATCGTCGCGGCGCCGGCGTTCGACGACGACGCGCTCGCGCGCTTGCGCAAGAAGAAGAACCTGCGCATCATGCGCTACCGGCCCGGCGCGCCGGAGCGGATCGCCGCCGAGCTGCGCGTGCGCAGCGCGCTGGGCGGCGTGCTCGCCGAGGACGACGATCCGCAGGCGGCGCCCGAGCGCTGGAAGGTCGTCTCCCGCCGCGCGCCGGCGCCCGGCGAATGGCGCGACCTCGCCTTCGCCTGGGACGTCGTGCGACACGTCAAGTCGAACGGAGTCGTCGTCCTGCGCGACGGCGTCACGCGCGGGATCTGCGCCGGTCAGACGAACCGGGTCAGCGCCGTGCAGATCGCGGCCTACCGCGCGCATGCATTCGCGCGCGGCGCGGCGTGCGCGAGCGACGGCTTCTTCCCCTTCGCCGACGGGCTCATCGCCGCCGCCGACGCCGGCTGCTCCGCGGTCGTCGCGCCGAGCGGCTCGATCCGCGACGCCGAAGTGATCGCCGCCGCCGACGAGCGAAATCTCGCGCTCGTCTTCTCGACGTACAGGTATTTTCTGCATTGACGCGCGAGACGGTTCGGTAGCATGCTCGGATTCATCGTGCGTCTGGTCGGTTACACGGCGCTGCTCGAGATGTCGGCGCGCTTCGCGCAGCAGATGTGGACGCAGCACGGCCTCGACGACGTCGCCGCGCTCCAGCCGCTGCACGACACCGGGATCGTAGCGCTCTGGGTCGCGCCGTTCGTTCTGGCGCTGATCGGGTTCGGCGCGCTGCGCACGACCGCGATCTTCTTCGGCTTCGCGCTCGCCGCCGCCGCGCTGACCGCGCCGTTCGCGCTCGCGCGCTTCGCGCTCGGCTCCTAGCACCCGCCGTCGCGTGGTCGAGCCCGTCTCGTCGCGCTGCTGATGTGCCTGGCCGGACGATCCCGCGATTTCGATGGCGGTGCTCGCAGAACGGAATCTCCGGGATTTCACGCGGGGTGGCTAGTGGGTGCACGCTTGCTGTATTTCCGGTTCCGCTGGGAACGACGACGTCCCGGCGCGTAGGATACGGTATGGCCCGCTATCTGCACACGTCGATTTTCGTGAACGACATGCACGCGTCGATCGACTTCTACACGAACAAGCTCGGTCTGGAGCTGCTCGACGGCCCGTTCCACTATCCGGGGAACGCCGACATGGCGTTCGTCGGGTCGAGTTGGGATGCGTACATCGAGCTCGTCTACGATCTCGAAGAGCACCCGCCGTACGAGATCGGCAATCGGTACGAGCATCTCGCGCTGGAGATCGATGGCGATTTCGCCGCGGAGGTCGAGCGCCTGCGCGGTGAGGGCGTGAAGGTGCTCCAGGGACCGAAGAAGTCGCCGGGCGGCTCGCGCTGGATCGCGTTCGTCGAAGACCCGAACGGCATCCCGGTCGAGCTGCTCGAGCCGCGAAAGGGAGCGGCTGCATAGGCATTTGCTGCGTAACTTCCGCTGCGGGGCGATCGGCTTGGGTCGGCCGCCGAGCGCTTCGGTCGGGTCGTGCTGGTCAGGGGAAATCGCGTCGGCGGCGAAGGCGACGGGCCGACCGTGACTTCGATCAGCGCGCCGCGCGGCACACAAGACATCGTTCCGCCCGAATCGGCGGCTTGGACCCGGCTCGAGGGCGACTGCCGCGAGATCGCGCGCCGCTTCGGCTACGGCGAGATCCGCACGCCGATGTTCGAGGCGACCGAGCTGTTCGAGCGCGGTGTCGGCGACACGACGGACATCGTCGAGAAAGAGATGTACACGTTCGTCGACAAGGGCGGGCGCCGCATCACGCTTCGGCCCGAGCTCACCGCCGGCACGGTGCGCGCGCTGCTGCAGCACAACCTGCTCGCGCAGGGCGCGCAGCGGCTGTACTACGTCGGCCCGTTCTTTCGCTACGAGCGCCCGCAAGCCGGGCGCTATCGGCAGGCGAATCAGTTCGGCGTCGAGTGCTTCGGCGTCGCGGGCGCCGAGGCCGACGTCGAAGTGATCCAGATCGCGGCGCTGCTGATCCGCCGCTACGGGATCGCCGACGCGCAGCTCAACATCAACTCGGTCGGCGATGCGACGTGCCGGCCGCGCTACCGCGAAGCGCTGATCGCGCACTTCCGCCCGCACGAAGCCGAGCTGAGCGGCGACTCGCAGCGCCGGCTCGAGCGCAACCCGCTGCGCATCCTCGACTCGAAAGATCCGAAGGACGCCCCGTTCGTCGCCACGGCGCCGACGCTGCTCGACGTGCTGTGCGAGGACTGCCGCGCGCATTTCGACGCGCTGCGGCGCTATCTCGACGCGCTCGCGATCCCGTACGTCGTCAACCCGCGGATCGTGCGCGGGCTCGACTACTACACGCGCACCGTGTTCGAGTTCGTCTCCTCGGCGCTCGGCGCGCAGAGCACGGTCTGCGGCGGCGGTCGCTACGACGCGCTCGTCGCGCAGCTCGGCGGGCCGCCGACCCCGGGCGTCGGCTTCGGGCTGGGGCTGGAGCGGTTCCTGATGATCGTCAAGGCGACCACGGTCGAGGTCGCGCCCGAACGCGAGGGGATCCAGGCGATCGCGCTGGGGGACGCGGCGCGCGAGCGGCTCGTCCCGATCGTCGCGGCGCTGCGCGCCGAGCGCCCGACGCCGACCTTCGCCGAATGGGAAGCCCGGAAGCTGACCGCCCAGTTCAAGCTCGCCGACCGGAACCGCGCGCGCTGGGCCCTCATCCTCGGCGACGACGAGCTGATCGCCGGCGAGCTGGTCCTGCGCGACCTCGAAGCGCGCGCCGACCGCCGGCTCCCGCTCGCGGCCGATCCGGCGGAGGTCGTCCGCACCCTTGTCGAAGCAACGCGGTGATGGAGCACGACGAAGCCGCGCGCGTGCGGGCGCTCGGCGAGATCGCGGCGGAGTTCGACCTCGATGCGATTCGCATTCGCACCGGCGACACCGAGATCGAGATCGTCCGGCGCGAGCCCGCCGCCTACGCGCCGCCGGCCTACGCCGCGGCGATCCCCGGCGCCGGTCCGAACGGTCCACTCGCCGCGCCGGCCGCCGCGGCCGAGCCTGCGTCGGCCGACGCCGGGCCGCCGGCCGGGACCGCGGTCGTCACCGCGCCGATCATCGGCGTCTTCTACCGCGCCTCGGCGCCCGGCGCCGATCCGTTCATCGAGCTCGGCTCCCGCGTCGAGAAGGGGCAGACGCTCTGCATCCTCGAGGCGATGAAGCTGATGAACGAGATCGCCTCCGACTACCGCGGCGCCGTCACCCGGATCTTGGCCGAGAACGGCGCGCTCGTCTCGCTCGGGGAGCCGTTGTTTTGGATCGAGCAGTGATCGAAGGGCGGCGCGACTTCGCGGCGCTGCTCGCCGACCGGCGCGGTCAGCTCGACAAGCCGCACTACGAAGGGCAAGTGTCGGCGATCGTCGGCGCGCTCGTGCGCGCGTTCCGTGCCGGCAACAAGGTGCTGTGGTTCGGCAACGGCGGAAGCGCGGCGGACGCGCAGCACCTGGCCGCGGAGTTCAGCGGCCGGTTCCTGCGCGAGCGCGGCGGCCTGCCGTCGGAGGCGCTCACGGTGAACACCTCGGCGGTGACGGCGATCGCCAACGACTTCGGCTACGAGATGCTCTTCTCGCGGATGGTCGAGGCGCTGGCGAAGCCCGGCGACGTCGTCGTCGGGATCACCACCAGCGGGACGTCGAAGAACGTCGTGCGCGGACTGCAGCGCGCGCACGAGGTCGGCGCGACGACCGTCGCGTTCAGCGGCAACGGCGGCGGACCGGTGTGCGAGATCGCCGATTACGCACTGGTCGGCCCCGACGGCTACAGCGCGATCGTGCAAGAAGTCCACATCACGATGGGGCACATCATCTGCGATCTGGTCGAGCAGGAGCTCATCTTCGCGTGAGGCCGTGACGCGGCCGGCGGCCTTTCTCGACCGGGACGGGACGATCATCGAAGACGGCGGGTTCATCGGCGAGCCCTCGCGCGTGCGCATCCTGCCGACGGTCGTCGACGCGTTGCGGCTGTTCGCCGAGCGCGGCTTCGCGACCGTCGTCGTCTCGAACCAGTCCGGTGTCGCGCGCGGCTACTTCGACGACGACGCGGTGCGCGCGGTGAACGCGCACGTCGCGGCGCTGCTGGCGAACGACGGCGTCGCGCTCGACGCGTGGTATCATTGCCCGCACTACGGCGAGCCGTGCGCGTGCCGCAAGCCCTCGCCCGGGATGATCCGCCGCGCCGCGGCCGAGCACCGGCTCGACGTCGCGCGCAGCGTCGTCGTCGGCGACCGCGGGAGCGACATCGCGCTCGCGCACCGCGTCGGGATTCCCGGCGTGCTCGTCCCCGGACCCGACGCATATGCCGGCCCGGAGCCTGATTTTCGCGCCGCGACGCTGCTGGAAGCCGCGGAGTGGATCGTCGCGCGCGCGGGGACGGCGCGGGCGGAAGCGGGCGGGCGCCGTGGCTGAGACGCTCGCCGGACGGCATGCCGCGGAGCTGCTGACACGGATGGCGGGGCGGCGCGTCGTCGTCGTCGGCGACGTGATGATCGACGAGTGGATCTGGGGCGATGTCTCGCGCATCTCGCCCGAAGCGCCGGTCCCGGTCGTCGCGGTGCGCGAGCACACCTTCACGCTCGGGGGCGCGGGAAACGTCGCGAACAACCTCCGCGCGCTCGGCGCTCGCGTCGCTTTCGTCGGCGGGATCGGCGACGACGCCGAGGGCGCGCGGCTGCGCGCGATGTTCGACGACTTGGGGGTCGATGCGCGCGGGCTGGTCGTGCTCGGCGACCGTCCGACGACGCGCAAGACGCGGATCGTCGCGCACAGCCAGCAGGTCGTGCGCGCCGACTGGGAGTCGACGGCGCCGCTGCGCGATGACGACCGCGCCCGTCTCGCGAGTCGCGTGCGGGAAGCGCTGCACGACGCCGACGCCGTGGTGCTCAGCGACTACGCGAAGGGCGCGCTGCACCGCGAGATCGTCGAGGCGGCGCTGGGCGCGCCGGTCGTGGTCGCCGACCCGAAACCGGCGAACGCCGCGATGTTCGCCGGCGTCACGTGCATCGCGCCGAACGTCGCCGAGGCCGCGCGCGCCTCCGGGATCGCGATCGTCGACGACGCCTCGCTCGAGCGCGCCGGCCGCGCGCTGCTGCGGATGCTCGACTGCCGGTTCGTCCTGATCACCCGCGGCGAGCACGGGATGTCGCTCTTCGGCCGCGACGGGGAGCGGGTCGACGTCCCGGCCGTCGCGCGCGCAGTCTTCGACGTGTCGGGCGCCGGCGACACCGTCATGGCGGTGCTGACGCTCGCGCTCGCGGCGGGGATCCCGGCCGAGAGCGCGACAGAGCTGGCGAACTTCGCCGCCGGCGCGGTCGTCGAGAAGCTCGGCACCGCGACGGCGAGCGCGGACGAGATCGTCGCGCTGATAGAGCACGCGCATGGCGCCTGACGCGTACGCGGGCACCGTCTTCGGCGACGCCGAGAGCGCGCGCGCCTGGCGCGAAGCGCAGCGCGGCGCCGGCCGCACCGTCGTCTCGACGAACGGCGTGTTCGACATCCTGCACGCGGGCCACGTCGCCTACCTCGCATGGGCGCGTGCGCAAGGCGACGCGCTGATCGTGCTGCTGAACGAAGACGAGTCGGTGCGGCTGCTCGGGAAAGGCCCCGATCGTCCGGTCGTCCCGTTCGCCGATCGCGCGCGCGTCGTCGCCGCGCTGCGCAGCGTCGACGCGGTCGTCGGCTTCCGGCAGCGCACGCCGGAGACGCTGCTCGACGCGCTGCGACCCGACGTGCACGTGAAGAGCGCGCAGTACCGGCTCGACGATCTCCCCGAGCGCTTCGTCGTCGAGCGACACGGCGGGCGAATCGCGCTCGCGCCGCACGCGGCGGGCCGCAGCACGACGGATCTGCTCGCGGCGATTCGCCGCTGACGCCGGTGCAGGCCGGCCGCCTCAACCCGATGCGCGTCGCGATCACCGCCAACGGTCCGGGCGAGTTCGCCGGCTGGGTGCGTCCGCTGCTCGCCGCGCTGCGCGCGCGCGATCCTTCGGCCGAGCTGCACGTGCTGTGCGTCCCCGACGACTTCGCCACCGGGCGCGAGGCGGCGTACGTGCGCGAGCTGTTCCCCGGCGTCCGGGTCCATCCGCCGGCGGAGTACCTGCGCTTCGCGCTCGGGCGCAGCATCGAAGGGCTCCCCGCGCGCGTCGAGCGCGTGCAGTATCTGGGCGGCGATCTCGCGCACGCGGCGCGCGTCCACGCCCGGCTCGGCGGAACGCTCACGAGCTACAAGTTCTCGCGCAAGCGCTACGCGCGGGAGATCGCGCGCGTCTTCGCGGTCGACGCGGCGAACGTTGCACAGCTCGAGGGCTGGGGGACGCCGCGCGAACGGATCGCAATCGTCGGCAACCTCGCGATCGACGGCGCGCTCGCCGAGGCGGCGACGCCGAGCGATGCCGACGAGGTCGCGCCCGACGGGATCGTCATCATGGCGGGCTCGCGCAAGCACGAGGTCGCGAACCTCTACCCGTTCTTCCTGCGCGTCGCGCTCGAGCTGCGCCGGCGGCTTCCCGCCGTCCCGATCGCCTTCGCCGGCTCGCCGTTCGTCGACGACGACGCGGTGCGCGCCGCCCTCGCCGCCGGCGCGCCGCATCCGCTGATCTACGGAGAGCGCGGCGAGCTCGCGGACGGCGCGATCCTCGCGGGCGGTGCGCGCTTCCCGCTGGTGCGCGCCGGGATGCGCGCCGCGGCGCGCGCGCGGCTGGCGATCACCATCCCCGGCACGAAGCTGGTCGAGCTCGCCGCCCTCGGCGTCCCGGCGATCTGCTGCATGCTGCTGAACGCACCCGAGCTGATCGTGATCCCAGGCGCGATCCAGTACGTCGGAAAGCTGCCGCTGATCGGCGCGCCGCTGAAGCGGGCCGGCGTGCTGCTCGCCGCGCGGCGGTTCGAGCATTTCGCGCAGCCGAACATCGACGCCGGCCGCGAGGTCGAGCCGGAGCTGGTCGGAACGCTCCTGCCCTCGCAGGTGGCGCGAACGGCTGCCGAGCGCTGGTCCGACCCGGCGTGGTGCGCGCGCGCCGGCGCCGAGCTGCGTGCGCTCTACGCACCGCATGCGGGCGCCGCCGATCGCATGGCGGCGGAGCTGCTCGGCGACGCGGGGCCGGCCCCGCCGGACGCGAAGGCGATCCGGTCATGATCTCGGTGGTGATCGCCACGCGCAACCGCGCGGATCTGCTCGACGGGGCGCTGGCCTCGCTGCGCGCGCAAGCCCAGCCGCCCGCCTATGAGATCGTCGTCGCCGACAACGGCTCGAGCGACGCGACCGCCGAGGTCGCGCGCCGGCACGGCGCCGCCTATGCGTACGTCCCCGAACCGAACCGCGGGAAGGCGCGCAACGCGGGGATCGCGCTCGCGCGCGGCGAGGTCGTCGCGTTCTGCGATGACGACGTCGTCGTTCCGGCACGGTTCCTCGCCGCGCATGCGCGCGCGCACGACGACGCGATCTTTCCGCTCGCCGTCTCCGGGCCGATCGTCAACGTTCCTTCGGCCGACGATCGGCCGGCGCCGACGGCGGCGAACTTCTCGCGCGCGTTCTTCGTCACGTGCAACGTCTCGGTACGGACCTCGGCGCTGCGCGCGGTCGGCGGGTTCGATGAGAGCTTCGACCTCTACGGCTGGGAGGACACGGAGCTCGGCGCGCGGCTGCGCGCCCACGGCGTGCGCCGCGCCTTCGCCTGGGACGCGTATCTGTGGCACGTCAAGCCGCCGACCCCGGAGTCGCTCGAAGACGCGCTCGGCAAGGCGCTCGAGAAGGCACGGATGGCGGCGCGCTTCGTGCGCAAGGCGCCGACCGCCCGGATTCGCTTGGCGACGGGCGCGTACCGGGCGAACTTGGTGCGCGCGCGCGTCCTCGCGCCGCCCGCGCTGCAGCCGCTGCTCGCCGGGCTCGCCTCGAGCGCGCACGCGCCGCGCGCGGTGAAGCTCTTGGCACGCGAAGCGCTGCTCGACAACGTGTACACCAACGAGCTGATCCGCGCGCTGCGCCGCTGACGCGCGTGCGCGTCCTGCTGGTGCGGCTCGACGGGATCGGCGACGCGGCGGCGTGCGCGCCGCTCGTCCTCGCGCTGCGCCAGGCGGGGCACGACGTCGGCGCCGCGCTCACGACGCGCAACGCGGGGCTGTACGCGCGCGGCACGTTCTTCGCGGAGCACGTGCTGGAACGCATCCCGTGGCCGGCGCACGGCTCGACCCCGGAGAGCGCGGCGCGCGCGCGAGCGGAGATCGCCGCCGCCGGCTACGACGTCGCGCTGATCGCCAGCGAGGAGCCGGAGGCGTTCGCGCTCGCCGCGCCGGTCCCGCGCCGGGTCGGCTTCGTGACCGGCTGGGACCGGCCGCTGAAGACGCTCTGGGCGCGGGCGCGGCTGACGGAGACGGTCGACCGCGCGCAGCGCCCCGGCCGCGGGGAGTGCCACGAGGCCGAGGTGCTGTTCGGGCTCGGGAGCGGTCTGGTGGTCGGGGTGCCGGAGGCCGATCCCGCCGCGCTGCGGGCGCTCTTCACCGGCGCCGGCGCCCCCGCGGGGCGGTCGGGGATCGTCCTCCAGGCCGGGCCGAAATGGGCCCGCACGGGGGTCCCGGATGAGGCGCTGCGGATCGCCGCCGGCGTGCTGGCGCCGCGCGGGCTGCGCGTCGTGGCGGCGCCCGCCGATGTGCCGGCCGCGGAGGCGGCGCTCGGACGCGCGGTCGACGCGCCGGCCGGCCTGCCCGACTGGGTCGCGGCGCTCGACGGCGCCGCGGTCGTCGTCACCACGGACACCGGCGCGGCGCATGTCGCGGGGATGCTCGGCGTTCCGGTCGTCGACGTGTTCCCGGACCGGCATTTCGCGGCCCAGGTCCGGCGCTGGTCGCCCTGGGCCGCGCCGTTCGTCGCGCTTCGCGCCTCGGAGGTCGCGGGCGCCCCGGCGCAGGCCATCGAAACCGCCCTCGATGGACTCCGGACGCGGACCTGACCGCGCGCTGCTGGTCTGCGCCGGGGGAGGGATCGGAGACACGCTCCTCGCCGGCGTCGTCGCGCGCGCGCTGCGGCCCCGCTACGGGGCGGTCGACGCGGTCGTCCTCCCCGGCCATCTCGAGGTCGCGGCGCACGTCCCCGCCATCGACCGCGCCGTCCCGCGAGGCGCGCGGCTTCCGGGACGGTACGCCGCCGCCGTGGTGACCTGGGCGACCACCCGCAACGCGCTGATCCCATGGCGGGCGCGGATCCCCGTCCGGGTCGGCCAGGCGCGCCGGGGATATTCGTTTCTGTTCACCGAGCGGGTCGTCGTGCGCAGCGAGCTGGGCGACCGGCGCACCCCCTGGGCCGAGATCCTGCTGGACTACGCCCGCCCGCTCGGCTGCGACCTCGCCGACCCGGCGCCGGAGTTCGCGCCGACCGAGGCGGAGGGGCGCGACGCGCAGGCGCTGTTGCGGGTGCACGATGCCGCGGGTCCGTTCTACCTGCTCCACCCCACCCGCGGGCTCTCGGCCCAGCGCGCGCGCTGGCCGCTCGAGGGTTTCGTCGCCCTCGCCCGCCGGCTGGCCGCCCGGGACGGCGTGCCGATCCTGGTCAGCGGCGCTGCCGGCGATGCGGCGCTGGCGCAGGCGATCGCCGAGCGTGCCGGCCGCGGCGTGGTCTCGATCGGCGGAGCGACGACGGTCGGCGTCTTCGGCGCCGTCGCCGCCCGGGCGCGGGCGGTGCTGGCCATGGACTCGGGGCCGATGCACGTCGCCGCCGCGGTCGGCGCGCCGACGGTCGGGATCTTCGCGCTCCAGTCCGACGAGCCGGACCGCTGGGCGCCGCGCGGCCGGCGCACCGCCGTCGTCCGGCCGACCTATCCGTGTCCGGCCTGGCACCGGAAGGAGACCTGCCCCGACTTCGCCTGCGTCCGCGCCCTCGACGTCGACGGCGCCCTGGCCGCGCTCGACGGACTGCTCGTCCCGGCCGCCGAACGCTGACGGGTGATCGCGTACGAGGACTTCCTGCGCGTCGACGTGCGGGCCGGGACGGTGCGCGCCGCCGAGCCGCTCCGCGGCGCGCGGCGTCCGGCCTATGCGCTGCGAATCGACTTCGGCCCCGAGCTGGGCGAACGCCGCTCCTCGGCGCAGATCACGGGACGGTACGACGCCGACGAGCTGATCGGCACGCAGGTATGCGCGGTGGTGAACTTCCCGCCCAAGCGGATCGCCGGCTTCGCCAGCGAGGTCCTCGTGCTCGGGATGGCCGACCCCGACGGGAACGTCGTCCTCGTTCGACCGACCTTCCCCGTCCCGAACGGGGCGCGGCTCTCCTGATGGCCCTGGCGCTCCCCACGATCGCGGTGCGGCTCGCCGCGCCCGACGAACCCGACCTGCTCGCCGCCGTCGTGCGGCTCGAGACCGACGCGTACCCGATCATGCGCATCGATTCGGCCGAGGCGTCGGCGCGCTTCACCGAACGGCTGCGCAGCTTTCTCGCGGACCCCGGCGTGCGGCTCGCCGTCGCCGAATGCGACGGCGCGATCGTCGGCGCGATGCTGCTCTACGACTTCACGATGCGCGTCCGCGAAAGCGACGTGCTCGCCGGCGGACTCGGCAGCGTGGCGGTCTCGCCGATGCACAAGCGTCGCGGCGTCGCGCGCGCGATGGTGCGGTGGTATCTCGACGACTTCCGCGCGCGCGGCGCCGCGTTCGCCGTCCTGCACCCGTTCCGGTTGGACTTCTACCGGGCGCTGGGCTTCGGCTACGGCACGCCGATGCGGCGCTACGCGTTCGCGCCGCACACGCTCGAGGCGCGCGGCGCGCGCGGAACGGTGCGGCTGCTCGGTCCGGGCGACGTCACCGCGCTCATCGCCTGCGACGAGCGCGTTCGCGCGCGCACCAACGGGCTGATCGCGCGGACTCCGCCGCGCGTCGCGCGCGCGCTCGCCGAACCGGCTCTGCGCCACGCCGGCGTCGAGGACGACGGCGTGCTGCGCGGCTTCGTGCAGACGGCGGTCCGGCTCGGCGCGGACGGCACGGCGAACGCGAACGAGCTCGTCGTGCGCGACTTCGTCGCGGAGTCGCCGGCGTACGAAGCGGCACTCCTCGGCGCGCTCCACGCGCAGCGCGATCAGTTCGCCCGCATCGTCGTCGAGTCGCAGGACGACACGCTGTGGCTCGCCTCGAGCGATCCGCGTGACGGCACCGACCGACTCGTCTCGCCGCCCGCGACGCACCGCATCGCCGAGCTCGGCCTCGGCGTGATGTACCGCATCGTCGAGGTCGAGGCGGCATTCGCGCAGCTCGGTTCCGTCGACGTGCCCTTCGCGCTCCGCGTCGAGGTCGAGGACGCGTTCTTCGCGCCGACCGCCGGCGCGTGGACGTTCCGCTTCGGTCCGCACGGCGCACCGGTGCGCGACGACGGCGCGGCGCCCGACGCCACGCTGCGGGTCGGCATCGCCGAGCTGTCCTCGCTGGTCGCCGGCTCGCTGCGCGTGCGCGAGCTCGTGCGGCGCCGGCTGGCCGAGCTCGTGCCGGCCGCGGCGCTCGAGCGCGTCGCGCGCGCGCTCGACGCCGGGCAGCCGCCGATCTGCACGACGCGGTTCTGATACCGGTGAAGCTCTCGATCCAGCTCTGCACGTACAACCGTGCCCATCTGCTCGGCCCCGTTCTCGACGCCTGCTTCGACCAGACGCTCGCGCCCGACGCGTACGAGGTCGTGCTGGTGAACGACGGCTCGCAGGACGGCACGCCCGCCGTCGTCGAGCGCGCGCGTGCGCTGGCCCCCTGCCGCTTCACGGCGATCGATCGGGCCAACGGCGGGCTCGCGAAGGCGCGCAACACGGGGATCGCGCGCTGCACCGGCGAGCGGATCGCCTTCATCGACGACGACGTGCTGCCGACCCCGGTCTTCGCCGAAGAGCACCTGCGCAGCGACGCGCGCCACGGCGACGTGGTCGTGCGCGGCGCGGTGATCAACACCGAGTCGTTCGAGCGCCTTCCGCTGCCGCGGTGGACGATGAAGAACTACAGCGCGAACTGGTTCTGGACCTCGAACGTCTCCGTGCGGCGCGCGCGGCTCGACGCGGTCGGCGGCCGGTTCGACGAGTCGTTCAGCGAGTACGGCTGGGAAGACATCGAGCTCGGTCTGCGGCTGCGCGCGATCGGCACGAAGGCCGTGTTCAACCGGCATGCGGTCGCGTTTCACTACAAGCCGCGCCCGAAAGGAACGAACGTCGCCGGAATGCTGCGCCAAGTGCGCGCGCAGGCGCGCACCGCGGTGCGGCTCGAGCGGCTCCACCCGTCGTGGCGCGTCGCGCTGGCGATCGGCGACACGCCACCGCAGCGGCTGCTCGGCGAGGGGCTGCGCGCGCGACCCGTCGTAGCGCAGCTCGAGCGCGTCGTCGGCGAGCGCGAGGGCGATCGCCGCCTCTCGCTGCCGCGGCTCGCCGCGGCGCGCCTGCTGGCGAGCGCGGCGTACTACGACGAGCTGGCGCGCGCCAAGCGCGGGTGACCGGCGCGATGAACATCTTGCTCACGCGCACCGACCGCGTCGGCGACTTGATCCTCTCCACGCCGGCGATCGCTTCGATCCGGCGCTCGTTCCCCGGCGCGCGCGTCACGCTCGCCTGCAGCCGCTACAACGCGCTGGTCGTCGACCGCTCGCCCGACATCGACGAGCTCGTCGCCTATCCCGACGGCGTGAAGCCGTCGGTCTTCGGCGCGCGGTTTCGCGGCGTCGATCTGGCGATCGCGCTCGCGCCGCGCGACGTCGATCACCGCATCGTCGCCGCGACGCGGGCGCCGCGCCGGGTCGGCTACACCTACTCGACCCGCATCGTCGCGCGGATCGTGCTGCGCACGCTGCTCACCGACGTGCTCTTGAGCCCGGCCGATCCGATGCTCGCCGAGCGGCGGCCCGGGCGGCCGATCCCGCACGAGGTCGATCAGGTGCTGGCCGTCGTCGCCGCCGCCGGCGCGACGACCCTCGTGCACGACCTCGTCCTGCCGGTGAGCGCCGCCGACCGTGAAGCCGTGGCCGGGCTTCCGGAACGGCCGATCGTCATGCAGCTCGGAAAGCGCTGGACCGAGCACGGCTCGACGGCCGCGAGCTGCCTCCAGCTCTTCCGCGACCTGCGCGCGCTCGGCCGGCCGCTCGTCGCAACCTACGGCGAGGACGCGCGCGCGCTCGGCGCGGAGGTCGAGGCGGCGGGGGTCGCCGACCGCGTGCTCGGCGCGCTGCCGTTCCACACCTGGGCCGCGGTCTTCGAGCGCGCCGCCTGCGTGCTGACGATCGACACCGGCGCGACGCACGTCGCCAGCGCGGTGAAGGCGCCGACCGTCGTCCTGTTCGAGCACAAGTGGTTCCGGCTCGCCTCGCAGGAATGGTCGCCGTACCGCGTGCCGAACGCGGTCCTGCGCAAACCGCCCGGCGAAACCGACGAGGCGCTGCGCGCCTCCCGCGCCGCAATCGTCGCGGGCGTCGCCTCTCTGCTATGACCGAACAACCGCGCATCTCCGTCGTCGTCCCGACCTACGATCGTCTCGACAAGCTCCGCCACGTCGTCCCGGCGCTGATCGCGCAGGATCTGCCGCGCGGCGATTTCGAGGTGCTGATCGCCGACTCGAACTCGACCGACGGGACCGCCGAGTATCTCGCCGAGGTCGCGGGCGAGCACCCCTTCGTGCGGCACCTCCCCGGTCCGTACACCGGGCGCGCGATGGCGCGCAACGCCGGGATCGCCGCGGCGCGCGCGCCGGTCGTGCTGTTCAACGATGCCGACATCATCGCATCGCCCGATCTGCTCGCGCGGCACCTCGCGCATCACGAGACGCCCGGCTCGCGCGCGGTCGTCGGGATGGAAGTGCAGGTCGCCTCGCTCGAAGAGTACGCCGCGAAGCGCGACGACCGCGCGCAGCGCGATCCGCTGCACGGCGAGAAGCCGAAGCGGCTGACGTGGCTCTACTTCCTCACCGGCAACGCCTCGGTGCCGCGGCGCGAGCTCGACCGCGTCGGGCGCTTCGACGAGAGCTTCACCGGCTACGGTCACGAGGATCTCGAGCTGGGCTACCGCTTGCAGCAGGCCGGCGTCCCGATCGTCTACGAGCCGCGCGCGGTGAACTACCACTGGGACCCGGTGAGCTGGGACAAGCAGCAGGAGAAGTATGAGCTCGCCGGCCGTTCAACGGTGCGGTTCTATCGCAAGCATCCGGCCTGGGACGTGCGGCTGCGGCTCGGGATGACGCCGGTCTCGCTCGCGCTCCACGGTCTGGTCGAGCGCGTCCCGCCGCTGCAGCGCTGGATCGAAGCCGGCGCCGGCCGTCCGGGCTTCACGCGGACGCTGTCATATCAATATCACTACCTCACCGGAGTCAAGGCCGCCCTACGTGGATAGCAAAACATTCGAAGGTCCCGCCGTCTCGAGACGCGCGATCGCCGGCCTCGGCGCGGACGACGTCGGCGCGTGGGTGCAGCTCGCCGGCTGGGTGCATCGCCGCCGCGACCACGGCGGGCTGATCTTCATCGATCTGCGCGAGCCGCCCGACGAGCACATCGCGCAGGTGCCGCCCGATCCGCTGGTGCGCAACCTCGTGCAGCTCGTCGTCGACCCGGGCGTCGACGAGGACCCGCCGGCCGCCGCGAGCTGGGGCGCGAAGCGCGCCGAGCTGCCCGCGGCCGGCGAAGTGTTCCGCACCGCCGAGACGCTGCGCAACGAAGACGTCGTGCGGGTGACCGGGCTGGTCGTGCACCGGCCGCCCTCGACCGAGAACCCGCACCTCTCCACCGGCGCGATCGACGTCGACGTGCACGGGATCGAGATCCTGGCGCGCTCGAAGACGCCGCCGTTCGTCGTGAACGCCGAGGAAGAGCCGGCCGAGGACGTGCGGCTGCGCTGGCGCTATCTCGACCTGCGGCGGCCGCGGATGCAGCGCAACCTGCGGCTGCGCCACCGCATCGTCAAGGCGATGCGCGACTGGTTCGACCAGCACGGCTTCGTCGAGATCGAAACGCCGAATCTGATCAAGTCGACGCCCGAGGGCGCGCGCGACTACCTCGTTCCCTCGCGCGTCCATCGCGGCTCGTTCTACGCGCTCCCGCAGTCGCCGCAGATCCTCAAGCAGATCCTGATGATCGGCGGGATGGGGCGCTACATGCAGATCGCGCGCTGCTACCGCGACGAGGACCCGCGCGCCGATCGTGGCCCGGAGTTCACCCAGCTCGACGTCGAGATGACGTTCGTCACGCAAGAAGACGTTCTCGCGACGATGGAGGGCGCGATGCGCGCGGTGTGGCGCGAGACGCTCGGGTTCGACGTCCCGCCGATGCAGCGGCTGACCTTCGGCGAAGCGATGCGGCGCTTCGGCTCCGACAAGCCGGACCTGCGCTTCGGCCTCGAGCTCGCCGACGTCGCCCAGCTCTTCCGCGGCGGCGCGTTCTCGCTCTTCGCCGGGCTTGCCGACAGCGAAGCGAACCGGGTCATCGCGCTGCGCTGGCCGGGTGGCGCATCGCTCTCGCGCCGCGACTTCGACGCGCTCACCGAGCTGGCGAAGGGATTCGGCGCGAAGGGGCTGGCGTACGTCGCGTTCGCGTCCGACGGCGTGAAGGGCTCGATCGCGCGCTTCGTCGATGCCGAGCTCGCCGCGCGGCTGCGCGAACGGACGGGCGCCGAGGACGGCGATGCGATCCTGTTCGTCGGCGATGCGGCGCGCACGGCCTCGGACGTCGCGGGAAAGCTGCGGCTCGAGATCGGCGACCGGCTCGGGCTGCGCGACCCCGCGCAGTTCGCGTTCTGCTGGGTTCTCGGCTTCCCGCTCTTCGAGCGCGACGAGACGAGCGGCGCGATCACGTTCTCGCACCATCCTTTCACCGCGCCGGCGCCGGGGCAGGAGGCGCTGTTCGACTCCGATCCGCTGGCGGTCACCGCGCAGCACTACGACATGGTGCTGAACGGCTCCGAGCTCGGCAGCGGCTCGATCCGCAACCATCAGCCGGAGTTCCAGCGCAAGGTCTTCCGACGGCTCGGCCTGAGCGACGAGCAGATCGAAGACCGCTTCGGCTTCTTCATGGAGGCGCTCGCCTACGGCGCGCCGCCGCACGGCGGGATGGCGCTGGGGGTCGACCGCGTCGTCATGCTCGCCTGCGGGGAGGGCTCGATCCGCGACGTGATCGCGTTCCCGAAAAACCAGGCCGCCCGCGACGTGATGATGGACGCGCCCTCGTCGGTGCCCGCGGAAGCGCTGCGCGACGTGGGGCTGGCCGTCGTCGCGCCGCCCGCCGCGACGTAACCCCCGCCGCGCGCAGCGCCGCGCATGCCCGGAATGCGAAAGAGCGAGGCTCGCGTGCGAGCCCCGCTCTTGTCGCGGAGGCGTCCCTGACCCGGAACGAGGTGGATGGGCGGCGAGGCCGCTCAGAACGGGTGGACGTCGCGGCGCGTCTCGCGGAACAGCATCTTCTTGTTGAGCTCGCGGAGCGCGTCGATCGATTTCTTGTGCTCGTCGGACCGGCCGTACTTGTTCGCCGCGCGGAGCGACGCGTCCAGGCTCCGCTCGCGGGCGGCGTAGACCAGGAAGGCGCTCAGGTCACGGTCGTCGATCCGGAAGTTCATGGCTCACACGGTATTACCAGGCGGCGAGCCATCTATGCCTATCCGGACGCACAAAATTTCGACCGATCGGTGCGCGCCGATCCGCCGAGCGAATATCGTCCGAGGTGATCCGCGGCACGGGGGGCGCGGACCGACGGTCAGTGGTTCCCCGAAATGCCTAACGTAAAACAGGGCCGACCAGGCCGTTGGCGCGCGTGAAGACGGCGTCGAGCATCGCTTCGGTCAGCACGCCGGTGTTCGTGTTCTGCCGGCTCGGATGGTACGACGCGAGGATCGTCAGCTCGCTTCCGGCGAGCGCGACGCGCGTCTCGGCCAGATGCGCGAACGGCGCGCGGGACGTGAGGTAGGCGCCGCGTTCCTTCACCAGCGCGTGCACCGCATCGTCGGCGATCTTCCCCAGCGTCACGATCACCCGCGCGCCGACGAGCGCCGCCAGCTCCTCGCGCAGATACGGCGCGCAGCGCGCCCGCTGCTCCGGCGTCGGCTTGTTCTGCGGCGGCGCGCAGCGGACGGCGGCGGTGATATAGGCGTCGCGCAGCACCAGGCCGTCGTCCCGGCCGGTCGCCTCCGGCCGGCTCGCGAGCCCCGCGCGGTGCAGCGCCCGGTACAGCCACTCGCCGCTGCCGTCGCCGGTGAACGGGCGGCCGGTGCGGTTCGATCCGTGGGCGCCCGGCGCCAGCCCGACCAGCACGATCCGCGCCTGCGGATCGCCCCAGCCGGGCACCGGCCGCGCCCAGTACTCGTGCTCCCGGAACGCGCGCTTCTTGACCCGCCCGACCTCCGCGCAGTAGGCGCGCAGCTCGGGGCAGCGCTCGCAGGCGACGACCGCCTCGGCAAGCGCCTCGAGCGCCGTCGCCGGCCGCGTCTGGAGCTTCATCGCCCGGCCTATTGGACCGCTGCGACCTGTGCCCTTGCCGGGCGCCCGGGCGCGTGGAAAGATAGGCCAACCGTGTCCCGCCGCCTCGACGTCCGTGCCATGTCGGTCCTCGCGGTCGCGCACCTCACGGACGACGTCAACCAGAGCTTCATCCCGGCGCTGCTCCCCTACCTGATCCTCGAGCGCCATCTCTCGCACGAGACCGCGGCGACGCTGGTCTTCTGGCAGGCCGTCTCGTCCTCGGTCGTCCAGCCGGCGATCGGCGTGCTGGCCGACCGCCGCTCGATGCCCTGGCTGATCCCGCTCGGGATCCTGCTCGCCGGCGGCGGCGTCGCGCTGCTCGGGGTCCTCCCGACGCTCCCGCTGCTGTTCCTGGCGGCGCTGGTCAGCGGGCTCGGGGTCGCGGCGTTCCACCCGGAGGCGGCGCGCTTCGCCAACTACGTCTCCGGCGAGAAGAAGGCCAGCGGGATGCGCTGGTTCACCGTCGGCGGAAACCTCGGCTTCGCGTTCGGGCCGGCGTTCGCGACGGCGGCGATCTCGCTGTGGGGGATGCACGGGACGCTGGTCGCCGCCTTCCCCGTCTCGATCCTCGCCGGGGTCGTGCTGCTCGAGCTGCGGCGGCTGCGCACGTTCGTCCCGGCGCACGCGAAGCGGCGGACGCCGGCGGGGCACGACGACTGGCCGGCCTTCGCCAAGCTCAGCGCCTTCGTGATCCTGCGCTCGATGGCGTACCTCGGCTCGGTCTCGTTCGTCCCGCTGTTCTTCGTCGAAGTGCTGCACACGTCGCCGGCCGTCGGCGATGCGGTGCTGATGGCGTTCCTGCTCGCCGGCGCCGCCGGGACGATCGCCGGCGGACCGATCGCCGACCGCGTCGGCCGGCGGCCCGTGCTGATCTGGTCGACCTCGCTGACCGCCGTCCTGTTCGCGGCGCTGATCGCCGTCGGGCCCGCCGGCGGCTTGCCGGTCGCGATCCCGTGGATGCTGCTGACCGGGTTCGTCTTCGTCGCCTCGCAGGCGTCGTTCGTCGTGCTCGGCCAGGAGTATCTGCCGAACCGCGTCGGCCTCGCCTCGGGCGTGACGCTCGGCCTCGCGGTCTCGCTGGGCGGGGCGTTCACGCCGGTGCTCGGCGCGATCGCCGATCGCTGGAGCGTCGGCGCGTCGATCGGCACCGTCGCCGGGCTCGCGCTCGCCGCGACCGTGCTCGCGCTGACGCTGCCGACGGAGTCGCGCCGGCAGGCGCAGGTCGCGACCGCCGAAGCCGTCGGGAACGCGAGCGCCGCAGGCTAGCGCGGGCGCCGCCGCACGCGTCGGTCTCAGCGCAGACCGGGAAAGCCGAGACGCGCCAGCGCGGCGTACGTGACGACGCCGACGGCGGTCGACAGGTTGAGCGAGCGAACCGAGTCCGGGCGCATCGGGATGCGCAGCGCGCGCTGCGGGTGCGCGTCGAGCAGGGCTTGCGGCAGTCCGGCGGTCTCCTTGCCGAAGACCAGCGCGTCGCCGTGCGCGAACGCCGCTGCGGCGTAGACGCGCGTCGCGCGGGTCGACATCAGCCACGAGCGTTCCGCGGCGAACGTGTCGAGGAACGCGTCGAGCGAGGGGTGGAGCACGACGCCGAGCGCGTTCCAGTAGTCGAGGCCGGCGCGCTTGAGCGCGCGGTCGTCGATCGCGAAACCGAGCGGTTCCACCAGATGCAGCGCGCAGCCGGTCGCCGCGCACAAGCGCGCGACGTTCCCCGTGTTGGGCGGGATCTCGGGCTCGACGAGGACGACGTGCAGCGGCGCGTCGCGCACCGCGTCGAGCGCGACGACGCGCTGGTGGGGCTGCGTGCTCACCTGGATTTCGTTCCGCCGAGGCCGGCGCGGTGCTCGCTGCGCGGCGCGCCGCCGCCATTGGCCAGCGCGACGAGCTCGGCGGTGCGCTCGCGCGGGGCGAGGAGATACGCGACCCCGCCGTGCCGCCGAAAGAGCGTGTCGAGCACGGCCCGGTCGTAGCGCGCGGCGACGTGCGGCTGTGCCGGATCGTTGACGAAGACCCGCGCCGGCTCGACGCCGCGGACGACGACCAGATGACCGTCGCTGCGCGGCAGCGCCGCGCCCGGAAGCTCGCCGTCGTTCCAGGCGATCGAGATCGCGACGGGGAGCCCGGCCGCGACGAACGCCGCGACGTGATCGATTCCGCGCAGGTAGGCGACGGCCGCGCGCAGCCCGTGCGCGCCCGCGTAGGCGGCATTGAACGCCCAGTTCCCCGTCCCGCCGTAGGCCGCGTCGTACACGCCGCGCGCGACCGCTGCGACGTCGGCGGCGACCCCGTGAAAGCGCATCAGCATCGCGAGCGCGGCGGCGGAGCACCAGCCGCGCTCGCTCGGATGCGCGAGGAGATACTGCGAGAGCTTCGGCACCTCGAGCGCCGGCGCGCTCGCGCATTCGTGCGGAAGCGCGTCGGGCGCCGGGGGAACGGCGACCGCGACGGCGTCCAGATCGACGGTGCTCGCGACCTCGATCGCGGTCAGCGGGACGTCGCTTTCGATCGCGTCGACGGCGATGCGCGTGATCGCATCGGCGCCGTCGAGCGAGCGCCGCTCCTGCGGCGACCAGCGCACGTACAGGAGTGATTCCGAGACGCTGCCGTCGGCACGGCGGACGACGAGGCTGAGGGCGCCGGCATCGAGCAGGCTGTTCCACGACACGACGGCACGCTGCGACGGCGGGATCAGCAGCGAGATATGCCGCTCGGGTCGCTCGATCAGCCGAAGCATCGGACCCCGTTACGCTTGCGGCCGCAGCGGCTCGGCCGAAGGCCGAACGCGAAGGGTTCGCGCCTCGCGCGAACCCACTAGATCGTCCATTCCCAGCAGTTCCAGTAGTTCGAGATGTAGGAGGCGGGCTTCCAGTTCTTCAGGTCGCTGTTGACCGCGGAGAACGAGTTCTGCCAGTAGAGGTAGATCGCCGGCACCAGCTGGTGGACGCGCAGCGCTTCTTCTTGGTAGAGCGCCTTGCGCCGCGCCCGGTCGAACGTCAGCAGGGCGTCGTGGCTGGTGCGGGTGAGCACCGGGTCGTTCAGCCACGAGGTGTTCGCGCCGTGCGGCGGGATGAACTTGCCGCTCCACAGCCCTTCGTTGTCGGGGTCCGGGGCGTTCGTGTCGATGGTGAACTCGCTGTCGAACCGGCCGGTGTAGATCGGGCCGTTCTGCGCGAAGAGCAGGCTCGTCTGGTAGTTCTTGATCTCCAGCTGCACGCCGATCCCCGCGAGCTGCTGCTGCATCTGCAGCTCGGCCTGAATGTTCGCCGCCTTCGAGGTCGTCGTCGACACCGAGAAGGCGAGGGGCACGCCGTCGCGCACGCGCGCGCCGCTCGCGGTCGCGCGCCAGCCGGCCGCGTCCAGCAGACGCTTCGCCGCGGCGACGTCGTACGGGTACGGCGCGATCCCCGCCGGCGCCGCCCAGGATGTGGGCAGGACGTCGCTGACGGCGCGCACGTTGTAGCCGTGGTAGATCGTGCGGTTCATCCGGTCCCAGTCGATCGCTTCGGCGATCGCGCGCCGGACACGCAGGTCGGCGAGCACCGGCTTCGCGGTGTTGAACTCGAGCCGCCGGTAGTTCGCGCTGAGCCGCCGCGTCACGGTGTAGCCCTGCAGCCCGCCGAGCCGCGGGATCTGGTTGTCGGGGACCGACTCGAAGACGTCGACCTCGTGGGTCGCGAGCTCGTTGAAGAGCGTGTCGGCGTTCGGCACGATCGAATAGACGATCTTGTCGAGCCCCGGCTTGCCGCGCCAGTAGTAGGGATTCGGCGCGAACTCGAGCGAGGAGCCGTGGTTCCATCGCGTCAGCACGAACGGTCCCGAGGAGACCGGCTTCGTGTTGTACGGCGCGCGATTGATGTCGGGCAGATTCTGCAGCAGGTGCGCGGGGAGCGGCGGGTAGGCCGCGCCGCCGTACGCCCAGATGCCGAGGATCGAGGCGTAGACCTGCTTGAGGTGCACGGTCGCGGTGAGGTGATCGGCGCTCAGTCCGATCGACGCGATCTGGTCCCATCCGGCGCGCAGCTTCGTGTTGTTGCGCGGGTTCATCACCGCTTGCCAGGTGAAGACGAAGTCGCGCGCGTCGTACGGCGCGCCGTCCGACCAGCGCATCCGCGGGCGGAAATGGAGCACGATCGTCTTGCCGTCGCGGCTGATCCCGCCGTTCTCGAGCGTCGGCACCTGGCTCGCCGCGGCCGGCAGATACTCGCCGTTCGGATCGTAGCGGAAGAGCGGCTCGTCGATGAGGTTTGCGATCTGGTCGGTCGCGTCGCTGTGCGCGAACATCTCGTTCAGATTGTCCGGCTCTTCGCCGGCGGAGCCGATGACCAGCTCGTGCGGGCGCGTCCAGGGATGCCGCCCGCCGGCCGCCGGAGCGGTCGTCGTCGCCTTCGTGCAGCCGGCGGCGCCGAGGAGGCATGCCGTGGCGGCGATGCACAGCGCGCCCGCAACCGCCGCCGCACGGCGCCGCGCGCAGCGCGGAACCGTCGTCACGTTGCGGCCCGCCTGGACGAGACGACGCCTTCAGCCACGCAGCACCGCGGTCTTCACGATCTCGCCTGCGATCGCATCGTACAGCGCATGCGGACCGCTGCGGACGACGTCGTCGCACGGCAAGCCCGTTTCGGTTCGGGCGCGCTCGATGTGCTCGCGCGCTTCGTCGGGCGTGCAGTCGCGCGTGTTGAGCGCGACGCCGACGACGCGTGCCGGCTTCACCGTCGCGCACAGCGCCTCGTAGGTGCGGACCAACGCGCGGTATGAGAGGATCGGGACGTCGTAGTCTTCGATCGTCGTTCGCGCGACGTTGTGGACGAGCACGAGCGCGTCGGGCGCGCCGCCGTAGAGAAGGGCCAGGGTGACCGGCGCGAAGGCGGGGTTGTTGATCCCGCCTTGACCTTCCAGGAAGAGCAGATCGCGCGCGCGGCGCGAGCCTTCGAGGACGAGCTGCTCGGCGGCTCCGGGCGCGAAGTCGGCGACGACGCGGTCGATCGCCGTCCCCCAGCCGGCGATCGCGATCCCGATCTGCCCGGTCGGGACGAACGCGGCGTCGGCGCCGCGATCCTTCGCGGCGCGCAGCAGCTCGAGCGCGGCGGTCATCTTGCCCACCGCCGCGTCGCTGCCGACGGTGAGCACGATCTTCGCCGTCACGTCCCACGCCGCGCCGGAGAAGATCGGCGCCGCCGGCGGAAGGCGCAGATCCCAGATCCGCGTGTCGTGCTCGCGCGCGAGCGCGGCGAACTCCGGATCGTCGTTGAGCATCGCGTGCAGACCGCTGACGATCTCGAGCTTCGCGCGGATCGCCTCGCGAATCGCCTGGCGAAACGCCTCCGGCAGCGCGCCGCCCTTCGGCGCGATCCCCACCAGCAGCGCGGTCGGTTCGTACCGCAGCCCCTCGCTGACCGACGCGACGAACGGCGCCTCGCTGCGCAGATACGGCATCAAATCGACGATGCGCCGGCCGGCGTGCTCGGGATCGATCACCGCGACGACCTCGTCGGAGGAGTACGCGATGACGCCGTGGGCCATCTTCGCCGCGCGCGTGGTGAACGCGTGCGGCGTCAGCACGAGATAGCGCCGCTTCAGCGCGCGATCTCCGCGCGCTCGCGCACGCCGAGTCCCGGTCCGTCCGGCAGCACGATCTTTCCGCCGGCGTAGGCGATGCCGTCGAACGGATCGGCCGCGGTGAGGAACGGTCCGTCGAGGTCGGCCCAGTCGACCAGCGGGCTGAGCTGCGCCGCCGCGGTGCTGAGGATCTGCGACTCCACCATGCAGCCGAGCATGATCTTGAAGCCCATCGCGCGCGCGGTGTGGATCATCTCGAGCGCGCCCCGAATCCCGCCGCACTTCACCAGCTTGACGTTGACGCCGTCGACGCAGCCGAGCAGCGCGGGAAGATCGCGTGCGTCCTTCGCGTCTTCGTCGACGACGATCGGGATCGGCGAGCGCTCGCGGACCCAGCGCAGCCGCTCCGGCGCACCGGCCGGGATCGGCTGCTCGCAGAACTCGATCTCGTGCCGCGCCATCGCGCGCAGCAGCTCGACCGCGCGCTCGGGGGTCCAGCCTTCGTTCGCGTCGACGCGGATCGTCCCGGTATAGACCGCGCGGATCGCCTCGATCGTCTCGAGCTCGGCGCCGGTGCCGAGCTTCACCTTGATGACGGGGTGCGCGCCGACCTCGCGCACTTTCGCGATCGTGTCCTCGAGCGAGGCGATCCCGATAGTGAACGAGGTGCGCGGCGTGCGTGCCGGATCGAGGCCGAGCAGACGCCACAGCGGACGATCGAGGTCTTTCCCGACGAGGTCGTGCAGCGCGATGTCGAGCCCGCACGCCTGCGCCGGGGGCAGCCCGTCGAGCAGGGCGTCGAACGCGTACGGGTCGTCGCCGAGCGCGAGCGCGCGCAGTCCGGCCGTGACGCTCGCCACGTTTTCGGCATAGCGCTCGCTGGGCGCGCTCTCGCCGAGCCCTTCGAGCTCGTTCCAACGCAGCCGCACGACCGCCGTATGAGCGACCGACTCCGACGAGCGCGCGATCGTGAAGGTGTGCTTGAGCGGAAGGTCGAGCGGCTCGACCGCGAGCTGGATCGCCATCGCGCGAACCGTTCGCCGCTGCTCCGGCCATCCCGCCGGGCGCATGTTTCGTCCCGAAACGTTCGCTTCAGCGGCTGTCAAGACTTGACGAGGGGTATACGATACCGGAGCGACGACGACTGCGGTGGTTCGCGTAGGTTCCTCGGTGGTGGACCAACGTCAAAACCCCGGGAGCATCAGCTCCGGATACGACCGGTTGCCCGACCGCAAGGTTGGACACTGGGCGCCCGGGCCGCACCCACCTGCTGAGAGGCAGGTCTTCAACCAGGTTCCAGACGGCCGCTGCGGTCGCGTCCTCGCATCACCCTCCGGAGAGCCGCGCCCGCGCCTCCGCCGCGCGCACCGCGCGAATCGCCGCGCCGAGCTCCTCCCACGGCCGCTCCGCCGACGCGCCGAGATCGAGAATCACCCAGGCCGTGCGCGCCGCGCGCGCCAGCGCCTCGGCGTCGTCCTCGGGCGTCGCGACGCAGGCCGGGAAGCGGTCTTTTCCTCCGCCGGCCGCGAAATCCGCAGCGCGCGGGCAGCCCCGCAGCCACGCGCTGTCGGCGTCTTTCAGGAAGTGCCTGAGCTCGGCGAGGTCGGTGGCGATCGTTCCGGGCGCTTCGGCGACGAGGACGGTCACGTTCGCGCCCTTCGCGGCGCGCGCCAGCAGCTTCGCGCCGGCCACCGCCGCGACGAACGTCGCCGGCGGGACGTCGCCCGGGGGCGGTGCCGTCGTACGGAGGAGCGCCGCGCCGAAGCCGCTCGCCAGGGCGATCGGCAGGTCGCGGGCGCCCGCCTCGAGTTCCGGAACGAGAACCCCCGGGGCGTCGATCCCGAGCGGGACGATCCCGAGGTCGATCGCGACCTTGCGCAGCTGCGCGACGTATTCGGCGTCGGTCCGGGGAAAGTCGGAGACGTCGGCGAGGACGCCGTCGACCTCGAGCACCGAGGCACAGCGCTCGAGCCACTCGAGCTGGGTGAGCTCGTGCGAGGCGAGCGGTCGTCGAAACGACCGGCTCGAAACAGCGATCCGCATCCCCCGCCGCTTCACCGGAGCGCTTCGCCGACCATCGTGACGTGTCCGTGATCGATCGCCTGTCGCTGGGAAACCTCATCCCGCTCGCCGCCGTCGCGATCGCGCTCGCCGAGTATCTGCTCGACCACACGACGCCGCGCTACGCCAGCCCGTGGTTCTGGCTGGCGCTGATCGCCACCGTCGGGATGCTGATCCTCGTGCAAGTCCTGCGTTTCGGCGGGGCGCGCCGTACGACGGCGGCGAAGCCCGACTACTCGGCGACCACGCTCATCCGCCGCCGCACCGAGATCGACACCGACGACCGAGGCTGACATGCAACTTCTCGAGCCCCAAACGCTCGCCGCGCAAGACCCCGAGCTCTACGCTTCGATCGCGAACGAAGAGCGCCGCCAGCGCGACAACCTCGAGCTGATCGCCTCCGAGAACTACGCCAGCCGCGCGGTGCGCGAAGCGACCGCCTCGGTGATGACCAACAAATACGCCGAAGGCTATCCGGGCAGGCGGTACTACGGCGGCTGCGAGTTCGTCGACGCCGCCGAGACGCTGGCGATCGAACGGCTGAAGAAGCTGTTCGGCGCGCAGCATGCCAACGTTCAGCCGCACGCCGGCGCGCAGGCCAACATGGCGGTGCTGATGGCCGTGCTGCAGCCCGGCGACACGCTGCTCGGGATGTCGCTCGCACACGGCGGCCATCTGACGCACGGAACCAAGGTCTCGTTCAGCGGCAAGCTCTACAACGCCGTCGCCTACGGCGTGCGGAAGGACACCGAGCTGATCGACTTCGACCAAGTGCGGGCGCTCGCCCGCGAGCACAAGCCGAAGCTGATCATCGCCGGCGCCAGCGCATACCCGCGGACGATGGAGTACGCGCCGTTCCGCGAGATCGCCGACGAGGTCGGCGCGACCTTCCTGGTCGACATGGCGCACATCGCGGGGCTCGTCGCGACGGGGCTGCATCCTTCGCCGGTGCCGCTGGCCGAGTTCGTCACCTCGACGACGCACAAGACGCTGCGCGGCCCGCGCGGCGGCCTGATCCTGTGCACCGAGCAGTACGCGCAGCCGATCGACAAGAGCGTCTTCCCGGGGATCCAGGGCGGCCCGTTCATGCACACGATCGCCGCGAAGGCGGTCGCCTTCGGCGAAGCGCTTCAGCCCTCGTTCGCCGCCTACCAGCGGCAGGTCGTCGACAATGCGCGCGCGATGGGCGAGGAGCTGCAGCGCGCCGGCGCTCGGCTCGTCGGCGGCGGGACCGACACGCATCTGCTGCTCGTCGATCTCACGCCGAAGGGGCTCACCGGAAAGGCCGTCGAGCAGTACCTCGACGAGATCCGCATCACGGTGAACAAGAACGCGATCCCGTTCGACCCGCAGAAGCCGGCGGTGACCAGCGGGATTCGCATCGGCTCGCCGGCGATCACCTCGCGCGGCTTCACCGAAGCCGATGCGCGCGAGGTCGGAGCGATCATCGGCGAGGCGCTCGGCGACGTCGCGGGCGGCGAGAAGAAAGCCGCGCTCCGCGCCCGCGTCGCCGAGCTCGCCGCGAAGCACGACGTGCCGTAGGTTCCGGCGCAGCTCGCACTGACCCGGCCCCTCGCCGGAAGCGTGATCCCGCGTGGAGCGGCGAAAGCGGCCGTCGCGCTAGTGCGCGGGCGACATCACCGGCGGCTTGAAGATCAGGCCGTCGATCTTGTTCGTGGCGTCGAGCTGGATGTCGACCTCTTCGGTCGCCTTGTCGAAGCGCGCGATGAAGACGCCGGGTGACTGACGCGTCACGCCGCGATACGCGCCGGCGGACGCTTTGATCTGCGCGACGATCGTGTCGATCTGCTGCGTCGAGATTTGCGCGAGGAAGAGCGCGGAGAACCACGACGCGTCGGCCGGGACGGTGAACATCTGATCGATGCGCTGTTGCGCGATCGCCGCGGGCGAGCCCGGCGCCGGCGACCCGGCGGCGGTGGGCGACGCCATCGGCGCCGGCGAGGCGGGCTGCTGCGCCGAGGCCGTTGCCGTGCAGCACGAAACCCCGAGCGCGACCAACAGAAATCGCATGGGCTCCGCTTGGCTCCGCCCCGGCGGCGCGCCTGCATCGCCGCCGCGCAGCGAAGGTCCGAGGGCGGGCGGGACCGGCACCGAAGCGTCTCGCCGTGACGGTAGAGCCGCTCGTCGTCGATCATCCGGCCGTGCAGGATCGTCTGGCGCGACTGCGCGACGCGGCGACTCCGACCGAGGTGTTTCGCCGGCTCGTCGAAGAGCTCGGCGGCTTTCTCGCCTACGAGGCGACGCGGGCGCTGCCGAAGACGGAGCTCGAGGTGCAGACGCCGGTCGCGCTCGCGCGCGTCCAGCGGATCGCGACGCGGCCCGTCGTCGCGCCGATCCTGCGCGCGGGCCTCGGCCTGCTCCCCGGATTCCTCGACGTCGTCGACGACGCGGTGGTCGCCCATCTCGGTTTCTACCGCGATCCGAGAACGCTGGCGGCGATCCCGTACTACGCGAACCTTCCCGACGACCTCGCGGCGCGCGACGTTTTCGTGCTCGACCCGATGCTCGCCACCGGTCACTCCGGATCGGCGGCACTCTCGATGCTCGCCGAGCGCGGCGCGAAGACGCCGGTCTTCGTCTGCATCATCGCCGCTCCCGAGGGGATCGCGACGCTCGCCCGCGAGCATCCCGGCGTGCGCATCGTCACCGCGGCGATCGACGAGCGCCTCAACGATCACGGTTACATCGTCCCGGGTCTCGGCGACGCGGGAGACCGCATGTTCGGCTCGACCAGCTCCGTGCCGGTGAGCGCGCGGCGGCAAGCCGCGGACGCCGGCGGCACGGCCTGACCGGGCCGCGACGCTGCGATGAACGTGCAGGACGGCGGCTCGGCGACGAGCGGCGACCGCGATTTCGTCGGCTACGGTGCGCGACCGCCGCATCCGCGGTGGCCGGGCGACGCGCGGATCGCCGTGCAGATCGTGCTGAACTACGAGGAGGGCTCGGAGTACGCAATCGGCGAGGGCGACGGCGTCTCCGAAACCTATCTCACCGAGGTGCCGGGAGCGACGCTCGGTCCGGGGAAGCGCGATCTCATCGTCGAGTCGGTGTACGAGTACGGGAGCCGGGCCGGCTTCTGGCGGCTGATGCGGATGTTCGCCGACCGCGCGATCCCGATCACGGTCTTCGGCGCCGCGCTCGCGCTCGAGCGCAATCCGGCAGCGGCGCAGGCGATTCGCGAAAGCGGGCACGAGGTGTGCTGCCACGGCTGGCGCTGGATCGGCTTCTCCGGGATGGACGTCGACGAAGAGCGCGCGCAGATGGCACGCGCGGTGGCCTCGCTGACGCGCACGATCGGCGAGCGCCCGTACGGGTGGTACTGCCGCTACGCGCCCAGCGAGAACACGCGGCGCCTCGTCGTCGAAGAGGGCGGATTTCTCTACGACTCCGATGCGTACAACGACGATCTCCCGTACTGGGTGCGGGTCGCCGGCAAGCCGCACGTGGTGATCCCGTACACGCTCGACAACAACGACATGAAGTTCTGCGTCGCGCCGGGCTTCACGTCCGGCGAAGGATTCTTCGCCTACCTCAAGGATGCGTTCGACGTGCTGTATCGTGAGGGCGCGGTCGCGCCGAAGATGATGTCGGTCGGACTGCATGCACGGCTCGCCGGCCGGCCGGGCCGCGCGCTCGCGCTCGAACGGTTTCTCGACTACGTCCTCTCGTTCGAGGGCGTGTGGATCGCGCGGCGCGTCGACATCGCGCGGCATTGGATCGCCACCTTTCCGGCACCGGCGTGAGCGCGGACCTCGCCTTCGCGCTCCCCAAAGCGGAGCTGCACCTGCACATCGAAGGGACGCTCGAGCCGGAGCTCGCGTTCGTGCTCGCGGAGCGGAACGGCGTGCAGCTTCCGTATGCCTCCGTCGAGGCGATGCGCCTCGCTTACGAGTTCATGAGCCTGCAGTCGTTCCTGGACGTCTACTACGCGGGGATGGCGGTGCTCCGAACCGAGCAAGATTTCGCGGACCTCGCGAACGCGTACTTTGCGCGCGCCCGCGAGCAGGGCGTGGTGCACGTCGAGATGTTCTTCGACCCGCAGGCGCACGTGCGGCGCGGCGTGCCGTTCGCGACGGTGATCGAGGGATTGTGGGACGCCGTCTCGCGCAGCGAGGCGGACTATGGGATCAGCGCCGCGCTGATCATGTGCTTTCTGCGCGACCTCGGCGAAGCATCGGCGGAGGCGACGCTCGAGGCGGCGCTGCCCTACGGCGAGCGGATCGTCGCCGTCGGCCTCGACTCCTCCGAGCTGGGGAACCCGCCGTCGAACTTCCGGCGTGTCTTCGCGCGGGCGCGCGCCGCCGGCTGGAACGCCGTCGCGCACGCGGGCGAAGAAGGGCCGCCGGCGTACGTGTGGGAGGCCCTCGATGTGCTGCACGTCGCGCGCGTCGACCACGGCGTCCGTTCGCTCGAAGACCCGGCGCTGATCGCACGGCTGCGCGAGCGGCGGATTCCGCTGACGGTCTGCCCGCTTTCGAACGTGCGGCTGCGCGTCGTCGACCGGCTCGAACACCATCCGCTCGGGCGGATGCTCGACGCCGGATTGGTCGCGACGATCAACTCGGACGATCCGGCGTACTTCGGCGGCTACGTCGGCACGAACGCCGCGCTGACCGCCGCCGCGCTCGGACTCGGCGCCGACGCGCTGGTGACGCTGGCACGCAACAGCTTCGAAGCATCGTTCATCGGTGCCGAGCGGCGCGCCGCGTACCTCGCGCGACTCGACGCGGTCGCCGTGGCGGCGCGCGCGCCGTGAACGTGTGCGCGGCCCTCGGTGAGCTCGCAACGCTCGGCGCGACCCCCGGCGGGATCGATCGCGCGCTGTTCACGCCGGCCGAGCACGCGGCGCGCGAGCGCTTCGCCGCCTGGGCGCGGGCGTGCGGCGCGCGCGTCGAACAGGATCGCACGGGAAATCTCTTCGCCCGCCGCGAGGGACGCGCGGCGGGCGCGCCGCCGGTGCTGTGCGGCTCGCATCTCGACACCGTCAAGGACGGGGGTGCGTACGACGGCGCATACGGCGTCGTCGCCGGCCTGGCCGCCCTCACGGCGCACGCGGGCCAGGCGGCGCAGACGGAGCGCGCGCTCGAGATCGTCGCGTGGGCCGGGGAAGAAGGGAGCCGCTTCCCCGTCGGGACGCTGGGCAGCGCGGCGTACGCGGACCTCATGCCGTACGAGGTGATCGCGGAGCTGTGCGCGAGCGATGGCGAGCGCTTCGCCGACGCGTTCGCCGGGCCGTGCGGCGCGCTCGCCGGCGTGCCCGTGCGCGCGGCGAGCGGTGGTCCTGGCCTGGCGGCCGGTGGTGGTGCCGTCGCGAACGGTCCGCCGGCCGCGTACGCCGAGCTGCACGTCGAGCAAGGCCCGGTGCTCGAGCGCAGCGGCGCCCATCTCGGGATCGTCACCGCGATCGCCGGGCAGCGGCGGTTCAGCGTCGAGGTGCGGGGTGAAGCCGGACACGCGGGGACGGTGCCGATGGGCGAGCGCGCCGACGCGTTGGCCGCCGCCTCGGAGCTCGTGCTGCGCACCGAGCGGATCGCGCTCGACGCCGGCGAGTGCGTCGCGACAGTCGGCCGAATCGTCGTCGAGCCGAATCAGACGAACGTCGTTCCCGGCGCGGCATCGCTGCGCATCGACGTGCGCTCGTCTCGCGAGGCGACGATCGAGGCCGTCAGCGCGTCGCTTCGCGATGCCTGCGCCGAGATCGCGAGCGCGCGCGGCGTGCGCGTCGAGCTCGCGGAGACGGAGCGCAGGGCGGCGGTCGCGATGGACGCGGCGCTGACCGAGATCGTCGGCGCGGTCTGCCTCGCGCTCGACCCGCGTGCGATCCCGATCGTCAGCGGCGCCGGACACGATGCGATGTGCGTCGCGCGGATCGCCCCGGCCGCGATGATCTTCGTCCCCAGCACCGGCGGCCGCAGCCACGTCGGCGCCGAGCATACGGCGCCCGGCGACCTCGAGCTCGGTGCCCGCGCCCTGGCGGAAACCCTGCGCGCGATCGACCGCCACGTCGCGAAGAGCTGAGCGCGAATCGGCCGCCACGCCGCGAAGAGCTGACCGGCCCGAGCGAGAACGAGGCCGCATGCTCTTCTTCATCTGCGGCTCGGCGCTCCGCGGGCAGCCGGATCACGGCAACCTCGGGACGGCGCGCTTCGTGCGCGAGGCGAAGACGAAGCCGCTCTACCGGCTGCATTCGGTGAACGACCAGCACCCGGGGATCTACGAAGTGGCCGACGGCGGCGTCGCGATCGCGGGCGAGCTCTACGACCTCACGCCGGAGCAGTACGCGCACCTGATCTCGACCGAGCCGCCCGATCTGTACGAAGCGGCGATCCAGCTCGACGACGGAACGACCGCGTCGGCGATGATCTATCCGCGGGACCTGATCGAGCAGCGCGGCTTCGCCGACATCTCCGCGCACGGCGGCTGGGCCGCGTTCAAGGGCTCGCAGCGTTAGGACCCCGCACACGCCGGAAGGAATGCACAACTTGGACCTCTCGCTCATCACCTACACCGTCGCCGACCTGACCGCAGCGAAGCGATTCTTCGGCGAGCTCATCGGCGCCGACCCGTACGTGGACAGCCCCTACTACGTCGGCTACCGCAGCGACGGCATGGAAATCGGTCTCGTTCCGAGCGGGGGCGGACGCGAACCGGGGACGATCCCGTACTGGACTGTGAGCGACATCGCGGCGACCGTGAAAGCGCTCGTCGACGCCGGCGGAACGATCGTGCAAGACGTGACGGACGTCGCCCAGGGGCTGCTGGTCGCCAGCGTCAAAGACCCCAACGGCGCGCTCGTCGGAGTACGCCAACCGCCGAAGGACTAGGGCAGCGTCAGCTGCCGCGGTAGGTCGTGTAGCCCGCCGCGGCCAGCAGCAGCGGGACGTGGTAGCGGCCGTCCGCCGCGTCGACGGCGAAGCGAATCGGGACGTCGTCGAAAAAGGGCGCATCGCCGCGGTCGCGGAGGTAGGCTCCGGCGGCGAAGACCAGCTCGTACGTGCCGATGCGCTCGACCGCCGCGATCACGCCGGCCCGCCCGTCTTCGTCCGTGACGGCCTGCGCGAGGAGCGTGCGGCGCGCGCCCTCGATCGCGTAGAGCGCGACGGCGACGCCGGCCGCGGGGACGCCGCGCGCGATGTCCAGGACGTGGGTGGAGACCGCGGCGCTCATCGTGGGCCGATCCTTGCGCTCATCGAGTGGAAGCTCCCGCGGCGATCCAGTCGCCGAGCGCCGCGCGCTCGCCGTCCGTCATGCGCGTCACGTTTCCCAGCGGCATCGCGTGCGAGCTCACCGCCTGCGCCTGGATGCGTTGCGCGTTCGCGGCGATGTGCTCCGGGGTGTCGAGCAGCACGCCCATCGGCGCGCTCGCGAACCCGTCTTCCGTCGGACGAGCCGAATGGCAAACGGCGCAGCGGCGGGCGACGATCGGCTGCACTTCGGCGAACGCGACCGGCGCACCGTGCACGGGTCGCGGCGCGACCAGGATCGCCGCGAGCACGATGATGATCGCGGCGCTCGCCGGCAGCGCGACGACGATCCGCTGCTGGTGGGTGAGGACGAAGAAGCGCCGCACGAGCACGCCGGCGCCGCACAGCGCGAGGAGCACGAGCCAGCCGAACCGGCCGGCATAGGCCATCGGATAGTGTGCGCTGATCATCGTGAACAGCACCGGCAGCGTGAAGTAGGTGTTATGCACCGAGCGCGTCTTTCCGAGCGCGCCGGCGCGCGGGTCGGGCGGTTCGCCGCGTCGCAGCTGCGCGACGACCCTTCGCTGACCGGGGATGATCACGAAGAGCACGTTCGCGACCATGATCGTCCCGAACATCGCGCCGACGTGGAGCGCCGCCGCGCGTGCGGCGAAGAGGTGGAACAGCGCAATCGTCGCCGCAACGACGAACGCGGCGATCGCCGTCCATACGACGGCCGGGCGATCCGCGAGCAGGCGGCACAGCGCGTCGTAGACGAGCCAGCCGACGGCGAGCGTCGCGGCGCTCAGCGCGATCGCCGCGCCCGCCGGGATGGCGAGGACCGCGGGGTCGACGAGCATCGCGCCCGCGTCGGCCCAGTACACGATCGCCAGCAGCGCGAGCCCGGAGAGCCACGTCGAATACGCCTCCCAGTAAAACCAGTGCAGGTCGCGCGCGAGCGCCTCGCCGCGCGGACCGGTCGGAAACTTCTGATTGTGGTAGAAGCCGCCGCCGTGCACGGACCACAGCTCGCCGGCGACGCCGCGCCGCGCGTCCTCCTCGCCCGCGGGACGAAGGTGATCGTCGAGCCAGACGAAGAAGAACGACGCGCCGATCCAGCTGATCGCGGCGATCAGATGCGCCCAGCGGGCGAGCAGGTTCAGCCAGTCGAGCGCGTAGCCGTTCATCCCGCGACCAGATCGTCCAAGCGCAGCCGCGCGATGGCGGCGATCTCGCGCAGCGCCGCCGCGATCTCCGTCGTCCGATCGTTGCGCAGGCGCGCCTCCATCCCGGCCAGGATCGCCGCCTTGCGGTTCTCGCGCACGCAGATGACGAACGGAAAGCCGAACCGTTCACGGTAGGCGGCATTGAGGCGGCGGAATGCGTCGATCTCGGCGGGTGCGAGGCGGTCGAGGCCGGCCGACGCCTGTTCCTCGCGCGACGGCCCACGCAGCCGGCCTGCCTCCGCGGCGTCGCCGACGAGGTCGGGGTGCGAGCGGATCAGCGCGACCCGGTGCTCGAGCGGCGCGGCGTCGACGATCTCGCACATCGCGCGGTGCAGCGCCGCGCGGTCGGCGAACGGCCGGCGGCGCCACGCCGCCGCGGCGATCCACGGCGAGTCCTCGAAGCAATTCCCGAGCTGCGCAACGAAAGCGGCTTCGTCCGCGGCGTTCAGCGCGGCGACGGTCGTCTGGTTCATCGGAGGTCGGCGATTCCCACGCTCTTGGTGCGCGATGCGGCGCTGCTGGCGACGTTCGACGACGACGCGCGCGAGATCCCGGGCGGCTCGCTGTTCGCACGCGACGGCGTGATCGAAGCGGTTGGCGCCGCGTCCGACGTCCCCGCGCACGCCGACCGCGTGATCGACGCCCGCAACCTCGTCGTCCTGCCCGGCCTGGTCAACACGCACCACCACTTCTTCCAGACGCTGACCCGAAACATCCCGGCGGCCCAGGACGCCGGCCTCTTCGACTGGCTGACCACGCTCTACCCGATCTGGGGCCGGCTCGATGCCGAGGCCGTCCGCGCCGCGACCGCGGTCGCGATCGCCGAGCTGCTGCTCTCGGGCTGCACCTGCGCCAGCGATCACACCTACGTCTGGCCGAACGGCGCCCGGATCGACGATCAAGTCGAGGTCGCCCGCGAGCTCGGATTCCGCTTTCACGCCGCGCGCGGCTCGATGTCGATCGGGCGCTCGCGCGGCGGGCTGCCGCCGGACGACCTCGTCGAAGACGAAGACGCGATTCTGGCCGACTGCGAGCGCGCGATCGACGCGCATCACGACCCCTCGCGTTTCGCCATGACCCGCGTCGTCCTCGCACCATGCTCGCCGTTCTCCGTCTCGCCGGAGCTGATGCGCGAGACGATCGCGCTTGCGCGCCGGCGCGGCGTTCACGCGCATACGCATCTCGCCGAGACGCGCGACGAGGAGCGGTACTGTCTGGAACGCTTCGGGCGGCGGCCGGTGGAGCTCGCCGAAGACGTGGGCTGGGTCGGCGAGGACGTGTGGCACGCGCACGTGGTGCATATCTCGCGCGAAGAGATCGCGCGGCTCGGCCAGACGCGTACCGGCGTCGCGCACTGCGCGACCTCGAACATGCGGCTCGGCTCCGGGATCGCGCCGCTTCGCGCGCTCGTCGATGCCGGCGCGCGCGTCGGCCTCGGCGTCGACGGATCCGCTTCGAACGACGGCTCGCATCTGCTCGCCGAAGCGCGTCAAGCGATGCTGCTCGCGCGCGTGCAGAACGCGCCCGCGGCCTTCGGGGCGCGCGAGATCCTGCGGCTCGCGACGCGCGGCGGCGCCGCGGTTTTGGGCCGCGACGACATCGGACGGCTCGCGCCGAACGCCGCCGCCGACCTGATCGGCGTGCGCATCGACACGCTCGCGATGGCCGGCGCCGCCGTGCACGACCCGCTCGCCGCGCTCGTCTTCACGCAGCCGCCGAACGTCGCGCTGAACGTGATCGCCGGACGCGTGCGCGTCGAAGACGGCCGTCTCGTCGACCTCGATCTCGACGACCTGCTGGGGCGCCACGCACGGATCGCGCGCGCCCTCGTTCGCTGAGGCTCAGCGAACGGGTGCGAGCGCGGGCTCCTCGCGGCGGCCTGCGATCGCGCGCAGCACGCGTTCCGGCGTGAACGGCTGATCGCTCACCCAGGCGCCGGTCGCGTCGTGGATCGCCGCTGCGACCGCCGCGCCGAAGGGCACCAGCGGCATCTCCGACATCCCGCGCGCGCCGTACGGTCCGTTCGGGTCGGCGTGCTCGAGGATCACCGGGACGATCTCGGTCGGGACGTCGAGCGTGGTGGGGAGCAGATACGAGCTGAAATGGCGCGTGACGATCTCGCCGTCGCGCACGACGAAGTTCTCGGTGAGCGCGTAGCCGATCGCCTGCGCGATGCAGCCTTCGATCTGTCCTTCGACCTGCTGCCGGTTGATCGCGCGACCGACGTCGTGGACGCTGAGCACGCGCTCGACGCGCACGATCCCGGTCAGCATGTCGACCGCGACCTCGACCATCTGCGCGACATAGCCGTAGCAGTAGTTCGGCACGCCGTCGCCGGTTTCGAGATCGAGCCGCGTCGTCGCCGGCGGGCGGTACTGCGCCGTCGCCTCGGCGGGGCGCTCGCCGCGCGCGAACGCGCCCAGCGCCGCCTCCGCCGCGTCCTTCACGGCGCGCCCGCCCATCAGCGTCATCCGCGAGGCCGAGGCGGAGCCCGCGTTCGGCGCGTCGGCGCTGCTCTCGGCGACGAGCGCCACGGCGTCCAGACGGAGCCCGAGCGTCTCCGCGGCGATCTGCCGCAGCGCGAGGTGCGCGCCTTGACCGACGTCGGCGGCGCCGCAGCGCACCACCGCATAGTCGAGGCGCTCCGTCCCGATGAGCTGTACGGTCGCCGTCGCCTGTTCGGGAAATCCGAACGAATACCCGACGTTCTTGATCCCGCTGGCGAACCCGACGCCGCGCTTCCAGCGCGATCCGGCCGCATCGCCGATGCGACGCGGCCGACGTTCCGCTTCGGCGGCGCAGCGCTCGAGGACGGCGAGCGCCGAGACGCCGGCCGGCAGCGGGTGCCCCGTCGCTTCGCGGTCGCCTTCGCGGTAGAGATTCCGGCGCCGCACCTCGATCGGATCGAGTCCGAGCGCCTCGGCGACCCGCGCGATCATCGACTCGGCGGCGAAGTGCGCCTGCGGCGCGCCGAAGCCGCGGAACGCACCGCTCGGGACGTTATTGGTGAAGACGACGATCCCGTCGGTCGCGACGTTGGGGACGCGGTACGGTCCTTGCGCGAAGATCGTCGCGCACTTCAGCACTTCGACGCTGGTCGAGGCGTACGCGCCGCCGTCGGCGAGCGTGCGCGTCTTCACCGCCGTCACCGTGCCGTCGTGCGTGGCGCCCCACGTCGTCTCGATGACGAACGGGTGCCGCTTGTGGTGGCCGACGATCGACTCTTCGCGATTCCAGACGATCGCAACCGCGCGCCGCAGCGTCCACGCCGCGAGCGCGGCGAGCGGCTGCACCGAAAGATCCTCGCGGCCGCCGAACGCGCCGCCGATCTTCGCATAGCGCACGATGACGCGCTCTTCCGGCAGCCGGAGGATTGCGGCGAGCTGGCGGCGGTCTTCGTGCAGCCATTGGCCGGCCGTCTCGATCACGAGATCGTCGCCTTCGAGGTACGCCGTGGCGGCGTCGGGCTGCAAGTACGCGTGCTCCTGCCACGTCGTCGTGAACCGTCCGCTCAGCACGAGGTCGGCGCTCGCGAACGCCGCGTCGACGTCGCCCTTGCGAATCTTCTGGTGGAGCAGCACGTTCGAGCGCCCCGCGTGCACCTGCGGCGCGTCCGGCAGCAGCGCGCTCTCCGCGTCGAGGACCGCGGGGAGCGGTTCGTAGCGCACCTCGACCAGCGCCGCCGCCCGGCGCGCGACCGCTTCGGTTTCGGCGACGACCAGCGCGACGCGGTCGCCGGCGTGCCGGACGATCTCCGAGCACAGCACTTCCTGGTCGGCGTCGATCAATCCGTACCGGTTATACGGGACGTCGGCTGCGGTGAGCACCGCGACCACGCCGGGCACCGCGAGCGCCGCGGCGCCGTCGATCGAAAGGATTCGAGCGTGCGCGCGGTTCGCGAAGACGACGGCCAGCCGCAGCATCGAGCGCTCGACCAAATCGGCGGGATAGCGTGCCGCGCCGACGACTTTGTCGTGCGCGTCCGGACGCGGGAACGACGCCCCGATCGCGCTCATCGTGACACGACCTCGCTCGGCAGGCTCATCGTGACACGACCTCGCGCGGCGCGCGCTGCGCGTCCACGCGCTCGGCGGCGTCGCGCATCGCGTCGAGGATCTTGCGGTAGCCGGTGCAGCGGCAGATGTTCCCGCTGATCGCGGTCTGGTGCTCGGCCAGCGTCGGCGCCGTGCGCTCCTCGAGGAGCTTCGCGCCGGCCATCAGCATCCCGGGGATACAGAAGCCGCACTGCACCGCGCCCGCCTCGACGTACGCAGCCTGCAGCGGGTGCAGCTCGTTCGCGTTCGCCAAGCCCTCGATCGTCGTGACCGTCGCGCCGTGTGCCTGCGAAGCGAGGACCAGGCACGACATCACCGCCTTGCCGTCGAGCCACACCGTGCACGCGCCGCACTCGCCTTCGGCACACCCTTCCTTCGTGCCGCAGAGCTGCGCGTCGTCACGCAGCACGGCGAGCAGGGTCCGATCGCCGATCTCCGGCAGCACGCGCCGTTCGCCGTTGATCGTGGACACGAGCGTCCCGTCGAACGGCTGCGGCGTGTCCGGCGCACGCGTTGCGACAGCGGACCCCGCCGGCGTTGCAGCGGCGGACAACGGCGTCTCCAGCAGCACGGGATGCTCGGGGAAGCCGTCGGCTTCGGCGTGCGCGCCCAGGCGCTGCAGCGCGTCGGCGACGAGCCCCGGGAGCACGTCCGCGCGATAGGCGGCCGAGCCGCGCACGTCGTCGATCGGCGCGGCAGCGTCCCGCGCGAGCGTACCGACGAGCGCGCACGTCGGCGCGTCGAGTGCCGCACCGTTCAGCGCGTCTTCGGCGAGGCGGGCGCGCACGACGGTCGGCGCCACGCAGCCGAGCGCGATCCGCGCAGCGCGGACGATCCCCGAGGCGTCCTCGTCGAGGACGATCGCCAGCGCCAGCACCGAGATCGCCTGCGCGCCGCGCAGGCCGAGCTTCACGAAGATCCCGCGGCGCCGGGCGGAGAGTGCGGGGAAGGCGATCTCGCGGATGAGCTCGTCGGGCCGCAGCGCCGTGCGGCGGAAGCCGGTGAAGAAGTCGTCGAGCGGGAGCGTACGTTCGCCGCGCGCCGAGACCAGCGTCACGGTCGCGCCGAGGGCGAGCAGCGGCGCGATCGTGTCGTTCGCCGGCGATGCGGTCACGAGGTTCCCGGCGACGGTCGCCCGCGTGCGGATCTGGGGCGCGCCGACTTCGAGCGCCGCCTGGGCGAGCGGGAGCGCCGCCGCGCGCGCGAACGGTGCGGCGAGGACATCGTTATGCGTCGCGAGCCCGCCCAGGACGACGCGATCGCCCTCGAGCCGTACGAAGCGCAGCTCGTCGAGCGCGCTCAAGTCGATCAGGAGCTCCGACGGGTCGGTTTTGCGCTGCAGCTCGACGAGCACGTCGGTACCGCCCGCCACGGCGCGGGCGCGAGAGCCGTACTCGCCGAGTGCCGACAGTGCGTCCGCGACGCACGCCGGCCGGATGACGCGACGGGGCATGCACCGGAAAGATACGCGAAACGCTCGGTCGCCACCCGTTCCCGCCGCACCCTCCCCGGCGTTTTCTTGCCTCGAGAGGGACGTTTTTCACCGCGCCGGGCCTCCCGACAGGACCACGGCCGCGCGGCACGCTAGCTAACGTGCGTGCGCAGCGGGATCGACCGGTTCTTCGGGATCGCCGCGGCCGGATCGAGCATCCCGGTCGAGGTGCGGGCGGGGATCACGACGTTCCTCACGATGTCGTACGTCCTGTTCGTGAACCCGCTGGTGCTCGGCAACGCGATCGTCGTGCCGAACGGCTTCGCGAAGCTGCTCGTCGTCACGGCGCTCGCGGCAGCGATCGGCAGCGCGCTGATGGGGCTCGTGGCGAAGTATCCGTTCGCGCAGGCGCCCGGGATGGGGCTCAACGCCTACTTCGCCTACACGGTCGTGCTCGGGCAGAAGATCGCCTGGCAAACGGCGCTCGGCGCGGTGTGCATCTCCGGGATCGTCTTCGTGCTGCTCGCGGTGGTCGGCGCGCGCCAGGCGATCGTGCGCGCGATCCCGGACGTGCTGAAGCTCGCGGTGACGGCCGGGATCGGCTTGTTCCTGGCGTTTCTCGGGCTGAAGAATGCCGGTGCGGTCGTCGCCGATCCGGCGACGTTCGTCACGCTCGGGAAGCTCGGCTCGGCACCCGCGCTGATCGCGGCGTTCGGCCTGCTCGTCACCGCGGTGCTGCTCGTGCGGCGCGTTGCGGGCGCGGTGCTGGTGGGGATCGTCGCCGCGACGGTGTTGGCGGCTGTGAGCCGCGCCCCCGTGTATCCCGGTCCGCACGACACGATGACCGCGTTCGCCGGTTTCCCGACCGGCATCGCGGCGTGGCCGATCGCTCCTGCGGGGCTCGCCGGCGCGCTCGACCTGCGCGCCGCGCTCTCGCTCGGCGTCGCGAGCATCGTGTTCACGTTTCTGTTCGTCGACTTCTTCGACGCGACCGGGACGCTCGTCGGCTTGGCGGAGCGCGCCGGTGCCGTGCGCCCCGACGGGGACATCCCGCGCGCGCGGCGGCTGTTCGCCTGCGACGGCTTGGCGGCGATCGCCGGAGCGCTGCTCGGCACCAGCACCACGACGGCGTACATCGAAAGCGCGAGCGGGATCGCGGAAGGCGGGCGAACCGGGCTGACGGCCTGTGTCGTCGCGGTGCTCTTCCTCGCCGCAACGGTGCTCTGGCCCCTTGCGAGCACGATCCCTCCGGCCGCGACGGGCCCCGCGCTGATCGTCGTCGGGGCGATGATGATGACCAGCCTTCGACGGATCGCATGGGACGACTACACGCAAGGGATCCCGGCGTTTCTGACGCTGATCGCGATGCCGCTGACGTTCTCGATCGCCAACGGCGTGAGCTTCGGCGTGATCTCCTACGTCGCGATCGGCTTACTGGGCGGCCACGCCCGCGAGGTGAAGCCGCTGTTGTACGTCATCGCGGCGCTGCTCGTGATCCGCTACGCCTGGCTCGCGAGCTGACCGCGGCCATCGGCCGACTCACCTGCGCGCGCCGGATGACCCGGAGCGGAAACGCAGAAAGGACGAGGAGCGGGCCGTTCGGCTCGACGAACTGCTGAGATCGACATGCTGACGGCGATCGCCCTCGCTCTCGCGCTGGCCGGATCGGCGGACTCCGACAAGAGCCTGGAGCAGACGCTTCGGGCGAAGGATCAAGCCCTGCTGAACGCGTTTGCACCCGGCGATCGTGCGCCGTGGGCGGCAGCGCTGGCTCAGGACGCAGCGTACCTCGACGAGAACAACGTGGTCATGACGCGAGCGGCGTTCTTGAAACAGTTGCGGCCGCTCCCCGCGAACACATCCGGTCATATCGAGATCGCCAAGTATTCGATGAAGCGTTTCGGTGACGTCGCGGTGGTCGTCCACGAAGACGCCGAGACGGAGTATTATCACGGCCAGACGTTGCACGCGAGGTTCTTTTTCACGGAAACCTGGCACGACACGCCGGCCGGCTGGCGCCTGCTGCTCGTGCACACGAACGCTGTGCTCAGAGATCCGCCCGCGGTGCGGCTGAAGGGGCGTGACCTCGCCGGCTACATCGGAACGTACCGTGCCGGTTCCGACCTGACCTACGTCATCTCGTCGAGAAACGGCGTCCTGATGGGCGCCCGGAACGGCCAGCCCGGTGTTCCGCTCCTCGCCGAGCTGCGCGACGTCTTCTTCGTCGCCGGACGTCCGCGTACGCGCAAGATTTTCGAGCGTGACGGCAGGGGAGCGGTCACGGGCTTCGTCGACCGCCGCGAAGGCGAAGACGTCGTTTGGAAAAGAACGCGCTAGCGGCGATAGGCCTACGGCGTTCGGTTAGAGGAGCAGGCTGCGACCGAGCACGCCGGTGATCTGGTCCTGGGCATCGAGCACGGCTCCTCGCGGCGAAGTAGAAGCCGGCGAACACGACGTCGAGCCGCGTCAGCCACGCCGCATCTTGCCACCCGTCGAGGTAGAGCAGGTTGAACCACTTGAGCCCGTCGCTCGGCGGAAGCGCGGCGTCCAGCGCCGTCATCGTCGCAACGACGTCCGCGATGGTGACGACGTTCGCCGCGTCGATGATCTGAACGAGCTGCTGGGTCTCGTCCGAAGCGTTCACAGCCGTTCAATTCACGCGCGGCTGGACCGGCGCGAGTCGTTCGGCTTCCTGCAGCGCCACCGTGCTCTTCTTCCGTCCGTAGGAGAGATAGAACGCGAAGCCGACGACGAGCCAAATGAGAAACGCCAGCCAAACTTTACCCGAGACAGCGATCTCCAACCCGTACTCTGGGGATGACCGCCGTTTCGCGCCACTGACGGGCGTCTCCGTCGTACGTCGGCGCAAGATCAAGACGCTCCCCGTCGCAGACGTCGCGCCGCCCGAAAAGCTGCGTTTCCGATTCTGACAGATTCCTCTGCCGGGCCCGACCAGCGCTCGCGCGCCGCACCTTCTTGGCGGTGCGACCGCCCCGACTCTAACGTCGTGAGCCCCCAGCGTCAATCGTCCAATTTGCAACGGGCCGAAATCCGAAGCTGAGCGAATGGGCGAACCTCGGTGCAGAGCGACGAGAGACTTTCCGGCCTCGCCCCACGACACAGCGGGAGCCGACCCGGCTGGGATGAGTACTTCATGGAGATCGCGAGGACCGTCGCGACCCGGGCCACCTGCCCGCGGGCGATGGTCGGCGCCGTGCTCACCCGCAGCCGCCGCATTCTGACCACCGGTTACAACGGTGCGCCGCGGGGCGTCCAGCACTGCACGGACGTGGGCTGCATCATGGCGGACGGGCACTGCCTGCGGGCGACCCACGCCGAGGCCAATGCGATCGTGCAGGGCGCCTTGCACGGGGTCGGCCTCGAGGGGGCGACCGCCTACTGCACGCATCAGCCGTGCGCGGGCTGCTCCAAGCTGCTCATCAGCGCCGGCGTGGTACGGATCGTCTATGCCGACGCCTACCCGGACCCGATCGGCCAGGGACTCCTCGCCGAGGCGGGGGTGGCGCTCGAACGGTACGACGAAGCCCGCTCCCTGAGATGACGGCCCTTCTCATCGCCGCCGCGCTGGTGCTGGCGTTCATCACCTCGCTGGTCACCACGCCCTACGTGCGGCGGCTCGCCCAGAGCGTCGGGATGCTCGACGTGACCGGCGAGCGCCGGATGCACGACGTGCCGAAGCCGCGCATCGGCGGGATCGCGGTCTACCTCGGCTTCTCGTTCGCGCTGTTCTCGGCGATCGGCTATCTGATCAACGCGCACTATCTGCGGCGCGGGTCCGATCTGCAGACCGTCCACGACATGATCGGCCTGATCTTCGGCGGCACGCTGATCTGCATGATCGGGATCTGGGACGACGTCATGGGGATGAACCCGCGCGGGAAGCTGCTCGCGCAAGTCGTCGTCGCGGCCGTCTCGATGCTCTACGGCTTCATGATCTCGTTCGTGCGCGATCCCTTCCATCACGGCACCGTCGTGTTTTTCCCGCTGTGGGTGAGCGTTCCGATCACGCTGATCTGGTACGTCGGGATGATGAACGCGATCAACTTCATCGACGGGCTCGACGGGTTGCTCTCCGGGCTGACGGCGATCGCCGGCATGTTTCTGCTCGTCATCAACATGACGCACGGTCATCCCGAGATCGCGCTCGTGCTGGCGGCGCTGGTCGGCGGCACGCTGGGCTTCCTGCCCTACAACTACAATCCGGCCAAGATCATCCTCGGCGACTCGGGCGCGCTGTTCATCGGTTACGTCTTCGCGACGGTCTCGATCATCGGCGGCAGCAAACAGGCGTTCACGATCTCGCTGCTCGTCCCGCTGGTCGTGCTCGGGCTGCCGATCGTCGACACGGCCGTTGCGATCGTCCGCCGCACGCGCGCCGGCCGGAAGATCTACGAAGCCGATCGCGGCCATTTCCACCACCAGCTCATCTTCCGGTTCGGCCTGAACGTCCGGCAGGCGGTGCTGCTGATCTACGCGCTGTGCGTCGCCCTCGGCGTGCTGGCGCTCTTCCTCTCAGGCTCGCTCGGCGCCGTACGGCTCGTGTGAGGCCCCGTCGGCTGCCGGGCGGCCGGTGATTCGGCTGGTGGGGGCCGCCGCGGCTTTCACGGGTACGGTGCTCGGCGGGCTGATTCTGGGAATCGTTGTGGATCGGGCGACCGGAGGGAGCGTGTGGGCGCTCGTCGGCTTGCTCGCCGGGCTGGTCTGCGGAATCGGCGCCGTCGCGGCGGCGCTCCTGCCGCTGATGAGGGCGAAGTGACGGTGATTGCGAGAAACGTCGAGGAGGGCAGGCTCAGCGCCGGGGGCAAGAAGGGCGGCGCCGACCCGGAAGCTTCTTTGCTCGCGTATCGCGCGCGCAAAGGACGGATCACCGTGCGGACGTCGCTCTTCCTCGTCCCGCTCGTCGCGCTCGCGACGATGCGGAGTCCGGTCGCCGGCCTACAGCTGGCGCTCGGCGGGGGCGTCGGCGTTCTGAACATGCTGGCGTCGATGCACGATCACGAGCGCTTCCTCGAGCGGAAGCGAAATCGCATCGTGCACCTCCTCAGCGCTCAGGTCCGGATCTTCGCAGTCGGCATCCTCCCGGTGGCAGTCGCCCTCCGCCTCGGTCAAGTCTGGACGGTCGGGCTGTATCTCGCCGGATTCTTCACGCCGCTCGTGCTCTACGCGCTGGAATACCGGCGCAGCATCCTTCGAGGAGACTTCTGACTCTCGTGCCTCACGAACAGATCGGGGACCATCCCCTCTGGCACGTCCCGGGTCTCGCCGGGCCGCTGGGTGAGCTGCATGCGGACACGCTGATCACCACCTGGGTCGCGATGGCGCTGGCGATCGCGTTCTTCTGGTGGATCGGGCGCTCGTACCGGACGAACCGCGTCTCGAAGCGCCAGGCGACGTTCGAAGGGATCGTCAGCTTCCTCTCCGATCTCGCGGTCGGCACGCTCGGCCCGAAAGGCGAAACCTTCGTACCGATCTTCGTCGGGATCTTCTTCTTCGTGTGGGTGCTGAACGAGTTCGGCGTGCTGTTCGTGAAGGCGCTGGGGCTGCCGTTCGGCGGCTCGCCGACGGCGGACCTGAACACGACGGCGGCCTTCGCGCTGTGCGTGTTCTTCGGCATCCAGTTCCTGGCGATCCGCAAGAGCGGGATCAAGGCCTACGCGCATCTGTTCCAGCCGATGTGGCTCCTGTTCCCCGTCAACCTCATCGAAGAGATCGCGCGGCCCGTCGTCCTGGCGATGCGGCTCGCGTTCAACATCCTCGCCGGCGAGATTCTGCTGTTCGTCATCGCCACGCTGATCACGTCGAACATCGTGATCGGCCCGGTGAACATCTCGGTCGCCGCCGCAATCGCCCCGATCGGGATCGAGTTCTTCAACTTCCTGATCGGCACGATCCAAGCGTTCGTGTTCACCCTCCTCAGCATCGTCTATCTGTCCTTGGCGACCGCCGAGGAACACTAAGAAAGGTCCGTCGTGACTCCTGAAGTCATCGTCTCCGTCGCATTGATCCTCGGCTTCGCGATCATCATTGCGGCCGTCGCCTTCGGCTCGGCCATCGGCGACGGTATCATCGGCTCGAAGGCCGTCGAGTCGATCGCGCGTCAGCCGGAGGCGCGCGGAAACATCTTCACGTTCTACTTCCTCGGCGTCGGCATCCTGGAAGCGTTCCCGATCATCGCGCTCGTGCTCGCGTTCTACCTGCTGCTCGTCGTGGCGCCGGTCCAGCAGATCGTCGGTCGCATCGTCTCCGCGGCGGCGGGCGCCGGCCACTAACCGCCCGTGCTCAACCTCGACGCGACGCTCTTCGTCCAGATCGTCGACTTCATCGTCTTCCTGGCGATCATGAACGTGATCTTCTTCCGCCCGGTCGGGGCGGCGATCGCTCGTCGCCGGGCGTACATCGACGGTTTGAAGCACGACATCGAGGAGCTCCAGCGCGAAGCGAAGGCGTCGCGCGGGAGCGCCGAGGAGCGCCGCGCCGTGGCCCGGCGCGAGGCCGACTCGGCGATCGCCAAGGCGCGCGTCGAGACAGCGCGCGAGACGGACGCGTTGCTGATCGCCGCGCATGCGCAGGCCGGCGAGATCGTCGCGCGCGCGCAGCTCGAAGTGGAGAAAGAAGTCGAGCGGGCGCGTGAGGACGAACCGCGGATCGTCGAGGCGCTGGCCGGTCAGATGCTCGACCGCGCCCTCGAAGGTGCGGCATGAGTCTCGAGATGCTGGCGCTGTGGTCGCAGATCGGCGGCGCGGTCGTGTTCCTGATCTGCGCCGTGCTGATCTGGAACAAGTTCCTCGCGCCCGCCGTGATGACATACCAGGAATCGAAGAACGCCGAGCTGGCCGAGGCGGAGGCCTACCGCGAGCGGATGCGCGCCGAGCTCGACGCGGCGAGCGCCGAGCTGGGAAAGGCCGCCGACGACGCGCGCGAGATCCTCGCGCGCATCGATATCGTCGTCAAGCGCGAGCACGAGAAGGCGCTCCAGGAGACGCATGCCGAGACCGTGCGCGCGATTCGCAACGCCGAGGGCGAGCTCGAGCGCGCCCGCGTCGCCGCGCGCGACCGGCTACGCATCGAGTTCATCGAGAAGGCGCTCGCGCAGGCCCGCGCGCAGGCGCCGCAGCGGGTCGGCGACGACCTGAACCACCGGCTCGTGCTCCGCACGGTCGACGATCTTTCGCGAGGGGCACGCTGATGGCGAACGAGACGCTGGCCCGCCGCTACGCGACGGCGATCTTCTCGCTCGCCCAGGAGCAGCAGAAGGTTCGGCCGGTGCAGCACGACCTGCACACCTTCGTCGAGGCGCTGGCCGCCGACGATCAGGTGCGGCGGTTCTACCGCTCGCCGGTGGTCGACCGCAAAGAGAAGGAGCAGATCGTCGCGCAAGGCTTCGCCAAGCTCGACCCGATCGCGCTCCACGCGATCCTGCTGCTCGTGCGCAAGCGCCGCGAGACGCTGGTCTACGAGATCGTCCGCCAGTACGACGACCTCGAGCGCGAGGCGCGCGGGGCGGAGCCGCTGCGCGTCACCAGCGCGCGCAAGCTGACGAAGGACGAGCTCGACCTGATCGTCTCGCGCCTTTCGCAGGCGCACGAGACACCGTTCGACGTCACGCAGTCGGTCGACCCGAAGCTGATCGGCGGCGTCCGCATCGCGATGGGCGACCGCGTCGCCGACGGAACCGTCGCCGGCAAGCTCGACGACATCGCCCGCCTCCTCAGCCAGAACTAGCCCGAACCCCGCCTCCAGAAACAGAGAGATATGATCAACGCCGACGAGATCGCCGGAATCATCAAGCAGCGCATCGCGAGCTACGCGACCGGAACGAACGAGGCCGAGACCGGCACCGTCATCGAGGTCGGCGACAACATCGCGCGCATCTACGGGCTCGACAACGCGCAGTCGTCCGAGCTGGTGGAGTTCCCCAACGGCGTTCAGGGGATCATCCTGAACCTCGAAGAGGACAGCGTCGGCGTCGCGATCATGGGGCCGGACACCGACATCAAGGAAGGCGACAGCGTGCGCCGGACTCGTCGCATCGCCTCCGTCCCGGTCGGCGACGTGATGCTCGGGCGCGTGGTGAATCCGCTGGGCCAGCCGGTCGACGACCAAGGCCCGATCGAGACGAGCCAGTACCGCACGATCGAGAACACCGCGCCCACCGTGATCGAGCGCCAGTCGGTGAAGCAGCCGCTGCAGACCGGCATCCGCGCGATCGACGCGTTGATCCCGATCGGCAAAGGCCAGCGCGAGCTGATCATCGGCGACCGCGGCACGGGCAAGACGGCGATCGCGATCGACACGATCATCAATCAGAAGGGCCAGAACGTCATCTGCATCTACGTGGCGATCGGGCAGAAGAACTCGACCGTCGCCGCGCTGAAGCAGACGCTCGAGCGCCACGGTGCGATGGAGTATACGACCATCGTCACGGTCTCCGCCGCGGAGCCCGCGGCGCTCAAGTGGATCGCGCCGTTCGCCGGCTGCTCGATGGCCGAGCACTTCATGTACCAAGGCAAAGACGTGCTGGTGATCTACGACGATCTCACGCGTCACGCGCAGGCCTACCGCGAAGTCTCGCTGCTGCTGCGCCGGCCGCCGGGGCGCGAGGCGTTCCCGGGCGACATCTTCTTCCTGCACTCGCGGCTCTTGGAGCGCGCGGCCAAGCTCTCCGACGAGAAGGGCGCGGGCTCGATCACCGCGCTGCCGATCATCGAGACGCAGGCGGGTGACGTCTCGGCGTACATTCCGACGAACGTCATCTCGATCACCGACGGCCAGATCTACCTGCAGAACGGCCTGTTCTTCCAGGGGATCCGGCCCGCCGTCGACGTCGGGATCTCGGTTTCGCGCGTCGGCTCGTCGGCGCAGACGAAGGCGATGAAGGCGGTCGCCGGGCGCCTCAAGCTCGATCTCGCGCAGTATCGCGAGCTCGCCGCGTTCGCCAAACTGGCCTCCGATCTCGACAAGGCGACGCAGCAGCAGCTCAACCGCGGCGACAAGATGACGCAGGTCCTCGTGCAGCCCCAGGGCGATCCGCAGCCGATGGAAGACCAGGTCGCGGTGATCTTCGCGGCGACGCGCGGCTACCTCGATGCCGTCCCGACGAACCGCGTCGGCGGCTGGGTCGAGCGCTTCGTGGGACTTCTCCACGAGACGCACCCTGAGATCACGAAGACGATCCGCGAGACGAGCTCCCTTTCGGCCGACGTCGAGAAGCAGCTCATCGGCGCCATCGAAGAGTTCAACAAGGGCTTCTAGGTTGATCGCAAGCATCGTGAACGGCAATCGTCTCGCCCGTAGCGGAGGCGCCACGCGCGGCGCAACCGCTGGGCTTCGGCCGCAAAGCGGACGCGGCTAGATGCCGAGCGTTCGCGATCTTCGCGACCGGATTCGGTCGCTGAAGAACACCCAGCAGATCACCAAGGCGATGAAGCAGGTCGCGGCGGCCAAGATTCGCCGTGCCGAGGCGGTGCAGAAGCAGTCGCGCCCGTACGCGGACGCGATCGGCGCGATGCTGCGGGACCTGATCGCGAATGTCGGGACGGTCGACCATCCGTTCATGAAGCCGGGCGCCGAAGGCGCGCCGGGCGGAGTGATCGTGATGACGGCCGACAAGGGGCTCGCGGGCTCGTTCAACGCGAGCCTGATCCGCCAAGCCGAGAACTACGCGCGCGAGAACGCCAGCCTGGCGTGGTACTCGGTCGGGATCAAGGGCCGCAACGCGCTGCGCCGCCAGCGCGGCGAGACGCTGCAGTTCTGGCCGCTGGCGCAAGGCGAGATGCTCGCCAACGCGCGCGAGCTCGCCGCGCGCGTCTCCGACGACTTCGTGGAGGGCCGCATCTCCTCGCTGACGCTGATCTCGCCGAAGCTCGTCAACATGATGACTCAGCGCCCCGAGGTCCGGCGGCTCGTCCCGATCACCGCCGGCGAGCGGAATCGAGAGCGGCCGGAAGGCGCGCGCGGCGCGGTCGAGTTCGAGCCCTCGCCGGAGTTCGTGCTCGGGCGGCTGCTGCCGAAGTATCTCGAGTTCACCATCTACTCGGCGATGCTCGAGACGAACGCGTCGTTCTATGCAGCGCAGCTCGTCGCGATGAACAACGCTACCGACAACGCCAAGAAGCTGATCGATCAGAACACGATCGAGATGAACAAAGCGCGACAGGCCGCGATCACCAAGGAGATCCTGGAGATCGTCGGCGGCGCCGAAGCCCTGGCGGGCTGACTCCGCCGAAGCCCCGAGCGGGCTGCGTCCCAACCACCGAAGGAAGAGCACAGTGAGCGCCACCGCCACCACCCCCACCCTCGCGACCGGAAAGGTCGTCCAGGTTCTCGGCAACGTCGTGGACGTCGAGTTCCCTGCCGAGTCGCTGCCGAACATCAACGTCGCGCTGACGGTCCACATCGGCGGCGGCAGCGCGCGCTCCGGATCGAACGGCGCGGCGAGCGTGCATGCGGACGATGCGACCGGTCACGGCGCCGACATCCAGCTCGCCGGCAGCGCGATGGCCGAGCGCGACCTGGTGCTCGAAGTGCAGGGCGAGCTCGGGAACAACCAGGTGCGCTGCCTTGGGATGGGCTCGACCGACGGGCTCGTGCGCGGCGCGGTCGTGACGAACACCGGCAGTCCGATCACCGTCCCGGTCGGCGAAGGGACGCTCGGGCGCATCTTCAACGTCCTGGGCAAGGCGATCGACTCGAACGATCCGGTCAAGGAGTCGGCGTTCTGGCCGATCCACCGCGACGCGCCGACGTTCGCGCAGCAAGACCCCTCGCAGAAGATCTTCGAGACGGGGATCAAGGTCATCGACCTGATGGCTCCGTATACGCGCGGCGGCAAGGTCGGACTCTTCGGCGGCGCCGGCGTCGGCAAGACCGTGCTCATTCAGGAGCTCATCCGCAACATCGCCTCGGTCCACAAGGGCTTCTCGGTGTTCACCGGCGTCGGCGAGCGGACGCGCGAAGGCAACGATCTCTGGATGGAGATGAAAGAGTCGGGCGTGCTCGCGCAGACGACGCTCGTCTTCGGTCAGATGGACGAGCCGCCGGGCGTGCGCTTCCGCATCGCGCAAACCGGCGTGACGATGGCCGAGTACTTCCGCGACGAGCTCGGCAGCGACGTGCTGCTGTTCATGGACAACATCTTCCGCTTCATGCAGGCCGGCTCGGAGGTCTCCGCGCTGCTCGGCCGCATGCCGTCGGCGGTCGGCTATCAGCCCTCGCTCGCGACGGAGATGGGCGCGATCGAAGAGCGGATCACCTCGACCCAGAAGGGCTCGATCACCTCGGTGCAGGCCGTGTACGTGCCGGCCGACGACTACACCGATCCGGCCGTCGCGACGACGTTCGCGCATCTCGACGCGACGACCGCGCTGTCGCGCCCGATCTCCGAGCTGGGCATCTATCCCGCCGTCGACCCGCTCGCGTCGTCGTCGCGCATCCTCGACGCATCGATCGTCGGCGAAGAGCACTATAACGTCGCTCGCGGCGTCCAGGAGACGCTGCAGCGGTACCGCGACCTGCAGGACATCATCGCGATCCTCGGCGTCGAAGAGCTCTCCGACGAAGACAAGGTCATCGTCGGGCGCGCGCGCCGCATGCAGCGCCTGTTCTCGCAGCCGTTCTTCGTCGCCGAGCAGTTCACGGGCCGCTCCGGCAAGTACGTGAAGATCGAGGACACGATCCGCTCGTTCAAGGAAGTTCTCGACGGCAAAGTCGACGATCTCCCCGAGCAGGCGTTCCTGTACGTCGGCGACATCGACGAGGTCCGCGCCACCGCGGAAGAGATGAAGGCGAAGGGCTAGGCCGGATGGCGAACGCGATTCCGTTTCAGCTCATCACGCCGCTGTCCGTCAAGTTCGACGGCGAGGCGGAGCTCGTCATCGCCGTCGGCACCGAAGGCGAGATCGGGATCCTGCCTTCGCACGCGCCGTATCTCACCGCGCTGCGCCCCGGCGTGCTGCGCGCCAACGTCCGCGACCAAGGCGGTGCGGCGCATCGCCTCGAGCTCGCCTGCAGTGAAGGCTTCATGCAGGCACTCCCGGGCAAGGTCACCGTCCTGGCCGACGCCGCGCTCGCGCGCGACGAGATCGACATCGCCCAAGCCCGCGAAGACCTGACCAAAGCGCAAGACGAACAGCGCGCCGCCGGCAGCGATCTCGCCGCGTGGCGCCGCGCGCAGGTGAAGATCGACTTCGCCAACGCCCGACTGGCGGTCGCCGGAGTCTGATCGCTCGAGCAGGGCGGGACCGTGACGGGCCTCCTTGAAGTCGCCGTCTGATTTCTTCCGTCGCGGGGGGTGCCGTTTTGCTCGAGCCGATCGTGACGCCGGCGCGTCGCCTGCGCGAAAGAATCGCGACCGCTACGGCATGCGTCCTGGCCGTGCTCGTCGCCCTCGGCGCTCCGGGCAGCGCGATGCCGACGAACCCCGACGTGCGCGTCTCGACGTTCGCCGGTTCGGGAGTACCGGGGTTCGCGGACGGCGACGCGACGCACGCCTCGTTCGTCATGCCGTTCGGGCTCGCGTACGCACCCGACGGCACGCTCTACGTCAGCGATGCCGGGGCGCAACGCATCCGCGCCGTCGCGCCGTCGGGCGCGGTGCGGACGATCGCGGGCGGCGGCGACCTCACGGCAAAAGGGCTGTGGGTCGCCGGCGGTTATCGCGACGGCGCCGGAGGCGAGGCGCGATTCAATCGGCCGGCCGGGATCGCTTGGCACGACGGTGCGCTGTACGTCGCCGATTCGTACAACCATTGCATCCGCAAGGTCTTGCCGAGCGGCGTCGTGACGACGTTCGCGGGCTCGCCGCAACGGCCCGGCAACGAGGACGGCGATCGCGCGCACGCGTCGTTCGCGAAACCGGTCGGGCTCGCGTTCGACTCGGCCGGCATCCTGTACGTCGCCGATCCGGTCAGCGGGCTGCGGACGATCGCGCCCGATGGTCAAGTGAGCCGCATCGGACCGCTGGGCGCGGGGACGCCCTACGGCGTTGCGGCGGTCGACGGGCCGCACGGCGTCGATCTGTTCGTGGCCGACTTGCTGGGTCTCGTGCGGTGGGGACCGGACCACGTCGTCGAGCGCTTCGCGACGCCGGACGCGTGGGGCAGAGGGACGCATCAGATGGAAGGGCTCGAGCCGTTGGGCTACCCGTTCGCGGTCGCGGCGTTCGACGCCGACACCGTCGCATACACCGACGTGCGCGGCAGCTCGATCCGGTATCTCGACTGGGACGCGGGTGCGCCGCAGGTGCTCGCCGGGCTCGACGTCTTCGACGGCATCTCGACGGGAGCCGGTTATCGCGACGGACCGGGCGACGAAGCGCGCGTCGACGAGCCGATGGGGATCGCGATCGGTCCGTCCGGTACGATCGTCGTCGCCGATTCCGGCAGCCGCAGGATTCGCATGATCAGCAACCTCGACCGTACGCACGACGTTCGGCGCGTGGAGGGCTTGGAGGCGCTCCCGACGCCGAATCCGCAAGAGTACCGCATCGCGTTCTTCGGGAGCTCGAATCCGTGGAACTTCGTGCGGTGGAGCGATTCGATCCCGGGGATCCTCGAACGCGCGCTGGCCGGCGACCTCCGCGGCACGTCGCGAACCTTGCGCGTGTTACCGTTCGCGCTCCCCGGCTCAGGCATCCCCGCACAAGCCTCGTACATCGACGTCATGCTCTCGGAAACCCGGGCGGCCGACGTCATCGTCGTCGATCTCAATCCGGTCACGCTGACGTTCATGACGAAGAACGTCGACGGCGCCGGCGTGCGGCCCGGCGACGCTTCTCACTGGACGAAGGAGCTGACCGCCGACCTCATCCTCCTTCAAGCGCAAGTTCGCCGGCACGGCTCGACCCTCGTCGTCTCGTCGACGCCGATCTCCGAAGACCTTTCGCCGGCCGAAGACGCATGGAACGCCCTGGTCTCCTCGCAGAGCGCGGGCCAAGTCACGCCCGCCGCAGAGGTGGGCGATCTCATGAATGCCGCGATCAGAGCCTCCGGCGTTCCCTATCTCGATCTCTGGCCGGTCTTCCAGGCCGAGTCGCGATCGCCGGAGCACGCTGCGCTTTTCGGCACGCAGGACGACCATCTGTCGGCCCACGGACGCCGGGTCGTGGCCGAGGCGCTGACCGCATTTCTGCGCAAGCTCAAGCCATGGGCGAAACCGGAGGGGGCTTCGCGCTAACGCCGGCGCGCGTGCCGTCTACGCGAGCGCGGCGGCGAAGACTTCGGCGACGTGCAGCGGCCGGATCGCCGCGCCGTGCTCGATCTGGTGCTTGCAGCTCATCCCGTCGGCGACGACGAGGGTGTCGATGCCGGTATCGCGGACGGCGGGGAGCAGGTCGCGTTCCGCCATCTTCATCGAGACGGCGTAGTGCTCGCGCTCGTAGCCGAACATCCCGGCCATCCCGCAGCATGACGAGTCGATCGCCGACGACGTCAGCCCGGGGATGCACGAGAGCGCGCGCATCACGGCGGGCATCGCGCCGAACGCCTTCTGGTGGCAGTGTCCGTGGACGAGCGCGCGCGCGACGAGCGCGCGCAGCGGCGGGCTCCAGCGGCCGGCGTCGAGCTCCCGCGCGACGAACTCCTCGAACAGGAGCGACTGCTTCGCCACCGTGCGGGCCGGCTTCGTGCCGACCATCGCGAGCGTCTCGTCGCGCAGCGTGAGCAGACACGAGGGCTCCAAGCCGACGATCGGAACGCCGCGGTCGGCGAACGGCAGCAGCGCGGTGAGCGTGCGCTCCATCTCGGCGCGCGCTTCGTCGGCCATCCCCGCGCCGAGGTAGGTGCGCCCGCAGCACAGCGGCCGCGCATCGGCGGCGGCGACCGGGAAGATCGGCGTGTAGCCGGCGGCTTCGAGCACGCGCACCGCGGCGCGCGTCACCCCGGGCTCGAACCAGCGGTTGAACGTGTCGACGAACAGCACGACTTCGCCGTTGGGCGAGGCTCCCGGCGCCACGTGGGGCGTGCGCGGGTCGCGGAACGGTTTCGCGTGCCAGCGCGGCAGGGGGCGCTGCGCGGTGAAGCCGCTGAGCGGCTCGGTGATCGTGGCGAAGCCCGGGATCGTGTCGCGCAGATTGAGCAGGCGGCGCAGCGGGCCGAGCCGGTGCGCGAGCCGGGGCAGCGCGGCGACGATCCGGTTGCGCAGCGGCGTGCCGTGAGCTTTGCGGTAGTGCGCGAGGAATTCGATCTTCATCCGCGCCATGTCGACGCCGGTCGGGCACTCGCGCTTGCAGGCCTTGCACGAGACGCACAGGTCGAGCGCGTCGTACAGCTCGCGGGAGGTCAGCGCATCGGGACCGAGCTGGCCGCTCAGCGCGAGCCGGAGCGCGTTCGCCCTTCCGCGCGTGACGTGGTGCTCGTCCTCGGTGACGCGGTACGACGGGCACATCGCGCCGCCCTGCGCCTTGCGGCACGCGCCGTTGTTGTTGCACATCTCGGTCGCCGAGCCGAAGTCACCCCACTCGGACCAATCGAGCCGCGTCCGCAGCGGCGCGTGCCCGTACGCGGGACCGTAGCGGAAGTTCGTGCGGTCGTCCATCCGCGGCGCGTCGACGATCTTACCGGGGTTGAGCAGGTTGGTCGGGTCGAACGCCCCTTTGACGTCGCGGAACGCGGTGACGATTCGTTCGCCGAACATCTCGGCGTGGAACTCCGAGCGCACGATCCCGTCGCCGTGCTCGCCGGAGTGCGCGCCGCCGTAGCGCCGCACCAGCGCGAAGGTCTCCTCGGCGATCGCGCGCAGCTTGCGCACGTCGCCGTCGTCCTTCACGTTCAGTACCGGGCGCACGTGCAGGCATCCCACCGAGGCGTGCGCGTAGAACGTCCCGCTCGTCCCGTGCCGGGCGAAGATCTCGTTCAGGCCGTCGGTGTAGTCGGCCAGGTGCTCCAGCGGGACGGCGCAGTCTTCGACGATCGAGACCGGCTTCGCATCGCCGCGCATCGAGGTCATGATGTTGAGCCCCTGCGAGCGCACTTCCCACATCGCGGCCTGCTGCGCCGGATCGGTCAGCTTCACGACGGCGTTCGGAAAACCGAGCGCGACCATCGTCTCGTCGAGGTCGTCGAGCTTCGCGGCCAGCGGCGCCGCCTCGTCGCCGCTGAACTCCACCAGCAGCAGTGAGCCGGGCTCGCCGCGGACGTACGTCGCGATGATCGGCGCGAACGCGGCGATCTCGCGCGAGAGCTCGATCATGGTGCGGTCGACGAGCTCGACCGCGACCGGTCCGAGCCCGACCAGCGCCTGCGTCGCGCGCATCGCGTCGCCGAACGCCGGGAAGTGGCACACGCCCAGCGCCCGCGAGCGCGGGATCGGCTGCAGCACCAGATCGATCGCGGTGAAGAACGCGAGCGTCCCCTCGGAGCCGACCAGCAGCTTCGCGAGGTTGAAATCGCCTTCGGGCGCGACCGTCTGGATCGCGTAGCCGCCGACGTGGCGCTGCAGCTTCGGGATCCGCGCCGCGATCTCGGCGGAATCCCGCGCGGCGATCGCGCGCACGCGCTCGACCAGCTCGCCGTAGCGCGGGCTGAAGAAGCCGGTCGCCTTCGAGCCGACCTCGCCGAAGTACGCGCGCGTTCCGTCGGCGAGCACCGCGTCGATCCCGGCGACGTTGTCGGCCATGATCCCGTAGCGGATCGAGCGCGCCCCGCTGGAGTTGTTCGCGGTCATCCCGCCGATCGTGCAGCGGCTCGCCGTCGAGGGGTCGACGGGGAAGAACAGCCCGTGCGGCTTCAGCGCGCGGTTCAGCGCGTCGAGCACGATCCCCGGCTGCACGCGCACGCGCCGCCGCTCGACGTCGAGCTCGACGATCTCGCGCAGGTGCGGGCTGACATCGACGATCAGCCCGTGGTTCACGGTCTGACCGCACTGCGAGGTCCCGCCGCCGCGCGCGGTGACGGGGACGCCTTCGTCGCGCGCGATCGCGATCGTCGCCTCGACGTCGGCGGTGCTGCGCGGGACGACGACGCCGAGCGGCATCATCTGGTAGATCGAGGCGTCGGTGGCGTACATTCCGCGCGTCGTGCGGTCGGTGAAGACCTCACCGGCGGTCGCGCCGCGCAGCCGCGCTTCGAGCCGTTTCGTCAGAACCGGCTCGCGCGCGGACGCGCTCATCGCAGCGGGTGCGTCAGACGGCGGCGAGCGCCGGCGCTCCTTGCGGATTCGCGAGGTACGCCAGCGCCGCCGAGACGCCGTCGTCGTGCCGAATCTCCGCGAGCTCCAGACCCATCTGCACGCCGCACAGCGTCCCGGCGAGCATCAGATCGTTGAACGAGCCGAGGTGGCCGATGCGAAAGACGCGCTTCGCGAGCCGGCCGAGCCCGGTGCCCAGCGACATGTCGAACCGCTCGAGGATCGTCTTGCGGAGCGCGTCGGCATCGACGCCCTCGGGCGTGAAGACCGCGGTCACGGTATCGGAGTACTCGCGCGGGTCGGCGGCGACGAGCTCGAGCGCCCAGCCGCGCACCGCGCGCCGCGTCGCCTCGCCGTGACGGTGATGCCGCGCGAAGACGTTGTCGAGCCCTTCCTCCTGCAGCATCGTCACCGCTTCGCGCAGGCCGTAGAGCAAGTTCGTCGCCGGCGTGTAGGGGAAGAAGCCCGAGGTGTTGCTGTCGAGCATGTCGTCCCACGACCAGTACGAACGCGGCAGCTTCGCGGTCTTCGACGCGGCCAGTGCCTTCTGCGAGATCGCGTTGAACGCGAGCCCCGGCGGCAGCATCAAGCCCTTCTGCGAGCCGCCGACGGTGACGTCGACCTTCCACTCGTCGTGACGATAATCGATCGAGCCGAGCGAGGACACCGTGTCGACCATGAAGAGCGCCGGATGGCCGGTGCGGTCGATCGCGTCGCGCACGTCCTTCACGCGGCTCGTCACGCCGGTCGAGGTCTCGTTGTGCACGATGCACACTGCTCTGATCGTGCGGTCCTTGTCGGCGTCGAGCCGTGCGGCGATCGCCTCGGGGTCGGTGCCGTGGCGCCAGTCGCCGGGGAGCACTTCGACGTTGAGCCCGAGCCGCGAGGCGACCTTGCTCCACAGCGCGGCAAACTGGCCGACCTCGTACATCAGCACGGTATCGCCCGGCGAACAGGTGTTCACCAGCGCCGCTTCCCAGCCGCCGCTCCCGGAGGCGGGCCACACGATCAGCGGACCGGCGGTCTTGAAGATCGTCTTCGTCATCGCGATCGTCTCGGCCGCGAGCTTGCCGAACGTCGGGCCGCGGTGATCGATCGTCGCACGGTCGATCGCGCGGAGCACGCGCTCCGGCACGTTGGTCGGACCGGGGATCTGCAGAAAATGGACGCCGCTGACGTGGGCCACGAGCTCTCCTTGGAACGAGGTGTCTAGCGTAGAGTTGTCGGCCGGCCGAGCGAGTCTTGCCGTCCGCTCGCCCGCGCTCCCCTCGCCGCATCGTCCGCTTCGGGCGGGATCGGCTCGACCAGCGTCGCGCCGGCACCCGCCGGCAGCGCGTTGACGATCAGCGCAACGACGATCAGCACCATCCCGGTCAGCTCGCTCGGCGAGGGGATCTCGTGGAGCTGGACCGCCGCGGCGAGCACGCCGACGACCGGCGTGGCGAGCGAAGCGATCCCCGCGACCCCGGCCGGGAGCCGCGAGAGGATGAACATCCACAGGAACCAGCCCAGCGCGCCGCCGCCCAGCGACATGAACGCCAGCGCGGCGACGAACCCGCTGCTCCAGCGAATCGGCCCGGGGAAGACCACCATCAGCGCGAGCAGCGGGATCGTCCCCCAGATCATCTGCCACACCGTGAGCGAGAGCAACTCGACGTCGTGGCGCGCGCGCAGCCGTTTCGCCCACACCGCGCTCGCGCCCCACGAGATCCCGGCGATGACCGCGAGCGCATCGCCCGTCCACGTTCGCGCGTCGAGCGGCGCGACGACGAAGCCGAGCCCGGCGGCCGCGAGGCCGAGCGCGATCCAGCGCAGACCGGTGATGCGCTCGCCGAGAAACGGCCACGCGAGCAGGGCCGTCCAGAACGGCATCGTGTAGCCGAGCACGGCGGTTTTCCCCGCGCCGCCCGTAGAAACGGCCAGTGTCTGGAACACCGTCCAGCCCGTGGTCTGCAGCAAGCCGAGGATCAGCGTCGGCACGAACGGGGTCGGCCGCAGCGAGCGCCGCATCCCGGCGAGCACGGCGAACAGCACGGCCGTGGCGATCGCGAGCCGCAGCCCCGCGACGGCGTACGGGTTCGCATCGCCGGTCGCGATCTTGATCGTCACCCAGGTGTAGCCCCAGATCAGCGAGAGCGCGACGAGCGCGGCATAGACCGAGAGGCTCGCCGAGCGATTCTGCTGCTGCATTGCCTTCGTCAGACGACCGCGCCCGAGCGGCCGAGGTTGCCGCGCGCGGCCTTCAGCGCTCGATCGGCAGGTGGGCTTCGATGAACGCGCGGTAGCGCGTGTAGGCGGCGCGGTACGCCGGGCCGCGGGCGCGGCTCGGCGCGGTCGGGTCGTCGTACCCCGCGGCGCGCGCCGCGGCGCTCGCGTCGGGGATCGCGCCGACCGCCTGCGCCGCGAGCAGCGCGGCGCCGAACGCCGAGGCCTCCTGCTCGCGCGGCTGCACCGCGGGGAGGCCGAACACGTCGGCGAGCATCGCGCGCACGAGCGGAGCCTTCGTCAGACCGCCGGTGAGCAGCAGGCGCTGCACGCCGGGCGCGAGCTCGCGCACGATCTCGAAGACCGCGTAGACGCCGAACACGACGCCTTCGAACGCGCCGCGGACGATCGAGCGGCGGTCGTGCGCGAGGTCGAGGCCGTCGAACGAGCCGCGCAGCGCGCTGTTCCACCACGGCGCGCGCTCCCCGCCGAAGAACGGCAGGACGACGGCGCCCGCGGCGCCGGGCTCGATCTGCTCGGCCATCGCCGCGCCGCGCGCGAAGCGTTCGTCTTTCGGCACCTCATCCATGAGGATCGAGAAGATCCAGTCGAGCGACGCGCCGGCCGAGCTGGTCGGGCCGCCGACGACGAAGCGCGCGTCGTCGGCGCAGTAGCAGAACGTGCGGCTCTGCGGGTCGAGGATGGGCTCGGGCGCGAGCACGCGCACCGCGCCCGACGTGCCGAGGGTGACGGCGACGTCGCGCGCGCCGCTCGCGCCGACCCCGATGTTGGCCAGCGCGCCGTCCGACGACGCGAGGACGACCGCCGTCTCTTCGCCCAGACCGAGCTCGCGGGCGATGGTCGGCCGAAACCTGCGCAGCGCCGCCGAGGGCGGCGCGAGCTCGGAGAGCCGTTTCGGACCGATCCGCGCGAGGTCGAGCGCGCGCGGCGACCAGTCGCGCGAGCGCAGGTCGAGCATCCCCGTCGCCGAGGCGATCCCGTGATCGACGAACCATTCGCCGGTCCAGCGAAAGACGACCAGCTCTTTCAAGCCGACGAAGCGCGCCGTTCGCGCGAACAGGTCGCGGTCGTTCTCGGCGAGCCAGCGCAGCTTCGCGACGGGGAGCATCGGATGCATCGGTGCGCCGGTCGACTGATACAGCTCGGCGGCCGTGCCGTCGTCGCGCCAGCCGTCGGCGATCGCATGCGCGCGGCGGTCCATCCAGGTGAGGACGTGGGAGAGCGGCTCGCCCGCCTCGTCGACGCACAGCACGCCGTGCATCGCGCTCGAGAGCCCGATGGCCGCGACCTCATGGCCGCGCATGCGCACGTCGGCGAGGACGCTCGCCAGCACGTGCAGCGTCGCGCGGTACACGACGTCGGCGTCCTGCTCCACGAAGCCCGGCTGCGGGGTGACGAGCCCGTAGAACTCGGAGCCGCTCGCCACCTCGCGCCCCGCCGTCGTGACGGCGAGGACCTTGACGGCGGAGGTGCCGAGGTCGACGCCGACGACGACGGGTGCGGACTGCACGCGCGCTTTACGCGGGCTCGGGGATCGGCTCGACGCGGCCGAGGATGAAGATGTACGAGAGAATCCCGATGACGAGCACGACCGCGGCGACGATGAACGCGTTGGTGAACGCGCCGGTGCCCTGCGCGATGTAGCCGGTGACGATCGGCGCGGCGATCGCCATCACGTTGCCGAAGAAGTTCATGATCCCCCCGACGGAGCCGACGCTTCCCTTCGGCGCGATCAGCGAGGGGATCGACCAGAACACGGGTGCCGTCGCGGCGAGCCCGGCGAGAGCAACGGTGATCCAGGCGACCGCGACGGTCGGGTCGTGGGTGGTCGCGGCGCCGAGCACGGCGAGTCCGAGCAGCATCCCAATGATGACGATCCAGGCGCGCACGCGGCTCGCATCGTTCCCGCGCTTCACGAGATAGTCGATCAGGAAGCCGCCGACGAGCAGATCGGAGGCGGCCGCGACCAGCCACGGCACCATCGCGTAGCCGCCGCTCTTGATGACGTCGAGGTGGTACGTCTTCACCAGATATCCCGGCAGCCACGTGAGGAACAGGTAGAACGAGTAGTCGTACGCGGCGAAGGCGATCGTCACGCCCCACACTTTGCGCTGGCGAAAGACGTAGCCGAACGCGGAGCCGGCGTTCTGCGAGGTTGCCTGACCCTCGGGCTGCGCGCCGCCTTCGCGGATGTATTCGCGCTCCGCGTGCGTCAGCCGCTTGTCCTCGCTCGGGTTCCGGTAGAATATCGTGAACGCGATGAAGAACAGGAAGCTCAGCGCGGCGGTGACGAGGAACGTCGCGCGCCAGCCCCAGGCGACCAGGATGATCGCGACGAGCGGGACGCCGATCCCGGTCGCCAGCTTCGCGGCGGAGTCGAAGATCGCGGTCGCGAGCGCGCGCTCTTTCACCGGGAACCAGTAGCCGGTCGCCTTCGAGTTGATCGGAAACGTGGGCGTCTCGGCGATCCCGAGCAGCAGCCGCGAGCCGAAGATCCAGTGGAAGCCGAACGCCCCGCCGGCGAGCGTGGTCAGCGCCGAGGCGACGCTCCACAGGAAGGTGGTGACCCGGCCGATCGTCATGACGCCGTAGCGGTCGAGGATCACGCCGATCGGGATCTGCAGCAGGGCGTACGTCCAGGCGAACGCGCTCAGCAGATAGCCGAACCCCACGTCGTCGATCCCGAACTCGTGACGGAGCGACGGTCCCGCCACCGTGAGGTTCACCCGGTCGAAGTAGTTGATCAGGACGCCGACCCCGAGCAGGACGGCGATCCCCCAGCGGAGGTTCGTGACCCGCTCGGCGGGAGCGATGATGCTGCGTTGCAAGGCGGGTCCCTCCACGAAAGCGGCTGACGCTGGCTTTCCCCAAGGCGTCAGGTCCTAAGAAACATCACGGACCGTGGCGAAAGCAAGGCGCCGTGAAGCGTACGCCGCCCTGGGTCTGGGTCGCCGCCGCCGTGGTTCAGATCGCGGCGCTGTGTCTGTGCACCTGGGCCATGGAGACGTGGGTGCGCTCGGAAGACGACGAGCGCGACGAGACTCCCAGCGCCCCCGCGCCTCGCACGCGCGAGCCTGCGGAGCCGCCCGCGCCCGCGTCGCAGCAGCCGGCGCCCGCGGCGACCCCGTCGCCGAGCGTCGCCGCCGCCCACGGTCCCAACGGTGCGGCGCCCGCCCAGCGCACGGAGCCGGCCGCGGAGCCCGAACGCGAGCTGCCGGCCGCGCGCGAGGCGTGGCGCCAGCCCGAGGCGATCGTCCCGCCCGCTCGGCCGCCGGAGCCGCCCGCGGTTCCGATGTTCGGTCCGCCGCCGGTGCGCGAGAACGACCCGGACGCCGTCCCCGCGTTCATCAGCGAGGTCGCCGACGGCACGACGCAGCTCATGCGGGGCTACTCGCGGGCGCGGCCGGTGATCTTCGGATTCTATCCCGACGGGAACATTCGGTTCGTGGACGTCGACGGCGGGCGCTACGCGGGGAGGGCCGAGAGCGCGCGCGCGCGGATGCGCGAGGTCGACGGAACGCGCGCGTTCACGGTGCAGATCGCGGTCGACGGCCAGCAGCAGCTCCAGGCGATCTTCACCGGCGGCGTCCACGACAGCGAAACCCTTCCGCTGGAACCGCTCGTCGGATGGAGCGTCGCATGAACGTCCTCGATCGTCTCGATACCACCCTGCGCGTCGTCGGCGGAGCGCGACTCGAAGGGAGCGTCGAGATCCAGGGCGCCAAGAACGCCGCGCTCCCGATCATGGCCGCCGCGCTGCTCGCGCGCGGGAAGGTCACGCTGCACCGCATCCCGCGCATCACCGACGTCTCGGTGATGTGGTCGCTGCTCGAAGCGCTCGGCGCCCGCGTCTCGCTGGAAGACCGCAACTCGATCACCATCGATGCCTCAAACGTCAACAAGTACCGCGCGCCTTACACGCTGGTGCGCAAACTCGCCGCGTCGTTCGATCTGTGCGGCCCGCTGCTCGGCCGTTTCGGCCGCGCCGAAGTCCCCCTCCCCGGCGGCTGCGTGCTCGGGACGCGCGCGACCGACATGCACGAGCAGGCCTTTCGCGCGCTGCACGCCGAGGTTTCGGTCGCGCACGGCTACCTGATCGCCAGCGCCGGACGCGAGCTGCTGCGCGGCGGCGAGATGGAGTTTCGCATCCCCTCGGTCGGCGCGACGAAGAACGCGATGCTGGCCGCCGTCACCGCCGAAGGGCAGACGCTGATCCGCAACGCCGCGATGGAGCCGGAGGTCGTCGACCTCGCGAACTTCCTGGTCGCGATGGGCGCGCGGATCGGCGGCCAAGGCGGCGACACGATCCGCATCGACGGCGTCCCCGAGCTGCGCGGCGTCGAGTACGAGATCATCCCCGACCGCATCGGCACGGGGACGCTGATGCTGGCCGGCGCGATCACGCGCGGCGACGTGACGGTGAAGCGCACGCGGCCGGACGACGTCCTCGCGCTGCAGCTCGCGCTCGCCGAATGCGGCGTGAAGGTCAGCAACGGCGAGGACTGGGTGCGCGTGCAGGCCGACACGGTGAAGGGCGGGACCGACGTCGTCACCGCGCCGCACCCCGGTTTCCCGACCGACCTGCAGCCGCAGATGCTCTCGTTCTTGTGCACGTCGCCGGGGACGAGCGTCGTCGAGGAATCCATCTTCAACGCGCGCTTCTCGTACGTCAACGAGCTGGTGCGCATGGGCGCCGACGTGCGCGTCGCGATGGACAACAACACCGCGCTGGTGAAGGGCGTGCCGCGGCTGTCCGGCGCGCCGGTCGAAGCGCCCGACATCCGCGCCGGCGCGGCGCTCGTGCTGGCCGGGCTCGGTGCGGTCGGCGAGACCGAGATCATCGGCCTGGAGTACATCGACCGCGGCTACGAACGGCTCGAGGAGACGCTCTCGTCGCTCGGCGCGCAGGTGCAGCGCGCCAGCGGCATCATCCCGTTCAACGAGCCGACCGGCACCTTCGAGACCAGCGTCTACCCCAGCGTCTGAAACCCGGCGGGGTTTTCCGCGTAGGTCTGCGCATGAGGCTGTTCCTGCGCGTCCTGGTCGCCGGCGTTGCGGCGTGTTCGTTGGTGCTGCCGGCCGGTGGCTCCGTCCGGGCGGCCGGCGACGATCCGGCGGTCGACGCGGTGCTTGCCGCATCGCGCGCGGCGATGGGCCTCGACGCCCTGGCGCGCGTGCGCACCATCCATCAGCGCGGCACGGTCGAGATCGTCGGCGTCGCGGGCAGCGGTGAGACCTGGAGCGACGTGCGTGACGGGCGCTACGCGCAGTTCTCCGAGGCCGGTCCGCTGAGCGGCGCGCAGGGCTGGGACGGCGCGCACGCATGGAACCGCGACGGCAGCGGGATCGTGTGGGACGACGGCGGCGCCGCGGCGCGCTACGGCGCCGTGCAGAGCGTCTACATGAACACCTACGCGCTGTGGAAGCCGGGCTACGGCGGCGCCGCCGTCACCTCGCTCGGACGGCGCAGCGACGGCGACCGGGTCGACGACGTGCTGCGCGTGACGCCGCGCGGCGGCCTGCCGTTCGAGGTGTGGTTCGACGCGGTGCACCGGGTCGCGCGCACGGTCGTGCCGATCGGCACGACCACGACCACGACGACCTTCGCCGACTACCGCAGCGTCGACGGCCTGCAGGTACCGTACGCGATCCGCAGCGAGAACGAAGGCGGCGCGTACAGGTTCGCCGCGCGCGAGAGCGTGGCGAACGAAGCATCCGCCGGCGCCGCGCTGCGCCGTCCCGTGCAGCATGTCGACGACTGGACGCTGCCGTCGGGCTCGACGACGATCCCGTTCGAGCTCGTCGACAACCACGTCGATCTGGAGGTGACGATCGACGGCAAAGGCCCGTATCATTTCCTGTTCGACACCGGCGGCTCGAACATCATCGATTCCGGGATCGCCAAGGAGCTCGGGCTCGGCGCCGCCGGGCAGATGGCGGGGCAAGGCGTCGGCGCGGCCACCGAGGCGTTCGCCTTCGCGACGGTCGACACGCTCGGAGTCGGCTCGGCGACGCTGCGGAAGCAGACGTTCGTCGTCGCGCCGGTGCGCGCGGGCTTCGGCATCTCGAGCGGCAAGCCGGTCGACGGACTGATCGGGTTCGAAGTGCTGGCGCGCTTCGTCACGACCTTCGACTACGGCCGGAATCAGATCGTGCTGCGGACGCCCGATGCGCGGTCGCCCGCGCAAGGGAAGACGATCCCGTTCGTGTTCAACGGAACGCACGTCCAGATTCCATGCGCGATCGACGGCTTCGGCGGCGACTGCACCGTCGATACCGGGAGCCGCATCGGCCTTTCGGTCGACACGCCGTTCCTCGCCGCGCACCCGTCGGTCGTGCCGGCCGACGCGACGCAGGTCGGCGCGAACGGCTTCGGTGTCGGCGGGGCGTCCCTCGGGCGGCTCGGCCGCACCACGCTCGCCTTCGGCGGCTTCACGATCCCGCGCGTGATCACCGACCTGAGCGCGCAGACGAAAGGCGCGTTCGCCGATCCGTTCCAGGCCGGGAACATCGGCGCGGCCGAGTGGAAGCGCTTCAGCGTGACGTTCGACTACCCCCATCAGACGATGACGCTCGAGCCGAACGCCGCGTTCGCGGCCGAGGAGACGTACGACCGCAGCGGGATGTTCCTGGTGAGCCAGGGCGGCGCGATCGTCATCGCCGACGTGCGCCCGGGGACGCCGGCCGCGCAAGCCGGGCTTGCCCGCGGCGAGACGATCGTCAGCGCCGGCGGGCGCTCCGCAGGCGACATCGGCTTGGCGGCGCTGCGCGAGATGTTCCGCGGCGCGCCGGGGACGGCGATCGTCCTGGTCGTCCAGGGCAAGACCGGCCCTCCGCGCGACGTCACGCTGACGCTGCGCGAGTACGTCTGATCGACCGCCGCCGGCTGCGTTAGACTTTTTCCAGCTCGCAGAAGATCTGCTCTTCGTCGGGACGGTCGCCGGTCTCGTGCACGTCGATGTAGCGGATGATCCCGTCCTTGTCGACGAGGAAGACCGCGCGCTCCGAGCGGCCTTGCGACTCGATGAAGACGCCGTACTGCTGCGCGACCGCGCCGTGCGGCCAGAAATCGGAGAGCAGCGGATAACTGGTGATCCCGAGTTGGGTCGCCCACGCTTTGAGCGCGAACATGTGGTCGATCGAGATTCCGAGGACCTGCGCATTCATGTCGGCGAAGCGCCCTGACCCTGCCTCGTAACCCGGCATCTGCGTCGAGCAGACGCCGCTGAAGGCGAACGGATAGAACGCGAGCATCACGTTCTTGCCGCGCAGCGACGACAGCGTGATCTCGCCGCCGAGATGCGACTTCAGCGTGAAATCCGGGGCAGGGTCACCGACGGAGAGCGTCGGCGTTGAGTCGGCGCGGCTTGCGCGCCCGGGTTGAACGGCCATGATCCCTCGCTATTCGGGGCAGCGCGCGCGGACCTCCCGGGCGCTCCCTGCTCCCCGGCGCGTCCGAGCCCCCTCCGGCGATCCCTGAGCCTGCTGAGGAATCCGGGGGTTGGGGCCGAACCCCCCTCAGCCGTATCAACAGCGGCTGCGTCGCGCGCCTTTCGGCCGGCGCTCAATCGGGAGTCATCGTCATCGACATCGGGATCGACCTGGGGACGGCGAACGTCCTCGTGTACGTCAAAGGCAAAGGAATCGTGCTTCGCGAGCCCTCCGTCGTCGCGAAGGATGTGCGAACCAACAAGACGCTCGCCGTCGGCGAAGAGGCGCGACAGATGCTCGGCAAGACGCCGAGCAACATCCAGGCGATCCGCCCGTTGCGCGACGGCGTCATCGCCGACTTCGAAGTCACCGAGGCGATGCTCGGTTACTTCATCAAGAAGGTCACCCGGCAGCGCTCCTTCCTCAGTACGCTGTTCCGCCCGAAACCCTCGGTCGTGATCTGCGTCCCGGCGGAGATCACCTCGGTCGAAGAGCGCGCCGTCCGCGACGCCGCCAAGCTCGCGGGCGCGAAATCCGTCGACATCATCGAAGAGCCGATGGCCGCGGCGATCGGCGCCGGGCTTCCGATCGAGGGGCCCAGCGGCAACATGGTCGTCGACATCGGTGGCGGAACGACCGACGTCGCGGTGATCTCGCTCGGCGGGATCGTCGTCTCGCAATCGATCCGCGTCGCCGGGAACAAGCTCGACGAAGCGATCATCCGCCACATCCGCCGCGTCTACAATCTCATGATCGGCGAGCGCACGGCGGAGGAGATCAAGATCAAGATCGGCTCGGCGTACCGGCTCGAGCAGGAGCTCGCGATGGAGATCCGCGGCCGCGACCTGATCAACGGGCTGCCGAAGACGGTGAAGATCACCTCCGAGGAGGTGCGCGAGGCGCTCTCCGAGCCGGTGCAGGCGATCGTCGAAGCGGTCAAAGCCGTCCTCGAGAAGACGCCGCCGGAGCTGGCGGCCGACATCATCGACCGCGGGGTGATCCTGACCGGCGGCGGCGCGCTGCTGCGCGGCTTGGATACGCTGTTAGGGGAAGTCACAGGAATCCCGGTTATCGTCGCCGAGGACCCGATGTCGTGCGTCGCGATCGGGACCGGTCAGCGCGTCGGCTACGCCGGCTCGATGCACCTCTGAGCGGACCGCTCGGACCGCGCGGCGCGTTTCACGAGGTGAAATGACCCCTCCCCGCCGACGGCTGCGATTCGCGCTCGGCCCCACGCTGCTCTCTGCGTGCGGGGCGATCGCGTTCGCCCTGGCGCTCGGCGCGAGCGCGCCGGCGGCGACCCCCTCGCCCTCCGCGCCGCCGGCGAGCGCCGAGCCGGCCCCCGCCGAGAACGGTCTGCAGACCCCCGACTATCGCATCGAGACCAGCGAGACGCACTGGAACTTCAACTCCGGCGACTTCACGATGCCGCACCGGGTGAAGTTCTATCGCCCCGGAACCGACGCGGTGAGCGACCGCGCGAGCGGAAACTCGAAAAAGGGGACCGCCTCGCTGTACGGCGAGGTCGTCGTGCACGACAGCGGCAACACCGCGACCTCGGTCGGCAAGGGCGCGTACAGCGGGAGCGGCCCGGCGACGCTGACCTGCGACCAGCTCGACGTCGACTCGAAGGCGAAGCTGTACGTCGCGACCGGCCACGTGCACTTCTCGCAGGGGACACGCAGCGGCTCGTCCGGCAAGGCGATCTTGAACCGCGCGAACGGGATGCTGCACCTCGAAGGCGACGTCCATCTCAGCGACAACGGCTCGACGCTCAGCGCGCAGTCGGTCGACTACAATCTGAACACGAAGGACGTGACCGTCGCCGGCGCACCGGCGGTGATGACGGAGCCGCAGAGCGCGCCGGCGGCCGCAGCGCCGGGGCCGCGCCCGCCGAAGCAGCCGGCGCACAAACCGTCGGCGAAGAAACCTCCGGCGAACAAGCCGAGCCCGAAGGCGCAGCCGGCGCAGAAGAACGCATCCGCGAAAATGCGCGGCACGCCGTCGCCGAAGCCTTCGCCGGCGCGTCCGGCGCCGAAGGCGCGGCCGGCCGCCTCGCCGCGCGCGTCGTCGCCGCGTCCCTCGCCTCGCGCGTCCTCGTCGCCGTCGCATCCATCGCCTTCGCCCGCCGCGTCGGGGCAGCCGTAGATGCGGGCGTTCGCGCGCACCACGCTCGCAGCGCTCGCGCTGATGCTCGCCTGCGCCGCGGCGGGACCGCGGACGCCGCGCCGGACCGCCTCGCCCTCGCCCGCGCCGCCGCCGACCGCGGCGCCCCCCTCGACCGCGCCGTCGCCGAACGCTTCGCCTGCTGCGCAAGCCTCCGACGCGACCTCGTTCGACACGCCGGACTACCGCGTCGAAAGCGACGCGATCGTCTGGAAGGGCAACGGCGATTTCCAGATGCCGCACCACGTCGCGTTCTCGCGCCCCGGCAGCAACGGCACCGCCGACAGCGCGAAGGGAAACCAGAAGCGCGGCACGGCGACGCTGATCGGCGACGTCGTGATCCACGACAGCGGCAACGCGCCGGAAGCGAACGACCCCGAGTACGCGAAGGGCGGCCCGTCGACGCTGACCTGCGACCAGCTCGACATCGATTCGAAAGCGAAGGTCTACACCGCGATCGGCCACGTGCACTTCGAGCAGGGAAAGCGCACCGCGACGGCCGACCGCGGCGTCATGGATCGCCGCTCCGGCCAGCTGCACCTCGAGGGGAACGTGAAGACGAGCGACGGCGAGTCGACGATGACGGCGAAGTCGCTGGCCTACAATCTGGTGACGAAGAAGGTCGACGCCGAAGGCGCGCCGGTCAAGATCCTGCAGCCGGTCCCGACGCCCGCGCCCGGCTCGGTGAAGGCGACGCCGGCGCCGAAGAAGCGCCGTCTTCCGATCCCGTTCTAGCCGGATGATGGGCCTGTTCGACGACGGCGGCGACGGCGGACGGGCGGTTCGCGAGCCGCTGGCCGCGCGGATGCGGCCGCGCACGCTCGACGAGTTCGTCGGGCAGGAGCAGATCGTCGGACCCGGACGCGCGCTGCGCCGAGCGATCGAGAGCGATCAGGTTCCCTCGATGATCCTGTGGGGCCCGCCGGGGACGGGAAAGACGACGCTCGCGCAGATCATCGCGCACCAGACCGGCGCGCACTTCGCCGCGCTCTCCGCCGTGAGCGCCGGCGTCGCCGACCTGCGGCGCGTCGTCGCCGACGCGCGCAAGCTGCGCGCCGCGGGCCGGCGCACGGTGATGTTCATCGACGAGATCCACCGCTTCAACAAGGCGCAGCAGGACGCGGTGCTGCCCTACGTCGAGGACGGAACGGTCACGCTGATCGGCGCGACGACCGAGAACCCCTCGTTCGAGGTGAACTCGGCGCTGCTCTCGCGCTCGCGCGTCTTCGTGCTCAAGGGCCTCGCCGACGACGACGTGCGCGCGCTCGTCGAGCGCGCGCTGCGCGACGAGGAGCGCGGGCTCGGCAAGCAGCGCGTAACGCTGACACCGGAAGCCGAGGACGCGCTCGTGAGCCTGGCCAACGGCGACGCGCGCATCGCGCTGAGCACGCTCGAGTTCGCCGCCTCGGCGGCGCCGAAACGGGACGGCGCGCCGGTCGTCGACGAGCGCACGATCGCCGATGCCCTGCAGCGGCGCGCGCACGGCTACGACAAGAGCGGCGACGCGCACTACGACACGATCAGCGCGTTCATCAAGACGATCCGCGGCAGCGATCCCGACGCCGCGGTGTACTGGCTCGCGCGGATGATCGACAGCGGCGAAGACCCGCTCTTCATCGCGCGCCGGCTGGTGATCCTCGCCAGCGAAGACGTCGGCCTGGCCGACCGCGGCGCGCTCCCGATCGCGATGGCGGCGCAGCAGGCGGTGCATTTCGTCGGGATGCCCGAAGGGTTCTTTCCGCTCGCGCACGCGACGCTCTATCTCGCCACGGCGCCGAAGTCGAACGCCGTGGGGCGCGCGTACGGCGCGGCGCTCGACGACGTGCAATCGACCCGCAACGACCCGGTTCCGCTCCACCTGCGCAACGCGCCGACGCAGCTCATGAAGCACCTCGGGTACGGCGAAGGCTATCGGTACGCGCACGACGACTACGCGGCGATGGAGGCCGAAGGCGATCTCCCGCCGGCGGTCGCGCTGCAGTCGAACCTTCCCGAAGCGCTCGGCGAGCGCACCTATTTCCAGCCCGGCCGTCAAGGCGACGAAGCGCGGCTGCGCGCCTGGATCGACCGGCGCCGCCGTTCGCACGCCGACGACGAGCTGTTCGAAGACGGATCGTGAACGCCGCGTTGCAATGAGGTCCCCAGGGCTCCGGCGCAGGCGAGAAGAACGGGGGCCGCCTACGCTCGACGCGAGGAGTATGACGATGAACGAAGCCAACCCGGGTCCCAAGGGCGGCCCCGGTTCCGGGACCGAGCAGTTCGGCGAAGAGGACGTCGCGCCGGAGGATGACGAGGAGGACGACGAGGCGGACTGACGCCTCGTAACGGAATGGCGGTGGCGACGGCGCGAAGCTGGTTGCTGGCGCTGGCCGCACTCGCGGTCGCCTTGATCGCGTTCGATATTGCCGGCTATGCCGGTCTCGGGTGGACCGGCGATGCGGGCTGGGTGCTTTCGCCCGGCGCGCCGTTCTCCGCGCACGTCACCTCCGTCGTGCCGCGCGGCGCTGCCGCGCGGGCCGGGATTCGCGAAGGCGATCAGATCGACTTACGCCCGCTGCAGGTCGCCGACCGGATCTTCGTGCTCGACCTTCCGCTGGCGAACCACCCGCTGGCGCTGGCGGTGCGCCGCGGCCGAGCGCTCGTGCACGCGACGGTCGTCCCCGATCCCGCCGTGCTGCGCTGGGACAGCAGGCTGGGCTATGCGATCATCGCCTGGATGGCGCTCTTCGGCGGCTTGATCGCCTGGCGGGGGCCGCATCTTCCCGAGGCGCGCCTGCTCTCGCTCGCGCTCACCTGCTATGTCATCGGCGACGCGCTGCAATGGATCATCACGCCCTCGCCGGCGCTCGATCTCGTCTTCATCGCCTGTAGCAGCGCCGGCGTCGTCGGCGCGGTTTCCCTCGGAGCGCTGATCGCGTTCAGCGCGCGCTTCGGCACGCGCGGCGCGCTACGCAGCACGATCGAGGTGACGGCGTTCGCCGTCGTCGGCCTGCTCGCGGCGTACGGAGTCGTCTCCGCCGTGTCGATCACCGCGCTGTGGCTCGACTCCGCCGACCTCTATCTCGGCACGCTGGGGATCGTGCTCGCGTGCGCGGCGCAGTGTGTCGTGCTGATCGCCGCCACGGCGGCGTTCGTCAGCTCGCGCGGCACCGCTCGGCAGCGCGTCGGCTGGGCGCTGCTCGCGTTCGGGCCGCTGCTGGCGACCTTCGTGCTCCAGGTCGTGCTCGACGACATCGTGCCGACGCGCGATACGCAGGTGACGATGGCGACGTTCGTCAACGTCGCGGCGATCGTTGCGCCGGTCGGGCTCACCTACGCCGTGATGAGCCGGCGCCTGCTCGACATCGGCTTCGTGCTGAACCGCGCCGCCGTCTTCTCGCTCGTTTCGCTCATCGTCGTCGGATCGTTCATGCTGGTGGAGTGGGCGCTCGGCAATTGGCTGACCAGCGCGACGAACGTGCTGGTCAGCGCCGCGCTCGCGATCGGCCTCGGGTTCTCGATCCGCTTCATCCACGAGCGCGTCGACCACCTCGTCGATCGCGCGTTCTTCCGCAAGCGGCACGAGCAAGAGAAGGCGCTGCTGCGGTTCGCGCGCGAGGCGGCGTTCGTCACCAGCGTCGCGGCGCTGATCGAGCGCACCGCCGACGAGATCGCGCGGCACTCGGAGGCCTCGTCCGTCGCGATCCTCCTCCGCGACGCGGCCGGCGACTACGCGTCGGGCGGCACGCTCGTCGAAGAGAACGAGCCGGCGATCGTTGCGCTGCGCGCGACCTCCGAACGCGTCGACCTCCACGCTCATCCCGGCGCGCTCCCCGGCGAGTTCGCCTTTCCGCTCATCTTTCGCGGCGAGCTGCTCGGGGTGCTGACCTGCGGTGCGAAGCACGCCGGCGATCCGTACGCACCCGACGAGCTGGAGACGCTCGACACGGTCGCGCATGCCGTCGGCATCGCGCTCGGCGCGCTCGGCGTCGAGACGGCTCCGGTGCGCGAGCGGGTCGTCGCGCTGCAAGGCGAGGTCGCGGCGCTGCGCAGCGAGATGCGCGAGCTGATCGACGCGCTCGCCGCATCGCGCTTGACCGCGCCGTTTCCCGCGGGGCCCGAGCGCCCCGCGCCGCGGTGAGCTCGCAGCCTGGCGCTCCGCGCGCGGGTTCACCTCCACGCATGCGGCGCATCTATCTCGATCACGCGGCGACGACGCCGCTGCGCCCGGAAGCGCTCGCGGTGATGCTGCCGCTGCTGCGGTCCGCGTACAACCCGAGCTCGCTCCACGCGGAAGGCCGCGCGGCGCGCGCCGCGCTCGACGAAGCGCGCGAGACGGTCGCGCGCGTGCTGAACGCGTCGCCGCGCGAGATCGCGTTCACCGGCGGCGGCTCGGAGTCCGACGTGCTGGCCGTCCTCGGCGCCGCACGCGCGGCGAGCCCGCGCGGGCGGCACGTCGTGACCTGCGCGACCGAGCACCACGCGGTGCTGCGCGCGGTCGACGTCCTCGAGCGCGACGGCTGGCGGGTGACGCGCCTTCCGGTCGAGGCGCGCGGCACGATCGATGCCGACGCTTTCGCCGCGGCGCTGACACCCCAGACGACCCTCGCTAGCGTGACGCTGGCGAACAACGAGACCGGCGTCGTCCAGGACGTCGCCCGGCTGGCGCGGATCGCCCGCGAGCGGGGCACGCTCTTCCATACCGACGCGGTGCAGGCCGCGGGCTGGCTTCCGCTCGACGTCGAGGCGCTCGGCGTCGACCTGCTCTCGCTCTCGGCGCACAAGTTCCACGGCCCGAAGGGCGCGGGCGTCCTCTACGTGCGGCGCGGAACGCCGCTCGAGCCGCTGATCGTCGGCGGGGGGCAGGAGCACGGCTTGCGCGCCGGCACCGAAGACGTCGCCGGTATCGCGGGGCTGGCCGCGGCGCTCGCGCTCGCCGAGGCGGAACGGGCCGCCGCGGTGCCGCGCGTCGGCGCGCTGCGGGACCGCCTGCAAGCCGAGCTGACCGCCGCGATTCCGGAGACGATCGTCAACGGTGCGGGCTCCCCGCGGCAGGCGGCGATCCTCTCGCTCGCCTTTGCGGACACGCCGTCCGATGCGCTGCTGATCCGTCTCGACCTGGACGGGATCGCGGCGTCGGCGGGCAGCGCGTGTGCCGCCGGGTCGCTCGAGCAAAGTCACGTCACCGCCGCGCTCGGCCTCGACGAACGCCATCGCTGCGGGGTCGTGCGCTTCTCGCTCGGGTATGCGACGACGGCGCCGGAGATCGACGACGCGATCGCCCGTCTGCCTGCACTGGTGGAGAACGTGCGCACTCCGCTCGCCGTGTAGCGCTGCGCAAATGTGGGAAAGGGCCGACCGTGGCTCTAGCGAGCACGCGGAGGATCGGTTTTGAGCTCGGGGATCGACGGCGGCTTGATTCGAGACGTCCTGATCGGCGTCGGTGTGCTGCTCGCCGGAATCGGCTTCTTCATCGTGTGCTCGTCACTCGCGAAGCTGATTGCGCGGCTCAACGGCACGCTGGATGAGGTCGATCGGCAGATCGGCGCGCTCTCGACGCCCGTCGTCGAGACGCTGGCGCACGTCGGCGGGATCGCCGACACCGCCGATGCGACCGTCGCGCGGCTCGGCACGGTCGTCGGCGCGCTCGAGAACGTCGCGGGCGCGACGAGCCGGACCGCGCAGCTCGCCTCCGACGCGGTTGCGCCGGCGCTCGTCAACGTCGGCGCGACGCTCACCGGGATCAGCGCCGGCCTGCGCCGGCTGCTCACCGGGCGCCGCGGCGTACCCCAGGGAGAAGAGTCCGTTGGCTGAGCGCGGACTCGCCGGTTTCGCCGGCGGCCTGGCGATCGGCGCGCTGGCCGGAGCCACGCTTGCGATCGTGCTCGCGCCGCAGTCGGGCGAGGACACGCGGGACCTGCTCGTCGCGAAGGCGCGCGAGGCGGGAGAACGGGCGCGCGACACCGCCGGTGATGCCGGCGATCTGCTCGCGCGCGGCCGGCGCATCGTCGCGGAGGCGCGCGCCCGCGTCGACGGAGCGATCGCCGAAGGCAAGGACGCGGCATCGCGCCAACGCAGCACCCTCGAGAACGAAAGCTAGGAGACACGCTTGGATATCAAAGTCAACGTCCGCGAGTCCGAGGGGGACGCGTACGTCGTCGACCTCACCGGGGAGATCGACGTCTATACCTCGCCCAAGGTGAAGGACGCGATCACCGAGCTGATCGATCAGGAGCATTACAACCTGGTCATCAACCTCGAGAAGGTTCGCTACATCGACTCGACGGGGCTCGGCGTGCTGATCGGCGGGCTCAAGCGCGTTCGCGAGCACGGCGGTTCGGTCAATCTGGTCTGCACGAACCCGCAGATCAAGAAGATCTTCGACATCACGGGGCTGGTGAAGATCTTCGGGATCTTCGACGACGAGCAGAGCGCGATGAAGGCGCTGGTGTGAGCGCGACGCACCTCGTCGAAGTGTCGTCCCACGGCACCGTCGAGCTGAAGATCCCCGGCCGAGCCGAGTGGGTCGCGGTCGCGCGCCTCGCCGTCGCCGCCGTCGCCAGCCGTCTGCGGTTCTCGGTCGACGAGATCGAGGACATCAAGCTCGCCATCGCCGAGGCGTGCACGAACTCGATTCAAAGCGCCGGCGGTCTCGACGCGGGCGCGATCGAGATCGTGTGCGACGCCGAGGACGAGGAATTGCGGGTGACCGTCCGGGACCGCTCGACCGGTCCGCACCTGGAACCGGTGGGTCCGGGCCAACCTCTCGCCGAAGGACGCACCGAGGAGCTCGGCGTGTTCCTGATCCGCGCGCTGATGGACACCGTCGACTACTCGACCGATCCGCGCCGGGGAACGGAGCTCGTCATGACGAAACGCGTTACGGCATAGATGTCTTCCTCGGTTCCTCATGTCGACGAGGAACGGTGGGACCGTAATCGCGCGCGCCAGGCGTTTGCGCGCTTTGCCGAGCTGCGTGCGAACCGCGCGCTCGACAGCGGGCCCGACCATTCCGGGATCAGCGAGTTCGACCGGCTGCGCAACGAGCTGGTCGTCGCACACCTCAATCTGGTGCGCTATCTTGCCGTCAAGTTCGCCAACCGCGGCGAGGCGCTCGACGATCTGATCCAAGTCGGCACCGTCGGTCTGCTCAAGGCGATCGACCGCTTCGACCTCGAACGCGGCGTGGAGTTCACCACGTACGCGACGCCCACCATCGTCGGCGAGATCAAGCGCTATTTCCGCGACAAGGGCTGGGCGGTCAAAGTCCCGCGCCGGCTCCAGGAGCTGAACCTCTCGGTCAACCGCGCGATCGAGAAGCTCACCGTGAAGCTCGGCCATTCGCCGACGGTCGCGGAGCTCGCCCAGCACCTCGGCGCCTCGGAGGAAGACATTCTGGAAGCGCAAGAGCTCGGCCAGGCGTACAACCTGCTCTCGCTCGACACCGAGCTCAACGGCGAAGGCGACAAGAAGTCGCAGACGCTGGCGGACTACGTCGGGCAGAACGACGCCGGCCTCGAGCTGCTCGAAGACCGCGCGAACCTCGAGCGCGCGTTCCAGGTGCTCACCGGCCGCGAGCGCGTGATCCTGTACCTGCGATTCTACGAGAGCGTCTCGCAGACCGAGATCGCGAAGCGCCTGAACGTCTCGCAGATGCACGTCTCGCGCCTCCAGCAAAAGGCGCTCGAGAAGCTGAAGAACTTCCTGCAAGAGAAGTAGCCGGCCCCGCCGTACTCATCGGCTCCTGGATCGGAGGCGGCCGTGGGGCGAACGCGCGTTCTACGCCGAGGATCCCTGGGGGAACGGCCTCTGCTTCGTCGACGCTACGACGCTCTACACCGGGCTCCGCTGACGCCGCGCGCTGCGTCAGCAGTCCCGGCCGCGCTCGCCTGCGCGCTCGTGTTCGGGGCCCTGCTGAGCGGCTGCGGCGGCGGCGGGGGAGGCGGAGCGTCGAGCGTGCTCGCGCGCGTCCCGGCGCCGGCCGCGACGCCGGCGCCCGTGGACTGGCCGATGTTCGGCTACGACGTGCAGCGCACCGGACACAATCCGAACGAGACGGTGCTGAGCGCCGCGAACGCCGGCGGACTGCATGCGCACTGGACGTTCGCGTCCGGCGGACCGATCGTCGCGCAGCCCGTCGTCGCGGCGAACGTCGCGGTGGCCGGCAAGTCGACGGACGTGGTGTACGTCGGCAACGAAGCGGGGGTCTTCTCCGCGCTCGACGCGACCTCGGGCGCGGTGATCTGGCAGCAGCGGCTGGGCGTCGCGTCGAACGCGTGCGGCGATTTGCCCTCGTGGGGGATCACCTCGACGGCGGTGATCGGCCGCGCGCCGCCGGCCGTCTACGTCGTCGACGGCCTCGGCGCCGTCCGCGCGTTCGATCTCGCGAGCGGTCGACCGATCGCGGGCTGGCCGTCGTCGTCGCCGATCCTCGCGAACGCGCGGCTCGAGTACGCGTACAGCGCGCTCGCGCTCGAAACGGGCGGCGTCGTGTACGCGACGAGCGCGGGCTATTGCGACGACGGGACGTACTTCGGCTCCGTCGTCGCGCTCGGTGCGACGAACGGCGCGCGCCGCAACGCGTGGACGCCGGAGCGCGCCCCGAGCTGGGGGAGCGGGATGTGGGGCGCCGGCGGCGTCGTCGCCGATCCGCGTCCGAACGTTCGCGATCTCTACGTCACGACGGGGAACGGCTTTCCCGCGGAAAACGCGACGTACAGCGACGGCGTCATCCGCCTGAGCGACACGCTCGTTCCGCTCGCCGCCTCCTCGCTGTGGGATCCCGAGCTGCAGGACGACGATTTCGGCGCGAATCCGGTAACGTTCGCGGCCGCAGGCTGTCCGCCGCAGCTCGCCGTCGAGCAGAAGTCGGGAACGCTCGATCTCTTCGATCTCGACGCGATCGCGAGCGGCCCGGTGCAGCAGCTCGCGATCGGGACGACCACGAACCAAGGATACAACGTCGATGCGGCGAGCTGGGACCCCGTCAGCGGGACGATGCTGATCGGGAACGGCTCGCCCAACGGCGTCTACGCCGAAGGGCTGCTCGCATTCAGCCTGACGCTCTGCAAGCTGCAGCCGCTCTGGCAAGCGCCGCTCGCCGCGTCCGTCCCGTACTCGCCGCTCTCGCAGCCGGTCGTCGCGAACGGCGTCGTCTACTACGCGACCGGGATGCAGAAGACGGTCGCGGCATACGACGTTCGCACCGGCCAGCCGCTGTGGACGTCACCGGCCTTCCACGCGCCGGCGTTCGCGGCGCCGACCGTCGTCAACGGGATGCTCTACGCCGCGTCGACCGACGGGAACGTCTACGCCTTCGGCTTGTAGCGCAGGGCTCGGCGTACCGGCGGGCGGGGCCCGATGCCGCGCTGCGCGAATGCACGGGGTCGGCCATGAAGTCCCAAGAGCTCCGTCAAGCATTCATCGACTATTTCGTCCGGAACGAGCATGCGCATCTGCCGTCCGCCTCGCTCATCCCCGACGAGATGAGCACGACGCTGTTCACCATCGCGGGGATGGAGCAGTTCGTCCCGGTGTTCCTCGGCGAGTCGCCGGCGCCGGCGCCGCGCGCGGTGACGGTGCAGCGCTGCCTGCGCGTCGCCGGCGCGAAGTCCGACATCGAGAACGTCGGGCGGACCGGGCGCCACGGCACGTTCCTCGAGATGCTCGGGAACTTCTCGTTCGGCGACTACTACAAGTCCGAGGCGATCCGGTTCGCGTGGGAGTTTCTCACCTCCGTGATGCGGCTCGATCCGCAGAAGCTCTACGTCACGGTGCACACCGGCGACGACGAAGCGCAGGGCCTGTGGGAGCGCGAGATCGGGCTGCCGTCCACGCGGATCACGCGCTGGGACGAGGACAACTTCTGGACGATGGGTCCGACCGGGCCGTGCGGTCCGTGCAGCGAGATCTTCTACGACACGGGCGTCGCGAACGCGTCCGGCGCCGACGACGACGGACCGAACAAGGGCGATCGCTACGTCGAGATCTGGAACGTCGTCTTTCAGCAGTACAATCGCGGCGCCGACGGCAAGCTCGCGGAGCTGCCGCGCAAGGCGATCGACACCGGCGCCGGCTTCGAGCGGATGCTCGCCGTCGCGAACGGCAAGCTCTCGATGTACGAGACGGATCTGTTCAGCGATCTGATCGCCGCGCAGCCGGACGCCGGGCAAAGCTCGCTCGCTGCGGCCGAGCAGCTCGTGCGGCGGCGGATCATCGCCGACCACGCGCGCGCCGCGACGTTCCTGATCGCCGACGGGGTCTACCCCGCGAACACCGAGCGCGGCTTCGTGCTGCGATTTCTCATTCGCCGGGCGATCCGCAACGGGCGTCTGCTGGGCTACCCGCGCGAGTTCATGGCGGAGCTCGCCGGTGCGGTCGTCGCCTCGCTCGAGAGCGGTTACCCGGAGCTGCGCGCGCGGCTGAACGACGTGCAGACCACGCTGCGCGGCGAAGAGGCCGGCTTCATGCGCACGCTCGACCGCGGGACCGAGCTGCTCGAGCACCTCATCGACGACGCGCTGGCCGACTGCACCTCGCTGATCGGCGGCGAAGACGCGTTCGTTCTCCACGACACGTACGGCTTTCCGATCGAGCTGACGCGCGAGATCGCGAGCGAGCGCGGCGTCTCGGTCGACTCGCTCGGCTTCGAGCAGCACATGGCCGCGCAGCGCGACCGCGCGCGCGCCGATGCCGCGGCGAAGCGCGCCGTCGTCACCGTCACCGATCTCCCGACGATGAGCTCCGCGTTCGAGGGGTACGGCGGGCTCGAAGCGGACGGGACGCTGCGCGCGATCCTGGTCGGCGGCGCTCCGGTCGACGCGATCGAGGCCGAGACCGAAGCGCAGCTGCTGCTCGACCGCACGTCGTTCTACGCCGAGAAGGGCGGACAGATCGGCGACCGCGGGCGCATCACGCACGGTGACGCCGTCTTCGAAGTGACCGACACGCAGTTCGTCGGCGAAGCGATCGCGCATCACGGCCGGCTCGTCGCCGGCGTGCTCACCGCCGGCGCGCCGGTGCGCACGCGCGTCTACCCGGAGTGGCGCGAAGAGATCCGGCGCCATCACACCTCGGCGCATCTGCTCCAGCGCGCGCTCAAGGACGTGCTCGGCGAAGAGATCGTCCAGGCGGGCTCGTGGGTCGGGATCGACCGGATGCGCTTCGACTTCCGCAGCCCGAGCGGCGCGCTCACCCCGCTGCAGCGGCGCGCCGTGACGCAGCGCGTGAACGAGCTGATCCGCGCCGACTACCATCAGGACATGCGCGAGCTGCCGATCGACGAAGCGAAGCGGACCGGCGCGATCACGATGGCCGGCGAGAAGTACGGCGAGCGCGTGCGCGTCGTGCAGTTCGGACCGTCGGTCGAGTTCTGCGGCGGGACGCATGCGCACACCACCGGCGAGCTCGGGCTGTTCGTGATGCTCAGCGAAAGCTCGATCGGGAGCGGCGTGCGCCGCATCGAGGCGATCGTCGGAAAGGCCGCCGAAGCCTACGTCGAGCGCCAGCAGGACACGCTCGCCGAGCTGGGCGAGACGCTCTCCGCGAAGCCGGACGAGCTCGTCGAGCGCGTCGAGCGGCTGCAGTCCGACGTGCGCGACCTGCAGAAGGCGATGAACGAGATCAAGGCGCGGCTCGCTGCCGCCGACGCCGCGACCTACGCCGAGCGTGCCGAGCAGCTCGGCGGGGTGCGCGCGGCCCTCGCCGTCGTCCCCGAAGCGAACGCCGAAGCGCTGCGCACGCTCGGCAACGCGATCCGCGCGCGGATGCCGTCCGGCGTCGTCGGGCTCGTCGGGACCGACGGCGCGAGCGCGTCGCTGTTCGTGAGCGCGAGCGACGACGCCGTGCGGGCCGGTGTCCACGCCGGGAACCTGGTCAAGGCCGCCGCGCCGCTCGTCGGCGGGAAAGGCGGCGGCGCGCCGGCGCAGGCGCAGGGCGGCGGGAAAGACCCGTCCGGCGCCGCCGCGGCGCTCGCCGCGATGCGCGAAGCGCTGAGCCGCCGGCCGGCGTGATCGCGCTTCTCGCCGCGGCCGCGATCGCGACGGCGCAGCCGAGCGTGCCGCTCGCGCCGGAGGCGGTGCTCGCACGGTATCGCGCCGCGCTGGCGTCGCTGCGCGAGCCGCGCGTTTTTGCGGTCGAGTACACGATGGTGCAGACCGGGACCCGGACGCTCGAGCAGAGCCATCGCATCTTCCGCAGCGGCGGCGACGAGCGCGACGAGACGCTGGCGGTGAACGGAACGCGCTCGACCGAGCCGGTGATCCGCGTCTTCCGCGGGCGGCCGTACCGCTATCGCGTTTCGGCGCTTGCGCCGCGTGAGGGCGCCTACGACTTCACCTTCGCCGGACCGCACCGCGACGGGCATCACGTCGACTACGTCTTCCGCCTGACGCCGAAGTCGGCGCCGGCCGGCTTCGGCTTCACGCAGGTCACGATCGACGGCGTGACGTTTCTCCCGTCGGCGGTGTCGTTCGCCGCGCAGCACGGCGGCCGCGGCACCGTGACGTTCCACAAGTCCGGACCGTGGTGGGTGGCGGGCGCCGCGGCGGCCTCGGCGCGCGTCGGCGGCGGCCTCGCGCACGAGCAGATCGCATTCTCCCGCTGGCGCTTCCCCGCCTCGCTCCCGGCCTCGACCTTCGCGCTCCCGCGCCCGCTGCCGAGCACGCCGCCGGCCCTGTTGCCGTAATTCCCCGAACCGCGGCCGCGGCCGGCGGCGTACGGGGTGCATGAACGCTCTGCTTGCCGCCGCCCTGCTCGCGGCGGCCGTCGCCTCGCCGCTGCCGGGCACGGCCGTGACGGTCCACCTCAAGGACGACGCTTTCAAGCCTGCCGTCGTGACGATTCACGCCGGCGACCGCGTCGAGTTCGTCAACGACGACGACGACGCGCACACCGCGACGGCCGACGATGCGTCGTGGGATTCCGAGGGGCTGGCCCGCGGCGACCGCTGGTCGCACGTCTTCGCCAAAGCCGGGAAGTTCGCGTACCACTGCACCGTGCATCCCTTCATGAAGGGCACGATCCTCGTCGAGGCGGCGCCGTGAAGCGCCGCGATTTCGTCCACCACGTCGCCTGGACCGGCGCGGGGATCGTCTACGTCCTCGGCAGCGACGGGATCGCCCGCGCCGCGGACGCGGCGCCGCGCGGCACGCTCGCCTTCGCGCAGGTCAGCGACAGCCACATCGGCTACAACGGTCCGGCGAACCCCGACGTGCGCGCGACCCTCCAGCACGCGGTCGACTCCATCAACGCGCTGCCGGTGCAGCCGGCGTTCGTCGTCCACACCGGCGACGTCACGCATTTGAGCAAGGCCGCGGAGTTCGACGACGCGCGCGCGATCATGAGCGGCCTGCGCGCGCCGGCGATCGCGCTCCCCGGCGAGCACGACGTGATCGGCAGCGAAGGGCCGAAACGCTTCGCCGCCTCGTTCGCGCGAAAGGAAGCGATCGGCCGCGGCTGGTCGTCGTGGGATCAAGGCGGCGCGCACTTCGTCGCGCTGATCAACGTCGGCGAAGGCGAGACGATGGGCGAGCTCGGCGCCGAGCAGCTCGCGTGGCTGCGCGACGATCTGGCGTCGCGCACGGCCGACACGCCGCTCGTCGTCTTCGGACACGTCCCGCTCTTCGCGGTCTATCCGGAATGGGGCTGGACGACGAAGGACGGGGCCGCGGCGATCGCGATGCTCCGCCGGTTCGCGGCGGTGACGGTCCTCAACGGCCACATCCATCAGATCGTCGAGAAGCGCGACGGCAACATCCGTTTCGCGACCGCCCGCGCGACCGGCTTTCCGCAGGCCGCGCCGGGGGCGCCGGGCGCCTCGCCGGGTCCGCTCGCCGTCGCACCCGGCTCGCTGCTGGGCGTCCTCGGCTACCGAACCGTCGAGCTCGAGCGGAGCGCGGCGTGGCACGATCTTTCGCTGGCCCAGAGCTGACGGGCGTCGAACGGCCGGGGATGGCCTTCGACGGTGGCGCCTTCGAGCTCGCGTACCGCGCGCACGCCGCGCGGCTGCGCGCGGTCGCTTACCAGATCCTGCACGACCGCGAGAGCGCGGAAGACGCGATGCATGCGGCGCTCGTGCGGGTCTGGAGCGCCGGATCGTATCGTCCGGAGCGCGGACCCCTTCTGCCGTTCCTCATCGCCTGCGTCCGGCGCGAAGCGCTCGATGCCGCTCGAGGCGCGATGCGCCGGCGCGCGCGCGAAACCCGCGCGGCGGCCGCCGGCGGCACGCAGCACGTCGACGAGACCGCCTCGTTCGACCCGGTCGAAAGCGCGCGCGTGCGGCGCGCGCTCGAGCGTCTCACCGAGGAGCAGCGGGCCGTGATCGAACGCGCCTACTACGCGAACCGCACGCTGGCCGAGATCGCCGGCGAAGCCGGCCTCCCGCTCGGAACGGTCAAGAGCCGTCTCTCCGCCGCGCTGCGGCGCCTCCACGGCGCGCTCGCCGAAGGATCTGCGACGTGAACCATCTCGATGAAGACGCCGAGCTCTACGCGCTCGGACTGATCGGACCCGAACGGGCGCCGGAGATCGAGGCGCATCTCGCCGAGTGCGCGACGTGCCGCGAGCGCGTCGTCGTCGCCGAAGCCGCCGCCGCCGCCCTGTCGAGCACGATCCCGCCGCTCCCGGCGCCGGCGGCCGTCGCACCACCGCGCTCGCGCTGGCTCGTCGGGCTGTCCACCGCCGCGGCCGTCGCGCTGGCCGTCACCGCGGCGTTCGAAGGCGCGGCGGCGCACGCCGCCGCCGCGAAGCTCGTCGCGACCGACACCGCGCTGCTCGCGATGGTGGGCTCGCACTTCGAGCACATTTCGCTCACCGCCGGAACGTCCGGGACGGTCGCGAAAGCGATCTACGCGCGCGACGGCGCGTGGTACTACGTCGTCGTCTCGAACGCGCCGCCGAACGCGCACGTCCGCGTGGGCACCGGAGGCTCGCAGCGCGATCTCGGCGCGCTCACGCCGGGGACGCCCGCGACGCTGTTCGTGCGCGGCGTCGGACGCGTCGCGACGATCGACGTCGACGCCGGCGCGACGAACGTCGCGCACGGCGAGCCGAAGTACTAGAGCGCCTGCGACTCGGTCGCGGCCGCGATCCCGCGCAGATGCGCCGCCGCGCACCCCTCGACGAGCGCCCACGACGCGCCGTCGACCTCGAACACGGCGTAGCCGCCGTTCTCGACGTGCGCGTTCCAGAACCGGCTCAGATCGCCGCCTGACGCGGCGAGCACGGCGACGCGCACCACCGCATCGTGTGTCACGACCAACGTCGGCGCGCTCGGATATAGCGTCGCCGCGAAGGCGCGCCAGCGCGCGCGGACCTGCGCGACCGTCTCGCCGCCTTCGAACGCGACGTTGGCCGGGTCGGTGCGCCAGGCACGGTAGCGCGCCGGGTCGTTCGCGGCGATCTCCTCGCGCAGCCGCCCTTCCCACGTCCCGTGCGCGATCTCGATCAGCCGGACGTCGGTCTCGACGCGCACGTCGAGACGCTCCGCCGCCGGCTTCGCGGTCGCGGTACAGCGCAGCAGCGGCGAGGCGAGGACGCGTTCGACGCGCGCCTCGGCCATCGCGCCGGCGAGGGCGAACGCCTGCGCCATGCCCAGCGAGGTCAGCGCGGACTCGCGGCGACCCTGATAGCGGCCGGCGAGGTTCCACGTCGTCTCGCCGTGCCGCGCGACGTACACGCGCATCTTCCGCGCCGTTCCGCGACCCCGCCGGTGAACCTTTCGGGCGAGCGCGGCGACGAACGGTCATGACGACGGTCGTGAATCGCGACGAGACCGAGGTGATGGCGGAGATCAACATCACCCCGTTCACCGACGTGCTGCTGGTGCTGCTGATCATCTTCATGATCCTGGCTGCGCTGATTCTGCCGCCGGGCTTCGAGAAGCAGCTGCCGAACCGGTGCGAGCCGCGCTGCACGTCGCCGGCGCACGTGCAGCCGCGCAGCATCGACGTGGTGATCAACGCGAAGGGAGCGATCTTCGTCGACGGCCGGAGCTCGGACGTCCGGCGCGTCTACGCGGATCTCGCGAGCGTGGCGAAACGGCACGGAGCGCACACGCACCTCTCGCTGATCGGCGACCTGCGCGCGCCCTATGCGGTCGTCATGCGAATCCTCGATGCCGCCCAGCGCGCCGGGCTGGACGACGTCGGCTTCGTCACTTCCTAGCTCGCCGGCGCTCACACCGCCAGCGAGCGGACCGAGGTGATCCCGGGAATCGCGCGGAGCGCGGCGACGGTCGCGTCGTCGGCGGCGCGGTCGGTCGAGAGGACCATGATCGCATCGCCGCCGAGGGTGTTGCGCGAGACCTGCATCGTCGAGACGTTCACCTGCGCATCGCCGAGGAGCGTTCCGACCTTGCCGATCATCCCGGGGACGTCGCGATGGCGGGTGATCAGCATCGCGCCGAGCGGCGTCGCGTCGATCTCGTAACCGTCGAGCTCGACGATGCGTGCGCTCCCGGCGAGCACCGTCCCGGTGATCGAGGTGTCGCCGGCGAGGACGTGCAGCGACGATGCGTACGCCGACGCAGCGGGATCGTCGCCGGCTTCGACGACGATCCCCAGTTCGTGCGCGATCGCTTCGGCGTTGACGACCGTGACGCGCCGTTCGGTCGTCGCCTGCAGCAGCCCGCTGAGAAACGCGCGCGTGAGCGGCTCGGGGGGGACACCGGCCAGCGCGCCGCCGAGGACCAGCGCGAAGGGCGGGAGCCGCTCGGGGCGGGCGTACTGCGGAAAGAAGCGCCCCAGCCGGTACGCGACGTCGAGGAACGGGACGATGCGCGCGGCGTCGGCGCCCGCGGGCGCGGGCGCGTTGACCGCGGCGGCGGCGGGCGCACCGAGCAGGACGCGCGCGACGTCGCTCGCGAGCTCGGTCGCAATGCGCGCCAGCGCCTCGTGCGTCGACCCGCCGAGATGGGGCGTGGCGATCACCTTCGGGTGGCGGTGCAGCGCGGCGCCCGTCCCGCCGGGCGGCGGCGGCTCCTCGGCGACGACGTCGAGCGCGGCGCCCGCCGGCACGCCGGCGTCGAGCGCCTCGAGCAGATCGCCCTCGACGATCACCCCGCCGCGCGCGCAGTTGATCAGATACGCGTGCGGGCGCATCAGACGGAGCTTCGCCGCGTCGATCATCCCGGCGGTCTGGGATGTCAGCGGGACGTGCAGCGTCACGACGTCGCTCTCGCGCAGCAGCTCGTCGAGCCCGACGAGCCTTGCGTCGAAGGCGTCGGCGCGTGCGCTCGAGACGTACGGATCGCGCGCCAGCACCGTCATCCCGAACGCGCGCGCGCGCGCCGCGACGTGCCCGCCGATCCGCCCGAGCCCGACGATCCCCAGCGTCTTCCCGTGCAGCTCGGTCCCGATCAGCGCGCGGCGGTCCCAGCGCCCTGCGCGCACCTGTTCGACCGCTTGCGGCACCCGGCGTGCCAGCGCCAGCATCAGCGCGAAGGTCTGCTCGGTCGCGGCCAGGGTATTGGCCCCCGGAGTGTTCAGCACGAGGATCCCGGCGGCGGTCGCCGCGTCGACGTCGATCGCGTCGACCCCGACGCCGGCGCGGGCCACCACGGCCAGGTGCGGCCCGGCGGCGAGGAGCTCGCGGTCGACGCGCGTCTCGGAGCGGACGATCAGCCCGTCGGCGTCGGCCAGCGCCGCCGCGAGCTCGGCGCGCGGGCGTCCGATGCGGGAATCGACCTCGATCCCCGCGTCGCGCAGCACGGCGAGGCCGGCCTCGGCGAACGGCTCGGCCACGACGACGCGTGGCGGCGAGAGGCGGCTCCGGACCATCGGGCGTAGTTGCACGCGCTTGGCTCTCCGCCTCTCCGTGACGCTCGCGTTCGCGGTTCCGTTCGCGGTGCTGCTCGCCTCCGCGCAGACCCAGGTCGGGTACTGGGATACCGCCGATCTCCAGACCGCCGTGTGGATCGCGGGGATTCCGTACCCGACCGGCTTCCCGGGCTACGTCCTGATCGGCTGGCTCTGGACCCACGCGATCCCGCTCGGGAGCGTCGCGCTGCGGCTGAACGCGCTCTCGGCCGCGTCGATCGCCGCCGCCTCGGCGACGCTGGCCGCCACGGCGCTGCTGTTCGACGTGGCGCCGGCGCTCGCGGTGGCCGGCGGCTGGCTGTTCGCGTTCGCGCGCGAGATGTGGCTGCGCGGAACGTATGCCGACGCGCATCCGCTCGGCTTCGCCGTCGCCTTCGGGGCGCTGGCCCTCGCGCTGCGCTGGTCCCGCCGCGGCGACCGGCGTGCGCTCTCCATTGCGATCGTGCTGGCCGGCGCCGCGGTCGCCATCGACAACACGACCGTGCTCATCCTCGCCGGCGCGGCGATCGCCTCGTTCGGCCGCCGCTGGCCGCTGCGCGCGGTCGTCGTCCCCCTCGGGCTCGCGATGGCGATCGCTCTCGCGGCCTACGCCTACTTGCCGCTGCGCAGCGCCTACATCAGCGCGCACGCGCTCGATCCGACGCTGGCGATCGGGCTGCCGCCGGGGCGGCCGTTCTGGGACGACCACGATCCCAAGACGCTGGACGGCTTCCTCGGGCTGGTGGCGGGGACCGAATGGACGCCGGGCTACACGCTCTCGCGGCTGCTGATGCCCGAGACGCTCGTTCGCGCCGCGACGCGCTTCGGGCCCGCGCTCGCCGCGGCGTTTCCGCAAGGGCTGCTGGTGCTCGCGCTCGGCGGGCTCGTCGTCCTGGCGCTCGAGATGCCGCTCGCGGTGCCCGCGCTGCTCGTTGCCGCGGTGCTCCCGGCGGCGTTCGGCGGATCGTACCAAGCCGAAGCCGATCCGGAGCGCTACGCCTTCGCGCTGTACGCGTTGGTCGCGCTCTGCGTCGCGGTCGGCGCCGACCGCGCGCTGCGCGCGCTGGGCCGAACGGGCTCGGCGCTGGCGCTCAACCTGGGCCTCGCGGTGCTCGGACTCGCCGTGCTGTACGACGTCGTCGCGGCGCGCGACATCGTCCTTGCCCGCAGCGACCCGCGCGGCGCCGATCTCGCGGCGCGCGTCGCCGCGAGCACACGGGACGGCGCGATCGTCGTCGCACCGTGGGATTTCGCCACGCCGCTCGCCTACCACGCGTACGTCGACCGCGCGATGGGGCGGCGCATCGTCGTCTGCGCGCTCCCGCTCGAAGACATCGCCGACTACCCGGCGTGGGCGCGCCGCGGCCAGCTCGCGATCGTCTCCGACGACGCGCCCGAGATCCCGGGCTTTCGGACGCGTCTGCTCGACGGCAGCGGACGTCCGCAAGTCTACGAGATCCTGCCGCCGTGAACGCGCTCCTGGCCGGAATCCTGGCCGCGCTCGTCGCGCTCGTCTTCGCGCACGGGCGCGTGACGCCGTACGACAACTACGTCTTGCTCGCCGACGCGATGCTGCACCACCGGCTGTCGATCGATCCGCTGTGGCCCGGTCCGGAGATCGACGCCGTGCTCTACCACGGGCACCGCTTCATCGTCAACGATCCGATCCCGGCGCTGCTGATCTTGCCGCTGGTCGCGCTGGTGGGCGTGCGCGCGAACCAGACGCTGCTCGCGTGCCTGATGTGCGGCGTCGCGGTCGGCGCCGCGTGGGCGCTGTTCGAGCGGTTCGGCATCACGCAGCGCGCGACGATCTGGCTCGTCGTCTTCTTCTTCGCCGGGACCGATCTGCTGTGGTGCTCGATGCTCGGCGACGTCTGGTTCGTCGCGCAGACGTGCGCCGTCGCGTTCACCATGCTCGCGCTGTGCGAGCTCGCCGGAAAGCGCCGCGCCGCGCTCGCCGGACTGTGGTTCGGGCTCGCGCTCGGCTCGCGGTTCACGCTCGTGATGGCGCTGCCCGTCTTCGCCTGGTGGGTGTGGGCGGGCTTTCGCGAGCGGGACGAGCGGCCGCCGCGCGTCCGGCTGCGCGCGCTGGCCGCCTTCGGGCTGCCGCTGCTGGTATTTTTCGCAGGCTGGGTGGCGTACAACGAGGCGCGGTGGAACGTGCCCTGGGACGCCGGCCACACGATCTTCTATCACCAAGACCCGTACATGGGATCGCTGACCGGCTCACCGTTCGGGCTGGACAACGTCCCGGTGGAGCTCTGGTCGTTCTTCGTGCAACCGCCTGCCTGGCTGCACGCGCCGCCCTGGTTGCAGCCGCTCCCGGCCGGAACGGCGCTGTGGTTCACCAGTCCGGCGCTCGTCCTGGCCTTCTTCGCGCGGCGCCCGGCGCGGCTGGTCATGTCGCTGTGGCTCGCCGCGGTGCTGGTCGCCGGCCCGTCGCTGCTGTACTACGCCAACGGCGGCGCGCAGTTCGGAATGCGCCACGCCCTCGACTTTGCGCCGTTCGTGCTGGTGCTGATGGGACTTGCGACCCAGTCGAACCTCCGTCTCGTGACGTGGCGCACGGCACAGGCACTGATCGTCTGGAGCGTCGCCGCCGGCGTCTGGGGCTGCTGGTACTGGAACGCGCTCATGCGCCACGACTAGGCGGCCCGGGTCACGCTTCTCGGCGCCTGGTTGGGGCGCAGGCGCTTCCTGGGTAGAGAACTGTTCGAAGCACCCCTCAGGGAGACCGATATGGATCAACGCAACGTCACGATCGACCGCGAAAGCGGCGGATCGCTCGCGACCTTCAGCTTAGTCGCCGTGATCGTCGTGGTCGCGCTGATCGCACTGTTCGTGTGGCAGCCGTGGAATCAGACCAGCACGACGCGCAGCAGCAACACGACGATCACCACGCCGAACGGCGGCGGCGCGGCGGGCGGCACGTCCGGCTCGACCACGACCACGACGAACGGCGGCGCGTCGAGCGGGGGCGGAACGCACTGATGGACCGCCACGACGACGACACCACGACGCGCAAGACGGTCGACACGCTCAAGTCGGACACGCACGACGCGCTCGACGAAGCGAAGGAGCGCGTCAAGGCCGGCGCCGAGAAGGTGAACCGCGCGGTCCAAGGCGATCGCATGCCGCTCGGCGATCGCGTCGCCTCGCACGTCCGCGAAGCCGGACACGATCTCAAAGGCGACTTCGACAAGACGAAGCGCGACGTGCGCGATGCGTCGCTGCGCGACGAGGAAGGCATCTAGCTGCCGAAGACCGACCGGCTCGCCGAGTACGTTCGCAAGCGCGACTTCGCTGCAACGCCCGAGCCGAAAGGGCGAAAGCGAGCTTCTTCCAAGAAGAAGCTCAGCTTCGTCGTGCAGGAGCACCGCGCGACACGGCTGCACTGGGATTTCCGGCTCGAGGCCGGCGGCGCGATGCCGTCGTGGGCGGTGACCAAAGGCCCGACGCTGGTGCCGATCGAGAAGCGCCTCGCGATGAAGACGGAGGATCATCCGCTCGACTATCAGACCTTCGAGGGGGTGATCCCGGCCGGCAACTACGGCGCCGGTGAAGTGATCGTTTGGGACAACGGTACCTACGAGCTCGCCGAAGGCGACGATCCCGTGCGCGAGATCGCCAAAGGCAAGCTCAAGATCGTCCTGCACGGCAAGAAGCTCAAAGGGCTCTTCACGCTGGTGAAGATCAAGCCGCGCGCCGGCGAGCACGGCGAGCCGTGGCTGCTGTTCAAGGATCACGACGAGTTCGAGGACCCGGAGTGGAAAGTCGAAGAGCATGCTGCGAGCGTGAAGACGGGGCGCACGCTGGCGGAGCTGCAGGCATCGCGCAAGGACGCTCCGATCTGGCACAGCAACCGCGCGGCGTCGGCGGACGGAACGCTGGTGAAGCGCGCCGCCGCGCGCGCCGTCAAAGCCGATAAGATTCCGCGCGACGTCAAGCCGATGCTCACCACGCTGGTCGACGCGCCGTTCGACGACGACCGCTGGCTGTTCGAGCTGAAGTGGGACGGCTATCGCGCGATCGCCGTCATCGAGAAAGACGGCGTCACGCTGACCTCGCGCACCGGCAAAGACCTGCTGCACCAGTTTCGCGAGATGTCTTCGCTGGCCGCGGCGTTTCGCTCGATCCCGGTCGTCGTGGACGGCGAGCTGTGCGTGCTCGACGCGAAAGGGCGGCCCGATTTCCAAGCGCTGCAGTCGCGCGACAAGCCCGAGCTGAAAGGCCGCAAGCGCGTCAAGCCCTCGCCGGTGACGTACGTCGTCTTCGATCTGCTCTACGCGGACGGGCGCGATCTGCGCGATCGCCCGCTCGAGGACCGCAAACGTCTGCTCGAGCAGCTGATCGTCCCCGAGCGCGGCGTGCTCTACTCGAAGCACGTCCTCGCGCGCGGCAACGACCTGTTCGAGCTCGCGCGGCAGCGCGGACTCGAAGGGATCGTCGGCAAGGTGCGCACGACCCTGTACCGTTCGATCCGCTCGCGCGAGTGGGTGAAGATCAAGGTCAAGCGCCGGCAGGAGCTGGTGATCGGCGGCTGGACCGAGCCGCGCGGAAGCCGCAAGGAATTCGGCGCGCTGCTCGTCGGCTATTACGAGGGCGGCAAGCTCGTGTACGCCGGTCACGTCGGCACCGGCTACGATGCGAAACGGCTGCGCGATCTGATGGCGCGGCTCGAGCCGCTCGAGCGCAAGACCTCCCCATTCGCCAACCCGCCGAAGCCGAACACGCCGGCGCACTGGGTCAAGCCGCAGCTCGTCGGTGAGATCGCATTCGCCGAATGGACGCGCGAAGGGATCTTGCGACAGCCGGTGTTCATCGCGCTGCGCAGCGACAAAGACCCGGCGAGCGTGGTGCGTGAGCGCGAGCAGCACGCCGACCCCGACGCATGAGCGCCGCAAAACGAACGGCCGTCGCGAAGCGGCACGCCGCCGGCCCCGCTGCGGCGAAACGCAACGCGCTCGAAAAGGAAAACGCCGCTTGGCGCACGGCGACGAAGAAGCGCGTCGCTGCCGAAGCGGCCGGCGATGCGACGCCGAAGCGGCGAGGCTCGGCGAAAGAGCCGGCAACGAGCGCCGTCGTGGACGGCCGGACCGTCGCGCTGACGAACCAGAGCAAGTTTCTGTTTCCGAACGACGGCTACACGAAAGGCGATCTGGTCGCCTATTACCGCGCCGTCGCGCCGGTGCTGCTGCCGTACCTGCGCGACAACCCGCTGACGATGGAACGGTATCCCGACGGGATCGACGTGCCGCGCGGGATCTGGGAGAAGCAGCTCCCGCGCTACGCGCCGGAGTGGGTCCACCGCGTGACGATCCCGCCGACGACCGGCGAGCCGCGCAACGTCACCTACACCGTCGTCGACGACGAAGCGTCGCTCGTGTGGGTCGCGAACCTCGCCGCCATCACCCTGCACATCTGGTACTCGCGCGTCGCGGCGCTGGACGTCCCCGAGGTGATCCTGTTCGACCTCGATCCGGGCGAGCGGTGTCCGCTCGCGCGGCTCGCGCGCGTCGCGCTGGCGTTTCGGGACGAGCTGGCCTCGATCGGCCTGCGGGCCTACGTGAAGACCACGGGCGGCATGGGACTGCACGTCCTGATCCCGCTGGCACCGCGCTACGATTACGACGTCGCGAAAGGGGTCTCGGAACTGCTCGCCCGGCGCGTCCATAAGGTGCTCCCGAGCGACACGACCCTGGAGCGCGCGGTCGCCCGGCGGCCCGACGATCTGGTCTACCTGGACTGGGTGCAGGTCGGCAAGGGGAAGACGTACGTAGCGCCGTTTACCGTCCGCGCGCGGGACGCGGCGCCGGTCTCGATGCCGCTCGGCTGGAGCGAGGTCGAGACGATGCGGCGAAAGCGGGCGCCGGAGACGACCGCGGAGATGCGCCGCTGGACGATCCGCAACGTCCCCGGCCTCGTCGCCAAGGGCGGCGACCCGTGGGTCGCGGAGGGCTGGAAGCCTCAAAAGTTGGAGAGCGCCCTTGCTAAGGCTCGCTCGCTATGGGAATAATGGGGAGGTCATGGCACACGCGATCTGGTCCGGTGCGATCAACTTCGGGCTCGTCACGATCCCGGTCAAACTCTACACGGCGGTCCGCACGAACGACCTCCGGTTCAACTTCCTGCACGCCAAGGACGACGGGCGCATCTACAACGAGCGCCACTGCAGCGTGTGCGACGAGAAGGTCGAGTACGCCGACCTCGTCCGCGGCTACGAGTACGAAAAGGGCCGCTACGTCACCGTCACCGACGAAGACCTGAAGGCGGTCCGGCCCGAGGCGACCCAGTCGGTGCAGATCGTCGAGTTCGTCGAGCTCGACCAGATCAACCCGATGTTCTTCGACACGCCCTACTATCTCGAGCCCGAGAAGAAGGGCCGTCACGCCTACGCGCTGCTGCGCGACGCGCTGATCGACGCGAAGAAGGTCGCGATCGCCTCCGTCGTCATTCGCTCGCGCGAGCACCTCGCGGCGGTGAAGCCGAACGGCGAAGCGCTCGTGCTCGAGCTGATGCATTTCGCCGACGAGCTGGTGAACCAGGGCAGCTTCGACTTCCCGGCCCTCAACGAGAAGGTCGCGCCGGCGGAGAAGAAAGTCGCGAAGATGCTCATCGACACGATGAGCAGCGAGAAGTTCGATCCCGAGCAGTTCCACGACAAGTACAAAGAGGACGTGCTGGCGATGATCGAGGCGCGGGCGAACGGCGAGGAAGTCAGCGCGCCGGAGATTCACAAGCCGGCGGCGACCAACGTCGTCAACCTGATGGACGTCCTGCAGCGCTCGCTCGAGCAGTCGAAGGCGCGTCACGGCAAGCGCGGCGCCTCCGCGGCCGCCCTCGACGAGGACGACGAAGCCGAGGAGAAGCCGGCGAAGCGCGGCGGGACGCGCAAGACCGCTGTCAAGAAATCGGCGAGCGCCGCGAAACCGAAGCGGAAGAAGTCCGCCGCATGATCCGCGCCGCTGTCGCGCTGGGGTTCGCAGCGAGCGCAGCGCTCCTACCGGTGTTCGCAGGCGCTTCCGACACCGATGACGCGCTGAAGCTCGCCACCCGCGTCGCCGGCCACGGCATGCGCAGCGCGCGCGTGCTGCTGCACGCCGCACCTGCGGGTCTGCCGAGCTCCGTGCCGCTGCCGAAGGCGACGCTACTCGGCAGCGTCGGCCCGGCCGCGTCGAGCGCATCGACACGTACCGGCATCTCCTTTACGGACGGTGGCGCCCAGACACAGTACGCGCTGTACTACGACACGGAGCATCGCGAATCAGTCGTTACGGCGTACGAGGCCGCGCTGACGGCCGCCGGCTGGAAGCACGGCGGGAATTTGGCCGATCGCTTTCCGCTTCCGCAAGGCGGTTTTGCGGTGCAGTTTCCGCAAATCGATGTGTGGTGTTCGCCTGCGAGCCCGCCGGCGATGCTCGACGTCCAGAAGCCCAGGGACGATCCGTCGGCGCTCGACGTCAGCGTCGCGACCGGCGAGGCGAGTGCGCTGGCCTGCAGCGTTGCAAGCATGACGGGGTTTAGCTCGCTGTTTCCCACGTCGCCACTGCCGACGTTCACGGCCTCCGACGGGATCGCGATCACGTCCTCGGGCTCGATGACCCAGAACAGCACGACCAGCGCGCGCATCACCTCGTCGCTCGGTCTCGGCGCGATCTTCGAAAGCTTCGCGAAGCAGCTACGGGACGCCGGCTGGTCGCCGTCCGAGCCGGCCGGCAACGCCGCGATGCGCGGTCAGAGCTTCAGGAAGACCGTCGACGGCACGGCGTACGTCACGCTGCTCTCGGTCTACGCGCTCGACGCGACGCACTACGCCGCGTTGACCGACGTCAGCACGAAATAGCGCGGCGCTCAGCTTGAGCGGCTCGGCGTCGTCGAGCGGGCGTGCAGGAACGATCATCGTGCTTTCCACGCCAGTCTATCACGGCGTTTCCGCCGTCGACTAGGGGCTGCCCGGTGCGGCGGAAAAAGTCGGCCGGATGGGATCGTATCGGATCGCGAGCATTCCGGGTGACGGGATCGGACCGGAGGTCATCGGCGCCGGGGTGCGCGTGCTTGAGCAGCTGCAGCGGTTCGATCCTGCGTTGCGTCTACGGTTCGAGGCGTTCCCGTGGGGATCTCGACTACTATCGCGAGCACGGCGTGATGATGCCGGCCGATGGTCTCGACGCGCTGCGTTCGTTCGATGCGATCTACTTCGGCGCGGTGGGCGACCAGCGCGTCCCGGACCACGTCACGCTGTGGGGCTTGCGGCTCGCGATCTGCCAGCCGTTCGATCAGTACGCGAACGTGCGCCCGACGCGCATTTTGCCGGGGCTGCAGAGCCCGCTGCGCGACTGCGCTCCGGGAGACCTCGACTGGATGATCGTGCGTGAGAACAGCGAGGGTGAGTACGCGGGGATGGGCGGCCGCGCGCACCGCGGTCATTCGATCGAAGTGGGAACCGAGGTTGCCGTGTTCACCCGCATCGGCGTCGAGCGCATCATCCGCTTCGCATTCGGAACTGCCCGCAGCCGCCCGCGCAAGCAGCTCACCGTGGTGACGAAGTCGAATGCGCAGCGCCACGGAATGGTGCTCTGGGACGAAGTAGCCGTCGAGGTCGCGGCGGACTTTCCCGACGTGCGCTGGGATCGCGAGCTCGTTGACGCGATGACCGTGCGGATGGTGAACAAGCCGAAGAGCATCGACACCGTGGTCGCGACGAATCTGCACGCCGACGTGCTGAGCGACCTCGCGGCCGCGCTCGCAGGCAGCATCGGAATCGCGCCGACGGCGAACCTCGATCCCTCGCACCGCTTCCCCTCGATGTTCGAGCCGATCCACGGCTCGGCGTTCGACATCGTCGGCAAGGCGATCGCCAACCCGATCGGCGCCTTCTGGACCGCCGTGATGATGCTCGAGCATCTCGGCGAAACCGAGAGCGCGGCGCGCCTGATGCGCGCGGTCGAACGCGTTACCGCCTCAGGCCCGCGCACCCCCGACCTCGGCGGCGACGCGACGACCGATCGGGTCACCGAGGCGGTGTGCGAAGCGCTCGAAGGGTAGTCGGCCTGCTGCGCGCGGAAGCGCCGGATGACCGTCGCGCGATCGGGGCGGCGCTCAGCAGCGTAGGCGGGAACGCGAGGTCGGCTGCAAGCGCCACACCTCGGGCGGCGCGTAGTTCTTCAATTCGGCGAAACGCTGCCGCACGGCGGCCCACGCCGGATCGGACGCGACCGTATCACGATAGCGGTCGTATGCGGCGTCATCTCCGAAGCAGGCGAACCATGCAAGACTCTGCACGTTGCGCACGGGAAGCGCCGGAAAGTCGTTCGCGCCGTTCTCGGTCACATACGTGCCGATCACCCGTGCGCCCGCGCGTGTCACGATGGGCCGGATCCCCTCGTCGAACAGCGTTGCGAGCTCGTCGGTGACCGGGGCCTCCGGATGATAGATGGTCGCGACCAGAAGTCCCGAAGGCTGCGGCGCATCGCGCCCGGGGTCGGCCATGAACGGGAGTCCGGAATGCGGGCGAGCGGGGCGAACCAGCAGCGCGTTGTCCGAGTCGACCATCGTCCCATTCGCCGCCGCGGAGTGTTGCTTCCAGAGCTCTCCGCCGTAGAAGGCCGCGAGCGCCTTGCGCCGCGTTTCCATGTTCCGAAAGCCGCGGACCCAGAAGAAGCGATTCGGGTCGTCGGGGGTGCGGAACTGTCCGATGACCGTCATCCCGTCGGTGGTCTGTCCGTCGACGAGGGTGCGGTCGAACAGCTCGATGAGCGCGTCCCGGCGCCCGGGAACCAGCGTGTACTGGCGGATCTCGACGATCGCGCAGGGGTCGTCATCGGGCGGCGTACGAGCGAGCACGAGCAATCCCCGGCGGCGTGAGGGCGAACGGTCGTTTCTCGGCCGACTGCGGCGAGGAGTCCTGCCCTACTCCGCCATTGCCGCGGCCCCGGGCTCGCCGGCGGCGTTGAAGCGGCGCCAGTTCAGCAAGAACGCCAACGGGATCGAGACGACGAAGATGATCGCGCACAGCCGCAGCACGGAGTCGTACGAGAGCACCGTCGCGTTCACCATCACCATTTGCCAGAGCTGGGCCGCGGTGCCGTGCATCTGGTTCAGGAACTGCTCGTCGGCAGGGTTCGCGCTCGTCACGCCCGAGGCGAGCGACGCGTACGCGTTGTCCTGATAGCGCGTCTGCAGGAACTGCAGCACCGCGATCCCGAGCGAGCCGCCGAGCTGGCGAACGAGCGTGTAGATCCCCGTCGCGTTGGCCATTCGCTCGCGCGCGATCTCGCCGAGCGTCGCGGTCGAGAGCGGCACGAACAGAAACCCGAGCGCGAAGCCCTGCACGGCGCGCGGCCAGAAGACGTCCCAATAACCGGCGTCTTGCGTGAGCCCGCCCATCCACCACGCGCCGACCGCGAAGACGAGCAGCCCGGCGGCGATCAGCAGCCGGCCGTCGAGCTTCGCGACCAGGCGTGAAGCGATCGGCATGCTGATCGCGGTGGCGATCGCGCCCGGCAGCAGCGCCATCCCGGTCTGCGTCGCGGTGAAGCCCATGACGTTCTGAAAGAACAGCGGGAGGATCAGCGCCGTGCCGAACAGGCCGAAGCCGCTGACGACGCCGATCAGGCTCCCGGCGCTGAACGCCCGCGACTTGAACACGCGCAAGTCGACCAGCGGAAACGGATCCCGCAGCTCGCGGATGCAGAAGATCACCAGCGCAGCGATCGCGACGACGCCGAGCACGTCGATCGTCGAGGACTGGAACCAGTCCTCGCGCTGCCCGCGCTCGAGCACGTACTGGACCGAAGCGACGCCCGCGGTCAGCAAGCCGAGGCCGATCAGGTCGACCGGCGAGCGGTCGCGCTTCACGTACGCGGGATCGCGGATGAACGCCAGCGTCATGAAGAACGCGACGATCCCGATCGGGATGTTGATGAAGAAGATCAGCGGCCACGAAAAATTGTCGACGATGATCCCGCCGAGCGTCGGCCCGATCGCCGGCCCGACCATCGCGCCGAGGCCGAAGATCGCCATCGCGCCGGCGCGCTTCTCGGGCGGATATGATTCGAACAGGATCGCTTGCGCCGTGGGCTGGAGCGCGCCGCCGCCGAAGCCTTGGATCACGCGATAGATGATGAGCTGCGAGACGCTAGTCGCCGTGCCGCACAGGAACGACGAGACCGTGAACAGCACCAGGCAGGTCGCGTAGAAGTTGCGCCGCCCGAACCGCGCGGTCAGCCAGCCGTTCAGCGGCATGATGATGACGTTGGCCAGGATGTAGCCGGTCGCGACCCAGCCGATCTCGTCGAGCGAGGCGCCCAGCGTCCCGGCCATGTCGTTGAGCGCGACGTTGACGATCGAAGTGTCGATGATCGCCATGATCAGCCCGAGCATCACCGTCAGCGTGACGAGGGCGAGCGGCGGATCGGCCTTCCGCGCGGCGACCGCCTCCGCGGCTGCCGCCGGCCGATTCGGAGGCTCGGCGAGGGACGCGCTCATGACGCGCGGCCCAAGGCCCGTCTCGTTGTAGGTAATTCCAGCATGACGATCAAGTCATGTTACCACACATGGCGTACGAGGTCACGAAGCGCATCGGCGGGCGAGCGTACGTCTACCGGGTCGAAAGCGTCCGCGATCCGGAGACGGGGCGCCGCCGCAGCCGGTGGACGTACCTGGGCCGCGCCACCGGCGAGCGTCCCGAGTCCCCGGCGCGTCCGAAGCCGCGCGGCGACGCGCGCGAACGCCTGCTCGATGCGCTCGAGCGGCTGCTCGCCGAGCACGACTTCGCCGAGATCACGGCGGACGCGATCGCCACCGGGGCGGGGTTGGCGCATGGCACGTTCTACCGCCATTTCCGCGACAAACGTGCCGCCTTGCTCGCCGCATTGGACCGCGTGCGGGAGCGGCGCGGCGGTCCGTTCACCGAGGGACTCCGCGACGACGTCGCTTCCGGAGCGGAAGCGCGCGCCGGCCTGCGCGCGATGGGCGAGGGGATCCTTCGCGCGCCCGCGGCGCATCCGGCGCTGCTGCGCGCGACCTTCCTGCTGGCGCTGCGCGATCCCGAGGCGATTCGGGAGCGTCGCGAGCGCCGCGCCGCCGGCGTCGCGCGGCTCGGCGCGCATCTGCGGGCGCTGACCGTAAGCGGCCTCGCGCGCGTCACCGACCCGGAAGCGACCGCCGCGGCGCTCCTGGCGATGCTGGACGGCTTCTACCGCGAGGCGGTCGTGGACGAGACGCCGCTCGACGAGCCGCGCATTGCCGCCGCGCTCAATGTGATCGAGCGCGCCGCCTTCGGCCTCGCCCCCGCCGACCGCTGAGCCCGCACGGGACTCGCCGCTCGCCGACGAAAGCAGCGCCATGACCGTCGCGTCCGCCGCCTCGCTCCGCGAACGTCTCCTCGCGTTCATGGAGACCGAGATCTATCCGAACGAGAACGTCTACCGCGAGCAGCTCGAGAGCGCGGCGAACCGCTGGTCTCAGCCGCCGATCATGGACGAGCTGCAGGCCCGCGCGCGCGACGCCGGGCTGTGGAATCTCTTTCTGCCGGAGAGCGAGTGGGGACCGGGGCTCTCGAACCGCGAGTACGCTCCGCTCTGCGAGATCATGGGGCGCTCGTTCATCGCGCCCGAGGCCTTCAATTGCAGCGCGCCCGACACCGGCAACATGGAAGTGTTCGCGCGCTACGGGACGCGCGAGCAGCAGGAGCGCTGGCTGCGCCCGCTGCTGAGCGCGGAGATTCGTTCGGGCTTTGCGATGACCGAGCCCGACGTCGCCTCGTCCGACGCCACCAACATCAGCGCGGCGATCGTGCGCGACGGTGATTCGTACGTCATCGACGGCCGCAAATGGTGGACGACCGGCGCGGCGCACCCGCGCTGCAAGGTGCTGATCTTTCTCGGGCGCTCGAACCCCGCCGCGCCGCGGCATCAGCAGCACACGATGGTCGTCGTTCCGATGGACACGCCGGGCGTGCGCGTCGTGCGCACGCTCTCGGTCTTCGGCTACGACGAATCGCCGCACGGCCACTGTGAGATCGCCTTCGAGAATGCCCGCGTCCCGGCGGAGAGCGTGCTGCTCGGGGAGGGCCGTGGCTTCGAGATCGGCCAGGGACGTCTCGGCCCCGGGCGGCTGCATCACTGCATGCGCTCGATCGGCGTCGCCGAGCGGGCGCTCGAAGCGATGGTCGAGCGGGCGAAGTCGCGCGTCGCCTTCGGCAAGCCGCTGGCCGAGCAAGGCGTGGTGATGGAGTGGATCGCCGACTCGCGGATCGAGATCGATCAGGCGCGGCTGCTCGTGTACGAAGCCGCCGAGCGGCTCGATCGCGAGGGCAACAAGGCGGCGCGTCATGTGCTCGCGATGGCGAAGGTCGTCGCGCCGAACATGGCGCTGCGCGTGATCGACCGCGCGATCCAGGCGTTCGGGGCGAAGGGCGTCAGCGGCGACGTCTTTCTCGCCGAGGCGTACGCCGGGGTGCGCACCCTTCGCCTCGCCGACGGTCCCGACGAAGTCCATCGCGCGGCGATCGCGAAGGCCGAACTGAAAGGCGAGCGGTGAACCGCGTCGATCCGCTGGAGTCGCTCGGCCTCAGTCTCGCCGTCGGCGCGACCGAGATCCATCTCGTCCGTCACGCCGACGCCGTCCCCGACGAGACCGCGGCGGGTACCGCGTACGGCGAGTACGATCTCCACGCGCTCTCGGCGCGCGGCCGCGCGCAAGCCGAGGCTGCCGCCGAGCGCTTCGCGTCGATGGGAATCGCGGCGGTCTATGCGAGCCCGATCCGGCGCGCGCTCGAGACGGGGCTCGCGATCGCGATGCGCGCCGGGATCGACGAGGTCGCCAAAGAGCGCGAGCTGCGCGAGGTCGAGATCGGCGAAATGGAGGCCGGCGAGCTGACGATGCGCGAGCGGCTCGAGCTGCTCGCGATCATCGCGATCCGCGACGGCTCGTGGGACGCGATCCCCGGCACCGAGCCGTCCGCCGCGGTGCGTGTGCGAATGACCGCCGCGCTCGATGCGATCGCGGCGCGTCACCGCGGCGCGCGCGTCGTCGCGGTGGGTCACGCCGGCGCAATCAACGCGTATCTCGGCGAAGTCGCCGGAACGCCGCACGACTTCATCTTCCCGCTGGCGAATGCGTCCGTCTCGGTCGTGCGCGTCGGCGGCGGGCGGCGGCTGCTGATGAGCGCGAACGAGACCGCGCACCTGCGCGTCGAGGCACGCAGCCGGTGATCGCCCGCGATGACGACACGATCGAGGTCCGCAGCGAGGAGCGGCTCGAGGTCGCGACGCTCGAGCCGTACCTGCGCGAACGGCTCCCGCAGGCGGACGGTCCGTTCTCGCTGCGGCAGTTCGGCGGCGGACACGCCAACCTGACCTATCTCGTGCGCTTCGGCGAGACCGAGTACGTGCTGCGCCGGCCGCCGCTCGGGCCGGTCCCGCCCGGCGCTCACGACATGCGCCGCGAGCACCGCGTCCTTTCGACGCTGCATGCGGGCTACGGCCTCGCGCCGCAAAGCTATCTGCTCTGCACCGACGAGGGCGTGATCGGCGCCGACTTCTTCGTGATGGAGCGCCGCCGCGGGATCGCCTTTCGCAGGGATGTCCCCGAGCCGTGGCGCGATCGCCCCGAAATGCTGCGCGGCGTCGGAGAGACCCTGATCGACAACCTCGTCGCGCTCCACGCCGTCGAGCCGGAGAGCGTCGGTCTCGGCGAGCTCGGCAAGCCCGAGGGCTACGTGACGCGGCAGCTGCGAGGCTGGATCGAGCGCTGGAACAACGCGCTCACCCCTGACGTCGGCCCCGGCGAGCCGCTCGTCGGCTGGCTCCGCCAGAACGTCCCAGCCTCGAAGCGCACCGCGCTCGTGCACAACGACTACAAGCTCGACAACACGCTGCTCGATCCCGACGATCCGACGCGTACGGTCGCCGTCCTGGACTGGGACATGTGCACGCGCGGCGAGCCGCTGATGGACGTGGGCTATCTCCTCGCGCTGTGGGCTGAGCCGCACGAGGCCGCGAACGGCGGCGTGCACGGCTGGATGCCGACCTGGCGCACGGGCTTTCCGACGCGTCGCGAAGCGGCGGACCGCTACGCCCTGCGGTCGGGCGCCGACGTCTCGGCGCTGCACTGGTACGTCGTCTTCAACGTCTTTCGCTTCGCCGCGATCCTGCAGCAGATCTACCTTCGCTACGTGCGCGGCCAGACGCACGACGAGCGCTTCGCCGAGTTCGGCAACGCGGTGAACCAGATCGTGCAGCGCGGCCTCGACCTGATCGACAGCGGCGAAGTTTAGGCTCGGACGCACCGACTCAACTCTACATCGCGTACGAACGCGCGTAGAGGAAGACGATCGCCGCGAACGCGGCGAACAGCCACGCTGCGCCGAACAGCGCGCCCCCGACGATGTCCGTCGCGTAGTGCGCGCCCAGCGCGAGGCGTGACCAGGGGATCGCGAGCGCGCATGCGAGCAGCAGCGCGGCGAGGACCGCGTCGAGCGCGCCGGGGAGCGGCGCGCGCAGCGCGAGGATCGCGAAGCCGGCGAAGAACACGATCGCCGTCGCGGTGTGTCCGCTCGGAAACGACATGTCCGGCTCGTGATAGCCGACCCACGTCGTCTGTCGCGGCCGGCGGAAGCCGAGCTTCACGACCGTCGTCGCGCTCTGCGAGAGCGCTTGCGCCGCGAGCAGCGTCGCGATCGCCGGGCGCCCGGTATGCACCACGACCGCGACACCGACCGCGACCGCGCTCAGCACGAACAGGAGCGGCGCATACCCGAGCAGCGTGAACGCCTTCGCGACGCGCACCCCGCGCCCGCGCAGCGCGTAGCCCGCGATGTCGAATGCGCCCGGCGGCCGTCGCGACACGACGATCCCGAGCACCGTCATCGCGACGGCGCAGGCGACCGCCGCGGCGAGCAGGGCTGCGATCATCGAAACGAGCGCGCCTCAGCGACCGGTTCGGTCCTTTCCCATCCCGCTGTCCCCGCCGCCGGGGTCGTCTCCGCCGTCATCGTCGTCCCCGGCGCGGCCGCCGATGTCGGACGCCCCAGCAGTCGGGTCGGTGTCGTTGAAATTGAGCTCGAGGCCGCTGCCGGCGTCGTCTTCGTCGTCTCGCCCGTTCATGGGCCGTTCCTTCCCGCTTTGGCGCCGGTCGAACGAGCCGCCTCGTGGGTACGCTTCCGCGGTGCGACATCGAACGCTCGGACGCTGGGGCGTCTCCGTCTCGGCCGTCGGGCTCGGCTCCTGGCTGACGTACGGCGGGAGCGTCGAGGAGGACGCGGCCCGCGCCTGCATCGCGCGCGCCTACGAGCGCGGCGTTACCTTTTTCGACACCGCCGACGTGTATGCGCGCGGCCGTGCCGAAGAGGTCGTCGGCCGCGCCATCCGCGACTATCCGCGCTCGACGATCGTCCTCGCGACGAAGGTGTACTTTCCGATGGGGCCGGGGCCGAACGACCGCGGTCTCTCGCGCAAGCACGTCCGCGAGGAGATCGACGGCTCGCTGCGCCGGCTGCAAGTCGAGTACGTCGATCTCTACCAGTGTCACCGCTACGATACGCACACGCCGCTCGAAGAGACCGTGCAGGCGATGGACGATCTGGTGCGCGTCGGGAAGATCCTGTACTGGGGCGTGAGCGAGTGGAACGCCGATCAGATCGCTGCCGCGGTAAACCTCGCGCGTGCGCGCGGCTGGGCGGAGCCGGTCTCGAATCAGCCGCAGTACAGCGCACTGTGGCGGCGCGTCGAGTCGCGCGTTTTTCCGACGTGCCGCGATTACGGACTCGGCAATGTCGTCTGGTCGCCGCTCGCGATGGGGATTCTCACCGGAAAGTACACCGACCCCGCGGATCCGCCGCAAGGCTCGCGCGCCGCTGGCCGGTCTCGCGAAATGATGGAAGACTACTTCACACAGCCGGTGCTCGATGCCGTCCAGCGTCTGAAGCCCCTGGCGGAGCGTGCCGGCTGCACGCTCGCGCAGCTCGCGCTCGCATGGTGCCTGCGGAGCGACGTCGTCTCGTCGGTGATCGTCGGCGCGACGCGACCCGAGCAGGTCGACGACAACGTCGCGGCCGCCGACCTCGACGTCGATCCGGAGATCTTCCGCGCGATGAACGACATCCTCGCCCCGGTCGCCCCGTTCGAGCCGTACGCCGAGAGCGGCCCGTAGGCGTCAGTTCTCGCTCGGGCGGACGTCGTCGGCGCGCTGCGGGACGAGCGTGCCGAGGAAGGCGCCCAGGATGTCCTGCGGCGCGTTGTTCTGCTCGCCGCCGATCACGCTCCAGTCGAAGTAGCGGTTGACGTCGGAGCGGCGCAGCGTGCTCTCGAGCGTCTCGAGCGCTTCGTCCGAGGTGATCATCCACAGCAGCACGACGGCGTCGACCTCGCGCGCGCGCTCGAGGACGTGATAGCGGTAGGCCCAGATCACGCCTTCGTCTTCTTCGACGAACGCTTCGTTGAGCTGGGCGACGCGGTTCTGCAGGAACGCGACGGCGTCGTCCTCGGAGAGCTCGTACCAGGCGGGGCGCGGGATGAAGGTGGTCAGGTAGAACTGCGGCGGCCCGCCGTCCTCGTCGTCGATGTCGTCCGGTTCGTCGTCATCGCCGTCGAGTGGGTCCAGGGGATCCATCCGGGACCCTGTACCCGGCACGGCCGGAGCACGCCTCTCCACGGTGGATGCGGCGGGCGAACGGGATCGCTCAGTCGTAGACGCCGCGCAGCGACCAGCCGCCGGCGTCGCGGGCGATCCGCAGCAGCGCGCCGTCGTCGAGACAGACGTCGTACTCGTCGCGCGCGAGCGGGACGCCTTCGCCGGTCGCCGGCGCCCACCACCCCTCTTCGACGCGCCAGGGGCCGGCGAGCTCGACGACCTGCTGCGGCGGCGAGCCGACGAAGCGCGGCGCGCCGCCCAGCATGCGCACGTCGATCGGGCACGCATCGACGAGCCGCAGCTGCAGCGTCGCGTCGGGCGCGAGCGGCGGCGGCTCGGCGCGCGGCCCGCGCGTGACGAGCGGCTCGAGCGCGAACGGCTCGAGCACGAAGCGCCGTTCGTGCCGCGGTCCCTCGACGACGCGCGCGCGCAGCGCGTTGCCTGCGCCCAGCACGGCGTCGAGCCGCGCGAGCACGACGCCGATCGCGTCCGGATCGGGGTCGCTCGCGGCGAACAGCGAGAGGCTCACCCCGCCGGTCGCGAGCTCTTCGGCGGTGAGCCGCAGGCCGGCGACCGCCGCGTGCAGCGTCACGCCTTCGAGCCGCGCGCGCAGCAGCTCGAAGAGCGTGGCGGGAACCGCGGTCGGCTGCGCGACGCGGACGCGCAGCTCGCGCATCTCGCCGTCCTCGCATTCGAGCAGCAGCACGAGCCGGCCGGCGCGGCGTCCCGCCGCAGCGAGATCGTCGACGAGCCGGCCGACCAGCGTGCGCAGCGCGAAGAGCACCTGCTCCTCCGAGCTCGCCTCGCCTTCGCCGTAGAGCGCGCGGTCGATTCGCAGCGCGCGCGGGCGCGGGCGCAGCGGGCGTTCGTCGATCCCGCGGGCCCGCGCGTGCCACTCCGCCGCCGCGGCACCGAAGCGGCGCACGAACGGGCCGTGCGGGAGCGCCGCGAGCGCGCCGAGCGTCGACACGCCGAGCAGCCGCAGCCGTTCGCCGATGCCGTCGTCGAGATCCAGCAGCGCGAGCGGGAGCGGGGCGAGGAACGCCGCGGCGTCGTCGCCGCAGACCGTCCCGTCCGCGCGCCAGGCCGCGCAGCGCGCGACGAAACGGTTCGGTCCGAGCCCGAGGCGCAGCGGCAGGTCGAAGCCGGCGAGTGCGGTGCGGACCGCGGCGAGCCAGCCCGCGCCCTCCCCGGCGATCCCGTGCATTTCGATGAACGCGCGGCCCGGCTCGTCGTCCTCGACCAGCGGGGAGGCGGCGTCGAGCGCGTCCAGCACCTCGTTCCACACGCGCGCGTCGGCGGCCGGGTCGTCGAAGACCGTCCGTGCATCCTGCGCGACCGCCTGCGCCTGGACCAGCGTCATCCCGCGCCGCACGCCGAGCTCGGCCGCCGGTGCCGAGCAATCGACGACGCGCCCGCGCTCGGGGCGGTCGGCGAGGATCAGCGGTGCGCCGAGGTCGACGCCCGGCGCCGCGAGGCGGGCGACGGCGAGGCGGAACGCCGGGATCCAGGCACAGACGACCGGCATCGCAACGCCGCCTTCACGCGGTACGTTGAGCGAACACGATGCTCGCCGCGCTCGTCCTCGCTCTCGTCGTCCCGACGTACGGCCCGGTGCCGCAGCCCTCGCCGACGCCGCCGCCGGTGCTGCGGCTGCCGACCGCTCCGAACGTCGCCGTGATCGTCAACTCCGGCTCGACGAACACCGCCGGGTACCAGCTCACCGTCGACGAGGACGGTACGGTCGCGCTCGTGCAAGGCGACGTCACCCTCAAGAAGCGCGTCTCCATGCAGCTCGTCATGCGCTTCTTCGCCGATCTGCGCGCCGCCGGTCCGGTCGACAAGATCCCGGCGGCGATGTGCATGAAGAGCGCCTCGTTCGGCACGGCGACGCGCGTGCTGTACCGCGGCAAGACGTCGCCCGATGTGTCGTGCCCGAGTCCCTCGGAGCAGGGACGAATGCTGGAGGTCGACGCGCAGTCGCTTGCCGACGCCGCCGGCGTCTCGATCCTGCCGCGCGCGCTCCACCACTGACGCGGTTGATGAGATTGCGCTGACAGCGCGATGAGCGTTCGCTCAGATCGCGTGATCGCAGCGCTGCGCTCGGCGTACGATGAGCGTGCGGATACGATCCGCGCAGCATTCATCGCAACAGGAGCATCTCGATGCATCTCACCAAGTCGCTGCTCGCCGGCGCGCTGCTCGCCGCCCTCGTCGCCCCGCTCGCCGCGAACGCCGGCGAAGTCGAGAACCGGATCCATCGCCAGAACGCCCGCATCGACCAAGGCGTGCGCAGCGGTTCGCTGACGTACGGCGAGTACCACCGGCTCGACACGCGCCTCGACCACATCCAAGCCGAGCGCAACCGCGATCTGCGGCGCGACGACGGGCACCTCACCGCGGGCCAGAAGACGCGGCTGAACCGTCAGGAGAACCGCCTCTCCTCGCACATCTGGTTCGACAAGCACAACGCCGCGCATCAGCGCTAGACGGCGGCGAACGCGCGTCGCGGCGCCGCGGCCGGCTGCGCCGCGACGAGCGCGCGTTCGCGCAGGTCGACCGCCGGCGGGCGGTCTTCGAACGGCTCGCAGCGCACCAGCGCTTGACCGACCGGAGCGGCGCGCTTGTGCTTGCGCACGACGGCGCGCACGTCGAACCCGGCGAGCTCGCCGAGGTGGCCCGCGGGTCCGTTCCAGCGCACGCGCTCGAGCGCGACCTCGAGCCGGATCGAGGCGAAGTAGCGCAGCTCGGCGGAGGCCTCGTCGCCGAGCGCGATCAGCGCCGCGTTCGCGCGATGGGTGAGGCTCGCCAGCCGCGTCCACGCCGCCGAGCCGGTCCCCCGGCCGCTCGGCAGCGCGGGAAGGACGACGACGGTGAACGCCCCCGAGCGGACGACGATGTCGGCGGCGCGCGCCGCGTCGACCGGCTCCCGCGCCGGGACGAGGAGCAGCCGCTCCAGCCGCACCCCCGCCGCCGCCAGCGCGGGCGGGAACAGCTCGACTCCCACGAGCGCTCCCAGCCCGCGCCGCGTCGCCGCCGCGAGCAGGCGCGCCGCAAGCGCGCTCCGCCCCGAGCTCGGCGGCCCCTCGAGCGTCCCGATCGCCCCGCGCGGGAACCCGCCGCGCAGCGCGGCGTCCAGCGCGGGGATCCCGGTCGGCACCACCCCCTCTTCGCCCAGTGCGAACGCCGCCGCCGTCGCCTCCCGGTGACGGCGGTCGAGACGCTCGCGAAGAGCCGCAAAAGCGGGGTCGGCGCTCATGGGAGCCCCATGGTAATCGAACAGGTGTTCGATGTCAACTGAGCTCCAACCGCTTGAGCCTCTATGATGTCGCCGAAGGCCAAGCTCATCGTACGATTGGCGCGCCTCGACACCGCGATCGCGCGGCATCGTCCCGCTCTGTGACGTTCTCGCCTGATTCATCGCGGCAGACCATCGGATAGGCGCTTACGACGAAGACCGGTCCGGGCGCAGAGTGTCGTCGAGCTGGTCGTCGGCCGCCGGCTCGTCGATGCTCGCGAAGCGGTTGAGAAGGCCGCGAGCGGCCGAGGGCGGCTCGCTGCGGGCGAGGGGAGGACGGCGAGAACGGTCCGGCGGACGGAGAACGGGATGACTCCGGGACACCCGTGACCGCGCTCCCCACGATCTCGGCGACGGCGATCGACGTCGCGCCGCTCCGCTACGCCGATCGCACGCTCGCCAACGGGCTGCGCGCAATCGTCATCCCCGACGCGCGCGTTCCGTCGGTCGCGATCAACGTCGCCTACCGCGTCGGGGGAAAGGACGATCCGCCGGGGCGCTCGGGGTTCGCGCACCTCTTCGAGCACCTGATGTTCAAGGGGACCTCGCGCACCGCGCCGGAGACGATCGACCGCCTCACCGAGGACGTCGGCGGCTTCAACAATGCCTTCACCTCGGAAGACATCACCAATTACTACGAAGTCGTTCCGGCGAACCACCTCGAGCGGCTGCTGTGGGCCGAAGCCGACCGGCTCGCCGCCCTCAACGTCAACGCGGAGAACTTTGCGACCGAGCGCGACGTCGTGATCGGCGAGTACGATCAGCGCATCCTCGCCGAGCCGTACGGGATGCTCGACGAGCTGGTGAACCGCGAGGCGTACGCCGTCCATCCCTATCGCCGCGGCGTGATCGGAAGCCCGGACGAGCTGAACGCCGCCTCGCTCGCCGACGTCGTCGCGTTTCACGGCACGTACTATCGCCCCGACAATGCGGTGCTCGTCGTGGCGGGCGATCTCGACCCGGAACAGACCTTCGCGTGGATCGAGCGCTATTTCGGGCACATCACGACGCCGCCGGCGCCGATCCCGCGCGTGCGCGTCGTCGAGCCGCCGCAGTCCCAGGAGCGCACCTACGAGTACCGCGCGGCGAACGTTCCGCTGCCCGCGTTCGAGATGGCGTACCACATCCCCGAAGCCGCGCATCCCGATGCCTTCGCCCTCGACGTGCTCGAGACGATCCTCGGCTCGGGGCGCTCGTCGCGCTTCTACACGACGCTCGTGTACGGGCGCCAGCTCGCGACCAGCGCGTACGCCTCGGCCGATCTGCGCGAGCAGCCGGGGCTCTTCGGCGTGCGCCTCACCTGTGCGCGCGGCGTCGCGCTCGCCGACGCGCGCGCGGCGCTCGAAGCGGAGCTGCAGCGCGCGCGCAGCGAGCCGCCGGACGAGAGCGAGCTGGCGCGCGCGCACACGCAGATCGCGAGCTCGCTCGTTCGCGGCCGGCAGACGAACGGCGGCGTCGCGCTCACCGTCGTCCGTGCGGTGACCGAGCGCGGCGAGCCGGAGGTCGTCAATCGGGATCTGGCCGGCTATCTGGCGGTCGGCGGCGAGGACGTGCTGCGTGTCGCGCAGACATACCTGCGCCCCGAGAACCGCACCGTCGTCGAGTACCTGCCGGCATGACCGAAGCGACGATGCTCCCCGCGCCGGGACCGCCGCGCGATGCGACCCCGCCCGCGCCGGTCGAGCGCGTGCTCGACAACGGCTTGCGAGTCGTCGCGTTCGCGCAGCGCAATCTGCCGCTGGTCGCCGCACAGCTCGTCGTGCGCTGCGGCGGCGCCGCCGAGCACGAAGACGAGGCCGGCCTCTCGGCGCTCGTCGCCGCGCTGCTCACGCAAGGGACGACGCGCCGCGGCGCGACGGAGATCTTCGCCCTCGCCGACGCGCTCGGCGCGCGACTCGACGCGGCGTCGGGCTACGACGCTTCGGTGGCGAGCGTCAGCGCGACGACGCCCGCCTTCGCGCAGGCGTTCGACCTGCTCGAGGAGATCGTGCGCCGCCCGGCGTTCGCCCCCGACGAGGTCGAACGGATCCGCGCGAAGTCGCTCTCCGACCTCGCGCTCACCTACGCGAACCCCAGCGCGCTGGCGCGGCTCGTCGCGCAGCGCGTCGCCTACGACGGCGCACCGTACGGCCACCCGCTGGCGGGAACGGCGCAGACGCTCGCCGGCCTCTCTCGGGAACGGGTCGTGTGGTTCCACGAGCGCTTCTATCGCCCGGACGACGCGGTGCTGGTCATCGGAGGCGACCTTGCGGTGGAGGAGGCATTCGCGCTCGCCGAGCGGGTCCTCGGCGACTGGCGCCCCGCGGCGAGCGCGCCCGGCGCCCGGCCGGACGGCGCGATCCCCGCGCCGCGCGCCCGGACGGTCGTCGTCGACAAGCCCGACGCCGGCCGGACCGCGCTGGTCGCCGGCCGCGTCACCATCCCGCGCGGCTCGGAAGACTACTATCCGGCGACCGTCGCGACCGCGGTGCTGGCCGGCTACAGCGGCCGGCTGAACCAGGAGATCCGGGTCAAGCGCGGGCTCTCGTACGGCGCGCACGCCGCGCTGAGTGCGCGCCGCACCGCCGGAACGTTCCTCGCCTCGACGCTCGTCGACCACGCCCGTGCCGCGGAGGCGACGAGCGTCACGCTGGAGACGATCCGTTCGCTGGCCGGCACGCCCGCGAGCGACGCCGATCTGATGACGCGCAAGGCGACGGTGACGGGCGGCTTCAACCGCGCGATCGAGACGATCGACGGGCTCGCGGGTTCGATCGCCGAGCACGTCCTCTACGACGTTCCGCTCGAGGAGATGCGCATCTTCACCCACCGGGTGAACGAGGTCGACGCCGACGCGGTGCGCGGCTTCGCGGCCCGGGGTCTGATCCCGGACGACTTCGTCGTGCTCGTCGGGGACGCGGCGCGCTTCACCGATGCGCTGCCGCCGCACGGCGAGCTGCGCGTGATCCCGTTCGATGCGCTCGACCTGGGATCGCCCGCGCTCGGCGGCGCGTAGCCGCCGGCTGTTTCCGGTCCGGTCCGCGATGGTAAGGGGTCCCCGTGGAACGCCGGGACCTCTATGAAGACGACCTCACCGAGGAGCGTCAGCCCTCACCGGCCGACCGCGACGCCGTCGCGGCGAGCGAGACGCTCGACCCCGACATGCCGGACGGCACGCCCATGCCGACGCCGCGGGCGAGCACCGGCGACGACGAGGAAGACGGCGACGACGAAGACGGCGATGACGACGAAGACGACGACGATGAAGAAGACGAGGAACTCGGCGGCTAGCTGAGATGGCGCTGCATCTCGACGCGGGCATGCTCAAGGAGACGTACGGGCGCTTCAACGCCGACAAGGCGCCGCGGCTGGCGGCCGCGCTCTCGTATTCGACGATCTTCGCGCTCGCGCCGGTGATGATCATCATCATCGCGATCGCCGGCAACGTGATCGCGGCGACGGTCGGACACGGGCACGGCCACAGCGTCGTGCGCGAGCAGCTCCTGATCGCGATCCAGCGTTCGGCCGGTAAAGATGCTGCCGACACCGTGCGCCAGATGGTCGACGCCGCGTTCGCGAAGCGCGGCCAATCCGGCCTGATGCAGATCGTCGGCTGGATCACGCTGCTGCTCGGCGCCGGCGGTCTGTTCGCCGCGTTGCAGGACGCGCTCAACACCGTGTGGCACGCGGAGCCGCCGAAGCGCCCGCTGTGGCGGCAGATCCGCGATCGCGCCGCCTCGATCGGGATGCTGCTCGCGATCGGCTTTCTGCTGCTGGTGACGACCGCGCTGAACGCCGGCATCACCTACGTCGCGACGTCGGTGACGCACCAGCTCCCGTTCGCCGGCGCGGGCTGGCTGCTCGGGCTCGTGAACCTCGTCGTCGAGCTGGCGCTCGTCACGCTGCTCTTCGCGCTGATGTTCAAGTACTTGCCGGACACGGACGTCGCGTGGCACGACGTGTGGACCGGCGCGCTGGCGACGAGCGTACTGTTCGTCGTCGGCCAGCTGCTGATCGGCCTGTACATCGCGAAAGCGGGCGTCGCATCGGGCTACGGCGCGGCCGGCTCGATCCTCGTCCTGTTGGTGTGGATCTACTATTCGTCGATGATCTTGCTGTTCGGCGCCGAGCTCACGCGCGTCTTCGCCGAAGCGCACGGCTCGCGCGCGGGCAGGGCGTCCGCGCCGAGCGTCACGCCGGCCGACGGCACCGCGCGCGAGGCCGCGGCGAGCGCAACCGGATCGACCGCAGCGAGTTCGAGCGCGGCAGCACCCACCGCGCCGGCGTAACGGCGCGCGGGCTCACATGCGGCAGCCTGACGAGATTACGCGCGGCCGCCGGTGCTGCCGCTGACGAGGCGCGTGCGAGACCATGCCTCGAAGGGCTGCACGCGGCGAAACACGCTGAACAGGCCGACGAGGACGACCACGCTCGCCAGCAGCGAGAGGTAGCGCGCGATCGCGCGCCCGACGCCGATCCGCTCGCGGTGGTCGCCGACGACGCGCAGATCGCAGATCATCATCCCGAGGGTCTGTCCCGCGAAGCCGACGAGCAGGATGGTATACGCGGCGAGCAGCGCCCAGAGGAGCCCGTCGCCGAGCTTCGAGGTCCAGTCGCCGCTCGCCAGACTGTTCAGCGCGTGCACGAACGCCGGCGACATCTCCTTCGACATCTCGGCTTGCGTGGTCGGCGAAAGCTGCGAGACGTCGACGCCGTTCACGTTGACGTGCACGACGTTCTTCGAAACTGCCGCGACGTGCTGCGGCTTCGGCACGATCGTCGCGATCACCAAGTAGTCGATGGTCCAGGCGGCGACCCGGCGCCAGAACCCGGCGAAGTTGCGCCGGTCCTCGACGAGGGTATAGCCCGCCGGCTGCGCGGCGGCCGGCGGCGGCGCGAGGCGGCGCTGCGCGAACTTCGCCGACCACTGCTGGTAGAGCGGATCGCGGGCGAACGCCGCGAGGCGCGCGATACGGTTGGTCGCGTACGGCGTCGAGCCGACCCACTCGCCGAAGCGCAGCGCGGGCTCGGCGTCGAGCTCGCGCCGCTGCTCGGCGAAGCTGTGCAGATCGATCTTGCGCCCCACGTGATGGAACGTCGAGACGGCGATCGCCGAGAAGGCGACCTCGAGCGAGCCGCAGCACAGCAGGCCGGCGCGGTCGGCGGTGTACTCGATCACGCGCAGCCACGCGCCGAACGCGACGGCGACGACCGGGTTCTCGCGGCCGTTGGCGCTCAGCAGCGAGGTCAGCTTGGTGTGGCCGGCGCCGATGTGCGCGAGCTCGCGTCCGACGAGGAAGCGCAGCTCGTCGGGCTTGAACGCTTCGATCCACGTCGAGGAGAAGACGAGCGCGTACGGATCGCCGGTCCCGACCGCGACGATCGGGACGAACGGGTCGTCGCGGATGAACACGTGCGGGGTCTCGATCCCGACGGCGAGCGCGCACTCTTCGACGATCGAGTAGACGTGCTCGAACTGTCCTTCGCGGATCCGCACACCGCCGCCGAGCAGACGGCCGCGGCTCAGCGCGACGAACAGCATCGCGCCGATCAGGATCAGGATCAGGCTGTGGACGGTGAACGTGTTCTGGAAGAAGAACCCGACGATCCCCAGCGTCGCCGGCAGAAAGACCAGCGTCAGAACGAGGCGCGCGCGCTCTTCCGGCACGCGCACCGACTCCCGTCCCTTGAACGGCGAGTCGACCACCTCGACGCCTCCTACTTCAGCATGAACCCGCTGGTGTGGGCTTGGCGCTCGTACACGAACTTTCCGCCCCGAACGGCGTAGAAATAGACGTTGGGCTGCAGCGGGTCGCCGGTCGGGCCGAACGTGTACGAGCCGGTGATCGTGTCGAGCGTTCCGCTGAAGGCGATCGCCCGCAGCAGCGTGAGCCGGTTCCCGGCGTTGGTGCGGCGCTGCGCCGCGTAGGCGAGCTGGACGGCGGCGAAGCCGAACGCCGTCACCGGCGTGAGCGCGCCGTAGCGCTGCTCGAAGTCGCGCACCACGGGAACCGCGGTCGGCGCGAGCGGGTAGAACGGCACGTCGGTCGCGACCAGCATCCCGTCGGCCGCCTTCGCGTACAGCTTCGTCGTCTGGTCGTCGAAGAAGCCTTGCGCGCCGACGAACCGGCCCGTGTAGCCTTTCGCGCGGAGCGCCGGAATCAGCGGCCCCATGTCGTCGGCGGTCCCCGCCAGGGCCACCAGATCCGGGGTGTGGGCGAGCACTTCGGCGGCCGCCGCAGCGAAGTCGGGTTTGTCGAGCGGGAACCGGGTCGCGACCGAGTTCACGTGCAGCGCGGCGGCGCGCCGCACGAAGCCCTGCGCGACGTCAGGACCGTAGTCGCTGTCCTGCGTCACGACGAGCGGTGCTTTCGCGCCGGTGGCGATCGCGTAGCTCGCGATCAGTCCGCCTTCGTCGGAGTCTTTCGTCGGCAGCCGGAACACGTTGCGGTAGCCCTTCGCGGTGATCCGGTCGTCGGTCACCGTGGGGACGATCAGCGCGATCTGCGCGTTCGCGTAGGCTTGCAGCGCGGCGAGCGTCGCGCCGGCGCTCATGTGCCCCACCACCGCGAGGACGTCGGGATTTCCGGTCGCGAAGCCCGCCTGCACGATCGCGTCGGCGGCGGTGTTGTGGTCGTCGAAGGCCGTGAAGAGCAGCGCGCGATCGAACGAGCTGCGCTGGTCGTTCAGATAGTCGCACGCCGAGCGGACCCCGTTCACCAGCTGCAGTCCCAGCGCGCGGTCCGGACCGCTCTGCGGGCAGATGACGGCGACGCGCATCGTCGGCGTGTACGGCTGGATCGGCTGCACGGGCGCCGGCGCTGCGGCGGCGACGCTCGTCGCACCGAGCGCGCTCAAGAACTCCGCGCGGATCATCGCGCCACGTACGACGCGAGCGTCGTCCCGAGGAAGCCGACGGAGAACAGCATGTTGGTGAGGAACACGCGCTCGTTCAGCACGAATACGTCCTTGGCCAGCGCGATGAGCCGCTCTTCGTAGAGCGTCACCCCGGCCGCCAGCACGACGCCGCCGTAGTAGATCGCGCCGGCGTGCGCGAGCACGCCGGCGGCGAAGAGCGCGAGCGCCATCGTCACGTGCAGCGCGATCGGCCACACGCGCGCGCTGCGCTCGCCGAAACGCTGCGGAAACGAGCGCACGCCGAGCGTGAGGTCCCACTGCAGGTCCATCAGCGCGTACAGGATGTCGAAGCCCGCGACCCACACGGTGACGGCGAGGAAGAGCAGCAGCGCCGCGAGGTCGATGCGGCCGGTGACCGCGACGTAGGCGCCGAGCGGGGCGCACGCGTCGACCGCGCCGAGCACGAAGTGCACCAGCCAGGTGAAGCGCTTGCACAGCGGGTACGCCACCAAGCCGAACGCGGCGAGCGGGAGCAGCTTCAAACACAGCGGGTTCAGCAGCGCCGCGCTCACGACCAGCAGCGCGAGCCCCGCGACGATCGCCCACACCATCACCGAGGCCGGCAGCTTTCCGCTCGCCACGGCGCGCTTCGCCGTGCGCGGGATCCGCGCGTCGAGGTCCTTGTCGAAGTAGCGGTTCGCCGCCATCGCCGCGGTGCGCGCGCCGACGACGGCGAGCGTGATCCACAGGAGCTGCCACCACGTCGGGACGCCGCGCGCCCCCATCACCGCGCCGACGTAGGCGAACGGCAGCGCGAAGAGCGTGTGCTCGACGCGGATGTCGCGCAGAAAGAGCCGAGCCGCGTTCACTTCGCGCGGTCCGTCCGCGGCGCGACGTCGTCGGGCGAAGCCGAGGCGGAGGCGAGCAGCCGCGCCAGCCGGGCGGCGCCCTGGCCGGACCAGGCGTCGGCGACGCCGGTCCGCGCGAGATCGCCGATCCCGTACTCCTTCCAGCGCTCGGTGACGCGCGCGCGCGTCGCCGCATCCATCCGAATCTCGGGCGGCCAGTCGCGCCGGTAGCCTTCGTCGGCGCCCTTGCGGGTCGCATCGACGCCCAGCTTGTGACCCAGCGCGAGCTCGTACGAGCCGGCGTGATCGAGATCGTCGACCGGGCCGGGCACGATCACCAGATCGCGTCCGGGATCGACGTTGTTCAGCACCGTCCATGCGACGCCGCGCACGTCGTGAACGTCGATGTCGTGATCCACCACCACGAGGCAACGCGTCAGCATCATCATGTGTCCCAAGCCCCAGAGCGCGTTCATCACCTTGATCGCTTGGCCCGGGTACGACTTGCGCACCGCGACGATCGCCAGGTTGTGAAAGCCGCCCTCGACCGGAAGATTGTAGTCGACGATCTCGGGGACGACGCTTTGAAGCAGCGGAAGGAAGATCCGTTCCGTCGCTTTTCCGAGCCAGGCGTCCTCCATCGGCGGCTTTCCGACGACGGTCGCGCCCCAGATCGCGTCGCGCCGGTGCGTGATCGCGGTGACGTGCAGCGTCGGGTAGAGATCGGCCGCGCTGTAGACGCCGGTGTGGTCGCCGAACGGCCCTTCGACGCGCAGGTCCTCGTTGTCGACCCAGCCTTCGATCACGAAGTCGGCGTCGGCGGGAACGTCCAGGTCGACGGTGAGCGCCTTCGCGATCCGCACCGGCGCGCCGCGCAGAAAGCCGGCGAAAGCGAGCTCGTCGACGATCGGCGGGAGCGGCGCCGTCGCGGCGTACGTCAGCGCCGGATCGCCGCCGACCGCGACGGCGACCGGGATGCGGCGGCCCCACTTCGCGGCGTGCGCGCGCCCCTGCTTGTGACGCTGCCAGTGCATCCCGGCGGTCACGCCGTCGTAGATCTGGACGCGGTACATCCCCACGTTGAAGCGCCGGGTCTCGGGATCGCGGGTGAAGACCAGCGGCAGGGTGATGAACGGGCCGCCGTCGAGCGGCCAGGTGGTGAGCACGGGGAGCTTCGCCAGGTCGGGCGGGTCGAGGACCACCTCCTGCACCGCAGCGCGCTCGACGCGGCGCGGGATCGCGCTGAACCCCGCCTGCGCGAGCGAGGCGAGCCGCCCGAGCTTCCCGCCCAGGCCCTCCGGCATCCCGAGATCGATCGTGCGGCGCATCCGTTCCTCGACCTCGGCCAGCGTCCGCGCACGCAGGGCCATCGCCGCGCGCCGCTCGGTCCCGAACTGGTTCGTCAGCACCGGAAACGCCGAGCCGCGCACCGCGCGGAAGAGCAGCGCCGGGCCGCCGGCCTTCACGACGCGGTCGGTGATCTCGGCGATCTCGAGCCGGGGGTCGACCTCGGCGTCGACCACGGCGAGCTCTCCCGCGGCGCGCAGCGCCCGCACGAAGGCGGCCAGCGATTCGAAGGGCATCCGGAGAAGCTTGGACGCGTCATGCCGGAGTTCATCGCGGTCCTGCGCCGCAACATCGACCGTTTCAGCGACGAGGAGTTCGCCCCGCTGCTCGAGCCCGAGGCCGAGCGCGTCCGCGAGCTCTACACCGCGGGCGTGCTGCGCCGCGTCTGGAGCCGGAAGGACAGCCCGGGTGCGCTGCTGCTGCTCGAAGCCGACGATCTCGAGGCGGCGCACGAGGTGCTGCGGACGCTCCCGCTCGTCCAGCGCGACATGATCCTCACCGACCTGGTCGTTCCGCTCGGTCCGTACCGCGGCTTCGCCCCGCGCGGCTGACCCCGCGTCAGGCGGGACCGATCACCGCGGCGGAGGCTTCGGGGTCGGCGCTCGCGTGGACGAGCGCTTCCGCCGTGCGCCGGCCCTGCGACCACCAGGCGGGCGGGATCGGAAACGTCGCGGTGACCAGCAGATCGTCCCGGTGGAGGCGCTGGACCTGGAAGGTCTCCTCGCCGGCGGCGGGTTCGAGCCCGCTGCCCAGCGCCGCGCCGAGGCCGTGCAGCGGGTGCGGCGTGCCGAGCCCGTCGACGAGCGCGATATGAAGCAGCCCCGCGCCGACGAACGAGACGCTCTCGGCGGCCGGCGGGATCGCCAGCACGGCGACCGCCGCGGCCAGCTCGTCGTCGCGCTGCTCGCGCGCGTGCTTCTGCACGATCGTGTCGAGCGAGCGCAGCGCATTCGCCATCATCGCCATCGAGCCGATCACCGCGCGGCCGGCGGTGCGCAGCAGGTCGGCGACGGCCACGCGGTCCTTCCCGGCGAAGACGTTGCCGACACCGACGAAGACCGTCCCGTCGTGCGCTTTCCACGACTCGGCGAAGGTCGAGCCGTGCTTGCGCGCGTGTGGTGCGTGCGAGGCCACCTCGACGTTCATCATTCGATGCCGAGCTTCGCGAGGTATTCAGGAAGCAGGTCGACCGGATCGCCCTTGTCGTCGACGTTCAAGCCGTGCCAGGCGAAGCGCACGACGCCGTTGGCGTCGATCAGGAAGTCGGCCGGGATGCGGTACTTCGTCCCCGAGCGCAACTGCACGTCGGGCGCGATCGTCGCGTCGAGCTGCGAGATCGGATAGATCGCGACGGGAAACGGCAGCGCCGCGTTCGCGATGAACGTGCGCGCCGCCGGCGCGTCTTCGAGGACGTCGACGCCGACGAAGCGGACGCGCTCGCCGTACTTCGCGTACGCCGCCCGGACGAACGGCAGGCTCTCCTGGCACGGCTCGCACCATGACGCGAACAGGAACACGTACGCCGGTTTCCCGCCGCCGTCGACGGGGAGCGGCGCGCCGTCGGTCGCGGTCAGCGTCAGCGGCACGGCGATGTGGCCGACCTCGTCGGAGAGGTCGAACACGGTCGGCGGCGGCGCCGCCGCGCCGGTGAGGACGAGCGCGGCGACCAGGGCGAGCGATCGGAGCCGGGACATGGGGAGAGCCCGTCTTGCGACGAGCTCTCCAGGGGTTTCCTTCCGAGCGGGGTCGAGTTCGGCTACTCGGCCGTCGTCGAACCGCCGCCGCGCGGGCGGCGGCGCGGGCGCCGGTCGCCTTCGCGGCGAGGCGGCGGGGCGCCGTTCGAGCGCGGCGGCGGCGAACCTCCGCCCTCGTCGGTCTCGCCGGCGTGCGAGGCGCGGCGCGCGGGGGCCGGAGCCGGCGCCGGCGCGCCGTTCCCGGAGCCCTCGCCGCCGGGCTGCAGCACGGCCTTGCGGCTCAGGTTGATGCGGCCTTGCGAGTCGATCTCGATCACCTTGACCATGATCTGGTCGCCCGGCTTCACCACGTCCTCGACGCGCTCGACGCGCTGCGGCGCGAGCTGCGAGATGTGCACGAGTCCTTCCTTGCCGGGGAGGATCGCGACGAACGCTCCGAAGTTCATCAGCCGCGTGACGGTCCCGAGATAGTTCTCGCCCGGCTTCACCTCTTTGGTGAGCGCCTCGACCATCTGCTTGGCCTTCTCGGCGCCCGCCGCGTTCGCGCCGGCGATGAAGACGCGGCCGTCGTTCTCGATGTCGATCTTCACGCCGGTGTCGGCGACGATCTTGTTGATCACCTTGCCGCCGGGTCCGATCACGTTCTTGATCATGTCGGGGCTGATCTGGACGACGATCATCCGCGGGGCGTACTCGGAGAGCTCCTTGCGCGGCTCGGCGATCGTCTCTTTGAGCTTGTCGATGATGAACAGGCGCGACTTCTTCGCTTCGGCGAGCGCTTCGCGCATGATCTCGATCGTGATCCCGGCGACCTTGATGTCCATCTGGATCGCGGTGATCCCTTCGGTCGTCCCCGCGACTTTGAAGTCCATCTCGCCGAGCGCGTCCTCGAGCCCCTGGATGTCGGTGAGGATCGCGTAGTCCTTGCCTTTGAGGATCAGGCCCATCGCGACGCCGGCGACGTGTCCGGTGATCGGGACGCCGGCGTCGAGCAGCGCCAGCGTGGAGCCGCAGACCGACGCCATCGACGAGGATCCGTTCGACTCGAGCACTTCGCTGATCAGGCGCAGCGTGTAGGGGAAGTCTTCCTCGGCCGGCAGTACCGGGACGAGCGCGCGCTCCGCGAGCTGGCCGTGGCCGATCTCGCGGCGCCCGGGCGAACGCATGGGCCGCGTCTCCCCGACCGAGTACGGCGGGAAGTTGTAGTAGTGCATATAGCGCTTGTTGGGGATCGCGAGGATCCCGTCGAGGCGCTGCTCGTCGCTGATCGAGCCCAGCGTCGCCGCGGTGAAGACCTGCGTCTGCCCGCGGGTGAACACGCCGGAACCGTGCACGCGCGGCACGTAGTGTGTCTTGCACCAGATCGGACGGATGTCGCCGGGCTTGCGTCCGTCGGGACGAATCTTCTCGTCGACGACCATCGTGCGCAGCTCGTCCTCTTCCATCGTCTTGAGGAGCTTTTCGAAGTCCTTGTTCTTCGGATCTTCGATCAGCGTGCGGACGACCGGATCGTCTTTCTTCGCGAGCTTCGCGAGCGCGGCTTCGCGCGAGAGGTCGAGGAACGCGGCGTTGCGCTCCTGCTTGTCGATGACGCGCATCGCCTTCGCGACTTCCTTGGCGAAGTTCTTGCGCATCCACTTGTCGAGCTTCTCGTCGACTGTCAGCAGCGGGTACTCGCGCTTCGCCTTGCCGGCTTTCTTCGCGAGCTGATCGATCGCTTTGACGATCTTCTTGATCTCTTCGTGGGCGAACGCGACCGCGCCGAGGAAATCTTCCTCGGAGATCTCTTTCGCGCTGCCTTCGACCATCATCACGGCGTCGGACGTGCCGGCGACGACGATCTCCATCCCGCCGCCTTCGTACTGCTCGAGCGTCGGGTTGGCGATGTAGCTGCCGTTCTCGTCGCGGCCGACGCGCACGGCGGCGACGTTCTTCTGGAACGGGATGTCGCTGACCGCGAGCGCGGCGCCCGCCGCGACGACGGCGAGCGTGTCGCTGTCGAGCCCGGGGTCGGTCGAGAGGACGGTCGCGATGATCTGGATATCGTTGCGGAAACCGTCCGGGAAGAGCGGGCGGATCGGGCGATCGATCTGACGCGCGCTCAGGACTGCGTGCTCGGACGGACGTCCTTCACGCTTGATGTAGCCGCCCGGAATCTTGCCGGCCGCGTACATTTTCTCTTCGTAGTCGCAGGTGAGGGGGAAGAAATCGATCCCTTCCCGGGGCTTCTCCGACGCCGTTGCGGCGCAGATGACGACGATTTGATCGCCGTAGCGGACGAGGGCGGAGCCGTTCGCTTGCTTTGCAAGCTCACCCGTCTCGATGACGAGGGGACGGCCACCGATCTCGAGCGAGACGGATTCTGGCACTGGTACTCCTAGATTGTTCGTTCTTTTTCGCTTACGTCTGTGTAAACGTGGCGCGGTTCGGCGTGACGCGGCGCGCGGCCTGTCCGCGTCGCGCAGGCGCGGCGGGCGCCGCTTTCGAGAACGAGGGAACGTCGGCTCGCCCGTGCAAACAACGCGAGCGCACCGGATCGAACGGGTGTCGTTCACGCGCGCTCTTCATTGAGCGAGCTTTCGAGCGGAGTGAATGATGGTCGTTCGTCTTGCGGCACTGGCCGCGTTGCTGTTCCTTGCTGCCTGCAGCGGCGGAGGGGCGGCCGCTCGCTCATCCGTCATCCCGGGCGAGAAGGACGCGCTGCGCGCCGGACCGGACGCGGCGGCGCGCGCCTGGTTCGGCGGAACGTTCGACGTCCGCTCCTTCGGCGCTCGCTGTGACGGCACGACCGATGACGAGCGGGCGATTCAGCGAGCGGAGCAGGTGGCCGCGGTCATCGGCACGGTGCATCGTCCGGCCGTCGTCGTGCTCCCGCGCGGAACGTGCGGGATCGGCGGCCCGATCGCGTGGGATTCGAACGTCTCGCTGGTCGGCGAGGGGATGCGCGAAACGACGCTTTCGGCGCTTCCGGGCTTCACCTACGACCCCGCCGAGGTCCGGCCCGGGCCGGACGGCCGGCAGCTCGGGATGATCTGGCTCGACGGTCCGACGGCGACGACGCCGATTCAGAACGTCACGATCGCGAACGTCGGCTTCGATCCGCGATCCGGGACACAGCACTGGACCGACCTTTCGGGGATCCGGATCTACAACTGCATCGAGGGCTACCTGCGGCCCGTCCAAAACTTGCGGATCGAGCACGTGTACTTCGAGCTCGGCGCGAACCCGACGCCGGACTACATCACGTCCGGAAACGAGGGGCCCAAGGCGTTCGTCGGCGTTCAGCTCGAGGATCTCGGCGTCGACCCGCTGACTCCGAGCCACGACCTGGTGTTCAACGACGTGCACGCGCACAACGGCGTCGGAATGCTTCGCTTCGGGCTCGGGGGAACGACGAAGAACGGCGTCACGTCGAGCTTCTACGATCTCACCGTGACGAATGAGTACGACACCATCGACCTGAACTACATCGAAGACGACCGCCTCGAGATCGACGGCGAGACGGCGCCGTACGCGAAACCGTTGACGGATGCGCCGCTCGGCGACGTGCGGCACTTGGTCTTCCAAAACATCAACGTCGCGGTCGCGCCGAGCGTGGTCGCCGCGAGCGTCAACGCGCTGCGCGTCAACAGCGCATACAACACGGAGATGCACGACATCACGATCGACGGAGTCCACTACGCCGGTTCGCCGCACGGGTACGGGCCGCTCGCGTACGGCGCGATGCATGACGGGACCGGGTCGGTCGTCTCGATGAACGGCAGCGACGTGCAGGGCTATATCAACGACGTCGTCATCGAGAACGTGACGGCGAAGAACACGATCGGGGTCGGCGTGACCATCGGCGCACCGCCCGGGCAGCCGCTGTCGGCGCGCGTGCGGAACGTGACGGTGCACGACGCGTTCGTGTACGGCGGCATCGCGTTCACCTTCATGACGCCGGCGCCGGCCGTGCGTCAGACGGGCCAGCCGTACGACGTGACGATGGAAGACGTGGCCGTCGACGGAGCGCCGAGCAATGCGCTCAATCCCGCCGCGACGCCGATCGGCATCAGCATCCACCGGCACCTCGCGACGGGCGGCGACCAGCACGTCCTGCTGCGGAAGGTCACCGCCTCCGGTGACTTCACGACCGCGCTGCAGATCGACCCCGGCTTCGACGGGATGCAGTTCGACGACGTCCACTGGAGCGGGAAGGTGGTCATCGCGAGCAAGGTCGCCGAAACGGCGTCCGGCCCGTTGTAAGCGGGCCGGAGGGGTTCGTCTAGCGGCGCAGGCCGAGGTCGGCGATCAGCTTCCGGTAGCGCTCGAGATCCTTGTTCTGCAAGTACACGAGCAGGCGCCGGCGCTGACCGACCTGCATGAGCAGGCCGCGGCGGCTGTGATGGTCCTTCTTGTGGACCTTCAGGTGCTCGGTGAGCTGATTGATCGACGCGGTGAGAATCGCGATCTGGACGTCGGCCGAGCCGGTGTCGTTCGGGCCGCGGCCGTACTTGGTCGACAGGTCCGATTTCTGGTCTTTGGTCAGGGGCACGGGATGAACCAATCTCCTTTCGACTCGCGCGTCCGCAGACTCCGTGGGTCCGCGACGGCGACCGACGGATCGTATCAGAAAAGCGCTATCGCGTCAAAGCCGGCGGTCGCACCTCGCGCTACAGGGCCGAGCTTTCGTTCTGCTGCTCGAGCGCGCTCTTGACCGCGTCGCGCAGCGCCTCGAGCTCGGCCGGGACGCTGGTCGCCTGCTGCGCGAGCGCTTCGATCGCCGTCATCACGCGGCGCGCCTCGGCGCGGTCGATGCCGACGTAGAGCGTTTTCGCGAGCTCTTCGTCGAGCCGTTCCAGCGCTCGTTTCGCCATGTTGGCCTGGCCGAACGAGTAGGCATGATGGCTGGCGTTTCCGAGCAGCTTCAGCTCCGACTCGAGCCAGTCGCGGTAATCCTTGAGCAAGGCGTCCTCCTCGGAGCGCGGAACCGGTCCGCTCGTGAGCGATGAGTTCGTGACGGTGGCGCGCGTCGCCGACGTCGCGCCGGGTACCGGGAAAGCGGTCGTCGTCGGCGACCGCGAGATCGCGCTCTTCAACGTCGACGGGACGTTCTATGCCCTCGACAATACCTGTCCGCACCAAGGCGGCCCGCTCGCCGAAGGCTGGGTCGACGGAACGACCGTCACCTGCCCGTGGCACGCCTGGACGTTCAAGCTGGACGACGGCGGGATGACGCTCGGCGACTACGCGTCGGTCGACACGTTCGACGTGCAGGTCGAGGACGGCGAAGTCCGCGTCAGCCGCAAACCGCGGACGCCGGCGTAACCGGCGGCCGCGTGCCGATCGGCAGGGTGACGCGCAGCGTCACCGAGGCCGGCGGGCCGAGGCGGTCGACGCTGGTCAGATAGACGCGGTCGGCGAGGTTGTCGACCGCCAGCGAGAGCGCCGAGCCGTCGGCGCCGTGCAGCGTCAGCCGGCCGCCGACCAGGAAGGCCTGCCCCAGCGGCTGCTGCTGCAGATCGTCGGCGAAGGTCGGCCCGCTGTAGGACAGCTCGAGCGTTCCGGTGAGTGCGCGCAGCGTGCGGTCGAAATCGATCGCCGCGGCGTCGTCGGGGACGTACGGGACGCGCTTTCCGATCTCGGCCGGCGATCCGGCGACGATGCGGTCGTGCTGGACGGTGCCGAAGACGTGGACGCGCGCGCACGTGCCGCGCGTCGTGTACTCGGCGGTGTACGCGCCGGTATTCGTCTGCGCGAGGTTGCTGCGCTGCTGCAGCGTCGCGGAGAGCGTGCGGAAATCGATCGCGTCGTGGATGAGTGTCGCGGTATAGTCGAGCGCGAACCGGCCCAGGCTGCCGGCGACGTCGACGCCGAGCTGCGCCGAACGGCTGCGCTCGGGAACGAGGTGCGGGTTGTTCTCGTAGGTGATCGTGCCGATGCGGTAGCTGCGGACCAGCTCGTTCAAGAACGGCGCGCGCAGACCGCTGCCGAGCGCTGCGCGAAAGACGGTCGCGCTCGAGGCGGCGTAGCGCAGGTCGAGCCGCGGCGAGAGCGCGCTCGCGTCGCGCGGGCCGAGCGCGTCGGTGTGTACCGCGTCGTAGCGCGCACCGGCGACCGCGCCGAAACGCGCCCCGTCGAACGTGCGCTGGAGCGCGAGCCCATCGAGCGCCTGCGTCCCGGCGACATCGCTCTGCACGAGGCCGGTGATCCCCGACCACTGCTCGCTGCGGCCGGTGACGAAGCGGCGCTCGGCGACCAGCGACCACGCGCCGCCGGCGACCGGGCGGTCCCAGCGCGCGCGCAGCCCCGCGTCGGAGGAGGGGACGTCCTGGTGGTAGAGCTGATGGCCCGGCGCGGGCGAGGGGTAGCGATCGGCGAGGTTCTGCACCTGGCTCTCACGGGCGAACGCGGTGAGAGCGAGGGTGGCGATCTTCCCGGTCGTCCACGTCGCCGCGGCCTGATCGTAGCTGCGCGAGAACCCGTCGTTCGGGCGGCCGTCCTGCTGCGCGTCGTCGGCGACGAGCGCCTGGAGGTCGATCGAGCTGTTTGGTCCGGCGTTTCGCAGGCGCACCTGCGCGACGTCGGCGGTCGAAACGGCCGGCCGGTCGACGCGCGAGCCTTGTCCGGGCGGGATCACGTCGTAGCTCAGCCGCTGCGTCGAGAGCGTCACCGCGCTCGCCCACGAGCCGAGCGCGCCCGTCTTCGCGACGGTGATCTGGTCGGTCACGGCGCCGCCGCTCGCGAGGTCGACGAACCCGCCGTTCCCGAGCGCCGGCGGCAGCGTCGTCAGTGAGAGGACGCCGCCGATCGCGCCCGAGCCGTACAGCGCCGAGCCGGGTCCGCGCAGCAGCTCCGCCCGGAAGATCGACGCGCCGGGGTAGGCGTTCCAGTCGACCTGACCGCCGAATCCGTCCTGCGCGGGGATTCCGTCGACCAGCAGCGTCCCGCGGTCTTGCCCCGCGCCGGCGAACGAGAGCCGGAGCTGGCCGTAGTTCGTGAACGGCGCGTTGCTGCGGTCGCGGTCGACGCCCGGCATGTCGCGCATCGCCGCATCGAGCGATGCCGCGGTCGAGGCGCGCAGCTCGGCGGCGGTTAGCACCGAGGCCGCCTGCGGCGCGCGGTGCAGCGACTGCGGGCTTCCGGTGACGACCGTGACGTTGCCGATCGCCGCCGGAGCCGGGCTCGGACTGGGGCTCGGCGATGCGGAACCGCCCGCTGCGACAACCGCGGCGAGAACCATGGCGAGCATACGGAACCTCTCGCCGCTGGGTACGGCTCCTTTTAGCCGACCACCTCGCGCACGTCGGCCACCGTGCGCGAGCCGGTCGCGAAGAGGGCGATCCGCAGCGCGGTGACGAGCTCGTCGATCAGCGCCGCGACGGCGCCTTCCGACTCCTCGGCGGCGCGCAGGAAGGGCAGCGCGAGCCCGGCGAGATCGGCCCCGAGCGCCAGCGCCTTGGCGACGTGGACCCCGTCACGGATGCCGCCGCTGGCGACCAGCGGGATCTCCGGCAGCGCCGCGCGCAGCGCCACGGTCGCGCGCGGCGTCGGAAAGCCCCAGTCGCCGAACGCTTCGGCGATCCGCTCGCGGGCCGCCTCGCCCGAGCGCTTCCCCTCGACCCGCGCCCACGACGTCCCCCCGGCCCCGGCGACGTCGATCGCCGCGACCCCGCAGGCGACCAGCCGCGCCGCGGTCGAGGGCGCGATCCCGGAGCCGACGCTCTTCGCCACGACCGGGACCTCGAGCGCGGCGCAGAGGGCGGCGATCTTCGGCTCGAGCGAGCGGAAGTTGGTGTCGCCGCCGCGCTGCAGCGCCTCCTGGAGCGGGTTGAGGTGCAGGTAGAGGCCGTCGGCGCGCAGCTCGTCGACCAGCCGGCGCGCGTCGTCGGGACGGATGCCGTAGTTGAGCTGGACCGCCCCCAGGTTCGCGAACAGGAAGACGGTCGGCGCGACGCCGCGCACGTCGAAGGTCGCGCGCAGCGCGCCGTCCTCGAGCATCGCGCGGCCGCTGCCGAGCGCGAACGCGATCCCGGCGGCCTCGGCACCGGCGGCGAGCCGGCGGTTGATCTCGCCGGCCCGCGCCGTCCCGCCGGTCATCGACGAGATCAGGAGCGGCGCGCGCAGGGGCCGTCCGAGGAACGTCGTCGCGACGTCGACGTCGGCCAAGGCGATCTCGGGGAGCGCTTCGTGGCGCAGGCGGACGCCGTCCCAGCCCGCGTCCAGCCGCGAGGCGACGTCTTCCTCGAGGCACACGTCCAGGTGGCGCGACTTCCGGCGTTCCGTCGACTCGGACATTGGCGAGAGGCCTCCGCGCCGCGGGCGGCGATCACCTCCCCGATGGAGCTCGATGCCGCCTACGACGGGACGACGGGGACGGCGGGAGGCGCGGCGTTCGGCGCCGCGCTGGAGCGGCTCGCGGCCGAGAAGGAGCTCGACGTCCCCGGGCTGGCCGCGGCGGCCGGCCTCGATCCGGAGGCGCTCGCGCGGGTCGTGCGCGGCGAGGCGCGGCTGGCGGCGCCGGCGCTGGCGCGGCTGGCCCGCGCGCTGCGGGTGCGCGCGATCGGCTTTCTCCAGCGCACCGGGATCCTCGGCCTCGAGGCGTACGCCGGCGGGCTCGACCCGCTGTTCTTCCTTCCGGACGGCGAGATCCGCCACGACGCGCGGATCTACATGCGCGAGATCAACCCGCGTCACGCCGTCCCCGAGGGCGACATGACGAAGCGCAATCCGGTGCTGCGCGCGCTCGCCGAGGACGCGCTGCTCGACCCGGCCGCGAAGCTGGAGGTGGAGCTGGCCTACCTGCTGGCCGCCGCCGCGCGCGCCGCCGGCGGAGCGTTATAAGCGACGGCCCGCCGAGAGGCGGCGCACGCGGGCGGTGAGAACGCCCCGACCCCATGGAGATCGAAGGAAAACGCATCGCGGCCCTGGTCGGGGATGGGTTCGAGGAGTCGGAGCTGGTCGAGCCGCGACGGGCGCTGGAAGAGGCCGGCGCGATCGTCACGATCGTCGGCGTCGACGACCGCGCGCTCTCGAAGATCCGCGGGAAGCGCGGTCTCGACGAAGGCCAGAGCATCAAAGCCGAAGAGCTCGTCGCGGACGTGACCGCCGACGACTTCGACGCGCTGCTCATCCCCGGCGGTCAGTCGCCGGATCACATTCGTACCAGCAAGGACGTGCAGCGCTTCGTCCGCGAATTCGACCAGGCGAAGAAGCCGATGTTCGTGATCTGCCACGGCCCGCAGGTCCTGATCTCCGCGCAGGTCGTGCGCGGCCGGACGCTGACGGGCTACGCGTCGATCGCCGACGACATCCGCAACGCGGGCGGCTTGTACCGCGACCAGCCCGTCGTCCAGGACGGCAACTGGGTGACCTCGCGCAATCCGGGAGACCTCCCGCTCTTCAACCGGACGATCATCGAGAAGCTGGCGGCCCAAAGCCAGCCGGCGTAGATCCGAGGGTGCGAGGGACGCGACGTGATGGAGTGCAGGAGATGCGCCCCTCGCACGACGTCCCGTTTTGCGTGCGATTGCGCCGTGCCTTCCGACCGATGTCGCCGCACGCTCAGGTGACGGGAGAAAGTCGAGGATTCGGCCGCTCCGGCCGCCCGACTTTGTGACACTCGCGCCAGCCCGCTCCCGCGTCGATCGCCACGATGTCGGCGGTGAAATCGAACCGCCCCGCACCGCTGAAGAACGCGCTGCCGACCGCGTAGGCGTCGACTGGGACGTTCTCGTCCTCGAAGCGGCGGATGCGCTCGGCGTCGAAGCCGCCGCTCGCCACGATCTTCACGTGCTGGAAGCCCTCGCCGTCGAGCGCGTCGCGCACGTTGTGGACGAGCTGCGCGTTCACGCCGGTCGGCTTGAACGTCCCCATCTGCGCGATCACGCTCCGGTCGACCAGCGTCCCCGACGTGTCGAGCCGCACGCCCCACAGCCGCTCGCGGAGCGCGCGCGCGCACGCCAGAGACGTCCCGACGCAGTCGTTCTCGAAGTCGACGAGCGCGATCACGTTCACCGCCGGATCGATGTACCGCGCGAACTTCTCGGTGGCGCGCACGGTGTCGCCACCGTAGGCGGCGATCAGCGCGTGCGGGACCGTCCCCATCCCGCGCGAGCCCCACCACTCCGCGTTCGCGTCGGTCGAAACGCCGAGCGCGCCGGAGATGTACGCCGCGTAGCCGTCGCCGGTCTGCACCAGATGGTGGTCGAAGCGCGCCGGAAAGAACAGCACGTCCTTTCCGCCGGCGGCGTCGACGATCGCCCGGGCGTTGGTCGCGATGCGCGTGCGCCGCGCCAGCACGCCGAGGTACGACGTTTCGAGATGCGCGAAGAGGGCGTAGTCGCCCTCGATCGTCATCACCGTCTCGAACGGCTCGATCGCATCGCCATCGTAGAGCGCGTGCACGCTCAGCGCGTTCCAGCCGTCCTCCCAGCTCGCGCCGGGAGGCTTCCGCCCGCTGCACAGCTTGAGGATGGCGATCGCCTCGTCGATCCCGCAGAGCACCGAGTGATTGCGCTGGAACACCTGCATCCGGACGCGCGGGTGGTAGCGATCGGCCTCGAGGATCTCCCGCGCGCGGTTGAAGTAGACGTCGGAATAATACCCTTCGCGCATCTTCTCGACGGGCAGGTTGAGGATCGCCGGGTCGAGCCGCCGCCGCTCGGTACGCAGCATGGGACGCCCGTACGCGGGCGTGGAACGAAGTCCTCGTCACCATGGCCTTGACCAACACCGAGATCGCGCACCGGCTCCGCGAGATCCGGACCCTGATGGAGTTCGCCGGGGAGCCGTTCTTCAAGTTCATGGCGTACGAGCGGGCCGCCGAGACGCTGGAGAACGGGACGCCGGTCGGCGTCGAGCCCGACGAGGCGGCGCTGACCGCGCTGCCCGGGGTCGGCAAGACGATCGCCGCCCGCATCGCCACGATCGTACGGACCGGGAGCGATCCGTACCTCGACGAGCTGCGCGCGAAGTATCCGCCGACGTTGCTCGAGGTGCTGAAGGTGCAAGGCGTCGGGATGAAGACCGCGCAGCAGCTCTTCGAACGGCTCGGGATCGCCTCGCTCGCGGATCTCGAGCGGGCGCTGAACGAAGGCGCGCTCGACGGCTTTCCGCGGCTCGGCGCGAAGTCGATCGAGAACATCCGGCGCGGCGTCTTGGCCTACAAGGGGCGCACCCGCCGCACGCCGCTCGGCGTCGCGCTCCCGCTGGCGCGCGAGGCGATCGCGTACTTGCGCAAGCTGACCGACGCGCAGAACCTCACCGCCGCCGGGAGCGTGCGCCGCCAGGAACCGACCGTCGGTGACGTCGACATCATCTGCACCTCCGACGAGGCGGAACAGGTCGTGCGCACCTTTGCCGCGTGGGAGCGCGCCGAAGCCGTCCTCGCCGAGGGCCCGACGAAGGCGAGCATCTGGCTCGACGGCGGCTTGCAGATCGACCTGCGCGTGCTGCCCGATCATCTGTATGGCAACCTGCTGCAGCACTTCACCGGATCGCGCGAGCACAACATCCAGTTCCGCGAGCTCGCGGTGCGCCGCAACCTGCGCGTGAGCGAGAACGGGATCGTCGACCTGACCGACGGCCGGACGATCACCTGCCGCACCGAAGAGGAAGTGTACGCGGTGCTCGGGATGGCCTTCATCCCGGCCGAGATGCGGCTGGGCACCGGCGAGATCGAAGCCGCGCGCGACGGGAGCCTCCCGTCGGTCGTCACGCTCGGCGAACTCAAGGGCGACTTCCACATGCACAGCACGTGGTCGGACGGCCGCGACGCGCTCGAGACGATGATCGCCGCCGCCGCGGCGCGCGGATACGAATACCACGCGATCAGCGACCACTCGTGGGGACGCGGGCGCATCGGTCTCGACCCCGCGGATCTGCGCGCGCAGCGCGCCCGCGTCCGCGAGCTCGGCGAGCGCTACGGCATCCGCACGCTGTGCGCGTCCGAGGTGGACATCCGCGCCGACGGGACGCTCGACTTCGACGACGCCGTGCTCGCCGAGCTCGACGTCGTGGTCGCCTCGGTGCACTCGGCGATCAATATCTCGCGCGACGCGATGACCGCGCGGCTGATCCGCGCGTGCGAGAACCCGTACGTGACGATCGTCGGGCACCCGACGGGACGAAACGTGGAGACCTTCGCCGGCTACGACTTCGACCACGACGCCGTGTTCGCGGCGGCGGCACGGACCGGGACCGCGCTCGAGATCGACGGTCAGCCGAAGCGGCTCGATCTGCCCAGTCCCCTGGCGCGGCGCGCGCGGGCATTCGGGGTGACCTTCTCGTGCGATTCCGACGCCCACGGCGCCGGCGATCTGGAAAACGTGGCCTACGCGGTCGGCCAAGCCCGGCGTGCCTGGGTCACCGCCGCCGAGGTGCTGAACGCGCGACCGCTCGAGCAAGTCCTCGCCTTCGTGAGGGCGAAGCGAGAACGCCGAAGCGATGCCCAGGCCCGCGCCGGTTCCCCCGTCTGAGGAGCGGCGGCTCGCCGCCCTCTTCTCGTACGCGATCCTCGACACGCCGCCGGAGGAATCGTTCGACGCGCTCGCCCGGCTCGCAGCGCACCTCTGCGACGCGCCGATCGCCGCCATCGGGTTCGTCGACCGCGACCGCCGCTGGCTGAAGTCGGCGGTCGGGATGGCGCGCGAGACGGCGCCGCGGGACGCGGCCTTCTGCTCGCACGCGATCCTGGCCCACGACGTCCTCGAGGTGCAGGACGCGCGCGCCGACTCGCGCTTCGCGGACAACCCGCTGGTCGACGGCCCCGCGGCGATCCGCTTCTTCGCGGGCGCGCCGCTGCGCTCGCCCGACGGTCACGCGCTCGGCGCGCTCGCCGTGATGGACGTGCGGCCGCGCAAGCTCGGCCCGGCACAGCGCAAGGCGCTGGCGTCGGTTGCCGACGCGATCGTCGTGCTGCTGGAGGCGCATCGGACGCGGGTGCACGCCGGTCTCGAAGCCGGCGATCGTGCGATGCTGTACGCCGCCGGCCTCGACGTCTCGCAGGACCCGGTCGTCGTCGCGCGGCTCGGGGCGACCGCGCGCGAACCGGCGACGATCGTCTACGCGAATGACGCCTTCCTGAAGATGAAAGGCCTCGCCGACCGCGACGCGGTGCTCGGCGCGAGCGTCGACGAGTTCCACGGCCCGAAGACCGAGATGGATCGGCTCGAGCGGATGCGCGGCGACCTGCTCGCCGGGCGCACCGCGTACCTCGACTTCGTCTCGTACCGCAAGGACGGCTCGACCTACCGCACCGAGGCGACGGCGCGGCCGATCCCCGCTGCGGACGGAACCGTGCGCCACTACGCGATCGCGCTGCGCGACGTGACCGATCAGGTGCTGCGCGGCGCGCAGCTCGAGATGCAGAACGAACGGCTGACCGCGATCACCTCGATCGCGCGCATCCTGTTCTCCTCGCTCGAGCCGAGCGTGCTGGTCGAAGCGCTGCTGCTCGGCGTGCACGAGCTGGTCGGCGGGCGGGCGACGCTGTACGCGCCGCGAACGCGCGGCGGGTTCGTCGCGACGCACGATCTCGCCTCGCACGAGGACGGCCAGCTCGGGGATGCATTCGTCGCGACGGCCTCGCGCAGCGACGTGTGCGTCGTCGACGAGGCGGAGCAGCGGGCCGCGGTGCGCGTCCCGGGTTCGGGCGGCGGAACCGCGTTCGTACTGGACGTGGCGCGCGACGCGCCGTTCGGGACTGCCGACGTGTTCGCGCTCGGGCTGCTCGGCCAGTTCTTCGCCGTCGCGGCGCGCAACGTCGAGCTGTACCAGGAGCTGGCCTCGCGGCGCGACGCCGTGGTCGAGCTGAACCAGGTCAAGAACGACCTGATCGCGATGCTCGCGCACGACTTCAAAGGCCCGCTGACGACGATCGTCGGGTTCGCCGAGGTCCTCTCCGACGACGATCGCTTCGACGCCGAGTCACGCCAGTATCTCGGGATGATCTCGTCGAGCGCGATGCGGCTCGCTTCGCTGGCCACCGATACGCTCGCGCTCTCGCGGCTCGAGCAGAACGAGCTCAGCCTCACGCTCGGCGACGTCGACGTCGGCGCGCTGGCGCGCGACGTCGTGCGCGTCTTCAGCGTGACGCGGCCGATCGACGTGCGGATCGCCGGCGGCGCGCCGACCGTGCAGGGCGACGCGGCGCGGCTCCGTCAGGTGATGGAGAACCTGGTCGGCAACGCGATCAAATACTCGCCGGGCGGGGAGCCGGTCGAGGTCGCGGTGCGCGCGCGTCCCGGGGGGATCGAGATGAGCGTGCGCGACCGCGGGATCGGGATCCCCGAGGGCGAGCGCGGCAAGCTGTTCGGGCGCTTCGCGCGCGCCAGCAACGCGCGCGCGCTGGGGATCGGCGGAACCGGCTTCGGATTGTATCTCAGCAAGACGATCGTCGAGCTGCACGGCGGGACGATCGAGGTCGAGTCGGTCGAAGGCCACGGCTCGACGTTCCGCGTGACGCTGCCGTCGCGCGCCGCGCATGGCCCCGGGACGGCGCGCCGCTTCGCGCTGCTCGACGTCGACGGCGACGCGCGCTCGTACGTCGCGCAGGCCTTGCGCGACGACGGCTACGCGGTGACCGTCGCGACGACCGGCGAAGAGCTGCTGCGTGCGCTCGCCGAGGCGAAGTACGACGTCGCGCTGGTCGACGCGGATCGTCTTGGGATGCCGGACGAGACGTTCCTGACGCGCGCGAACGGAGACGTGCCGCTCGTCCGGATCGGCCTGCGCACGCCCTCGGCGATGAACGGCTGGGACTCCTCGCTCACCAAGCCGTTCCTGATGAAAGACCTGTACGGCGCCGTCGACGCCGCCTGCGACCACGCGGCCGGAGAACGCGCCGGACGCGAGCGCGCCGCCGGCGGAGAACGTGCCGGCGAGCCGATCCGCCTGATCGGTCCGGCGTGAGAGAACGGTGGAGGTTTTCGAGATGACCCTGCTTCGCGTGTGCGTCCTCGTGGCAAGCGTTTTTGGGCTTGCGGCGGCTGCCCGTAACGATACGATGGCCCCGCTGTCGCACTATCTGATGAGCCCCCGGGCCGAGATCGCGCTGGCGCGCAGCGCGGCGCCGGCCGCGATTTCGAAGCATGCGACGATCATGGTTCTCGGGGCGCGCGGCTACACCGTCGCGCAGAAGGGCACGAACGGCTTCACGTGCATCGTCGAGCGGGGCTGGATGCAGCCGTTCGGCGCTGCACGCTTCTGGGAAGTGAAGATGCGCGCCCCGACCTGCTACAATGCGGCGGCGGCGCGTACGGTGCTCGCGTACACCTTGAAACGAACGGCGATGGTCGTGGCAGGGGCGAGCAAAGCGCAGATCCGGGATCGCATCGTCGCGGCGATCGCGGCCCACGCGCTGCCGACGCCGGAGCCCAGCTCGATGGCGTACATGATGTCGAAGTCGCAGTACTTGAACGACGACGGCAAAGCGTGGTATCCGCACGTGATGGTCTTCACGCCGATGGCCGACAGCGCGAATGCGGGAGCGAGCTGGGGCGCCGATCGCCGCCTCTCACCCGTCGTCTTCGACGCGCAGGACAAGATGCCGGAGCCGTGGACGTGCTTCTTCATCCCCGTCGCGCACTGGTCCGACGGGACGGCCGCGCCGCTGTATTCGGGAACGTAGCGCGCGGACGCGCTCGCGCTACGCCGCCAGGAACGTGAAGCGTTCTTCCTGGACCGCGTTGAGCGCGGCGACGCCGGTCGGCACCAGCATCGTGCCGGGGAGCAGGTGCGCCGCCAGCTCGTCGTGGATCGCCACGACCTGCTCGCGCGTAACGGGCTTGCCGGCCGGCGCGACGAGCTGTGCGATCCGCCAGGCGAGTCCGGTGAATGCGTGGTTGCAGAGAAAGAACGACGCGCCGTGGCGCTCCGCGAGCTCGCGGTACTGCGCCGCCGATCCGTTCGCCTGCACCGTCTTCGCGTGTTCGCGCCAGGTCGTGACGTCGGGGTGCATGTCTTTGTCGGCGAGCACGAAGAGCGGGTACTTCGCGTACATCGCGTCGTCGAGCGCGAGCAGCGGCGACACGCCGGCGTACATCACGCAGGCCGCGTGCAGTGAGTTCGGTCCGGCCCCGAACCCCAGCGGGTCTTCGTACGAGGCGATCGAGCGCTGCATCATCCCGAGCGCGTTGGACCCGCTTTGGTACGACGTCGCCGAGACGACTTGGCGGTGCGCGACCGGGCGCCGCAGCCGTTGCTGGAACGCCGCGACGTCGAAGCGGAACGAAACCGGCGCGGTGAGCCGACGCTGTTCGGCGAGCTCCGCCGGCGAAAGCACCTTCGGCGGCTGAGGCGGGCCGGCGGCCGCCGCACCGGCCGCCGCAGCGGTTCCGGCGGCGGCGAGCGTGGTGCCGGCAGCGACGAACCGTCGTCTCGAGAGATCCATGGCGCGCACCGCCTTGATCCCGCCGGCCTTCCAACCCTCCCGGCCGCCCGCCGCGAACTCTTCGGAGGTCCGCCTCGCTCGACGCTCAGCGCGTGCCGAAGTCGAACGGGAGGCGATCGACCGCCCCGGTCAGCTCCCGTGGGTCGGCGTAGATCGCCTCGGCGTCGGCGAGCGTCTCGCGCGGATTGCCGCCGCACAGCAGCGCGACGCAGGGAACCTTCGCCCGGTGGGCGGCCTCGACGTCGTACGTCGTGTCGCCGACCATCGCCGCATCGCTCGCCGTCACCTTTGCTTTCGCGAGCGCCGCTTCGACGATGCCGGGCGCGGGTTTCGAGTCCTCGGCATCGTCGCTGGTCGAGGCGACGTCGACGAGCGAGCCGAGATCGCCGCGCGCGAGCAGGTCGTCGAGCTCCGCTTTCTTCGCCGAGCTCGCGATCACGACGCGCGCGCCGCGCTCGCGCACCGCGAGCAGCAGCTCTCGCGCTCCGCGCGTCGGCTGCACGCCGGCGAGATACCGTTCCTTGAAGATCGCGCCGCGCGCCGCGGCGATCGATCTCCCCGGCTCGGTCTCGTCGCTCAGTCCCGCGACGAGCGCCGGCAGCACGCGGTCCCCGCCCATCCCGATCAGCGGGCGAACCCGTTCGAACGGGATCGTGTACCCGTGCTGCGCGAACGCGTCGACCCACGCGCGGGCGTGGGCGTCGTTGGAGTCGACGAGCGTTCCGTCGATGTCGAAGAGTACGGCTCGCGTCACGGGGAACGGTGTACCCATGCCTACGCCGCCCGAGAAAGGTCCCGACCCCGTGGTCGACGCCGACCGCAATCGCGGAACGACGCCGCCGGAGAGCGGGCCGGAGAGCGGCTCGGTCGTCGGCCGTCCCGCCGTTGAGCGGCCGCAGACGGCATTCCACGAGCCGGCCGAATCGGAGGGCAACGAGCGCGAGCCGTTCAACGAGCGCGAAGCCGTCGCGGAAGGCGGCAGCTTCGATGCGGTCGCTCCGCCGGGAGAACAGGCGAAGCGCTGACCGGTCGCCGCTGCCAGGCACCGCGTTCCGGTATACCAAATACCAGACGATCCCGTAGGATCGAGGAAAACCCGGTTGGAGACCATCGACATCATCGGCGGCGTGTCCGTCGGGCAAGCGGCGCGGATCACGCCGGTCGCCGGCAGTGAGGAGCGGCGCGAGAAACGGCGCCGCGAAGGGCGCGGGCGTCCCGTCGATCCCGTCGCGCTCGAAGAGGTGCGCGCGCTGCTCGGCGACGCGCCGCGCCGGCGCGATCTGCTGATCGAGCATCTCCACAAGATCCAGGATCGCTACCATGCGATCTCGGCGGCGCACTTGAACGCGCTCGCCGAAGAGATGCGTCTCGCACCCGCCGAAGTGTTCGAGGTCGCGACGTTCTACCACCACTTCGACGTGGTGAAAGAAGGCGAATCGGCGCCGCCGGCGATCACCGTCCGCGTCTGCGACGGGCTCTCCTGCGAGATGGCCGGCGCGCGCGGGCTGCTGGACCTGCTGCGCAGCGGCGGGTACGGCGACGGCGTTCGCGTGATCACGGCCCCGTGCATCGGCCGCTGTGAGGTCGCGCCCGCGCTGCTGGTGAACCAGCACGCCGTCGGCAACGCGACGGTCGCCGCGGTCGACGAAGCGCTCGAACGCAAGCAGCTCGCCGCCGACGTCCCGGCGTACCAGACCTACGACCAGTACCTCGCGGGCGGCGGCTACGCGCTGCTGCGCGCGTGCCTCGCCGGCGAACGCACCGCCGAGGAGCTCGTCGCGATCATGGAGGACGCGGGTCTGCGCGGGCTCGGCGGCGCGGGATTTCCCGCCGGGCGCAAGTGGAAGATCGTCCGCGCCGAACCGGCGCCGCGCTTGATGGCGGTCAACATCGACGAAGGCGAGCCCGGCACGTTCAAGGACCGCTGGTACCTCGAGCGCGAGCCGCACCGTTTCCTCGAAGGGATGCTGATCGCCGCGTGGGCCGTCGGGATCGAGGCGATCTACGTCTACCTGCGCGACGAGTACGCGCACTGCCGCGCGATCCTGACCGACGAGATCGCGGAGCTGCAGCGGCGCGCGCCCGTTCCGCTCCCGCCGATCGAGCTGCGGCGCGGTGCGGGCGCGTACATCTGCGGCGAAGAGTCGGCGATGATCGAGTCGATCGAAGGCAAGAAGGGGATGCCGCGGCTGCGCCCGCCGTACGTCGCGCAGGTCGGCCTCTTCGGCCGCCCGACGCTCGAGCACAACATGGAGACGCTGTACTGGGTGCGCGAGATCGTCGAGCGCGGCGCCGAATGGTTCGCGAGCCAAGGGCGCAACGGCCGCAAAGGACTGCGCTCGTTCTCCGTGTCCGGGCGCGTTCGGAAGCCGGGCGTTCACCTCGCGCCGGCCGGGATCACGATGCAGGAGCTGCTGGACGAGTATGCCGGCGGGATGCAGCCGGGGCACACGTTCTACGGATACTTCCCGGGCGGAGCGTCCGGCGGGATCCTCCCCGCGTCGATGGCCGACATCCCGCTCGACTTCGACACGCTCAACAAGTACGGGTGCTTCATCGGCTCGGCCGCGATCATCGTTCTCTCCGACCAGGACACGGCGAAGAGCGCCGCGCTGAACATGCTGCGGTTCTTCCACGACGAGTCGTGCGGGCAGTGCACGCCGTGCCGCGTCGGCACGGCGAAGGCGACCGCGCTGATGGAGCGCGACGCTTGGGACGAAGCGCTGCTGACGGACCTCTCGACGGTGATGATCGACGCCTCGATCTGCGGCCTCGGCCAGGCGGCGCCCAACCCGTTCCTGTCGGTCTACCGGTATTTTCCGCACGAGGTGAACGAGTAGCGTGGCGATCGCACCGCACAAGCTCAAGGCGTACAAGAACGGCGGCGGCAACGGCCGCGCGGCGGCTCCCGCGAAGACGATCGGCTTCACGCTGAACGGCGCGCAGATCGACGCGCGCGAGGACGAGACGATCCTCCAGGCCGCCGACCGGCACGGCATCGAGATTCCGCGGCTGTGCTACAAAGACGGCTACCGCCCCGACGGCAACTGCCGCGTGTGCATGGTCGAGATCGAGGGCGAACGCGTCCTCGCGCCCTCCTGCTGCCGGATGCCGGCCGACGGGATGAAGGTCTCCAGCACCAGCGATCGCGCGACGCGATCGCAGAAGCTGGTCGCCGAGCTGCTGCTCACCGACATGCCGAATCAAGGCCGCTCGCCGTACAAGCGCGAGTCGGAGCTCGACGTGTGGGCCGGCAAGCTCGGCGTCACGCAGCCGCGGTTCCCGCAGCGCGAGCAGTGGATCCCGGACCTGTCGCACCCGGCGATGTCGGTCCATCTCGACGCCTGCATCCAGTGCGGACGCTGCGTGCGCGCCTGTCGCGAGGAGCAGGTCAACGACGTGATCGGCTACGCCTGGCGCGGCGAGCACGCGAAGATCGTCTTCGACTTCGACGATCCGATGGGGTCCAGTACCTGCGTGGCCTGCGGCGAGTGCGTGCAGGCGTGTCCGACCGGCGCGCTCACGCCGGCGAACGACGTCGCGCTCCTCGAGCCCGACGTCAAGGTCGACTCGGCGTGTCCCTACTGCGGCGTCGGCTGTCTGCTCACGTACAACGTCAAGGAAGGGAAGATTCTCTCGGTCGACGGGCGCGACGGTCCTTCGAACGCGAGCCGGCTGTGCGTCAAGGGGCGCTTCGGCTTCGACTACGTCCACAACCCGAAGCGGCTCACCAAGCCGATGGTCCGTCGCGCCGACGCATCGAAGAGCGCGCAGCTCGTCGACCCCGACGACATGTGGTCGCTCTTCCGCGAAGCGACCTGGGAGGAAGCGCTCGAGCTGGCCGGCGGGAAGCTGCGCGCGATCCGCGACGACCACGGGCCTTCGGCGCTTGCCGGGTTCGGCTCGGCGAAGGGCTCGAACGAAGAGGCGTACCTGTTCCAGAAGCTCGTCCGCGCCGGCTTCGGCACGAACAACGTCGACCATTGCACCCGGCTGTGCCATGCCTCGTCGGTCGCGGCACTGCTCGAAGACGTCGGCTCCGGCGCCGTCTCGAACCAAGTCGAAGACGTCGCGCTCGCCGACGTCGCGATCGTCATCGGCTCGAACCCGACGGTGAACCATCCCGTCGCCGCGACGTTCATGAAGAACGCCGCGAAGGCCGGCACGAAGCTGATCCTCATCGATCCTCGCCGCTCCGATCTGGCGCGGCACGCGACCTACTTTCTGCAGTTCCACGGCGACACGGACGTCGCGCTGCTCAACTCGATCATGCACGTCATCGTCGAGGAAGGTCTCGTCGACGAAGCGTTCGTCCGCGACCGCACCGAGAACTACGAGGCGGTCAAGCGCAACGTCGCCGACTACGCGCCGGAGAAGACCGCCAAGATCACCGGCATCGATGCGCAGATCGTGCGCGAGGTCGCGCGGCTGTACGCCACCGCGAAGGCCGCGATCATCTTCTGGGGGATGGGGATCTCGCAGCACGTCCATGGGACCGACAACGCGCGCTGCCTGATCTCGCTCGCGCTGATGACCGGGCAGATCGGCCGGCCCGGCACCGGGCTGCACCCGCTGCGCGGCCAGAACAACGTGCAGGGCGCCTCCGATGTCGGGCTGATCCCGATGATGTATCCCGACTACCAGCGCGTCGACAACGACGACGTGCGCCGCAAGTTCGAGGCGCTCTGGAACGTCGCGCTCGATCCGAAAGCCGGCCTCACGGTCACCGAGATCACCAACGCGGCGTACGAGGGCACGATCCGCGGGATGTACATCATGGGCGAGAACCCCGCGATGTCGGACCCGAACGTCGAGCACGCGCGCGAGGCGCTGGCGAACCTCGAGCACCTGGTCGTGCAGGACATCTTCTTCACCGAAACCGCGAGCTACGCGGACGTCATCCTGCCGGCCTCGGCGTTCCCCGAGAAGACGGGGACGTTCACCAACACCGACCGCCGCGTGCAGCTCGGGCGCAAAGCGCTCGACCCGCCGGGTCAGGCCCGCCAAGACTTGTGGATCATCCAGCAGGTCGCGCAGCGCCTCGGACTCGACTGGAACTACGCGGGTCCGGCCGAAGTGTTCGCCGAGATCCGCGAGGCGACGCCGTCGATGGCCGGGATCACCTGGGAGCGCCTCGAGCGCGAGGACTCGCTGACCTACCCGCTCGAGCACGAAGGCGATCCCGGCGAACCGGTGATCTTCATCCACGACTTCCCGCGGGCCGGCGGCCGCGGGCTGTTCTATCCGGCCCCGTACACGCACGCCGACGAGATGCCCGACACCGAGTACCCGTTCGTCTTCACGACGGGCCGGCAGCTCGAGCACTGGCACACGGGTTCGATGACGCGCCGGGCGAGCGTGCTCGACGCACTCGAGCCGGACGCGGTGATCAGCATCCATCCCGACGATCTCTCCGAGCTCGGCGTCGAGCCGGGCGGCGCGATCACGCTCGAGTCGCGGCGCGGTACGCTGACCGGGTTCGCGCGCGCCGACCGCGGGATGCAGCGCGGCGTGCTGTTCATGCCCTTCGCCTACAACGAAGCGGCGGCGAACATGCTCACCAACGACGCGATCGACCCGTTCGGCAAGATTCCGGAGTTCAAGTTCTGCGCCGTGAAGCTGCGGAAAGGGGAGCGCGTCACGGCCGCGGTGCTCTGAGCCTGATCGCCGCGTCGGCGGAAATGCAGAGGCCCGTGCGTCACCGCACGGGCCTCTGCGCGTTCGCTCGCCCGCGCTACTGGAAGAGCTTGATCGCGTTTCGCAGGGTGTCCAGAACACCCCACAGGAGGGGAATCCCGACGAAGACCCACGCCAAGACGAGCATCGGCGTGTTGTTCTGGACGGGGTTGTCGCGTGATGCCATCGGTCGCCCTCCTTACGCGCCCGCTTCCGCGGGGCTGGCCGTCATGTAGTAGCGCTCGTTCAGCGCGCGTACCGACAGGTTGCAGATGAGGCCGATGACGAGCAGCGCGGCCATGAGGTACATCGTCACCGAGTACGCGTCGGCCTTCGCGACGCCGTGCTCGATCTCGTACTGGCGGATGTAGTTCAGCAGGGCCGGACCCGCGATGCCCGCGGCCGACCACGCTGTGAGGAGCGCTCCGTGGATCGCACCCACGTTGACCGTTCCGTACAGATCGCGCAGGTACGCGGGGATCGTCGAGAAGCCCCCGCCGTACATGCTGATGATGATCAGGAACGCGATCACGAACAGCGCGGTGCTGTGGATGTGACCGAAGGTCGGCACGAGCACGTACAGGATGATGCCGAGCACGAAGAAGATCACGTACGTCGTCTTGCGACCCATGAAGTCCGACATCGACGCCCAGAAGATCCGGCCGCCCATGTTGAAGATGCTCATCAGTCCCACGAAGCCTGCCGCCGCGACGGCCGTCACGCCGAGAATCTCCTGGATCATCAGCGACGCCTGTCCGAGCACGCCGATCCCGGCCGTGACGTTGAGGAACAGCACGCCCCAGAGGAGGTAGAACTGCGGCGTGCGCAGCGCCTGCTCGAGCAGGACGTTGCGGGTGGTGATCATGCGTTGCGAAGCCACCGGCGGGACGTATCCGGCCGGCGCCCAGCCCGCGGGCGGAACGCGCACGATCTGCGATCCGACCAGCATCCAGATGAAGTACAGGATCCCCATCGTCAGCATGGTCGGCGCGACGCCGTTCGAGGTCGGCGACGAATAGTAGCGCATCAAGCCGACGGCCAAGGGAGCGCCGATGAGCGCGCCGCCGCCGAAGCCCATGATCGCCGTCCCGGTCGCGAGCCCCGGCCGGTCGGGGAACCATTTGATCAGCGTGGAGACGGGCGAGATGTACCCGATCCCGAGTCCGCAGCCGCCGATGACCCCGTAGCCGAGGAAGACGATCACGAGGTTGTGGATGGAGACGCCGAAGCTCGAGATCAAAAGGCCGCCGCAGAACAGGATCGCCGCGACGAACATCGACATGCGCGGACCGACGCGTTCGACCCACTTCCCGCCGAAGGCGGCTGCGAGTCCCAGGAAGACGATCGCGAGGCTGAAGATCCAGCCGAGGTTCGCGATCGACCAGTCGCCGGGCGTCGTCGAGATGAGCTTTGCGGTCGCGGGCGGGCACGCTTGCTGAGCGGTGCACAGCAGCTGCGCCATCGGCTTGTTGAACACGCTGAACGCGTATGCTTGTCCGATGCAGAGATGTATGCACAGCGCGGCCGGCGGAACGAGCCAGCGGCTGAATCCGGGACGCGCGACCGAATGGGAGCGGTCGAGGAAGGATGCCAAGAGTCTACTCCTCTGCGCCCCGGCGCCGGAGCGCGAAACTCGCCGTAGCGACGGTCTCTGTACAAGAACGGGCGCTCGGTACCCTGCGTCGCCGCCGTGTCGAAGGAGGCCCCTGATGCGGATGAAGCCTACGACCTTTTCGATCGTCGCGGTCGACCGCGAGCGCGGCGAGATCGGGATCGCGGTCCAGTCGAAATTCCTCAGCGTCGGCGCCGTGGTGCCGTGGGTGCGGGCCGGGGCCGGCGCCGTCGCGACGCAGTCGTTCGCGAACACGACCTTCGGACCGCGCGGGCTCGCGCTGCTGACGAACGGCGCGGCGCCGGAGGCGGCGCTGGACGAGCTCTTGGCCGGCGACGACGGCCGAGAGACGCGCCAGGTCGGAATCGTCGACGCGCGCGGCCGGGCGGCGACCTTCACCGGGGCCGAGTGCATCCCGTGGGCCGGCGGCCGCATCGGCGACGGCTACGCGGCGCAAGGAAACTGCCTCGCCGGACCGGCGGTCGTCGATGCGCTCGCGGAGACGTTCGAGGCGGCGGGCGGGACCCTTTCGCACCGGCTGGTCGCGGCACTCGCGGCGGCGCAGGCGCAGGGCGGCGACAAGCGCGGCCAGCAGAGCGCGGCGCTGATCGTCGAGAAGCCCGGCGGCGGCTACGGCGCGTTCAACGACCGGTACGTCGACCTTCGCGTCGACGACCACCCGCGGCCGATCGACGAGCTCGCGCGAATTCTCGAGCTGCATGCGCTGTACGTCTTTCCGGCGGAGCCGGGCGACGTGATCCCGATCGACGCCGACCTCGGCGCGGAGATCGCGCGGCTGCTGGCCCGCGCCGGCGCGCACGACGATCCGTCCGCATACGATGCGCGCGCGCGCGCCGCGCTGGTCGCGTACATGCACGTGGAGAACCTCGAGAACCGCGTCCGCGACGACGGCGCGATCGACCGCCAGACGCTGGAATACTTGCGCGCGCACGCCTGACGCGCCGGCGCTTCGGAACGGCCGGCTCGACAGGCCGCAGCACGCTCGGCGCGAAGGAACCGCCGTGGCAGATCGACCGGAGATCGGCGGGATCGCGACCAGGACCGCGCTGCGCGTCCGCGTGTACGTCGGCGAGCGCGACCACTACAAACGTCAGCCGCTCTTCATGGCGATCGTCGAAGCGGCCCGTACGGCGGGCTTGGCGGGTGCGAGCGTCTTCAAAGGGATCGAAGGGTACGGCGGGCACTCAGTGGTGCACGTCGCGCGCGTCATCGACGTCGCCGGAGATCTGCCGATCTTGATCGAGCTCATCGACAGTCGCGAGCGGATCACCGCGTTCATCCCCGCGCTGAGCGCGATGGTCGGCGACGGACTGATCAGCGTCGAAGAGATCGCCGTGCTCGACCGCGCGCACGCGACCCCCGGCGCGTGATCGACTGGCGTGCGGTCGCCGCGGTCGCCGCTGGCGCGGCGATCGGGGGTGTCGTCCGGCTGCTGGTCTCGCAGTACGTCGTCGCGCGCACGGGCGCGGGGTTCGGCTGGTACGCGACGGCGTTCATCAACGTCACCGGCTCGTTTCTGATCGGCGTGGTGATCGAGACGGCGCAGACGCGCGCCGGGCTCGGCCCGCTGTGGCGACTCTTCCTCGCGACCGGCATCCTCGGGGGATACACGACCTTCTCGACGTTCTCGTACGAAGCGCTGACCCTGTATGCGAGCGGCTTCGGCGTCACCGCGCTGCTGTACGTGGCGGGCAGCGTCGTGCTCGGGATCGCCGGCGCGTTCGGCGGCGTCGCGACGGCGCGCGCTCTCGCCCCGTAACGCGCGCGTGCGGGCACCGGCGAGCGCGGCGGAGCGGACGGCGTGACGATCGAGCCGGTCTCCTCGCCGACGGACGACGTCCGGGCGCTGGTCGACGAGCTGGACCGCGAGATCATGGCGGGATATTTGCCCGAGCAGCATCACGGTCTGCCGGTCGAGGAGATTTTTCAGCCGCGGATGCGGTTCTTCGTTGCGCGCCTCCGCGGCGTCGCCGTCGGCTGCGGCGGCGTCGCGCTGCTCGAGGGGTTCGCCGAAGTGAAGCGGCTGTACGTGCGTGACGCCGCGCGCGGCAACGGCGTCGCACGAGCGCTCCTCGCGCGGATCGAAGCGGAAGCCGCGCGCGCCGGATACGACCTGCTGCGCTTGGAGACGGGCGACCGGCAGCGGGCGGCGATTCGGCTGTACGAGCGGGCCGGCTTTCGCCGCTGCGGGCCGTTCGACGCCTACGCCTCGATGCCGGAGCGCGCGATCGCGACCAGCATCTTCTATGAGAAGCGGCTGGACGACGGCCGCTCGCCGGAGGCCGGAGGCGCATCGCCCGATCCGTGAGCGAACTGCACGTCGGCCGTCACGCCGGCGGAGCGCTTGAACACCGTGAACAGCAGCGCGAGCGACGGAATCAGCACCACCGCGCCGAGCGCGCACGCGCCCAAGAACGCTTCGAGCGTCGCCGGCGGCGAGGCCGCGCTTTGCAGCGTCCAGCGCCCCGGCACGAGCGCGGGCGCCTGCGCGCCGAACCATCCGCCGAGCACGGCGAGCGTCTCGGCGCCGACCGCGACGCGGGCGAGGCCGTCGCGGCGGCGCACGACCAGCAGCATGACGGCGACGCCCAGCAGCAGGGCGGCCGTGATCGCCAGGCGTGCCGACGGCGCGCTCAGCGCCGCGAAGAAGCGCGGCTCCGCCTCGTGCGCGAACAGCATCGGGGCTAGCCCGAGCACCCATACGGCGAGCGTCGCGCCCACGGCGCGGCGGCGGAAGTCGTCGCGCAGCTGCGCGTCGTGCGTCTCGCGCAGCAGGAAGACGGCCGCGACCTGCGCGCAGAGCGCGACGGCGAACGCACCGATCGCGAGCGCGAACGGGGAGCCCCAGGCGTAGCGCCCCGTCGCGATCGCGCCGACCGCGTCGCCCAAGAAGAACGGCGCCAGGATCGAGGCGGCGCCGAAGACGACGGTCCAGCTGCGCGCCAGGGCCGGCGCATCGGAGGCGTAGTTGCGAAAGACGAACGCGGCCCCGCGCAGCACGATCCCCAGCAGCGCCAGCGTCAACGGCGCGTTCAGGTTCGTCGCGAGATCGGCGTAGGCCGGCGGGAAGCACGTGAAGGCCGCGACCAGCACGAAGATCAGCCAGACGTGATTCGACTCCCACACCGGGCCGATCGCGTTCGAGATCACGTCGCGCTGCGCGTCGCGGCGCGGCCCGCCGGCCAGCAGATCCCACACACCTCCGCCGAAGTCGGCGCCGCCGAAGACCGCGTAGAGCGCGATCGCGGCCAGCACGACCAGCGCGGCGATGTCGACCGGCGTCATCGGGGCGCCGCCGCGAGCGAGCTGCGCTCGCCGGCGTGCGGCATGGTTCCGACGCGCCGCAGCAGCCACCAGCAGGTCGCGGCAAGAACGACGTACAGCGCGCTGAAGGCGTAGAACTGCGCGGCGATCCCCGGCGCCGGCGTCACCGCGTCGGCGGTGCGCAGCAGCCCGCGCGCGATCCACGGCTGGCGGCCGAACTCGGTGACGAACCAGCCCGCTTCGAGCGCGGTCAGCGCGAGCGGCGCGCCGGCCGAGAGCGCGATCAGCAGCGCTCGCGCGAGCGGCCGCCGCCGCAGCGTCACGATTCCCCAGGCCGATGCGAGGAGCAGCAGCAGCGTCGCCGACCCGACCATCGCGTCGAACGAGTAGTGCGTCGCCGCGACCGGCGGGCGGTCGTCGGGCGCGACGCGGTCGAGGCCGCGCACTTCGGCGTGCGGGTCGAAGGCGACCAAGATCGAAAGCGCGCCCGGGATCTCGAGCGCGTAGCGAACGCGATCGCCCCCGACGATCCCGCCGACGGTGATCGGCGCGCCGCGCTGCGTGCGGAAGAGCGCCTCCATCGCGGCGAACTTCGCCGGCTCGTGTTCGGCGTCGAAGCGCGCGATCACATCGCCGGCGATCACCTGCAGCGGGATCGCGACGGCCGCGACGATCATCGCGATCCGCAGCCCCGCGCGCACCTGATCGCGGCGGTCCTCGGCGCTGCGGCGCAGCAGCGCGAGCGCGCAGACGGCCGCGACGCCGAACCCGGTGAACACGTACGCGCCGAGCGTCGCGTGCAGCACCTCCACGCCGGCGGCCGGGTTCAGCATCGCGGCGAGCGGGTGCACGTCGACCACGCGGCCGTCCTGCAGTCGGAACCCGCTCGGCAGGTTCATCCAAGCGTTCGCCGTCGTCACGAACATGGCCGAGATCGCGCCGCTGATCGCGATCGGAAACGCGCTCAGCCAATGGTGCAGCGGCGAAAGCCGGTCCCAGCCGTACAAGTACAGCCCGATGAAGATCGCTTCGACGAAGAAGGCGAACCCTTCGAGCGAGAACGGCAGCCCGACGATCGCGCCGGCGTAGCGCATGAACACGGGCCACAGCAAGCCCAGCTCGAACGCGAGCACCGTCCCCGACACGGCGCCGACCGCGAACAGGATCGCCATCCCTTTCGCCCACGTGCGCGCGAGATCGTAGTAGGCGCGCCGCCCGGTGCGCAGCCACGCGCCTTCGGCGAGGAGCACGAGCAGCGGCAGCCCGACGCCGAGCGCGGCGAAGACGATGTGGAACGCCAGCGACGTCCCCATCTGCGCGCGTGCGGCGATGACCTGGTCCATGCCTCGATCCTACGCTTCCAGGGTGAGGAGCGATGCGGTTTTTGGCGGAGGAACCGCTTACGCCGATGCGGCCGGGCGCCGCAGCGCCGCCGTGGCGGCGAGCGCCGCGCACGCGACCAGCGCGGCCAGGTAGAACAGCGCCGCGTCGGACGCGGGCCAGGCGATTTCCACGCCCTCGCCGGTCCAGAAGAGCCCGAACGCCGTGACCATGACGCCCACGACGTACTTCATCGCGTTCTCCGGCACGCGGGCGAGGGGACGGTGCACCACGACGCCGACCGCGACGACCGCGAGCAGCGCGACCAGCGCGCCGCCGGCCGCCGCGCTCATCGTCGCGGAGTCGGCGCTGCCGAGCGCGAGCACGATCGCGACGACCTCCACCCCCTCGGTCAGCACGCCGCCGAACGCCGTCGCAAAGCCGGCGCCGCCGCTCTTCCGTTCGAGCGCGGCGCGCTCGCGGGCGAACGCCGCGCTCTCGTCGCGCTGAGCTTTTCGTCCGGCGGCGCGGAGCACGGCCTTGCGCAGCCACGACGCGCCGACGTACAGCGCCAGCAGGCCGACGATCAGCTTGAGCCAGTGGTTCGCCACGATCGCGGGGAGATGCGGCCCCAGCAGAGCGACGGCCGCGGCGAGGATGGCGAGCGCGATCAGCGCTCCGGAGAGCGCGCGCGCCCATCCGCTGGTGAGCCCGACGGCGAGGACGATGGTGAGCGCCTCGACCATCTCGACGCCGCTCGCGAGGAACGACGTCAGCGCGATCGCCGGCGCATGCGCGCTAGTCATCGTCGTCGCCCTTCGCGGGAGCGGTTCCCGCAGTGAAGAGGCCATAGGGCGGCGGCGTCGCGCGCGCTCCTTTGACCGTATGCCAGAGGATGTCGTTGAGGGTGCCGTCGTCGACGCGGTCGGCCTGCGCGAAGTCGAGCCGCGCGCTGTCGGCGGCGCGGTACGCGGTTCTCGGATTCTTCGCGTGCAGATCGAGGCGTTCCGGGAGCGCGTCGAACGGCGCGAGGTCCGGCGTGCCGCGGAACGCCGCGGTGAGCGGCGCGGCGCCGGCATCGTAGGCCGACATCGGCGGGAGCCCGAGCAGGATCTCCATCGTGCGCAGCACGGAGGCTTGGGTGTACGCGCGGTGCTGCACGCCGCCCGCCGCGTACGGCGAGATGAGGTAGAACGGCGCGCGCTGCTCGTCGACGTGGTCGGGTCCGTTCTGTGCGTCGTCCTCGATCACGAAGATCGCGGTGCTGCGCCAATCGGGTGAATGCGAGATCGCATCGGCCAGCTTCCCGACGGCCAGATCGTTGTCGGCGACCATCGCCTGCGGCGTCTCGGCGCCGGGCTTCGTCCCACTGGTGTGGTCGCGCATGAAACGCACGATCTCGAGCTGCGGAAGGTCGTGGTTCCGTTCGTACAGGTCGAACTCTCGTTTCCACTCGGTGAAGCGCTCGGCGTCCGGAACGCTCAGGTCGAAGGTGGCGAAGGCGCGGTCGGTGGCGCCGCGCAGCGCGTCGTCGGAGACCGAGACGGGCGTCGGCGCGCTCGGACCGGCGGTGGCGAACTCGCCGTAGTTGCGCATCGACACGCCGGCACGAGCCGCGGCGTCCCACAGGTAGCCCATTTTCGGACGCGACGCGTTCGCTGCGTCCTCGAAGTCGTAGAACGGCCGGCGTTGCGCGTAGTTCACCGGCCACATCTTCTCCAAGTAGTCGTTGGCGAAGGCGGCGGTCGACCAGTTGTGGCCGTCGGCGCTGACGTGCGCGTTCTCGAAAAAGCGATCGAAGATGCCGAAGCGGTGCGCGAGCGCGTGCTGGTTCGGCGTGACGCCCTGGCCGAAGAGTACCAGCGCCGGATCGCCGTCGGCGCCGGCGAGATCGCCCAGAACCTCGTCGTACGAGCGGTTTTCCTTGATCACGTAGATCACGTGCTCGATCGGGCCGTGCGCGCGCAGCACGGGGCTCGACGGCGCGGCGTCGTGCTGCGCCAGCGCCTCGACGTCGCGCTGCCCGGCCGCGAGCGCCCCGTCGTCGGGGATCGGGATGCGGCGGATCGAGCCGACCAACTGATTGGCGATGTACGCGTCCGAGCGCGGCGCGAGGGGCTGGTACGAGGGATTCGGGTGTCCGGACTCACCTTTGCCGTCGGCGACGTACAGCACGCCGTGCGCGCGGTCGACGACGACGGCGGTGGGATACCAGCCGGTCGGGATCGCGCCGAGCGGCGTGAGACCGCCGCGTTCGATGCGGAACACCGCGACCGCGTTCGCGGCACCGCAGCTCACGTACAGCCGGTCGCCGTCGAGCGCGAGCCCGTTCGGCGAGGTTCCCGGCGCGCCGGCGCGCGCGAACGGGATCGGCGCGCGCTGCACGACGGCATTCGTTCGCGTGTCGATGACCGCGACGTCGTCGTCGTCGGAGTCGGCGACGTATACGCGCTCGCCGTCGCCGGCGACGGCGGCCGGATGCAGCCCGACGGTGATGACGCGCCGCGAGACGCTGCTCGAGCTCGCGACCGGAACGTCGAGGACGTCGACCGTCGATCCGCCGCGGTCGGCGACGTACAGCGTGCCGCCGTCGGGCGAGAAGAGCAGCGCCGCCGGATGCGAACCCGTCTGAAGCGTCTCGACGACGCGTTCGCGCGCGGGATCGACGAGCGCGACGCGATCGCCGAGATCGGCCGCGACGGCGAGCGTGCCGTCGCGCGGCGACCGCGCGATCGCGACGGGATAGAACGGCAGCGTCAGCGAGACGTCGCGGTCGACGATCCCGGTCGTCGTGTCGACGTGGGCGATCTGCTCTTGAAACGTCCCGGCGATCGAGACCCACACGCCCTCGCCGTCCGGATCGCGCAGCGGGACGCCGAAGGCGCCGTTCAGCGGGATCGTGCGGACTTCGTGCAGCGTGGCGGCCTCGAGGACGCGCAGCTCGGGCTTGCGATAGCCGTTCTCCAGCTCGAACAGCCGCGAGCCGTCCCGCGAGAGCGCGAGCCCCTCCGGCAGCGTGCCCACCGTCGCGACCGCGCCTTCGGGCCCGCGAATCCGCCACTGCGTGGGAAGCGTCGTGATCCCCGGCGCGGCCAGCACGGCGGCGCCGAGCGCGAGCCCCGCCGCGACGGCGATGACGGCGGCACGCGCCCCGAAGCGCCGGCGCGAACGATGCATCGAAAGCCGGTCATTCACGCCGGCGCCGGCCAAACCTCGCTGCCGGACCGCGACCGGCTTCGCGCGGCTTCCGGCGGGAGCTCGTGCACGCAGCACTGCGCCGGAGGGGACTCATGCGTGCAGGAGCGCGCCGACGAGCGCGGCGGCGGCGACGACGATCCACGGAGCGATGCGCCAGACGGCGATCAGGGCGAAGGCGGCGAGGGCGATCGCGATGCGGCCGGGAGCGGCGCCCAGCGAGACGACGATCGGGTTGTAGAGCACGGCCCCGAGCAGGCCGACGACGCTCGCGTTCGCGCCCCGCACCGCGGCCGCGGCGTGCGGGGCGGTGACGATGCGGTTCCACGCCGGCGCGAGCGCGAAGAGCAGCGCGTACGACGGCGCGAAGATCAGCACCACGCCGGTCAGCGCGCCGAGCGCGCCGTGCAGCGGCGAGTGGTTCGCATAGCCGAGGAACGAGGCGAAGGTGAAGAGCGGGCCCGGCATCGCCTGCACCGCGCCGTAGCCTGCGAAGAACGTCTTCTCGCCGATCAGCCCTTCGCCGACCAGCGTCTGCAGCAGCGGCAGCACGACGTGTCCGCCGCCGAACACGAGCGCGCCGGCGCGCACGACCGTCGCGACGAACGCGCTCACGCCGCTCGCCGGGAGCACCGTGGTCGCGAGCAGTGCGACGAAGACCGCGCCGGCGATCGCGCTGGCCACCCGCGGGACGCGGATCGGCAGGCCTTCGGCGCGCAGCTCGGCGTGGCGGAGCCACAGCGCGCCGGCGAGCGCGCCGAGCCCGATCGGCACCCACTGCAGCCCCGACCACGGCCGGAGCGCGAGCGCGGCGACCGCCGCGCCGAGCGCGATGGTGTGCGTCGGCCGATCGGTGCAGAGCGAGCGCGCGAGCCCCAAGACCGCCTGCGCGACGACCGCCGCCGCGGCGGCGAACAGGCCGCCGAGGAGACCGCCGAGCCAGGGCGGCGGATCGTGCGAGGCCGCGCCGAGCGCGGCGGCGATCAGCGCCATCAGGATCGCGGAGGGAGCGGTGAACCCGAGCCAGGCGAGGAACGCTCCGGACGGACCGCCGCGAACGAGGCCGAGGAGCATTCCCACCTGGCTCGACGTCGGTCCCGGAAGCACGGAGCAGAACGCGACGATGCGGACGTAGGCCGTTTCGTCGAGCCAGCGGCGCTCTTCGACCAGGGTCCGGCGGAAGTAGGCGAGATGCGCGATCGGCCCGCCGAACGACGTCGACCCGAGCCGCAGAAACGTCGTGAATACCTCACGCTCGCGCACCCCAGCAAGCTACACCCGGAGGACCCCCATTTCATGCAGCTCGGCGACCTGACGGTCTACCACGACGGCGGCTTCGCCCGCTACGACGACGCGCGCGTCGGACTGCTGACCCACGGCTTGCAGTACGGCACGGGCTGCTTCGAAGGGATCCGCGGTTTCTGGAACGCGCGCGAGGAGGAGCTCTTTCTGCTCCAGCTCGCCGAGCACTACGACCGCCTCGCGCAGTCCGCGCGCATCCTGATGATCGCGCTGCCGCACTCGACGACCGAGCTGATCGAGATCACGCTCGAGATCGTGCGCCGCAACGCGTTCCGCGGAGATGTGTACGTGCGCCCGTTCGCCTACAAGGCGAACGAGGACGTGGGCGTCCGGCTGCACGACGTGAAGGACGCCTTCGCGATCGTCGCGATCCGGTTCGAGCGCTACTTCGACGCCGACCGCGGACTGCGCGTCGGGGTGAGCTCGTGGCGCCGCATCGACGATACGATGGCGCCGGCGCGCGGGAAGATCACCGGCGTCTACGTGAACAGCGCGCTCGCCAAGAGCGACGCGATCCTGAATGGCTACGACGAAGCGATCATGCTCTCGGCCGAAGGCCACGTCTGCGAGGGGAGCGCGGAGAACGTCTTCATCGTCCGCGGCGGCGTGCTGTACACGCCCGATCCCTCGCAGAACATCCTGGAAGGCGTGACGCGCCGAACCGTGATGACGCTGGCGCGCGAAGAGCTCGGACTGCAGGTCGTCGAGCGGCCGATCGACCGCAGCGAGCTCGTCGTCGCCGACGAGGTGTTCATCACCGGCAGCGCGGCCGGCGTGCAGTGGATCGAGTCGGTCGACCGCCGCCCCGTCGGCGAGGGGAAGCGCGGCCCGGTCGCCGGCGCGCTGATCGGCTTGTACGACCGCGCCGTGCACGGCGAGCTGCCGAAGTACCACGGCTGGCTGACGCGCGCGTACGCCGGCAGCGTGCCGCGCGCCGCCGTCGGCTGAGCGGTTCGGTCTAGCGCGGTTCGCCGGTCGGGGCGGGGTCCGGCTCGGGCGATGCGTCGGGCGCGGGGGCGACGGCCGGCGCCGCTCCCGGGGCCATCGCGGGCTCGCTCCGGGCCGGCGTCCACATCGCCTTGTCGGGGGAGGCCGCGGCGGCGGGGTCGTTCGCCGCGTCGGACGACGGCAGGTTCGCGAGCGGGTCGAAGCCCGTCGCCTCCCGCCAGGTCTCGAACTGCCCGAGCGCGCTGTACGCGAGCCGCGAGACGCCGCGGATGAAGGTGCGGCCGGCGCTCAGCGAGCTCAGGTTCGTCGTCATCACCGCGATCACGTAGGGCTGCTCGTCGCTGGGGTAGACGATCCCGACGTCGTTGAGCGTGTCGTGGAGCGAGCCGGTCTTGTGCGCGATCGTCGTGCCGGGCGGAAGCGGAACCGGGAGCAGGGTGTTGATCCGGTCGGCGGCCAGGATCGCGATCATCTGGCGCGACGACCACTCGTCGATCAGCTTGTCCTGCGCCATCACGGTCAGCAGGTGCGTCATGTCGGCCGGCGTCGAGCGCAGCGCGCGGCGGATCGGCCCTTCGGAGCGGATGAAATCGTCGAGCCGCGTGTGCGTCAGCCCGAGCCGGCGCATCGTCGCGTTGATGTTCTGCCGTCCGACCAGCCGGATCAGCATGTTCGTCGCGGTGTTGTCGCTGTCGTCGATCATCACCGCGAGGAGGTGGCGCACGCTGTAGCTCGTCCCGGCGCGCGCCGCGCACAGATCGCCCGAGCCCCAGTCCTTGTCGCCTCGCAGCAGCGTGCGCCGCGTGTTCAGGTCGAACGCGCCCGCCACGAGCTGGCGGAAGACTTCGACCATCACCGGGACCTTGATCGTCGAGGCCGCCGGCATCTCGGCGCCCGCGTTCACGCCGGTCGTCACGCCGGTCGCGACGTCCTCGACGGAGATCGCCACGTGGCCGGGCGCGCGCAGCGTGTACGCGGAGAGCTCGGCTTGGAACGCGGCGAGCGGACCGGGCGCAGCGGCGCTCGCCGGTGCTGAAACGGCGAGCGTGACACCGAACGTGACGACGGCGGCAACTGCGCGTCGTGGTATCCGCATTATCCCTGATTGTCGGCACGAACCGACAAAAGTCAAGGTGCGGACGACAAGTCTTTATGAGCGAACATAGGGGACGCCGTCGGCGGCCGGTGCGCGCACGCGTCCGGCGAAGCCCGCCAGCGCAACCAGCGCGGCGAGATACGGCAAGGCCTGGAGCAGCTCGCTCGGGACGCCGGCACGCTGAAGCGTGAACTGGAGCGCCGCGAAGAATCCGAAGAAGAGCGCCGCGCCCGTCGCGCCGAGCGGCGTCCAGCGGCCGAAGATCACCGCGGCGAGCGCGATGAAGCCGCGTCCGGCGGTCATACCGTCCGAGTACAAGTCGAGCTCGGCGAGCGAGAGGTAGACGCCGCCCAGCGCGGCGATCCCGCCGCCGATCACGACTGCCCAGAAGCGCGTGCGGAGCGCGTCGATCCCCGCCGACTCGGCGGCGCTCGGATCCTCCCCGCAGGCGCGCACGTGCAGCCCCCAGGGCGTTCGGGTCAGCGCCAGCTGCAGGACGACCGCGACGACCAGCGCGAGCACGACCAGGACGTTCGAGCCGGCCGCGCCGAGCGCCGGCACCTCGCGCGAGGCACCCGGCTGGCCGTAGATCACGACCAGGCCGAAGCCGGCGGCGGCCAGGGCGGCGATGTTGATCCCGGTTCCGGCGACGATCTGGTCGACCGCGAGCCGCGTCGCGGCGAAGGCGAGGACCGCGGCAAGCAGCGCGCCCGCGACGATCCCGGCCAGCGCGCCCAGCACCGGGCTCCCCGTCGCGCCGCTGACCGCCACCGAGGTGAACGCGCCGGCGATCAGGATCCCTTCGAGCCCGATGTTCACCACCCCGGAGCGCTCGCTGAGCACGCCGCCGAGCGCGGCGTAGATCAGCGGCGTCGCCTTGACCAGCGTCAGCCCGGCCAGCGCGCCGGCCGCGAGCAGCGCCGGATTCACGTCGTCCTCCGGGCGGCGATCGCGCGGCGCCCGGCGAGCGCGACGATCACCAGCCCCGTGACGAGCGAGACGACCTCGCGCGGGACGCCGGCCTCGGCCTGCATCGCGACCCCGCCGCTCTGCAGCATCCCGAACCCGAGCGCGGCGACGACGATCCACAGCGGATCGAGGTTGCCGACCAGCGCGACCGCGATCGCGATGAACCCGTACCCCGGCGAGAGCCCGGTGTTGAAACGGTGCAGCACCCCCGCGACGATCGTCGCGCCGCCGAGCCCGGCGATCGCGCCGCTGAGCGTCATCGCGACGAACGCCGTGCGGCCGAGGTCGATCCCGGCACGCCGCGCCGCCTCCGGCGCTTCGCCGGCGGCGCGCAGCGCATAGCCGAACACCGTGCGGCGCAGCACCCACCACAGCACCGCCGCGAGGACGAGCGCGATCACGAACGCGTAGGTGAGCCGCGAGTCGACGAGCAGGTCCGGAAGCTGCGCGGCTTTCGGCAGGGTCCCGGTCTCCTGCGAGCCGCCGCCGGTCTGGGCGAGCGGGCCGGTAACGAGATACGTCGTGAGCAGCGTCGCGACGAAGTTGAGCATCAGCGTCGAGATCACTTCGTTCGCGCCGAGCTTTGCGCGCAGGAACCCCGGGATCGCGCCCCACGCGCCGCCGGCGACCGCGCCGCCGAACAGCACCATCGGGATCGCCAGGTACCCGGGCAGCGGAAACTGCGCGCCGAGCCAGCCTGCCGCGAAACCGCCCAGCACGAGCTGCCCCTCCGCGCCGATGTTGAACAAGCCGGCACGAAACGCGATCGCGACTCCCAGCGCGGGGAACAGCAGGTTCGTCGTCTGCACGAGCGTCTCGGCGATCTCTTCCGGCGTCCCGAACGCTCCGTCGAAGAGCGCGCCGAATCCGACCAGCGGCGAGACGTGGGCGAGCAGCATCGCCAGCGAGCCGACGCCGAAGACGGCGATCAGCACGACGGCGACGTCGCGCCCGGCACGGGTGCGCAGCAGCGCCGTCATGCGGCGTGTCCCGCCATCAGCGCGCCGATCGTGCCGCGGTCGACCGCGGCGCGATCGAACGCGCCGACGAACGTTCCGCCGGCGATCACCAGCACGCGATCTGCGCACGCGAAGATCTCGTCGAGCTCGAACGAGATCAGCAGCACGCCGGCACCCGCGTTGCGGGCCTCGATCAGCCGCGACTGCACGAGCGCCGCCGCGCCGATGTCGATCCCGCGCGTCGGCTGGTAAGCGACGACGAGGCGTGGCGCGGCGGCGAGCGTCCGGCCGACGACGACTTTCTGCTGATTGCCGCCGGAGAGCATCCCGGCGATCGCGCCCGGATCGGGCGGGCGCACGTCGAAGCGCTCGATCACCTCCCGCGCGGCGTCGTCGAACTTGGCCAGCGGGAGCGTGCGGTGGCGGCCGAGCGCGACGTTGTCGCGCACCGTCCAGTCGAGCACGAGCGCTTCGTGGCGGCGGTCCTGCGGGATCACACGGAGCCCACGCGCGAGCCGCGCCGCCGGCGAGTCGCCGGGGCGCAGCGCCTCCCCCTCGAACCGCAGCTCGCCGGTAAACGGGACGATCCCGGCGAGCGCGTCGGCGAGCGCGGTCTGCCCGTTCCCTTCGACGCCGGCGACGCCGACGATCTCGCCGGCCCGCACCTCGAAGCTCGCATCGCGCAGCTCGCTCGTCGCCGAGCGCGCGGAGAGACCGCGCACCTCGAGCAGCGGCTGAGGCACGGTCGCGACGCGCGCCGCGAGCGCCGGCAGCTCGCCGCCGACCATCGAGCGCGCGATCTCCGCGGCGCTCGTCTCGCCGGTCGCGCTGCGCGCGACGACGCGACCGTGGCGCATCACCGTGACGCGCTGCGAGTATGCGATCACCTCGGTCAGCTTGTGCGTCACCACCAGGATCGCCGTTCCGCGCTGCGCCAGCTCGCCGATCGTGCCGAAGAACGAGGCGATCTCGCTGGGGGCGAGCGCCGCCGTCGGCTCGTCGAGCAGCAGCACGGCGGGCTCGCGGTCGAGCTCGCGCAGCAGCTCGACCCGCTGCTTGATCCCGACCGGCAGCGTCTCGACCAACGCGTCGGGATCGACCTCCAGCCCGTACCGCTCGGAGAGTGCACGCACGCGCCGGCGCGCGGCGGCGACGTCGATGGTCAAGCCGCGGCGCGGCTCGCGGTGCAGGAGCACGTTCTCCCACACGCGCAGCCGTTCGATCAGCTTGAAGTGCTGGTGAACGAGCCCCACCGTCCCGCTCGCCTCGCACGTTCCCGCGTCGGGCTGGACCGCACCGTAGGCGATCGCGGCCAGCGTCGACTTCCCCGCGCCGTTCTCGCCGACGAGCGCGTGGATCTCGCCGGAGAACAGCTCGAGGTCGACGCCGTCGACGGCTTGGACCGGTCCGAACGCGCGGCGGATGCCGCGCAGCCTCAGAGCGGGACGCGCTTGAACGATGCCAGCTCCTCCCGAGTCGACGGAACGACGATCTTCCCGGTCACGATCATCGTCTTGAGGTGATCGAGCAGCGCGATGAGCCGCGGCGTCACGATCGCGCGCGTGTAGCGGAAATCGGTCAGCCCGACCCCGCCCTGCTGCAGTCCCAGTACCAGGTGCGAAGGCAGCGAACGATGGCGCACCAGCGCTTCCGTCACGCGAAAGACGCCGACGTCGACGCGCTTCACCATGCTGGTGAGGATCTTTCCGGGCGCGAGCGCGTCCTGGTTCGAGTCGACGCCGATGATGTACGCGCCGCTGCGCCCTTTCGCCTGATCGATCGCGCCGAGCCCGGCCTTCCCGGCCGCGACGTAGATGATGTCGGCGCCCTGGTCGTACTGGACGCCGGCCAGCTCCTTGCCGGAAGCGACGTCGTCGAACGAGCCGACGTACTTCACCAGCACCTTCACCGAGGGATCGATCTCGCGCGCGCCGGCGGCGTAGCCGGCTTCGAACTTGCGCAGCAGCGGGAGGTCGATCCCGCCGAGGAAGGCGATCGTCTTCGTCTTGCTGACGCTCGCCGCGAGCGCGCCGGCCAGAAACGAGCCTTCCTCTTCCTTGAACGTCACCGAGGTGACGTTGGGCTCGTCGACGACGGCGTCGATGATCGCGAAATGCCGCGTCACGTAGCGCTCCGCGACCTCGGTGACGTCCTTCGCCATGAGGAAGCCGATCGCGAAGATCTCGTCGTACTCTTTGTTGGCGAGCACCGTCATGTTGACCTGATAGTCGGCGGCCGAGCGCGATTCGAGGACCGTCGTCTCGACGCCGAGCTCCCGTTTCGCGCGCACGAGGCCGGCGTACGCGGAGTCGTTGAACGAATGATCGCCGAGCCCACCGACGTCGGTGACCATCCCGACGCGCAGCGCGCCCGAGGCGGCGCGGTGCGGCGCGCAGCCCGGCGCCCCGCAGAGCGCGGCGAGCACGAGCGCGAGGAACGCCGCACGCGGTCGGGAGGGCATCGCCGGGCGACTACGACCAGCGGTGCGGGGCGGCCTCTCCGCTACGGGGAAGAGGGCGGACGTGAACGTCGCGAGACCGCCCGAGACCGAGCCGCCGCGCCCGCGCCCGATGTCGCGCACGGAGCGCCGGATCACCTTCTGGCTCAAGACGCTGGCGCTGATCGCGGTCGCGATCTATCTGCTGGTCGGGGTGCTGGAGTTTCTTGGGAACGTCAAGGCGACGGCGCTGCTGTTCGTCATCGCGCTGTTCTTCGCGTACCTCGTCTTTCCGCTGGTGCGGCGGCTGAACGAACGCCTTCCGCTCCTGCTCTCGATCTTGCTGGTGTACGTCGCGATCGCGATCGTCGCCGCGGCGATCCTGCAGCTGCTCGTCCCGCCGCTGGTCGCCGACATCCAGGCGGCGATCAAGAGCCTGCCCTCGATCGTCGCGCACGACACGGCGGTCCTCCAGGATCCGAACAATCGCTTCTTCCACTTCTTGCCGTCCGACGAGCGGCACTATCTCTCCGCGATCCCGGCGCAGATCGGCGCGTTCCTCCAGACCAATGCGCTCGGCACCGCGCAGAAGACACTCGACGTGGTGCTCTCCACGGTGTCAGTGGTCGCGACCGTCATCGTGGTCCCGGTTCTCGCCGCCTACATGCTGCTCGACGCGGAGAACATCAAGCGCGGGTTTCTGGGCGTGCTGCGGCCCCGGCAGCAGGCGAAGGCCGAGATCGTGATCGCCGAGCTCGACAAGGTCGTCGGAGGCTTCATCCGCGGCCAGCTCATCGACGGCTCGATCCTCGGCACGATGCTCACGATCATGCTGTTCGTGACGCACGTGCCGTACGCGCTGCTCATCGGCGTCGTCTCCGGGGCGCTCAACTTCATCCCGTACGCCGGCGCGCTGATCGCCTTCATCCCGGCGGTGATCCTGGCGTTCACCTACAACGGCATCACCAACGCGATCCTGGTCGCCGTGCTGATCGTCGTGATCCATCAGATCGACGGCAACTTCGTCTCGCCGCGCGTGCTCAAGGAAAACGTCGGGCTCTCGCCGTTCTGGATCGTGCTCGCGATCTTGGCGGGCAGCGAGCTGTTCGGGCTGGTGGGCACGTTCCTCGCCGTCCCGGTCGCCGCGATGATCCGGGTGCTGCTCGAGCAGCTGCTCCCGCCGCCGGTCTCGCGCGCCGCCGCGGCGCCGGGCGTCACCAAGGCGCCGCTGGAGGAGACGCGCCCGCCGCTGGTTCGTCCGCGCCGGGCGTCGAAAGGCTCGCCATGATCGTACGAGAGCAGGAGCGCCCGGCGACCGTCGGCGCGGGGCGGGTCGCCCGGGTCGCGGTGATCGGCGTCCCGATGGACCTGGGGGCCGACCGGCGCGGCGTCGACATGGGGCCTTCGGCGATCCGGTACGCGCGGCTCAAAGAGTCGCTGGAACGGCTCGGCATCGAGGTGACCGACCGCGGCAATCTGGCCGTGCCGGTCCCCGAGTCGGCGTCGACCGCGGAGCAGAACGCGAAGTACTTCCCGATCATCCAGGCCGTGTGCGAAGAGCTTGCCGCCGACGTCGAGGCGATCGTGCGCGGCGGCGCGTTTCCCCTCGTGCTCGGCGGCGATCACTCGATCGCGATGGGGACGATCGCCGGCGTGACGCGCGCGCGCGGGAAGGCGCCCGGGCTGATCTGGGTCGACGCGCACGGCGACATCAACACGCCGCTCACCTCGCCCTCGGGAAATGTCCACGGGATGCCGGTGCACTTCGCGCTGCAGGACGGCGCGATCGATCCCGCGCGCATGGTGTTCATCGGGCTGCGCGACGTCGACGACGGCGAGAAGCGCATCATCCGCGAGCTCGGCGTGAAAGCGTTCGCGATGTCCGACGTCGACCGCCTCGGCATGAGCCGCGTCGTCGACGAAGCGCTGACCATCGTCGGCGACGGCCCGCATTCGGTGCACCTGAGCTTCGACATGGACGGCGTCGATCCGCAGGAAGCGCCGGGCGTCGGGACGCCGGTGCGCGGCGGGATCAGCTACCGCGAAGCGCACCTGCTCATGGAGGGCATCGCCGCGAGCGGGACGCTGGGCTCGCTCGAGATCACCGAGATCAACCCGATCCTCGACCGCGAGAACCGAACCGCGATCCTCGCCGTCGAGCTGATCCTCAGCGCGCTCGGGAAGACCACGCTGTGAACGGCGCGACGCTCGATCGCGCGCAAGAACGCCGCAAAGGCGAGCGCCGCGGCGCGCAGCCGGCGACCTGGATGCACCTGCTCGGCGGCGCGCTCGCCGAAGACCGCCGGAAATCCGACCGCCGGAGCGCGACGCTTCCCGAAGGAGAAGCGTCAGGCGAAACGGCCTAGCTGTTGCGCGCGGCGTGCGCTCGTGTGGCGCGGGTCTTTCCCCGGCAGGGATGAAAGGTAGCTCAAGCGACCGGCGCGAACGCGCCCGGGATGATCGGAGAGCCGACCCCGGGGGCGGTGACGGCGCCTCCCGCGTTACGCGTTACCGTGATCACGAGCCGAACGCTCGGGACGCTTTTGTTCGTCCTGGCCGCGCTGCTGCTCTATCTGCTGTTCGCGTTCTGGCCGATCCCGATCGGCGACCCGGTCGTGAAGGCTCAGCCGACGTCCGGGCCGTGTGCGGCCGCCCTTGCCGCGGCGACCAGCCCGAACACGTCGAACGCCGGGGTCCCGGGGCAGAGCAGCACCGGCGCGGCGAACGGCGGCGGGCAGTCCGCAGGAGCCCAGTCGAGCGCGCCGCAGACGGGCTCGAATCCCGGCTGGTATCCGTGCGTGCGCGTCTTCGGAGCCCCTCCCGAGCCGATCTCGGCCGATTTGCGGCTGCTCATCATCGTCGGGATCTCTGCGGCGCTGGGGAGCGTCGTCCACGTCGCGACCTCGTTCTCGACGTTCGTCGGGAACCGGACCTTCGCCGCGAACTGGCTCTGGTGGTACTTGCTGCGCCCGCCGATCGGGATCGCGCTCGCGTTCGTGTTTTACTTTGCGATCCGCGGCGGCATCCTCACGCCCAGCGAGCAGACGGCCAACATCAACGTCTTCGGTATCGCGGCGCTCGCCGGTCTCGTGGGACTCTTCTCGAAACAGGCATCGGACAAGCTCGAAGAGACGTTCACGAACCTCTTCCGCACCGCCCCCGGCAGCGGTGACGATCAGCGCGGCGGAAAGCTCGGCAAGCCGGAGATCACCTCGGCAAACCCCGGGAGCATCAAAGTCGGCACACTGCCCCCGCTGACGGTGACCCTCGGTGGGAGAGGCTTCACGCAGGATTCGGTCGTCACGCTGTCCGGGAGCGATCGGAAGACCGCGCTGACGAGCGACGGAAACCTCGTCGTGACGTTGATCGCCGACGACATCGCGAAGGTCGCGGACCTTGCGTTCATCGTGTCGAACCCGAAGGACAACACGGTCTCGGATCCTTTTTCGTACCCCGTCACCGCCTAGGCGGAGCGGCGCTACCCGAGCTTTCCGGTCGTCTTTTCGAGCGCGTCCCAGCCTTTCGGATCGAAGCGCTCGCGCCATTGCGCATAGAGGCCGCTGGAGCGGACGATCGCGCGGAACGGTTCGAGCGCCGGGCGGTTGAAGATCATCCCCTCGCCGCGCAGCGTCGACTCGATGCTCGTTTCTTGCGCGAGCAGGGCGCCGCCGGCGGCGCTTGCGGCCGCTGAGAGCTCGCGCCGTACGAGCTCCTGCAGCTTCTTCGGAAGGCCGTTCCACGCGCCCGGATTCGCGACGGTGAAGTAGGCGAGGCCGCTGTGGCTGGTCATCGAGCAGTATTTGACTTGCTCGTAGAACTTGAAGTTCTGGATCGTCGGAAGCGGAACTTCGATCCCGTCGACGATGTGCGTCATCAGCGAGGTATAGACTTCGCCGAGCGAGACCACGGTCGGCGAGGCATCGAAGGCCTTGAACGTCGCGACGTCGAGCGGGCCGGGCGGGACGCGGATCTTCAGCCCTTTCAAGTCGGCGGGCGTATCGATCGGGCGGACGCGGTTCTCGACGTCGAAGGTGCCGCCGTAGAACGTCGCCTCGAGCACGTGCATCCCATTCGCATCGGCGGCGCCGGCGACGTACGCTCCGAGCGGACCGTCGTAGGCGCTCGTGAACTGTTTGGCGCCGTCGAAGGCGAACGGGATGCTGAGCAGCGATGCGGCCGGGACGATCGAACCGAGGACGTTGTTGCCGATCTGCAGCAGCTCGACCGCGCCGCTGCGCGCCTGAGCGAGCATCTGCGGGTCGCCGCCGAGCGCGCTGTTCGGGAAGAGCCGGATCTCGAGCTGGCCATTCGAGCCTTCGGAGATGCGTTTGATCGCCTCCGCGGTCTGCACGTTCATCGGATGCGAAGGCGTCTGGTCGTTGGCGAGCTTGAACGAGAACTGCGCGGCCTCGCCGGGCCAGCGCAGGAAACCGATCGAGGCGGCGGCACCGGTCGCCGCGCCCGCCGCCAGCAGCCGCGTGCGCGAGAGCACGCGGCTCACGGGCGTTCGGCCAGCTCGGTCGCGCGCAGCGCGCTGCCGCCGATCACGCACAGGCGCACGTCGCCCCACGACGTCTCGAGCCGCGAGGGCCAGGCATCGGCGAAGGTGATCCCGTCGAGCCCGCCGACCAGGCAGATGTCGCCGCTGCCGTTCTCGTAGCGGAACTCGTAGTCGACGTCGGCGAGGTCGACGGCGGAGACGCCGTCGAGCGGCGCGCCGACGCGCGCGAGGGCGCGATAGACCCGCTCCGCGTTGTCGTCATCGGCGTCGTACCACAGCGAATGATCGCGCGCTTCGCTGCACTCCCCGTGCAGCTTCTTGGCGAGGCCCCCGATGACGAGCGAGCGCGCTCGTTCGCGAGCGAGCGCGCGCAAGAGCTCGGCGAATGCGGCGTGATCACCCATGCGGGACCTCCTCCCTCGGCGGGGCCGGGAGTCGAGGCTACGTCGGGCGCGTTCACCGTTCCCCTTGGCCGGGTAGAGGCGCCGTATGGCCCTCTTCGCTCCGCTCGCCGGACTGACGCCGGACCAGCGCCGCGCCTTCATCGCGGCGTTCTTGGGCTGGTGCCTGGACGCGTTCGACTTCTTCTTGGTGACGCTGGTCGTCTCGCGCATCGCGACCGACTTCTCGATGACGATCCCGGGCGTGCTGGGCGCGGTGACCGTCACGCTGATGTGCCGCCCGCTCGGCGCGCTGATCTTCGGCGTGCTGGCCGACCGCTACGGACGGCGCGGACCGCTCATGGCGAGCATCCTCGCATACTCGCTGTTCGAGCTGCTCACCGCGTTCTCGCCGAACTTCACGATCTTCATCGTGCTGCGCGCGCTGTACGGGATCGCGATGGGAGCCGAGTGGGGCGTCGGCGCCGCGCTCGCGCTCGAGACGCTGCCGGCGAAGGCGCGCGGCATCGCCTCCGGAATCCTGCAGCAAGGCTACTCGTTCGGCTACCTGATCGCCGCGCTGGTCTTCGCGCTCTTCGTCGAGCGGATCGGCTGGCGCGGGATGTTCGTGGTCGGCGCGCTGCCCGCGCTCGTCGTGCTGTACATCCGCACGCAAGTGAAGGAATCGCCGGTCTGGGAGGGCGGAAAGGCGCAGCGCGTCGGGGAGCGCGGGAACCTGTGGCGCTCGATCGTGCAGCAGCCCGTGCTGTACGTCTACGCGATCCTGCTGATGGCCGCGTTCAACTTCATGTCGCACGGCTCGCAGGATCTCTATCCGACCTTCCTCACGAAGCAGCTCGGCTACGCGCCCAGCCTCACCGGATCGATCACGATCGTGATGAACGTCGGCGCGCTGATCGGCGGGACGCTGCTCGGCGCCGTGTCGCAGAGCTTCGGCCGCCGCGCGACGATCTTGGTGTGCTGCGCCGTCGGCGCGATCGACATCCCGCTCTGGTCGGGCGGGCTCGGCTCGAGCGTGCCGATCCTGATGACCGGTGCGTTCATCATGCAATTCTTCGTGCAGGGTGCGTGGGGCGTGATCCCGGCGCACTTGAACGAGCTCTCGCCGGGGACGGTCCGCGGGACGTTTCCGGGTTTCACCTACCAGCTCGGCAACCTGATCTCGGCGTACTCGGCGCAATGGGAAGCGGCGTACGCCACCAAGCACTTCCCGCTCGCCGGTGCCGCGACGGCGAACTACGGTCACGCGATGGCGATCGTCATGGCCGGCGTCTTCGTCGCGGTGTTCGTCCTCGCGGCGGTCGGCAAGGAACGCCGCGGCGTGTCGTTCTCCGCCGTACAGGCCGGAGCGTCGCCCGCGACATGAGGTAGCGCTGACCGCGGCGGCGTCGTGCCGACTCCGGGAACAACCGCAGCGTCCGGGGGCAGGATGCCGACGCGGTTCAGCGCTCGGCCCAGTTTCGGCTCCGTTCGACCGCCTCGTGCCAGCGTGCGAGCAACGCTTCGCGCCGCGGAGCATCCATCGCGGGCGTGAAGCGGGCAGCTTCACGCCACTGCTCCGCCAGCGCTTCGACGTCGCTCCAGTAGCCGACGTGCAGCCCGGCGAGGTATGCGGCGCCGAGCGCGGTCGTCTCGACGACGGCGGGGCGAATCACCGGAACGCCGAGCACGTCGGCTTGGAACTGCATCGTCAGGTCGTTCGCCGAGGCGCCGCCGTCGACGCGCAGCTCGGCGAGCCGGAACCCCGCGTCGCGCTCCATCGCCGCGATCACGTCGGCGGTCTGATACGCCATCGCTTCGAGCGCCGCGCGGGCGAGGTGCGCGCGCGTCGTGCCGCGCGTGATCCCGACCAGCGCGCCGCGCGCGTGGGGATCCCAATACGGCGCGCCGAGCCCGGTGAACGCGGGAACGAGATAGCAGTCGCCGCTGTCGTCCGCTTCGCGCGCGAGCCGCTCGACGTCCGACGAGCGCTCGATCAGCCCGAGCCCGTCGCGCAGCCACTGCACCGCGGCTCCCGTCGAGAAGATCGAGCCCTCCAGCGCGTACGTCGCGCGTCCCGGCTCGAGCGCGAAGGCGATCGTCGAGAGCAGTCCGTGCGCGCTGCGCACGATCCGCTCGCCGGTGTTCAGCATGACGAACGAGCCGGTCCCGTAGGTGTTCTTCGCAATGCCCTCGGCGAAGCCGGCCTGTCCGACCAGGGCCGCATGCTGGTCACCCGCCGCTCCCGCGATGCGGATCGTGCCGCCGAACAGCTCGGGAACGGCGAGGCCGAAGTCCGCGCTCGACGGCAGCACCTCCGGCAAGATCGCGCGCGGAACGCCGAGCGCGGCGAGCAGCTCGTCGCTCCAGGCGAGCCGCCGGATGTCGAACAGCAGCGTGCGTGAGGCGTTGGTCACGTCGGTGAGGTGCCGCTTCCCGCCGGTCAAGTTCCAGATCAGCCACGAGTCGACCGTCCCGAACGCGATCTCGCCGCGCTCGGCGCGTCCCCGCACGCCGTCGACGTTGTCGAGCAGCCACGCGATCTTCGTCCCCGAGAAGTAGGGATCGAGCAATAACCCGGTCTGCTCGGCGACCAGCTCGCCGATGCCGCGTCCGCGCAGCGCCTCGCACGACTCCGCCGTGCGCCGGTCTTGCCACACGATCGCGTTCGCGACCGGTCTGCCTGTTGCGCGGTCCCACAGGATCGTCGTCTCGCGCTGGTCGGTGATCCCGATCGCCGCGACGTCGGCGGCGCCGACGCGCGCATTGCGCAGTGCCGTGCGTGCCGTCTCGAGCTGCGCCCTCCAGATCTCGGCGGGATCGTGCTCCACCCAGCCCGGCCGCGGGAACTGCTGCGTCAGCTCACGCTGGTCGAACGCCAGGATCGTGCCGTCCCGGTCGAAGACGATCGCGCGCGAGCTGGTCGTCCCTTGGTCGAGCGCGAGCACGACCATCGCTCAGCGGCCGTCGAGCCGGAACGCGTCGGCGCCGCCCGGTTCGGGGAAGACTTTGCCGGGGTTCATGATTCCGAGCGGGTCGACCGCGTCCTTGATGCGCCGCATCAGCGCGAGCGCGTCGGCGCCCAGGTCGAGCTCCATGAACTGTTTCTTGAGCAGCCCGATCCCGTGCTCGCCGGAGAGCGTCCCGCCGAGCGCGACGGCCGCTTCGAAGATCGCGCGCGCCGCGCCGGCGACGCGCGTCATCTCTTCGGCGTCGCGGCGGTCGCACAGGATGTTCGGGTGCAGGTTGCCGTCGCCGATGTGGCCGAAGAGCGGGATCTCGAGCTGGTACTCCGCGGCGATCTCGCGCACGCGCCGCACGATCGCCGGGATCGCACGGGGCGGGACGCAGATGTCCTCGCCGAGCTTGCTGCGGCGACGGCGCGCGAGCGCCGGCGAGATGGCGCGGCGCGCGGCCCAGAGCCGTTCGGAGCCGGCGTCGTCGCCTGCGACGCTCACGCTGCGCGCCCCGTGCTCGCGCGCGACGCGCGCGATCTGCGCGACGTCCTCGTCGACGAGCTCGACGTGGCTGCCGTCGACGCCGAAGATCAAGACGGCCTCGGCGTCGAGCGGCAGACCTACCGATGCATTCGCCTCGACGCAGCGGATCGTCAGATCGTCGAGCAGCTCGATCGCGGTCGGTAGAACGCCCGCGGCGAGGACCGCGGTCGCGGCACCCGCGGCGTCGTCGATGCGATCGAACACGGCCAGCGCGGTACGCGTGAAGCGCGGCTTCGCGAGCAGCTTCACCGTGATCTGCGTGATCGTGCCGAGCGTCCCTTCGGCGCCGGTGAACAGCCGCCGCAGGTCGTAGCCCGTCACGTTCTTCACCGTGCGGCCGCCGGTGCGGATCGCCGTCCCGTCGGGGAGCACCACCTCGAGCGCCAGCACGTAGTCGCCGGTCACGCCGTACTTCAGAGAACGCGCGCCGCCGGCGTTCTCGGCGACGTTGCCGCCGATCGCGCTTTGCTTCAGGCTCGAGGGATCGGGCGGATAGAACAGGCCGCGCCGTTCGACCTCGGCCTGCAGCCGCGCGGTGATGACGCCGGGCTCCACGACGGCGACGCGGTCGATCTCGTCGATCTCGATGATGCGGTCCATCCGCGCCACGCCGAGCACGATGCTGCCGCCGAGCGGGATCGCGCCCCCCGAAAGGCCGCTGCCCATCGCGCGCGGCGTGAGCGGCACGCGGTGCGCGGTGGCGATGCGATGGACGGCCTGCACTTCGGCGGTCGTCGCGGGCAGCACGACGAGCGAAGGCGTCCGTTCGAAGAACGTCCCGTCGAAGCCGTAGGCGATCAGGTCTTCGGACGCGGTCAGCACGCCGCCCGGTACGGCGGCGCGCAGCGCCTCGAGCAGTCCGCGCGCCGGCTCGGTCATCGCCACGCGCTTCGCGCGTGCGGCGCGCGAAGTCCTAGCGGGCGGCGCGCCGCGCCCGCTTCACGTTGTACATCGCCTCGTCGGCGGCACGCACGATCTCCTCGGGCTCGGTGCCGTCGTCGGGGAAGAGCGCGCACCCGACCGACGCGCCGAGCCGGACCTCGGCGCCCCCAATGGTGAACGGGGACTCGATCGCCGCCGTGATACGCTTGCACACGACGTCCAGCTCGCCGGCGCCGGTGGTGGCGAGGACCGCGACGAACTCGTCGCCGCCGACCCGCGCGGCGAAGTCGTTGGGGCGAATGACGCTCGCGATCCGGGCGCCGCAGACGGCCAGCAGCTCGTCGCCGGCGGCGTGTCCGTGCCGGTCGTTCACCGTCTTGAAGCCGTCGAGGTCGACGTAGACGACGCCGACGCGCGAAGCGCCGCCCGCGATGCGCGCCGCCAGCCGTTCCTCGAAGGCGCGCCGATTGCCCAGGGCGGTGACGGGGTCGCGCCGGGCGAGCAAGGCGTCCACCCTCCCGCGCCCGGCCAGGACGGTCGTCCCCGCGCCGCCCACGATCACCAGGACGATCATCGCTCCGATGACGGTCTCGTCGAAGAGAAACGCGCTGCGGGTGAGCTGGCGATTGCGCGCGATCTCCTCTCGCAGCGTCGCTTCGAGCCGCGCGTCGGCGACGCGCAGCCGGTCGAATTCCCGCTTCCCGTCGCGCAATCGACCGGTAGCGAACGCGCGCCGTCCTTCCCGCACCGCACGCACCTGTTCGGCGAAGTACCGTTCGACCGGTGGGGCTGCGGCGCGAAAGTCGCGCATGGCGGCAACCGCGACGGGATCGCGCAGCAGCGTGGGGGTCGAGGCAAACCGCTCGTACGTCTGGCGCCCGTCGCGATACGGCTGGAGGAACGCCGGATCGCCGGTCGCCACGTAGCCGCGTACCCCGGTCTCCTGATCGATCAGCGCGACGAACGCATCGTCCGCTGCGAACGCCTCGTCGATCGCCGCCCGCATCTGGACCATCCGGCCGGCGATATTAGAGAAGGCCACCATCGCGATGAAGGCAGCGACGAGGACGGCGAACGCCAAGCCGGCGATCAGGGGCGCCCGACGGTGGCCGGCCACGGAGGCGGCCGCACGGAGAGGCATACAAGCTTGTTCCCCTCCGACGACGGTCCTACGCATGCGACCGCCGACAGGGTAGACTGCTGGCATGGCCGACGTCGTCACGTCCGAATACCGGCTTTCGTCCGAAGCCGAGCTCACGCGCTTCGTCGCGAGCGTCCTGACCCGGTCCGGGGTCGCCGCGGAGGACGCGCGCACGGTCGCCGACGTCCTGGTCGCGGCCGATCTCCGCGGGGTCGAGTCGCACGGTGTCGCGCGCCTCGAGTCCTACTACGTCAGCCGGCTGCGCAAAGGACTGATCGAGGCGAAGCCCGAGGTCCGCACGATCCGCGAGACGCCCGCCGCGCTGCTCGTCGACGCCGGGAACGGGCTCGGCCATCCCGTGGCCAAGCGCACGATGGAGCGGATCCTCGACAAGGCGGCGGAGAGCGGCGCCGCGTTCGGCGCGGTGCGGAACTCGAACCACTACGGCATCGCCGGCTATTACGCGATGATGGCGCTGGAGCGCGATATGATCGGGATCGCCTCGACCAACACGGTGCGCTACGGCGCGCCCACGTTCGGACGCGACATCCTGCTCGGCACGAACCCGCTCGCCTTCGCGATCCCGGCGCAGAACGAGCCCGCGTTCGTCCTCGACTTCGCCACGACGACGGTCCCGCGCGGGAAGCTCGAGGTCTACAACCGGAAGGGGAAGCAGCTCAATCCGGGCTGGGCGATCGACGAGCACGGCAACGAGACGCTCGAACCGCAGACCGCGCTGACCGGCGCGCTGCTCCCGCTCGGCGGCTACGGCGTCGACAACGGCGGGCACAAAGGGTACGGCCTCGGCCTGCTGGTCGAGATCCTGTGCGGCGTGCTGGCCGGCGGCAAGTTCGGGCTCGATCTTCCGGTGCCGACGGACGGTCCGCAGCCCGGCGCGATCTCGCACTTCTTCGCGGCGTTCAAGATCGACGGGTTCCGCGATCCCGAGCAGTTCAAAGCCGACATGGACACCGAGTTGCGCGCCTTCAAGGATTCGGAGAAGGCACCCGGTCAGGATCGCATCTACGTCGCCGGCGAGATCGAGCACGAGAAGACGCAGTACAACCGCGAGCACGGCGTCCCGGTGCACGTGAAGGTGTGGGACGGCCTGCAGAAGCTCGCCGGCGAGCTCGGCATCCCCTTCGACATCGAGAAGAGCTGAAGGGCCAGCGCTCGGGCCGCGAATGGTGTGTGCCTTCCAAGGCGAGCCGGGTAATGACTATCTAGCTGCCGACGCGTTTGCGCACGTTCAAGGCCTCCTAGCCTGAGGCAAGTAACCGCCGCAGCCTTCGGGGAGCGTGCGACGATGCACCACGAGCGTTGCGCTAGAACGCGCTAGTTCCGCAGCTCGACCGTTCCGGCGCAGCGGAGCCCGTTGCACGCGGCGGGGATGAAGCGGGCGGCCAGCAGCCGGGCGCGGAGCTGGTCGCGCAACACCGGGTCGTCGGGGCCGCGCACGAACTCGATCTCGGTGGCGCGTCCGCTCTCGTCGACGGTGATGCGGATGTCGAAGCGCCCGGCGATCCCGCTGAAGAAGGCGCTGCGCAGCTGCGGATCGACCGCCGCGGGGTAGCTCTCGCCGAAGTTGCCGATCCCGTCGCTGACCTGCGGCGCCGCGGTCGGCGCCGGGGCAGCGGTCGCGAGCGGGGCCGCCGTCGCGAGCGGGGTTGCCACGGGGGTCGGCTCGGCCGTGGCCATCGCGATCGACGCCGGCGCGATCGGGATCAGCGCGGCTCGGCTCGAGCGATCGCGCCGGACCGGGACCGGGGCGCGATTCTCCGGACCTTGGACGAGCGCGCGCATCGCGTGCTCGACCGCCTTCGCGGCGTGGATCGGCGGCGGCGTGGCGAGGGCGACCCGGCGCTCGACCTGCACGATGCGGCGCGGCTGCGGCGCGGGGGTCGGCTGCCGGTCGACGCGGATCAGCGCGGTGAGGTAGGGCCGCTCGTCGGGCTCGCCGCTCGGGAACGCGCCGCGGAACAGTGCGGCCAGGGCGACCAGCACGCACAGATGGACGGCGATCGACCCGGCGATCGCGGTGCGGTCTCGCCTCCGGAGCGTTGCGGCGGTCGGCATCGTGCCTCGCGAACGAGTGCGACGGCGCCGGGCGCGCAACCTTTTTCCGCCGCGCCCGCCTTGAACGAACGATGGGTCGCGATACCGACATGGTCCTCTACCAAGCCGAGTGGTGCCCGTACTGCGCGCGCGTGCGCAAGAAGCTGGGCGACCTGCTGCTCGACTACAAGATCGTCAGCGTGCCGCACTCGCACGCCGAGCGCGCGGCGGTCAAAGCCGTCTCCGGACAGACCTCGATCCCGGTGCTCGTCGACGGCGAGATCGTGCTCGACGACGACGACGACATCATCCCCTATCTCGACAAGAAGTACGGCCGCAAGGCGACGGCCTGACGCCCGCTCTCCTCACTCGGCCGGGATGTGGGCCGGAGTCGCCGCGCCCTTGCGGCGGCGCGGCAGCACGAAGACCAGCGGGAGCAGCAGGAAGGTGAGCGCGCCGAGCGCCCACTGACAGTCGGCGTACGCCATCGTCGTCGCCTGCGTGACGATCTGGCCGTACAGATTGCCCAGCGCCGCGGTGTAGCTGTGGAGCGCCTGCGCGAGCTGCTGCAGCGCCGGATTCGCCGGCGTCGCGTTGCCGATCAGCACCGTTTGGTGGAACGCCTCGCGCCGCGCGAGCAGCGTGATCAGCGCCGCCGTCGAGAACGAGCCGCCGAGCTGCAGCGAGAGCGCCTGAAACGAGGTCGCCTTCGGGACGAGCTGCGGCGGGATCGCGCCGAGCACCGCGATCGAGAGCGGCGTGAAGATCAGGGCGAGTCCGATCCCGCTGCCGATCGCCGGCGGAAGGAGGGAGCCGAAGTCGTTCGACGAGGTCGTCACGTAGCCGAGCCAGATCTGCGAAACGCCGATCAGCACGAAGCCGACGACGAGCATGATCTTCGTGTCGATCTTCCCGCTCGCCGCGACGCGTGCGGCGAGCGGCGTGAGCAGCGCGATGAAGAGGGCGCGCGCGAAGATCAGCTGGCCCGAGAGCGTCGCCGTGAAGCCGAGCACGCCTTGCACGTATTGCGGCAGGATCACGGTCGCGCCGAACAGGACGGCGCCGATCGCGAGACCGAGCAGGCTCCCCGCCGCGATCGCGCGGTTTCCGAGGGCGCGCAGATCGACGATCGGCCGTTTCGCGCCCCACAGCTCCCACCAGACGAACGTGGCGATTCCCGCGACGCTGGTGAACGCGAACAGGCGGATCAGCGGGTCGTCGAGCCAATCGTTGCGCTGCCCTTCGTCGAGGATGTACTGCAGCGAGCCGAGGCCGAGCGCGAGCAGGCCGAGGCCGAGCGCATCGACCGGGACCGGCTTCGGATCGGTCGGATTCCGCATCATCGCGAGGATGATGATCGACGCCGCGATCCCCGGGACGATGTTGATGAAGAAGACGTAGTTCCACGAGAAGTTGTCGGTCAGCCAGCCGCCGATCGTCGGCCCGACCGACGGCCCGACGATCGCGCCGAGCGCGAACACCGCCTGCGAAGCGCCGAGCAGATGCCGCGGAAACGTGTCGCGCAGCGAGGCCTGTCCGGTCGCGACGAGCCCGCCGCCGAACAGCCCTTGGATGATGCGGTAGATGATGAGCTGACCGATCGTCGTCGCCGACCCGCACAGCATCGAGGCGATCGTGAACCCGATGATCGCGGTCGCGTAGTATTGCCGGCGGCCGAAGCGCGCCTGCAGCCACGGCGTCAGCGGGATCACGATCACCGCCGAGATGATGTAGCCCGTGACGACCCAGGCGCCTTCGTCCTGCGTGGCGCCGAGATTGCCTTGGATCGTGGGAAGCGCGACGTTCACGATGGTGGTGTCGAGCGTCTGCATCAGCGTCGCCGCCATGATCCCGATCGTGATCAGGATCAGCCGGCTCCCGCTCTCGCTGACGTCGCGTGCGTCGGCTGTCATCTGCGTGGCCATGGAATGGGGTGCGACGGATCGTCGCACGCAGCGTTGGACCGCGCGCGGACGAACGTCGGTTTCGCCGCTTGCATCTGCCGGCGCGGCGGGCGGGCGGCGGCGGCCTCAGCTCAGGGCGAAGGCGAGGGCGGCGCCGGCGAGGGTCGCGAGCACGTTCACGACGTCGTTGCCGAGGCCGCGCACGCCGCGGAGGCGGGTGGTCGGCGTCCCGCACGCGTGCGGGTCGGTCTCGCAGGGGCGTTCGCAGGACGGGCAGCGCCGCAGCTCCTGCACCGTCGCGCCGAGCAGCGAGTCCAGCGTCGCGCCGACGACCCCGCCGGCGGCGATCGCGATCGTCAGAGGCGCGAGCGCGGCGCCGCCGGGCTCGCCGGACGGCGGCATCATCGCGCGGTCGGCGAGCAGCACGCCCGCCGCGCCGCTCAGCCCGAGCCAGAGCGCGCCCGCGATCTCGGCCGTCGTTCCGGGGAGCGTGATCCCGCCGGACAGCCCGGCCGGGATCGGGCGCAGGGTGAGGATCGAACGCGGCGAGCGGCGCGCGAGCGTCCCGATCTCGGTCGCCCAGGTGTCGGCCGTCGCCGCGGCGAGCGCACCGCCGAACGCAGCCGCCCAGTGCATGTCGTGCGCGAGCGCCCAGGCCACGGCGCAGAGCGTGGCCACCCCGCCGTTGGCGACGACCTGCGCGGCGTCGCGCGCGCCGCCCTTGGCGATGTCGACGAGCGCGCGTTTTCGCGCGCGGCCGAGACGCGAGAGCGCGACCGACGGAACGAAGAACGCGAGCAGCACCAGCGTGAAGCCGAGCCCGCCGCTGCCGAAGATCAGCGTCCCGACGACGAACGCGGCGAGCGCGCCCCCGGCGGTCAGCGCGCGCACGCGCCAGGCGCCGTACGCGATCGCCGCGGCGCACGCGGCGCCGAGCGCGACGTGGTGCCAGCTCAGGTCGCCGCCGCCGTCGTCAGCGCGCGCAAGAGTCCCTCGACGGTGAACTCGGCGGCGACCGCGTCGACGCGGATCCCGCGATCGCGCGCCGCGCGCGCCGTCACGGGCCCGATCGCGGCGACGGTCTTCGACGCGAGCAGCTCGGCCGCCGCGGGAACGTTGCGCACGAAGCCCTCGACTGCGCTCGCGCTCGCGAACGTGACGATGTCGGCGCGCCGCGCCTTCCCGGCGAGCGAGGGATCGTCGAGCGGACGCGTCGCGTACGCCGCGACGACATCGACCGTGCGCCCGTGCTCGCGCAGCACGTCCGGGATCGTCTCGCGCCCGTCCTGCGCGCGGTACAGGAGCACGCGCGCGCCCGGCGCCGTGCGCGCGAGCAGCTCGGCAGCCGCCGCTTCGCCGACGAACGCGGCGGGAATCAGATCGACCCGAACGCCGCGCTCGGCGAGCGCTTCCGCCGTCTTCGGCCCGATCGCCGCGACCTTCGCCGGACCGAACCGGCGCGCCGAAGCGAACGGCCCCCCCGGCGCGCGATCGAGCCGATCACCGTGCTCGTCGGCGAGCGCGACGACCGCGTCGACGCCGTTGCGGCTGGTGAAGACGATCCAGTCGTAGTCGCGCAGGCGCGCCAGCGACTCGCGCGCGGCGCGCGCGTCGTCGGGTTGGCCGATCGCGATCGTCGGCGCGACGATCGGTTCGGCGCCGGCTTCACGCAGCGCGTGCGCGAAGCGCTCGGCCTGACCCGCGGGACGCGTGATGAGGACGCGCTTGCCGAGCAGCGGCGCGCCGGCGCTCACTCGATGGCGTCGGGCGCGTTCGCGGGCGCGACCGGCGCTTCGCAATCCGAAAGCGCGCGCAGATCGAACAGCTCGTCGAGCATCCGCACGTGGGTCAGCGCTTCGGCGCGGTTCTCGATCGCCTTGTCGCGGATGCGCGTGATCGCGCTGTGCAGCAGCTTCGAGACGACGGTCAGCGACATCCCCGTGACCAGCGCGCGCTCGCGTGCGCTCAGGTTCGGCAGGCGTGCGAAGACGCGCTCGACCTCGGCGGCGCGGATCGCTTCGGCTTTGCGGACGAGCGAGGCGATCACCGGGACGGCGACGCGCGACTGATACCATTCCTGGAAGCGCCGGGCGTACTCGGCGATGATCGCTTCGACCAGCGGGATCGCTTCGCGCCGCTTCTCGAGCGTCAGGCCGATCGCGCCCTTGAGACCGTCGACGTCGACCAGGCCGACGCTCGGGATTTGCGCTGTGTCGGGGTCGACGTCGCGCGGGACGGCGATGTCGACGATGAAGAGCGGGCGCTCGGGGCGGGCCGCCATCGCCGCCGCGACGTTCGCCGGCGTCAATACGAAGTGCGATGCGCCCGTCGACGTCACCACGACGTCCGCGGCGGCCAGCGCCTCGGTGAGCCCGGGCATCTCCGCGGCGCGCGCGACCACGCCGAGCTCGTCGACGACGTGCTGCGCGCGGCGGTGCGTGCGGTTCAGCACGACGATCTCGCCGGCGCCTTCGGACTTGAGCCGTCGCGCCGCTTGGGCGCCCATCTTCCCGGCGCCGATGACCAGCACGTTCTTCCCGGCGAGCGAGCCGACGTGATCCTGCGCGCAGGCGACCGCCGCCGTCGCGATCGAGGTCGACGCGCCGGAGATCGCGGTGCGCGTGCGCGCCGCCTTCCCCGCTTCGAGCGCGGCGCGCAGCAGCGTGTGCAGCGTCTTGCCGAGCGAGTGCGCGCGCTGCGCCTGCACGTACGCGTCCTTGACCTGTCCGAGGATCTCCGCTTCCCCGATCAGCATCGAGTCGAGCCCCGTGCTGACGCGGAAGAGGTGCTCGATCGCCTGGGTCCCCAGCAGCGTGTACATGTACGAGTCCATGTCGGACACGTCGCCGTGGCGAAAGTTGCCGAGGAACGCCTTGAGCTGGTTGACGCCGATCTCGTAGTCATCGAGCTCGGCATAGATCTCGAGCCGCCCGCAGGTCTGCAGCATCAGCGCTTCGCCGACCGCTTCGTAGTCGTGCAGTGCGACGAGCGCTTCGGCCATGCGGTGCGGCGGGAAGGCGTGCCGCTCGCGCACGTCGACCGGCGCGGTATGGTGCGAGAGTCCCAGACAGACTAGCGGCACGCGAAGACCTGCGCCAGCGCATCGCCGGCGGCCTCCACGGTACGGTCGATCTCGCTCGCGGTGTGCGCCAGCGAGAGAAATCCGGCTTCGAAGGGCGACGGCGCCAGGTAGTACCCGCGGTCGAGCATGGCGTGGAAGAACCTCGCGTACAGAGGGGTATCCGACCGCTTCGCGCTGATGAGGTCCGTTACCGGCTCCGCCGCGAAGAAGAACCCGAACATCGACCCGAGCCCGGCGACCTGGTGCGGGACCTCGCGGCGCCGGAAGACGGCGGCGAGCCCGTCGGTGAGCCGCCGGCGCAGCGTCTCCAGCGTCTCGTAGGCGGCCTCGTCGAGCAGGCGCAGCGTCGCGATCCCGGCCGCCATCGCGAGCGGATTGCCCGAGAGCGTCCCGGCCTGGAACACCTCGCCGTCGGGGGTCAGCCGCTCCATGATCTCGCGCCGCCCGCCGAACGCGCCGACCGGGAGCCCGCCGCCGATCACCTTTCCGAGCGTGGTGAGATCGGGCACGATCCCTTCGCGGGCCTGCATCCCGCCGCGCGCGACGCGAAATCCGGTCATCACTTCGTCGAAGATGAGCAGCGCGCCGAAATCGCGCGTCAGCCGGCGCAGCGCCTCGAGGTATCCGGGGAGCGGCAGGACGAGCCCCATGTTGCCGACCGCCGGCTCGACGATGACGCAGGCGATCTCGCCCGCATGCGCCTCGAAGGCGGCGCGCAGCGCGGCCGCGTCGTTGTAGGGGACGACGATCGTGTCGCGCGCGGTCCCGGCGGTCACGCCCTTCGAGTCGGGAACGCCGACCGCCAGCGCGCTCGAACCCGCCGAGATGAGGAACGGGTCGGCCGACCCGTGATAGCAGCCGGCGAACTTGACGATCTTCTCGCGGCCGGTGACGCCGCGTGCCAGCCGGATCGCGTTCGAAGTCGCCTCGGTGCCGGACGAGCAGAAGCGCACGCTTTCGACCGAGGGCACGGCGTCGGCGATCAGCTCGGCGAGCTCGGTCTCGGCCTCGGTCGGCGCGCCGTACGACGTCCCGCGTTCCACCGCGCGGCGCAGCGCCTCGACGACGGCCGGGTGCGCGTGGCCGGCGATCATCGGTCCCCATGAGAGCACGTAGTCGAGATAGCGGTTGCCGTCGACGTCGGTGAGGTACGCGCCGTGCGCCTCGCGGACGAACACCGGCGTTCCGCCGACCGCTTTGAACGCGCGCACCGTCGAGTTGACGCCGCCGGGGATCACGCGCTTCGCCGCGGCGAACGCGCGCGCCGAACCCTCACGGTTCATGGCAGCGCCTCGCGAAGGCTCGCATAATCCTCGGGGGTGTTCACGTTCACGAACGGACGCTCGTCGCGCACCGGGACGTACTTGGCGCGCAGCTTGTCCAGGACGAGCCGCAGCGCGCCGTCGCCGCCGAGCAGCACCGGAAGCCCCTCGCGGACGAACGCCTCGCGCCGGTAGAGCGCCGCGAGCGGCTCGATCCCTTTGCGCGCGCCTTCGCGCATCGGCACGATCGCATCGAAGTGCGGCGCGACGTGCGTGGCGAGCTCGTCGACGAACGCGGCGTCGATCAGCGGCGAGTCGCCGGCGATGGCGAAGACCCATTCGGCCTTCATCTCGCTCATCGCCGAGATCAGTCCGGAAAGCGGGCCGCGCAGCGGCCAGCGGTCGACGACGCGCGGCGCGTCGATCGCGCGCTCGATCGCTTCCGGCAGCTCTCCCTTCGTCGAGAGCCAGGTCTCGCGGCCGCCCGAGACGTTGCGGAAGACGCGCACCAGCATCGGCACATCGCCCACCTCGAGCGCGAGCTTTCCGGGAAGGCGCGTCGCCTCGCCGCCCGCCAGGATGAGGACTGCGATCCCGTCGCTCACCTGCGCGCCCGCGCCAAATAGTCCTTGGCGAAATAGGTGATGATCACGTCGGCGCCGGCGCGCGTCATCGCGGTCAGCGTCTCGTCGACGGCCCGCTCTTCGTCGATCCAGCCGCGCTCGGCGGCGGCCTTCAGCATCGCGTACTCGCCGCTGACGTGATAGACGGCGACGGGAAGATCGGTCATCTCGCGCACGCGTCGCACGACGTCGAGATACGCCATCGCCGGCTTGACCATCACGACGTCGGCGCCTTCCTCGATGTCGAGCCGGACCTCTTTCAGCGCCTCGCGCGCGTTGGCCGGGTCCATCTGATACGTGCGGCGGTCGCCGAACGAGGGCGTCGACTCCGCTGCTTCGCGGAACGGGCCGTAGAACGCCGAGGCGTACTTCGCCGCGTACGACATGATCGCGATCTTGGTGAAGCCTTCGTCGTCGAGCGCGGCGCGGATCGCGGCGACGCGCCCGTCCATCATGTCGGACGGCGCGACGACGTCGACGCCGGCGCGCGCGTAGCTCAGCGCCGTCTTCGCCAGCACCTCGAGCGTGCGATCGTTGTCGACATCGCCCGACGCGTCGAGGATCCCGCAGTGACCGTGATCGGTGTACTCGCAGTTGCACAGATCGGCGATCACCAGGAGCTGCGGGAGCGCGTCCTTGATCGCGCGCGCCGCGCGCTGCACGACGCCGGCCGGATCGTGGTTGACGGTCGCGTACGCATCCTTGCTCGCAGCGTCCGGGATCCCGAACAGCAGAACCGCGCGGACGCCGACGGCGTCGAGCTCGCGGCATTCGCGCACGACCGCGTCGACGGAGTAGCGGCTGACGCCGGGCATCGAGCCGATCGGCTGCACGACCCCTTCGCCCTCGACGACGAAGAGCGGCTGCACCAGCCCGTCGCGGTTGACGTGCGTCTCGCGGACGAGCGCGCGCATCGCGGGGCTGGCGCGCAGGCGGCGCGGCCGCCGCAGGATCCGGGTTCGCTCCGCGATGGTCATGCGCCGTTCTCCAAGACGTAGCGGGTCACGGTGTGTAGGAACGCTCCGACGTCGCCGGCGGGTGCGACGACGTCCGGCGGCCAGCCCTGCTCGTCGGCGGCGGCCGACGAGGGCGCCCCCATCGCGGCGACCGCGGGCCGCCGGCCGCCGGCGCGCAGCCCGGTGAGGTACTCCGCGACCGTCCGCACCGAGCCGGTCGAGGGGAAGAGGATCGCGCTCGGAACGCGCTCGCCCAGCGCCGCCCGCGCCGCCGCGCTGTCGGCGGCTTCGACGACCTCGGCGCCGGCCTCGCGGAGCGCGCTCGCGATGCGGCCGGTCCCCTCGTCCGGCCCCTGCGGGAGCAGGAAGACGCGTCCGCCCAGCGGGCCGGCGGCGCCGCCGAGCAGGTCCGCTCCGCCCGCGGCGAGCAGCTCGCGCGCCAGCTCGGCGCCGAGCTCTTCGGCCGCCTCGGCCTCGCCGAGCGCGACCGCCGCGCGCCGAGAGCCGCGCACGACGCGGGCGCCGTCGGTCGTGGCGATCGCGCCGGTCAGGACGAGCATCCCCGCCGCCCACCCGCCGTGCGCGCCGATCGGCGCCTGGCAGCCGCCGCGGAGCGTCCGCAGGAAGGCGCGCTCGGCGCGTACAGCGAGCGAGACCGCCGGATCGGCGAGGATCGCTTCGAGCCGCACGGCCAGCGGGTCTCCGGCGCGCATCTCGATCCCCAGCGCCCCCTGCCCGGCCGCCGGCGTCACCTCGTCGACCGGGAAGGGGACCGTGTGGGTGGCGCGCATCGCGAGGCGGTCGAGCCCGGCGCAGGCCAGGACGATCGCGTCGTACTCGCCCTCGCGCAGCTTGCGCAGCCGCGTGTCGACGTTGCCGCGGACGATCGCATAGGTCAGGTCCGGCCGCAGCGCGCTGAGCTGGGCGCGCCGGCGCGGCGACGACGTCCCGACGCGCGCGCCCGCCGGGAGGTCCGCGAACGAGGCGTAGCGCTCGCTGCAGAAGGCGTCTCGCGGATCCTCGCGCCGGGTGATCGCCGCCAGCGCCATGTCCGGAGCGAGCGTGCTGGGCAGATCTTTGCACGAGTGGACGGCGTAGTCGGCGCGGCGCTCGCGCAGCGCCTGCTCGAGCTCGGTGACGAAGACGTTGTCGGATCCGATCGCCGCGATCGCGCGGTCGCGGACCGCATCGCCGCGGGTCGTCAGCTCGAGCACGGTCGAGGGCGTCCCGGCGAGCGCGAGCGCGGCCATCACCCCGCGGGTCTGGGTCATCGCCAGCCGGCTGGCCCGGGTCGCGCAGACGAGCGGCCGCGCCGACGAGGGGACGACCCCCGCGACCGTGTCGGCCGTGCGCTCGACCTCGTGCTCGACCGCACCGGGGAGCATCGCCGCGAGCTCGTCGACGTCGCGCGCGGCGAACTGCTCCATCACCGCTTCGCGCAGGACCGGTGGGACGACCGTCTCGACCCGCTCGCGCAGCGCGAGCAGCGTCGCGGCGGCGCGCCCGTAGCGCGCGTCGCACTGCAGCGCGAGCTCGGCGCGAACGCGGTCGACGAACGCCGCCGGCAGGCCGTCCGCCTCGACGGTGATCGTCAGCGGTCCGGCGACGACGGCGCGCGGGCCGCGCGACGAGAGGGCGACGGGGTTCACAGGGGCTATTGTTCCAGGAGATGCGATTGGTCCCCGCGCGCGCCGGTCTACTCGGCGCGCTGTTCGCCGCGTTCGTCACGTTGCCGGGGCTCGGGGTCGGGACGCTATGGGACAACAGCGAGACCGCCTACGGTGAGGTCGCCCGCGAGATTCTGCTGACCCACGACTGGACGGTGATGCACCTCAACGGGCAGCCCTGGTTCGTCCAGCCGCCGCTGTACTTCTGGATCGCGGCGCTCTGCGCGAAGCTGCTCGGCGTCGGAACGGTCGCGATGCGGCTGCCCGCGGCGCTGGCGACCATCGCGATGGGCGGCGCGGTCGGCTACGCGACGGCGCGGATCGCCGGGACCCGGGCCGGAACGATCGCCGCGATCATCCTCTCGACCAGCCTGATGCAGGCGATCGTCGGACGGCTGGCGATCATGGACGCCCTGCTGGACTTCGCCGTCGCGGCGGCGGCGCTGTGGTGGTACCGCGCGTTCGAGCCCTCCGGGACGCCGCGCCGGCGCGACACGGCGATGGTCTGCGGGGCGATCGCCCTGGCCGTCGGGACGCTGGCGAAAGGGCCGGTCGCGCCGGTGATCGCCGGGCTCGTCGTCGGCGGCTGGCTCCTTTGGGAGTCCCGCGCCGGCCGGCTCGCCGCGCCGCGCCGCCGCGCGGTCGCGCTGGCGGTCCTCGCGTTCCTCGCGATCGCGCTGCCCTGGTTCGTCGCGCTGGCCCTGAGGGTCGGCCCCGGCGCGATCGGCGAGCTGATCGGCCACTACACCGTCGGGCGCTACACCGGGGTCATCGAGAACCAGCGCGGGCCGGTGTGGTACTACGTGCCGGTGCTGATCCTCGGATTCTTTCCGTGGATCGCCTTTCTGCCCGTCGCGCTCGTCTCCGGCCTGCGCGCCGCGTCGCGCCGCGGCGGCTCGTTCGAGCGCTTCGCGCTGATCTGGCTGCTGCTGCCGCTGGCGTTCTTCAGCTTCGCCGGCACGAAGCTGCCGAACTACATCGCGCTGCTGCTCCCCGCGCCGGCGATCCTGGTGGCGCTGTGGTTCGAGCGGGTCGCCGAGTCGCGCGCGCGGCGCGCCGCGGTCCTCTCCGCCGCGAGCGTCCCGCTCTTCGTCGGGCTGGTCGCGATCGCGCTGACCGCGTTCGCACGCAGCAACCGCCTCGACGTCGGGACCGTGCTCCCGCAGCTGCTCGCGCTGGCCTGGATCATGCTCGCCGGTTCGGTCGGCACGGTCGTCGCGCTCGCGCGGCGCGCGTCGCCGGCCTGGGCGCCCTACGTCCTCGCGGCGACGAGCGGGGCGCTCGTGCTGTTCATCGCGCTGGTCGCCGAGCCGGCCGCCGAACGCCTCAAGCCGATCCCGCCGATCGCCGCGGTGATCGACGCGCAGCGCCGCCCCGGCGAGGCGATCGGCGTGCACGGCGCGAGCGGCGGCAACGCGCTGCTCTTCTACACGGTGCCGCCCGTCGCCGACGTGAAGAACACGGCCGCGTTTCTCGCGGCGATCTGCTCGCGGAAAGGCTTGTGGCTCGTCGCCTCACCGATCGAAGCGAACCGTCTCGCTGCGGTGGCGAAAAAAGAAGGCCGCGACGCGGAGGTCGTTCGGCGCGAGCCGAGCGACGCGCCGCGCGCGGCGTTGCTGCACGTGTTCGGGGCGGCTACTTGCTCGCCGCCACCTGCGCTTCGCTGATCGTCGCGGCCTTGTTGCCCCAGGCGTTGCGCACGTAGGTGAGCACGTCGGCGATCTGCTTGTTGCTGAGCGTGCCCTTCCAGGCCGGCATCTGGCCCTGATACGACGACCCGTTCACCGTGATCTTCGCGTTCAGCCCGTTCTTCACGATCGCGATCACCTTCGCGGGATCGCCGGTGACGACCGGGTTGTTCGCCAGCGGCGGAAACGTGCCGGGGACCCCGGCGCCGGCCGCGCCGTGGCAGCCCGCGCAGTTCGCCGAGAAGACGCTCGCGCCGGCCCCGGAGGCCGCGGGCGCGTTCGCGCTCGTCCCGCCGCCGGACTGCGCCATGCTGCCGTTCACGCCGTTCGGGCCGGTCTGCATCGCGCCGCCGCCGCCCGCGGCGTTCGCCGCGACGGCCGGCGCCGCGTTCGGCCCGATCAGGTTGTGCGCGAGCTGCTGGTGCCACACGTTGCTCTGCCCGATGTAACTCAGACCGATCGCGCCCAGCATGACGAGCGCGGTCACGCCGAGCACCCAGGGGCGCCGCGTGAGCCGGCGCGAGGGATTGCGGTCGATGAAGGGCAGCACGATCAGCAGCACGATCAGCAAGGTCGGTCCGACGATCGTCGCGACCAGCGTCGCCGTCTGCACGAGGTTCGACGGGAGCGTTCCGGCGACGTCGAGCGAGGCGTACAGCGCGAGAAAATACCAGGCCGGGTACGGGACGAACACCGCGTCGTTCGGATCCGCTTTCGCGTCGAGCGGAACCGGCGAGAACACCGCCAGCACGACGATGATCACGAACAGCCCGAACGAGACGACGGTGTCCATGAACATCTGATCCGGCCAGAAGCGGCCGGGTCGCAGCTTCGGCGCCTCGTCGATCGGTGGCCCGGCCGGTCCGTTCCAGCGGAAGATCGCCAGGTGCATCGCCACCAGCGCGACGAGCACCGCCGGCATCAGCCACACGTGCAGCCCGAAGAAGCGATTGATGGTGAGCGTTCCGATCCCGCTGCCGTCCTGCAGCAGATGCAGGATCGCGGGCCCGAGAACCGGTGCGTTCGCCGCGACGTTGATCGCGACGCGCGAAGCGAGCAGCGCGTTGAGATCCCAGGGGAGCAGGTAGCCCGTCAGCCCGAGGACCAGCGTGACGATGAACAGGATCACGCCGACGATCCACTGCAGCTCGCGCGGTTTCTTGTACGCGCCCCATAGCAGCACTTGCAGCAAGTGCATGGCGATGAACGCGATCATCGCCGACGCGCCCCAGTAGTGGAGCGAGAGGACGAAGTGCCCCATCGGGACTTTCTCGATGAGATACTTCGTCGACTCCCACGCGGTGGCGGTCGAGGGCGCGTAGTAGAAGCACAGGAAGATCCCGGTCACGATCTGCAGGATCATCGCGAACAGCGTCGCGCTGCCGAACGTGTACCAGTAAGAAGCGCCGCCCGGAACGTCTTCGGTCAGGAAGTCCTTCAGCTGCGTGACCGCGCCGGTGCGCTGATCGAGCCAGGTCAACATCAGGCGCTACTCCCTCACCCGACTCGCTGAACGATCATGGTCGGCGAGTTGAACTTGTATTCGATCCAGGTGATCTGCACTTTTCCTTGATACTCGCGCATCGGCAGCGGATCGAGCCCGCGCAGCGCCGGTCCGGCCTCGTGCTTTCCGAGCTCGCTGTAGACCGAACCGTGGCACGGGCAGATGAATTTGTTCTGACTCTGGTTCCAGGCGTACTTGCAGCCGAGGTGCGGGCAGATCGGGCTGAAGATCGTGAAGCCCATCGCGACGACGGGATACGGCACTTTGTCCGAGCCTTCGAAGAGGTCGGGCCGCTCGCTGCGCATCTGCTCCTCGCTCGCCTTCACCGCCCACACGAACTGCTCGGTGTCGGTCGCGCCGAAGTACCCGTTGGTCTCGTGGACGTCGAAGAGGACCTTGACCGGCTGGTTGGTCGCCTTCTTGAAGGCGTCCGCTTCGGGGGGAGTCAGCGTCGACCACTGGTCGCCCGCGGCGTCGGACGACGGCACCAGCGAGGTGATCAGCGGGATCGCGATGCCGAGGCCGATCACGCCGCCCAGGGCGATGACCGCGTTCGCCATGAACGTTCGCCGCGACTGTTCCTCCGGCGTCCCCGGTTCTTTGTAGGCCTCTGCGTGAGCCATCTCTCTCCTCGAAAAGTCGCACGGCACCCGATCGCCCCGCTCCCCCGGAGTGTAGACGAGTCCGCGCACAAACTCGCGTACCTTCGTAGGAAGCGGAAACCGTCTCCTCCGCTCGGCGCTCGTTCTACCCAGCCGAGGCCGATCGCCGGCGGCGACCGCTTTGCTCCTGCGGCGTGGGTGATCGTCCGCGGAGGGGGAAGAGTCGGCAGGTGAACGACGTGGAGCTCCATCAGCGGATCGAACGGCTCGTCGCCGAGGAGCACGCGCTGTTCGAGAAAGCCGGCGCGGCGAGCGCCGAGGAGCGCAGCCGGCTGGGCGAGATCAATGTCCAGCTCGACCGGCTGTGGGATCTGTTGCGACAGCGCCGCGCCCGCGAGGAGTTCGGTCAAAACCCCGACGTCGCGCACGAGCGCAGCGCCGAGACCGTCGAGAAGTACCTCCAATAGTGGGCTCGCCTGCGGGCGAGCCCTTCGCGTTCGGTCTTCCGGCGATCCGCCCGTCGCGTTCGCCGTTCCGGCGATCGGCTTCGGTTCGCGCCGCGGAGGTTGGCGGCGTTACCAGCGGGGCGGGCGGGGGCCGGGTGATCCCGGGGGGCGCGGGCCGCCGGGTCCGCCCGGTCCGCCGAACCGGCGGCGCTTCGGGGGCCGCTCGGCGGCCGGCTCGATGGTGATCGTCTTGTCCTGCAGCGTCGTGTTGTCGAGGGCGCGGATCGCATCGGCGGCGTGCTGCGCGCTCGGCACGAAGACGTAGGCGATCCCTTTGCGGCGACGCGTGCGGCGGTCGCGCGGGATCGCCACCCGCTCCGGGTCTCCGCCGAACGGCGCGAACAGCTCCGCGACTTCCGTGACCGCAACGCCCTTGGCGATTCCGCGCACGAGCAGCCGTACCTCACCTGGGCGTTCCATTCGCCGCCGCGTTCCCGCTGCGGCGTCGTTCGTCCTCGGGCCCTACGCGCGGAGCGTGAAGGCAAGCGCCGTCAGCCGCGGCGAGACGGCGGCGACCTTGACGTCGATGAAGCCGCGCTCGCGCAGCATCGCGCGCACGGCCGTCTCGCCGAGCGGCGCGCCTTTGCCTTTGACGTAGACGACCCAGAGCCGCGCACCGCCGGCGAGCTGCGGCTCGCGGCGCGCCAGAACCGCGGCGAGCGCGTCGGCGTCGTCGACGCGCGCAACGACCAGATCGGCCGCGCCGTCGCGCGTGCGCGTGCCCGCGTCGAGCGCCGCGGCCAACGCCGCGTCGTCGACGGCGCCTTCGACGATCACCCGCGTCGCGGTCGCGATCCCGAGCTTCGCGGCGAGCGAGGGCGGCGGCGTGCGCAGCGCGGTCGCCCAGCGCGGCGCGCCCGCGCCGAGCGCGAGCGCGACCTCGTCCGCGCCGGCGCGAAAGCGCAGCACGCCCGCGTCGGCGCGAACCTCGCCGATCGCGGCGAGCGGCGCGACGGCCCGAAAGGCGCCGCGGACGCGCAGCTCCGATGCATCGAGGTGCACGGAGACCTGACCGCTGCGCGTCCCCCAGGTCGCTTCGCAGCGCGCTTCGCGTCCCACGTCAGCTCCCGGCGAGCGCCGGATGGTCCTTCCAGAGCGGCATCGTGCGCATGTAATCGCGCGTGCGGCGCTCGGCCTCGGCGCGCTCGAGGCCGTCGCGCCGCAGCGACCACTGCACCATTCGCTCGAAGCGCTCGTCGAAGTCCTGCAGCGTCCCGTCGGGCTTGCTGCAATAGCGGCAATGCCGGCTGTGCGCATCGCCCGGCGCGTGATCGTCCGGCCCGCTCATCGCATAGCCGCAGCTCTCGCAAGTCGTCGTCATGTGGCGTGCTCCTCTCCCGCGCGCACGAGCGCGCGGAGTCCTCGGACGAGCGCCGCGCACTCGTCCGCCGTCATGCGCGCGAGCGCCGCGCGCAACGCGTCGCCGGCCAAGACGCTGGGCGCGCGCGTCGCGCGCCGCTCGCCGGCCGCCGTCAAGCCGACGAACACTCGCCGCGCGTCGCGCTCGTCGCGCATCCGCCCGACGTATCCGCGCGCTTCGAGCCGGTCGACGAGCTCGGTCGTCGTCGACTTCTTCGCGCCTGAGGCTTCGGCGAGCTCGCCGAGCGTCGACGGTCCCACCGAAGCGAGGTGCTGCAGAATCCACAGCATCTTCGGGGTGAGGTCGGTGCCTGGGAGCCGCTGCTTCGAGACGTGAAAGCGCTGGTAGACCGCCGGGTACAGACGCGCGACCTCTCCGCTGAGCTCGTCGAGATCGTTCGTCACGAACTATTCTAGCGCGTACAGCGGGTACGCGTCAAGGGATTCGTGCAGACCTTCACCAGCCTCCGCAAGCATCGCAACTACCGCCTCTACTTTCTCGGACAGTCGATCTCGCAGATCGGCACCTGGCTTCAGACCGCGGCGCAGTCGTGGCTCGTCCTCGAGCTGACGGGCTCGCCGGCCGCGGTCGGCGTCCTGGGGTTCTGCTTCTACGCACCGTACGCGCTCTTCGGACTCGTCGGCGGCGCGCTGGCCGATCGTTTTCCGCGCCACCGCATGATGATCGTCACGCAGAGCGCGATGGCGGTCTGCGCGCTGGCGCTGGCGCTCGTGGTGATCTTCCACGTCGATCGCGTGTGGGTGATCGACCTGATCGCCGTCGTGCGCGGGACGATCCTGGTGTTCAACAACCCGAGCCAGCAGGCGCTGATGGTGCAGCTCGTCGGCCGCGGCGAGCTGCCGAACGCGATCGCGCTCAACTCGAGCCTGATGAACGCGACGCGGGTGATCGGGCCGGCGCTCGCCGGCGCGCTGATGGCGGGCGCGGGCGTCGCGGCCTGCTTCGCGCTCAACGCGCTCAGCTACGTCGCGGTGATCGCCGCGCTCTCGGCGATGCGCGAGCGCGAGTTTCACGCGCAGGCGGGGCTGCGCGCGCGCACGACGCTGCTGCGCTCGATCCGCGAAGGGCTGCGCTACGCGCTGCGCACGAAGACGATCGTGGTCGTGCTCGCGATGCTCGCGGTCGTCTCCATGCTCGGGATCAACTTCAATGTGCTGCTCCCCGTGCTCGCGCGCCAGACGATGCACGGCGGACCGGAGACGTTCGGGCTCATCGCCTCGTGCTTCGGCGCGGGCGCGCTCTGCGGCGCGCTGATCAGCGCGTCGCGCCGCCGGGCCTCGCCGCGTCTGCTGCTCGGCGCCTCGGCGGGCTTCGGCGCCGCCTCGCTCGTGCTGGCGGTGCAGCACTCCACCGCGGGCGTGTGTCTCGCGCTGTTCGCGACCGGCGTGTGCTACACGATCTACACTTCGAGCACGAACGCGATCGTGCAGCTCGCGACGCCGCCGCATCTGCAAGGCCGCGTCGGCGGGCTCTACCAGTACGTCTTCGTCTCGACCGGCCCGCTGGGCTCGCTGCTCGCCGGCTGGCTCGCCGAACGCAGCACCGACCTGGCCTTCGCCGTCGGCGGCGGCGCCGCGCTCGTGATGACGCTGATCGGCCTCGCCCTCCGCCCCTGGCCCATGCCGACCGGAACCGTGAGAGCGCGTCGCGCCCCGCGCGTCCGCGCAGCGATGGCGGCCGCCGCCGAGCGGACCGATCTCACGCCGGAGACGGACGCCGCCCTCGGCGTACCGGCGACTCGCGATCGTTCCGGCTAGAGGAACACGCGGGGCTCGTCCGCGCTCGACCGCACGACGTCGGGGATCCGCCGGAGGCCTCGCGCTCGACCGGGTCGTGCCGCGGAATCATGGCCCCTGCCGGGCCGCGTCACCGTGCGAACCCGCTCACGACGAGCAGCTCACGGAAAGGTCGGCGTATTGCTCGGGGGCGGCTTGCGTCCAGGCTTCGTGCCCGGGGTGCTCGTCGTACGGACTGCGCAGGACGGTGAGCGCGGCGCGCACGACGGTGTCGTCGCCGGCTTCGCAGGCTTCGATCGCCTGCTGCGCGACCCAGTTGCGCAGGACGTACTTCGGGTTCGCCGCGCGCATCGCGGCGCGGCGCGCATCGTCGCCGCGCGGATCGTCGCCGACGCGCATCGCGTAGAGCGCCAGCCAGCCGCGCGAGGTCGCATCGTCTCCGAGCAGCCCGAGCGCCGCCGCGTCGGCTTGCGAGAGGGCGCGCCAGAAGGTGGTCCAGTCGACGCGGCGCGCTTCGAGCATCTTCATCAGGTGCATCGCGAGGTCGGAATCGGTCTCGCGGGCGTCGGTGAGACCGAGCTTCGCGCGGATCAGGCGCATGAACTCCGCGCGGTACGCCGGCTCGTAGGTCGCGAGCGCCGCTTCGAGGTCGTCCTTGGGGATGAGCGACGAAAGGGCTTCGGCGAGCGCGTAGCAGTTCCACAAACCGATGGTCGGCTGGCGGTCGAACGCGTAGCGTCCCGTCTCGTCGGTGTGGTTGCAGATGAAGCCCGGCTCGTACGTCTCGAGAAAGCCGTACGGGCCGTAGTCGAGCGTCAGCCCGAGGATCGAGAAGTTGTCGGTGTTCATCACGCCGTGCGCGAAGCCGACGGCCTGCCAGTGCGCCATCAGCCGCGCGGTGCGCTCGACGACGCTCGCGAAGAAGCGCGCGTAACGGTCCTCGCCTTCGCCCGCCTCGGGGAAGAAACGCGCGATCGCATAGTCGGCCAGCGTCTTCACTTCGGCGTGCTGCCCGCGGTAGTGGAAGATCTCGAACGATCCGAAGCGCACGAACGAGGGCGCCATGCGGATCACCGTCGCGGAGCGCTCGACGCGCTCGCGCAGCACCGGATCGTCGCCGGCGCTCATGGCGAGCGCCCGCGTCGTCGGGACGCCGAGCGCGTCCATCGCCTCGCTCGCGAGAAACTCGCGCACGGTGGAGCGAATCACCGCGCGCCCGTCGGCGAAGCGCGAGAACGCGGTCTTCCCGCCGCCTTTGATCTGCAGCTCCCAGGGCGCGCCGCGCGCCGTGCGCACCTCGCCCAGCAGGATGGCGCGACCGTCGCCGAGCTGTCCGGCCCACACGCCGAACTGATGGCCGCCGTAGAGCGCCGAGACGGGCTCCATGCCGCGCACCAGCGCATTCCCGGCGCTCAGCGCGCCGAACTCGGCACGCGTCTCTTCGCCGGCGCGCAGATCGATCAGCGCTGCCGCATCGGGGCTGAAGGCGACCAGCCGCGCGCCCGCGATCCCGTCGGGGGTTCGCCGTTCGAGAAAGGCATCGCCCAGGGCGGCGAAGCTGTTGTCGAACGTCAGCTCCTCGAGGGCGAGTCCGCGAGGCGGTGCGATGGCCATCCCTCCCGAGACCACCGGCGACCGCCGCGCCGTTGCGGCATACATTCGGCCGGATCGGGAGAAAAGCGACCGCATGCGTTCATTCCTCGGCGGATTTCTGGTCGCCGTCCTCGTCCTGGCGCTCGTCGCCTTCATCGCGGTCGAGACCGGTTCGGTGCCCGCTCGCGCCGACGGCAAGCTCCTTCCCGGCGAGCGGTGGGCTTCGAAGACCTCGCTCGCGGCGACGATCCGGCGCGAGGCGCCGCAGCCGCCGTATCCGTATTCGCCGACCGATGCGGACGTCGTGCAAGGGGCGAAGCTGTACGTCCAAAACTGCGCCCTCTGCCACGGCGCCGACCACGGCACGCCGAACGCGATCGCGCTCGGGATGGGCGTTCGACCGCCGCAGTTCACCAAGCACGGCGTCGACGACGACCCGGAAGGCGAGACGTACTGGAAGATCGAGCACGGCATCCGCTTCACCGGGATGCCCGCCTTCGACAAGTCGATGGACGAGAAGTCGATCTGGCAGGTCACCTACTTCATGAAACGGCTCCCCAAGCGGCTCCCGGCCGCCGCGCTGGCGATCTGGGATCATCCCGAGACGGTCGCGCCGCCGACGCCGATCCCGGAAACCTCGCAGTCGCCGGGCCAGGGAAGCACGCATCCCTGACGCCGCGAAGGGTCGCGCGTGCAGACGATCCTCGCGCTGATCTTCACCTACCTCGTGTTCGTGACACGAACGTGGGCGATCACGCGCCTCGTCGTGATCTGCGACGTCGGGCTCGCGCTGCTCTACGACTTCACGCCGCTGCGCCTGTACCTCGGCATCGCGGAAACCGTCGCGCTGACAGGCACGTTCGTCCTGTGGCTGGTGAACATGATCGTCGACCGCGGCGGGAAACGCACCGCGGGCTGAGGGCTACATCTTGTAGGAGTGCAGGCCGCTGATCCAGATGTTCACGCCGAGGTAGCAGAAGACGATCGTCGCGAAGCCGAAGACGCCGATCCAGGCGGTGCGCACGCCGCGCCATTCGGGTCGCGTGTGCAAGTGCATGTAGCCAGCGTAGACGATCCAGGAGACGAGCGCGGCGGTCTCTTTCGGATCCCACTGCCAGTAGGCGCCCCACGCCTCTTTCGCCCACATCGCGCCGGTGATGATCCCCAGCGAGAGCAGCGGAAGCCCGACCGCGACGATGCGGTACTGCATCACGTCGAGCCGCGCCAGCGAAGGCAGCCCGGCGAGCCACTGCGCGAACCCGTCGCCCGCGGCGGCGGCTTGGACGGTCGCCGGCGTATCGTTCCGCGGCGCGCCGAGGGCCGCCCCGGCGGCGTACGCGTGCGCGCTCACGGTCAAGTCGATCGCCGGCCCGCCGGCCGTCGCGGCGTACCCGCGGACGCGTGTCGTGCGGCGCTCGTAGCGCCGCTCCGCGTAGGCCTTCATCAGGTAGATCAGCGAGACGCAGAAGGCGACCATGAACGAGGCGTAGGCCGTGATCACGATCGGAACGTGGATCTTGATCCAGTACGACTGCAGCGCCGGGACCGCGGGCATGTAGCCTTCGTTCCAGGTCGTGGCGTAGCCGAGCGCGATCGCGGCGAGCGCGAGGACCGGTCCGCCGATGAACGCGAGGTCGTAGCGGAACGCGAAGATCGCAAAGATCGCGACCGCCACCGCGCTGAAGAGCGAAAGCGAGCCGTACAGGTTGGTGAGCGGCCACACGCCGGTCATCCACCAGCGAGCGCCCAGCTCGGCGAACTGCGTGGCGCAGCCGAGAATCGCCAGCGGCATCCCGATCGCGCGCAGCACCGGCGTGCGGAACAAGAAGTAGCCGAGCAGCAGCAGCGCGCTCGTGACGTACGCCGCGATGCCGACGACCAGCAGACTTTGATCGATGAGCTGTCGGGTCGAATCCATGCTCGCTCCTACACCGGGTCCGCTTGCGGCAGCGTCGCCGCACCGCGCGCTTCGCCGCGTTCGACGCCGCGCCGCAGCGCCTCGACGAGCTCGCGGAAGCGGTCCTCGAACACCTCGTAGCCTTTGACGGTCGTCGCGGCTAGCCCCACCTCGGTCCCACCGCCGCTCTCCCGGACGAGCACGAAGAACCGTGCCGGAAGGAAGTACAGCGAGATGCACAGCCCCGCGAGGAGCACGAACGCCCCGAGCCCGACGACCAGCATCCCCGGGTCGTAGCGGTACTGGAAGCCGGAATAGAGGATGTATCGCGCGGCGTCGAGCTTGTAGCCGGCGCCGAGGTCGACCGGCTGACCCAGCGCGAGCAAGACCTGCCCGATCGGGCGGTCGCCGTCGAACGCTTCGATGACGACGCCCGGGTCGTTGGGCCGCGGGTCGGCGCCCGGCATCCCGGTCGCGCGGTCGATCGTCCCGACGAAGCGCTGGTACTGGATCGCGCGCGAGGTCCCGTCGATCGCGAAGCCTTCGCCTTCCTTGAGCGGATGGTCGGGGCCGGGGATCGGAACGCCGTTCTTGGTCAGCCGGAAATCGATCGCGAAGCCGTACGTCGACTGATAGATCAGCGTCCCGTTCGCATCGAACGGCTGGTTGACGCGGATCACCGCCTGGTGCGTCACGCCGTCGGGGCCCGTCACCCTCGCGTCGGAGACGTAGTCGATCGGCTGGTAGACGACGCCGGCCTTCGTGCGCACCGGATCGATCCGGTAGGCGAAGCGCTCGAGATCGACCCGCGTTCCGTTCTGCGGGATGGTCGCGGTCTGCCCGCTGAGCACCGCGAACTGGCCGCTGTAGCCTTTCGCCCAGTAGATCGTCGTCCCGGTCGCGATCAGCACGAAGCCGAGGTGCGCGACGAGCACGCCGCGGCGCGCCCAGTTGTTCTTGTCGGCGAAGGTCCACTCGGTTCCGCCGAACGCGCGCTTGCGCACCTGCCAGCCGCGCTCGGCGAAAAACGCGGCGAGCTGGGCGCGCACGGATTCGACGTCGCCGGGGACGCGGATCGTCGCGTGCAGCGGGATCGCGTCGATCTTCACGGGGTTCAGGCGCGGGATGCGGCGCGGGATCACCTTGACGAACGTCGCCGCGGCCATCGAGCACAAGATCAGCCCGAGCAGGCCGATGTACGCCGGGCTGTGGTAGATGTTGTCGAGGTCGAGCCGCAGGATGAGGCGCGCGATCGGCGGCGCGTACGCGCCGGCGTAGAACGACGGGTCGCGGCCTTGCTCGACGATGACGCCGATCAGCGTGAAGAACGCCCAGATCGCGAGCAGCGAGACGCCGAAGGGGACGTGGGCGAACAGCCGGACGAGATCGGTCCACGTGCGCAGCGCCGAGGCGCGCGCGCCGTGCAGCCCGCCGAGCGAGGCGCTCGACTCAGCCACCGCTGGCCTCCGTCTCGCGCACCCAGCGCTTCTCCAAGATGACGATGAGCCAGATCGAGACCTCGAAGAGCACGTACATCGGCGCGGCGATCATCGACATCGTCACGGGGTTGCCGTCCGGCGCGAGGACGCCGCCGGCGATCATCATCCCGAACCCGATGTGCCGCCGGTACCTGCGCAGCAGCCGGCTGTTGACCAGACCGATGCGCGCCAGCAGCAGCATCACCACCGGCGTCTGGAACACCAGGGCGAACGCGAGGAAGAGCAGCAGCACCAGGTTGATCGTCGGCTCGATCCCGTACGTCGGCACCGCGACGGTGCTGGTGATCATCTCGAGCGCGCCGACGACGCGCGGGATCACCAGCAGGTGCGCGAACGCGAGCCCGCAGAGGGCGAGCACGACCGACGGAACGATGTAGCTGTAGACCGCATGCCGCGTGCGCGGGTGGATCGCCGGGACGACGAACATCCACGTCTGGTGCAGCAGCACCGGGAAGCCGACGATCACCGCCATGTAGATCGCCAGCTTGAAGATCGCCCACACCGCGTCGGCGGGGCCGAACGCGTGCAGCTGGATGTGCCCGAAGTAGAGCTTCACCATCAGCGGGATCAGCTTCTGGGCGGGCCACAGGAAGAGCACCGCGAGGCCGAGCACGGTGCCCACGCAGATCATCAGCCGGCTCCGGAGCTCGCGCAGGTGCTCCGTGAACGGCATCTCTTTCTGATCCCACTCGAGCTCGGGACCGTGCTCGAGCGGCGTGCGCTCGGCGAGCACGCTGCTGCTATCGACGGGCGATTACGCGTGCGGCGGCGCGATCGTCGTCGGGCCGGGGGCGCCGGTCGTCGGATCGGGGACGGCACTCTGCGCGCCCGTCGGGTTCGGCGTGGTCGCGACGTTCGCGGCCTGCATCTCGGCGCGTGTCCGCGCCTCTTCGCGCGCGCGCTCGGCCGCGAGGTCGGCTTCGGCTTGACCGACCATGAATTCTTTCTTCGCCTGTCCCGCGCTGCGAGCGAGCTTCGGCAGCTTGTCGACGCCGAAGAGCAGGATGGCAGCGCCGACGATCAGCGCGATTTCCGTGGTTCCGAGCATAACGAGGTCTCCAGCTAGAGTGCGTCGGCGAGTGCGACGAGTTCGGAGCGGGCCGGCGCGGTCCCGAGCGGCGCGAGCGATTGCTTCGCCCGTTCGATGTAGCCGCCGAGCACGGCCTCGGTTTTGGCGAGCCCCCCCTGGGTGCCGATCCCTGCGACGATGCTCGCGAGGCGCTCGCGCGTATCGTCGTCCTCCGCGAAGAAGCATTCGACGTCGGCGCGGAAATCCCGATCTCCGCCGGCGAGCGCGAGGACCAGCGGGACGGTCATCTTCCGCTCGCGCAGGTCGTTGCCGACCGGCTTGCCCAGCGTGGCCTCGTCGGAGGTGAGGTCGAGCAGGTCGTCGCGCATCTGAAACGCGATCCCGTACGCCGTTCCGAAGTCGCGCAGCGCCTTCACCGCGAACGGCGAGCCGCCGGCCGCGAGCGCGCCGCACTCGGCCGAGGCGGCGAACAGCGAGGCCGTCTTCTTGGTGGCGACCTCGACGTAGCCGGCGAGCGTCGTCTCGACGTCGCCCAGCGCGTTGAGCTGCAGCACCTCGCCGTCGGTGATGTCCGCCAGCGTCGCGCTGAGGATGTGCGGGACGGGATGCGCGTAGTCGGCGGTGACGTTCTTGAAGATCCAGGCGAAGAGGTAGTCGCCGGCCAGGACGCTGACCCGGTTGCCGAAGTCGACCGCGGTCGCGTTGACGCCGCGCCGCGTCTCGGCGTGGTCGACGACGTCGTCGTGGATCAGCGTCGCGACGTGGATCAGCTCCATGAACGCCGCCAGCCGCAGGTGGTCCTCGGCGTGCCCGCCGACCGCCTCGGCGGCGAGCAGGGTGAGGCGCGGACGCAGCCGCTTCCCTCCGGCCGCCAGCATCCGGCGGACCGCTTCGGTGATCAGGGCGTTGTCGGTGGCGAACGAGGAGCGGAAGAACTCCTCGACCATCGCGTACAGGTCGCGCTCGGTGCGCGGCGCGCGCTCGAGCATCAGGCGACGCCCACGTGGATCGCGATCGCACCCATCCCGAGCCCGATCGCGCGCACCTCGCGAAAACCGGCGGCCCGGAAGCGCTCGGCCAGCCCCGCGGCGTCGGGGAAGTTCGTCAGCGAGTTCGGCAGGTACCGGTAGGCCGTCTTCGAGCCGCCGACGAGCCCGCCGATCAGCGGGACGATGCCGTAGAAATAGAGTCCGAACAGCCGCCGCACCACCGGGTTCGCGGGCTTGGTGACGTCGAGGTTGACGAAGCGCGCGCCGGGGCGCAGGACGCGCCGCACCTCGCGCAGCGTCGCGCCGACGTCGACGACATTGCGCATCGAGAAGCCCATCGTCGCCCCGTCGAAGGCGGCGTCCGGATAGGCGAGGCTCGTCACGTCGCCCAGGACGAATTCGGCGCGGCCGGCCGGGTCCTCGCGGCGGGCGCGGGCGCGGGCGCCGGCGAGCATCGGCTCGGTGAAGTCGATCGCCGCGACGCGCAGGTCCGGGTCGCTGCGCAGCAGGTGGAAGGCCAGATCGCCGGTCCCGCAGCACAGGTCGGCGACGTGGGCGCCGCGCGGCGCGTTCAGCTCGGCGACGGCACGCCGCCGCCACGACTCGTCCACGCCGGCGGTCATCAGCCGGTTCGTACGGTCGTAGCGCGGGGCGATCGCGGCGAACATCTCGCGCACGTAAACGGCTTTGTCCATGCTCGGAGTCGAGCGGCGTTCGTCGCCTCGCCGCGGTTCCACTTCAGCGCTCCGCACGACGCTCGCCCGCTCAGCGCGCCGTCGGGGCCCTCAGACCGAAGAGCCGGCGGGCGTTCGCATCGGTCCGGGCGACGAGGGTCGCGAGGTCGACGCCGAAGATCGTCGCGAGCGCCCGGGCCGTGTCGGCGACGTAGGCGACCTCGTTCCGCTTGCCACGGTGAGGGATGGGGGCGAGGTAGGGGCAGTCGGTCTCGAGGACGAGCGCGTCGAGCCCGGCCGCCGCGACGGCCTCGCGCAGCCCCTGAGCCGTCTTGAAGGTCACCACCCCGCCGATCCCCAGCAGCAGCCCGAGGTCGCCAACGAAGAGGCGCGCCTCCGCGGCATCCCCCGTGAAGCAGTGGACGATCCCGCGCTGGGTCGCCGGGTCGTAGCCGGCGCGCAGTCCGGCGACGAAATCATCGTGGGCCTCCCGCTGATGGAAGACGAGCGGGAGGCCGCGGTCGCGCGCGTAGGCGAGCTGGCGCGCGAAGATCTCGCGCTGCACCGGGCGGGGGCTGTAGTCGTAGTGGTAGTCGAGCCCGGTTTCGCCGACGGCGACGATTCGTTCGCCGTGCCGCTCGCGCAGCGCGTCGAAGACGGCGGGCAGGTCCGACGGCGCGTCCTTCGCCTCGTGCGGATGGATCCCAATCGTGGCGAGCAGGCCGTACCTCTCAGCGATCTCGCAGGCGCGGCGGCTATCGTCGGCGTCGCAGCCGACGGTGACGATCGCCTCGACGCCCGCCTCGCGCGCGCGCGCCAGCATCGGCTCGCGGTCGTCGTCGAACGCGCGGTCGTGCACGTGGGCGTGCGTATCGATCATGCAGAAGCCTTAGTCTCGCCGTGCAGTTGTTCCCGGAGCGCCCACGCTCCGACCGCCGCTCGTTCCGCATCGCGGTCGTGCTGTCGCTCGCCTTGAACATCGTCGCCGGCTATGGGTTGTGGCTGGTGTTCTTCGGTCCGTCGCGCCACGTCCCGACCCACGCCGAGGACGTGGCCGTCGCCGAGACGGTCACGATCCTGCGCGTCCCGACGCCGACGCCGGCCCCGACCGCGACGCCGGTCCCGACCCCCGTGCCGACGCCGCGTCCGGTCGCCACCGTGCCGCCGACCCCGCACCCTGCCGCCCTCGCGCGGCGGCCGCCGATCCCGGTGCACCGCCGCATCGCGCTCCCGTCACTGCAGCGCCCGCTCGCGCTGATGACGGCGCCCCCGGCGCAGCCGCGGGTCCACGAGCGTCACGCGCGCGTGCACGTCCCGCGCGCGGAGCGCGTCGCCTTCGTCCCGCGCGCGGAGGCCGCGCCGAAGCCGGGCTTCGACCCGCAGCAGATCGCGGCGCTCGACGCGCGCTTCCGCAACACCATCGCCGACGCGCAACGCGCCGTCGCGTCGACGCCGCAGCCCGGCACGGTGCGCACGATGAAAGCGATGCGCCCGACCGACACGTACCTGAACGTCGACGTCAACGAGGTCATCGAGGGAAACGGCGACTGCGTTCCGGTCGGCCGGGACGACGAGGGCCAGCGCCGCGGGATCTACACCTACTACTACCTGAGCTGCATCGTGCACTACAAGGACGGCTACGTCGAGACCGTCGCCTTTCCGTGGCCGTTCAAGTTCACCGACGCGACGAATCCGTTCCGCGACGGCCGGCGGCACTCGTTCCCCGGGCAGCCGCCGCCGCCGGGCTTCGTTCTGCAGCATCCGTTCGCGCTCTCGCGCGCGGTGTGCGCGTTCTACCAGGCCGAATGTCAGGCGGTCATCGACCACGAGCGCGCCGCGGGGCTCGGCCCCGGCGGCTGAGCCCGCGCTCGCGTTCGGCGCGCTACGCCGGAAACGGATCGATGCGCGGGAATAGCGGCTCGCCAGGCGCCGTCTGCGTGCCGTGCGCGAGCCCGCCCCACACGAGCGCGTCGTCCCAGCGCCGCTCCGGCGTTCCCTCGAGCCCCAGCTGCGTCCAGATCGCCGTCGCCTTCGCGGGCATGTACGGAAACAGCAGCAGGCTGAGCCAGCGCAGCCCTTCGCACAGCTCGTAGAGCAGCGCGTCGAGCTCGACGGCGCGCTCGTGCTTGAAGAGCTCCCACGGCTTGCGCTCGTCGATCGCACGGTTGAGCGTCGTCACCAGCGTCCAGATCTCGTCGAGCGCTTCGCGGAAACGCAGGCACGTGACGTGCGCGTGCACCGTGCGCGGCAGGTCGGCGAACCGTTCGGCGAGGTCGCCGCTCACCGGCTGCGGGACGATCCCGTCGCGATACTTGGTCAGCATCGCCAGCGAGCGGCGCTGCAGGTTGCCCAGATCGTTGCCGAGATCGCTGTTGTGGCGCTGGCGCAGCTTCTCGAGCGAGATCGAGAAGTCGCTGCCGAACGGTGCTTCGCGCAAGAGGAAATAGCGCACCGAGTCGGCGCCGAACGTCTCGAGCAGTGCGAACGGATCGATCACGTTGCCGAGGCTCTTCGACATCTTCTCGCCCTCGATGGTGATCCAGCCGTGCGCGAAGATGCGCTTCGGGATCTCGAGCCCGGCCGACCACAGCATCGCCGGCCAGATCAGCGTGTGGAAACGCGCGATCTCCTTGCCGATGATGTGCATCCCCGGCCAGAACCGCGCGAACAGGCCGTCTTCGTCGTCGGGCCAGCCCAGCGCGCTGACGTAGTTGATCAGTGCGTCGAACCACACGTAGAGCACGCCGCCGCCCGGCAGCGGGATCCCCCAGTCGAACGACGAGCGCGAGATCGACAGATCTTCGAGGCCGCCTTCGAGGACGGCCATCATCTCGTTCCAGCGCGCCTGCGGCCGCAAGAAGTCGGGGTTCGCGCGGAAGAGCGCGATCAGCTTGTCGCGATACGCCGAGAGCCGGAAGAACCAGTTGCGCTCGGAGAGCCATTCGACGGGGCGCCGGCACTCGGGGTTGGGGCAGCGCCCGTCGACCAGCTTCGCCTCGGGCCAGAACGTCTCGTCGTGCGTGCAGTACCAGCCTTCGTAGACGCCTTCGTAGACATCGCCGCTCGCGCGCATCTTCTCGAACAGCGCGAGGCACGCGCGCGCGTGGCGCGGCTCGGTGGTGCGAATGAAGTCGTCGAAGCGCGCGTCGAACGCGGGCGCGAGCTCGCGCCAGCGCGGTGCGAGCGAGTCGACGTATTCTTGCGGCGACGATCCGGCGGCCGCCGCCGCGTTCGCGACCTTCTGACCGTGCTCGTCGGTTCCGGTCAGCGAGCGGGCCGGGCCGTACGCGCGCGCGGCGCGGACCATGACGTCGGCGGCGATCGTGGTGTAGGCGTGGCCGATGTGCGGCGTTCCGCTGATGTAATAGATCGGGGTCGTGACGTAGAACGACGGCTCGGACACCCGGCCGCTTTCGTCACGCCGGTTCGGCGCGGCCTCCGGCGGTACGACCGTCGCGCGCGCCGGCGGCCGCTTCGTCATCCCCCTGCGGCGGGGTTTCGGCGGCGACGCCGGTGAGCTCGGCGCGCCGCGCGACGATGCGCGCGTAGAGGTGGCGGCGTTCGCCGAGCCCGGCATCGGCGAGCCGTTTGGCCATCGCCGAGGTGGTCAGACCCTCCGCGGCAAGCGCGTCGATCGCCGCGAGGAGCTCGTCTTCGCTCGGCCGCGCGTCCTCCTCGGCGGACGGTGCGCGCGCACCGCCTTCGACGACGAAGGCGATCTCGCCGCGGACGGGATCGTCGAGCGCCGTCGCGACCTCGCCGGGCGTTCCGAGCGCCTGCTGCTCGTGCAGCTTCGAGAGCTCGCGCACCAGGAAGACGCGCCGCTCCGGCGCGACGGCGGCCAGGTCGCCCAGCGCCTCGCGGATGCGGTGCGGCGCCTCGTACCATACCGTCGTGTCGCCGAGGGCCGCGCGAAAGGCGGTGCGCCGCTGCGCCGAGCCGCGCGGCGGGAAGCCGGCGAAGAGGAACCGGCGCAGGTCGAACCCGGAGAGGACGGCGGCGCAGACGAACGCGGCCGGACCGGGGAGCACTTCGACGGCGACGCCGGCCGCGCGCGCGGCGGCGACCAGCGCCGCGCCCGGGTCGCTGATCGCCGGGGTGCCGGCGTCGGTGACGACGGCGACGGTCTCGGCGCGCGCGCGCTCGAGGATCGCGCCGGTCGTCGCGCGCGCGTTGTGCTCGTGGTAGGTCCAGATCTCTTTCGCGCCGAGGCCGAGCGCGGAGAGGAGCCGGCGCGCCACGCGCGAGTCCTCGGCGACGATCAGCGGCGCGGCGCCCAGCACGTCGAGGGCGCGCAGCGTGACGTCGCGGAGGTTGCCGAGCGGCGTCGGTACGAAGACGAGCCCCATGAGCTCCGCTTCGCCGTCGTCCGGCCGCGTCCGCCGGGTCGAGCTGCGCGGCCACATCATCGACTCCGGGATCTTCAACCGCGTCCTCGGCATCCTCACCGACGACGACGAGCGCAGCGCGTACGTCATCGAAGAGTTCGACTCGGGGCAGACGAAGACCGAACCGTCGTACGCCCGGCTGCGCATCGAAGCCGACGACGCGGCGCACCTCGACGAGATCGTCGAGAAGCTGCAGCGCGACACGGGCGCGGTGGTGCTCGACGAAGGCGACGTCGCCATCGAAGCGGCCCCGCGCGACGGCGTGCTTCCCGACGACTTCTACGCGACGACGAACTACGTCACCGAGGTGCGCATCAACGGCGACTGGATGCCGGTCGCGAACCCCGAGATGGATTGCGCGATCGTGATCGACGACGGCGGCGCGCTCACCGTCGCGCCGTCGGAGGTGAAAGCCGGCGACTGCGTCGTCGTCGGGCACGCGGGCGTGAAGGTCACGCTGCCGCAGCGCGCGCGCCGCAAGGCGGTGTTCGAGTTCATGACGAGCGCGGTGTCGAGCGAGAAGCCGCGCCACGCGCTGCTCGGCGAGGTCGCCCGCGAGCTCCTGGCCGTGCTGCGCGCGGGGAAACGCGTCCTGCTCGTCGGCGGCCCGGCGATCGTGCATACGGGCGCGGGACCATATCTCGCCGAGCTGATCCGCGACGGTTTCGTCAATGCGCTCTACGCGGGCAACGCGCTGGCCGTGCACGACATCGAGGCGCAGTTCTTCGGAACCTCGCTCGGCGTGAACCTCGAGGACGCGTTTCCCGCGGAAGAGGGCCACGTCCACCACCTGCGCACCGTCAACCGCATCCGCGCCGCGGGCGGGATCCGGCCGGCGATCGCGAGCGGGCTGCTGCGCGGCGGGATCATGTACGAAGCGTACGTGAAGAACATTCCCGTCGTGCTGTGCGGCTCGATCCGCGACGACGGCCCGCTCCCCGACGTGATCACCGACGTCATCGAGTCGCAGCGCGCGATGCGCCACTACGTCCCGGAGATCGGGATGGCGCTGCTCGTCTGCACGCTGCTGCACTCGATCGCGGTCGGCAACCTGCTGCCCGCGACGTGCAAGACGGTCTGCGTCGACATCAACCCTTCGTCGGTGACGAAGCTGACCGATCGCGGCTCGCACCAAACGCTCGGGATCGTGATGGATGCCTCGTCCTTTCTGCGCGAGCTCACGCTCGCGCTGGCCGCCGCGCGGGCGGCGGAGCGCGGTGCCGCGGCGGGCTGAGCGCGCGAACGCCGCCTGGGGTTCGCGCGTTGCCGAGTGGAACGGTTCGGCGAGCGCGCCGCCGCGTGCCCGCGTGCCGGGCTGAGAAGGGCAGGATCGGGATCAGCATCGAGAAGCCGAGCACGTCAACGACCGCGATCGCCCGTCGAGGGACGAGCGCGCTCGGCATCCCGTCGACCGCGCAGCACGGCGGACGCGCCCTGCTCGCCGGACCGGCCGGCGCGGTCACCTGCGAGCTCGAGCCGATCGGCCTCGACGCCTCCGGCGCGCGCTACGAGCTGCGCGTGCACAACGCTACGCCCGGCGTCCTGACCGCGACCGCGACGGCGATCCGCGTCGACGAGGGCCGCCCCGTCGCCGCGCTGGCGTTCGAGATCGAGCCGCACGCGGCGATCCGCACCGGCTTCACCCTGGATGCCGGGCTGGCGTACGAGCGCGTCTCGGCCGAGATCAACGGCGAGGGGATCCATCTGGTCGTCGAGGCGCCGCCGCCGCGCGGCGGCAAGCCGCGGCGCCGCTGGATCGTCCCGGCGACCGCGATCGGGATCGCCGGCATCCTCGCCGGCGGAACGCTCGCGCTCGTCGCCTCGGAGCGCCCGCGGATCGTCGACCTCCAGCTCGCCGCCGTCCCCAAAGCCGGGCTGATCGCCCACTGGGTCACCGACGGGAGCGGAACGCGCACGTACGAGCTCCGCAACTCGAAAGGCGACGTCCTCGCCGCCGGGACCCTCCCCTCCGCCAGCGGCTCGATGGTCCTGGGCCGGAAGCGCGACGCGACGCTGCGGGTCGCGATCGCGAACGGCTTCGGAAGCGACGCCCGCGACGCGGCCTACGCGACGGCGACGCCGCCGCCGGCGATCCGCATCGTCGCCACGCCGCCCCCGCGGATCGCCAGCCTCCAGGTCGACCCGCCCCGCCCGAACATGCCCTTGACCGTTCACTACACCGCCAGCGCCCGCGATCTCCGGCTCGCGATCATCGACCGGACCGGTCAGACGTGGTTCTCGACGACGACCCCGTCGGGGACCGGCATCACCCAGGTCCCGGCGCCGCCCGCCGGACCGCGCGAGCCCTACCAGCTCGTCGCTCGGGCCGAGGGGAGCGGCGCCGGCGAGGACACACGCGTTCCCATCCCCGCCTCCGTCGCCCCGACCACCGCGCCGGCTTCGCCCTCCGCCGCCGCCGCCGTGTCCCCGCTGACCGGCGTCCTTCCGCCGAGCGACACGAACCCGGTCGTCGTCGACGTGGGCGGCGGCGACACGTTCGCGGTCCGTCCCGACCCGGTCCGCGCCGGCCAGCCCTTCGTGGTCGAGATCCCCTTCGCCGACGGCGCGAGCGTCGCGCTCATGCGGAACTCCGACGGCGCCGACGTCGCCGGGGCGACCCTGCGGCAGGGCGAGCGCAGCGTCGCGCTCGTGGCTCCCACGGCCCGGACCAGCTATACCATACGCGTGACGCTGCAGCGCGGAATGGGCAACGAGACCCTCGTTCGACCCCTCCACATCGCAAGATGACAGAAATCGAACATTCCAACCGGCCCAGGACTGTTATCCTACGCACAGGCCTGGGAACGCCAGGGAACCCAAGGATTGCTTGCATGGAGGTCGACGGTGCGCGAAGCAGCGTCGAGGGCTAGGCTTCCAAAGCTTGCTCCCGACACGATTCGACGGGAACGTCTCTGCGGTTGGATGGCGGATCATTCCGACGTTCCGCTTCGGCTCGTCGTCGCGCCGCCCGGCTCCGGGAAGACCACCGCGCTGGTCACCTATGCCGCCTCGCCGCGTCACCGAGCCGCCTACGTCGCCCTCGACGCCGGCGCGACCCCCGAGTCGCTCCGTGGCGCGCTAGCTCGTGCCCTCGACCTCGGCCGCCCGGAGGACGAAGAAGCCTTCCTGGCCGCCCTCGACGCCGCCGGCCGCTGTGAGATCCTGATCGACGAAGCGGACCGCGCGGCGGAGCCCGTCCGCGACGTCCTCCGCCGCCTCGTCTACGAGGTGGGCGACAACGTCACGTTCGTCTATGCGGCCCGCTCGCGCGACGTGGTCGACGCGACGCGCCTCGTCTCGCTCGGCCTGGGCGCGGTCCTCGACGCCGACCGGCTGGCCTTCACCATCGACGAAGCGACCCGCCTCGCCGAAGCCGCCCGGGTCGACGCTGACGAGCGCGACGTGAGCCGCCTCGTGCACGACACCGAGGGCTGGGCCTTCGCCGTGTGCTCGGCGATCCGCGAGTGCGCCTCCGGCGGCCGTCCCCTCGAGGGGGCCTTCGAACGCTGGCGCCGCGCCAACGCGCGGCTCGTCCGCCAGTTCGTCGACGCCACCCTGGCCGACGAAGACCCCGAGCTCGGCGTCGCCGCCCACAAGCTCTTCGACGGCGAGCTCCTCGACGAGGCGACCCTCGACCGCCTCGAGCAGCGCGGCCTCTTCGTCCGCTGGCTCGACGGCACGTTCCGCCCCTACCGCGCGATCGCACGCGTCTCGCGCAGCGCCGCCCCGCAGCCGGCCCGCGCCCTGTCCCCCTTCACCGTCCGCCTTTTCGGCAAGCCCGACGTTCGCATCGAAGGACAGCGCGTCGCCTGGTTCCGCCGCCGCGACGCCCAGATCTTCGCCTTCCTCGCGCTCCAGCCGCAAGGCCGCGCCCGCCGCGAAACGCTGCTCCGCGCCTTCTGGCCCGACGCGGACCGCCAGCTCGCCGCGCAGAGCCTGCGCTCCGCGTGCAGCACGATGCGCCGCTCCCTCGCCGCCGTCGTCGGCTACGCCGACCTCTCCCACTACGTCGCCTTCGGCGACGAGATCGCCCTCAATCTGGACCTGTTCGCGATCGACGCGCGCCGCGTTCGCGCCCACCTCCGCGACGCCGAATCGGCCTGGAGCTCCGGCGACGTCGGCGCCGCCGTCGAGCACGACCGCGCCGCGCTCCGCCTCGCCCGCGAAGCGCTCCTCGAAGGTGACTTGCCCCCCGCCCTCGCCGGCGTCGCCGCCGAGCTCGACGCAAACCTCACCCGAGCCGCCGCGCGAGCCACCGAACAAGACCGCGACCTCGTCGCCGTCAGCTGAAGCGGGCGCCTCAGCCGGACGCAGGCTGCGAGACGATCTGCCGCCAGCAGATCCGCCACGCGTTCGCGATCTTGCGAAGGACATACACGTCGTGCCCGCGCTCGCGCGAACGCGTGCCGCCGACTTCGTACGTCATGCACCACACGACGGTCGCCACCGCGACGTCACCGAGCTCGTCGACGACCGGATCGCGAACCTCGACGTCGAGCAGCTTCACCGACCGCACGAACTCGTCATAACTCGCGGCAACCGCATCGCCGCCGCGCGCAACCCGCGCCAAGTCCGGCCCCACGACGACGACGTCGTCCGCAAAGAACCGCCGAACCGCAGCCGCGATACCACCTGCCGGCGGCCGCAGCCACGCATCATTGAGCATCCGCACGACCTGCTCCGGCGAGTCCATTTCCTGTACGTTCACGCAGTCCCGCGCGAGTTCCGCGTCCCCGAGCATTTCGCCGGGTGGCGACCCGAAAGCTATCGAAAGGGGCAGCGCACCCAAGTTGCCCATCGCCGCCCGACACCGCGCGCCCTCAACAGCACCATCACGCCGACGCGCCAGCTTCCGATCGTGCCGGAGGCGGGGAGGCGACGGTGCCGCGCGGGGGCGTCGTCGCGGAGCGGGAGCGCAGGATGCGCGGAGCGACGCGGCGCCGAGCGACCGGAGCGCAGGATGCGCGCAGGGAGCGTCCCCCGCGCGGCACCGTCGCCTCCCCGCCGCGCCCCGACGCAAAAACAGCCGGCGGCACGCCGTCGAACGCTACACCGGTTCGAGCTCGAGCCGCTCCCCCACCCCAAGCGGGTTCGCATCCAAGAACCCCGGCCCGAACTCCGCCACGACATGCGCGTTCGAAGCTCCGACGTACAGCTGATGCGGCCGCACGTCCTTCGCGGTGCGCACCACCTTCATCTCGCGGTCGAGGAAGACGATGTCGAGCGGCGAGCGCATCCCGAGCGTGTGCACCGCCCCGCAGCCTTCGAACCAGAGCCCTTCCTCGGGCGCGATCGCCGCGCGCGTGAGAAAGCCGACGGTCCGCTCGAGCCATCCGTCGCAGCGCCGCACCCGCCACGCCAAGACGCGTCCCGTCAAGGCGTTGCGGACGAGCCACATCGTCATAGCGCCGCGAAGGCGGTGAAGAGCGCGGTCGCGCCGATCAGGTAGGGGGCAAAGGCGATCGGCTGCGTTGCGACGCTGCCGTCGGCATTGACTTCCTGCGGCCGCAGCTTCGCCGCAACGGCCGCGCCGAACGCCGCGAGGGCGAGCGCGAGGAGCGCGTTCGAGGCGCCGAGCATGGCGCCCGCGACCGCGGCGATCTTGACGTCGCCCCAGCCGAGCCCGCGACCGCGCGAGAGGAGCGCCGCCACCGAGAACGGGATCGCGACGACCGCGGCCGAGATCGGCATCCGCGGATCGTGCCACACGAACGCGAGGACGACGACGAGCGCCAGCGGGCCGAGGGTGAAGACGTCGGGGATGACGCCGTGGACCATGTCGCAGTACCAGGCGGCGACGAACGCGCCGGTGGTGACCGCCACGAGGAGAAGATGCAGCGCGTCCGGATGGGCGTGCGAGCCCGCGATGCCGCCGAGCAGCGCCGCGCCGGCGACGAGCGCCACGCTCGGCGGCGTCCCGCTCGGCGGGCCGTCGTCGTACCCGCGGATGCGCGAACAGATCGCCGCCGCGACGACGATCCCGGCGATCGCCGCGCAGGCGAAGAGGACCGCGGTCATCAGGACGTGCGGGTTCATTTGTGCTGCAGCAGCTGGGCGAGGACGGCGCCGAAGATCATCACGAAGAGCGCGGGGAGCATGCACAGGGCCATCGGGAAGGTCATCTTCACCGGGAGCTGTGCCGCCATCTCCTCGGCGCGCAGCATGCGGTGCTCGCGCGCTTCGTGCGCGAGCTGGTCGAGGATGCCGGCGATGTCGCCGCCGAGTTTCTCGGCCTGCACGATCGCGGTGACCGTCGTCGTCATCTCGGTGACGTCGACGCGGGCCGCCATGGCGACCAGCGCTTCGGCGCGCGAGCGTCCGACGCGGATGTCGGAGAGGACGGCGAGCAGCTCGTCGCGCAGCGGGCCGCGCACGCCCTCGACCGCCGAGGCGAACGCGCCGTTGAGCGCGATCCCGGCCTCGACCGTCGTCGAGACGAGGTCGAGGAAGTCGGGGAGCGCGTTGCGGATCCGCTTCTTGCGCTCGGTGACCGCTCCGTCGAGCAGCGAGTTCGGCAAAAGGATTCCGGCGCCGCCGAGCATGATCGTGACGATGATCCCGACGACGGGCTTGTGCATCCATAGCGCGACGACCACGCCGAGCGCGACGCCGGTGACGGCGGCGAACGCCGTGCGCATCAGGAAGGTCTTGGCGGTCATCCCGTACCAGCCCGCCTGGTTGAGCTTGCGTTCGAGCTTCGTCCGGCCGCGGTCGTTGAAGAAGCGCGCGAAGACGCCGAGCTCGACCTTACGGTCGGCGTCGACGCCGGCGCGGTCCAGCTCGGCGATCGTGCGATCGACGGCGGAGCGCTTCACCAGCAGCATCACCGCGAGGTATCCGATCGCGGCGACGGAGAGCATCGCGAAGAAGACGGCGACCAGCATCTAGACCTCGAACCGCATGATTCGGCGCAGCATCATCAGCCCGGCGAGCTCGAGCACGATCACGATCACGATGACGACGTGGCCGACCGTCGTGAAGAGGATCGCCTCGCGCATCCTGTGCTGGAAGATCATCACCATCCCGCCGACGAAGACCGGGAGCAGGGTGATCACCCAGCCGGTCATGCGCCCTTCCGCGGTCAGCGCGCGCATCTTGCGAAAGACGCGGCGGCGCTCCTTGATCGTGGTGGCGAGGTGCTCGAGCACCTTCGCGAGGTTGCCGCCGGTCTGCGACTGGACGCGAATCGCGCGCGTCATCATCAGCGCTTCGTCGCTCGGCATGCGGCGCGAGAGTCCGTCGAGCGCGTCGTAGATGCTGATCCCGATGTTGGCCTGCCCGATGACGCGGCGGAACTCGGTGCGCGCCGGATCGTCGAGCTCGTCGATCACCATCACGAGCGCTTGGCGCAGGCCGAGGCCGGCCCGCATCCCGCTCGCCATCAGCCGCAGCACCAGCTCGAGCTGATCGCCGAACGCGGAGAGACGCCGGGTGCTGCGCCGCGCGATCTCCCACTTGGCGGCCACGGCCGCGAAGGTGAGCGCGAGCGGGAAGGTCAGCGCGCCGCGGATCGGATCGAGATGGAGCAGCAGGACGGTGCCGAGCCAGAGGGCGGCTCCGCCGCCGACGATCGCCAACAGCAGCTCCTCGCTGCGGACGCGGATGTCGGCGCGCTCGAGCGCGAGCCGGTACTCCTCGATCATCGGCCCGAACGGCGCGGCGATCCGCTGCCAGAACGAGACGACGAGGAGTCCGATCGCGCCGGCGACGCCGACGAAGATCGCGTAGGGGGCGAGCGCGGTCACCACGACGCGACCGCCAGCTTCGGCGGCGTGGGGCCGCCGCCGAGCTCGCCGAGGGCGCGGATGTCGAACGACACCCCGAACTCGGCGAAGCGCCGCATGCACTCCGGCTGGACGCCGGTGAACTCGAAGTTCCCGACGACCTTGTTGTTCTTGTCGAGACCGCGCTGCTTGTAGCGCACGATCTCCTGCATCGTCACGACCTCGCCCTCGAGGCCGGCGATCTCGCTGACGCCGACGACCTTGCGGCTGCCGTCGCGCATGCGCGTCGTGTGGACGACGACGTCGATCGCGCTCGCGATCTGCTCGCGGATCGCCTTGATCGGCAGCTCGAACCCGGCCATCATGACCATCGTCTCGATGCGCGAGATCGCGTCGCGGGCGCTGTTCGCGTGGACGGTCGTGAGCGAGCCGTCGTGGCCGGTGTTCATCGCCTGCAGCATGTCGAGCGCCTCGGCGCCGCGGCACTCGCCGACGATGATCCGGTCCGGCCGCATGCGCAGCGAGTTGCGGACCAGCTCGCGGATGCGGATCTCGCCGGCGCCCTGGAGGTTCGGCGGGCGCGCCTCGAGGCGGACGATGTGGGACTGGTTGAGCCGCAGCTCGGCCGCGTCCTCGATCGTCACGATGCGCTCGCCTTCGGGGATGTACGACGAGAGGACGTTCAGGAACGTCGTCTTGCCGGAGCCCGTACCGCCGCAGATGACGAGGTTGAGACGCGCTTCGACGCAGGCGCGCAGGAAGTCGAGCATCGGCTCTTCGATCGCGCCCATGTTGACGAGATCGTCGGTCGTGAGACGGTGCTTGCCGAAGCGGCGGATCGTCAGCGTCGGGCCGTCGAGCGCGAGCGGCTCGATGATCGCATTGACGCGCGAGCCGTCGGGGAGACGGGCGTCGACCATCGGCTGCGCTTCGTCGATGCGGCGGCCGAGCGGGGCGATGATGCGCTCGATGACGACGCGCAACTGGCGATCGTCGCTGAAGCGCTTCGTCGTCGTCTCGATCTTGCCGTTGCGCTCGACGAAGACGCTGTGCGGGCCGTTGACCATGATCTCGGTGATGTCCGGCTGCGAGAGCAGGTCTTCGAGCGGACCGAGTCCGAGCGCTTCGTCGATGATCTCGACGCGGACGCGCGCCAGCTCCTCGGCGGAGAAGACGGCCGGGTAGGCGTCGAGGAGCTCGCGGACGATCCCCTCGACCTGCGCGCGCAGCTCGGCGATCTTGCGCGGCTCATCGAGCGCGGCGCTCGCCGCGACGAGGTCGAGCCGCTGGGCCAGCGCGTCGTGGATCTCTTGCTTGAGCAGGTCGCGCGCGGTGCGCTCGACGGTCGCCATGATGTGCGCGTCGCTGGCGGCGCCGGAGATGACGTCTTCGGGACGCGCGTCGCCCTTCGGCCGGCGGTTGCCGGCGCGGCGGTCGCCGAGCGGCGTCTTCGCCGACGGCTTGAGCGGCTCGATGTCGTCGGGGACCGGCAGCGCGGTGACGGCCGAGGCCAGCGCCTCGACGGCCTTCTGATAGCGGCGGTCGCCGATCTGCGGGATGTTGCCGAGCAGCCGCGCTCCCAGCGCGCGCTCGACCTCTTCGGGGCGGATCGCGTTGCGGACGTCGCGCTGGTTGAGCACGAGGTACACGCGCGAGGCGGGGATTCCGAACTTCGCGAGCTCGGTCTGCACGGCGCGCGCGCTGGTGACGCCGAGGAGCGAAGGCTCGACGACGATCAGGAAGTGCGCGGCGTTGACGACGAACGGGCGGACCGCGGCCGCGTAGGGCTGCGGCGCGTCGACCAGCACCAGCTCGGTCGTATCGCGGACGTCGCCCAGGATCGTCGCGACCTGGTCGGGCATCAGCGTGAACGCGCCGTCGATCGAGGCGGTGAACTCGATCCCGGCGACGTCGTTGAGGATCGTCGCCGAGGCCAGGTTGCCGCCGATGCGGCCGCCGTCGAACGCGCGCACGCTGTCGGTGAGGACGGCGATGCAGCGCCGTCCGCTGAAGTCGGCGTCGACCAGTCCGCACGCCTTCGTCTGGCGCAGGACGCGGGTCAGCTCGACGCAGAGGGTGGTCGCGCCGACGCCGCCTTTCGCGCCGACGACGACGGCGATGGTGCCGCGCATCGGACTACCGGCCGGATCCCGGCGAGAGCACCTTGTCGCCGTCGACGACCATCACCGGCGAAACCGGGACGGGCTTCGGCGTCGCCGGCGCGGCCGGCCGCGGCATCGCCATCGGCTGAACCATCGGGGCGGCGACCGGAGCCGGAGCGGCCGGACGCTGGGCGGGCGGCGGGGCGAAGTTCAGCTTCTCGACGGGCTGGCTGCGCATCGGCTCTTTCGGCGGACGCAGCGCGAGGCGCAGCGTCGAGCCGATGTCGGCCATCGCGATGAGGTCGGCTTGCTTGGGCGTGAGCTCGAGCGTCGCGGTCGTGTACGCCTGCGCATCCGGCGCGGGGGTCGCGCCGGGGGTCGCATCGATGTTCTGGCCGATCGAGAGGATCCGCGCGTCGCGGATGATCGCGGCCGACTTCGGCCCCTGATCGCCGCGCGGTGGCAGAACGGCGATCACGTCGACGCGGTCACCCGCCTGCAGCAGGTTCGAGACGCCTTTGACGCGGTCGAGCGAGATCGAGACGGCGCGCATCCCGGGGTGGACGCGGGCGGGCAGCCCCTGGGTGGCCGTGCGTACGACCTTCGAGCTCGTGAGGAGGCTGCCGGCGGGGATGTCGTTGACCGCGACCGTTCCGATCGCCGCGGACGGCGTCAGGAGCGCGTCGGGGTCGACCGCGTCGGCCGGGCGCGCGATCCGCGTCAGCATGTCGGCCGTGATGACCGCGTGCGAGGGGATCGGCTTGGTGGCGATCATGACCATGCGCTTCTGTGCCGGGGCGTTGGCGTGCCCGACGGAAGCCAAGTAGTTGAAGGTCAGGACGCCGGTCCCGAGCGCCAGGACGCCGGCGACCGAGAGCGCGATGGTCCGCGTGTCTAGCGGACGAGCAAGTACGCGGGACATAGGAGAGCCACCCACAAGAAGAGTGCGCCGCCCGCCACGGCTACCGCATAGGGGAGCCGCGTACCGGTCTCCGGGAGACGCAAGGTGATGAACGCCGTCGCGAGCTTGCGCGCCGTGACGAGCGCGTAGAGGGCGAGGACGCCGCCGCAGAGGGCGGTGTAGATCAGGAAGTCGACGGAAAGTGCGGGAGTGAGGCCGCAGCACCCGGCTGCGAGCAGCTTCACGTCACCGCCGCCGAACCAGCCGCGCGAGAACACGAACGTGCCGATCGCGAGACCGCCGGCGAGAAGTGACAAGGCGACGCCGAGTCCCGGAAGCCCGCGCACGAGGAGGGCGGATGCGAGTCCGGCGAGCGCGAGCCCGCCGCACAGCGCATTCGGAATCCGCCTCGTGCGGAGGTCGCACACGGCGGCCACGCCTGCAGCCGCCGCGAGCACCGGGACGAACGGCGTCACTTGCCTAGGATCCGGAACCCGGGGTCGTGAGCTTGCCGGCGATCGTTCCGAAGATCTGGTTGACGTTCTGTCCGAGGAGGCTGATCGCGGTGATCGCGGCGACCGCGATCAACGAAACGACGAGCCCGTATTCGACAAGGGTCGCGCCCTCGTCGTCCTTGAGCATCGCAATGAACTGCTGGGTCACGTGAGAGCTCCTTCTCAGTCCTTGGGGAGGTGGTCGAAGCGAGTGTCGAGTGTGGGATTGGGGGGACCGCCGTCACGTGGGCCGAGGCCGGCGCGATGCCGGGCAACGAAGTGGCGGTGACGGTGAGGGCGCTGCCTTCCGGCACGCTGGGTGCGACATCCAATGTCGTGTGGAACGTGCCGTCCGTGGCAAGCGTGATACGCCGGATGACGATGTCCGGAAGGTCGCGGGAGATCGTGGCGACGAGCGTGAGCGTGACCGGCACGGAAGCGGGTGCGGTTCCGTCGACGACGATCCCGGCGCGACCATTCGCGGGCCGCGCGGTGAGCGTGAGCGATCCGCTCGCATTCACCGACATGGCGGTTCCGGGGCCCGCGCCCTCCATGGCGCGGACGGCCGGGTTGCGTCCGGCGAGCATACGGAGCTCCGCCGCGACGTCCGAAGAGACGAGAAGATCGCCGCTCCCGTACGTCGGGGCTTCGCTCGCGTACTCCACGCGGTCGTTGACTTCGTACCGGCGGTCGCCGGGGCGGAGGACGATCGTGAGACCGGGGCGCGAGAGCGTGACCTCCGATGCAGACGCCGACCACGAATAGACGTAGCCCGCAGAACCGGCCACCCGCGCGAGCGGGGTTCCGGTGTGGGCGGTAGCCGGAGAGGCCGGAAGCGTCACCGCGGCGATTGCCAGGGCGAGGCGCTGCATCGTGAGTGTCACGGCGGGGTTATCCCGCCCTCGACGGGTTCGGAAGCCGTGAACGCCGCATTTTTTACGCGACGTCGATGGTGCGTTCACGCGTTAACGCGCCCGCCGGGGGCAGAACGGACGTGAATGAAACCGCAGGCTTGGCTCCCGTCCCTGTGCGCGACGCTCGCCATCGCGAGCCCCTCGTTCTCCTTCGCGCAGCCGATCGACGCGATCTCGCTCGCGTCCGGTCGTTCCACGACGATCGACGCGCCGGGACTCACGCGCGTCGCGGTCGGCGACGGCCGCATCGCCGGCGTCGTGCCCGTGGGCACCGCGCAGGTCATCATCAACGCGAAGGCTCCCGGCCACACGACCTTGCTCGTGTGGACCCGCAGCGGACGCCATGACTACGATATCACGGTCACGGAACAGACGCTCGACGATCTGGCCCAGATGCTGCGGATGTCGCTCGGCGACAACCTGTCGATCGAACCGGTCGGCCGCGCGCTCATCGTCAAAGGCGTCGTCGCCGACCAGGGCTCGGCGAACCACATCGCCGAGGTCCTCGCCGCGTTCAACGGCTTCGCGAAGAACGAGCACTACGACATCGTCGACGCCGTCACCGTGGCCCAGCCGCTGAACGCAATCCAGACCACCCTGGCGAAGACCGCCGACGCGCGCGACGTGCGCGTCGACTACGACAACAAGGGCAACGTGATCGTCAGCGGCCGGGTCAAGGACCGCGTCGCCGCCGAGGGCGTGCTCCAGCGTGTGCGCATGATGTCGGGGGCGAGCCTCGCCGTCGACGGCAAGGTGATCGACCGGCTCGTGCTCGACACGACCCAGCAGGTCGACACCCGCGTCTACGTCCTCGAGATCACCAAGTCGTTCGCCCAGCAGCTCGGGCTGCGCGCGCAGAGCGCGACGGTCACGCCGCAGGGGACGATCCAGTACAGCAGCCCGTCGTTCCCGGTCTTCAATAATGGCGCGACCATCGATAGCGTGCACAAGGCCGCGGCGGTGACCCCCGTCAACAGCGCGATCGCGGTCGGCAAGTTCCTGACCAACACGTTCCTCGCGCCGACCCTCGACATGATCCTGAGCAACGGCAACACGCGCGTCCTCTCTTCACCGAGCCTGCTGACGATGCCGGGAATGGCCGCGACCTACCTGGTCGGCGGCGAGATCCCCTACATCGTCCCCAGCGGCCTCGGCACGGTGAACGTCTCGTGGAAGGAATACGGCGTCAAGCTGAACCTCACGCCGACGATCCTCGCCGACGGCAGCGTCGACACGAAGATCACCCCCGAGATCTCCGACCTCGACTATCAGGACGCGGTGACGGTGGCGGGCTACTCGCTACCGGCGTTCACCACCAGCCGCATCACGACCGACGTCGTGACGAAGCCCGGCGAGAGCATCGTGATGGCGGGGCTGCTGCGCCACCAATCCCTGCGCACGATCCAGAAGATCCCGGGGCTGAGCTCGATTCCGATCCTGGGCCAGCTCTTCCAGTCGACCAGCTACCAGAACAACGACACGGACGTGGTGTTCGTGATGACGCCGGAGGTGATCTCGCGGTGAACCTGTTGCGCGCTCTCGCCCGCGACGAAAAGGGTGCGACGATGGTCGAATACGCGTTGCTGCTGGCCTTCTTCGGGCTGTTCGCGATCGCGTCGATGACCCTGCTCTCGAACGCCATCAGCGGCATCCTCACCTACGTCGCAGGCGCGCTCACCGGCGGTCAGACGTCGTCGTGATGCGCACCCGCGGTGCGGCGCTCCCGGAGACGGCGATCATCCTGGGAGTCTGCCTCACGCTGCTCTTCGGGACGATCGAGGTCGGCCTGATCGGGCTTTCGCAGCTCTCGTCGGACGGCGGGGCCTTCATCGCGGCGCACACCGCCGTCTTCGGCGGCGACTACAACGGCGCGGTCAATCAGACGTTCCCGAACCTGCAGGGCCAGTCGACGGTGAACGTGGCGGCGAACCCGCCCGACGACACCGCGGACCCCGTGTGGGGAAGCGCGGCGAACAGCGGGTCGCTGACGAATCCGAACGACCGCCACGGCGGCGTGCAGATCGTGCGTCCCACCCATCTGCAGGCGACGGTCAACGCGCCGGGGCAGGGGCTCGATTTCGGGAACCTCGTTTCGTTCGCCAACGCGCAGGTCGGGGCCGCAGCGATCGAAGGCAGCATGATGGTCTCGGATCCCGGCTTCGATCTGCAGTCCTCGACGCTCAACTCCAGCCAGAGCCTCAACTCGCAGATCAGCTACTTCTCCGACGACGGCAACGCGCCGCCGTACTTCATCGGATTCAAAGAGGGCCAGGTCTGCACGGCCGTCGGCGCGGCCGCGTCGTCCTCGTCCGGCTGCACGCAGATCGAGTTCGACGCCTTCAGCTCGGCCGAGTTCCTCGACGGCAACAACTGGGGCGCCGGCTCGAATGGGATCCAGTCCGGCGGCGTCTTCTACGCGTTGCAGCTTCACCAGCACGTGTACGCGAACATCGCGAACGAGCTGGACTCGATCGCCGCCCAGATCCCGCCTGCCGCGGCTTGGTCGTCGACAAAGACATTTCTCGATCCGGCGAACGACCCGTGCATGGCCGCCGTCGAGAGCTGGAACGTGCAGATTCCGCAGAGCAGCGGCTGGGACTGGCACATGTATCCGCTGACCCCCCTCGGAGGCGACGGCGGATCGTGCAGCTAGGGATGCGCTCGCGCGGCCAAACGCTTCCGCTGTGGTCGCTCGGGATCGCGGTCGCGCTGCTGATCGCGTTCGCCGCGCTGCAGTACGGCCAGGTCCTGCGCTGGCAGATCCGCGCGCAGAACGCCGCCGACGCGGCGGCGGCCGGCGCGCTCTCGGTGCAGTCGCAGCAGTGGAACGAGCAGCTCACGCTGCTGTATGCCGCGGCCGTCGAAGAGTATCGCATCCACGAGACGCTTCAGGGCTTGATGATGGCGGCGAACGACGACATCCGCTGCCAGGGGATGGCGGCACCGGGCGGCAGCGGCCAGGGCGGCTGCGCCGGCGCGTACGCCTATCTCTCGACCGCGTTCAAAGCGGCGGTCGCGCGCTACACGGCCGATGTCCAGCTCATCAACCGCACCTCGCTGTACACCTTCTCCGAGGCGGCGTCCGACGCACGGGCGACGGTCAGCGGTTTCCAGCAGAAGTGCGGAAGCGTCAACGGCGGCGACTGCGCCTTCGCGTATACCGTGGTCGACGTGAGCCCGCGCGCCGGCGCCCTGAACGACGTCGAGATGTCCGGCAACGTCTGGGCCATCAACGACGGTCTCGTCGCCGCGCCGAAGATCGACTACACGCCCGCGCAGATCGAGGTCGTCACCTGCGCGACGGTCCCGCCGATCGTCCCTTCGTTCCTCGGCTTCCAGCCGCCGACGTTCACCGCGGTCGGCCGCGCCGCCGCGACCTCGGCGATGGTGACGCAGGAGTGGCTCGACCCCGGCGTGATCGTCAACCCCGCGACCGGTCTCGCGTTTCAGCCGCCCGAACAGGTGCCGCCGAACGGCGGCGCGGTCGAGTGGGACGGCAAGGACTGGTTCACCGTCAACTTCGCCGGCAACCCGGCCAAGGCGTACGTCAACGCGGACGCCTACACGGTACAGCTCAGCGCCGACGAGTTCACCGCCGTGACCGGCTGGTGGAGCACGATCCCCATCAAGCCGTACACCGGCAGTCTCACGAGCGGACAATACGCATGCAACTGATCTCGCGCTCGCGCGGCCAGGCGCTGGCGGAAACCGCGCTCGCCCTTCCGGTCTTCCTGGTCGCGATGTTCGCGGTGCTGTGGGCGCTCAAAGCGGGCGTCCTCGGCGAACGCGTCGAGCTTGCCGCGCGCTACGGCGGAATGGTGTCGGCCGAGCAGAACCCGTACGACCAGTACAGCTTCTACGCTGCGTACGAAGCCGCGGCCGGGGCGCCCGTCGTCGCGCCCTGCTCGACCCCGCCGCCGGCGCTCGTGGTCGACGGGTCACCTATCGCTTCGCCCGGGCAGCCGACGAACGCGTTCTTCTCGGCGGTCGGGAACGCGTCGACCGGAACATCGAACTGCGGGACGACGATCTCGGCGGCGAGCGGGCTTTCGAGCTCGAAGGTCCTCGGCTACACGACCGTCAACGTCGCGGCCTCGAACGACGTCCCGGATTTCTTGCAGAGCATCATCGGAACGTCGAGCACGCCGTGGAACGCATCGGTCAACGAGCTGTACTCGCCGACGATGGGGACGCTGTTCACCTGCTACACCGAGCTCTCGAACGCGTTCGAAGCGAGCGCCTCGCCGCCGACCCCACCATCGGCGCCGCCCGCCTTGCCGACTCCGATCGCCGTGCCCGACACCGGCGCGCTCGCGCTGAACGGGAGCTGCGGCGGAGGTTCCTAGGCGCGCAGCGTCGCGACGATCTGGCGGAATGAGGGCGGCCGGCCGTACAGCAGCAGGCCGACCCGGTAGACGCGTCCCGAGAGCCAAGCGAAGAGCGCCGCGGCGGCGACGTTGATGACGATCGCCAGCAGCACTTGCCACAGCGGGACCGTCGAAACGGCCATGCGGGTGAACATCACGAACGGCGCGAGCAGCGGGAGCTGCGAGAAGACCACCACGTTCGGTGCGGTCGGGTTCGTCAGGGCGAGCTGCGCCAAGAAGAACCCGATCAGCACCGGAAACACCAGCGGCATCGCGACACTGCCCAGGTCTTCGGTGCGGTTGATCAGCGAGGCCGCGGCCGCATAGAGCACCGAGTACTGCACGAACCCGATCAGGAAGAACGCGATGAAGCCGAGGATCTCGCCCGGCGGCACCGCCAGCGGCCCGATCGCGCTCATCGCCGCGGCGCTCCCGGCGTTGCCGTGGGCGAACATCGTCGTCATGGCGTTGCCGGAGAAGATGCCGACCGCGATCCACACGCCGAGCTGGATGAATCCGGTCGCAGCGGCGGCGAGGATCTTCGCGGTCAGCAGCAGCGCGGGATCGACCGTCGCGACGAGCAGCTCGGCGATCCGGCTCGTCTTCTCCTCGGCGACCGAGGCCATGATCGACTGCGCGTTGAGCAGGATCGCCAGGTACAATAGGAAGACGAAGAGGTACGCGATCCCCTTCGCGGCGACCGCCGACGACTCGTCGGCGAACATTCCGCCGACGCCGCGCACCTCGACCGGAACGGTGAGATGCCGGCGCACGCTCCCCACCGGGACTCCGGTCGCCAGCGCGACCTGCAGCGGGGTCAGATCCCGCGCGAACGAGCTGCGGAACTCGGAGGGATCGCGTGCGTACGCGGTCACGCGCAGACCGCCGGCGTCGCGCGTGAGCAGCGCGGCCGACGATGCCTTGCCGTGCGCGTCGAGGAACGCCGTGGTCGGCTTCGCCGGGAGCGCCGGGAGCGTCGCGACGATGTCGAAGTCGCTCGCGAGCAGCGAGCGCGCCGTCGTCGTCAGCGCGGGATCCCCGGCGAGCACGACACGGCCGGTGTCGCCGCCGAGCCCGCCGAGGAGCCGCGGCAGCGTCGCGATCGCCAGGATGCCGAGCGCGCCGAGCACCGTCGCGAGCAGGAACGGCCGCGAACGAATCCGCCGGACGAACTCGGCGCTGAAGACGACGGTGAGCAGCTCGCCGTTCACGCCGCGTCTCCGATCGCACGCAGGTAGATGTCGCGCAGGCTCGGCTCGACGCGCTCGAAGCGTGTGACGTCGCCGGCGGCGACCAGTCGTCGCAGCAGCTCCGCCGCGTCGGCGTCGGCCGGGACCTCGTAGGCGAGCGCGGTGCCTTCGCCGGGCGGCAGCGCGCGCGCCCCGGCGGTCGCGTCGAGCACGGCGCGCAGCGGCTCGGCGGGCGGCTCGACCTCGACGATGCGGGTCGGCCACGAAGAGCGTAACGATGCCAGCGTCCCGTCGGCGCGGACCGTCCCGTCCGCGATCAGGCAGAACGCGTCGCACAGTTCTTCGAGCTGCCACATCTGGTGCGAGGAGAGGATCAGCGAGGTCCCGGCGGCCTGCAGCGTGCGCAGGGTGTCCAGGAGCATCTGCGCGTTGACCGGGTCGAGCCCCGAGAACGGCTCGTCCAGGACGAGCAGCTCCGGCTCGTGGAGCGCAGCGCAGGCGATCTGCACTTTCTGCTGGTTGCCCTTCGAGAGCTCGGCGCACGGGCGGTTGGCGTACTCGTCCAAACCGAGCCGTTCGATCCAGGCCATCGCACGGCGCTCGTCGTCCGGTGCGGCGATCCCGTGCAGGCGGCCGAAGTATGCGATCTGCTCGCGGACCTTCAGCTTCCCGTACAGCCCGCGCTCCTCGGGGAGGTAACCGAAGCGCCGGCGGACGCGGCCGTCGATCGGCCGGCCGTCCCAGGCCACGCTGCCGCTGTCGGGGACGAGAATCCCCAAGATCATGCGCATCGTCGTCGTCTTTCCGGCGCCGTTCGGCCCGAGCAAGCCGAATGTCGTGCCGGGCGGAACGGTCAGCGAGACGTCACGGACGGCGACGACGCTGCCGAACGATCGCGCGACGCGGGAGAGGACCAGCGTACCCACGACGCGATTTCCTTCGCGAAGAGGAGGACGACCTTTTGCTTTCCATCGATTTGACCGGCCGCGTCGGCTTCGTGACCGGTGCGATGCGCGGCATCGGACGGGCTTGCGCCGAGGCGCTCGCCCGCGGCGGCGCGCACGTCGCCGTCGCCGACCTCGACGAGTCGGGCGCCGCGACGACCGCGCGGGAGATCGCGGAAGCCTACGGCGTCACCGCCCGCGCCTACGGCTGCGACGTCCGCGATCCGCAGGCGATCCGGGCCGCGCTCGGTCGCGCGGCGCAGGACTTCGGCGGGATCGACCACCTGGTGAACAACGCCGGCGTGCAGTTCGTCTCGCCGATCGCCGAGTTTCCCGACGACAAATACGGCAACGTGCGCGCGATCGACCTCGACAGCGTGTTCTACGCGACGAAGTACGCGTGGCCGCACCTCGTCGCGCGCGGCGGCGGGCGGATCGTCAACATCGCCTCGGTCCACGGCCTCATCGCCTCACCCTACAAAGCCGCGTACATCGCTTCGAAGCACGGCGTCGTCGGTCTCACGCGCGCGACGGCGGTCGAGGGCGCGCCGTTCGGGATCACCGCGAACGCGATCTGCCCCGGTGCCGTGATGACCGACCTCGTGCGCAACCAGGCTGCCCAGCTCGCGCAGTCGTTCGGCGGCGGGATCTCCGAGGAAGAGGCGCTCGAGCGCGCCTTCCTGCAGGCGATGCCCACGAAGCGCTTCATCGAGCCGGCCGAGGTCGGCGCGCTGTGCGCGTTCCTCTGCAGCGATTTCGCGATCTCGATCACCGGCGCGCCGATCGCGCTCGACGGCGGCTGGTCGGCGCATTGACCGCCGGCGTCGAGACGTTGACGCCGGCTCGCCCCGCATGGTACTCTCGGTGTCCGCCGCGATTTTCGCGCGGCGGCAGAAAGGAGGACGCTCATGAATCGAGTTCGTTTCCGCCCCATGTCGCTCGTGCCGGCGCGTCCCGCGTCGCGTACCCGCATCGCATCCTCGGAGGCCGCATCACGCTGACCTGACCGTTTTCGGTACGTCGGTCTTGATGAAGCCTCCGTTCCACCGGAGGTTTTTTCGTGTCCCACACGCAGCAGGTGCTCGCCGTGCTGGTGCGCGAGCGGCACCGCGACATCGCGCGCGACGCCGCCGCATCGCACCGGTTCCGGCTCCGCCGCACGCTTGCCGAGCTGATCTACGCGCTCGCGTTCGGCTGCGCGCAGCTCGGTGCCGCGCTCGACGACGAGCCCGTTCCGGGAACGCTGAACGCGTGACCCGGATCGGCGTCGTCAGCGACACCCACTTCCCGCGCTTCGGCCGCGCCCTTCCGCGCGCGCTGGAGCGCGGGTTGCGGCGTGCCGGCGTGACCGCCATCCTGCATCTCGGCGACATGACCGATCTGCTCGCGGTCTCGCTGTTCGAGGCGATCGCGCCGTTCGACGCGGTCGCCGGAAACAACGACGGCGAGCCGATCCGCAAGCGCTTCGGCCGCCGCAAGGTCGTCACCGTCGAAGACGTGCGTGTCGGGATGGTGCACGGCGACGGCAAGCGCGGGACGACGCAGCAGCGCGCGCTCGCGGCGTTCGACGAGGGCGAGGTCGATGTCGTGCTGTTCGGCCACAGCCACCGTCCGCTCGTCGCGCGCCACGGACCGCTGCTGATCGCGAATCCGGGCTCGCCGACCGACAAACGCTTGAACCCGCTGTACTCCTACGCGATCCTGACCGTCGACGGGCGCACGGCACGCGCCGCCCTGAAGTTCTACCTCTCGCGCGCGACCTAGCCGGGAGAAACGCCGAGCGACGTCAGAAACGTCGAAGAGCGTTGAGAAACGTCGAGCGCTCTGCGCGCGATGGCCGTTTGGAACGCATGCTCGTTCCGAAACGTCCATGATTTCGCCTTTCGCGGGTCTCGTCTAGGTCGCATCAGGAGCGCGTTCCGCATCTTCCTCGCACGCGCCGCGATTTCGCGGCGCGCATCGCACAGGAGGATGCTCGATGCTCTCGATGCTCTTCGTCGCGGCGCTCGCGCTCGCGGCAACCCTCGGCGCGCACGCCGGGCACGCGACGGCGGCCCCCGGTCATCACGCGGTCGTCAGCACGTTCGACGACGGCGGCGGCAACAACAACGGCGGCGGCGGCGGCGACACGATCTCCGGCGGCGGCCCGCCCGGGTAATCCCTGCTCCAGACGCGGTGTCAGCCGGCGTTCGTTCCTTCGAGGACCCCGAGCCGCGCGCACTCCGCGACGAGTGCGGCGCGGCTGCGAACGCCGAAGGCCGTAAAGATCGCGCGCGTGTGATTGTTGATCGTGTTGAAGCTCCGCCCGAACGTCTCGGCGATCTCACGCGACTTGCGACCTTTGCACAGCTCGGCCAGAACGCGCCGCTCGGCCGGCGTCAGCTGGGAGATCGGGTCGCCCTCTCGCGCGCGCCGCTCCAGTGACGGGCGCAGCCATGCTTTCGGCGTGTTGCGCAAGGCGTCGAGCGCGGTCTCAGCGTACTGGCGATCGCCGGTTACCGCGAGCAAATCGGCGGCAACCATCGCCGCGCGAAGCCGGTACGCGAGCTTCGTGAAGAGCTCCAACGACCGTTTGAGCTCGGCGACGCCTTGGGTCGTCTTTCGCTCCGCGAGCAGCAGCCTTCCGCGGGCGTGTAGCTCGTATGCTTCGAGGCGACGGTCGTTCTCGAGAGCGAGAAGCTCGGTGCGCCGCGGGCGTGAGCGTTCGTAGAGCGTCAGGATTCGACGCGTCGTTTCGACGGCCGTGCTCGGGGCGTACACGGCGAAACCGAGCATCGCGATCCGGCGCTCGACGTCAATGCCCACCTGGTCTCCGCGAAGCACCAGAGCGCCCGCGAGCTCCAGATAACGGGACGCCGCAAAGTGATCGCCGACTGCTGCGGAGAGGTGCGCGGCTTGTACCAGCGCGATCGCGTGAAAGCTCGTGTCGACCGTGAGCGAGAGGGCGAGCTGACGTTCGTCCCAGGCCTGCTTGAGGTTTCCCTCGAGCAGCGAGATCCACGAAAGAAACTCCACCACGTGGAACCGCTGGATGCGCGTGTCGTCGGTCCAGTCGCTGTTCTCGAACTCGCGGCGGACGAGGCGTGCGAGGCGCAGATCGATCGTTTCCGCTGCGATGATCGCCAGCGCGTGGAGAATTGCGGCACGGCCTTTGACGTCGTTCTCGCGGCTGCGGCTCAGCTCGTCGAGCGCGGCGATGAACGCGTGGGAGGCCGCACCGTAGTTCTCCCGGCGGACGTCGATCCATCCGAGCAGCTGAAGGAGGCGCGCACGCACGACCTCGCGCGCCGGGACCAGCGCGCGCTCGACGATCGCCTCGGCCTCGTCGAGCTGGTGCGCGCTCCAGCGGCTGAGCGCGCGGTAGTACCCGACTTCCGGCGCGAGCGACGCTGCGGAGCGCTCCGCCAGCCGTGCCGCTTCGTCCAGCAGGGCGTCGCCGTCCGCACGGCGCGCCGTGCGCACCAGCGCGGCGCCGAGCAGCATCTTCGCGAGCACGTTCTCGTTCGCGGTCTTCGCGTCTTTGCGAAGCGGTTCGAGCAGCGGGGGAACCTCGTCGGGCCGGTCGAGCGCCAGCAGGGCGCGGGCGCGGAGCGCGCCGGCGGCGAGCCGATCCTCGCGCGTGACGCCGCGCCACGTCTCGAGCGCCGCAACGACCGCGTCGTAGGCGCCGCTCTCCCACGCGGCGCGAGCCCCCTCGAGGCCGGCGTGACGCGCCGGAACCGCCGCGATGCGGCGAGAACTTGCCACGCGCCTTCCTTCTCCCTCGCCGCCCGGAAATGCCTACGGCCGGCGAGGACGGGCTACGAGGCGGGTGCGCCGACGAAGCGGTCGAGGACCGCGGCGCGGAGGGTCGCCGGTGGAACCAGGCCCTGGTCCAGGATGAAATCGTGGAACGCGCGCGCGTCGAAGTCCGCCCCGAGCGCCGCCTCGGCTTCCGCCCGCAGCGCGACGAGCTTCACGTAGCCGTAGAAGTACGACGTCGCCTGGCCCGGACCGCGGAAGGTGTAGCGCTCGACCTCGCTGCGCGCGAACGGCGCCGAGTAGACCATCTCGCGCTGGAGGAACGCGTGCGCCTCCGCGGGGGTGCGGGTGCCGCTCTGCAGCTCCGGATCGAGGAACGCGCGCGCCGCGCGGTGCAGCCGCATCAGGAGCGAGCACAGCTGCGCCGCCGGCGGCATGTACGGCAGGACGATGTGCTCGGCGTAGAGCGCCCAGCCTTCGCAGTTCACCGAGTTGAAGGCGAAGACGGCACGCGCCAGCGAGAGCCCGCGCTCGAGCATGCGGTCGAACTGCACCTCGTGGCCGGGACGCGCTTCGTGCGCCGTCAGTGTCCAGGTGACCGCGTCGTGCGTGAAGTCGTCGGAGCGTTCGACGCCTTCTTGCCCGGCCGCGGCCGGGACGTCGAGCGGGAGAACGAACTCGCCGACCTGGCCGGTGTTGCCGACGAGCGGCGCGGGGTTCATGTGCGCCGCGGGCGTCTGGGCGCTCTCGGCCAGCGTCGCGGCGCGAATCCGCGCCGGCCGCTCCGGCAGCGTGAGCAGGTTCTCGCGGCGGACGATCACCTCGATCTCCGCCAGCCGCGCGCGGTAGAACGCGACGACCTCATCCGGCGGGCCGGTGATCTGCTCGCGCTTCAGCGCGCGGACTACGTCGCGATAGTCGGTGGCCTGGATCCCGAGCTCGGAAGCGACGCCCGGCGCGAGCGCTTGCATCTCGGCTTGCAGCGCGTCGAACGCGTCGTGTGCGCGCGCGGCGAGCTCGTCCGGCGCGATGTCGACGCCGACTTGGTTCAGCGCGAACGCGTAGACGTCGGGCGGGAGCCGGTGGTCGTGGCGGGCGCGCGGCAGCATCTCGCGCTCGACGAACCCCGCGTAGGCATCGCACTGCGCGCGAAACGCCGCGAACGGCTCTTCCCACCCGGCGAGCGCCGCAGCGGCGAAAAGTCCCCCGATCCCATCGAGCAGCACCGGCGCGAGCGCGAGCGCGGTGCGGACCTCGACGATGTACGGACCGGCTAGACCGGCGACGGCGAGCCGCTCGCGCGTCTCGCGCTCCGCCGCGACGGTCAGCGGGACGATGCCGTCGACGAGCCCGGCGTACCGCCGCAACCGCGTGAGCGCGAGCTGCTTCCGTTCCGGGGGGTTTTGCTCGTCGAGCAGGACGCGCAAGCCGAGGAAGGCCAGCCGGGCGACGTCGATCAGCGCGACCAGATGGGCGTCGGTGATCTCGATTCCGCGTTGGAGGTCGTTCGCCGCGCGGCGGAGGATCGCGAGATCCTCGCGGACCAGCGGATCGTTTTCGATCGCCGCCGCAGCGTCGAGCGCGCGCGTCGCCGCATCGACCGCGGCCCGAACGCGCTCGCGCCAGCCCGGCGAAAAATCGCTGGTCGCCGGGTCGCCTTGCGAAAGCCCCAGCTGCGAGGCCGCTTCCGGCGCGGCGAGCGTATACAGCCGCACGACGGGCTCGGCGAGCGCGTCGCTGCGGCGAATCCAGTCCGGTTTCAGATCGTCCACGTCCCTACGTTCCAGAAGTCGCTGGTCACTTGCGCCGGCCGCACGCCGTGCAGGTCGTCGTTCCACGCGTCGACGTTCGCGCGCCACACGATCGTGTGATACGGGAGCACCTCCCCGATCCGGCGCTCGATCTGCGCGTAGAGCGCCTTGCGGCGCGGGCGGTCGTAGGTCGACTCGGCGGCGCGCTGCAGGCGGCCCAGCTCGGCGTCCACGACGCGCGAGAAGTTCGCGCCGTACGGCGGGATCGACTGCGGGCCGGCGGTGTCGGTGTCGTCGGGATCGGGGAACTTCGTCCAGGCGTAGATCGCGAGGTCGAACTTCCCGCTGGCCAGCAGCCCGCCGGCGCCTTCGGGGGCGAAGATGATGTTCGCCGGGTTGTTGTGGATCTGCGCGTCGACGCCGATGGCGCGGAGCTGCTGCTGGATGAAGACTTCGGCGTTCTGCCGCGGGATCACGCCGCTGACGGTGACCATCTCGGGCGCAAGCCGCACCCCGTTGCGGACGCGGATCCCGTCGGGCCCCGGCTTCCAGCCCGCCGCGTCGAGCAGCGCCCGCGCCGACGCGAGATCGTAGGCGTTGGGATCGCGTTGCGGCGTGTAGGCCCAAGACTGCGGAAAGACGTCGCCCCAGTCCGGCAGATCGACGCCGAGGTAGTCGGTCCGTGCGATCGTGCCGAAGTCGATGGCTCGCGCGACGGCGCGGCGCACGCGCACGTCGTCGAACGGCGCGCGGGCACCGTCAAATGCGAGCTGCTCGAACTGATTGAACGCCTTCGCGCTCACCGTCACGCCTTCGAACGTGCGCAGCTGCCGGTACTGCTGCTCCGGAGCGCCGAAATAGAAGTCGATCTCGTGCGTTTGCAGCGAGACCATCAGGGTGTTCTCGCTCGGGATGATGCGGTAGGTGATGCGCTTCAAGCCCGGCTTGCCGGCGAACCAGTACGGGTTCGGCACCATCTCCAGCCGCGAGTTCACCTCGTAACTCTGCACCATGTACGGGCCGCTGCCGATCGGGCGGATGTTGAACGCGTCGTGGTTGAGATCCGGCTTTCCGCCCAGCAGATGCTCCGGCAGGATAGCGCCGCGCGCCGCGCAGAGGAAGAAGCCGCCGATGAACGGCGCGAACGGCGCCTTGAGCTGCACGACGATCGTGCGGTCGTCCTTCGCGACGACGCTCCGGGCCTGATCGTACGGATAGTGCAGCGCGACGTTGTTGCGCGGGTTCATGATCTGCCGGTACGTGAAGACGACGTCGCGCGCCGTCACGGGGACGCCGTCGGCGAAGCGCACGTTCGGACGCAGATGGTAGACGATCGTCTTGCCGTCGCGCGAGATCCCGCCGTTTTGCTGCGTCGGCACCACGGTCGCCGCGTCGGGCACCATCTCGCCGCGGTCGTCGGTTCGGACCAGCCCGCTGAACAGGAACTGCGCGAGGTCGCCGACCGCCGACTGATTGGTCAGCAGCGGGTTCAGGTTGTCGATCGTGCGCAGCACGCCGATCCGCAGATGATCCGGTTGCGTCCAGGGATGCCGCGACGGCGCGGCCGGAGCCGCCGAGCTCGTCCCGACCAAAAGGGCCGCCAGCGCCCCGAGCCAGCGGCGCGCCGTCACGTTCGGTTGGTTCGCGGCGGTCGCCGGCCGCGCCGCCGCCGTCCGCTGCCGTTCTTCTCGGCGCCGTTGGGGTTCGGCCGCGGGGTAGCGCCGTTGGCCGGGATCGCGGTGTAGCCCGAGAGCATCTCGTCGACGCGCTGGTACGCGCTGCCGAGCGCGCCGGGGAGCGAGGAGCTCACCTCGATCACGCGCTCGGGAAGATCCTCGGTCGAATAGAGCGTGACGTACTTGTCGCCGTCGGCTTTGACGTCGATCCGCCGGCGCTCCCAGCGGACGGTCTTCGGGTCGACGTTCAGCATCCGCGTCGCGAAGCGATCGGCGTCCTCGTGCGGCGCGATCCGGCGGGCCTCGGTGACCCACTGATCCCACTTCGTGGCGAAGCCGGGGATCGGACGGCCCTTGCGATCGGTCGCGACGCGCGTCGGGGGGAGCTCCAGCCGCCAGTGCTCGATCGGATCGATCGCCTGCCACGTCGGCTTGATCTCACGGGGCTGGGCGAAAGCGTCGATCTCGACCAGCGCGGTCTCGATCTCCTCGGCGGAGCGGACCTTCGCGGCGCGTTTGGGATCGCGGCGCAGCAGCTCTTCGAACTTGTCGGCGACTTGCGCCGTCATCTGGCCCTGCGCGTCGATGTGCGGCGGGAGACCGTACAGCGAGGGGACGGTGACGAGCTGATGCCGCTGCGCCTGGTCGACGAGATCGATCACGATCGCCGCCGGTTTCGGCGACTTCTCGATCAGCTCGCGCCGCTCGAGCGCCGAGTTGGTGTTCGAGAGCGGGCTCGCGATCTCGTCGAGCGGCCGCAGCGCGCGGCCGGTGATCTGCGTGTAGAGCGTCGTGGACTTCGTCGGCCGCGCGTTGAGGATCACCTGGACCGACGGGACGTCGAAGCCTTCGAGATAGAGCCCGCAGTTGACGAGCACGTCGATGCCGTCGCCGCGGAAATCGCGGACGATCCGCTCGCGCTCGTCGCGCGGCGTCTCGCCGGAGGCCCATTCGGCGTTGACGCCGGCGGTGACGAACTCTTCGGCGATGTCACGCGCATGCTCGACCGAGGCGGTGAAGACGAGCGCCTTGCGCCCCGGCGTGTGCTGCTTGTACGAGGCGACGATGCGCTTGTTCCGGTCGACGGTATTGACCGCCGCGGCGAGCTGGCCGATCACGAAGTCGCCGCCGCGCGAGGCGACCTCGTCGAGGTTGGTGCTGGTCGCGACCGCGTACGACTTGACGGGGACGAGATAGCCCGCATCGATCGCTTTGCGCGCGTCCATCGTGTAGACGATCTTCTCGAAGACGTCGACGAGGCGGACCCCGTCGCCGCGGTTCGGTGTCGCGGTGAAGCCGAGGATCATCGCCTCCGGCCGCTGGGCCAGGACCGCATCGACGATCGCGCGATAGGACGGGGCCGCCGCGTGGTGCGCCTCGTCGATGACGAACAGCGAGATGCGGCGCTTGAACCGGGTGATGAACTCCTCGAGCCGTTTCTCGGCGAGGGTCTGCACCGTGGCGACGACGATCGTGCACTCGTCGGAGGCGCGGCGCTCGGCCTTTTCGACGCCGATCAGCGCTTCGGGGTTCTCGACGCGGAACTTCTCGACGAGTTGCTCGATGAGCTCGTCACGGTGCGCGACGACGACGGTGACGTCGCCCGGCCGGAGCGAGAGCAGCTTCGGCAGCGTCGCGATGACGACGGACTTGCCGAGGCCGGTCGCGAGCGAGACGAGCTGGCTGCGCACGCCGCGCGCGCGGTGCTCGAGGATCGCCTGCTGCGCTTCGACCTGATACGGGCGAAGATGCGGCGCCTTCGGGTGGGCCGGGCGGATGTGGTCGAGCGCCGCACGACGTCGCGGCCGCGCTGTGACGGCCGGCGCCGCTTCTTGTAGTTCCATGACGCCTTCGGGGGGAGGGAGCGCTCCGTCGCTCCTCGACGGAGAGGCCGGTTCGAGGCGCACGCGCGCCTGCAAGAGCCGGATCTTGGGGCCTCACATTCACAGACCGCCTCGCAGACTCCTCGGTTGCGGGGCCACGAATTTCCCGCCGGAGGCGCCCTCGGGCCGCGCTCCGTTCCACGGGCGTTTCTGCCGATATTGGTCGCGGCGAAACCGGCTCGCTCGCGCGCCGTACATGGTGCATGAAGACGACGATGAATCCGAACCAGCACGTACGCCTGGTGCGCGGCATCCGGCCGTACGACCCGAATGCGACGGCGTTCGGCGGCTGGGGCCCGCGCGTCCCCGGGCTCTGAGCGGCGCCGAGCCGCACGGCCCGGGCGGCATGATGTGCACGGCGCCCGACGAACGCGCGGCAGGATGGTAAAGGAAGGCTGGCGCGGGCGCTACTACGAGGACTTCGAGGCCGGTGACATCTACCGTCATCGCCTCGGACGCACCGTGACGGAGACGGACAACACGCTCTTCACGATGCTCACGCTGAACACGAATCCGATCCACTTCGACGAGAACCTCGCGGCGAAGACGCCGTTCAAGAAGATCCTCGTCAACTCGTGCTACACGCTCTCGCTCGCGGTCGGCCTTTCCGTGAGCGATCTCAGCGAGCACGTGATGGCCAACCTCGGCTGGAACGACATCAAGCTGCCGAGCCCCGTGTACGTCGGCGACACGATGTACGCGTCGAGCGAGATCCTCGGCAAGCGCGAGTCCGGCTCGCGCGCCGACGTCGGGATCGTCACCGCCCGAACGACGGGCGTCAACCAGCGCGGCGAGACGATCATCTCCTACGAGCGCACGTTCATGGTGTACAAGCACGGCTGCGACCCGCGCGATCAGCTCGTTTCGTGAGCGCTGCGCGTGAGGAGCTGCGAGCGCGCACCCGCGCGCTCACCGCGACGTACGGTGCGGCATACTGGCGCGCGCTCGATCCCGAGCGGCGCTACCCCGAGGAGTTCGCTCGAGCCTTCGGCGCCTCCGGGCTGCTCGGCGCGCTGATCCCGGCGGAGTACGGCGGGCTCGGCGCCGATCTCGGCGACGCCTGCGCGATCGTCGAAGAGATCAACCGCGCCGGCGGGAACGCCGGGACGGCGCACGCGCAGATGTACACGATGGGAACCGTGCTGCGCCACGGGTCGGAGGAGCAGCGTCGCGCGTGGCTGCCGCGCATCGCGTCCGGCGAGCTGCGGCTGCAGGCGTTCGGCGTGACCGAGCCCGAGGCGGGGAGCGACACGACGCGCATCACGACGACCGCGGAGCGGCGGGGCGACGTCTACGTCGTGAACGGCCGCAAACGGTGGACATCGCGCTTCCAGCACTCCGATGCGATGCTGCTGCTGGCGCGCACGTCGCCGGCCGCGCCGGACCGCCGCGCCGCGGGGCTGTCGGTGTTCTTGGTCGACCTGCGCGCCGCGCCCCCGGGGACCGTCGAGGCGACGCCGATCCGCGTCTGGATGAACAACGAGACGAACGACGTCGTGCTGCGCGACCTCGAGGTTCCGGCCGAGAACCTGATCGGCGAGGAAGGGGCGGGGTTCCGCGCGATCATCGACGGCTGGAACGCGGAGCGCATCCTGATCGCCGCCGAGTGCGTCGGACACGGGCGGTTTCTGGTCGACCGCGCGGCGCGCTACGCGAGCGGCCGCAGCGTCTTCGGCAGGCCGCTGGGCGCGAACCAGTCGATCCAGTTTCCGATCGCGCGCGCGCACGCCGCGCTCGACGCGGCGGACCTGGTGACGCAGGACGCCGCCGCGCGGTTCGACCGCGGCGAACCGTGCGGCCCGCAGGCGAACACCGCCAAGCTCCTCGCCAGCGAGGCCTCATGGCAGGCCGCGAACGCCGCGATCGACGCCCTCGGCGGCAACGGCTTCGCCGCGGACTACGACGTCGAGCGTATCGCACGCGAGACGCGGCTCTACAGCGTCGCGCCGCTCTCGAACAACCTGATCCTGGCATATCTCGGCACGAACGTGCTCGGGATGCCGCGCTCGACGTGACGGAAGTGCCGGGCGAGGTGGGCGCGAACGGGGGGCGATCCCGAGCGCGTTGGTCGATACCGTGGATCGCCGGCGCGGTCACCTTCCTCGTGCACCTCGTCGCGAACCCCCATTACGGCTTCTTCCGCGACGAGCTGTACTTCATCGTCTGCGGCTTTCACCCGGCGTGGGGCTACGTCGACCAGCCCGCGCTGGTGCCGCTGAGCGCGGCCGCGACGCAGCTGTTCGGGCATTCGCTGCTGCTGCTGCGGGCGGTTCCGGCACTGCTCGCCGGCGGCGCCGTCGTCGCGGCGTGCGCGCTGGCCGCCGAGCTTGGCGGCGGCGCGTTCGCGCAGGTGCTCACCGCGATCGTCGTGGCGCTGAGCCCGGTCCTGGTGAGCTTCGGGATGAAGGTGTCCACCGACGAGGCGAATCCCCTGCTGTGGACGCTCGCCGCGCTGGGCGTGCTGCGCGTCGTCCGCGGCCGCGATCCGCGCTGGTGGCTGCTCGCCGGCGGCGCGCTTGGAATCGCGCTCGAGACCAAGTACAGCGCGCTCTTCTTCGGCCTCGCGCTGCTCGGCGGTCTTCTGCTGACGCCGGAGCGGCGCGTGCTGCGCACGCGCTGGTTCGCGGCCGCGCTCGCACTGTGCGTGGCGATCGCGCTGCCGAGCGTGCTGTGGCAATGGCGGGAAGGGTTCCCGATGTTCGAGCTGCTCCGCGCGGGCCAGGCCGGGAAGAACCTGGTCGTCGGACCGCTCGCATACCTGCTGCAGGAGCTGCTCATCACCGGCATTCTGCTCTCGGTCGTGTGGGTCGTCGGAGTCGTGTGCATGGCGATCCGGCGTTCGGAGCGCTTTCTCGCCCTCACGTGGGTGCTGCTGATCGCGATGATGATCGCGCTGCACGGCAAGCACTACTATCCCGCCGCGGTCTACCCGATCCCGTTCGCGGCGGGCGCGGTCGCGCTCGAAGCCTGGACCGCACGCGCGCGTCTCCTCCGTCCCGTCATCGCGGTTCTGATTGCGGCGTTCGGCCTGGTCCTGGCGCCGCTCAACCTGCCGGTGCTTCCCGAACCGGCGGCGGCCGCGTATGCGAACGCCGTGCTCGCCGGCGCGCACATTCCGAAAGCCGCGCTCGCCACCGAGCACCATCGTACCTCCGTGCTTCCCGCCGATTTCGCCGACATGCACGGCTGGCCGCAGCTCGCGTCGACCGTCGCGGCCGTCGTCGCAACGCTGTCGCCGTCCGACCGAGCCCGTGCCGTGATCGTCGCATCGAACTACGGCGAGGCGAGCGCGATCGCATTCTTCGGCACGGATCTTCCGCCCGTGGTGAGCGGGCACAATCAATTCTGGCTGTGGGGACCGCAGGGACGCAGCGGCGACGTGCTCATCGACGTCAACGGCGACTGCGGCGCGAGCGACCATCTTTTCGCGCATGCGCGCCGGGCCGCGACCTTCGACGATCCGTATGCGATCTCGTACGAGCGCGATCTTCCGATCATGGTGTGCCGCGGGATCCGCACGCCGCTCCCCGTGCTCTGGCCGAGGATACGCGTCTATCGGTGACGCAGCGAGCCGCCATGAGCTCCACTCGCCCGCGCCCGCTCGCCGACCTGCGCATCGTTGCCGTCGAGCAGTACGGCGCCGGCCCGTTCGGCAGCGTGCACCTCGCCGAGCTCGGCGCCGACGTCATCAAGATCGAAGATCCGAGCGCCGGCGGCGACGTGGGGCGTGCCGTTCCGCCGTACCAGAACGGCGAGGACTCGCTGTTCTTCCAAACGTTCAACCACGACAAGCGCAGCGTCGCGCTCGACCTCGCCTCATCCGGCGGGCGCACCGTCTTCCAGGACCTCGTCCGCGCCGCCGACGCGGTGTACTCCAACCTCCGCGGCGACATCCCGGCGCGGCTCGGCCTGCGCTACGCCGACCTCGCACACGTCAACCCGCGAATCGTCTGCGTCTCGCTCTCCGGCTTCGGGATGACCGGTCCGCGCGAGGCGGAGCCGGCCTACGATTACATCCTGCAGGGCCTCTGCGGCTGGCAGTCGCTGACCGGTGATCCGCAAGGGCCGCCGACGAAATCGGGCCTTTCGCTGGTCGACTACAGCGCCGGACTGGTCGCGGCGCTGGCGCTCCTCGCCGGCGTCCACGCCGCGCGCCGCGACGGCGTGGGCTGTGATTGCGATACCTCGCTGTTCGATACGGCGATGAACATGCTCACCTACGTCGCAGCGTGGACGCTCGTGCCGGACGGTGCGTACGAGCCCGAACGGCTCCCGTTCTCGGCGCATCCGTCGATCGTTCCGTTCCAGAACTTCCGCACGGCTGACGGTTGGATCGTCGTCGTCTGCGCGAAGGAGAAGTTCTGGCGCCGCCTGGTCGACGTGCTCGGCATCGAACGCATCGCCGACGATCCGCGCTTCGCCGGGTTCGCCGCGCGCCGCACGCACCGCGCGTTCGTGACGCAGACGCTGCAGGACGCGCTCATCACGCGCACGACCGGCGAATGGGTCGGCGCGCTGACCGCCGCCGGCGTCCCGTGCGGCCCGATCAACGACGTGCGCGCCGCGCTCGCCGACCCGCAGACCGCGGCGCGCGGCTTGATCGCCGAAACGCCGCATCCCGCCTTCGGAACGGCTCGCTGGATCGCCAGTCCGGTGCGCGTCGGCGACCCCGCGCCGGAACACCGCGCCGCTCCGTCGCTCGGCGAGCACACCGGCGCCGTTCTGCGCGACGTGCTCGGCTACGATGACGACCGGATCGCGGCGGTGCGGCGCAATGGCGCCTTCGGCTCGGTGAACGCCGCAGTAGCCCGCGACTGAGCCGTCGAACGGCCGCGGATGCCGACGAGCTGGGATGCGCTGACTACGATCGCCTCGCTCGTGTCGTCGGCGGCGTCGCAGGCGCGGTCGGGCGGCGCGTCGGAACGGTTCTCATGACGGACGCTGCAACGGAAATCGGGTTCGGGCGCATCGTGCCGGTGCTGCGAATGTTCGACGTCGCGAAGGCGCGCGAGTTCTACGTCGACTGGCTCGGCTTCACGGTCGACTGGGAGCACCGCTTCGAGGACGATCTTCCGCTCTACATGCAAGTCTCGCGCGGCGGCATCGTCCTGCAGCTCAGCGAGCACCACGGTGACGGGTCGCCGGGCGCGTCCTTCACCGTCGAGACGACCGGCGTCGAAGCGCTGCACCGCGAGCTGACCGGCAAGCGCTACCGCTACGGCCGCCCCGGGATCGCGGTGACCGCCTGGAACACGCGGGAGCTGCAGGTGTGGGATCCGTTCGGCAACCGGATTCGGTTCAGCGAGGCGATCGCCGAATGAGCGCCGGCGACGCGGTCAGCGACCAGCGCATCGCGGAGCGCCGGATCGTCTTCGGCTCGCTCGCCGACGCGCTCGCCGCGCTGGCGCTCCCCGGGCCGATCGCGATCGTCGGCTCGAAGCGTTCGGCCGCGCTGATCTCCGACGCCGCGCTGCGGGGACGCATCGTCGACCGCTTCGACGGCGCGCGGTCGCACAACCCGCGCGAGGTCGTCGAGGCCGCGCGCGACTTCGTCGACGCGCGCGGCACCGCCACGGCGATCGCGATCGGCAGCTCGAGCGCGATCGACCTAGGCAAGGCGATCGCCGAGGCCAGCGACGTCGCCGTCGTCATGGTGCCGACCGCGCTCGGGGGCGCCGAGATGTCGCGCGGCTATGGGATGCTCGAGGGCGACCGCAAGAAGGGCGGACGACTCGCCTCGCCGGCCCCCGTCGTGATCTACGACGCGCTGCTGCTCGAGACGCTGGGCGCGCGCGAGCTCGGCTCGATCGGGATCAACTCGTGGGCGCACACGATCGAGGCGAGCTACGCTCGCACCCAGCACGCGCTCGGCGGAGCGGCGGCGATCGTCGCCGGTCGCGCCCTTCCCGGGCTGCTGAAGCGCGCCGCGGCCGAACGCGACGCGCCTCTCCACCGCGCGCTGTTCGAAGCCTCGCACCTCTCCGGCTTCGCGCTCGACACGCGCTCGATGGGACTGCACCACGCCGTGTGCCACGTCGTCGGCGGCCTCACGCAGATCCCGCACGGCATCGTGAACGCGGTCGTGCTGCCGCATGCGGTACGCGCGAACGCGCGGATCGCGCCCGATGCGGTGCGCGCCGTCGCGGAGTCGTTCGGGATCGACGACCTCGCCGCCGAGGCGGAATCGATCGCGGCGGCGTTCCGGCTGCCGCGCACGTTCAAAGAGCTGGACGCCGCGGCCGATCTGGTCGAGCGCGCGCTGCCGCTGGTGATGAAGCAGCCGCTGCTCGACAACAACCCGGTGCGGCCCGACGAAAACGTCGTCCGCAAGCTCCTGGCGGGCGCCTACGCCGGCTAGCCGGTTACGCCGGCTAGCCGGTAACGCCGGCGCGCAGCAGGACCCGCTTCGCCGACTCTTCGATCGGCGCATCGATCATCGTCCCGTCGACGACGGCGGGCGATCCCTTCGCGGCAGCTTCGACGACCCGCCGCGCATAGGCGACCTCCTCGGGCGTCGGGGCGAAGCCTTGGCGCACCGGCGCGATCTGGTTCGGGTGGATCAGCAGCTTGCCGTCGAAGCCGAGCCGGCGCGCCAGCGCCGCGTCACGCGAGGGGATCGCCGGGTCGCCGTATTCGCGCGAGGGCCCGTCGATCGCCCAGCGGCCCGCGGCACGCGCGGCGACGACCATTCGCGCGCGGTGGGGCAGCATCACGTCCGGGTCCGGGTCGCCGCCCAGCTCCGCGGCGAGGTCGTAGGGACCGAAGGCGAGCGCGATCACGTGCGCCGCTTCGGCGATCGCTTCGCAGTGCGCTAATCCGCGCGCCGCTTCGATCAGCACGATCTGCGGCAGATCGCCGACCACGTCGCTGACGGCCCCGCAGTCGCGAGCGTCGCGCACTTTCGGGACGACGACCGCCGCGGATCGCCTCGCGCCCGCGAGCATCGCGAGGTCGGCGCGTCCGTCGGGCGTGTCAGGCGGATTGATGCGCACCGCCGTGCGCGAGTGATCGCCGCCGGAATCGAGGTATGCGCGCACTTGCGCGCGGGCGTGGTCCTTGCGTTCTTGCGCGACGGCGTCCTCGAGGTCGAGGATCGCGCCGCTCGCGCCGGAGGCGAGCGCTTTTCCGAAGCGATCGGGCCGGTCGGCGGGAACGAAAAGCAGGAGCGAGGGGTCGAAGGCCATCGTCCGCCGGTTCCGCGAACGGCCTCCGATGAGCCTTCCACCGCCGCTTCAGATCCTCGGACTGGCATCCGTCGCTGAACGCCGCGGATCTCGACGAACCATGCCCAGGCGGCTACGATCGGCGCTACGCGACCTCTTCGACCGAGTCTCCGGATTGGAGGCCGGCGCGCAGCTCGTCGGGGATCGGTTCGGCGATGTAGGCGCCGTCGCGCTCGCGGACGTGGACGCGCACCTCGAAGCCGCGCGCGGCAACGGCGTTGTCGCGCACGCGCGTGACGACGTGCTCGAAGCGTATCGAGCTCGTGCCGAGCGCGACGACCGTCGAGCGGATCTCGATCTCGTCGTCATGGCGCAACGGCGAAACGAAGGTCGCGCCGCTCTCGACCAGCGGGATGGGGAACCGCGGCCGTCCGTCGGCGCCGGGCAGCATCCCCGTCGCTGCGCGAACCACCGCGTGCGCGCCGACGTCGAACCAGACGTAGAACGTCGGCGAGAAGACGATCCCCGCCGCGTCGGTCTCGCCGAAGCGCACGCGGGTCCGAACGGTGCTGGTGCGTCCTTGCATCTAGGCGATGCGAACGTACTCGTAGCCGACCGGGCGGTCCTTGATGCCTTTCTCGGGCGGCGCGATCCAGGCGGCCATCTTGCCGGGCTCCGTGACGCGGTGCATCAGGCCGGCGATGAACGCGCGGTCCTCGGTCGTCGGCAGCCACGAGGCGATCTGCGCGTCGTAGCGCTCTCGCGAGATGATCGTGCCGGCGGGATCGGTCGGCACGTCCGCCCACGCGCCGATCGTGCGCCGGAAGCGCGTGCTCGGCAGGGCGAAGCGGAAGGCGTGCCCGGCCGCTTCGATGAGGCGGTTCCAGCGCCCGAGTCCCTTCATGCAGTCCTCCACGTAGGACATGCGCACGACTTCGTTCATCGCGTTGCGCAGCCCGATCGTCTCGACGCGCACGCCGCCGGCGCCGTCCGGCACGCCGAGCTCGAGCGTCGAGTCGCGCTCGAGGTGATCGGCGTACTTCTTCTCGTCGGGGCGGCCCTTGATGCCCTGCGCGAAGTAGGCCGCCGCGTTCGAGGAGGCTTCGGAGCCGAACAGATCGAGCGATGAGCTGAACCAGAAGTTCAGGTAGCGCTGGATCGTCGGGAGATCGATCGCGCCGGCGCGGCGGATCGCGGCCGGCTCGTCGGTGCCGAGCTCCTTCATCACTTCGAGCGTGCGCCGAACGACGCGCGAGATCCCGGTGTCGCCGACGAACATGTGATGCGCTTCTTCGGTGAGCATGAAGCGGCAGGTGCGCGCCAGCGGGTCGAACGACGACTCCGCGAACGACTTGAGCTGGAACTTCCCGTCGCGGTCGGTGAAGAACGTGAACATGAAGAACGAGAGCCAGTCGGAGATCGGCTCGTTGAACGTGCCGAGGATGCGCGGGTTGTTCGCATCGCCCGAGTGACGTGCCAGCAGCTCTTCGGCCTCTTCGCGCCCGTCGCGACCGAAGTAGGCGTGCAGCAGGTACACCATCGCCCACAGGTGACGGCCCTCTTCGACGTTCACCTGGAACAGATTGCGCAGGTCGTACAGTGAGGGCGCGGTGTGCCCGAGCAGCCGCTGCTGCTCGACCGAGGCGGGTTCGGTGTCGCCTTGCGTGACGATGAGACGGCGCAGCGTGCTGCGGTATTCGCCTGGAACCTGCTGCCACACCGGCTTTCCGAAATCGTCGCCGAATCCGACGGTGCGGTTCTCCTCCGGCTCGGCCAGGAAAATCCCCCAGCGGTAGTCCGGCATGCGCACGTAGTCGTAGTGCGCCCAGCCCTTCGCGTCGACCGAGATCGCGGTACGCAGGTAGACGTCGAGCGCGTTGAAATCCGTCGGCCCGAGCTCTTTCCACCACGAGAGGAACGCCGGCTGCCAGTGCTCCAGCGCGCGCTGCAGCGTGCGGTTCGAGCCCAGCTCGACGTTGTTCGGGATCCGTTCCGTATAGTCGATGGCCATGACGTTAGACTCGTTCCTGATCGAAGTGGGGCTTCGAGCCGCTGCCGAAGACGCTGAGCGCGCCGCGTGTCCCCGTGGCGTTGGGCCGGACGAACACCCAGTTCTGCCACGCCGAGAGCCTTCCGAAGATCTTCGTCTCCATCGTCTCGGCGCCGGGGAAGCGCAGGTTTGCCTCCAGCGCGGTCAGCGCATCGGGCGAGAGCGCGACGCGCTCTTCGAGCGCGAGGCGAATCTCGTCGCCCCAGTCGAGCTCGTCGGGCGCGACGGTGATCAGGCCCTCGGCGAGCGCCGCTCCCGCCTCGTAGGACCGGCCGAGCGCGGCGCGCGCGCGTTCGAGCGCCGCCGCGTCGCCGTCGAAGCGCGTCTCGAGCCGCGAGCGCCCGTTGACCGTCGGATACAGTGAAAGGTTGGCTTCCCCGAGCGCGATCGCCGGCGCGCGCTCGTCGCCCGGCAGCGCCAGCATGTACGTGCGGTCGGCGGCGAGCGCGAGCTCGAGCAGCGTTCCGGCGAAACACGAGCCCTCGTCGACGATCGCGTACATGCTGCGCGAGGTGACGTCGAGCCGCGCCAGCGTGCGCCGCAGCATCCCGATCGTCTCGCGCACGAGCCAGTGCTCGCGGTGCGCGAGCAGCGTCGCGTCGACGGCACCGACGGCGACCGCGTCGCCCTCGGTGCGGAGCAGCAGCAGCCCGAGCTCGCGTTCGTTCGTGCGCAGCATCAGCAGCGCATCGTCGAGCTCGCGGGCAAACGCCAGCGGCCACCACGCATCACCGAGCGCGACGATCGCCTCCGGTTCGGCCGGCTGCGCGTCGCGCGGTGCGCGAACGACGAGCGTTGCCGTTCGTGCGCCGCGGTCGAACGCCACGTCGACGTTCTCGTAGTGATAGCCCGCCTCGTCGATCGTGCGCTGCAGCGGTCGAAGAGCGATCCCCTGCGCCTGCGCGTCGCGCGACGAGGTCGCGACGAGCGCCTCGGCGCGCTCACGCACGAGCGCGGCGAAATCCGACGGCGGCGCGATGTGATCGACGAGCTTCCATGCCTTCGCGCGCTCGGCGCGGACGCCGTCGGCGTTCGTGCAGAACAGGTCGGCGACGTCGCGGCGCACCTTGCGCTTGTCGACGAGCCGTGTCAGCCCGCCGGTCCCCGGCAGCACGCCGAGCAGCGGAACCTCGGGCAAGCTCACGGCCGTCGAGCGGTCGTCCACCATCGCGATCTCGTCGCATGCGAGCGCGATCTCGTATCCGCCGCCGGCGCACGCGCCGTTCACCGCAGCGACGAAGCGCAGACCGTCGTGACGGCTCGAGTCTTCCATCCCGTCACGCGTCTCGTTGGTGAACTTGCAGAAGTTCACTTTCCACGCGTGCGAGGAGCTGCCGAGCATGTAGATGTTCGCGCCCGAGCAGAACGATCGGTCTTTCGCGCTCGTCACGACGACGCACGCGACGCGCGGGTGCTCGAAGCGGATGCGGTCGAGCGCGTCGCGCAGCTCGATGTCGACCCCGAGGTCGTACGAGTTCAGCTTGAGCTTGTAGCCGGGACGGATCCCGCCGTCCTCATCGACGTCGAGCGCGAGGGTCGCGACGCGCCCGTCGACCGAAAGCCTCCAGTGCCGATACCGCTCGGGCGAGGTGTCGAAGGTGACCAAACCGGCCTGCGCCGGGGCGTGCGCGACGGTCATTCATGCACGATACTGCATGACGCCGACGAACGCAAGCGCTATGGTGCAGGCACGGCTCGCCCGTCTGCTCTGCAAAGAATCGGCGCAGGCCGCCGAGCGGTCGCCGTGCACGGCGGGGATGGTAGCGGACTCTGAGAATGTCCTCAAACGCAGGCGACCACCGCCGAGGAGAACGCGATGTCCGATCAATTTCTCGGCGAGATTCGCATGGTGCCGTTCAACTTCGCCCCTCAGGGATGGGCGATGTGCAATGGGCAGCTCCTTTCGATCTCCCAGAACACCGCGCTCTTCAGCCTGCTCGGCACGTTCTACGGCGGCGACGGCGTCACGACATTCGCCTTGCCGAACTTCCAAAGCCGCGTCCCGATCCATCAGGGGCAAGGCCACGGGCTTTCGCCGTATGTCATCGGCCAATTAGGCGGCGTCGAGAGCGTGACGCTGTCGGTCGAACAGACCGCCGCGCACACGCATCTGATTCGAGCGGACGGCGATACCGGCAGCAACAATACGCCGAGTCCGAGCGGAGCAGCGTTGGCGACGTTTGCCGCCGGAAGCAACATCTACAATACCGCTACGGACGTGGCGAAAGTGGTCACCATGAGCCCGCTCATGGTGGCGTCGACCGGCGGGAGCCAACCGCACACCAACATCCAGCCCTACCTCGTCGTGACGTTCATCATCGCGCTCGAGGGCATCTACCCGAGCCGGAACTGACGTGGCGACGCGCGCGGCTTTCTTGACGGCGAGCGCCGCAGCACTGGCCGGCTGCGCCAGGCACTCGGGTTCGAGCCTGCTGCCCGGGCTGTCGCCGTCGGCGATCGAGCGTGCGCCGAGCGCGACCCCGGCGATGCCGATCCCCGGTCGCGTGCTGATCTCGCCGATCATCGGCGAGGCGCGCCGCTTCGACGGCGCGACCGCGCCGCCCGGATGGATGAAAGTGCACGGCCAGCAACTGAGCATGAGCGAGCACCGCGTCCTCGCCGCGATGCTCGGCAAGGGCGGCACGCGCGCCCCGGCGAGCTTCACGCTGCCCGCGCCCAAAACGGGCTGGATCATCGCGGTCGCCGGGACGGATCCCGCCAATGCGCGCGCGCTTGCGGAGTTGCATCGCGGCGTCGGGATGAAGCTCGGGGTCTCGATCGAGGGGTTGGAGGTGCGCGAAGCGCCGCATCGCTTCGCGCCGCCGGCGCCCGCGCCGGCAAAGCTCGAACCCTGGTTCCCCGGCACGGCGCCGACGCCGGAAGAGATCGAAGCGGCCGGCCGCGCGAACACCGAGGTCGTCTTCCCGCCGCGCGCGCAGCATTACGACGGCATCCGGCACGCGATCTCGCCGTAGCCGACGCCCCCGCCTTCAGGCGGCGGATCGTCTCCGCGGACGGCCGCCGCGGGCCGCCTTCACGACGCCGGCGGCGTCCTCTTCTGGGAGAAGATCCGCCGCCCGACCCACACCGTGAGCGGGATCGAAATGCAGCACATCAGTGCGATCACTGCGACCACGAACAACAACGCGCCGATGGATTGGTTCCCGCCGCAGAACGCGATCACATTGGCGATCGTCGCGAACCAGAAGACGCGCAACGGATTCGATCCGAGCCCTGCGGCCGCACTCGCTGCCGCGACGACGTCCTCGGGATCCCACCCCGCCGTCTGGACCACGCTGCGCACGATGCCCTTCTGATCGATGATCGCGAGGCGCACGTCGTGAATGTAGTTGGCGGTGCCGTCTTCGAACGACGACAGCCCGAAGCTGTCCATGACGTTCTTGACCTGCGAAGGCTCACCAGTGGCGATCGACCACATCCGCGGATCAGCGTCGAAGCGACGGCCGTACGCGGCCAGGACGGCCGGTGAGTCGTAGGCCGGATCGAGCGTGACTTCGACGAGGTGGAAACGGCGGGGGTCGAGATGGTGCTGAAGGTAGAGAAACTTGCCGCTGATCGCGGGGCAGACGGTGGCGTCGGGGCAACGGCTGAAGACGAAGCTGAGAATCGTGACTTTGCCCGCGAGCTGATCGAGCCGCATGAGACGCCCGCGCTGATCGACGAGCGTGTAGGCCGGAGCCGGATCGCCGGCGCCGAGGATGCGTTTGATCGCCGGGTTCGGGGTGCCGGCTATGAAACGCCCCGCCGCTGCCGGAGTATCCTGCAGCACGAGTCCGCCGCGACCACGCGTAACGAGCGCGTCGACTTCCGTCCCCGGCTTCGGCGGCGCGCCGCTCGCGCCCATGCCGACTGCATAGACGCCGCTCGGTATCGTGTCGACCACTCGCTCCAAGCGCATGAGGAGGTGACCGTGCTGCGGCGGTGCCAGCACGAACCCGTGCACGGGGACGAGGCCGCTCGCCCGGGCGCCGGCGCACGCCGTCAAGACCAAGCCGACCGTCGCGGCCGTTCGAAAGACGCTTTCAGTCCATTTCATGGACGTACACCAGCCGTTGTCCCCTGCGTTTGAATCGTGGTGCCGTCGAGCTGCATGGTGTGCGATCAGCCGGCCATGATGGCGGAGGAGTGCAAGGAAGTGCCTCATGCAGCGCCTCACCTTGCTACGTATCTCCGCGATTCACGCCGGCTTTGCCTCCACGTTGAGAGCCGTATCGCCCACGACGTCACAACGCCGTTCAGAAAGCATCGCCGGGCAAACGACGTCACACACCGACGGCGATTCGGTTCCCAAGCAATGAATTCGTGCGCTTGCCGAGGAGAGAGTCATCGTTCGACATGAGGAATCTCGACGACGACCGCAATGCGTCGGCGCCATTCACGCAGAGTGTGTTCTCGATCAAGGGCAAATGCGGAATGCACCGCGGTACTCTTACGCCCGCGGCGCCGGTTCGTCAGGCCGGCGCTGGAAGGGCGGCGGCGAGCGCGTCGAGGGCGTCGTCGACGGTGCGGCCGCTGGTGTCGACCTGGGCGTCGGCGCGGCGGTAGAGTGGCTCCCGGCCGGTGAGGATCCGCTGCAAGTCCGCCATCGACTCGCGGTTTCCGGCCATCGGGCGCATGTCGCCCTGCGCGAGGACCCGCGCCATGTGCTCGGCGGGTGCGGCGCGCAGCCAGATCGTCCAACACGCCTCGAGCAGGCGTTCGAAAGTGGCCGGCTCCGAGACGATGCTCCCGCCCGTCGCGAGCACGAAACGCGGGTGCTCGTCGACGATCCGGTCGAGGCAGCGTCGCTCCATCCGGCGGAACCCGGCTTGGCCGTAGAAGTCGAAGATCGTCGCCAGCGAGACGCCGCTCTCGCGCTCGATCTCCCGGTCGAGCTCGATCAACGGGACGCCGAGCCGGTCGGCCAGCCGCTTGCCGAGCGTCGTCTTCCCGGCGCCGCGTAATCCGATCAACGCGATCCGGCCCCGCCGGCCGGCATCGTCGGCCTGAGCGTAGGTCCGCTGCAGCAGAGCTCGCGCTTCGGCGAGTTGTTCGGGACCGAGCCGGCGCAGCAGCTCGAGCGCATGGCTCAGGTCGGGCGGCGGCTCCGGCTTCTCCGAGACCAGCCCTTCGATTGGAACGTCGAGCGCGGCGGCGATCTGCCGGAGAATCAGCAGCGAGGCATTCCCGCGGCCGCCTTCGAGCTGCGCGAGGTAACGCTCCGAGACGCCGGAGTCCTTGGCGAGGATCTTGCGGGTCATCCCGCGGCGCGCGCGGAGTTCCCGAACCCGGTCACCCAGGGCGGTGAGGAACGCGCCGTCGTCGGTCGAATGCACTATCACGCTTGCAGAGATCTCTACATGCAGCATAATCGACTTGATATAGTTGACGCAACAGGCAAGCTCTGATAGGATAAGGGCATGGACAGCCCGCGTTTGCCGAAGACCCTGCTGGAGGCGGTCCGGTACTTCAGCGATCCCGACCTGGCCCATGGCTTCATCACGAAGCTCCGTTGGCCGAACGGTGTCGCGTGCCCCCGGATGGGCTGCGGGAACGCCGACGTGCTGTTCCTGGAGAAGCGCCGCATTTGGAAATGCCGCGGCTGCCAGAAGCAGTTTTCGGTCCGCGTCGGCACCGTTATGGAAGATAGCCCGCTCGGGCTCGACAAGTGGCTCGTCGCGATGTGGCTCGTCGCGTCCAACAGGAACGGCGTCTCGTCGCACGAGCTTGGCCGCGCCCTGGGCGTCACGCAGAAAACGGCTTGGTTCCTCTTGCACCGCGCCCGGCTCGCCATGGCCGCGCAGCATACGACGCGCCTGGAAGGGCACGTCGAGGTGGACGAAACCTACGTCGGTGGAAAGCCGAAGCACGGGAACGTCGGTCGTCGGCTACTCGGAATCAAGCCGGGCATGAAGCCGGACACGAAGATCGTCGTGCTCGGCGCGATCCAGCGCGGCGGCGAGGTGCGGACGTGGGTCGTCCCCGACGCCCGGAGGATGACCATTCAGCCGATCCTGCGCAATCACGTCTCGCCCGGGTCGTTCCTCTACACGGACGCTTTAAGGAGCTACCATGGGATGAACGACCGGTACTTCCATCAGGTCATCGACCACGCGACGGAGTACGTTCGGGGCTCGGTTCACACGAACAGCATCGAATCGTATTGGGCGCTGCTCAAGCGCGGGCTGGCCGGGACGTATATCTCGGTCATGCCCTGGCACCTGTGGCGCTACTGCGACGAGACGGCCTTCCGGTTCAACACCAGGGACCTGAAGGATGGGGAGCGGTTCGTGCGGCTCGTCCCGCGGATCGACGGCAAGCGTCTGACGTACAAGCAGTTGACGGGGAAGGACGATTAGCCGATAAGTAAGGGTCCCCGGCGAAACCGGGGACCCTTACACCCTACGTTTGGATTCGACGCACGTTGCCTTAGCTGGGGACACGGGTCCATCACCTCCTTTAGTGAGGGCGTCGGGTTAAGAAGCCGCTATGAAGGTGCAGTCTTCGTAGCGGCTTCGTTCTTTGGTGCCGCCGGCGCGGGCGGCAATAGTTTCCGCGTGGTAACCGGGAGGCGGTAGTCGAGATCGGGCGTCCACTGCCCGTTCAGGTAGCTGTGCAGGCTGCGGCGGCCGTCGGGTGTCGTGGACGCCGCTAAGCCAAACGCTTCGCCGGCGAGTTCCATGGCGAGTTCACGGCTGGGATGTTCGACGAGATGCATGATAAATGCCGAAACCGGCAGTTCGTGCTCGCTTCCATTCGCGAGACGATACTGGAGGAACCAGTTGTCTACGCTCTCGTCAAATCGCTTGGCAAAGACGCGAAGCTGGGTGCTCCCGCGGAACGATCCCTCCGGCGGAGGCCCGAAACCCGCGTAAGACTCTGCCGTTGGTGCATACCGCCGGTAGGTCACGACGCCAGTGTTGCGGTCCACATGAAAATCGTCCTTATTACGTCGAAGAAGCCGGCGGAAACGAAACAACGCACTATTCGTCGATGGGGCGGACTCGATCTCGCTCCGCAGGTCCGCGTCTAGTCGCTCATACAGCCGCTCGACGCGCGCTTTTTGTTCGCCGGGGCGATTCAGGTATTCAGCGACTGCCGCGTAGATGCGCTTGCCAAGAGTGCGTGAGATTCCGGCAACCTCACCGTCGTCGTTCGGTGACGTAGGGGTCGCGTCGGCGGGACGAACACCAAAACCACGTCCAGCATCGCCTGTTTCATCACCAAGGCCAATTGCAACGGCAAGCGGCGCGTGCAAGTCCGCCTCTTCTGAATGAAGCTCAATCAGTTGTTGAAGAAGCTCGATGCGCTGATCGACAATGCTGATCGCCCGTTGCAGTGAAATCCAGGCGTTGTCGAGCGCCTTGCGGTGGCCGATTTCTGATTCAAGAGCCTTGCTCAGGTCTTGCGCGTTCAACATTGCGGGGCCTCAAACTAAGATATTCAAGCATGGGGCCTTGCCCGGAGGTACGCGACACCTCCGGTCGGGCGGTTGTCCTAGCTCCTAGGCTAGTTGTTGCACAGACGGCACCGTCTGGCTCCGGACGGGACCTCTACGGTGTCGACGTAGTTTCCTACGGCGATCCGCTCGGCCCGTTCGCAGCAGCCCGGCATCCGATGTGCAACCTTGGTCTTGCGATTGACGCGGTTGCGTTTCATCGGTTCCTCACCTCCACGACTCTATTAGTCGCGAACGTGGAGCCGACCGGGGCCGAACGGAGGTCCATCTTGCGCTACGAAGGCGCCGCGTGATAGGATGGGGCTGTCCGGCTCGGGCGACTCCACGCCTTATCGTTGCGGCTGTCAACTCGACAACGATTAGCGACCAGCCCCAGTCAGCATCGAAAGGCCGCTCGAAGCAATCGCTTCGGCGGCCTTCGTGCTTCATCGCTGCGTCGAACAGCCTTTCGATTAACCGAAAATTTACAAACCCACTGCCACTTGATTGCTTCACTACAGATGCGCCGTAGTATACTGCGCTGACCATCAGGGCGGGCGAACAGTGGGGTGCCGTTGGCGGGCGAGACGTTCGGAGATCGACTGCGGCGGCTTCGGGAGGCGGCGGGCTTTTCCATAAAGACGCTCGCCGAGGAGGCCGGTGTTACCGAGGGGGCGATTCGCCAACTTGAGACAGGCGGGGTGCAGAACCCCTCGTTCGCGGTCGGGCTACGGATCGCGACGGCGGTAAAAGCCGATCCCTACGAGCTCGCCTTCGGAGGTGCCGGGACCGGCTCGGTCGCGGAGCGCCTTGCGAAGATCGAAGCGCGACTGGCGCGGCTGGAGGGTCGCGGCAAGTAGGCGTCGTCCCCGTGCTATGATCGCGCCATGATGGACGACAGCCCGAACCCGCCCGTCAGCGACGAGACGGTGCTGGACCGCCTGACGGGAATGGTCACGGTGCCGAAAGAGCGCGTGGACGAAGCCGAACGGGACAGGCCCAGGCGCCCCCCGGACCAGGGCGGCCGGCGTAGGACGCGCCCCACGGCCTAGCTGCATGGAGCGCGTCCCGCTCGCCGCGTTGGAGAAGCTGCTGGCGAAGATCGCGGCGCTCGACCGGCGCGTGAAGCGCCTAGAGGCGGAACCGAAGAAGCCAGCACGCGCGAAGCGCGCATGAGCCTCGTCGCCCTGTCACGGCACCCCAGCCTATCACCGTTGTGTGTGAAGTATATCAAGTGAGCATAATGCCTGCGCGGTCGCGCGTCCAGCAGCCCTCGGGCCGATCGACGACGACCTCGTCCGCGGGCACGAGGGCCGGTGAGCGCCGCGCTCGCGCGCGATGTCGTCGTCGAGGGCGTACGTCTCGAGACGGTGACGCTGTCGGGCGATCCCGCGCGCGCGGCGATCGTGCTGCTGCACGAAGGGCTGGGCTCGATCTCGCTGTGGCGCGATTTTCCCGAACGGCTGCGCGAGCGCACCGGCCGCACCGTCGTAGCGTACTCGCGCCGCGGCTACGGCGACTCCGCGGCGCTCGATGCGAAGCGCGAGCCCTCGTTCATGCACGACGAGGCGACGCGCGTGCTCCCGGCGCTGCTGCGCGCGCTCGCGCTCGAGCGCCCCGTTCTGTTCGGCCATAGTGACGGCGCGTCGATCGCGCTGATCGCCGGCGGTGCGTTCTCCGAGAGCGTCTCGGCCCTCATCCTCGAGGCGCCGCACGTCTTCGTCGAAGACCTCTCGGTGCGCAGCATCGCGGCGGCGCGCGAGGCGTACGAGACGACCGATCTGCGCGCGAAGCTCGCGCGGCATCACGCGGACGTCGACGGCGCGTTCTACGGCTGGAACGACGTCTGGCTCGATCCGCGCTTCCGCGACTGGAACATCGAGGCGTACGCGGCGCGCGTGCGCGTTCCGATGCTGCTGATCCAGGGCGAAGACGACGAGTACGGGACGTGGGCGCAGCTCGAGGCGATCGCGCGCGCGAACCCGCGCGCCCAGACCCTGCTGATCGCGGGCGCCGGGCACAGCCCTCACCGCGACGCGGCCCAGCTCGTGCTGGACCGCGTCGCGGCGTTCCTCCACGCCCCTCCTACTGCGAGATGAGCACCACCGCGTTCGCGTTGTCGTCGTTGAAGTAGATCTTCTGGCTCGCCGGCGTCGTGCCCGTCGCGACAATTCCGAAGATCGCCCCCGTCGCACCGTTGTCGACCAGCTTCTCGCCCAGCATCGCGCCCGCCGGCGAGTACTCGATCATGTTGTTGTCGGCAGTGTTCCCGACGACGATGTTGCCGTTCTCGAGCAGCGCGGCGCTCACCGGCGCGTTCATCGGCGCGCCGGAGGCGACGACGCGCGCGCTCGCGGCGGACGTCCCGCTGAACGACGCGCCCGAGACCACGATCCCGCCGGCCGGGATCGTCGAGACACTGCGGAAGCCGTAGAGCACGTTCAGGTTTCCGTCGATGACGTACAGTTGATCGCCATTCGGATCGTACGTCAGCCCCGATGCGCCGAGGATCGAGCCCGGGGCGCCCGTGTTCCGGGTGAAGCCGGTGATGATCGTTTGGGCGCCCGTGACGGTCCCGTTGCTCACGTCGAGGCGCACGACGTCGCCGCTCGCCACGCTGGTGGCATAGACCGCGGCGGTGCCGAACGGCCCGGCGGTCGGGCTGTAGATCTGGCCCCAGGGGCCGTGCCAGGTGACGGCGGTGATCGACTGCGAGATCGTGCCGGCCGGGCTGACGATCAAGTCGTCGTTCGCCACGAAGTCCGCCGCGAAGATGCGGTCCGCCGGATCGAGCGTCACGGCGGCGCAGCCTTCGAGCTGCGCGCTCTGCACGATCGCGTACGGCGCCGCGCCGGCGACCGGATGCAGGCCGACGATCGTCGTTCCGGTGCCCTGCACGTTCGCGGGATCGTTGAAGTTGCACACGATCAGATCGCCGGCGGTGATCTTCCCAGCGGTCGCCGGCGCGATCGCCAGACCGTAGGGGTTCTGATCGCCGGCGACCGTCGTCGCGCCGATCGTCGTCTGCGTGTGCAGCCCGTTCAGAATCGCCGCGACCGGCGTCGCGGTCGCGACCGGCAGGTGCGGCGCCGCCATCGAGGAGCGTTCCTTACGCCGGCGCAGGGGTCGGCTACGACTCGCAGGGGCACCCAATGCTGTCGTCTGCGGAAGCGGGGCTTGGGGCGGGTTTAGGCGCCTCGGTCGGCGTACAAACTGCTTTCCCGTTGCTCAACGTACGGAAGGAGCCAGCGCTCGCTAGCCTCTTCTGCGTCAACCGGAAACCATAGGGAGAAGCCGCGATGACGTTCGGTCACCGTGTCTCGGACATACTCATTGGGTTGGTGCTCTTGGCGATCGGTATCGGGATGATACGATGGCGGCGCGACGTCGCTATGGCCATGGTTCGCAAGGATCCCTCCGCTTGGGACTACAGGTGGTTCAATGCGGTCGGGCAGACCAAGGACCGGCCTTGGGGCGCGATGGCTGGTTCGGCCTTCGTCGGATCCGCAGTCGCCCTTCTCGGCGGATATCTGGCTGTGAGCTCTGTCTTTTGGCGTTCCTAAGTGGTCCGTCACCGTGGCACTTCGGCAGCACGATCCGCGCCTGCCTCGTGGCATCCCGCTGGCGGGCGGGGCCCGGATCTGACTTTGGGCGAAGGTAGGGCTTGATGAACGGCATTCCGTGGCTTTCCGTTGCCTGGTTTTTCGCGGTGCTCATTGCACTTTGGTATGCCGCAATGACGTATCAGGTCCGTGTACCGGCCCTTTATTGGGCGGGGGGCGTGGTGTTTGGGGCAGCCTCGGGCCTCGCTGTATGGTACCGGCATGGAAGCGCAGCGATGACCTGCTTAGCGCTGGCATGGTGCGGAGCCGCCGCCGTCGCATTTTCCCTCGGCGGCGTTCTGCCGGGCACCTGGCGAAGAAAGGCGAGACGCTGCTGCATCCTCCCGTGACGACCGCGGATGCGGCGAGCAAGAGAGCGGGGAGCGGCGAGCGATTCGACATGAAGCGGCCTTCCGGGCGGGTGAGGGAAACCGGCGTGTGGTCGCCATCATCCCGCCGATGTCTGAAGCGCGCGTGAAAGCCGGTGCGCGCCGAACGATAGCCGGGGCACATTCGAGGGCCGTCGAACGGTGACGGGGCCGTGAAGAACCCGTTCGACCCGCTCGGCGTCGGCGCCATGTCGATGGAAGTCTGGCGCGCGATGATGTCCAGCCCCGGGCAGCTCCTCGAGGCTCAGCAAGAGCTCGCCAAGTCGCTCACCGAGGCGGTCGGCGGCGATGCGAGTGCCGTGGGCCGCGGGTGAGCCGGCGCGCGACTCGGTCGTGAAGCCGGATCCGTCCGACCGCCGCTTCAGCAACCCGGTCTGGACGACGAACCCGTACTTCGATGCGCTCAAGCAGGGCTATCTCCTCGCCACCAAGGCGGTGCTGCGCTCGATCGATGAGGCCGAGGGCGTCGACGACGCGACGAAGCGGCGGGTGAAATTCTACGCGAAGCAGTTCTGCGATGCGATGAGCCCGACGAACGTGCCGTGGTTCAACCCCGACGTGCTCGAAGAGACGCTGCGCAGCGGGGGCGCCAACTTCCGCCGCGGGATGGAGAACCTGCGCGAGGACGCGCGCGAGAACGCCGGCCGTCCCGCGCTCGTCGATCAGCGCGCGTTCTCGGTCGGCGAGAACGTCGCGACCACTCCCGGGAAAGTCGTCTATCGCAACGAGCTGATCGAGCTGATCCAGTACGCGCCGACGCAGAGCGAGATCTACGCCCGTCCGCTCGTCATCGTGCCGCCGTGGATCAACAAGTTCTACATCCTCGACCTGCAGCCGGCGAACAGCTTCGTGAAGTACGCCACCGATGCGGGGCGCAACACCTTCGTGATCTCCTGGCGCAATCCGGACGCCGCGCTCGGCGACCTGACGTGGGCCGACTATCTGCGGCTCGGACCGCTCACCGCCGCGCGCGTCGCGGCGAACATCGCCGGCACGCGAAGACGTCGACGCGATCGGCTACTGCATCGGAGGGACGCTCCTCGCCAGCGGGCTCGCCTACCTCGCGCGGATCAACGCGACGCTGATCCGGACCGCGACGTTCTTCGCCGCGCTGGTCGACTTCGCCGATCCCGGCGAGGTGATGGCGTTCCTCTCGCAAGAAGCGCTGTCGTTCATCGAAGAGAAGATGGGCCGCGAGGGCGTGCTCGGCGGGCGCGAGATGGCCGATGCGTTCAGCATGCTGCGCGCGAACGATCTGATCTGGGGCGTCGCGGTGAACCGCTATCTCCTCGGCAAGGACGCTCCGGCCTTCGACCTGCTCTTCTGGAACGACGACGCGACGCGGATTCCGCGCGAGCTCCACTCGTACTACCTGCGGCGCATGTACGTGGAGAACGCGCTCGTCCATCCCGACGCGCTCGAGGTCGACGGCGTCCCGCTCGATCTCGGCCGGATTCGCGTGCCGACGTACTGCGTGGCGACGTCGGAAGACCACATCGCGCCGTGGCGCTCGGTCTACGCGATGACGCGCCATTTCGGCGGCGAGACCGCGTTCCGGCTCGGCGCCTCGGGACACATCGCGGGGATCATCTCGCCGCCGGGCAAGAAGAAGGCCGTCTGGTGGGGAGCGCCGCCCGGCGTCCCCAACCCGGCCGATGCCGACGCGTGGCTGGCGGCGGCGCCGAAGCACGAAGGCTCGTGGTGGCCCGACTGGACGGCGTGGCTCGCGGAGCGCTCGCCGGAGAAGGTTGCGTCGCCGGAACGGCTCGGCAGCGAGGGATACGAGCCGCTCGCCGACGCGCCGGGCACGTACGTCCTCGAACGTGCCTGACGGAGCGGCGAGCGGGGCTCGGCGCGATCGCTAGTAGGAGCGCGGCGGCGGGAGCGGGGCGCGCAGCGCGTTCCAGCGCTCCCACGCGTCGCCGCCGCTCGCGCCGCGGGCGACCTCCTCGCGGCGCCGCGGGCTCTCGCCGCGCAGCGCGAGCCGCGCGTTGTCGGCGGCCGGGGAGTCGGGATAGTCGTGCATCAGCCATTCGGCCGTCGCACGCGCGTGCTCGTTCCCTTCGGGTGTGCGCGCGCGCAGGTAGACGAGCTCGAGCCCGTACAGGTCGCGCGCGATCGCCGGATCGTCCGGATAGCGGTGCTCCCAGTCGCCGATCGCTTCCGGGATGAACGACAGCGGACCGCTCGTCATCGACGACGGCTCGGCGCCTTCGCGAATGCGCGCGCCCGAGTCGCGGATGATGTTCGCGATCCCGAGCACGCTCAGCCGGGCGTGGCCGAAGTACTCGTCGGCCGGCGCCAGCGCGCTGACCGGAACGTCCTGCGCGAGGGCGGCCGCGGGCAGGGCGGCGCAGCCGAACGCCGCCGCGAGAACAGCAAAACGAAGGGACACCATGGCGGGCTCCTTGCCGGGGGAAAAACAGTCGCTGCGGGGCGTCCTGTGCGGGCGCCCCGTTTTCCAAGCATCGGCCCAGGCAGCCGCCCGGAACATCAGAGCCGGATTAAATGATGCTGAGGGACCGCTAAACTTGGCTCGACCGCGGGACGCCGGGGGGCTATGCTCGCGTTCGAAGGTCACTTCACCCCCCGAGGGCTCACCGTGCAATCATCCTTTCTTGGAAAGCGGCTCGCAGTGCTGGCAGCACTGACCGCTTTCTCGCTCCCCATGGTCCTGCCGCGCGTCGCGCTCGCCGACGACCCGGCCGCTGATCCGAACGCCCCCGGCGTCGCGCGCATCAGCATCGTTCAAGGGTCCGTCGCGGTTCAGCGCGGCGACTCCGCCTCGCCGGTCGAAGCGGCCGTCAACGCGCCGGTGCTCGGCGCGGACTATCTGACGACGGGCGACAGCTCGCGCGCAGAAGTGCAGTTCGACGAAGTCTCGAGCGTTCGGCTCGGCGACAACGTGCAGATGCGCTTCACCCGCATCGATCCCGGCGATCGCGAGCTCCAGCTCGCCGAAGGCACCGTCGAAGTGCGGATGCTGCGCGGCGACGACGGCACCGCGACCGTCGACACGCCGTCGGTTTCCGTGCGCACGCAGGACGGCGGCAGCTACCGCGTCAGCGTCGACGCCGACGGCCGCACCAGCGTCACCGTGCGAAACGGCGCGGCCTCGATCGTCACGCCGCAGGGCGAGCAGACGCTGCAGCCCGGCACCACGCTCATCGCGAGCGGCACCGCGGCCGATCCGCAGATCGACACGTCGCAGGCGATCGCGATGGACGGCTTCGATGCGTTCAACCAGGATTGCGACTCGCACGAGCAGGTCGCGCTGAGCGACCCGCACGACGTGGCGCCGCAGGTGCAGGGCATCGCCGACCTCGACAACGACGGCCGCTGGGTCGACGACTCCTCCGACGGCTACGGCCAGGCGTGGATCCCGAGCGACGTCCCCGCCGACTGGGCACCATATCGTGACGGCCGCTGGGCGTGGGAAGACGCGTACGGCTGGACCTGGGTCGGCTCCGAGCCGTGGGGCTGGGCGCCGTATCACTACGGCCGCTGGTACCACAGCCCGCGCTTCGGCTGGGCCTGGTATCCGGGCACGTATGCTCCCTGGGCGCCCGCCTACGTCGCGTTCTTCGGCTTCAACGTCGGCGCAGTCGACCTCGCGCTGGGCTTCGGTGACGTCGGCTGGCTTCCGATCGGACCGCGCGAAGCGTTCGTCCCGTGGTGGGGCCGCGGCTACGCGTTCCGCGACAGCGTCTTCATCGGCAACTACGCCGCGATCAATGGCTACCGCAACGCGCGGTGGGGCATCACCAGCGTCTCGCACGAGCGCTTCCTGGCCGGTGACTTCCGCTCTCGCGTGGCGATGTCGCCCGAGCGGCTGCGCGACGCGCGCTTCGAGACGGGCCGGCTCGCGCTGGTGCCGACGACCGCGAACCTGCGCTACAGCGACCGCAACGTCTCGGTCCGCGTGACCGCGCGCACCGCGTTCGCCGACCGCAGCTTCGCCGGGCGGGCGCAGCCCGTGGCGCGGATCCCGTTCGCCGAGCAGCGCAGCGCCGTCGCCAGCGGCCGCACGATCGAACGTCCCGCGACACGTACGTCCGTGGGAGCCGCGGGCTCCGCGTACGGCCGTGCCGCAACGACCCGCAGCGAAGGCTATGGCACGACACAGCGCAGCGAGAGCGTCGGAACGCAGCAGCGGAACGAAGGCTACGGCACCACGCAGCGCAGCGACAGCGTCGGAACGCAGCAGCGCACCTACGCGGCGCCGGCGAACGGCCGGACCGACGTCACGCCGCGAACGAACGATCCGTGGTCGCGCTTCAACGCGAGCCGCGGCGAGGCCGCGGGCGCGTCCGGCACGGCGCGCACGTACCAGGCGCCGCGTGCGACCGACGGCACGAGCTCGCGCTCGTACGGTCGCAGCGACACCACCTACGGCCGGAGCACGACGACCCCGTCGTACGGCCGGACCACGACGACTCCGTCGTACGGCCGGACCACGACAACTCCGTCGTACGGCCGGACCACGACCACGCCGTACGCCGGTTCGAACGGCCGCGTCGAACAGTACGACGGCAACCGGAGCACCAACGCCTATCCGTCGCGGGTCCAGACCTACGACGGTGCGCGGACCGGCTCGCAGCAGCACTCGTGGACGACGTCGCAGCCGTCCTACAGCGCACCGCAGCGGTCATCCACCGCTCCCGCGTATAACACGCAGCGTTCGTACGGCTCGCCGTCGTACAGCGCGCCACAGCGCTCGTACAGCGCTCCCTCGTACAACACGCAACGTTCGTACAGCGCTCCCCAGCGTTCGTACAGCGCTCCCCAGCGTTCGTACAGCGCTCCCCAGCGTTCGTACAGCGCTCCCCAGCGTTCGTACAGCGCTCCCCAGCGCTCGTACAGCGCACCTCAGCGTTCGTACAGCGCACCGCAGCGAAGCGCTCCGGCGCAGTCGCGGGCGACGGCACGGCCGCAGTCGCACGACACGCATACCCACGACTGATCGCGGCTCGCGCTCGTCGGCGCGATCGTGACCAGAGCGAAGACGGCGTCGTCCCTCGGGACGGCGCCGTCTTCGTTTCGGGAGCGAACTCGGAGCGCGCGCAGCCGGCTCATCAAAGCGCGGGGGGTATCGCCAGGATGAAAGCCGCGTGAAAATGCGCGGCCCGGCGCGTGCTTGCCGGAGGAACGGCGGAAAGGATGCGTTATCAGCGCAGAGGCTTCGTTTTTTTTCGACTCGGAGGTCGTCCCCATGAAACGTACTGCGATCGCGCTCGTCGCCTGCGCGATGCTCCTCGGACCGGCGGTCGCGTCGGCGCAATCCTACCCGTCGTATTCCAACGGCAGCTACGAGCAGCACCTCACGGGGCGCGTGATCGAGTTCAAGCCGTGGAACCTGCAGCTCGACCGTGGACCGCACATCGTGCTGCATCCGGGGACGGTGATCAAGCCGACCGGACTCAACCTGCAGAACGGGATGTCCGTGCAGGTCTTCGGCCACATCGCCCGCGACGGCGCCTTCGCCGCCGACGAGATCGATCTGCTCACCCCGGGCCCCCCGCCGGCCTTCCGCCGCTACCCCTGGTAGCAGGCGAACGGACCGGGCCGGAACGCGACGGTGGCCGGAGCCGCCTTCGCGTCCGGCCGGTTGACCTTGGGAGTCAAACGGGGACGACGGCGGTCGCTTCGATCTCCACGAGCGCCTGATCTTCGACGAGCCCGGCGACCACGACGACCGACATGGCCGGAAACCAGCGGCCCATCACGGCTCGATAGGCGTCGCCGATCTCCCGCTGCGCCGCAAGGTATGCGCCCCGGTCGGTGACATACCAGGTCAGGCGCGTGACGTGCTCGGGTTTCGCGCCCGCCTCGGCGAGTACCGTGACGACGTTGCGCAGGGCCTGTCGCGTCTGGCCGGCGATGTCGTTCGCGGTCAACCGGCCCCGCGCGTCCCACCCGATCTGTCCGCTCACGAAGATCGTGTCGCCGCGGGCCCGAACGCCGCACGCGTATCCCTTCGGCCGCGGCCACTCCGCCGGCTGTACGATCGCCGGCATTTCGGCCCCGCTCACGTGGGCGGCCTCAGCGGTGCGCAGCCTGAAGCGCTGCAGCTTCCCGGTCTGCGTTCGCGGGAGCGTCGTCACGAACTCGATCGCGCGCGGATACTTGTACGGCGCGATCCGTGACTTCACGAAGTCCTGCAGCTCGCGAGTCAGACCGGCGTTCGCGCCGGCGTCGCCCGGGCCGCTGTCGTCCGCGCTGCCATCTGCGTTCGTCGCGGCGTCGTCACGCAGGACGACGTACGCTTTCACGAGCTGACCGCGTTCCTCGTCGGGGATGCCGACGACCGCGCACTCGAGGACGCGCGGATGCTCGAGCAGCGCGCCTTCCACCTCGGGGCCGGCGATGTTGTAGCCGGACGAGATGATCATGTCGTCGGTGCGCGCCTGATACCAGTAGTAGCCGTCTTCATCGAGGAGGTAGGCGTCGCCGGTCAGGTTCCAGCCGTGCTGCACGTAGTCGCGCTGGCGCGGATCGGCCAGGTACCGGCAGCCGGTCGGGCCTTTGACCGCGAGCCGGCCGACGTTGCCGGGCGGGAGCGCGGTGCCTTCGTCGTCGAGGATGCAGGCGACGTAGCCGGGGACCGGCGTCCCGGTCGCGCCGGGGCGGATCGCGTCGCCTGCCGCCGCGATGAAGATGTGCAGCATCTCGGTCGAGCCGATCCCGTCGATGATGCGCACTCCGGCGGCGTTCTCCCACAGCGTGCGCGTCCCGACGGGGAGCGTCTCGCCGGCCGAGACGCAGGCGCGCAGCGTGCGCAGATCGTCGCGCCGGACGAGGGGCGCCATCGCGCGGTACGACGTCGGCGCGGTGAAACAGATCGTCGCGCCGGCGTCGCGGATCGTCGCCAGCAGCGTTTCCGTCGAGGGCTTCTCGATCAGCACCGTGGAGGCCCCGGCGCGCAGCGGGAAGAGCAGCGCGGCGCCGAGCCCGTAGGTGAACGCGAGCGGCGGTGTACCGACGAACACGTCGTCCGGCCGCGGGTGGAACGCCGAGGGCGGAAACGTGTCGCACGCCGCCAGGACGTCGCGGTGGAAGTGCATCGTCCCTTTCGGGCGGCCGGTGGTCCCGGAGGTGAACGCGATCATGCAGACGTCGTCGGACGCGGTCGCGGCGGCCTCGAACTCCGCCGGACGCGTGCGCGTGCGCGCGCCGAGTCCCTGCGGACCGTCGTCGTGCGTGAACACGACCTCGCGCAGGGTCGGACACGACGTCCGCGCGGCCTCGAGCTCGTCACGCAGCCGCAGGTCGCACAGCGCGTGCGTGATCTGCGCGGCGGCGATCACTTCGATCAGCTCTTTCGCGCGCAGGAGCGGCATCGTCGCGACCACGACCAGCCCGGCTTTCACGGCGGCCAGCCAGCATGCCGCGGTGACGGCGTTGTTGAAGCCGCGCAGCAGCACGCGGTTGCCGGGGACGAGTCCCAGGTCGTCGCGCAGGACGCCCGCGATCCGGTTCACCTCGCCGAGCAGCTCGTCGTACGTCAGCGTCCCGCTCGCGTCGACGATCGCCGGGCGCGCGCCGTGGCCGCGGGCGATCGTCCCGTCGAGCAGCTCGGCCGCGCAGTTCAATTGCGCCGGGTACTGCAGCTCGGGGAGGGTGAACAGGAACTCGGGCCATTCCTCGCGCGGCGGCAGATGGTCGCGCGCGAAGGTGTCGACGTGCGCGCTCACGCCAGGATGCTCCGCGCGATGATGAGTTGCTGCACTTCGCTCGCTCCTTCATAGATGCGTAACGCGCGAATCTCGCGGTAGAGGCGTTCGGGGATCGTTCCGCGCGTCACCCCGAGCGCGCCGAAGAGCTGCACGGTACGGTCGACGACGCGCTGCGCCGACTCGGTCGCCGTCAGCTTCGCCATCGCGGCCTCGCGGGTCGTCCGCTCGCCGAGGACGTCGCGCGCCCACGCCGCCCGATACGTCAGCAGCGCCGCGGCGTCGATCGACGTCGCCATCTCGGCGATCGCCGCCTGCGTGAGCTGAAACGAAGCCAGCGCGTTGCCGAACAGCCGGCGCGTGCGCGCTCGCTCGACGCTTTCGTCGAAGGCGCGGCGCGCCATCCCGAGCGCGGCGGCGGCGACGCTCGCCCGGAACACGTCGAGCGCGCGCATGGCGAGCGCGAAGCCGTCGGCGCCGCTGCCGAGCCGCTGCTCCGCCGAGATCCGGCAGCGTTCGAAGCGCAGCGTGGCGAGGGGGTGCGGCGCGATCAGATCGATGCGGTCGGCGATCGTGAACCCCGGTGTACCCGCCTCGACCACGAACGCGGAGAGGCCGCGACTTCCCTGCGCCTCGCCGGTGCGCGCGAAGACGACGTACACGTCGGCGATCCCGCCGTTCGAGATCCATGTCTTCTCGCCGTCGAGGACGAAGGTGCCGCCGTCGCGCTCGGCGGTGGTGGCGATGGCCGCGACGTCGGAGCCGGCGTCGCGCTCGGACAGCGCGAAGGCGGCGATCGCGGCGCCCGAACAGATTCGCGGAAGGTGCCGGCGGCGCAGCTCGTCGCTCCCGGCGAGCACGATCGGCGCGGCGCCGAGCCCTTGCATCGCGAAGGCGAAGTCGGCCAGCGCGTTGTGGCGGGCGAGCGTCTCGCGCACCAGGCAGACCGCGCGCGAGTCGACCTCGTCGAACGCGCCGCCGTACGCGGCGGGGACGGCGTAGCGCAGCCATCCGTCGCGGCCGAGATCGCGCACCAGCGCGCGGCAGGCCGCGTCGACGTCGGCCGCCTCGTCGCGCGGAACGCTGTGTGCCGCCCACGTATCGAGCGCCGCGGCGAGCGCGCGGTGCGCCTCGTCGAAGAACGGCCAGCGCAGAAAGGTCGTATCGGCCATCAGTCGCCCCGAAACTCCGGCCGCCGTTTCGCGGCGAACGCCTCGTAGGCGCGCCGGAAGTCGTTGGTCGCCATGCAGATCGCCTGCGCTTGCGCTTCGGCTTCGATCGCCTCGTCGAGTCCCATCGCCCACTCTTGGTGCAGCATCCGCTTCGTCATCGCGTGAGCGAAGGTCGGACCGCCGGCGAGCGTGCGCGCGAAGCGGTACGCTTCGTCGAGCAGCGCCTCGGGCGCGCACAATCGCGTGAAGAATCCCCACGCCAGCGCTTCCTCGCCGCCCAGTGCGCGGCCGGTGAAGAGCAGCTCGGCCGCGCGGCCGAGCCCGATCGTGCGCGGGAGCAGCGCGCACGCGCCCATGTCCGCGCCGGCCAAGCCGACGCGCGCGAAGAGAAACGCGATCGCGCTGCGCGCCGTGCCGTAGCGCACGTCGGAGCCGAGCGCGAGCATCGCGCCCGCGCCGGCGCAGACGCCGTCGACCGCGGCGACGATCGGCTGCGGGCACGCCCGCATCGCCTTCACCACATCGCCCGTCATGCGGGTGAACGCGAGCAGCTCCGGCATTGCCATCGCGGTCAGCGGGGCGATGATCTCGTGGACGTCGCCGCCGGAGCAGAAGTTCTCGCCGCTCCCGGTGAGCACGATTGCGTGCACGTCGGCGGCGTACGTCAGGTCGCGGAACAGATCGCGCAGCTCGGCGTACGACTCGAAGCTCAGCGGGTTCTTCCGTTCGGGACGGTCGAGCGTCAGCGTCGCGACGCCGCCGTCGAGCGACCAGCGGACGTGTCGCGGCGCGTAGCCGGCGAACGAGCGCGTGCGGTTCATCGGGGACTCTCGCTTTCGAGCGCGACGAGGTGGCGTTTGAGCTTCGCCAGCAGCGTGAAGAGCTGCGCGCGCTCGCTCTCGCGGACCCCGGCGAACATCTCGACGATCCACGCTTCGTGGCGGCGCGCCATCTCGGCGAACGCGCGCCGCCCGGCGGCGGTCAAGCGCACGATCGAGGCGCGGCGATCGTTCGGCGCGGTCGCGCGGGTGATCAGGCCTTCGGCGAGGAGCTGGTCGGCGAGGCGCGTGACGTTGCCGCCCGTCACCATGAGCCGGCGCGAGATCTCGTTCATCCGCAGCCCGGCCGGCGCGCGCTCGAGCTGCGAGAGAAAGTCGAACCGCGGGAGCGTCGTGTCGAACGAATCGCGCAGGGCGCGCCCGACGCGTCCCTCGATCAAATTCGCGCACGAGAGCATGCGCAGCCACACGCGCACCGAAAGATGGTCGTCGCGCGTTGCGCGCGACTCGCGGTCGACGCGCTCGATCATCCTTGCACCTCGCCGCCGTCGACGACGATCGCCTGGCCGTTGACCACCGCCGACTCGTCGCGGCACAGCCATGCGACCGCGCTCGCGACTTCGTCGGGCCGGACGAAGCGCCGCAGCGGGTTGCGGCCGAGCAGCGCGTCGACGGCGCCCTCGCGGCTCCGGCCGGTGGTCGCGACGATCCGTTCGAGCGCGCGGTCGAGCATCTCGGTCTCCGTGAAGCCGGGGCAGACCGCGTTGACGGTGATCCCTTTCCTGCCGAACTCCACCGCGAGCGAGCGAGTCAGCCCGATCACGCCGTGCTTCGCGGCGCTGTAGGCGGCGATGTACGCGCCGCCGACGAGCCCCGCGGTGCTCGCGACGTTGACGATCCGCCCCCATCCGGCCGCGACCATCGCCGGGATCACCGCGTGCGCGCACGCGTAGGCCGAGGTCAGGTTGACCGCCATCATCGCCTCCCACGTCGCGCGGTCGAGCGCGGCGAACGGGCGGCCGAGCGAGGCGCCGGCATTCGCGATCAGGATCTCGACCTCGCCGTGGCGTTCGCGTGCCGCCGCGAACGCGGCGCCGAGCGCGTCGTCGTCGGTGACGTCGGCGACGACGGTCAACGGCTCCGCGGAGGCGGGGAGCGTCGCGGCGTGCGCGTCGAGGACGCCGCGGTCGCGGCCGAGGAGCGTGAGCCGGGCGCCGCCGGCGGCGAGCGCGGTCGCGATCGCCGCGCCGATCCCGCGTCCGCCGCCGGTGACCAGCGCGTGCCGTCCGCTCATCGCAGCGCCTCGGCGGTGATGCTCATCGGGTCACCTCGGCGGCGGCCTCGGCCGCGAGCTGTGCGGCGCGCCGAAGCGTTCGCAGGTGCTGCTCGCGGCCCGGCAGGTACTGCTCGGGCCAGCGCTGATCGTCGTAGCCGAGCTGCGCGGCGGCGTGCAGCGTGAAGTACGGGTCGGCAAGGTGCGGCCGCGCGAGCGCGACCAGGTCGGCGCGTCCGGCGGCGACGATGCTGTTCACCTGATCGGCGTCGGTCACGTTGCCGACCGCCATCGTCGCGATGCGCAGCTCGTTGCGGATCTTGTCGGAGAACGGCGTTTGGAACATGCGTCCGTACACCGGTTTGGCCGCGCGCGAGGTCTGCCCCGCCGAGACGTCGATCAGGTCGGCGCCGGCGTCGTGGAAGGCGCGGGCGATCTCGACCGCGTCGTCCGGCGTGTTTCCGCCCTCGACCCAGTCGGTCGCCGAGATGCGCACCGACATCGGCTTGTGCGCCGGCCACACCGCGCGCACGGCGGTGAACACCTCGAGCGGGAAGCGCAGCCGGTTCGCGAGCGCGCCGCCGTACGCGTCGGTGCGCCGATTCGTCAGCGGCGTGATGAAGCTCGAAAGCAGGTAGCCGTGCGCGCAGTGCAGCTCGAGCAGATCGAAGCCGCAGCGCTCGCCCATCTCCGCCGCGCGCACGAACTGCGCGGTGATGCGGTCCATGTCGTCGCGCGTCATCGCACGCGGGGTCTGGTTCCGTTCGCCGTAGGCGATCGATGACGGCCCGACCAGCGCCCAGTTGTCCGCGCGCAGCGGCTCGTCCGGCTCTTCCCAGCCGCGCTGGGTCGAGCCCTTGGGGCCGGCGTGACCGAGCTGCAGCGCGAGCTTCGCCTGCGTCCAGGTGTGGACGAACTCGACGATCCGCGTCCACGCCGCGACGTGCTCTTCTTCATACATCCCGGCGCAGCCCGGCGAGATGCGCGCGTCGGGCGCGACGCAGGTCATCTCGGTGAAGACGAGCCCCGCGCCTCCTTGCGCCCGCGAGCCCAGATGGACGAGGTAGAAGTCGTTGGGCGTCCCGTCGACGCACGAGTACATCGCCATTGGCGAGACGACGACGCGGTTCGGCAGCTCGAGCGCGCGCAGGCGGAACGGCGCGAACATCGGCGGGACCGGCTCCGGCGCGCCCGCGCGCTCGGCGAGCCAGCGCTCGAGCGCGTCGACGTACGCGCGGTCGCGCAGGCGCAGGTTGTCGTGCGAGAGCCGCTGGCTGCGCGTCAGCAGGCTGTAGGCGAACTGTTCGGGCTCGAGGCTGGCGTAGCGCGCGACATTCTCGAACCATTCGGTGCTGTTGCGCGCCGCGTTCTGCAGCCGCAGCACTTCGATGCGGCGCTCCGCCTCGTAGGCCTCGAAAGCGCGCGTGTGGTCGGGATTGCGTTCCAGCGCGCGCGCCAAGCCGATCGCGTCTTCGAGCGCCAGCTTCGTCCCCGAGCCGATCGAGAAGTGCGCGGTGTGCGCGGCGTCGCCGATCAGGACACGGTTCCCGTCGAACCAGCGCACGTTGTTCACCTGCACGAAGGCGATCCATGGGGTCGCCAGGTGCGCGGCGTTGCTCATCAGCCGGTGTCCGTCGAGATACGGCGCGAAGAGCCGCTCGCAGAAGGCGAGCGACTCCGCGGTATCGGCGCGGTCGAGGCCGGCGGCGCGCCAGGTCTCTTCGCGGCACTCGACGATCACCGTCCCGAGCTCGGGCGCGAAGCGGTAGGCGTGGATCTGGAACCAGCCGTGCGACGTCTCTTCGAACGCGAAGGTGAACGCGTCGAACCGCTGCTTCGTCCCGAGCCAGACGTAGCGGTTACGCCGCGGCTCGAGCGTCGTGCCGAACCGCTCGGCGTGACGGCGGCGCGTCGGGCTGTTCGCGCCGTCGGCGACGACGACGAGGTCGGCGCCGGCGTGCTCGTCGTCGCGCGCCTCGGTTTCGAAGCGCAGCTCGATGTCGAGCGCGGCCGCGCGCTCTTGCAGGATGTGAAGCAGCCGCTTGCGCGCGATCCCGGCGAAGCCTTGCCCGCCGGCGCGCAGCGTGCGCCCGCGGAAGTGAACGTCGATCGCGTCCCAGTGCACGAAGCTCTCGACAATCCGCTCGTAGGTCGGCGGGTCGGCGGCGGCGATGTTGCCCAGCGTCTGATCGGAGAAGACGACGCCCCAACCGAACGTGTCGTCGGCGCGGTTTCGCTCGAAGACCGTGATCCGGGCGTCGGGCCGCGCGCTCTTCATCACGATCGAGAAGAAGAGTCCCGCCGGGCCGCCGCCGATGCAGACGATCCGCACCGCGCCCTCCGTCCGCCGCTGCTTGCGGCTTCAACAATTTAGACCTAAAGCATCGCGCCTGTCAACGCGGAACCCCCGGCGCTTCAACGAGGGCGAGGCCGGGCCTGCACGGTCGTACAGGGAGTCAACGACGGCGTATCGAAAAATAGGCATTGTGCACGCACGTTAAGCGGGGGCTTGCTTGTGGAGCTCATTCGAAATATCGGAATCATCCTCGGTGCTATCGCGGCCCTTGGGGGCGTCGTGAAGCTGTTCTGGTTCTCAGGGCCGTCGATGAACGTCGCCGACTATAAGCCGCTGTACAGTTGCGAAGGCCACGGCATGACCGGTTCCCCGGTCGACTGTCGGGACGACGAGATTCACGTCTACGCCGTGAGTGACACGAAGGCGAATGAGATCGGTGTATACTTCCGAGCCATCGGCAAGCGGCCGATCATCGCCCGGGTCTTCTGCTCCGACAAATGCGCCGGTCTCGCACCCATGGTCGTACAGCCGGTCGCTTCAGATGCCGATCAAAGCCGGGACAACAAGATCATCGTGGACGGCCTGAATGACGCCGTGGAGTTTTCGTTCGACTGGCGAGCGACGGTCGCCGAACCAAAGTAAGCGAGCTATGGGCGGCCGGAGTCGCCGCCCGGCCCACCGACACCCCGTCGTAACGCCCACTGTGACCCCGGACATTCCGCCCATGGCGCGCGCAGGAGCCGATTCCGGCGGACACAAAGCGAAATCGGGCAAGGGGTGAGTCCCATGCCGGAGGTCGCCATCAAGGAGGTACGCGGAGACGCCGAGCGCGGATGGGTCGTCGCGCCGAGCGGTTTGTCCGTCTATGTCGCGACGGCCGGTCCCGACATGAACGACGCACGCGAACGACTGCGGCGCGAGCTCGAGCAGTTCGGTCACGGCGTGCTGCCCGCCGGACACCCGCGCGACCTCGACGCCGTGCGCCGCGACTTGGGGCGCTGCGTGCTCTCGATCCATCCCGTCGGCGCCGAGTACGGCGAGCTCGCGCAGGGTGAACAACGCTCGGCCGCGATGCTGCAGTACGAAGCGGCGCTCGGGGAAGCGGCGCGCCGCCGCATGTTCCGCCGCCTTCCGTGGATGCGTCCGGGGACCGCGCCGAGCGACGAGCGCCAGCGCGCGTTCGCCGCGCGGCTGCGGGACGATCCGCAGCTGGTGGTGGCGCCGCTCGAAACGATCAAGACGACGGCGCTCGAGATGCTGCGCACGATCCGTCCCGTCCCGACCGGACCGCGGCTCGCGTTCGACGCCGCGCGGCCGCAGAGCATCTACCTCGTGTGCGACGCCGTCGACGCGGCGGCGTCGGTTCCACTCGAAGACGCGCTCTTCGACTGCGGCTTCGACGTCATTCGCCCGCTCACCGACGGCGACGAGCAGCAGCTCCGCGAGGATCACGAAGAGAATCTGCGCACCGCCGACGGCGTGCTGATCTACCACGGCGCGACCAGCGAGCTGTGGCTGCGGACGAAGCTGCGCGACTTGCGCAAGGTGTTCGGCAACGGCCGCCGCCGGCCGTTCGGTGCGACCGCGGTCGTGCTCGCCGATCCGCCGACGCCGGAGAAGCGGAGCTTCCCCGACGACGAGACGATCGTCGTGCGCGCGTTCGGGGGGTTCGAGAGCTGGGTCCTCGCGCCGTTCGTCGAGCAGCTCGCGAACGCGACGGGGCGCGCCGGATGAACGCGACGCCCGGATTCCCCGCGAACCCGTACCCCGGGCTGCGTCCGTTTCACGCCGAGGAAGAGCACCTGTTCTTCGGGCGCGAGGGCCAGCTCGACGATCTGCTCGGACGGTTGCGGCGCACGCGCTTCGTCGCGGTGGTCGGCGGATCGGGGAGCGGCAAGTCGTCGCTCGTCCGCGCCGGGCTGCTCCCCGCGCTGCACGGCGGCTTCATGGCCGGCGCCGGCTCGCGCTGGCGCACCGCGATCGTGCGGCCGGGACTCGCGCCGATCGCCAACCTCGCGGCCGCTCTCGCCGAGCCGCAAGCGCTCGGCGGCGACGTGGCGCGAATCCGCGCGTCGCTGGAACGCGGCGCGCTCGGCGCGATCGAGGCCGTCAAGCGCGCCGAGTTCGGCGACAGCGAGAACGTGCTGATCGTCGTCGATCAGTTCGAAGAGCTGTTCCGCTACGCGGGCGGCGCCGGCGAAGAGCGTGCGAACGAAGCCGCGGCGTTCGTGAAGCTGCTGCTCGCCGCCGCGTCGTCGGCCTCGCTGCCGATCTACGTCGTGCTGACGATGCGCTCCGATTTCCTCGGCGACTGCGCGCAGTTCCGCGATCTGCCGGGGACGATCAACGACGGGCTGTACCTGCTGCCGCGCATGACGCGCGACGAGCTGCGACGGGCGGTCGAAGGGCCGGCCGGCGTCGCCGGAACGCCGATCGCCGCGCGGCTGACCACGCGCTTGCTGAACGAGCTCGGCACCGACCCGGATCAGCTCCCGGTGCTGCAGCACGCGCTGATGCGCACCTGGAACATCTGGCAGCGCGATCATGCGCGCGGCGAGCCGCTCGACGTTCGGCATCTCGACGAAGCCGGCGGGCTCGGGGCCGCGCTCTCGCTGCACGCCGACGAGATCTACAAGGGTCTCCCCGACACGCGCGCGCGCGCGATCGCCGCGCGGCTGTTTCAGGCGCTGACCCAGCTCGCCCCCGACAACCGCGGCGTCCGGCGGCCGACGCTCTTCCGCGATGCGGTCGCGATCGTCGGCAGCGAGCCGGCGGAGCTGGCCGCGGTCGTCGAGGCGTTTCGCGCGCCGGGGCGCTCGTTCTTGACGCCGCCCGCGGGGACGCCGCTCGACGACGACACCGTGCTCGACGTCTCGCACGAGAGCCTGATGCGTGCGTGGACGCGGCTGCAGCAGTGGGTCGCGGAGGAAGCGGAGTCCGCGCGGATCTACCGTCGTCTCGCGCAGTCGGCGGTGCTGAACTTGCGAGGGCAGGCCGCGCTGTGGCGCGATCCCGATCTGTCGATCGCGCTGGCCTGGCGCGAGCGCGCCACACCGACCGCGGCATGGGGGCGTCGCTACGATCCCGCGTTCGACGATGCGATGCGCTTCCTCGACGAGAGCGCGGCGGCGCGCGACGCCAACCTCGCGCTGCGCGCGCGCGCGCGCCGGCGGCAGCTGCAGTCGCTGCGCGCGTTCGCCACCGTCCTCGGGTGCCTCTTCGTGATCGCCGCCGCCGCCGCGTGGTGGGGACTGGTGCAGCGCGACCGCGCGACGCGCGAAGCGCAGCGCGCGACGCTCGCCGCGCTCGGCGCGACCGCGGCGCAGCACAAGGCCGACGCGCTCGCCCGCTCGGAGCACCGTGCCGCGCTCGCCGCGCTTCGCGCGCAAGGCCGCGCGCTCGCCGCCGCGCGCAGCGAACGCCTCGCCGAGACGGCGGCGGAACGGGCGAAGACCACCGCCGAGCGGGCGAAGACGGCCGCCGAGGGGGCGAAGCTCGCCGCGCAGCGGAGCGCGGCCAACGGGGAGTACGACGCCGGCCTCGCCTATCTCGCGCGCGACGAGTACGACGCCGCGCTCCCGCAGCTCGACCGCGCGATCGCGGGATATACGGCGGTCGGCGACCCGCGGCACGCCGCGGCGGCGGTCGCCGCGCGCGGCCAGATCGCCGCCTTGCGCGGCGACTACCCCGGCGCGCAGGCCGCGTACGCGCGCGCGCTGGGGCTCGATCCGGACAATGTCGACACCTACGTCGACCGGAGCCTCACCGACGACGCGGTCGGAGATACGAGCCGCGCCCTCGCCGATGCGAACGCCGCGCTCGCGCTCCGCCCGACGGCCTCCGCCTACGTCGCGCGCGGTCACGCGCTCGCCGACGCACCGCAGCCGCGCTACGCCGCCGCGCTCGCCGACTACGACCGCGCCCTCGCCCTGGCGGCGAGCGCGGTGCACGCGAGCGACGAAGCAACGGCCGACCGCGCGAAGGACGACACCGCGAACGCCGACGTCGGCCGCGCGCAGGCGCTCGCCGCGCAAGGGACGTACGGCGCGGCGATCGCCGACGCCGACGCGGCGCTGCGCGTCAATCCGGCCGACGCGCAGGCGTACGTCGCGCGCGCCGCCGCCGAGCGCGGCGAAGGACGGCTCGCCGACGCCGCGCTCTCGTCGTATCGCGCGCTGACGCTGCAGCCCTCGAACGCCGAGGCGCGGCGCGAGCTCGCGCTGGCGCAGGGCGGCACGAACGGCGTACCGGCGCGCGCGGCCGCGGTCGCGGCGGCGCCGGTTTCGCATCCGGCGGCGCGCCGAACGATCGCCGTGGGCCCGAGCAGCGCGCGCGCACGCGGCACGGACGGTGGCGCGCACGAGCTTGCCGCGGGCCAATCCGCCGCCGCTGGTCGCCTCGTCCGGACCGCCGGCGCGCGATATCGACGCCTGCACCCAAGCGCTCGGGTACGAGCAGCAGGCCGCGCAGGACTCCGTTCCGCGTCAGGAAGCATACGATGCCGCCGTCGTCGGCCTGCGTGCGAACGAGCGCTGCGGCGACGACCAGCGCCGGCTCGTGAACCAGGCGTACCTGCTCTCGGTCCGCGCGCCGGCCGAGCACGACCTGCAGATCGGCGACTGGCGCGCCGACCTGCACGAAGCGAACGCGCTGCTCACCCGCTGCGCCGCGACGCCCGGCCTGATGGGGACGCGCGCCGGCGAGAACTGCCTGGTGCAGCAGCGCTACAACGACAAATACGCGAACGCGTACCCTGCCGCGCACAGCGTCTCGCTGCAGCCCGGACGCTGATCACCGGCGCCGAGCGCGCGCGTCAGGCGAGGAGCCTTCGCAGAAACGCGGCGTGGTCGTACGATCCGGACCCGCCGAACTTCACCACGACCGCATCCTGCGAGGGAACGACGTACATCGCCTGGCCGCCGGCGCCGCTGGCGTATGCGACGTCGGGATGCTGCGGAAGCGGGCTGAGCCACCAGCCGAGCCCGTAGCGCGGGTTCGCCGCGGAGCCGATGAAGATCGTCGCGAGCGAGCCTTCGCGCACGATCTCCGCTCCGTCCCGGCGGCCGCGGTCGCGGACGAGCGTGCCGAACTTCAGCCATTCGCGCGCGGTGAGGAACGCGCCGGTGGGCAGAGGATGCGTCCCGTCCTTGAGCTTCCGCCACGACGCGATTTGCAGGCCGATCGGCTCGAGCAGGCGTTCGCGCAGGTAGTCGTGCGGCGTACGCGGCGCGAGTCTGCGCGCGAGCACGGCGCCGAAGACTTGCAGCGGGACTCCGCCGTAGGTGAAGCGTTCGCCGGGCGCCTCTTTCAGCCTGACGGCGAGCGCGGCATCGTACCCGGGCACGGCGGCACCCAAGCCGCCGAACCCGATCCCGCTGGTCAGCTGCAGCAGCTCGCGCAGCGTCACTCGCCGTTTGAGCGGGTCGGCGTTCCATGAGGCGACCGTCGCGGCGACCGGCTCGTCGAGCGCGAGAACGCCGTCGTCCTGCGCCGCAACCGCGAGCGGTCCCCAAAAACTCTTCGTCCCGCTGTAGAGCGCGTGCGGCTTTTCCGCCGTCCAGCCGGACTCGTAGCGTTCGCCTGCGATCTGCTCGCCGCGCAGAACGACGAGTGCGTGAAGCGCATGTCGCTGTGCGTACTCCGCTGCCGCCTCGATGTTCATGTCGAAAGGAACGGCACCGCGCCGCCGAAAGCCTGCCTGCTCGCCGCGACGTTTTCGTCGGGCGGACGTTCGCATGCGCCAAGCACTGCGCCGCAGCGTGCCGACCGACGTGAGAGATGGCTGAGAGGCGGTCCGAACGGGCGCCGATGCGGGTAGTACCAAGACATGAAACGACTCGTCGCATCCGCCTTCGCCCTCGCGCTGATCGGCGCCGCGGCGCCGGCATTCGCGCAGTACGACAACCACCAGGATCACCGATACGACAACCGGTGGCGCCACGATCAGCGCTACGTCACGCGTCGCGACGACCGCTATTACGCATGGCAGCGCATGCAGAACCATCGCTATCGCTACTGGCACGGTCGCCAAGTGACGTACTACAACGGCGCTTGGGGGTACTGGGCCCCGCAGAACGGCCTGCACGTCTTCATCAGCGTCCCGTTGTAGGACGACCGCGCACCCGGCACCACAGGGCCCGTCAGCACGACGGGCCTTGCTTTTTCCGGGCACGACCGTGCGGCGGTGGGCGTCCGGGCGAAGGGGCAGGCACGGTCTCCAAGCAACCTCCCCGAGCCGGCGGCTTCGCCGGCGGAGGGAGACACCTTGACTCGCAGGACCATCTACGCTGCGATCGTCTTTACGACCCTCGCCGCATTTTTCTCCGTCGCCGTCGCGCCACGCATCCTCGCGCAGGATGCGTGGCCCTCGGCGGATACCTATGCGAACGCCGACGCCGATAGCGCAAACTGGGTGCTGCCGGCGCGCAGCTACAGCGGCAACCGCTACGTCGCGGACTCGCAGATCACTTCCGCGAACGTCGGGACGCTCAAGACCGCCTGGACCGCGAGCGTCGACGCGCGCGGGCCGCTGGAGACCTCGCCCATCGTGTGGAACGGCACGATGTACGTGACCTCATCGCACAACGACGTCTACGCGCTCGACGCCTCGACCGGGAAACAGAAGTGGCACTTCCACGACAACCCGCACGTCATCGCGTTCTCCGCCAACCGCGGCGTCGCGCTTGCCGGCGGCAAGGTGTACGAAGCGACGCTCGACGGACACCTGATCGCGCTCGACGCGACCACCGGGAAGCCGGCGTGGAACGTCGTCGCCGCGCACGACACGACGAACACGTTCTACACGATGCAGCCCGTGCCGTACAAGAGCATGCTGCTGCTCGGCGCATCGAACGGCGACTGGGGCGGGATCGGCTATATCAGCGCCTTCGACCAGGCGACGGGCAAGCGGCTCTGGGATTGGTATACCGTTCCCGGCCCCGGGCAGCCCGGCCACACCAGCTGGAGCGGCGACTCCTGGAAGCGCGGCGGGGGCGCGATTTGGAGCGGCGTCGCGATCGACCCGGCGTCGAGCACGCTGTACGTCGACGCGGGAAATCCGCAGCCGGACTTCCTCGGCACGATCCGCAAGGGAACGAACCTCTACACCAACTCGATGATCGCCCTCGACATCAGCGGCGCGACGCCGAAGTTGAAGTGGTACCACCAGTTCATCCCGCACGACACGCACGACTGGGATCCGGCGATGCCGCCGGTGCTGTTCACCGGCACGGTCGGCGGTGCGGCGCGCAAGCTCGTCGCCGCGGGTGACAAGGGCGGGAATTTCTACGTCCTCGACGCCGGCACGGGCGCGCTCGTCTACCACGTCGCCGTCAGCACGCAGAAGGGACAGAACACGGAGCCGAGCCGCGCCGGAAACATCGCTTGCCCGAATACCAACGGCGGCGTCGAGTTCAACGGCGGCAGCTACATGAAGGAGACGAATGCGTTCTACGTGCCGAGCGTCGACCAGTGCGGGATGTGGAAGTCCCCGGGAACCTCGACGTACGTCGCGGGACAGTTCTATCTCGGCGGATCGTTTCCGACGCTCGTCGGTCCGAGCACCGGCTACATGCAAGCGCTCGACATCGGGAGCGGAAAGTTCCTGTGGCGCAAGCACCTCGCGTTCCCGCAGATCGGCGGCGCGCTCTCGCTCTCGTCCGGCGTCGTCTTCAGCGGCGGCGTGAACGGTGACTTCACCGCCTACGATGCGAAGACGGGTGACGTGCTGTGGCACCACGCGACCGGGATGGCGATCCAAGCGCCGCCCGCGACCTACACCGCCGGCGGGAAGCAGTACGTCGTCGTCGCCGCCGGTCCGGCCGGCGTGAACTTCGCCGACCCGCGGATGGGCCAAGGCGCGCCGACGCTCGAAGGGCGCTACAAGCACCCGACGCGCGCCGCGATCACCGCGTACGCGCTCCCCTAGCTCCAGGAGGTTCTCGATGCGCACGCTCGCGCTCTCGCTCGTCGCCGCCGCGGTGCTCGCCGCGCCGGCGCCGGTGCGCGCCGCTTCGGCCGATCACGCGAACGCGCTCGGCGCGCTCCGCGACGTGCACGCGGCGGTCGCCGAGATCGTGCGCATCGAGGACGGCTACGCCGTCGGGCACGGCGCCTACGTGCGCGCCGCGCACCGCGCGCTGAACGCGCTCGTCGGACGCCGCGACGACGGCTACGCGCGCGTCTTCGGCGATCCCGGCGACGGCGTCGGGACGCTCGGACACCTCGACCGGATGCTCGATCAGACGGCGGCGTACGCCTGGACGCCCGCGGTGCAGGGCGCGAAAGCGAACGTCCTCGCCGCCGCCGAGAACCTGCAGAGCGCGCTCGGCGAGCGCGAGATGGAAGACTATCAAGCCGACCTGACGCACGCGCTGGCGAACCTGGCGCTCGTCGTCGGCCGCGCCTCGCAGGAAGGCGTGCTCGGCGGGATCAGCGGCGCGCTGGGCACCACCGCGCTCGCGGTGCCGCCAGGCGCGGCCAGCGTCTCCGGCTGCGTGCCGCCGGCCCGCACGCCGGCGTACGGCGTCGTCGGCGGACGGCTGGCATACGTCGCCTTGCCGCGCCGCCTCGCGATGTCGGGGGTTCCCGGCGAGCTGGCGATCGCGCGCGTCGTCGTCCGCGGCGACGACGTCGTCCTGTACACCGACGCGGCGCGCGATGCGGGACTGTGCCGCAGCGTCGCATCGAAGGTTTCGCCCGTTTTCGACGCGCGCGAAGTCGCCCGCGTGCGCATGACGTTCGGCGCGTCCTCGGCGACGGTCGCGGCGATTCCCTACACGCAGGCGCAAGCGCATGCCGGCAAGGCGGTGTACCTGAAATCGTGCCTGCAATGTCACGGCGCCGACCTTCAGGGAACCGCGGGCCCGTCGGTCGCGGGCAAAGACTTTCTCTCGAACGCGCAGCACAACAAATGGCATGTGAACGACCTGCGCACCACGGTGTTCCAGAACATGCCGTTCTCGAATCCCGGCTCGCTTACCCCGACGCAGTATGCGAACGTGGTGGCGTTCTTGCTCGCCTCGAATTGCTTCCCCGCAGGGTCGGCGCCGTTTCCCACCGCCGACAAGCCGGCGTTCGCGAAGATCCCGCTCGGCCCGGTGCCGAACGCGAAGCCCACCGATCCGAAGCTCGGCACCTGCGCGGTCAAATAACGCTGCTCGGTACCCTTCGCGCCACGATGACGATCGGAACGCTCGCGGCCGAGCCGGCGACGGCGCGACCGGACCTGCTCGCCGAACCGGTTCGCGCGGCGCTGATCGCCTCGCCGAGGCTCGCCGCGGAGACGTACGTCGCCGAGATCGACCCCGAGCTCGCCGACACCGCGGCGTTTTGCGCGCGCTACGGCGTCCGCCTCGACCGCTCGGCGAACTGCGTCGTGCTCGCCGCGCGCCGTGAAAGCCGCGCCTGGTTCGCCGCGTGCGTCATCCTCGCCACCGCGCGCATCGATGTGAACGGCGTCGTGAAGAAGCATCTCGGCGCGAGCAAGATCTCGTTCGCGCCGACTGACGGCGCGACGGCGGCGTCCGCGATGGAGTACGGCGGGATCACGCCCATCGGCTTGCCGCCTGACTGGCCGCTGCTGATCGACGCCGCCGCCGTCGCGGCCGATCGCGTCGTCGTCGGCAGCGGCATGCGCCGCTCGAAGCTCACCCTCCCGGGCGCGCTGCTCGCGGAGCTCCCGCAAGCGACGGTCCTCGACATCGCGCTGACGCGGGAATAGCCGCATCGTCGTACCGCCGCCCCGGTCTGCCGGTCAGCGCGCGGACGCTCCGCGCGGCAGCGCGCGAAGGGCACCCGGCCGCCGCCGACAAAAGCCCGCCGTAGATGAGCACGTTTTTGCGGTACTCCGCATCGATCGCCTTCATGGCGCTGCTCGCAAGCGGGTTTGGACGCTGTCCGGCTGCGGCCGAAGACTCCGAGATCCCGGCGCCCGCCGGTGCCGCCGTCGTGCGTGAAGTGCAGGCCGGCGGGGCGCAGGTGTATGCGTGCCGGACTGCGGCGGGCGGAACGTACCAATGGGCCCTCGTCGGTCCGAACGCGATCTTGGTTTCCGCCGACGGAACGAGCTTCGGAACGCACAGCGCGGGCCCGACTTGGACGGCTGCCGACGGAAGCTCGGTCGTCGCCGACGGCGCGCATCCAGTCGCGGTAGTGAAGCGCGCCGCCGGCGTTCCGGCTCTGTTGCTGCGGGTGGAATCGTCGAGCCTCAGCGCCGGCGTCCTGAGCGGCGTGCGGTTCGTGCGGCGCTGGGACACGCTTGGCGGTGTTGCGCCGGCGACGGGCTGCGATGCCGCGCACGCGAACGCGCGCATCGCCGTCCACTACAGCGCGATCTACACGTTCTATCGCTAAGCCGCGTGCCGCGTGCGCATGCGGTCTCGGCTACGACCGGGCGACGGCCGTCACGGCCCTGCCAGCGCCGCGTTCGCGCCGCTGACGACGACCCCGATCCGTTCGCCGCGTGCCGCCGCGTAGCGCCCGGCGAGGAGAGCGCCGTACGCCGCGGCGGCACCAGGCTCGGCGACGATCCGATAGCGTTCCCATAGCGCCGACTGCGCGGCGCGGATCTCGTCGTCGGAGACCAGAACGACGCCCGCGACGAGCGCGCGTGCGATCGCAAAGGTGAGCTCGCCGACGCGGCGCGGCGCGAGCGAGTCGATCGCAACGCTGCCCACGGGAGCGTCGACAGGAGCGCCTGCACTGAGCGCAACGTGCAGCGTCGGCGCGCCCTCCGGCTCGGCGCCGACGATCTTCGCGCGACCGTCGTACCAGGAAGCGATCCCCGCGATGAGCCCGCCTCCGCCCACGCCGACGAGAATCGTGTCGAGATCGGGAGTCGACTCCTCGAGCTCCATCCCGAGCGTCGCCTGCCCGAGAATCGTTTCCGGCGCGTCGAACGCGTGCACGGCGAGCGCACCGGTGCGCGCGACGTGCGCGAGGCTCGCCTCGTACGCATCGCTGTACCCGGCGCCGCCGATCACGATCTCCGCGCCGAAGCGGCGGATCAGCGCGACCTTCGCCGGTGAGGAGACCGACGGCACGAAGATCGCGGCGGGAACGCCCAGCGTCATCGCCGCGTAGGCGACCGCGGCGCCGTGGTTCCCGCCGGAGGCCGCGACGACGCCCGCGGCAGGGACGTCGCGCAGCAACAGGTTCGCGAACGCGCCGCGCGTCTTGAACGAGCCGGTATGCTGCAGCCCTTCGAGCTTGAGCGTGACGGCGCCGTCGGAAAGCACCGGCGTTCGCCGGATGTACGGGCGGATCGTGCGTTCGGTCGCGACGATCCCGGCGCGGTCGACGGCCGCAGCGGACGTACTCATGCCGGCTACGAAACCTTTTCGGGCGCGGTCGTTTCGTCGGCGGCGAGTAGGGGCCGCCGCAGCCGCGGCGCACGCCGGAGGGAGCGTTTTCGCGTGAGCACGGTCTTGGTCACCGGAGGTTCGGGCTTCATCGGGAGCCACACGATCCTGCAGCTCCTGGATGCCGGGCACGAGGTGCGCACGACGGTGCGCAGCCCGAAGCGCGAAGCCGACGTGCGCGCGCTGCTCCGCGCGGGCGGCGCCGAACCCGGCGACCGGCTTTCGTTCACCGTCGCCGATCTGGAGGACGATGCGGGCTGGCCGGAAGCGGCGGCCGGGTGTGACTTCGTGCTGCACGTCGCCTCGCCGTTCCCCGCGACCGTGCCGAAGGACGAAAACGAGCTGATCGTGCCGGCGCGCGAAGGCGCGCTGCGCGTGCTGCGCGCCTCGCGCGAAGCCGGCGTGAAGCGCGTCGTCCTGACGTCGTCGTTCGCGGCGATCGGCTACGGCCATCCGGTGCAGAGCGCGCCGTTCGACGAAACGTCGTGGACGAACCTCGACGGTGACGACGCGACCGCGTACGCCAAGTCGAAGACCATCGCCGAGCGGGCGGCGTGGGAATTCATCGCGCACGAAGGCGGCCTCGAGCTCTCCGTCGTCAACCCGGTCGGCGTGTTCGGCCCCGTCCTCGGTGCCGACTACTCGACGTCGATCCTGCTGGTAAAGCGGATGATCGACGGCGCGCTTCCCGGCTGCCCGCGTTTCTGGTTCGGCGTGGTCGACGTCCGCGACGTGGTCGACCTGCACATCCGCGCGATGACCGCGCCGGCGGCGAACGGCGAACGGTTCCTCGCCGTGGCCGGCGATTTCATGACGGTCCTGGAGATTGCGCGCGTCCTCAAGTCACGTCTCGGCCCGGCGGCGCGGCGCGTCCCCGCTCGCCAGCTCCCGGACTGGCTGGTGCGCCTGGCGGCGATCCCCGATCCCGCGGTGCGACAGATCCTCCCCGAGCTCGGCAAGCAGAAGAACGCGACGAACGCCAAGGCGAAGACCGTCCTCGGCTGGACCCCGCGTTCGCGCGAAGACGCGCTCGTCGCCACGGCAGAAAGCCTGAGGCGACTCGGGCTCGTCCAATGAGATGGATCCTTCCCGATGTGCGGACTAACAACGGAGCGTCGTCGCGATACGTGAGGGCGCTCCCGTTTCGACGACGATCGCGCCGCAGCGATCGGTGCGGGCGACGGTCGCTCCGACGCTCTGGAGCGTGGCCAGCGTCATCGCTGCCGGGTGTCCGAACGTATTGTGCCGGCCAACGCTGACCAACGCGTAACGCGGGCGTACGGCGCCCACGAAGTCGGCAGAGGACGAATAGGCAGATCCGTGATGGCCGACCTTCAGGACCTCCGCGTGCAGGTCGATGCCTGACGCGAGTAGGCGATGCTCCGACTGGAATCCGGCATCTCCCATGAAGAGCATGCGAAAACCGCCGTACACGAGCATGGCGACCACGGAGTTCTCGTTCACGTCGTTGTTGCCGTCGGTGAAGAGCGCGCCGCACGGCGAGAGGACCGCGATCGTGACCCCGTCGTCGCTCGACCATCGATCGCCGCATCGAACGATGCGCACCGGGACGTGGTGGAGCGCCGCTTCACGCAGTCCGTCGTTGAAGGCGCGGCCGCCGTAGCGCTGGCCGCTGTCGGCGACTGCGTCGACGGGCATCGCGCGCACGATCGGCGCGAAGCCGCCGACGTGATCGCCGTGCGGGTGCGTGTTCACGAGCAGGTCGACGCGGCGAATGCCCTGACGCTTCAGGTATGCGAGGACGATGCGTTCGCCGACGAGCTCGGCCGCCGACTCTCCGGCTTCTCCGGGGCCACGCTCGAGGCGGCCGCCCGTGTCGATGAGCACCACGTGGCCGCGCGGGGTGCGGATGACGATTCCGTCGCCCTGGCCGACGTCCAGCATCGTGATCCTCAGCCGCCCGTCGGGGAGGCGAATGGTCGTCGCGAGAACCGCCGCGCTCGCGAATGCCAGCGTCAGCGCTGCGATCCGCGGCGTGTCACGCAGCATCGCGGCGGCGAGCACGGCTGCCGCGTCGTACCCCACGATCGCCGGCGCCGGCGGCGCGGGAACTTCGATGCGCGCGCCGGGCAACGACGCGACCGTCGTAACGACGCGCAGAATCACGTCGATGTCGTACGTAGCGAGCGTCGCGGCGGCGCGCACGAGCGCGGAAGCCGTTGTGCCGAACGCGGACGTCATCGCATCGAGCGCGAGCGCGCCGATCGCGGCTACCATTCCGAGCGCCGTCGCTGGAACGACGACCGCGTTGGCGAGGACGGCATAGGGGGCGACGAGCCCGAACGTCGCCGCGCTGAGCGGCCACACGCCGATCTGCGTCGCGATCGTCAGCGCGAGCGCTTCGCGTACGCGTTCGGGCGCGGCGAGGCGCTCGAGCAGCCGCTGGAGCGTGCGCGCGTACAAGCCGATCGCGGCGACGCACGAGAACGACAGGGCGAACGAAACGGTGCTTACGGACGCCGGCCAGAGCGCCGCCACGGCGAGCGCCGCTGCGGCGAGCGCGTTCCAGGAAAACAGCCGTGCTCCGCAGGCGCGGGCGACGAGCGCGAGCGTCACCATCACCGCGGCGCGCTGCGAGGGAAGATGCGCGCCGCTGAGCCAGGCATAGCCGACCACGCACGGGATCGCCGCGAGGGAGGCGGGCACCCGCGGAATGGCAGCGAGCCGCAGCAGCCCGAGCACGAGCGCCGCGACGATGCCCAGGTGCAGGCCCGCCGTGACGAGCACGTGCACGGTTCCGGTGGCTTGAAAGTCGTCGCGCAGGTCGCGCGGAAGCGTGCCGCGTTCGCCCCACAGCGCTCCGGCGAGCACCGTCGCCTCGGGCTGGCGGACGATTCGGCGCAATCGAGCCGAAAGCACCGCTCGTGCGCGCCCCGGCCATGTGCGCACGTCCAGCGGCGTGGGCGGCGCGCGCGCCAGGACGCGGTCGCCGTTCAGCTCGCCGGCGATGCCTTCCCCAAGGGCGATCGCGCGGCGCGACGGCTCCCCGGGATTGCGCGCCTCGTCGAACGGCACGAGTCGCCCGCGAACGACGAGCCGTTCGCCGGGCTCGACGCGCGTGCCGCGCACGTGCACGCGCACGGTCGGGCCGTTTTCGAGTCGGGCGTCGAAGGTCGATCCGCCGAACGGATCGGGCCGGACGTCGCCGGTGACGGTGACGGCGAATCGTTCCGTGCGCGACTCCGCCGTGAAGATTGCGGGATGACCGCGAACGACGCCGGCGATCAGCCCCGCACACGCGAACGCCGCGACAAGACGAGTTCGCGCGCGCCATGCGAGCACGACGACGCATGCGGCCACGACGGCGGACCAGCCGTAAGCATCGGCAGCGATCGCTCCGACGAAGGCCACGGCAGGGATCAGCAGCGGCGCCCGCTTCATGCCGCTCGATCACGTCATCGTGCGCTCGCGGCAAGCCCCGGGGCCGGGCGGGAGCGGGGGCCGCGGGGCCGAACGTACCGGGCTCGCATGCGTATCGTCGTCACCGGCGGAGCCGGATTCATCGGATCGCACATCGTCGACGCGTACGTCGCGCTGGGGCATGACGTGGTCGTGCTGGACAGCCTATGGTCGCACGGCGGAGGACGGCGCGAGAATATCCCGTCCGGGGTCTCGTTCGTCCACATGGACATCCGCGACGATGCGGTGGAGCGGATCTTCTCCGAGTTCAAGCCGGAGATCGTTTCGCACCACGCCGCGCAGCATTCGGTGGCGATCGGTTCGCGCGATCCGAAGTACGACGCGAGCGTGAACGTGCTGGGCATGCTGAACGTGCTCGAAGCGGCCGCGAAAGCGGGGACGCGCAAGGTGATCTTCGCGTCGAGCGCGGCGACGTACGGGGACGCCGACGCGATGCCGGTCGACGAGAGCTCGCCGCAGCGCCCCGTCTCCCCGTACGGGATCACCAAGATGGTGACCGAGCACTACCTGCGCTTCTTCAAAGCCGACCGCGGCGTCGACTACACCGCGCTGCGCTACGGCAACGTGTTCGGACCGCGCCAGGACCCGAACGGCGAAGCCGGCGTGATCGCGATCTTCCTCGGCAAGTTCCTGCAGAAGCAGGGCGTGCGCATCGACTGGGACGGCGAGCAGACGCGCGACTACGTCTATGTCGGCGACGTCGTGCGCGCCAACGTCGCCGCGCTCGGCAAAGGCTCCGGCGAGATCTTCGTCATCGGCACCGGGCGCAAGACCTCGGTCAACGAGATCCACCGCGCGCTCGTCGAGGTGACCGGCTTCGACGCGCCCGTCGCCCGCGCCGAGCGCCGTCCCGGCGACGCCCGCGAAGTCTACTTCGACCCGGCCAAAGCGAGGCGCATCCTCGGCTGGGAGGCCGAGGTGGGCCTGATCGAGGGCATGCGCGCGACCTACGACTACTTCCGCGAACGCGAGAAGTCGCCGGCGTAATCCCGCCGCGCCGAACGGTCAGCCCGAGCCCGGCGCCGTTACGGGACGGGGTGGAAGTCGGTCGGGGCTTGGGGTGGGGTCTTGATCGCGATGATCTTCAGGTTCGGATCGGTCGTGCCGCCGTGCGGCGTGCCCGCCGGGATCACCAGCACGACGCCCGGACGCAATTGCGCCTGCTTGTCGCCGAGCCACTCGGTGCCGCCTCCGGAGATCACGACTTGGATTTCGTTCGCGGCGGAGTGCATGTGCTTTTGCACGGTGCCGATCTGCGCTTGCACGGTCGCGCCGTCCGCGACCACGAAGGTCTTGCCGCGGAGGTTCGGCGTCGCCGGCGACGGCGGCGGGAGATCGTTGGCCGTCAGCGCGCCGATGTCGTAGACGGCGGGCTGCAGCGGCGGCGCGGCGGCGCGCGCCGGTTGGGTCAGATGCGAGACCGCGAGCCCCGCCGCGAAGGCGACGGCGGCGACGGCCGCGGTACGAAGCGCGGTGATGGTCATGCCGTGGCCTCCGACGTTCGGCGGCGTTCTTCCCTCTGCGCCGCGAAGGCGTACGCGGCGGCGAAGCCGACGAAGTAGCTCAGGTCGCCCCATTGCGGGTGGGCCGCGGCGAGCGGGCCGGTGTACCAGCTCTGCTGCCAGAACGGGAGCGAGACGGCGATCCCGCCCACCCAGGCCGCGAGCGCGCGCGCGTCCGAGCGATGCGGCGTCGTTCCGCGCCGCGCCAGCATCACGCCGGCCCACGGGGCGGCCCACATCGTCAGCAGCCCGAGAAAGCCTTCGTAGAGGTGCGCAGTCGCGCGCGGGTCGCCGGCGCCGAACGCCAGCGCGCCGCCGAGGACGCCGACCGCGACGGCCGACTGCCAGCGCACCAGCGTCCAGCGCACGACGGCGAAACCCAGCGCGGCGACCGCGAGCGCCGCGCCGGCGATCACCGGCGCCCCGAAGCGCGCCGTCGGATCGTTCGCGCGCGCCAGCAGCAGCACCGCCGCGGTGAGCGCGGCGAGGAACGCCGCCGTGCCGAGCGCGACCGCCGGGCGCCGGCGCGCATCCCATGCGACCAGCGCGGCGAGCGCGCCGGAGTAGAGGTTCAGCGAGTTGGCGCTCACCGTGCCGAGCAGCACGGTGGCGAGGCCGATCGTCGCGACGGCGCCGTTGCCGTGCGCCAGCAGCACGATCGTATCGGCCGGCGTCGCGCCGGCGAGTCCGGGCGCGCGCGTCGCCGTCACGGCCGCCGCGCCGACGACCTCGAGCAGGGTGCACGGCACGAAGCCGCCGAGAAACGCCCAGCCCGTCACCGCGCGCGGATCGCTGGCGCGCGGCAGATACCGCGAATAGTCCGACGCCGCCGGGCCCCAGCCCACCGCGTACGCGAAGGCGAGCGCCGCGGAGAAGACGATCCCTCCGATCTCGCCGCCGCTCGCGAAGGGCGCGCTCGGATCGAACGGCGCGCCGAACCGCGCCACGCCGAGGGTCGCGACCGACACCACGGCAAAGCCCGCGACCAGCGCAATGCTCGCGAAGCGCTCGAAACGATGGATCGCGTTGTGTCCGTACACCGCGATTACCACCTGCGCGGCGAGCACGGCGCCGAGCGCGACCGGATAACGAAGGTGCGCGAGCGCGGCGAGCGCCTGCGCGCCGAACGCGCTCGAGATCGCGAACCAGCCGACGCCGGCGAGAAACGCCAGCACCGCCGGGAGCAGGTTGCCGTCGCGGCCGAAGACCAGCCGCGAGGCGACCATCTGCGGCACGCCGTGACGCGGACCGGCGCGCGAGAGCAGCCCGACGATCAGGTAGGCGAGGACGTTGCCGGCGACGATGCCGAGCGCGGCGCCGGCGAGCGAGGTGCCGTAGAGCGCGACAGTGAGGATCCCGACGGCGAACGATGCGGTCTCCGCGTTCGCGCCGAACCACAGGAAGAACAGATCGCGCGGGCGGCCGTGCCGCTCGCGGGCGTCGATCGCCTCGAGCCCGTGGGGCTCGACGGCGACGACGCTAGCGCCGTACGGTGTCGATGCCGCCGGCGACATCCGCGCTCGCGGCCACGGACACGCCGGCGTCGCGCAGCTCGTGCAGCGCGCGCTCCTCGTCTCCCGGGTTCACGTTGACCGCCGCGGCCGCGTCCTGGATCACCACGGTGTCGAACCCGGCGGCGCGCGCGTCGAGCGCGGTCGCCTTCACGCAGTAGTCGGTCGCCAGGCCGCAGACGAAGACGCGGCGCACGCCGTGCGCGCGCAGATCGTCTTCGAGCGTCGTCGCCGCGAAGCCGCTGTAGCCGTCGGTCTCGCGCGCGGTCCCTTTATCGACGACGACGTCGACCTGCGCGAGGTCGAGCCGCCCGTCGAACGCGGCGCCGTGCGTTCCCGCGACGCAGTGCACCGGCCACGGCCCGCCCTGCCGCGCGAACGAGGAGTGGTCGCTGGGGTGCCAGTCGCGCGTCGCGTACACGCGCGGAAAGCGCGGCGCGAGCGCGGCAATCGGCGCGAAGATGCGATCGCCTTCGGCGACGGCGAGCGCGCCGCCGGGAAGAAAGTCGTGCTGCACGTCGACGACGACCAGCGCGTCGTCGGGACGGATCTCGTAGTTCATGTTCAGGCCGCCACGATGTTGAGGAGCTTGTCGGGAACGAAGATGCGCTTGCGGACGGTCTTGCCGTCGATCTGCGCGGTGACGGTCGCGTGCGCCATCGCCAGCGCGAACGCCGCCTCCTCGCCGATCCCCGGCGCGACCGGGATGCGCGCGCGCACCTTGCCGTTCACCTGCACGACCAGCGTGACCTCGTCGGTCGCCAGCGCCGCCGGATCGGGCTCGAGCCAGCGCTCGAGGTGGACGCTGCGCTCGTAGCCGAACGCCGACCACAACTCATCGGCGAGGTGCGGGGCGAACGGTGCGAGCACGATCGGCAGCGCGTGCACGACGTAGCGCACGGCGGGATCGTCGTGCGCACCCGGCTCGCGGACGGCCGCGCCGAGCAGGTTCACCAGCTCGTCGAGCTTCGCGGTGGTCACGTTGTAGTGGAAGCGCCGCGTCTCGGTCTCGTTTTTGCCGGATTCGAGCGCGACGTGCAGCGCGCGCACCAGCTCGCGCTCGCGCTCGCCGCGCATTTCGGGAAGACGGTCGAGCGGAACGCTGCGCGCGAGCGTTGCGAGCGGCTCCGCGGCGCGCCAGACGCGCTGGATGAACCGGACGCGCCCGACGATCCCCTCGTCGGTCCACTCGAGCGCATCCTCGGGGGGCGCGGCTTTCAGCAGGAACAGCCGCATCGCGTCGACGCCGTGCTTCTCGACCGTCTCGTCGATCCCGACGACGTTTCCGCGCGACTTCGACATCTTCTCGCCGCCGAACAGCAGCGTCCCTTGGTTGAACAGGCGCGTGAACGGCTCGTCGTCGACGCCGCTGAGATAGCCCTCGTCGACGAGAAACATCGTGAAGAAGCGCGCGTACAGGAGGTGCAGCACGGCGTGCTCGGCGCCGCCGATGTACTGGTCGACGGGCATCCAGCGCGAGGCCTTCTCCCGATCGAACGGCGCGAGGTCGTTGTGCGCGTCGAGGTAGCGCACGAAGTACCACGAGGAGTCGACGAAGGTGTCCATCGTGTCGGGATCGCGCGTCGCCGGCCCGCCGCAGCGCGGACAGGTCGTGTTCACGAATGCCGGATCGTTCGCCAGCGGCGAGCCTTGGCCGGTGAACGCGACGCCTTTCGGCAGCAGCACCGGGAGCTGGTCGTCGGGGACCGCGACCAGACCGTCCCGCTCGCACGAGACGATCGGGATCGGCGTCCCCCAGTAGCGCTGGCGCGAGACGAGCCAGTCGCGGAAACGATAGTGGATCGTCGCCTGCCCGCGGCCCATCGCTTCGAGCCGTGCCGCGATCGCGCGCCGCGCGGGCGCCGATTTCATCCCGGTATACTCGCCGGAGGCGATCAGCTTGCCGTCCTCGACGTACGCCTCGGAGAGCGGTGCGCGCAGCGAACCGTCGGGCGTGGTGATCACCTGGGCGATCGACAGGCCGTGCTTCTTCGCGAAGGCGAAGTCGCGCTCGTCGTGCGCCGGAACGCCCATCACCGCGCCGGTGCCGTACTCGGCCAGCACGTAGTTCGTCACCCAGATCGGGATCCGTTCGCGCGAGAGCGGGTTGATCGCATAGGCGCCGCTCGGGACGCCGGTCTTCTCCATCAGCTGCGTGCGCTCCAGCTCGCCCTTGCCGCGCAGCGTGGCGGCGAACTCCTCGATGCGCCGCCGGGATTTCGGCATGCGCTCCACGATCTTCGCGACCGCCGGATGCTCCGGCGCGATCGCGACGAACGTCGCGCCGAAGACGGTGTCGACTCGCGTGGTGAACACGTCGATCCGCGCCTCGACGTTCTCGACGTCGAAGCCGAACGTCACGCCTTCGCTGCGCCCGATCCAATTGCGCTGCATCGCGCGGATGCGCTCCGGCCACCCGTCGAGGCGCTCGAGTCCCGCCAGCAGGCGGTCCGCATAGTCGGTGATCTTGAAGTTCCACTGCGCGAGGTTGCGGCGCTCGACCTCACTGCCGCAGCGCCAGCAGCGCCCGTTCTCGACCTGCTCGTTGGCGAGCACGGTGCGGTCGAGGGGGCACCAGTTCACCGGAGCCTCGCGCTTGTAGGCGAGTCCTTTTTCGAACAAGCGGATGAAGAACCACTGGTTCCAGCGGTAGTACGACGGATCGCAGGTGGCGAACTCGCGCGTCCAGTCGTACGAGGTTCCCATCAGGCGAATCTGGCGGCGCATGTTCTCGATGTTCGAGCGCGTCCACGACTCCGGATCGATCCCGCGCTGGATCGCCGCGTTCTCGGCCGGCAGGCCGAAGGCGTCCCAGCCCATCGGGTGCATGACGTTGTAACCGCGCATCCGCTGCATCCGCGCGATCGCATCGCCCAGGGTGTAGTTCTTGGCGTGCCCGACGTGCAGATCGCCCGACGGATACGGCAGCATCTCGAGCACGTAGTATTTCGGACGCGGGTCGTCGTCGCGCGCGACGTCGATCCGGTCGCGTTCCCAGCGCTCTTGCCGGCCGCGCTCGACGGCGCGGAAATCGTAGACTCTCTCCTCGGGCATCGAAAGCCCAGTCTACCACGCGCCGGGCGCCGAGCCCTGACGCCGCGGTCGCACCGGGCCGGAGCACGGCCGTCTCGGCGTCTCGCGCCCGGGGATGCGCGGGTCGTTCCGCGCGTGCCGGGCTTGCCGCCGGCCGGGACGGCGTGAAGAACGGGCATGAAGCGCATCGCTCTCGTGGTCGCGGCAGCCGTCGGCGCCGCGTTCCTTTTCCTCCACCCTGTCGCACCGCCGCAGCCGGCGACCGGCTGGTCGGCCTCCGCCCGCGCCGGACGCGCGCCGGCCCGTTCCGCGGAAGCCTTCGATCGAGCGCCGTCGGAACGCGGAGCCCCGGGCGGGGCCGCCGGCCCGGCGCCGGGAGCGACGGGCGCTGGGCCGGCGCCGAGACCGGCGGTGCTGGTGTACGTCGCGGGCGACGTCGCCCGGCCCGGCGTGTACGCCGTTTCGCCCGAGGCACGTGCTCGCGACGCGCTGGCGCTCGCCGGCGGCGCGAAGCCCGGCGCCGATCTCGTCGCCGTGAACCTCGCCGGCCACGTCGCCGACGGCGACGAGATCGTCGTCCCGACGATCGGCGACTCCCCGCCGCGTGCCGCTCGTCGGCGCCGCCGAGGCCGCGCGGGCTCGCACGCCGAGCCGGGCGGCTCGAGCTCGAGCCCCGAGCCGCATCGCAAACGGCATCGCGCGAAGCATCCTCGGGCGACGAGCCGGGACGACGGAGCCGGGCCCGCGCCGGGCGGGCTCGTCGATCTGAATGCGGCGGATGCGGCGACGCTGGCCACGATTCCCGGGATCGGTCCGGGGCTGGCGGAGCGGATCGTCGCCTTCCGTCAGGCGAACGGGCCCTTCGCGTCGGTCGACGAGCTGCTCGACGTCTCCGGGATCACGGACCGCCGGCTCGACGCGATCTTGCCGTACGTCGTCGCCCGCTGAAGATCGCCTGAGAAGACGGCTAGCCGCAGCCCCCGTCGGGTAGGAGGCGTGCGATGGTGCGCGCCCTCAGCTCCTTGGTCACCCTCGCCGCGGCGGCGACGGTCTCGGGCCCGCTCGCGCTGAACGCGCCGGCTGACGTCTACTTCGGCCCGTTCAAGTACAGCGCGATCTCGACGCGCACGAAGATCGACGCGCTCGCCCGCTCGTACCAGGAGCGCTGGGCCGACGATGCCTCGCTGGTGCACGACGCGGGGATGGTCGAAAGCGCGTTGCTCGAGTGGGCGAAGCGGTATCCGCACGACCACTGGCTGCCGGCGACCGGATTCCACCTGGCGCAGCTCTACATGGAGATCCAGACGCCGGAAGCGCGCGCCCACGCGAAGGCGATGTTCCGGTACGTCGCCCGGACGTTCCCGACGACGCCGCAAGGCCATCTCGCGCGGCTGCGGCTGCAGCAAGGCTTCCCGGCGCTGCACGACGAGTCGCCGGTCGCGCCGACGCCGAGCCCGTACGGCCCGGCGTCCCCTGCCGCGGGCGCCGCGAACCCCGCGCAGGGTGCCGCCGCGACGCCTGCTCCCAGTCCGGCCTCGTCGGCATCGCCGGTCGCCTCGGCAACCCCCGCGGCCGCGATGCCGGCGGGAAGCCCGGGCCCGCGCTCCGCGACCCCGGCGCCCGTGCCGATTCCGCGCCCGTCGCCGGCCCGGCCGTCAGCCTAGGCCGGCGCTTCGCGCGCTTCTACCAGCCGCCGCCCGAGTCTCCGCCGCCGCCGCCGCCCCCGCCGCCGTCTCCGCCGCCCCAGCCCCCGCCGTCGCCGCCGCCCCAGCCGCCGCCCCCGCCGGAGTCAGCGCCGGCGTCGCCCCAGCTCGCGCCGCCGACGTTCGAGCTGTCGATCTGGCCGGGGTCGTTCTGCCAGCCGCTCGCGTCGCCGCCGCCGGCCACGTCGCCGCCGCCGGCCACGCCGGTCGTATTGTCGATCACGGTGGTGCGGTTTCCGCCGAAGAGCTCGTTGCCGAGAAACGCGCCGCCGAGGCCGCCGAGCAGGCCGCTCCAGAATCCGCCGCCGCCGCCGTAGCCGTAGCCGCCATATCCCGGCCCGCCGTACCCGGGGCCGCCGTACCCGGGGCCGCCCATTCCGGGCCCGCCGCCGTACGAGCGCGGCCCCGAAAGCGCGCGGAAGATGCCGCGGATGATGAAGAAGATCACCGCCAGGACGATGAGCCACAGGATCCAGCCCATGTGGAAGCCTCCAGAAGAGCTCGTACGCACGTACGTCGGCGTGCGGTTATACGTGGGACGCCGCGCGCCGTTCAGCGACGATTCGTGGCTCCGATACGTGTTGATGATGAGGCCGACCGCGTTCTCGACGCCGCCGTCGAAGTTGCCGGCGCGGAACGAGTCACGCATCGACTTCGCGATCGTCTGATACGAGCCGGGCGGGAAAAAGCGCGACGATGCGCGGTCGCCGGCGATGCGGATCTCGTGCTCGTTCTTCGCGATGAAGATCTCGACGCCGTTGACCTGCTGCTGCGAGAAGCTGCGCTCGATCGCGGCGTCCGGCGTCGCGCCGTCGAGCGCGGGCGTCGTGACGACCACGACTTCCTTGCCGGTCTGCGCGTTGAAGTCGCCGACTTGGGTCTCGATCTGCGAGATCGCGCTCGAGGAGAGCATGTGCGCGTCGTCGACGACGTAGCTGCTGCGCGCGAGCGCCGGACCGGCCGCCGCTGCGACGGCGAGAAAGAGGGCGGCGAGCGCCGCCGGCGTTTTCATGGTCAGCCTAGTCCTCCGCTGCGACATACCGGGTGCCGCGGCTGAAGTTGCGACGCCGCAAGGCGAGCGACCTACCGCGCGGTGGCCGTGACGAACAGCGCAACCCCGACCGAGGTGACGACGAAGATCACCAAGACGACCCAGACGAATGCCTTCACGACGACGTTGAAGGTGCGGCCCTGGCGCCGGTACGGCTTCGGTCTCACTGGGCTTCGGCCCGCACTTCGGCGACGCGTCCCCACAGCCGCTCGAGGTTGTAGAACTGGCGCTGCTCCGGGGTGAAGACGTGCGCCACGACGTGACCGAGGTCGATCAGGATCCAGCCGCCGTCGGAGTGTCCTTCGGTCCGCGCCGACAGACCGGCCTCGTGAGCCTTTTCGACGATCGCGTCGGCGATCGAGCGCGTCTGAATCGGCGAGCGGCCGGTCACGATGACGAAGGCGTCGGCGACGATCGTGCGGCCGGCGAGGTCGAGGACGGCGATGTCCTCGCCCTTCTTGTCCTCGGCGGCATCGCGCACCAGGGCGACGAGATCGAGCTCAGGCAGTGGTTGGTTCCTCCATCGGTACGATGACTCCATAGGTCGCCGCGGCGGCGGACGTTTGCGGCGCGATCGTGAGCCCGCGCCGGCGCAGGTACGCGAGCGACGCGGTCAGGGTCCCGCGCATCGCGGCGCGCAGGTCGCGTCGGGCGAGCGCCGCCAGCCCGGCGCGTTCGGGGAACCCGCGTCCCGGTTCGAGACCGTCGGCGAGGTAGACGACTTCGTCGAGCGGCGACATCGTCCCGGCCGCGAGGGTGTGTTTGCAGATCGCCGAGAGCACGCCCGGATCGTCGACGCCGAACCGTTCACGTGCCAGCTCGGCACCGAGCCGCGCGTGCAGCACGATCGGGTGCGCGCGCTCGAACGCGTCGATCGCCATCCCGCGTTCGGCGCACTCGCTGAGCAGCCGCTGGTCCGAATACAGGCGGGCGAGATCGTGGAGCAGCCCGGCGGTGCGCGCGCGCAGCGGGTCGACGCCGTGCGCGCGCGCGAGCATCTCCGCCATCCGCGCCACGCGAACGACGTGCGCGTGGCGGTGCCGCTGCCCGAGCGACTCGCGCACGGAACGCGCGATGCGGGCGAACGTGACGCCGTCCGCGATCAATGCCGCACCTCGCGAAAGATGCTGGCACCGATCGCGCGCCCGCCGAGCTTCGCCGGGATGTACGCGTCGTGCGCCATGCGCGCCGCGAGACGCTGGTCGAAGGGCGCATCGTCGCTCGCCACGACGACCGAGACCTTCGTCACCGCTCCGCCGCGGTCGAGATCGAGGCGCACGACGGTCGCGCGCGGCCCCGTTCCGTCGGGGACCGCCGTCCTGCGCAGCACCGGCGCCGCGTACGGAAAGTGCTGCTGCACCGGCGTCGGATCGGGCTCGTAGCCGAGCCGCAGCAGCGTCGCGCGGTCGCCCACGATGACGTGCGCGAGCCGCGAGCTCCGTGCGTCGAACAGCATCACCAGATCGGAGCCCGCGTCGCGCCGGAAGGTGCGGAAGTTCGCGCCGTCGGTCAGCGCCGAGGTGCTCAGCTCGTCGCGCGCGCCGTTCGAGGTCGTCATGCCGAAGACGACGCGGTGCGGCGTCCCGTCGAGCGTCGCGCCGTACGGGGTGCCGGCGGGAAACGTCAGCTCGACGGCGTGGATCGTCGCGTCGTCGTCGACGATCGCGTCGATCGTCGCGCCGTCTTGCGCGAAGACGATGTGCTGACCGTCGTCGCGCGAGACGGCGCTCGAGGGAGCGCCGTAGGAGCTCACCAGCGCCGCGACGGGCTTGTGAAGCAGCTCGGCGGCGGGCGGAGCGATCACGCGGGGCCGGCGAGCTCCGCCTCGAGCGCGGCGCGCAGCACGCGAAGCCGCGCCGCGTAGAGCTCGCCCTTCAGGTTTCCGGCCCACATCACCAGCGCGTTCTCGCCGTTGTCGCTGTAGTAGCCGCGCCGCGTCGACACGGTGGTGAAGCCGTACTTGCGGTACAGCTTCTGCGCGACGTCGTTCGACTCGCGCACCTCGAGCGTGATCCACGAGGCGCCTTGCGCGATCGCTTCGTCGAGCAGCCGCTGCAGCATCTGCTCGCCGAGCTTCAGCCCGCGGCTGTCGGGATGCACGGCGATCGTCGTGATGTGCGAGTCTTCGAGGATCACCCAGATCCCGCCGTAGCCGACGATCTCGCCGTTCAGCCGCCCGACGTAGTAGTGCGCGAGCTTGTTGTCGCGGATCTCGTTGGCGAATGCGTTGATCGGCCACGAGGTGGTGAACGAGAGCGACTCGATGCGCAGGACGCTCGGCAGATGGGAGGGCATCATCGGCTCGATCGCCATGCGCCGCGAATCGTCGGCCGCGGCGTCGTAGAGCTGCGCCTTCACCTCGTCACGCGCTCCGCCCGCGCCTTGGGCGTGGTGACCGCCGGCTGCTCGCCGTAGTCCGGCGCGAGCGCGTGCGGGCTGGGACTCGGTTCCCGGGTGCGGGCGAGCTGGGCGATCGCGGCGGCGGGGACGGCCGTCCGGGGCGGGAGCGCTCGCACGGTCCAGCCGCGTTCGGCGATGTGCGCGAGCACGTCCTCTGTGTTCCCAACGAGGTTCATCGTGCCCGCCGGGACGGGAATCAGTCGGTCCACGACCTCGGCCGCCGGTCCGCAGGCGATCGCCGGTGCGCCGCCGGCGGTACGCAGCCGTGCGCAGACGACCCCGCGCCGGCCGCGCACGACGCAGAGGACCGGCAGCGGGCCGTCCTCCGGCTCCAGCGCATCGTACGAGGAAACGCCCACCGCGGGCAGTCCGCTCGCGTAGGCCAGCGACTTCGCATAGGCGAGCGCGATCCGGATGCCGGTAAAGGAACCGGGGCCGAGGCCGACCGCGATGCGGTCGAGGTCCCGCATCCGCAGCCCGGCTTCGTCCAGCAGCTCCGCGACGATCCGCAGGCCGTGCTCCAAGGCGTCCTGACGCCCGGTCGCCCGGGCGCGGACGGCGGCGCCGTCGTCCACGGCCACCGAAAAGCCGCCGAGCGCGGCGTCGACCGCCAGAACCTTCATCGCGCCCCGCCGCTGACCCGGACGGTCCGCGCCCCCGCGCCCGAGCCCGCGATCGCCACCTCGATGCGCTCCGCCGGGAGCCAGCCCTCGGCCCGCTCCGGCCACTCGATCAGCACGACGGAAGAAGCATCGAACGCTTCGTCGAGCGCCAGGTCGCCGAGCTCTTCCGGCCGCTCGATCCGGTACAGATCGACGTGCTCGATCGGGGGCACTCCCTCGTAACGCTGGCGAAAGACGAATGTCGGGCTCGTCACCGCGTCGTCCGAGCCGTGGAGCTCGCGCACGACCGCGCGCACGAAGGTCGTCTTGCCGGCACCGAGCGGGCCGCGCACCGCGACGACGTCGCCCGGACGCAGCGAGCGCGCGAAACGGCCGGCGAACGCGTCGAACGCGGGCCGGTCATCGAGGACGTGATCGTCGGTAGTCAGAATGGTGTTTGGTGCTTCTGCGCATGAGCGACGTCCTCGTCGGGGTCGTCGCCGGAGTCGTCTGTTCGGTGGTCGCCGCCTTGTTCGAGGCGTGGATCCTCACGCTCCGCTTCTTCACCCTGGGGCGGATCGGCGGCGGGCTCGGAAGCAAGCTGCTCCTCATCGCGATCGTGGGCGCCATCGTCGGCGGTCTGGTCGGCTTCCTCGTCGGGGCGCTCTTCAAGCAACGCGACTCCGCGCGGTGACGAACGACCCGAACGCGGAGCGCTCGGACGCGCTCGCGCGAAGCGCTAACCATCTCGCCGATCTCGACGCGCGCCACGACGCGCACGTCGCCGGCCTGCGCGAACGCGCCGAACGGCTGCGCGCGAACGCGGAGGCGGACGCCGACGTGCTCGAGCACGCCCTGGAGCCCGACGGCGGCGAGCCGCACCACCAGTAGAAAGAACCTGTGAACAACGACTCCCGGATGTCCGCGATCGCCGTCGAAGACGAGATGCGGGAGAGCTATCTCTCCTATGCGATGTCGGTCATCGCGTCGCGCGCGCTCCCCGACGTGCGCGACGGACTCAAGCCCGTGCAGCGGCGCATCCTCTACGCGATGCGCGAGATGGGGCTCGATCCCTCGAAGCAGCACCGCAAATGCGCCGGTGTGATCGGCGAGGTGCTGAAGAGCTTTCACCCGCACGGCGACTCGTCGGTGTACGATGCGCTCGTCCGCATGGCGCAAGACTTCACGCTGCGCTACCCGCTGGTCGACGGTCACGGGAACTTCGGCTCGATCGATCCCGATCCGCCGGCGGCGTACCGCTACACGGAGGCGCGGCTCGCGCGCATCGCGCTCGAGCTGCTCGCGGACATCGACAAAGAGACCGTCGATTTCGTCCCGAACTTCGATAATCAAACCGAAGAGCCGGTCGTGCTCCCCGGCCGTCTCCCGCAGCTCCTCGTGAACGGCAGCTCGGGGATCGCGGTCGGGATGGCGACGAACATCCCGCCGCACAACGTCGGCGAGATCTGCGACGCGGTCATCTACACGATCGAGCAGTACGGAAAGGTCACCGACGACGAGCTGGACGACGGCCTGCTCGAGCGCGTCCACGGTCCCGACTTTCCGACCGGCGGCGTGCTGCTGGGCCGCGAAGCGATCCGCCAGGCCTACAAGACCGGGCGCGGTTCGGTGGCGCTGCGCGGAAAGGCCGAGATCGTCGAGGAGAAGGGCCGCCACCGCATCGTCATCAGCGAAGTGCCGTTCCAGGTCTCCGTGAACAGGATCCTGGAGTCGATCACCGAGGCGTATCAGGACAAGCGGATCACGGGCATCACCGCGCTCCACAACGAGTCGAACCGCAAGGGGATGCGCATCGTCGTCGAGCTGCATCGCAGCGCGACGCCGCAAGTCGTGCTGAACCAGCTCTACAAGCAGACGCCGCTGCAGTCGAGCTTCGCGTTCAACATGCTGGCGCTGGTCACGCCCGAACAGGACATCCGCGCCGCCCGCACTGGCCGCCTCGCCCCGCTCGAGCCGCAGGTGCTCTCGCTGCGCGACATGCTGCGCCACTTCATCGTGCACCGCCGCAGCGTCATCTACCGGCGTACGGTCTACGATCTGCGCCGCGCCGAAGAGCGCGCTCACGTCCTGCTCGGCTTCCTGACCGCGCTCGACAACATCGATCGCGTGATCGCGATCATCCGCGAGAGCGACACGGTCGAGATCGCGCGCGAGAAACTGGTGCAGGAGCCGTTCGTGCTCTCCGAGGCGTTCCGCCGCATGGTGGGGCGCGCCGAGGCCGGGCGCTTCGACGACAAGGTCGTTCCGGCGGACCTCGACGCCTTCCGTCTCTCCGAGACACAGGCAGCGGCGATCGTCGACATGCGGCTGCGCACCCTGGTCGGGCTCGAACGGCAGAAGCTGGCGAACGAGTACTCGGGACTGCTCGACGAGATCCTTCGCCTCACCTCGCTGCGCGACTCGGACCAGCTCATCGACATCGAGATCAAGCGCGAGACCGAAGATCTCAAGAAGCGTTTCGCCGACAAGCGCCGCACGCCGGTCGAGGCGCTCGAGGGTGAGCTCGCCATCGAAGACATCATCGCCGATACCGAGGTGGTCGTCACGGCGACGGTCGGCGGCTACATCAAGCGGGTCTCGGTCGACACGTTCCGCGCGCAGAACCGCGGCGGGCGCGGCGTGACCGGCATCTCGAACCTCAAGAAGGAAGATGTCGTCCGCAACTTCTTCGTCGCGACGACGCACCAGTACGTTCTGTTCTTCACGAACAAGGGCCGCGCGTTCCGCCTGCGCGCCTACGAGATCCCCGACTCGACGCGTCAGGCGCGCGGGACGGCGCTGGTGAACCTGCTGCAGCTCCCGCCGGGCGAAGTCGTCACCGCAGTCTTCACCGTGCGCGCATTCGACACCGACGAGTACCTCGTGATGGTGACGCGCCGCGGCGTGATCAAGAAGACGAACCTCAGCGACTTCGAGAACGTGCGCCGCAACGGTTTGATCGCGATCGGGCTCGACGAAGGCGACGAGCTCCTCGCGGTCGACCTGAGCACGGGCGACCGTGACGTGCTCCTCGCCACGCACGACGGGATGGCCGTACACTTCAGCGAGAAGGACGTGCGGCCGATGGGCCGGCCGGCGCGCGGCGTCAAGGCGATCACGCTCGCGCCGGGCGACGAGGTCGTGGCGATGGACATCGTCGAGGACGACCGCACCGAGGTGCTGATCGTCACCTCGCAGGCGTACGGGAAGCGCACGCCGATCGAGGACTACCGCCACACGAACCGCGGCGGCAAGGGCATCAAGGCGTTCGCGAAAGAGAAAGAGATCGGCTACGTCGTGGATCAGATTCTCGTCGCGCCGGCCGACGAGCTCCTGATGATCACCAGCGGCAATCAGGTGATCCGCATCCCCGTCAGCCAGATCCGGCGCGCGGGGCGCTCGACGAAGGGCGTGCGACTGCAGCGTCTCGCCGAAGGCGACGAGGTCATCGCGATCGCGAACCTCGGCGTGCAGACGAAACGCGTCGCCGACATCACCGGCGAGCCGCCGACAGCGTAGCCCCGCGATCCCGCACTCCGCTCGGTCAGCCGCCGAGCGGAGCGCCGCCGCTGGGAACATGGCGAGCATGACACGCATCTCCTCGATCCTGCTCGCCGTGGCGATGATCGCCGCGCCGCTGGGCGCGGCGGCGCAGAGCTCGCCGGTCGCCCCCGGCATGGAGCTCCAAGGCACCATCAACCAGTCGATCGACTCGGCGAACGCGTCTCCCGGCGAACCGTTCACCATCTCCAACGTCACCTCGGCGGACGGCAGCGGCCGCATCGTCGGCGCGACGATCTCCGGCCACGTCGCGGACGTGACGAAGCCGGGTCTGGGCCGCAACGCGCGCGTGCGCCTTGCCTACGACCGCATCGTGCTGGCCAACGGCCGTTCCTACGGACTCGACGCGCGCCCGCTGCACGTGCAAGTGATGACGAAGAGCAATGCACCGCGTGAGGCCGGCGGCGCGGTCGTCGGCGACCTCCTCGGCAACTGGATCGGAAAGACGATCGGGGTCGCGGTGCTCGGCCCGATCGGACTCGTCGGCGGCTTCCTCGTGGCGAAGAACGCTCGTCAGAACGTCGTCATCCCGCAGAGCTCGCTGGTGACGCTGCAGGTGTTGCGCGCGTACCGTCAGGGCTAGCGCTCGGGGACGGGATCGGACGATCGCTCGGTGCCGGCGCTTCGCTCGGCGCCGGGGTCGCGCTCGGCGCCGGGGTCACGGCAGGCGTGACGAGCGAGAGCGGTACGCGCGCCAGCTCGGCAAGCGCGGCGCGCAGCCACATCCGCTCGGCGACCGACTCGAGGTCGGTCGGGCCGGACTCCGGCGGATCGCTGTGCAGCAGCACCGCATGGGTTCGCCCGAGGACGCCGCTCGCGCAGTTGCGCACGGTGAAGCGCGCGATCGCGTAGACGCGTCGCGCGTCCTCGCCGAGCCCGGGCAGGTAGGGGATGCGCTCGAACGTCGCGGCGACGGCGTATGACGCGTGCTGGGCGCGGCAGCGCGCCGCGTCCACCGGCACGCTGCCGTCCTCGATCGCGACCGCGCGTCCGCCGACGTAGTCGGCGACGAGCCGTTTCCAGAGTCCCGGCGGCATCGCGTGCTGCGCGTCCTCGGCGACCGAGGCCGTGATGAAGACGGGCGGCGGCGGCCGGTGCACGATCGCGGCGCACACGGGCGCGGTCACGGCTGCCAGCGCGGCGATCAGCAGCGGAAGCGAGCGCACGTGGGCACCGTTCCGGATCGAAACCGACGCTCCTACGGTAGGGTCGAAGGCGACGGAGGTATGAAAGCTACGCCATGAGCGCACTCCCCGACGTCACCCAGAGCACGTTTCCGACCGCGGTGCTCGAGTCTTCGAAACCGGTTCTGGTCGACTTTTGGGCCCCGTGGTGCGGCCCGTGCCGGATGCTCTCCCCGGTGGTCGAGAAGATCGCCGGCCAGATGGGCGACCGCGTGAGCTTCGTGAAGCTGAACACCGACGAAGCGCCGTCGATCGCCGGGCAATACGGCATCTCGGGGATCCCCTGTCTGATCCTGTTCAAGGACGGGCAGGCCGTCGACCGGATCGTCGGCTTCGTTCCCGAGCCGCAGATTCGGGCGATGCTCGACAAGCATCTCGCCGCCGCCTGAGCGCGCGCCGGGTCCGCGAATGCGTGGCCTGCCGGCGGTCCATCGGCTCCTCGACGAACCGCGCATCGCCCGGTTCGGCGAGCTTCTCGGCGCGCCGACCGTGAAGCGTCACGTCACCGCGGCGCTCGACGCGGCGCGCGCCCGCGGCACGGTTCCCGCGGCGAGCGCGCTGGTCGCGGACGTGCTGACGCGGCTCGCGGACGAAGAGCGGCGCGGGCTCGTCGGCGTGCTGAACGGCACGGGGATCCTGCTCCACACGAACCTCGGCCGCGCACCGCTCGCGTCCGAAGCGCTGACCGCGCTCGCCGCCGCGGCCGGTGGGGCGTCGAATCTCGAATACGATCTCGAGGCGGGGGCGCGCGGCTCGCGCTACGACCGGCTGGGCGCGCTGCTGCGCGCGGTGACGGGTGCGGACGACGCGCTCGTGGTGAACAACTGCGCCGCCGCGGTGCTGCTGGTGCTGGATACGTTCGCGCGCGCGCCGGACGGCGGTCCGCGCGAGGTGATCGTCGCGCGCAACCAGCTCGTCGAGATCGGCGGCGGCTTTCGGCTTCCCGACGTGCTGGCGCGCAGCGGTGCGACGCTGGTCGAAGTCGGCGCGACGAACAAAGTCCGCATCGACGACTACGAGCGGGCGCTCTCGCCGCGCACGGCGCTGCTGCTGCGCGCGCATCCCTCGAATTACCGCATCGACGGATTCACCGCCGAAGTCTCGGGCGCGGAGCTGGCGGCGCTCGGCGCGCGGGCCGGCGTGCTCGTCGTCGAAGACCTCGGCAGCGGAGCGCCGGCCGATCTGCGCGCGTACGGTCTGCCGCACGAGCGCACGATTCAGGAGGCCCTCGCCGACGGGATCGATCTGGTCGCGTTCTCCGGCGACAAGCTGCTCGGCGGTCCGCAAGCGGGGATCGTCGTCGGACGCGCCGCTCCGATCGCCCGGCTGCGCGCGAACCCACTGCTGCGCGCGCTGCGCGTCGGTGCACCGACGATTGCCGCGCTCGGCGCGACGCTGCGCCTTCACCTCGACGCGCGCACGCGCGAGCGGATACCGTTGTACCGCATGCTCGCCCAGTCGCTGGACGCGTTGCGGGCGCGCGCGGAGGCGCTGCGCGCGAAGCTGCCCGAGCTCGACCTGCGCGTCGGCGACGTCGACGGCTTTACCGGCGGCGGGACGCTCCCGCTCGCGCGGATTCCGTCGGTCGCGCTCGCGTGGCGCCCCTGCGGCGGCACGGACGCGGAACCGGTGCGTACGGGCGACAACGCGAACGCCGCGGCGGCGCGGCTGCGTCTCGGCGCCCCGCCCGTCGTCGCACGCGTCGAAGACGACCGCCTGCTGATCGACCTGCGGACGATCCCGCCGGAATGCGACGCGGCGCTGGCGGGCGCGCTCGCCGCCGCGCGCTGACCGATGCACATCATCGGGACCGCCGGCCACGTCGACCACGGGAAGTCGTCGTTGGTGCGCGCCCTCACCGGAACCGAGCCCGATCGCTGGCTGGAAGAGCGGCTGCGCGGGATGACGCTCGACCTCGGCTTTGCCCACCTGCGCTACGACGACGGCGTCGAAGCCGGGATCGTCGACGTCCCCGGGCACGAGCGCTTCGTCCACAACATGCTCGCCGGCGCGGCGGGGATGGAGCTGCTGCTGCTCGTCGTCGCGGCGAACGAAGGCGTGCGTCCGCAGACGCTCGAGCACCTCGCGATCCTCGACTTCCTGAACGTGCGGTGCGCGATCATCGTGCTGACGAAACGCGATCTCGTCGACGATGCGACGCTTGCGGAGGTCGAACGCGCCGTGCGCGAGGCGGCCGCCGGCACGATCGTCGCGCACGCGCCTGCCCTGGCGGTATCGACCGTTACCGGCGACGGCCTCGAGGCCTTGCGTGCGGCGATCCACGGCGCGCTGATCGCGTTGCCGTCCCGGTTGCCGGACGCGCCGGCGTTTCTGCCGGTCGACCGCGTCTTCGCGCTCGCGGGGCACGGCACGATCGTGACCGGCACGCTGATGCAAGGGACGCTGCGCGTCGGCGACATGCTCCGGCTCGATCCGCCCGGGCGCGAGGTGCGCGTGCGCTCGCTCCACGTATTCGGCGGCGCCCGCGAGCGCATCGCCGGCGGTGCGCGCGTTGCCGTGAACGTGCCGGGCGTCGAGGTCTTGGAGCTGGCACGCGGCGCCGTGTTGGCCGATCCGACATTCGCTCCGAGCGCGGCGCTGCGCGTGCGTTTCCGGGCCACCGCCGGCATACGTGCGCTGCGCCGGCGGACGCCGGTTCGCGCGTACCTGGGCGCCGCGGAGATCATCGGAACGCTCGTCTTCGACGAGGCGCCGGTCGACCTCGCGAACGCGCGGTCCGGCGCGAGCGGCGCCGAGCGCGAGATGTCCGAGGCGGTTCCCGCGTTCTTGCACCTGCGCCGCCCGACCACGACGTTTCCGGGCGAGGCATTCGTGCTGCGTGCGCTCTCGCCGAAGCTGCTGCTCGGCGGCGGCACGATCGAACCCGACCGCCTCTCCGAAGATCGCGGATGCGTCGACGCGCCGGGAGACTCCGCGGAGATCGTCGCCGTCGCGAGCGCGCTCGCGGCATCCGGTCTCGCCCCTCGCACCGCTGCGGAGCTCGGCGCGCGCGCGAACGTTCGCGAGGAACGAGCGGCCGAGATCCTCGCCGAGCTGGCCGGGCGCGGCGACGCGCGACGGCTTGCGCGGCCGACGGCGTACATCGACGGCGCGGCTGCAGACGAATTGTCCGAAAGGATTCGTGTCGTGCTGGCGCGGCGCGAGTCCGAATCGCCGTGGCTGCTCGGAACGACCTCGCTCGCGCTCGCGCGCGAGCTCGCGATCGACGAGCCCTTTCTCGTCCGCCTGCTCACCGCCGAAGCGGAGGACGGGAGCATCGCCGCTCGCAGCGGCTACTATTCCACGCTCGGGCACGCCCCGCGCCTCACCGCGGAGCAGCGAACGTTCTTCGAGAACGCCGCGCCGCTCGATGCGGCACAGCCGCTCGTCCCGACGCCGCTCGACGCCCTGCTGGCGGAGCTTCGCCGGACGAGGATCGCCGGACTCCCGCAAGCCTTCGATACGCTTCTCGGCACGGGGGCACTCGTCAAGGTCGGCGCCGACGTCTACCGAGGAACTCAGATCGCCGAGATCCGCACCCGCCTCACCGAGGCGATCCTGCGTGACGGGCCGATCACGATGGCGGCGTTCCGCGACGCCGTCGGAACCTCGCGAAAGTACGCCGTCCCGCTCATGGAATGGTTCGACGCCACCGGCGTCACGATCCGCGACGGCGACCGCCGGACGCTGCGCACCCGAAAGACCGCATGACGCTGCGCGCCCGCAAGCCCGCGTGACGCAGCGCACCCGCAAGGGCGCATGGCGCTCGACCCGGGTGCCGCTCATCGCCCCGCGAGCGGGCGCACGATCCGGAGCGGGCGCTTCGGAGCTCGACGAAGCCGGGTAGGCAGTCGGGCGCACCGCGAAAAGGCATCGAATGGGGCAAACGGTGGGAGTCGCGTCGCCGCTTCGGCGTCACACGGCCGTCGCTCTCGCGATGAGCGGTTTTCTTGCGGCGGCGCACGCGACCGCGTCTGCTGCGCCGAGCTATGCAACGCTCGTCGTGAAGCACGGTGTGCCGCTGCCCTTGCAATCGAGCGCCGATACGGCGGTGTTCGCCGAGGCGGAACAGCTCGCCGAGACCCACCAGCTGTACTTCCGCGTCAATCCGGTCGCACCGGATGCGGTGCATCGAGATGCCACGTGCGTGCCGGGCACCGCGGCGCTCTTGTCGTCCGAGGTGTCGTTGCTCTCCTCGCTGTCCGTGCGCGGGCGCGACTCGCTCGTCGTTCGGGTCTCGCTCGGGTCGTGCGGATCCGCGAACGTCGCCGCTCCGCTGCGCGGCGAATCGACCCGGCCCGTGGTCGCCCGGAACGTCGATGCGGCAACCGTCGAGTCGGCCGTGCATGAGGCGTTCGCGTCGCTCCGCCGGCATATCGACGAGGACCCGGGTGCCGCACGGGCGCTCGGGGTCTCGATGTACCGTCGTTCCGGCGATCGCGCTCCCGGCGCGGGCTCGCGCGGGCCGGTCACGTGAGGGCGATCGCTCGGCGGTAATCGGGCGCGAAGATCGCTTTCGGGATCATCGCGTGGACGCCGTTGTTCACGTCGACCATCTGCGTCACGCGAAAGTCGATCCCGAGTGACGCCAACGAATACGCCCGCGCGCGTGACAGTCCCGCGCGCAGGGTCAGAAAGTCGATCGTGTTGCGGAGGGCGATGCGCAGCGCCTCGTTGAGGTTCGGATCGAGCCCGAGCGCGATCCAGTGGGTCGCGGTCTCGGCGAAGGGCCAGGTCCACGGAGCGTTCTTGTGCAGGATGACCTGCATGCGAAACTCGCGCATCGCGGTCTCGACGGCGGTGATGTTCACCTCGCCGTCGCCTTGCAGCGCGTGCGAATCCCCGGTGAAGATCAGTCCGCCGGGGCGCGCGACCGGCACGAAGAGCGAGCTTCCGGCGGTGAGGTCCTTCAAGTCGATATTGCCGGCGTGCCGGTGCGGCGCGACGGAGCTGATCGCATCGTCGCCCGCCGCGGCGAGTCCGAGCGTCCCCTGGAACGGTCGCAGCGAGAGCCGGATGCGGTCGTCGAACTCGACGAAGCCGCGCTGCGCGTCGAGCGTGAAATACGCGATGTGGCCGTGCTCGAACTCGTCGGCGAGCGCGCCGGTGCCGATCGCTCGTGGGTTGTGGAAGTTCGCGCCGAAGCCGATGGTCTCGAGCTTCAGCATGCGAAGCTGCACCACGTCGCCCGGCATCGCGCCGCGCACGACGACGGGTCCGACGATGCTGTGCACGCCGCGACCACGGCAGTCGGCCCGCATCAGCGCGAGCTCCTCGATCGTCACGCCGGGCTGGAGCCGGTTCCGGAAGTGCGTCCACGTGTCCACGTACACGACGACGTCGCCGGAGTCGACGGTCGCGACCGGCTCGCGCTTCGGATCGAACACGCCGAGCGCGACCGTCGCCGCGGTCGAGGGGACCACGTGCGTGCGCCCCAGCGGAACGCGTGCCGTGGTCGAGTCCCAGCCGTCCGACGCGTCGGTCAGCGCATCGCGATCGTCCCACCAGGTGCGCGCCGCGCCGTCGCACTCCGCCCGCCAGGCGTCGTACAGCCGGTCGACCGCGCTCGCATCGACCGCGTCGTGCGCGCGCAGCTCGCGCCGGCCGTTCTCGCCGTTCAGGAACTCGGTGAGCGCCGGAGCGAAGCGCCGGCCGATCCAGTGGTCGCTACACCCGAACATATCGGCTCCTGATACGTGCCGGTGCGGCCGGCCCGCGTTTGAACCATTTGAACATGGCGAGATGCTTAGCGGGCGGCGTCGATCGCCTCGTAGATGCGGCGGCGGCGGGTGCGGGCGGCGTCGATCCCGCCGTCGTTCCAGGTGCGCAGCGAGGCCGTGCTTTCGTCGAGGAGGGGGATGCGGTCGCGTGCGTCGAGGTCGGGGACGACGCTGCGCGCGACCGCCGCGAACGTCGTGCGGCCGCCGAGGTCGACGCTCGCGAGCGGGCCGGTCGCGGACCAGCGCGGACCGAGCGCGAGCTCGACGATCGCGTCGACGTCGGCCGCGTCGGCGACGCCCCGTTCGACCAGATGCGCCGCCTCGCGCACGAGCGCGAACTGGAGACGGTTGATCAGGAACCCCGTCACGGGCTTGTGAAGGCGGACCGTGCGCATCTCGAGCCGCGCCAGCCACCCCTCGACGGTCGCCAGCGCCTGCGCGTCGGACGGTTCCGGCGGGATCAGCTCGACGACCGGACACAGCGTTACCGGGTGGACCATGTGCGCGACGACGATTCGCCCCGCGCGCGGGACGCCCTCGCCGAGCCGTTCCGGAACGAACGTCGACGTCCCCGAGGCGATCGGCACGTGCTCGCCGATCAGCGCGTCGAGCGCCGCATACAGCTCGTGCTTCTGCCGGAGATCCTCCGGAATAGCTTCCGCGACGAGCTCGGCGTTCGCGGCGTCGCCGAGCGAGGTACCGACCCGAACGTTCGCTGCGTCGAGCCCGCTTTCGCGCGCGGCATCGTCCAGCGCGGCGGCGCCGCGTGCACCGTCGCGCGCGATCAGCGTCGTCGGGCAGCCGTGCGCCGCGGAGCGCAGCGCGAGCCGCGTCCCCATCGTCCCGGCGCCGACGATCGCGACACGCATCAGACCGAGGCCGGCGCGAACAGCGCGTCCTGCTCGCGCCGCAGCTTCCACAGGAACGAGGTATCGTCGAAGGCGACGTCGTCCTCGCCGATCGGATGATCGGCCGGAACGTCGCGCAGCAATTTCAGCCCGTGCGCCAGGCCCATCGGGACGAGGCTGCGCTCGCGCGCGATCCGCGCCGGGACGCAGGTTCCGTACGCGGCGTAGCCGCCCTCGCCGTCGATCGTGTCGCCGGCGCGCATCGGCCGGCGCGTCGCGCACACGACCTCGGCGCGATGTCCGGCGTACGGCGCGCCCGTCGGCTCGCCGCGCAGCGCGACGGAGGCGATCGAGACGCCGATCTCGAGCCCGATCAGATGGTACGGCCGCCACAGGGCCGCGTACCGTCCGTCCGGATCGGTCGCGATCCCATACTCCCCGAAACAGCGGCGCGCGTAGGTGCTCTCCGAGGTGAACGTGACGTAGACGCCCCAGCGCAGATGATCGTCGACGAACGTCTCGTCGGCGCGCACGCACGAGACGACGTCGACCATTCCGGCGTGCGGAAGGATCCCGCCTTCGGCGCGCGGGCGCAGCAGCGTCGGCAGATCGTACACGGGCGCCGGCACGAACGAGAGGCCGTCGTCGCCGACGTCGAGCCCGGTGGCGTTCGCCACGGCGACCATCTCGATCGCCGACTTCGTGCCATCGAGAAACGAGTTGAACATCTTGGCGTTGAAGCCGCCGGTCGCGATCTGTTCCGGCGTGAAGCCGTAGTAGCCGAACGCGGTGTCCGGCGTCGAGCGGCGGTAGAGAGGCGCGAACTTCGTTCCTTTGCCGGCGGCGACGACCTCGAAGCCGCACGTTCGCGCCCAGTCGACCAGCTCGCAGATAATCGCCGGCTGATCGCCGTACGCCATCGAGTACACCGCACCATTGCGCCGCGCGAGCTCGTGCAAGTACGGCCCGACGACCACGTCGGCTTCGACGGTCACCATCACGACGTGCACGCCGCGCTCGAGCGCGCGGTGCGCGTGGAGCGCACCGGCCGTTTCGTCTCCGGTCGCTTCGATCAGAACGTCGAGGTCGCAGGCCGCCGCGACTTCTCCGCTCTCGACCAGCGCGGTGCGCCCGGCGCGCGCCGCGTCGTTCGCCGCGCCGACGCGCGCCGCGAGCACGAAGCCCGCGGGGTCCCAGCCGGCGTCGGCGGCGGCGCGCCGCGCGCGCGCGGCGTCGAGATCGGCGAGCACGGCCAGCCGCACGCCGGTCATCAGCCGCAGCTGCGAGAGGATCATCGTGCCGAACTTCCCGGCGCCGACGAGGCCGACGCGGACGGGCCGTCCGGCCGCTTCGCGCGCGGCGAGCGCTCGTGCGAGATTCATCCCGCCGATTCCATGACCGGCCCTGGCCCGCCCTGCGTCGCGCCGGTCAGGCGGTCCCCGCGTAGCTGCCGCGCAGGTGCGCGAGGATCGCGTCGCGGCTGTTCGTCAGATGTCGCTCGAGCCGCGCCACCGCACCCGCGGCATCGCCGTGGGCGATCGCCTCCGCCATCGCCGCGTGCTCGTCCCAGACCGCCGGCGGATACGTCGTCATCTTGAGAAATGCGTGCATGGCGCGCATGATCTGCGACCACTGCCCCCCGAGCGTCGCGATCAGGTGCGGGTTGTGCGACGCCGCCGCGACGCCCGCGTGGAAGTCGCGGTCCAGATGGAACAGCCGCGGGAGCGCACCGCCCGCAATGGCCGCGCGCGCTTCTTCGCGCATCCGCTCCGTCGCCTCGCGCAGATCGACGTAGTGCTCGGCCGCGCGGCGCACCGCCAAGGACTCGAGCGCGAGCCGCACGTCGTACAGGTCGACCACGTCCTTCGGCGCGAGCGGGCGCACGATCGCGCCGCGGTTGGGGCTGATGATGACGAGGCCCTCGCCCTCGAGACGCCGCAGCGCTTCGCGCAGCGGAATGCGGCTGATGCCGAGCGACTCGGCCAGCTCGTCCTGGACGAGCCGCTCGCCGGGGCGGTACTCGCCGGTGAGGATCGCCTCACGGAGCGTGTCGACGACCCCCTCGAAGCGGGTCTCGGGGGGTTTCGGGAGGCGCATCGCCATGCCGAAGTATACGATTTTCGTGAAGGCCTTGCCTTCTTGATGAGAGTATTGTATACAATCGGGGAACGCCCAGGGGAGGACCGCCGTATGCAGACGCCCGTCGAATCGCATTCCGTCGCCGAGGACCGGCGAGCGTGGGAGCAGCTCACGCTGCTGCCGTTCACCGAGCGCCGCCCCGAGTCGCGCGAGCTGTTCCGGACCATCGGCGGGATCCCGCTCGAACGGATCTACACCCCCGAACACGCCGAGTCGCTCGACTACGCGCGTGACCTCGGGTTCCCCGGCCAGTTCCCGTACACGCGCGGACCGTACCCGACGATGTATCGTGCGCAGCCCTGGACGATGCGGCAGATCGCCGGCTTCGGGACCGCCGACGACACGAACGAGCGCTTTCGCTACCTGATCGCGCAAGGGCAGACCGGAATCTCGACCGATTTCGACATGCCGACGCTCATGGGCTACGACTCCGACGACCCGCGCAGCGAGGGCGAAGTCGGCCGTGAGGGCGTCGCCGTCGACAGCGTCGACGACATGCACGATCTGTACGCCGGGATCGACCTCGAGAAGATCTCCGTCTCGATGACGATTAACCCGTCGGCGTGGATTCTGTTCGCGATGTACCTCGTGGTCGCCGACGAGCGCGGCTTCGACAAGACCAAGCTGTCCGGCACGATCCAGAACGACATCATCAAGGAGTACATCTCGCAGAAGGAGTGGGTGTTCCCGCCGCGCCCTGCGATGAGAATCGTGCGCGACTCGATCACCTACTCGGCGCGCAACCTGCCGCGCTACAACCCGGTGAACGTGAGCGGCTACCACACGCGCGAAGCGGGCAGCACGGCGATCCAGGAGGTCGCCTTCACCATCGCCGCGGGGATCGCGTACGTCGAAGAGGTCGCGAAGGCCGGGATCGACGTCGACGAGTTCGCGCCGCGGCTCTCGTTCTTCTTCGTCTCGCAGATCGACTTCTTGGAAGAGGTCGCGAAGTTCCGCGCGGCGCGCCGCGTCTGGGCGCGCGTGATGAAGGAGCGCTTCGGCGCGAAGAAGCCCGAGTCGATGCGGCTGCGCTTCCACTGCCAGACCGCAGGCGTCTCGTGCACCGCGCGCGAGCCGCTGAACAACATCGCGCGGACCGCGATCGAGGCGCTCGCCGCCGTCTGCGGCGGCGCGCAGTCGCTGCACACCAACGGCTACGACGAGGCCCTCTCGATCCCGAGCGAGCCGGCGATGAAGATCGCCCTGCGTACGCAGCAGATCATCGCCGACGAGGTCGGCGCCGGGAGCACGATCGACCCGCTCGGCGGCTCCTACGCGATCGAACGGCTCACGAACGAGATCGAGAAGGGCTGCTTCGACTACTTCGCCGAGATCGACAAGCGCGGCGGCGTGATCCCGTGCGTCGAGGACAACTTCTTTCAGATCGAACTGGCCGAGGCGGCCTACGATCTGCATCGCCGCAAAGACGCCGGCGAGCGCCACGTCGTCGGCGTGACGAAGTACCGTGACGAGAGCCCGAATCCGGCGGTCGATCTGCACCATGTCGACGAAGCGGCCTCGCAGCGTCAGCTCGATCGCCTGCGGCGCACGCGCGAGCGCCGCGACGACGAGGCCGTGGGGCTTGCGCTCGACGAGATCGTGCGCGTCGCCAAGACGGACGAGAATCTCATGCCCGCCACGATCGCCGCCGTGAAGGCGCGCGCGACCGGCGGCGAGATCATCAACGCGCTGCGCCCCGTCTTCGGGACGTACGTGGAGAAACCGGTCTTTTGATCGCGCACCGCGTTCACCGCGACCTCGCGCGCGCGATCTCCGCGGTGGAGAACGGGATCCTCGATCTGCCGGCGGCGCTCGAGCGTCTGACCGCTGGGGGGAACACCGCGCAAAGCCGCGCCACTGCGGATGCGGCGGCAACGAGTGCCGGCAATGCGGCCGCCACCGGAACGAACGGTGCAGCGGGCACGCACGGCGGAGCGATCGCTCATGCCGACGTGCTGGGGATCACCGGGCCGCCCGGGGCGGGAAAGTCGACGCTCGTCGACCGCCTGATCGAAGGGTTCCGCGCACAGGGCGAGAGCGTCGCGGTGATCGCAGTCGATCCGTCTTCGCCGTTCACCCGCGGCGCCGTCCTCGGCGACCGCGTCCGGATGCAGCGCCATGCGGGCGACCCGGGCGTCTTCATTCGCAGCATGGCATCGCGCGGGGCCGGCGGCGGGCTCGCGCCGGCGGCGCGCGACGCCGTGCGGCTCGCCGAAGCGGCGGGATTCGATGTGATCATCGTCGAGACGGTCGGCGTCGGACAGGTCGAGCTGGAAGTCGTCGGCGTCGCCGACCTCATCGTCGTCGTCACGGTGCCGGCGCTCGGTGACAGCGTGCAGACGATCAAAGCGGGACTGACCGAGATCGCCGATGTCTTCGTCGTCAACATGGCCGATCGTCCCGGCGCGAACGCGACCGCGGTCGACCTGCGCCACATGGTGCGCGAAGGGAAGCGCGACGTCCCGGTGCTGCAGACGATCGCGCAAGACGGCACGGGCGTCTCCGAGCTGCTCGAAGCGGTCTCCGCGCGGCGCGGCGTCGAGTCGAACGCCGTGCGCGCCGTGCGGTTCGAACTCGTCCGCCAGGCCCGCGATCGCGCGGCGGCCGCTGCGAACGCCGCCCTTTCATCGCCCGAGGGGGCCGGCGTGCTCGAGCGCCTGCGCACCCACGCCATCACACGCAACGAGGCGATCGACGCGTTGCTCGCCATCCTCGGAGGTCCCGTCCATGCCCATTAAGGTGCTCGTCGCCAAGCCCGGCCTCGACGGCCACGACCGCGGCGCGAAGATCGTCGCTCGCGCGCTGCGCGACGCGGGGATGGAAGTCGTCTACACGGGGCTGCACCAGACCCCCGAGATGATCGTCAACGCGGCGATCCAGGAAGACGTCGACGTCGTCGGCGTGAGCATCCTTTCGGGGGCGCACATGACGATCTTCCCGCGCATCATGGACCTGCTGCGCGAGCGCGAGGTCGACGACATCGTCGTCGTCGGCGGCGGGGTGATCCAAGAGAACGACATCCCGAAGCTCAAAGCGATCGGCGTCCGCGAAGTCTTCAACGCCGAGGCGTCGACGCAGGACCTGATCGACGGGATCGAGCGCATCCACACCGAGTACGGGCGCGACAAAACGCGGCGCGCGGCCGCGGCGAGGACCTGAGGTGAGCGCGAGCTCGCCTCCGGCGAACGGCGCAGCCGGCGCGACGCAGCAGCCCGCCGACGCGGCATCGGCCGTGCGCGGCGACGGGAACGCCGCGATGCGAAGCGCCGCGGAGCATGTCGCGCGTTCGTTGAAAGCGCGCGGGGTCGAGCGCGTCTTCGGACTCGAGGGCGGGCACATCCAGCCGCTGTGGGATCACGTCGCGCGGCTCGGGATCGCGGTCGTCGACGTGCGCGACGAGCGCGCCGCCGTCCACATGGCGCACGCCCACGCCGACCTCAGCGGAACGGTCGGCGTCGCGCTGGTGACCGCGGGACCCGGGGTGACGAACACGGTGACCGCCGTCGCGAACGCGACCGTCGCGGGAACGCCGGTCGTGGTGATCGGCGGCTGCCCGCCGCGGCCGCAAGAGCACATGGGACCGCTGCAGGGGATCGCGCACGTCGACGTGCTCGCGCCGGTGACGCGGTACGCGCGCACGGTTCGGGCCGCCGAGAACGCGCTTCGCGAGCTGGACGCAGCGTTCTCCGCGGCGCTCGGCGACGGGGGCGAGCGCGGCGCCGCGTTCCTGGAATTTCCGACCGACGTCCTGCGCGACGACGTGCCGAACGTGCTGGTGCTCGACGAGTTCGTGCGCGGAAAGCCGCCGCGTCGGATCGCACCGGACCCTGCCGCCGTCGCCGCGGCCGTCGAACGGCTGTGGTCGGCGAAGCGCCCGGTAGTCATCGCGGGACGCGGCGCGCGCGGCGCGATGCCGGACCTGCTCGCGCTCCTCGACGCGCTCGGCGCGCTGTACCTCGATACGCAGGAGAGCCGCGGTCTCGTCCCCGACGAGCACCCGTCCGTGGTCGGCGCGCTGCGCGGCGCGGTGATGGCGCAGGCCGACGTCGTGCTCACGATCGGCCGCAAGCTGGACTACCAGCTCGGCTATGGTTCGCCCGCGGTCTTCCCGCACGCGACGTTCGTGCGCATCGGTGAAGCGTCCGGTGAGATCGCCGACAATCGCCGCGGCGATCCCGAGCTGCTCGCGACACCGGCGCTTGCCTTGGATGCGATCGTGCGCGCCGCGCACGATCGCCCCTCGGCCGTCGACCGCACGTGGGCGACGGAGATGCGCCGGAAGCACGTCGAACGCGCGCAGTCGTACGGCGCGAAGCTCGCCGCGGCGCCGAACGGAGCCGACGGCCGCATCCATCCGAACCGCATCTTCGCCGCGATCCGCGAATGCGTGCCGGCCGATGCGATCGCGATCGCCGACGGCGGAGATCTGCTGAGCTTCGCGCGCCTCGGCCTGACGCAGCGGACCTATCTCGACTCCGGGACCTTCGGCTGCCTCGGCGTCGGCGTCCCGTTCGCGATCGCCGCGGCGCTCGCGTGCCCCGAGCGTACCGTGATCTCGGTGAACGGCGACGGCGCGTTCGGCTTCAACGCGATCGAGCTCGACACGGCGGTGCGCCACGCCGCGAAAGCGGTCTTCATCGTCGCGAACAACGCCGGCTGGAACATCGAGCGCCACGACCAGATGGTCAACTACGACGGCCGCATCGTCGGCACCGAGCTGCGCGACACCGACTACGCCGGCCTTGCGAAAGCGCTCGGCGCGTACGGCGAAACCGTCGGCGACGCTGACGAGCTGGTGCCTGCCCTGCACCGTGCGATGGCGAATGCGCCCGCGCTGCTCGACGTCAAAGTGACCCGCGACGCAGTTTCCTCCGATGCCGGAAAAGGGCTTGGCTACGTCCCGGTCTATCAGGCGCTCTCCGCCTGGGACGACGCGGAGCGCGCGCGCCGCTCGCAACCGACGCCGTGCGAATTCAATGCAAGCGCCGTCGTGTCCGAGCCAGCCCGAACGACTGCACCCGACGACGGCCGCATGAGTACGAGACGATGAGGACGAGCACATGAACGCGAGCACGCTGACCGGGGCTCCCGGCGCGATGGAGGCGTGGACGTTCCCGCCGCGCGTCGACGAAACGTATCTCCCGCCCGGCGACCAGCGATACTGGTCGCCGCATCGCGAGACGATGCCGGCGGATGAGCGCGACGCCGCTATTGCGGTACGGCTGCGCGAGGTGATGCGGCACGCCTATGCGACCTCGCCGTTCTACCGCAAGAAGTGGGACGACGCGGGGATCGATCCCGAATCGATTCGTTCGCTCGAAGACTTCGAGCGCATCCCCGTCGTCACGAAAGCGGAGCTGCGCGCCTCGCAGGCGGCGCATCCGCCGTTCGGCGAGTACCTGTGTGTCCCCGAGTCGGAGATCCATCACATCCACGGAACGTCGGGGACGACCGGGAAGCCGACGGCGTTCGCGATCGGCCGCGACGACTGGCGCACGATCGGCGAGAACCACGCGCGGATCCTGTGGGGAATGGGCTTCCGCCCCGGTGACACGATCTTCTTCGGCGCGATCTTCAGCCTCTACATGGGCTCGTGGGGCGCGATGCTCGGCGCCGAGCGGATGCGCGCCCGCAGCTTCCCGTTCGGCGCCGGCGCGCAAGGGATGACCGCGCGCGCCGCGCAGTGGCTCGCGATGGTGAAGCCGGCCGGCTTCTACGGCACGCCGTCGTACGCGCTCCGCCTTGCCGAGGTCGCCCGCGAAGAAGGCCACGACCCGCGCGACTTCGGTCTGCGCACGATGTTCTTCTCCGGCGAACCCGGCGCGTCGATTCCGTCGGTGCGCGACCGCATCGAAGACGAGTTCGGCGCCCGCGTGATCGACACCGGAACGATGGCCGAGATGACCCCGTTCATGTCGGCCGCCGGCTCAAACGAGTCGCACGAAGGCATGCTGCTCTGGCAAGACATGGTCTACCACGAAGTCTGCGACGCCGCGACGCTGCGCCGCGTCCCGTACGGCCGGCAAGGAACGCCGGTCTACACGCACCTCGAGCGCACCTCGCAGCCGATGATCCGCCTGCTCTCCGGCGACCTCACGCACTGGGTGATGGAAGACAACCCGTGCGGCCGCACCTACCCGCGCCTGCCGAAGGGCATCTACGGCCGCATCGACGACATGTTCCAAATCCGCGGCGAGAACATCTACCCCTCCGAGATCGACAACGTCTGCAACAGCGTCGAAGGCTACGGCGGCGAACACCGCATCCACGTCACCCGCGAACGCACGATGGACGAATTGCTCGTGCGCGCGGAATACTCCGCGGAAGTCGCTGCCGGCGCCGACGACCACATCGCCGCATTCGGCAAGCGCCTCGGCGACGAGCTCCGCAAGGTCCTCGGCGTGAGCGCAAAGGTCGAACCGGTGCCGCACCTGACCTTCGAGCGCACCGAGTTCAAGGCACGCCGCGTCGTCGACGACCGCGATTTGTTCAACCGGGTCTACGAACGGCTCGATCCGGGCGGAAGATAAGCGCCCGGAGCCGCGCTCGCCGATCGGTGAGGCACCGTCCCGCGATGCGCCCTAGGTGATCTCCAGCAACGTCGCGATCAGCTTACGTACGTCGCGCAGCGTCGCCGTGGAAGCGTCTTCCGCGAAATCGGCGAGTCGAGCGCGCCAATCAAGGCTCTTCACATGGTCCGCGAGAGCGACACCGGTGACGCGACCGCCTTCGGGCAACGCGACCTCGAATGGATAACCCTTGCGGGACGACGTAACGGGCACGCCGACGGCAAGCGACGTCTTCTCGTTGTATGCACGCGGCGAAAGGACGAGAAACGGCCGGCGGCCGGCCTGCTCCCTGCCCCGTTGCGGATCCAATGACAACCACACGATGTGGCCGACGTCCGGGACATAGGAGTCCTTCGTCACCAGCGTTCGGCGCCGATGGCCTCGTCGAACTCTGCCGGAGGCAAGTTCCCCGGCGTGATGCGTTCGACGAGCGCGAGAAGATCGCGCGACGGGCTCTTTCGGATGTAAATCATGCCGTGATCGGCCGCCATTTCGACCGGAGCTCCGTCCTCGAGGCCGCAGTGCTTTGCGATCGCGCTCGGTATACGGATCGCAAGTGAGTTGCCCGCTTTGAACACGCGGGCGTCCTGCAGAACCAGGGAGTCGAACGTGTCGCTCGCCAGCTTGACGAACTCGCCTTCGCGGGCCGATGTCCCCGGCGGCAAGGGGTAGATCGATGAGCGAGGAGTGTTCATACAAAGTATATACTCCGGGGGCAGCCCCGTGTCAAGCGCGGTGCCCGCCGCGAAGAGGCGCGATCGCGCGCAGCATGCGCTATTCATCAGGCGCTCGTCTTCTCGCGCCGGCGCAACTCAAGCGTTAGCACTCGGGGTCTTAGACTGCGAATATGAATGTGGAGCGCATGACCCAGCGCGTCCAGGAGGCGCTGAACTCGGCGTACACGCGGGCGCTTGCGGAGCACAACACGCAGACCAGCCCGGAACATCTCCTGGCGGCCGTCCTCGACCAACCGGACGGCGTCGCGCAGCCGATCCTCGAGAAGGCGGGGCTCGATCCGCGCGCCCTGGAGCAACGGCTCCGGACGGCGATCGCGGCGCTGCCGCGGTACAGCGGGAGCAACGCCGAGCAGAACCACGTCACCGTCGCGCCGGCACTCACGCGCCTGCTCGCGCGCTCCGACGACGAGGCGAAGGCGCTCGATGACGACTACGTCTCGGTCGAGCATCTACGTGCTCGCGATGACCGCCGATCAGGGCGGCGTCGGCCGGATGTTCCGCGAGCTCGGCCTCACGCGCGAGAAGCTGCTCGCGGCGCTACGCGACGTGCGCGGCAACCAGCGCGTCACGACGCAGAATCCCGAAGGCACGTACCAGTCGCTCGAACGCTACGGCCGTGACCTGACGAAGGCGGCGGAACAGGGCAAGCTCGATCCGGTGATCGGCCGCGACGAAGAGATTCGGCGCGTCGTGCAAGTGCTCTCGCGCCGCACCAAGAACAATCCGGTGCTCATCGGCGAGCCGGGCGTCGGCAAGACGGCGATCGTCGAAGGGCTCGCCCAGCGCATCGTGCGCGGCGACGTCCCCGAAGGGCTGAAGGACAAGAAGCTGATCGCGCTCGACATGGGCGCGCTGATCGCCGGCGCGAAATACCGCGGCGAGTTCGAGGAGCGGCTGAAGGCCGTCCTCAAGGAAGTCACCAGCTCGAACGGCCGCGTGCTGCTGTTCGTCGACGAGTTGCACACCGTCGTGGGCGCCGGCAAGACCGAAGGGTCGATGGATGCCGGCAACCTGATGAAGCCGATGCTGGCGCGCGGCGAGCTGCACATGATCGGCGCGACGACGCTCGACGAGTATCGCACGTCGATCGAGAAGGACGCCGCGCTCGAACGCCGGTTCCAGCCGGTGTTCGTCGATCAGCCGAGCGTCGAGGACACGATCTCGATCCTGCGCGGTCTGCGCGAGCGCTACGAAGTGCATCACGGCGTGCGGATCAAGGACGCGGCGCTGGTCGCGGCGGCGGTGCTGTCGAACCGCTACATCAGCGACCGTTTTCTGCCCGACAAGGCGATCGATCTCGTCGACGAAGCCGCGGCGAAGCTGCGCACCGAGATCGACTCGATGCCGACCGAGCTCGACGAAGCCTCGCGCCGCATCATGCAGCTCGAGATCGAGCGCGAAGCGCTGCGCAAGGAGAGCGACGATGCCTCCAAGCAGCGGCTCGAGAAGCTCGAAGCGGAGCTGGCGGAGCTGCACGAACAGACCGTCGGGCTGCGCGCGCGCTGGCAGGCGGAGAAAGACGCCGTGCAGCAAGCGCGCGCGCTGCGCGAGCAGATCGAACAGACCAAGATCGAGATCGATCGCGCGACGCAGGCCGCCGACTACGCGAAAGCCTCGGAGCTGAAGTACGGGCGGCTCGCCGACCTCGAGCGGCAGCTCGCGGCGAAGGAGCACGCGCTCGACGGCGAGCGCCGCATGCTCAAGGAAGAGGTCGACGAGGAAGACATCGCCGCGGTCGTCAGCCGCTGGACCGGGGTTCCGGTCAGCAAGCTGCTCGAGGGCGAGATCCAGAAGCTGCTCAACCTCGACAACGAGCTGCACAAGCGCGTCGTCGGGCAGGACGAGGCGGTCACCGCGGTCGCCGAAGCGATCGTTCGCGCGCGCTCGGGTCTGGGCGATCCGAACCGCCCGCTGGGATCGTTCCTGTTCCTCGGCCCGACGGGCGTCGGCAAGACCGAGCTGGCGCGTGCGCTGGCGGCGGTGCTGTTCGACGACGAGCGCGCGATGGTGCGCATCGACATGTCGGAGTACGGCGAGAAGCACAGCGTCGCGCGGCTGGTCGGCGCACCGCCCGGATACGTCGGTTACGACGAAGGCGGTCAACTCACCGAAGCCGTCCGCCGGCGCCCGTTCTCGGTGCTGCTCTTCGACGAGATCGAGAAAGCGCACCCGGATGTGTTCAACGTCTTCCTGCAGATCCTCGACGACGGTCGCTTGACCGACGGTCAGGGCCGCACCGTCGACTTCAAGAACACGATCGCGATCATGACCTCGAACATCGGCTCGCACCGCATCCTCGACTATTCGGGCGATCGCAGCGCCGCTGACTTCGCGGTGATGCGCGCGACCGTGCTCGACGAGCTGCGCCAGGCGTTCCGGCCGGAGTTCCTCAACCGCATCGACGAGATCGTCGTCTTCCACGCGCTCAGCGAAGCGGAGCTCAAGCAGATCGTCGAGATCCAGCTCGACCGCGTCCGCGAGCGGTTGCGCGACCGGCGCATCGCGCTCGAGATCACCGACGAGGCCAAGACGCACCTCGTCCGCAGCGGGCACGAACCCGCGTACGGCGCTCGGCCGCTGAAGCGGGCGATCCAGCGGGAGATCGAAACGCCGCTCGGGCGGAAGATCCTCGCGGGCGAGGTGCGCGACGGTGACGTCGTGCGGATCGCTTTCGACGCCGATCGCGGCGAGCTGACCTTCAAGGTCGTCGAGCCGCTTCCCGACCTTCCTGCGTTTCGTTAACGCTAGGCTAACGACAGAGAACGGAATGCTCGGGTACGATGCCCATATCTGTGCTCGTACCGGAGGATCCATCCCATGCGCCGTCTTCTCAGTCTCGCATTCATCGCGGTAACGCTCGTGACGCCGCTCGCCCTCTCCACCACCACGGCGGCGAGCGCGCATCCGATGTGCGGCCGCTGGCACCACTGGGTGCCCGGCCATCGCAACTACGCCGGTCGGTGGGTTCACGGGCACTGCGCGCCCGACCGCCGCTGACGACGGCCTAGCCGCCGCCTCGGGGTGATTCCGACGAGTCACCCCGAAGCGGTCCGGCGATGTCTCAGTCCGACGACGACCTCAAGCGTGCCGCCGGCTTCGCCGCGGTCGACCGGTACGTGCGCCCGGGAACGTGCATCGGCCTCGGCACCGGCACGACGGCGCGCTGGGCCGTCGCGCGCGTCGCCGAGCGCGTCGCCGCCGGCGAGGAGATCGTCGCGGTGGCGACGTCGGCCGCGACCGCGCATCAATGCACCGAGCTGGGGATTCCGCTCGTCGCCTTCGGCGACCGTCCGATCGACGTCGCGATCGACGGCGCCGACGAGGTCGCGGCCGACTGGTCGCTGACGAAGGGCGGCGGCGGCGCGCTGTTCCGCGAGAAGGCGGTGGCGCTGATCGCGCGCACCTTCGTCGTCATCGTCACGCCGGAGAAGCTCGTCGCGCGGCTCGGCGCGTTTCCGACTCCGGTGGAGATCGTGCCGTACGGCTTGCCGTACGTGCTCGGCCTGCTGGCGTCGCGCTTCCCCGAGGCCGTCGTCCGGCGCCGCATGCTCGGCGCGGGCGCGCCCTACGTCACGGACAACGGAAACGCGCTGCTCGATTGCGCGTTCGGCAGCATCGACGATCCTGCCGGGCTCGACGCATCGCTGCGCACGATCCACGGCGTCGTCGCGACGGGCCTGTTCGTCGGCCTGGCCGATGCCGTGGTCGTCGCGGCGGCGGCCGGCGTTCGGGAGCTCGCGCGCCCTAGCTGAAGTATCCGCCGCCGAGCGAACCGTAGCTCGTCGGTCGCCCCGTCTCTTGCGGCATCGGGCAGTCGCGGTCGCCGTGCGCGGAGCGCTGCGCGATGTACCGAAGCAGCGATTCGAACGCCTCGTCGGGCGAGAGCTTGCAGACGCACCGCGAGGCGCGGCTGCCGTTGCAGCCGCCGGCTCGATGACGCGCGACGGTGTGCCCGCACGGACAGTGAATCAGGTATTGCATCGCGTTTCGATCCTCGCTCCGGGCAGCATCTTGCCCGTTTCGGAGCCGCCGGTGATTATACCCCTCCGGGGGAGGGGTATAACGACGCCGATCGTGTCCAGAGCGAATCTCGAGCCGGCGACGACGGGAAACATTCGATCGAGCGGCCGCCCCCACGCCGACCAGGCGCCGGCGCTCGAAGCGGCGCTGCGCCGCGCCGTGCGCGGAGAAGTGCGTTTCGCGGACGGCGACCGCGCGATGTACGCGTACGACGGATCGATCTACCGCCAGATCCCGATCGGCATCGTGGTGCCCGACGACGACGCCGACGTCGAAGCCGCGCTCGCCGTCTGCCGCGAGCAGGACGTGCCGATCTTGGCGCGCGGCTGCGGGACGAGCCTCGCGGGGCAGTGCTGCAACGCGGCGGTCGTGTTCGACTTCAGCAAGGCGATGCACGGCATCCTCGAGCTCGACCCGCACCGGATGCGGGCGCGCATTCTCCCGGGAACGATCTGCGACACGCTGCGGCACGCGGCCGGGAAATACGGACTGACGTTCGGGCCCGATCCGCAGACGCACGATCACTGCACGCTCGGCGGGATGATCGGCAACAACTCGTGCGGCACGCACTCGCTGACCGCCGGCAAGACCGTCGACAACACCGAACGCCTCGAGATCCTCACCTACGACGGCCTGCGGATGTCGGTCGGCGCGACCGAGGACGGCCAGCTCGCCGAGATCATCCGTGAGGGCGGGCGGCGCGGTGAGATCTACGCGCGTTTGCGCGATCTCCGCGACCGGTACGGCGAGCTGGTCCGGCGCTCGTTCCCGAAGATTCCGCGCCGCGTCTCGGGCTACAACCTGGACGCGCTCCTCCCCGAGAACGGGTTCGACGTCGCAAAGGCGCTGGTCGGCACCGAGTCGACCTGCGCGCTCGTGCTGGAAGCGACGGTGCGGCTCGTCAAGAGTCCGCCGAAGCACACCATCGTGGTCCTCGGGTTTCCCGACATCCCGAGCTCCGGCGACATCGTCGAAGAGGTCCTCGCGTTCAAGCCGATCGGTACCGAGTTCTTCTCGCACCACGTCCTGCAGAACATCGAAAAGAAGCACATGCCGTTCGCCCGCTTCGCGAATCTGCTGCCCGAGGGCAAGGCGTTCGTGATCGTCGAGTTCGGCGGCGAGACGCAGGAAGAAGCGGATGCGCCGGCGCGCGCGCTCGAAGCCGAGCTGCGTCGCCGGCCGAACGGCCCGACGATCCGTTTTTACGATTCGCCGGAGCAGGAGACGGCGATCTGGGAGATTCGCAAGCACTCCGCGGGATCGGCCCGGATGCCGATCGGGCTCGGTCACCACGGCGGCTGGCCGAACTGGGAAGACGCCGCCGTCGCGCCCGCCAAGCTCGGCGCGTTCCTGCGCGGCCAGGTGAAGATCCTCGACGAGTTCGGTTACGACTCGGTGTTCTTCGGGCATTGGGGACAGGGCTGCGTCCACCAGCGCATCGACTTCGACTTCCGCACCGCGGCCGGCGTCAAACAGTTCCGCGCTTTCATGGAAGCGTCGACCGATCTCGTCGTCTCGCTGGGCGGCTCGGTCTCCGGCGAGCACGGTGACGGTCAGGGACGCGCCGAGCTCGTCGCCAAGATGTATCCGCCCGAGATCATCCAGGCCTTCCGCGAGTTCAAGGAGATCTGGGATCCGCGGCACCGGATGAACCCGGGCAAGATGATCGATGCCTATCGCATGGACCAGAATCTGCGCGAAGGCACCGACTACAACTTCGTCGACCTCGACACCGTCTTTCAATTTCCGCAAGACGGGAACAGCTTCGCCGAGGCGGCGAACCGGTGCTTCGGGATCGGCAAGTGCCGCCATTTCGAGAACGGCACGATGTGCCCGAGCTTCATGGCGACACGCGAGGAGAAGCACTCGACGCGCGGACGAGCCCGCCTCCTGCAAGAGATGATGCGCTCGAACGGCGCGGTCGAGACGACGTGGCGCAGCGAGGCTGTGAAGGACGCCCTCGATCTGTGCCTCGCGTGCAAGGGCTGCAAAGGCGATTGCCCCGTGCAGGTCGACATGGCGAGCTACAAAGCAGAGTTCCTGCACCACTATTACAAGGGGCGCGGGCGTCCGCTGACGGCGTATGCGATGGGGCTGATCATGTACTGGGCGCGGCTCGCCTCGCAGCGGCCGAAGCTCGCCAACGCGCTCGCGCACGCTCCGATCCTGAGCGACTTGGTCAAACGAATCGTCGGTATCGCGCCGCAGCGCGACCTGCCGCGCTTCGCGGAGCGTACGTTCAAAGACTGGTTCTTCGCGCGCGAGCCGCGCAATCCGCACGGCCCGCCGGTGATCCTGTGGGCCGACACGTTCAACAACCACTTCACGCCGGAGACGGCGATCGCCGCGGTCGAAGTGCTGGAGTCCGGAGGATTCCGCGTCGAGGTTCCCCGCGCGAACCTGTGCTGCGGGCGCCCGCTGTACGACTACGGGATGCTGCTCACGGCGAAGGGTTTTTTACGCGAGATCCTCGACGTGCTGCGCCCGCAGATCCAAGCCGGCGTCCCGCTCGTCGGCCTCGAGCCGAGCTGCACGGCAGTGTTCCGCGAAGAGCTGCTCAACATGCTGCCGAACGACCTCGATGCGCAGCGGCTGCAGAAGCAGACGCGCACGCTGAGCGAGTTCCTGCTCGATCTCGGCGACGATTGGACCTGGCCGAAGCTGCACCGCAAGGCGCTCGTGCAGGCGCACTGCCACCACAAGGCGGTGATGGGCTTCGAAGCCGAGCAGGACGCCTTCGAGAAGCTCGGCCTGGACGCCACCGTCCCCGACAGCGGCTGTTGCGGAATGGCGGGCAGCTTCGGCTACGAGGCCGGCGATCACTACGATGTCTCGATGGCGTGCGCGGAGCGGGTCATCCTCCCGCAGGTCCGCGACGCCGACCCCGGCGCGCTGGTGCTCGCCGACGGCTTCAGCTGCCGCGAACAGATCGAACAGGGCAGCGGCGTGCGCCCGCTCCACTTCGCGGAAGTCGTGCGGCTCGCGATGTCACCCGATCGGCGGGTGCCGGCATATGCCGGGCGGGCGACCAGCGCCGTCGCGCGCGAGGCCGCACCAAAGCTCGCGCCGGTGCCGAACGGCCGGTCCGCTTCGAACGGCACGTCCGCCTCCAACGGCAAGCCGAAGATCGCCGCCTACGCGCTGTTCGGCGCCGGACTCACCGCGCTCGCCGGCGCGATCGTGCTGGAACGTCTCACTCGCAACGGAGGAAATCGATGAGCACCACGACGACTGCGTCCGACGTCCTGGTGGAGCGGCTGATCGGCTGGGGCGTCGATACGATCTTCGGCCTTCCGGGCGACGGGATCAACGGTCTGATGGAAGCGCTGCGCAAGGCCCAGGACCGCATTCGGTTCATCCACGTCCGGCACGAGGAAGTCGGTGCCATGGCGGCGGTCGGCTACGCGAAGTTCACCGGCCGGCTCGGCGTCTGTTTCGCGACGGCGGCGCCCGGCGCGATCCACATGCTGAACGGCCTGCTCGACGCGCGCCTCGAGCAGGCGCCCATTCTCGCGATCAGCGGGATGACGTATCACGACCTCATCGGCACGAGCTATCTGCAGGACGTGAACACCGACTACGCGTTCAACGACGTCTGCGTCTACAACGAGCGGATCATGGGGCCGCAGCACGTCACGAACGTGGTCGACTACGCCTGCCGGACCGCGCTCGCCAATCGCGGACCCGCCCACCTGACGTTTCCGATCGACTACCAGGCCGCCGCCGCCGACGCGGGGACGCGCTACCAGCGCAACGTTCCGGGCCACACGAACACCACGTGGTCGGCGCCGATCCGCGTCCCGCGCCGCGACGAGATCAACGCGGCGGCGGCGCTCTTCGCCGGAAAAAAGAAGGTGGCGATCCTCGCCGGCGCCGGCGCGCGCGGCTGCCGCAGCGAGCTCGAGCAGGCCGCCGAGAAGCTCGGCGCACCGATCGTCAAGGCGATGCTGGGCAAGGACTCCGTCCCGGACGACAGCCCCTACACGACCGGCAGCGTGGCGATGGTCGGGACGCGTCCCTCGCAGGAGGCGCTCGAGCAGTGCGACGCGCTGCTGATCGTCGGCAGCACGATGCCGTACATCGAGTTCTATCCGAAGCCGGGCCAGGCGGTGTGCGTGCAGATCGATGACAAGCCGGAACGCATCGGCCTGCGCACGCCCGTCGCCATGGGGCTGTGCGGCGACGCGAAGGCGACGCTGCGCGAGCTGATCCCGATGCTTCCGCGCAACGACGATCGCGCGTTCCTGAAACAGGCGCAGAACGGGATGGCAGAGTGGTGGGCGCTGATGGAACACCGCGGGACGCGCACCGACGTGCCGATGAAGCCGCAAGTCCCGCCCTGGCATCTTTCCGCGCTGCTCGACGACGACGCGATCGTCTGCGGCGACTCGGGGACCGTCACCACGTGGGCGGGCCGGCAGCTCAAGCTGCGCGCGAACCAGCGGTTCTCGTTCTCGGGAACCAACTGCTCGATGGCGGCGGGGCTGCCGTACGCGATCGGTGCGCAGTGCGCGTTTCCGCACCGCCAGGTCGTCGTCTACACCGGTGACGGCTCGCTCACGATGCAGCTCGGCGACTTCCTGACCTGCGTGCAGTTCGGGCTGCCGATCAAGCTCGTCGTCAGCCGGAACGACACGCTCGGGCTGATCAAATGGGAGCAGATGGTCTTCCTCGGCAATCCCGAGTACGGCGTGAAGTTCGCGCCGCTCGACTTCGTGAAGTTCGCCGAGGCGTGCGGCGCGCGCGGGATACGCATCGACGATCCGACGCGCTGCCGCGAACAGCTCGCCGAGGCGCTCGCCTGGGAGGGGCCCGCGATCATCGAGTGCGTGGTCGATCCGCACGAGCCGCCGCTTCCGGCGAAGATCAAGAAGCAGCAGGCGCAGCACCTGTTCGAAGCGCTGCGCGAGGGGACGCCGAACCGGAAGCGAATCGCGCTGCAGATCGTGAAGGACGAGCTCGACGAAAGCTCCTTCGAGGCGAGCCCCGGGCCGAAGCTGCCCTCGATGATCGGCGACGTCGCCGCCGGGATCGTCGGCGCGGTGCTCCACCGCACGCAGCAGCTCGACGAGCATCCGCGCGATCCGAATCAGTGAGCGGCGCGCGGCGGCGTTCCGACGTCGTCCGCGACGTCCTCCTGCTCGCGCTCGCCGCGTGCGGCGGCGCGCTCGACGCCGCGTCGTATCTGCGGACGCATGCCTTCATCGCGAACGTGACCGGCGATACGATCGTCCTCGGGCTGGCAGCCGGCGGGCGCCATCTGAGCGACGCCGCGCACGCCGGCGCCGCGATCGCGGCGTTCGCCGTCGGCGCGTTCTGCGGCACCGCGCTCGGTGACGAAGCGACGAACGACGATCCGTGGCCGAAGCGGGTGGGCCGGCCGTTCGCCCTCGAGGTCGTGCTGCTCGTCGCGTACGCCGCATGCTGGACGCTGCCGCACCTCGATCCCGTGGTGCTGCTCGCCGTCGGCGCCGCCGCGATGGGCGTGCAGAGCGGGATCACGCACGACATCCACCTCAGCGGCGCGTCGACGACCTACATGACCGGGACGGTCGCGCGAACGGCGGAGTTCTTCGCCGACACGCTCCGCTTCGGCTTTCGCGGCGGGATGGTGCTCAACGCCGCGGCGTGGATCGTGTACGTGCTCGCCGCGATCCTCGTCGGCGCGATCGACCGTGCCGGTGCGGGCGTCGTGCCGGTGCTGTGCGCGGTCGTCGTCGTGGTCGCCGCCGTCGCGCTCTGCGGGCGCCCGCTGGTGATGCGGGCGCACCGCGGCGATCGCGAGCAGTCCGGCTAGGTCGAGAGCTCCCAGGTATTCCAGAAGGGCGTCACGGCATGTGCCGGTTTGAAGCCGTGGACGTCGTCGCTCACCACCTCGAACTGGCGCCAGAACCACTGGGTGATGAAGGGCACCTTGTCGACGAGGTGCTCCTGAACGACCGCGTACGCGCGGGCACGCGTCGCCTGGTCGTAGCTCGTCATCGCGATCTTCTCTTGTGCATCGACGACCGGATCGCAGAAGCGGAACAGGTTTTGTCCGTTCGGCGGGATCGCCGCGCAGGTCACGTTGGTCGAGTCGTCGGGATCGGTGCCGTTCACCCACGACGAGAACTCCAGGTCGAACTTCCCCGTTTGCAGGATCCCGCCGCTCTGGTACGCGGCGAACATCATCGCCGCCACGTACGGCCTGATCTCGAGGTCGACGCCGACGCCGCGATACGCGCTTTGCAGGAGCACGGCGAGGCGGTTGCCGACCGCGCCGCCCGTCGTCGTGGCGACCTCCAGCCGCAGCGGCACCCCGTCCTTCGTCCGGATCCCGTTCGCCCCGACGTGCCAGCCGGCGGCGTCGAGCATGGCCCGCGCGCGTGCCGGATCGAAGGGGATCGGTTTCAGATGCGGATCGTGCGCCCACGAGAACGCCGGCTGGTCGCCTTCGCCCAAGACCTGCACGCCGTAGGTGGTGCGGTCGATCAGCGTCCGCCGGTCGGTCGCATAGACCAACGCGCGCCGCACGCGGACGTCGCGCAGCGGACCGCGCTGCGTGTTCATCCCGACGTACGAGTACTGGGTGAACGGGTTCAGGATGACGTGCGTGTCGGCGATCTTCGAGGCGACGGGATAGAGTGCCGCGGCGGCGTTGTACCACAGGTCGACGGCGTGGCTCTGGACGCTGGTGACGATCGTATTCTCGTCGGGGATCGTCTCGAAGTCGACCTGGCGCAGCTTCGGCGCGCCGCGCCAGTAGTGCGGGTTGGCGATCATGCGGAGCGTTTCGCCGCGATGCCACGTCTGGACGACGAACGGGCCGGTGCCCACCGGCTTGCTGTTGTACGGAACCTGATTGATGTTCGGGTACTGCGCGAGCAGATGCTTCGGCAGCACGGGAAACGGCGCCGCACCCATCGCGAAGAACGTCGCGATGAAGGGCGCGAACGGCCGGCGCAGGTGGACGACGGCGGTGTACCGGTCGGGCTCGCCGATCGCGCGGATCAGATCGTAGCCCGTCCGCGACTGCACGTTGTTGTTCGGGTTCATCACGGCATGCCACGAGAACACCACGTCGTCGGCATCGAACCGGGCCCCGTCCTGCCAGGTGACGCCGCGGCGCAGATGATAGCTGATCGTCAGGCCGTCGCGCGAGATCCCGCCGTTCGCGAGCGTCGGCACCGTCGTCGCCAGCTCCGGGACGAACTGGTTGCGGTCGTCGTAGTTGAACAGATAGCCGGCCCAGAACATCGAGATGTCGACCGGGACCTGATAGGCGGACAGCATCGGGTTGAGCGTGTCCGGCTCGCCGAGCGTTGCGATCCGCAGCAGCCCGGGCTTCGTCCACGGATGCCTGCCGCCGGCCACCGACGGGCCGCCGCCGGAGCTCGTGCAGCCCGAGACGAACGCCGCCAGCGCGACGAGAACGACGACGAAGCGCTTCACGCCCGCGGCGTTCTCGGTTCGCCTCGCAGGCCCCGCCTCGGCCGCGAGCGCGGCCGGTACGGGATCAGCCGACCAGGGCCTTCTCCCGGCGGCGCGCCTTGAGGCGCTCGTCCTCGTTCAGGAGGCGCTTGCGGAGGCGGATCGACTTCGGCGTCACCTCGACCAGCTCGTCGTCCTCGATGAACTCGATCGCGCGCTCGAGCGACATCTCCTCGGCGGGCGGCATCCGGAAGTTCTCGTCGGTGCCGGCGGCGCGCATGTTCGTCAGCTTCTTCGCCCGGACGACGTTGAGCGCCACGTCCTTGTCGTCGTTGGCGCGGCCGACGATCATCCCCTCGTACACCTCGACGCCGGGGTCGACGAAGAAGCGGCCGCGCTGGTCGAGTCCCATCAGCGCGTAGGCGGTGACCGTTCCGGTGTCGCTGGTGACGAGCGCGCCGTTCGAGCGGCCGGGGATATCGCCGGCCAGCGGCTGGTGCGTGTAATAGACGTGCGACATCACCGCGGTGCCGCGCGAGAGCGTCAGCAGCTCGCCGCGCAGCCCGAAGATCGCGCGCGTCGGCATCGTGTACTCGAGCCGGCGCGTCTCGCCGACCGTCACCATGTTCGACATCTGCGCGCGGCGGCGGCCGACCGACTCGATCACCGCGCCGGCGTACTGTTCCTGCACGTCGATGACGACGTACTCGACCGGCTCCATCTTCACGCCGTCACGCTCGGTGATGATGACGCGCGGCTTGCTGACGGCGAGCTCGTAGCCTTCGCGGCGCATCGTCTCGATCAGGATCGAAAGATGCAGCTCGCCGCGCCCGCGAACCTCGAACGTGTCGGCCGAATCGGTGTCGGAGACGCGTAGCGCGACGTTCGACTCGAGCTCGCGCATCAGCCGCTCGCGGATCTGCCGCGAGGTGAGATACTTCCCTTCGCGGCCGGCGAGCGGCGAGGCGTTGACCATGAAGTACATCGAGACGGTCGGCTCGTCGACCGCGGTCGCCGCGATCCCCTCGGGCGCCGCCGCGTCGGCGATCGTGTCGCCGATGTTGAGCCCCTCGATCCCCGAGACGCAGATGATGTCGCCGGCCGACGCCTCCTCGACTTCGAGCCGCTCCAGCCCGTGGAAGGCCAGGATCTTCGTCAGCCGCAAGCCCGACTGCACGGTGCCGTCGCGGGCGACCTTGGCGATCGGCGCGTTGATCCGCGAGCTGCCGCGGAAGACGCGGCCGATCCCGATCCGTCCGACGTAGCGGTTGTGGTCGATCGCCGAGATCAGCATCTGGAACCCGCCGTCTTCGGCCGGGGCTTCCGGCACGTGCTTCACGATCGTGTCGAACAGCGGGTCGAGGTCCTCGCTCGCATCGTCGAGCGCGCGCTTCGCGACCCCGGCCTTGCCGTTGGCGAAGACCACCGGAAAATCAGCCTGTTCGTCCGAGGCGCCCAGCTCGATGAACAGATCGAACACCTCGTCGACCACTTCGGTCGGGCGCGCGTCGCGGCGGTCGATCTTGTTGATGACGACGATCGCGCGCAGGTCGAGCTCGAGCGCCTTCCGCAGCACGAAGCGGGTCTGCGGCATCACGCCTTCCGCGGCGTCGACCAGCAGCACGACGCCTTGCACCATCTGCAGCACGCGCTCGACCTCACCGCCGAAATCGGCGTGGCCGGGGGTGTCGACGATGTTGAACTTGACGCCGTTGTGCTCGATCGCCGTGTTCTTGGCGAGGATGGTGATGCCGCGCTCGCGCTCCAGCGGGTTCGAGTCCATCGCGCGCGCCTCGGTGTGCTGTCCTTCGCGGTAGATCCCGCTCTGGCGGAACATCGCGTCGACCAGCGTCGTCTTGCCGTGGTCGACGTGGGCGATGATCGCGACGTTGCGAATGTCGGGCCGCGTCCGGATTTGGGCCATAAGTGCCTATTGTACCATGCGCAGCCGACTCGTCTACGTCTTTCGGCGCGTTCGACCCGGCTCGGCGCCGGCGAGCGAGCTAGCGGCCGAAACGCCGTTCCCGGCCGGCGAAGGCGTCGATCGCCTCGCCCAGCGTCGCGGCGTCGAAGTCCGGCCACGGCGTGGTGGTCGACCAGAGCTCGGCGTAGGCGCATTGGTACAGCAGGAAGTTCGAAAGCCGCAGCTCGCCCCCGGTACGCACGACCAGGTCGGGGTCGGGCAGGCCGGCGGTCCAGAGCCGCTCGGCGATCGCGGTCTCGTCGATGCCCTCGGCCTCCAGCCGGCCGGCGGCCACCTCGCGCGCCAGCGCGCGGCAGGCGTCGCGCAGCTCGGTGCGGGCCCCGTAGTCGAGCGCGATCGTCAGCAGCAGCGCCGAGCCACGCGCCGTGCGCTCCTCGAGCGTGCGAAAGGCCTCGGCGACGGCGGCGGGGAGCCGGTCGCGCCGGCCGATCGTGCGGACCCGGACGCCGCGCGCGGCGAGCGCCGCCGCCTTCTCGCGGGCGAACGCCTCGGCCAGGCCGAGCAGCCCAGGCACTTCGCCGTCGCCGCGCCCCCAGTTCTCCTCGGAGAACGCGTAGACGGTCAGCATCGCGACCCCGGCCCGCAGCGCCGCGTCGACCGTGCGCTCCAGCGCCGCGATCCCGCGGCGGTGCCCTTCGAGCGCGGGCAGACCGTGGTGCAGCGCCCAGCGGCGGTTGCCGTCCATGATGATCGCGACGTGCCGCGGCACGCCGGTGCTGACCGGTGCCCGTTCGATCACGACTGCGTCGCCATGTGCGGCGATGGCCCCGCGTCGGCTTGGCGCTGCACGCCGCGCACGATCGTTTCGAGCTCGTCGACGTACGCCAGAAAGCGGCTGCGGCCGTCCTCGGTGATCCGCACGATCGTCGTCGGCCGCCCGTGCCCGCGCAGGCGCTCGCTGGCGACGACGCCGACCTCGGCCAGCGCGTGCAGGTGCCGGTTCAGGTTGCCGTCGGTCAGCGCGCACGCGTCCTGCAGCTCGGTGAAGCGCATCCCGTCCGGGTTGGAGATCAGACAGGCGCAGACGGCGAGCCGGCCGCGCTCGTGAAAGATGCGCTCGAGCCCGGCGAAGGCGAACGGCGCCTCGGCGTTCACGCGCGCACCTCGGCGGTCGCTTCGTCGCGCGCGATCAGCGCGCCGATCGCCGACTGCCCGCAGCCGAACGTCAGCGGCATCACCCACCAGGTCAGCGCGTTGGTCCCCGGCGCGAACAGCAGCGCGGAGCCGACGACGGCGAAGAAGATCGCCACCGCCGAGGCCCCGCGCGGCAGCATCCCGCGCGCGGCGAGCAGTCCGAGCCCGTAACACAGGCACCAGGTCCCCGGGAGCAGCCCGATCTCACCCCGCGCCATCAGCGCCGCCGTGAAAGCTCCGCCGGCGAGCACCGCGGGCAGGATCGAGAGCGCGGCGGTCCGCAGCTCGGTGCGGCTGCGCGAGGACCAGTTGCGGATCAGCCAGGCGGCGACCGAGCCGTAGTTCAGCGCCAGGGCGACGACCAGGCAGGCCGTCCAGACCGTCACGTAGCGGTCCGCGGATTCGGTCCCGGCGCGCGGGTGGGCGGCCAGCGCGAACTGGACGACGCCGCAGGCCAGCGCGGCGAGCCCGCTCGCGACGGCGGCGGCCGCGGACAGCCCCCGGAAGCGCTGCACGGCCGCGAGGCGGGTGCGGACTTCGTCGAGGTCGGCGAGGGCACGGGTGACGTCCACGGCAGCTCCGGTGGGGGTGGGAAGGAGGTCGTCCCTTCGATACTCTGCGCTGCAAAGAGAATCCTCCGCGCGTCGCGGAACGGGGCTGGGACTCCTCGGATGACCGCGCCACGGCCGGGAAGAACCGGCGGACTCGGTGACGGGACCGCATCTTCGGGCGTGGAGGCTGCCGCTGCGCGGCTGGCAGCGCGCCGCGTTCGAGCGCTGGGACGTGCAGCGGCCGGAGGATGCGCTGATCGTCGCGACGCCGGGCGCGGGAAAGACGCGCTTCGCGACGCGCGTGGCGCACGCGCTGCTGCGCGACGGCGCGGCGCGGCGGGTCATCGCCGTCGTCCCGCGCGAGCACTTGAAAGCGCAGGTCGCGCGCGCGATGCTGGCCGGCGGGATCGTGCTCGACCACAAGTTCCAGAACGCGCAGATGCGGCCGGCGCGCGACGTGCACGGCGCCGTCGTCACCTACCAGCAAGTCTGCGCGGCGCCGCGGCTGTACCGTGCGCTGTGCCGCGAGCCCGACCTGCCGGCGGCCGTGCTGCTCGACGAGATCCACCACGCCGGCGACGACGCGACGTGGGGAAAAGCGCTGCGCGACGCGTTCGATCCGGCGGCGCTCCGCGTCGCGCTCTCGGGGACGCCGTTCCGCTCGGACGGCACCGCGATCCCGTTCGTGCGCTACGACCGCGGGCTCTCGGTCTCCGATTTCGCGTACGATTACGCGGCGGCGCTGCGCGACGGCGTGTGCCGCGCGCTCGTCTTCGCGCTGCACGGCGGCGAGGCAGAATGGATCGCGCGCGACGGGATCGGGATGTCGGCGACGTTCGACACCGCGCTGCGCGAGAAGCGCCATCATTCGGAGCGGCTGCGGACGATGCTGACGCAAGAGGCGTGGATCGGCGACGTGCTGATGCGCGCACACTTGCGGCTCATGTCCGTTCGCGCCGGCGGCCATCGCGACGCGGGCGGTCTGGTCGCGGCGATGAACCAGGACCATGCGCGCCGGATCGCCGCGCTGATGGAGCGGCGGATCGGCGTGCGGCCGACGATCGTCGTCTCCGATCTGGCCGACGCCGCCGAGCGCATCCAGCGGTTCGCCTCGTCGAGCGATCCATGGATCGTCGCGGTCCACATGGTCAGCGAAGGGGTCGACATCCCCCGGCTGCGCGTCGGCGTGTTCGCCTCGAACGTCGTCACCGAGCTGTACTTCCGGCAGTTCTGCGGGCGCTTCGTGCGCACGATCGAGGGCGCGCACGATTCCGAGGCGTTCGTCTTCGTCCCCGACGATCCGCGGCTGCGAATGCTGGCGCGTGGGATCACGGTCGACGTGCGGCACGGGCTGCGCGGCCGCGACGCGTGCGAGGACGAGATCGTCGCGCTCGACCCGGCGCGCCGCGACGTGGCGGAGCACGGCGCCGGTCTCTACGAAGCGATCGCGGCGCGCACCACCGACGAGCGTGTCGTCGACTTCGGTCCGCTCTTCAATCCCGCGTCGCTCGGAACGCCCGCGCCGGATTCGGGGAACGGCGCGGATGACGGCGACGAGACGAACGCGACCGCCGGCGATGCCGTGAAGCGCGGAGCGCCGGCGGCGCCGCCGCTGACGGCCGCGGAGCGGAAGGAGTCGATGCGGCGCTCGCTGCACGGGCTCGTCGCGCGCGTCAGCATGCGCTTCAGCGTCGAGCACCGCAAGATCCACGCGACGCTGAACCAGCGCGTCGGCGGGAGCGTCGCGACCGCGACGGAGCGCGAGCTCGACCTGCGCCGCCGCGTCGCGGAAGCGTGGCTCGCCCGCGACCGGTACGACGGGCTGCGCTGAGCGCTACGGCTTCGCGGTCGAGATCGGCGCCGGCCTCACGACCGGGATCGGCACCGCAACGCTCGCCGCGTTCGGCGCGGCAGTGGCGAGCGGCACCGGGGTCGCCGCCGGCGGGAGCGTCGGGAGCACTTTGCCGTCGAGCAGCGCGAGCCGCTGCAGGTCGGTCTCCACGACCGCCGGCGGATCGTTGGGGTCCGGGGTCGGCACGCCCATCGCGAGCTTCGCGCGGCCGACCTTGCCGTAGACCGTCGTGGGGAAGTAGGCGGTGATGTAGCCGAGCTGCCGGACCGCGCGCTTGTGCGCGTCGGTACCGGGGATCTCTTCGTACATCTCCTCGAGCGCGAACGCGTAGCGCGGCAGCCAGCGATCGTACGGGTACTTCTTCGCCCAGTCGCGCATCGCGTCTTCGACCCACAGCGCGTTGCCGAGGATCGCGGTCTGATGCTCGGGATGCACGTCGGCGTCGAGCCCGAGATCCTTCACCTTGTTGCGCACGCCGAGGATGCTCATTCCGAGCCGTCCGAAGTACTCGTCGGCCGGCGCGTTACCCGGATGCGGGTGCCACCCGACCTGCTTCTTCGGCGCGGCGCGTTTCTTCGGCGGCTGGTGCGCGACCCGCGGATGCGGTGACGGCCGCGCGGCCGGTCGCGCGGCGACCGGGGTGGCGAGCGGCGCCGACGCCAACCCCAGCGCGGCAAGCAAGAGCGCGGCGCAGCATGCGCGCGTACGGCGTGCGAAACGGAGCGAGAACACCTACGGCGAGAACGCGAGAGGGTGCCCGTGCGTTCCGCGGAACGCGTTCGACGTGAACCAAGACGAGACGCAGCAGCAAGCCGACCCGCTCGACCATCCGGAGGTCGCCGCGAATCTGTCGCAGCCGCTGCGCGACCTGCTGCGCCGCATCGACGACGGCGACGAGTCGGCGCGGGCCTCCGCGCTTGCACCGGCCGCGGCGATCGTCGATGCGTTCGCGGCCGTCGGACTGCTCGAGTTCGCCTATCTCGCGCCCAGCGCCGACGACGACGACGACGAGGGTCCGATCGCATGGATCGAAGTCAGCGAGGCGATCGTCGACAAGGACCGCGACGCGGTGGTCGTCGCCGGCAGCGAGATCCTCGAGGTCTACGAGGGGCCGATCACGCTCGAGGATCCGCCGGAGCACGAGGGCGAGGCCGAATAGGGCCGTTCGCCCCCTTGCTCGGGGAGCGACGGGTTCGGTACGATCGACCTCCACCGCCGGAGGATCCGTATGGACGATCTGACCTTTGCGTTTTTGCGCTCGGCCCTCGGCGAACCGGCCCGGACCTTCTCGTACACGGCGAGCCGAACGCCCGACGTCCACGACCACGTCTGGCGCTGCGGCTGCGCGGCCCGCGAGAACGCGCGGCTGTGCGCACTCGAGCCCTGCGGAAAGCATAAGGCCCTTCGGCGAGGCCTCGAGGCGGTCTCGCAGGGCTGAGCGGCGCTACGCGTTGAGCCGTCGCCGGCGTGCGCTGCGCCGTCCGGTGTGCGTGCGAGCACGTTACGGCCGCCGCCCGGCGCGGTAGGCCTGCTGCATGGCCTTCCGAGGCGTGGGGATCGCGTTGGTCCTGCTCGCGCTCTGCGCGTGCGGCGGCGGCGATTCGAGCGCGACGCCGAGCTCGTTCGGGAACACGGCGTTTCCGCCGGCGACCGCGACCGGGACGCCGCTGCCGACGCCGAGCGCGAAGGCGACCGCGAAGCCCAGTCCGTCGCCGACACCGAAGCCGACCGCGACGCCGACCGGAACGCCCACGCCGAAGCCCACCGCGACCGCGACGCCCTCGCCGACCGCGAGCCCGTCGGCCGCGCAAGTCGTCGTGGATACGACCTCGGCGGGTCCGGCGATCTCGGAAGATCTGCTCGGCGCCTCGCTCGCGACGTGGTACGACATCACGCAGCCGTACGTCGAGAGCTCGATGGCCTCGACCGGATTCCATCTGGTACGCTGGCCGGGCGGCTCGGAGTCCGACGCCTACCACTGGCAGACGAATTCCGTCTGCAACGGACAAGGCTACGTGTATCCCGCCTCGACGTTCGATGCGTTCGCGAACGACGTCGTGAAGCCGGCGAAGCTCGACGCCGCGATCACGCTGAACTACGGCAGCGACGCGGCCTGCACCGGCGGCGGCGATCCGTCGGAGGCGGCGGCCTGGGTCGCGTACGCGAAGGCGCACGGCGACGTCGTGCGCTGGTGGACGGTCGGCAACGAGCAGTTCGGCTCGTGGGAGTACGACCTGCATCCCAAGCCGCACGATCCGGCGACGTATGCCAACGCCGTCGCGACCGGTTACTACCCGCAGGTCAAGGCCGCCGATCCGAACGCGCAGGTCGGCGTGGTCGTCGGCGGATCGTCGTATCCGGCCTGGGATCAAACCGTTCTGAAGAGCGCGAAATACGACTTCGTCGAGTTCCACTACTACGCGCAGGCGCCGGGGAACGAGAGCGACGCGTACTTGCTGGGCCAGGGCGTCACCGATTTCGCGAACGCCGTCGCCGGGCTGCGCAGCGAGATGATGCAGAACGGCGTCGCGCCGAGCGTGCCGATCTACGTCGGCGAGCTGAACAGCGTGTACGCGAATCCCGGCAAGCAGACGGTCTCGATCACCAACGGGCTCTTCGCCGGAATGGCGGTCGCGGAGCTGATGAAGCAGCCCGGCGTGACGATGGCGACGTGGTGGCTCGCGTACGGCGGATGCAACACGGGGACGAACGACTCGAGCTCGCTCTACGGCTGGCAGAGCTTCGGCGCGTACACGCTGTTCTCAGACGGCGGCGGCGAGTGCGGCTCGAACATCCCGGCCGCGACGCCGTTCCCCGACGCGCGTGCCTACGCGCTGCTGGTCGACTTCGCGCCCGCTGGCTCGATCTCGCGCACCGCCCAGCTCACACCGGGCGTGAAGAACGTCCGCGCGTACGCCGATACCTCGCCCGGGCGCGACGCGGTGCTGCTGTTCAATCTGAACGAGTCCGCGCCGGTCTCGCTGACGCTGCGCGTCGCGCATGCGACGAAGACGAGCTTCGCGGGAACGCAGATCACCTACGGCCGCGCGCAGTACGATCAGTCGAAGAACGGCGCCTGGCCCGGTCCCGTCACCCAGAGCCTCGGGACGGTCGGCGCACAGTTCACCGTCACCCTCCCGGCATGGAGCATGAGCGTCGTCGAGCTTCGGTAGTCGTCGCCCGGCCGATGCGGGTCCCAGGGCGAGTGCCGTCGTAGCTGCCGCCCATGATATTCCGGGCGGCGCTTTGTCGCATCGCGGTCGTTGTCGTGGCGTCGGCCCTCACGGCGTGCGGCGGCGCGCACGGCGGCTCGTCCGTCCTTCCGGCAACGGGCGCCGGACACGAATCGAGCGTCGTCCGCCGTCCGATGGCGGCGCCGCCGTCGACGCCGTGGACGACGGTCCCGCTGACGCAGACGATCACCACGGTCGGCGGGACGGTCGGCGTCAGCGACGGCGTGTGGGTTTCCGATGCGACGTCGGACGTGATCCAGCGCGTCACGGCGAAGGGCGCCGTCGCATACACGGTGTCGGCGCCGCACGTCTACGGCCTCGCGGCGGGGAGCGCGAACAGCGTCGTCTTCGACATCGACTCGGGCTACGGTATCGTCCTCGACTCGGGCGCCTCGCAGACGTATTCCGTCGCGATGCCGGCGGGTGAGGCGCTCAGCGCGGGCGAGATCGCCTATCTCCCTTCCCAGCAAACGATCTTCATCGGCGGTTCGGTGACGCAGGCTTCGCAGTGCGCCGACACGCTGTACGTCTTCGAGGCCGGCGGCACGAGCCCGTTTCCGTATTTCGGCGACGTCGGAACGGTACCGTGCGGGATGCCGATGCATCACCTCACGAGCGACCAGAACTACGTCTGGTTCGGCGAGAGCAACGTGACGCCCCACGTCATCGCTGCGGTTTCGCCGAGCTCTCCGAACATCTCGCAGCGGCTGCCGGCCGCCGCCGCGGCGGCGTCTCCGGCCGAGCTGATCGCCGGACTGAACGGCGATGTGTACTTCTCGTTGTGCGGCGCGACCGATACGCGGCCCGGCGGCGGTGCGTACATGCTGCGCGCGAACGCGAGCTCGACCGACGAGACGCTGTACTCCACGTACGCGGCGTGCGCCGACCTGACGAACAGCATGGTCGGCGATCCGAACGACGGCCGCGTGTGGATCGCCAACGGCACGAACTCGCTGACGGCCGTACGCGCGAGCGACGGCGCGGTGAGCAGCTACACGCTCACGAGCGCCTCGCGCAGCACCAGCGGTTTCGCCGCGGTGACCGTTGGCCCCGACCGCGCCCTGTGGGCGTTCAGGAACGGCGACTCGAACGCGTATGCGTTCGGCGACCGCATCATCGCCGCCGATCCGGCCTATGCATACATGCTGCACGGACAGCCGGTGACCGTGACCGTCAGCGAGTACCAATACTCGAGCGGCTTCACCGCCAAGATCGTCAGCGGGAGCAGCCCCACGTGCCTCGCAGTGCCGGTGCCCGGCGTGGTGCAGAACACCTTCGCGGTGAGCTCGGCGAGCGGCACCGACTGCACCGTTGCGTTCACCGACACGGCCGGCATCGGCACGGTCTACGTCCCCCTCGTCACGAAGACGAACTCGAACGTCCCGCCGCAGCCCCACCCCGCTCCGTAACGGGAATCACGAGGCGCGATGCGCTGCCCGACGCTTCGTGCGCGGGGTGCCGGCACCGAACACGTCGGCGAGCGCGTGCTGCGCCGCGCTGTGAAAGCGCGCGGGCGTGCCGTACGTCCGCGCGACCAGCATCGCGCCCTCGAGCGCGCCGACCAGCAGGCGGGCGCGCTCCTTCGGCGATTCCGCGAAGATGAGCTCGCCGGCCCGGCGACCGCGTTCCAGCACACCGGCGAGCCATCGTTCGTTGGCGTCGAAGAAGCGGCGCAGCCCGTCCTGCATCGGCGCGGGCAGCGTTGCGAACTCCGCCGCCAGCATCCCGCAGAGGCACATGCGATCGTTGCGCATGACGCTTTCGTACAGCGCGACGTATCGCCGCAGCTTTTCCGCGGCGCTCTGCTCCTCGGCGTCGATCCCCTGAAGCGCCGCGCCGAAGCTAACGTGATAGCGCTCGATCAGCGCCGAGCCCAACTCCGCCTTGGACGGAAAATGGTAGTGCAGGCTCGCCTTCGTCACCAGGAGGCGCTGCGCGATGTCGGCGTAGCTGAAGCCGTTGAAGCCACGCGTTTGGGCCAGCTCCTCGGCCACGTCGAGGATTCGCTGCGGGCCGTTGGGGCGACGCGCTGAGGGGGGCAAGGACGTCCTGCCTTTCGAAGTGCTGCTTGCCTCTTGATTTTTACCTACTAGTAGGTTAACGTCAAGGGGCCACGGTCACCTGCCTCGGGGACCCGGGCGCTTCTTCCCGGCGGAAACCCCGACAGCCCGCGGACCAGGAGCCCAACGATGCAGACGCAACAGCAGCAGACCGCGCACGCCTCCTTCACGCGTGCCGACGAGGTTCGGGAGTTTCCCAGCGGCAGGGCCGAGATCGTGAAGGTCGGCGAGACCGAGATCGGACGCCTGATCTTCCAGCCCGGTTGGCGCTGGTCGAACGACGTCAAGCCGCTCGCGGGAACGCCGAGCTGCGAGGCCCCGCATTTCCAGTATCACGTCTCGGGCCGGCTCGCCATACGGATGGACGACGGCACCGAGTTCGTCGCCCGCCCCGGCGACGTCACCTCCCTTCCGAGCGGCCACGACGCGTGGGTCGTGGGAGACGAGCCCGCGGTCGTCGTCGACTGGTTCGGCGCGAGCAACTACGCAAAACGGTAACGAGAAACAAGGAGATTTCCATGGCAGATGCACGCAAGGTCATCGACTGCCGCGCGTTCCCCAGCGAGTCGAACTGCTCGCTGACCATCGCCGGCCGCGAAGACGAGGTGATGAGGGCCGCCGTCGAGCACGCGGTCTCTTCGCACGGTCATCAGGACTCGCCGGAGCTGCGCAGCGCGTTGCGCGCCTCGCTCACCGAGGAGCGTCAACCGGCCTCGGCCTAGCCGCGCCCGCTGCCGGGCCTGGGGTCGCGCACCGGAAGCCCACCGGAGAAGTCACCGGCTGAAGCCGTCGCTGTTCGGGCACGCCCTTCGCCGCGCGCTGCCGCCCGGCGGGCTCCGGGCGGCGCGCGGCTCGGCCAACGCGCGAGCACAGCCGAATGCTTGCTTCCGCATTCGTTTCGGCCTTCGCAGAGCGCGGGCCCCGAAGCGGGCGACAAGCGCTTATTGTCTTGACACGCGTTTCGTGCTAAGCATCGTAGTGTCGGGTTGCCTCGGCGCCTCGACTCGTCCGCTTTCGTCAGAGGTGCGTGTCATTCGAACCCTCTTTTTTGCCGTGATGTTCGGCCTCGCCGGCAGCGCCGCGGCACTCGTACCGACGGCAGCTCTCGCGCAACCGGCGAGCGGCACCGTGGCGCAGGCTGGTCAAGCGACCAGCACGATCACCGGCAAGGTGGTCGACGGCGCCGGAAAGCCGCTCGCCGGCGCTCGCGTCGGCGTCACGGGGCCGAAATCGACCGAGACGACGACGAAAGGCGACGGCACGTATAGCGTCGCGGTCCCGCCGGGACTGTACAGCATCACGATCTCCGCGGCCGGCTTCCAGCCGCAGCAGCAGGACAGCGTCGCTGCGCTCGCCGGTCAGAGCGTCGCCCTCCTCACGACGCTGGTCCCCGCGTCGCTCACGACGATCGGTCACGTTTCGGTGGGCGGCGGGTCGACCTCGGTCTCCGACTCCGCGAGCTCGACCACGCGTCTCTCGGAGGCGACGATCCGCAGCCAGGGGCAGGATCAGATCGTCAACCTGCTCGACGAACTGCCCGGCGTCGAGGTCCTGCGCGTCGGCGGCGGCTCGAACGAGCCGGGTTCGAATGCATCGATCTCGATCCGCGGCGCGCAACCGTACGAGTCGCAGGTCCTCATCGACGGGCACCCGGTCAACACGATCGGCAACGGCGCGTACGGCTTCAACACGACCTTCATCAACTCGATCTTGCTCAGCGGCGTCGAGGTGGGCAAGGGTCCCGGCAGCATGCCGAACACCGTTACGGACGCCGTCGGCGGGACGGTGAACTTGCAGACCGCGCCGATCACCGCGAAGCCGGCCGGCGAGCTGATGACCCAGTACGACTCGTTCGCCGGTTGGACGTACGGCGTGCGTTTCTCCGACACGATCGGGAAACTCGGCTTCCTGGTCGCCGCTGCGCGCGAAACGACGCCCGGATACATGGCGCCGCAGGAGATCTACGGTTTCGGACGCGCGAGCTTCTTTTCGCCCTACACCTCCCCCACGTACCCCCTGACGGGCAACAATCAGGTCTACCCGCCCGGAACGAACTATGTGGGCGTGCTGAACTACGAGTACCCGGCGACCTCGGACTTCGCCAACCACTCGTCGCTCTTCAAGCTCGCGTACAATTTTTCGCCGGTCACCTCGATCCAGCTCAGCAGCTACTCGACGCAGACGTGGCTCGACGAGACCGGCAACAATGTCGGCAACATCGATGCGACCATCGTGCCGTGCATCAGCACCTACCCGGCGGCCCCCACTTGCTCGACGGGCCCCGGCGTCGTCAACTACAACCAGAACTGGACGAACCAAAATTTCGCCGGATTGATCGGCCAAAAAGTGCCGATCAACCTCTACGCCGGGTATCCCAACACGTACGAGATCGACAGCGAGCCGATCACGACGGCGGATCTCCGCACGGTGATCGGCCCGGGCACGTTCCTGGCGCGCTACTATGGCGGCAGCATCACGCGCGACGTCATCCAGAACAACGCTTTCTCCGCGCTCGGTCCGTGTTTCACGCCGGCTTGCGCTTGGGTAGGCAACATCCCCGGTTCCGCAACGAATCCCGACGCGCTCGACAACGGCTACAGCGGCGAGGCGTACTTCGAGAAGACGACCGACGTTCTCCACGGCTTCGACGCGCAGTACACCATTCCGTTCGGCGACACCGACTACGTGACGGTCGGCTTCGACAACCATAGCGACAGCTACTATTTCCAGGAGCTGTACGCCAACGGTTGGTATCCGCCGTGCGTGACGCAGAGCTGTGCCTATTCGCTCTTCGCACCGTCGCCGCAATACCTCAAGGTCAACAGCACGACGGAAAGCCTGCGCGGCAGCGGCCTGCTCGCACCGAAGCTGCAACTCGAGCTCGGCCTCTACCTCTCGAACACGAGTTACGTGGGCGAGCGCTTCGACCCGCGGGGCGGTCTGACGTGGAGGCCCAGCTCGAACCTCAGCATCCGTGCCTCCGCGGGCAGCGCGTACGTGACGCCGTACGAAGGATTGATCAACACCACCGCCTACGTGGCGAAAAAGACCTTCTACCCGGTGTCACAGTTCAGTGCGGAAACATCGAGGGGCTATGATGTCGGCGCCGACTACAAGCTCAGCCGCGACAGCATCGTCTCGGCGGACTACTATTCGACGAACATCTACAATCGCTACGCGACGGTCGACGTACAAACGAGCGGTACATACGACGGAAAGGCGTACACGTCGGAGGTCATTCCCACCTCGCAGGGGCAGTCGCTGAACCAGGGATTCGAGCTCGCTCTGGTCCACCGGCCGAAGCTCGGGTTCGGGTACGACATGACGGTCGACTTGCTGCGCGATTACTTCTACGGTCAGACGAATGTTTCGCTGAGGAACTTCGGCGGCGTGTTCCTCGGACCGTTGCCGGATAACGGCGTGCAGCTGCCGGGATATCCGTTCAGCAAGATGCGCGGCGATCTCTCGTACCAGTTCGCCGACGGCAAGAACATCCGCATCAGCGCGACGACCTTTGGTGGGAACAACTCGTTCGGTCAGCCGGGTTTCACGCTGGTCGACGGCGCGATCAGGCTGCCGGTCAGGTCGGGGTTCGACGTGATCCTGGGTGCAACGAACATCCTCAACAAGGACAACTATGCGACCGGCGGCCTCTACTTCGGAGGCTACACGTACCGCGCTCTCGGTGGCGGAATCGGTCCGACGAACTGGGAGTACGCGACACCGCAGACCGTCTATCTGCAGTTCAAAAAAGCGCTCTGATCGCATTGATCCGCCGGACCCAGCCGCGGCTCGGAATCTTTTTGATCGTCGTCGCCACGGTGGTTGCGGCGACGTCGATCGCGCACGCGCAGCCGGTGGGGCAGGGCGGTTCTCCGTGCACGACGCCGGTCGCGCCGTGCGTCCGATCGCTGCCGCTCGACGGCGGCTCGCGAACGATCTCCGTCTACGCCACCTCTCCGGTCGACCGTCCGGATCCGAGCATCGTGTGCGCCCTCGTCATGGTGCACGGCGCGCTCAGGAACGCCGACCACTACTTCGCGACGAGCACCGCAGCGGCGTTCCTGGCCGGGCGGCTCGGGGATACGATGGTCATCGCACCGCGCTTCGCGGCCGGAAAGGACCGCGTCGCGCCGGGCGAGGTTCTTTGGTCGGAGGGCGAGCAGGACTGGCGCTCCGGCGGTACGGCGGCCAGCGATCCTCGACTCACCTCGTTCGATGCGATGGACGCGATCCTGCGCCGCCTCGCGGACAAACGGCTGTTCCCGAACCTGCGGCACATCGTCGTCGCGGGGCATTCCGCGGGCGGCCAGTTCGTCACGCGCTACGAGATGGCGAATCGCGTGCACGAGACGCTCGGGGTTCCGGTCAGCTACGTCGTGGCGAACCCCTCGAGCTACGCGTGGCCGGCCGCGGTCCGACCGCTTCCGACCGGCGACGCCGACCCGTCGGGGGCGGCGCGCGAGCCGCTCGGACCCGACGGCGAGCACGTCAACGCCGGCTTCACGTACGGCCCGTTCGATGCGGCGAAGCTCCCGGACTACGATCGCTGGCCGATGGGACTGGAGCGCCTCACGGGCTACGCCGCGCAGGAGCGCCCCGACCAGCTGATCCGGCATCTGATCGAGCGCCCGACGACGTATCTTCTGGGGCAGCTCGACGTGCTGCCGCTGGGCGGCTTCGATTCGCGCCCGGACGCGATGGCGCAGGGTCCGACGCGCCGGGCACGCGGCGAAGCGTTCTTCACCTATCTCACCGGCACGCTCGGAGCGAAGCAGAGCGCGATGATCGTCGAGCTGTGCGGTCACAACGACCGCTGCATGTTCACGTCGGATGCGGTGCTGCCGGTCCTGTTCCCGTCGCCATGAGCGGCGTGAGGCGGTAGGTGACGGTGCCCGGCCCACGAACGGCAGGTGCGTGAGCCTCGTCGCGGTTCTCGCCGCCTTCGTGCTTGCTGCGGCGTCGCCGGCGATGGCGGCGCCGATGGCCGGTCTGCACGGTCTCGTCGGCACGTGGAGCTGCACGTACCGCGCGGCAGCCGTACGCCTGGCCTACGATGCCACCTACGCGTACGATCGCGACGGCCACACGTTGCGCGAAGTCGCTTCCTGGACGGGCGGCGGCGACGAAGAACTCTTCGCGTACGACGCGCAGCACGGCCGCTGGGCGGCGGTCGTTTTCGACGACCAAGGAACCGCCACCGTCATGCACGCGACCGGCCGCGATCCGAACCATATCGCGTTCCGCAGCGTCTATCCCGACGCAAGCATCGCCGTGAGGTTCGATCGCATCTCGAGGACGGAGTACATGCTGCACGCGACGGTGCGCTCGGGTGGGAAGACGATCGCCTCCGTCGACACCTGCTTGCGCGGCGCTCGCCCCTCACGACGCATCGGCGTTTGAGGGAGGAAGAGAGAATGAAACGCGTCACCGGAATCGGCGGAGTGTTCTTTCGCGCGAAGGATCCGACGGCAACCGGCGCGTGGTACAAAGAGCATCTCGGCGTACCGACCGGCGAGGACGGGCAAACGTTGTTCCGCTGGCGCGACGACGAGCAGCCGGAGCGCCGCGGCATGACGGTGTGGGCAGCATTCGACGCGGACACCGAGTACTTCGGCAACCCCGCCCAGCAGTCGATGATCAACTATCGGGTCGAGAACCTCGACGCGCTTCTCGAGGAACTGCAGCGCGAAGGCGTGGAGATCGTTCCCCAGCGCGAGGAATACGATTTCGGGAAGTTCGCTTGGATCGTCGACCCCGACGGCAATCGCATCGAGCTTTGGGAGCCGCCGCAAAGCGACGCATGTACAGGCGCTCCGTGCGCCGCGGGGGAGCGCACGGGGCCGTTCCCGGTGTTCACGGCGTCCGATGGAATCGTCGCCGGGAACGGCTCTCACGGTCACCGCGCCGTGTGCGCGTCTGGACTACCGCTGCGACCGCGCCTCCAGGCTCGCAACCTCCGCATCGACATGGCGGTCGTGCACGCGCTCGATGGCCAGCCCGCGGCGAAGCCGAGCGTTCTCGGCGTCGAGTGTGTGGACGTGCGCGTGCAAGGCGCCGTTCTCGGCGTGCAACGCTTTGATCGCGGACAGCGCGACGCCATCTTCGTCGATCGAGGTGATGTGCCGGTCGTCCTCGCCGACGCGGAACGCCGCGTAGAAGTCTTGCGCCATCGGGCCCACGTGACGGACGCCGTGCTCCGACTTGTAGCTCCAGCGGCTGATCGGCAGCCGCGCGAGCTTCGCGAGCACGGTGTCGTCGTCCAGCGGCACGATGTTGGTTTTGGCGTTGCGGTCGCTCAGTGACGCCCACGTCCCGGAGCCGGCGGCGAGCTGCGCGCCGACCGTCGCACCCGCGTTGGTGTAGAGCGTGAAGCCGCCAGGCGTGTCTCGTTGGCCGCCAAGCCGTTGTTCAGGGGGAGCATGGGACGACCTTCATTGAAGGGTAGAGCGAACGTTCGCGATCAGGGCTAGGCGCGCGGGATTCTCTTGCCGGGAAGCGACGAAACTGTCGTCCTGGCGCAGTGTTTCGCAGAATGTGGAAGTCGGGCAATTCGCCCGATCAAGGTCTCGGATCGATAGCGAAAAACCCGTACCGGACGGCGCCGTGGGAGCGTACGGGTCTGGTGGCCCGCCCGGTCTTCAAAACCGGTGAGGCCGTCGCAAGGCGGCTGGTCGGTTCGATTCCGACACGTTCCCGCCAGTGCGCTTCCGCCGCGATCGCAGTGAAACGCAGGCGCCCGACCGCGCCTGCCGCAGGGCGCTTCCTTCCTGGGAGCCTTGTCGCATCCCGGGCGGGCCGGTATAATCGGCGGTACTCCCAGGAGTGTGCCGATGCGTTCGGACGTTCGTTCGCTCGTTGTGCTCGTCGCGTTCGCAGCGATGACGCTTCCGGCTGCCGGCGGGCAGACGCTCAGCAACGGGCTCACCTCCGCGCAGGCGCAACGGCTGCATCGGTTGGGCTATGCCGTGGTGCCGAACCCGGCGCCGCGCGGTTTTCACGTCACGACCGTGACCACCGCGCCGGACAACGGCAGCTATCGCGTCGTGTACGTGCGCAGCAACGACGGGGCGAGCCTCACGATCGTCGGGAGGCGCGGCGCCGGGGCGCCGGGCGGTACCGCGGCGAGCACGCCGGCGCCGAAGAAGCGCGGTTTCCTGGCGAACCTCGGATCGGCGCTCGGCGGGCTCGGGAAGAAAGCGTCGGGGCAGCAGAGCTCCGGGACGAGCTCCGAGAGCGAAGAGCCGTTGCGTGACACCGGGAGCATCGCCGACTCGCGGCTGATCGGACCGGCGCACTTCGCCTCCGATGGTGCGTGCCTGAAGGGTGTCGCCGACACCTCGAAAGCGCTCATCCGCAACGCGAGCTTCACCGTGCAGGCGTGCAACTTCGAGAAGTCCGAGCCGGTGTACAGCGCGTATCGCAGCGTGAGCCGCGTGTAGGCCCGCGGCGACGCATATGGCCGTGCGCGAAGCGACGCTCGCCGTCGCCGACGACGTCGACGAAGACGCGATCCCGTGGGGACGCTGGACGCTCTATGCCGTCCTGACGCTCTCGGCGCTGTTCTGTCTGCACGATCTCACCACGCTCCACCCGGGCCGCCCCGATCTGATCGTCGAGGGCTTCGGACGGCTCGCGATGATCGGGCTCGCGCTGTACGCGGCCCAGGCGACGAAGGGCGACGAGAACGTGCCGCTGCTGGTGGTGGGCCTCGTCGGGATGTCGTTCGACGTGCAGTGGCAGTCGGCGTGGCGCGGTGACGCCGACTGGCGCGGCGTCTCCCCGGCGAATCTGCTGTGGTGGCTCACGATGGCCGCGAAGTACGTCGGCGTCGCGGCCGGGCTGACGGCGCTGCTGCTGCTGATCGCGCGGTTCGGCGGCGTCGCGCCGGGTCGCGTGCGCGGCGCGATCGCCGCGTTCGCGCCGTATCTCGGCGTGCTGCTGCTGGCGGCCGGGCTCGCGCACGGGATCGCCTGGGTCAGCCAGTGCGTCGTCGTCGGCGGCGGCCCGTGCATCCCGTGGAATGATGCCGTCGCGAGCGCGCTGACCAGCCGGCTCTACTTCATCGCCGATGCGGCGATGCGCGTGCTGCTCGTCGTCGCGGCAGTCGCCGCGGTGCCGATCGTCTTGCCGGAATGCAAGAACCGCACCGAGATCATGCTGGCGGGTGCGGTCGTGTTCGCGCTCGGCACGGCGTTCGATTTCTCGGCGCGGCTGGCCGGCATCGGCGGCGAGCCGATCCGCATCGTCGATGCGGTGACGACGGTCGCCTTTCCGCTGCTGCTGTTCGTCGCGGCGATGTTCCGCAGCTTGCTCGACGTCGAGTACGTCTTCGAGCGCTCGACCGTCTACACGACGATCGTCGTGCTCGCGATCGCGCTCGTCACCCTGGTCGATCAGACGTTCCACTACTTCGTCGTCGAGCTGTGGCACGGCGGGGAAGGGAGCACGCTCGGCGAGCGGCTCGCGCGCTACGGGTTCGACGTCGGGGCGGGCGCGGTGTGGATCTTTTTCTTCCGCCCGATCGAGGAGCGGGTGACGCAGACGGTGCGCAAGGCCGCCGTGCTGCGCGACCGTGCCGAGCGGGTCGATGCGCTGCGCGATCTCGGCGCGAAGCTGTGCACGATCAAGAGCGCCGCGAAGGTCGCGCGCACCGTCGTCAGCGACATCGCGACGAAGGCCGAGGTCGACTTCAGCGACATCTTCGTGCGCGGCCAGGACGGGTGCTACGTCCCGCTGGCATCGAGCCGCACGCCGAAGCCGCACCCGATCGACGCGCGCGACCCAGTGCTGAAACGGTTCAAGTCGGCGCGCCCGCTGAAGCTGGGCGGCCGGGATCCCGCGCTCCCCGGCGCCGAGCTGGCCGTGCCGATGAACCTCGGCGGGACGCTGTACGGGATCCTCGCGTGCGGCCCGAAGCGCACGCGCGCCGACTACGCCGAGGACGAGCAGCGCGCGCTGTGCGCGATCGCCCGCGAAGCCGCCGGCGTCCTCCTCGCGCTGCGAGCGACGGTATGACGGAGCACAGCCTTCGTGCGCCCGTTGCGCGGGCGCCTGGCCGCGCGTTCGTTGCGCTGGCTCGGCTCGCCGGCGCGCTGATCGCGTTCGTCGTCGTCGCTCTCATCACGCCGGCGGCGCCTGCGGCAGCGGACGACCACGCGCAGGACGTGCAGGTCGGCAAGAGCGTGTTCGACGACTTGCGCGCGAAGCAGCAGATCGTCGGCGACTCGCCGTACCAGGCGGTGCTGCAGAAGGTGGGGCGCCGCATCGCGCGCGCCGCCGGCCCGCAGTGGTACGTCGAGCGGTTCTATGTCGTGAAGGGCGGCTCGCCCAATGCGTTCTCGGCGCCGGGCGGCTACGTGTTCGTCAACGAAGCGCTGCTGCGCACCGTTGAGAACGAGGACGAGCTCGCCAACGTGCTCGGGCACGAGACGGCGCACCTCGTGCTGGGTCACGTGCATGCGAAGCTTCGGCAGAAGCAGCGCCAGGACGTGATCTTCAAGCTCGGCCACATCTTCTCGAAGTCGACGTCGGTCGGGGCGGCCAACACGTTCGACGTGGCGCAGGCCGCCGGCAACTACACCTTCTTGAACTTCAGCCGGCAGCAGGAGTACGCGGCCGACCAGCGCGGCGCGCTGATCGCCGCCAAAGCCGGCTACAATCCGTGGGGAACGGTGTGGTACTTCGAGGAGCTGACGCGGATCGCCGGCGACGCCGGGTTCGAGCAGTACACGCAGCAGCATCCCTCGACCGCCGATCGGATCAAGCGCGTCGAGGCGTACTTCAAAGCGAACCCGTCGAGCTTCGGCCGGTGGCGGAACGTGATGACCTCGACCGCCGGCCTTCCGTCAGCCGGCGGCTGAGCTGGGCGGGGCGGCGGCGGGCCTGGCTAGGCGCCGGTGCGCGAGGTGCGCTGCGGTGCGATCTGGAGACGCTGCAGCATCTGCGGCGTCGGGAGCTTCACGTCGCGCGCCAGCTTGAGCCAGGTCAGCACCTTGATCGTCCACCAGGTCGCGTCGATCTCGAACCAGCGTAGGCCGTGGCGAGCGCTGAACGGGAACGCATGGTGGTTGTTGTGCCAGCCCTCGCCCCAGGCGAGAAGCGCGACCCACCAGTTGTTCGTCGAGCGGTCGCCGGTGCGGAAGCTCTGATAGCCCGAGAAGTGCGCGGCGCTGTTCACCAGCCAGGTGATGTGATAGGTGAGCACCGCTCGGACGAAGACGCCCCACACGAGCCACGAGAGCCCGCCGATCTTGAAGAGCAGAAACCCGAGCGCGACCTGCCACAGGAGGTACGTCTTCTCGAGGAACTGGTAGAAGCGGTCGTTCGCGAGATCGGGCGCGAGCCGGCGCTGCTCGGCGGGCGTCAGCATCGCATCGTTGCGTTTGTAGAGCCACTCGACGTGACTCCACAGCAGCCCGCGATGGATGTCGTGCGGGTCGCCTTCCTTGTCGGTGTGCGCGTGGTGCGCGCGATGCGTCGAGATCCACTCGATCGGGCCGCCTTGAAGCGCCAGCGTGCCCAGCAGCGCGGTCAGATATTCGATCGGTTTCGCAACGCGCAAGCTGCGGTGGGTGAGCAGCCGGTGAAAGCCGAGCGTGATCCCCCAGGCGCCGAACAAGTAGTAGAGACCGCCGGCGACGACCACCGCGCTCCAGTGGAAGGTTCCGGGGATGAAGGCGCACAGCGCCCCCAAATGGACGACGGCGAGGCCGGTAAACGTCTCCCAGCGGGTCCGCGTCGGTTTTGCGAGTTGCATGTCTCTAGGAGGTGCGCCCTGCGACGCCGGGTTCCTGGTCGCGGGCGTCCTGAACGTGTTAAGGATGAGCACGGCAACGTGAAGAAGCGCCCGCCGTGCCGTCAGGAAGGCGGCGCAACCGCGGCCGCGGCCCCGGACGTCGTGGGCTGTCGTGATCGACGTGCACACGCACTTGCACCCGCCGCGGCTGTTCGCGGCGATCCGGCGCTGGTTCGCCGAGCGCAGCCCTTGGGACCTGAGCGCTCAGCCGAGCGATCCCCGCGAGGTCGCGGGCGTGCTGCGCGAGCACGGCGTCGAGCGCTTCGCCTTCTGCTCGTACGCGCACAAGCCCGGGATGGCGGCCGACCTGAACGCCTGGCTCTCCGCGACGGCGCGCGAGCTCGGCCCCGGCGCGATCCCGCTGGCGACGGTGCACGTCGACGACCGCGATCCGGCCGGCGAGATGCGCGCCGCGATGCGCGCGAACTTCGCCGGCCTGAAGGTGCACGAGGACGTGCAGCGCTTCGCGCTCGACGACCCGCGGCTCGCGCCGGTGCTCGATGCCGTCGCCGACGGCGATGGTTTCGTGCTCGCGCACGTCGGCCACATCCCGTGGTCGGACGATACGAACGACGGGCCGGGCCGCATCGCGCGCGTCCTCGAAGCGCATCCGGCGCTGCGGATCGTCGTCGCGCATTTCGGGATGCCCGATCAGCACCGCTATCTCGAGCTCGCGCGCGCGGAGCCGCGGCTCTTCCTCGACACGACGATGGCCTTCGCGCTCGAGTCGCCGATGTATGCGGCGCCGACGCGCGCCGACGTCGAGCGCGCGCCGCGTCAGATCGTGCTCGGCACCGACTGGCCGAACATGCCGTACGATTATGAGGGCGAGCTGCGCGGATTGCGCGCGCTCGCGCTCGACGAGGGCACCCTGCGCGCGATCGTCAGCGAGAACGCGCGACGGCTGGCGCCGGCCTTCGCCTGAAGGCGGCGCTCCCCGTGCCGTGGGCGCGGCTCAGCGCGCCGAGGATCTCGTCGGCGGTGAGGCGGACGAACAGGTCGAGCGCCTCGTCGTACGCTTCGGCGGCGCTGTTCGAGATGCGTGCGGCCTTGCGCAGCAACTCGTCGGCGCGCGCCAGCCGCTCGGGCCCCGGTCGCGTCGAAGCGGCGATCGAGTCGAGCTCGCGAGTGATCTCGTCGATGTTCATTCAGGCCGGGAAGGCCTGCGCGCTGAGATCGAGGTAGGTGTCCAAGAGCCGCTCGAAGACGGGGCGGCGCACGGGGCGGCGGCGCTGGTTGGAGAGCGCGACCGTGTCGCAGATCAGCCGGTCGACATGCGAAAGCTTCACGTCGAGCGGGTCGCACGACGCCACGATGGCGTCCAGTTCTCGAACGATGCTGGTGAGCGTCATCTGCCGAAATCCTCCGTGTGCGGCATCCGTCTTGAATGATCGACCGATGACGCTCGGCCCCTTAGCAGCGTAAGAGCATCTTGACCGACCCGGCGACCCGAGGAGCCGGAGAGACGCCGACGTCCGACCGGCTCCTACGGGCCCGCCGCAGTCCCGGTCCGCCGTCCCAGCCCGCGGAGCCGGAACGCGAGCCCGATGAAGAAGATCCCCGCGAGGATCGCATAGATCCCGAAGACCCACAAAAGCGCGAATACGCCCCAGCCCGGAGTGAAAAAGATCATCACGCCGGCGAAGACCGACAAGAAGCCGACCAGGATCATGAAGATCTCGTTCGCCAGGTTGCGGCGTACTTGCAGCGCCGTGCCGATCGCAAGGACGCCGGTCACCACGAACCACGCCCCGATCAGATAGGCCAGCGCGACGATCGTCACGAGCGGCCAGAAGAACGTGATCGCGCCGACGACGACGCCGAGGACTCCCTCGACGAGCAGCCAGATCCAGCGCGCTTCGGCGTGGTTCATCCGGATCGCCGCGCCGATCGCGACGATCCCGTCGACGAACGCGTAGGCGCCGAACAGAATCGCGATCGCGAAGATCGCAGCGCCGGGGAAGAACGGGATCGCGCAGCCGACCGCGAGCGCGAGGATGCCGCGGATCAGGAAGATCCACCAATGCGAGGCGAGTCTAGCGACCATAGGGGAGGCCCTCCTTGTCGAGCGGAGCTCCCACCAGGAGACGGAGGAAGAAGCCATACGACGCAACGCCGCCGCGCACCCCGCTGCTGCGCAGATAGCGGTCGTAGAGCAGCCATTGCACATCGAACAGTCGTGGTACGTAATGGCGCAAGAAGCGTCGCTGCGCGGCGATGAAGTCCGCCCGAACGCGCGGGTCGAGCTTCAGCCGGCGGCGCTCCGACTCCGGGAGATCGCCGTAGGTCCAGAACGCGCCGGAGTAGCGGATCAGCGGGTCGTTCGACCGCAGACAGGTCAGCGTCCCGATGTAGTTCGCGTCGCCCTCGTCGGTGAAGCCGGCGGCGTGCGACCACTCGTGCGCCAGCGCGCGCGGCACCTCGAACGGCAGGAACGACGCGTTCAGCATCGTCTCGAACGAGAACGGCGAGTACTGCCCGCCGATCCCGGCCGCTTCGTAGTAGCGCTCGAGGATCGTCGTCTTCGGGACCGTCACCGCGACGGTCCAGCGATCGCCGAGCCGTGCCACGACGGGCTCGAACGCGGCGCGCAGCTTCGCGCGGTCGAGCCGCTCCGCGTGTGCCGCCGCGACGTCGTGATTCAAGATCCCGACGATCCGTTCGCTGAAGCGCGCGACGGCCTGCGGGGTGACGCGCGAGGCGCGATAGTCGACGCGGAGCGCGACCGGCGCGCGACGGTAGTCGAAGCCCCATAGCAGCTCGAAGAGCGCGATGGCGAGCGCCGCCCAGCCCGCCGTGTGCGCCAGCAGCGCGGCGGTGCGCACCAGCTTGCGCCCGCGCGGCGCGCGGCGCAGCGAGACGCTCCACCCGGCGATCAGCGCGACGACCGCGACGACCAGCTCGAGGTCGCCGACGGCGAACGGCAGCGCGTTGGTGAGCGGGACGAAGGCTTGGTTCATCGTCGCGAAGATCCCGTTCGCATAGCCGTTCTCGATCCAGCCGCGCGAGAGCGGCGCTTCGGCGCAGACGAGCGCGAGGACGATCGCCAGCACGTCGAGCACGAAGCCGCCGGCGTTCGGCGCCGTCCGCCTCACGGGAACAGGTACGTCGCGAACGTGCCGACGCGCGCGAAGCCGAGCCGCTCGTACAGCGCGATCGCCGGAGCGTTGAAGTCGTTCACGTAGAGCGAGAGCGTCGGTTCCGTCGCCAACAGCCGGCGGGCGACCGCTCCGAGCGCGAGAGTCGCCCAGCCGCGGCCGCGCGCGGCCGGCGGCGTCCACACGCCTTGGATCTGCGCCGTCGCGGGCGTGCGCGGGCCGATGTTGCATTGGAAGCGCAGCGCGCCGTCGACGATCCACACCCACCAGTGGCCGGCGGCGATCGTGCGCCGCACGACGGAGACGAACGCGCTGCGCGCGACGCGCGGGTCGTAACCGAGCTCGCCCAGGATCATCTCCGCGCTATTCTCCGCGACCAGCTCCGCCTCGTCTTCGCGCGCGCGGCGCGCCTCGACGCCCGGCTCGCTGGTCTGCAGCGACTCGGGAGCGAGCACGTAGAGCGGCTGCGCCCGGCGGACGACCTGCGGCGCGGGGTGCCACGAGCGGACGCGCTCCCACAGGCCGTCGACCGGCGCTTTCGGGCCGACGAAGCTGCGCAGCCCGCGGTGCTTGCGGGTCTCGACGGCGAACGCGTCGAGCGTCGCCTCGTCCTCGGCCGCGAGGACGAGCTGCGCGCCGAAGTAGATCAGACCGGTCACCGCGCCGCGATAGTCGCGGCTGAGCAGGACGTCGTCGCGTCCGGACGCGCCGTGGCCGCCCTCCAGCACCCAGTGGAGGAACGCGTTCTCGTAGGGGCGGCGCGCGGCGTACGCGACGGCGTCGCGGCGGTTCGCGCGGGTGACGGTCTCGAGCAGGGTCCTCTCAGGTCAAGGGACGGACGAAGGTCGGCGTGGTGGTGGGAGCTTTGCTCCCGCCCTCCGGTTCGACGCTGACGGCGACGGTCCCGACCTTCCCGGCGTCGACCGGAAGCGCGACGATCGCCAGCCCCTCGGCGTTCGGCGTGAACGTCACGCTGGGCGTCATCGTCGTCACGCCCTTCGGGGCCGTCCACGCCTGGTAGACGTGGCCTCGCGGCGGCGGCGGGAGCTTCGAGAGCACGAAGTACAGGCGGCTGTCGTGGGCGACGACGGTCCCGACCGGGACGTCGAAGCGTTTCGCATCGGGCGAGAGCAAGTCGGTCAGCTCTTGCGTCGTGCCGCGCTCGCGCTGCAGCAGCTGCGCCTGCAGCGCCGCGAGCTGCGTCTGCTGCGCCGCGGTGCGCCGCTGCGCCGTCGCCAGGTTTCCGCGCAACACGATGTCCTGCGAAACGGTGACCACGGAGATGAGCACCGCGGCGGCGGCGACGAGTCCGCTGCCCCAGATCCAGGCCGGGTAGAGCGCCGGACGGCGCCGCAGCGTCCTGACGTTTCCGCCGGCGTCGGCGCGCACGCGCGCCATCAGCCGCTCGCGCATCCGCGCCGAGCGCGCCGAGTCGACCGGCTCCGCGGCAGTCAGCGCGATCGCGTCGGCGGCCGCGCGCAGCTCGAGATACTCGCGTCGCGCCTCTTCGTCGCGCTCGATGAACGCCGCGACCGTCGCGGCGCAGTCGCCGGCGTCCGCGGCGCCTTCTCGGCCGGGCGGCAGCACGCCGAGCGCGTACAGCGCGACCAGCTCCAGCATCTCGTCGCGATCCATCTCGGCGCTCATCGCGACACCCGCTCGCCCAGCGTCTCGCGCAGCCGCCGCAGGCCGCTGCGAATCCGCGTCTTCACCGTGCCGAGCGGCGTATCGGTGCGTGCGGCGAGCTCCTGATGCGTCACGCCGCCGAAGAATCCCAGCTCGATCAAGCTGCGCTGCTCGGGCGGCAGCGCGGAGAGCGCGTCGCGCACGCGCTGCGCGTCGATCCGCGCGAGCACGTTGTCGTCGAGCGATTCGTCGAGCGGCAAGTCGGCCGGGATCTCGCTCTCCGGCCGCGAGGCTTTCGAGCGCAGCACGTCGAGCGCGCGGTTTCGCGTGACGCGCGAAACCCACGCGGTGAACGAGCCGCCGTGGAAGGCCTCCGGGCTCGTCCAAACTTTCATGAACACCGTTTGCGTCACGTCCTCGGCGAGCGCGGGATCCCCGAGCATGCGGAGGCCGATCCCGAAGACGAGCCGGTGGTAGCCGTCGTACAGGGCCTCGAACGCCGCCGTATCGCGCGCTTGGATTCGTTCCATCAGGCGAACCCCGGGGTCCATCCGGCGGGCGTTCGCGTCGCTGGTGCTCTCACCTCGCCCGGGGTAACGGCGGGGGGAGCCGGACGGATGCCGCGCCCGGGCGAACGGGCCGGGATGCAGACGGGCGCCGGCGCCGGGTTCACCGACCTGCGCGAGCGGCTCGCGCACGCGGCTTCGGTGTGCGTGCTGACCGGGTCGGGAATCTCGGCGGAGAGCGGGCTGCCGACCTTTCGCGGCGTGGGCGGGCTGTGGCGGACGCACCGCGTCGAGGAGCTTGCCTCGCCGGCCGGCTTTTCGCGCGATCCGCACCTCGTGTGGACGTGGTACGCCGAGCGGCGGCGCGCGCATCAGGGCGTCGAACCCTCGGCCGCGCACCTGGCGCTCGCGCGGCTCGAGGAGCGGTGCGCCGATTTCGCCCTCGTCACGCAGAACGTCGACTCGCTGCACCTGCGCGCCGGCTCGCGCAACGTCCTCGAGCTGCACGGCCAGCTGCGCGAGGCGAAGTGCACGCGCTGCGACGAGCGACGCCCGTTCGACGACGCCTTCGAGGTCGACGCGCTCGAGCATGCCTTCTGCGGCGGGATGTGGCGGCCCGACATCGTGTGGTTCGGCGAGCCGCTGCCGCGCACCGTGCTCGAGCGCGCGTTCGAGGCGGCGCGGCGCGCCGAGGTGATGCTGGTCGTCGGCACGTCGGGGATCGTGCAGCCGGCCGCCTCGCTCGCCACGAAGCGCTGTACCGATGCCTTCGTCGTCGAGGTCAACCCGGAAGAGACGGTGCTGACCCCGCAGGTCGATCGGTCGATCCGTGCGCGCGCCTCCGACGTCCTGCCGCTGCTGGTGTGACGGCGAACGCGATCGTCCTCGGCGTTCAGGGCTTCGCGGCGCTGCTCGTCGTCGCGGTGCTCGTCTCGATCGCGGCGGAGCGCCTGCGCATCCCGCCGGCGGTCGCGCTGGTCGCGGTCGGCGCTTCGGTCGGGACGGCCCTGCACGTGCGGCCGCCGTTCGAGTTCGCGCCGACGTTGCTGTTCGTCTTCTTGCCGCCGTTGATCTTCGAGGCGGCGTGGAACATCGACGTGCGTTCGCTGCGCGCGCACCTCGCCCGGGTCGCGCTGCTCGCCTTTCCCGGGACCGTGCTCACCGCGCTGCTCATCGCGCTCGTCCTCTCGCGCGCCGGCGCGCTCCCGCTCGGCGCGGCGCTCTTGTTCGGCGCGATGGTCTCGGCGACCGATCCCGTTGCCGTCGTCGCCGTGTTCCGACGCGTCCGGATCCCGCTGGACCTGCGGACGATCGTCGAGGCCGAGTCGCTGGCAAACGACGGCGTCGCGGTCGTCCTCTACGGCATCGCGTTGACGATCGCGCTGGGCGGGACGGCCGCGATCGGCGCGGCGACGCTGCAAGGCGCGATCGCGGTCGCCGGCGGAACGGCGGTCGGCGCCGGTGCGGCGTTCGCCGTCGCGTACGTGCTGCGGGCGACGAGCGCCGCCGAGTTCGAGGTGACCGCGACGGTCGCGCTGGCGTACGCGGCGTATCTCGCCGCCGATGCGGCGCACTGTTCGGGGATCTTCGCCACGGCGGCGAGCGCGATCGCGCTGCGCTTCGCGCTTCGCCGGGATGCCGACGTGCTGAACCGCGGCGACGACATCGACAGCTTCTGGAACGCCGCGGCGTTCATCGTCAACGCGCTCGTCTTCATCACGACCGGATTGGCGATCGACGCGACGCGAATCGCGCACGAGCCGCTGCTGATCGCCACCGCGCTGGTCGTGATCACGGTCGCCCGCGCGATCTTGGCGTTGGCCGCGGCGCGGCGGCCCGCCGCGCGGGTGACGATCTTCCTGGCCGGGATGCGCGGCGCGTTGCCGCTCGCACTGGCCCTCTCGCTACCGGCGCAGCTTCCGCAGCGGGCCGAGATCTTGGACGCCGTGTTCGCGACGGTGCTGGTCACGCTCGTGGTGCAAGGGATTCCGCTCGAGCTCGTCGTCAGACGGCTGTATGCGCCTTCGCCACGTCCTGCTGCCGAATCGTAAGCCTCCCCGCGGGATGGACCGCTTCCCGTTCAGCGACGCCGTCGTCGCCGGCGCGACGGTGTACGTGTCGGGGCGGATCGGGCTCGATCCGGCGACCGGACGCCCTCCGGCCGAGGTCGCCGACGAAGCGCGCCTCCTGATGGACGACCTGTGCGCGGTGCTGCACACGGCGGAGCTCACGACGGACGATCTCGCGATGGTGACGATCTTCGCGCCCGACGTCGGTCACTTCTCCGCGTTCAACGCCGTGTACCTGACGTACTTCGGCGAGCGCCTTCCGGCGCGCGCGTTCATCGGCTCGGGCGCGCTCTTGTTCGGGGCGCGGTTCGAGCTGACCGCGGTCGCGCACCGCGGCGCCCGTCAGAGCTCGGTCGAGCCGGAGCCGTCTTCGTAGGTTGCGCGGGGAGCGGGCGGATCGGGGAGGATCGGCTGCGCGTCGTCGTCGCCGAAGAGCCAGCCGCGGTGCAGGTCGGGCAGCCCGAACGGGTCCTGCGCGCGCGGGCGCGCCCGCCGCTTCGCGAGCGGCGGGACGACGGCCAGCTTCGGCTTCTCCGGTTCCGGCTCGGCCGGCGAACCGTTCGGCGAGGACTTCGGCGGCGTCGCGTGAAGCGCGCGCGTCGTCGCGGCGGGGGAGACGGTCGCGGCCGATGCGCTCGCCTTCGCCGCGGGCGGCGGCTCGATGTGCGTCTCGACGAGCGCGTCGACCGGCACGGTGAAGCGCTCCGTGCCTTCGATGCGCGCGCGCACGACGAACGCGTCGAGCAGCCGGCGCACGCCGGCGAGCGGGACGCCGCTCACCGGAACCAGCTTGTAGTCGTTGGTCAGCGTGGCGCACGTCGCGCGTGAGGCGACGATGAACGCGTTCAGCGCGAACGCGGCCTCCTGCAGCCGGTGCGCGAACGTCGCTTCGCTGCCGACGACGGTGTACTCGCGGCGGTCGCGGAAGCCCGCGTCGCCGGCGATCACTTCGCCGGTGTTGACGCCGATCCCGACGGTGAACGGCTTGCGGTGCTGCTTCGCCCAGCGGTCGCGCATCGCGACGACGTGGCGCACGATGTCGAGCGCGGCGCGCAGCGCGTCGTCTTCCTGCGTCGGGTTCTCGAGCGGGACGCCGAACACGCCGACGATTCCGTCGCCGAGGAAGGTGTCGATGATCCCGCGGTGGCGCTGGATCGCCGTCCCCGCGAGCCCGTAGAACTCGTTGAGGTAGCGCAGCGTCTCCTCGGGCGTGAGCGGCTCGATGAAGTGCGCGAAGTTGCGGATCCGGCAGACCAGAATCGTCGCCCGGACCGCGCGCCCGGTGAAGAGCCGCTGGTCGTTGCGCGCCAGCAGCATCTCGACGACCGACGGCGCGACGTAGCGCGCGAACGTCGCGCGCACGCGGGCGTGCTCGCGCAGCTCCGCGCGCCAGCGGCGCCACGCGAGCCCGCAGCCGATCAGCGCGGCAGTGGCGAGCAGCGCCACGAGGAAGGCCATACTGGGGTTTTCGGCTTCCGGCTCGGACAGCCGCAGCTTGGGGGCAGCGCCCAGGGGCGCCTCGCGGCCAGGGGTCGCTATTCCGGCGCCGCCGCGATCTCCGACGGGACGGCGGCCGGCGGCGCTGCGGACGCGCGCAGCGTGCGCGCGATCACGGCGCCGCAGACTGCCGCGAGGACGCACCACGCGACGCCCTGCGGAACGTCGCCGAGGACGAGCCGTCCGATCCCGAAGAGCGTGCCGTAGACGAGGCCGAGCCCGGCGATCCAGTCGATCAGCGCGATCCCGAGATCGTCGGTGGAGCGGCCCGGGACGAGCCGGGCGATCGGGCCCCATCCGCGTCCGGCCGGCCGAACGCGCTCGTAGAAGCGCGTCAGCGTCGCTTCGCTCTCCGGCTTGGTGAGGAACGTGACGGCGAGCCAGACGACGGTCGTCGCGACCACCGTGATCAGCAGCCGCTTCGCGGTCGCGTTGGGATCGTCTCCCGCGACGACGCCGCTGACGTAGCACCAGCTTCCGACGATCGCCGAAGCGGCGAGCGCCGCGATCTCGCTCCACGCGTTGATCCGCCACCAGTACCAGCGCAGGATCATCACCAGCCCCACGCCGGCGGTCAGCGTCAGCATGTACTTCCACGCTTCGCCGACCGACGACATGACCAGCGTGACGAGCGCGGCCAGCAGGAGCGCGACGACCGTCATCCAGCGCGAGATCGCGACGTAGTGCGCCTCGTCGGCGCGGGGACGGATGAAGCGCCGGTAGAGATCGTTCGTCAAGTACGACGCGCCGAGGTTCAGCTGCGTGCCGATCGTCGACATGTAGGCGGCGAGGAAGCCCGCCATCATCAGGCCGCGCAGCGAGCCGGGAAGGTGATCCACCAGCGTCTGCACGTAGCCGAGCTCGGGATCGGGTTTGCCGTTCGCCCCGATCACGCCGTGCGGATAGAGCACGAGCGCAGCGAGCGCGACCAGGATCCACGGCCACGGCCGCAGCGCGTAGTGCGCGACGTTGAAGAACAGCGTCGCGTACACGGCGTCCTTCTCGCTGCGCGAGGCGAAGATGCGCTGCGCGATGTACGAGCCGCCGCCCGGCTCGGCGCCGGGATACGACGACGCCCACCAGCTCACCCCGATGAAGACCAGGAACGTCGTCAGCGGCATCCAGCCCGCATCGCCGCCCTGCGGGGTGAACGCGAGGACCGAACCGCCGCCGCGGTGCACGTCGAGCGCCGCGAGCCCCTGCTTCAGCGCGGCGATCCCGCCGACCGCGGCGACGGCCGCGACCGCCAGCACGATCGCCATCGTCATCTTCACGATGAACTGCAGGAAGTCGGTGACCAGCACCGACCAGAAGCCGCCGATCGTGACGTACAGCGCGGTCAGCACGAGGCACACGTAGAGCGCGAGATACGTCGGAACGTGCAGCGTCAGCGAGAGGATCTTGACCATCGCCAGGTTGACCCAGCCCATGATGATCGTGTTGACCAGCACGCCCTGGTAGACCGCGCGGACGCCGCGCAGCCACGAGGCGGCGCGCCCGCCGTAGCGCAGCTCGATGAACTCGACGTCGGTCAGGACGCCGGCGCGCCGCCACAGCGCGGCGAAGAAGAACACGGTCAGGATCCCGCTGGCGGCCATGTTCCACCACAGCCAGTTTCCGGCGATCCCGTTCGTCGCGACGAACCCGGTCACGGCGAGCGGCGTGTCGACGGCGAACGTCGTCGCGACCATCGACGTCCCGGTCAGCCACCACGGCGCGCTCCGACCGGAGAGAAAATATTCGCCGAGACTCTTCCCGCTGCCGCGCGCGTACCACAGCCCGATCCCGAGATTCACCGCGAAGAACGCGACGATGACCGCGACGTCGACCGGGCTCAAATGCATGGCGGTCCGTTCGTGCGCCCGCGAAGGCTCCCTTCGGCTAGCGCTCCTCGCAGACGAGGACGGTGTCGCGGCCGGCGAGCGCGCCGGGGGCGCGATGCTGCAGACGGCCGTGATCGGTGAGTGACTCGTACGTCTGCTGGTCGCGGCGGAAGCGCGCCTCGCCGGCGCTCGCGACGTCGCGCATCCGCGCGACGTACGACGCGATGTCGGGCGCGACGATCGGCGGCGTCTCGGCCAGCGCGCGCAGCGACCGTTCCGCCGTCACGACGTGGCCGGCTTCGTGATGGATGAGCGCGCGCCGGAACGCCTCGGCCTGCTCGCGGTCGGCCTCCGTCATGTTCGGCCAGGCGACGACGCGGGGCGCTTCGATCACGATCTGCTCGAGCCGGAAGATCGGCGCGCCTTCGAACGTGCCGTCGGGCCGCTCGCGCGGCGGCGGGATCTCGTAGGAAAAATCGAAGCCGGTGCGGGCCGGCTCGGGTGCCATCGGACCGATCCCTTCGCACGACGGCGCGCGCAGCTCGGTCCACGCGAGGCGCACATGATATTGCTGGACGACCGCGTCGTCCATGGCGCCGATCAACGCGGCCGAGGCCGCGAGGGCGAGGAGAGAGTGCACGCCTCGGTGTAGCGCGCCTCGTGCGGTGGCTCCTCGTCGCGGCGTTCATTCTCACCTCGGCTTCAGCCGCCGCCGCCGCTCCGGCGCTGGTTCCGGCGCCCCTGCGCGTCGAGCCGGCATCGTGCCGGAGCGACGTCCCGCTCAGCCGCCCGCTGCGATTCGCAGCGGGGGTCGATCCGGGCGGTTTCGCGCTGCTGCGAGCGCGCTGGGTCGCGCTCGGGATCCCGGCGCCGCGGATCACCGGTCGCGGCGCGCCGGCGGACGTCACGGTGCAGCTCGCGCAATTCTCGACGCCGCCGGGCCCCGGCGACCGCTACGAGCTCACCGCCGCCGACGGCCGCGTGCTCATCGGCGCCGCGAACCGGCGCGGAACCGGCGAAGCCGCGTTCGACGCGCTGATGACGCTCGCGCAGCTCCCCGAGCGCGGGCCGCACGGCTGGTCCATCGCGTGCGTGCGAATCGACGACCAGCCCGCGATGCGCTGGCGGATCGTCTCCGACGACGTCTCGCGCGGCCCGTTTCCGACGAAGGCGTACGCCGAAGAGCGGATCCGCACGCTGGCCTCGCTGAAGATCAACGGCTGGTCGCCGTACATGGAGAACGTCCTCGCCGACCCGCGCTATCCGTTCGTCGCGTGGCCGAACGGCTGGAGCGCCGCGCAGCTCCACGCGCTGGGCGTGTACGCACGGCGCTTCCACGTCACCTTGATCCCGGAGCTGCAGACGTTCGCGCACCTGCACGAGACGCTGAAGTGGGAGCAGCTCGCGCCGCTCGCCGAGCTCCCGCACGGCTATCTGGTGAGCGAGAGCGATCCGCGCACATACCAGTATCTCGGACCGCTGCTGCGCGAGGTCGTCGAGGCGACGAAGCCGACGCCGTTCGTCCATCTCGGCGCCGACGAGCCGATCGATCTCGGCCGCGGTCGCACCCCGCGCACGCCGCAGACCTTCGCCGACCACGTCACGCGCGCGGCCGCGTTTCTCGCCGGGAGCGGGGCGCGGCCGATGATCTGGGACGACGCGGTGCAGCAGGACCACGCCATCCTGAGCCTGCTTCCGAAGAGCACGGTGATCGTCACCTGGCACTACGGCGCGGAAGCCTCGTTCCGCACGTACATCGACACGATCGCGAACGCCGGCTTCGATCAGCTCGTCGCGCCGGGCGCGTCGAACTGGACCGAGATCTACCCCGACCTCACCACGGCGTACGCGAACATCGGCCGGCTGGTCGGCGAAGGGAAAGGGACGCGCGGCGTGCTCGGAATGTTCGCCACGGTCTGGCACGACGACGGCGAGTCGTTGTACGAAGCGACCTGGCCGGCGCTGGCATACGCGGCCGCGACCGCCTGGCAGACGAAACCCGTCGACGACGCGACGTGGCACGCCGTCTTCGCGCGCGCCTTCTTCGGAAGCGACGATCCGCGCTACGCGCGTGACCTCGACGCGCTGCGCGCGATCCGCGACCTGCTTCGCACGCATCCGGCCGACCCCGTCGACGACGTCTTCTGGCACGATCCGTTCGATCCGCGGCTGCAAACGCGCGCCGCCGGACTCGATCTCGCCGGCATCCGCGACCGCGCCGAAACGGTGCTGACCGATCTGTGGGACGCGCGCCCGCCGCTGCACGCGCAGTCCGCCGCGGTGATGAAGCTGGCCGCGCTGCGCTACGATCTGCTCGGGCGCCGGCTGCAGATCGGCAAGGAGGCGCGCGACGACTACGACGACGCGCGCGCGCACGCCTCGAAGCCGAACGACTCGCTCGTGTACCGCGACTTGAACGTGGCGAAGTATCTGTGCTGGGAGCTGCGCGATGGGCTCGCGAACGTCGAGCCGCTGTACGCCGCCGCCTGGCGCTACGAGAGCACCGAGCCCGGGCTGGCGCACGTCCTCGCGCGCTACCGAACCGGCGAGGACGACGCGCAGCGCTGCGCCGACCGCCTCGACGCGGTCGAGCGCGAGGACTACCTGCGCGGAAACACGCTCCCGGGGTGGGAGTCGGTGATCTCATCGGTCCGTTAGCCGGCGCCGCGGTCGTCGTCGTCTTCCTCGCGCTGGCGGGGCTGATGATCGCGCGCAAGCTGCCGGCGCTGCTGGCCGTGCCGCTGATGGCGATCGCCATGGCGGCGATCGCCGGCGTCCACGATCTCGGCGCGGTGATCGCCGGCGGCGCGGTGAAGCTCGCGCCGGTCTACGCGACCCTGTTCTTCGGCGCGCTGCTGAGCCGCGTCGTGCTGACGACCGGGATCGCCGAGACGCTCGTCACCTACGCCGCCGAATTCGGCGGCGATCGACCGCTGGTGCTCGCGCTCGCGCTGTGCGCCGTCGTCGCGGTGCTCTTCACCACGGTGACGGGGCTGGGCGCGATCATCATGATCGGGACGATCGTGCTCCCGGTGATGATGACGATCGGCGTCCCGCGCACGACCGCGGCGACGCTGTTTCTGCTCGCCTTCGGCCTCGGCTACGTCCTGAACATCGCGCAGTGGAAGTTCTACAGCTCGGTGTTCGGCGTCGGGCCGGATGCGTTCCGCAGCTACGCGCTCGCGCTGTTCGCGATCCAGGCGGTCGTGCTGGTCGCGTACGCGCTGGCGCGCGGCCGCGCGACGCGCGACTATGCGACGAAGGTCGAGCCGGGGGAGCCGCCGCGCCGACGCGTCGGCCCGCTCGCGCTGATCACGCCCGTGCTGCCGCTGGTGCTGCTGCTGGGATTCCGGCTCGACGCGATCGTCGGGTTCGCGCTCGCCGCCGTGTACGGCGCGCTCGTGACCCGCCCGCGCGAGCTCGTGAAGACGCTCGTGTCGTCGTGGATTCGCGGCATCGAAGACGTCGCCCCGGCGACCGTGCTGATGATCGGGATCGGGATGCTGCTCGTCGCGGCGAACACGCCGGAGGTTCAGGCCGCGGTGACGCCGCTGGTCGCCGCGGTCGCGCCGCGCACGCCGCTGGCCTACGTCGTCGTCTTCGGCCTGCTCTCGCCGCTCGCGCTCTACCGCGGGCCGCTGAACCCGTACGGCGTCGGGATCGGCGTGTACACCGTGCTCGCGACGCTGCACGTGCTGCCCGCCGTCGCGCTGGTCGGCGCGGTGATGGCGGTGGTGCAAGTGCAGAACGTCTGCGATCCGACGAACACGCAGAACGTGTGGGTCGCCAACTTCACCGGCGTTTCGGTGGAGCGCATCACCCGGCTCACGCTGCCCTGGCAGGTCGCGGTCGCCGTGCTCGCGGCGCTGCTCGTCGTCGTGGCCGGCGGCACGCTGTTCGGAGCCGCGCCGTTCGCGCCGCGCGCCGCCGCCGCCGCGACGCTGACGCCGCCGCCTGCGCAGACGCCGGCGCCGGCCGTACCGCAATTGCCGGACGCCGACTTGCGCGGACTGTATGCGCGGCCGGATGCCGCCGGCGTCGTCGCGATCGGTGACGACGGCTCGCCGAACGCTGCGCTCGCCGCGCACGAGATCGATGCGGCGATCGCGCGCGGCTGGTCCGGCTTTCACACCGTCCCGCTCTCCGGCGATCCCAGCGCGAGCGACTGCCGGCGCAAGCCGTACGCCGCCGTGCTGCGGGTCAGCGTCACCCGGCTCGGAGACGAACGCCGCGACGTCGGCCTGGCGCTCGCGGATTGCGCGGGCTGGAGCGTCGATGAGTGGCACGAGCAAGGCGCCGTGCCCGAAGCGGCCCTGTCCGCGCTGTTCCGCCTGCGGCTGTGGTCGCTCGACCACCCGGCCCTCGCCGACCAGATCTTCGATCGCGGGCTGGACTACGATCCGACGCATCCGGTTCCGACGTACTTCTACGTCTTGTTCAAGCCGGACGACGGCTACATGCGCGCGCTCGTGCGACCCGGGGGCCCCGCCTACGAGGCCGGTCTGCGCACCGGCGACGTGATCGACAAGCTCGACGGCCGCTTCTGGTGGGAGTACGGCACGTACCAGACGGAGCTGCGTGCCTACGACGGGCACCCCCACAGCTTCGACGTCGAGCGGGGCAAGGTCGGGGGCCCCCCGGAGCACGTCGAGCTGCGCGAGCCGTTCACGGGTTGACCGCCCTGTCCCGGACTGAAGAAATTCGTCGGGCGGGGTGTTGACTTGTACTAGCGGGGCTGGTATAACTGAGTCGTACTAGCAACACTAGTGCAACTCGTACGATCAGTACGAGAGCCTCGGAGGCCCGTCATGGACGTCATCCGCCCGATCTCCCGCCCTCTGCCCCAGCGCCCGGTCCCGGGGCCCCGCCCGACCATCGTGCGCACCCCGGGCGACAGCTCGCTCTTCCGCGGCTGGGGCATCACGCTCTAGTGACTGGGCGTCCCGTGGAGCGGTCGCGTTCGGCCTTCGGCCGATCCGTCTAGTCCGGTGCCGGCGTTTTTCTCGGTCGATCCGCACGGCGGTGCGCCGATCTACGTCCAGCTCAGCGAACAGATCAAGCGTGCGATCGCGGTCGGCGCGCTCACCGCGGGTGAGAAGCTGCCGACCGTGAAGGGGCTGGCCCACGAGCTGAAGCTGAACCCGAACACCGTCGCGCGGGTCTACCGCGATCTCGAGCGTGACGGCTTCATCGCCACCGCCTCCGGGCGCGGCTCGTTCATTCGCCAGAACGGCGTCGTCGAAGAGGCGCGCCGCGCCGCGACGACCGTCGCCGGCGCTCAGATCGACGGCGCGGTCCGCGAGGCCCGCGCGCTCGGGCTCACGCACCGCGAGGTTCGCGAGCTCGCCGACGGCTCGATCGCGCGCTGGTATCCCGAAGACGCACAGGAGAAGTCGTCGTGATCTCGATCAGCAAGCTGACCAAACGCTACAAGGACGTCCTCGCCGTCGACGACGTCACGCTCGAGATTCCGGGCGGCTCCGTCTGCGGTTTGCTCGGACGCAACGGCGCCGGGAAGACGACGACCTTCAAATGTCTGCTCGGCTTCGCGCGCCCGGACGCCGGCGAGATACGCTTCGACGGCGAAACGCTGTCGCCGAAGACGTTCGAGCGCCTGGGCTACGTTCCGGAACGCCCGCAGCTCTATCCGTGGATGACCGTCGCGCAGCACGTCGAGGTCGCGCGGCGCTCGCAGCCGCGGTTCGACGCCGCGCGCACCAACGAGCTCCTCGCCACGTTCCGCCTCCCGCCCAAACGCCCGGCGAAGAAGCTTTCGAAAGGGCAGCAGACGGCGCTCGCGCTGACCGTCGCGCTCTCGATGAATCCCTCGCTGCTGGTGCTCGACGAGCCGGCCAGCGGCCTCGACCCCGTGCTGCAGCGCGCCGTGCTCGACATCCTGATCGACGCCGCGCAGGCCGGCGCGACGATCGTGCTCTCCTCGCACCAGATCGGACAGATCGACCGCGCCGCCGATCGGGTCGCGATCATGCGCGACGGCAAGATCGTGCTCGCCGGCGAGATCGACGATCTGCGGGCGGCCGCGAAAGTCGTGGAAGGCACCTTCGAAGGCGGGGTCCCGGAGCTGAGCGGCCTCTCCGGCATCGTGCGGATCGAGCGCGCCGGAACGACGCTGCGCGCCTACGCCAACGGCGGCCACGACGCGATCGTCGCCCGCTTCGGCGCGCTCGGCGCGCGCGGCGTGCGCGTGCTCGACCGCAGCCTCGAAGACTTGTTCCTCGACGCCGTCAGCGACGGAGGAGTCGCCTCATGACCTATGTTGCGATGCTGCGCGGACGGCGCGTCCTGACGCGCTTCTCGATCTTCCTCGCCTGCGCCCTCGTGTTGGCGCTCGCGGTGATCTTCTCGCAGGGCGGGCATCACGTCCGCATCGAGACGAGCCGTCCGTCGACCCACATGATCCCCTTGACGGCGATCGTCGGGGGGACAGCGATGGCGATGTACTTCGTCGTCACATGTCTCGGAGCGAACCTCGATGCCGAGTATCGCACGGCCGCGATCGCGTGGACCCGCCCGCTTTCGCGGTACGCGCTCGCTTCCCGGTTTTTCGCGGTCGACGCCGGCTCGGCGGCGGTCGCCTGGATCTTGGGGCTGGTGGTGAGCGCGATCGTGTTCGCGGTGCTCGGCACGTTCAAGGACATCGTCGTCGGCTACGACTTCGTTCCGTCGCTCGTCGCTCTCATGGCGGTCGCGGTGATGTGGTACGGCATGATCGTCCTCGTCGCGTCGCTCTTCCCGGGGCGCGGCAACACCGTCGTGTGGGCGGCCTGGGCATACGCGCTGTTCGTCCCGGGGCTGTACGCCATTCCGCTCCCTCCGCTCGGACACGCCGTAACGGTCGCCCTGAACTACATCGATCCGCTCACGTATATCAGCCACCTGGGCGCTGACAGCGGGCATCGAAATCCGATCCTCCCCGCCGACGATCTCACGCACGCGCTGATCGCGTTCTCGATCGGCATCGTCGCGCTCGCGATCGGCACGCGCCTGTGGGCGACGCGAGAGGTGACGGCATGACGATCATGGCGACCCACTTCGCCATCGTCCTGGGCGCGTGGCGGCTGCGCGTGCGCATCGATCTCGACGAGCCGCACGAGCGCGAGTCCGGCGAGAACGACGACGCACCGCCGGCGCCGCGGAGCGCGCGCTACGGAAACGACGGCTGGGCCGCTGCGCCGTACGGCGAGCCGCGCTTCGCGCCGTCGGACCCGCGCGGATACGGTCCCCGATGAGGGCCGCCCGGGACGTGCTGCCCGGCCGCTAGCGAACGCGCCGTGCTCCGGCGAGCATTCCGGGGGCGGCGCGGCGAAGGCGACGGGTATGCAGGCCCCGCATGCCGACGCCCTCATCGCACACGTTCGCGCGAACCGGGATCGCTACGTCGACGAGCTGAAAGCGTGGATCGCCGTCCCGTCGATCTCGGCCGATCCCGCCTACGCCGCCGACGTGCGGCGTTCCGCCGAGCACGCGGTCGCGCGGATGCGCGCCGCCGGCTTGACCGAAGCGGAGGTGCTGGAGACGGGCGGCCATCCGGTCGCATACGGCGCGTGGCTCGGCACGCCCGGTGCCCCGACGATCCTCATCTACGGGCACCACGACGTCCAGCCGGTCGACCCGCTCGAGCTGTGGACCTCGCCGCCGTTCGAGGCGCAGGTGCGCAAGAAGAAGCTCTACGGCCGCGGCGCGGTCGACGACAAAGGCCAGAACCTGATGCATCTGGCCGCGCTCGAAGCGCACCTCGGCGTGAACGGCAAGCTGCCGGTCAACGTGAAGGTCGTCATCGAAGGCGAGGAAGAGATCGGCTCGCCGAACTTCGAGGCGTTCCTCGCGCGCGAGCGCGAGCGCCTGCGCTGCGACGTCGTCGTCGTCTCCGACACCGCCGTGTTCGCCGAAGACGTTCCCTCCCTGACCACTTCGCTCCGCGGTCTCGTGCACTGGGAGATCACCGTGCACGGGCCGCAAAGCGACGTGCATTCGGGCTACTACGGCGGGATCGTGAAGAACCCGCTGGAGGCGCTCGCGCAGATCGTCGCCTCGCTGAAAGACGCGCACGGCCGGGTCGTCGTCCCGGGATTCTACGACGACGTGCGCGAGCTCTCGCCGCACGAGCGCGCCGAGATCGCCGCGCTGCCGTTCGATCCGGCGCGCGAAGCCCACGCGCTCGGCGTCCCCGAGCTGGCCGGCGAGAACGCGCGGCTCCCGCTTGAGCGGATGTGGTTCCGTCCGACGCTCGAGGTCAACGGGATGCACGGCGGTTACCAAGGGCCGGGATCGAAGACGATCGTCCCGTCGTACGCGAAGGCGAAGATCTCGGCGCGGCTCGTCCCGCACCAGGATCCCGAGCACGTCAAGCACGCGGTCTCGACGTTCGTGAAGCGCACCGCTCCGAAGGGCGTGCGCGTCGAGATCGAGGCGCACGGCGACGTGCGCGCGGTCGAGACGTCGCGCGACCATCCGGCGGTCGCCGCCGCGGCGCGCGCGATGGAACAGGGGTTCGGGAAGGCGCCGGTGTTCATCGGGACCGGCGGGACGATCGGACCCGTCTCGTCGTTCGACCGCATCCTGCACCTGCCCCAAGTGCTGATCGGCGTCGGCCTTCCCGACGACGCGATCCACGCGCCGAACGAGAAGTTCGATCTGCGGCAGTTCTTCGGCGGGATCGAGACGATGACGTATCTCTACGACGAGCTGGCGGCGGCGCTCGCGCCCAAGCCGGTTCCGGCCGACGCGCGGTGAGCTTTACCGGACGCTTCAGCGACCGCGCGGGCGACTACGCCGTCGCCAGGCCCTCATATCCCGGCGCGGCGATCGACGCCCTGTTCGAGGGTCTCGGTGACGCCGGTGACGTCGTCGTCGCCGATCTCGGCGCGGGGACGGGGATCTCGTCGCGGCTGCTCGCGGCGCGCGGCGCGCACGTGCTGGCGATCGAGCCGAACGCGCCGATGCGCGAGGCGGCGGAGCCCGATCCGCGGGTGGAGTGGGTCGGCGGCACGGCTGAAGCGACGGGTCTCGAAGAGGCGTCCGTCGATCTCGTCACCGCGTTCCAGGCATTCCACTGGTTCGATCATCCGCGCGCGCTGCGCGAGATCGTCCGCATCCTGCGCCCCGGCGGCCGCGCTGCCGTGATCTCCAACGAGCGCGACGAGACCGACCCGTTCACCGCCGGCTACGGCGAGCTCGTCCGGCGTTTCGCGACCGACGAGACGGAGCGCCGGCGCGCCGACGCCCTCGCGCTCTTCGCCGCGTACGAAGCCTGGCACGGCGGCCCGCGCCGCGTCGAGGTCCGCAACGAGCAGCGCCTCGACCTCGAAGGCGTGCTCGCCTGCGCGCGCAGCAGCTCGTACCTTCCGAAGGAGGGCGCCGTCGCGGAGGAGCTCGACGGCGCGATCCGCACGCTGTTTTCGCGCTGTGCGGCCGACGGTGCGGTCACGACGGTCATGCGCACGATCGTCGTGATCGGGGACGTCGGCGCCGACGGCGGATGAGGTATGGACACATCCGGGAAACCGCCGGATCATCCCGTTCGTGTGAAATGGATGGGTGAGATGGAAGAAGCACAAGCGCAACGTCATCCGATCAGCGTCGACGAGTTTGAACGCATGCTTGCCGCGGGAATCTTCGGGCCGACCGCGAGGCTCGAGCTGGTCGACGGCCAGCTGATCGACGTGCCCCCGCAAGACCCGCGGCATTCGAGCACGATCACGAGCATCGAGCGGGCATTGATGCGCGCGTTCGGGCTCAACGTCGTCGTTCGCACGCAGATGCCAATCGCGGCCGGGACCCACTCTCGACCGGAGCCCGACATCGCGATCGTCCGGGATGACGAACGCCTCTACCGGGATCGCCATCCCGCGCCGGCCGATGTCTTCGGGGTCATCGAGGTCGCCTGGTCGTCGCTCGAGCTGGATCGCACGGCGAAGCTGCACGGATACGCTCGGGCCGGCGTGCCGGAGTATTGGATCGTCAACCTTCGCGCTGCCGTGGTCGAGGGCTACCGCAAACCGCACGATCTGGGGTACGCCACGCAAGTCGAAGCGCGTCGCGGCGACTTCATCGCGCTCGAAGCATTTCCGGACGTTCGTATCCCGCTCGACGATTTGCTGTTCGCCGCCGTCACGTGACCGAACGCCGGCTGCGAATCGGGATCGACGTCGGCGGAACGTTCACCGACGTCGTGGCGGTGGACGCCGCGACGCGCGTGATGATCGCGTCGGTGAAGGTGCCGACGACGCACGACCATCCCGACGGCGTCGCAGCGGGGATCGTCGGCGGCCTCGAGCGGCTCCTCGGCGAGCACGCGATCGACCCCTCGTCGATCGCGTTCATCGCGCATTCGACGACGCAGGCCACGAACGCGCTGCTCGAAGGCGACGTCGCGAAGGTGGGCGTCGCGACGTTGGGCGGGCGCGTTGCGCGCGCCTTCGCGCGGTTCGCGCCGTTCGCGCTCGCCGACGGGATCCGCTTCTCCCCCGTGTGGCTCGACGGCCGCGATCCAGGCGTGCTGGACGCCGCACGCGAGGCGGGGATCGAAGCGCTCGCGGTGAGCGAACCGTTCGCGGTCGACCGGCCGCAGCGCGAGGCCGCCCTCGTCGCCGGCGCGCGCGCGCGCGGTCTCGCCGCGACGAGCGGCGCCGAGGTTTCGACGCAGTACGGGCTGCGCGCGCGCACGCGCACCGCCGCGCTCAACGCGGCGATCCTGCCGCGGATGCTGCGCACCTCGCGGGTGACGGCCGGCGCCGTCGCCGGCGCGCGGATCCCGGCGCCGCTGATGATCATGCGCAGCGACGGCGGCGTGATGGACGTCGGCGAGGTCGAACGCCGCCCGATCCTCACGATGCTCTCCGGACCGGCGGCCGGGATCGCCGGCGCGCTGTTCCACGAGAACGTCACCGACGGGATCTTCATCGAGGTCGGCGGGACGAGCGCCGACTGCTCGGTGATCCGGCGCGGCCAGCCGCAGATGCGGCCGGCGCGGATCGGCGGCCATCGCACGCTGCTGCGGACGCTCGACGTGCGCACGATCGCCGTCGCCGGCGGCTCGCTCGCGCGGATCGTCGGCGGCCGCATCACCGACGTCGGGCCGCGCTCGGCGCACATCGCCGGCTATCGCTACGCCGCCTTCAGCGAGCGCGCGCTGATCGCCGGTGCGCGCGCCGACCTCGCCGGCGGGATCGTCGCGCTGCGCGGCGCCGACGGCACGCGGATCGCGATCACCCCGACCTGCGCGGCGAACGTCGTCGGGGCCGTCTCCGACGACGCGTTCGCGCGCGGAGACGCCGCCGCGGCACACGACGCGTGCGCGCTCGCCGGCGCCGCCCTCGGCCTTTCCGCCGAGGCGGTGGCGCACGCGATCCTCGACCGCGCGACCGATCGCCTGCGCGCGACGCTCGACGAGCTGATCGCCGACTACGCGCTCGATCGCGCGACCGTCGTGCTCGTAGGCGGCGGCGGTGGGGCGGCGGCGCTCGTGCCCTACGCCGCGCAACGGCTCGGCTTCGCGCATCGCATCGCGCGCGACGCGCAGGTGATCTCGCCGCTCGGCGTCGCGCTCGCGCTCGTGCGCGACGTCGTCGAGCGGACCGTCCTCGATCCGACGCCGGACGATCTCGCGCGGATTCGGCGCGAGGCGATCGACGCGGCGATCGCCTCGGGTGCGGCGCCCGATCGCGTCGAGGTCACGGTCGAAGTCGACACGGCGCGGAATCGCGTCCGCGCGACGGCCTCGGGCGCGACCGCGCTCGTCGAAGGCGCACAGAGCGCCGGCGCGCTCGACGAAGGGGAGCGCGTTCGCAGCGCCGCGGCGCACTTGCGCGCCGCGCCCGAAGCGGTGCGGGTCGTCGCGCGCACCGCCGGCCTCGACGTCGTCGCATCGCGGCGCGAGAGCGCCGTCGTCGACGCGCGCGGCGTCGTGCGGCTGGTGCTCCCCGGCGCGATCGCCTACGCGCCGCGCGCGCGTGAGGTCGAGGCGGTGCTGACCCGTGTCCTCGAAGAGCACACCGCGTTCGGCGACGTCGGCCGCGCGCTCCCCGACGTGTTTCTGCTGCGCGGCGCTCGCGTCGCCGAGCTGGCCGGAATGGCCGAGCCCGCGCAGATCCAGGGGCTGATCGCCGACGAGCTCGCGGGCGTCGATCCCGACGAGCCGGTCGTTCTGCTCCTCGTTCCGAAGCGCGCGTAACCTCGCAAATGGTGGCGGGCGCGCCGCCCCGAAAGGATGCGCTCCATGCGCGAGTACGACGTCCTCGTCGTCGGTGGAGGGAACGCGGGCTGCGCGGCGGCGGTCGCCGCGGCACGAACCGGAGCGCGGGTTCTGCTCGCCGAGCGGTACGGCTTTCTCGGCGGGACCGCGACCGCGTCGATGGTCGGTCCGTGGATGACGTTCCATTCCGGCGAGGAGCGGATCATCGGCGGGATCGCGCAGGAGATCGTCGAGCGGCTCGTCGCGCTCGGGGGCTCGCCGGGGCACGTTCACGACGCGTCCGACTACGTTCCGACGATCACGCCGTTCGATCCGGAGATCCACAAGGCGCTGCTCTTCGAGATGATGCGCGAGAGCGGCGTCTCGCTGCTGCTGCACGCGTGGTTCTTGCACGCGATCGTCGAGGAAGGACGCGTCGCCGGGGCACGCTTCGCCACGGTGGGCGGGATTCGCAGCGTCAGCGCGCGCCGCACGATCGATGCGACCGCCGATGCATTCGTGGCGGCCAGCGCCGGCGTCGAGGTGCAGCAGGGCGACGCGCGCGGGAGAGTGCAGCCGGCGAGCCTGATGTTCCGGCTCTCGCACGTCGACATGGAGGCGCTGGCCGCGTACGTGCGGCGGCGGCCCGAACAGATTCGCAGCTCGCTCAAGACGCACGAGCGCACGCCGGAGACGGTGACCGCGGTCGCCGGGCTGTGGGAGCTGTGGGAAGCGGCGCGCGGGCGCGGCGACGTCTCGGTGCCGCGCGAGCTGGTCTCGTTCTTCGCCACGCCCTACGCCGATGAGGTGACCGTCAACATGACGCGCGTCGTCGACATCGATCCGCTCGACCCCGACGATCTCACGCGCGCCGAGGTGGAGGCCCGCGCGCAGGTGATGCAGCTGCTCGACTTCTTCCGCAAGGACGTCCCCGGCTTCGCCGGCGCGCGGATCGCCGCGACCGCGACGCAGATCGGGATCCGCGAATCGCGCCGCATCGTCGGCGAGTACACGCTCACCGCCGACGACGTGCTCAATGCGCGGACCTTCGAGGACGCGATCGCGCGCAACGCGTATCCGATCGACATCCACAACCCGGCCGGGAGCGGGACGAGCACCCGGCGTTTGCCGCCCGGCGCGTCCTACGAGATCCCCTACCGCTGCCTGGTCCCGAAAGGCGTCGAGGATCTGCTGGTCGCCGGCCGCTGCATCTCGACGACGCACGAGGCGCTCGCCTCGACGCGTTTGACACCGACCGTGATGACGCTCGGGCAAGCCGCGGGAACCGCCGCGGCGCTCTCGCTGGCGCGCGACGTGCACCCGCGCCGGCTCGAGCCCGCGTACCTGCGCGAGCGGCTCGTGCGCGACGGCGTCGATCTGCGGCGCCCGCATCCGGCGCGTGCCTGACGTGCGCGACGCGGCGCGCGCCTACGGCGTGCGCGTCGCGCTCGACGACCTCGGCGACTGGGGAACGGCGGCGCTCGTCGCGGAGTACGATCCCGCCGGCCCGACGATCCGTGTCAACCGGCGCGCGCTTCTGCAGGGCTCGTCGTGCGCGGTGCGCGAGGCGATCGACCGCGCGATCGCGCACGAGCTCTACCACCACCGCGAAGCGATCGGCGAGATCCCGCGGCTACGCGACCGCCGCGAACGCGAGCGCGCCGCCGACGCCTTCGCCGACGCCCTGCTGGAAGCGAACCCGTGAAACTCGTCGCGGGCATCGACGCCGGACAATCTTCTACCACCGCGGTCGTGGTGGACGAGCGGGGGTACGTGCGCGGGCGTGGGGCCGCGGGGCCGGCGGATCACGTCGACGAGCCGGCGGGATCGGGGAAGTGCGCCGAGGCGTGCGCGAGCGCGGTGGCGCGCGCGCTCGCCGCGGCGGGTCTGCCGCCGAAGACCGCGCTCGACGCCGTGCGGATCGGGCTTTCCGGCTACGACGGCGCGTTCGACGGGCGGGCTCCGGCGTTCGGCACTGCCTCGGTGCGCATGATCCACGACGCGCCGGTCGCCCTGGCCGGGGCCGTGCAGACGCGCCCGGCGGTCGTCGTCATCGCCGGCACCGGGTCGGTCGCCTACGGCGAGGACGGCGCGGGCGCCGCCGTCCGGGTCGGCGGCTGGGGTTACGTCTTCGGCGACGAGGGGAGCGCGTTCACGGTCGCGCGCGAGGCGCTCGCGACGGCGATGGCGGCCGACGACCGGGCGCGCCCGAGCCCGCTCGGTGAAGCCGCGCTGGCGTTCTTCGACCGCCGCAGCCTGCGCGAGCTGGCGACGCTGGCGCTGCAGGGCCGCATCGGGCGTGACGCCCTCGCCGGATTCGCCCGCGTGGTCCACGACGCGGCTCGCCTCGGTCAGCCCGAAGCCGTGGCGATCGTCGAGCGCGCCGCCGCGGCGCTCGCCGAGCTGGCGACGGTCGCGATCGCGCGGCTCGGGCTCGAGCAGCGGCCGGTCGCGGTCGCCCTCGCCGGGGGCGCATTTCGGAGCGAGACCTTCGCGACGGTCGTGCGCGAGCGGCTCGCCGCATTGGCGCCGGCCGCGCAGGTCGTCACGCCGCGCTACGACCCTGCGGTCGGTGCGGCGCTCCTCGCGTTCGCCGACGCCGACCTCGCCGTTCCGGTGCGGATCGTCGAGGGATGACGCCGCTCGAGCGGCTGCGCGGCGGGCTGATCGTCTCGGTCCAAGCCGAGGCGGACTCGCCGCTGAACGAGCCGGCCTCGATCGCTGCGCTGTGCCGGGTGGCCGTGGCGAACGGCGCCGTCGGGGTCCGCGTCGAGGGGCTGGCCCGGCTCGGCTCCGTACGGCGCGCGGTCGCGGTCCCCGTCGTCGGGATCGTCAAGCGCACGTACGAGGGGTTCGCACCGTACATCACGCCCGGCGAGCGCGAGATCGCCGAGGTCGTCGCCGCCGGCGCCGAGATCGTCGCCTTCGATGCCACCGGGCGCGCGCGACCCGACGGCCGCGACGTCGCTTCCGTCGTCGCCGCGATCCACGCTCGAGGACGGCTCGCGATGGCGGACTGCGCCGAGCCGGCCGACGTGCGCCGCGCCGCCGCGGCCGGCGCCGACGCCGTCGCGACGACACTCTGCGGGTACACCGATCCGACCCGCGGGACGCCGCTGCCCGCGCTCGAGCTCGCCCGGGAATGCGCGGCGAGCGGTGCCTTCGCGATCTGCGAGGGCGGGGTCGCGACGCCGCAGGACGTCGCCGCCGCGTTCGCGGCCGGCGCCGCGGCGGTCGTGGTGGGGACGGCGATCACCAACCTCGACGCCCTGGTTCGCCGCTTCGCCGCGGCGGCGCCCGGCCGCTAGCGCACGAGCCGCGCCGCGAGCTCGTCGCGGCGCGAGGCGAGCGCGGCGGTGAAGAGCGCGGCGGCGACGGCGATCGCGCAGAAGACGAGGTAGGCGACGCGGTACCCCTCCACCGGATCGACGTGCGAGCCGGCGACGCCGCCGCCGAGCGAGCCGCCGAAGATCTGTCCGACGATCAGCATGATCGAGAGCAGTCCGACCGCGCTCGCGCGCTGCTCCGCGCCGACGCGGTTGGTCACGATGTAGCGCGTCGGCGCGCCGAGCAGCGCCCCGAAACCGACGCCGGCGACGACCATTGCGGCCAGCGCGCCGAGCAGCGTGCCGAAGCCGATTGCGAAGATCGCCATCCCGAGCGCGGTCAGCGTTGCGCCCGTCGCGAGCACGGTGCGCGAGCCGACCGCGTCGAGCGCGCGGCCGGCGAGCGGGATCACCGCCACGAAGCAGAACGCGCCGAGCGCGGCGACCCCGCCCGCCGCCGCGTACGACAGGTGCTGCGCCGCGACGAGCGCCGCCGGGATGAAGAACAGCGCGCCTTCGAGCGCGCCGATCAGCACTTCGAGCAGGTAGGTCAGCAGCAGCTGCCGGTCGCGAAACAGCGCGGGCGCGATCACCGGCTGCGCGGCGCGCCGCTCGGCGAGCGCAAACGCGGCGTAACCGGCGGCCGCGATCGCCAGCAGCGCCCACGCCAGCGCGGGGCGGACGACGCCGTCGGCGGCGTACAGCCGGGTGAGCAGCGACATCGTCGCGAGCAGCGCGATCGCCAGCGAGAGAATCCCCGCCACGTCGAGCGGCCCGCGCGCGTTCGCAATGTTCGCCGGAACGTGCACGCGCGCCAGCGCGATCACGATCAGCGCGAGCGGCACGTTCGCCGCGAACACCCAGTGCCACGAGACGAAGTGCGTGATGAGCCCGCCGACCACGGGGCCGAGCACCGCGGCGAGCCCCCACGTCGCCGCGACGAGCCCGAGCGCCGCGCCGCGCCGCTCGGCGGGGACGCGGTCGGCGATCGCCGCCGTCGCGACCGGAAAGATCCCGCCGGCGCCGGCCGCCTGAATCGCGCGCGCCACGAGAAAGATCGCGAACGACGGTGCGGCGATCGCGAGGACGCTCCCCGCGCCGAAGATCGACACGCACAGGATGTAGATCGGGCGGCGCCCGTAGCGGTCGGCCAGCTTCGTCATCACCGGGATCGCGACGACGTTCGCCAGCAGGTAGAGCGTGAAGACCCAGGCGAGCTGGCGCGGGCCGGCGCCGAACGAACGCCCGAGCGCCGGCAGCGCGGGCGAGAGTACGCCGAGGTCGAGCGCGCCTGCGAAGACGCCGAGGCCGAGCGTGACGAGCAGCGGGATCGTACCGCGCTCGACGGCGTGACCGGCCAGCGTCGCGCGCGCCTCCGCCGCGCCGCCCGGCGCGTTCTGCGGCTCGGTCGCGGGGAGGCTCACAGCACGATGCGCGGCAGAATGCGGTCTGCGACCATCGCCGCGCACATCAGCGCGAGGTAGAGGAGCGAGTACTTGAACAGCACGCGCGCGCCGTGCTTCGTCGGATCCTGCTGGACCTTGAACGCGTCCCACACGAACACGCCGCCGAGGATCAGCGCGCAGCCGCCGTAGCACGGCCCCAGCACGTGCAGCGGGAAGAACGCGAGCGAGACGCCGACCAGCACCAGCGAGTAGAGCACGATCTCGCGCTTGGTGTGCACGATCCCCTTCACGTTGGGGAGCATCGGGATCCCGGCCTTGTCGTAGTCGGTGTTCGTCATCAGCGCGAGCGCCCAGAAGTGCGGCGGCGTCCACAGGAAGATCAGCGCGAAGAGCGCGAACGCCGGCGAGCCGAGATGCCCCGTCACCGCGGCCCAGCCGACCAGCGGCGGGACCGATCCGGCGGCGCCGCCGATGACGATGTTGAGCGGCGTCGTGCGCTTCAGCCACATCGTGTAGACGACGACATAGTAGGCGTTGCCGATCAGCGCGAGCCAGGCGGCGAGCGGGTGGACGAACGCGTACAGCATCGCGAACGCCGCGATCTGCGCGAGCGCGGCGAAGATCAGCGCATCGCGCGGCGCGATCGCGCCGCGCGCCACCGGGCGCCGCTTCGTGCGCGTCATCAAGCGGTCGATGTCGCGGTCCCAGACGCAGTTGATCGCGCCGGCCGAGGCGGCGGAGAGCGCGCCGCCGAGCAGCGTCCAGAAGGTCAGCGCGAGGTTGGGCAGCCCGCGCGCGGCCATCAGCATCGCCGCGTAGGTGGTGACGAGCAGCAGCCAGATGATGCGCGGCTTGCTCAGCTCGTAATAGTCGGTCAGCACCGCGCGGAACATCACCGGAAGCGTACCGCGCGACGGCGCACGCCGAAACGACTTTAGAACGGCGCTGTCCTCAGCAGCCCGAGGTCGCCTGGATGCTGTGGTCGGCGGCGGTCCCTTCGTCGACCATGATTCCTTGGTTCAGATCGCTCAGCCGCGAGGCAACCTCGCGGTACGTCGAGTTGTAGCTGACCGGCGGCGCCGGCGGGAGCGCCGCGTTGCTCTGGGCCTGCTGCGCAATCTGCTGCGCCTGCACGGTCTGCGGCGGATGGTTGTTCTCCGCCATGATCTGCTCGGTTTCGGCCGCCTCTTCGCGCCCGTGCACGATGGTGATCGCGGCGACCACGGCGGCGGCGGCCTTGCGCTGCCGGTTCAGCGCGCCGCCGAGCGCGTCGGCGAACTCCTTGAGCTCGGCTTTGCGCTGCGGATCGGACGACACCGCGGCGAGCTCGCGCAGGCGTTTGATCTCCTCGTCGGCCGCGTGATAGTTCATGCGGATCGCGTCAGCTTGTTTTTCGATCGCCTCTTCGGCGTTCTTGCGCTGCAGGACGTTCAGCCCGTCGAAGTTCGTCTGCCTCAAGTTGACGGTCATGATCGCCAGCGTGCGATCGTTGTCGAGGGTCTGCGTGATCGCGCCGTTCGCATGGGCGACGATCGTCGCGCAGATCGGTCGGGCTTGGACGTGACCGATCTCGGTCAGTGGGGTCGGTCGCGGCGCGCTGGTCGCCGCCGGAGCGGGATTGGACGCCAAGGCGACGACGATCGGCAACAAGCTCAACATCGGACCCTCCGACTTCCGTCGCAGGTGCGGGGTATCCTCGCTGTACACCGTCGAACGACCGTCGCCGATGCGGCGCGTCCTCGCCGTCCTTGCGCTGACCTTGCTCCTGGCGGGCTGTCGCGAGGTGCGGGTCAATCAGGTACGGACCGGGACGACCCCCGTGGTAGGCACCCGGGAGGTCGTCGTCGTGCGCGACAAGCGGACCCTCGAGGCGCTCGGCTTGAACGTCCCGGTCGACTTCCGCCACGAGTTCGCCGTCGTGCTCCTGCTGGGGCCGCACAAGCAGACCGGCTGGAGCCAGATCACCGAGTCGATCCGAGCGAACACCGACCGGGTGCGCGTGGTCGCCTTCGAGCGCGCCCCGCTCGACGGGGGCGAGCCCGCCCCGCACGAGTACCGGACCTACACGCTGTGGATCGTCCCGAACATCGCGTACCGGACCGGGGCGCGGGTCGAGGTCGTCTCGCCCTCCGGCGATCCGATCGCCTCGACGGTGCTCCGCTGACCCCACTTCGGCGACGCTCCTCCCGTGCCGATAGTGTGAACGTGGAGACGCCGTTCGCGATTGGCCCGCGAGCCCACGTGGTAGGCTTCGCTTGATGATGGTCGGCGCGCTGACGCGCTTCGACGGCACGATCACCCGGCTCGGGCTCGTGCTGAGCCCCGACGGTTCTCCGAACGAGAAAGAGGGCGTGCTCAACCCCGCCAGCGCCCGGACGCGCGAGGGCGAGCTCGTCCTGTACCCGCGGGCGGTCGCGGAGGGGAACGTCTCGCGGATCGAGCGCTGCCGCGCGCACGGTGAAGGCGACGCGCTCCGCTTCGAGCGAGCCGGCTTCGCGCTCGAGCCGCAAGAGCCGTACGAGCGGCGGAGCAGCCCGGGCGGGATGGGCTGCGAGGATCCGCGCGTCACCTTCGTCTCGGCCCTCGACAAGTACGTGATGGCGTACACCGCCTTCGGCCCGGCCGGGCCGCGCATCGCGCTCGCGCTCTCCGACGACGGCCGGACGTGGACGCGGCTCGGACTCGTGCGCTTCGCGCCGGGACTCGATCAGGGCGACGACAAGGACGGCGTCTTCTTCCCCGAGCCGGTCATCTCGCCGAACGGTGTCCGTTCGCTCGCGATGTATCACCGGCCGATGCAGCGCGTCTCGACGGTCGACGGGCGGGGCGCGGTTCCGCATCTGCTCGAGCTCCCGCCGGAGCAGCGCGAGTGCACGCGGATCGGCTACATCCCGCTCGAGCCGGTGCTGCGCGACATCGGCAGCCTGCTCGAGGTGCGCGAGAGCGCGCTGGTCCTCGTTCCCGACGCGCCGTGGTGCCGCGTCAAGACCGGCGCCGGAACGCCGCCGGTGCGCATCGCCGAAGGCTGGTTCTCCATCTACCACGGCGTCGACGCCACCGACGTCGGCGACGGGCGGTATCGCATGTGCTACAGCGCCGGCTTCGTCGTGCACGACGCCGAACGGCCGCACATCGTGCGCTACCGCTCGCAGGACGCGGTGATGGTCCCCGAGGGTTTGGAAGAGACGCACGGGATCGTGAACTACGTCGTGTTCCCGACGGCGATCGACGTGCTCGGCGAACGCACCTTCGAGTTCTACTACGGGATGGCCGACGCGCGGGTCGGCCGCGCCCGCCTGCAGCTCGCCTCGCCGTTCGCCGGCGCCGAAGCACCCGCCGCCTAGGCTTCGCCTTCGGCGAAGCCTAGGCGGTCCTCGCTGCGCTGCGGTCCGCAAAAGAGAGATGTTGTGATGGCACGAGCGGTGATGCGGTGATCGAGCGGCGGATGTGGCGCTACTACGTGGCGGCGACGGCGATCGTGGTGCTGCTCGGAAGCATCGTGTTCGCGCACCGGCTGGTGACCGGCGGCTGGACGGCGCGCGCCGATCGCACGCAGACGCGGCGCGCGAATCCCGGCAACGCGAACGCCGGCTTCGTCTCGACACCCCCGCCGTACTTCACCGGACAAGGCGACTGGGTGATGTCGGCGCTCCCCGAGTGCTTCACCCAGCAGTCTTCGATCGCGGGCGCCTCCTCGCTCGTCGCCTCGCATGTCCCGCCCGCGTCGTCACGGATCGCGCCCGGAACGACGCTGCGCCGCGGCGACTGCACGGTGCTGGTGCGCGCGAACGACGTGTGGATCAGGCGCGGCCGCGACAGCGTGCGCGTCCCGCCCGACGCCCGGCTCTACGCCACGCCGCGCGGCCTGACGCTGGTCGACCGCCGCGGCCGCCGCACCGTGATACGTACCTACGAGGGCGCGGGTACGGGCGGCTGAAGCGGAACCATCGACCGGCGTCGAACCGCCTCGGGTCATGGATCTCCGCGAGGAAGTCGCCAAACGGCGCACGTTCGCGATCATCTCCCACCCGGACGCCGGCAAGACGACGCTGACCGAGAAGCTCCTGCTGTACGGCGGGGCGATCGTGACGGCGGGACAGGTCGCGGCGCGGCGGCGCGCGCGAGCGGCGACCTCCGATTGGATGGAGCTCGAGCGCGAGCGCGGGATCTCGATCACCTCGACGGTCCTGCAGTTCCCGTACGACGGGCACACGATGAACCTGCTCGACACGCCCGGGCATCAGGATTTCGGCGAGGACACGTACCGCACGCTGCTCGCCGCGGACGCGGCCGTGATGCTGATCGACGCAGCGAAAGGCGTCGAGCCGCAAACCCGCAAGCTGTTCGCGATCTGCCGCGCGCGGCGCATCCCGCTTTTTACCTTCGTGAACAAGATGGACCGGCCGTCGCGCGATCCGCTCGAGCTCCTCGACGAGCTCGAGAACGTGCTCGGGATCGGCGCCTACCCGATGAACTGGCCGCTGGGCAACGGCGAGACCTTCCGCGGCGTCTACGATCGCGAAACGGGCGAAGTCCATGTGTTCGAGCGCACGCAGCACGGCGCGAAGCGCGCGCCGGTCTCGACGAGCGATCCGCGCGACCCGCAGATCGCGGCGCTCGTCGACGAGCGCACCTACCGCGAGTTCCTCGATCAGCTCGAGCTGCTCGAAGGCGCGGGCGCCGCGTTCGAGCGCGAGGCGATGCTGCGCGGCGAGGTCACGCCGGTGTTCTTCGGCAGCGCGGTGACGAACTTCGGCGTCGAGCTGTTTCTCGATGCATTCGTGCGAATGGGGCCTTCGCCGGCGCCGCGGATCGACGCCGAGAAACGGATCGTCGCGCCGACCGACGAGTCGTTCAGCGGCTTCGTGTTCAAGATCCAGGCGAACATGGACCCGCGCCACCGCGACCGCGTCGCGTTCCTGCGGGTGTGCAGCGGGAAGTTCGAGCGCGACATGACCGTGCGCAACGTGCGCACCGGCAAAGACGTCCGGCTGACGCGCGCGATGAAGCTGTTCGCCTCCGACCGCGAGTCGGTCGACGTGGCCTACGCGGGCGACGTCGTCGGGTTGGCGAACCCGGGCGTCTTCGCGATCGGCGACACCCTGTCCGAGGGCGAGGCGGTGCGCTTCGAGCCGATCCCCGCCTTCGAGCCGGAACATTTCGCGCTGGTGCGCAGTATCGACACGGCGAGCTACAAGTCGTTCCAGAAGGGGATCGCGCAGCTTCGCGAGGAGGGCGCGATCCAGGTGTTCCATCCCTTCGGCGAGGTGCGCAGCGAGCCGATCCTGGCGGCCGTCGGCGCGCTTCAATTCGAGGTCGTGAAGTACCGCTTGGAGTCGGAGTACAACGTGAAAACGGTCTTCCAGACGCTGCCCTACACCACCGCGCGCCGCATCGCCGCGCCGCCGACCGGCTCGGGGCAGCCTTCGACGAGCTCGGGGCACGGTGATGCCTCGAACGTCACGCTCGGCTCGAGCGCGCGGCTCGTCACCGACTGGGAGGGCAACGCGCTCGCGCTCTTCGAGAGCGAGTGGAGCGTGAACCTGGCGCGGCAGTGGAATCCCGGGTTCTCGTTCGTGCCGTTCGGCGCGGCCGATGCGGCGCGCGAGGCGGTCGCATGACCACCGTGAAGAACGTGACGCCCGCGCCGCGTGCGCGCCAGAACCGCATCCTGCTCGTCGCCGTCCTGGTGATCCTCGTCGTGCTGCTGTTCCGCGCGTGCGCCGGGCGCGAGAACACCTACGAGCACATCGCGCACCAGTTCACCCAGGCGGTGCAGAGCAACGACGTCGCGACCGTGCAGAGCCTCGAGAACAGCGAGATCGCGGCCGACACCTCGCGCGGTCGCGTCGGCTCCGCCGCCGACCGGCTCGCACCGCTCGGGAAGATCAAGTCGGTGAAGGAGATCACCCCCTCGGGAGTCCCGCCGCGCGTCCACGAGTTCTTGGTCCAGTTCGACAAGGGCAGCGTCGAGGAACGCTATACCTTCGATCCGCAGGACAAAGTCTTCCGCTTCGACTTCCGTCCGCCGCACACGACCTCGTGATCGAGTCGCCGCCGTCGGTCTCGTTCGACGACGTGCGCGCCGCGGCGGAGCGCCTGCGCGGCATCGCGCACCGCACGCCGGCGGTCACCTCCCGCACGCTCGACGAGCGCACCGGCGCTCGCGTCGTGCTGAAGGCGGAGAACCTGCAGCGGGTCGGCGCGTTCAAGTTTCGCGGCGCGTACAACACGATCGCGCAGCTCGCGCCGGCGCAGCGCGAAGCGGGCGTCGTCGCGTTCTCGAGCGGCAACCACGCGCAGGGTGTCGCGCTCGCCGCGCAGCTCCTCGGCGTCCCCGCGACGATCGTCATGCCGGACGATGCGCCGGCGGCGAAGCTCGCCGCGACGCGCGGCTACGGCGCCGACGTGGTCACCTACGACCGTGCGCGGATGAACCGCGCCGAGATCGCCGATCGCATCGCCCGCGAGCGCGGCGCGACGCTCGTTCCGCCGTACGATCATCCGCACATCGTCGCGGGACAGGGGACCGCCGCGCTCGAGCTGTTCGAAGACGCGGGCCCGCTCGAGGTGCTGCTGGTCCCGCTCGGCGGCGGCGGGCTGCTGGCGGGCTCCGCGCTTGCCGCGAGCGCGCTCTCGCCCGGCGCGCGCGTCTACGGCGTCGAGCCCGAGGTCGGCGACGACTGGGTGCGCTCCTGGCGCGAGAACCGCATCGTCTCGATCCCGGTCCCGCAGACGATCGCCGACGGCCAGCAGACGCAGGCCCCGGGCCAGGTGACGTGGCCGATCGCGCGCCGGCTCTGCGCCGGCGTCGTGACGGTGAGCGACGAGGAGATCCGCACCGCGATGCGCTTCGCTTTCGAGCGGCTGAAGCTCGTCCTCGAGCCCAGCGGCGCCTCGGCGCTCGCCGCGCTGCTCTTCGCGAAGGTCGAGGTGCGCGGCGCGCGCGCCGGCGTCGTCCTCAGCGGAGGCAACGTCGACGCCGCGCGGTACGCGGAGTGTCTCGCGGGCTAGGCCGCGATCGCGGGCGCGGCGCGCGACGGCGTTAGGAGCCCTTTACCTCGGCGCAGCCGACGACCGGCGAGCCGACGTCGGAGCCTTTGTGCAGCAGCACCACGCTGCCGATCAGGTCGGGCAGCTTCATCGCCGGCAGATCGACTTGCTGTGCGTCGATCAAGGGACGCGCCTTCGCGTCGTAGCTCGCGCAGCTGCCCTTGCGCAGGTCGATGATCCCCGCCGTCCCGCTGGTGAGGTTCACGCCGAGGTTGACGTTCGAGCCCATCTGGAAGAGCGTCACGTTCCCGCGCACGCCGGCGGCGCCGACGGGACGAATCTGAGCGACCAGGGGGTTGCTCAGCGCGAGGGCCGCCGTGGCGGTCGCGAGGATGGTCGCCGCCGCGGCGGCGATGGCTGTTCGGATTCGCATAGGTCAAGGGCGTACCCAGGCCGCTGAGGGCCCCATACGCCCATCTTCGGGGGAGGCGGACGCCGTGTCTGCCCGCGCTCCGTGCGAACGGGCACGCTCCGACCCGCCGGCCGAGGAGGGCGAACGGGAGAAAAGCCCCTCATCGCTCGGGACCACGAGGCACGTCAGCGCGTCGCGCCCGGCCGCCCCAGCTCGTAGAACTGCGGGTTGGGCCGCATGTTCATGAAGCCGGCCATGCGGTTGCTGAAGCCGAAGAAGCCGGCGATCGAGGCGATGTCCCAGGCGTCGTCGTCGGAGATTCCGACGGCCTTCAGCTCGGCGAGCTCCTTGTCGCTCGCGGCGAACTCCGGCTCGTTCACCCGCGAGGCGAAGGTGAGGATCGCGCGCAACCGCGGCGAGAGATCGGCGGTACGCCAGTTCGCGGCGATCTGGTCGGCGACGATCGGATCCTTGCCGAGGATGCGCAGCGCCGCGCCGTGGGCGACGGTGCAGTACAGGCACCGGTTCTCGCCGGAGATCGCGACGACGATCGCCTCGCGCTCGGCGCGCGAGAGCCCGCTCGGCCCGCGCATCAGCAGATCGTGATACTGCATGAAGGCGCGAAAGTGCTCGGGCCGCCGCGCGTACGCGAGGAAGACGTTCGGAACGAAGCCGACCTTCGCGCGCGCGTCGTCGCACACCGCGCGGACGTCGTCCGGCATCTCGTCGAGCGCGGGCGCGCCGAAGCGCGAGGGCGCCGCTTCGCGTGCGACGCCCTCGTTGAACGGGGGCTGACTACTTGGGCGCGACGATGTTCCCGCAGCTGACATACGTCGGAATATCCGAGGTCGAGTGGTGCACGTTGATCGCGAACGGCGTCTTCTCGAGCTCCGCGATCGTGACGTCCTTGACGGTCGTCTCCGAGACGCCGTCCTTCACCGAGGTGAGGGGGTACTTCGGCTTGGGATCCAGCTTCGCGCACGTCCCCGGGTGGATGTGCGCCGGCTGCGGCCCGGCGGCGTTTCCGCCGGTGAGGTGCAGGACCACGGTCAGCCCTTTGTCCGTGTCCTTCAGCATCGCGGTGCCGGTCTCACCGGAACCGTTCTGCGCTTCCAGCTTGACCGTCATCTCTTTCATCGACGACATGTTCGACATCGCGCCGGGCGCGGGGCTCTGGGCGCTCGTCGCGAGGACGAGCAGCGCGCCCAGGGCGAGGGTCGAGGGGATCAGCTTCTTCATGGACGGTTGCCTCCTGGTAGGAAGAAGACGGACCGAGGGGCTTTGGCGTTCTCCCGCTCGCCGCCTTCGTCGCCGGCTCAGCGCCGCCGGGCGGCCCCGTTCGCGGCGCGCCGGCGCTTCGGCTCGAACGGCCGGCCCGTCTTGTACGTCCCGTGGTGCGAGAGGGCCGCGTCGACGTCGCTGCAGCCGATCGGCGTGAACTCGCGGCAATCGCTCGGCCGCGCCTCGTAGATCCCGCAGTAGTAGCGTCCCGAGCGCGAGCCCATCAGGAAGACGCACTTGTGCGCGGCGTCCTCGCTCGGCTCGCCGTCGGCGTCGACCTTGCGCAGCCAGCCGACGTCGTAGTCGTCGAACGACTCGCGCGCGACGATGTACTCGCGCATCACCTCGTCGTAGGTCATCCCGAAATGGTCGGCGATGCGCTGCACGTCGGCGCGGTTGACGAACGGCTCGTAGCCGCTGCAGCATTCGGCGCAGCCCGGCGGACAGGCGACGTTCTCGGGGAGATCGTACAAATGCTTGCGCGAGAGCTCGACGACGCGGCGCACCGCCGCGACGAACTCGGGGTCGTCGTTGTACTTGTAGACCCACTCCTTGTGCGAGATCTCGTTCGCGTTGTAGCGCCGCTTCGTCTCGGTGTTGTACTTGATCGTGACGTGCTCTTCGTCGAGCTCGATCGACTGCACGTTCGTCATCGCGTCGAGGTCGAGCTCGGAGAGCTTGGTCGGCTGACCCGTCTCCCGCGTGAAGCGCTGCAGCGTGCGCAGCTCGCGGTGAGCGATGAGATCGATCGTCTCCTGCATCCCCCGTCATTCGTGGCCGACGGCGGACGAACCCGGCGGCTCGGAGAACGAGGCGCCATGCCGCTGCGCTTCCGGTCCGCCCCCGCCGCTCCGCCGGTCGCCGTCCGGGGGCGCCGCTGATGGCGCGCGCCGCGATCGGCGTCGACCTCGGCGGCTCGCACGTGATGGCCGCCGTGGTCGACGAGGAAGGCGAGATCCACGGCAAGCACGAGCAGGACATCACCGACCGCAGCCCCGCTGCGGTCGTCGCCGCGCTCGGCGCCGTCGTCGCGGCGGCGATCGACTCGACGAAGCACGACGTCGTCGGGATCGGGATCGGCTCGCCCGGCAACATCGACCCGACGACCGGGACGATCCGCTACTCGCCGAACTTCGGCTGGAAGGACGTCCCGCTCGGCCAGAAAGTGCGCGACGCGTTTCCGAAGCAGACCGTGTTCGTCGGCAACGACGCGCGCTGCGCGACCCTGGGCGAATACGTGCACGGCGTCGGCCAAGGGACGGAGGACTTCGCGCTGCTCACGCTCGGCACGGGGATCGGCGGCGGCTTCGTCGCCGCGGGCGTTCTCGCGCTCGGCTACCAGATGGGCGCCGGCGAGTTCGGCCACCATCAGATCCGCCCCGACACCGGCTTCGTCTGCGGCTGCGGGAAGACGGGCTGCTTCGAGGCGCAGGCCTCAGGGACGGGATTGATCCGGCACGCCTTCCGCGTCGCGCCCTCGTTCCCGCGCAGCGCGCTGCTCGACGTTCCGCGCGAACGGCTCGGCTCGAAGGCGATCCGCAAGGCCGCGCAGGCCGGCGATCCGCACGCGCTGACCGCGTTCAACGCGTACTGCGACGACCTCGCGCTGGGCCTGACGAACGTGATCGCCTTCGTGAACCCCGAGGTGATCGCGCTCGGCGGCGGCGTCTCGAGCGCCGGCGAGTTCATGCTCGAGAAGGTTCGCCCGCTGGTCGAGGCGCGCACGACGATGGTCCCGCGCGGAACGACGCGGATCGTCCGCGCCGCGCTCGGCAACGACGCCGGTGCGATCGGCGCCGCGACAGCGGCGATGCGCGGCGGCCTGTTCGCCCAAGCGCCGCGCGTGGGCGTCTCGTAAGCGGCTCGTAAGAGCGGTCGGCGTACATTGGCCGGGTGAACGAGCCCGACATCCCGGCCTTGCTGCCGCCGATCTGCGAGGACTGCGGCCACCGCGCTTCCCTGCACCACCTCGAAGGCTGCCGCGCGCTGCTGCTCGGACGGGGCGCGCCGTCGCGCACCTGCGACTGCAAGACCTCGCTGCGCGAGATCCTCGGTGCGCGCTACCCGCGCCCGCCCTCCGAGCTAGACGAACGCCGCCACGCGTCCTAACGAGCGCAACGGCCGAACGCAAAGGCGGCTTGCGGCCGCAGGCCGCAAACGCGATCGGTCCGGCGCTCGTCCAGAGCGCCGAATCTTCATGGTGCGTGCGTCGGGGCGTCCAGGGCGAGGGCGATCATCATGCGGACGCCGGTCGCGAGCGCGGACTCGTCGATGTCGAAACGGGCGTGGTGGTGGGGGAACGCGCTGTCGGGGCCGCCTCGGCTGCCGAGCGCGAAGAAACACGTCGGGATGCGCTCGGCGAAGAACGAGAAGTCTTCGGCGCCCATCAATTTCGGCACGTCGGCGACGAGCTCGGCGCCGACCGTCGACTCCGCCAGCGCCTTGACGTAGCGCGTCTGCTCGGCGTCGTTCGAGGTCACGGGGTAGCGCCACAGGTAGGTGAAGTCGTACGTCGCGCCTGAGCTCTCGCAGACCCCGCGCAGCACGCGCTCGATCCGCTCCGACATCGCGGCGCGGACGCCGGCGTCGAACGCGCGCACCGTGCCGAGCAGCCGGACGCGGCTGGGGATCACGTTGTGCGTCGTCCCGCCGTTGATCGCGCCGATCGTGACGACCGCGGGCTCGATCGGATCGATGTTGCGCGAGACGATCTGCTGCAGCGCGACGACGAACTGTGCGGCGACGTAGACCGGATCGATCGAGAGGTGCGGCGCGGCGCCGTGGCCGCCGCGTCCTTCGATCGTGATCTCGATCGAGTCGCTCGAGGCATAGAACGCGCCTTCGCGCAGGCCGATCGTGCCGACCGGGTGCGCCGCCGCGAGATGCAGCCCGTAGGCGCGCTCGATCCCGAAGCGTTCCAGCACGCCGTCCTCGATCATCGCCTTGGCGCCGCCCTTCCCTTCCTCGGCGGGCTGGAACAGAAAGCACACCGTGCCGGCGACCTCGTCGCGCCGCTCGGTGACGACCTTCGCCGCGCCGAGCAGGATCGCGACGTGCCCGTCGTGTCCGCACGCATGCATGCGGCCGCGCGCCGTGCTGACATAGTCGGTGGCGTTCTCCTCGTCGATCGGGAGCGCGTCCATGTCGGCGCGCAGCATGATGGTCTTACCGGGCCGCGCGCCGCGCAGGACCCCGACGACGCCGGTGCGGCCGATCCCGGTGTGGACCTCGAGGCCGAGCGCGCGCAGCCGCTCGGCGACCAGCGCCGCAGTGCGATGCTCTTCGAAGCCGAGCTCGGGATGCCGGTGCAGCTCGCGCCGCGTCGCGACGACCTCCTCGACGATCGCGTCGGGGACCGCGACGGTCATCGCGTCAGACGGCGGCCGGAACGGTCGCGCGCCGGCCGCCGCGCGCCATCTGCGCGATCAGCTCGGCGATCCGGCGCGAGCTGCCGCGCGGCGCGACCGCCGTCTGCTGCGCGCGCATCTTCACGAGCCGTTCCTGATTCTGGACGATGCGGCGCACCGACTGCACGACCTCGGCGGTCGAGAGGGCGACGACGCCGATCCCGTTCGTGCGCACGTAGTCCAGGTTGCCGCGCTCTTGCCCGGGGACGTAGTCGTAGACGACGACGGGGACTTCGGCGACCGACGCCTCGGCGATCGTTCCGGGACCGGCCTTCGTCACCAGCAGGTCGGCGGCGCGCATCAGCTCGGGGACGTCGTTGCGGAAGCCGAGCACCGTCATCGGCGTCGGCAGCGAGGGCGCCAACTCTTCGAGCTTCTGCTTGAGCGCCGCGTTGCGGCCGGTGACCACGACGAGGTGGAAGTCGAGTCCGGCCTTGGCGAGCCCGAGCGTCGTCGGCAGCAGTTTGCCGCCGCCCTCGCCGCCCGCCATCAGGAGCGCGATGGTCTTGTCCTGCGGGAGCGCGAGCTTCTTGCGGATCTCCGCTTTTGTCGCCGAGACGTCTTCGAAGCGCGGGTGGATCGGGTGTCCGAGCAGTCGCAGGCGTTCCGGCGGGACGCCGCGCTCGATCGCGCGCTGGTAGACTTCGCGCGCGGGGACGACGGTGAGATCCGCTTCGGGGAGCAGCCAGCCTTCGTGAACGCGCCCCAGATCGGTGATCACGGTGACGATCGGGACGCTCTGCATCCCGGCGTCTGCGCGCGCGCGGAGCGCGGCATGGTTCAGCAGGGGGTGGACCGAGACGATGACGTCGGGTTTGTACTGCTGGAAGACGTCACGCAGCCGCTCGCGGTAGAGCGGCTCGCAGAAGCGAACCATCGTGCGGTAGCGGCGGCGGCCGTTCGTCGCATGGTAGAGCGCGCCGTAGATCGGCGGGGCGTAGCGGAGCGCGGCGCTGTAGGCGGGGCCGAGCTTCGAAAGCGGAAACGTGCAGTGCGTCGCGATGTCGTCGATGCGCCACTCGTAGCGTATCGCCCCTTCGATCTCGTCGAGCGCGGCGCCGATGGCTTGTGCCCCGGCGCGATGGCCTCCGCCCGTATCGGAGATCAGAAAGAGGACGCGTTTGGTCATCCCACCTCAGCTGGTTTGCTTTGCGACCGTGCGCCGCTTGACGGCGGCACGGCGAACCGGCGGGACTCTCTTGCGCTTCGGGGTCCAGGCCCGGAGCGTCGCGATCGTCGCGCGCGCCGGAGCGTCGTAAAAGCGGAAGATATCGCCGAACTCGACCTCCGGGTTCCGGTGATGACCGTCATGATCCTCGGGCAGCACGATCGAAAGCGCCCGCGCGAGCCGGTGAAACCAGGGGGGCGTCCGCCAACCCAGCTCGGTGGTGTGCCGCCACCAGACGTGGAGCTGGCCGAGCACCAGCCCGGCCAGCGAGCCGGCGATCGAGATGCGCCAGCAGATCGCGGCCAGGATCATGTAGGGCAGGGCGCCCAGGAATCCGTCGAGCAGAACCCACGGGTCGCGCGAGAGGACCGCATGATCCCAATACGACCTCCGGCGATCGTGATGCGTCCGGAGATGAAGCTTGCCCCACACGTGCTGCGGAACATGGTAGAAGAACGTCGAGCCGAAATCTCCGGCCAGCAAGACGATGAGCATCGCTGCGAGCACGGAGAGAACCGGCGAGCCCGTCACGATCGTGAACACGCTGATCCTTCGTAGCTGAAGAGGGCTAACGGCGGATTGCTCCCGATGTCCGGAAACCCTCTCGGAGCCGCGATCGTGGCGGTCGCCTTGGCGGCCGGCACGCGCGTCGACGGGCTCCTGGACGCTGCCCTGGCGTGGCATATACCCCCGCCGGTGCCGGTTCTACGCGGGCTGCGGCTGTTCATGGACGCCGGGCGAGCGGCTGCACCGTCCGTGAAGATCGCACGCGAGATCCTGCGCACGAACCCGCGGCTCGCGCCGGTCGACGCGCTGCTGCTCGGGACGCGCGCGCTCGACGCGAGCCGCGCGCACGGGCTCGCGCCGTGGTTCTTGCCGGCGACGCTTCTGCAGGAGTCGGCGTTCGACGTGCACGCGGTCTCGTCGGCCGGCGCGATCGGGATCGCGCAGTTCACCGTGCCGACCGCGCGCGAGTACGGCGTCGACCCGTGGGATCCGTCCTCGGCGATCGACGGCGCGGCGCGCGTGCTCGGCGCGTACGTCGCGGCGTACCGCGGACGGAACGAGGATCCGTACGCGCTCGCGCTCGCCGCGTACGACGCGGGTCCCGGCGCGGTCAGCGCGTATCACGGCATCCCGCCGTACGCCGAGACGCGCGAGTACATCGCCGACGTGCGCGAACGCTGGTCGCGGATGGTCGGCCGGTAGCCGGCAGTCGAGCGCCAGGCCGCCGAGCCGCCGCGGGAGGACGTCCGCTGAAGCCGAGCCGGCGCGGCGGCGGTCGCGCACTGCCGGTCGAGCGAGGCGGGTATAGCGGAAACTCCATGCTGCAAACCAGGCGGTCGGACGGGGGTTCGAGGGCGCACATGACGCCGTTGCCGCCGTCAGCCGTCGCCGACCGCTTCGTCCTGCACCGCGAGCCGCACCCGGCGCGCGTCGCGACGTTCGCCGAAGACGTGCGGGCAGGGCTCGGCGCGACGCCGATGAGCCTGTCGCCGAAGTATTTTTACGACGACTTGGGCTCGGCGCTGTTCGAGGCGATCACCCGCCTCCCCGAATACTACCTGACGCGGATCGAGCGCGACCTGCTTGCGACGTACGGAGCGGAGATCGCCGCGTCGCTCGGCGCGCCGCTCGAGCTGCTCGAGCTCGGCAGCGGCAGCGCGCTGAAGACGCGCGTGCTGATCGACGCGGTGCTGACGCGGCAGCCGGCGCTGACCTATCACCCGATCGACATCTCACCCGAAGCGCTGACCGAGTCGGCGCTGGCGCTCGTCGGGGCGTACGAGCGGCTGCGCGTCGTCGCGTACGCGAGCGATTATTTCCCGCTGCTGCGCGAGAAGCGGCTCGTCACCGCCGATCGCGTTCTGGCGCTGTTCCTCGGATCGAATATCGGCAACTTCGAGCCCGCCGATGCCGACGAGCTGCTGAAGCTGCTCGGCGGCGCGCTGCGCCGCGGCGATGCGCTGCTGATCGGCTACGATCTGAAGAAGGACCCTTCGATCCTCGAGCTCGCATACGACGACCCGACCGGCGTCACGGCCGCGTTCAACAAGAACCTGCTCGGCCGGATGAACCGCGAGCTCGACGCCGACTTCGATCTAGCGCAGTTCCGCTTTCGCGCGCGCTGGAACGAGGAGCGCGGTGCGATCGAGTCGTTCCTGGTGAGCGAGCGCGCGCAGCGCGTGCGGATCGGCGGCGCCGATCTCATCGTCGACTTCGCCGCCGGCGACGCGATCCACACCGAGTCGTCGTACAAGTTCAACCGCGACGACATCGTCGCGCTCACCGCACGCTGCGGCTTCGCCGAGCTGCGCACGTACAGCGATGCGGCCAGCCGCTACGCGCTGAGCCTTCTCGCGGTCGTCTGAGATCCGCCCGGCGCCGCGAGGCGCCGCGGCCGGACGAGCGCGGGGTCGCGCCGGCGTCAGGCGCGCGCGGCGCGCTCGCAGGCGCGCAGCGCGAGGTCGGCGAGGATCGCGAGCGCGGCGGCGGCGAGCGCGCCGGCGACGATCGGGCCGTCGTGATGCTCGGCAAGCCCGTCGAAGATCAGCGTCCCGAGCCCGCCGGCGGCGATCCATCCGGCGACGGTCGCGAGCGCGATCAGCGTCACCGCCGCGACGCGCACGCCCGCGAGGATCACCGGGAGCGCGGCCGGCAGCTCGACGCGCAGCAAGCGCTGCGCCGGCGAAAGCCCGAGCCCGCGCGCCGCGTCGACGACCGCGGGATCGACGCCGCGCAGCCCGGCGACGATCCCGCGCACGAGACCGAGCTGCGCGTAGACGACCAGCGCGACGATCGCGCTCTGCGGCCCGATCCCCAGGGCGACGACGAGCACGGCGAGGAGCGCCAGGCTCGGGATCGTGTACAGCACCGACGCCGTGCCGACGATCGCCGCGCCGAGCCGCGCGCTGCGCGCGGCGAGGATCCCGGCCGGGACCGCGATCGCCAGCGCGATCGCCAGCGATGCCGCGACGAGCACGAGATGCTGCGCGGTCAGCGTCAGCACCGTCCCGCCGTGCGTCGCGACGTAGTCCATCGAGCGCTCAGCGCTCGACCAGCGGGCGCGCTTCGGTGAGGCGGCGCGTCTCCTGATCGACGCCGACGAGGTCGCGCACGAAGTCGTCGGCCGGCGCGGCGAGGAGTCGCGCCGGTGCGTCGGCCTGGACGACGCGCCCGCCGTTCATCACGACGATGCGGTCGGCGAGGCGCAGCGCTTCGTCGACGTCGTGGGTGACGAAGACGATCGTCGTGCCGAGCTCGCGATGGACGCGCGCGGTCTGCTCCTGCAGCGCCGCGCGCACGATCGCATCGACCGCCGCGAACGGCTCGTCCATCAGCAGCAGGCGCGGCTCGGCGGCGAGCGCGCGCGCGACGCCGACGCGCTGCGCCTCGCCGCCCGAGAGCTGGCGGGGCTTGCGCTCGCGATAGCGCGCCGGCTCCAGCGCGACCAGCGCCAGCAGCTCGTCGACCCGCCGCGCGATGCGCGCGCGCTCCCAGCCCAGCAGCGAAGGAACGACGGCGACGTTCTGCGCGACCGTGTAGTGCGGGAACAGTCCGACGGCCTGGATGACGTAGCCGATCCGGCGGCGCAGCACCGTCGGATCCTGATCGCGCACGTCGACGCCGTCGATGAGCACCGTTCCGTCCGTCGGCTCGACGAGCCGGTTGATCGTGCGGAGGAGCGTGCTCTTCCCGCAGCCGGACGGGCCGAGCAGCACGGTGAGCTCGCCCGGCGCGATCGTCAGGTCGACGCCGCGCACGGCGTGCGCGCCGCCCGGGTAGCGCACCCCGACGCCGCGCAGCTCGACGCGCGAGCCGTCAGGCGACGTGGGTGCGGTCGAGGAACTCATGCGCCACGTCGGCGGGTTCGCGCTGCAGCGGCCCGTCCACTTCCAGGTTCAGCTCGCGCATCGTCTCGGTCGTCAGACGCGGCGCGAGCGCATCGAGCGCGTGCGCGACCTGCGGAAAGCGCGCGAGCGTGTCGGGGCGGACGACAGGCGCAGCCTGATACGCCGGAAAGAGATGCTTGTCGTCGGCGAACACGACGAGCCGGTCCGCCGCGATCTCGCCGTCCGTGGTGAAGGCGACCACGACGTCGACGCTGCCGAGCGCGAGCGCCTGGTATTTGATCCCGTTGTCGAGCTGCACGATCTTCTTGAAGCGGAACCCGCCGTAGCGCCGCCGCAGTCCCGGGAGGCCGTCGTCGCGCTGCAGGAACTCGGGGACCGTTCCGAGCGTCAGGCGTGGCGCGGCGCGCGAGACCTCGCTGAGCGTCCGCAGCCCCTCACGCGCGGCGAGCGCGCGCGTCGACGCGAGCGCGTTCGAGTCGTCGAACGGCGCCGGCGCGAGCCACACGAGACCGAAGCGCTCGCGGTACGCCCGCGCGACCGTTTCGTACGCGCGCGGCGCATCGGAGATGGGCGGCAAGCCGAGCACGTTCAGCAGCGCCGTCCCCGTGTACTCCGGATACAGATCGATGTCGCCGCGGCGCAGGGCGTTCATCGCGATCGGCGTCGCGCCGAGGTCGAGCCGCCGCGCGACGCGCACCGAAGCGCGCTCGAGGGTCTGCGCGTACAGCTCGCCCAGGACGAGCGCTTCGGTGAAGTTCTTCGATCCGATGCGCACGGAATCGCGCGCGCCCGCGCAGCCCGCCGCCAGCGGGAGCGCGCCGAGCAGCGCGAGGGCGCCCGCGCGTCTCACGCCGCGAGCCGCCGCTGCAGCAGCGCGAGGAGCGCGTCGGCGGCGAGCGCGAGCGCCGCCACCGAGGCCGCGCCGAGGGCGAGCTCGCCCAGATCGTTCGTCTGCAAGCCGCCGACGATGTAATCGCCGAGCCCGCCGCCGCCGATGAACGCGGCGAGCGTCGCCGAGGCGATCACTTCGACCGCGGCGGTGCGCACGCCGACCGCGACGACCGGAAGCGCCAGCGGCCAGCGCACGAGCAGGCCGGCTTGGCGCGGCGTCATCCCGGTCCCGCGCGCCGCCTCCAGCGTCGCGAGCGGGACCGAGCGCAGTCCGACATCGGTGTTCACGACGATCGGCGGGAGCGCCAGCACGACCAGCGCGAGCAGTGCGGGCCGGAAGCCGAGGCCGAGCAGCGGGAGCGCGAGCGTCAGGATCGCCAGCGACGGGATGACCCGGAATCCGCCGGCGAGGCTCAGCACGACCGCGCGGGGCAGGCCGCGATCGGCGGCGAGGGCCGCGAGCGGGATGCCGATCGCGAGCGCGAGCGCGAGCGCCGAGCCGGCGAGCACGACGTGCGCCGCGAGATGGGCGAAGAAGTCGGCGTTCACGTGCCGAAGCGAAGCCGGATCATGCTCACCGGTTCGCACGTCGGCTCCGAGGTCCGCCCGAAGGCGGCGGAGCCGCGCGACCTGGGCGATCCCGCGCTCTACATCAACCGCGAGCTGTCATGGCTGGCCTTCAACGACCGCGTCCTCGAGGAGGCGCTGGACGAGCGCAACCCGCTGCTCGAGCGGCTGAAGTTCATCGCGATCTTCGGGACCAACCTCGACGAGTTCTTCATGATCCGCATCGCCGGCCTGATGCAGCAGATGGCGGCCGAGGTCCACCGGCGCAGCGACGACGGCCTGCTGCCCGAAGAGCAGCTCGCGCTCGTCAGCCGGCGGCTGCGCGGCTCGCTCGCGCGCGTGGACCACTGCCTGAACGACCGCTTGTTCCCGGCGCTCGCCGAGCACGGGATCCGCATCGTGCGGTACGACGACCTCGACTCGGTAACGCGACGCGGGATGCGGCGCTGGTTCGACGAGCGCGTCTTCCCGGTGCTCACGCCGCTGGCGATCGACAAGGGACATCCGTTCCCGTACATCTCGAACCTCTCGCTCTCGCTCGCCGTCGAGCTCGAGGAGACGAGCGCGATCGAAGGCGACATCTCGCACTTCGCGCGCGTGAAGATCCCGCCGCTGCTGCCGCGCTTCGTTCCGCTCGAGTCGGCGCCCGCCGGGCAGCACTGGTACGTGATGCTCGAAGACATCGTCGCGCACAACCTCGAGGCGCTCTTCCCGGGGCTGCGGGTGACCTCGTCGCACGCCTTCCGCGTCACGCGCGACGCCGATCTCGATCTTCAGGAAGACGAGGCCGACGATCTGCTGCGCGCGATCGAGTCGGAGCTGCGGCGGCGGCGGTTCGGCGAGCCGGTGCGGCTCGAGGTCGAGCCCGAGATGCCGCCCCATCTGCGCACGAAGCTGCTCGAAGCCCTCGAGCTCGAGCAGCGCGACTGCTACGAAGTCGGCGGGATGCTCGGCGCCAACGACCTGTGGACGCTCGCCGGGATCGACGAGCCGGCGCTGCACGAGCCGCCGTTCACGCCCTCGATTCCGAAACGGCTGATCGGCCAGCCCGATCTGTTCGCGGTGATCCGCGAAGGCGACGTGCTGCTGCACCACCCCTACGAGTCGTTCGACCCCGTCGTGCAGTTCGTCCGCCAGGCGGCGAGCGATCCCGACGTGCTGGCGATCAAACAGACGCTGTACCGCACCTCCGGCAACTCCCCGGTGGTCGCCGCGCTGCTCGACGCCGCGGAGAGCGGGAAGCAGGTCGCCGCGCTGATCGAGCTCAAGGCGCGGTTCGACGAAGAGAACAACATCCACTGGGCGCGCACGCTGGAGCGCGTCGGCGCGCACGTCGTCTACGGCGTCGCCGGGCTGAAGACGCACGCGAAGGTGACGCTGGTCGTGCGCAACGAGCCGGACGGGATCCGCCGCTACATGCACTTCGGCACCGGCAACTACAACGACAAGACGGCCCGCGTCTACACCGATCTCTCGCTCTTCACGTGCCGGGCCGATCTCGGCGTCGACGCGACGCAGCTCTTCAACGCGCTGACGGGCTTCTCGAAAGCCGACACGTACGAGCAGCTCATGGTCGCGCCCGTCGGCCTGCGCCGCGGCTTCGAAGAGCTGATCGAGCGCGAGACCCAGCACGCGCGCGCGGGCCGCGAATCGGGGATCGTCGCGAAGATCAACGCGGTCAGCGACGCCGCGACGACGCAGCTCCTGTACCGCGCCTCGCAGGCCGGCGTCCCGATCGAGCTGATCGTCCGCGGGATGTGCGTGCTGCGCCCCGGCGTCCCGGGCGTGAGCGAGACGATCCGCGTGCGCAGCATCGTCGCGCGGTTCCTCGAGCACTCGCGGTTCTTCGTGTTCGCCAACGGCGGCGACCGCGAAGTCTACATCGGAAGCGCCGACTGGATGGGCCGCAACCTCGACCGTCGCGTCGAGACCGTCGTGCCGGTGCTCGATCCGGTCATCCGCGACGCGATCGCCGACGACATCCTGAGCGTCTACTTCGACGACACCGTCAAAGCGCGGATGCTTCGCCCCGACGGCAGCTACGAGCGCCGCGCGACCCTCCCCGGCGAGCCCGCGGTCGAAGCGCAGCAAGTCTTCCTCGAGCGCTACCAAGCCGTCTGAGCCCTCGCACCGCGGCCTCTCCCGAACGCTGGGCGGCCGCGGGGATCAGCGGGCCACCAGGCCGAGATCGAAGTCGCGCCGGCCGGTGGGGCGGCGGAACGAGCCGAGGCTCAGGACGGCTCGGCGGCCGAGCGGGAGGCGCAGCCCGCCTTCGAGCGCGCCGCCGCGGACGAGCAGGTCGACGCGGGCGCCGGCGTCCCAGGTGAGCCAGAGCAGCCCCGGACGATAGGGCGTCGCGCCCGGCGGCGGTGCGGAGGCCGCGAACGGGCCGGCGAGCGGGGTGACCAGATCGTTCAGCGTCCAAGCGCGAAGCGAGAGCCGCGGTGCGATCTCCCAGTTGAGCGATGCGGCGATCCCGCGCGCCAGCGTATGGGGGTCGTCCTCGCTCTCGGCGTAGGCCAGGATCTCGGCCCGCAGCCGGTGCTTGTCGTCGTACGCGACGCCGGCCTCGCCGAGCGAGCCGCGTGCCAGCGCGTCGCCCGGCGTGCCGAGGGTCGAATCGGCGAGGCCGGCGTGCAGCGTCCAGTTCGCAGCCAGCGGCGTGTCGACCGCGATCGCGGGCAGGATCGCGAGCGCCGAGCGCGGCGCGATGCCGTCGTAGCGCTCGTCCCCGTCCTCGAAGGCGACCGCCAGCGCGACGCGGGTCGTCTCGCCGCGGCTCGTCCCGAGGACGAGCGCCGCGTCGTGGTGCTCCCCCGTCACGTCGCCGTAGGCGGCCTGCTCGTCGCGCCAGCGGGCCCGCACCAGCAGCGCGTCCGGCCCCGGACCGCTCAGGTCGAGCGTCGCCGAGGCGACCGTCCCGTCGTCGGGGCCGTACGCCGCGTCGGTCGCATCGTCGCGGGTCAGCGCGAACCGGGCGTCGGTCAGCAGCCGCGGTCCGGCGACCCGCAGCTCGGCGCCGAACCCGGCGTAGGCCGTGTCGGGCGTCACGCCGGTCAGCGCGACGAAGCTCGCGCTGCCGCCCGGGATCGCGATCTCGCCGCGCGCCGCGGCGACCCGGCGCGCCCCGTCGGCGTCCCACGACTCCGCGGCGAACCCGGAGAGCGCGCTCCCGCCCGCCGCCGCGACGCCGCCGGTCGTCAGCCGCAGCGCGTCGCTCCGGTCGAAAAGCTGTGCGTCGATCAGACCCCCGCCCCCGCGATCGCCGTACCACGGCGCGGCGAGCGGGCCGTCGGCGAGGAGCGCCCCGGCGGCATGATCGGGGAGCAGGGTGGTCGCGTCGGTGTCGTCCCCGGGGCGGTAGAACGGCAGCCCTTCGATCGTCACGACGCCGCGATCCCGGTCGAGCGCGCGGTCGCTGATCCACTCGCCGGCGACCCGGTAGGGGATCACCGCGGCCAGGGCGGCGAGCGAGCCCGCCGGGAGTGCGGCGACGTCGGCCGGCGTGGGGACGCGGTCGGCGGCGCGATGGCGGCGGACGATTCCGACCAGCGGGCGGCCGTCGCCGGCGACCGGGATGCGCAGCGGGTCGGCGTCGTCGGCGCGCACCAGCACCGCGACCGGCGTCCCCGGAGCGCTCAGCGCGAAGGTGCCGTCGGCGGCGCTGCGGTCGCGGGCCAGCGGCGTCCCCCGCGCGTCGACGGCGACGACGCGAGCGTTCGTGACGACCGCGCCGTCCTGGTCGCGGAGCGCGCCGACCAGCAGCTCGTCGGCCGACGCCGGCCCCGGCAGGGCGGCGAAGGCGACGGCGAGCGCCCAGGCCGCGGCGCGGACTCGACTCAGGAAGGCTTCACGACTGCCGGGTACGATCGTCGGCATGAACATGCGGCGCTGCGCGCTGGTCGCGGCGCTCGCGCTCGGGGCAAGCGCGTGTGCCGCCGTCGGGGCGGAGCTGGTCACCACCGATCCTGCCGCGCTGGCCGCCAGCGCCGCCCCCGGCCTGCTGGGGCCGATCACCGAGGCGGGCCGGACGGGCTGGGAGTGCGCGCCGGAACGGGCCGCGACGGCCCGCACGCCGGGCGCCGCCGGGCTGCCCCGCGAGTAAGCACGCGATGCGAGCGGGTGCCGCGATGCTGGCCGTCCTCTGCGTCGTGCCGCTGCCGGCCGCGGCGCAGTCGTACGCGCGCGCCACCGCTCCGCCCCGTTCGACCGACGCCGGCGTCCTCGCCGCCGGCGCGCGAGCGCGCGAAGTGCACGAGCGTTTCGGGCGCGGAATCGCCGCCGAAGGCCGCGGCGACTGGGTTTCCGCCGCCGCCGAGTTCCGCCGCGTGATCGTGCTCGATCCGCCGGAGCCGGCCGGTTCGACGGCGCGCTACGATCTCGCCCTCGCCGAGGCGAACGCCGGTCACGACGCGGAGGCGGTTCGGCTCCTCGGCGAGGCGCTGCATCGTGATCCGGCATTCGCCGCGGCGGCGGCGAACCTCGTCGCGCTCGAGCTTCGGCGCGGCGATCTCGACGCGGCGCGCGCGGCCGCCGACCGTTTCGTCGCACTCGCGCCGCGCAGCGCGCTCGCGCGCTACGACCGCGGGCTCGCGGCGCTGCGCACCGGCGATCTGGCGACGGCGCGCGCCGACTTTCGCGTGCTGCTCGAAGCCGATCCGAGCTACGCCGTCGCGCATTACGATCTCGCGCTCGTCGAGCTGCGCGCCGGGCGCGACGACGCCGCGCTCGCCGAGCTGAGCCGCGCGCTCGCGCTCGCGCCCGGTTACGCCCGCGCGCGCTTCGCCGAGGGGACGGTCCTGCTGCGCGGCGGACGCCGCGACGACGCGCGACTCGCCTTCGCGCGCTGCGCGCAAGACGCCGCGGACCCCGCCCTTCGCGCGCTCGCGACCGATCTGCGCGACCGGCTCGCCGCGCCCTGAGCGTACGAACACCGATCCTCCGCAGTCTGGTGCCCGCAGGCTAGGCGCGGCCGGTGAGAAGTCTCTGAGCCGGCAGCGCCCCGCGTTTCAGGCTTCTTTCATACAACGGTGAGAGCGAACGGCCCGGCGAACTCGTCATTCGTGCGCATCTTGGTCGTCGAAGATCAGCGTGAGATCGCGGCGGCGCTTCGTGCGATGCTCGAGCGCTGCAAGTACGCGGTCGACGTCGCGGACGACGGTGAAGCCGGGCTCGAGCTGCTGCTGCGCGGCTCCTACGCCGCGGCGGTGATCGACGTCGTGCTCCCCGGGCACGACGGCTTCGCCATCTGCCGGGAGGCGCGGACGGCGGGGATCGCGACCCCGGTGCTGATGCTCACCGCGCGCGACGCCGTGCAGGACCGCGTTCGCGGGCTCGACGCCGGCGCCGACGATTATCTGGTCAAGCCGTTCGTCGAGGGCGAGCTGCTGGCGCGGCTGCGCGCGCTGCTGCGCCGTGGCGCGTTGCCGATCCGCGCGACGCTGCGCGTCGGCGCGCTCGTCGTCGACCGCGGCGCGCGCTCCGTCGCGGTCGGCGCGCGCGACGTCCCGCTCGGCGCCACCGAGTTCCGGCTGCTCGAGTATTTCGCGGCGAACGCGGGCCTCGCGCTCTCGCGCAGCCAGATCCTCGAGCACGTGTGGGGCGACGACTTCGAGGGCTCGAGCAACGTCGTCGACGTGTACGTCAGCACCGTGCGCCGCAAGCTCGCCGCCGCCGGCGCGCGCGACGTCATCGCGACGGTGTGGGGAGTGGGGTACTCATTGCACGCGTAGTGGCGCGGCTCTGCGCCTCGTATCTGCTGATCCTGGTGCTCGTTCTCGCCGTGCTCGACGCCGCGGCGTTCTGGTATCTCGGGCGCGCCGCGCACGATGCGCTCGAGCCGGTGCTCGGGACGCCGGAGGGCGCGGCGGCGTACGCCGCGCAGCTGCGCCGCACCGCGCTCGGTCTGGCGCTGCTCGACCTGCCACTGCTCGTCCTCGCCGGCGGCGCCGCATTCGCGCTGGCGCGCGTCTCGGTGCGCCCGCTGGTCGAGGCGCGCGAGCGGGAGGCGCGCTTCGCCGCCGAGGCGGCGCACGAGCTGCGCACGCCGCTCGCCCGAATCGCCGCCGTCGCGCAGGACGCGCGCGCCGCGAACGACGCCGCGGCCGCGAACGCGGCGCTCGGGCGCATCGAGACGCTCGCCGTCGACGCCTCGGGGATCGTCGGCGATCTGCTCGCGCTGGTGCGCGAAGAGCAGGTCGCGCCGCGGCTCTCGGAACCGGTCGACCTCGGCGCGCTGGTGCGGCGCGTCGCCGCCGCGACGCCGGGCCGCGCGCCGCGCTACGAGATCGAGTGCGCCGACGGCTGCTGGGTCGAAGGCGACGAGCGGCGGCTGCGGCGGCTCGTCGAGAACCTGCTCGACAACGCGAAGCGCCACGCGCGCGCGACGATCGCGGTGCGCGTCGCCGCCGAGGGCGCCTCGGTCGTGCTCAGCGTCGAAGACGACGGCCCCGGCGTCCCGCCGGAGCTGCGCGCGCGCGTGTTCGAACGGTTCGTGCGCGGCGGCGGCGAGGGGACGGGACTGGGTCTCGCGATCTGCCGCGCGATCGCGCGCGCGCACGGCGGCGAGGTCGCGCTCGAGGAGCGCAGCCGGTTCGTCGCGCGGCTCCCGCGCACGTCCTGAGCGAAGTCTGAAGGCGCGCCGGCCGCGCGCTCATCGCGATCTCACGCGGCGGCCCGACGATCGGCGGGTGCGAATCGCATCGCTCCTCCTCGTCTCATCGTTGGCCGGCTGCACGCCCGGTGCGCCTCCCGCCGGCGCCGGGAGCGCCGCCGCGGCGACGGTGACGATCGACGTCTCGCTCACGGCGTCGGTGGTCACCGTGACGGCGTACGGGAGCAGCGGCGGCTTCATGCCCGCCGTCACGACGGTTCCGCTCGGCGCCACCGTGCGTTTCGTCAACGTCGACTCGTTCGCGCACACGGCGAGCTCGCTGGGCGATCTCCTCTCGTTTCCCGTCGCCTCGCCGTTCAGCGGCGCCGCGCTGCACCCGAGCGGCACGACGCTCTCGGGCGGCTGGACCTCGGGTGCGCTCGCCGCCGGAACGAGTTCCCAAGCCGTGCTCGCCGACCGCCCGGGGATCTATCTGTATGGATGCTTCTTCCACTACGGGGCACCGATGCGTGCGGCGATCGTCGTCCGCTGAGCGCGCCGCGCTCGGCGCCTTCGCGCTCGTGCTCGCGCTCGCGGCGACGCCGCGGGCCGCGTCGGCGATCCCGATCTTCGCCCAGCGCTACCACCTGACGTGCGAGACGTGCCACTCCGTGCTGCCCGAGCTCAACGCCTTCGGCAACGCGTTCCGCAACAACGGTTATCGCATCCCCGGGCTGAAGAAGCACGGCACGACGGTCGCCGCGCTGCGCGAACAGATCGGCTACACGCCGACGCCGACCGACGGCACGGCGCGCAAGACGGTCTCCGCCGGGGCGGCGCTCGGCGCGCTCGAAGTCGGAGCGGTCGAAGCGTTCGTCCACGAGTCGCTCGGCAGCGAAGGCAGCTCCGCCTCGCTCTTCCTGGGCTACCTCGCGTACGGTAATCAGCACGCGGGGACGATCTACCGGCTCGGGCTGCAGGAGCTCCCGCTCATCCATTCGCCGGCGCAGCGCAACGACACGCTGACGACCTACGGCTACGAAGGGACGCTCGCCGGGCTCGACGATCTGACGCTGGCGACGCCGCGCTGGGCGTTCGAGGCCGAGCGCGCGTTCGGCGACGGACGCATCGCGGCGACGATCGCGTTCGGCAACGCGACGGGCTCGGCGTACGGCGGGAAACCGGTGGAGACCGGGCGCTCCGAGGCGTTCGCCGCGCCGGAGTACGGGATCTTCGCGACGTATCCGCTGGTCTCCGGAGTCACCGTGGGCGTCGACGCGCTCGCCGGAACGCGCGCGATCGACCTCCTCGGGCGCACGCCGTTCGACGATCCGTACCGGCGCACCGGCCTCGTGCTCGACGCGCAGCACGGACGCCTCGAGCTGCTCGCCGAACAGTGGTACGGGCGCGACGCGAACGGAGACGGAGCCGGCGATCTGCTCGACTCGACCGGCGGTTTCGTGCGCCTGCGCTGGGCGCTCGGCTCGCATGCGTTCGTCGGGATCCGCGAAGATGCCGCGGCGGCGCCCGACGAGACGCGCGCGCTGCTCTGGTACGCCGAGACGATGCTCGGCAAGCACGCGCGGCTGCTGGTGCAGCAGCAGCGCCCGATCCCCGGCGGCCATTCCTCGCTGCAGGCGGCGCTCACCATCGGCGTCCCCTGGCCGCGCGGTCGATAACACGCCGACCGTGAGCTCGTCACGCTGAGAGGTCACGTCGTCGCGCCGAACGTGTCGAGACGTCAGCGCACGAGCCGTTCGATCAGCTCCCACTCCTGCGGCGAAACCGGCTGCACCGAAAGACGCTGTCCGCGCCGCAGCAGCGGCATGAACGCCAGCGCGGGGATCGCGCGCAGCTCGTCGAGCGGGATCAGCCGCGGGTAGGCGCGCACGAACCCGACGTCGACGCACCACCACTTCGGATCGTCGCGTTTCGAGGTGCGGTCGTAGTACTCGCTCGCGCGGTTGAACTGCGTGCTGTCGGGATGCGCGGCGGCGATCACCTCGCACACGCCGGCGATCCCCGGCGGCTTGGTGCTCGAATGGTAGAAGAAGCCGCAGTCGCCGACCCGCATCTCCCGCATGAGATTGCGCGCTTGAAAGTTCCGCACGCCGGACCATTCGCTGCGGCGGTCGCGTTCGAGGTCGGCGAGCGAGTAAGCGTCGGGCTCCGATTTGAACAGCCAATGACGCGGCATGAGGCGGCGAGTTCGTCGCCGAACCCGGTTTACCGTGCTGGGCGATCTCGCGTTCGGCGGGTGCGGGCTGAAGGGCCTGATAATCCCGTGGTGCTGCGGTTCCGGCGGCTTCGTGTCGCCGGGCCCGTGCGCGCCTGTTGCACGCGGCGCTCATCCCCCTCTTTCCACCCTGGAGGACACGTGCTTCATTCGTCACGCGTCTTGAGCATGGCGGTGTTTTGCGCGCTCGCCGGCGGACCATTGAGCATGGCGCCCGCATTCGCCCAGACCGCGCCCACGCCGCAGAACGCGCCGGCGACGGCCGCCACGATCTCGGGCGTCGTCACCGACACGAGCGGCGCCCCGGTCGGCGGCGCGACGATCGCGCTGACCGGCCCGCAAACGTACACCGCGCAGAGCGACGCGCAGGGGCGGTATTCGATCGCGTCGGTCGCGCCCGGCGTCTACACGGTCAGCGTGCAGCGCAGCGGCTACGTGACCGGTACCGAGCAGGACTTCGCGGTCGCGGCCGGCACGCCGGCGACGCTGAACGTGCAGCTCGCGTTGCCGACGCTCTCGTCGCTGCGCTCGATCGGTTCGACGCGCACGACCTTCTCGCGCTCCGTGTTCAACACGTCGCCGGCCGCGCTGAACGTGGTCAACACGCAGGTCTTCATCGATCAAGGCCAACCCCAAGTGAAAAACGTGCTGAACGAAGTCCCCGGACTCGTCATCAGCCTCCCGGCGACCTCTGGGAACGGCGCCGCGCCCGGCGCGATCACCTTCCCGAACATCCGCGGCGGGCTCTCCTTCGAGACGGCCTCGCTGATCGACGGGCATCCCGTTTCCGTGGGCTCGTTCGGCGACTACGTCACGACCTTCCTGAGCCCGTACGTCCTGGGTTCGATCGAGCTCGTGAAGGGACCGGGCGCGCTCGCGCCCGAGGTCAACTACGCGATCGGCGGCACGGTGAACTTCCGCACGCTCGATCCCACCGCGAAGCCCAGCGGCTACGAGGTCCTCGGCTTCGACTCGTTCGGCGGCCAGTTCTCGAACCTCGGCTACTCGAACACCGTACTCAACAACAAGCTCGGCATCGTCGTCGACTACGCGGTCGACGGATCGCCGGGGCCGCTCTACAACTACACGGCGTACAGCCCGGTCAGTGGTTCGTGGCTGGTCAACGGCCACGCGATCACGACGAACCCGGTCAACTTCGCCGATCATCCCCGGCACGCCGACGCGCTACAATGCGCAGAGCGAGACCGCGCTGTACGGCGGGCTCCCGGTCAGCACGACGTACACGAATCACAGCGAGCTCGTGAAGCTGCGCTACAACTTCTCGCAGACGACGAGCGTGACGGCGAGCTACCTCGGAAGCCAGACCTGGACCGAGCAGAACGGCAACCACCTCTACCTCGATCCCTCGACGTTCAACCCGGGCGCCGCGTACGGTTCGCCGGTCAACGGTCCGCAGGCGGGAAGCCTGAACCTGGTCGAGCAGAACATCTTCGCGCCGGCGCACGAGTGGGAGGTCAACAACGAGCCGATCTTCCAGGCCGAGATGCGCACCTCGTGGGGCGACAACAACATCCTCGTCCGCAGCTACTCGGCCTCGATCAGCCGGCTGCAGTACAACGGGCAGAACGTGCCGAGTGCCGAGGCGGTGCTGAGCGCGCCGATCTTCGGAACGCTGAACCTCTGCCCGGCCGGCTACTTTGCGTCGGGGACGTCCTGCAAAGGCCCCGGCGGAGCGACCGCGGCGGCGGTCCCGACGACGTTCACCGGCCAGGATGCGACGATCACCGAGCCCGGCTCGTACTTCAACAGCAGCGAGGAAGACCGGCTCTACGGCTACTCCGCCGAGTTCGATCACCCGTTCGGCCCGGTCGACAGCGGCGATCTGCTGACCGCTGAGTACAACACCCAGAAGTCCGAGACCGGAAGCTACCAGATCGGCACCTACCGCGCGGGCTGCAGCTCGTGCTCGATCACCGTCCCGCCGACCTCGACGCAGCTTTTCAACACGCTGCTGCTCCGCGCGATCGCGAACGTCGGGGCGCGCACGCAGCTCCAGTTCTCGAACTACTTCAACACCTACGACACGCACTACTCGAACAATTTCGGAGCGACGTTCAAGAACGAGGATCTGAGCCACTACGACGCGCGCCTGGGCCTGACGTATCGCGCGAACCCGAACGTCTCGCTGCGCGCCTCCGCCGGATCGGCGATCGCGCCGCCGTACCTCGCGCTCTACTCGCAAGGGACGACCACGCCGGCGATCGACAAGAACACGAACGCGTTCGCGACGAACACGCAGCAGAATCCGGCGCTCAAGCCCGAGACGTCGTTCGGCTACGACATCGGCGGCGACTGGCGCCTCTCCTCCGACGGCGCGACCGTCGCGTCGCTCGATCTGTACCGCACGAACCTTTGGAACCAGCTCATCTCGAGCTCGCAGTACCTCAACGGCATGGTGACCCTGCCCTCGTATCTCCCCGGCGACGCCGCCGGTCATCCGACCGGACCGCCGGTCACCGTGCCGCTGTACAGCTCGGGCGCGACGAACCTCGCGCAGGCGCGCTACGACGGAATCGAGTTCGGCGTCACGCGCCGGCCGATCACCGGTTTCGGATTCACCGTCCAGGGCTCGCTGATCCACGCGACGCCGGTGAACATCCCGTCATCCTTCTACAGCGTGCCGGGCTCGGGCGTCGTCACCAAGAACGAAGGCGTGGTCATCGGCAACAACTTCTACGGCGGCTATCAGGGCGTCTCGAACCAGCCGATCCCGTACTCGCAAGGCTACGCGGAGCTGAGCTGGCGCAACGCGCACGGCGCGCTGCTCTCGTTCGGCGAGACGTACTACGGCCCGAACAACTCGTTGTTCTTGCCGGCGTTCCTGATCTCGTCGATCAACGGCCGCCTGCCGCTGAGCCACAACTTCTACTTCAACGTGAACGTCGACAACTTGTTCAACACGAACGGGAACGCGTACATCACGGAGTACGCCGGGATCGTGCAGCCGCTCGTCCCGGGAGCGACCTTCTCCGGAACCCCGGTCTTCGGAGCGCAGCTCAACGCGAACACGTACGGCCCCCGCGACGTGCGCCTCTCGCTGAGCTACCTCTTCGGCCGCACGCCATAGTGGATTCGGCGCTCTTGACGAGCGCCGAACCCATCGCGGTCCTCGCTTCGCTGCGGTCCGCCTCGTGACGGAGACTCGTTCGTGAGACATGAGAAGAACCGAGCCGCATTGTTTATGGTGCGGCTCGGTTCTCTTTTCTTTGGCGTGTGCTACTGGGGCGGGGGGAAGCTGCGGCCTTCGAAGGCTTCGATCTTCGTTCGCTGGCCGGGGGTCCAGGGGATGGCGTGCTCGCCGTCCGAGGCGACGACGGCGATGCGGGCGATCGCGCGCAGGTCGTTGGTCTCGACCGCGCTCAGCGCGTGCTCGAAGGTCATGCTCGACCTTCCGAGGGCGACGACGCGCGCGTGGACGAGCAGCTCCTCGTCGTAGAAGCAGGGCCGAACCATCCGCGTCGCGATCTCGACCGCCATGTGGCTGAAGGCGAGGACGCGGCGCGGTGAGTCGGCGGCTTCGCCGATCGCTTCGAGATAGCGCAGCCGCGAGAGCTCCCAGTACGTCGTGTAGACGGTGTTGCTGACGTGCCCGAGCGCGTCGGTCTCGCAAAACCGCGGCCGGACTTCGAGGGCGAAGCGAAAGGAGCGAAGCCATTCCGCTTCGCTCCCCGGTTCGTAGAGCGTCAGCACCGTCGGTCGCGCAAGCGCGGCCTTAGGACAGGCGGATCGTCGGCTGGACGCCGCTTCCCTCGAACGCCGCTTCGAGGACTTTCGAGAGCTCGCCGCTGCGCGCCATCGGCTCGAGGATGTCGGTGTCGCCGTAGAACTGCCCCTTGATGAAGACCTTCGGCAGGGTCGGCCAGTCGGTCAGCTCCGCGAGCGCGTGCCGCTTGGGCATGTCCTCGAGCACGTCGACGACCTCGAACGGGTAGCCGAAGGCGTTGAAGAACTCGATCGTCTCGAGCGTGAAGCCGCAGCGCGGCGCGTCTTTCGTGCCTTTGCCGTAGACGAGGATCGCGTTGTCGGCGATCTCGCGCTTGATCTCGTCTTGCAGGTCAGCCATGGGATTCCTCAGGGGTGGCGGTGCGGATTTGAAGGGCGTGGATGCGCCCGTCGGCGCGGGCCGGAGCGAGCGCCCGCTCGACCATCCGGTGCCGCTCGAGCGGTGGGACCCCCGCGAACGCGCTCGACTGCACGAACACCTCCAGGTGGTCCATGGTGCCGGTCATGTCGTGGACCCGCACACCGGCGTCCGGCATCGTCCGGCGCAGGAGCGCGGCAATCTCTTGGTCGATCACGGGCTGCGGTCTACGACCCCGCCGCCGCCGGGACCCGCCGCCCGCCCTTTCATGCTTCGCCCGCGCGCGCGTGCTATGCTCGTCGGTGCGGGCCCCGGGGCGTCCCGCCATCCGGCTCGAACAGGAGGCCGTTGGTCTGGTTGAGATGCTAGGGAACCGACGCGACCGGCTGACGGGGTTCGCGCTCATCGCCGCATTGGCGGGGAGCTTCGCGGTCGTTGCGGCGTCGCTCGCGCGCGCCGGCATCTGCATCTGCTCGTACCGCCTGACGTGGCACGGGGTTCAGGTTCTCGGCGACGCGAGCCGGCTGACCGCGATCACCGGGGCGGCCCGCTCGGCCGCGACGGCTCCGCTCTGCCCCGTGCTCGTCGGCGCCGCCGTCGCCGCGGCAACCCTCTACCTGGCCGCACTCGTTTGCCTCTTGGCGCTCCGGGCCTCGCCTCGCGAGCTGGCGCTCGCGTCGGCCCGCTTCGTCCTCCGCTGCGGGCTCCTCGCGCGCACGGCGTCGATCGCCGCCGCTGCCACGCTTCCGGTCGCTGCGCTGATCCTCGTCGACGGCGTCCCGGACGCCGTCCTGATCGCCGTCGCCGGCGCCTTCGTCCTCGTCTTTTCGTTGTTCGGCGCGGTCGCGGCGGCGCTCGCCGCGCGCATCGTCGTCGCCTGCGCACGGCGCATCGTCGTGGCGCTCGTCCGCGCGCTGCGGCTGCTGCTCGCACCGCCGTGCACCCCTCGTCTCGCATTGCTCTCGGAGGCGCCCGCCGCATGCGGCGTGGCGCTGGCCCGGCGCCGCCCTTCGCGGGCTCCGCCGGCCGCGGTCGCTCTCGCGCTCGCCTGACGACCTTCCTTCGCCTCCAGAGTCCACGAAAGCACCCGAATGCACCGCACCCTTGCGGCGCTCGCGGCGGCCATCTGGGCGGCCCTCGCCGTCTTCACGGCGAGCGTCCCCGCCCAGGCCGACGTCGCCGGCGTCGTCCGCGGAACGCTCACCCGTTCCGACCGAAGCCCCATCCCGAACGCCGTCGTCACCCTCGCCGGCCCCGGCGTCTCCCTGACCGCGAAGACCGATCGCGAGGGACGCTTCGCGTTTCCGCGCGTGCCGTTCGGCCGGTACACGCTCCACGCGACGACGCCCGCCGGCGACGCCGACGCGACCGTCGACGTCGCGACCGGCGCGGTCGTCGACGTCCCGCTTTTCGCGGGAGCGGAGATCGGCCGGACGCGCAGCACGACGACGGGCGTGCGCGGCACGCCCGTCTCCGAGAACACGGTGGGCGCCGCGCAGATCGCGGCGCTGCCCGTCAACACCAGCGTGAACCGCGTGATCGAGACGCTCCCCGGGATCGTGCGGTTCTCGTACGACGAGCCGGTCGCGCACGGCTTTCACGGGATCACCTACGAACTCGACGGCGCGCCGCTGCCGTCCTCGACGAGCTCGAACTTCGCGAACCTCATCGATCCGCGCGACGCCGGCGCGATCGAAGTGTTCACCGGCGCGTTTCCGGCCGAGTTCGGGGGCTCGCGGATGGGTGCGGTGGTCAACGTGCAGAGCCTGCAATTCGAGACGCCGCCCGGACCGGGGACGCTGCTGCTCGGCACCGGGGAGCTCGGGACGCAGGAAGCGCAGCTGACGAAACGCTTCGACGTCGGCAAGGCGCAGATCGCGCTCTCGCTCGACAACCGCGCCGGCGACCGCGGGCTCGACACGCCGAGCGAGAACGCGATCCACGACGCGTCGTCGACGACGAACCAGTTTCTGCGGATCGCGCTCCCGATGACCGAGCGCGACACGCTCGCGCTCGACCTCTCGAACCAGTACGCGACGTATCAGATCCCGATCAACACGAACCCGAACGACGTCGACGCGGGCGAAGTCTCGCTGCCCTCCCAAGACGACGTGCAGCGCGAGTACGACCGCTTCGCCGCGCTCTCGTACACGCACGACGACAAAGACGGGAACGGCTTCGTCCGGATCGTTCCGTGGATGCGCTACAACCGCGTCGCGTACGACGGCGATCTCGCGACCGACGTGCAAGGCTACGCGATCGGGACCGCGGTCTCGCCGCAATCGTGCCTGGTTCCGGTCGTCAACGGCTACGACTGTCCCTCGAACGGCCTCGTGCAGGACCGCGCCGCGACGTACGTCGGGCTGCGGCTCTCGGCCGAGCGCACGAGCGAGCGGCACACGCTCACCTACGGCGTCGACCTGCAGCAAGAAGACTTTCGCTCGAACGTGACGATCGCGTTCGCGCCCGGCGAGAACCCGGCCGGCGCCGGAACGTTCGTCGACGATACCGCGCAACGCGGCTCCGCGACGTCGGCATACGTCGAAGACGTGTGGTCGCTCAGCCCGAGCCTCACGCTGAAGCCGGGCTTACGCTACGACCACAGCACCGGGTACGTCTCCGGCGGACAGCTCAGCCCGCGGTTCGAGCTCGACGCCGGCGTCGCGCCCGGAACGATCTTCCACGCGTACGTCGGGCGGCTCTACGCCGCGCCCGGCCTCGAGGACACGCGCCGCGCCGCGGTGGTGACCGAGACCTCGCCGACGGCGAATCCGGTGTACGATTTGCAGCCGGAGCGGGACACATACCTCGAGCTCGGCGTCGCGCACGAGTTCGGGCCGGGCCAGCGCGTCTACCTCAACGCCTTCGACCGCACCGTCGTCAACGTGCTCGACACGACGAACCTGCTGAACACGCCGCTCTTCGCCGTCTACAACAGCGCGATCGGCGTGACGCGCGGGATCGAAGCTCGGTACACGCGGACGACGGCGAGCACCGACGCGGGCCTGTCGTTCACCTTTTCCCGCTCGCTCGCCGGCGGCGTCTCCGGCGGCACGTTCCTGTTCCCGCCGCCCGACGTCAACGATTTGACCCTTCAGCCCGAGGACCACGACGAGACGTACGTCGGCGACGCGCACGTCACGCGGCACTTCGCGCCCGACGGCAAGAGCTTCGCGACGTTGGAAGCGCAGTACGGCTCCGGGTTTCCTGTCGCGTTTCTGAACGGCACCGGCGGGCGGCTTCCGTCGCACTTCGACCTCGATGCCGCCGTCGGCCGCGCGCCGGTCGGCACGCATCTCGGCTACGAGCTGTCCGTCGACAATCTGCTCGACCACCGCTATCTGGTCAAGGTCGACAACGGCTTCAACACGACGCAGTGGAATGCGCCGCGCCGGCTCGTCTTCCGGCTGATCGCACCGTGGTAGCGGTGCCCCTTCCGTGGAGAGCGGCCGTTCAGTTCGCGCGGCTCCGATGCGAGCTCAGCGGGACGACTCCGCCGTGCCTGATGCGCCCAGGACACCGTGAGGGCATGATCGCGCAGACCATGGTCGCGGTCCGCCCGCGCGCCTCCGTTCTCCGTTCGAGCGCCATGGCCGATCGCGCCGAGAGCCTAGTCGAGGCCGTCGTGCCGGCGCCGCTGCCCGGGCCGACGGCGAAGCCGAGGAAGTCCTGGCTTTCGGCGAGCGGATCGCCGGCGATGCGCAGCGGTGCGACGTCGCCGGATTGCGCCGGCCCGAAGACGTCGAGCGTCAAGCCGTCCTGATTGCCGACGTACAGGTTCCCCGCGTCGTCGACGGCGAGCGCCGTGACGTCGAGCAGCCGCGTGTGCGGACCGGCGATCGAGCGGAGCACCTTCGAGGTGCCCGCGGCGAACTCGGTGATCGTCGCACCCGCGAAGCTCGCCGCATAGAGGTTTCCCGCGGCGTCGGTCGTCAGCGCGTGAGCGGCATACGTCGAGGGAGCATAGTCTTGGTATGCACTCAGCGGCACCGCATTCGCCCCCGAGGTCCCCGCCTTGTACGCGTACACCTCGTTCGAACCCGCGTTGGCGACCAGAACATCTCCGAGCGGGGTCAGCGCGATTCCGGCGAGCGTGGGCAGCACGGACACGTTGGCGCGGTCCAAGAACGTCGAGACCGGCGCGGCGTTCGGACCCGCGTTCGCGCCGAACTCCGCCACGGTATACGTGCGCGAATCGGACTGGCCGCCCACGGCCCCGCCTCCGAGCGCGTACACGTTCTTCGCCGCATCGATCGCGAGCGGCCCAGGCTGCGCGAAGCTGCCGAGGTCGACGATCTTCGTCGGGGCCGGCGTCGTCGTCCCCGTGGCGCCCGTCCCTGCCGGATACCAGCGCAGCTGCGCGCTGCCGTACGTCGTCCCGCCCGCCTTGTACGGCCCGGACTCCACGACGAAGTTCCCCGTCTGATCGAAGACGATGCCGTACGCGGCGCCGAGGCCGCCCACGCTCGGCAGAATTTGCCCGAGCAACGTCCCCGACGCGGTGTACACCAGGACCCCGAAGCCGTTGGAATCGGCGGCGTAGATGTTTCCGTTCGTCGGGTCGACCGCGATTTGCTGGATCACGAGCGCCGTGTTGACGGTTGTCGAGAATCCCGGGGCGCCGGTCACCGACGTGCCGGTCATGATCCAATGGTTCGTCGGGCTCGAATGCAGCGTGGCAGTTGGTCCGAACGACTCGACGCTGTAGCTCGCCGAACAGTCGCAAACCGATCCGCCCACATTGAGCGAGCTGACCCACACATTGTCGACGCGGTCGACGGCGATCCGGTACGCGTAGTCCTCGCCGACCGCGATCCTCCGAGCGAGCGTCCCCGCCGGAGTGTATTCGGCGACGGCCTCCAACGGAATGAGAAGCTCTTCCGAGTTCGACACCGTGTTGTCGAGGAAATTCGCGTAGGCGACGTAGACGTTCCCGATCGTGTCGGTAGCGATCGATTGCGGCGTGACGAGTCCCGGAGAGGTGTCGGCGATCGACGAGCTCGGCGAGGCGTTCCCGCTTTTGCCCGGACCGAAGACGGAGATCGTTGCGTATCCGCTCAAATAGATGTTGCCCGCTGCCGCCGCGAGGCCGGGCAGCCCGTTGTAATCGGTCGTGATTCCGGTCCCGCCCGCGGCGGTACCGGCGTTGGTGATCGTCCGCAGCGGAGGCGTGGCCGCCGCACCGCTCGGCGCAAAACCGGGCGTCCCCGAATCCGGCGCGAACTCCGAGAGCGTATTGGTCGTGAGCGAGAGGACGTAGAGGTCGCGCGAGCCGTCGAGCGCGCTTGCGGCCGGGAACGGCACGACGACCGAACGATACGGAATCGCAGCGGCGCCGTTCGCCTGCGGGCAGAACTCCGCAAGAGCCGACGGGATCGAGCTCGAGCTGAGGCTGCCTTCGATCACATACGCTCGCCCGGCGACGTCGACGAGCGGGGCGGGATCGACGCTGCTCGCGGCCCCGAGGATGCCCGGGGGATCGACGACGGAAGACGCGGCGGGTACGGGCGAACCGGAGATCGCGAGAGACAGCTGGCCGTAACCCGGATTGGTGACATCCGTCTCGACGTACATCGCCTCGTGCGCCGGCGGCGCTGCGCACGCGAAGGCGATCGTCGCTCTCGCAGAACCGGCGCCCGGCGCGGAGGCGGTCACGGTGTCGGTCGCGAGGGGACCACCGTCGTAGGTGAACCCGACGGGCGCGCCGGGCTGCGCGAGCGTGGATTGCGCGAGGGCGGTCGACCCGGTCGCATCGCCGTTGGCGAGCGCGATCTTCACCGCGTTCCCCGCTGCGTCGGCATACGTGCCGGGGCCGACGATCGTGTCGCCGGCGGCGTCGAGCGCATCGACCGTGAGCTTGGTGCTGCCCGGCGCTTCGTATGGCAGCGAGGGTACTGCGAACGCGGCTCTGAGTGATGCGACGACGCCGTCGAGCGTGACGTTCAGCGGGTTCGTCGTGCCGGGCAGGATCGTCGCGACGACCGTCTGCAGCGAGAGCGGGGTTCCGCTCGCGTTCGCGCTGGCGAACGTCTTGACCGTGAAGCTTTGATTTTGGCCCGCGGTCGCGTTCGCGTTCACGGTGCAGGTGCGCGTGCCGCCCGTTCCGGTGCTGCAGTTCGGCGACCCGGCCGCGAGCGAGACGACGGTCGTGAGGGCACCGTCCTGCGCGAACGAGAGCGAGTTGGTCGCGGGGGAGACGTACTTCGAACGGCGTTTGTTCGAAGCCGTCGCCGGCGGCGCGGGGATGACGACGCGAATCGAAACCGCCGTCTTGCTCGCGGGAACCGGCGCCGTGGTCGGCGCGGCCGTGGAGCTCGGAAATCCCGGCAGCGGCCGGCCGGACGACGTCGTGCCGCCGCCGGCGCACGCCGCGAGCGCCGCCGCGAGGACCGTCGCGGACGCGGAGATCCCGGTCACGCGCAGTGCGTCGGCGCGAGCGCCGGCAAATCGAAGTCGCATCGGTGCTTCTCCTGAATCGTGACCGGCGTCGTTACGGTGACGCCGCGACGTGGATCGTGCCGGGGCAGCGGGTCGGCGTGAGCGCGCAAATGATCTCGATCGAATGCCGGCGTTCGGTTGCCCTCCAGCCGGCGCTCCGTGACGACTGCGGTACGATGGCGCCCGCCGGCGTCGCGCCTGCGGCATTTCCCGGACCGATCGCGAATCCGGCGAAGACCTGCGTGTTCGAAACGGGGTCACCGACGACGCGCTGCGGCGTCGCGTCTCCGGCCTGCTGCGGGCCGAACACGTCGAGCGTCAAGCCGTCTTGATTGCCGACGTACAGGTTTCCGGCATCGTCGACGGCCATGGCGGTGACGTCGAGCAATCGCGTATGAGGACCGAAGATCGAGCGCACGACGTTGGACGTTCCGGCGGCGTACTCGGTGATCGTCGCGCCCCCGAAGCTCGCCGCGTACAGATTGCCCGCCCGGTCGGTCGTCATCGCATGGGCACCCCACGTCGACGGAGCGTCGTCGTGATAGGCTCCCGTCGGCACGGCGCTCGATCCCGACGCTCCGGCGGGGTACGCATAGACCTCGTTCGAGCCCGCGTTCCCGACGAGAACGGTTTGCGTGAGACCGATCGCGATACCGCCGAGATTCGCGCCGACGCCGAGATTCGCGGCATCGAAGAACGTCGCGACCGGCGTGGCGTTCGGCCCCGCGTCCGCACCGAACTCCGCTACCGTATACGTCGTCGAATCGCTGAGGCTGCTCGCGGCTGCGCCGCCTGCCAGCTCGTAGATGTTCTGCGCGGCATCGATCGCGAGCGGGCCGGGATGTGCGAAGCTGCCGAGGTTGACGACCTTCGTGGGCGCCTTGGTCGTGAGCCCCGTCGCTCCGGTCCCGGCCGGATAGTATTGCAGCTGCGCGCTGCCGTACGTCATTCCGCCGGCTTTGTACGGTTGCGATTGGACGACGAAATTTCCAACCGGATCGAAGACGATTCCGTAGGCGGCGCCGAGCCCGCCGACGCTCGGCATGATCTGCCCGAGGAGGGCGCCCGACGCAGTGTAGACCAACACGCCGAAGCCGTTGGCATCACAGGCATAGATGTGCCCGGTCGCCGGGTCGACCGCGATCTGCTGGACCGCGAGCCGCGTGGCAGTTCCGTTCACGGCCGAGGCTCCGGTAACCGAGGTTCCCGTCATGACCCACGTATTGGTCGGGGCGGTCGTCAGCGTCGCCGTCGGGCCGAACGACTCGAGGGAACCGTGGGTTGCGGTCCACACCGTCCCGGCATCGTCGACCGCGATCTCGACGCCATTGTGAAATCCGATGATCGTGTTCGTGGCGAAGGTGCGGACGAGCGCCCCGGCCGCCGTGTACTCAGCGATCGCAGGACGTGCGTCGTAAGCGTTTTGATAATCGTTGATAACCGCGAAATCCAGGTAATCGAGGCCGTACTCGACGTAGACGTCACCGAGTTTGTCGACTGCGACCGATTGCGGCGCCACCAGGCCGGGGTGGACGGCGTCGATCGAGGCGATCGGTGCCGCGCTCCCGCTTTCTCCGGGACCGTAGACCGAGATCCCGACGAGCCCGCTCGCGTAGACGTTCGCCCCTGCGGTGGCGAGCGCGGGCAGTCCGTTGAAGTCCGAAGCGCCGAAGCCGACGGCGAGCGAGATCGAGCGAAGCGGGGTCGTCGCCGCAGCTCCGTTCGGCACGAAGCCCGGCACGCCGGAGTCCGCGGCATATTCCGAAAGCGTGTTGGTGGTCAACGACTCGACGTAGAGGTTGCGCGCGGCGTCGAGCGTCGCCGCCCACGCGAACGGGACGACGACCGACCGATAGGGCACGGCCGCGGTGCCCGCCGCCTGCGGGCAGAACTCGGCTATCGCCCAAGGGGCGCCGTTGTTGCCCTCGGAGACGTAGGCCCGCCCGGCGGAATCGACGATCGGTGCGGCCTCGACGGGACCGGCGTAGCCGAGAGCTCCCGGCGGGTCGACGATCGACACCGCGCCGGGCACCGACGTTCCCGAGATCGAGAGCGGGAGCAAACCGTAGCCGGGGTTCGACGCCTCGGCGCTGACGTACAGTGCGCTCGTCGACGGCGCCGAAGCGCACAGGAACGCGATCGTCGCCTTGGCCGAGCTGAGACCCGGCGCGGAGGCGGTCACGGTGTCGGTCGCGACCGGACCGCCGTCGTAGGTGAACCCGACCGGCGCGCCGGGCTGCGCGAGCATGGATTGCGCAAGGGCGGTGGATCCGCTCGCATCGGAGTTGGCGAGCGCGATCTTCACCGCGTTCCCGGATGCGTCCGCATACGTGCCGGGGCCGACGATCGTGTCGCCGGCAGCGTCCAGCGCATCGACCGTGAGCTTGGTGCTGCCCGGCGCTTTGTACGGCAGCGAGGGTACGGCGAACGCGGCTCTGAGCGATGCGACGACGCCGTCGAGCGTCACGTTCAACGGGTTCGTCGCGCCGGGGAGGATCGTCGCGACGAGCGTCTGCAGCGAGAGGGGAATTCCGCTCGCGTTCGCGCTGGCGAAGGTCTTGACCGTGAAGCTTTGATTCTGCCCCGCCGTCGCGTTCGCGTTCACGGTGCACGTGCGCGTACCGCCCGACCCGGTGCTGCAGTTCGGCGACCCGGCCGCGAGCGAGACGACGGTCGTGACGGCGCCGTCCTGCGCGAACGAGAGCGAGTTGGTCGCGGGGGAGACGTACTTCGAACGGCGTTTGTTCGAAGCCGTCGCTGGCGGCGCGGGGATGGCGACGCGAATCGAAACCGCGGTCTTGCTCGACGGGACCGCCGTCGGCGCCGGCGTGACGATCGGCGATGCAGGAGGCAGCAGCGGCCGGCCGACGGATGCCGCGCCGCCTCCGCCGCAGGCGGCGAGTACGAGAGTGCCGCCGCCGATCGCGGCCAAGCGGAGTGCGATCATGCGAATGTCCCCGAAGTGCGCGTGCATCGTCCTACTGAATGGTTACCGGCGTGAGCGTTACGGTGATCGCGACGCTGGTCGTGCGCGACGCGGAGTCGCTTACGACGATCGTCGTCGTCCCCGAGCCCTGGGGCGTCACCGCGAACGTGTTCGGCCGCGTGCCGGCCGCGACGGTCGCCACGGCCGCGTTCTGCGTTTTCGCGCTGAACGCGCCCGTATAGTGCGCTTCCGAAACCGCGAAGGTCTGATTCGACGCCGCACCGGTGTTGGTGAAGGTCAACGAGGCCGGTGACGCTTGCGGCGATCCCGTCGGCGCGGGAGTCGGCGTGGCCGTCGGAGATGCCGTCGGCGTCGGCGAGGCGGTCGGCTTCGGTGTCGGCGAGGCGGTCGGCTTCGGCGTCGGCGTGGTCGTCGGAGATGCCGTCGGCGTCGGCGATGCGGTGGGGCTCGGTATCGGCGTTGCCGTCGGCGTCGGCGAGGCGGTCGGCCTCGGGGTCGCCGACGCGCTCGCGACCGGCGTCGGCGTTGCGGTTGGACTCGGCGCGACGGTCGGCGCGGACGACGTGGTCGGTGCCGGCGTCGGTACCGCGCGGACGACGGACGCGCTGCCGCCCGAGCCGCTGCATGCGACGATCCCGGCGCCCGCCGCGACGGCGAGCCAAGCGCCGACGGTCAGTTGGAGAGTGAAGGAGCGAAATCCGCCTGCGTCGGCGACTGGGGGGCGACGTTGCATCGGCCTGCCTCGAAGCGCGAGATGACAGGACGAGCGTACGGGCCCGCCGGGCGCTCCGCCATGGGGGGCTTCCCTACCCGGAGGGTGCGCCGTGGTGCATGACCGTCTCGGCGGCGTTCGCCCAGGCGGTGTGCGGAACGCCGGAGCACACGAAGGCGGGGTTCGCGATCGACCGACCGTCGTAGCGCAGCGGCGTGCCGTCGAGCGCGGTCACGGAGCCGCCGGCTTCCTGGACGACGGTCTGCGCCGCGGCCGTGTCCCACCACGACGTCGGTCCGAGCCGGGGATAGAGATGCGCGCTGCCGTCGGCGACGAGGCACAGTTTCAGCGAGCTGCCGAGCGCGATCGTCCGGTGCGGCGGCAGCGCGGCGAGGAACGTGCCGAGCGTGACGCCGGGATGCGAGCGGCTGACGGCGACGACGAGCTCGGGCGCTTCCGGCTGCACGGCGATTCGACGCGCGCCGTGCGCGTCGGTCCGCCGTGCCCCGCCGCGGTGCATCGCCGTGTACGTAACGTCGCGTGCGGGCGCGTGCACGACGCCCAAGACCGGGACGCCGCCTTCGATCAGCGCGACGTTCACCGTGTACTCGCCGTTGCCGTCCAGGAACTCGCGCGTCCCGTCGAGCGGGTCGATGAGCCAGAAGCGCGCCGGCGCGGGGAGCGCGCCGCGGGCGTACGTCTCTTCGGAGATCGTTGGTGTCCCGGGCAGCGCGCATTCGAGCGCCTCGTGCAGGATCGCGTTCGCGGCGAGGTCGGCGCGCGTCAGCGGCGAGTCGTCGTCCTTCCAGGCGAGATCGACGGCGCAGACGGGCTGGAGCGCGCGGATCGCGGCGCCGGCGGCGTGCGCCGCGTCGACCGCGGCGGCGAGCAGCGCCGGTGAGGCGAGCGAGGTCGCATGCGGCGGCGTCGTCTCCACCGAACGACTCTACCATGGCGGGCAACGCGCGCGGCCGCCGCCGGCCGATACTCTCCGAGTGAGCGATCTCGACGAGCTGGAGGAGCGCGCGATCTTCGTGCTGCGCGAGGCATACCGCCGCGTCGCGCCGCTCGGCATGCTCTGGTCGATCGGGAAGGACAGCACCGCGCTGCTCTGGCTGGCGCGCAAGGCCTTCCTGGGCCGCGTCCCGTTCCCGGTCTCGCTGCTCGACACGGGGCTCGAGTTTCCCGAGGTCTACGCCTTCCGCGACGAGCTGATCCGCGCATGGGACCTCGACTACCGCAACGAGCCGTGCCCGGGCGAGGACGAGGTGGATCAGACCCTTCCACCGGCGGGTCGCGCCGCGGCGCGCAAGACCGAAGGGCTCAAGCGGCTCGTCAGGCGCGAGGGGTGGAAGGGCGTGATCCTCGGGATCCGCCGCGACGAGCAGGCGACCCGCGCGAAGGACCGCGTCTTCAGCCCGCGCCGCGAAGACGGCTCGTGGGACTTCCGCGATCAGCCGCCGGAGCTGTGGGACTACTATCGCACCGCCGTCCCGGACGGCGCGCACCTGCGCATCCACCCGCTGCTGCACTGGACCGAGCTCGACGTGTGGCGCTACACGAAGCGCGAACGGCTCCCGTTCTGTCCGCTCTACCTCGCGCGCGACGGCAAGCGGTACCGCAGTCTCGGCGAGAGCAACATCACCTTTCCGATCGCCAGCGAGGCGGCGACGCTCGACGCGGTGATCGCCGAGCTCGAAGCGACGACGGCGCCCGAGCGCGCCGGGCGCGCGATGGATCACGAGACCGAAGACGCCTTCGAGCGCTTGCGCGCCGCGGGGTATATGTGAACGAGCGCGCGTTTCCCGTGGTCTTCGCGGGGCACGTCGATCACGGAAAGTCGACGCTGGTCGCGCGACTCGTCCTCGACACCGGCGGGTTTCCCGACGGGCGGCTGGAGGAGCTGAAGCGCGCCTCGGAGCGGCGCGGGGTCCCGCTCGAGCTCTCGTTCTTGCTCGACGCGTTTCAGGTCGAGCGCGATCAGGCCGTGACGATCGACGCCTCGCGGATCTGGTTCCGCTCCGGAGAGCGGCGCTACGAGGTGATCGACGCGCCGGGGCACCGCGAGTTCGTGCGGCACGCGGTGAGCGCCGCCGGCGATGCGCGCGCGGCGGTGCTCGTCGTCGACGCGCGCGAGGGCGTCTCCGAGCAGACGAGCCGTCACGCGCTGCTGCTGCCGCTGCTCGGCGTGAGCGACGCGATCGTCGTCGTCAACAAGATGGACGCCGTCGCCTTCGCCCGCGAGCGCTTCGACGAACTCGCCGGCGAGATCGGCGCGCTCGCCGAGCGCACCGGGCTCGAGCTTCGCGCGATCGTTCCGGCCGTCGCGCGCGATGGCGACGGCGTGGTCGCGCGCGGCGAACGCATGCCGTGGTACGCAGGCGCGACGCTGCTGGAGGCGCTCGACGCCCTCTCGCTGCGCCGACGCGATCCGAGCGCGCCGCTGCGGGTGCCGGTGCAGGACGTCTACCGCCGCGGCGAGACGCGCATCGTCGTGGGGACCGTCGAAGACGGCGTGCTTCGTCCGGGCGACGATGCGGTGCTGCTCCCCTCCGGCGAGCCGGCGCACGTCGAGGAGCTCGTCGGGTTTCCGTGCGCGCCCGGCGAGGCGCCGGCGGGAACGCCGGTCGGGATCCGGCTGCGCGGCGTCCCGTTCGTGCGGCCGGGCGATGTGCTCGCCGACCCGGCGGCCGTCCCGCCGGTCGCCGACGCGCTCGACGCGACGGTCTTCTGGCTGGACGCGCAGCCGCTCGCACCCGGGGAGTTCGTACAGATGCGCTGCGGCACGCGCGACACCGGCGTCGTGCTCGAGCGCATCGTGGCGCGCGTCGACGTGCAGACCGGTGCGCGCGAGCCGGCGGAGGCGCTCGAGCGGAACGACGTGTTCGAGGTGCGGCTGCGCTGCCTGGAGCCGGCGGTCGTCGAGATCGAGCCGCGCTCCTCGCTCGGGCGGTTCGCGCTGTACCGCGACGATGCGATCGGCGGCGGCGGTCTCGTGCGCGCGGTCGTCACGGCGCGCCGCGACCGCCGCAGCTCCCCGAACGTCGCGGCGCAGCATTCGGCGATCGGCACGCAGCAGCGCGCCGCGCGCTGGGGCCACGCCGGCGCAGTCGTGTGGCTCACCGGGCTCCCGAGCTCGGGGAAGTCGACGCTGGCGCGCGCGCTGGAGTCCGCGCTCTTCGCCTCGGGCTGGAACGCCTACGTGCTCGACGGCGACACCGTCCGCACCGGCTTGAACGGCGATCTCGGCTTCTCGCCGGAGGACCGGCGCGAGAACGTGCGGCGCGTCGGCGAAGTCGCCGGGCTGTTCGCCGATGCGGGCGCGATCGCGATCGTCGCGCTGGTCTCACCGAACGCCGCCGACCGCGACGCCGCGCGCGCGGTCGCCTCCGGCCGCTTCCACGAAGTCTACGTGCATGCCGATCGCGCGACGTGCGAGGCCCGCGACGTGAAGGGACTGTATCGCCGTGCGCACGCCGGCGAGATCGCCGACTTCACCGGCGTCAGCGCGCCGTACGAGCCGCCGCTCGCGCCGGAGCTGATCGTCGAGACGGCCCGGCGCTCCGTCGAAGCGTGCGCGGCCGAGCTGTTCGCTTACGTGCGAAAGGTCGCGGCGGTCAGCCGCTGAGCCGAGGCTGCTCGGCGCGTCCGCGGAGCGCTTCGACGAGCTTCGTCGCTTCGTGGATCGCGGCGGCCAGCGAGGGAGCCGCGCTCACCATCGCTCGTGACACGCCCGCGGCGACGACGACCGATGCGGCGCCCAGCAGGATCGCCGGGACGCCGGTCGCGCGAAAGCGCCCCGCGCGGATCGACGAGACGCGGAGGATTCGGGCGAGCGGAGGCGCTGCCATAGGAGGCGGGTGCCACACGGCGGCCTGCGAATCCTGGCCGCCATGGGCGACGCCGAGTTCACCTGGAACGTCCCCGCGGAGTTCAACTTCGCGCGCGACGTCATCGACCGCCTCGCCGAAGAAGACCGGCTCGGGCTGATCGCGCTCGATACGGAGCTGCGGCGGCGCGAGTTCAGCTTCCCGGAGATCAGCGACGCCTCGAAGCGCTGGGCCGCGGTATTGCGCGACGCCGGGATCGTCAAAGGCGAGCGCGTGATCGTCGTCCTTCCGAAGATCCCGGAATGGCTGTTCTGCATGACGGCCCTGCTGCGTATCGGCGCGGTCTCGGTGCCGAGCGCGGAGCAGCTCCGCGCGAAAGATCTTTCCTACCGCGCGAACCACAGCGATGCGGTCGCGATCGTGGGACACGTCTCGAACGCAGCCGAGATCGACGCGCTGCGTGCCGACGCGCCGGCGGTGAAGCGGTATCTGCTGGTCGGCGGCGAGCGCGACGGCTGGACGGCGGTCGAGCGGCTGCTGGACGCGGCGGAGCCGTTCGACGGCGTCCCGACGAGCAAAGACGACATGGCGTTCATCATCTACACGAGCGGGACGACGAAAGACCCGAAAGGCGTCGTGCACACCGTCGCGTTCGCCTGGGGAAAGCGCGTCCAGGCCGCCTACTGGTTCGGGCTCGACCGCGACGATCTCGTGTGGTGCACCTCGTCGACCGGCTGGGCGAAGTCGCTGTGGAACGTGCTGCTCGGCCCGTGGTCGTGCGGCGCGCCGATCGTGCTGCACGAAGGCGCGTTCGTCCCCGAGCAGCGCATGGATCTGATCCGCGATCTCGGCGTGACGGCGCTCTGCATGGCGCCGACCGAGTACCGCCTGGCGGTGAAGATCCCCGACCTCGGGACGCGCTGGAAGCTGCCGAAGCTGCGCAAGTGCGTGAGCGCCGGCGAGCCGCTGAATCCGGAAGTGATCGAGCGCTGGCGCGAAGCATTCGGAATCACGATCCTCGACGGGTACGGGCAGAGTGAGAACACGCTGCTCGTCGCGAACCGCCGCGGCGTCGAGGTGCGGCCGGGCTCGATGGGCAAGCCCACGCCCGGCCACGACGTCGCGGTGATCGACGAAAACGGCGCGATCTGCGAGCCGGGCGAGACCGGCGACATCGCGATCCGCGGCAACCCGCCTTCGCAGTTCGTCGGCTACTTCAAGAACCCCGACGAGACGGCGAGCACGCGCCGCGGCGAGTGGTACGTCACCGGCGACCGCGCGCAGGTCGACGACGACGGCTACTTCTGGTTCGTCGGACGCGCCGACGACGTGATCTCGTCGGGCGCGTATCGCATCGGTCCGTTCGAGGTCGAGAGCGCGCTGATGGAGCACCCGGCGGTGCTCGAACCGGCGGTCGTCGGCTCGCCCGATCCCGACCGCGGCAACATCGTCAAAGCGTACGTCGTGCTGCGGCCCGGCTACGAGCCGAGCCCGGAGCTCGTGAAGGACATCCAGGAGCACTGCAAGCGCGTTACCGCGCCGTACAAATACCCGCGCGAAATCGAGTTCGTGAGCGAGCTTCCGAAGACGCGCAGCGGCAAGATTCGCCGCGTCGAGCTGCGCCAAGCCGAACTGCGCAAGAAAGGCGCGACCGCGGCGAGCGGCTTCGTGTAGCGCGATGAACGCCTCGATCGCGGACCGCGGACGGTGCCGGCGTACCGGCGAAACCCCGCGGCGTTCGCCGGAGTAGGTTCCGCAGACGATGCAGCCACCGCCCTCGACTCCGCAGCCCGGCGACGGCGACCCGACGATCGGGATGGACGCGGTGCGCCCGCCGCCGCAAGGCTCGCCGCAGCAGCCGGGGCCGCCCGGGTCGTCCGCCGGAGCCCAACCTCCGCCCGCGGCGCCGCCGCCGGGGCGCCCGCAGCAGACGTATCAGCAACGGCCGCAGCCGCAGGGCACGTACGGCCCCCAGGGCGCATACGGTCAATCGCGCGGCGCCTACGGACACCCGCAGGGCGCGGCATCGCAGCCGGGGCCGCAGGTCGTGCAAGGCGTCGTGGAACCGGCGGGAGCGGTGCGAACGCCGTTCTTCGCGCGGCGGCCGGCGGTGGTCACGCCGCCGGGCGCGACGCGGCTCGAGTTCGGAAACCCGATCGGCTACACGCTCGCCCGGCTGTGCGCCTTCGCGCTCGACATCGGCGAGGTGACCATGGTCGTCACCGTGCTGGCGTACGCGCTGATCGCGATCAACCCGATCACCGGGCTGCCGACGAACACGCAGCGCGGCTTCGACTGGACGCTGGCGATCGGCGCCGCGATCGCGCTCTTCTACGTCTGGATCGCCGAGGCGCTGTTCGGCACGACGATCTGGAAGCTCGCCCTCGGCCTGCACGTGTACGCGCAACGCGAGCGCGTCGTCGGGTTGGGCCGCTCGTTCGTGCGCGGACTGCTGCGGCCGATCGATCTGCTGCTGGTCGGCGGCGTCCTCTCCCTGCTCCCGGGCCATCGCCGGCTCGGCGACCTGCTCGGCGGCACGATCGTCGCGCGCACGTCGAACCGCTACGCGCCGCTGATCGGCCTGGTGTGCGCGATCGTCCTCGCCGGCATCCCGTTCGTCGTGATCGGCGCCCCGCTTACATTCAGGGGGATCATCGCATTCTGGGAGTTCTTCCCGGGGATCGTCGCGCGCGTCGCGCTCTGGATCGCGCGCGGAACGGCCTTCATCCCGCACTAGCCCTCGTCGTTCGCGCGCAGCGCGTGAAGGCGGCGAACGCCCTACGGCGTAGGTGACGAGCAGGAGGGTTCGCCGATGATCGCTTCCGCCGAGGCGCTGAAGAGCAAGCACGCCCGCTACGTGCTCACGCCCTGGCTGCCGCAGGGGAACCTCGAGCCGCCGGTGATCGTGCGCGGCGAGGGGATCTACCTCTACGACGCCGATGCGAACCGCTACGCCGACCTGACATCGGGGCTCATCGCGGTCAACCTCGGGCACGGGCACCCGGCGGTGCGCGCGGCGATGCACGAGCAGATCGACCGGCTGTGCTTCAGCCCGCCGAGCTGGTTCAACGACGCGCGCGCCGAGCTGGGCGAAGCGCTGATGCGCATCGCGCCGTGGGGCGACGAAGGCGGGCGCACGTTCTTCACCGTCGGCGGTGCCGATGCGAACGAGGACGCCGTGAAGTTCGCGCGCGCGATCACCGGGCGCAGCAAGATCATCACCGGGTATCGCTCGTTCCACGGTTCGGCGGCCGGCTCGGCGTCGCTCACCGGCGAGAACCGGCGCTGGTTCAACGAGCCGCTGAGCGTGGTCCCGGGCGTCGTCCACGTCTGGACGCCGTATCCGTATCGCAGCCCGTTCTTCACCACCGATCCGCGCGAAGAGACGGAGCGCGCGCTCCACCACCTCGACGAGACGATTCGCGCCGAAAACCCCGCGCAGGTCGCGGCGATCCTGCTCGAGCCGGTGATCGGGTCGAACGGCGTCATCATCTATCCCGAAGGCTATCTCGCGGGCGTGCGTGCGCTGTGCGACCGCTACGGCATCGTGCTGATCTTCGACGAGGTCATGACCGGCTTCGGACGGACCGGCGCGGCGTTCGCCGGCGAGCGGTTCGGCGTCGTCCCCGACGCGATCACGTTCGCGAAAGGCGTCACCTCGGGCTACGTCCCGCTCGGCGGCGTGATGCTGCGCGAGCGCCTGGCGAGCACGTTCGACGCGCGCCCGCTTCCGGCTGGTCACACCTATTCCGGGCATCCGCTCGCGATGGCGACCGCTGCCGCGACGCTGCGCGCCTATCGCGACGACGGACTGTTCGAGCGCGCGCGCGCGATCGAAGCGCGGCTCGGTGCCGGCCTCCGCGCGCTGCGCGACGCGCACGAGATCATCGGCGACGTGCGCGGCGCCGGCGCGTTCTTCGCGGTCGAGTTCGTCTCCGATCGCGCGAAGCGCACGCCGCTCGTCCCGTGGCAAGGCGCCTCGCTAGGTCCGATCCCGGCGCTGTTCAACGGGCTCAAGCGTCGCGGCGCGTACGCCTTCGGCCGCTACAACGTCCTCCACGTCGCACCGCCGCTGGTGATCACCGACGAGGAGATCGACGAAGCCGTCGCGACCATCGGCGAGGCAATCGGCGACCTCGAGCGCGCCAACGCCTCGTTGCCCTAGTTCGCGCTAGCCCGCCGGAGCGGCGGCCGCGTCGCCGAGCGCGCGCGTCGCTTCGGGCGCGCGCTCCGTGATCGCGTCGTACTCGGCGGCGCTCAGGCGCGAGCGGTCGGCGCGCATGAACGTCGCGTAGGCGGCTCCCGCGACGACGATGCTGAACAGCCAGCCTCCCGACCAGAGGAATCCGAGCGGCTTGAACCACAAGCCGATCAGCGGCGGGATCCACCCCACGACGAGCGCGGCGACGGCGCGCAGGTTCCAGCCGCGCGCGTAGTCGTAGCGCGCGGCCGGCGTGTAGAGGTCGTCGAGGTCGAGCCGGCGCTCGCGCACCAGCCAGTAGTCGGCGATCGCGATCCCGTCGAACGGGCCGAGCAGCGTCCCGTACGTGCCGAGCCAGGTGAAAACGTACGTGGCGAACGTCGAGAGCACGTACCAGGGCTGCATCGTCAGCGCGAGCAGGCCGGTCAGGACCGCGCCGGTCGCGAAGCCGATGCGGCGCGGCCAGAGGTTTTCGAACGCGCGCGCCGGCGCCATGACGTTCGCGCCGACGTTGATGGTGATCGACGAGAGGATCACGACCGCGCCGCCGATGACGACGACCGCCGCGGGGAAGTGGACCAGCAGATCGACCGGGTTCCACAGTGCCTTGCCGTAGAGCGCGACGGTCGCCGAGGTGACGGCGATTCCGACGAACGCGAAGAGCGCCATGACGAACGGCATCACGAGCTGTCCGGAGAGCTGCGCGCGCTGCGAGATCGCATAGCGCGAATAGTCGGGGATGTTGAGCGCGAGCGTCGCCCAGAACGCGACGACGCCGATCACCGAGGGGAAGAACGCGCTCCAGAACGCGGCGCCGTGCAGCGTCGCCGGCGCGGCGAGCATCGGACCGACGCCGCCCGCCGCGCGCAGACCCCAGACGAAGAGGCAGACCGCGGCGATCCCCAGCGTCGGCGCCGCGAGCGAGGCGAGCCGGCCGATCGCCTGCGGCCCGCGCATCGCGATCCCGACGTTGAGCAGCCAGAAGACGCCGAAGGCGATCCCGAGGTGCGCGCCGAGCGTGTCCCAGGCGGGGACGAGGCGGCCGACGATCGCGTCGAGCGCGAGCCCGCCGAACCACGAGTTGATCCCGAACCAGCCCGCGCCGATCACCGCGCGCGCCAGCGCCGGGAGATGCGCGCCGCGCGTTCCGAACCACAGGCGGGCGAAGACGGGATACGGGATGCCGTAGCGCGTCCCGGCGTGCGCGACCAGCAGGATCGGGATCAGCACGACGACGCTGCCGACGAAGATCGTCAGCACCGCTTCCCACCAGTTCATCCCGAGCGCGATCATCCCGCTGGCGAGCGAGTACGTCGGGATGCACAGGCACATCCCGATCCACAAGCTCGCGAAGCGCGGCGCGCCCCAGGCGTGCTCGGCGCGCGTGCACGGACGCAGGTCGTCGTTCCACAGCTCGTGGTTGCGCGCCGAGGCGCGCGCGGCGTCGTCCGCGAGGGTCACGATCCCGTCGCGCTCGACTTGCGTCGGCGCCATCAGACCTCGACCATCTCGCCGTACGTCTCGGGCCGCCGGTCGCGGTAGAACTGCCAGGTGTTGCGGACCTCTTCGATCACCCGCCGGTCCATCTGCCCGATCACGACCTCGTCGCGGTCGCGCGTGCCGGTCGCGACGAACTGTCCGCGCGGATCGACCAGGTACGACTGCCCGTAGAACTCGCCCATGTTCCACGGCGCTTCCCAGCCGACGCGGTTGATCGCGCCGACGTAGTACCCGTTCGCCACCGCGTGCGCGGGCTGCTCGAGCTTCCAGAGATACTCCGAGAGCCCGGCGACCGTCGCCGACGGGTTGAACACGATCTCGGCGCCGTTGAGTCCCAGCAGGCGCGCGCCCTCCGGGAAGTGGCGGTCGTAGCAGATGTAGACGCCGATCTGCGCGTAGCGCGTACGGAACGTCGGGTAGCCGCCGTTGCCGGGCTTGAAGTAGTACTTCTCCCAAAAGCCGCAGCCTGGCGGACCCGCAGCGACCTGCGGAAGATGGTGCTTGCGGTAGATCCCGAGCACCGTTCCGTCGGCGTCGAGGACGACCGCCGTGTTGTAGTAGACGCCGCTGATCGTGCGCTCGTAGAGCGGGACCACCAGCGCGATCTCCAGCTCGCGCGCGAGGTCCTGCATCTGCCGAGTCGTCGGACCGTCGGGGACCGGCTCGGTGGCCTCGTACCACTTCGGGCTCTGCTCCGTGCAGAAGTACGGCCCGTAGAAGAGCTCCTGCAGGCACACGATCTGCGCGCCGCGCTGCGCCGCTTCGCGGATCATCGCGACGTGCTTCTCGATGGCCTGCCGCTTGTGGACCTCGACCGGCTCCTCGCCGGGCGTCTCGTGATGCGCCTGAATCAGTCCGATCGTGACGAGGTTCGTGTCCACGCTGCTCCTTCGTTTCGCGCTAGAGGTCGACGGGCCGGAACGGCGCCGAGCGCTGGTGGATCCCGTTCCCGGGCTCGCCGGTGAAGCGGGAGCCGTCGGCGACCATCCGCCCGCGCGAGAAGACGTAGCGCGGCGCCCCGCGCACCGACATCCCTTCGAAGATGCTGTTGTCGGCCTTCATGTGATGGGTCTTCGCCGAGATCGTCCGCGCCGAGTTGGGGTCCCACACGACGATGTCGGCGTCGCTCCCGACCGCGATCGTCCCCTTGCGCGGGAAGAGGCCGAAGAGCTTCGCCGGGTTCGTCGAGGCGAGCGCGACGAAGTGGTTCAGCCCGATCGCGCCGGCGTTCACGCCGTGCTCGAACAGGATCGCGACGCGGTCCTCGATCGTCGGCGCGCCGTTGGGGATCTTCGAGAAATCGTCCTTCCCCAGATCTTTCTGCCCGCAGTTGTTGAACGAGCAGTGATCGCTCCCGAACGCGTGCAGCTCGCCGTTCTTGAGCTTCTCGAGCAGGACGCGCTGGTCGCGCTTCTCGCGCAGCGGCGGCGACATCACGTAGTTCGCCCCGGCGAAATCGGGACGGTCGTAGTCTCCGACGTCGCAGACGAGATACTGCGGGCAGGTCTCGCCGTAGATCGGCAGGCCGCGCTTGCGCCCGTCGCTGATCGCGTCGGCGGCCATCGCGCTCGAGACGTGGACGACGTAGAGCGGCGCGCCGGCGACCTCGGCGAGCCGGATCGCCCGCGACGTCGCCTCGCTTTCGAGCTCGACCGGCCGCGTCAGCGCGTGGTACTTCGGCGCGGTGTGGCCGGCCTCGAGCGCCTCCTTCACCGTCACCTCGATCACGTCGCCGTTCTCGGCGTGAACCTGCACCAGCCCGCCGTAGCGCGCCGCGGCCTTGAGCACCTTGAAGATCGTCTCGTCGTCGACTTGCAGGACGTGCTTGTAGGCCATGAAGACCTTGAACGAGTTGACCCCCTCGCGCTCGATCATCTGCGGGATCTCTTCGATCGTCTCGGGCCGGCCGTCGGCGATCGTCAGGTGGAAGGCGTAGTCGATCGCGGCCTTCCCGCGCGCCTTCCCGTGCCACGTCTTCACCGCGTTCGCCAGCGAGTCGCCGCGCTGGTGCAGCGCGAAGTCGACGATCGTCGTCGTCCCGCCCAGCGCGGCGGCGATCGTCCCGCTCGCGAAATCGTCGATCGTCGTCGTGCCGCCGAACGGCATATCGAGGTGCGTGTGCGGGTCGATGAAGCCGGGGAAGACGTAGGCGCCCGAAGCGTCGATCGTCGCGTGACCCGTTTCGCCCACGTTGCGCGCGACGGCGGTGATCACGCCGTCTTCGATCAGGACCTCGGCGGGGAACAGGTCGGTCGCCGTGACGACCGTCCCGCCTCTTACGATGGTACCGATAGCCGTTCTCTCCAGGTGTGCACGCTGTCGCCGGCGTCGACGCGCACCATGGTGATGCAGTTCTCGACCGGGCAGACCATGCTGCACAGGTTGCATCCGACGCAATCGTCCTCCTCGACGACCGGCGCCAAGCGCGGGTCGGCGGGGCGATCGATGCACTGGTGGGCCGCGTCCTCGCACGCGATGTAGCATTTGTTGCAGCGGATGCAGGTCTCGGGGTCGATGCGCGCGACGATCTTGTAGTCGAGGTTCAGGTCGTTCCAGTCGACGAACCGCGGAACGGTCTGACCGATCAGCTCGCGCGCCGAGGCGATTCCGCGCGCGTCGAGGTAGCCGTTCAAGCCGTCGATCATGTCGCGGACGATGCGGAACCCGTGGTGCATCACCGCGGTGCAGACCTGAACGGACGTCGAGCCCATCAGCATGAACTCGGCCGCGTCGCGCCAGTCGGAGACGCCGCCGATCCCGGAGATCGGGATCCCGACCGACGCGTCGCGCGCGCAGGCGCCGACCATGTTCAGCGCGATCGGCTTCACGGCCGGGCCGCAGTAACCGCCGTGCGAGGCTTTCCCGTCGACGTGCGGGACCGGCAGCCACGTGTCCAGGTCGACGCCGATCAGCGAGTTGATCGTGTTGATCAGGCTGATCGCGTCGGCGCCGCCGCGCGCGGCGGCACGCGCCGTGTAACGCACGTCGGTGACGTTCGGCGTCAGCTTCACGATCACGGGGACGTGCGCCGCCTCTTTGACCCAGCGCGTGACCTGCTCGACCAGCTCGGGGTCTTGCCCGACGGCGGAACCCATCCCGCGCTCCGACATCCCGTGCGGGCAGCCGAAGTTCAGCTCGAACCCGTCGAGCGGGACCTCCTCGCAGCGCCGGACCAGCTCGTGCCAGCGCTCGCGCGAGCAGTCGGTCATCAGCGAGACGACGATCGCGCGGTCGGGATACGCCGCTTTGCACTCCGCGATCTCGCGCAGGTTGTCCTCGAGCGGACGGTCGGTGATGAGCTCGATGTTGTTCATCCCCGTCATCCGCTGCGTGCCGACGTTCCAGCCGCCGAAGCGCGAGGTGACGTTGACGATCGGCTCGAGCGCGAGCGTCTTCCACACCGCGCCGCCCCAGCCGGCGTCGAACGCGCGCAGCACCTGATAGCCGGAGTTCGTCGGCGGTGCGGAGGCGAGCCAGAACGGGTTCGGGCTGCGGATCCCGGCCAGATCGACGGAGAGATCGGCCATCAGCGTGCGTCCTCGCGCAGCGCGGCGTCGACCGCGTAGGCCGCGTCCTTGGCGCGCTGCGCCGCCTCGACGACCGTCGCGTCGACGCTCCCGGCACGGAAGGTGCAGTCGCCGGCGGCCCAGACCTTCGGATTGCTGGTGCGCATGGTCCGGTCGACGACCGCGATCCCACGTTCGTGGACGGCGCCGAAGGCGTCGAGGAGGGCGGCGTGCCGCGTCTGCCCGATCGCCAGGATGACCGTGTCGGCCGGGACGACGCGCGCGGTCTGCGGGAGCGGCCGAGCGCTGTCGTCTTCCGCGGTGTCGACGATCTCGAGCCCGCAGACCCGCCCGTTCGCGGTGACGATACGCGTCGGAACGGTGCGGGTGCGGAACTCGACGCCTTCGACTTGCGCGAACGCGATCTCGAAGTCGTAGGCCGTCATCCGCTCGAAGCCGCGGCGATAGTACATCGTCACCGACGGCGCTCCGAGGCGCCGCGAGCAGGTCGCCGCGTCGATCGCGGTGTTCCCGCCGCCGATGACCGCGACGTGCTCGCCCAGCGCGCCGACGTTGCCGCCGGTCTTCGCCGTGCGGATGAGCTCCAGCGCGTCCCACACGCCGGCGGCATCCTCGCCCTCGATCCCGAGCAACGGGACGGCGCCCATCCCGCATGCGACGATCACGGCGTCGTAGTTCGCCAAGATCTCCTCCGCGGAGACGTCGGTCCCGACCGCGACGCCGGTACGAATCTCGACGCCGAGTGTGCGCACTTGCTCGACTTCCCACAGCGCGATCTCCGCGGGGAGCCGGAACGGAACGATGCCGTAGGTGTCGAGGCCGCCGGCGTGCTCGTCGCGCTCGAAGATCGTCACCGCGTGGCCGGCACGGGCGAGTTCGCGTGCCGCCGAGAGTCCGGCGGGACCGCCGCCGACGATCGCGACGCGTTTCCCGCTCGGCGCGCCGGCCGCGAAGAGCGTCGCCCCGGTGCGGATCGCCCAGTCGGTCGCGTGCCGCTGCAGATCGCCGATCCGGATCGGACTGTCGTCGGCGTTGTAGACGCAGGCACCCTCGCAGAGCTGATCGGTCGGGCAGACCCGGGCGCAGCTCGCGCCGACCGGATTGGCGTCCATGATGGTGCGCGCGCTGCCGAGCAGATCGCCGGTCGCGATGCGGCCGATGAAGCGCGGGACGTCGATCCCGGTCGGGCACGCGCGCGTGCAGGGCGCATCGAAGCAGTTGAGGCACCGATTCGCCTCGATCCGTACGTCGAGCGGAGAAAGCCGCTTCGCGATCGGCGTTCCCAACGGAGGAAAAGCCAAGGTACCCTCCCTGCGGATCGTTCGTCCAGTATTGGCGAAGGAACCGCAGGCTCCCGGTGCGCCGCCGGAGGCGGTCGCGCCCGGCGCCGCGTAGCCAAGCCCCATGCGAGCCGTTCGTCTGCACGAGATCGACCGCGAGCGCGGTCCGGAGCTGTTTCGCGTCGAGGACGTCGACGATCCCAAGCCTGCGGCAGGCGAGATTCTGGTCAAGATCGTGCGCGCGGCGTTCAACCGGCGCGACGTGTTCATCACACAGGGGCTGTATCCGGGGATTCAGCTCCCGTGCATCCCGGGATCGGACGGCGTCGGCACCGTCGCGGCGCTCGGTGAGGGCGCGAACGGACCGGCGGTGGGGACACGCGTCGTCATCGACCCGACGCTGGGATGGGGCGACGACGAACGGGTCTGGAAGCGCTCCGCGCAGGTGCTGGGGATGCCGCACCAGGGGACGATGGCCGAATACGTCGCCGTCCCCGCCGGGAACGTCCATCCGGCGCCGGCGTCGCTGAGCGACGACGAAGCCGCCGCGATGCCGCTCGCCGGCGTCACCGCGTATCGTTCGCTGGTTACGCGCGGGGGCTGCACGAAGGACGACGTCGTCCTGATTCCGGGGATCGGCAGCGGCGTGCAATCGTTCGTGCTGCTGTTCGCCAAGAAGCTCGGCGCGAAGACGATCGTCACCTCGTCGAGCGACGAGAAGCTCGACCGCGCGAAGGCGCTCGGTGCCGACGTCGCGATCAACTACAAGACGTCCGAGAAATGGGAGAAGGACGTGCAGGGCGTCGACGGCGGTCCGAGCCTGATCGTCGATTCCGTCGGCGGCGAGACGTTCGCCAAGGCGCTGAATGTCGCGCGCTACGGCGCGCGCGCCGTCATCTACGGCGGGACGACCGGCGATGCGAAGATTCGGCCGTTCTCGGTCTTCTGGAAACAGCTCGACGTGATGGGCTCGTCGATGGGCTCGCCGCGCGACTTCGCGGCGATGCTGGCGATGTTCGACGGCAGCGTCAAGCCGATCGTCGATTCGGTCTTCCCCCTGGACGACGTCGTGAAGGCGGCGAAAAAGGTCGACTCCGGCGATCAGTTCGGAAAGGTGCTCCTCGCGATCGCCTGAGGCGCCTCCGTTCAGACGAGCGCATAGCGCAGCAGCGGCTCGCCGCTGCCGTAGCCGAGCTCGGCGCGCATCACGTCGGCGCCGAGGTTTTCGTCGAGCTTCGACAGATCGGGGTCGAGCAGCGCGGCCTCTTCCGGCGTCGGGTCGCGAGGAACGCGTTCGCCGCGGACGATGTTCTCGTGCTCGAGCGCGATGAGATAGGCCAGCACCTGGCGCGCCGCGGCCGGCCAGAGATGCCGGCCGACGTCGCGGTAGACCCGCGCGACGATCGCGGGGATGGTCGCGGCACCGAGCTCGCGCAGCGCCTCGACGATCTGCCGCTCGCGCAGCTCGCGGTGCGCGATGTATTCGTCGAGCTTCGCGCGCACGTCGCGGACCTCGGGACCGTGCCCGCCGTACAGCGCCTGCGCATCACCGTGCTCGCCGCGCAGTCTGCGCAGGGTCCGCTGGTACGCGCGCATCTCGCCGTTCGGCGGCGCGACGACGACGGTCCCGGTGCCGATCACCACGTCGCCGGTGAAGAGCGCCCGTTCTTCCTCGAGCACGAAGACGAGATGATCGCGCGCGTGTCCCGGCGCGTGCAGCGCGGTTATCGTCGCGTCCGCGAAGGTCAGGCGCTCGCCGTCGGCGAGCGAGCGGTCGTGCGGAAACTGCGCGGCCGGATGCGCGACGACGGGTGCGCCTGTCGCGGCGGCAAGCGGCGCTGCGCCCGGAAAGTGATCGGGATGACCGTGCGTCACCAGGATCGCCACGTACGCCGAGGCCGTCTGCCGTGCCGCGGCGAGGAACGCGTCGCGCTGCTCGTCATCGACCGGTCCCGGGTCGATCGCGATCAGCTCGCGCGGGCCGGCGCGCACCACGTAGCCGTTCGTGCCGTCGAGCGTCATCGGCGACGGATTGTTCGCGCGCAAGCGCGTGACGCGCTCGCTCAGCGTCACCACGCGTTCTCGAGCCCTTCCGGAAACGAGATGGTCGCGTCCTCATCGACATTCGGCAGCACCACGGCGATGCTCTTCGTCGCAGCGAACGTCATCAGCTCGTCGAGCGTGCGATACGGCGCGATCCGCTCGAGATGCTTGATCGTCGGAAAGATCAGCCCGATCTCGCCGCGCTCGTACGCGGCGAGCGCGTCGAGCGGAGCGAACCAGCGGCCGTCGTGCACCTCGGCGGCGTCGGCCTCGGCGACTTGATCGGCCGGCGAGCGCGCGATGAAAAAGCGCGCGTCGAACCGGCGCGATGCGAACTCGCCCTTCGGCGTGATCCAGCGCGAGAAATAGCGCAGCTGCGCGGCGTCGACCACGACGTTCAATCGCTCGAGCACCGCGCGGAAGGTCAGCGCGCCGGCCAGCATCGCACGCCGCGCCGCGACGAGATCGCTTTCCGTCACGCGCCGGTCGGCGAACAGCAGCCCGACCTCTTCGAACGTCTCGCGCGCCGCGGTCACGGTGTAGGCGGGCTCGACCTCGCCCGACGAGCCGCTGAGCCGGCCGGAGGAGGCCAGCTCCCGGTCCCCTGGCTCGACCGCTCCGCCCGGAAAGACGTAGCGGTCGGGCAGGAAGACGGCGCCGGCGCTCCGGCGGACCATGAAGACCGAGAGCCCGTCCGGCGCCTCCCGCGCGACGATCACCGTCGCCGCGTCGCGAACCTCGCCGCTCACCGGAACCCCGGCGCGGCCGGCGCGCGTTCCCTCGAAGCCATGCGTCCGTCCTTCATCGCCACGTCCGTCCTCGTCCTCGCTTTGGGCGCGCCGACGCTCGCGGCGGCCGATCCGGCCCCCACGCCGGTCCCCGTGCCGACCCCGATCGCCGTGCCCACCGTGCCGCCGGCCGCATCGCCGCTCGTCCAGCGGGCGATCGATCTCGGCGTGCAGATCTTGCAGCGCAACGCGATCAACGCGCGCAACAACGCGCGCGGCGAGGTGACGTACTTCCGGCGCTTCGACATGCAGGTGCGCTGCGGCGCGAACTGCTACCGCAACGTGCGCTTGCATCCAGGCACGATCATCAACCCGCGCGGCGGAACGCCGGGCGTCGGGACGCGCGTCGACGTCAACGGGCGCACCGACGCGGACGGTACGCTCGAAGCCGACACCATCACCATCGTCGAGTAAGGCCACGGTCGCATCCTGGACGCGATCCGCCCGGAAAATGCGAGAGAGGGTCGCGCCGAATCGGCGCGACCCTCTCGAAACTGGATTCCGTCGCATCGGCGCATCGGCCGTTACGACTGTGTGTCCTTCGGTGGATCCTCGGTCATCGTTTCGATGCCGTCCTCCTGCCTTGCAGACGTGTGCATTGCGCTTGATATCTCGGTGATCTCGTGCCACCGTACCGGCGCGCAGTCAGCCGGTCGGCGCCCCGTACCCGGGTGGATCTTCCGACAGAACGTCGCCCTCCCGTGTCTGATCTTTTGGGTGTGCCTCGAGGTTCGACCATGGTACTCCGGCGCGCCCCGAGGGTCAACCCCAGAATTGGGGAATCGCTCGCGGTTCGCCGGCCAATGGGCGCTTGGCCGGTGGCCGAGCAAAGGCGTCGCGGCTGCCGGGGCAAAGAGAGCGAGTAGTGAGTCCACGCTCGGTTCGTCTGCTGCGCCGCTTGGAAGCCGTCGTCATCCTGCTCGCATCGTTCGCGCTGGCAGCCGTGGTGGTTTCGCACCGGCCATGGGTCGAGCTGTTGCTCGTCCACCTCGGGCCGTTCGCGATGCCGCTCGCGATACTCGTCTTCGCGATCGTCGCATCGGCGCCGTTCTCGGTGACCGATGCGCTGGCGATCATGAACGGCGTGCTGTTCGGACCGGTGTGGGGTTCCGTCGTCAACGCGCTGGGTCTCGTGCTCGCCGCGGTGATCGGCTATCTCGTCGCCCTGCGCACTTCCGATGCGTTCGATGTCGCGCGCAACGTCGCGCGGCTGCCGGGCTGGGCGCGCCGGTTCAACATCGGCTCGCCGGCATTCTTGATCGTGGTGCGCGTCATCCCCGGACTCGGCGGCACCATCGCGACGCAAACGGCGGCCGCGCTGCGCGTACCGATCGTTCGTCAGATCTACACCATGTGCGCGGTCGCGGTGCCGCTGTGCACGATCCTGGCGGTGTTCGGAGACGCCGCCTCGGATTACATCGAGATGCACGTCGTCGAGCCCGCGCAAGCTTATGCGGAAAGGCATCACATTCACATCCGTCGCCGCCACCACGATTTCCACCATCACGACGTCTATCCGACGTTCCCGCCGAGGAACGCTCCTCGGTGAACGTCGCGCTCGTCAACGACGCGGCCGGTCTGGCGGAGACGGTCGCGCGCATCGAACGGGCCGAGCGCGTCGGCCTCGACACCGAGTTTCACACCGAGAAATCCTACACGCCGCACCTGATGGTCGTGCAGCTCCTGTTCGACGACGGCGTCGCGCTGGTCGATCCGCTCGCGCTGCGCGACCTCCGCCCGCTGGTCGACGCGCTCGCCGGCGCCTGCGTGATCGGCCATGCGCTCTCGTCCGACTTGCGCATCTTGGCCGACGCGTTCGAGATGCTTCCGCGCGCCGTGTTCGACACGCAGGTCGGCGCCGCGTTCGCCGGCTATGGCCTGTCGATCTCGCTGCTCGACCTCGTGCGCGATCTGTGCGGCGTCACGCTGCGCAAGTCGCAGACCGTCAGCGACTGGAGCACGCGCCCGTTCACGTCCAAGCAGGTCGAGTACCTCGTCGACGACGTACGGTATTTGTTCGAGCTCGAAGACCGCCTGCGCGAGCAGTTGCGCGCGCGCGGGCGCGAGGAGTGGGCCGAGGAGGAGATGCCGGCGCTGGTTGCGCTCGGCACGTACCGCGCCGACCCGCGGCGGCTCTACACGCGCGTCTCCGGAAACGCGCGGCTGAACCGTCGCGAGCTCGGAATCTTGAACGAGCTGGCGATCCTGCGCGATCGCTACGCGCGCGAGCGGAACATTCCGCTGAAGTACGTGCTTCCCGACGACGTGATGGGCGGTCTCGTGCAGCTGCGCCCGAAGAGCGTCGAGGATCTTTCGCAGCTCCGGCGGATCGACGCCGGGATGCGCCGTACGCTCGGCGAGCGGATCGTCGACGCGGTCGCGCGCGGCGAGGCGCTGGCCGAGGACGATCTCCCGCCGCGTGCGCCCAAGCCGCTCGGGCCGCAGCGCGAAGCGCTCGTTTCGACGATGGCCGTGCTGATCAGCGCTCTCGCCGCCGAGAACGATCTGCCGACAACGCTGCTGCTCCCACGCGCGGCGCTCGAACGGATCGCGCGCGAAGCGCCGCAGACCCCCGAAGCGCTCGGTGACGTGGTCAACCTCACCTCGTGGCGGCGCGAGCTCGTCGTCGCGCCGCTGTGGCGGCTGCTCTCCGGCGACTCGGTGCTGCGCGTGCGCGGCTACACGAACGGCGATCCGCGCACCGCCTTCGAGCCGGGCGCCTAGCGCCGCGTGCGCGCTATGGGTGCGGCGAAGACTGGACCGCGCCGGGGATCGGGCCGGGCGAGGGCGTCACGGCCGGCGGCGGCGCCGTCGGAACGGGGGTCGGCGGCGGCGTTGCGGCGGCTGCGGCGTAGGCTGTCTGGAAGCGTTTGTTGTCTCGCTGCTGCGCGCGGCAGTCGGAGGCGTGGCTGCCGATCCGCTGGCCCATGGCGACGCACTTGCCGAGATACTCGCCGGCCATCTGGAAGTCGCGCCTCCAATCGCCCATGCGCAAGTTCCGCTCCGCCATCGCTCGCATCGAGAGCAGGTATCCCGCGTTGACGATCCGCAGCACGGGGTCCGTGCAGCGGGCGTTCGCGGCGAGCCCCGCGACGGTGTCGTCGTAGGCTCGCTGCGGGGGGATTCCTTCGGCGGCCGCGGCCTTCTCATCGGCGAGCGCCTGGGCGCAGGCCGGCGAGGGGTGCGGCGGTTGCTGCGCCCATGCGCCGCCTGGACCCAGCGTCAGGGCGGCAGCGAAGGCGGCGGCGAGGATCGCCGGCGTCACGAAGGAGCGTGGCGGAGTGGTCACGGGTGGAGATTACCCGAACGGGGGCTCGCCTTCTCATGCGCGTGCGCGAGGCTGCGAAAAAACCACCCGGTCAGGGAGGGCCGCCCCGGCAGGAGGCCCATGCGGCTCAGAGCCGGCGGAAGAACTGCTCGACCCGGCCGGCGTCGTAGCTCTGGTCGGCGGCCCGTTCGCGCTCGGTCCAGCGGCGGAACGCGTCGAGGTCGACCTCGGCGGCGTGCGCGCGGGCGACGGCCAGCGCGACGTCGAGGCCCATCGGGTCGCCCCAGGCCCAATAATGCAGAAAGCGGTCGCGTACGACGTCCGTCGCGGTGTAGACGTGCAGCAGGGTCTCGCCGCGGCGGTCGGTGCGCCACGCGCTCACATACTCGCGGCCGATCGCCAGCGGCCCCATCGGAAGCTCGATCGCGTACGGCAGACGCGCGTGCAGGTAGGGGCCGCCCGCGGCGCGCGCGTAGCCGATCGAGGCGAGGGCGCGGTCGACGATGTGGCGTGCCGCCTGCACGCGCGGCACGAAGTCGATGTCGAGCGAGCGGTAGACCTCGGGGACGTAGTACGCGGCGGCGCTCCCCCCGCACAGCACCGCGGTCTCTCCGGCGCGTTCGAGCGCGGTGCAGGCGGCGAACGCGACGTCGACCAGGGTCGCCTCGGCGGCGAGGCTCACAGCGGCTTGCCGATCCGCCGCGGGCGCTCACGCGAATGCGCGGCACGGTCGCGTACCTCGGGGTACGACGCGGCGAGCCGCTCGAGCAGGCCGCGCAGCTCGAGCGCGCCGTGCCAGCGCCGGTTCAGCAGCACGACGCGGATCTTGCCGACCGGCCGCGAGACGACGACGCCCGCCCGCTCGAGCGCCTGAATGATCCGGTAGATCGCGGTCGGGCTGGCGTCGAGCTGCCGCGCCAGCTCCCGAAGATGGAGCCCGTTCTCGCTGAGCGCGAGGCGGATCAGGACGCGATCGCGCAGCGCGGTGCCGAAGAGGGCCGGGCGAAGGTCGTCCCGCACCGCTCCATTGTTTCGGATTTGTGGACGTATGTCAACGAATCGGAAACGGTCGACGGGAGCAGAGGAGTGGCCTTCCGGCGAACGCGACCGACGTGAACACGCAGGACCATCCGAACAGCTTCTCCGCCCGCGACACCCTGCGCGTCGGCGGCCGTGAGTACGGCTACTACCGGCTCGGCGCGCTCGGCGCGACGCACGACCTCGCCACGCTGCCGTACTCGCTGAAGATCCTTCTCGAGAACCTCGTGCGCTTCGAAGACGGTCGCTCCGTCACGAAGGCCGACGTCGAGGCGCTCGCGTCGTGGCGGCCCGGGACGCCGTCGACGAAGGAGATCGCCTACCGTCCGGCCCGCGTGCTCCTGCAAGACTTCACCGGCGTGCCGTGCGTCGTCGACCTCGCCGCGATGCGGGACGCGATCGCCGCGATGAACGGCGATCCGAAACGGATCAATCCGCTGCAGCCGGTCGAGCTCGTCATCGACCACTCGGTGCAGGTCGATGCGTGGGCGTCGGACGGTGCGTTCGAAAAGAACGCGCAGCTCGAGTTCGAGCGCAACGGCGAGCGCTACGCGTTTCTCAAATGGGGACAGTCCTCGCTCGACGGCTTCCGCGCCGTCCCGCCCGACACCGGGATCGTCCACCAGGTCAACATCGAGTATCTCGCGCGCGTCGTGTTCGGCGCGGGCGGCGCCGGCGAGCCGCACCCGGCCGGCACCACCGAGGCGTTCCCCGACACCGTCGTCGGCACCGATTCGCACACGACGATGGTGAACGGGCTGGGCGTCCTCGCCTGGGGCGTCGGCGGGATCGAGGCCGAGGCGGCGATGCTCGGCCAGCCGGTGACGATGCTGATCCCCGACGTGATCGGCTTCAAGGTCACCGGGAAGCTGAAAGAAGGTGTCACCGCGACCGATCTCGCGCTGCAAGTGACGCAGATGCTGCGCAAGAAGGGCGTCGTCGGAAAGTTCGTCGAGTTCTACGGAGCCGGGCTCTCCTCGCTCCCGGTCGCCGATCGCACGGTGATCGGCAACATGTCTCCGGAGTACGGTTCGACGGTTGCGATCTTCCCGGTCGATGCGCTCACGCTGCAATACCTGCGCATGACCGGACGCGCCGACGACCAGATCGCGCTCGTCGAAGCGTACGCCAAGGCGCAGGGGATGTTCCGCACCGACGATTCGCCCGAGCCGCGCTTCAGCGATACCCTCTCGCTCGATCTCGCCGAGGTCGAGCCGAATCTCGCCGGGCCGCGGCGGCCGCAGGACCGCGTTCCGCTCCGTTCGGTGAAGGCGGAGTTCGCCAAGGCCCTCGCCGAGTGGCAGAGCGCGCGCGGCAACGGCACCGCCTCGGTGCGGCTGTTCGAAGACGAGGGCGGCGGAACGGCGGTCGCAGCGCATCCGCGCACGACGCTCTCCGACGGCGCGGTGGTGATCGCGGCGATCACGTCGTGCACGAACACCTCGAACCCCGCGCTGCTGATCGGCGCCGGACTGCTCGCGAAAAAGGCCGTCGAAAAGGGCTTGCGCGCCGCGCCGTGGGTGAAGACCTCGCTCGCGCCGGGCTCGAAAGTCGTCACCGACTACCTCGCGAAGGCGGGGCTGACGCCGTATCTCGACCAGCTCGGCTTCAACCTCGTCGGCTACGGCTGCACCACCTGCATCGGCAACAGCGGACCGCTCGGCGAAGACGTCGCGCACGCGGTCGCCGAGCACGACATGATCGTTGCCGCCGTCCTCTCCGGCAACCGCAACTTCGAAGGGCGGATCCATCCGCAGGTCCGCGCGAACTACTTGGCCTCACCGCCGCTCGTCGTCGCGTACGCCCTGGCGGGCAGGATGGACGTCGACCTGACGACCGAACCGCTGGGCCGCACGGCGTCCGGTGAAGACGTGTATCTCGCCGACGTGTGGCCGAGCAGCGCCGAGGTCGATGCGGTGATGGCCGCCTCGCTGAACGAGGCGATGTTCAAGCAGCGCTATGCCGACGTGTTCGCCGGGGACGAGCGCTGGTCGTCGATGCACGTTCCGGCCGGCGAGCGCTACGCATGGGACGAGAGCTCGGAATACGTGAAGCGCCCGCCGTACTTCGACGGGATGCCCGCACAGCCGGCGTCTCCGCAAGACATCCACCGCGCGCGCGCGCTCGCGGTCCTCGGCGACAGCGTGACGACCGATCACATCTCGCCGGCCGGAAACATCGCCCGCACTTCGCCGGCCGCGAAGTATCTGATCGAAAAAGGCGTGCAGCCCGCCGACTTCAACTCGTACGGCGCACGCCGCGGGAACCACGAGGTGATGGTGCGGGGGACGTTCGCCAACATCCGGCTGCGCAACGCGCTCGTCCCCGGCGTCGAGGGCGGCGTGACGCGCTACCTCCCGACCGGCGAGCAGATGTCCATCTTCGAGGCCTCGGAGAAGTATCGCGCCGACGGCACGCCGCTGATCGTCCTCGCCGGCAAGGAGTACGGCAGCGGTTCGTCGCGCGACTGGGCCGCGAAAGGTCCGTACCTGCTCGGCATCAAGGCGGTGATCGCCGAGTCATTCGAGCGCATCCACCGCTCGAACCTGATCGGAATGGGGATTCTTCCGCTGCAGTACGTCGGCGGCGCCGCGCGCGAGTCGCTCGGCCTCACCGGCGAAGAGACGTTCGGGATCGAAGGGGTCGGCGCGAAGCTCGAGCCCGGCATGACGGTAAAAGTCATTGCGACCGGCACGAACGGCGCAACGACGATGTTCGACGCCCTCGTCCGCATCGACACTCCCGACGAAGCGGAATACTACCGCCACGGCGGCATCCTCCAGTACGTCCTGAGGCAGCTCGCCGCAGGCTGACGGAAACGTCGCGTTCGCTCACCCGAGCCGATGCGTCGGCGGAGCTTACGACCTCGGTTCGTTGGTGACGATTTCGTCGTAGGCGGATTTGATCTTCGCCATTTCGGCGAGCTCGGCGGCGTTCGGGGTTTGGAGCGACGACGAGCCGATGCGGGCGAGCTGGTCGAGGATTCGCTCGCGGAGCTGCGCTTCGCCGCGCAGGTCTTCGACGTTCTGCGGATCGTAGGTGAGCCGCGCGCGAATGGCGCGCAGCGCTTGCGAGCGAGCGGGCACCGCATGCTTGAGCTCGACGTCGATGCGGTTCAGCATCGCGTCGACGCCGTCGAGCTCGCCATTGAGCTGCGCGAGCGCGTCGTGGCGCTGCTGCATCTCGGCCGGCGTCGCAGGGTCGCGCGGATCGGGGCGGACGACGAGCCGCCGCTCGCGCGTCGTGACGTCGGCGACGAGCCGGACCGTGAACGTTCCGGGCACGACCTCGGCGCCGGTCTCCGGGCCGCGGTTCTGCTCGAAGGTACCCTTCCAGCGCGTCGGCCCGTCCTCGGTCAGATCCCAGGCGACGCGCGTCATCCCGGCGCGGACGGGAACCGGCTTCCCGCGCAGGTGCTTGACGACCCGGCCGGTCGCGTCGAGCACGTCGATCTCGACGTGCTTCGCGCGCGCCGGCAACCGGTACGTGAGCAGCGCGCCGTAGGGCGCGTTCTCGCCGACGAAATCGTTCGCGGGAAGCTTGGGTTTGGTGAACGTGTTCACCGGCGACCACTGGAACATCCGGTACGCATCGCGCGGCTGGAGCAGGGCCGGCTCGGCGGCGGCGTCGCGCGCGGCGCGCACGGCGCTCAGGTCGTCGAGCACCCAGACGCCGCGGCCGTGGGAGGCGACGACGAGATCGTCGGCGCGCGACTGGATCGCCAGGTCGTAAATCGCCGTCGCCGGCATGTTCAGGCGCAGCGAGCGCCAGTGCGCCCCGCGATCGAACGTGACGAAGACGCCGCGCGATGTGCCGGCGTAGAGGATGGTACGGTCCTTCGTGTCCTCGCGCAGGACGCGCACCGACAGATTCCGCGGGAGATCGCCGGCGATCGAGTTCCACGTTGCGCCGAAGTCGTCGGTCAGAAACGCATACGGCGTGTCGTCGCCGCTCATATGGCGGTCGGCGGCGACGTACGCCGTGCCGGCGCCGAAATGTCCGGGATCGACCGTCGGAACGCGCGCCCACTCCGGCATCCCATGCGGCGTGACGTTCGTCCAGTGCGCGCCGCCGTCGCGCGTGAGCTGCACGAGCCCGTCGTCGGTGGTCACCCACAGCGTCCCTTTGTCGAGCGGCGTCGAGGCGAGGTAGAGAATCGTCTCGGACATCTCCGCCCCCGATCCGTCGTGCGAGACGGGTCCGCCGGGCCGCTGCTCGTGCGAGCGGTCGTTGCGCGTCAGATCGGGACTGATCCGCTGCCACGTCTTGCCGTGGTCGGCGCTGCGAAAGACGACGTTCCCGGCGGTCAGTGCCGCGCCGTCGCCGTCGAACGCGATCGGATTGTCCCAGTTGAAGCGGTAGGCGTTCGTCGCCGGCGCGTTGAGGCCGTTCAGCTCGGCGTCCGGCGAGAGCTCGGAGGCCTGGGTCGTGCGCAGGTCGGTCAAATAGACTTGCCCGTTGTCGAGGTTGCGCTCCGTCGACCAGATCAGGTTCGGGTCTTTCGGATCGAACACCGACCACATCCCGTCGCCCGGCGCGATCGTCGCCCAGTCGCGGTTCAGCACGCCGACGCCGTTGTCGCTCGAGGAGGGTGCGCACCAGGAGCTGTTGTCCTGCAGTCCCACGCACACGTGATAGTGCGGGATCGCGTCGTCCAGGCCGAGGTGGTACGGCTGCGAGAACGGCAGCGCGTACGGCTGCCACGTCTGCACGCCGCCGTCCGCCGAGATCGTCACGCCTTCGTCGCCCCCTTCGAGCACGCGCTTTCCGTCGGCCGACCACCAGACCGTGTGGTAGTCCCAGCCCGCGTCGGTCGCGATCGCGTGAAAGCTCTTCCCGCCGTCGGTGCTCATCGAGAGGATCAGCGCGACGGCGATCAGCCGGTTCGGGTCGGCCGGATCGCCGAAGACGTGCGTGAAGTAGAACGGGCGCGCGCCCAGGTACGGGCTGTGCGGCATCGCGCGCCACGTCGCGCCGTCGTCGTCGGAACGCCACAGCTCGCCGTGCCGCGTCTCGATCTCGGCGTAGACGCGATGACCGCGTGAGGTCGTCACGCCCACCTTGCCGACGACGCCGGCAGGCAGCCCGCGCGTCAGCTTCCGCCACGTCGCACCGTTATCGTCGGAGCGGTAGACGCCGTCTTCGGGACCGCCGCTCGAGAAGGTCCATGGCTGCCGGCGGAAACGCCACATCCCGGCGAACAGCGTCGAGGGCCGATCGAGGCTGCGCGCCAGGTCGGACGCGCCCGTGGCGGGGCCGAGATACAGCGTGCGCGCCCAATGCCGCCCGCCGTCGGCGGTGACGAACACGCCGCGCGTCGTGCTGTCGCGGAACACGTGGCCGAGAACGGCTACCGCGACGCGGCGCGGATCGCGCGGGTCGACGGTGATCGACGAGATCGTCCCCGCGTCCTCGAGACCGGCATGCGCCCAGTGCTTTCCGCCGTCGGCCGAGTGCCAGACGCCGGCGCCTTCCTCGACCTCGTTGCGCGGGTTCGACTCGCCGGTGCCGACCCACACGTCGCCGGGATCGCGCCGTGAGACGGCGATCGCGCCGACCGGCGCGACCGGCTCCTTGTCGAAGATAGGCGCCCACGACGCGCCGCCATCCGTGCTCTTGAAGACGCCGCCGCCTGCACCGCCGGCATAGATGACCCGCGGATCGCCGTCGCTTCCGGCGATGGCTGTGACGCGTCCGCCGGAGATCGCCGGCCCGATCGCGCGATAGGCCAGCGGTGCGAAGGGATCGGCGGCGGCGGCCGTGACGCGACGCGGAGAGGCCAAGTGCGTTTCCGCGGCCCCGGCGGCGAGCGGAACGACCGCGATGACCGCGGTGCAATACGCGGCGAGCGCGCGACGGAACGGAGTCGAGCTCATCGCTCGTCCATACGAGCCCTCGCCGAGAACTCCGCTCCGCGGCAGTATTTCCTCGCGCCGGCGCGGTACGTTCTTCGGGTGCTGTACGAACAGGCTGCGCGCGCCGGCGCGGCGCGTTCGGCGCCGCTCGGCCTCACGCTCGACGACGTCGACGCGGCTGCGGCGCTGATTCGCGAGGCGATCCCGCCGACGCCGGCGTACCGCTGGCCCCTGCTGTGCGCGAGGCTGGGCGTCGAGCTGACGCTGAAGCACGAGAACCACACGCCGGTCGGCGCGTTCAAGCTGCGGGGAGGCCTGACGTACGTCGACGCGCTGCGCCGGCGCGCGCCGCACCTCACGCGACTGGTCAGCGCGACGCGCGGGAACCACGGACAATCTCTTGCCTTCGCAACCTCGCGCGCCGGTCTGCGCGCGACGATCGTCGTGCCGGAGGGAAACTCGCCGGAGAAGAACGCGGCGATGCGCGCGCTCGGCGCCCAGCTGATCGTACAGGGCGCCGACTACGAAGCCGCGCGCGCCTACGCCGCGACGCTCGTCGCATCGGACCCGCACGCGGAGTTCGTCCCGTCCTATCACCGCGATCTCGTCGTCGGCGTCGCGACGTGCGCGCGCGAGCTGTTCGCGGCCGGTGCCTTCGACGCGGTGTACGTGCCGATCGGGCAGGGTTCCGGGATCACCGGCGCGATCGCCGTGCGCGATCTGCTCGGTCTCGATACGGAGATCGTCGGCGTCGTGCCGGAGCGGTTTCCCGTCTATGCCCGGGCCTTCGCCGAACGGCGGCCGATGGAGATGCCGCCGTCGTCGTCGATCGCCGACGGAATGGCGTGCCGAACGACCGACGCGACCGCGCTCGAGGTGATCCTGGGCGGCGCGGCCCGCATCGTCACCGTCTCGGAGGACGAGATCGAAGAGGCGATGCGCTGGATCTTCAGCGACACGCACAACGTCGCCGAAGGTGCCGCTGCGGCGACCGTCGCGGCGGTCGCGAAGGACCGCGCCGCGCTGCGCGGTCGCCGCGTGGCGGCGGTGATCTCCGGAGGCAACGTTGACGCGGCGGTGTTCGCGCGCGTCCTCTCCGCGCAGCGGGAGGGCGCCCCGTCCCGGGCCGGCGCGTGACCCGGCCAGCAGTATTCGGCGCGGTTCTCGCGTAGGATCGGGAGATGATCCCCAAGCACGTGGCGATCCTCTCGTTCGAAGGCCCCGACCGGTACGCCTCGATCGGCGGCCTCGGCACGCGCGTCACGCAGCTCGCGCGCGCGCTCGGCGCGGCGGGTCACGAGGTCGACCTCGTGTTCGTAGGCGACCCCCACGCGAAGCCCGTCGAGCCGTCCGAACCCGGGGTCACCCTGCGACGCTGGTCGCAGTGGGTCTCGAAGCAACATCCGCGAAACGCCTACGACGGCGAGGCCGCGAAGGTGCGCGATTGGGAGACCAGCCTGCCGCGCTGGATCGTCGAGGAGATGGTCGCGCCCGCGCACGCGCGCGGCGAGCACGCGCTGGTGATCTGCGAGGAGTGGCAGACGGCGAACGTCGCGATCGCGATCGACCGGCTCGCGCGCGAGCGCGGCGTGCGCCCCTCGCTCACGCTGATGTGGAACGCGAACAACACGTACGGCTTCGAGAAGGTGCACTGGCCGACGCTCACCCGCGCCGCCGCGGTGACCTGCGTGAGCAAATACATGAAGTTCGAGCTGGGGCAATCGAACGTGCAGGCGCTGGTGATCCCGAACGGGATCGACGAAGCGCTGCTCGCGGGCGCCGACCCCGAGCAGACCGCGGCGTTCCGCGAAGCGTTCGCCGGCCGCAAGACGTGCGTCAAGGTCGGCCGCTTCGATCCCGACAAGAACTGGGTCCAGGCGATCGACGCGATCGCCGAGCTGCACGCCGAAGGGATCGACGCGCGGCTCATCGTGCGCGGCGGCAAAGAACCCTACGGCGACGTCGTGATGGGCCGCGCCCGCGAACGGCACCTCACCGTCGAGCGGCTGCAGTACGAAGGGAGCGACTGGCGGGAGCTCGCGAAGCAGCTCAACGGGTGCGGTGCGGCGACCGTCGTCCATCTGCGCGCATTCCTCGACGAGGCGACGCTGTACGCGCTCTACGCCGCGAGCGACGCCGTGCTGGCGAACAGCGGCAAAGAGCCGTTCGGGCTGGTCGGGCTCGAGGTGATGGCGGCGGGTGGGATCGCCGTCTGCGGCGCGACGGGTGAAGAGTACGCCGAGCCGTTCGTGAACGCGATCGTCTGCGACACCGGTGACGGCCGGGAGCTCGCGACGTACCTGCGCGCGCTCTTCGGCGACGAGACGCTCGCGCGCGAGCTGCACGCCAACGGCGCCGCGACCGCGCGCCGCTACACCTGGTCGGCCGCGCTCGAGGTGCTCGACCGCAAGATCGGCTACGTCCAGGCGCTCGCGCGCTGACGGTGTCCGGCACGTTGCTCGTCACCGGCGGCAGCCGCGGGATCGGCGCGGCGATCGCGCGCCGCGCCGCCGCGACCGGCTGGGACGTCGCGATCACCTACGCCTCGTCGCGCGGCGGCGGCGAAGCGATCCTCGCCGAGGTCGTGTCGGTGCGCGGACGCGGCGTCGCGGTGCGGGCGGACGTCGCCGACGAGGCCGACGTCGTGCGCGCGTTCGACGAAACGGAACGGGCGCTCGGACCGGTGACGGCATTGGTGAACAATGCCGGGATCACCGGCGGGTTCGCGCGCGTCGCCGACGTCGAGCGCGCGACGCTCGAGCGCGTGTTCGCGGTCAACGCGATCGGCACGATGCTCTGCGCGCGTGAAGCGGTGCGCCGGATGTCGACGGCGCGCGGCGGAGGCGGCGGCGCGATCGTCAACGTCACCTCGCGTGCCGCGCAGCTCGGGAGCGCCGGCGAATGGGTGCATTACGCGGCCTCGAAAGCGGCGGTCGAGACGTTCACGCGCGGACTCGCGCGCGAGATCGCCGAGGAAGGGATCCGCGTCAACGCGGTCTCGCCCGGCCTGATCGCGACGACGCTGCACGCGGACTCCGGCGCGCCCGACCGCCTCGAACGGCTCGCCCCCGGCGTTCCGCTCAAGCGCGCCGGCACGCCCGACGAGGTCGCCGCTGCCGTCCTGTGGCTGCTCTCCGGCGACTCGAGCTACGTCACCGGAACCGTGCTCGAAGTCAGCGGCGGCCGGTAAGCGCCCCGCCGGGCGGCGACCGGTAGCGTCCGGCCGGCCGCCGGCGCGCCGGCTCGCACGGCTCCCGCCGGCCGGGGCCGGCCGGTCGCGCCACGCGGCCGGACGCGGCGCATCTCCCTGATTCCGGCGTTGCCGGCCGGAGCGAGGGACGACGAAAGACGTATGAAACGAACGTCCGGTCGTGGTACGTTGACGTGTCGGCCGCTTCTCGCGGCCACCCTAGCGCGATCTTTCGAATTGACGATCGACCTCGCGCGCTCGTTTTTCGAAAGAATCGATTGCACCAGAATTTCGACACGCTGGGCCTCAGCCCGGCGTTGCTCCGTGCCGTGCGCGAGCTCGGCTTCACCACCCCGACCCCCGTGCAGGCCGCCGCGATTCCGCCGGCGCTCGCCGGGCGCGACGTGCTCGCCAGCGCGCAAACCGGCACCGGGAAGACCGCGGCCTTCGGTCTTCCGCTGATCGAGGCGCTCGCGCCGCTGCCGCGCGACCGCACGCACGCGCTGATCCTCGCGCCGACGCGCGAGCTCGCCGCGCAGATCGCCGCGAACCTCACCGACCTCGCGAAGCACACCGGCCTGCGCGTCGCCGCGATCTACGGCGGCGTCGGCTTCGGCCCGCAGTACGCGGCCTTCGCGCGCGGCACCGAGATCGTCGTCGCCTGCCCGGGACGTCTCCTGGACCTGATCGCGCAAGGCAAGGCGCGGCTCGAGCACGTCTCGCGGCTCGTCCTCGACGAGGGCGATCGGATGCTCGACATGGGTTTCTTGCCGTCGGTGCGCCGCATCGCGGCCAAGCTTCCGTCACGGAAACAGACGATGCTGTTCTCCGCGACGATCGCGCCCGAGATCGCGACGCTCAGCCGCGACCTCCTGCGCGATCCGGTGCGGGTCGAGATCGCGCCGCGCAGCGAGTCGACGACCGCCGAGGGGATCACCCACACCGCGTACGCCGTCGACCAGCAGCAGAAAACCGACCTGCTGCTGAAGCTGCTCGAGGACAACACGATCTTCAGCGCGATCGCGTTCACCCGAACGAAGTCCCGCGCCAACCGGCTCGCGTCGAACTTGGCGAAGTACAAGGTCCCCGTCGAACGGATCCACGGCGACCGCTCGCAGGCGCAGCGCACCCGCGCGCTGGCCGACTTCAAGCGCGGCAAGCTGCGCGTCCTCGTCGCGACCGATCTCGCTGCGCGCGGAATCGATGTCGAAGACTTGGGCCACGTGATCAACTTCGACGTCCCGCTGGCACCGGAGGACTACGTGCACCGCGTCGGCCGCACCGCGCGCGCCGAGTCGACCGGCGATGCGATCACCTTCGTCTCACGCGAGGAAGAGAAACTCTTCCGCGACATCGAGAAGGCCGTCGGCAAGCGCATCGACCGCACGAAGATGCCCGCGCTCGCCGCATCGCAGGCGCACGCGAGCGCCGCCGTGCCGGTTCCGGCGGTCCATCAGCCGCGGGCCACGGGCGCATCGTCGCGGCGGAGCTTCGCGCCGCGGCGCGGCCGGCGCTAGCGGCGCCTCGCGCTTAGCCTCCCGCGGCGATCGCGCGCACGCGTCCGGCGACATCGTCGGCGTAGCGCGCGGCGTCGGTGTCGGACGCGCCTTCGGCCCAGATGTTCACCGACGCTTCGGTCGCGTCGGGGAGCACCAGCACCCAGCCGCCGGACCGGCCGAGCCGGATTCCGTCGAGCGTCTCGGCTTTGCCGTTCCCTTCGTGCGCGGCTTCGTCGTGCAGCGAGCGCATCACGGCGCCCTTGCGGTCCCACGGGCAGGGCACGACGCGCCCCGCCATGTGCCAGCCCGGCAGCATCGCGACGAGCTCGGAGAGCCGGCGGTGCTCGGCGGCGAGCAGCTCCATGATCTTCGCGGTCGCGTAGATTCCGTCGAACGCGGGCTGGAACTCGGGGAAGATCAGCTCGTAGTCCACGCCGCCGGCGAAAGCGAGCTTGTCGCCTTCCTGCTCGGCGAGCGCCATCAGCGAGCGGCGGTCGCTGCGCGTGCGCACGATCTGCGCGCCGTTCTCCGCGGCGATCCGCTCGACGACGCTCGGGACCGTCAGCGGCATCGCGATCCGCGCGCCCGGCTTTCGCCGCGCGACGAGCAGCGTCAGCAGCGCCATCAGACGGTTCCGGCCGACGATCGCGCCCGTGTCGTCGACGAGCGTCACCTTCTCGCCGTCGGCGTCGATCAGCACGCCCAGATTCGCTTCCAGCGAGCTCACCACCGAGGTGAGCTGCTTGAGGTGGCGCTCGCGGTCGTTGCGGAAATTGCGGACCTTCTCCGCATCGAAGTACGCGTTGAGCGCGACCTGTTCGACGCCGAGCGGGCCGAGGATCTGCGGAAGCACGATCGAGGCGTTGCCGAACGCGTAGTCGATCACCACGCGGAAGTTCGCGCTGCGCAGCGCCTCCGCGTGCAGCGCTTCGGTGAACGCGCGCACGTAGCGCTCGAGGGCGCGCGAGGGGAAGTTGAGGGTCCCCACCTCGTCCATCGGCGTGCGCCGCGAGTCTTCGCGGAAGAACAGGTTTTCGATCTTGCGCTCGGCGCCTTTGTCGATCCCGATGCCTGTCTGGTCGAAGAACTCGAAGACCACCGAGTTCGGATCGTCCGGCGCGATGCGCACGTGCACGCCGCCGTCGCCGCCGACGCGCACCGCGTAGCGCGCGAGCGGGAGCGGATACGAGCGCAGGTCGAGCACGTTGACGCCGACGCTGAGCAGCCCCGAGATGATGCAGCGGTTCATCACGCGCGAGGCGGGATGCGTATCGCGGCTGGTCATCACCGCTTGTCCGGGCTTGAGCGACGTGCCGAACGCCTGGCCGAGCTTCAGCGCGAACTCGGGCGTGATCTCGAGGTTCGCCAGACCTTTGATCCCGGCCGAGCCGAACAGCGAGCCGGGCCACTTCTGCCCGTAGATCAGCGACATCGAGACGATCGAGCCGGCGGTGACCCATTTGCCGGGCCAGAGCTTGAGGTGCGCGTTGACCGTCGCGCCCGCGCCGATCGTGCAGCCGCGGCCGAGCACCGTGTTCTCTTGGATCACCGCACGCTGCTCGATCGTGTTGCGGTCGGCGACCGTGCAGTCGTTCAGCGAGGCCTCGTCGCCGACGTAGCAGTCCTCCCACAGCACGCTGCGCGAGATCTCGGCGTTCGCTTCGACGATCGTGCGGTCGCCGATGACCGCCGGTCCCACGATGCACGCGCCGGCCGCGATGCGCACCTCGCGGCCGAGCACCACGCGGCCCTCGATTCGCGCCGCGGTGTCGATCTTCGTCCCTTCGCCGGCGAACACGCCGGGCCGCAGCTCGCCGCCCGGGAACTCGAGGCCGGAGACGCGGCCTTCGACGGCGTCGTAGTTCGCCTGCTGGTACTGTTCGAGGTTCCCGATGTCGGTCCAGTACGCGTCGATAACGTAGCCGCCGAGCTTCGCGCCCTCGCGCAGCATCGCGGGGAAGAGATCTTTCGACCAGTCGTAGACCTTCCCGCGCTCCATCCGGTCGAGGATCGAGGGCTCGAGCACGTAGATCCCGGTGTTGATCGTGTCGGAGAAGACTTCGCCCCATGACGGCTTCTCGAGGAAGCGCACGATCTGCCCGTTCTCGTCGGTGACGACGACGCCGAACTCGAGCGGGTTCGTCACCCGCTGCAGCGCGATCGTGACGTCGTTCCCCTGCTCCCGGTGATGCGCGACGATCGCCGAGAGATCGACGTCGGTCAGCGCGTCTCCGCTGATGATGAGGAAGGGCTCGCCGGCGAGCAGCTCGTGCGCCATCTTGACCGCGCCGGCCGTTCCGAGCGGCGTGTCCTCGACGACGTAGTGCATCGTCACGCCGCAGGCGCCCCCGTCACCGAAGTACGACTCGATCTCGTCGGCCAGATAGTGCAGGGTCGCGACGATCTCGGTGAGCCCGTGCCGCCGCAGCAGGTCGACGATGTGCTCCATCACCGGCTTTCCGGCGACCGGCGCGAGCGGCTTCGGACGCCGCGACGTCAGCGGGCGGAGCCGTGAGCCCTCGCCTCCAGCCATCAACACAGCTTTCATGTCGTATCTCTCGGGCGGAGTTCGTTCAGGGCGTTGCAGAGGCGGGCGAGGCGCGGGTCGTGTGCCAACGTGTCGACTTCCGTACCCAGCTTGCGACGCCAGTTCGGGTACTGGGTCGAGGTTCCCGGCACGTTCGGCGGCTCGCGCTCTCCCAGGATGTCGTCGAGCTGCGCCATGACGATCGCGCTCGGCGTCGCGGCCAGGAAGCGGTTCGCGGCGACCACCACCGCCGTCTCGTCGTCGCGCTCGGCGTCGGCGAGATCGCCGTGTGCGACCAGCGCGTCGACCAGTCGCGCGCGCTCGCGTTCGCGCGCGGCGAACTCGTCGCGCAGGGGAGCGCGGAGCAGCCCCAGGCGGTCGCGGAGCACGACGTCGTCGCCGTGCAGCCAGCCGGCCATCGTCGGCAGATCGTGCGTCCCGGAGGCGGCGAGCGCGAGCGGGGGGTAACGCTCCGGCGGGACGAAGCCGCCGCCGTCCTCGCGCTCGAACGCCAGGATGCGATACGAGAGGATTCCGCTCTCGGCCATCGACTCGCGGAACCCCGGCGGGACCGTCCCGAGGTCCTCGCCGACGATGACGCAGCGTTCGCGGACGCTGGCAAGGGCGACGACGCCGCGCAGCTCGTCGAGCGGGTAGACGACGTAGGTTCCGGCGCGCGGACCGCCGCCGCGCGGGATCCAGAACAGCCGCTGCAGCGAGAAGGCGTGATCGATCCGCAGCGCGCCGGCGTTGCGGCAGTTTGCCCGCATCGCCGCGAGGAACTCGGCGTAGCCTTCGCGCGCCATCCCGTGCGGGTCGAGCGCCGGCAGCCCCCAGTCTTGGCCGAGCGGGTTCAGATCGTCGGGCGGCGCGCCGACCGAGACGTCCTCGACGTAGGCGCCGGGGTCGGCCCATACGTCGGCCGAATTGCGGTCGACGCCGACCGCCAGGTCGCGATAAAGGCGCACGCCGTGCCGGACGGCATCGGCGGCGACCGCATCGAGCTGCTCGGCGGCCAGCCATTGCAGGTACATGCCGTAGCGCACCTCGTCCTGTCGGGCCGCCGCGAGGAGCGCGACATCCGGCGCGTCCGGCGTGCGATACGCCGCCGGCCAGCTTTCGATCGCCCGTCCGTAGCGCGCGGCGAGCACTTCGAAGACGGCGAAGCGGGTCAGCGGCGCGCCCTGCGCGTCGCACCATGCGTCGAACGCGTCGCGCCGGCGGGGCGCGCGCGCGAGCGCCGCCCAGCAGGCGCGCAGCGCGGCCTCTTTCAGCGTGGCGACTCCGGTGTAGTCGACGAGCGGCGCCTCGCGCAGGGCCGCCGTTCGCGCGCGCCGGTCGGGATCGTCGAGCAGCGCGCGCACCGCGGGATCGCGCGCCTCGGGCACCTCGTCGACGGCGATCGCGAGCCAGTTCAGCCAGCGGCGCGACGAGGCGGCGTACGGGCTGGCCTCTTCGGGGTCGGCGCGCGAGGGGGCGTGCAGCGGATTGATCCCGACGTACGACGCGCCGCGAGCCCCGAGCAGCGCGCACATCGCTCGCAGATCGGCGAAGTCGCCGATCCCCTCGTTGCGCGAGGAGCGCAGCGCGTAGAGCTGAAGCGCCAAGCCCCACGTGCGGCCGTGCCGCGCGTGCGCGCGGGACGGGACGACGAGCGCGTGGACGACCTCGCGCGCGTATGCGGGGACCTCGAGCGTCAGCCGGTGCTTGCCCAGCGGCGGCGGATCCCCCAGCGCGATGCGGCGCGTGTCGTACGTCGAGGCCGGGCGATGATCGAACGCGACCACCGGCGCGTCGCGCAGCGCCACCACCCCTTCGTCCGTCACGCCGTCTTCGCGCAGCAGCGTCCAGCGGAGCGATTCCGGCCAGCTCAGCGCGGGGAGCGTGATGTCGAGCGCGAGCGGCTCGCCCTCGCGCAGCACGATCGTCGGCGGCGCGATCGTACGCGGCGGCGCACCGAGCAGGGCCTCGAACCGCGCGACGGTCTCCGGCGGAGCGGTGCGGCGTTCTCCGAGCGCGTCGACGTACTCGCGCGCGACGCGCGGCTCGCTCACCGCAGGTGGCCGGCGAACAGCGCCAGCGAGCGCGAGATCATCGGGTACACGCGAACGTCGTCGTGCGGAACCTCGCGCGGCTCCCCGCCTTCGATCCCCGTGTCGAGGACGAGCGACCACACGACGCGGTCGACGTCCGGAAGCCGGAAGTCCAGATCGTCCGGCGCGGCGTTCAGCGCCAAGAAGAGCAGCGGACGCGCGCCGAGATAGAGACCGATCGTGTGCCGCTCGCCCGACCAGTCGCCGGACTCCATCTCGGCGCCGTCGGGCTTCATCCACGCGATGTCCTTGCGGCCGGACACGTCGACCGGGTTCCCGCGGAAGAACGCGCCGCGGCGAAACGCGGGGTGCTCGCGGCGCACGCGCAGCACGTTCGCGGTGAACTCGGTCAGCGCGCGGTCGCGCGGGCCGCGGCCGTCCCAGTCGACCCACGAGATCTCGTTGTCCTGGCAGTACGCGTTGTTGTTGCCGCGCTGCGTGCGGCCGAGCTCGTCTCCGGCGAGGACGAGGGGAACGCCGAGCGAGAGGAGCAGCGTCGCGATGAAATTGCGCTTCTGCCGCTCGCGCAGGTTGACGATCTCCGGATCGTCGGCCGGCCCTTCGACGCCGCAGTTCCAGCTCAGGTTGTCGTCGGCGCCGTCGCGGTTGTCCTCGTGATTCGCGTCGTTGTGCTTGGAGTCGTACGAGACGAGATCGTTCAGCGTGAAGCCGTCGTGGACGGTCACGAAGTTCACGCTCGCGCGCGGGCGCCGGCCCTGGTGTTCGAACAGGTCCGCCGAGCCCGCGAGCCGCGTGACGAGCTCCGGGAGCACGCCCGACTCGCCGCGCCAGAAGCGGCGCACCGTGTCGCGGTACTTGCCGTTCCACTCGGACCAGCCCGGCGGAAAGTTGCCGAGCTGATAGCCGCCGAGCCCCGTATCCCACGGCTCGGCGATCATCTTCACGCGCGAGAGCACCGGGTCTTGCTGGAGCGCTTTGAAGAACGCGGCGTCGCGCGCGAAGCCGCTGTTCTCGCGCGCCAGCGTCGGCGCCAGGTCGAAGCGGAAGCCGTCGACGTGCATCTCTTCGACCCAGTAGCGCAGCGAGTCGGTGACCATCTGCAGCACGCGGGGATGGCGCAGGTCCAGGCTGTTCCCGGTCCCGGTCGTGTCTTCGTAGTAGCGCGGGTCGTCGGCGAGGCGGTAGTATGACGCGTTGTCGATCCCGCGGAACGAGAGCGTCGGCCCGAGCTCGTTCCCTTCTGCGGTGTGGTTGTAGACCACGTCGAGCACCACTTCGATCCCCGCTTCGTGCAGGTGCTTGACCATCGTCTTGAGCTCGTTCGGATCGCCGGCGGTCAGGTAGCGCGCGTCGGGTGCGAAGAAGCCGATCGAGCTGTAGCCCCAGTAGTTCCGCAGCTTCTGCTCGACCAGCCGCCGGTCGTCGACGAACGCATGGACCGGGAGCAGCTCGATCGTCGTCACGCCGAGATCGCGCAGATACGCGATCACCGCCGGCGAGGCGAGCCCGGCGAACGTCCCGCGCAGCGCCGGCTGCACGCCGGGGTGCAGCACGGTGAACCCCTTCACATGCAGCTCGTAGAACACGGTGTCGACCCACGGCACGGCCGGCCGCTGGTCGGCGCCCCAGGTGAACGCTTCCTCGAGGACGACGCACTTCGGCATCCCGCTCGCGTTGTCGCGCCGGTCGAACGAAAGATCGGCGCGGTGCGCGCCGATGCGGTAGCCGTAGTGCGCGTCCGACCAGCGCAGCGATCCCGACAGCGCCTTCGCGTACGGGTCGAGCAGCAGCTTGTGATGGTTGAAGCGATGCCCGCGCCCCGGATCGTACGCACCGGAGACACGGTAGCCGTACAGCGTCCCGGGGCGTGCGTCGGGGAGGTAGCCGTGCCACACTTCGTCGGTGTACTCGGGGAGCGCGATCCGGGCGAGCTCGCGCCGCCCGCGCGCGTCGAACAGGCACAGCTCCACCTTCTCGGCGTTGGCGCTGAACAGCGCGAAGTTCACGCCGGCGCCGTCCCAGGTCGCCCCGAGCGGATACGGCAGTCCCGGCTCGACGCGCGGACGCGTCGAGTTCACGGAGCGAGCCAGAGGGCCGAGAGCGGCGGGAGGGTCAGCGCGACGGAGAATCGTCGGCCGTGCGCAGGACGGTCGGTCGGAGTCACGGTCCCTGCATTACCCGCGTTCGCGCCGCCGTACGCGAGCGCGTCGGTGTTGAGCACCTCGCGATACGGAACGCGCTCCGGAACGCCCAGCACGTAGCCGTCGTGGCGGCTTCCGCTGAAGTTGAAGACGCACACGACGTGCTCGTCGCGCGCCGCGTCCCAGCGCGCGAACGCGCCGACCGCGTTGCGCGCGTCGTCGTAGGCGATCCACTCGAACCCGCCGGGCTCGCAGTCGCGCTGGTGCAGCGCGCGGTGCTCGCGCACGAGCCGGTTGCAGTCGCGCACGAGCCGCTGCACGCCCTGGTTCGGCGGGTTCTGCGCGAGGTGCCAGTCGAGCGAGGCCTGCGCGCGCCACTCGCCGCGCTGCGCCCACTCGCCGCCGGCGAAAAGCAGCTTCTTCCCCGGATGCGCCCACATCAGCGCGTAGAGCAGCCGCAGGTTCGCGTATTGCTCGGGCTCGTAGCCCGGCATCCGTCCCAGCAGCGAGCGCTTTCCGTGCACGACCTCGTCATGCGAGAGCGGCAGGACGAAGTTCTCGCTGAACGCGTAGACGAGTCCGAACGAGATCTCGCCCAGGTGGTGGCCGCGCCACAACGGATCGCGCTCGAAGAAGCGCAACGTATCGTGCATCCAGCCCATGTTCCACTTGTAGCCGAAGCCAAGGCCGCCGGCATCAGCCGGCTGCGTGACGCCGGGCCAGGCGGTCGACTCTTCGGCGAACGTCGCGATCCCGGGGACTTCGCCGTACAGCACGGTGTTGAGCCGCCGCAGGAACGCGACCGCTTCCAAGTTCTCGCGCCCGCCGTAGGCGTTCGGGATCCACTCGCCGTCCTTGCGGCTGTAGTCGCGGTAGAGCAGCGAGGCGACGGCGTCGACGCGCAGCCCGTCGACGTGGAACTCGCGCAGCCAGTACAGCGCGGAGGCGATCAGGAAGTTCTGCACCTCGGAACGCCCGAGATTGAAGACGTAGGTGCCCCACTCGCGGTGAAAGCCTTCGCGCGTGTCGGCGTGCTCGTAGAGCGGCGTCCCGTCGAAACGACCGAGCGAATGCGCGTCGGTCGGAAAGTGTCCGGGCACCCAGTCGAGGATGACGCCGATCCCGGCGCGGTGCGCCGCGTCGACGAAGGCGCGGAAGTCGTCGGGCTCGCCGAAGCGGCTGGTCGGCGAGAACCATCCCGTCGTCTGATAGCCCCAGCTCAGATCGAACGGGTGCTCGGTGATCGGGAGCAGCTCGACGTGCGTGAACCCCATCTCCGCGACGTACGGAACGAGCCGCTCGGCGAGCTCGCGGTAGGTCATGAAACGGTCGTTCTGTTCGGGGACGCGCTGCCACGAGCCGAGGTGCACTTCGTAGATCTGAATCGGCGCATCGCGCCGCTGCCGCGGACCGCGCGAGCGCATCCAGCCCTCGTCGTTCCAGGCGTAGGCGCTCGGCGCGGCGACGATCGAGGCGTTCCCCGGCCGGAGCTCGGTGCGAAACGCGAAGGGGTCGGCGCGCAGCGGCAGCAGCTCGCCGCCGGGACCGCTCAGCTCGTACTTGTAATGCGCGCCGGGCGCGACGCCCGGCAGAAAGAGCTCCCACACGCCGGCTTCGCGGCGCAAGCGCATCGGATGGACGCGTCCGTCCCAGCGGTTCCAATCGCCGACGACGCTGACGCGCTGCGCGTTCGGCGCCCAGACGGCGAAGCGCGTGCCCTGCACGCCGTCGATCTCGGCCGGATGCGCGCCGAGCGCGTCGTACGCGCGCAGGTGGTTCCCTTCGGCGAGCAGCCAGGCGTCGAGCTCGCCGAGCAGCGGGCCGAAGCGGTACGGATCCTCGATCGTGCGCGTCCCACCGTCGTCGGCGACGCGCAGGCGGTAGGGCGCCGGCAGCGACTCCGCGCGCGCTTCGAACAGACCGTCGGGCCCGGCCGGCGCGGCGCGCGCGATCAGCTCGCCGCGCTCGTCGACGAGGTCGACGGCGCGCGCCCCGGGGAGAAACGCGCGGACGACGGACTCGTCGTTTTCCCGATGCGGTCCCAGCACGGCGAACGGATCGCCCTCGCGTGCGTGGGCGATCGCCAGGGCGCGGTCGGCCGCGATCACAGCAGCAGTCGGGCCAGCGAAGGAAGCCCTTCCGCGAAGGTGGGGTGGACGTGGACGGACCGCTCCAGGACGCGCCAGGTCGATCCGGCTTCCATGTGGGCGAGAATCACGTGGATCAATTCCCCGGCTTCGTACCCCACGAACGTGGCGCCCAGGATCCGATCGTTCTCCGGATCGACGACCAGGCGGAAGAAGCCGTCTTCGAGCGACCACTCGGTCCCGCGCGCGACGTCTTCGAGCGCGAGGGTCACGACGCGATGGGCGCGGCCCGCCGTGGCGGCGTCGTCGGCGGTGATCCCGACGCGCCCGACCTGCGGCTCGGTGTACATCGCGTAGGCCAGCACGCGGTCGTCGCGCGTGCGCGAGAGGTCGCCGCCGAGCACGGCGCGGAGCCGGCGGAAATCCTCCCACGAGACATGCGTGAACTGCGGCTGCCCCGCGACGTCGCCGAGCGCGTAGTGCGCCGGAACGGAGGTGCGCAGGTGCGCGTCGCAGCGCACGAACCCGCGTGCGTCCAGCGCGATGCCGGCTCGCTCGACGGTCCCGTCCGGGATGTTCGGCCGGCGCCCGGTCGCGACGAGCAGGCCGTCGCCGGCGACGGTCGTTCCGTCGTCGAGGGTCAGCCGAAACGTCGCTCCGTCATACGCGACGCTGGAGGCGGAGTGCTGCAGAACGACCTGCATCCCGTCCCGCTCGAGCGAGCGCGTGAGGACGCTGCACACGTCGAGCTCTTCGCGCGCGAGGAGGCGGTCGTCGGGCGTGACGAGCGTGACGCGACTGCCGAGCCGCGCCGCGCCCTGGCCGAGCTCGAGCCCGATGTAGCCGCTGCCGAGCACGACGAGCCGCTCCGGCAGCGACTCTTGCGCGAAAAAGGTGTCGCTGGTGAGATACGGCGTTCCGGCGAGCCCTTCGACCGACGGGACGACCGGACGCCCTCCGGTGTCGATGACGACGGCGTCGGCTTCGTAGACCTCGCCGTTCGCCCGCAGCGTCTGCGGCGCCGCGAACGACGCCTCGGCGCGCACCAGCTCGACGGTGCTCGGGGCGAGCTTCTTCTCGACGCCGTCGCGCCAGATGCCGATGATCGAGCGCACGCGCTCCATCACGGCGCGCACGTCCGGGTTCACCTCGCAGGCGACGTGCACGTCGGACGCGCGGCGCGCGCGGCCCGCCGCGTGCGCCGAGGCCAGAAACGCCTTCGAGGGCGTGCAGCCGACGTTGACGCAGCACCCGCCCAGCTCGCCGCGCTCGAACAGCACGACGCGCTTTCCGCGCTCCGCGAAGTCGAGCGCGAGCGGTACGCCCCCTTGCCCGGACCCGATGACGGCGAGATCGTAGCGGCTCACGTGCGCACTCTTACCTCGAAGTCGGCGGCGACCTTCGGGTGATGCGGCCCGCCGTACGCGGTGAGCTGGTCGATCATCTTCGCGACCAGCGCGGTCCAGCCGGTCTGGTGCGAGGCGCCGAGCCCCGCCGCCGTGTCGCCGTGAAAGTATTCGTAGAAGAGGATCTGGTCGCGCCAGTGCGGCCCGCTCAGCAGCGGGTTGCCGCCGTTGAACGGCCGGCCGCCGGATTCGTCGCGGCGGAAGATCCCGATCAGCCGGCGCTCGAGCTCGAGCGCGCACTCCCACAGCGTGAGCTTGCGGCCCGAGCCCGTCGGCAACTCGACGGTGAACGCATCGCCGAGATAGTAGTGGAACTTCTGCAGCGCTTCGATCAGCAGGTAGTTCAGCGGCATCCACACCGGCCCGCGCCAGTTCGAATTGCCGCCGAACAGTCCGCTCGTCGACTCGCCGGGCTCGTAGTCGCAGCGGAACTCCTGGCCGTTCAAGTCGAGCACGTACGGGTGGTCGAGATGGTACCGCGAGAGCATCCGCACCCCGTGCGGCGCCAAGAACTCCGTCTCGTCGAACACGCGCCGCAGGATCCGGCGCAGCCGTTCGGGGCTGCAGATCGCCAGCAGCCGGCGCTCGTGCGTCCCGCCGACGTCGATCCGCGCGACGTTCTCGGCCAGCACCGGCCGGTTGGCGAGAAACCATTCGACGCGCTTCGCGAAGTGCGGGAGCCGGTCGAGCGTCTCGGCGCTCAGCGTCTCGACGGCGAAGGTCGGGACGATCCCGACGACGCTGCGCACCTTGAGCGGGATGCGCTCGCCGCCGGGCAGGTAGAGCTGGTCGTAGTAGAACTCGTCGCCGGGGTCCCACAGCCCGCACTCGTCCTCGCGCTGCGAGTTCATCGCGTCGGCGATGATCAGGAAGTGCTCGAAGAACTTCGAGGCGACGTCTTCGTAGACGTCGTCGTGCTTCGCCAGCTCGAGCGCGATCGCCAGCATGTTCAGCGCGTAGACGCCCATCCACGACGTGCCGTCGCTCTGCGCGAGGTAGGCGCCCTGCGGGAGCGCGGCGCTGCGGTCGAACGGCCCGATGTTGTCGAGCCCGAGGAAGCCGCCCTGGAAGACGTTACGGCCGCTGACGTCCTTGCGGTTCACCCACCAGGTGAAGTTCATCAGCAGCTTCTGAAAGATTCGCTCGAGGAAGTGGAAGTCGCCGACGCCGTGCCGCCGCTTCGCTTCGATCTTATAGATGCGCAGCGCCGCCCACGCATGCACCGGCGGGTTGACGTCGTCGAACGACCACTCGTAGGCGGGGAGCTGCCCGCTGGGATGCATGTACCACTCGCGCGTCAGCCGGAGGAGCTGGTCCTTGGCGAAGCTCGCGTCGACGAGCGAAAGCGGGATCACGTGGAAGGCCAGATCCCACGCCGCGTACCACGGATACTCCCAGGTGTCCGGCATCGAGAGCACGTCGTCGTTGTAGACGTGCTTCCAATTCGCGTTGCGGCCGTGCTTTCGCGATTCGGGCGGCGGCGGCATCGCCGGATCGCCCTGCAGCCAGTCGCGCACCACGTAGTTGTAGAACTGCTTCGACCACAGCAGCCCGGCGAACGCGCGCCGCTGGATCGTCGCGGCCTCGGGGTCGAGCGCGCCGGGGCCGCGTCCGGCGTAGAACTCGTCGGCTTCGAGGATGCGCCGCTCGAAGACGGCGTCGAACCGCCGGTCGACGCCCCCGGCGTGGGGATCGTCGCTGATCCGCAGCCGCACCGTGCGCGTCTCGCCGGGCTCCAGCATCCAGCGGTAGTGCAAGGCGGCCTTCGAGCCGGTGCGTCCGGGGTTCAGCCCGTCGCTCGACTCGCCGCGCACCGCGCGGTCGATCCCGCTCTTCACGTACGGCGAGGGGTTGGCGGCGCCGAACGCGCGCAGATAGTCGGTCTCGTTCTCGCTGAACAGCCGCGCGGTCTCACCGCCGTCGGTGAAGATCCAGCGCTCGCCGAGGGTCGCGTGCCAGGCGACGAGCGGACCATCCGGCGCGGTTTCGCGCAGCGAGGGCTTCGGCGTTCCGGCGCGCCACGACCATTCGTTGCGAAACCATAGGTGCGGGAGCACGTGAAGCGGCGCGCGCTCCGCGGCGTGGTTCGTCACGGTGAGCCGCATCAGGATGTCGTCGGCATCGCGCTTCGCGTACTCGACGACGACGTCGAAGAAGGCGTCGCCGTCGAACACGCCGGTGTCGAGCAGCTCGTACTCCGGCGCCGACCGGCCGCGCCGCGCGTTTTCCTCGCGGAGCTGCGCGTACGGAAAGGCGCGCTGCGGATAGCGGTAGAGCGCTTTGAGATAGGCGCCGGAGGGGAGCGCGTCGAGGTGCCACCAGCACTCCTTGACGTCCTCGCCGTGATTGCCCTGATGGCCGCCCAGGCCGAAGAACCGCTCTTTGATGATCTCGTCGCGCTCGTTCCAGAACGCGGGCGCGATGCAGAGCCGCTGGTGCTCGTCGGAGATGCCGAGGATCCCGTCCTCGCCCCAGCGATACGCGCGCAGCCGCGCCATCTCGAACGGAAAGGAGTCCCACGCGTTCCCGTCGGCGCTGTAGTCCTCGCGCACCGTTCCCCATTGCCGGCTGCTCAGGTACGGGCCCCAGCGGCGCCAGGGCGCGCCGCCGGCGTCGGCCGCCGCGATGCGCTCGCGCTCGGGGTTCCGCTCCATGCTGTCGCTTCTCGCGGAGCGGGCGCAAGGTTTCCTCTGCGCCGCCGCCTCAAAATGAGCGGATGCGCTACGGCCGCGCGCTCTGCGGCGATCTCGGTGCCGCCGAACGGCGGGAATGGCTGCTGACCAACGGCCGCGGCGGCTATGCGATGGGGACGGTCGCCGGGACCCTGACGCGCCGCTATCACGGCCTGCTGATCGCGGCGCTCGACCCGCCGGTGACGCGGCGACTGGTCGTCGCGCGGCTCGAGCTCGACGTGGTGTACGACGACGCGCACTACGCGCTCTCGACGAATCGCTGGCGCGGCGGCGCGATCGCGCCGGAGGGCTGGAAGCTGGCGGAAGCGTTCGCGCTCGACGACGGCCTGCCGGCCTGGACGTACGCGCTCGGCGATGCGTTGCTCGAGGTGTCCTTCGCGATGCCGCACGGCACCGACGCGATCGCCGTCGCGCTGCGCATCCTCCGCGCGCGCGGCGCGCTCGCTGTGAGCGGGCGGCTCGTCGTCGCGGACCGCGATCATCACGGCGGCCCGCTCCCCGACCCTGCGTCGTTCGCGACGACCCTCGCGGACGCGGGCGCGACGACGGCAGGCGACGGCGCGGCGATCGCGCTGCCGGCCTGCGGCCGGACCCTGCACGCGTTCGCGCCCGGCACGCGGATCGAGACGGCGCGCGAGGTGTATGCGGGCTTCGTGCTGCCGCGCGAGACCGAGCGCGGGCTGCCCGACACGGACGATTACCTGCACGTCCTCACGCTCGCGTGGGAGCTCGCCGAAGGGCGCGACGGCGGCGTCGTGCTCTCCCTCGATCCGTCCGTTCCGCGCGATGCGCAGGCGATCGTCGGCGCGCGGCGAGCGGCGAATCGCGCGCGTACCGGTGCGCAACCGGCGCCGGTGCTCGGTGCGCTGGCGCTCGCCGCCGACGCGTTCGTCGTCGCTCGCGGTGAGCCGTCCGTTGGCGGCGAGGCGCCTGGTGTCGGCGAGCCGCCCCGTAGCGGCACGAGCTCGCGCGCCGGCGGAACGACGGTGATCGCGGGGTATCCATGGTTCACGGATTGGGGCCGCGACACGATGATCTCGCTGCCCGGCCTGCTGCTCGCGACCGGCCGCGCCTCCGAAGCGCTCGACGTGCTGCGGACGTTCGCCGCGCACGTCGACGGCGGGCTGATCCCGAACCGCTTCCCCGACGCCGGCGGCCCCGCGGAGTACAACACGATCGACGCCTCGCTATGGTTCGTCGAAGCGGTGCGCGCGTACGTCGCACAGACGAACGATGTCGGCGCGCTGCGCGAACTCTTCCCGGCCGTCGAGCAGATCGTCGCCGGCTACCGCGACGGCACGCGCTACGGCATCGGAATGGATGCCGACGCGCTCGTGCGCGGCGGCGCCGAGGGCGTGCAGCTCACTTGGATGGACGCGAAGGTCGGCGACCGCGTGATCACGCCTCGCCGCGGGAAACCGGTCGAGGTCAACGCGCTCTGGTACAACGCGCTCCGCGCCTGTGAAGGCTTCGCATCTGCACTGGGGGCACGGAGCGAGGGCTACACGTCGCTCGCCGCGCGCGCGGCGGCGTCGATGGAGCGCTTCTGGAACGTCGGGCGAGGCTGGTGTTACGACGTGCTCGACGGCCCGAACGGTGACGACGCGTCGCTGCGGCCGAATCAGCTCTTCACCGTCGCGCTGCACGCGAGCGCGTTCGACGCGGCGCGCGCGCGAGCGATCGTCGACGTGTGCGCGGCGCGTCTCTGGACCTCCGCCGGCCTGCGCACCCTCGATCCGGCGGATCCCGCCTACCTCGGCACGTACGGCGGCGACCAGAGCCGTCGTGACGCCGCCTATCACCAAGGCACCGTCTGGCCCTGGCTCCTCGGCCCCTTCGTCCGCGCGCACCTGCGCGCGTACGGCGACCGCGAGCGCGCGCGCACGTTCGTCCAACCGCTGATCGACGCGCTCGAAGCCGACTGCCTCGGCACGCTGTACGAAATCGCGGACGGCGACCCGCCGCACGCCCCGCGCGGCTGCCCCGCCCAAGCCTGGAGCATCGCCGAACTGATCGCCGTCCTCACCGTCCGAGAAACACCCTGAAGGCGCATGACGCCGGCCGAAAGTCGAGAACATGGGCATCCCCGAGCCTTGCGCGCCCGGCGTGATTCCCGGCTGTGCGGTGAAACCTCCGCGCGTTCGGGCCGTAGATAAGGACGTCCGCACCGCATCGGAGCTTTTCGAATGATCAGCGTTCGGCGCCCGTTCCGCCGCCTCGCGGCCGCCTGCGTGGCCGCCACGCTCAGCCTCGCCTGGATCATCGCCGCGCACGTCGCCTGACGCGGGGCGAGCCGACAGGCCACGCGCCGAAGCTCAGCCGCTCTCGTCGAGGCGGATCGTCGCGACGGGCAAGCCCGGGAGCGAGCGCTTCCGCAGATGCGTCGGCGTCTCGGTCACGATGACTTCGAGCGTCGGCCGCACGTGGAGCTCGAGCAGATGGCCGCCGCGCGCGCTGCCGTCGCGCAGCCCGACGACCGTGTGGGCGTGCACCTGCGCCGTCCCGTCCTCTTTCGTCGCGATGTCGCCGAGCAGCGAGAGCACCTCGACCTGCTCGTCGATCGCGATGGGCTGATAGCGCTTCGCGCCGAAGTCGAACCAGCCGACGGTCGCGCGTGACGCCGCGCCGACGCCCGAAAGCTGCGCGCCGTCGACCCCGGTTTCGCGGGCGAACCGCGCCAGCTCGGCCGCGGCTTCGTCGCCCTCGTCGAAGATGAGCGCATAGGTGGCGAGCCCCGCCTCGTCGGCGATCTTGCGGTAGTTCATCCCAGGCTTGTTCCCGCCGCCGCGCGTGCTACGGCCCGGTTTCGACCGGTCCGTCGAGGTCCTCGACCCGCAGATCCTCCAGGCGCGGAAGCGTGTCCATGCGATGCTCCTCTCCAGGCCACTCTGTCACGCCGTCGGCCGACGATGTCAATCCCTCACCGCGCAGCGCCACGCCGATCGCGGCCAGGATGACGAGCGCGCCGGCGCCGGTCGCGAGCCCGAGCCGCTCGCCGAAGATCCAGGCGGCCAGCATCGCCGCGATCACCGGTTCGAGCAGCGTCATCGTTCCGACGAACGTCGGGCTGACCACGCGCACCGCGGCGTTCATCGCCGTGTGGCCGAAGAGCTGCGAGACGAGCGCCATCGCCAGGATCCCGCCCCAGGCGCGCGCGTCGGCGAGCGGCGGGAAGGGATCGCGCGTCGCAGCGACCGCGAGGCCGAGCGCGACCGCGGCGTACGCGTAGGTGCGTGCCGTGACCGCCAGCGTGCCGTAGCGCCGGTCGGTCCCGCGGACGACGAGCAGATAGCCGGCGATCGCGAACGAGCCGCCGAGCGCGAGCGCGATCCCGAGCGGCGTGTTCGCGCGGTCGGGGACGCCGACGACGATCGCCACGCCGGCCAGCGCGCCGGCGACGCTGAGCGCGGCGTACGCATCGATGCGCCGGCGGCGCAGGACGCTGTACGCCTCGGTCCACACCGGCGTCGTGCACACCAGCAGCGTCGAGATCGCGACCGAGGCGTAGCGCAGCGATGCGATCCAGCACGCGAAGTGCAGCGCGAGCAGGACGCCGGCCGCGACCAGCCGGCGCTCGGTGCGCCGGTCGTGGATGCGCAGCCGGCCGTGCACCGCCGCCAGCGCGACGAGCGGGAACGCGCCGATCGCCAGGCGCGCGAACGAAGCGGCGAGCGGGCCGCCGCCGGCGAGCGCGAAGCGGGCGAAGATCGCCGCCGCGCCGATCGCCAGCTGCGCGAGCGCGGCCAGCGCGACGGCGCGCCGCGTTCGCGCTTCGGTCAGGCTCGGTTCTCGGCGACTCGGTCGAGCCCGATCCCGGTCGCCAGTGCGTAGAGCGCCATCAGCCGAAACTCGTCGTCGCTGTAGTGCTGCTCTCCTTGCGAGGCGAAGGCGAGATAGCCGCGCCGGTGCACGCCCATCCCGAACGCCGCCGCGACCAGCGAGCCGATGTTGCGCTCCGCGAGGGGCTGCAGGCGCGGGAAGCGTTTCGCGAAGAACGTGACGCTGGGGACCACGACGACTTGGCCGGGTTCGTATGCCGCGTCGTCGTTCAGCGCGGCGGCCTCGATGCGGAGCGGCTCGGCCAGGCGACCCTCTTCGCGGTAGGGCAGCACGTTCCACGTGCCGTCGTCGAGGAGCGCGATCGCGACGTGCTCGGGGAGGAACGTCGCGTGCGCATGGGCGATCGCGATCTTCGCCGCGTCGTCGACCGTCTCGGCCGAGAACGCGAGCTCGTAGAGGAGATCGTAGTACAGCCGCATCCAGCTCGCGGACGCTCCCTCGCGGAGCGGGCGGATGATGCGCCACGGACGAGTCACGTTAGGCCGCCGGCGTCATGGGGCGTGATTCGTCCCCGCGGCGCGCCGCCCTTGACGCGACGCTCTTGACACGGCGCGCTCCGCGGCATACCGTCGTGCATACGCTACGGGAGCCCGAAGTGCCGGGCTGAGAGGACGGCGGCAGGCCGTCGACCGTTACCACCTGATCCGGGTCATACCGGCGAAGAGGAGTGCTTCCGATGGCGACCATGCTTCCGCCGTCCAACGACGTGCTTTCGCGCGATCCGTTCCCCGCGTCGACCAAAGTCTACGTCGAAGGGAGCGATCCCTCGATCCGCGTGCCGTTCCGGGCGATCCAGCTCAGCGACGGCGAGATCCACACCGTGCACGACACCTCGGGGCCGTTCACCGATCCCGACGTCGGGATCGACGTGCGCGCCGGCATCGCGCCGATCCGCGAGTCGTGGGTCGCGGTCCGCGCGGACACCGAGATCCTGCCGAAACCCTCGTCGGTCTACCGGCTCGGCCGCGAGGCGATGCCGGAGCTCGACGCGATCCGCTTTCCCTCCGTGCGCGCGATCCGTCGCGCGAAGCGCGGCGGGAACGTCTCGCAGATGCACTACGCGCGGCGCGGCGAGATCACGCCGGAGATGGAGTTCGTCGCGCTGCGCGAGGGGATGGATCCGGAGCTCGTGCGCAGCGAGGTCGCGCGCGGCCGCGCGGTCATCCCGGCGAACGTCAACCATCTCGAGCTCGAGCCGACGATCATCGGGCGCGGCTTCCTGGTGAAGATCAACGCGAACATCGGCAACAGCGCGATCAGCTCCTCGATCGAGGAAGAGGTCGAGAAGATGGTCTGGGCGTCGCGCTGGGGCGCCGACACCGTGATGGACCTCTCGACCGGAAAGAACATCCACGAAACCCGCGAGTGGATCGTGCGCAACAGCCCGGTCCCGATCGGAACGGTGCCGATCTATCAGGCGCTCGAGAAGGTCGGCGGCAAGGCGGAAGAGCTGACCTGGGAGATCTACCGCGACACGCTGATCGAACAGGCCGAGCAGGGCGTCGACTATTTCACCGTGCACGCCGGCGTCCTGCTGCGCTACGTCCCGCTGACCGCGAACCGCATCACCGGGATCGTCTCGCGGGGCGGCTCGATCCTCGCGAAGTGGTGCCTCGCGCACCACCAGGAGAACTTCCTCTACACGCATTTCGACGAGATCTGCGAGATCATGAAGGCGTACGACGTCACGTTCTCGCTCGGCGACGGGCTGCGTCCGGGCTGCCAGGCCGACGCCAACGACGCCGCGCAGTTCGGCGAGCTCGAGACCCTCGGCGAGCTGACGACGATCGCCTGGAAGCACGACGTGCAGGTGATGATCGAAGGTCCCGGCCACGTGCCGATGCACCTGATCAAAGAGAACATGGACAAGCAGCTCGAGCTGTGCCACGAAGCGCCGTTCTATACGCTCGGGCCGCTCGTCACCGACGTCGCGCCCGGCTACGATCACATCACCTCGGCGATCGGCGCCGCGATGATCGGCTGGTTCGGCACCGCGATGCTGTGCTACGTCACGCCGAAAGAGCACCTCGGGCTGCCCGACAAGCAGGACGTCAAGGACGGCGTGATCGCCTACAAGCTCGCCGCGCACGCGGCCGACGTCGCCAAGGGGCATCCGCGCGCTCGGCATCGTGACGACGTCCTCTCGAAGGCGCGCTTCGAGTTCCGCTGGGACGACCAGTTCAACCTCAGCCTCGATCCGGACAGCGCGCGCGCCATGCACGACGAGACGCTGCCTGCCCCGGGGGCGAAGGTAGCCCACTTCTGCTCGATGTGCGGACCGCATTTCTGCTCGATGAAGATCACGCAGGAGGTGCGCGAGTACGCCGCCGGCGGGATGGCGGAGAAGGCTGCCGAGTTCCGCGAGAAGGGTGCCGAGATTTACGTTGCGGCGGCGGACTCGGCGCCGTAAGAAGCGAACCGTACGCGCGATGAATCATGCGCGCGCCCTTACGACGGCGTTGGCCTGCGTCGCACTCGCAGCCGTCGCCGCCGCGTGCTCCGGCGGCTTCGGGTCGGGTTCGACGATGCCGAACGCGCTCGGTTCGCCCGGCATGGGCAACCCGACGGCGGCGCCGAGCGCCGCACCGGTCAGCTCGAACGCCGTGCTCACCTACGGCGAGTCGACCGCCTTCCAGGACTTGCCCGAGGTCGCCGGCTACAGCGGCGCGATCGCGCTGCCGAAGGAGCCCGAGCCCACCCCCGCGCCGCCCAAGAAAGGGCAGACGCCCGGCCCGGCGCCCGCGCTCGAGAACATCGCGATCGGCGCGACGCTCTACGTGAAGAAGCCCGAGGACGGGCCCGACATCAACTTCGAGAAGGGCAAGGGCAAGCACCGCAAGTCCCGCGAGCATCCCGCCCGCGCGCTCGCCTGGATCGAGCTGATCCCGACCCACGATGCGACGCTGCCGTCGTATCCCCGGATCGCCATCGACGTCCCGCGCGAGATCGCCACGCAGTACCGCGACGGCGAGTTCGGGATCGGGCTCTGGAACTCGGGCGAGAAGGACAACGCCTACCGGCTCGCCGTCGCGGAGGTCGATCAGTCGGCGACGCCGCCGCCGATGGCGGTCCGCGCACCGGTCGCCTCCGGCTCCGCGAAGCCCTCGCCGAGCGCGAGCGGATCGCCGCGCCCCGGCGGGATGCCGACCATGCTGCCGTTCGGGACGCCTTCGCCGAGCCCGTCGCCGCTTCGCGGACCGAACGGGCTGCCCTATCCCGGCACCTACGGCGCGGCCAACGCGGCGCCGAGCGCGGCGCCGACGCTGCCGCCGGCGCGCATGCTGTTCGCCGCGACGGCGACGCCGCTCAAGCTGGTGGCGAACCGGCCGGCGATCTTCGTGATCTACGCCCTTCCGCACCCCGCGTCGCCGGCGCCGAGCGCCGGCCCGAAGGCGGCGTCCGCCGTGACGCGCGTCAGCGGGTCGCCCTCACCGGTCCCGAGCGAGACAGCGACCAAGGCGCCCTAGATCCGCGCCTCAGCGTGGGCGGGAGCCGGGTTACTTTGCTTTGTCGGCGAGGGCGGGCAGCGAGCCGGTCTCGGCGCTCGCCGCCGCGGTCGCGGCGGCAGCCGCCGTCGCGGCGTCGTCGGTCTCGGCCGCCGACTCGGTCGCCGGCAGGATGCGGTCGACGTCGGTGACCCACTGCCGCATGTCCGGCGGCTTGGCGGACGCGACTTCGACGGTCTGCACCTTCGGCTTCACCGCGAGCGCGCGGCCGACCCGGGCGTCCAGCTCGCGCCAGACGTGGAGGACCTTCACGACGTAGTGCTGGGTCTCGGCGTACGGCGGGATCCCGTGGTAGCGCTCGACGGCGACCGGCCCGGCGTTGTAGCCGGCGATCGCCAGCTTGACCGCATTCGGCGTTTGCCCGAAGTGGTGGACGAGGGTGGCCAGGTACGTCGCCGTTCCGCGCAGGTTGTCGGCCGGGCTCCATGCGTTCACGCCGAGCCGGGCGGCCGTCCCCGGCATCAGCTGGCCGAGGCCGCGCGCGCCGACCCGTGAGACCGCACCGGCGTGCCAGCCGGACTCGACGGTCACGATCGACATGATGAAGCGCGGATCCAGGTGGGTCTTCCAGGCGTCCTTCATCAGGGAGCGGACGTACGCCTTAGCTTTCTCCAGCGGGAGCGCGGGATTGATCTTCTGGAGGACGGCGGCGTAGCTCGCCTCGACCGTGACGGGCGCGGTCTGCGCGCCGGCGGGCGCCGTGCTCAGGACGGGCAGGGAGAACGCAAAGACAGCCGCTGCGATACGCAGCGCGGGAATCCGGAACATCGAGGCCCACGTTCGCAGATCGGCCGGCGCCGACCCTCCCCCTTTTGTCGGATCGGACGGAAACCTGACGGGCCGTTCACGTCCCGTCGACGCTGCGGCGCCGGGGCGGGAGGGCCACCCGTCTGGCACGGTTCGGGCGCATCCTCGGCGTATGAAGCGGGGGATGGTGAACCGTGCGCCTCGTTGACGGCCGGGTCGTCTACGCGGCGTCCGACTTGAACGACTACCTCGCGTGCCCGCACCGGGTCGCGCTGAACCTGCGCGGCCTCGGCGGACGCGCGGGGCCGGGCGACGAGGATCCGACGCTCGCGATCGTCGCCCAGAAGGGCCGCGAGCACGAGCGGCGCGTTCTCGAACGCTACGCGGAAGCCGGGATCGAGGTCGTGCGGATCCCCGAGGGCGATGCGACGGCGGCGGCGCTGCGGCGCGCGGTCGAGACGACGCGCGCGGCGATGCGGAGCGGGGCCGCGGCGATCTACCAGGCCTCGTTTCTCGAGGGGTTCTGGACCGGGCGCGCCGACTTTCTGCTGCGCACCGATGCGCCGAGCGAGCTCGGCGGCTGGTCGTACGACGTCGCCGACACGAAGCTCGCGGTTCAGGAAAAGCCGCAGTTCCTCGTCCAGCTCAGCCTCTACGCCGAGCTGGTCGCGCGGGTGCAAGGGGCCTTCCCGCGCAGCGTCTCCGCGATCTTCGGCGACGGACGCACGCGGTCGTACGATCCGGCGCGCTATGCCGCGTACGTGCGCGCGGCGCAGCGGCGTTTCGAAGCCGCGCTCGCCGAGCTCGATCCGGACGAGGTTCCCGAGCGCATCGCGGCGTGCGAGCAGTGCGCCTGGGCCGAGCGCTGCGAGGCGGTGCGCCGCGCGGTCGATCATCTCTCATTCGTCGCCGGGATCCGGCGCGACCAGGCGAAGCGGCTGCGCGCCGCCGGAATCGCGACGCTCGAGCGGCTCGCGACGGCGCCGCTCGAGCCGCCGCCGCCACGGTTCGAGGCCGCGACCTTCCAAACGCTGCACCGCCAAGCCTCGCTGCAGCTCGCCCAGCGCGACGACGGCGAGCTGCACTACGCGCTGCTGCCGCCGCGCGAGAACGGCGGCGGCTTTCGCGCGCTTCCGCCGCCGGACGACGGCGACGTCTACTTCGACATGGAGGGCGACCCGCTCTACGCACCGGGCGAGAGCCTCGAGTACCTGTTCGGCGCATACTTGGCCGACGGCGGCGCGCCGGGCTATCGCGCCTTCTGGGGCGAGACGCCGGACCAGGAGCGGCAGGCCTTCGAACGATTCGTCGACTGGCTGACCGCGCACCGCACGCGCTTTCCGCGCGCGCACGTCTACCACTACGCACCGTACGAGAAGACGGCGCTGCGCCGGCTCGCGATGCGCCACGGCACGCGCGAGGACGAGGTCGACGATCTGCTGCGCGGCGAGGTGCTGGTCGATCTGTACGCGGTCGTGCGCGCCGCGCTGGCGCAGTCGCAGGAGAGCTACTCGATCAAGAAGCTCGAGCCGTTCTACGATTTCGTCCGCGAGGCCGAGGTGCGCAAAGGCGATCAGTCGATCGTGGCGTTCGAAGCGTATCTGCTCGACCGCGATCCGGCGAAGAAGGCCGACATCGTCCGCTACAACGAGGAAGACTGCGTCTCCACCTACCGGCTGCACCGTTGGCTGCTGCGTCTGCGCGAGGAGGCGCTGGCGCGCGGCGACGACGTCCCCTTCCGTCCGCAGCGCGATCCGCGCGCGCAAACGCCCGACGAAGCGCGCGAGGCGAAGGAGAGCGACGAGCTGCAGCGCGCGCTGCTCGAGGGCGCGCTGCCCGGCGCGCCGCGGGCGCTGCTCGCGAACCTGCTCGCGTATCACCGGCGCGAGGAGAAGCCGGTGTGGTGGGCGCTGTTCGACCGCTGCGAGAACGCGCCGTCGACGACGTTCGTCGACGATCGCGACGCGCTGGGCGCGCTGGCGCCCTCGCCCGATCACCCGCCCGAGGCGGCGACGCGCAAGAGCTCGCGCTCGGTCTTCACCTACACGTTTCCGCCGCAGCAGCACAAGGTGGGCCCCGGCTCGTTCGTCGATCCCGACCGGCGCGATGCGCCCGCGCTCGGCGTCGAGTCCGTCGACGACGAGGCGCGCCTGGTGCGGGTGAAGCGCTGGCCCCACGATCCGCATCCGCGCGCGCTGATCCCCGGCGGGCCGATCGGGACGAAGCCGCAGCAGGCGGCGCTGCGGCGCTTCGGCGCGGCCGTCCTCGACGGGAGCGCCGCGCGGCGCCATCCCGCGGCGTGGGAGCTGCTGCACCGCTCGCGCCCGCGCATCCGCGGGATCGCCCAGGGCGGCCGGATCCAGCCGGAGGTTCGCGCCGGATCCGACGCGATCGCTCCGGCCGACGTCGCCTCGCTGGCCGGCGCGCTCGACGGCAGCGCGCTGGTCGTCCAGGGCCCGCCGGGGACCGGCAAGACGTACACCGGCGCGCACGTCGTGGCGACGCTGCTCGCGGCCGGGAAGCGCGTCGGCGTGACGGCGACGAGCCACAAAGCGATCCACAACATGCTGCATGCGATCGAGAGCGCGGCGGCGGAACGCGGCGAGACGTTCCGCGGCGTGAAGCGCTGCGACGCCGGCGACCTCGAGACGCAGTTCCTGTCGAAGCGCGCGAACGCGTTCGTGACGAACGCGCCGAACAACGCGCCGTTCGCGGACTACACGCTGGTCGCGGGGACCTCGTGGCTGTTCGCGCGCGACGATCTCGCACGGCTCGACTACCTGGTGATCGACGAAGCCGGACAGGTCTCGCTCGCCGACGCGCTGGCGGTCTCGACGTGCGCCGAGAACGTGCTGCTGCTCGGCGATCCGCTCCAGCTCGCGCACGTCTCGCAGGGCGTCCACCCGGCCGGCGCCGGCGCATCCGTGCTCGAGCACGTGCTCGGCGGCGAAGGCACGATCGCCGAGGACCGCGGCGTCTTCCTCGACCGCACGTTCCGCATGCATCCGGCGCTGTGCGACTTCGTCTCCCGCACCGTTTATGAAGGGCGCCTGGCCGCCACGCCGTCGTGCGCGCTCCAGCGCATCGACGCGCCGTGGCACAGCGGTGCGGGGCTGCGTTACGTCCCCGTCCCGCACGAAGGTAACGTGCACTCTTCCGAAGAGGAAGCCGCGGCCGTCGAAGAGATCCTCGCCGGGCTCGTCGGCGGCAGGTTCACCGACCGGTTCGGCACCACGCGCGCGCTCGGGATCGACGACGTCCTGATCGTCGCGCCCTACAACGCGCAGGTCCGGCTGCTGCGCGGGCGGCTGGGCCGGCGCTTCGGACCGGGCGTGCGCGTCGGGACGGTCGACAAGTTCCAGGGCCAGGAGGCGGCGGCCGTGATCTATTCGCTGGCCGCTTCGAGCGCCGAAGAGGCGCCGCGCGGCGCCGACTTCCTGTTCGAAGAGAACCGCTTCAACGTGGCGATTTCGCGCGGGCGGGCGCTGGCGGTGATGGTGTGCTCGCCGCGCCTGCTCGAGGCGCCGTGCGCGAGCGTCGAGCAGCTTCGGGCGGTGGCCGTGTTCTGCGCCTTCGCCGAGGCGGCGATCTAACTATTCTTTTAGTTGACACTCGGCAACGGCGGTGCTACGCTGTCGTCGTCGATCACCTAAATCGTTAGTTGGAGGTCCATCGTGATCCGCTCGCTCCTCGCCTCCGCCATCGTCCTCGCCGGCATCCTCAGCCTCGGTACCGATCTCGTGCAGACCGCCTACCTCACCGCGCAGACTGCTCGCACCGTCGTCCTCGTCGCCAAGACTTGACGCGAAGACGCCCGCGATTCGCATCGCGGGCGCCGGTCGTCGCGGGAGTGCCGCCCCGCTACTTGAGCTCGGACCCCAGCACGGCGACGTTCAGACTGCCGAGGCCGGTCGTGTAGTCGTACCCGGGCGCCGCGGTGTAGGCGCCGTTCGTCCCGCCCAGGATGTCGTTGAAGCCACCGTCCGTTCGCGTCGGCGGAGGCCCCGCCGTGACCGCTCCCGCCGCGTGCGAGGTGTAGTTCGCATAGAGCAGCGGGGGCGCGAAGCCGAGCGAGTTGCCGTGCTCCGACTGAATCCGCGCCCACGAGCCCGCCGCGAGCGGCGAGGAGAGGCTGGTGCCGCCGGTGATGCACGGGGTGCAGGAGCCGTTCGCCGCCGAGCCGCCCCACAGGAGCGCGCCCGTTTCGATCGAGCCGTCCATCGCGATGTCGGGGAGGCCGCGGAAGCTCTCCACGCCGGAGCCGTTCACCGGCTGCGAGGATTGCCAGATCGGAGCGGCCTCGAACTGGCTCAGCCCGCCGCCGCCGGCTTCCCACGCGGTCTCGCCCTTGTACGTGCCGTCGGCGTTCGAGAAGAGGTCGGTGCCGCCGACCGCGACCACGTAGGGCGAAGCGGCCGGATAGTTCACGAATGGTGCGCCCCCCGGGGCGCCGTTGGGCAGCCCGACGCTGCAGTAGCCGCCGGAGTCGCCGGTCGAGGCGAACATGGTCATCCCCTCCGCCGCCGCCTGCAGCAGAACCTCATCGTCGACGAACATCGAGCCGTCGAGGTACGGGCCATACTCGCACCCGCCGAACGACGAGTTGCCGACCAGCGTCTCATGCTGCGTGACCCATCGGTTGTACTCGAGCGCGATGTCGGAGTCGGTGAGCGAGGTCGTGTCGTAGAGGTAGAGCTCGGGGACGTTCGCCGCCATCCCGGTGCTGTACGTCATGTCGAGCGTCCACTCGTCGTCGCCGGAGGTATCGCTGCTCGGCAGCCCCACGGGCACGACTTTGACCGCGACGTCGATCATCTTGAACTCTTTTTCGTTCAGCCGGAAGTTGCTGATCGCGCCGCTCACGTCGCCTTCGGCCATGATCGCGATCGGGGTAAGCCGCGCCGAACCCATCTTGATGCTGTCGTACGCCATCTGGAACGTCGTGGGATCGTAGAACCGCAGGCACTCCTGGCTCGGCGTGTTCACGCCCTCGACGTTGCACGCCGTCGGTTGCGCCTTCGGAGCGGCGGCCATCGTCTGCACGTCGTTGAGTCCGAGGACCGCGATCACGTTGCCGGAGAGCGCGCTCGGAACGTACGCGGGCGTGGTGTTCGCGTAGACGGTCTTGCCGTTCCGGCTGAAGCCGTGAATCGAGGTGCTGAACGCCTTCGAAGCCGTCGCGACCGTGCCGTTCGCGCTGATCAGCAGGTTGTTCGGCTCGACGGTGACGTTGGTGAAGCCTTCGCCCTGCAGATACTTCGTTGCGGCGGCGACCTGCGCCGAGGTCGGCGCGTAGGTGCTGCTGAACGCGGACGGCGAGATCCGCTGGCCGGATGCGACCAGCGACTTGAGCTGCGCCTGGCTCCGCATCTGGAGCCCGAGGCGCACCGTCAGCGTCTTCGTCCCCGCGAGGACGCCCAAGTCGCTCGCATTCGCGGGCTTGAACGCTTGGGTGGCCGTCACGGCCCACCCGGCCGGCGGCTTCGCGAGGGCCTGCGCGGAGCGCGCGGTGCCCGTCCCGACGACGGCGCTCGCCGATTGCGCCTCGCCCCCCACGGAGACGGGCGGCATGCTCGAGGAGATCCCGTGTCCGGCCGAGCAGGACGCGGCGGTCAAGCCGGCGGCGATCGCCAGCAGGGTGGTCAGCTTGTTCATCTCGTTCGATCCTCCACGCAACACCGTACGGCGGGCGGAGGGGCCGGCGAGATACCTAAAATCGGGTAGCCGGAGCCCGAGAAGGGCCTCGCGGTTCCCGGCCGTCGCGGGAAACCCGTCCGCGGCGCGAGAACGGCGGCATATGTCGGTTGCTCTCCGCGCCGGTGTCACCATACTCGGTGGGGCCGCCGCTCTTTCCGTTCTGTTGCTCGGCGCGGTTCGCGCCGACGTGACGCCGCACGTCGTCGCCGACGATCCGGTGGCGGCGGGACGCTTCTTGGTCAACTACGGCGGGTGCAATGACTGCCACACCGCCGGACAGCTCGAAGGGCGGCCGCTCCCCGGCGAGAGCGACCGGCTCGAAGGCAGCCGTCTCGGTTTCCTCGGCCCGTGGGGCGTCTCGTATCCGCCGAACCTGCGCCTCGTCTTCGCGAGCATGACGCCCGAGCAGTGGACGGCGCTCATCGCGAACCCCGGTCCGTACGGCAAGCCGCCGATGCCGTGGGGCGCCGTGCGCCAGCTCTCGCCGGGCGATCAGCACGCGATCTACGCCTACATTCGAAGCCTCGGGCCGGCCGGCGCCCCGGCGCCGCCGGACGTGCCGCCCGGCCAGACGCCCGCGACGGCCTACCTGATCTTCGCACCGACGACGCCCCCGCCGCACTGACCCCTCGCCCCGGCTCACCGGGGCACCGGGCGGGCGAAGGGGGTCGGGAGCGGGAGGTCCGGTCGGCTTAGCCGCTCAAGGAAGCGTCCGGCGCCGAACCGTTCGGCGCCTGGTTGTGTACTGTGGGGCGGAGCCGTGGCGGACCAGACCTACGACGTGCTCGTCATCGGAGCCAGCCTCGGCGGCGTGGCGGCGGCGCTGCGTGCCGCGGAGATGGGCGTCAGCGTCGCGCTCATCGATCCGACCGACTGGGTCGGCGGCCAGTTCACCTCGCAAGGCGTGTGCAAGCCCGACGAAAACAAGTACATCGAGACGGCGAGCAGCACCGCGTCGTACCGGAGCTTTCACCACCTCTCGCGGCTGTGGTACCGCAACAACGCGCGGCTCTCGGCGATCGGGCAGAGCCAGCCGCTGTTTTTCGCGGGCGGTCCGTACAACGCATCGCAGCCGCTCTTCGCCGTCGAGCCGAAGCTCGGCCACACGATCCTCTCGGGGCTGCTCCAGGCCTCGCCGAGCGTGCACTGGCGTCCGAACACCACGCTCGACTCGGTGACGATGTCGGGCGATGCGATCGCGAGCGTCACCACGACCGGGGCCGACGGGACGCAGACCACCTACGCCGCGACGTACGTCCTCGACGCCACCGACCTCGGCGACGTGCTGCCGCTCGCGCTGCAGTCCGACGAGTGGGTGATCGGGGCCGAGTCGCGTTCGCAGACCGGTGAAGACGGCGCCTACGCGCCGGATCAGCCGATGCCGCAGTGGATCCAGCCGATCACGTTCGTGTTCGCGATCGAGCACCGCCCCGGCGGCGACTACACGATCCCCGAGCCGCCGAACTACGCCGCGCACAAAGCCGAGCAGCGATACGGGATCACCGACGGCGACATCTCCTCGATGTTCGGGTCCGGCGACACGATGTTCGGTTACCGCCAATACATCGACAGCCGCAACTTCGACGATCCGAACTACCAGTACGATCAGACGACGATCAACACGGGCAGCAACGACTACCAGGGCGCGACGATTCCGAGCGGCGATCCGGCGACGGACGCGCAGACCATCGCCGCCGCGCGCGAAGCGACGCTGGGCTATCTGTACTGGCTGCAGACGGAGTGCCCGCGCAACGACGGCTCCGGAAACTCCGGGTTCCCGGAGCTCATGCCGTGCACGACGGCGTTCGGCACCGGCGACGGCATCGCGCCGGCGCCGTACATCCGCGAAGCGCGGCGGATCAAAGCGCTCAAGACGATCGTCGAAGGCGAGATCCGCAAGACGGGAAGCGGGCCGCGGGCGCAGCTCTATCCCGATTCGTGCGGCGTCGGAATGTACGCCTACATGGACGGCCACGGGATCCGCGGGACGAACCCGCCGATGGCGGAGTTCCAGATCCCCACCTGGCCGGTGCAGATCCCGATGCGCGCGCTGATTCCGCAGCGCGTGACGAACCTGCTCGCCGCCTGCAAGAACATCGGCACGACGCACCTCACCAACGGGCTCTACCGTCTCCACCCGATCGAGTGGAACATCGGTGAGTCGGCGGCCGCGCTGGCGGCCTTCTGCATCCAGCAGGGGACGACGCCCCACGACGTCGCGGGCGATCCGCACCGCACCCGCGCGTATCAGCGCACGCTGCTGGCGAACGGGATCCCGCTCTACTGGTGGACCGACGTGCAGTACGGCGACCCGCTGTGGGAAGCCGTGCAGATGGCGGGAGCGACGATGATCGTCACCAGCGACGACGGCGGGACCAGCCTCGGGTTCGATCCGAACGGGGCGCTCTCCGACGATTCGCGCAATGCCATCGAGGCCAAGGTGGGGCGGCAGCTTCCGGCCGGCGACCTCACGCGCGGGCAAACCGCGCTCTGGCTCTACAACGCCGGCTTGACGTAAGCCGGGCCGCCGCCGGCCCTTCCGCCGCCGGGAGCCCAACCTCCGTCGCGAACCGCACCCGTCGGCGCCGCATCCCGTCGCAGGGCGTGCAGGCGCTCCGATGAGCTGGTCGCGAAGGCGGCTCCCAATTCCTACGGAGACCGGAGGCCTCGTGGTGCGCCGTTTCTCGTCCCTCGCCGCCTGCGCGGCACTGCTGCTCGGCCCCGGTCCGGCCGCGATCGCCGCGGGCTCGGCACCGGCGCTCAAGCCGGTCACGTTCGAGGCGCTGCGCGGACTGGTGAGCGTGCGCGACGTGCGGATCTCGCCCGACGGCTCGCGGATCGCATACGTTCGCGCGACCGCCGACTTCAAGGCCGACCGTGCCGACACCGAACTGGTGCTGGTCGACGTCGCGACGGCCGCGCGCCGGATCCTCACCCAGGACCGGATCGGCGTCATGTCGCCGCGCTGGTCGCCGGACGGCGAGCGCCTCGCGTACCTGGCCTCGCCGGCGCGCGGGAAGCCGGCGCAGCTCTACGTGCTTCCGATGAACGGCGGCGACTCGCAGAAGATCACCGGCGTGAAGAGCGGCATCGAGGCGTTCGCCTGGCGTCCGGACGGCGCGGCGTTCGCGTATCTCGCCGAGGATGCCCCGCCGAAGTCGACGCTGCCCGAGGATTTCGTTCCGGCGTTTCCGGTGACCGACGAGCATTTTCTGACCCGCGAGCCCTCGCGGCCGGCGCACGCCTGGACGATCGACGCCGACGGAACGCATGCGAAGCAGGTCACGCGCGGCGACGCTTCACCCGCGCGCGGGGGCGGCGTGATCGAGTGGACGCCCGACGGAACGGCGCTGGTGATGACGCTGCAGCCGGACGCGGTGTTCGCCCACCTCACGAAGTCGCACACGGTGCTCGTCGACGTCGCGTCCGGCGCCGTGCGGCCGTTCGTCGCCGGCGGGATCGACGGCGGGTTCGCCCTCGCGCGCGACGGAAAGCTCGTCGCGCTCCAAGTCCCGCGCCACGGGAGCGTCTACTTGCAGAAGGACGTGCGCGTGTACGACCGCGCGGGAGCGCTCGCGTTCGACGGCGCGCCGCTCGACCGCAACGTGCACTGGTTCGATTTCGCCCCGGACGGCCGTTCGCTGCTGGTCGCGTCCGCCGACGGCGTGCGCAACGTTCTGTGGCGCTTGAGCGCGCCGGCCGCGGACCACGCGAGCGCGATGACCGCGGCGCGCATCGATCTCGGCGAGGTCGACTTCGGGGCGGACGCGAGCATCGCGCGCGACGGGAGCGTCGCGTTCGTCGGCCAGCGCACCGACGATCCGGGTGAGGTTTACGTTCTGCCGGCGCGGGGCGGAACGCCGCGCAAGCTCACCAGCGAGAACGCGTTCCTCGCAGCGTACGCGCTCGCCAAGCGGGAGCGCTTCGACTGGACGAGCGACGACGGCACGAAGATCAACGGCGTGCTGACGTATCCCGCCGGCTATGTCGCGGGGAAGAAGTATCCGCTGATCCTCGACATCCACGGCGGCCCCGTGTCGACCTCGACGGTCGACTTCGGCACGATCGAAGGGCAGCTCTGTCAGGTGCTCGCGACGCGCGGGTTCTTCGTGCTGCAGCCGAACTATCGCGGGAGCGACAACGAGGGCGACGCCTTTCTCGAGGCGATCGTTCCCCACGTCACCAGCGGACCGGGGCGCGACAACCTCGCCGCCGTCGAAGCGCTGAAGAAGACGGGGATGATCGACGAGTCGCGGATCGGCGTGAGCGGCTGGTCCGGCGGCGGGCTGCAGACGGGCTGGCTCGTCGGGCACGCGACCTATTGGCGAGCCGCGGTCGCGGGCGCGGGCGTGTACGACTGGCGGCAGCAGGCGGTCCTGGCCGACATCAACGAGCAGTTCGCGATCGATTTCCTCGGCGGCGCTTCGCCGTGGACCAAGGACGGGCGCGCCGCGTTCGCGGCCGAGTCGCCGATCACGTACGCCGCGGCGATCCGAACGCCGTTGCTGATCCTGAGCGATACCGGCGATCAGCGCGTCCCGATCGCGCAGGCGTACGCCCTGTACCACGCGCTGAAAGATCGCGGCCGGACCGTCACGTTCGTGGCGTATCCGCGCGCCGGGCACTTCCCGACCGACCCGGTCGGACGGGAGAGCGTCTTGCGCCAGTGGTCGGCCTGGTTCGAACGGTGGATGAAGTGATGACGAACGGTTGGCGCACGGCCGCTCCTCGGTGCTCGCGCGCCGTGAACGCGCTCGTTGCCGCAACGCTGCTGACCGCGAGCATTCCGGGACAGGCCGCCGCGCGCGCGCCGCAACCGCTGCAGGAACGCGACCTGCGCTCCATGGTGACGCTGCTGGACCCGCAGATCGCGCCGGACGGCCGGCGGGTCGCGCTGATCGTCCGGCGTCCGAATTTCGAGAAGAACGCGTACGTGAACCGGCTCGTGCTCGTCACCGCGACCGGTGCGAGCCGCACGCTGGTGCGCGAGCGCGACGACGTCGACTCGCCGCGCTGGTCACCGGACGGCGGCCGGCTCGCCTTCGTCGCCACCCCGCCGAAAGATCCCGACGCGAAGGACGAGCCGGCGCCGCAGCTCTACGTGCTGCGGATGGACGGCGGCGACGCGATGCGGATCACCGATGCGAAGCACGGCGTCGAGTCGTACGGGTGGCGTCCCGACGGACGAGGCTTCGCGTACTTGACGCGCGACGACGCGCCGGACGAGAAGCGGATCAAAGCGCACGACGACTGGTTCGAGATCACCGACAACGCGTGGACCTCGCGCGCGGCCGCCGTTCCGGTCCACCTGTGGACCATCGGCGCCGACGGGAAGCACCCGCACCGCGTGACGCGCGGCGAGTGGTCGCTCGACGGCGAGCCGTCGTTCGCGCCCGACGGGCGGTCCGTATTCCTGACGCGCCGGCCGGCGGCCTCGGCGAATCACTACCGCGAGCGCGAGATCGTCCGCATCGCTTTGGCGAGCGGTGCGGTGCGAGCGATCGCGGCGCAGGCGGAGGACGCGCAGGTCACGCCCGACGGAACGCGGCTGCTGTACGGTTCCGACGACCCCGTCGCGTTCTCCCAGACGGAGCTCTACGCGAGCGATCTCGACGGCGGACACGCACGCGATCTGAGCGCGCGGCTCGACCGTAACGTGCAGTTCGCGGTGCAGGCGCGCGGGACGGTCGTCGTCGGCGCGGCCGATCGGACGCACGACCGCCTCTTCGCGCTCGCCGCCGACGGGACGCCGCGGGCGCTCGCGCTCGGCGAGGTCGAGGTCGCCGGCGCGGCGACCTCCGCGCACGACGGAACGCTGGCGTTCGTCGGGACGACGCCGGTGCGCCCCTCGGAACTGTACCTGCTCGCGCCCGGCGGCGGCGCGCCACGGCGGCTCACCCACCTGAACGACGCGGTCGCGGCGCATGCGTTCGGAGCGACGCGCACGATCTCGTGGCGTACCGTCGACGGCTTCACCGCGGACGGCGTCTTGATCGCGCCGGTCGGCGCGACGCCGGGGCGGAAGTATCCCCTGGTGCTGGTGATCCACGGCGGTCCGACGGCGACGTCGACCGAAGGCTTCTCCTCGTTCGCGCAGCTCATGGCGGGGCGCGGGTGGTTCGTCTTCGCGCCGAACTACCGCGGCAGCGACAACCTGGGCCACCGCTGGGCGCAGGCGACCGTGCCGCACATCACCAGCGCGCCGGGGCGCGACATCCTCGAGGGCGTCGACGCGGTCGAAAAGCTCGGCATCGTCGATCCCTCGCGGATCGGCGTCTCCGGCTGGAGCGAGGGCGGCCTGATGACGTCCTGGCTGATCGGCCACGACCACCGCTGGCGCGCCGCGATGTCGGGCGCGGCGGTGAACGACTGGACCGGCTATGCCGACATGACCGACGCGAAGGACTTCACTCCGAACTTCATCGGCCCCTCGCCGTGGACGAGCGACCGGATGCGCGCGCTGTACGAAGCGGAATCACCGCTGACGTACGCCGCCGACGTCCGCACGCCGACGCTGATCATGACCGACGCCGGCGACTACCGCGTGCCCACGCCGCTCGCCTACGAGTTCTACCACGCGGTGCGCGCGGGAGGAACGCCCGTGCAGATGGTGGTGATCCCGGTGAACGGCCACTACCCGAGCGACCCGCTTCACCGCGAGGAGATCACGCACCGCTGGATCGACTGGTTCGCCTCGCACTTCTGATCGCGTGAACGATCCGTCGTCGTTCATCGGCTATCAGATGGCGCACGATCGCGGCGGGAAGCGGCCTGACCCGCGCGGGAGCTGCGGCTGTCTGCTGTTCCTCGCCGTCATGCTGATCGGGGTGCTGTCGGCGCTGATTCGGTAGACGGTCGCGGGTTCGAGCGCCGCCGCCGCTATCGCGGCAGGACCATCGCGAAGACGCCGAGCACGATGGCGATCGCGGTGAGCTCGAAGGCGATCTTCTGGCGGTGGATCTTGAGATCGCGGATGTAGGCCAAGCTCAGCACCTCGAGCGAGAGGTGCATGTTCACGTCGTCGGGCGCGGTGGGGATCGCCGACGCGTAGTCCTCGATCGACTGGCGGGAGAGCGGCTTCTCGCGGGTGAGCAGCGCGTCGAGCCAGTTGAACCCGAACTGACCGCCCGCGTAGAACAGGTCGACCGGTTTGCTGCCGGCGCGGACGTGCTTCGAGGCGTCGCCGACCCCGGTCAGCGTGCGGATCGCGACGAACGCGGAGATCACCCACGCGAGGAGCGCCAGCGCACCGAAGAGATTGGCCGCCGTCACCGTCGCGCCGTGCGCATGGATCCAGCCGATCCCCGCCACGATCGTCGGCAGCGGTATCGCGAGCACCGCGAGCAGGATCCCGACCTTCGTGTCGATCGCGCGGATCGTGCCTTGAATGTCCTTGACGGCTTCGATCAGGAACGCGAAGGCGCGGCTCTCCGAACTGCTCCGCTCGATCGCATCGAGCACGCGCTCCACGTCGGACGAAGAGACGGCCATCGGCGGGACTTTTCCTCCCTCGGGCAAGGCGGCCTGCCGTCGGCGAATCCGCGGCACGACGGCATCCCCTCGTCCGCGGCAGGGAAGCAGCGTGGGTCGCCTGGAACAACGCCGCAATCGCCGCCGCGCGGCCTCACCCAGCCGTCCGTTGGAAGCGAAATCATCGATCACGTTGGCGTTACTGTCGGCGCGAATCGGCGCTGGCGTCCCGAGGGTTCCGACAAGCTACGATTGGCGGACCGGCTGCTGCTGCGGCTCCACCCGCTGCTCGAGAGCCTGAACCGCCGCTGCTCGATCGTGCCGAACGCAGCCGTCTTCGACCCCACGGCCTTTCCATGGGTCGCGGCGATCGAGCGCGACTGGCGCACGATCCGGACCGAGCTGGAGCGCGTGCTGCTGCGGCGCGTCGACCTGCCCGGATTTCAAGAGATCGTTCCCGACGTCGGCTCGATCACCAGCGATCGCGGCTGGAAGTCGTTCATGCTGGTCGGGGTCGGTACGCCGTGCCGGCGCAACGTCGAGCTGTGCCCCGAGACCTGGCGCATCGTCGGCCGCATCCCCGGTCTGTCGAGTGCCATGTTCTCGATCTTCGAGCCGGGCAAGGAGCTGCCGCCGCATCGCGGGCCGTACAACGGCGTGTTGCGGCTCCATCTGGGCCTGATCGTCCCGCCGGCGGGCGCCGACGTCGGGATACGCGTCGGCACGCGGCTCTGCCGCTGGGACGAGGGCCGCGCGCTGGTCTTCGACGACTCGTTCGAGCACGCGGCGTGGAACAGGAGCGGCGAGATCCGGGTCGTGCTGTTCGTGGACTTCGTGCGGCCGCTGCGGTTTCCGGCGAATCTGATCAACGCGCTGTTCCTGCGGCTCGCGCAGCGCTCGCCGTTCGTGCGCGACGGCCACGAAAACGAGCTCCGGTGGGAGCGCTCGTTCTACGGCGGCTGAACGCTCGCCGCCGGCTGTTCCTTGCGCAGCACGAAGTTGAGATATTCCACCTCGCCCGAGGCGAAGAACGCGTAGAGCCTGGTGCCGCGCACGCCGGCGAACTCGCGCGCGAACGTGCGCAGTTGCGGCGGGCACAGCCGGCGCACCGTTTCCTCCCGCCGCACGCTGTCGAGGTCGAGCGCGCGAACGACGTCGGCGGTGATGTCCTCCTCGAGCGTGCACGCGAAGGCTGAACGCCGCACCGCTTCACGCAGCAGCATGGGCCTTTTTCTGCTCGGGAACGCTGCCATGAGAAAGGCGCCGCCTGGCCTGAGCACGCGATGGACTTCGCCCAGGAAGCGACCGAGATCGGCGTAGTGGTGCGACGACTCGACGTTGAGCACGACATCGAACGTGTCGTCCGGGAACGGCAGCGCGTGCGCGTCGCCGCGCACGAACGCGAGGTTCGGCTGCGCGCGGTAGAAGCGGCGGTCGAACGCGATCGCGGTCGCGTTGATGTCGAGGCCGACGAAGCGGCGCGGATGCAGCGCGGCGGCGACGTACGCGCCGCCGCCGCCGCGGCCGCAGCCGACTTCCAGCAGATCCTTGCCGCGCACGGTGACGGGCGCCAGGACGTGCCGGTAGAGCTGGATCGCGAAGCGATGCCGCTCGAGCTCCGGCGGCAGCGCGACCGGTTCCTCGCCGGGCCGCGCGTAGCCGTAGTTCATGAACGTCGCCTCGCCGTGCTTGTCGAGGCGCGTGACGAGCGAGTACCATGCGTTGGTGAAGAGAGAGCCGGCGAGCGAGGAGTGGAAGAGTCGCGCGCCGGCGCTGCGCAGGACGTCGATCCGCATCATGCCGTGAGGGCGCGGTCCTCGTCCATCGCCTGGGCGACGGCCTGATCTTCGGTCCAGTCGCGGCCTTCGCCCGTCAGCCTGGCGAACGGCTCGTCGCCGAGCGCCTCGCGCAGCGCGCGAACGCTGCGCTCGTACTCCTGCCGCTCCGTGTACTCGCGCAGCGCCTCCAGCGATGCCGTGCGCGCGTCGACGTATCCGAGCAGGCGTGCCGCGCGCCGCCGCGCCTCGTGCGCGCGCACCTCGTCCGGCAGCGGTCGGAGCGCGCCGATCGCGGCCAGGTGCTGCAGCGTGAACGCGACGGCGACCTCGCGTTGCGCGTCGCGCAGCGGAGCGAGCGCCTCGCGCGCGTGCACCGCCGCCTCGTCGTAGCGACCCAATGCGATGAGATACGCCGCCATGTCCGCGCGCGTGCCGGCGACGGAGGGCGCCTCATTCCATGCGCTGTACGCCGCGAGCGCCTCACCGGAGAGCCGGAGCGCGGTCAACGTGTCGCCGGCCCGGAACTCCGCCTCGGCCAGTCCGAGCGAAACCGTCGCGGCCAGCTGCCAGTGCCCGGTCTCGGTCGAGATCGCGAGCGCCTCGGCGAAGCACGCGCGCGCGCCGTCGAGATCGTCGGCGAGATACCGTGCCGCGCCGAGCGCCTCGAGCACCCAGCCGGTGAACTTCCGATAACCGAGCCGCCGCGACGTCGTGAGCGCCTCCTGCAGCAGCTTCTCGCCTTCCTCACCGCGCCCGAGGATGACGAGCGCGTTGCCGCCGATGCGCATCGCCCACGCCGTCAGATAGTCCTCGCCGATCTCGCGATACCGCGCGAGCGCCCGCGACGCCGCGGCGTAGCTCGCTTTGTGCAGCGCAAACCGCCAGTCGATGAACGCCTCGGCAAGGTCCAGTCGCGCGACGAGCGGCGGCGGCGTCGCGGTGTCGATCGACTGCTGCGCGGCATGCACCCAGCGGCGGCCTTCCGCAGGCGACGTCACGAAGGTGACCACCGAAAGGCCGGCGAGCCTCTGACCCAGGCGGAGGTCACCGCGCGCTTCGAGTGCCCATTCCAGCGCGGTGCGCCAGTTTTCGAGCTCCGGCGCGATCCGCGCGAGCCATTGCGGCGAGGGCGTCGTGTGCCAGATCGCTTCGAGATGTTCCGCCAAATCGCAATATGCGGTTGCGTGCCTGCGCGCAACCGCGGCGTACCCGCCCGACGCGGCAAGCTTCTCGCGCGCGTACTGCCGGTTCGACTCGAGCAGACGGTAGCGCGTCCCGTGCGGCGTCAGATCCGCCTGGACGAGCGACTTGTCGACCAGCGAGGTCAGCATGTCGAGAACCGCGATCTCGTCGGTCCTCTCGTCGCCGCACACCGCGCTCGCGATCTCGAGCGTGAAGCCGCCGGCGAAGACGGAGAGCCGCTGGAAGAGCGCCCGCTCGCCCTCCGCGAGCAGGTCGTAGCTCCAGTCGATCAGCGCGCGCATCGTCTGCTGGCGCGGCAGCGCGCTGCGATCGCCGCCGGTGAGCAGTTGGAAGCGCTCGTCGAGCTTGCGCGCAAGGTCCTCGGGAGCGAGCATCTTCACCCGCGCGGCGGCGAGCTCGATCGCCAGCGGAATCCCGTCGAGCCGCCGGCAGATCTCGGCGACGTACGGCGCATTCTCGTCGGTGAGCGCGAAGCGCTTCTCCACCGAGTGCGCACGGTCGGCGAACAGCACGACCGCGCCGTACCGCGAAGCCTCTTCCGCAGCGATCACGTGGCTCGCCGGCACCGCGAGCGAGGGCATGCGGTACACCTCCTCGCCGGCGATGTTCAGCCCCTCACGGCTCGTGACGAGGATGCGAACCTCGGGACAGTGCAGCAGGATCTCGCAGACAACGTTCCGCGCCTCGGCGATCACGTGCTCGCAATTGTCGACGATCAGCAGCAGCCGTTTGCGTTTGAGATACGAGACGACCGTCTCGAGAACGGGCCGCGTCGGGATCTCCTGAACGCCGAGCACCTGCCCGATCAGCGCGGCGACGAGGCTGGCGTCGGCGATGCGCGCAAGCTCGGCCAGCCAGACGCCGTCCGGCGTGCCGTCCAGCATCTCGGCGCCGACTTGGATCGCGCAGCGCGTCTTTCCGGCACCGCCGGGGCCGACCAGCGTGACGAGCGGCGCGCTGCGGATCAGCTCCGCCACTTCGAGAACGACCGCCTCGCGTCCGACGAACGAGGTCAGCTGGCGCGGCAAATTGTTCGGCAGCGCGTCGAGGGAACGCAGCGCCGGAAACGACTCGGGCAGATCGGGCGCGACGACCTGGTAGACTTCCTCCGGGCGCGCGAGGTCCTTCAGACGATGGTGTCCGAGATCGCGCAGGCTCGCCAGCGGCGGCATCTCCCCCTGCAGCAGATCGGCCGTGGTTCCGGAGACCAGCACCTGCCCGCCGTGCCCGATGGCGAGCAGTCGCGCCACGCGGTTCACCGCGGGACCGAAATAATCGCCGTCCCGCTCGTCCGCGGTTCCGGCATGAACGGCGGCCCGCACGCGAAGCCCGTCGACCGCCGAAAAGTCTTCTTCCGCCAGCGCACGCTGCGCCGCCAGCATCGCGGCGACGGCGTCCTGCGGGCGCGAGAAGCACGCGCAGAACGCGTCACCGATCGTCTTGAAGACGTGGCCGCGGTGCTCCGCGATCGCCTCGTGCATCACGGCGTCGTGCCGGCGCAGCGCGGCCTCCATCGCCGCGCGGTTGCGTTCCCAGCGCTCGGTGCTGCCTTCGATGTCGGTGAACGCGAACGTTACCGTGCCGCTGGGCCGCTCTGCGCGAACGGCGGCCCTGGAAGGGTGTGCCTCTGCGCTCATCGGTCTCGCCTTGAAGTCGGACGGGCACCCGGCAAGCACCGTCGGCGTAACGCTTCGCTGCGCGCGCGCCCTCCACCCGGTCGGGAGCCGGGCAGACCCAGCGCTCGCTCGCCGCCGCGAAAAGGACGGGGCCGTGCGCTCGCCGTCGTCCGCGGCCGGGAACGACAGGATCTGCTAGGACCGGCGCGGCGCCTGCGGTCGGTTCGCGTCTTCTGTCGTTGGCGCGGTGCCGACGCCCGCGCATCATGGAATCGTGCCGGATGCGTCCGCGAACAGGAGACCGCCATGATGCTGCCGTCGTTCGAGCTTCCGATCGTCCTCGCACCGCTGGGCGGCGCGGCCACGGTCGAGCTCGTCGTCGCCGTGAGCGAGGCCGGCGGTCTCGGCATCCTTCCGGCGGCTTATCTCACGCCGGAACAGATCGGCGCGCAGATCGCGGCCGTGCGCGCCGCGACGCGCAAGCCGTTCGGCGTGAACCTCTTCGTCGAGCAGCCGCCCTACGCCGCCGATGCGGACGTCATCGCGCGTTCGCACGCGCGGCTCGGCGCGTTTCGCCGCGAGCTCGGCATCGAACATCCGTCGACGCCCGCGGTCCCGGTCGATCAGTACCAGCGCCAGATCGAGGCGGTGATCGCCGCGCGGCCCGACGTGTTCACGTTTACGTTCGGCATCCCCGAGGCCGAGACGCTGCGGCGCTTCCATGTCGCGGAGATCTTCACGATGGGGACCGCGACGACGGTCGGCGAGGCGCTCGCCGTCAAAGAGGCCGGGGTCGGCGGCGTGATCGCGCAAGGCGCGGAGGCGGGCGCGCACCGCGGGACGTTTCTCGCGCCGGTCGGCGAGTCGCTGATCGGAACGCTCGCGCTCGTGCCGCAGGTCGTCGATGCGACCGGCCTGCCGGTCTTCGCCGCCGGCGGGATCGGCGACGGGCGCGGCGTCGCAGCCGTGCTCGCGCTGGGTGCGACGGCGGCCGCCCTCGGTACGGCGTTCCTCCTGGCCGACGAGTCGGGGATCGGACAGCCCTACCGCGACGTGCTCAAGAGCGAGCGCGCGCGTCAGACCGTGCTGACGCGAACCTTCTCCGGCAGGGCGGCGCGCGGCGTGCCGAACCGCGTGACCTCGGCGCTCCGCGACCCGGACGACATCGCTCCGTATCCGTTTCAGAACGCGATGACGCGCGACATCCGCAACGCCGCGGCGGCGGCCGGGAACCCGGAGTATCTCTCGCTCTGGGCCGGACAGGCGGCAGCGCTCGCGCGCGAAGCGCCGGCGCGCGCGATCGTCCGCGATCTCATTGCGGAGGCGCGCCGCGCGCTGCACGGCGTTCGCCTCGACCGTTCACCCGGCGGCGCGTAGCGCGCGGACGTTCGCTACTCGGGGACGGGCAGGGCCGCGTCGCGCCACGCGGGTGAGAAGCGCCCGCCGCGGGGAACGGCGGCGCCCGGCCGGCGCGCGATCGCCGGCAGCGCCGTCGCGACGAGCAGCATCAGTGCCACCGGCAGCAGCGTGTCGCCGTACGATCCGGTCACGTCCTTCACGTAGGCGGCGACCAGCGGACCGGCGACGCCGGCGCAGCCCCAGGCCGTGATGATCAGCCCGTAGTTGAGCCCCATGAACTTCGTGCCGAAGAAGTCGGCGTTGAAGGCGGGCATCGTGCCGAAGCTTCCGCCGTTGCAGAGCAGCACGATGGCGAAGGCGAGCGCGACGAGCGGCACGCTGTGCAGCGCCGGCATCGCGGCGAACGTGACGGCCTGCAGGCCCAGGATGAGCCCGTAGGCGAGGTTGCGGCCGATGCGGTCCGAGAGCGCGCCCCAGACGATGCGGCCGATGCCGTTGAACACGGCCAGCACGCCGACGGTCGTCGCCGCGAACGCGGCGTTCGATCCGGTCAGATCGCTGAAGATCGGGACCGCGTTGCTGATGACGAGAATCCCCGCGGTGACGCTGCAGAACAGCATCAGCCACAGCAGAAAGAATTGCGGGGTGCGCACCATCTCCGACGGTCGATAGTGCCGGCGCACCTCGACCACGGGGTCGTCGGCGCGGCGTCCGTACCCGTCGGGCGGATTGCGCAGCACGAGCGCGCAGGTTCCGCCGATCGCGAGAAACACCGCGCCCGACCAGGTGAACGTCGCCATGACGGCGTGGACGTCGGCGCTGCGCATCGCGCCGTGATGGCCGAAGAACGCCGTGGCATCCGCCGCGGCATGCGCGAATGCGGAGAACCGCGGAACGATCGCGTTGTAGAAGAACGCGCCGAGCCCGAATCCGGTCACGACGAGTCCGCCGGCGGCGCCGCGATGATCGGGGAACCACTTCGTCACCATCGCGACCGGCGAGACGTAGCCCATCCCGAGGCCGAAGCCGCCGATCACGCCGTAGGTGAGGTAGAGCCACCACACGCCGAGCTGCGCGGTGAACATCCCGGCGAGCAGGTTCCCGGCCGACCACAAGCACACGCCGCCGATCGCGACCGCCCGCGGCCCGACGCGGTCTTGCGCGCGGCCCCCGACGACGGCGCCGATCCCGAGCGAGAAGATCGCGATCGAGAACGCCCACATCGTCGTCATCGCCGACCAGTGGAACGCTGCCATGAGCGGCCGCGCATACAAGCTCCACGAGTAGACCGTGCCGAGGCACATCATCATGATGGTGCCGGCCGCCGCGACGACCCACCGGTTCTGCAGCAGCGTGGGATGTCGCCGCTCGCCGTGCGACATGGAAAGAGCGCCCGTACTCATTACCGGATCCGTCCTGTGAGTGCGATGGAGTGCCGAACGCCCGCCCCGGCCGTTCTCTATCCTACACGACGACCGCTCGCTTTTCTGCTACAAAGGCGGGCAAGCGCGTTAAGAGATCGCCGGGTTCGTGTCCGGCACGTTAAGTGGCGGTGCGCGATGCACGTGCATCCGGCTCCGGCGTCAATCGTGTCGGACGCCGGGACGCCGTTCGGCGATATGCCAGAGGACGCCCGACGGATCGAAGACGTAGGCGACGCGAAGACCCCACGGCTGCAGAGCGGGTGGACGCGGAGGCTGAACGCCGAACGCCGTCGCGAGGTCGAGACGCTCGATGTGCGCCCACCACTCGTCGAGATCATCGACCATGAGCTGCATCATGAAGTTCCCCGCCCGCTGGTCTTCATCGACGCGCTGAAGGATGAACCCGCTCGATCCCAGCCGGAAGATCGCAACATCGGCGTCGAGGAGCTTCTCGAAGCCGATCGCTTTATAGAACTTCTTGGAAACATCGAAGTCTTTGGCGGGAAGGAATGGTCGCGCAAGCTCCGTTCCGCTCGGTATCATCGCGCCGAACATCCCGGCGACGATGCGATGCCTGAGATGAGCCTGTCGGCGAGAGTACCGCGCCGGCGCCGCGGCGCTGTTTTCGGCGATCGAAGCGCCGTCGAGAGCGTCATGCACACCTTTCGAACGGGCCTTCCCGGCTCTGTCATGGCGGCAGCGTTCGGTCGCTCCGGCCGGTAGCCATGCCGCGCGCCAAGGAAGCTGCGACGCACGCCGGTCGCAGGTGTCGGTGAGTGCAGGACACCGCCCAAAAACGAAAAAGCCCGCGGCGTCAAAGACGGGCGGGCTTTCCGACGTGGTGGAGATGAGGAGACTCGAACTCCTGACCCCTTACATGCGAAGCAAGTGCTCTACCAACTGAGCTACATCCCCAAGGTGCGACGGGGATTGTAACAAGGGCGGGGGGCGCTGTCAAAGGGACGAGTCGGCGCCGCGCCGAGAGAGTCGGCGATGCCCCCTTCGCGACCGGCGGCGGCCGTTCTGGCCCTAGCCGTGCTCGTCGCATGCTCGCACGGCGCGGCGGAACGTCCGGCCGGGCCCTTGCGCGTCATTGCCACGACCTCGACGCTCGCGTCGATCGCCCAAGGCGCCGCCGGGCAGGCCGTGGAGGTCGGCTCCCTCGTTCCCGTCGGGGTCTCGCCCGAGGACTATCAGCCCTCGCCTCAAGACATCGCCAAGCTGCGCGACGCCGACGTGCTCGTCGAGAACGGCGCGGGGCTCGAGGGCTGGCTCGAAGGGACGGTCCGCAACGCCGGCAATCCGAAGCTGCGGATCGTCGTCTGCACCGCGGGGCTGCCGGTCGCGAACCAGAACCCGCATCTGTGGATGGATCCCGAGCTTGCGCGTCGCTACGTTCGGCGCATCGTCGCCGGACTGGCCGCTTCCGATCCGGCGCATGCGAGCGCGTACGCATCGTCGGCGCGCGCGTACGACGTGCAGCTCGCCGCGCTCACCGCGCGCACCCGCCGCAAGCTTGCCGCGATCCCGCCTATGCGCCGGACGATGATCGTCTTCCACGACGCGTTCGACTACTACGCGCGGCGGTTCGGGCTGCGCGTCGTCGGCGCGATCGAGCCCGTCGTCGGGACCGAGCCGAACCCCACGCACGTCGCACGGCTCGTCGCGCTCGCGCGCGCGGAGCACGTTCCGGCGGTGTTCGCCGAGCACGAGTACAGCGACAAGCTCGCGCGCACGCTCGCGGCGAGCGCGGGCGGGCTCGCGGTGGCGTTCTTGTACGACGACTCGCTGGGCACCGAAACCGCGGTGACCACCTACATCGGGATGATCGACACCGACACCGACACGATCGTGCGCGCGCTGCGGTGACGGCCGCGGTCGAGGTCCGTCGTCTCGGCGTGCGCTACGACCGCGTCGTCGCGCTCGACGGCGTCGACTTCGAGCTGCCGCGCGGAACGGCGCTCGGGATCGTCGGGCCGAACGGCTCCGGGAAATCGACGCTGCTGAAGGCGATCGCCGGGCTCGTCGCGCCGAGTGCCGGCTTCGTGCGCGTGCAGGGACGGCCGCCGCGCGAGCTGGCGCCCGGGACGATCGGTTACGTTCCGCAGATCGAGGACGTCGACTGGCGCTTTCCGGTCACCGTGCGCGACGTCGTCGGAATGGGTCGCTATCCGCGCCTCGCGCCGTTCCGGCGGTTCTCGGCGCACGATCGCAGCGCGGTCGCGCGCGCGCTCGAGGCGCTCGACCTCGGTGCGCTCGCGGACCGCCACATCGCGGAGCTCTCCGGCGGCCAGCAGCAGCGCACGTTCGTGGCGCGCGCGATCGCGCAGGAGCCGGCGCTGCTGCTGCTCGACGAGCCGACGACCGGCGTCGACGCGGCGACCGAAGAGGCGCTGCTGAAGCTCGTCCGCGGCCTGGTCGCCGACGGCTTGCCGGTCGTCATGACGACCCACGATCTCGACCGCGCCGCGGAGTGGTTCGACCGGCTGCTCGTCGTCGACCGCCGCATTCTGGCCGACGGCGAGCCGGACGACGTCCTCGCCTCCGGCGCGTACGCCGGGATTCGCGAGCACACGCACACGCACGGGCATCTGCGATGAGCGAGGCCCGCGCGCGATGATCGATCTGCTCGCGCCGCTGCACTACGATTTCATGCAGCGTGCCTTCCTCGCCGCGTTCGTCGTCGGCGCGCTGTGCTCCGGGATGGGGACGTACGTCGTCCTGCGCAAGCTCGCGTTCATCGGCGACGGCCTCGCGCACGCCTCGTTCGCCGGGATCGTGATCGCCTACATCCGCGGCGCGAGCTACTGGACGGGCGCGGCGATCGCCACGATCGTCACGGCGCTGGCGATCGGCTTCGTGCATCGCCGCGGCCGCGTCTCGCTCGACACGGCGATCGGCGTCCTGTTCACCGCCGCGTTCGCGCTCGGCATCTTCCTGATGTCGCGGCTGCCGCGCTCCGGCGTCGACCTGCAGAGCTATCTGTTCGGCGACATCCTCGGAGTCGGGCCGAACGATCTCGTGCTGGTCGTCGCGCTCGGGCTCGCGGTCGCGATCGTCGTCGCCGCGCTCTGGCGGCCGCTGCTCTACACCTCGTTCGACCCGATCGTCGCGCAGGCGGCGGGGGTGCGCGTGTGGGTGACCGATTACGCGCTGCTGGTCGTGCTGGCAGTGACGATCATCGTCTCGGTGCAGCTTGTCGGGATCGTGCTGGTCGCCGCGCTGCTGGTGACGCCGGCGGCCGCGGCGGCGCTGTTGACGAAGCGGTTCGTCCGGATGATGGTGCTTTCGGGCGCGTTCGGAATCGTCTCGTCGGTCGGCGGGCTCTACGCGTCGTGGTGGCTGCGCGCCTCGAGCGGCGCGACGATCGTCCTTTCGGCGACGCTCCTGTTCTTCGCCGCGCTGGCGATCAACGCGGCGCGCGGGCGCGCGGTCAGCGGAGCGCCTCGACCGCCGCGCGCTCTTTGATCGAGCCGATCCCCGTCACCGCGTCGAAGCCCGGCCGCGCGCTGCACCCGTCGTTCTGCAGCGCGTTGCAGCCCTTCACGATCGTCGGCGCCGGCGGGATGATCCCCTTGAAGTTCTTCGGGAGCGGGGGCCGGCGCGGGCGCAGATCGTTGTCGGTCCAGCCGCGGTCGTTCTCGCGGGTCACGTCGCGAAACGCGGCGGGCGCCGCTTTCGCCAGCACGTAGAGATCGCCGGCGGTCAGCAGCCGGTGCTGCGGTGCGACGAGGCTGTCGATCGCCGCGAGCTCGGCGCCGACGAGCGCCGCGCTCTCGCTCGTCCCGCCGACGCCGCCCAGGCCGTATCCGTGCCAGAAGACGCGCAGGTGGCCGGCTGCGTCGGCCGAGACGTCGGGGACGATCCGGTTGTGCACGTAGCCTGGCGAGAAAACGAAGTCTCCGGGCGCGTCCTGCCACGCCGGACGCGGATCGGTCGAGACCCCGCCGCCGCCGGCGTGCACGCCGTCGTTCCACGGCCCTTCGTCGACGACGCCGTCGCGGTCGCCGAGCTGCGTTCCGCCGGCACAGATCACGAATTCCGACACGCAGGGCCACGCGACGCGCGGGCGGTCGATCCCGGGCTCCTTGTAGCCGTAGGCGCCGTCGTCGCCGGCCGGCGCGACGAGGGGGATCCCGCGCACGATCGCCTCGAGCTGCGGGATCGGCGTCGGACCGTAGCGCGCCTCGTCGGGGCCGTCCTGCGGGCCGACGATGAACGGAAAGACGACCACGGTGGGATCGAGGTCGAGCGCGCGCGCCAGCGCGAGCGTCCCGTCGTTCCCTGCCGAGCAGACGTCGTCGTAGTCGACGATCACCTGCGCCAGCGGCGCCATGGTGATCGCAGCGTCGGTGTCGATCGCCGGCTCCTGGCCGCGGTCGTCCCGCCCGCACTCGCTCGAGGGTGACTTGAAGACGAAGCTGCGCTCGGTGACGTTGCGCGCGGTCGCGCCGGGCGGGGCGCCGGCGGCGGTGAGGAACGTCGCGACGTCCTTCAGGTCGAAGTGGTCCGAGGCGTCCTCGACCACCACGATCGTCTGCCCCGTCCCGCCGCCGTCGACGGCGTCGCTCATCGCGCGAAAGCGAGCCGGCTCGTACCAGTCGCCGCGAAAGTAGGTGAAGGAGGGCCGCGTGTCCGCCAGCCGCGGGGTGGTGGCGACCACCGCGCCGGCGACCGCCCGCACCCCGGCGATCGGGAGCGTCAGCGGCCTCACCGGCGCGACGGCGCTGCGCGTCCCGTCGCTCCAGCGCTGCCAGCGTGTCCCGAACAGGCGCTGCGCCTGAGCCAGGGTGAGGATCGCGCCGGAGACAAGCCCGTCCTCGGCCACCTCGACGTCGCTGCCGCCCGCCGTCCGCAGCATCTGCCCGACCGCGCGGTTGTCCTGCGGCCGGCCAAAACGGTCGACGAACGCCGCCTTGGTCAGGACGGCGCGGTGGGCGGCGCCGGACGGATCGCTCATCTGGTGCGCCAGGGCGTCGAGGTCGCCGCGCGGCTGCAGCTCGATCGCGACGTGCAGCAGCAGGCGCGCGTCCGGCGCCCCGGCGGGGCGCATCCCGGCCAGCGCGCCGAGCGGAGCGGTGACGCGCGACCCGGCCGACACGGCATGCGCCGGCGCCGGCAGAAGCAAAACCGCGGCGGCGGCGAAACCGATTGCCCGGCGGGAAAGTTCTTGTGTCAACCGCGTCCTTTCCGAGGGGTCCGTTCCGTGCAACGTAGCGCGTTCATCAGCAGTCTCGTCGCGACCGCCGGGCTGGCCGAGCTGACTCACGTCCTGCCCGCCGGGGCGGCGATCGACGAGGCCTCCGTGGGCCGCGAGGTCTTCGCGCAGCTTCGCGAGGACGGTGAGCTGCTGTTCGACTCACCCTTCTACGAACATCTGAACGAGATCGGCTCGGTGATCTCCGAGACCGTGCGCTCGCGCTATCCGTATCCGATCCGCTACTACATCGTGCGCGGCGATTCGGCGAACGCGTTCTCGGTTCCGGGCGGAAACATCTACATCAACGAGCCGCTGCTGCGGCTGGCGAACAACCGCGACGAGCTGGCCGGCGTGCTCGCGCACGAGACCGGCCACATGGTGCTCCACCACGTCGCGAAGCACATGGCGGACGCCAAGAAGACCGGGACGGCCGCCGAGGTCCTCGGGACGCTGGCCCAGATCGTGCTGGGCCCGATCGCCGGTGCCGCCGCGAACTACGGGATCGACAACGCGTACGCCGGTCACGACGCGGCGCTCTCGCGCCACATCGAGGCGCAGGCGGACGAAGAAGGTGCGCGGATCATGGCGGCCACCGGCCAGTTCAATCCGTGGGGGATGGTCTGGTTCTTCGAGGTCATGACTGAAACGTACGGGCCGGGCCAGAACACGTGGCTGCGCGATCACCCGCTCGATCAGCAGCGGATCACCGACCTCATCGCCGAGTTCAAGAACGATCCCACCACCTTCGGCAAGTACAAGGACACCGAGGCGAAGACCGTCGCGTACTGGTGATCAGCGCTCGGTGAACGGGCGGCGCGCGACCGGCAGCCGCACCGAGACGCGCGACCCGCGCGCGTTGCGCGAGACCGCGATCCCGCGCGCGAGCGTGCGGATGATGTAGAGCCCGCGGCCGCCTTCGCTCGAGTCGTCGGGGAGGCCGCGTGCCGGATCGAAGCCGCCGCCGCCCGTATCGAGCACGTGCAGGACGAGCTCGTCGTTGCGCCACTCGGCGCGCAGCTCGATCGGTCCCGGCGCGTGGCGCACCACATTGCCGACCAGCTCGCCGAAGATCAGCACCGCGGCGAAGGCGTCGCCTTCGGCTTCGTCGGCGAGCCAGCTCTCGAACGACGCGCGTGCCGGCTGGGCGCGCAGCGCGTCCGGCGCTTCGAAGTGCCAGCCGCTGCGGCGTCCGTAGGCGAGCGTGAGCACCGCGACGTCGTCGCGCACCGGGCGGCTGCCGATCACGATATCGCGCACCCACCGCGCCGGGTTCGTCGAAGCGAAGGACGCATCGTCGTGGAGCGCGGCGATCAGCCGCTTCTCGCCGGCGATCGGATCGCGGTCGACCTCGGTGAGCCCGTCGGTGTAGAGGACGAGCAGCGAGCCGTAGACCAGCGGGGTGGCGTCGACGCGCGGCCGCATCCCTTCGAGCCACGTGCCGAGCGGCGGCGCGGGATCCGGGGCGAGCAGCCGCACCGCGCCGGTCGGCAGCCGCAGCGCCGCCGGCGGATGTCCCGCGCTCGCGTAGCGGACGCGCGATTCGCGGATGTCGACGACGGCGACGAACGCGGTCGCGGTGAGCTCCGGGCTCTCGGCGCGCAGCGCGATGTCGACCACGCCCAGGATGTCGGCCGGATCCTGTCCGCGGTGGGCGGCGAAACGGATCCCGTGGCGGATCAGCGACATCGTCGCCGCCGCATCGACCCCTTTGCCGGCGACGTCGCCGATCGAGACGACGAGCCGCCACGGGCTGAGCTCGAAGGCGTCGTACCAATCGCCGCCGACGTTCATCCCGACCTCCGCGGCTTGATAGATCGCCGAGATGTCGATCCCGGGGAGCGAGGGGAGGCGGCGCGGGAGCGCGGAGGCCTGGAAGGTTTCGGCGAGGCGCCGCTCGCTTTCGCGCGTCGCCGCTTCGTCGACCGCGCCGGCGAGCCGGTGCGCGAGGATCTGCGCCGTCGCGACGTCGCCTTCGTCGAACGGCCGGTCCTCTTCGTGGCGGGTGAAGAGCACGGCGCCGAGCGCGTCACCGCGCACGGTGAGCGGCGCGATCACCATCGAGCTGAGCTCGAGCCGCCGCACGCGATCGAGGTGGCGCACGTCGTGCGCCAGCGCGGCGAGCGCCGGTTCGTCGGCGCGGGCGACGAGCACCGGTTCATTGCGCGCGATCGCCCCGGCGAGCACGCCCTGCGGGTGGGGCGGGTACATCCGCGAGATCTCGCGCGAGAGCGCGGCGAGCCGCTCGTCGCGCGCGCTCAGCGCCTGCAGCACGATCGTGCCGTCGCGCATGCGCCGGTAGACCGAGCAGGTGCGCGCGAAGCGGCGCACGGCGATGTCGGCGACGGCGGGGAGCACCGCGTCGAGCTCGCGATACCCCGCGATCAGCGCCGTCGCGTCGAGCAGCATCGCCGTCGCGTCCTCGGCGCGCTTGTGATCGTCGATGTCGGTCGCGGTGCCGACCCAGTGCGCGATCGCCCCGCTCTCGTCGCGCGCCGGCTCGGCGCGCGCCAGAAACCAGCGATACGCTCCGTCGTGCCGGCGCAGCCGGTATTCGAGCTCGAAGGTGCGCTCCTCGCGCATCGCTTCGGCGAGCTCGGCGGCGGCGCGCGGCGCGTCGTCCGGGTGCAGCACGAGCGACCAGTCGATGCCGTGCTCGGCGTCCGGCGCGCAGCCGGTGTAGTCGCGCAGCCGGCCGTTCCAGAACTGGACGACGCCGTCGGGGCGCGAGACCCAGATCAGCTGAGGCGCGCTCTCGCTGATCGCACGCAGCAGCGAGTCGGCGGAGCGTGCGTCCTGGGCCTCGGAGGCGTTCATCCCGTGTCAGAGTTGGACAACGGGCTCAGGCGGGCCCTCGCACGACACGATACCGCTCTCCTTCGCGGCGAAGAAAGCCGGCGTCGGCGAGGGCGTCGAGCACTTCGGCGGTGGCGGCGCGCTCGTTCTTGTTCGGCATGCCGGCCCAGCGCAGCGCGACCTCGGACGGATCGAGGAGCGCGCCCGTCTCGAGCAGCGAACCGACGAACGCGGCGCTCAGCTTGATCCGCTCCATCCGCCGGCGCAGCGGCTCGAGGGCTGCCTCGAACGGCGGTGCCGCCGCAGGCTCGGTCGCGGCGGTCGCCGGCGGCTCGCGCGGCGGACCGGGCGCGGCGGAGAGAGCCGCGGGGGCGGCCGCAAGCGCCGGCGGTTCTTCGGACGGCATTGCCGGCACAACGGTTTGCGTGCCGACCAGCGTGGGATTGCGGTCGATCAGCGCGTCGGTGATCCCCGGAAAGAGCTCGGCGAGCGCGACGAACGCCGTCTGCCACGGCACCGCGTTCACCACGCGCGGGCGGGTCGTGAAGGCGAGCAGGATCGCGCGCGCGACGTCCTCCGGCGTCGCCATGATCGCGGCCGGTGCGCCCGGCATCCCGGCGCGTGTCATGAACGCGGTGTCGACGACGCCGGGGTCGACGTACGTCACAGCGATCCCGTCCGGCGCGAGCTCGCGGCGCAGGATGCGCGTCGCCGAGCGCAGCGCCGCTTTCGACGGCGCGTACGCGCCGAGCCCGGGGACCGGGACGCGCGCGACGCCGCTGCCCACCATGAGCACGTGTCCGCGCGCGGCGCGCAGCATCGGCAGCGCCTCGCGCACGATCGCCAGCGGTCCGACCACGTGCGTCCCGAACTGCGCGCGCAGCGCCTCGTCGCTCTGATCGGCCAGTCGTCCGACCGCGACCTGACCGGCGTTGTTCACGACCACGTCGAGCGCGCCGAAGGCGCGCCGCGCGACGTCGACGATGGCCGGCGCGTGCGCGGGGTCGCTCACGTCGATCGCATCGACAGCGATGCGTCCGCGCTCGGCGCGCACGCGCGCCGCCAGCGCCTCGAGCGCCTCCCGGCTGCGGCCGATCCCCACGATCGCGTGGCCTGCGCGCGCGGCGCGGATCGCCAGGGCGCGCCCGATCCCCGACGAGGCGCCGGTGATCAGGACGACGCTCACCGCCGCAGCTCCGCGCGCGTCTCCTCGAGCGCTTTGCGGGCCGCACCGGTGAGATAGTTGACGTCGCTCGAGACGCCGACGAAGCGATACCCCAGCTCGACGACGCGGCGCGCCATCCCCGCGTCGCGCGCGAGAAACCCCGCGATCTTTCCCGCGCGCGCGGTCGCCTCCGCGACGCGCCGCACGAGCGCCATGTACGCATCGTCGCGCTCCCACACGTCGGGCCAGCGCTTCAGGCCCGAGGCGGCGAGGTCGTTCGGGCCGACGAACGCGCCGTCGATGCCGGGAACCGCGAGGATGGACTCGACGTTCGCGACGGCGGTCTCCGTCTCGATCTGCACGAGCACGACGATCTCGTCGTTGGACCGTTCGAAATACGTCATCGCGTCGGTCCCGAAGGCGAGCGTCGGGCGCAGGCCACCGCGACTGCGCTCGCCGAGCGGCGGAAAGCGCGCGTCGCGCACGACGGCGCGCGCGTCGTCGGCGTCGTTCACCACCGGGACGACGAGCCCGGCGCAGCCGAGGTCGAGCGCGCGCTGGATCTGCGCCGCCTCGTTCCACGCCGCGCGCACGAAGGGCGTGACGCTCTGCGCGCGCAGCGCGGTGACGATCGCCCCCGCTTCGTGCAACGCGATCGGCCCGTGCTCCATGTCGATCATCAGCCAGTCCCAGCCCAGGCTCGCCATCGCTTCGGCCGCGAACGCATCGGAGAGCTGCAGCCACGCGCCGAGCACGGTCTCGCCGGCCCGGAGCCGGCGCGCGAGAATGTTCTCACGCACCGGCGCGGGGCTCGACGAAGCTCGCGTATCGTTCGAACGTGCTGTGCGGCAGGCGGCGGTAGTATTCGGTTTCGTCGATCATCGGGTCGTGCGGTTCGACGACGGCCCGCCGTTCCCGCGCAAAGGCGGCGAGCGCCGCGGCGACCGGCTTCTCGGTCCCGTCGGCGCGGACGATCCCGAACGTCAGCTCGTGCGGCGCACGATCGAACGGCGGCTCGTCGCGCAGCTCCTCCGCGTAGTCGGCCCAGCACCACCAGTATCCGCCGAGCCGCCCTTGCGCGTGCAGCCGCTCGAGCACCGCCGTGCAGTACGACGCCATCTCACCTTCGCTCAGGCATGCGTAGGACGCGAGCACCGGATCGCCGGCCGCGACCGGCGGCTGCGCCGGCTCGTCGGGCAGCGCGACGCGTTCGTACGGGGAGCGCTTTCCCGGCGGGCACGTCGGGTTTCCGAATTCGCTGAAGAGCACCGGTTTGCGGGCGAACGCGGCGCTCAGCGCGGCGAGATACGGCACGCAGTCCGCGTCCAGCCGGCTGCGCGAGAACCCGCTGTAGACGCTGTAGCCGTGCATCGTCGCGAACGCGAACGGCCCGCACAGCGACGAGAGCCGCAACGCATTGTCGCGCGTGAGGTCTTCGCCGTGCGTCCCGGCCGTCACCGGGATCGCCGAGCGCTCTTCGAGCGCCGCGGTGAGGCGGCGGCTCCATTCGGCGGCGTCGCGTTCGCTCGCCGGGAGGCGCAGGTTGCTGAACTCGTTCCCCAGGTCCCAGGCGAGCACGGCAGGGTGGTGCCGCAGCCGCTCGCCGGCGGCGCGCGCGAGCGCGAGCTGCGCGTCGAGCAACGCGCCGGTGTAGAAGTCGCCGATCCCGTGCGGCGACTCGCCGTGCTCGGTGATCGTGCGGAAGCGTCCGTGCGGCGCGCGCGGATCGAGCGTCCACGACGGCAGCCAGTTCACCCCGCTCATGTGGCCGGTGAACAGCGTCGGCATCGTCTGCAGGCTCGCTTCCGCGGCGAGATCGGCGAGCGCTTCGAGCCGGGCGAGCATCGCGGGATCGACCGCGCCCGACTGCGGCTGGAACTCGTCCCAGCGCAGGAAGAACCGCACCGCATCGAGCCCGAGCGCGGCGATTCGCGCGAAGTCCTCGCGGATCTCGCCGGGATCCCAGCGCCGCCACATCGCCATCGCGCTGCGGCGCGGCCAGTAATTGATCCCGAGCGAGAAGCGCATCGCTACGGCTTACCCGGCGGCGAGGACGCACCTCGCCCGGCGCGCGCCTTGAGCATCGCGCGCACCGCCTCGGCGACGCGGTCGATCGCGACGCGGCGGTACGACCAGCGCGGGTCGCGGTTCGCGCCGGTGATCACCATCGTCGCATTCGACTCGAACACCACGACCCGGCCCTCACCGTCGAACGCGAAGTCGATCCCGAAGTAGTCGAGTCCGATCGCCGCCGCGATCCGTTCGAGCGCGGCGATCGTCGCGCTCCCGAGCGTCCCCGCCATGTCGTCCAGGAACGCGCGCTCTTCCTCGCGGTAGGCGGCGTTGTCGGCCATCCCGGCGGTGAAGTAGTGCACCTTCCACTGCGCGGAGATCGCGAGGTGCAGCGGGTACGCGCGCCCGTCGACGATCATCACGCGGTATTTCGCCCACCCGCCGGCGGCGCGGCGTGTCTCGACGTACTCGATCGCCAGCACGTCGCGGCCGGGGAACGGCGCGACCGCCGCGGCCAGCTGCGCGGGCTCGTCGACGCGTGCGAAGTGCTCGCCCGTGTGATACCCCGGCGCGCGCACCAGCAGCGGCCAGTGGAATCCGGCATCTTCGAGCAGCGCGGCGCCGGCCTCGCCGGCGAGCGCGCCGCGTGGAAACGTCGCGATGCGCGGCGCGACGACGTGCGGAATCCCGGCGAAGCGCAACGCGTTGGCGGCGCGACCGGTTTCGCGGACGATCTGCGGCCGGTTGAGGACCGGCGCAGCGGTGCGGGCGAGCGCGCGCGCCGCGAGATCGAGCGCGCGCGTGCTGCGGTCGGCATCGCCGATGACGTTCAGCACGACGTCATGCGGCGGGAGCACCGTCGCCTCCGCGTAGGATTCGGCGATCAGCGTCGCGACCTCGAAGACGCGATCGTCGAGCAGGTGCTGGATCGGGATGTTGCCCCCGATCGCGGCCGCGACGAGCAGCACGCGAACCGGCGGGCCGGCGCCGCGGTACGGGGCGACCGCGATCGATCCGTCGGGAAAGCCCGCGCGCCAGGCGAGATCCGCCGCGGCGTCGTCGCCGCCACGTTCGTAGGCGATCGCCAGCCCACGGTACGCTTCGCGCTGCTCCGGGTCGCGCTCGAGCGCGGCGGCGAACGCCGCGCGCGCGCCGTCGAGATCGTTCTCGTCGAGCAGCACGTTGCCCAAGCTGACGTGCGCGACCGGCTTGTCCGGATGGCGCAGCACCGCTTCGGCGAAGAGGATGCGCGCCGTCTTGACGTCGCCTCCGGTCGCGAGCAGCAGCCCGAGCGACATCATCGCGCCGAAGTGCTCGCGATCGCGCACCAGCACGTCGAGGTAGGCGCGCTGCGCGTCCTCGCGCAGGCCGAGCTCTTCGAGCAGCCGGGCCCGCTCGAACCAGAGGTCGAGCGAGCCCTCCGGCGCGCGCTCGAGCGCGGCTTCGATCTCGCGCAGCCGGGCGGTCCGCATCTGCCATCGCGACGCCCAGGGGCCGATGGCCGGAGATTCGCTCACGTCGGCAGATCGTACGCACGAACGCTGGGAGCACCTACCGAGGGCGGGCGCGGGGGCGGACCGAACGCTCGGCTCGATGACCGCTTCGCCGCCTCGCGTCGGGATCGTCATGGGGTCGACGTCGGATCTGGAGACGATGCGCGCCGCCGCGACGACGCTGCAGGACTTGGAGATCGCGCACGAGCTGCGCGTCGTGTCCGCGCACCGAACGCCCGATCTGATGTTCTCCTACGCCGCCGGTGCGAAGGGACGCGGCATCGCGGTGATCATCGCCGGCGCGGGCGGCGCCGCGCACCTGCCGGGGATGATCGCCACCAAGACGGTCCTTCCGGTGATCGGCGTCCCGGTCGAGTCGCGTGCCCTGAAGGGGCTCGACTCGCTGCTCTCGATCGTCCAGATGCCGGCCGGAGTCCCGGTGGCGACGATGGCGATCGGCGGGGCGGCGAACGCGGCGCTCTACGCGGCGCGGATCCTCGCGCTCGGCGATCCCGCGCTCGCGCAGCGGCTCGACGAGCGGACGGCGCGGATCGCGCGCGAGGTCGAGGCGATCGAGCTGTGAACGCGATTCGCACGATCGGGATCCTCGGCGGCGGGCAGCTCGGCCGGATGCTGACGCTCGAGGCCAAGCGGATGGGCTTCCGCGTCGTCACGCTCGAGCCGCTGCCGGACTCGCCGTGCGGACAGGTCGCCGACGAGCAGATCGTCGCGGCGTACGACGATCTGCGCGCGATCGGCGAGCTCGGCGCCCGCACCGACGTCGTCACCTACGAGTTCGAGAACATCCCGCTGGAGTCGGTGCTCGCGCTCGAAGCGGACCGGCGCATCGTGCTGCCCGGGTCGGAAGCGCTGCGGATCACGCAAGAGCGGATCCTCGAGAAGACGTTCGTGCGCCGCTGCGGGATTCCGACCGCCGATTTCGCCGCCGTCCGCACGCGCGAGGAGCTCGCCGCCGCGGAGGTCGCGATCGGCTTCCCGGGCGTGCTCAAGACGACGCTCGGCGGCTACGACGGCAAAGGCCAGTGGGTCGTCCGGGCGCGCGCCGACGCCGAGCGCGTCTGGGTCGAAGCGAAAGGCCGGGCGCTGATCTGGGAGCGGCTGATCGCCTTCGAGCGCGAGCTCTCGATCATCGCCGCGCGCAACGCGCACGGCGAGATCGTCGCGTTTCCGACCTCCGAGAACCAGCACGATCACGGCGTCCTCTCCACGACGATCGTCCCGGGGCGCGTCGCCCCGGAGATCGCCTCGCTGGCGCGCCGCTACGCGACGACGATCGCCGAGCGGCTGCACATCGTCGGGACGTTCTGCGTCGAGTTCTTCCAAGCCGGCGACCAGCTGCTGGTGAACGAGATCGCGCCACGCGTCCACAACAGCGGGCACTACTCGCTCGACGCGACGCAGATCAGCCAGTACGAGATGCACGTGCGCGCGATCTGCGGACTGCCGCTGGTCGAGCCGCGCCAGTTCATGCCTGCGGTGATGGTCAACATCCTGGGGTCCGGCTCGGGCGACACGCTCGGCGGCCTCGACGCGCTGTTGCGCGAGCGCGACCTGAAGCTGCATGTCTACGGCAAGGCGCATGCGGCGCTGCGCCGCAAGATGGGCCACTTCACCGTGCTCGGCACGAGCGTCGACGACGCGCTCAAGAAGGCCGACCGCGGCCGCTCCGTGCTGCACTGGGTCGAGGACCGCGCCGCCGCGGTTCGCTGAGCACGGCGGAGGGCTGCGCCGCTCCGCCGATTCGTCCTTACCGCTAGAGGCCGGCGAAGGGGTGGTGCGGTTTCGGCGGGATGTCGGTGAAGGCTTGCGGACGATCCCACCAGTCGTGGCGGCGCCAGCGGTCCTGCTCGGCGGTCGGCGGCGGCGGAAGCCGTAGCTCCAGCGCCGCGGCGTACGCGGCGAGGTAACGCTCGACCATGCATTCGATCGAGAACGTCGTCTCGACGCGCTCGCGACAGGCGCGGCGCGAGAGACCGGCGAGCGCCGGAACCTTCGCGACCGCATCGTCGACGCCGTCGCACAGGAAGCCGGTGACGCCGTCGACCACGATCTCCGGGATCGACCCCATCCGCGCGCCGAGCACCGGCGTGCCGCAGGCCATCGCCTCGATCATCGTCAGCCCGAAGCGCTCCGGGCGCGTCGTCATGTGCACGAGCGCGAGCGCGCCGCCGGCCAGCTCGTCGCGCGCGCCGCCCTGCACGTGTCCGACGAACTGCACGGCGTCGCCGTCGATGGAGGGCGCGACGAGCTCGCGGAAGTACGCTTCATCGTGCGGTATCCCGGCCATCTTCAGCCGGACGCCCGCGCGACGGGCGACCTCGATGGCCAGGTGCGCGCCTTTCTCGGGATGGAAGCGACCGAGGAACAGCAGATACTCGCCTGCGGCATCGCGGAAGGTCCATTCGCCGGGATCGATTCCGTTGTACGTCGTCGCGAGATACGAGAGCCCCGGGTCGCGGTCGGCGTCGCTGATCGAGCAGAAGAACGAGCGCGCCGCGCCCGCGTAGTACGCGCCCAGCACCGGCGGGGAGGCGAAGCCGTGCACGGTCGTCACCAGCGGCGGGTCCGGCGTCGCGAGCGCGTAGAGCAGCGGCTTCCAGTCGAAGTTGTTGTGGATCAGGTCGAACTCGCCCGCGCGCGCGAAGCACGACGCGACATGGAGCTCCGTCATGACCTCACCGTTCAGCGCGGGATCCTCGTTCAAGCCGACGGGCACGACCGCGGCGAGCTTGCCGGGGCTGCGCGAGTTCGCGGTCGCGAACAGCGTGACGTCGAGTCCGCGTGCCGCCATTCCGCGGGCGATATTGTACGCGACCTGCTCCCACGGACCGTAGCCGGGCGGCGGCGTCGGCCACGAGACTGCGCCGAGAATCGCCAGCCGCAGCCCCCGCAGGCCCACGCTCAGCGGCGCTTCACGCGCGCTCGCGTGCGACGGCGCCGGCTTTGATCACGACCCGCGGATCGCGCAGGGCGCGCACGTCGTCGCCGGCATCGCGGTCGAGCAGCAGCAGATCGGCGGGTTTCTTCTCGGCCAGCACGCCGGCGTCGCTGCGCAGCAGCGAGGCCGCCGTCGCGGTCGCGGCGGTCAGCGCCTGCTGCGGCGTCATCCCGAGCATCGTGCTCATCAGCTCGACTTCGTACGCGTAACTCTGGTGGTAGTTGTACGGCGTCCCGGCATCGGAGCCGCCGGCGATCGTCACCCCGCCGCGCCAGGCGCGCGCGATGTTGCCGGCGGCGCGCTCGTAGAGCTCCGTCGCCTTGCGCACGACGTAGTCCGGCTGCTTGCCGTCGGAGGCGTGCTCGTAGATGCACGAGACCGCGGCCAGCGTCGGAACGAGGTACGCGCCGCGCTCGCGGAAGAGCGCGATCGCCTCGTCGTCGAGCAGGTGCCCGTGCTCGATCGAGTCGACGCCGGCGCGCAGCGCGTTCTTGATGCCGTTCGCCCCGATCGCGTGCGCGCCGACGATCAGGTCGTGCGTGTGCGCCTCGTCGACGGCGGCACGCATCTCCTCTTCGCTGAGCTGATCGAGCCCCGGCACCGCGCCTTTCGTCAGGACGCCGCCCGTCGCGATCAGCTTGATGCACGCCGCGCCGGCCTTGCGCTGCTCGCGCACCGCCTTGCGCGCATCCCACGGACCGTCGGTCTCGCGCCCGACGAAGAACCCGTGCCCGCCCGTCATGCACAGCGCACGTCCGGCGGGGATCACCGTGGGCCCGGCGTGCTCGCCGCGCTCGATCGCGTCGCGCACCGCGATCGCGACGCCGTCGGAAGCGCCGAGGTCTCGGATCGTCGTGACCCCCGCTTCGAGCGAGAGGCGCGCGTTGTGCGCCGCGTACAGCGTTCGCTCGAGCGTGGTCCGGACGAGGTACAGCGTCTGGATATCCGGCTCGCCGTTCATCTCCAGATGCGCGTGGCAGTTGATCAGCCCCGGCACGACGCACGCCGCCTCGTACGTGCGATCCGCGTGGACGTCCGCAACGTTCGCCGCGATGGTCGCGACGCGGCCGTTCTCGACGACCAGCGTGACGTTGCGCCGCGGCGTCGCATCGGTACCATCGAAGAGCGTCCCGGTCCGAATAGCGATCCGCATCGCTCGGTGGTACGGACCGTACGTCCCCACGGCCTCCCGCGACGTGCCGCACCCCTGGCGGAGCAGCCGTCCGACGTGTATCCTGGACGAATGATGCCGGGGGCGACGACGTGGAGAGAGTTTGGCCGCCGCGCCGCTGCCGCGATCGCAACGGCCGCGAGCGGATGCTGCGTGCTCGCGGCCTGTTCGGTGCTGGGCGGCGGCCCGAGCGTTGCGCCGTCGCCGGCGGCTCCCGCCGCGACGCCGCCGCCCACTCCATCGGCATCGCCGACGGCTAGCCGGGCCGCCCATCGCCGGACGCCGAGGGTCCGGATCGTGATGCGGTCGCGCGAAGCGGCAGACTGCGGCGCCGGCACTCCTTGATGAGCGCCTGCCGCGTGTCGACGCCGAACGTTTTGAACAGCGTCGAGACGGTATTGCGGATCGTTTGGCTCGAACGGCCGCGCCGCGCCGCGATCTCGGCCGTCGACAGCCCTTCGTAGAGCAGCGTCAGCACCTCGCGCTCGGCGCGTGTCAGCCGGGCGAACGCGGCGTCGGTGCGCCAGACGCTCGCGCGCGCCGCGTGCTCCCGGATCCACGACCCGTGCGGCAAGCGCGGGACCTGCTGGTCGACGTAGGCCGCCGCGGCGGGATCACCGTCGAAGTCGGCGATGCGAAGGGCGGCGAGCAATGCGCGGCGCGTCATGCCGAGGTCGAGAAACGCACGGAACGCCGAGCGGTAGCGATGCCGTGCGACGAACGATTCGCCTCGCGCGTCGGCGACGACCGCTTCGACGTACGTCATGTACGCGCGCTTGACCGGCTCGTCGTCGAGCAGCGCGCGCTGCTCCGGACCGAGGTGCGCAATCCGGCGCACCGCGTCGTCGGCGCCCCGAACGTCGCCGATCAGCGCCAGGGTCTCCGCGACGACCGAGCAGACGTTGATCTCTTCGAATTCGTGAAGCGCGTCGAGGTCGAGCGTCGCGAGCTCGGCGCGAATCGCGGTGGTCCGGTCCTCGTATCCGAGCAGCTCGCCGTACGCGAAGAGCACCGCCGCCTGCCGGCAGTGGGCGAACACGCGAAGCGCGGGCGAGGGCGCATGCTCGGCCGCCGCGCGCGCCGCGAGCAGCGCGTCGCGCGGACGGCCGTCCAGCTCGTCGGCCATCGAGCGGTTCAGCTCGTTCCAGAACCGGTAGAAGCCGACGCCGGGCGCCTCCCAGCGCACGTGCTGCGCGCGCCGTCCGATCTCGACCCACGCGTCGAAGTCCAACAGCTCGACCGCCAGGTTGCCGATCACCATGACCAGGTTCGCCTCGACGAAGCGGTCGAACACGCGGCACCCGCGCAGCACGTCGAGCGCCGCGCGAAACGTCTCGAGGGCGGCGGTCAGCGCTCCGCTGCGCTTGTGAATCCAGCCGCGCAGCTCGAGCGCACGGACGAAGACGACATCGTCCTCGGGCGCGATTCCCTCCAGCAGCTGCGAGGCGCCTTCGTAATCGGCCGCGTGGAAGGCGGCGAGCGCGACGCCCAGCCGCGCCTCCGCGCGTGTTTCAGGGTCGGCCGTTTCGTCCGACATCGCCGAGCGCAGCGTCGCCACGCCGTCGGGGTGATCGCCGCTGAGCACGAGCGCCGTCCCGACGAGCATCGCATGCTCGGCGGTCAGCTTCGTGCCGGTGGGGCCGGGGCGTGCGTGCAACGCGACGAGGGCGGCCGGAACCTGCCGCAGCCTGAGCAGCGCACGGGCGCGGAGCAGCTCGACACGCGCGTCGCCGCATGGGGCCGAGCAGGCCGCGAGGCAGCCTTCGACGTCGCCGGCCTCCCATGCCGCGCGAGCGTTCAGGAATGCCGGGGCCGCCGACGCGGTCCGCGCGTGCTCGGGCATCGATGGATGGTTCGGGCGGCGGTCCCTTCCTCCATGCGGACGTTCGGGACAGACGTACCGCTAGCGCGGTGCAAGTCGCGTCCGGCATGCTCGGCCTATGACGGGGTCTCGCATGCTGCTCGCGCACATCGTCGCGGCGCTCGCTTTGTCCGCATGCGAAGCGCCGCACCCCGATCTCATTGTCTGTCCGGCCGCCATTCCCGGACCGTTTGCGTGGTCGATGACGAGCCCGCCCGACGGCGCGACCGGCGTCTCGGTGAACGTGGGCACGATCGTCGTGCCGGGTGGGATGCGCGCGCCCACTGGCGCGCGCGTCCTGCTGACGCCGAACGGCGGCGGCACGGCGGTGACCGGCGGGGTCTTCGTCGCCGAACCGAACGGCATGGACGCGGCATCGGTTCCGACGCTGGCGGCACACACGGCGTACACCGTCACCGCGAACGCCAGTAGCCTTCCACCGTGCCCGGTCCTCCTCACCTGGGACATCGGCGCGTTCACGACGCAGTGACACGCACGCCGCGGTTTGCTCCAATCGACGGTACGCCCCATGCCCAGGATGGTCCGTCAACGGAGGCGTTGACTACTGCCGTTCCGTGGATCGCGAGCCTGCGAATCTCCGCTTTTCGGATATTCGGTGATCTCGCTTTCGCCGCATACCGGGTCGAAAATCACGAGGTAGCTGATGCGAGCCGGGCCATGTCGCTTCGTCGTCGAATCAGCCGCCGGCGATACGGGACGGCGCGCCGGCGGCTTCGAGGGCGGTGTACGCGCGGGAGGCGGGCGGACGGCCGAGGCTGGTCGCGATGAAGCGCGAGGCGGCGCGCAGCTTTGCGAGGTCGATGCCGGTTTCGATGCTCATGCCGTGCAGCAGGTAGACGAGGTCTTCGGTCGCGCAGTTCCCGGTGGCGCCCGGCGCGAACGGACAGCCGCCGAGGCCCCCCGCGGAAGCGTCGAAGATGTGCACGCCGCATTGCAGCGCGGCGAGCGTGTTGGCGAGCGCGGTGCCGCGCGTGTCGTGGAAATGCAGCCCGAGGCGGTCGAGCGGGACGACCGGCAAGAGCGCCTCGACGACCTCGAAGACTTGGTTCGGCGTTCCCACGCCGATCGTGTCGGCGACGCTCAGCTCGTCGACGCCCAGCGCGAGCAGCCGTTCGCAGACGCGCACGACGTCGCTCACCGGAACGCTGCCTTGGAACGGGCAGCCGAACGCGGTCGAGATCGACGCGCGCACGAACATCCCCGCGGCCTTGGCGCGCTTCACGACGACGGCGAACGTCTCGACGGAGCGGTCGACGCTCATCCGGATGTTCGCCTGCGCGAACGCCTCCGACGCCGCCGTGAACACGCCGATCGCACGCACGCCGGCGTCGATCGCGCGGTCCAGGCCGCGTTCGTTCGGAACCAGGACGACGTAGGTGCGCCCCTGGTCTTTGCGGATGCGCGCATACACCTCGCCGGCGTCAGCCATCTGCGGGACGTGCTTCGGGCTCACGAACGACGTCGCTTCGAGGACGGGCACCCCCGCATCGGAGAGCAGGTCGCAGAAGCGGACTTTGTCGTCGGTCGCGATCGGCGTCGCTTCGTTCTGCAAGCCGTCGCGGGGGCCCACTTCGCAGATCGTGACTCGCTTCGGCACGGCCCGCAGCGCGTTCGCCGTCGCCCGTCGTTCGAGCGCTCGATCGGCCTCCGGCCTTTCGATCATCGCAGCCCTTCCGAGCGCAGGAAGCGCGCGATCAGCTCGACGCAGGTCGGCCAGACTTCGTCGTCGTGGGCGAAGCGCCGGAAGAGCGTCGCGAAGGTGTTCGAGACCGCGCCGAGATTGAGATGGTTCGCTTCGTCGCGCTCGATCGCGGTGGTGTTCATCGCCCCGTCGAGCGTCGCCGATTCGACCATGACGACGCCGTCGCTCTGCTTATGGTACTTCGGCATCAAGCCGATCACGTGCAGGTAGCGGTGGCCTTCGGGGAAGACCCATGGGGCCGCGTTCAAATGCCAGCGCTGCTTCTTGGCGTTGTCGGGATCCGGCTCCCAATGTCCCGTCGTGCCGTTCAGCCAGGTCATGAAGCGCGCGGCGACGTCGACGTCCGCGAGCACGTGGGTCGGCACGCGCGCGAGCCGCATGGTCCCCACGAGATAGTTGGTGATCAGTCCGCCGTTCGGCGCGGCGACCTGCACGCTCGCCGCGATCTCGTTCGCGCGCTCGGGATACGCGCGCAGGAAGCCGCGGTTCACCAGCCCGCCGACGCTGTAGCCCACCGTCACGATCGGGAAGGCGCTCGGCTCGCGCGCGCGCAGCCGCGTCAGGAACGCGGCGAAGCGGTCGACGCGCTGGCGCAGCGGCTCGTCGCCGTCGGGGAAGAGCGTGCAGTCGAAGCCGAACGACGAAAGACCGTCCTTGCCGTTGCGCCCGTCGGCGAAGGTGCGCATCCGCTTCGCGACTTCGTTCCAACCGGGGAGAAGGACGACTCTCACGCGATCGTCACCAGCGTCGCACCGCCGGCGACGAGCTCGCCCGGCTTCACGCGCACGTCTTGAACCGTTCCCGCGAACGGCGCCTCGATCCGGTGCTCCATCTTCATCGCCTCCAGCACGACGAGCAGCGCCCGCTCCGCGACCGCGGCGCCCGGCACGACGTCGACGCTGACGATCTTTCCGGGCATCGGCGAGGTGACGTCGCCGGACGAGGACGCATGGTGCGCGTGCTCGGCGTCGGCGCTCGGCGGGTCGGGGTCCGTCCAGCGAACGGCGACGCCGTCGACGAGCACGCTGCCGCCGCCGCGTTCGAACCTCGCCGAGCGCGCGTCGGCCTCGACGGCTCCGCTCAGATCGCCGTCCAGCATCCAGCGCGTCCCCTCGAAGCTCGCATGCGCGCGCACCAACTCGCCGTCGATCGCGAACGCGAGCGGAACGCCGACGCCCCCGACGCGCCACGCCGCGTCGCGCGCGAGGAGCGCCGCCGCGACCCGTTTCTTCGCCGCATCGCCGGCACGCGGTTCCGCCAGCCGAAATCCCGCCAGTCGCTCATCGAGGAAGCGTGTCGTCGTCGCGCCGGCGCGGAACGCCTCGTCGGCGGCGATCGCGCGCAGCAGCGGCAGGTTCGTCGCGATCCCGGCGACGGCGGTCGTGCGCAGCGTCTCGTCGAGGCGTGCGATCGCGGCGGCGCGGTCGGCGCCCCACACGATGATCTTGGCCAGCAGAGAGTCGTAGTACACCGGGATCTCGCTGCCCGCGCGTACGCCGGAGTCGAGCCGGACGCCGGGGGCGCGCGGGATGTCGAACGCGGCGAGCATTCCGGACTGGGGCAGGAAGTCGTGCGCCGGGTCTTCGGCGTTCAGCCGCGCTTCGATCGCCCAGCCTCGCGGACTCAGCGCGTCCTGGGTCAGCTTCAGCGGCTCGCCGGCGGCGATGCGGAGCTGCTCGTGCACCAGGTCGATTCCGTAGACCAGCTCGGTCACCGGATGCTCGACCTGCAGGCGCGCGTTCATCTCCAGGAAGTAGAACGCGCCGCCGGCGTCCAGCATGAACTCGGCGGTGCCGACGTTGGTGTAGCCGACGCTGCGCGCGGCGTTCACCGCGGCCTCACCCATCCGTGCGCGCAGCGCCGGATCGAGCGCGACGCTCGGTGCCTCTTCGATCACCTTCTGATGGCGGCGCTGAATGGAGCACTCGCGCTCGCCGACGTGCAGCGTGGTGCCGTGCGCGTCGGCGAGGATCTGGAACTCGACGTGGCGCGGTGCGACGAGATAGCGCTCGAGCAGCACCGCGTCGTCGCCGAACGCGGCTTTCGCCTCGCGCCGCGCGGAGAGCAGCGCCTCGTCGAACCGCGCCAGGTCGTCGACGACGCGCATGCCGCGGCCGCCGCCGCCGGCGCTGGCCTTGATCAGCAGCGGCGTCCCGATGCGGGCCGCTTCGGACCGCAGGCGCTCGTCGCTCTGGTCGTCGCTCTCATAGCCGGGGACGACCGGGACGCCGAATGCGCGGACGCGCCGCTTCGCTTCGATCTTCGAGCCCATCGCCGCAATCGCATCGGGCGTGGGGCCGACGAAGATCAGCCCCGCGTCGACGACGAGCTGCGCAAAGCTCGCGCGCTCGCTCAGGAAGCCGTAGCCCGGATGCACCGCGTCGGCGCCGAGCGTTTTGGCGGCCGCGACGATCGCCTCGCCGTCGAGATACGATTCGGTCGCCGGGCCCGGGCCGATGCGCAGCGAGGCGTCCATCGCCTCGCGGAAGACCGCGTGCTCGTCGGCATCGGAGTACACACCGACCGGCGAGATCCCCAGCTCGCGCGCGCCGCGGGCGACCCGGACCGCGATCTCGCCGCGGTTCGCGATCAGCAGCCGCCGGATCATCCTGAGCTCCACGCCGCCGGGCGCCGTTCGAGGAAGGCGCGCAGCCCTTCCTGCCCTTCGGGCGTCGTGCGCTGCCGCGCGATCGCCCGGGCGGTCAGGGCGCGCGAGTCCTCGTACGACGCGGCGCGCACGGCCGGGATCAGCGCCTTCGCCGCCGCGACCGCCGCGGGCCCGGCGCTCGCAAGCTCTTCCGCGATGCGGTCGACGGTCGCGTCGAGGCCGTCTGCATCGACGACCTCGTGCACCAGCCCGATCGCCTGCGCGCGCGCGGCGTCGAACCGCTCGCCGGTAAGAAACAAGCGGCGCGCGTGCGATGCGCCGACCTTCGCCAGCACGAACGGCGAGATCACCGCGGGGATGATGCCCAGCTTCGTCTCGGTAAAACCGAACACGGTCCCGCGCTCGGCGACGACCGCGTCGGCGACGGCGCACAGCCCGGCGCCGCCGCCCAGCGCCGCGCCGTGAACGCGGGCGATCACCGGCTTCGGGCAGCGGTCGATCGCCCGGTACATGTCGGACATCGCCTCGGCGTCGCGCACGTTCTCGGCCTCGCCGAGATCGAGCGAGGCGCGCATCCAGTTGACGTCGGCCCCGCCGCAGAACGTCTTGCCCTCGCCGTCGAGCACGATGCAGCGCACGTCCGGATCGCGCCCGAGGCTCGCGAAGGTCTCGCCGAGCCGCGCGATGAGCTCGGCGTTGAACGCGTTTCGCACCTCGGGGCGGGTCAGCGTGACGCGGGCGCGCGCTCCCTCGTGTTGGAGGCGAAGAACGGAATCAGGCACGGCCTCGGTCGTTCCACGGTGCGGGCGGGCCTCCCCGCGCGGAACCCGCTCGGGCGGGACGGCCGTTCTCGCTGCGTGAATCTCGAACGCATGGGTCTGTTTCGCCGTTGGTCCTCCGCCGCGCTCACCGTCGCGCTGGCGGGTACATTGCTCGTCCCCGCGGCGGCGCAAGCGCCGCCCGCCGCGCCCGCGGCGCACACCGTCGACGTGACGCGCGCGACGCTGTCCAACGGCCTGCGCGTCGTCGTGCTCCGCGACACGCTCGCCCCGGTCGTCACGACGTACATGACCTATCTCGCGGGCGCCGACGACGAGCCGATCACCGGTCTCGCGCACGCGCAGGAGCACATGATGTTCCGCGGCTCGAAGACGCTCGACGCCTCGCAGTTCTCGGCGACGACCGCGGTCACCGGCGGTGAGTTCAACGCGAACACCGAGAGCGAAGTCACGCATTTCTTCTTCGAGATGCCGGCACAGGATCTCGACATCGCGCTGCATCTGGAGCGCTCGCGCGCGACCGGCCTGCTCGACAGCCAGCAGGGATGGGATCAGGAGCGCGGCGCGATCACCCAGGAAGTGACGCGCGACAACTCGAGCGCGTTCTTCCGCCTGCTCGAGAAGACGATCGGGCACGTGATGGCGGGCTCGCCGTACGCCGATTTCGGCCTCGGTACGGTCGCGAGCTTCAAGCAGATCCAGGCGCCGGACCTGAAGCGCTTCTACGCGCGCTGGTACCATCCGAACAACGCGCTGCTGGTGATCGCCGGCGACGTCGACCCGCCCTCGACGATCGCGAAGGTGAAAGCGCTGTTCGGCGACATCCCGGCGGCGCCGCTCCCGGCGCGCAAGCCGGTGCACCTTTCCCCGCCGTCCCGCGCAACGTACACGGACAACAGCTCCGACCCGTTCGTCATCGGCTTCGCGGCGTACCGCGTTCCCGGCTACGACAGCCCGGATTACTACGCCTCGGAGATCCTCAACGACGTGCTGAACAGCGAGCGCGGCGCGCTCGTCGACCTGCGCGTCACCGGCAAGTCGCTGCAGACGTTCGCGTTTTCGCAGACGTTTCCGCAGGCCGGGCTCTCCCTGGTGGGCTCGGTGGTGCCGGTGACGAGCAGCGGCGAGAACGCCGTCCGGGACGTGCAAGCCGTGCTCGAAAAGTACAAGCAGACGGGACTCCCGGCGGATCTCGTCGACGCGGCGAAGCGCCGCGAGGTCGCGCAGGCCGAGTTCGCCCGGAACTCGATCGACGGGCTCGCGCAGACGTGGAGCGAGTCGCTCTCGGTCGAGCACCGCACGCCCGATCAGGACCTGGCCGGGCTCGAGAAGGTCAGCGTCGACGACGTGAACCGCGTGCTGCGCACCTCCTACGACGAGAAGACGGCGACGGTCGCGATCTCGACGCCGAAGGCCGCGGCCGGCTCGGCGTTCGGTGCGCGCGCCGGTGAAGACAACACCGTCGTGCCGAAGGAGAACACGCAGCTCCCCGCATTCGCGAAGAACGTCCTGGCGAACATGCATCTCCCCGCGCAGACCGTGCGCCCCGACCTGCAGACGCTGCCGAACGGGATCAAGCTGGTCGTGGTGCCCTCGGAGATCTCGAAGACCGTCGTCGTTCGCGGGATCGTGAAGAACGATCCCGACCTGCAAGACCCCGCCGGCAAGGAGGGGCTCGAGCAGATCGCGGACGGCCTCTTCGGGTTCGGCACGACCACCTACGACCGCAACGCGTACCAGGCCGAGCTCGACAAGGTCGCGGCGAGCGCGAGCGCCGGGCGCAGCTTCTCCCTGGACGTGCTCTCGGCGGATTTCGACCGCGGGATCGCGCTGCTCGCCGACAACGAACTGCACCCCGCATTTCCGGCGCCGGCGTTCGCCGTGGTCAAACAGCAGACGGTCGGCGAGCTCACCGGCGAGATCGCGAGCCCCGCTTTCAAGGTTCAGCGAGCGCTGACCGACGCGCTGTATCCGCCGGGCTTCCCGCAGCGGCGCTTCGCGACCCCGCAGAGCACCGGTACGGTGACCCTCGACGACGTCAAGGCGTACTACGCCGCGGTGTTCCGCCCGGATCTCACGACGATCGTCGTGATCGGCGACGTGACGCCCGAGCACGCGCGCGCGGCGATCGAGCAGAGCTTCGGCGGGTGGAAGGCGGAGGGCGCGACGCCGAATGTCGACCCGCCGGCGCCGCCGCCGAACAAACCGGCGCAGGCGACGATCCCGGCGACCGGCCGCGTGCAGTCGGAGGTCACGCTCGCCGAGACGATCCCGCTGACGTTCAACGATCCGGCGTATCCGCTGCTGCAGCTCGCCAACACCGTGCTCACGGGCGGGTTCTACGCCTCGCTGCTCTATCACGACGTCCGCGAGGTGCACGGGTACGCCTACACCGTCGGCTCGAGCGTCGTCGCGACGCGCGACGCCGGATCGTTCCGGGTGACGTACGGCAGCGATCCGCAGAACGTCGACAACGCGCAGAAGATCATCGTGGACGATCTGACCTCGCTGAAGACGAAGCCGCTCGACGCGGCCCGGCTTCAGCGCGCGAAGGCCCTCGTCGTGGGCGAGCTGCCGGTGCGCCAGGAGTCGTACGACGGGCTGGCGGGCTTGCTGCTCGCCTACGCGGCGAGCGGCCGGCCGCTCGACTCTGACCGGCGGTACGCCGAGGCGCAGCTCGCCGCGACCCCGGCGAGCGTCGAAGCGGCCTTCGCGAAGTACATCCGGCCGGCCGACTTCGTCCGCGTCGTCGAAGGCCCGGCGGCCAAGTAAGGGCGCTTACGCCGCGCGCCGCGGCGAGGTGTTACGATGGCGGCATGCTCGCCACCGTCCTCCTCGCCGCGGCGACGACCCTCGCGCCCGTTCTCGGCGCGCCGGCATGGGCGAACGCCGGCGGCCCGCCGCCGACCGCAGGGCGCGTGACCGTCGTCGACGTGTTCACCTTCGGCTGCATCAACTGCAAGCACGTCACGCCGGAGCTCGAGAAGCTGCGCGCCGAGTACGATGCGCGCACGCTGGCGATCGTCGGCGTTCACGCGCCCGAGACGCAGGAAGAGCACGTGCACGCGAACGTCGTGCGGGCGCTCCGCGACCAGGGGATCACCTGGCCCGTCCTGTACGACGACGGCTTCCGCGTGTGGAACGCCTACGGCGTGACCGCGTGGCCGACGCAGCTGGTCTTCGACCGGCGCGGACGCCTGCGCGCGACCTATGTCGGCGAAGGCTACGACGCGCAGCTCGAAGCGACGGTTCGCTCGCTGGCCGCCGAGCGCGCGTGACGACATCCGAGGCACCCACGGCCGCGTATCCACCCGTGATGGCGGAAGCAAGCGCGGAGCGCGTCTACCGGCACGGGGTGACCGCGCGGGTCGCCCATTGGCTGTGGGCGCTGGCGATGCTCGTCCTGGTGATGAGCGGGCTGCAGATCTTCAACGCCGCGCCCTACCTCGATGCCTCCGACAAGAGCAACCCCGCCCGGCGGGTCCTGGCCTTCGGCGTCGAGCGCAGCGGCGCCGCAGCGGCCGGAACGGTGCGCGTCTTCGGCCTCACCCTCCCGGCCGGCCACCTGCTCGGCTATACCGACGACGGTCAAGGCGAGCTCGCGGCGCGCGCGTTCCCCGGCTGGGCGACCCTCCCCGGCCCGCAAGACCTCGCCGACGGCCGGCGCTGGCATCTCGCGTTCGCCTGGGCGCTGACGATCGCGCTCGTCGCGTATCTCGTCTCGGCGGCCGCCCGCGGAACGCTGCGCGAGCTGGTGCTGCGCGCGTCCGATCTGCCGAAGCTCTTGCCGATGCAGCTGTACTATTTCCGGTTACGAAAAGAGCCGCCGCCGCACGGCACCTACAACCCGCTGCAGAAGGCGGCGTACACGGTCGTGCTGTTCGGGTTCTTTCCGCTGATCGTGCTGACCGGCCTGACGCTCTCGCCGGGCGTCGACGCGGCGGCGCCGTGGCTGACGTGGATCTTCGGTGGGCGACAGTTCGCGCGCACCTGGCACTTCTTGCTGATGGCGCTGCTGATCGGATACTTCCTGGTGCATCTGACGATGGTCGTGACGACCGGGATGTGGAACAACCTGCGCTCGATAATCACCGGCTGGTACGTCCTGGGCGAACACGACGGAGTCGGGCCGTGAAGCGCCGGCTGTTCGTCGCCTCCTCACTCTCGGCGCTCGGGCTGACGGCGTGCGGCTCGGTCAAGGACTCGCTCACCAACGGCCCGTTTCGCGGCGTGCTGCTCTCGGCGGAGAAGCTGAACCACGCCGTGATCGGGACGCATGGGATGGCCCGCGAGTACAACGAGAGCGACATCGACCGGGACTTCCGCGTCAACGGTCTCGACACGCCGAGCGACTCACGCTACACCGCCCTGGTGCGCGACGGCTTCCGTCGCTACAAGCTGCAGGTCGACGGGCTGGTCGAACGCCCGCAGTCGCTGACCCTCGCCGAGCTGCGCGCCGCCGGCGATCGTGCGCAGATCACCCGGCACGACTGCGTCGAAGGCTGGAGTGCGATCGGCAAATGGCACGGTCCCCCGCTTGCCGCCGTGCTCGCGATGGTTCGGCCGAAATCGACGGCGCGCTACTGCGTGTTCCATTGCTTCGACGCCGACCAGAGCGGGACGCGATACTACGAATCCCTCGACCTGCACGAGGCGGCCCACCCGCAGACCCTGCTCGCCCTCGACCTCAACGACAAACCGCTCGACCCCGACCACGGCGCGCCGGTGCGCCTGAAGATTCCGACGCAGCTCGGCTACAAGAGCGCGAAATGGGTGCAGCGCATCGAGCTGGTCGCCGACTTCAGGCGCATCGAGGGCGGCAACGGCGGCTACTGGGAAGACCAGGGCTACGAATGGTACGCCGGCATCTGAGCGCCGCCGGCAGTTCGGCTTTGCCTAGCAAATAGTCCGCCCATAAAATTCGGCCCGCTCGAGCCACACTCTTGGCGCGCTACATCCGTAACCGCCTATCAGCATCTTGCGCGCCGGATCTAGCTGGCTGCGATGTCCTGGTTTTTCGGTTCCGGAATCATTTGACGCTCCTCACGGGATTCCGAGCAGTCGCCTACACCGGGGGCCGCCACTTGTCCGCCGAGATCGCGTCTCCTGCCGCCGCTACCTACATCCGGAACACGCCGAACGTCGTCTCTTTCGCGGGGCGGCAGCGGGCGGCGCGCAGGCCGACGCCGAGGACCCGGCGGGTGTCGAGCGGGTCGATGACGCCGTCGTCCCAGATCCGCGCGGTCGAGTAGTACGGGTGGCCTTCGTGCTCGTACTTCGCGGCAATCGGCGCCTTGAACGCCTCCTGCTGCTCCGGCGTGAGCGCCGGCTTCTTGCGCTCGGCGTCGGCGTTCATCCGCACGGTCAGGAGCGTCGAGGCGGCTTGCGCGCCGCCCATCACGCTGATCCGCGCGTTCGGCCACATCCAGAGCTGGCGCGGCTCGTAGGCGCGGCCGTTCATCCCGTAGTTGCCGGCGCCGAAGCTGCCGCCGATGACGACGGTGAACTTCGGCACGTCGGCGCAGGCGACCGCGGTGACGAGCTTCGCGCCGTCCTTGGCGATCCCGCGGTTCTCGTATTCCTTGCCGATCATGAAGCCGGTGATGTTCTGAAGGAACAGCAGCGGGATGCCCCGCCGGCAGCACAGCTCGATGAAGTGCGCGCCTTTGAGCGCCGACTCGCTGAACAGGATGCCGTTGTTCGCGAGGATTCCGACCGGATGCCCTTCGACGTGCGCGAAACCGCAGACCAGGGTCGTGCCGTAGCGGGTCTTGAACTCGGCGAACTCGCTCGCGTCGACGATCCGCGCGATCACCTCGCGCACGTCGTACGACTGGCGCGGATCGGACGGGATGATCCCGTACAGCTCGTGCGGGTCGCGGGTCGGCGGAAGCGGCTCGCGCACCGGCCAGGGATCCTGCGCGCGGCGCTGCAGGTTGGCGACGATCTGCCGCACGATCCCCAGCGCGTGCTCGTCGTCGACCGCGTAGTGGTCGGCGACGCCGCTGATCCGCGTGTGCACGTCGGCGCCGCCGAGCTCCTCGGCGGTGACGATCTCGCCGGTCGCCGCCTGCACCAGCGGCGGTCCGCCGAGAAAGATCGTCCCTTGATCTTTGACGATGATCGACTCGTCGGCCATCGCCGGGACATACGCGCCGCCCGCCGTGCACGAGCCCATCACCGCGGCGATCTGCGGGATCGCTTGCGCGCTCATCCGCGCTTGGTTGTAGAAGATGCGACCGAAGTGCTCGCGGTCGGGGAAGACGTCGGCTTGCAGCGGCAAGAACGCGCCGCCCGAGTCGACGAGGTAGATGCACGGAAGCCCGTTCTGCTCGGCGATCTCCTGCGCGCGGAGATGCTTCTTCACGGTGACCGGGTAGTAGGTGCCGCCCTTGACGGTCGCGTCGTTCGCGACGATCACGCAGTCCGTGCCTTCGATCGTGCCGATCCCGGTGACGATTCCCGCCGCCGGCGCATCGCCGTCGTACATCCCGTGCGCGGCGAGCGCCGAGAGTTCCAGGAAAGGCGTCCCCGCATCGAGCAGCCGGTCGATCCGATCGCGCGCGGTCAGCTTGCCGCGCTTGCGATGCCGCTCCACCGACGCGGGACCGCCGCCGCCGCGAACCCGCGCGAGCTGCGCGCGCAGATCGTCGACCAGCGCGGCCATCGCGCTCGCGTTGCGCTCGAAGTCGGGGGAACGGCGGTCGATCCGGGTCGCGAGGAGGCTCACAGCCGCACGATTTTAAGCCACCGTGAGAATAATCCATTTCGCAGGCGCGCGAGGGCCGCGACGCGCTAGAATGCAGGGGTGGCCGCTTCCCGCACTGCGCCAGCCTCGTATCGCCCCGCCGGCTCGCTCGACGCCGCATCCGCGCTTCGTCCCTACGCCGGCCCGTGGAATCGCCGCCTCGCCGCGCACTTGCTGCGCCGCGCCGGCTTCGGCGGCGCGCCGGCGCAGATCGACCGGTTCGCCGCGCTCTCGCCGGCCGCCGCCGTCGACGCGCTGATCCGCTTCCCCGACACGTCGGCGCTGCCGAGCGGTCCCGCGCTCGAGACGCTTCAGACCCCGACCCCGGAGCTCCGGCAGCAGATCGCGGCCGGCGCCGCGGCCGACCCGGCGGACGCGGAGAGCGTCAAGGCGTTCCGGATGGCGAACAACAAAATCCGGCGCGAGAACCTGATCGCGCTGCAGACGTGGTGGCTCGAGCGGATGATCGCGACGCCGGCGCCGCTGCAAGAGAAGATGACGCTTTTCTGGCACGGGCATTTCACCAGCTCGCCGGAGAAGGGGACGACCGCGCAGGAGCTACTCGCGCAAAACCAGCTCTTCCGCACGTACGCGCTGGGCAACGTGCGCGATCTGACGCTGCACGTCTCGCAGGACCCGGCGATGCTGCGGTACCTCGACAACAACGTCAACGTCAAGGCGCATCCGAACGAAAACTACGCGCGCGAGCTGATGGAACTCTTCACGCTCGGCATCGGGAACTACACCGAGCAGGACGTGCGCGAGTCGGCCCGCGCCTTCACCGGCTGGACGTTTCGCCGCCGGCCCGACGGCAGCGGGCACTTCTTCTTCAACGAGCGCCAGCACGACGACGGAAGCAAGACGTTCCTCGGCCGCAGCGGCAACTTCACCGGCGCCGACATCGTCGACACGATCTTCTCCCAGCCCGCCTGTGCACGGTTCTTCGCGACGAAGCTGCTGGCGTTCTTCGTGTACGACGATCCCGAGCCGGAGCTCGTCGATCGCGTCGCCGACCTGCTGCGCCGCAGCGACTTCGCGCTCGAGCCGGTGATGACGACGGTCTTGCGCAGCAAGGTGTTCTTCAGCGACCGCGCGTACCGCGCGCTGGTCAAGGGCCCGGTCGACTTCGTCGTCGGCACGCACCGGCTCTTCGCCGTTCCCGGCGTCGCGCCGATCGAGCTGGCCGCGCTGCGGCAGATGGGCCAGACGCTCTTCTATCCGCCCAACGTGAAGGGCTGGGACGGCGGGGAGGCGTGGCTCAACAGCCAGACCGTGCTGACGCGCGAGAACTTCTCGAACGGGCTCGTGCAGAACCAGCAGGCGACGGCGAACGCCGCGTGGCTGCAGGCGCTGCTGCGCTCGTACGACCCGCACGCCGTCGCGCACGCGCTCACCGACACGCTGCTGCAAGGCGATGCCTCGCCGGCCGCGACCGCGGAGCTGGTCGCGTATCTGTCCGGCGCGGGGCAGTCGGCGCTCGCGCAGCTCTCCGCGGAGAACGCCGACGAACGCGTCCGCGCCGCGGCGTATCTCACCATGGCGATGCCGGCGTACCAGCTCGCATGACCAGGATCGGACACCAATGCTGAAACGCGGAAGCTTCCTGATGGGCGCCGTCTCCGGACTCGCCGTCGTCGGGCACACCGACTCGCTCTTCTCTCGCGCGCTGGCGCAGACGCCGCTGCCGGGACTCCCCGGCTCGTCCGACCGCGTGCTGGTGGTGCTCAACTTCCAGGGCGGCAACGACGGCCTCAACACCGTCGTTCCGCACGGCGACCCGTCGTACTACCGCTACCGCCCGACGCTCGGGATCCCCAGCGGCCAGGTGCTGCGCATCGACGACGCCGTCGGGCTCAACCCGATGCTCGCGCCGCTCAAGAAGATGTACGACGCGGGGAAGGTCGCGATCGTGCAGGGCGTCGGGTACCCCGAGCCCGACCACTCGCACTTTCGCTCGACCGAGATCTGGCAGACCGCGGCGCCGGGCCGGTACGAGACGACCGGCTGGCTCGGGCGCTATCTCGACGAGGCCGGCTTGCCGAAGGACAACCTGTTCAACGGCGTCGCGATCAGCACGGTGCTGCCGGAGATGTTCGTCGCCAAGGGCACCGACGTGCCGGCGATCGACGCGCTGCGCGGCTACGGCTTGCGCAGCGACCGCACCGTCGCGAGCCGCGATGCGTTCCACGAGCTGGTCCGGGACAATACCGTGCCGTTCCGCTCGCCGTACCTCGCGCACGTCGCGGAGATCGAAGACCACGCGCAGCGCGGCGCAGAGGAGCTGCCGAAGCTGGTCGCGGGCTACAAGTCCGCCGCGACCTATCCCGCCACGCCGCTGGGCCGCAGCCTCGCGCTCGCCGCGCAGATCGTCGGCTCGAAGCTCGGCACGCGCGTGATCGGCGTGCAGCACGGCTCGTTCGACACGCACACCTCGCAGAAGGCCACGCAGGACCGGCTCCTCGCCGACTTCGCGAACGCGATCGCCGCGTTCTCCACGGACCTCGCCGCGCACGGCGACGAGGGGCGCGTGCTGACGATGACATTCAGCGAGTTCGGCCGGCGCGTCGCGGAGAACGCGAGCCGTGGGACCGATCACGGTGAGGCGGCGCCGGTCTTCATGATCGGCGGCGGCGTCAAGGGCGGGCTTTACGGCAACGCCCCGGACCTCGACCGGCTGAACATGGGCAATCTCGCGTTCACGACCGACTTCCGCTCGGTCTACGCGACGGTGCTCGAGCGCTGGCTCGGACGGCCTTCGGTCGGAATCGTCGGCGGCGCCTTCGCCCCGCTCGCCGCGCTCGCGTAGCCGGGAACAGACTCCGCAGAAATACGGAGGCGCGCGGCGCCCGGTCGCGTAATGCGGCGGGATGCTCGTCCGCCGTTTCGCTACGACCGCGCTCTCGCTCGCGTTCGTCTTCGCCGCCGCCCCGGGCGCGTCACCCGCGCAGGACGGTGTCGCCGGCGTGCCGTCGTTCGCGGAGCCTGCCGTTTCGCCGGATCATTCGGAGATCGCGTTCGTCTCCGGCGGCGACGTGTGGAGCGTCCCGGCCGGCGGCGGAACGGCGCGGCTGCTCGTCGCGGCCGAAGGTGCGGCGTCGCGGCCGCTCTTCTCGCCCGACGGAAAACGGCTCGCCTTCGTCTCGAACCGGCCCGGCGCGCTCGGCATCGACGTCGTCACGCTCGACGGCGGCGGTCTCGTCCGCCTCACGCACGGCGACAGCGCGCCGAACCTCTCCGCGTGGTCGCCGGACGGGAAGTTCGTCTACTTCGCGAGCGCGGAGAAGAACATCGCGTACTTCAGCGACATCATGCGCGTGCCGGCGAGCGGCGGGACGCCGATGCGCGTCGTCGGCGAGCGTTTCGTCAACGCGATGGATGCGATGCCCTCGCCCGACGGTGCCGCGCTCGCCTACGTGCGCAACGGCTTCGTGCAGTGGTGGCGGCGCGGCCACAGCCACATGGACGAAAGCGAGCTGGTCGTCGAGCGCGGCGACACATACGACGAGCTCACCCACGGCGATGCGAAGGATCGCTGGCCGATGTGGGCGCCGGACGGTCGCACGCTCTACTTCGTCTCGGACCGCAGCGGGAGCGACCAGCTCTGGTCGCGCGACGCCGGCGGCCGGCTGAAGCAGCTCACCTCGCTGCAGGGCGGCGAGGACGTGCTGTGGCCGACGCTCTCGCGCGACGGGCGCCTCCTCGCCTTCGAGCACTCCTTCGGGATCTGGACCTACGACACCGCGAGCGGCGCGACGCGGCCGCTCGCGATCGAGACGCGCGGTGCGCCGGAGCTCGAGCAGCGGCAGCGCGTGACGCTGACCAGCCGGTTCTCGGCGCTCGATCTCTCTCCGGACGGCAAGAAGGTCGCCTTCGTCGCACGCGGCCATGTCTTCGCGGCGAGCGCGAGCGAGGGCGGCGAGGCGCAGGAAGCGACGACCCACGAGGACGCGGCGTACGATCTTCCGGTGTGGTCGAAAGACAGCCGGCACGTCGCGCTGGTCGTCGACCGCGGGACGCAGCAGGCGATCGCGACGTACGAGTTCCCGGACGGCCCAGAACGGATCCTGACGCCGGCCGGGCATCATGACGACTACCCGCACTGGTCGCCGGACGGGACGCTGCTCGCGTACGTGCGCGACGGCCGCGAGCTGCACGTGCTCGACGTCGCGACGCGCGCCGACCGGGTGCTCGTCCACGGCGTCCTCGACCGCCGCCCGTTCGGCGATCTCGGCGACATCGCGTTCTCGCCGGCCGGCGACTGGATCGCCTACATCGACAGCGACCGTGAAGGCTTCGCCAACGTGGACGTCGTCCGCACCGGCGGCGGCGAGCCGCGAGCCATCAGCTTCTTGCCGAACGTGAACGCCGGACCGCTGGCGTGGTCGCCGGACGGCACGCGCGTCTTCTTCGCGACCTCGCAGCGGACCGAGAACGGGCAGATCGCGCAGATCGATCTGATTCCGCGCGCGCCGCGCTTCCGCGAGGACGAGTTCCGGCGACTGTTCCAGACGGAGCCGAACCGCCCGGAGCTGCCTTCGCGCACGATCCCGAGCCCGCCGCCGAGCAGCGCGCCGAAGCCGTCGCCCTCCGCCTCACCGCGTCCGCCGGCGAGCGCCGCGCCGCCGGCGGCCCATCACACCACGATCGACTTCGACGGGATTCGCGAGCGGCTGACGCTCGTGCCGACGGGACTCGACGCGGCGAGCGTCGGGGTCACGCCCGACGGCAAGACGCTGATCTTCGTCGCGAACGCCGCCGCCGAGCAGAACGTCTACGCCTTCTCGATCGACGAGACGTCCGACGAACCCGGGGTCGCGCGGCAGCTCACGAGCACCCAGGGACGCAAGTCCGACGTGCGCATCAGCCCCGACGGCAAGAGCATCGTGTATCTCGACGGCGGCCGCGTCCGCGCGACGACGCTCGATGCGCACACCAAGCCGCTGGCCATCGCGGCAGCGCTCGACGTCGACTTCGCGCGCGACAAGCCGGTCGTCTTCAAGCAGGCCTGGTCCCTGCTCGACCGCTGGTACGCCGACCCGCACTTCCACGGCGCCGACTGGGAGGCGGTCTTCCGCACCTACGAGCCGCATGCGCTCGGCGCGCGCACGCCGGGCGAGTTCCGGCGCGTGATCTCGCTGATGCTCGGCGAGCTGAACTCCTCGCACAGCGGAATCTCCGCGCCGCCGGCGGTGGCCGTGCCGCGCTTCATCACCGGCCGGCTCGGCGTGCAGTGGGACGCCGCCGAGTACGCGCGCAGCGGCCGGCTGCGCATCGCCGAGATCGTCCCGCTCGGCCCGCTCGCGCTCGCCGGGCACGTGGCGGTCGGCGACGATCTGCTGGCGGTGAACGGGACCGCGGTCGAGCGCGCGACCGACGTCGACGCGCTGCTCGAGAACACGATCGGCAAGCGCACCGAGCTGCGCATCGCGCCGCACGGCGATGCGAGCGCGGCGCGCACGGTCGTCGTCCTGCCGATCGATCTGCCGAGCGAGCAGGATCTGCTGTACCGCTCGTGGGTGGCGGGCCGTCGCGCGTACGTGGAGCGAATCAGCGGCGGCCGGATCGGCTACGTGCACCTCGCCGACATGGGCGTGGAGTCGCTGCAGAAGTTCTACCTCGACCTCGACGTGCAGAACCGCGCGAAGGAAGCGGTGATCGTCGACATCCGCAACAACGAGGGCGGCTTCGTCGATCCGTACGCGATCGACGTGCTCTCGCGGCACGAGTTCGCGACGTTCAAGTCGCGCTTCGGCTTCGATCCCTCGGAACGCACCTCGCTCGGCGAGCGCGTCCTGGACAAGCCCTCGGCGCTGCTGACGAACGAGCACAGCCTCTCCGATGCCGAGAACTTCACCGAGGCCTACCGCGTGCTGCATGCCGGGCCGGTCGTCGGCGAGCCGACGGCGGGCTGGATCATCTTCACCAGCGCGGCGACGCTCGCCGACGGCTCGACGCTGCGCCTGCCCTCGACGAGCGTGATCGGACCGGACGGCGTCAACCTCGAGCTGCACCCGCGGCCGGTCGACGTGCGCGCCGCGCTCCCGCCGGGCGCGCTCGAGCGAGGCGACGATCCGCAGCTCGACGCGGCCGTCCAGACGCTGCTGCACCGCGTCAGGCGCTGACGAGGAGGTCGTCGCCGGCGGCTGAATTGCGGCGCGGTGGTCACGCTGCGCTTTCTCGGCACCGGCGGCGCGCGCTGGGTGGTCGCGAAGCAGATCCGCTCGTCGGGCGGCTTCTGGCTGCAGTCCGGCGGCACGAACGTGCACGTCGATCCCGGGCCCGGCGCGCTCGTCCGCGCGCTCGCCGCGATGCCGCCGTGCGATCCGGCCTCGCTCGACGCGATCGTGCTCTCGCACAAGCACCTCGATCACTCCGGCGACGTCAACGCGATGATCGAAGCGATGTGCCAGGGCGGCTGGCGGCCGCGCGGCGCGCTGTGCGCCCCGCGCGACGCGCTCGAGGAGTCGCTGCAGCCCGTCGTGTTCCCGTACGCGCGCCGCTTCGTGCCGCGCGAGCTGCTGCTCGAAGCGCACGGCGAGCCGTTCGCGATCTCGGAGAGCGTCACGCTGCGAGCGGGGATCCGGCTGCAGCATCCCGTCGAGGTGTACGCGCTGCACTTCGACTGCGCGGGGACGCGCGTCTCGTACTTGCCGTGCACGCGGTACTTCGAAGGGATCGCCGGCGACTACCGCGCGCACGCGCCCGACGTGATGATCATGAACGTGCTGCGCTACCGCGACTCGATGGACGTCGACCATCTGACGTTCGATGACGCGCGGCGGCTCGTCGAGGCCGTGCGGCCGGGGGCCGCGATCATGTCGCACTTCGGGACGCGAATGCTCGAGCGCGACCCGCGGCGCCTCGCCTACGAGCTCGAGGACGCGACCGGCGTCAAGACCTACGCGGCGTACGACGGCTGGGTCTACGATGTCTGAGCTGACCGCCGAGAGCGCACCGCCGGGCGCGCTCGACGCGTTCTGGTCGGCGCACGACCGCGATTGGCGCAGCGAGCTGTGGGCCTTCCGCGTGATCTGGCACGAGCAGTCGCAGGATCTGCTCGTCCGCGACGGCGAGGAGATCGCCGGCGCGGTGCGGCTGCGCATCGCCGCCTCGCTCGCGCACGTCGAGGCGCTCTACGTGCTGCCGGCTCGGCGCCGTCGCGGGATCGGCCGCACGCTGCTCGCGCGCGCCGAAGAGATCGCGAACTACTACAACTGCCACAAGGTGACGGTCCAAGTCTTCGACGGCGGCGAAGCGCAGAAGTTCTTCGTCGCCTGCGGCTACAAGACCGAAGCCGTCATCCCGCAGCACACCTTCAAGCTCGACGTCGCCGTCCTGCGCAAGTTCCTGTTGTAAGCGGCGGACCGCGGCGAAGCGAGGAGCCCTCTACGGCGGCCCCGGGCGGCGGGGCGGCGTCGTGCCGCTGAAGTACTGCGGGAGGCGGTGCAGCTCGCCGCGGCCGCCGCGCGCCGCCGAACCGTCGTACAGGTAGACGTTTCCGCGCTGCGTGACGGCGTTGACGAGCGGCCCGCCGTTGCCGAAGCTCGCGGTCGCGTCGTTCTCGCCCCGCTGTTCGACGTTCTCGCCCGGACGGCGGTCGAACAGCGCGTAGACGCGCCCGCCCTGCGAGCGTCCCGTCACCTGCGCGGTCGAGCTCACGCCGACCGCGATGTTCCCGCTTTGCGAGTCGAAGCGCGCCAGCCCCGGCTCGAACGAGCCGCCGTCGTAGACGATCGTCCCGCTGATGCTGCTCGCCTCGATCTGCGTCGAGCGGCAGCGCTCGAACGCGACCTGCGCCGCGTTGACGCGCACGCGCACCCGCCGGAACGTCGAGTCGACCGCGAGCAGCGAGCCGGTGTTCATCTGCACGAAGGCCGTCGTCTCGACGTCCTCGAGCTCGACGCGCCCGCCGCCCTGGCCGACGACGAGGTTTGCGCCGCGATAGCCTTCGATCTCGGTCTTGCCGTTCGACGCGCGCACGAGCAGCAGCCCCGTCGAGGCGGGGACGGTAATGGTGACACGCGCCGGGCCGGTCAGGTCGACGAGGAGATAGTCGTGCGGGCCGGCGCGGAAACCGGTGTACGGGAAGACCTCCGGCGGAAGCGCGACCGTCCCGACGACTTGCCCGTTGACGCGCTGCTGGAACACCCCGGCCGGGATCTGCTGGGCGAGCGGGTAGCGGACGGTCCCGTAGATGACGAGCCGGCGCGTGACGCTCGGGTCGGCGCCGTCGGACTCGACCTGAAGCTGCGGACGGTCCCAGGTCCGGATCGTGACGTCGGCGCCGCGCGCGGCGCTCGGGATGGTGACGGCGACGACGGAGTCGGCCGGGATGTCCACGCTCGAAGACGCCGCCACCGCCGAGCGGGGCGGCGCCGCGCACAACAGCAGAAGCGCCCCGAGCCCAGCGGCGATCGCCCGCAGGGCTCGGGTCCGAAGGACGTCCACCCGTCGATCGTACCCTCGCCGTCCCGCGGCTTCATGAGGCAGCGGTGAAGCTTTCCGGCTCGGCGGGGAGACGCACGGTAAAGACCGAGCCCCCGCTTGGGCGCGGCTTCGCCTCGACCGTCCCGCCATGGACGCGCGCGATGCTTCGCACGATCGCCAGGCCCAATCCGGTCCCTTCGACCGCACGAGCGTGCGAGGGATCGCCCCGGAAGAAGCGGTCGAACAGCCGCTGGGCGGTGTGCGGGTCGATCCCAGCACCCGTGTCGGCGACGTCGACGACGGCGCGCGTCCCCTCGTGCCGCACGCTCACCTCGATCCCGCCGGCTTCGGTGAACTTCAGTGCGTTGTCGACGAGGTTGCCGACGAGTTGGCGCAGCAGCCCGGCGTCGCCGAAGACGATCGTGCGCGCCTCGGCCGGATGGACGGCGTCGATCCGAAGTTCCTTCGCGGCGGCTCGCTCGCGCGCGTGCGCGACGACATCGTCGACCAGCCGCTCGAGGACCACCGGCTCCTTCGGGATCGCATCGCCCGACTCGGCCTTCGAGAGCGTGAGCATCCCGGAGACCATGCTCGCGAGCCGTCCGCTCTCTTCGGCGATCGCCTCCAGCGAGCTGCGCATCACCTCGGGGTCGCGATCGGCCCAGCGCTGCAGCATCTGGGCGTTCGCGTTGATCACGGTGAGCGGCGTGCGCAGCTCGTGCGAGGCATCGCTGATGAATTGCCGTTCGCGGGCGAACGCGGACTGCAGGCGGTCGAGCATCGCGTCGAACGCAGCGGCGAGCCGTCCCAGCTCGTCGGCGCGATGCCAGCGCAGCCGGCGGTCGAGCCGCTCCGAGCCGATCTCGGCGATCGCCGCGGTGAGCCGCTGGATCGGATCGATCGCCGAGGCGGCGATGAAGTACGACGCGATGAGCACGACGGCGAGCGCGGCGAGCGACATCCAGATCAGGATCACCCGCGTCTTGGCGATCAGCTGGTCGACGATGTCGAGCCGCTCGCCGACGTGGGCGATCGCCAGCGCGTGCCCTTCCTCGTCGGAGAGCACGCGGTTCAGCACGAGCATCGTTCCCGGGCGCTCGCCCTGCAGATGCAGAAAGGTGAAGCTCTGCGGCGCGCCGTGCGCCGCGAACGGCTGAAACGTGATGCTCCCCATGTCCGAGCTCTTCCCGAGCACCTGGCCGGCGAGCGTGTCGATCTGCACGTACTCGTTCGCCGAGGCCCAGTGGTCGAGGAACTCGCTGCGTGAAAGCGTCACCGCGAGCGGCACGTCGCCGCCGAATCCGGTCTGTCCCGCGGCGAGCGCGGCGCGCGAGATCTGGTTCGCCGTCTCGGTCAGCGCGAGCCGCGCCTGATCGATGAGCACCGACCGCAGCGCGAAATCGATCGCCATCGCGCCGCTCCCGATCACGACGACGATCAGCGCCGCATACAGCAACGCGATCCGAGCCCGCAAGCTCTTCATCTGAATCACGCCCCGCTCACATCACCGCGCCCCACGCCAAACGGCCCCTTCCAACATTTCCTCTTGGCGGACCGCAGCGAAGCGAGGACCGCGAAGGGTTCGCGAAGCGAACCCACCAGCGAAGCGAGGCCCACCACGCCGCTTCCAACATTTCCATTGAACGGACCGCAGCGAAGCGAGGACGCAACGGCTTCGCCGCGCAGCGGCGAAGCCTAGTCTTTGAGCGCGTAGCCGACGCCGCGGACCGTTTGGATCAGCTTGTCCGGGAACGGGTCGTCGATCTTCCCGCGCAGGTACCGAATGTAGACGTCGATGAGGTTCGAGTCGCCGAGGAAATCGCTCCCCCAGACGCCGTTGAAGAGCTCGTCCCGCGAGTGCACTTTGTTGCGGTGCAGCAGCAGGTATTCCAGCAGCGCGTACTCTTTCGCGGTCAGGTGGATCGCCTGGCCGCCGCGCATCACCTCGTGGCGGTCGCGGTCCATCACCAGGTCCTTGACGGTCAGCACGTTCTCGTGCGGCTCGCGCTCGCGCAGGCGCGCGCGAATCCGCGCCAGCAGCTCTTCGATCGAGAACGGCTTCACGACGTAGTCGTCGGCGCCGCGGTCGAGTCCGGCGACGCGGTCGGGGATGCGGTCCTTGGCGGTCAGCATGATGATCGGAACGCGCGACTTCGCGCGCACCCGCGCCGCGACTTCGAGCCCGTCGAGCTTCGGCAGCATCAAGTCGAGGACGACGAGATCCGGCTCCTTCAGCGCTTTCTCGAGACCCGAAAGCCCGTCGGTCGCCGTGTCGACCTCGTAGCCCTCGTGCTCGAGCTCGAGCCGAAGCACGCGGATGATCTGCGCGTCGTCCTCGACCAGCAGGATCTTGTACTTCCGCTTCTCCTCGGGAACTGTCGACGACGTTGCGCTCACCGGGCCTCGCCGCGCCGTCCGGGGAAGGTGAGCTGCGAGATCCACCAGGCGGCCGACGCGCCGACCGCGAGCCAGAGCAGAGTGTAGCTCGAGGTCAGTCCGACGACCTGGACGGTCTCGATCGCGAGCGCGCCGATCCGCTCGGTGGCGTGCGGGAGCGAGAGGACGAGCCAGGTCAGCCACGCGCAGAGGGCGACCAGCGTCCCGGTCAGCCAGAGCTCCCACGCGCGCACCGGCGATGCGGGCCGGTAGACCGTCGCCGCGAGGATGCGCCGGTGCAGCCCGGCCGGCGGCCTTTCCAGCGGGAGCGCGGCGAGCGCGCGGTCGAGTTCGTCGAAGTCGTCGTCGTAGATCATGCGGAGAGGGCCTTCCGAAGCTGTTCTTTCGCCCGGAAGAGGTGCGTCTTCACCGTTCCGAGCGGCAGGTTTAACACGGTTGCAATCTCTTCGTACTGCTTTCCCTGAAGATGGTAGAGCGTGACGACCGCCCGGTACTTCTCCGGGAGCGCGTCGATCGCCGCCCGCAGCCGCCGCGCTTCGTCGTTGCGCTCGGCCAGGGCGGCCGGCCCCGCCGCGGGGTCGGCGTAGTCGGGGAGCTCGTCGCCGGAGAGCCGCTTCCGCTTCGCCAGACGGTCGCAGCAGGCACGATAGCAGATGGTGAAGATCCAGGTCGAGAACTTCGCTCCGGGCCGGAACGAAGCGAGCGCGCGGTAGGCCTTGAAGAACGCCTCCTGGGTAGCGTCCTCGGCTTCGGTCGCGTCGCGCAGGGTCCGCACGGCGAGGTGGTAGACGGCGCGCTCGTAGCGCGCGACGAGCTCGCCGAAGGCCGAGCCGTCGCCCGCGACGGCAGCCGCGATCAGCGCCTGGTCGTCGACGACCGGCGCCGCTACCGGCGGAGGCTCCACCGCGAGCGCGACTGCCACAACGGCATGTACGGCCGGGGCGGGCGGCGGTTTCGCCGGCGAAACACCACGGCGGCGGGATCGTACATGGAGCATGATTTCCCGCTCGGCCCTCATCGGCGCCTTGGTCGTGGTGGAGCTCGCCATCGTCGGGATGGCTTTCAGCGCCCTGTGTTCGGGCGCGCTCCCGGCCTTCGGCACGGTGGCCTGGGCGGCGCCGCGCACTCCGGCGGCTCCGGCGCTCGACCGCACCTTCGCGACCGGGGCGACCCCGCACGTGGTCGTCGACGTCCACGACGTCGACGTTGCCGTCCAGGCGAATCCGTCGGCGAGCGTCCACGCCGTCGAAACGCTGCATTCCGCCGGGCTGGTGACCGGTCGTATCGCGCCGGTGATCGCCGAGCCGACGGCGGACGGGCTGCGCATCTCGACGAGCGGCGCCGGCCCGCACGTCGTGCTCGGCACGCTCGACCACCACGTGCAGCTCTTCGTCCCGGCCGGCGCGCGCATCGAGATCGAAAGCGCGGGCAACGTCGTCGCCGTGGGGCTGCGCGCGAAGCTCGTGGTCCAGAGCGATAACGGCGCGATTCACGTCCGCGATCATCGCGGCGACGTCGACCTGACGAGCGGAAACGGCCGCATCGAGCTCGCCGACGTGCAGGGGAGCACGCTCTCGGCGGTCTCGCACAACGGACGGCTCGTCCTCGACGGCGTCGGCGCCGACCGGCTCGAAGCGAACACCGGGAACGGGCGGGTCGAGGCGCACGACGTCCGCGTCGTCGACGGCGCGATCTCGTCGGGAAACGGCCTCGTCAAAGTCGCGCTCGCCGCGAACAGCGACGCGACGATCACCGCGCATACCGGCAACGGTCGCGTCCACCTCCGCGATCTCCCCGCGGCCGATGCGAGCGACGACGTGCACGAGAGCATCGTGCGTCTCGGAGCCGGACGCGGCCGGTTCGACGTCTCGACCGGGAACGGTTCGATCACCCTCTCTCAAGGAGCCCACGTCTGATATGAGCGACAATGAAGTCGGAGCGCTCGCGATCGTCTGCATCTTCGGGCTGCCGGTCCTCGGATGGATCTTCGTGCGCTGCTTCCAGCTCGTCGAGCGCCTCGAGATGATCAAGCGGGGAATCGTTCCGCCGCCGCAGAGCTCGTTCGGGTGGGGCAGCCGGCGCGCGAACCGTGCGTGGCAGCAGCAGCAGCAGTCCGCGCAGCAGCCGGGCTCGCAATGGGCCGGACCGGGATGGCAGCAGCCGCAGCCGGTGCCGCCGCCGCAGAACTGGGCCGGCTGCGACGACATCGGGCCGCAGGGCGCGCTGTTCAAGGGCATTCGGCTCGCGCTGATCGGCCTGGCGATCACGATCGGGATCCGCTACGGATTCGGGAGCGCGCACAACCCGATCATCCTCGGCGGCCTGATCCCGATGTTCGTCGGGATCGCCCAGATCATCATCGCGCTGCTCTCCGGCGCCCAGTTCCCGGGGATGGGCCCGCGCGCCACCTTCATCCCGCCGCCCCCGCCGAGCGCCGCCCCGCCCCCCGGCACCGCCGGCCCGGCCCCCGGCCCCGCCGCCTGGCAGCAACCCGGCCGCCCCCGCTTCGAAGAGCTTTCCAAACCCACCCAACCCCCCGACATCCGCCAGCAATAGCCGGCCAGGTCGGCCCGAGACGACGCGACACCCGCTTTGCGCCGTATCGCCGTCGAGGGCAAGGAGCCGGCGCGCGAAGTGGTCTAGGGACCACGAGTGCGCCGGCGACGCAGCCATCGGCGGCGAGACGGTGCAAAGAGAAAGGAGACGGGGCGCCTGGGCGCCCCGTCTCCTTTGCTCTATCGTTCGCGAGCTAGCGGTTCAGTGGCAGGTCACGATTGCCATGGCCCATCCCTTGGCCGTTCGCGTGCGGACGAGATAGCCGTCAGCGGTACGGTCGTAGACCTGGTAGCCCGCTCTGAGCGCGTCGGCTAACGTCTTGAAGACCTGAATCCCGGGCATCTCGTTTCTCCTCACTCCGGCGTCCCCGACGCCGGTATATCTTATACGTTCGGCGAGCGCGCGGAGTTCTGGAGCGCCATGAACAAAGCATTACAAGAATGAGTGCTCCGCGACTGGTCGTCGCCCTCGACGTCCCCGCCCCCGCGCGCGCCGTCGCGCTCGTCGAGCACCTGGCGCCGCTCGGCGTGCTCTTCAAGATCGGCTACGAGGCGTTTTACGGCTACGGCGACGCGATTCGCGAGGCGCTCGGCCGAGCCGGCGGGGGGTACGCGCTCGACCTGAAGCTCCACGACATCCCGCGCACCGTCGAAGCGGCGGTGCACGCGGTCGTTCGGCCCGGCGTCCGGCTGCTGACCGTCCACGCCCTCGGCGGCGCGACGATGCTCGAAGCCGCGGTGCGGGCCGCCGGGGAGCGCGCCTCCGAGCTGGGCATCCCGGCCCCGGAGGTCTTCGGCGTGACCGTGCTGACCAGCATCGGGCCCGAAGACCTCGGCGAGCTCGGCCTCGTCGGCGGGCCCGGCGAGAACGCGACGCGCCTGGCGGCGCTCGCGCGCGACGCGCGCTGCGCCGGCGTCGTTTGCAGCGTGCGCGAGGTCCCCGACATGAAGTCGTTCTTCGGCGCGGAGTTCAAGACGTTCTGTCCGGGAATCCGGCCCAGCGGCACCGCGCACGGCGATCAGAAGCGCTCCGCGACGCCGCGCGATGCGCGCGAGGCCGGCGTCGACTACGCGGTCGTCGGACGGCCGATCGTCGACGATGCCGATCCGCTCGCCGCGGCGCGCGCGATCCTGGCGGAGCTGCACGGGTGAAGGAGACGCAGCCGTTCGACCTCGAGGGCGAGCTCGAAGCGCGCGGCGCGATCTTGACCGGCCACTTCCGGTTGTCGTCGGGACGCCACTCGAACCGCTTCGTGCAGAAGTTCCGGATCCTCGAAGACCCGTGGCTCGTCGAGCAGGTCGCACGCGCGGTCGCCGACGAGGCGCGCACGCTCGCCCCGACGGTCGTCGTCAGCGCCGCGGTCGGCGGGATCGTCCTCGGCTACGAGACGGCGCGACAGCTCGGCACCTTCGGGATCTTCGTCGAGAAGGAGGGCGGGATCGCGACGCTGCGCCGCGGCTTCGCGCTCGGCGCCGAGGACCGCGCGCTCGTCGTCGAGGACGTCGTCACGACGGGCGGCTCGATCCGCGAGGTGATCGCCGTCGTCCGCGCGCACGGTGCGAGCGTCGCCGGCGTCGGCGCGATCGTGCGCCGAGCGCGCGTCGACTTCGGCGTCCCGACGACCGCGCTGCTGGACCTGCCGATCGAGTCGTTCGAACCCGACCACTGCCCGCAGTGCGCCGCGGGCGAGCCGATCACGGAACCCGGCAGCCGGTTCTTGCATTCCAGGTAGCGTCGCATGGACTATCGCGCTCTCGTTCGCCCGCAAGTCGCATCGCTGAAACCATATACGCCCGGGACCACCGTCTCGCAGGCGCGCAAAAAGTACAGGCTCGAGCGCTTCGTCAAGCTGTCGTCGAACGAGAACCCGCTCGGCACCTCGCCGCGCGCGCTCGAAGCGATCCGCGCGATGACCGATCTCAACGTCTACGTCGACGACGATCACGCGCCGCTGCGTGCGCGGCTCGCCGAGCCCTACGGCTTCGGGCCGGAGCACGTGCTCGTCGGACACGGCTCGAACGACGTGGTCCGCACGCTCTTCACCGCCTACCTGGGGCCGGGCGACGAGGTCGTGATGGCCGACCCGACGTTCTCGCTCTTCCCGAAGGACGCGGTGCTGTTCGATGCGGTTCCCGTGCGCATTCCGCTGCGCGAGGGCGTGCACGACCTGGACGCGATGGCCGCCGCGATCACGCCGCGCACGAAGCTGGCCGTGGTGTGCGATCCGAACAATCCGACCGGGACGCGGGTCGAGCGCGACGCCTTCGACCGCTTCGTCGCGGGGCTGCCGGCGCGGGTGATCCTCGTCCTCGATCAGGCGTACCGCGAGTACATGCCGCCCGGCTCGGTCGAAGGCGCCGACGTCGTGCGCGCGCGGCCCGCGAGCGTCGTCCTGCGCACGCATTCGAAGCTGTACGGGCTGGCCTCGCTGCGCTTCGGCTACGCGCTCGGCGATCCGGAACTGCTCGCGTACGCGCAACGCGTGCGGCTGCCGTTCAACGTGTCGCGCCCGGCGGAGGTCGCCGCGCTCGCCGCGCTCGACGACCACGACTTCGTGCGCCGCTCGCTGGAGACGAACGAAGCCGGGAAGGCGTACCTCGCGCGCGAGATCGAGCGGCTCGGCCTCTCGATGTATCCGACCGCCGCCAATTTCGTTGCCGTGACCGTCCCCGGCAGCGCGGCCGATGCGTACGAGGCGCTGCTGCAGCGCGGGATCGTGACGCGCAGCGGCGATGCGCTCGGGATGCCGGGCCGCCTGCGGATCACGATCGGGACGGCGGAGCAGAACGCGCAGCTCGTCGAGGCGCTCGCCTCGGTCGTGCTCGCTCGCGCGTGAGCGAACCGCTCACGGTCCGCCGCGGCCCGAGCGCCGAAGATCGTGACTACGTGCGCGATCTCGGCACGCGCAGCGCGACCAGCAGCGTCTCGGCGATGCGCACGGCGCGTCGCGCCGACGTCGTGCTCTCGTTCCAGCGGCTGATGGAGTTCTGCTTCGGCCGCGCGCACGAAGTGCTGATCGCCGAGCTCGACGGCGACCGCGCCGGCTTCCTGCTGCTGCTCTACGACGTCCCGGACGAGGTGACGCTCGGCGAGCAGGCCTTCGTGGCGTACACCGCCGTCGAACCGCACGCGCGCGGGCGCGGCCTCGGCCGTGCGCTGCTCGACGAGGCCGAACGCTGCGCGCGCTTCGCCGGAAGCCCGGCGATGTGCCTCATGGTCACCGAAGACAACATGCCGGCCCGCGCGCTCTACGAACACGCCGGCTTCATCACCGAACGCCGGATGATGACGAAGCCGCTGTAGCGGCGCCGGCTCGCCGTCGTTCGGGCCGGCGGCGCGCGCGTCACGCTGCGCGCGCCGGCGCGATCACATCGAGTCGGGAGCGCTCACGCCGCAGAGGTGCAACGTCGCGGCGAGCACGGTCTTCGTGGCGAGGCAGAGACCGAGGCGGGCGGTCGTGAGCTCGGCGTCGTCGGTCAGCACCCGGCAGGCGTCGTAGAATTGGTGGAACTCGGCGGCGAGGTCGCGCGCGTACTTCGGGAGGCGGTGCGGAGCGCGCGCACGCGCGGCGCCGGCGAGCGTCGGCGGAAACTCGGCGAGCCGTCGCACGAGCGCGAGCTCGGCGGGCTCGACCAGACGGTCGAGGTGCTCCCCATGGGCCGCCGCGCCGAGCGCGCCGGCGGCCTGCTCCGCCGCGCGGCGCAGCACGGAGGCGATGCGCGCGTGACCGTACTGCACGTAGTAGACGGGGTTTTCGTTCGACTGCGTCTTCGCCAGCTCGAGGTCGAAGGTGAGCGGCTGCTCCAGTGAGAGCATGACGAAGAAGAAGCGCGAGGCGTCGACGCCGACTTCGTCCATCACCTCCTGCAGGGGGACGATCGTTCCGAGGCGCTTCGACATCGAGAGGAGCTCGCCGCCGCGCTTGAGCGTGACCTGCTGCGCGATCAGCACTTCGATCGCCTTCGGACGACCGTAGGCCTGCGCGAGCGCGTTCAGCCGCGCGATGTAGCCGTGGTGGTCCGGGCCGAGGATGTCGATGACGTGATCGGCGCGCAGCAGCTTCTCGTAGTGATAGGCGACGTCGTTGGCGTAGTACGTCGGCCGCCCGTCGCTGCGAATGACGACGCGGTCTTCGTCGTCGCCGGCGTCCTTGGTGCGCAGCCAGGTCGCGCCGTCCCGCTCGTAGAGGACGCCGAGATCGTGCAGCCGCTCGATCCCGCGCTCGATCGCGCCGGCATCGTGCAGCGCCTTCTCCGACTGCCACAGGTCGTACGTGACGCCGAAGCGCCGCGCGACCTCCTGCTGCTCCGCGAGCACGGCGTCGCGCGCGAAGCGTCCGAGCTGCGGCGCGGCCTCGTCGGGGGCGACCGCGAGCCAAGCCTCGCCGTCGCGCGCGCGCAGCTGCTCGGCGATCGCGACGACGTAGTCGCCCGCGTAGCCGTCGTCGGGGAACGGATACGCCGGATCGAAGAGCTGCCGGTACCGCGCGTACACCGACAGCCCGAAAAGTGCGATCTGCGTGCCGGCGTCGTTGATGATCCACTCGGTGAAGACGTCGTAGCCGGCGTGACGCAGGATCTTCGCCAGCGTGTCGCCGGCCGAGAGCGCGCGTCCCTGCACGACCGCCAGCGGTCCGGTCGGATTCGCGCTGCCGAACTCGAGCGAGATCCGCTCGCCGGTCGGCGCGCCGCGCCCGTAGGCCTCGCCCTCGCGCAGCACCTCGGCGACGACGCGCTGCCAGAACGCCGGGACCAGCGTGAGGTTGATGAACCCGGCGAGCGGCGTCGCCGCGGCGACCGTCGCACGGACGCCCTCATCGGCGAGCGCGCGCTCGATGAGCGCCGTCGCGATCTCCTGCGGCTTCGCGCGCGCGACTTTGGCGAGACCGAACGCGACGTTCGTCGCGATGTCGCCGAACTCGGCACGGCGTGGCGGCTCGAACTGCACGACCGGATCGGCCGCGGCCCACAGCGCGCGCGCGGCGGCGGCGAAGCGGGCGGCGAGCGCCTCGAGCGTCAGGGTGTTCGGCGATTCCACTGGGTGCTCGGCCCCGAGCGCGTCAGTGGTGGTAGGGTTCATCGCGGGCGATCTTCGCCGCGCGGTACAGTTGTTCCATCACCAGCGCACGGGCCCACTCGTGCAGCAGCGTGAGCGGCGAGAGCGACCAGCGCAGATCGGCGCGCGCGAGCAGCGCCGGCGAGGCGCCGAACGTTCCGGCGACGACGACGGTCAGCCGGGCGATCCCCTCGTGCGGCAACCGCTCGATCCGCCGCGCCAGCTCCTCGCTGGAAAACGCCTCGCCCGTCCGTTCGAGCAGCCACGCGCGATCGGCCGGCTCGAGCAGCTTGAGGATCGCCTCGCCCTCGCCGCGCATCGCGCGCTCCGGGTCCGAGCCGTCGGCGGCGCGCACCTCGACCTCGTCGACGCGGTGATACGGTCGCAGCCGTGCGCGAAAGTCGGCCAGCGCCTCGGCGATGTAGCGCTCGCGAACCTTCCCAACGGCGATCAGCCGGATCGTCACCGGGGCCCGATCGGATCGCTAGGCAAACGTCTTCGCCGCAGCCCGCAGGTCGGCGGGAAACGCAAGATCGTTGTCCGCCGCGTAGTCGCGCGCCAGCGCGACCATGACCGGATCGTCCGCGTTCAGGATCTCGATACCGATGATCTCGTCGTCGGGCTGGACGTCGATGAGGACACCCGTCCAAGGTCGATCGGGCTCTTCGAATGCGCGATCGCGAACGACCCCATCGGGGTCGCGACCGAGCTCCAGAGAGCCGTCGCGCTCGCCTGGTTCGAGATATCGCACGTAACACACGGGATACAAGGGATCGATGGTGACTTCGATCGGTGTTTCCATCTGCGTCTGCGGCGCTTTCGCCGCTCTCTTTGTCGATAACAGTGGCCACGACGACCTCGTCCGGGTCGGTAACGACGACGACGTATCGGCCGTCGTCGGCGAAGCCGTGGTGTTCGATGGAGGCGTTTGAGGCGCGCCGGCGCCACGCCGGGTAACGCACGATGGCTTCGACTTCTTCCCGCAAGAGCAAGCGGGTGCGCATGCGCCACTGCGCGTGACGTGAGTATCGCAGCGGTTTCTCGTCCACGTCAATCCCTCGCGACGGCCGCCGCCAGCGCGTAGCCGTCGGAACCCCGCACGACGCGGCCCGCGAGCTCGAGCTCGGTGAGGACGGAGCAGAGCTCCGCAGGCGCCAGCGCGAGACGGTCCGCGAGAGCGCCGGCGTCGGAGGCGCGCTCTCGGAGTGCGGCGAGTACGATGCGCGCGGCGTCGGAAGGGACGTCGGAATCGCCGCCGTCGCGCCCCTCCGTGGCGCGTGTCGCCGCGCGAGCGCAGCGTTTCGGCGGTTTGACGAACCCCGGCAGCGCGGCGAGGACGTCGTCGGCGTCGCGGACGAGCGTCGCGCCGTCGCGGATCAGGGCATTGCAGCCGGCGGCTTTGGGGCGGTCGACCTCGCCGGGGAACGCGAGGACCGGGATGCCGCGCTCGGCGCCGTGCCCGGCGGTGTTCAGCGCGCCGCTGCGCCCCGCGGCCTCGACGACGACGACCGCGTCGGCGAGCGCGGCGATCACTGCGTTGCGTGCCAGGAACTGCCAGGGTTGCGGGACGACTTCGGGCGCGAACGGCGAGACGACGGCGCCCGCCGCGGCGACGATGCGCCCGCCGAGCTCGCGGTTGCGCGGCGGGAAGAAGTGCGCGTGTCCGCCTCCCAGGACGCCGATCGTCGGCGCGCCCGCGGAGAGCGCGCCCTCGTGAGCCGCGCCGTCGATCCCGAGCGCGAGCCCGGAGACGACGCAGACGCCTGCGCGCCCGAGCGCCTCGCCGAGGCGGCGCGCGCGGCGGCGGCCCTCGTCGGACGGCGCGCGCGTTCCGACGACGGCGACGCAGGGCGCGTGCAGGCCGTCGAGCGAGCCGGCGACCCAGAGCCCGTTCAGCAGCGTTCCGGCGAGCCTGAGGCCGCACAGCGCGTCCAGCTCGCCGCGCGGGACCCAGCGGCGTTCCCGATCGTCCACGCCCGGCGTTCACGCGACGAACCGCCTTCGGCAAGGGGCAGGTCCCCTTCAAGGATTCGTCCGGTGCGGGCCGTAACGGGCCGGGCGATCCGGTCCGCTGCTGCGGGCCAGCCGTACCGACAGAGAAAGCGAGCGAGCGACCGATGGCAGCCGAAGCCTACTGCGTGAAGTGCAAGACGAAGCGCGAGATCAAAGACGCGCAGCAGATCCAGATGAAAAACGGCCGTCCCGCGACCGAGGGCAAGTGTCCCGTCTGCGGCACGAAGATGTTCAAGATCGGGGCTGCGTCCTAGCCGCCGCCCCACGGTTCGGGCTATACTGGTCGGGCGCCCACAACATGTAGGGGTAGCGCCCCTTGGGAAGGACCGACCCGACCTGCTCTGCCCGCACTGCCGCAAGAACGAGACCCGCGTCGTCGACTCCCGTGACGACGACAACTCCGTCCGCCGGCGACGCGAGTGTCTCGGCTGCAAGCACCGCTTCACGACGTACGAGCGGATGGAAGCTCCGCGCCAGTTCGTCGTCAAGAAAGACGGCCGGCGCGAGCAGTACAACCGCGACAAGATTCTGAGCGGGCTCCGGCGCGCGTTCGAGAAGCGGCCGGTCTCGGAGGGGCAGATGGAAGAGATCGTGGCGGGGATCGAGCGCGAGCTCTTCGCGCGCGGCGAGAGCGAGGTTCCGGCCGCGATGATCGGCGAGAAGCTGATGGAGGCGCTCAAGCGCGTCGACGCCGTCGCCTACGTCCGTTTCGCCAGCGTCTACCGCGACTTTCGGGACGTCGCGAGCTTCCGCGCCGAGCTCGAGGAGCTCGCGCCGTGAGCGCGGCGCCGGCCGTCGGCGTCGTCCGGCTTTCCGGCGGCGCGGGGCTGCCGCTTCCGGCCTACATGAGCGCCGGCGCGGCCGGAGCCGACGTCGTCGCCGCCGTCGCCGAGGACGTCGTGATCGCGCCCGGTGAGCGCGCGCTGATCCCGACCGGTTTCGCTTTCGAAGTCCCCAACGGCTTCGAGGTGCAAGTGCGGCCGCGCAGCGGGCTCGCGCTGCGCGCCGGCGTCACCTGCCTGAACGCGCCCGGGACGATCGACAGCGACTATCGCGGAGAGGTCGGCGTGCTGCTGGTGAATCACGGCGGCGAGCCGTTCACCGTGCGGCGCGGCGAGCGGATCGCGCAGCTCGTCGTGGCGCCGGTCGTGCAGGCCGCGTTCCGCGAGGTCGCGGTGCTCGCCGCCTCGTCGCGCGGCGACGGCGGCTTCGGCAGCACCGGCGCGTGACCGCCGTCGTGCGCCGGTGAAGGTCTACGTCGTCGGCGCGGGCGCCGTCGGGACGTATCTCGGCGAGCTACTGCGCGCGATCGGCAACGAGGTCGACTATGCGCCGCGCGCGCTCGAGGACGTCGTCCCGGTTGACGCCGACCTCGCGCTCGTCACGGTGAAGGCGTACGACACGCCGGCCGCGATCGAGACGCTGCGCCGCGCGCTGCGCGAGCCGAGCGCGACGACGATCGTCACCCCGCAGAACGGCGTCGGCAACGAAGAGCTGCTCGCCGCCGCGTTCGGCGCCGACGCCGTCGTCGCCGCGGCGCTCACCGTCCCGGTCGACAAGGACGCGGGCGGGAAGGGCATTGCCGCGAAAGGCGGCGGGATCGCGTTCGCGCCGGTCGGCTCGGCGAGCCCGCACAACTGGCTGCTCGCCGCGTTCGGCGCGACCGGTTTGCCCGTCGTCGCAGTGCAGGACTACCGCGCGCTGAAGTGGTCGAAGCTCGCGCTGAACGTCGTCGCGAACGCCAGCTCGGCCATCCTCGACATGGTCCCCGAGCGCGTCGTGCGCGACGAGGCGCTCTTCCGGCTCGAAGTGCACGCGATCCGCGAGGTGCGTGCGACGATGAAGGCGCTCGGCGTCGCGACGATCGACCTGCCGCGCTACCCCGTGCGCGCGCTCCAGACGGTGGCGGCGATGCCGAGCGCGCTGGCGCGGCCGGTGCTCGCCTCGCGCATCGCCGGCGCGCGCGGCGAGAAGCCGCCTTCGCTGTTGCTGGACCTGCGCGGCGCGAAGCACCGCACCGAGGTGAACGTGCTGAACGGCGCGGTCGTGCGGGCGGCCCGCGAGCGCGGCGTGCCCGTCCCGGTGAACGCCGCGCTGACGCGCGTGCTCGAAGACATCGCGCACATGCCGCAGCTCTGGGCGAAGTACCGCGAGCGCCCGGACGCGCTGGTCGCCGAAGTGCAGTCGGAAAGCCGGCGCCGGGAGAAGTGAAGCCGCCGCACGCGACGACGAAGCGCGACGCGCTGCTCGCGGTGTGCGCGCTCGCCCCGCCGCTCGCCGAAGGGGCGTGCGCGTGGTGCGCCGAGACGCTGCCGGCGCGCCGCCGCACGTGGTGCAGCGATCGCTGCGGCGATGCGTTCTGGGCGAATCACTGGTGGTCGGTCGCGCGCCGCACTGCGAAGCGCCGCGACCGCTATCGCTGCCGCCGCTGCGGTGCGCGGGCGCCGAAGCGGCCGGCGCAGACGGACTTCGCCTCGCGGGTACGGTATCTCGCCGCGCTGCGCGAGTGGCGCGCGCGCAAGCGCACCGAGCGCCTCGAGGTGAACCACATCGAGCCGTGCCGCGGCCGGCATCGTTCCCTGGACTGCGCGCACCACCTCGAGAACCTGGAGACGCTATGCGCCGAGTGCCACAAGGTTCACACCGCGGCGCTGGCAAAGGCCGCGCAACGATGGCGCGATTCCTCGGCTTCGACCACGTCGACATGCGGGTCGCCTCGATCGCCGCGGTCGAGCGTTTCTACGACGCGCTCCTCCCGCGCCTCGGCCTGACCCGCAAGACGTACGCCACGGTCGCCTACGGCGGCGCCGCCTGGTCCGACGCCACCGTCGAGTCCTACAACGCCGTCGAATATTCCGAGGAGGGCGTCGCCGGGCGCGCCCCGCTGTTCTTCGGCGTGATCGAAGAGACCGACGCGCCGCCGGCGCGCGGCCGTATCGCCTTCGCCGTCGCGCCGGATGAGCTCGAGGAGTGGGAGCGGACCCTGCGCGAGATCGGCGCGCGCGAGGTCGAGCGCGGCGACGATGCGTACCCGGCGCTCTTCTTCACGGATCCGGCGGGGACGCGGCTCGAGTTGTGCGGGCGCCGGCCCGCCTAGCCGGCGGCACGCCGCAGCCGCTCGCGGCGGGTTCGCGGGCATTGCCGGGTAAAGCGCGTGCATGAGCACCACGGCACCGCGTCCGGCGACGATCGAGACGCTGAACCCCGCCACGGGCGAACGTCTGCGCACGTACGAGCCGCACGACGCGGCGCTGGTCGACCGGCGGCTCGACGAAGCGGTTGCGGCGTCGGAACGCTGGGGCGCGACGCCGTTCGAGGAACGCGCCGAACGCCTGCGCGTCGCGGCAGGCGCGCTGCGCGCGCACAAGGCCGAGCTCGCCGAGCTGGCGACGCGCGAGATGGGCAAGCCGATCGCCGAGGCGGAAGCCGAAGTCGAGAAGTGCGCCGTCGGCTGTGAGTGGTTCGCCGACCACGGCGCGCACCTGCTGGCGGATCGGGAAGTCGCTTCGTCGGCGACGCGCAGCTACGTCGCATTTCGCCCGCTCGGCGTGCTGCTCGCGATCATGCCGTGGAACTTCCCGTACTGGCAAACCTTCCGCGCCGCCGCGCCCGCGCTGATGGCCGGCAACGCCGTCGTGCTCAAGCATGCGGCGAACGTCACCGGCTGCGCGCTGCGCACCGAAGAGATCTTCCGCGAAGCCGGGCTCACCGGCGGCGAGTTCGCGACGATCCTGGTCGGCAGCAAGGAGATGGAGCCGATCGTGCTCGACGACCGCGTCGCCGCCGTCACGCTGACCGGCAGCGAAGGCGCGGGCGCCGCCGTCGGCGCCGCCGCCGGGAAGGCGATCAAGAAGACGGTGCTCGAGCTCGGAGGCTCCGACTACTTCATCGTTCTCGCCGATGCCGATCTCGAGAAGGCCGCGGAGATCGGCGTGAAGTCGCGCTTCCAGAATACCGGGCAGAGCTGCATCGCCGCGAAGCGGTTCATCGTCGAAGACGCGGTGCACGACCGGTTCACCGAGCTGTTCGTCGAGAAGACCCGCGCGCTGAAGGTCGGCGATCCGCTGGAGCGCGACACGAAGATCGGTCCGCTCGCACGGCACGACCTGCGCGACGCGCTCGCCGAGCAGGTGCGCGAGACGGTCGCTGCCGGCGCGAAGCTGCTCGCCGGCGGCGAAGCTCCGGCCGGACCAGGCGCGTACTACGCGCCGACGGTAGTCGGCGACGTCCGTGTCGGGATGCGAATGGCGGACGAGGAGACCTTCGGGCCCGCCGCGGCGATCATGCGCGTGCGCGAAGCCGACGAAGCCGTGCGCGTCGCGAACGCCTCACGCTATGGGCTCGGCGGCAACCTCTGGACGCGCGATCTCGATCGCGCGCAGACGCTGGCCGCGCGGCTGCGCTCCGGCAACTGCTTCATCAATGGCATGACCGCGTCCGATCCGCGGCTGCCGTTCGGCGGGGTGAAGAAGAGCGGGCACGGCCGCGAACTCTCGAGCTTCGGCATCCACGAGTTCGTCAACATCCAAACCGTCTGGATCGGTCCCGAGCGCAAGGCGCAAAGCGGAAACGGCGGGCGCCCGGCGGAGTAGCCGGCCGCGCGCCGCAGGGCTACGCGACGCCGCGATAGTAGTCGCGCGCTCGCGCGAGCACTTCATCGACGTGTTCGGGACGACGGCTGCGCAGCCACAAGATCGTCGCCTCGGCGGTCGGCGTGACGGCCCATGCGTCGTGGCGGGAGGCGGCGATCTCGTGCGACGCTGCGCCGCCGGCGCCGAGCACCTCTTCGATCGCGCGCTCGAGCGCGCTCTCGATCGACGCCGCGGCGCCGGCGGACACCACGTGCGAGTGACTGCACAACACGTCGTGCACATGCGCGGCGGTGAACTCGTCACCGAAAATGTCGACGGGATAGCCGCAGAAGAGCGTGAAGTCGTCGCCGCCGAGCAGCACGTTCCAGAAGTTTTCGAGCTGAACCGCTGCTTCCGTCATGCCGTCCGTCCACAGCAGGCCGACCATTTCTCCGTACGCGCGCAGGCCGCCCTCCGGATTCGCCCGCCGCAATCCGCGAACCGCTCCGCCGACCGTTTGTTCGAAGAGACGCCAGTCCGGCCGCCCGTCGACCATGAACTCGTCGAGCGTCGCTCGCGCGTCGAGGACGGTCAAGAGGCGAGAACGCGGCTCGTGTGCCGTGCGATTCTTTCCAAGCGCGCCGAGAAACGCGTCGACGTGTTCGGGCGCCGCGATGACGAGAACCGACTCGCCCGCGCGCAGCCCGTCCTCGACGAAGGTCGCGACATTGTCGATCAGGATGCTCGGTTCCGCATCATAAAACTGGACGAGATGACGGTCGGGACGCTGCGAAGGGCGCTCGCCGGGGATCTGCATCGGGTTGGTACCTGCCTCGCGGGGAGAACTTCGGCGTCGAACATCGAACACCCGCGGCGCGCCGCGGCACGGCGACGGCTCGGTTGAGGGTGCGCGCCGCCGCCCTGCGGAAGCGAACCGGCGTGGAGGGTCTGCCGGCGAGCGTCATCGGTTCGGGCGTCGCCGCCGCGCTGTTCGCGATCGTCGTCGCGGTTCTCATCGTACGCCGGCGCCGCCACGCGCGGCGCGCCGCCGAAGACGCACATGCGCTTGTGCTGGCGGGCTCGGTTCCGCACATGATCTGGACCGCGACCTCGCGCGGCGCGGTGGACTATGCAAACGGGCGCTTCGCCGACTATGCCGGCATCGCGTCGGACGAGCTCTCCGCCGCAGGCTGGGAAGGTCTGCTCGATCCGCGCGATCGTGCGCAGACGATGGCCGGGTGGAATGCCGCGGTCGCCGCCGAAACGCCGTTCCGCGCGGAGGCGCGGCTGCGGCGGGCGGACGGAGTGCATCGCTTTCACCTGCTGTTGGCCGACCCTGCGCGTGACGCGAGCGGAGCCGTCGTGCGCTGGTTCGGGTCGTGTACGGACATCGAAGATCACAAGGGCGGCGAACGGATGCTCGCGGTACTCGCCGAGGTGACGCAGGCGGTCTCGCGCTCGCTCGATCAGCTCAAGATCGCGCGCGCGCTCGCGGACCTCGTCGTTCCCCGCGAGCTCGCATACTGCGAGATCTTGTTGTTCGGCCCGGACGCGCGACTGTATCAGGCCGTCTCCGCCGGCGATGCCGCGAGATTCGACGACGAACGACGCGCCCGGGCGGCGCGCGTCCAGCGGGCCGGAGCGATGCTGGTGACGCGCGGCCTCAGCGTCGTCCCGGCGGCGCTCGGCGATGAGATCCTCGGCTGGTTCGTGTGCTGTGATGTTGCGAGCGACGTTCACGCGCTCGTTCCGGAGCTCGCGTTGCGGCTCGGCGCGGCGATCGCGAACGCGAACGCGTACGCGCGCGAACACCGCGTCGCGACGTCGTTTCAGCGCGCCGCGCTCGACGAAGACGTACCGGATGTCCCCGGGTTGTGCTTCTCCGTGCTCTACCACGCCGCGCACTCCGAAGCCAGCGTCGGCGGCGACTGGTACGACGCGTTCCGCTTGCCCGACGGACGTGTCGTCTTGTCGGTCGGCGACGTGGCGGGGAGCGGGCTCGAAGCAGCCGTCACCATGGCCAGCGTGCGGCAGAGCATTCGCACGGCGGCGTTGATCAATCCGGATCCGAAAGCGGTGCTGGACGCCGTCGACCGCATCGTGCGTGCGATGGGACACAACCGTTTCGTGACCGCATTCGTCGGCGTGCTCGATCCGGTCTGTTCGGAGCTCGTGTTCGCGAGCGCCGGCCATCCGCCGCCGCTCGTGCGCGATCCCGGCGGCCGCGTCACCGAACTCGCGCACGGCGATCTTCCGCTCGGCTTGCGCCAGGCGACGGACGCGGAAGCGACGGTCATTGCGCTCGAGTCCGGGTCGATGGTCGTGGCGTATACCGACGGGCTCACCGAGTTCGAGCGCGACCCCGAAACCGCGCACCGGCGTTTGCTCGAAGCGGTGCGCCGCGAAGCGGACGGCGGCGCCGAAACCGCCGATCGCCTCTTCGCGGCGGTCGCGGAGGGACGCCCGACGCACGACGACGTCGCGATCCTCGTCGTGACGTTCGCCGCCGCGCTGACCGAGATCGCCGGCGAGCGGGGAGCGACCTGTTGGACGTTCGACGCGACCGACGTCGAACGCGCGTCGGCGGTGCGCCGCGAGTATCTCGCGCAGTTGCGCAACGTCGGATTCAGCACGGTCGAGCTGTACGCCGCCCAGCTCGTCTTCGGCGAGCTGATCGGCAACGTGTGCCGGTACGCGCCGCCGACGGTCGACGTGATGCTCGACAACTCGGGGTCGGCCGCCGTCCTGCACGTACTCGATTCCGGCGAGGGCTTCGAGTTTCGTCCTCGTCTCCCGGCCGATCCGCTCGCAGAGCGCGGGCGAGGGCTCTTCTTGGTGAAGGCCTTCGCCGACGAGCTCTCGATGGAGCGGCGCCGCACGGGCGGGAGTCACGCGCGCGCCGTGCTGCTGGGACGAACGCGCTACCGCGCCGCCTCGACGATGACGCGCGCCGCGCTCTAAGCGCTTGCGCCCCCGCACGCGGCGCGGCTAGCGCGTGTAGCGTGCGATGAGCGGGCCGAACTGCGGATATGCCGCGGTCAGCATCGACCGCGTGGTGAGCTGAAAGTCGGAGAACTCGAAGCCCGGCGCGACATCGCAGCCGACGAACGCGTAACCGTCGTCGGCGTCGACGTGCGCGGCGAAGTGGGTTCCGGCGACGATCGTGGTGTGGAGCGTGTCCTTCTCGCCGAGCACGCGCCGTTCATAGGTCCCGCTCGGTGCGATCAGCTCGATCGCGACCGGATCGCCGCGGTAGAAATGCCATGTCTCGTCCGACGCGAGCCAGTGGAACGCCGAGAACGTCTCCGCCGTGAGCAGAAAATAGATCGACGTGGTCGCGCTGCGCACCGTTCCGCGCGAGGTCGTGACGCGCTCGGCGCTGCGGTACGTCTCCCGGTACCATCCCCCTTCGGGGTGCGGCTTCAGCTTGAACGAAGCGATCAGCCGCCGCGCTTCGTCGTTCATCGAAAGCCGCTTATCGTTCGCCGTCGCGCGGCTCCTTCAACCGCGCGCACCGGTGCCGCGGTAGAGCAGCGCCTCGGCGACGTGGGGGCGGCCGAGGTGTTCGGCGCCGGCGAGGTCGGCGATCGTGCGTGCGACGCGGGCGATGCGGTCGAAGGCGCGCGCGCTGAGCGCTCCGCGCGAGACGGCGCCTTCGAGCAGCGCGAGCGCGTCGGGCTCCAGGCGGCACAGCCGCCGTACCGCGGTCGCCGAGATCGCTGCATTCGTCGCCGCGCCGCTCTCGCCCAAGCGCTTCGCTTGCACGGCGCGCGCCGCTTCGACGCGCGCGCGGATCGCCGCCGACGGTTCGGCGGAGCCGCGGTCGACCAGCTCGTCGAACGAGACGCGCGAGACGGTCACGTGGAGATCGATCCGGTCGAGCAGCGGGCCGGACAGCTTCGCGAGGTAGCGTTGCACCGCGGTCTCGTCGCAGCGGCAATCGGCGGCGCGGTCGCCCCGGAAACCGCAGGGGCACGGGTTCATCGAGGCGACCAGCGTGAAACGCGCGGGGAAGGTGTGCGTCCCCGCGGCGCGCGCGATCGTCACGGTCCCCTCTTCGAGCGGCTGACGCAGCACTTCGAGCGTCATGCGCGGGAACTCGCCGAGCTCGTCCAGATAGAGGACGCCGTGTTGCGCGAGCGAGATCTCGCCCGGACGCGGCTGCGTGCCGCCGCCGACCAGCGCGATGCGGCTCGCGGTATGGTGCGGGCTGCGAAACGGACGCGTCGCCACGACGCGCGCACGCGCGCCGAGCAGGCCGGCGATGCTGTAGACCTTCGTCACGTCGAGCGCCTCGGCGACCGACATCGCCGGCAGAATCGAAGGCACGCGCCGGGCGAGCATGGTCTTGCCGCAGCCGGGCGGTCCGACGAGCACGACGTTGTGTCCGCCGGCGGCGGCGATCTCGAGCGCGCGCTTCGCCAGCGTCTGGCCGCGGACGTCGGCGAAGTCGCCGCACGCGTCGCGCTCGGGCGCTTCGAGTACCGTCGCTCCGCGGCGGCGGAACTTCGCGCCGTGACCGAGCACGACGGCGACCGCGTCGGCCAGTGCCGGAACGGCGTAGACGTCGAGGCCCTCGACCAGCGCGGCCTCGTCGCGGTTGGTCTCGGGAACGATGATGCGTGCGAAACCCGTGCGGCGCGCGGCCAGCGCCATCGCCAGCACGCCGGGAACCGCGCGCACGCGACCGTCGAGCGCGAGCTCGCCGCAGACCACGTAGTCGCGCAGCGCCGGACGGTCGAGCTGCTCGTCGGTGGCCAGCAGCGCCAGGGCGATCGCAACGTCGAATCCGACGCCTTCCTTGCGCATGTCGGCCGGGGCCAGGTTGACGAGCAGGCGCCCGGGCGGAAAGCCGAAGCCGGAGTTCACGATCGCGGCGCGCACGCGCTCCCGCGATTCGTTGAGCGCGCGGTCGGGCAGGCCGACCAGCGCGAAGGCCGGCACGCCGGCCGCCGAGTCGGTCTCGACGTGGACGACGTGCGCATCGAGACCGCTGATCGCAGCGGAGAACGCGAGAGCGAGCACGCCTGCTCTTCACGCTCCCGGACGATGGCGGCAAGCCCCGCCGTTTCAGGGATTTTTCATGGGTGCGACGACAAACGTCGCGTCCGCGAGGCGCCGAAAAGCGTGTCCACACGGTGCACAGGTGTGACGAATGTTACTGTGGATAGGCCGCGTGCTCGCCCTCCACAAGGACTTCACGGCCTCCCCGTGTGCGCTGGGCGGCGGCGGCCAGGGCGCCGTGCGGCTCCACGGCCCGTCCTCCCCCCGATGCGTAAAAATTCCGTGCGTCAACGCATTTACACGCGTCCCAGGGTCCGTACGGACGGTCGTCGCATCGTTCAGGCTCGCTTTTGCCGGATCCGATCTTTGTCGCCGACACGGCCGAATTTCGAGGGGCGGCGCGGCCCGGAGCGGGAGACCTCGCAGTTGAGAGCGGCTCGCAATAAGCGCACGGACAGGGCGCGCGCAGGGGTTGGACGGCCGATTCCCGCATGGGGAGCGTCGGTATGAAGTCAGCCTTCGTTCTCGCGTGCGCGCTCGCGGTCGCGGCCGCCGGCTGCGCGAAGCAGTCGGACACCTCCTCGACCTCGACGAGCACCACGACGAGCACCAGCGCGGCGCCCGCGGCGGCCAGTCCGGCGGGGGTGAGCGGTGGAAAGACGATCGGCTTCTCCGTGCAGAACCGCGAAGCGCAGTTCTACCAGGACATGGAGTCGGGGATGAAAGCGGAGGCGGCGAAGTACGGCTACACGGTCAACGTGGTCGACGCCGCCCGCGACAACGGCAAGCAGCAGAGCCAAGTCGAGGACTTCATCTCGCAGAAGGTCGACGCGATCATCCTGACGCCGTACGACTCGCAGGCGATCGGCGGCGCGATCGTCGAGGCCAACAAGGCCGGGATCCCCGTCTTCACCGCCGACATCGCGAACGCGTCGAAGCAAGGGACGGTGGTCGCGCACATCGCCAGCGACAACGTGCAAGGCGGCGCGCAAGCCGCCAAGCTCATGTGTCAGGCGCTGGGCGGCAAGACCGGGACCGTCGCGATCATCGATGAGCCCGAGGTCACCTCCGTGCAAGACCGCGTCAAAGGCTTCAAGCAAGGGCTGGCTCAGGGCTGCCCGGGCGTGACGATCGTCGCCGACATCGACGGCGGCGGCGAGCGCGCGAAAGCCTCCTCGGCGATGGACGACATCCTGCAGTCGCACAAGAACCTCAAGGGCGTGTTCGGGATCAACGACGACTCGGCGCTCGGCGCGGCGAAATCGATCCAGGCCGCGGGGCTGCAGGGGAAGATCGCGGTCGTCGGCTACGACGCCGCGCCTGAAGCCCGCACCGCGATCGCGCAGGGCGCGATGTACGGCGATGCGATCCAGCATCCCGACCAGATCGGCGCGAAGACGATCGACGCGATCCACGACTATTTCGGCGGCAAGAAGCCGCCGGCCAAGATCGCGGTCGCGGTCGGCACGTACACGAAGGCCGACACCGGAAAGTAAGATGGCCGGCGCCGCGCCGCTGTTGCGGATGCGCGACATCATCAAATCGTTTCCCGGCGTGCGCGCGCTCGACGGGGTCACCTTCGACGTCGTCGCGGGCGAAGTCCACGCGCTGGTCGGCGAGAACGGCGCCGGCAAGTCGACGCTGATGAAGATCCTGGCCGGAGCGCAGCCCGCCGACGGCGGGACGATCGAGGTCGACGGCGCGATGGTGAGCGTCGACGGTCCGCGCACGGCGGAGCGGCTCGGAATCGGGATGATCTATCAGGAGTTCAACCTCGTCCCGGACCTCGGCGTGATCGAGAACGTCGTGCTCGGCGTCGAGCCGCGGCGCGGCATCTTTCTCGACCGCGCCGCGGCGCGCGAGGAGGCGGCGCGCGTCATCGCCGAGCTCGGGATCGCGCTCCCCTTCGACCGTCCCGCGCGCCGGCTGTCCGTCGCCGAGCAGCAGCTCACCGAGATCGCGAAGTGCCTCATCCGCAAGGCGCGGCTGATCGTGATGGACGAGCCGACCGCGGCGCTGACCGACCGCGAGACCGACGCGCTGTTCGGCTTGATCGCGAAGCTGAAGGCGCAGAACGTCGCCTTCGTCTACATCTCGCACCGGCTCGAAGAGCTGCCGCGCATCGCCGACCGCGTCACCGTGCTGCGCGACGGGCGGGCGGTCGAGACGCGCGCGCAAGCCGAGATGCCGGCCGACGACGTGATCCGGCTGATGGTCGGCCGACCGCTCTCGAGCCATTTCCCCCCGCTCCCGCCGGCCGCGCCGGACGCGCCCGTCGTGCTCTCCGTGCGCGGCCTCGCGGCGAGCGCCGGCGTTCCCGTGCACGACGTGACGTTCGACGTGCGCGCCGGCGAGATCGTCGGGCTGGCGGGGCTGGTCGGCGCGGGCCGCACCGAGATCGTGCGGGCGATCGCCGGCGCCGACGTCCCCGCCGCCGGCGAGGTGCGGGTCGACGGCGCGCGGATCGTCGTCCGCTCGCCGCGCAGCGCGATCGCCGCCGGGATCGCCCTCATCACCGAGGACCGCAAAGCGCAGGGACTCGTCCTCGGGATGACGGTGCGGGAGAACAGCACGCTCGCCGACCTGCGCCGGTTCGTGCGCGGGATCTTCGTCGACAAGCGCGCCGAGACGACCGCCGCGAACGAGGAGATCGCCGAGCTGCGGATCCGCACTCCCTCGAGCGAGCAGATCGTGCGGAATCTCAGCGGCGGCAACCAGCAGAAGGTCGTGCTGGCGAAGTGGCTGATCCGGCACGCGCGCGTGTTCTTGTTCGACGAGCCGACGCGCGGGATCGACGTCGGCGCGAAAGCGGAGATCTACGGGTTGATGGTCGAGCTGCTGCGGCATGGCGCTGCGATCGTGATGGTCTCGAGCGAGCTTCCCGAGGTGCTCGGGATGTCGCATCGCGTCCTCGTCGTGCGCGGCGGCACGATTCGCGCCGAGTTCGCCGGCGCCGACGCGACGCCGGACAAGGTGATCGCCGTGGCGACCGGAGTGGCGGCGTAGATGGCCGACGCGAACGTCAAAGCCGTCCTCGACGCGCGCGCCGACGATGCCGCCGCGAAGAAGCGCCGCGAGGCGGCCATTCGCACCGCGGCGCTCGCCGTCGCGTTCGTCGTGCTGGTGATCGTCGTCGACGCGATGACCCACGGCGACTTCCTGACCGCACGCAACATCACGAACGTCCTGCGCCAGATCACCGTCAACGCGATCATGGCGGTCGGCCAGACCTTCGTGATCATCACGGCGGGGATCGATCTTTCCGTCGGCTCGCTGGTCGGCGTCGCCGGCGTCGTCGCGGCGATCGTCGCGAACGCGCTCCCGTTCGGTGGCCCGGGGGCGTTCGTCGTCACGCTGCTCGCCGCGCTCGCCGTCGGGGCGCTCGCCGGCTGGGTCAATGCGATCCCGGTCGTCAAGCTCAACCTGCCGCCGTTCATCACGACGCTCGCGATGATGCAGGTCGCGCGCGGCGCCGCATACATCTTTTCGCACGGACAGCCGATCCCGGTGCAGAACACGGCGCCGTTCGACTGGCTCGGGACCGGGTCGCTGTTCGCCGCCGGCTCGTTCCCCGGGATCCCGTGGGTGGTCGTCGTGATGGCGGTCGTCGCGATCGTCTTCGCGATCGTGCTCGGGCGCACGCCGTTCGGCCGCTACGTGCTCGCGCTCGGCGGCAACGAGGAGGCGGCCCGGCTCGCCGGGATCGACACGCGCACCGTCAAGACGCTGGCGTACGTCATCTCGGGCGGGTGCGCCGCGCTGGCCGGGCTGCTGTTGATGGCGCGCTTCTCCTCGGGCTCGCCGCAGTCCGGGACCGGCTACGAGCTCCAGGCGATCGCCGCGGTCGTGGTCGGGGGAACCTCGCTGATGGGCGGGCGGGGGACGATCGTCGGGACGTTCTTCGGCGCGCTGCTGATCGGCGTGCTGAACAACGTGATGAACCTGCTCAACGTCGAGTCGTACACGCAGATGATCGTGCTGGGAGCGGTGATCTTGTTGGCGGTAGTGGTCGACGAGCTGCGCAAACGGTATTTGGCCGCGCACTGATCGTTTCTAGCGGGCCGCGCGAAGCTCCGCGGCGACGTTCTCGTCGTCGGTCATCAGCGCGTCGATCCGGCCCGCGAGCCTCCCCGCCTCGCCCGGGGCCGCCGGGGCCAGAAGCAGGCGGATCGGTTTGTCCGGCGCGTACGGGATGCGAACCGGAATCGTGCCGTAGTGCACGCCGTCGAAAATCAGCGTGATCGATTCGATCACGTTCTCGTCGCGGCGCCGGCGGGTCGCGAGGTCGACGACCGCCGCTCGTGTCGGCGATGGACGCATTCTCTTTTCCTCCCCAACGGAGCCAGCGCATCGTAGCCCCCGCCGATTACAACTCGCTTACGCGCCGCGCGCCGCGGCCCCGAGCGAATCGTCCGGCAACGAACGGGATCGGGCCGGCGCAGGCTGGGCGCTTGTCGGAACCGGGATGCCGGCCCGATGTTCGCGCACGGCGAGAGCGAAGGGGAGGAGGCAGAGCTCAACGCGGCGAGTCGAGCCGACGGGCGGGCCGGCCCTACCGAGAGGAGCGGCCTCACGGTGTGCGGGCCGGTCGAAACGAGCGAGGGCGCCGGTGCTCCCAAGCCCGTTTCGAGGCGTGACTTCGCTCAGTGACGATTGACCAGGCCGAACGCGAGCGCGAATGCGGCGAGAGCAAAACTCACCGCGAGCAACGTCGCCCTAACATTGCGACCGGTCGCGGTTTCGCGCGCCGTTCCGTTCGCGATCCGAGGATTCCAGTAGAACAATCGAACCGCAACCAGAACGACCAGCCCTGCCAAAAAGAAGACGATCGTGAAGGTGTCTATGTTCACTTATCCTCCCGCCTGCTGTGCGCCGCCACCGCCGCCTTGACAATGGTCGAGGTTTGTCTTTGCCACCGCTAATGCGGCCGATGCGGCGGCCACGGCGATGAGATCGATCGGCAAGAGTTCGACGGCAGCGACGCACGCGGCGATTGCCGCCGCGTACGCAACGGACGCGGCGATGTAGTCCGCCACTTGCTCTGTGCAGTCTCGGGGTTGCGCCGTTCCGGCCTTCGGCTGCGGGGCCATGTAGACAACCGCGCCATCGATCCCACGAGCCGGCACCCCCAGGATATATCGGCCCTCGGCGACCGACACGCTGCCGGCTGAGCGACCGCTCCACGACGCGCTCTTGGCTCCGAAATTGAACGTAAAGCCGGCGGATTGCACGGCGCCCCCGGCGTGCAGCGCAGTGGCCGAAACCGGGACCCCGATCGACGAAGAAAGGCTTCCGTCGGAACCGACCGTGATCGTAAAGGCCGTTTTCCCGTCGGCCGTCACGAATGAGATGCCGTCGTCCGAGGAGATGACCCGTCCTTTCGAGGCCGCTGAGCGTTGCGGCGTCGCAAACGAAGCCGCCGACTCACCGCCGCACCCAGCCAATGCGAGGAAGCCGGCGGCCTGGAGAAGCAGCGTTTTGCGCGAAAGGTTCGCGCCGCCAGTACTCGGCGCCGTTTTGCCTTTGATGTACACCCTGAACCTCATTTTCACCCCATACAGCCGGTCGACATTGCGTATGCGACGGCCGAGCCCGCTAGAGGAACGGGCTTCGATCTCCCGTGCGCCGTGCGCTCGCGCATTCCTGCCTTCGCCGCGAAAGGACGGAGACCGGGCTTCTCACCGGCGCTCAGGCGGGGATCGTCCGGCGGCGCCAGTCGCCGCCCGCGAGCCGGGCCGTCGTCGCGACGGAGCGGACGATCCAGGCGACGGTCCAGCCGAACGGAACCGCCCACAGCCCGAAGCGCAGCTCGCGGATCCCCACGGAGATCCCGAGCAGCGCGATCGCCGTGACGACGATCCCCATCAGCATGACGAAGCGCGTGTCGCCGGCGCCGCGGATCGGCGAGAGGACCGTCATCGCGTAGCCTTTCAGCGGCAGCGTGACCCCGACGTGCACGGCGAGCGGCGCGGCGGCGATCGTCGCCAGCGCCGGGCTGAGCGTGCATACCGCGGCCAGCGGCCAGGCCAGCGCGGCGACGGTGAGCCCGACGATCGTGCAGACGATCACCGCGATGCGCGTCGCCTCGCGCTGAAAGCGCCGCGCGCCTTCGTAATCGCGCGCGCCGATCCGCTGCGCGGCGACCACCTCCGAGGCGTCGCCGAGCGAGCCGGGGAGCGACCAGGTCAGATCGCTGACGAGCGAGAGCGCGCGGAACGCCGCGACCTCGCCGGCGCCGGACGGCGCCAGCATCGCGATCGCGAACGGCTCCGGCGCGATCTGCAGCACCAGGAAGACGAACTCGGGCCAGCTCAGCCCCGCCGTCAGGCGCGCCAGGCTCCAATCGATGCGCGCGCTGCGGAACACGCCGAGCTCGGGGCGGCGGCGGGTCGCCTCGATCGCATACGCGAGCCCGATCAGCTCGGCCGCCAGCGAGGAGATGCCGGCGCCGGTGAGCCCGTACGCGTGGTGCGTCCCCAGGCCGAGCGCCAGGACGAAGACCAGTGGGACGTGCACGGCGTTGATCACCAGCAGCACGCGCAACCCGAGCCGCGTGTCGCCGGCGGTGGCGAAGGCGACGATGAGCAGCCCGCTGAGCGCCATCGGCAGCAGGCAGAAGCAGCGCAGCGCGAGATAGTGCGCGGCGGCGTCGAGCGGGACGCCGGCCGGGAGGATCGCGCCGAGCAGCGGACGTCCACCGACGAGCGAGCCCAGCGCGGCGAGCAGCGCGATCGCCAGCGGCGCCACCGCGGCCGCGCGGACGACCGCGCCGAAGCGTTCGCTGCGACCGGCGCCGATCGCCTGACCGCCGACGATCTTCAGCCCGCTGCCGAACGCGAACAGCCCGATCCCGAGGACCATGAAGACGGCGGTCGCGCCGGTGATCGCCGCGAGCGCGCCGGTCCCGAGCGTCCCGATCGCGATCGTGTCGACGATCCCGAGGAGCTGATCGCTGACCAGCGCGAGGACGTTCGGCGTCGCAAGCCGCCGCAGCGCCGCGGCGGTGTCGCGGTGCTCGATCGCGGCGATCTCACCCACGCTAGGCGCGGCCGCTCGTCGCGCGACGTTCGAGGCTGAGCATCCGGCCGTGCGCGCCGGGGACGCCGATCAGCACGTCGCACGGCGCGGTCGAGGCGATCGCCTCGATCGCACGCCCGAGCGGCGCGCCGGTGTATTTCCCTTCGCGGTACGAGCCGAGCACGATGAGGTTCGCGCCTTCGCGTACCGCCAGATCGACCACCGCCGGGCCGGTTTGCCGCGTGTGAAGCAGCTCGGTGCGGATCGTCACGCCGCGGTGCTGAGCGATCACCTCGGCGGTGGCGAGCGCGTCGTAGCCGCGCCGGTCCTCGTCGTGCATCGCCGCGCTCTGCGGAAGAATCAGCGGCACCTCGACGACGTATACCGCGAGCAGCTCGGCGCGCTCGCGGCGGGCGAGCCGGGCGGCCAGCACCATCATCGGCTCGGAGTGAATCTCCTCGGAGAACACGACGATGACGCTCCCGGCCATCTCGTCGATCGCGCGCTCCGCGCGCTGCGCTTCGATGTCCGCCTGCGCGCGCGGCGGGTTCACCATCCAGACGATCGTCGTCGCCACGATTGCCAGGATCGCCAACGCGACGAGCGCGCCGACGGGGTGGACCGGGATCGACGTCACGGCGAGCCGCGCCGCCAGCGCACGTACTGGCCGACCCGCACGATCCCCAGCCCGATCATCGCGACGCCGAGCGCGCCGCCGACGATCTTGTTTCCGGGCGGAGCGGCCGCGAGCAGGACCCGCGCCAGCGCCAGCGCGCCGAGGGCGACGAAACCGATGCCGAAGAGCGCGCGCGAGACGTAGACGACTTGGGAAGTCTGGCGAAAGGGCGGCGGCGCGGACGGCATCAGACGGGCTCCGCCATCGGGGCGGTCGGCGCCTTCCCGCGCGCCCGCAGCTTTTCGAGCAGCTCGTCCATCAGCTCGAGCTCGCCCGCGTCCCGAAGGATCCGCAGCTGCTGCGCGCTCCAGTCGACCTTCCGGGAACGCAGCAGCGGCAACCCTTTCCGCCGGCGGTAGACGAGGTAGCCGACGAAGCCCAGCAGCAGCCACGAAGGCCCGGCGATCCGCCCGATCGGATGCGTCAGCATCGTGAAGACGAGGATCGAGAAGATCCCGGCGAAGCCGATCGCGCCGACGATCGGAAACGCGGTCGTTTCGCCCTTGAAGCGCAGCGTGACGTTCAGCGGGATGCGGAACCTCCGCGGGCTCAGGGGGTCGTTGAAGCGCAGCGCGATGAGCGCGACGAAGACGAACGAATAGCTGGTCGCCGCGCCGAACGCGTAGAGATCGGCCAGCACGTCGAGCCCCGCTTCGCCGTGGAAGAAGCGCTCGTAGACGGCGTGGATCTGCGGGTCGAGCGAGGGAAACGCGGCGAACGCGAGGGCGAGCAGCGCGACGCCGCAGAACGAGACGATCGAGACGACCGGCGTGCGGTAGCGCGGGTGCACGCGCTCGAACACGGAGGGCAGCAGCCGCGCGCGGCTCATCGCGTACGCGATCCGCGATGCGCCGAACACGCCGGAGTTCGACGAAATCAGTAGCAGGATCGCACCCAGCACTGGAACGTAGAGGGCGGCGAGCGAGCCGAAGTAGGGCACGTTCCGCGCCAGCACCGCCACCGCCGAGCCCGCGTTCTCGGTCGAGCCGAGGTATTGGAAGAAGGCCTGCGCGTGCCCGTGCGCGTCGGGCGGGACCGGGTGAGCCGGCGTCATCCCGAGCGCGAGGTTCGAGTACGCCAGCGCGTACACCAGGATCGTAAGGATCAGCCCGATCGAGGTGCGCGGGATGATGGAGGCGGGGCGCTGCGTCTCCTGCGCGGCCTGCGAGATCGATTCGAGGCCGACGAACGAGATGATCGCCAGCGAGACTCCGAGCAGCAAATGCTGGTCGCTCGGCCACTGCACGGTCATCGCGTGCACCAGGAGATCGGGGTTGAAGGCGAAGAGGAAGCCGAAGAACAGGATCGAGGTTTCGCTGACGACGTCGATCGCGGAGACCACGCCGTTGAACGTCGTCGACTCGCGCACGCCGATCACGTTCAGCACGCACAGCCCCGCGATCAGCGCGAATGCGACGCCGAAGTGCAGCCACGGATGCGCGGCCAGGGCGAGCACCGGCGCGAGCTGCGCGAGATAGTCGACGCACGACCAGGCGAACAGCGCGATGTCGATGGTGAAGTCGAGCAGCACCGCCCAGCCGGCGATGAACCCGAACACGTCGCCCAGCCCGCGCATGACGAAGTACTGGCCGCCGCCGGCGACCGGATACGTGGCGGCCAGCTCGGTGTAGGCCAGGCCGATGCAGACGTACACGATCCCGGCGAACAGAAAGGCGACGTTGGAGCCGCCGGCGGCCGCGCCGAGCACGAGCCCGAGCCCCACGAAAATGTCCGCCCCGACATCGCTGTAGCCCCAGGAGAACGATCCCCACGGCGTGACCGCACGCCGGAGCGCCGGCTTGGACTTCATCGGTTCAGCGCATTTGAATCAAGTACCGCTGCAGCGCGTACAGGACCCGTTCTCCTTCGGCCAGCTCGCGCTGCATCGCGCGCCCGCGCAAGCTCGGCAGCGCCTCGTTGAGGACGTCGGCCCCTTCACGCAGCTCGAGCCGCTCGGTGTGCGCTCCTTCGTCGAGCTTCTGCAGCAGCATCAGTCCGAGCTTCAGCGCCGTCTTGGCGCGTTCGATCTCGTTGTTCGCCTCGGCGAACGCTGCGAGCGCGGCCTTGTAGGCCCGCGAGGCCTCCGGGTACTCGCGCTTGCGCGTGGCCAGCATCCCCGCGAGCGTCTCCGAGTAGCCGACGTCGATCGCGCGCGATTTCCCGAACCGCCGCTCGAGCATCGCGCGCGCGTCCGCTTCGAGCCGCCGCGTGTCGGGATTCGACGCGCCGCGCGGCGCCGCGGGGCGCACCACCGGCTCGGCCCCGGCCGGGCCCGGCGCGGGCGGCGGCGCCAGGAGCGTCCGCAGCTCGGCCGCGACGTCCTGCGCGTTTTGGTAGCGATGGTCCGGCTCCTTTTCGAGCAGGCGCAGGATCACGCGTTCCACCTCCGGCGGAACCGCACGGTTCACCGTGCGCGGCGGCGCGGGCGGGTCGTTGACATGCGCGAAGATCACGGCGACCAAGTCCTCGGTCTCGCTCTTGAAAGGGAGCGTCCCGGTGAACGTCTCGTAGAGCATCACGCCGACCGAGTACAGGTCGCTGCGCGCGTCGGCCGGCTTGCCGAGAAACCGCTCCGGCGGAAGGTAGGCGATGGTCCCCGCGATCTCGCCGGCGCTCGAGTTCGTCGTCATGTCGGTCGCCCGGCGCGCGAGCCCGAAGTCCATCACCTTCACCGCGCCGCCCGGCACGACCATCACGTTCGCCGGCTTGACGTCGCGATGCACGACGCCGTTCTCGTGGGCGAACGCGAGCGCCTCGAGGATCTCGATATAGTGGCGCAGCGCCGTGTGCACGGTGAGCTCGGACGGCGCGAGGGCTGCCAAGGTGCGCCCCTCGACGAGCTCCATCACGATGTATGACCAGCCCTCGCTGCGCCCCGCGTCGTACACGGCGACGATGTTGCGGTGGTTCAGCCGCGCCATCGAGCGTGCCTCGCGCAGAAAGCGGTCGCGCTCGCCGTCGTCGCGCTCGGTGAGTACCTTGATCGCGACGGCGCGGTCGAGAACGACGTCGACGCCGCGGTAGACGTCGGCCATCCCGCCGCGCCCGATCGGCGCGTCGACGCGGTAGCGCCCGGCCAGCGTTTCGCCTTCGAGGGTCCTCACCGGAACGCTCCGCGATGCAGCCGCGCGCGGCCTTCGTCGAACGTCACGACGTCGAAGCGCGCGCGGGCGCGCGGCGCGGCGACCTGCAGCCAGTCGGCGGCGAGTGCGCGCAGCGTCGCGCGCTTGCGGTGGTCGACGGCGCGCACGGCGCGGCCGAACGACGCGCTCGCCCGCGCCTTCACCTCGACGAACACGACCACGTCGCCGTCGCGCGCGACGATGTCGATCTCCCCGCCGGGCAGACGGACGTTCCGACCCACGATGCGGTAGCCGTGCTCCTCGAGCAGCACCGCCGCGGCGTCCTCCCCGGCCCGCCCGCGCGCCGCGCGCGTCACGTTGCGAGCGCCTCCGCGTTCGCCTCGTCGTACGCGAGCTGCTGCGCGGCCACCTCGTCGGCGGCGAACTGCTGCGCAGCCGCCTCGTCGGCGAACTGCTGCATCCCGGGCAGCGCATCCCACGCCGCGCGAACGCGCCAGAACGCGCGGCGGTGCTCGGCGCACGGGCCGTGCGTCCGCAGCGCGGCGATGTGCTGCGGCGATGCGTACCCTTTGTGCTGAGCGAACCCGTACTGCGGATAGCGCTCGTGCAGCGCGACGAGCAATCCGTCGCGGTGGACCTTCGCCACGATCGAGGCCGCGGCGACGGTCGCGCACTTCGCGTCGCCCTTGATCACCGGCTCCTGCGGCCCGCTCCACGACTTGATCCGCACCGCGTCGGTGAGCAGATAGTCCGGCGGGATGCAGAGCGCCGCCAGCGCCCGCTCCATCGCGAGGATGCTGGCCCAGTAGATGTTGAGCCGGTCGATCTCGGCGACGCTGGCCTCGCCGACGGCCCAGGCCACGCAGCGCGAGCGGATCTCCAGCGCCAGCGCCTCACGCATCTCGGGAAGCACCTGCTTCGAGTCGTTCAGCCCCCGCAGCTTCAGCGGGCCGTCGGCGACGACGCAGGCCGCGACGACCGGCCCGGCCAGGGGACCACGCCCGACCTCGTCGATCCCGCCGACCAGCCGATAGCCGCCGGCGTGCGCGCGCTCTTCGAAGACGTGCAGCCGCTGGAGACGCCGCGTCTCGCGCTGCACCGCGTTGCGCCGCTTGCGGCGCCGCTCTTCGAGAGTGGCCATCAGCTCTGCTCCGGACGTTCGAACGTGATCCGCCCGAACTTCCCGTCGTTGAAGTCTTTCAGGTACGCGCCGGCCGCGTTGTGCAGGTCGAGTTCGCCGCCCCGCCGCGCGAAGCCGCGCGCCCGGGCATAGCCTTCCAGGTCCGGGACGTCGAGCTGCGGGCGAGCGGTCCGCGCCCACTCCGCGAACGCGCCGACTACCTCCTCGGGATCGAAGCGTTCGCGCGGCAGCGCGCCGGTCAGAGCGAGCTGCCACTGCGCCTGCGGGGTGGCGATCTTCGGCACCAGGATCCCGGGCGTGTCCATTACTTCCAATGTCGGCCGAACGCGGAACCATTGCAGCGCGCGGGTCACCCCGGCCTTGTCCTCGGCCTTCGCGGCGCTGCGCCGGAGCAGCCCGTTGATGATCGACGACTTGCCGGTATTCGGGACGCCGACGACCATCGCGCGCGACGTCCCGCGCGCCTCCGTCAGCCGCTCGAGCGCCGCCGTCAGCCGCTTCACCGAGCTCTGCTCCCTGCCGTTGACCGCCAGCGCGGTCCGGCCGTGCGCCGCGTGCCACGCGATCCATTCCCGCGTGTCGTGCGGGTCGGCAAGGTCTTCGCGGCCGAGGACGACGAGGCGCGCCTTGTTCGCCGCCAGCCGGTCGAGCGCGGGATTCGCGCTGCTGCGCGGCAGCCGCGCATCGAGCACTTCGACGACGACGTCGACGATGCGCAGCCGCTCCCCGAGCTTGCGCATCGCCTGCGCCATGTGGCCGGGATAGTGCTGGATGACCCGCTGCAGCGGGCGCTGCGCGCCGGTCTCGTCATCGTCGTGCACGATCACAGGCGGCGCGGGGGCCAAATGCCCACGACCGCTTTCCCGACGATCGCATCGTCGTCGAGGACGCCCCAGTTGCGCGAGTCGTCGCTCTCGGCGCGATTGTCGCCGAGCACGTAGCACGCGTGCGGCGGGACGACGACGGGCGGCGCGCTGCGGCGGTCGCGAAAGCGCACGTACGGTTCGGGGAGGACGCGACCGTCGACCGAGACGATGCCCTGGCGGACCTCGACGCGCTCGCCCGGCAACCCGACGACCCGTTTGATGTAGGTCTCGGGGTTCGGCGCGTCGTGGCGGAACGCGATGACGTCGCCGCGCCGCAGCGGGCCGAAGCGATAGGCCAGCGTGTTGATCAGCACGAGCTCGCCGGCCGGCACGCGCGGTTCCATCGAGAGACCGGCGACCGGCGAGGTCCGCATGAAGAACGCGGTCGCGATGAGGGCCAGGACCACGAGCTGCGCCGACAGCGAGAGGACGGTGCGAGTTCTCGCCACGCCCGTGCCTCTTCGCTACTTCAGCGCAGAATCCTGATGCGGTTCAGCGGGAAGAACAGCAGGAACGCGTGGCCGGTGAACGAGGCTTTCTCGCCCTTGCGGGCGCCGCTCCAGAACGTCCCGCTCGTTTGCGCGCAGCCCCACAGATGCGAGTCTTCCGAATCGGTGCGATTGTCGCCGAACATGAAGTAGCAGCCCTTCGGGAGGCGGTCGGGCGCCGTCCAGTCCGAACGCGGCGGGACGTTCGCGAACGACGGGCTCATCGGCTGGCCGTCGACGTAGATCGCGTAGTCCTTGATCTGCAGCTCGTAGTTCGGCTTCTCGGCGATGTAGGGCTCGGTCAGCGCGACCCCGTTGCGAGAGACGACGCCGTTGTGCACGCGAAGCTGGTCGCCGGGAAGCCCGACGGTCCGCTTGATGAAATCGTTCGGGCTCACCACGGGCGGCGTGAAGACGACGATGTCGCCTTCGTGCGGCTTCGAGAAGCGGTACTCGAACTCGTTGACGAGCAGAATGTCGTGGATCTGGAGCGTGGGCTCCATCGATCCGCTGGGAATGTAGAACGTTCGCACGACGAACGTGATCAGGAACAGCGCGACCAGCCCCGCCACGATGAACGCGTCGAGATATTCGCGCAGCACCTGTCGCGCCGAGGGTGCCGCCGTCCGCGGCAGCGTGCCGGTCGTGTACCGGCCCACAGCGACGTCGCCCGTGCCGCCGGCGGCGGCCGGCTCTTTGCGGATGCTGATCGCGACGCGGATGATCGCGAAGAGCGCGATCAGCCCCAGGAGCTCGAGAGGGGTCACGCGGCTACTTCGCCGTGCTCCGCTCCGCCTTGCGGTCGACCTTGCGCTCCTTGATGCGTGCCGCCTTGCCGACCTTTTCGCTCAAATAATAGAGCCGCGCACGGCGCACGATGCCGCGCTTGCTGACCTCGATCCGGTCGACGCGCGGGCTGTGCAGCAGGAACGAGCGCTCGACGCCGACGCCGTGGGCGACGCGCCGGACCGTGATCGTCTCGGCGAGCCCGCCGCCGCGACGAACCGTCACGACGCCCTCGAACATCTGGATCCGTTCCTTGCCGCCCTCGACCACCTTCTGGTAGACCTTGACGGTGTCGCCCGGGCGGAAATCCGGGACGTTCGGCTTCTCCTGTTCCTTCTGGATCAGGTCGAGTACGTTCATGACAGCTCTCTGACGAACAGCGAAAACGCCGCAAAGGGCGGCGGGCAACCCCGGTAGTGTACCACGGCCCCCCTACCCCGACAAGGGCGAACGGTTGCAGGTAGTGGGTCAGTCTGGAAATATCATTCGGGGGATTCGAGACGGCGGGGGCGGATGATAGGATGGCTTCGTGTCGCGATCCGGAAGCGTGGGGTCGTTCCCGTATGTCCACGGCACGACCGAATGGATCGTCGCCGCATGGATCGTCGCGTCGCTCGCGGCGGTCTGCATCGTCGTATGGCGTTCCCGACGGAGCCCGCCGCCATAGGCCGTTGCGGGACGGCGGCAACGCCCCCGCGTTCGACAAAGCAGCTATGGAGTAGCGTCGCCGTCGCCGTCCCTCACCGCCGAGGTGCCCGCTTCGGCCGCTTGGTTTCTTGCGGTGGCGCGCAGGCGTGACTGCTCGCGGCGCCATTCGGCGATCTTGCGATGGTCGCCGCTGAGGAGCACGTCCGGGACGTCGACGCCGCGGAAGGTGGGCGGGCGGGTGTAGCTGGGGTGGTCCAGGTCACCGGATGCCCAGGACTCGGCGGCGGCCGATTCGGGGTCGATCGCGCCGGGGACGAGGCGGACCGTCGCATCGAGGAAGGCCAGCGCGGCGAGCTCGCCGCCGGTCAGTACGAACTCACCGAGGGAGACCTCTTCGATGGGATAGAGGGCGGCGAGGCGCTCGTCGACGCCCTCGTAGTGGCCGCAGATCAGGATCACGCGGTCCAGCTCGGCCCACGCGGCCGCGTCGGCCTGGCGGAAGACCGGGCCGCTGGCGGAGGTGAGGGCGATGCGGCGGCGCTCGTCGCCGGGGGCTGCCGCGAGGATGCGATCGAGGGTTCGCGCCAGCGGCTCGATCCGCAGCACCATTCCGGGGCCGCCGCCGTATGGGCGGTGGTCGGCGCGCTGACCGGGCTCCAGCGCGTCGAGCAGGTGGTGGAGCCGGACGTCGACCAGTCCGCGCTCGACGGCGCGGCCGACGATCGAGAGTCCGATCACCGGGGCGAACATCTCGGGGAAGAGCGTAACGACGTCGACGTGCAAGACCGGCACGTGCCGTTGTTCGACCGCCTGCGCCGGTTGCTCCCCGGCCCGCCGCCGGCCGACCCGCTGGTGCGCGGGGCGCGCGCGCTCGATCGCGGCCGGCTCGAGGAGGCGGAAGCGGAGTTCGCCGAGGCGCTGGCCTGCGCCGCGGCGCCGGCGGCGGTCGCCGCGGCGCGGAACAAGCGGGCCGTGCTGGCGGTACGGCGAGGCGACCGCGTGGCCGCGGTCGCCGAGCTGGTCGCGGCGCTCGAGGCCGAGGCGCGCTCTCCGGCGGCGATCACGACCGTCGGCAACCTGCTGCTCGAAGAGGGTGCGCTCGATGATGCGGTCGCGCACTTCGAGTACGCGATCCTGATCGACGAGGCGTACGCGCCGGCGTATCACAACCTCGGCGTCGCGCTGCACCGGCGCGGGCGGCGCGGTGAAGCGGTGCGGATGCTGCGGAAGGCGACGCGACTCGAAGCGCGCATGAAACGCTGATGGACTTGCACGAGCAGCAGCTCCGGCTGGCTCCCGATCTGCTCGCCGTCATGCGCAACGGCGTCGCCGCGGCGGTCGCGCACGACGCGCCGTTCGTCGCGCCGGCGCACGTCATGGTCGGGCTGCTCGCCGATGCGCGCGTCGGCCCCGCGCTCGCGCCGCTCGTCCCGCGCGAGCACGTCGAGCGCGCGGCGGAAGAGGCCGCGCGCAAGCTGCCGGAGGTCTTGCCGCTTCCCGAAGGCGCGCTGCCGCAGGGTGAGGACGGCGCGTTCGCGCGCTACGACACGCTGGCATTTCGGTCGCCGGACGGCGCGCGCACGCTGTACCTCGACGCCGACGCCTTCCACGTTTTCATCGAAGGGGCGCGGCGCGCGAGCGAGACGTACCTGCCGAAGCACCTGGTCCTCGGCTTCACCGCGGAAGCCGTCAAGGACCGCAACGTGCTCAGCTTGTTCGGCGTCGATCCGATCGACATCGCACGCGCCGTCGAGACGATCCCGGACGGCGATCCGCCGTAGCGCGCGCGATGATCGCGACTACAGCTTGCGGCCGATCGCGTCGACGTTCGTGATGTCGTCGAGGTACTCGAAGAGTTGCGGGAGCGTGATCTTCTCGAGATCGCTGCGCTCCTTGATCCCTTCGCCTTCGTCACCTTCGTCGCGCAGATAGCAGCGCGACTCGACGCCGCCCGCGCCTTCGCTCAAGAACGACACGGCGAAGCCGCGGCCGAGCGTGTCGTCGTAGATGCGCATCGCGGCGGGATTCAGGATCTCGATCGAGTGCGACGGGTTGTTCGCATCGAAGATCGTGATCGTCAGGTAGTCACGGTTGACGATCTCGATCTCGCCGACGACGAACGTGTTCTTGCACGAAAAGAACTCGTGCCCGCGCTTGTTGCGCGAGCTGACTTCGTAGAACACGCGGTGCGCGACGAAACGGTTGAGAATCTTGCGGAGCGTCGCAATCGAGGCAAGCGTCTCCGTCCGGTTCCCGCGCGTATAGATGATCTTCAGGTCGAAGTCGGCCTTTGTCGAGATCTCCCGCGGGCGTCCTCGGCGGGCGCAAAATGCGGGGATGACGCGTTGCACGTGATCGGGAAGAAACCCTCCGCATGCTATCGATCCCGGATATGGCGATTCTCGGAGCTGCCGCCCTCCTGTTCTTTGGCCCAGAGCAACTGCCGAAGGTCATGCGCAAGGCCGGGACGGTGATGCGCGAAATCCAGAACACCTCGCAGTCCTTCATCCGCGAGATGGAGCGGGCCGCCGACACGCCCGACCCGCACGCCGCGACGGCCGCGCGGGCGTCGGGAAACGGCACGGTCACCGCCCCCGACGAGGACCGGAGCTACGACGCGACGGCGTCGCACGATCCGGCGTCGTACGGCGAGTCGCCGTTCTACGACGAGACGACCGCGGCGTACGGGGAGCCGGGAGGCGGCTACGCGGCGCCCGCGCGGACGGCCGAATCCGGTGGGTCCGCGCGGGCTTCGTCGTCGCTGCATGCGGCGTACGAGCCGCCGGCGCCGGACCCCGAGGCGCCCCCAAAACCCGTCGGTGAGAAGCTCGGCGAGCCGCGCCCGGCGGCTGCCTTCGGCGAGCCGGGTTCCGCGGACCGCCCCGCCGAGCAGCCGCGCGTGATGTCGGATTTCGCCGATGCCCCGACCCAGCCGTTCGACCTCGCCGACGCGCCGACGGCCGTGCGGCCCGCGGTGCGGCCGCCCTCAGCCGCCGCAGAGGCGGCGCCAGAGCCCGATCACTCGGCGCACCTCTAAGCGCGTCTCGCGGTAGGGCGGGACGCCGCCATATCGCTCCACGGCTGCGCCGCCGGCGTTGTAGGCTGCGATCGCCCGCGCATAGCGCTCCGCCGGCGCGAACCGCGCGTATCGCGCGATGAGGCCGGCCAGATGGATGACCGTCCCGTGCAGGTTCGCGCTGGGGTCGACGGGGTCGACGCCCAGGCCCCGGGCCGTCGCCGGCATCAGCTGCCCGAGCCCGCGTGCGCCTCCCGGCGAAACCGCCTGCGGTTCCCACGACGACTCGACCGCGACCAGCGCGACGACCAGTCGCGCGTCGACTCCCGCGGCGTCCGCCTCGACGATCGCCTGCGTCGCGAACTGCTGCGCGCGCGTCTCGCCCAGCGCGGGATCGAACGCACGCAGCACCGACGCGTAGGCAAGGATGACCGCCGCCGCAACGCCCACGCTGCGGCGAGTGCCCTCAGCTACAGGTTGAAGTTATTGCGCAGCTCGTTGATGCGCGACTCGAGCAGGCCGCGGACCTGGCGGTGAAGCCGGTCCTTCTGTTCGTCGGGGAGCCGCTGGTAGACGAGATAGCCGGCGGCCGAGATGATCCCGCCGAGAACCCCGACCAGAACGGTGCGGCCCGCGTCGGGTCCGGCACCGGAGCCGGAGCTGGGTTGGAGTTCACCGTTCGTGGGTTTGCTCGCGTCGTTCATCGTCACGCCCCTTTCGACGCGTGTCTACCCGGAATCTCCCGCGCCTGCCGCTTTCGCGCCGCGCCGCTCGGACGGCTCGCTTTCGCGCGCGAGCCGCACCGCGCCGGGATACTGTGCGGCGATCTGTTCGATCGCGAGCTCGGCCGTCGCTACGATCGCGCGCACGTCGGCGCGCTCGCGCGCATCTTCCGGCCAGCGCATCGCGAGGTCGCCCGCGTGCCGATGGCCGGCGACCTCGACGCTCGCGACGTCGGTCAAGCCCGCCCACGCCGCCTGCAGCAGCGCCGAAACCGCTGCGCATGCGATGTCGGTGCCGTGCGCGCCGTGCTCCGCATGCCCCCGAGAAACGAGCGAGGACAGCCGTCCCCGACTGTCCCTCCTGAACGTCACCGTCACCATAGCGAACCTACCTGTTCGAGGTCGCCGGCGGAGCGCAGCGCAGCGAGCAGCGCGAAGGCTTCGCCGCGGGCGAAGCCACTAGGGGAGCGCGATCTTGTCGATCCGGACCTCGGCGAAGCGCTGGCGGTGGCCGTTGAGCTTGCGGACGCGCTTCTTCGGCTTGTACTTGAAGACCAGGATCTTCTTGTCTTTCGCCTGGCGCAGGACCGTGCCGGTGACCGACGCTCCGCTGACCGCGGGCGTCCCGATCGTGACGTCGTCGCCGTCGGCCGCGAGGATGATGCGGTCGAAGGTGACCTCGGCGCCGACTTCCGTCGCAACCAGATCCGTGCGGATCACGTCGCCTTCGGAGACCCGGAACTGCTTGCCGCCGGTCTCGATGATCGCGTACATAACCTCGGAAGAGTATCACGCGCCCGAGGAGCCCGTCAACGCGGGATGTCGCCGTCCGGAGGCCGTAGGACCGTGCTCCACGTTTCCGACGAAGGTACGCTCGTGCGAACGACCGAGGCGCCGCCCGCTTCCGACCGGCGCGAAAGCCCCCTGACCCTGCGGCTCAACGGCCGCCGGACGGCGTTTCACGTCGAGCCGCAGGTCACGCTGCTCGATTTGCTTCGCGAGCGCGCGGAGCTCACCGGGACGAAGAAGGGCTGCGATCGCGGGCAGTGTGGCGCTTGTACCGTGCTGGTGAACGGGCGCCGTACCCTCTCCTGTCTCGCGCTGGCCCTCGCGCACGACGGTGACGAGGTGACGACGATCGAAGGGCTCGGCGAGGAGGGGAGCCTGCACCCCGTGCAGGCGGCGTTCGTCGCGCACGACGCGCTGCAGTGCGGGTACTGCACGGCCGGGCAGATCCTCTCGGCGGTCGGCGTGCTCGCGGAAGGGCACGCGCACACCGAGGACGAGATCCGCGAAGCGATGAGCGGGAACATCTGCCGCTGCGGCGCTTATCCGAACATCGTCGCCGCCGTGCGCGCGGCCGCGGAGGCCCGCTGATGCGCGGGTTCGAGTTCGTCGTCGCGCAGTCGGCGGCGGACGCGCGCCGGCTCGCCGGCGAGGTCCCGGGCGCGCGGTTCTACGCGGGCGGGACGACGCTCGTCGACCTGATGAAAGGCGATGTCGAGCGTCCGCCGCGCGTGGTCGACATCTCGCGGTTGCCGCTCGCGACGATCGAGGCGCGCGGCGACGTCGTGCGGATCGGCGCCCTCGCGCGCAACAGCGACGTCGCCTACGATCCGGCCGTCGCCGAGCGGTTCCCGGCCGTCGCCGAGGCGCTCCTCAGCGGCGCCTCCGGGCAGATTCGCAACGCGGCGACGATCGGCGGAAACCTGCTGCAGCGGACGCGCTGCTCGTACTTTCGCGAGACCCGCTGGCGCTGTAACAAGCGTAAGCCGGGAAGCGGGTGCGACGCGCGCGAGGGCTTCAACCGCGCGCACGCCCTGCTCGGCACGAGCGAGGCGTGCATTGCGACGTATCCGGGCGACCTCGCCGTCGCGCTGTCCGCGCTGGGTGCTCGCATCGTCGTCGACGGCGAGGGCGGCGAGCGAACGATCCCGATCGACGAGCTGTTCCTCCTTCCGGGCGAACGGCCGGAGCGCGAGACCTCGCTCGCGCCCGGCGAGCTGATCGTGGCCGTGGAGCTGCGCGACACGCCGCTGCACCGGCGCTCGCACTATCTGAAGGTGCGCGACCGCGCCTCGTTCGAGTTCGCGCTCGTCTCCGTCGCCGCCGCGGTGGAGCTGCGCGACGGAAAGGTCGCCGAGGCGCGGATCGCGCTCGGCGGCGTCGCGACGGTGCCGTGGCGTGCGCGCGAGGCGGAAGCCGCGCTCATCGGCGGCGCGCCGGAGGACGGCGCGTTTCGCGCCGCCGCCGCGCGCGAGCTCGCGGAGGCGCGCCCGAGCGCCCACAACGCGTTCAAGGTCGAGCTCGCGCAGCGGGCGATGGTGCGCGCGCTGCGCACCGTGTGCGGAGGTGCGCGATGAGCGCGATCCTGGATCGGCCCGCAACCGGCACGGTGGTCGGCAGCGCGATCGACCGCGTCGACGGGCCCGCGAAGGTCACCGGCGCCGCGCGCTACGCCTCCGACGCCGCGATCGCCGAGCCGCTGCACGCCGTCATCGTGCAGTCGACGATCGCCCGCGGACGCATCGCCGCGCTCGACGAGCGGGCCGCGCGCGAGGTTCCCGGCGTCGTCGAGGTGATGACCTACCGCAACGCTCCGCGGGTGAAGGCGTTTCCGTTCGATTTCACGGCGCCGTTCAGCGAAGAGCTCGCGCCCCTGCAGAGCGAGGAGATCCACTACGACGGGCAGCACGTCGCCGTCGTCGTCGGCCGCACGTTCGAAGCGGCGCGCGAAGGCGCGGTCCTCCTGACGATCGACTACGAGCGCGGGCCGGCGACGCTGACGATCGAGGACGCGCGCGAGGTGGAGCACCCGAAAGAGTTCTTCGGGAGCGACGCGCAGCCGCGCCGCGGCGAGCCGGAGCGAGCCTATGCCGCGAGCGAGGTACAGCTCGACGAAACCTACACGACGCCGCTCGAGAACCACAACCCGATGGAGCCCTCGGCGACGGTCGGCGAGTGGCGCGACGGCGAGGTCGTCGTCTACGACGCGACGCAGTGGGTGCGCGGGACGCGCGTCTGCATCGCGCGCGCCTTCGGCTTGGAAGAAGAGCGCGTCCGCGTCATCTCGCCGTACCTCGGCGGGGGCTTCGGCTGCAAGGGCTTCTTCTGGGCGCATACGCTGCTCGCCGTGATGGCCTCGAAGCTCACCGGGAAGCCGGTCAAGCTCGTGCTCACCCGCGAGCAGATGTTCACCTCGTGCGGTCACCGCAGCTCGACGCGCCAGCGGCTGCGGATCGGCGCGACGCGCGAGGGCCGGCTGCAGTCCGTGCTGCACGACGTGCTCGGCGAGTCGTCGCGCGTCGGAACCTTCCTCGAACCGGCGGGCAGCATCACGCCGATGCTGTACGACATCCCGAACGTCGCGGTGACGCAGGCCTTGGCGCGGCTCGACGTGCCGAGCGCGACGGCGATGCGCGCGCCGGGCGAGGCGCCGGGAACCTTCGCGGTCGGCTGCGCGCTCGACGAGCTCGCGGAGCGCTGCGGGATCGATCCGCTCGAGCTGCTGCGGCGCAACGACGCCGCGATCGACCGCGAGAGCGGGTTGCCGTTCTCCTCGAAGCATCTGCTCGCGTGCTACGAGCGCGGCGCCGCGGCGTTCGGCTGGGAGAGGCGGCCGCGCGCGCCGCGCGCGATGCGCGAGGGCGACGAGCTGATCGGCTGGGGCGTCGCGACGGCGACGTATCCGGCGATGCGCGCGCCCGCGCAGGCGCGCGTGACGATCGGCCAGGACGGCGTCGTCGGCGTCGCGATCGCGACCCACGATCTCGGAACCGGGATGTACACGGTGCTCGCGCAGATCGCCGCCGACGCCCTCGGCGTCGAGCCGCATGCCGTGCACGTGCGGATCGGCGACTCGTCGCTCCCGCCGGCGCCGGTCGCCGGCGGCTCGATGAGCACCGCCAGCGCCGGCCCCGCCGTGCTCGACGCGCTGCAGCACGCGCGCACCGAGCTGGTGCGGATCGCGCTCGCCGCCGGCGCCTCGCCGCTGCGCGGGATGCGCGAGGACGAGATCGAGCTGCGCGACGGTGCGGTGCGCGCGAGCGGCGATCCGGCGCGCGCAGTCGGCTTCGCCGAGCTGGTGCGGCTCGGCGGGACCGAAGCGATCGAGGCGATGGGCGGCGCGCAGCCGGGCGAAGAGCAGCAGCGCTTTTCGTTCCACTCGTTCGGCGCGCAGTTCGTGGAGGTGCGCGTCGACGAGGACTTCGGCCGCGTGCGCGTGACGCGCGCGCTCGGCGCGTTCGACGTCGGACGAGTGATGAATCCGAAGACGGCGCGCTCGCAGATGATCGGCGGGATCGTCTGGGGGATCGGCATGGCGCTGATGGAGGAGACGGTGCGCGATCCGCGCTACGGCGCCGTCGTCACCAACAACCTCGCCGACTACCACCTTCCCGTCTGCGCCGACGTGCGCGACGTGGAGGTGCTGTTCGTCGGAGAGCCCGACCTCGCGTTCAACCCGCTCGGCGCGCGCGGCATCGGCGAGATCGGGATCACCGGCGTCGCCGCCGCGATCGCGAACGCCGTCCGGCACGCCACCGGCGTGCGCGTGCGCGAGCTGCCGATCGTCCCGGAGAAGCTCCTGACGGCGCGCCCCGGCCCGGCGTGACGCTCCCGCCCGAGCGGCTGCGCACGGTCGTCCTCGCGGGCGGCCGTTCGCAGCGCATGGGCTTCGACAAGCTCGTGCAGCCGTTCGCAGGCGAGCCGCTCGTGCGCCGGCTCGTCCTCGCGCTGCGCGAGCTCGAGCCGCTGATCGTCGCAACGCCCGCTCTCGCCGGCGTCCTCGGCGATCTTCACTTCGCGCGGCTCCTCGTCACGCAGCCGACGGCCGGCCCGAGTGCGACGCTGGCGCTGGCCGACGCCGCGATCCCGCGCGACGCCTATCTCGCCGTGCTCGCCGGCGACCTTCCGTTCATCGACGCCGCGCGCGTACGCGCGTTTCTCACGCGCGTGCCGGACGACGCCGATCTCGCGTGGCCGCAGGTCGGCGGGACGCCGGGACATCCGGTGCTGTGGTCCCCGAAAGCGCGCGCGCGGATCGCCGCGCTGCGCGACGACGAGCCGCCGGCGCGCCTGCGGACCGACCCGGCGCTGTGCCTCGCCGCCGTCGAGGAGACCGACGATGCGTACGTGACGGACGTCGACACGCCCGCCGCGTGGGAGGCCGCCCTCGCGCGCGCCGCCGGGCAGGGGACGACGGGATCGTAGTCGTGCGACGTCAGGCGCTCGCGGCGGCGATTCCGACGGCCGGGCCGTCGTCGAGACGGAGCGTCAGGCACTTCGCGGAGCCGCCGGCTTTCAGGAACTCGGAAAGGTCGGTGCGGAAGACGCGATAGCCGGCGTCGTGCAGCCGTTCGCGCAAGCGCGGCGAGCAGTCGTGCATCAGCAGCGCGTCGCCGATCTCGACGGCGTTGCATGCGAAGCGCAGCGCGTCGTCGACCGACACCTCGATGAGATACCCGGGCCCGACGGCGCGGCGCAGCATCGTCTGCGCGTGCGGCGAGAACGCGTCCATGAAGGCCAGCACGTGGCCTCCGGCGAGCGGACACAGCGCGGTGTCGAGATGATAGAAGCGCTCGTCGACGAGCAGCAGCGGAACGACGCGGCAGCCGACGATCTCCTGCAGCTGCAGCGTCGCGGCGCGCTCCGTGCGCCAGCCGTATCCGGCATACAGCAGCGGGCGCACGCGATCGAACAGCGCATCGCCGGCGCCTTCGAAGTAGGTCTGCCGCAGGAACGTCGTGGCGAGCCCGGCCCGCGCGAGCGCGGCGCGGTACGCGGGCTGCTCGCGGCGCCGCTCGGCGTGGCGAAAGCTCGAGACGATCGCGAGGTTGCCGACGATCAGCCCGGCGTTCGCGGTGAACACGAGGTCCGGCGTGTGCGCCTGCGGCTCGATCGAGACGATCTCGGCCCCCGCGCACGCGGCCAGCTCGACGAAGCGCTCCCACTGCCGGCGTGCCTCCGGCGCGGCGTCGCCGACGTTCGGCGACATCCACGGGTTGATCGCGTAGCGCACGTCGTAGTGCGCCGGCGGACAGACCAGCAACCGGGCTCCCATGGCTCGATCGTAACTCGCCCCCGGCCGCGGCGTCGTTCGACAAAGGGTAAGCCTGCGGACGGTGCGGTGCGCCCCGCGTGGGTACGCGGCTTGCATGGAACGCCGTGATCCCGCGATCGAACAGCAGGGCGACTACAAGAACGCTCTCCCGGACGAAGTCGACGACCATCCGGACTCCGGCATGCCGCGCCAGCTTCGCACGCAGGCCGACGACGAGCCGGCGCTCTCGCGCGCGGAGGCCGACGCCGCGGGGATCACCCCGACCCCGGAGGTGGTCTACGGCGAGACCGACGAGGACGAAAACCGCGACGACCAGCGCGACGCCCACCAGGCCGCTCCCGACCAGCACCTCTAGCCGCCGCGCGGCGCGAACCCCTCACGCCGGCGCACGTCGAAGCGGCGCCGTTCAGGCGACTTCGACCGAAACGTCGTCCCCCTCGACCCGCACGTCGTAGGTCGGCAGGGGGATGACCGCGGGTAGCGTCAGCGCGCGCCCGGTCGTCACGTCGAACGTCGCGCCGTGCCGCGGGCAGGTGATGCGGCAACCGTCCAAGTCGCTTTGGTCGAGCGGTCCGCCGTCGTGCGTGCACACGTCCTCGACGGCGTAGATCTCGCCGTCCACGTTGCACAGCAGCACCTCGACGCCCTCGACGATGATGCGCTTCGTCGCGCCGACGGGGATCTCAGAGAGGCTCGCAACGCGCTGCACGCCGCCTTCGTTCGCTCGCGTGCGCGCGTGGCCTCCGCCGCGCTCAGACGTCGTCGAGGACGCCGTCGTTCAGCCAGGCACGCATCGCCGGGTACGGGACGCCGCCGTCTTCGCGCGCGCGGTGGGGCTCGGTGGTGAGGTCGAGCCGCGCGAGCGGCGCGACGCCGAAGTAGAAGCCGCCACTGAAGTTGTCGGAGTGCGACGCGCTCGCGCCGCGGTAGCCGTCCGGATGGAACAGCACGGCGAGGTCGATCCCGAGATGGACCGCCGCGGCGTACGACCAGGCGATCGCGCTCATCTCCTCACCGCCGTCGGAGTCGAGATTTCCGTGCGCCGCCCGGCGCCGGCGGGGCGAGCGAACGGCGAGGTGGCCGCCTTCGTGCAGCAGATCGCCCGGGTACGTGAGCCGGTCGCGATCGACGACCAGCACGCCGCCGTCGACCAAAAGTCCCGGCAGGAACGTTGGGGACGCGAGCGGCGCGAAGCGCACCTCGAGCCCGATCTCGCGCAAGAACCCGACCATCGTGTCGATCAGGCCGTCGCGTGCGGCCGTTTTCGCGGGAGCCGGCTGGAGCACGCGGCGTGCTTCGCGAAGGTCCGAGGATGATCCGTTTCGCATCGCTTCTCGTCGCGGCCGTCGTGGCATCGACCGCCGCCGTCGCGGCCGATCAGCTCGAGCACGTGAAGGCGAGTCACGCCGGCTCGCACGCCTCCAAGCCGCCGCGTCCGGTCGTGCTCGCCGACGGCCTGCAGTACACCGACATCGTCGTCGGCCGAGGCGCGCGGCCGCACGAAGGGCAGACCGCGGTCGTGCACTACGTCGGGACGTTCCCCGACGGCAAGAAGTTCGACAGCTCGCGCGACCGCAACGAGCCGTTCGAGTTTCCGCTCGGGATGCACAAGGTGATCCCGTGCTGGGACGAAGGCGTCGCGACGATGCGGGTCGGCGGCCGCCGCCGCCTGGTCTGTCCGCCGCAGCTCGCCTATGGCGAGCGCGGCGCCGGCGGCGGCGTCATCCCCCCGAACGCCACCCTCGATTTCGACGTCGAACTGCTCGCCGTCAAATAAACAGCTCCCGGGAAGCGGACCGGAGCGAAGCGAGGACCGCGATGGGTTCGGCGCTCGTTCAGAGCGCCGAATCCACTCAGCAGATCGGGCCGCGCTGTAAGTTGTCGATCGGGATCACGCTGAAGGTGAAGCCCGGGCCGAGCGTGATGTTGCGGCCCCAGCGCACGGCGTTGATCGCGATCGAGACGCCCGGGACGGGGATCGGAGCGTCGGCGACCACGCTCATCAGGTCCTTCGCGGTCCAGTCGGGCGGAAGCGTCGGGTTCATGGTCACGTCGACGCGCTTGTAACCGCCTTTGGCCTTGGCGACCACGAGGTAGCGGGGCTCGAGCGCGAGCGAGCCGTCGTGTCCGTTGCGCCCCGCCGGTGAGGCATAGCGGACCAGGCCGTAGCCGGGCGTACCGGCCGCGACCGGGGTGCCGTCGTCGAGCTGCTCGTCCTGCATCGTCGTGAACCGGAACGTGCCGCCCGCGCGGGCCGTCTTCGAGTCGACCTTGTCGAGCATGTCGACCGGCATCGCGGCGACGCAGATGTGCTGCGCGCGAGCCGGCGGCGGAGCGGCCGCTGCGAGGACCGCACCGGCGGCGAGCGCGAGAAAGAAGCGAGCGCGCATCGCGCGCCGCTTCAGCGTTCAGCCGACGGAGCCTTCCATTTCGAGCTTGATCAAGCGGTTCAGCTCGACCGCGTACTCCATCGGCAGCTCCTTGACGAAGAAGTCGAAGAAGCCGTTGACGATCATCGCGGTCGCGTCCGCTTCGCTCAGCCCGCGGCTCATCGCGTAGAAGAGCTGCTCCTCGCCGATCTTCGAGACGGAGGCCTCGTGCTCGACCGTCGAGCGCTGCTCGTCGATCTTCATCGTGGGCTTGGTGTCCGAGGACGAAAGGTCGTCCATGATCAGCGCGTCGCACTTCACGCGCGTTTTCGCGCCGACGGCACCCGCATGGATCTCGACCAGGCCGCGGTAGGTCGTCTTCCCGCCGTGCGCGGTGACCGACTTGTTGGTGACGACCGAGGTCGTGTTCGGCGCGGCGTGGATCACCTTCGCGCCGGCGTCCTGGTGCTGGCCTTCACCGGCGAACGCCGCCGAGAGAATCTCGCCGCGCGCGCCTTCGCCCATCAGGTAGATCGCGGGGTACTTCATCGTCAGTCGCGAGCCGATGTTGCCGTCGACCCATTCGACGGTCGCGTTCTTGTGCGCGTACGCCCGCTTCGTGACGAGGTTGTAGATGTTGCGGTACCAGTTCTGGATCGTCGTGTAGCGGATCGAGGCGCCTTCCATCGCGATCAGCTCGACGACCGCCGAGTGCAGCGAGGCGGTCGAGAACTGCGGTGCCGTGCAGCCCTCGATGTAATGCACCTTCGCGCCTTCGTCGGCGATGATCAGCGTGCGCTCGAACTGGCCCATGTTCTCGGTGTTGATCCGGAAGTAGGCCTGGAGCGGCATCTTGACTTCGACGCCCTTCGGCACGTACACGAACGAGCCGCCCGACCACACGGCCGAGTTCAGCGCCGCGAACTTGTTGTCTTCGATCGGGATGACCGTGCTGAGATACTTCTGCACGATCTCGGGATGCTCGCGCAGCGCGGTGTCCATGTCGCAGAACAGGACGCCGTCTTTCTGCAGCTCCTCGATCACCGAGTGGTAGACGACCTCGGACTCGTACTGCGCCGAGACGCCGCTGAGGAACTTGCGCTCGGCCTCGGGGATCCCGAGCCGGTCGAAGGTCCGCTTGATGTCGTCCGGGACGTCGTCCCAGTTCTGCTCCGTCCGCTCGCCGGCTTTGACGAAATAGCGGATGTTGTCGAAATCGATCTGGCTGAGGAGCTCGGTGTCGCCCCACGTCGGCATCGGCTTGGCGCGGAAGACGTCGTAGGCGCGCAGCCGGAACGCCCGCATCCAGTCCGGCTCGTTCTTCATCGCGGAGATGCGCTGGACGATCTCTCGCGAGAGGCCCTTGTCGGACTTGAAAACGTAGTCGTCTTCGGAGTCGTGGAATCCGTGCCGGTATTCCTCGATCAGGGTGTCGGTCGTTGCGGCCATCGGTCTCCCAGCGTACCCGCTGCGCCCGCGCGGGTCAAGGATAGTACAGGGGTTTCTGCACTATCTAACCCCAGCTTCCCTCCGACCGTGGCGCCGAACCGCCTCGAGCAGGACCTCCAGGTCGTCCGCCCGGGTGCGGTGGTTGACGAAGCAGGCGCGGAGCGCCAGCCGCCCGCCGGCCCGGGTCGTGCTCGGCACGGCCTCGCCGCTCTCCTGGACCGCGACCGCCACCGCGGCGTTCAGCCGGTCGAGGGCGGCCTCGTCGAGCCCCGGCACCGCGTACCGGAAGAGGACGATGTTCAGCGTCACCGGCGCCAGCAGCTCGAGCTCGGGGTCGGCCGCGACCCGCCGGCCCAGCTCGGCGGCGAGCTCGCAGCAGCGGCTGACGACTTCGCCGAGCCGGGCGAGCCCGTAGTGGCGCAGCGTGAACCACAGCTTGAGCGCCCGGAACTCGCGCGAGAGCTCGAGGCCGTAGTCGGCGAACCAGGGGGCGCCGGCAGCCGTGCCGCGCTCGGTTCGCGCCAGGTAGTGCGGCGCGTCGGCGAAGGCGGCGCGGTGCGCCGCCTCGTCGCGGAAGAGCACGCAGCCGGCCGCGTAGGGCGCCTGCAGCCATTTGTGCGCGTCGAACGCCAGCGAGTCGGCCTCGGCGATCCCGTCGACCAGTGCCGCATGGGCGGGGCTGAGCTGCGCGAAAGCGCCGAACGCCCCGTCGACGTGCAGCCACAGCCCCTCGGCGGCGCAGAGCCCGGCGAGCGGGCGGAGCGGATCGAAGGCGCCGGCATCGACGCTGCCGGCGGTCGCGACGACCAGGAAGGGCCGGAGCCCGGCCGTCCGGTCGACCGCGATCCGTTCGCGCAGCTCCGCCGGGTCGAGCGGGGCTCCCGGCTCCGATCCCACGATCCGCAGCGCCCCGGCGCCGAGCCCGGCGATACGCAGCGCCTTCGCCACCGAGACGTGGACGCCGGGCCCGGCGTAGGCGACCAGCGGCGCTCCGGCGATCCCGCCCGAGCGGGCCTCGGGGCCCAGCGCGGCGTCGCGCGCCGCGACGACGGCGAGCAGGTTGCCCATCGAGGTCCCGGTCGTGAGGATCCCGCTGGCGTCCGCCGGAAATCCGAACAGCCGGGCGAAGGCGGCGACCACCGCGCGCTCGACGTAGACGGGGGCGTGTTCGCGCCCGCCGACGTTCGCATCGAGCGACGAAGCGAGAAAATCGGCCAGCGCGCCGGCCGCGCTCCCGGCGCCGTGCACCCAGCCGAGAAAGCGCGGGTGCCGGTTCCCGGTGGGATACGGCTCGATCAGCGCGCGGTAGCGCGCGTACGTCTCCGCGAGCGGCTCGCCCTCCAGCGGAAAGGGCTCGGCGAGCGCGTCTTTCACCGCGTCGGGAATCGCGCGCCAGGCCGGACCGTCCCGGACGGCCGCCAGCCCGTCGACCGCGTCATCGACGGCGCGGTGCAGCAGCGCGCGGAACTCCTCCCAGTCGTCCGGGTCGAGCGAGGTGCCGCTCACCGTCCGAGGCGGCGCCGGACCAGCGCGTCGAGCGCGGCGGTGATCCGCGGAACGTAGGCGTACTTGTATCCGTACAGCGCCGGGTCGTCGAGGAGGTGGACGATGATCGCCGAGTCGGCCTCGAAGATCAGCAGCTTGCCGTCGCGGTCGACCGCACAGTCGATCCCGACGTAGTCGAGCGGGAGCAGCTCCGCCGCCTCACGGAGCGCCGCGGCCAGTCCGCCGGCGAACGTGTCGCCCATCCGGGCGAGAAAGGCGTGCTCCTCGTCGCGCATCCAGGCGTGCTCGGCCATCGGCGCGTTGTAGTAGTGGACCATCCAGTGCGGCGAGATCGCCAGGTGGAACGGGTACGGCTCGCCGTCCACGAAGACGATGCGATACTTGCGGAAGAGCCCGTCGGGGCTGCGGTAGTCGATGAACGGCGCGACGTAGACTTCGCCCGCCGCATGCACCGCCAGAAAAGCCGCCCGATCGGCCTCGCTCTCTATCTTCACCAGGCCGTGGCCGCCGTGCGTGTCGCGCGGCCGGACGATGTGCGGGGCCTCGAGCGGCGTGGCGGCGTACGCCTCGCGCGACATCGCGACGGCCGCCGGGACGCGGCAGCGGCTCGCGCCGGCGAACGTCGCGGCCAGCGCGGTGCGGCCGAGCCGGCCGATCGCTGCCGGGGCGTTGAACGCCGGGGCTGCCGTTCCGGCCAAAAAACGTTCCGCGGCGGCGAGATAGGGGACGGCGGCCCTGGACTCGCCGATCGCGGTGAAGATCGCGTCGAAGCGCGGGAGCGGCGGAACCGGGCCCTCCGGGTCGAGGTACCAGCGGTGGATCGTTACCCGCTCCCGGTCGAACAGCAGCTCGAGCGGCGTGTTCGCGACCCACAGCCCCGGCATCGACGGCACGAGGAGCGCGTAGTCCTCGCGGCCGCTCGCCGGCAGCGTCTGCACCGGGGCGAGCGCGATCGCTCGGCGCTGGTGAGCGAGCGCGAGAACATCCTGACGGGCGAGCTGCGCCGTCTCGTAGATCGCGAGGTGCAGGTCGACGTCGCCGGGAGCGGCGGCGACGGCGGTACGAAGCGCGTCGAGCGCTTCGTCGAGCCGTCCGGCGGCGGCGAGCGCACGGCCTCGCGCGGCGGCATCGGCGAGAGAGATCACGTTACAATGGTCGTCCGCTCGGCGAGACTATTTACAAGGGGTGGCCGGGGGGGTACTATTGGCGACGGACTTTTCGAGACCCCGTGTCGCCCTAACGGCGCGGGGTAGCGTCAGTCGGTGAGGGGAGGCGCGCCCTACGCGCCATCGCAGCGGACCGTCCGGTATGCCCCCGTGGGGAGCATGCCCGGCAAGCGTCCGCTGAGTGGTCGACGGCGAGACGGTGTACCGCACGCGTCGTGCGACGAGCCTGGAGGTGGGATTCTCCCAACCGAACCCGAGGAGTCGAAAAAAGAATTGAAAGCACTCGGCACGCACATCGTCTGCGAGCTGTCCGGCTGTGACGCAGCCAAGCTCACCGACGTCGACGCGGTCCGCGCGATGATGGAGAACGCCGCTCGAGCGGCCAACGCGACCATCGTCACCGCGGCGTTCCACCGCTTCCAGCCTCACGGAGTCTCCGGAGTGGTGGTGATCGAGGAGTCGCACCTGTCGATCCATACGTGGCCGGAGACCGGCTACGCCGCGATGGATTTCTACACGTGCGGCGACCACACCAATCCATGGGCGGCGTGCGAGTACGCCGCCGAGGCACTCGATGCGAAGAGCATGCTGACGACCGAGATGCGCCGAGGGATCGAAGCGGGACACGACCGCTTCACCCACGTCGTCACCACCGAGCACGACGTGCGCGAGCTGGCCGCGGCGATCGCCTAGCGACCGCCGGCTCTCGTACGCAGGCTCCCTCGGAACCAACGGGTTCGGGAGAACCGACAGCCCGCCGCCCTCGTGGCGGCGGGCTTTTTCATGCGGCGGGCCGCGCGCGAGGCGGCAGGCATTCGCACGGGAGCGCGGCAACCGGTGCGACGCGATGCCGAAGACCGAGCAGTTTCAGTGGTACACCGAACAGTTCGCGCCGAGCGAAGTGCACGCGCACGCGATCGACGAGACGTACTTCGCCGGGCGGACGGCCTACCAGTCGGTCGCGGTCCTGCGCACGCCGGTGTTCGGGAAGGTGCTAGTCCTCGACGGCGACACGCAGTCCTCGCAGGCCGACGAGAAGATCTACCACGAGACGCTGGTGCACCCGGCGCTCGCCGCCGTCGACGATCGCGCGGACGTGCTCATCCTCGGCGGCGGCGAGGGCGCGACGCTGCGCGAGGTACTGCGCGATCCGTCGGTGCGCCGCTGCACGATGGTCGATATCGACGGGCAAGTCGTCGAGCTTTCGAAACGCTATCTGCCGGAATGGTCGGCCGGCGCCTTCGACGATCCCCGCGCCCGGCTGATCGTCGGCGACGCGCTGCGTTTCCTCAAAGACGACCGCGATCGCTACGGCGTGGTGATCAGCGATCTGACCGAGCCGCTCCCCGACTCGCCGTCGTTCCCGCTGTTCAACGGCGAGGTCTTCCGCGACGTGAAGGCACGCCTCGCGCCGGGCGGCGTCTACGTGCTGCAAGCCTCGACCGCCGGCTTCCACAACATGGCGCTGCACGCGAAGATGGCGCGCTCGCTGCGCGCGCACTTCGCGCACGTGCGCAGCTTCTACACCCACGTCCCCGCGTTCGACAACGACTGGGCCTTTCTCGCTTGCAGCGACGCCGTCGACCTCGCCGCGCTCGACCCCGCCCGCATCGACGCCTACGTCGGCACGCTGCGCGGCGAGAACTGGTTCTACGACGCCGAGACGCACCGCCGGCTCTTCGCGCTCCCGCTCTACCTCCGCCGCACGCTGGCGAAGGACGGCGACGTCTTCGCATAGCCCGCCGCCGCGTCGCAGCGATCGCCTGCGACGGCGAGGAGCTGCTGGCGGCGCTCGAACATCTCGGCGTCTACTCGGAGATCCCGCTGCGGCATCCGGATTTCGCGGCGGTCGAAGCGGCGCGCAGCCGCCGATCGTAGCTCGCTTGCGGCGGAGGACGCGCGGTCGGGGTGAGGCAATGGGGGCGGCATGACGACCGACTCCGGAGCGCTTCGCCGTACCGCCCTTTACGAGGCGCATCTCGCGCTGGGGGCGCGGATCGTGCCGTTCGGCGGCTTCGAGATGCCGGTCCAGTATGCCGGCATCCTCAAAGAGCACGACGCGGTGCGGAATCGTGCCGGGCTGTTCGACCTCTCGCACATGGGGCAGTTCGCGCTGCGCGGTGCCGATGTCGGCGCGTGGGCGGAGACCCTCACCGTGAACACCGTCGCGAACATGAAGCCGGGGCAGGCGCGTTACAACATCTTCACCAACGAGCGCGGCGGCGCGCACGACGACGTGATCTTCTACCGGCTCGACGCCGAACGCTGGCTGCTGGTCGTCAACGCATCGAATGCCGAGAAGATGTGGGACGTCGTCACGTCCGCGCGGAGCGGCGGCGTACAGCTCGAGAACCTGCACGGCGAGCGTGCGCTGATCGCGATCCAGGGGCCGCGCTCGGTCGAATGGCTGCAGCCCTACGTCGAGCACGAGCTGGCGCCGATGAAGTACTACGCGTGCGCGGAGACGCGCGTGCGCGGGGGGTCCGCCGGCGTGGTGATCGCGCGGACCGGCTATACCGGTGAGGACGGGTTCGAGATCTTCCTGCCGTCGGCCGACGCGACGGGGCTGTGGGATCTGCTGCTCGCCGAGAACCGCGAGCGTGGCCTCGAGCCGTGCGGGCTCGGCGCGCGCGACGTGCTGCGGCTGGAGGCGGGGATGCCGCTGTACGGTCACGAGATGGACGAAGAGATCACGCCGCTGCAAGCCGGGATGGGGTGGGCGATCAAGTTCGACAAGCCGGCCTTCGTCGGGAAGCAGGCGCTCCTCGCGCAGCGCGAGGCGGATGACTACGCGCGCATCGTCGGGCTCACGATGGAAGGCCGCGTCCCCGCGCGCGCCGGTTATCCGGTGCTGCGCGACGGCGCGCGCGCCGGCGAGGTGCGCAGCGGTTCGTGGGGGCCGTCGGTCGGGAAGAACGTCGCGACCGCGCTCGTCGGCGCGGCGTCCGCCGCCGAGGGGACCGCGCTCGAGGTCGAGGTGCGCGGGACGCGGCACGCCGCGCGCGTCGTGACGCTTCCCTTCTACAAACGCCCGAAGCGCTGAGCGAACGCGCCGGAGGAACCGGCGACCCGGGCGCAACAGTCGATTCGGCGATGGCACAGGCGAACGTCCCCGAGGGGCTGCTGTACAGCAAGGAACACGAGTGGGTGCGCGTCGAGGGCGAGGTTGCGACGGTCGGGATCACCGACTACGCGCAAGCTTCGCTCGGCGACATCGTCTACGTCGAGCTGCCCCGCGTCGGGGCGTCCTTGGCGCAGTCGGCGAGCATCGGCGTCGTCGAGTCGGTGAAGGCCGTCTCCGACATCTTCACCCCGGTCGGCGGCGAGGTGCTGGGCACGAACGCGGGGCTGGTCGACGATCCCGCGACGGTGAACGGGGATCCGTACGGCCGGGGCTGGTTCTTCACGCTGAAGCTGGCCGACGTCTCGCAATTGGACGATCTCTTGACGCCGCAGCAGTACGAGCAGCTGGTCGCGGAGGCCTGACATCTACACGCCGCACACCCCCGGGGACATCGAGGCGATGCTGGAGGCGATCGGCGTCGGCTCGCTCGACGAGCTCGTGCGCGTCCCCGACGCCGTCGCGCTGCGCGCGCCGGTCGAAGTCACCCCGCAGCTCAGCGAGATCGAGATCGCGGAGCGCTTCCGGGGCTTCGCCGAACGGACCACCGCCGCGGGATACGACGCGTTCCTCGGCGCGGGCGCGTATCGCCACTACGTTCCGCCGGTCGTCGCCGCGCTCGCGATGCGCGGCGAGTTCCTCACCGCGTACACGCCGTATCAGGCCGAAGTCTCGCAGGGCTACCTTCAGGCGATCTACGAGTGGCAGACGTACATCGCGCTGCTGACCGGTCTCGACGTCGCGAACGCCTCGGTGTACGACGGCGCGACCGCGCTCGCCGAAGCCGCGATCATGGCGGTCAACGCGACGGGCCGCAAGCGCGTGCTCGTCTCGCGCGCGGTGCATCCGAACTATCGCGCGGTGCTGCGCACGTATGCCGAAGGGCTCGAGCTGCGCGTCGACGAGCTGCCCTACGCGCCCGACGGGCGGACCGATCTCGCGGGGCTGGACGCGGCGCTGGCGGACGGCGACGTCGCCGCCGTGGTGGTGCAGTCGCCGAACGTCTTCGGCGCGATCGACGCGCTCCCGGCAGGCGCCGCCGAGCGGATCAAGGCCGCGACGGCGGTCGTCGTCGGAGTCGTCGCCGAGGCGCTCGCGCTGGCGGCGCTCGCGCCGCCGGCGTCGTGGGGCGCCGAGATCTGCGCCGGTGAAGCGCAGTCGTTCGGCAACGCCGTCGCGTACGGCGGACCGCACGTCGGCTTCATCGCGGCGACGACCGAGCATCTCCGCCGGATCCCCGGGCGCCTCGTCGGCCGCTCGGTCGACGGCGAAGGGCGCACGGCGTACGTGCTGACGCTGCAGGCGCGCGAGCAGCACATCCGCCGGGAGAAAGCGACCTCCAACATCTGCACGAACCAGGCGCACTGCGCGCTGTGCGCGACGATCTACCTCGCCGCGATGGGCGCGAGCGGCCTGCGCGACTGCGCCGCGCTCAACCTTGCGCGCACCGCCGAGCTGCGCGCGAAGGTGACGGAGCTCGACGGATTCGTCGCGAGGTTCGATGCGCCGGTCTTCAACGAGTTCGTGCTGCGCGTCCCCGGCCGCGCCGGCGACGTGCTGCGCGCGCTCGAGGAGAAGCAGATCCTCGGCGGCCTCGATCTCGGGCGTTTCTATCCCGAACTCGACGACTGCATCCTCATGACGGCGACCGAGCTCACGACGAGCGCGCAGATCGACCGTCTCGCCGACGCCCTCGCGGAGATCCCGGTTCGTGCCGCTGCCCACGTCTGAGACGCCCCTCATCTTCGAGACCGGCCAGCCCGGTCGCGCGAACCGCTATCTGCCCGACGGACCGTCGCTCGACGCGCTGCTGCCGCGCGAAGCGCTGCGCGAGGATCTCCCGCTGCCCGACAACAGCGAGCTCGACGTCGTTCGCCACTTCACGCGCCTCTCGCAGAAGACGTTCGGGATCGACACCGGCTTCTATCCGCTCGGCTCGTGCACGATGAAGTACAACCCGCGGATCAACGACGCGATGGCGAACGTTCCGGCGCTGCGCGACCTGCACCCGTTCGCGCCGGACGATGCCGCGCAGGGCGCGCTCGCCGTGATGTGGGAGCTCGAGCGCGCGCTGGCCTCGCTGTTCGGGATGGCCGCGTTCTCGCTGAACCCGGCGGCCGGCGCGCACGCCGAGCTGACGGCGCTGCTGATCGCCAAGGCGTACTTCCGCGAGCGCGGCGAGACCCAGCGCAACGTCGTGGTCGTCCCCGACACCGCGCACGGCACGAACCCCGCCTCGGCGGCGATGGTCGGATTCAAGGTGCTCTCGCTGAAGTCGGACGCACGCGGCCGCGTCGATCCCGCCGATCTGCGGAAGGTGGTCGGCCCCGAGACGGCCGTCTGCATGATGACGAACCCGAACACGCTCGGGCTGTTCGAGCCGCGCATCCACGAAGTCTCCGACGTGGTGCACGAAGCCGGCGGACTGATGTACTACGACGGCGCCAACGCGAACGCGCTGATGGGCAACACGCGGCCGGGCGACATGGGCTTCGACCTCATGCACCTGAACCTGCACAAGACGTTCTCGATCCCGCACGGCGGCGGCGGCGCGGGCGCCGGACCGGTCGGCGTCGCGCCGCATCTCCTCGACTATCTGCCGACCCCGGTCGTGCGCGCGTTCGACGATGCCGGGAAGGCCGCCGACGCGTCGGGCTGGCGCGAGAGCGCGGGGCTGCGGTTCGCGCTCGATTTCGAGCGCCCGCGCTCGGTCGGGCCGATGCGCTCGTTCTGGTCGAACTTCGCGCACATGGTGCGCGCCCTGGCGTACTGCTACGCGAACGGCGCGGCCGGGCTCGAGAGCGTCTCGAAGCTGGCCGTGCTGAACGCGAACTACGTGCGCGTCGCGCTCGCCGGGGTCATCGACATCCCCTACGATGAGATCAACCGGCACGAGTTCGTCGCCTCGGCGCAGTCGCTGAAGCGCGAGACCGGCGTGCGCGCGCTCGACCTCGCCAAGGCACTGCTCGACCGCGGCTATCACGCTCCGACGGTCTACTTCCCGCTGATCGTCCCGGAATGCCTGATGATCGAGCCGACCGAGACCGAGTCGAAGGAGACGCTCGACGGCTTCATCGCCGCGTTCCGCGCGATCGTGGAAGCGGCGAAGACCGATCCGGAGAGCGTGCTGCGCACGCCGGTGAACACGCCGGTCGGGCGCATCGACGAGACGCGCGCGGCCCGGCAGCCCGACCTGCGCTGGAGGCCGGCCGCTACTTCGGCGTGAGGCAGGCCTGGGCGATCGGCAGGAACGTCTTCGCGGCCTGGTTCTCGCTGCGCCGCACCATCTGCGCGTAGCTCGTCGACCAGTTGTCGATCTCGCGGACGTCGCTGAAGCCGATCCCGCGCATCTGCGGCATCCCGACGGGCGGGAACGTCGCGCCGGCGACCGGCGCGACGGTGGGCAGCGCGTTCGGGCCGATCGACGAGGCGGCGCCGAGCGCGGAGTTGTCGGTCAGGTTCGGATCGGTCTTGTGGATGTCGACCCGCTCGCGCATGACGTACTCGAAGAGGATGTTCGCTCGCGTCGCCTGCGCGTTGTAGAGCTGCAGCAGCTGATCGTGCATCGCGACGACCTGCGCATCGCTGCTGTTCAGCCGCGGATCGCCGAGCAGCTTCGCGATCTCGTGGACGTTCTTCATCATCGAGCTCAGGTCGGTGTCGAGATGGGCCAGTGCGCCCTCGCGATAGATCGGCGTCCTCTTGAGCTGGTCGTCGTCGACGATCTCCACGTACTTGCGCAGCTTCTGCGCGGCTTTCGCGAAGTCGGCGTCGCTCTTGCGGGCGGCGGCGAACGAGGGCACGACGAGGTCCCGCGTGACGACGCAGGCGGGAAGCGTTGCGCGAACGCGGCCGATCGGTGCGATCGTGGGCGCTGGGCTCGGCGCGTTCGCCGGCGGGACGACCTGCGCGAGCAGCGGCGCGGCCGCCAGAACGAGCGATGGAAGAAGACCGGTCATGAGCGGTGCGTCCCGTTCGACGGCCGTCCCGGGTTCTCACCCCGGCGGTCCGCAAGAATGCGGACGAAGGACGCCGAACCGGCCCGTTCATGGCCAGGCGCCCGACGCCGACGCTCACCGAGGCGGAATACCGTCTCATGGATATTCTTTGGCAGCTCGGTAGCGGGACGGTCGCCGACGTTCATGCCCGGCTCGCCGCGCGGCCGCTCGCCTACACGACGGTGCTCTCGACCCTCACCATCCTCGAGCGGAAGGGCTATGTCCGGCACAGCGTCCGCGGCAAGGCGAACGTCTACCAGCCGCGCGTCGCGCGCGAGGCGGCGCGCCGCAGCGTCGTCGAGAACGTCCTCACCACGTTCTTCGAGGGCTCGCCGCGCGCGCTGATGCTGAACCTGCTCGAGTCGGAACGGCTCAGCGCCGAGGAGGAGCAGCGGCTGCGCTCGCTCCTCGAGGCGGGCGACTGAACGCCGCCGCGGTGGTCGACGCCGGCCTGGCCGCCGCCGCCGTCAGCCTGCCCCTCGCCGCCGCCGCCTTGCTCGCATCGCGCGCCTTCGGCCGAGCCGCAGCGCGTTACCGGCTCGTCGCTGCCGCGTTCGGCCTGATCCTCTGCGCCGCACCGCTGGGATATGGGGCCGGGCTGCATCCGGTGCGCGCGCTCGGTGCGCCCCTCCCGCGGGTCGGGGTCCCGGCGGCGGCGCTCGCCGGCTGGCCACGGGCCGAGGCGCTCGTGGTGCTGGCCGCCCTCGTCGCCGCGGTGCTCCTGCTCGGCCTCGCCCGGGACGTCGTTCGCCTGCGCCGCGTCAAGCGCGACGCATCGCCGCTCGGCACGGTCTCGACGCGCGGCGCCCGGGTCGGGACGTCCGACCGGGTGACGACGCCGACCGCCGTCGGCTACCTGCACCCGGCGGTGATCGTCCCCTCGGATTTCCGGGCGCGGGTCGACGAGGCGGAATGGGAGGCCGTGCTCACCCACGAGTGCGCGCACCTCGCGCGCGGCGACGACTGGGCGAAGGCGGTGCAGAGCGCCTGCTCGCGGGCCGGCTGGTGGCTTCCCGGTCTGTGGCTGCTGGGCCGCGCGCTCGACCTCGAGCGCGAGCTCGCCAGCGACGAGCGCGCCGCCGGCCAGACCGGCCCGCGCCGGTACGCCGCGTGCCTGCTGCGCCTGGCGACCGACCGCTCCGGGGACGCGCTCGCCCCGGCGTTCTGGGGCCGGCGCTCGCACGTCGCGATTCGGGTCGAGCGCCTCGTCCGCCCGAAGCACGCCGCCGGGCCGCTGGCGCGCGCCGCGGCGCTGGGCGCCTTCACCGCGGTCGCGGCGGCGTGCCTCCTCGGCGCGGCGCTCTGCGTCCCGGCCCCGCCGGCGAACCTCGCCGCGCGCGCCGCCCGCGCTCCGGTCCCGCATGCGATGAAGCCTCCGGCCGGTCTCGCACAGCGGCCCGAGCACGCTGCGCCGGAACGTTCCCGCCGGGCGGTGGCGACGCTGGCGTTCGCACCGCGCGCCGCCGCCCCGGCCCGAGCCTACCCGCAGAAGCGCACCGTGACCCACGCGCACCGCGATCTGCGCCGCGCGACGCCGCAGCGCACCGCGGCGCAACCGCCGGTTCCGGCGCGCCGTCCGACGCTCGCTTCCGCGCCGTCGCGGCCGCCCGCCGGGCCGCGCCCGGCCGCGCTGCCGCGGCCGCGCCTCGCGCCGAGCAGCGTGCCGGCGCCGCGGATCGCCAACGAGGATCGCCGTCCGGCCGCGGGCGGAGCGCCCTCGCCGCTCCCCGGCGCCCCGGCCGCCGAGGCGATCGCGCCGCCGGACCCGGCCGCCGGCGCGGGCGGCGGGGCGGTCATCGCGATCCCCTTACCGTCCTCGCCGGGCTCGTAAGCGAGCGGTTTTTCGTCCTCCGCCTTCTTGGGGACGCGCGTTATACTAAAGGCAGCAGCCCGCGGATCGTCGGGCTGATATCGTCTCTGAGAACGACGGATGCGGATCAAATACGAAGTTTCCGCCGGCGGCTTGGTCTTGCGGCGGAACGGCACGGCTCTCGAAGCGTTGCTCATCGGGCGAGGCGAGCCGCGCGTTTGGTCGCTGCCGAAAGGCCACGTCGAGCCGAAGGAGACGCACGAGCAGGCCGCGTTGCGCGAGGTCCGTGAAGAGACCGGCTGCTGGGCCGAGATCCTGATCAAGCTTTCGGACATCTCGTACTGGTTCTACCTGAACCGCACGAAGCACAAGAAGGCCGTCCACTTCTACCTGATGCGCTATCTCAGCGGCGATACGGCCAACCACGACCACGAGGTCGACGAGGCGCGCTGGTTCGAGATCAAGGCGGCCAAGCGGTCGCTGAAGTACGTCAACGAGAAGCGGCTGGTCGACTTGGGCCTGGAATGGCTGGAGCGCGAGGGTGAAGGGATCTTCGAGCCGGCCGAGGTCCCGCTTCCGATGCACTCGTCGCTGAGGGACACGAGCGCGTAATTGAGCTCGCCCCCGGTGCTCGACGAGCGCGCGCTGCGCGTCTCGGTCGACGTGTTCGACGGCCCCCTCGATCTGCTGCTGAACCTGGTCCGCGAGCGTCAGCTCGACATCGCGACGGTTCCGCTCGCCGCGGTCGCCGACCAGTACCTGGCCTACGTTCACGCGATGGACGCGATCGACGTCGAGCTCGCGGCCGACTATCTGGTCGTCGCCTCGACGCTGGTGTTCCTGAAGTCGAAAGCGCTGCTGCCGCCGATCCCGCTCGAGTTCGCCGGCGATCCGGAGGAGTCGGCCGAGGCGGTCGAGGCGCGGCTGCGCGAGCGGCTCATCGCCTACTCGAAGTACCGCGAGGCCGGGCAGGAGCTGAAGGCGCGCGCCGCCGAGGCCGCGGCATACTACGTGCGGACCGACGGCGGCGACTCGACCGCCGAGCTGGTCCAGCGCTACGCGATCGACGCCGCGAAGCTGGCCGGCGCGCTCGCCGCCGCGCTGCGCGCCGCGAAGCCCGAGAAACGGACGATCGTCCGCGAGCGCATCTCGCTCGGCGAGCAGATGGAGTACGTCGCACGGATCGTGCGCCGCGAGGGCCGCGCCTCGTTCTTCGCGCTGTGCGCCCCGCTCGACCGGGTCGCGATCATCGTCACTTTCCTCGCCGTCCTCGAGCTGGTCCGCCGCGCCCGCGTGCGCGTCGCGCAGAGCGCCGCCTTCGGGGACATCGAGCTCTTCCCGACCACCGAGAACGACGACCGTGCAGCCTGAGCCCGTCCAACCCGAGCTGGTCGACACCGGCAAGCTCCAGCGCGACCTGGAGGCGCTGCTGTTCGTCACCTCCGAGCCGCTTTCGATCAAGCAGCTGGCGAAGGTGACCGGCGCCGAGGAGACGTCGGTCGGCGTCGCGCTGCAGAAGATCGACGAAGAGTTCGCCCATCGCGGGATCGTGCTGCGGGAGGCCGCCGGCGGGTACCGCTTCGCCAGCTCGCCCACGGCGCGCGAGGCCGTCGAAGCGTACCTGCTTCCCCCGAAGACGAACCTGTCGGCGGCGGCGCTCGAGACGCTGGCGATCGCCGCCTACATGCAGCCCGTCACCAAGGGCGAGATCGAGGGGATCCGCGGAGTGAGCGCCGACTCGGTGATTGCGACCCTGGTCGACCGGCGTTTCCTCACCGAGTCGGGCCGGAAAGATGTCCCCGGACGCCCGATGCTTTACAAGACGACCCCCGAGTTCCTCGAGGCGTTCGGGCTGCGCTCGCTCGACGAGCTCCCGCCCGTCGACGTCGAGGGCGGTTTCCCGGTCGAGCTTGCCCTCCCGATCCCGACCGCGGTCGTGCCGTCCGAGGCAACCCTCGGGGCTGCCGACGTGGTCGCAGAGGACGAGCCTGCCGAGGTCGGCGGCGCCGAGGCTGCGGAAGCAGCCGGCGACCGCGGCGCGACGGCAGCAGATGCACCCCATGCAGGAGCGGCCCAGACGGCCGCCGCCGATTCAGAAACGGAGCCCCAGCCATCAGCGGTCTAGCCGCACTTCAGACGATGACGCCCGCCGATGTGTGGGCGCAGGTCGACCGGAACTGTCAGCGCGTCGCGCTGACCCACGAGCTCATCCAGCCGGGCGAGCGTTTCACCCTCACCGTCGATCAGCGCAAGGCGATCGACGAGATCATCGCCGGACTCGACGACGGCGCATGGGAGTTCTTGCTCAAGGCGCCGACCGGCTCCGGCAAGACGGAAGTGATGCTGCGCGTCGCGGTCGACACGATCCTCGAGACCGGCGGACACGTCGTCATCATCGCCCCGACGCGCGATCTGATCCGCCAGCACATCACGTACTTCACCGAGCGGCTCGCCGGCACCGGGATCGGCGTCGGCCAGATCCACGGCGGCGCCTCGCCCGGCGAGCGGCGCGAGGTCGAAGGCGCGCTCGCCGACGGCAGCATCCGCGTCGTCGTCGGCTCGGCGATGATGCTGACGATCGACCGCCACTGGGATCTGATCGATCGCAGCGCGCTGCTGATCGTCGACGACGTCAACGCGTTCGACGAGCGCGAGCACTTGCGGCTGCTCGAAGATCTCGATTGCCCGATGCTCTTCGCGAGCGCGACCCCGGCCGAGCTGCGGCGCTTTCTCGAGCGCATCGGCGCGATGGATCATGTCGTGAAGATGAAAGGGATGCCGTTCGACGTGCAGCCGACGAAGGTGCACAAGGTCGAAGGCGTGTGGGGCGAGCCGCCGGCCGAGCAGCTCGCGCGCGCCGACGCGCTGATCCGCGACCATCTCGCGCGCGGCTCGCGCGTCTTCGTGATCGGCCGCACGCGCGGCGACGTGCCGCGGCTCGCCGAGCGGCTCGAAGCGACGTACGACATTCGCGTGCAGCAGCTGCGCGGCGACATGGCCGACACGAAGGAACAGGGCAGCCGGTACCGGCGCAAAGGCGTGAAGGTCAACGAGGTCGGGACGCGCATCGAGATGATGAACAGCTTCCGCTCGCAGGCGCCCGCGGTGCTCGCCGCGACGAACCTCGTCGGCAGCGGGATCGACATCCCGGCCGCCGACCTGATCGTGATCACCGACTCGGATGCGTTCGGTGAGGCCGAGGTCGAGCAGCTGATCGGGCGCGTCGGACGCCGCGAGCGGCCCTCCGATGCGGTGCTGATGACCGGGACGACCTTCGAGCGCAACCCCTCGCGGGCGATGGCCCCGAGCGGCCGGGCGAAATCGTTCATGCCACGCGGCACGCGCGCGCGCCAGTTCGACTTCGGGCGCCGCCGGTAACTCTGCCGATAACCTTGGCGATGCCCTTCGCCGTTGCCGCGTCCTACGACGAGGTCGCCGCCGCCTACGATTTCTTCTGGCCTTCGCCCTCGCCCGAGGTCTACGACGTCCTCGCGACGCACGGCGTCGGCGGCGGGACGGTCCTCGACGTGGGGATCGGGACGGGTCTGGCCTCGCTCCCGCTCGCGCAGCGCGGCGCGCGGGTGGCCGGGATCGATCCCTCGCCCGGGATGCTGGCGCTCGCGCGCGTGCGGCTGCCGGAGTCGGAGCTCGTCGTCGGGCGGGCGGAGGAGCTGCCGTTCGCGGCCGGCGCGTTCGACGCCGCGATCGCCTGCGAGGTCTTCCACTGGGTCGACCAGGCGGCGGCGCTGGCCGAGCTGAGCCGCGTCGTGCGACCCGGCGGCACGATCGCCGTCTGGTGGTCGACGCTCTCGTCGGCGAGCGGGATCGCCGAGATGCGCAAAGCGGCGGCGGCCGACGCCCGGCTCGATCCCGTCCCCGAGGCGCTCTCGGGCGGCTTCCGGGGCTTCTTCGCCGCGCCGTTCGCCGAGCGGACCATGCGCGCGGTCCCGGCCGCCGTCGCGACCACGGTCGATGCCTGGGTCGGCTACGAGCGCGCGCGCGTCGAGGTGCTCGAGGCGTACGGATCGCGCGCCGGGGCGTGGGCCGACGCGCTCGAGCAGCGGCTGCTGCGCGCGCACGGCCGCGCGGAAGCGCGGCTCACGGTGCGCACGCTGCAGTACGTGTACCTGGCGCGCGTCTGATGCGGCTCGGTCTCCACGTGCGTGTCGGCAGCGGCTACGACGCGGCGGCGGCCTACGCGCAGAAGCTCGGCTGCGAGACGCTCCAGTTCTTCGCCGGGAACCCGAAAACGTATCGCGTCGGCGCGATCGACGTCCCCGCGCTCGAGCGCTTCGCCGCCGCGCGCCGGGCGGCCGGGATCGGCCCGGCCGCGATCCACACCTCTTACTTGATCAACCTCGCCAGCGACGATCCGAAGACGGTCGCCAATTCCTTGAAGCTGCTGAAGAACGACCTGGCGGTCGCGGCCGCCGGCGAGATCGCCTACGTGAACACGCACCTCGGCTCGTACGGGAAGCGCGACCGGCGCGAGGGCTTCGCCACCGTCGTCGCCGCGCTCGAAGACGCGCTCGCGGGGATCGCGCCGAACGTCCACCTGGTGATGGAGAACTCCGCCGGCGCGGGTCAGCTCTGCGGCGGGACGATCGACGAGCTCGGGGCGTTCGTGCGGGCGATCGGCCATCCCAACCTGCGCGTCTGCCTGGACACGGCGCACACCTGGGCCGCCGGCTACGCGATCGACTCGCGCGACGGCGTCGAGCGCTTCTTCGAGCTGGTCGAGCGCGAGCTCGGGCTCGAGCGCGTCGTGATGTTCCACTTCAACGACACGCAGATCGAGCTGGGCGGCCACCGCGACCGGCACTGGCACATCGGCGAGGGGAAGATCGGGATCGAGGGATTCCGCGCGATCGTCGCGCATCCGGGTGTCCAGGGCAAGGTCGCCATTCTCGAGACGCCGGGGGAGGAGGAGGACGACGCCCGCAACGTGCGTGCGCTGCGGACGGTGCTGGAAGGAGTGACTGCATGAGCGAGGAGGAGCGCCGACGGGCCGAGCGCGTCAAGGTCGCCGTGCGCGTCCGGTACCGGGTCGACGGCGGCAAAGAGCGTTTTGGGACGATCGAGAACATCTCGCGCACCGGGATGCTGCTCGTCGTCGGCGAGCAGATCGCCGAGAACGCGCGCGTCGCCGTCGAGTTCGCCGGCGGCGACGGCCAGTGGCAGACGCTGGTCGGCGACGTCGTCCGCTCGGCCGCGATGGGCGGCTTCGGGATCGCCTTCGTCTCGGTCGACGACGACGCGCTGCAGTACATCCGTTCCGCGCTTCGCGTTCCGTAGTGCGTTCGCGCTGCGGCGCGAACCCTTCGCGGTCGTGGGTTCGCGTGCCGCGAACCCTTCGCGGTCCTCGCTGCGCTGCGGTCCGCCTCGCCTGATCGAGAGTAGTTTTCGACGATGATCGTTCACTGCGATCTGGATGCGTTCTATGCGTCGGTCGCACAGCGCGACGATCCTTCGCTGCGCGGGATCCCGCTGGCGGTCTCCGGACGTTCGCGGCGTGCGGTCGTCCTGACGGCGTCGTACGAGGCGCGGCCGTTCGGCGTGCGCTCCGCGATGCCGCTGTACCGCGCGCTCGAGCTGTGCCCGCAGCTCACCGTCGTCCCGCCCGACTTCGCCGCCTACCGCGAGAGCTCGGAGCGCGTCTTCGCGATCTTCGCCGACGGCGGGCGCGCGGTCGAAGGGCTGTCGCTCGACGAAGCGTTCGTCGACGTGCCGGGTGATGACCTCGACGCCGCGATCGCGTGCGCCGAGCGGATTCGCGCGCGCGTCCGCGCCGAGGTCGGGCTGACCGTCAGCGCGGGGGTCGCCCGGGTGAAGATGGTGGCGAAGATCGCCAGCGATGCGAACAAGCCCGACGGGCTGACCGTCGTGCCGCCCGGGACGGAGGCCGCGTTCCTCGCGCCGATGCCGGTCGCGCGCCTGTGGGGGATCGGCCCGAAGACGCAGCCGCGGCTGCACGCCGCGGGGTTGCGCACGATCGGCGACGTCGCGGCGCTCGATGACGAGCGGCTCTACGCGCTCTTCGGCCGCGGCGGCCCGTTCTTCCGCGACCTCGCGCGCGGGATCGACGAGCGCGAGGTCGACCCGTCGCAAGAGCGCAAGTCGATCTCGACCGAGGAGACGTTCGAGTACGACGAGCGTGACGAAGCGCGCATCCTCGCGCTGCTGCGCGTGCAGGCCGGCGAGCTGGCGCAGGGGTTGCGCGAGCGCGGGCTGCGCGCCTCGACCGTGGGCGTGAAGATCAAGAAAGCCGACTTCGTCGTCACCGGCCGCCAGACGTCGCTGACGGTGCCGACCGACGACGCCGATGCGATCCACGACGCCGCGGTGTGGTGCTGGCATCGCGCCGGAATGTACGGCGTGCCGATCCGACTGCTCGGCACGCGCGTCGCCTCCCTCACCGAAGAGAAAGAACGCGAGCTGCGCCTGTTCTGAGGCAGTCGAGGAGGGCGGGCGTACACCTGGATCGGCGCAGTCGCCGAGGCCGGCGGTGCTTTCGGGGCGCTCTCGCCAAACGCTCAGGGAGAGGAACCCGGTTTCCCAGAAACCGTATTCGAAAATACCATCGAAGGCACATATGCGAGAGCGCGTACGTTACCGCAGGTAGTCGAGCGCGTGGACGTACTCGCCGTTCGGATCGAGTTCGGCCAACTGACTCAGCAAATATTTGTGGCCCTGTCCCATGATGAGGACGGCGCGGTCGCCTGGACGCAGGACACCCAGGATGTTCGAGAAGATGTAGACGTTTCGCGTATACCACTGCGCCACGTACGACGCCCCGGCGTCGTCCGCCCCGCGCCCAATCCCCGCGAACATCGGATACCACGATGCGTTGGCACGAACGGCTTCGGGGTCGACGCGATAGCGGCAGCAGAGAGACCGAGAAGCATCGCGACCACGAGAAACAAGTAAAGCTGCGAGCGCCTCACGCATGCTCCTTTCCTCAGTTGACTGACATACCAATCCGCATTCACGGGATGAAGACCGAAAACGAGATCAAGCCGGGGATGCCCCACCCGGCTCTCCTTTTCGAGCACGCCGCGCGTGATTCCGGGTCGGACTCCCGCCGGCGGCCGAGCGATGCTCGGTTCCGCGCCGGATGTGGGTGCTGCGCATATCTCGCGTCGTTCTCCCACTCGTCGTGAGACGGAACGTTCATGGCCTATGCCGACGGCGAAAAGGATGAACGACTCTCAGATGTGATCGGTGCTCCAGTACGGGTCGCCGTCGGCGCGCGACTCCGCAGTGCACGCGGCGAATGCGGCGCGGAAGCGGGCCGAGAGCGGGAGCGCCATCGCAACGGCGTCGGAGCGGCGGCGCACTGCCCCGCGCGGCAGCGCGTCGCGCGCGAACGCGGGCGGGAGCCAGCCGCGCACGGTGCGCAGGTCGCCGGCGGCGGCGCGCAGGAGCGGCGCGATGCAGCGCGCGTCGTCGTTGCGGTCGTAGCCGAGCTCGTCGAGGACGAAGGCGTCGGCGGCCGGGATGCGCCGGCCGGTGACGTAGGCCGCGAGTCCGCGGCCTCGGCGCACGCCGAGCCGCACGATCCCGCCGGCGTGCTCGCGCGAGGCCATGCGAAGGCGCTGCCATTCCCAGTCGAGCGGCGTGCGCACGAAGGCGAACGGACGGCGCGCGTCGAGCGCGTCGAAGACGCGCCGCACCGCGCCGGCGTCGCGGTCGTCGAGCGCGCTCACCTCGACCCGCGCGTCGCTGAGGTCGCCGGCGCGCAGCGCGATCGTGCGCGAGGGCAGCTGCACGAACCCCAGCCGCTCGTAGAATGCGGGGCGGATGTCGCTGAACAGGTACGCGAGCTCGACGCCCGCGTCGCGTTCGGCGTCGAGGAACGCGCCGAGGAGCGCGGTCGCGTATCCCTGGCCGCGCAAGCGCTCGGGGGTGAACACCGCGCCGATCCCGGCGGCGCGCACGCTGCGTTCGCCGCAGCGCAGGGTGCGTTCGTAGCGCTTGCACGACGCGACGAGCGCGCCGTCGACGAACAAGCCCTGCAGCCGGAAGCGCCGTTTCCCCCAGGCCGAGGCTGCGGTCGCGCGCAGCTCCGCCGCGTACTCCTCGTCGCTGCGCGCGCCGGCCCAGAGCGCGCGCGAATGCGGCAGCACCTCGCGCACATAGTCGTCGGCGCCGAGCGCGCGCAGGCGCAGCACGGCGTTCGCGCTCGCGATCAGGCGGGACGCGCGGCGAGCAGAGCGGCGATCTCCGCGGCGAGCTCGGGCGCCGCGACTCCGCGCGTGGCGCGGCCGCTCGCCGAGATGGTCGCCGAGACGTCGGCCCGGCCGAGCGCGGCGGCGAAGAGCCGGCGCTGCTCGCGCACGTAGGCGCGCCGCGGCTGCACGTGGTGCTCGTACCAGGTGAACTTCGCCGTGCGCGCCGCGCGCGCGTCGCCGGCGCTCTCCTTCGGGATCATCCCCCACGTCGGGCTGAACAGGAACGCGTCGGGCACGTAGTACGGCGGAAACGCGCCGGCCCGCGCGTCGACGACGAAGACGTGATCGAAGCGACGCGTCAGCACGCGGTCGACCGCCGCGACGACGACCGCATCCTCGCGCGCGTCGACGAGCGCCGGACCTTGCTCGACGAGGGCCAGACGCTCGCAATACGCGAGCGCGTGCGCCAGGTCGTCGAACCGGTGGCTCGCCGTGTGCGCGCCGAGCAGCGCGATCAGCCGCGCGATCAGCGTCGCGCGCAGCCGCGCGCGCGCCGCCGTCTCGCCCTCGCGCGGCAGCAGGAGCCCGCCGTCTTCGACGATCGCCCGCGCGGCGCTCTGCACGTCGCTCTCGCGCAGCCAGGCGCACCAGCGCTCGCGGCGTTCGCGCAGCGCTTCGACGCGCTCGCGCGCGAGCGGCGTCAGCTCGGCGTCGCGCTCGCCGCGCAGCAGGTTCGTCCCGAGGCGCACGTCGCGGCGGCGGTCCCAGCGCCGGTCGGGCTCGACGTCCTCGGCGAGCGCGAAGAGCGCGGGCTGCGGGTTCGCCGGCTCGCCGCACAGGATCGCGATCGACGCATCGGAGAGCCGCATCATCGGCGTCTGCAGCGCGCGCAGCGTCCACGCATGGTCGAACGGGTCGACGGCGAGCCGGAGCAGGGAGAGCGCGTCGAGCACGTCGCTGCGTTCGAACAGCGCCGGGTCGCCGGCCAGTGCGAGGGGGATGTCGCGCGCCAGCAGCGCGTCCTCGAACGGCGCGAGGGTGCGCAGCGTCCGGTGCAGGATCGCGATGCGTCCGGGCGGCGTGCCGCCGGCGAGCAGCGCCGCGACGCGGGTTGCGACGAGCTCGGCCTCGGCGCGGCGGTCGGGCGCGCGCACGACGCTGACCGCCTCGCCCGGCGGCACGGGCCACAGCGGATCGCCCTCGATCGTCGCGCGCATCACCGCGGCGATCTGCGCGGGCAGCGTGCGCGCCTCGAGCGCGACCGTCGTGACGGCGCGGCCGAAGATCTGCTCGGGCCGTGCCCCTGCGAACGTCTGGATCGCGGCGCTCGGATCGCCGGCGACGGCGACGCCGTCGAGCGCGTCGCCGAAGAGCGCGCGCAGAAAGCGCAGCGCCGACGACGAGAGGTCGTGCGCGTCGTCGACGAACGCGACGCGCAGCCGGCGGCGCAGCGCGCGCGCGATCGCCGGGTGGTTTTCGAGCAGCCGCGTCGCCTCGACGAGCGCGTCGCTCGCGGTGAGGCAGCCGCGCCGCACCAGCTCGGCCGAGTACGCCCGATAGAGACGTGCGAGGATCTTCGCGAGGTCGAGCTCGCGCTTGCGCTGGCGTTCGAGCTCCGAGGCGCCGACCGCGAGCGAGGCGCGGTGCTCGTCCTTCGTCGCCGCGAGCAGCGCCGGCGAGGCGAGGTTCGGCGGATTCGCATAGAACGTCGTGGCACCGCGCATCGCCACCGCGAGGAACGCGTCGTCGTCGATCCCCGCTTCGCGCAGCTTGCGAATCAGCCGCAGCGCCGCGTCGGCGAACCGGTCCGGCGTGCGCAGCCCGGCGATCTCCGGGTCGACGTCGGCGTCGAGCCAGTCGGCCCACTCCGCGGAGAACAGCGGGGCGGCGGCGCGCTCGAAGATCTCGGTCGCCTCGACCGGATCGACCAGCTCGAGGTCGAGGGCGAGTCCGGTTTCGAGCGGGTGCGTGCGCAGCAGCTCGAAGGCGAGCGCGTCCAGCGTCGCGCCGCCGACCGCGATCCCGCTCGCCGCGCGGATCCGGGCCGCGAGCGCCTGCGCGCCGTCCTCGCGGGCCGCGGTGACGATGGCGGCGCCGGCGATCGTCGGGTCGGCGCCGGCGACCGTCGCGAAGCGGCGCACGAGCGCGTCGGTCTTTCCGCTGGTTGGCGGCCCGGTGAACGCGATGAGACCATGCTCGACGGGGAGCGCGAGAGCCCGCTCGAGCGCGAGCACCGCGACGCGCTCGCCGCCGGGGCGCGAGCTCATCGCCCGAACCGCTCCTCGAGCGCCGAGGGGCGCTCGCGACACGCGTCGGCGTACGCGCAGTAGCGGCACGCCTGCGGGTCGTCGGTCGCCGGGAACGCCGCGAGCGTTCCGCCGGACAGCTCGGTCGCGAGCGCGATCATGCGCTCGCGCGCGCGCTCGAGCTCGCTGCTCGCGATCTCGCCGAGCGCGCCGGCGCTGCGCGGCGGGCGCGAGGTCGTGACCACTTCGAGCTCGACCGGCGCAACGTCGAGCAGCGCATCCTTCAGCGGCACGAGCGCGAGCCGCGAGACGACGTCGCCGGCCGCGGTGCGCGCCCAATAGTAGAACGGGAGCTGGAACTCGCGGAACGCGCGGACCTCGTCGAGATACTCCGCCGCGCTGGTCGCGATCGAGCCGGTCTTGTAGTCGACGACCGTGACGGTTCCGGTGCGCAGATCGCGGTCGAGCCGGTCGATGTAGCCCACGAAGCGGTGACCGCCGAGCTCGACGTCGGCCTGCGTCTCGCAGCCGATCACCTCGAACGGCGCGCGCCGCGCGCGTTCGAGCAGCCACGCCACGTATTTCACCGCCGTACGCCGCGCGCGGCGCTTCTGCAGCTCGAATTCGACCGGCGCGTCGAACCGCGTGCGATGCCGGTCGAACGCGGCGACGACGCGGCCGTCGAGCTCGCGCGCCAGCGCGCCGGCGTCGACGTCGTCGAAGCGCACGTGCACGCCGTGAAAGTCTTCGAGCGCGGCGTGAAAGGCGATCCCATAGAACGACGCCGACGAGCCGCGGTCTTCGACCGCCGCGCACACGTAGCGAAACCACCACTTGCGCCGGCACTCGGCGTACGCGTTGAGCGACGAAGCGCTGAACGAGAGCTTGCGGATCGCGACCGGCGCCGGCGGCTCGGGCTCGACCGGTGCCGCGGACGCGACCGCGAGCGCGGCCGGCGAGCGCGGCGTCGCGGTCGCGAGCTCGGCGGCGATCTCGGCGCGCAGGTCGGCCGCCTCCCACGGCTCGACGAACGCGCGCGCGGCATCGAAGTCGCGGGCGATGCGCTCGAGCGCAGCGCGCGTCGCGCCCTCCTCGAGCGGGAAGGCCCCGAACAGCGCGGCGAGGACGGTCGTCGCCGACGCGTCGGGCGCTTTGTAGGCGGCGGTCACCACCGTCAGATCGTGCGCGAAGCGCGTCGCATCGGGGAGCGCGCCTTTGGCGATCGCCTCGAGGACCGGAGTTCGTTCGCCGGCTGCCGCCAGCAGCGCGCGCGCGTCGTCCGGCCCGACCCCACTCTGCGGCGCGAGCAGGGCGGCGCGCGCGTCGGCGTCGGCTTGGGAGGCGGCGAAGCGCAGCAGCGCGTCGACCCCGGCGACGGCGACGAGGTCGAGCGGGGGCGAGGCCGGCGGGCCGAGGTCGACCGGCTCGAAGGCGAGCCCGGCCTCGGCGGCCAGCCGGCGCCAGGCGAAGGCGTCGTCTTCGGCCTCGAGCAGCGCCTGGTCGACCGCGAGCGAGGCGCCGGGACCCGCTACCCCGCGCCCGACGGCGAGCCGCAACGCCGCGCGGGCGTCGACGGCGTCGGCGAAGGCGGTCAGCGTGCGCACGTGCCCGGCCAGGGTCTCGAACACCGCGGGAACGGATCCGCGGTCGAGCGCGCCGAGGACGCGCGAGGCGAAGGAGGCGCTGCCGCGGACGTGCGGAGCGAGCGCGACGTCCTCGCGGGTCGCCGCGATGCGCCGGACGATCGCGCGCCGCTCGCCTTCGCCCAGGACCCGCCGCCCGATGAGCGGGCCGAGGAACGTGGCCGGCGCGACGGCGTCGCGCAGGGGGAGCCGGCGTTCGTCGACGAGCAGCACCTCGAGCAGATTCGGGCGTGCCGCCTTCCCGCCCCCGCCCCGCCTCCACAAATCGGCGGTGCGGAACCGGTGGACGGCGCGTGGAAACGGGGGAGGATGCGCAGGCTCATCGTCGGCGTCACCGGAGCGAGCGGCTCGGTCTACGCGTTCGCGGCGCTGCGCGCGCTGCGCGCGGCCGGCGACGTCGAGACGCACCTCGTGGTGAGCGAACAGGCGCGGGTCACCGTCGCGCTCGAGACCGACGAGCCGCCGGAGGCGCTCGAGGCGCTCGCCGACGTCGTGCACCGCGACGGCGATCTCGCCGCGTCGATCTCGTCGGGCTCGTTCCGCACCGACGGGATGCTGGTGATCCCGTGCTCGATGCGCAGCGCCTCGGCGATCGCCTACAGCTTGAACGCGAACCTGCTGGTCCGCGCCGCCGACGTGTGCTTGAAGGAGCGCCGCCGTCTGGTGCTGGTCGTCCGCGAGACCCCGCTCCACCTCGGACATCTGCGCACCCTCACGCAGCTCGCCGAGATCGGGGCGACGATCCTTCCGCCCGTCCCCGGCTGGTACACCCGTCCTTCGAGCGTCGACGAGATCGTGGCCCAGACGGTGGGCAAGGCGCTGGACCAGTTCGGGATCGACGCGAAGCTCTTCCGCCGCTGGACCGGCGGCTAGGCAGATCGCCCGAAGGGCGAACCCGAAGGGCTCACGGTCCGTGAGCCCGCCTAAGCGACGGCGGGATCGGATCCGGCGAACGAGGTCTCGCGCTCGCCCGCGCTCCAGCTCACCCGCGGCGGGATCAAGGCCAGCTCGACGCGGTCGGCGTGGCGCGCGGCGAGTTCGATCAGCCCGGCGATCGTCTCGTCGGAGAGCAGCGTCGGCTCGAGCCCCAGCGAGCGCAGGTTCGTGTTCACGCAGTTGTAGTAGTGCGACTCTTTCTCGGTGCGCGGGTTCTCGACGTGCGCGATCTCGCACGGCATCCCGAGCCCGCGGGCGACCGCGGCGACGCGATCGGCAAGCTCCTCGACCGAGAACATCTCGGTGAACTGGTTGAACACGCGGTACTCGCCCGCGCGGGCCGGGTTCTCGCAGGCGATCTCGACGCAGCGCACGGTATCGCGGATGTCGAGGAACGAACGCGTCTGCCCGCCCTTGCCGTACACGGTGAGCGGGTGGTTCAGCGCCGCCTGCACGCAGAACCGGTTGAGCACCGTGCCGAAGATGTGGTCGTAATCGTAGCGGTTCGCCAGCGCCGGCGAGAGCGCGGTCTGCTCGGTGTACGTCCCGTAGACGACACCCTGGTTCAGGTCCGTCGCGCGCAGCTTCCAGATGCGGCAGGCGAAGTAGATCTGATCGCTGTCGCTGACCTTCGTGAGATGGTAGAACGACCCGGGCTGCTTCGGGTACGGCAGCGTGTCGCTGCGCCCGTTGTGCTCGATCGTGATGAAGCCTTCCTCGACGTCGATGTTCGGCGTTCCGTACTCGCCCATCGTGCCGAGCTTCACCAGGTGCGTCTGCGGCGAGCGCTCGTGCAGCGCCCAGATCACGTTCATGTTCGCCAGCGTGTTGTTGACGTGCGTGCGCACGGCGTGCTCGCGGTCGATCATCGAGAACGGCGCGCTGCGCTGCTGGCCGAAGTGCACCAGCGCGTCGGGGCGCACCTGATCGATCAGCGCGCACAGCGCGCCGTAGTCGGTCGCGTCGGCCTGTTCGAAGCGGATCGTCCGGCCGCTCGAGCGCTGCCATTCATCGACGCGCCGGCGGGCCGAGGCGATCGGCACCAGCGAGTCGAGGCCGTGCTCGCGATCCCAATCGCGCCGCACCAAGCTGTCCATGATCGTGATGTCGTGACCGCGGCTCGACAAGTAGAGCGACGTTGCCCATCCGCAGTAGCCGTCGCCGCCGATCACCAGGATCCTCATCGAGTCGTTCTCCCTAGAATTGCGCGCCGGAGCGCGGTGCGGACGCTCATGCGGCGTCACAGAGTGTCATCAGTCGTTCGACGTGCGCGTCCAGGCGATACTCCTCGGCGCGAGCACGGGCGTTCGCCGCGAGCTCGTCCCATCTCCGCTCGACGAAGACGCCGCGAATCGCCTGGGCGAGGGCAGGCTCGTCGCCGCGCCGCACCGCGATGCCGGCGCCCGCGATCCAGTCGCCGATGCCGCCGACCCCGTAGGCGATCGCCGGGCGGCCGCGCGCTTGGGCCTCGATCCCGACCAGCCCGAACGGTTCGGGCCACAGCGAGGGGACGGCGACGGCCCACGAGCCGTCGATCGCCTCGCGCAGCTCGGCGGCGTCGAGCTTGCCGCGCCAGTCGACGGCGACCCCGGCGCGCAGCGCGTCGGCGCGTGCGTCGGCCTCTTCGCGCTCCCCCTCGCCGGCGACGATCAGCAGCGGGCGCTCGGGCGAGGGGAGCAGGGCGAGCGCCGCGATCAGCGAGCGCAGCCCTTTGCGCGGGGTCAGCCGCGAGGCGAACAGCAGCCTGCGCGCGCCCGGGCGCGCGGCCGTCTGCGCGGCGTACGCGGCGTCGGGGAGCGGCGGCGGAGTGATCGCCAGCCGGGCGTCCTCGACGCCGTTCGTCGCGCAGGTTGCGCGCATGTGCCGGCTCGAGACGAGGACGCGGTCGGCCCGGGCGATCCGCTCGCGCAGCCGCTCGCGCGCCGCGATCTTGCGGAACGAGTCGGGGCGCGGGCCATGGACGCAGCCGCGCACCAGCGTGTTCGCCCGGCACGCGGCGCCCATGCGCGCCGCGCACGGGGCGGAGAACTGCGGGAAGACGCGGTCCCCGGTCGGGCAGAAGGTGCGGTGGTCGTGGATGCGGACCAGCCAGCGCGGCCCGGCGGCACGGACCACGTCGAGGACGTCGGTGTCGAAGACGCTCGCGGTGATCACGGCGTCGGCCGGCGTGCGTGCGAGCTCGGCCGCGACCTCCCGGGCCGCGTCCGGCGCCCGCGTTCCGTCCTCGCCGCCCCAGGCGATCGCTCGCGCCTCGACGCCGAAGGCGTCGCCGTCGGCGACCTCGCGGGCCAGCAGGCGCACGCGAACGCCCCGCGCAGCAAGGGCCGGCAGGACGGTCTCCCAATACCGCTCTGCGCCACCGACGTTACCGACACGGTCGCACAGCACCGTCAGGGCGCGCACTTCGCCGATTTACCCGGAATCCCTGAGAGCGGTCTGTGAGCCGATCGCTCAGTCGCGCTTTCCGAGGAGGAGCACGCGGCCTGCCGGAGCGGCGGGGGCGCCACCGGTCAAGTCGCCGCTCGCCGTACGGAGCACGAGCGAGGCGGCCGGGCCGCTGGCCAGCAGCACCGCCCGCTCGAAGGCGGCGTCGGCGCCGAAAAGATCCGGCTGGTCGCGTAGCACGCGCGCCAGGTCGACCAGCTCGATCGGCGAGGTGGCGATCACGAAGACCCGCTGGCCGGCGAAGCCGAGCACGACCCGCGGCTCTTCGGCCGTGTCCCCGTTGAAGTCGGGGATCTGCCCGCCCGGGGCGACGACCCACGGCCCCACGGGGGCCAGGTTCGGCCCCGCGGGCGACGGCGGAACGGCCGGCGCGGGGCTCGGGGCGGGGGCGGCGCTTGCCGTCGCCGCGACGGGAGCGGTGGCGGACGCGGCCGTGGTCCCGGCGGCGCCGGCTGCGCCCGGCGGTCCCGCCGCGGCGACCAGCGGCGCCGGTCCGAGGACCGTGAGCCCGTCGTCACGGACCGCGAGGGTAGCGGCCGTCCCCGTACCGAGCGCCGCGACGACCAGCGCGCCGTTGGGCGGGGGTGCGGCGGCGATCCGGGCTGTGAAGGCGTCGAACGGCAGCCCGGCGGCCAGCGCGCAGACGCGCGCTCCGAAGATCGGTCCGGTGAACGCGACGACGCGAGCGCGCCCGATCCCGCCCAGGTTCTCTTCGGCCGGCACGCAGGCGGCGGGCGTCGCCGGCGTTAGGATCGCCGGTGCGGGCGTCACCGCGGCCGGCGGCGCGGATGTCGGAGGCGGGTTCGTCTGCGCCGCGAGCGGCGCCGGCAGGAGCGCGGCGAGCGCGAGCGCGAGGGCGGCGAACGGCGAGCGCATTGCTGGAGTCAACGCACGCCGCGAGCGGCGCGTTCGCAGCTCAGGCCGGCGCCGTCGCGGTCGCCGCGCCGAAGCGGGCTTCGGCGCGCGCGACGTCCTCGACGCGGTCGACGTTCAGCGCGACGCGCGGCTGGGTGCAGCGGATCGCGCCGACCCGCGCGGCGAGCAGCCGCGAGGCGCGCGCCTCGGCCTGCTCGATCGCCAGCCGGCCGAGCGCGAAGCGCGCGAGCACGTCCCAGCCGAAGAGGCCGGCCAGCCGCAGCGGCGACTTCCGTGCCGCGCCGAGCGCGTCGAGCAGCTCGCCGAGCCGCGGCAGCACGCGCGGCCGGAGCGCCACCAGTCCGCCGCCACAGAACCGCCCGTCGCGCAGCCGCGCCCAGGTGTGCGGGAACTCCGGATAGGCCGCGATGTGGTAGCGGCGCTCGAGGCAGGCGTAGGCGAGGTCGAGGTTCCGCGCCAGCGCGGCGTCGACGAACTCGTCGACGGCCGGGGCGTCGAGCGCCGGGAGATCGGCCGCCGCGACGAGGACGAGCGCGTCTTCGGTGAACCCCTGCAGCCCCGAGCGGAGGCTCTGCACCATGCGCGCGCCGTCGCCGCGGACCTCGCTCGCCCCGGCGAGCGCGGGGTGCGCGGCGGCCGCCGGCGGGGCGACGACGACGATCCGGTCGATGCGCGAGGAGGCGCGCAGCCCGGCGATCGTGCGCGCGACCAGCGGGACGCCGCCGATCCGCACGAAGGCCTTGTTCGGCGCCCCCGGCTCGAGCGCTGCGACCGCGTCGGGCCGGCCGCCGGCGAGCACGATCGCGTCGAGCGCCTTCAGCGCCACGTCGCGCTCGTCGCGAACGGCACGACCTCGACCCGCGCCGCGGCCGGCGGCTCCAGCCGTGCCGCCAGCGCACGCGCGCCGGCCTCGCCGGCGCACAGCGCGAAGCACGCGCCGCCGGAGCCCGAGAGCATCGGCCGCCCCGCCGCCCCGGCCCGTTCCAAGGCCCGGAGCGCCGCGTCGACCGGCGCGTACGCGGCCCGGACGAGCGGCTCGAAGTCGTTGCTCATCGCTGCCAGAACGCCCGCGTAGTCGGCGCGCTGCAGCGCCTCGGCGCACCGGAGGGTCGCCGAGCCGGCCCGCGGCCGCGTGGGGGCGGGCGCGTCGGCGCGCGCCGCCGCCAGCCGCGCGTAGGCAGGTCCGGTCGCCACCTCGACCGCCGGGACGAGGAGCACGACCCACCACGGCGGCGCCGGCCCGAGCGCGGTGACGCGTTCGCCGGTCCCTTCGACCAGCGCGGGCCCGTCGGCCAGGAAGAACGGGACGTCGCTTCCCAGCGCTCGGGCGTCGGCGAGCCAGTCCCGTTCCGGCGCCGGCCCGAGCTCGCCGCCCATCGCGGCGCGCAGCACGCTCGCCGCATCGCTGGAGCCGCCGCCGAGCCCCGCGCCGACGGGAACCCGCTTGCGCAGCGTGACGGCCAGCGGGGTCTCGATCATGCCGATCCGTTCGAGCGCGCGCACGACCAGGTTGTCCTCGCTCAGCGCCGACGGGTCGCAGGCAAACCCGAAACGCTCGCCGGCCGCGAAGATCAGCTCGTCGCAGAGGCCGATCGGGACCATCACGCTGCGCAGAGCGTGGTAGCCGTCGGCGCGCCGCGCCAGGATCTCGAGGGTGAGGTTGACCTTGGCCGGGGCCAGCACGCCGCCCGATTCGAGGAGGCGGCGCCGCACGCCCCCGGGTAGACGGGTGACGCCGTGCGACCGACTTTCGACGCGCAGCGGAACGAGCTCTGCGCCTACGTTCTGCGCGAGAGCGAGACCCCGTTCGGGCTGACGCTTGCCAACTTCAAGACCTTCGCGCAATCGACGCCCAAGGGTGCGATTCGCGGCCTATGGGACGCCGACACCGATCAGATCATCTTCGGCACGCATCAGATCGCGTACCGCGCCGGCGACGACGCCACGCTGTTTCCGCACCAGATCGAGCGCGAGTTCACGTTCTTGCCGTACGCGCAGATCGGCGAGCTCTCGCTCCGCCCCGATCTGCGCGTCAGCGAAGTGTTCTACGTTCCCCACGGCACGCTGCACGATCGCATCGTCGCGTTCGTCGTCGACGTCACCGTCCACAACGCCGGCGCCGAACCGGTCGGCGTGCGCGTCTTTCCGTGGGCGCTGCTGGTCGGTCAGCGCTTCTACGGCGAGCCCGAGAAGCAAGTGCGCGCGAGCGCCGGCGACCGCTTCATCCGTTCGTTCGGCGAAGAGTCGGGCTGGGTGCGCTGGTGGGGCGGCTCGCGCGTCCCGCACGCCGCGGTGGTCGACCTGCGCGAGCAGCGGCTGCTGCTCGGGATGCAGCGCGGAACGCTCGGCGGCGGCGACCGCTACGGCGAGATCACTCCGCAGGCCGCCGAGTTCGCCTCCAACCGCATCTTCGGCGCGTTCGAGTACCGGCTCGACGTCGCGCCGGGCGCGCGCGAGTCGCTGCGGCTCGCCGTCGTCTTCCACAAGGACGGCGACGGGCGCTCGAAGCCGGCCCTCGAGCAGCTCCTCACCGATCCCGATGCGCTCCCCGCGACGCAGCGGTACTACGCGACGCAGCTTGCCGACGCGCGCTTCTTCACGCCCTCGGCCGTCGTCAACCGCGGCGTGGTGTGGGCGAAGACCAACATGCTGCGCGTCGTGAAGGAATATCCGCAGGGCTGGGGCTCGACGAACTCCCCGCCCTCCGACATCCTGGTCTCGCGCGACACCTCGTGGTTCGTCCACGGCTACGACTACTTTCTGCCGTGGTTCTCGCGCGACGCGATCGAGCTGTTCAACCGCTTTCTCGAGCCGACCGGGCAGGTCGTCGAGTACGTGCGCGGCGTCAACGGCTTCTCGACGTACTACGATCTCAACGTCAACGACGACACGCCGCTGCACATCATCGCGATCCTGCATCACTTCAACGCGACGCTCGACCACGACTGGCTGCGCGCCGTGTTTCCGACCGTCACGAAGATCGCCGACTACATGCTCACGCAGCGCGACGCCGCGGGGCTGCTGTTCTGCAAGGCCGGCGGGGTCGACATGTTCGGGATCACCTCGTGGCGCAACATCATCCCGTACTATACGCTGGACGGGGCGGTCACCGAGATCAACGCCGAGGCGTACTTCGCGCTCGAGGCGACGGCGCGGCTGGCGGCGGTCGTCGACGATCCCGCCGCGTGGGAGAAGTACTCGCGCGAGGCATCGGCGCTGCGCGACGCGATGCAGGCGAAGCTGTTCAACGCCGACACCTCGGCGTTCGTGCTGAACTACGACCAGAACGGCAACTACCAGGACAACTTCACCGCCGACGAAGTCTTCCCGGTGCTGTTCGAGGTCGCGCCGCCCGAAGCGCGGCGCACGATCCTCGCGCGCCTCTCGGAGCCGGACTTCGTCACGCCCGTCGGGCTGCGCACGATCTCGACCGCCGACTCCTGGTACTTTCCATCGCACGGCTTCGGCTTGCTGGGCGGCGTGTGGCCCGACCTGACGCTTTGGTTCGCGGTCGCGCTCGCGCGCAACGGCGCGGAGCGCCTCGCCGCGCACTGGCTCGAAGCGATCTACACCTCGATGGAAGGCGGCGCGGCGCGCAATACCGTCCCGGGTGAGTTCGCCGAGTGGTTCGACGGCGGCTCGCTGACGAACCGGGGGATGTACCTCTCGCCGTGGACCGGTGCGAAGTACCTCTGGGCCGTCGCCGAGACGGTCTGCGGCCTCGATGGCTACCGCACCAGCGGACGACCGCACATCGCCCCGCTGCTCCCGCCCGACTGGACCTGGACCGCGGCGGTTCGCGTGCACTGGGGCGGAACGCGCCACAGCTACGTCGTCGACGCCGAGCGGAAGATCGTAGTCGGCGACATGGACTTCGCCTCGGCCGACGAGCCGTACCGCGTCTACTACGCCGGGCGCGACGTCTCCGACGAGGTCCGCACGGCGCCGGTCGAGGTCGCCGCGGTGGCCTTCGACGACGGCGCCGGCGGCGTGCTGATCTACCTGTGCAACGACCGCGACGGCGCGCGCGAGGTCAGCGCCGAGTTCCGCGGCGAGACGCTCCGCCGCCGGCTCGAGCCGGGTCGGATGGTCGAGATTCGGATCGGCGAGCCGCGGCTGATCGACGCCATGACGACGCGCGAGGAGCGAGAGGCGGCCGCGCCCGTCGGTTAGAACCGGGCCGCGTGCCGCCTACCCGCCGCCCGGGGTTCTCCGCGTTCCTCGTCGCCGGCGCGCTCGTGCTCCTCGTCTCGATCCTGATCGGCCAGAAGCTCGGCGACCGCGTCCTGCTCCAGACGGAGCAGCGCGTCCCGATCGCCGGTTCGGGCGTCACGCCCGTCCCGGAGGCGCAGTCCTCGGACAGCGGAGAGCTGAAGAACTGGAAGCGCCTGCAGGTGGTCTCGGTCGCGACCGACCCGGCGTTCCCCGACCCGCGCGTCACCCCGCCGCCGCGGCCGAGGGCGACCGCCTCGCCCACGCCGGGACCGACGCCGAAACCGCGTCCCACCGCGGCGCCGCCCTCGCTCTACACCTCCCCGCCGCTCCCGGTCCCGATCGTCTCGCATCCCCCCGACGAGGTCGACACGCCGGAGCCGAGCGAGGCGCCGCTCCCGCCGCAACCGCGGTAGCGTCCCCATTGTTCGCATTGTCGAAGGGCAAGCGAAGCAGGACAATGGGGAAGATATGAGCGGCACGAACGGTCAGCACGGGACGGAGACGGTCAAGCGCGGTCTCGCCCAGATGCTCAAGGGCGGCGTCATCATGGACGTCGTCACCCCGGAGCAGGCGAAGGTCGCCGAAGAGGCGGGCGCGGTCGCGGTGATGGCGCTCGAGCGCATCCCGGCCGACATCCGGGCCGCCGGCGGCGTCGCGCGGATGAGCCATCCCGCGCTGATCGCGCGGATCATGAAGGCCGTGACGATCCCGGTCATGGCGAAGGTCCGGATCGGCCACCTCGGCGAGGCGCGGCAGCTCCAGGCGCTCGGCGTCGACTACATCGATGAGTCGGAGGTCCTCACGCCGGCCGACGATCTGTACCATCTCGACAAGCAGCCCTTCACCGTTCCGTTCGTCTGCGGCGCGCGCGATCTCGGCGAGGCGCTGCGCCGCATCGCCGAAGGCGCGGCGATGATCCGCAGCAAGGGCGAAGCCGGGTCCGGCAACATCGTCGAAGCGGTGCGCCACATGCGCGCGATCCGCGACGGGGTGGCGCAGCTCGCCGTGATGCCGAAGGAAGAGCTCGTCGCGCGGGCGCGCGATCTCGGCGCGCCGCTCGAGCTGGTGAAAGACGTGGCGGCGAACAAGAAGCTTCCGGTGGTGCTGTTCTGCGCCGGCGGCGTCTCGACGCCGGCCGACGCCGCGCTGATGATGGAGCTCGGCGCCGAAGGGATCTTCGTCGGCAGCGGGATCTTCAAGTCGACCGATCCGGCGGCGTTCGCGCGGGCGATCGTCGACGCGACGACGCACTGGCAGAACCCCGACGTCGTGCTGAAAGCGCATCAGGGGATCCCCGAAGAGGCGAAAGCGATGGACGGCCTCGACATCCGCACGCTCGCCGAATCGCAGCTCCTCGCCACCCGCGGCAACTAGAGGATTCGGCGCTCTGTACGAGCGCCGAATCCATCGCGTTTGCGGGGCTTTGCCCCGCAAGCCGCCGCTTCGATCGACATGCAGAGTATAGAAAAGGTCGTCGGCGTTCTCGCGCTGCAGGGGGATGTGGTGGAGCATCTGCGGGCGCTCGAGCGCGTGGGCGCGCGGGCCGTCGAGGTGCGCACGCCGGACGACCTCGCCGGCGTCGACGCGCTCGTCGTGCCGGGCGGCGAGTCGACGACGGTGATCCGGCTGCTCGAGCGGTTCGGACTGACCGCGCCGATCAAAGCGCGCGTGCGGGACGGGATGCCGTTCTGGGGCACGTGCATGGGCATGATCGTCGCCGCGCGCGACGTCGCCGGGCTCGCGCAGCCGACGCTCGATCTGCTCGACGTCACCGTGCGGCGCAACGCGTTCGGGCGCCAAGTCGACAGCGCCGAGATCCCGCTCGCGATCGGCGCGCTCGGCGCGGAGCCGTTTCCGGCGGTGTTCATCCGCGCGCCGTGGATCGAGCGCGCCGGGCCCGGCGTCGAGACGCTCGCCGAGCGCGACGGCCACGGCGTGATGGTGCGGCAGCGCAACGTCCTCGGCACCTCGTTCCATCCCGAGCTCACCGGCGACGACCGCGTGCACGGCTATTTTCTGAAGATGATCGCGTAGCGGGCGACGGTGATGGTGCCGGCAACGCCGACGGCGCGAGCAGCATCGTGCTGACGAGCTGCGCCTTCGCAGCGTCGTCGGCGACAATCGAGTCGCCGTAGTCCGGCAGATCGACGTCGCGCACGTACGGAACCTGCGCGGCGACGACGTCCGCGGGCTGCGCGTCGCGGAACGCGTACGCCAGGCCGAGTTGCTCCTGCAGCGCGAAGTTCGTGTCGACGTCCCTCCGGAGCACTCCGACCAGCGAGGGGATGTCGAACACGAGCCTCGCTTTCTGGTCGCGCACGCGCGCCAGGATCGCGCGGACCACCTGCTGCTGCCGCATGATGCGGCACGGATCGCTGCACCAGTCGTGCCGGAAGCGCGCGTAGCCGACGGCGGCGGCGCCGTCGAGGTGCTGGAACCCCGGCTTGAGATGGACGTGGAGGTGTCCCCACGAGTCGTCGTAGTCGAGCGGGCCGTTCGGCCCTTGCTGCTTCAGCGCATCGGAGCTCTGCACCGTGAGATCGACCCCGCCGAGCGCGTCGATCAGATCCTTCATCGTATCGATGCGCAGCACCACGTACCGGTCGAACGGCGGGATCCCGAGCCAGTTCGCGACGACCTGCTGCGATTCGGCGATACCGCCGTCGGACTGCGCTTGATTGATCTTCGCCTGCTGCCCGTTCGGCAGCGTCGCGACCATGTCGCGCGGGACGGAGAGCTCGTAGATCTTGCGGCGGCGCAGGTCGAGCGCGATCGCCATGATGATGTCGCTGCGCGAGTGCGCCGACGTCTCCTGGTCCTTTCCGTCGTAGTCGTAGTCGAGCCCTACGACGAGCACGCGGATGAGGTCTTTGCCGAAGAGCCGGCGCGGATCGGGGAGCGGGGCCGGCAGCGGAAGGTGCACGCGCGGCGCGAGCGCCAGCGCCCATGACGCCGCGCTGCGGGCGGGGAGCCGTCGCGCCTCGTCGAGCGTATAGCCGGCGCCGATCCCGATCGCGAACATCGCGAGCAGGATCGGCCAGCGCGGGATGCGTTTGCCGCTCGCGCCGCCGGCGGAGGGTCGTGACATCGTCGTTGTCCCTGTCGTCTTCGCGCGAGCGCATCGCCGAGGACGTCGTCGAGAGCCGAATCGCGCGCCGCCGCGGCGGCGCGAAGGAGGTCAGCGCGACGAAGGAGGCGGGGGCGCGCGACCGCGCAGCGCGCGGAGCACCGGCGCGTCGGCGCGGCGCGGCGCGACCCGGTACGCCGACGCGAGCGCCGCGGGCGCGAGCGGCGGCCAGGGAACGCTGAGCCGGCGAACGAGGATGATCGCCTCCGCGACGCCGCGCGCGACCCAATGCAGCAGCCGCGCGAACGAGAACAGGACGAGCCCGCACGCGAGGGAGTGGACGGCCAGCGCCGCGGCCAGCGGGCCGCCGAGCCAGATCGCTCCGCCCATCACGTGCCCGGCGGTGAGCGCCTGTTCCGCGGTTTCCATCGCGAACAGCACGGCGATCTGCGCGGCGAACGCCGCCGGGAACAGCCGCAGCACCGAGCGTGCGGGGAGCGCGTCGACCGAGCGGCGCAGCCAGCCCGGCGCCGAGCGCCCGGGCCGCAGCATTCGCCGCGTCAGCGCGGCGATGAACGCGGCGGCGAACAGCAGCCCGACGCACAGCGCGGGCAGGACGTCGGCGTTGCTGTGGTCGGTGAACTGACCCACGCCGAACGCGCCGCGGTTGGCGAGCGACTCGACGACCGGATCGGCCAGAGCGGCCGCGGTGATCGCCGTCGCCGCTCCGAAGGCGAGGCGCGTCCGGGCAGAATACGCGCGCATCGCCCGCGTCATTCGCGCCGCCGGCGCGGCTTCCCGGGAAACGAGGGGAACCGGCCGTCGGCAGGCAAGTCTCGGGCATGCCGACGACGAGCCGGGCCAGTGTAAGGCCAAGGCCCAGTCAATGGAGCGGCTCCGCGAGTCCGCGCCGCTGCGTCGTCGTGTCGTCCCCGTTCGGAAGCGAGGCGAACTCCATGCCTCGCTTCTCGCTTTTTCCGGGCCCGCCGCCGCGTGCTCGCCGTTTCGACGACCCCCCACCCCGCCTACGGGAGCCATCGTGAACGACGTCCTGGTCTTGAACTTCACGTACGAAGCGCTGAACATCACGTCGTTCCAGCGTGCGGTCAAGCTGCTGTTCTCGGGCAAGGCGGAGATCGTGCACCGGCGCGACGCGGTGATCAAGTCGACCAGCTACGAGATGCGGCTGCCCTCGATCATCCGGATGCTGTACTACATCAAGCGCCCGATGCAGAAGGTCGCGCTGACGAAGAAGAACGTGCTGCTGCGCGACGACTACATGTGCCAGTACTGCGGGCTGCGCGGCGAGCGGCTGATGACCGTCGACCACGTCGTCCCGCGCAGCAAAGGCGGCCCGTCGACCTGGGAGAACCTCGTCTGCGCGTGCATGCGCTGCAACAACCGCAAGAACAACCGCTCGCCCGAGCACGCGAACATGAAGCTGCGCCGCCGGCCGAAGGCTCCCAAGTACATCCCGTGGATCCGCGTCAAGCGCAACACGCTCCCGGGCGAGTGGCACCAGTTCCTGTTCCTCTATAACGTCTCCATCGAAGACCGCGTCGAGGCCTGATCTCCGGCTGACCGCTCGACGGGAGGCCCCTGGCGCGCTATACTCCGTCGCGTTGTGATCCGCGAGCCGTCGACCGCGCTCGACCAGACCCGCGCGCCGTACTTCCAGGTGCTGCTCGACTACGTGGACGGCGGCGTCATCCCGTTCCACACCCCCGGGCACAAGCAGGGGATCGGGATGGACCGCGCCTTCCGGGACTTCGTCGGCGACAACGTCCTTGCGATCGACCTCACCCAGATCCGCGGCCTCGACGACTTGCTGCAGCCCGAAGAGGCGCTGGTCGAAGCGCAGGAACTCGCCGCCGAGTGTTTCGGCGCCGAGCAGACGCTCTTCCTGATCAACGGCTCGACCAGCGGCAACCAGTGCATGATGATGGCGGCGCTCAACCCGGGCGATAAGATCGCGATCCCGCGCAACTCCCACAAGAGCGCGATGGGCGGCCTGATCATGTCGGGGGCGACGCCGGTGTGGATGCAGCCCGAGGTCGACGAGGCGCTGCACATGGACCACACGGTCACGCCGGAGACCGTGCGTGCGACGCTGGAGCGCGAAGGCGACGTCAAGGCCGTCTACATCGTCACGCCGACGTACTACGGCGTCGCGGCCGACATCGCCGGGATCGCCGAGGTCGCGCATGCGTTCAATATCCCGCTCCTGGTCGACGAAGCGTGGGGCCCGCACTTCCACTTTCACCCGGCCCTCCCGCCGTCGGCGATGCAAGCCGGCGCCGACATCGCGATCAACTCGACGCACAAGATGCTCGGCTCGATGTCGCAGACGGCGATGCTGCACGTGCAGGGGAACCGCATCCGGCTCGACCGCCTGAAGGCCGTCTACAAGCTGTTCCTCTCGACCTCGCCGAACCTGGTGCTCGTCGCCTCGCTCGACGTGGCGCGCCGGCAGATGGCGCTCGAAGGACCGGCGCTGCTCTCGCGCACGATCGAGATCGCGCAGGACGCGCGCCGCCGGCTCAACGAGATCCCGGGCGTCTACTGCTTCGGCGAAGAGCTCGAGGGCCGTCCCGGCGTTTTCGACCTCGACCCCACGAAGATCACCGTCACGGTGAAGAACCTCGGCTACACCGGCTACGAAGCCGAAGAGATCCTGCGCCGCCGCTACAACGTGCAGGTCGAGCTCGCCGACCTCTTCAACATGGTCGCGCTCTACACGATCGGCACGACGCAGGACGCCTCGGACGCGTTCGTCTACGGCGTCGCGGAGCTGGCGCGCGAAGACCGCCCGGTCGACATCTTCTCGCCCTCGGGCGTGCTCGACCGGCGGGTGAAGAGCGGCACCTACAAGCTCCCCTCGATCCCGCCGATCCGGCTGATCCCGCGCGATGCCTTCCTGGCCTCGACCGAGTTCGTTCCGTTCAAGACGAGCGCCGGGCGCATCTGCGCCGAGGTGATCACGCCCTACCCGCCGGGGATCCCGGTGATCTCGCCGGGCGAGGAGATCACGCAGGAGATCGTCGACTACCTGCTGCTCGAGAAACGTGCCGGGGTGAAGATGCAAGGGCCATACGACGACGACCTGAGATTCATCCGGGTGGTGCGATGATGCTCGCGGCGGCCGCGACGGTCGCCCTCGCCTCGCCGGCGCCGCGACGGCCGGCGAGCTGTCCGACGGAGATGGGACACGCCCTCGAGGTGGTCCGGCCGCAGCTCCCCGCCGGGGCGCGCCCGACCCGCGATGCGCTGCTGCTGCTGTTCGACATCGGGAGCGACGGGCGGGTTCGACGCGTGGCGGTCGGGCAGTCGTCGGGGGACGCGGCCGTCGATCTCGCGGCCGCCGATGCGATCGCCCACTCGAGCTTCGTCGCGCCGTCGTACCGCTGCGTTTCGGTGAGCACCGGCGTGTCGGAGACGTTGCACCTGCCGCCGATCCCGACGCCGGAGCCCGACGATGTCGTGCCGCTTCCCGACCTGAAGGCCTCGCCGACGCCGGTTCCCAGCGCGATGCCGCCGGCGCCATCGGCGTCGTCCGAACCGCAGGCGTGCGGCGCGTTCGTGCGCGTCGTGCGGCTCGCCGCGCCGCGCTTGCGCGAACCGGCCGGAACCGCGAACGTCGACGTCGGGCTCGACGCGCACGCGCACGTCACCGCCGTCCGGCTCGCGCGTTCGAGCGGGAACAAGCGCACCGACTACGCGGCCGCGGTCACCGCGCGCACCTCCGAGTACGCCTATCTCGCGCAGCCGGGCTGTCCGCCGACCGCGACGACCTACCGGGTGGAGCTCACCTTCCGATGAAGGCGACGCTCCCGGCGGCGCTCGACGTGCGGAAGCTCGCGGTGCCGGTGATCGGCGCGCCGATGTTCATCGTCTCGACGCCGGCGCTGGTGATCGCGCAATGCCGCGCCGGCGTGATCGGCGCGTTCCCTTCGCTGAACGCGCGGCCGGCGGAGGCGCTCGACGCGTGGCTCTCCGAGATCGACGCCGCGCTCGCGGCGCACGATGAGGCGCATCCCGCGCGGCCGGCCGCGCCGTTCGCAGTGAACCTGATCGTGCACAAGTCGAACGACCGGCTGATGCACGACCTCGAGACGTGCGTGACGCACCGGGTGAAGATCGTCATCACCTCGCTCGGCGCGCGGCCGGAGGTGAACGACGCGATCCACTCCTACGGCGGGATCGTGCTGCACGACGTCATCAACGACACCTTCGCGCGCAAGGCGGTCGAGAAGGGCGCCGACGGGCTCATCGCGGTCGCGGCGGGCGCCGGCGGCCACGCCGGAACCTGGTCGCCGTTCGCGCTCGTCCAAGAGATCCGGTCGTGGTTCGGCGGGCCGCTCGCGCTCTCGGGCGCGATCGCCAACGGGCGCTCCGTCCTCGCGGCGCGCGCGATGGGCGCCGACTTCGGCTACGTCGGCTCGGCGTTCATCGCCACGCGCGAAGCGAACGCGAACGAGGACTACAAAGCGGCGATCGTCGCGGCCGGCGCGCACGACATCGTCTACACGAACCTCTTCACCGGCGTGCACGGCAACTATCTGCGGACGTCGATCGAGCGCGCGGGGCTCGATCCCGAGGCGCTCCCGGAGAGCGATCCCTCGAAGATGAATTTCGGCAACGGCACGGTCAAGGCGTGGCGCGACATCTGGGGCTCGGGGCAGGGGATCGGCGCCGTCACCCACGTCCCGTCGGCGGCCGAGCTGGTCGCACGGCTCGCGCATGAATACGACGAGGCCCTCCGCGACCTGACGTAAGCCTCAGCTCCGCGACCCTTCGGCGGCGGACCGCAGCGAAGCGAGGACCGCGATGGGTTCGGCGCTCGTCCAGAGCGCCGAATCCTCTACTCGACCAGGCCGCGGCGCAGGCCGCGGACGGCGGCGCTCACGCGGTCGTGGACGCCGAGCTTCTTGAAGAGGTGGATCAAGTGGGTCTTCACGGTCGCTTCGGAGCAGTGCAGCGCTCCGGCGATCTCGTCGTTCGTGTAGCCCTCGGTCACCAGCCGCAAGATCTCGATCTCGCGCGGTGAGAGATGTGTCTCGGGCGTCGCCGGCTCGGCGGCGGCGGCGTGTGCCGAGGGGTGGAGCAGAATCTGCGAGATCTCCGGATCGAGCCAGGTCGCGCCGTCGGCGACCGCCTTGATCGCATGGCGCAGCCGCGACTCGCTGGTCGTCGCCAGGCAGCACGCGTCGGCGCCGGCGTCGAGCGCCGCGCGCAGGAGATGCTCCTCGACCTGGCGCTTCAGCGAGAGGATTCCGATCTCGGGGCGCATCGCCTTGGCGCGGCGGATGAAGGTGAGACCAGGCGCGTCGTCGCCGCGCAGGCCCAGGTTGACCAGGATGACGCGTGCGTCGGTGTTCTGCAGCAGGTGCTCCGCCGAGGCGAGGTCGGAGGCCTCGCCGACGACCCGCAGCTCGGGGTCGGCGGTCAGGACGTGGGTCAGGGCGTCGCGCGTGGTGTCGCGGTCGGCGACGACGGCGACTCGGATGGGCGGCACAGGCGCGGGCGCCGGGCCGGGGGTCGATGCGCTGGCCGCTTCGAGCTGGTTTGGCAAGACGTTCCTCCCGGGCGGCTCGAGACGGCTCTGTCTTCTCCATCAACCACGTGGTTGACTTGTCGGCGACCAGGCTGGCGCTTATGTTTGAAGCGGTCCGGACCCGACTTCGTTCAACCATCGAAAGGTCGGTCTCATGAAGCGTCAGGTCCTCGCCGCTGCATGCGCGGCGGCGCTGTTCGGATTGGCTGCCGCGGGCGCCGCGCGGTTCGGTCCCCACGGCGCCGCTGACGCGCAGCAGCAAGTTTCGCTCGCCTCGATGTCCACGGACTCCGGGCAGTGGGTGATGCCGAGCAAAGACTACGCGGCGACGCGGCACAGCACCCTGAACCAGATCACCACCGAGAACGTCGCCAACCTGCACGCCGCATGGTCGATGTCGACCGGCGCGACGCGCGGGCACGAGGGACAGCCGCTCGTCATCGGCGACACGATGTACTACGAGAGCGCCTATCCGAACAACGTGTACGCCGTCGATCTCTCGGACTATCACATCAAGTGGTCGTACACGCCGAAGCAGGACCCGTTCGCGGTCTCGGTCGCGTGCTGCGATCTCGTCAACCGCGGCGTCGCATACGGCGACGGCAAGATCATCGTCAACGCGCTCGACGGCCAGGTGATCGCGCTCGACATGCACACGGGCCGGCCGGTGTGGCACGCGAAGAACGCCGATCCGGAACGCGGGCAGACCGTCACGGCGGCTCCGCTCGTGGTGAAGAACCACGTGCTGGTCGGCGTCTCCGGCGGCGAGTTCGGCGTGCGCGGCTACCTCACCGCGTTCGATCTCGCGACCGGCAAGCTAGCGTGGAAAGCGTACAGCGAAGGCCCCGACTCCGACACGCTGATCCCGGCGAGCTTCCCCGGCCCGCACAATGCCGGCGTGAGCACCTGGCAGGGCGACCAGTGGAAAGTCGGCGGCGGCACGACCTGGGGCTGGTATTCCTACGATCCGAAGCTCGACCTCGTCTACTACGGGACCGGGAATCCCGGCACGTGGAATCCGACGCAGCGCCCCGGCGACAACAAGTGGTCGATGACGATCTTCGCGCGACATCCCGAGAACGGGACGGCCGCGTGGGCGCGTCAGATGACGCCGCACGACGAATGGGACTTCGACGGCGTCAACGAGATGATTCTCGTCGACCTGAACATGAACGGCCAGACGATCCCCGCGCTCGTCCACTTCGACCGCAACGGGTTCGCCTACGAAGTCGACCGGCGGAACGGAAAGCTGCTTCTCGCCCACAAGTTCGATCCGTCGGTCAACTGGGCCAGCGGGATCGACATGACCACCGGGCGGCCGATGGTCGTCGCGAGCAAGATGACGCGCGCCGGCGTCAACGTGCACGACATCTGCCCTGCCGCGATGGGCAGCAAGGACCAGCAGCCCGCGTCGTACGATCCGAAGACCGGCTGGTTCATCGTTCCGACGAACCACAACTGCATGGACTACCAAGCCTTCAGCGTCAAGTACAAGGGCGGGTTCCCGTTCGTCGGCGCGACGGTGAAGATGTATCCCGGTCCGGGCGGAAACCGCGGCGCGGTGATCGCCTGGGATCCGATCAAAGGGGCGATCGCGTGGAGCGATCCGGAACGCTTCCCCGCCTGGGGCGGCGTGCTCACGACCGACGGCGGCGTCGCGTTCTACGGCACGATGGACGGCTGGTTCAAAGCGGTCGCCACCGACACCGGCAAGCTGCTGTGGAAGTACAAAGTGCCCTCGGGCATCATCGGGAACCCGATGACCTACACGCACGACGGCAAACAGTACGTCGCGATTCTGAGCGGCGTCGGCGGATGGGCCGGGATCGGTCTCGCCGCCGGGCTCACCGAGCCCACCGCGGGCCTCGGCGCCGTCAACGCGGCATCCGACCTGAAGAACTACACGACGCTCGGCGGCGATCTGACGGTCTTCAGCCTCTGATGCTCCGCGGCTTCCCGCGTGGTCGAGCGATCCTGCTCGGCACGCTGTGCGCCCTCGCCCTCGCCGTGCCGTCCCCCGGCGGCGCGGCGAGCGGGGGCGCCCTGCGCGTCTGCGCCGATCCCGACTACCTTCCGTACTCCACCCGCGACGGGCGCGGGTTCGAGAACCACATCGCTTCGGCGCTCGGGCACGCGCTCGGGATGCCGGTGCGGTACACCTGGGCTTCGATGCGCGGCCCGGGCGGGTTCGACCAGTTCCTGCGCGAGACGCTGCGGGCGCACCGCTGCGATCTGGTCGTCGACGTTCCGTACGCATCGATCGGCGTGACCGTCACCCGGCCGTACTACATCTCGTCGTACGTGTTCGTGTTCCCGCGCGCGAAGCACTACGACATCACCTCGATGGACTCGCCGGAGCTGCAACACCTGCGCATCGGGTTCGAAACCGACACGCCGGCCGAGATGGGGCTGAAGCTGCGCACCCTGATCACGCACGCCGACCCCTACGAGATCGGCGACGAGGAGGGGAGCTCGCCGGCCGAGATCCTCGACGCGATCAGCGCCGGGAAGATCGCGGTCGCGGTGACCTGGGAGCCCTCGATCGGGTACTTTCTGCGCAACCGGCCGAACCTCGAGGTCGTGCCGGTCCCGAACTCACGCTCCCAGGGATCGCCGGAGCAGTACGTGTTCCCGATGGCGATGGCGACGCGGCCGGACGACAAGGCGCTGGCGGAGAAGCTCGATCGCGCGATCGGCCGGCACAAGGCGGAGCTCGACGCGATCTTGCAATCATTCGGGGTGCGCCTCTACCAGCCGTCAGCTTCGTAAGGACCTCTCCCATGAACACCGCTGAGAAGCCGCGGATCGGCCTGGTCGGCGCGGGCCGGATGGGCGCCAACATGGCGCTGCGGCTCCACGACCGCGGCTATCCGATCGGCGCCGTCTTCGACGTTCGGCCCGACGCTGCGGAGCGCGTCGCCGCCGAGACCGGAGCGACCGCGGCGCCGACGCTGGCCGCCGTCACCGCCGCCTCCGACGTCGTCATCACCGTGGTCACCGACGACGCCGCGATGGATCGCATCTTCGCCGAGTCCGGCGACTCGCTGCTGACCGGCGCGGCCGGGAAGACGTTCGTCAACTGCGCGACGATCACGCCCGGGGTGCACGTCGAAGTCGAGCGCCGGGCCGAAGCGGCGGGTGCCTCGAGCGTCGAAGCGTGCATGGCGAGCTCGATCCCGCAAGCGCGCAGCGGGACGCTCTACCTGATGATCGGCGGGCGCGAAGCGGCGTTCGCCAAGCTGCGCCCGATGCTGCAAGACCTGAGCGCCTCACTGCGCTACATCGGGCCGGCGGGCGAAGCCGCGAAGGTCAAAGCGCTCGTCAACATGGTGATGAACGACAACACGGCGGCGCTCGCCGAAGGACTCGGGCTCGGCGCGGCGCTGGGCCTCGACCTCACGATGCTACGCGAAGTGTTCTCGCAGACCGGCGCCAACTCGCGCGTGCTCGAGACCGACGGCGCCGACATGGCGAACCGCGACCACGACGTCTACTTCTCCGCGGCACACGCCGCAAAAGACTCCGGCATCGCGCTCGCGCTCGGGCGCGAGGCCGGCGTCGAGCTCCCGCTGGGCACCGCCACCAAAGAGCAATACGAGCGCCTCGTGGCGCTCGGACTCGGCGAGCTCGACAAGTCGGCCGTCACGGAACTGACTTTCCCGTCGCGCCGCGCCGAGCACGTGCAGCGCGTCTGACCCGTTCCCCTCACTCCGACACCGAAGGAGATCGCACATGGCCACCGCCGTCGGGACGTCCGTCGTCCCGCTCATCAGCTCCGGAACCGCGGGCCCGCTCGGGGCGCTCCACCTGCCGCGGCTGTGGACGAAGCTCACCCTCTACAACGCCGGCGTGCTCGCCGACGGCTACGACTTCTGCGGGCAGGGCTTCGATCAAATGACGATCGACGGGCTGGGTCTGAAACGTGACGCCGTCATCGAGTTCATGAAGACGAAGCCCACCTACATGGCGTTCGAGCAGTGGGTCGTCGATCAGAACGGCGGCTCGATCTCGCCGGAGACGATCCGCAAGCACAACGACGCGATTCGCGGATACAACCACGGCGGCGACCTCGCCAAAGGGATGCGCGCGTCGTCGGGCGTGAAAGACACCGGCGTCGGCGACGCCGTCACGCTCAACACGCTCGAAGATCTCGACGAGCTGCGCTCCAAAGTCACCGCATGATCCTGCGCCCCGTTCGGGCCGCCCTCGCCGCCGTCGCCTTCGCCGTATGCGCGGTGGCGGCCGAGGGCGCCGGGCCGCCGCCGCCGGCGCTGTACACCGCGGCTCAGGCGAAGGCCGGCGACAGCGTCTACGGCGCGAAGTGCGCGCTCTGTCACGGGGCACAGCTCGAAGGCGGCGCCGGCCCGCCGCTTTCGGGGCCGAACATGACGACGCTCGGGGTGAAGACGCACCTCACCGTGGGCGATCTGTTCGGCTACGTCACCAGCAACATGCCGATGAACGCGCCGGCGAGCCTCACGCACGACCAGTACGTCGTCGTTCTCGCGTTCATCTTGAAGCGTAACGGTTTTCCGAGCGGCGCGAAGCCGCTGACCTACGCGACGGCGATGAGCTCGACCGTGATGGTGCGCTCGTACAAATAGTGCGGCGCCGGCCGCGCGGCGTCAGCCGTCCGCGCCCGGCACGTCGCGCGCGCGGACGATCCCGATCCAGTTCTCGACGGTCATCACGACCTCGTCGTTCTGGTTGAGCACGTCGACCTCGAAGACGATCGATCCGCGATCGGGTTTGCTGCGCGAGCGCCGGTTGCCGACGACGCGCGCGCGCACGCGCAGCACGTCGCCCGGCCGTACCGGCAGCTTCCAGGCGATCGGACCGACCCCCGGCGAACCGAGGCTGGTCTCACCGTCGATGAAGCGCTCGACGACGAGCCGCATCATCATCGCCGCGGTGTGCCAGCCGCTCGCGATGAGCCCGCCGTAGGGCCAACGTTTCGCGACCTCCGCGTCGAGGTGAAAGGGCTGCGGATCGTAGCGCCGCGCGAACGACACGATCTCGTCCGCGGTGACGGTGACCGAACCGAACTCCTCGCTGCTGCCGACGGCGAAGTCTTCGAGGTAGCGAGCCATGCCGTCGGCTCCTACGGCACGCGGTCGAGCACGTCCCTGCACCCCTGCGTCCGGCGACACCGTTTCCCACTCCGGGTATCGGCACGAATGCCGCGCCGGTTTAGCCGCTTGCGTGCAACACTTCGACGACCGCGCAGTATCGTACCGTACGAAAATGTTCCAGGTTTTCGAGCAGGCGAGCGGGAAGGTCCGGCTTGGTCGCGGTTCTCGCCCGGCGAGGACGGCGAACGACAACCGACAGACGTCGACGAGGAGACACGTTGGCCGTTAACGCCCAGTCTTTCGCGCCGAACTGGGAGCTCACGCAGCTCCTCGACATCTTCCCCCTCGCCATCCGCCAAGCGCTCGTCCGTCTTCCGAATGTGGATCGCGTCATCGAAGTGGTGCTGGATCTGGGCCGCCCGCCCGAAGCGCGCTTCGAGGACGACTTCGTGTTCCTGGGCGACGTCCCGGTCACCGCCGAGGACATCGCGCACGTCACCTCGCGGCTCTCGCCGTTCGGCGGCGACAACCGCGCGGGGATCGAGCAGACGCTGCACCGCATCAGCGCGATCCGCAACCGCACCGGCCGCATCGTCGGGCTGACGTGTCGCGTCGGACGCGCTGTGTACGGCACGATCGACATCGTGCTCGACGTGATCCGCAGCGGGAAGTCGATCTGTCTGCTCGGCCGACCCGGCGTCGGCAAGACCACGATGCTGCGCGAGTGCGCGCGCGTCCTAGCCGAAGACCGCAAGCGCGTGGTGATCGTCGACACGTCCAACGAGATCGCCGGCGACGGCGACGTCCCGCATCAGGGGATCGGTCACTCGCGGCGCATGCCGGTGCCCGACCCGCACCTGCAGCACAACGTGATGATCGAAGCGGTCGAGAACCACATGCCGCAGGTGATCGTGGTCGACGAGATCGGCACCGAAGCCGAAGCATTCGCGGCGCGCACGATCGCCGAGCGCGGCGTGCAGCTCATCGGCACGGCGCACGGGCAGACGCTCGAGAACCTGCTGATGAACCCCACGCTCTCCGATCTGCTCGGCGGGATCGCGGCCGTCACGCTGTCCGATGAAGAAGCCCGCCGGCGCGGGACGCGCAAGACCGTGCTCGAGCGGAAGCAGCCGCCGACGTTCGACGTGATCGTCGAGATCCAAGACCGCGACCGCTTGGCGATTCATCAGAACGTCGGCGAAGTCGTCGACGCGCTGCTGCGCGGCTATCAGCCGCAGCCGGAGGTGCGGCAGCGCACGCCGGGCGGCACGATCGACATCCTGCAGCACGCCAACCCGGAGGCGATCGCCGCCGAGAAGGTGCGCGCCCTGCCGGCGCAGTCGCGCGACGACGACATGGCACTGTTCGGCGCGACCGGCGAATCGGTGCCGGACGATGCGAAGCCGCTGATGATCTTCCCGTACGGCGTCTCGCGCAACAAGATCGAGCGCGCCGTGCACAACTTGCGCGTGCACGCGTCGATCGCCCGGAAATGGGACGATGCCGACGTGGTGCTGACGCTCAAGACGCTGGAGCGGAAGGAGTCGGAGCGGCTGCGGCAGATCGCGGCGGAGAACGTGCCGATCTTCTCGATCAAGACGAACACGACGACGCAGATTCAGAACGCGCTCAAGGACGTGTTCAATCTGCCCTCCCTGGACGTCGAAGAGATTGCGATGCGGGAGGCGGAGGAGGCGGTGTACCAGGTGCTGCTCGACAGCCGGGCGGTGGAGCTGTCGCCGCAGAGCTCGTACGTGCGGCGGATGCAGCACCAGCTCGCCGAGCGGTACCGGCTGCAGTCCCGGTCGACCGGGCTCGAGCCGAACCGGCGGGTGCGCATCTACAAGGGGCCGGATTTGGCCTCGTAGGGCAGTTACCGCCGATTAACCGGGACGGGCGATCATGACGGGGCGGCAGCGATGCCGCCCCGTCCTTGTTCCGGGAGGACCCACCGTGTCCGATTCGTCGCGTCTCAACAGGGCTGGTCAGCCTGGCTGGCGTACAACCGCTCGACCGATCCGCTAGGGGAGAAGGCCGGTGTTCTTTCACCCTCGCTACCTATCGATCCTGACGACGCGCCGCTGCCCGGCCGCGTGCGACCACTGCTGCGTCGGCGCGAGCCCGCGCGCGACCGAAGCGATTCCGGTCGAACGGATCCACCGCCTCATCGACGAGGCGACCCGAGTTCCTTCGCTGGAGCTCATCGGCTTCACCGGCGGCGAGTGCTTTCTGCTCGGGCGCGACTTGGACGAGCTCGTCGGACGCGCCGACGCGAACGGCTTCCGTACGCGCGCGATCACCAACGGCTACTGGGCCGTGAGCGAATCGGCCGCGGCAAAGCGCGTGGAGGCGCTCCGCGAGCGCGGCCTCGGCGAGCTCATGTTCTCTACGGGCGATTTCCATCAGAAGTTCGTTCCGGTGGAGCGCGTGCTCATCGGCGCGCGCGCCGCGGCCGGCGCGGGGATGATCACGCGCGTTTCCGTCGAGACGTGCGATCAGGCGTCCTTCGGGGCCGACGTCGTGCGCGACGCCCTCGCGGACCTGATCGACGAGCGCAAGGTGTTCGTCGGCGAGGACCCCTGGACGACCGATGCCGGCGGTCGCGGCACCGCGACGCTGACGCACCAGCGCGACCTCGAGAAACGCCCAGCCCGTGCGCACGGCCGCTGCGAGCAGATCCTCAACGTCATCTCGGTGACGCCTTCGCAGGACCTGATCGCCTGCTGCGGCTTCCCGCAAGAGTCGCTGCCGCGCATGAAGCTCGGCTCGATCGCGGACCGCACGCTCGACGACGTGTTGGAGAGCGCGCCGCCGGAGCTGCTGAAGATGTGGCTGCACGTCGCCGGCCCGACAGGTATCGCGGCGTTCGTGGCGCGCTACGTCCCCGGCTACACGCTCCCGCCCTCCGCAACCATCTGCCAAGCCTGCGTCACGCTCCAGCGAGACGATGTCGCAATGCGCATCGTCGCCGAGCACGCACGCGACGTGGTCGCGCAGGTCGCCCATCAGTTCGCCGCCCTCCAGCGGCTCGATCCACCAATGCAACGCCCTTCGACCGTTTGAGGATATCGAAATGCCAAGATCGAAGCTCAACGTCACGATCTCGGATGTGAACGTAAACTTCGGCGACGTCAGCGTTACGCTGCCGTTGCTCGACCCCGCCACAAATGCGCCGAGCGGGCTCTCAGGATATGACGGCAGTAAGTTGTATGCCTCGCCGACGCTGAACGGCAACGTTCTAACCCTCGCGCTCTCCGATCTGCCCGATCCCGCGGCGACACCGCCGGCGGCTGGCGCGACGAACCTGATCGTGACCGTTTCTTATATGCGGGCGACCAGGACAACGGCCGCGCAAGCGATCACCTATCTCAAAACGCAGCCGCTGAACCATACGTTGAAGCTGAGCTCCGACTTCTCGACGGGGACGATCTTCGTCGACAACAACCAGCGGCAGACGCACGACAGCGACCGACTCGTTGGATTCGTCTTGATCCAAGAACAGGCCGAGCCGCAGCTCTTTCGGATGGAGTGGATCGACCCGGCGCTCTACGTCGACCTCGCGGAAATCGGACAGGCGGCCGAAGTCGTTCCTCCTCCGCCGCCCGACAATGGCGCAGACGGCGGCGTGCTCGGGCCGATGGGTTTCGCCATGCCTTAGAGCGCGCTCGTCCACGTCTGATGACCGTGCCGCTTCATGAGCTCGAGCACCCTCTCGGGCGGTGAAGACCCGAGATCGCGCTGCAGCGCCGCCGAGTAACGGCGATACTCGCGACGCGCAGCGTCGGCCCGGCCGGCCTCGAACAGCGCCGCGATCACGAGCGAGCAGGCATCCTCGTTGTAGGGATCGGCTTCCCGCACGGCATTCGTGAAGGCCACCACGGCGTCCACGTCTCCGGACGAAGCGGCATCCTGGGCGAGCGCCAGCCCAGCAGAGGAGATGACTTCGGCAATGCGTGCGACCAGACTATGCGCCCAGGTAAATCGCTCATACTTCGAGATGTGCGCGGCGCTGAATTCCTCGAGGACTGCCCGCAGACTGTTGCGGTCGACATCGGATAGCGGCTCGCTGGGGCGCCGGCGCGTCGAAGCTTCGGCGCGACGCAGATCGATCTCGATGTCGGGCGAGATGCGATACCCGGCGTCGTCGCCGATCACGACGTCACGGCGCTCGAGCTTCTTGCGGAGCCGATACACCGTGACCTTGAGGTTGTTTCGCCACTCCTCGGGGTCGAGATGGTCCCACAGCGCCTCGCCGATTCGGTCTCTTGGCAACACTCCGCGCGTCGAGGCTAGCAGTGCGACCAGCTCGAACTCCTTCGCCGTTAGCTGCGCGATCGAACCATTGACGACGACACGGGCTCGAAGAAGTTGAATATCGACGAACGACGCTGCAGAAACGTGAAGTCGCTTCACGCGCCGCCGCACAAAGGTGGCGAGCATCCCGCCCTCGCCGCCGCCCAGCAGATCCGCGACGGCCTGTTGGAATGGAGCGCTTTCGATTCCCCGCACGATATCGCTGAGGATCGTCGCCTCGCGCGTTCTGGCGCTGCCGTCGAGAACGTAAATCGCCGTATGAGCGAGCAACTGCAAGAGCGGATCGCCTCGAACGTCGGCCGCCGAAGCTGCGCGCTGCGCCGCGCCCAGCGCTTCGGCCGGCGAGGGCAGATGAGCGATTTGGTAGATCAGCGCCAGCGCGATGTTGGCGGGCCACAGCCGCTCGTCGTCGAGCTTGGGCTGACGGCCTCGCGAGGAGTCGACGATCGGACCGAATTCGGGGGCGAGCCCGGGCGTCATGTTGTCTTCCAAGACGGCCGTGTAGCGCTCGAAGGCGGCGTCTTCACCGAGAAACCAAGCGAAGATCGCTCCGCTCACCGCAGCATACGCAAGATACAGCGGAAGCTCATCGCGCTTCCGGCGGCGCAGCAGCTCGTCGATGATCGCGACGACGCGCGCGATTTCGCCGCGATATGCGGCAAGATGCGCCTCGATGTACAAGAGCGCTTGAGCCTCTCCGAAGCCGCCGCGCACGATCTCCGACGCCTCCTTCGCGAGCTCTCGCGCTGTCGAGAACCGTCCTTCGATACCGCGCAAGGACGCGGCGAAGTTGAGGATCGAGGCTCTGGCGGACACCGGATCCGCCGCGAACGTCGAGAGCGCCTCGTCGACCAAGGCGTAACACTCCCGCAGGCGTCCGACGTTCGCATATGCCGAGGCGAGCAGCATCACGGCCGTTGCTCGCTGCTCGAGATGAACTGCAGGCGAAAGGCAATAATAGACCGTCTCGGCCTCACGAACGTACGTGCTTGGGTCGACGGAGAAGGACCGATAGGGTATGGTCGACATCCAAAAGTTCGGGTATTGGGTGATGAGATCGCGGTCGATCCGGGCGACGATTCGCGCGTAGTCGCCGAGCGGCGCGGTCGCTGCGGTAAACGGAGGCCCCGCATCGATGATCGCAGCGGCCCGCGGCGCGTCGCCATAGTCGAGCGCAATGCGAGCTGCTTCGACGTATCGCGATTGCTCGATAAGGGCTCGTACGACTCGCTCGTATTCCGCATGCAGATCTGGTTCGAAGCGCGCGCGAACGATGCGGGCGACCTCGGGATGACGCATGAGCTCTCCGTCGACGTGTTCGACGAGAGCCGAATCCGAGATCTCCGCGAGCGCCGCGTCGTCGAACGCGTCGCCGACGATGCGAACGATGTCGAGGTACGAGCATCTCCCGAGGAGCTGCACCACGAAGAGACCTTCGCGCGCAGCCACGCTGAGCGCCGCGATCGCGCGATGCGTCACGAATGCGAAGATCGCCGACGGCTGGAGTCGGCGTGCGGACTCGAGAAAATCCTCGGGGCCTCGCGGTGGTCGAATTGCGGCCAGCATCCGCGTCACCATCGGCCAGCCTTGCAGGACCTCGAACACCGCTTCGGCGTGGTGCTTCCATGCGCTCCTCGAACGGAGCACCTCGAGCGACTGCGCCCGCGACAGGGAAAGCTCTTGCGCGCTCGCCATCGGCGGTTGGTATCGATCCACGCGCTGCAGCAGAAGGGGCGGAAGCGGCCGGCGCGTGCACAAAGCGATTCGGCGAGCCGGCGGAAACGCGCTCAGCAGCTCGGCCGCGACGTCGGTCCCTTCGGGCGTCGAAAGGCGGCCGTCGGGGTCGTAGAGCACCAACAGCTCGGGACCCGCGTCCACGGCCCATTCGTGGCGAAGAGCCTCGCGGTCGGCCGAGGCAGTCGTATGGGTCGGCTGCGCGAGCCGATCGGCGGCGCTTGCGGCGGCGCGCCGATCATCGCCGGCGACGACCCCGTCGAGCACGGCGCTCGCGATGCTCGCCTCGCGCGAAAGATCGCACCACGCGATTCGGCCAATCGACTCGGCACTGCGGCGCAGAACCGTAAACTTGTCGTATCCCGGGGGCGCCGCGAGCACGACGACTCGGAAGTCGCCGCCGGCGATCGATTCGACGAACTCCCCGCGCCCCATGTCCATGCCCCCTGCAGCCCCTGTGGAGGTGTCCCCGTGCGACTTCTGCTCCTCGTGTACGACGCGTTCTGCGAGATTACCGCCAGAGTCCGAACTGGCAACTCGCGGCAAGGGGGTGCCTCGTGGCGTTCGTGACGCTCCCCGTCCGGTTTCATCAGCAGGATGGGCAGACGTCGTGCGGCCCGGCTTCCGCTCAGATGATCGTCGCGCAGTTTTCCGGACAGACGATCGATCAGAAAGACCTGACGATGGCGTTGGGGGAGACGCCGGGAAACCCGTCGACGACGTCTCCGGATTGGCTCGCGGGCGTGCTGGAGAAGTATCGTACTTCCTTGTGTCCCGACTTGGCCGGCACGTTCCGCTTCCGGACGGATGGTTGCGCAGAAACCGCCTTGCGCCGGATCCGCCGAGCCATCGAGGCCGCCGGCGTCGGCGTCGCTACGTTGGTTTGGGACGACCACTGGGTGGTCGTCACGGGCATGGTCCTGGACGAAGCGACCTCGCGGATCAAGGGGGTATTCGTGCATGACCCGCTGCCGCAGACGGCGTTCGTCGTAAACGCGGAAAACCCGAAGTACCAGCCGCCGCTGCCGCACGGTTCGGGCGACAAATGCGGCCTCGGTAACGAGTACGGAAGCCCGAATACCTATGTGACAACGTATGCGTGGAAGCGTCACTACTGGTACGCCCCGTATCGCGATCGGACCGCAGCGCATGCAACCGGGTACGTGACGGTGTTCTTGGAGTTGCGCGAACACGCGCCGTCAATGGCTGAGCGCGATTCTGAACAAGTGGATGAAACGGAAGTCGAGACGCAGCCGGAACGCACGATCGGCTTGGCCGACGCGATGCGAATCGTCAGCCGCGGAATCGATTCTCACGGCCTCGCGGAGACCGGGCCGCTAGCCGGCGATCTTCGCGGCGCGGCGCCTAACGCCGGCGCGGCGAGCGAGTCGCATCCCGACGACGGAGACGACTACTGGATCGTGTCGCTCGTCCGCGACGGACGACCGACCGCGCTCGGCTACGCCGATGCGGTGACGGGAGACTTCCTCGGGGTCCAAGCACCCCCGTCGGAATCACCTCCCCCGCTCGAGGCGGAATCCTTGGTCATCGCGGCGCTCCGCGCCGATCCGAATCTCGGCTTGCGCGAAGCGAATCTCGATGCGCTGGTCGTGCACGCACGCCGAATCTGGCGTCCGTGTTACGAGTCCATGTCGCCGTACTCTCCGTTCATCCGCTGCACACTGTCGAACACGGATTACTACGTCAGTCCGAGCGGTCAGTGTTTTACGGAGCTGCACGACGGCCACGAGCGCTAAGGATCCGCTGAACGCATCGTCACCGGTGTGCGGAGTTCACGTTCGATCCGGCGGTGTTCCCGACGATCGGGTCGGAGAACGCGTCGTTCAGCTGCTGAATCGCGCCGCTAACGGCTCCCGGCGGGCACCGCGGAAGACGGCTCGTCGCAGATCGGCGGGCCGTCTTCGGTTTCTTGAAAGCGGGAGATTGCGGCGCCGAGCGTCGTCGATGCGGTGCGCAGCGCGGCGGTGAGGTCGGCGAGGGCTGCTGCTTCGAGCGACACTTCTTCGCCGGCTTTCACCAGCGCAGCGACGCGGTCGCGGGTTTCGGCGGCGCCGGCGGCGCCTTCGCTGGCGGCTTGGGCGAGCTGTTCGGCGAGGGTGGTGAGGCCGGCGGCGACGTCGCGGTTTTGCGTCGCTTGCGTGCGGACGGCGGCGGTGGCGCGCACGAGCGCGGTCGTGGTGGCGCGCTGTTCCGCGGTGGCGTGGGTGACGGCGTCGAGCTGGTTGGCCACGTCATCGATCGTCGTGCGTATCTTTTCGATCGACGCGGCGGCCGTCGAAGTCGCGCGCTGGGCGGTTTGCGAAGCGGTGGCTCCGTCGCGAGTGGTGCTCAGGGCGCTGGCGGTGCGGGATTGAACGTCGCGCACCAGCGTTGCGATCTCGGACGTCGCCTCGGCGGCGCGGACGGCGAGGTTGCGGATCTCGTCGGCGACGACGGCGAAGCCGCGACCGTGGTCGCCGGCCCGAGCCGCTTCGATGGCGGCGTTGAGCGCCAGGAGGTTCGTCTGATCCGCGATCTCGTCGATCGTCTCGGTGATCGCGCCGATCCGCTGCGAGGCGGCGTGGAGCGTTTCGATCCCGTCGAGCGAGGTCGCGAGCGCGCTTGCGGCGCGCTCGCCGGAGCGGGCGGCCTCGACGAGCGCGGTCGCCCCTTCGTTCGAGACGGCTGTCGCGGAGTGGGCGAGCGATCCGATCGCTTGCGCGATCTCGCCGCCGCGCTCGACCGAGCGCGCGAGCTCCTCGAGCGCCGCGGCGGTGTCGCGCACGGTGTCGTCGAGATCGTCGGCGGCGGTGCGGACCGTGGCGACGGCGCCGGCGACGTCGATGCTCGCGCCGCCGGCGTCGACCGCCGCGCGCTCGAGCCGTTCGACGCTCGCCGAGGTGGCGCGGAGGTCGTCGTTCATCCCGGCGGCGACGGTGCGCAGGCGTGCGGCGTTCGCGTCGACGTGGCCCGAGCCGGCGTCGAGCGCACTCGCCGCGACGCGCGCGTCGCCCAGCACGTCGCGGACGGCGGCGAGCAGTGTCGCCAGCGCGCGGTTGAGGAAGTCGCCGGATGAGCGCGGCGCGACGTCCGCCGAGAGGTCGCCGCCGGCGATCCGCGTCGCGGCGGACGACGTCGCGCGGAGCGCGGCATCGGCGCCGCCGAGCGCGTGGAGGACGACGCCGCCTTCGTGCGGCACCCGCGGGAGGCTGCGCAGCTCGGCGAGCGCTTCGAGATCGCCGTCGGCGACGCGGTCCAGCGCGGAGGCGATCCGCGCAAGCGGCGCGGCGATCGAGTCGGTCAGGAAGATCGCGGCGAGCGCGCCGTAGATCAGCACGACCGGCGCGATCAGCACGAACGCCATGCGGTTCGCCCCGTGGATCAGCACCGTCGCGGTCACCGCGGTGACGAAGCCGACCGTCACGACGACGGTCAGCGTGATCCGTCCGGCGATACCGCCAAGCGCGACTCCGGGGGCCGGCAGCGTTCCGCCGGTCGCCTCGGCGGCGAGCGCGGCGAAATCGCCCAAGGCCTGCTCGAACGCGAGGAACAGCAGCGTCGCGTACATCGCCCAGCACAAGAGCGCCGCCGCCGCGGTGATCGCGAGGTTGTCGGCCGGCGGCACGCCGGCGAGGACGTTCCCGCCGACGCACGCGACCCCGGCGATCACCGCGAACGAGACGAGCCACCAGAACGCGAAGCGCGGCGGGAGGCGGCGCAGCCCGCGCGCGATCGCCGCGACATCGCCCGTCCCGGTCTCGACGGCGGCGCGGACGGGCCCGAGCGCCCGGCGCAGCGCCGCGGTCTGGGTCATCGGAAAGAGCAGCACCGCGACGAGCGCCACCGCGAAGCTGCCGCGCAACTGGGGCACGCTGAAATCGCCGCCGAGAAACACCAGCGCGAAGGCGCCGGCGAACGAAACGGCGATCGCGAGCAGTCGGCGCTGCGAGAAACGTCGGGAGATCGCGCGATAACGGTCCACCTGAAGACTATCGGTCGAGGTGGACGTTCCCTGACTCGTCGACGTGCAGCGCCGACTCGTACTCGACCACCTCGCCGTCGACGTGGCGGCGGCTGCGCACGTGCAGCAGGTGGGCACCGGCCCGGTTCTTCCCGCCGTAACTCATCTTGAGCAGCGGGTTCTTCGCATCGCTGCCCGCGTTCAAGCGGCCCGCGTCGACCAGGATCGCGACGATGCGCTCCTGGACCTTGAGCGGGAGGAGGCGGTATGCGTCGTCGTCGCCGCCGGCAAGCGTCGCCAGCTCCTCGGCGGCCTTGTTGGTGGGGTCGGCGACGCCTTTGCAGAACCGCACGATCGCGTCCCAGTCGTCGGCGGCGATCCCCTGGAAGACGCCGGCCAGGATCGTCCATTCGATGCCGTCCCGCGCCATGATGCCGCGCCGCGCGATCGTCAGCCGGGCTCGGACGCGTCGCGCGTTCAAGCTGATCGCGACGTCGACCTCGCGCGATTCGGGCGGCTGCTTCGTCGCGAACAGCAGACCTTTCTCGCTGATCTCGAGTCCCTGGCCGGGGACCGCGGTTCCGTCCTTGATCCAAGCGAGCGGAAAACGCCGGCGGATGCGGTCGGCCGTCCGCCGATCGCCCTTTCCACCGAACCGCTCCACCAGCGCGTTGAGCATCGATCCTCCGCCATGGCCCGGCCGTCACCGTCGCGAAGACATCCGGGTGCTCGTCACCTTCGAAGGGATCGAAGCCGCCGGCAAGTCGACGCTGATCGCGGCCCTCGCCGACCTGTTCTCAGGCCGTGGGGACACCGTCCTGGTCACCCGGGAACCCGGAGGCACTCCGTTCGGCGATTCTTTGCGAGCGGTGTTCGTCGATCCCGCGTACCGCATCGACCCGTGGGCGGAAGTGATGCTCCTCAACGCGTCGCGCGCGCAGCTCGTCGTCGACGTGATCGGTCCGGCGCTGAAGGAAGGGGTCGTCGTGCTGTGCGACCGGTTCTTCGACGCGACGGTCGCCTATCAGGGCTTCGGCCGCGGGCTGGAGGTCGAGCTGCTCCTCGAAGTCTGCCTGATCGCCACGCGCCGGATCGCGCCCGACCTCACCTTCCTGCTCGACCTCCCCGTCGAGGTCTCGGCGGCGCGGGTGCGCGCGCGCGGCGGCGCCGACCGGCTCGAACGCGAGGGGCTGGAGTTCCACCAGCGCGTGCGCGAGGGCTACCTGCAGCTCGCGGGGCGCTTCCCCAACCGCTACGTCGTGCTCGACGCTGAACAGCCGCCGGAGGCCGTGGCCGCCGAAGCACGCGCCGCGGTCGAACGGCGCCGGGCCGTCGCGCGGTGATCGACGGCACCTTCGAGGTGATCGGGGCGGCCGGACCGCGCGGGTTCTTCGAGCACCTGACCGCTGCGACGCTCTCGCACGGCTACCTCTTCAGCGGGCCGGCCGGCGTCGGCAAGAAGACCTTCGCGCGGGCGCTCGCGCGCTCGCTGCTGTGCGTCACCCCCAAACGAACGCTGCTCGGCTGGTGCGGGAACTGCTCCGGCTGCACGCAGATGAACGCCGGGACGCATCCGGATTTCTACGCCGCGGAAGGGCAGCTGAAGATCGGCGAGCGCGACGGCAGCGGCTTTCACGACGCCGACGAAGCGACGGCGCGCGATCTCGTGCGCCAGCTCTCGCTCCATTCGTACGCCGGCGGGAAGCGCGTCTTCGTCCTGGGCGACGCCGACTTCACCCGCGAAGCGGCGAACGCGCTGCTGAAGTTCTTCGAAGAGCCGCCGGCCGGCGTGCTGCTGGTGGTGACGACCGCGGCGGTGGGGCGCATCCTGCCGACGATTCACTCGCGCCTGGTCGAGGTCGCGTTTCCGCCGCTCGCGGAGGACGAAATCGTCGGCGTGCTCGAGCGCAAGGGCATCGCCGGCGACGAGGCGCGGCGCGCGGCCGGCTTGGCGAACGGGAGCGCGACGCGCGCGCTCGCGTACCTCGAGGAGGGCGAAGGCGCGACGCGCGACGCGGTCGTCGAATGGTTTTTCGCCGCCGCCCAGGGCGGCGAGGCCGACGCGAGCGGATGGGCGACGCGGCCGACGCTGGAGGCCGGGCTGGAGACCGTCAAGACGCTGGCGCGCGACTGGATCGCGCTCGGCGTCGGCGAGGGCGTCCCGCTGCTCGCCCGCGATCAGCGTGCGCGGCTCGCCGCTCTGCCGCGCCGCGAGCCGGCGGCGTTCGCGCGGATGCTCGGCGCGCTCGGCGACGCGGAGCGGATAGCGCGCACCAACGTCAGCCCGCCGCTGGTCGCCGACCTCGTCCGCATGGCGCTCGCACCGTCCTGACGGCGCGCCGAGGCGCCGCCGTGACGGCGCGCTCTACCAGCGGCGGCCGAAGGCGACGTCGGTGTACGTCTTGCTGAGGATCAGCGCGGCGTAGCCGAGCGCGATCGACTGGAAGAGGGCGACCAGCAGCAGCTCGACGATCGTGCTGCCCCAGGCGACCGGCAGCAGCCCGAAAACCAGCAGCCCCAGCATCTGCGCGGCGTAGAAGACGAGCGCAAGCGTGACGATCGTCGCCAGCGCCGCAGCGAGCGGGGCGCCGCGCACGCGGTCGATCGAGACTTGGATCGCCGCGCCGCCCGGGATCCCGCCGATCGCCGCCGCCGGGAGGGCCCAGATCAGGAACAGCACGATCACCGCTGTCAGGATCGTTCCGATGATCCCGAGGAACTGGCTGACGTACTGTCCGACGGTGACGAGCAGCGCGACGCCGACCGCGGCGCTGAGGATGTCGCTGCCGCGCCGGCGCGCTTCGCTCCACGCGCTGTCGAACGTCGCGCGGCCGTGGCGCCAGGCGTCGTCGGCGACGACGCATGCCGCACCCAGCCCGAACAGCGAGATCAGGAACACGATGAACGATCCGAGCCCCGCCGTCAGCTGCGAGATCGCGCCGCCGCTCGCCGGCGCCAGCACGATCTGCAACAGCACCCCGATCACCAGCGCCAGCAGCGGCAGGACGACGATCGAGGGGTTGCGCACCAGCAGCGGGAGCGCGTTGATGTAGACGGTGAGATCGACTCCGGGGATCGGCGAGCGTTTCATCGCGCCCTCAGCCGCGCGCGCTGGCCAGTGCGCTCCCGCAGCCGCAGGTGCGCTCCCGCGGCGTCGCCTCGACGATCTTGAAGATCGCGTTCTTCACCCGCTCGTTGTTGCCGGCGAAGACCTGCAGCACTTCGTGGTGCGAGACGGGCTGCAGCCCTTCGATCCCCACGTCGTAGTCGGTGATCAGCGAGATGTTCACGTAGCACATCTCCAGTTCGCGGGCGAGGTACGATTCTGGGTAGTTCGTCATATTGATGACCTCCCAACCCATCGAGCTGAACCACTTCGACTCCGAGCGCGTCGAGAAGCGCGGCCCCTGGATCACCACGATCGTTCCGCCGTCGTGCGTGTCGATGTCGAGGCCGCGCAGGGCCTCGACCGCGATCGGGCGGAGCTGCGGGCAGTACGGGTCGGCGAACGAGACGTGCGTCGTCACCGGGCCGTCGTAGAAGCTGTCCTTGCGTCCGCTGGTGCGGTCGACGAGCTGGTCGCAGACGACCATCGAGCCGGGCTTGACGCGCTTCTGCAGCGAGCCGGAGGCCGTCGGCCCGATGATGCGGGTGACTCCGAGCGCCTTCATCGCCCACGCGTTCGCGCGATAGTTGATCGCCTGCGGCGGATAGCGGTGATCCTTCCCGTGGCGCGGCAGGAAGGCGACTTTTCTGCCGGCGATCTCGCCGAGTGCGATCTTGTCCGAGGGCATTCCGTAGGGGGTCTCGACCCACACCTCGCGCGGGTTCTCGATCAGGGAGTAGAAGCCTGAGCCTCCGTAGACGCCGATCTCGGCGCGTTCGTCCGTCGTGTACATCGCCGTGCTACTAGCACGCCGGTCCGGCAAACTCCGCTCGCGCACCGGAAGCCCAGGGGGCCGTCGTCGCGGCGCGGTATACGGCCGCGAGGGATCAAGCCCGGTCCCCCCGCGGGAGATGCTTTCAGACTTCAGCTTTCATCATGTCGGCATCGCGTGCCGGGATCTCGACGTGGACGAGAACGCGTTCCTCGCGCTGGGTTACCTGCGCGAGCGTGAGGAGTGCGTCGACCCGATCCAGGGCGTGCGCGCGCGCTTCCTGGTCGGTCCCGGGGCACGTGTCGAGCTGGTCCACGACCTCGAAGAGGGCGGGCTCGTTTCGAAGCTCGCCCGAAAAGGCGTCAAGATGTACCACTTCGCCTACGAGGTCGACGATCTGAACGAAGCGACGCGGCGGCTCGCTGAGGCCGGCGCGAAGCAGGTCGTCGCCCCAGTTCCGGGATCGGCATTCGGGATGCGAATGCTGTGCTTCTACATGCTCCCGAACATGGTGCTGGTCGAGCTGATTTCGCGAACCTAGCGATCCGCTTTCGGCCGCAGGATGCAGGCGTAGTTGATCGGCGTGCGCGCGTCCTCGGGGCCTTTCCCGTCGCGCACGTTGAGAACGAGCTCGGATTCGAGCGTGAAGTAGCGTGCGAGCTGGTCCCGGACCTCCTGCGCTGACGAATACAGATAGATGTGGTCGAGATTCGCCGCCCAGACGGCGGTCGTGACGAACAGCCGCGCGTGGGGCGCGCTCAAGCGCGCGAGCTTCGCGAGCAGCTCTTCCGGCTGCTCGAGGTGCTCAAGCAGCTCGCCGCAGATCAGCCGGTCGTACTTCTCGTCTTCCGGAAGATCGAACACGTCGCGCTTCTCGACGCGCACCTGGGGGACGCCGTTGAGCCGCGCGACCTCGCGGCTGTAGGCGACGGAGCTGTCGCTGATGTCGATCCCTTCGGCGGCCCAGCCGGGATTTCGCCGCGCGAACTCCGCGACGAAGATCCCGGTCCCGGCCGGGACCTCGAGAAGCCGGCCGCGCCGCGGCTTCTCCGCCTCGCAGAAGTCGTTCACGAAGTACTGGAACATCGCGTAGTGATTGGTCCAGAACGGCGCCGAGAGCAGCAGACCGTTGAGGTACCGGCGGTTCATCATCTCGGGGTTGTCGTAGACGAGCGCGCGTACTTCGTCGTAGCTGGAGTAGCGATACTTGCCGGTGCGGTCGAGCTCGATCTGCAGGACGACGAACTCCTCGCTGAGCGCGATGAAGTCGGCGACGGCCGAACGGTACGCCTCCAGGTCACCGCGCACTTTGTCGAGCATCAAACGGCAGAACCGATGGGCGAACGCCGTGTCGTAGCCCGGCGCGCGCGCCTTCTCGACGAGGCCACGAGTCGCCCAATGGTTCGCCAAGAGCTCCAGCGTGAGGGCCATGAGCTCCGCGTTGTCGACGCTCGAATCATACGAGTGAGTGACGTCCGTCGCCATGCGATCCTCCGGGGTGCGTTCGGGCGGCTAGCTACCTTGTGAGGCGGGGGCAGCCGGTCCTGCACCGGTGACGTACGGTCGGAGCAGCGCGGCGAGATGCCGCTGTCCCTGGGGTGTCAGGTGCGCTTCGTCGATGAACTCGTTCGGCGGCAGCGCGCGGTCGAAGTCGAGGACGCGCGCGCCGCGCCGCTCGACGGCCGCACGGAGGAACGCCGCGTTCGCGCGGTAGGCCGGAACGTCGATGTATTCGTGGAGGAGCTGGTGATTCGTCGGCGTCAGGTACGCCAGCACCGGGACGCCGGCCGCATGCAGCGCCGCGACGGCCTGCTCGAGGTATCGCACGCCGGCATTTTTCTCGGTGAGCGGGGACAGATCGTACGTGCCCTCGAGCATGTCGGGGGTGATGCGCTGCAGCGGCGCGTTGTCGACGTCGCCGTACACCGCTTCGCGAATGTCCGTGCGCATCGCGTAGAGCGAGGAAAGCCGGTCGAGCGCACGCGTGAGCGCCGAAGGATACGCGGCCGAGGTCGGCGTCAAACCGAGCTCGGTGCGCTCCGCCGCGCTCAGGTACGGCACCGCGAGCTGCGCCAGCGCGGGGTGGAGCACGAGAAATCCCGGATCGGCGGCGTTGAACGCCTTCTGATTGATCTCGACGATCGCTTGGCGCGGCCGCACGCCCGCGGCGAGCGCGATCCGCACCAGCGCGTAGTAGTTCGGCGGGCTGCCGTTCTTGAGCGAGAGGTTCTCACAGGCGCAACCGTCCTGCGCGAGGACGGCGACGACGGTTTGCCGCGGGGTGATGCGGTAGCCCCAGGTCACCGAGTCGCCGAGTACGAGCGTTCTCGGGGGCGCGGCGGCGAGGAAGCGCATCTCGCGCTGCAGGTAGGCCGGCGAGAAGTCGCTGGTGAGCCGCGCGAAGTGCGGGAGGAACAGGTCGATCAGCACGTTCTCGAAGACGCACGAGAGGATCGCCGCGAGGAGAACCACGAGCGCGATGCGCAGGGCTCGGGTTCTCGCCGCGGTCCGCTCGCGCGTCATGGAATGGGAGTCCGAGCGCGCGGCCGAGGGTCCTTCGTCGTGCGGCCGGAGCAGCGGCGCGGATTCCACCGGCTGATCGGTCATCCTCAGAACGCCTTGTACACGACGTGGGGCGCCGGGGCGTTCAGCACCACCGTCACGGAGAAGACGAGGACGGCCAGCGCCGTGTAGCAGGCCGCACGGTAGTACGGCGAGGCGATCAGCGGTGCGTCCGCGATCCGCAATGTCGCGATCCGCCGGTCGAGCTCGGCATACGCGGTGAGCCCGACGGCCGAGCCGGCGAGCAGCACGAGGAGATAATCTGCCATGCCGAGTGGCCCGAGCAGCGCCAGGAAATGCCCGAGCTGCGTCCACGTCGTCCAGAAGAAGAGCGCCGCGAGCGCGAACCACGAGAACGTGAGCGCGCGTGAGATCGCGCGCCAGAGCGCGTTCGCGCACAGCGCGCGGTACCGGGCCCGGCCGACGCGGCGGATCATTTCGATCTGGAACAGCTTGTTCGCCGAGACGCCGCCGCCGAGCATCAGGCCGAGCACGATGAACTCCGAGGTTTGGCCGTGCCAGACCCCGACGAAGAAGAAGGCGACGAAGTACGCAGCCACGCCGATCGTCGGCTGGAGGCGCGGGTTCGGATAGCGCCGCATCAGGGCGAGGAACACTGGTGAGTAGATGTAGGTCTTCACCCAGGTCGAGAGCGAGACGTGCCAGCGGTTCCAGAAATCGATGAAGCTCTCGGAGACGAACGGCTTATCGAAGTTCTCCGGAAGCGCGAGGCGCAAGAAGCGCGCGACGCCGATCACGAAGTCGGTGTAGCCCGAGAAGTTGAGGTACAGACCGATCAAGAACGTCACGGTGGCAAGGACGAGATCGGAGGCGCGGGCGAGGGGGGTCGTCGCCGCCGAGAACGCCGCGAGCGAAGCGTTCTGCGCGGCAGTCAGCAGCGGCGAGCCGATCGCGACTTTGAACATGCCGACGACGATCCGAATCGCACCTTCGGCGGCTGACGCGGCGGTCAGCGGGAGCGGAGCCTCCGACTCGGTGCGCCGGTAGTCGCGGTAGAACTGGATCGGCCCCGAGACCAGGCACGTGAAGTTCAGCGTGTAGTTGATGTAGCTCAGCGGACCGACGCGCTCCGGCAAGGCGTCCTGGTACGCATCGACGATGAGGTGGACCACGCGGAAGAACACGTACGACATCCCGACCGCGAAGTACGGGAACGGCAGCAGCAGTCCGGACGGAACGAACGTGTAGCGCTTCAGCCAGCAGAAGACGACCGCCACGACGAGGAGCAGCAGCGCGAAAAGGCCCCCACGCTTGTGGCGCTCCGCCAGACGCATGCTGACGTAGCCGAGCACGAGCAGCCCCGCGAACGGAATCAACTGGAGCGGGCTGCGCAAGAACGTCGCCAGGAACGCGAGGTTCGCGACCAGCAGCACGGCGCGCCGCCAGGGCGCTGCGTTCGAGAGGTTGATCGCCAGCGCGACGACCGCCGCGAACGCCAGGAACTGGTACGACGGAACGTTCACGGCGCGCTACGCCGGCGAGAGCGCGAAGCCGGCGCGCTCGACGGCCATCGACTCGGCCGGCGGCTCGTCGGCCGTGTCGAGCTCCCAGGTCGTCGCGCCATTTTCGTCGGCGGCGAGCCGGAAGCCGAGCTTCGCGTAGTGCTCCCGCACCATCCCGTTGCGTTCCGTCGGCAGGTAGCGCCCGACGAGGCGCTCGATCCCGCGCGCCCGGGCCTGCTGCACGATCTCGCGCAGCACCATGTGCTCGACCCGGCGCCCGAGGACGCGGCAGCTCATCAGCCAGGTGTCGATCTCCCAGGTGCGCTCGCCGGCCGGGCGGCAGACGATCACGCCGATCATCCCGTTGTCGCCGTAGACGTCGATCAGCCGCACCTGCAGCGTGAACGCCTCGGGATCGGCCTCGAAGCGCGCGACCTCGCCCTCGTCGTAGCGCCGCGTCGTGAGGTTGAACTGGTTCGACTTGTTGATCAGCTGCGTGATGCGGCTCCGCCCGGTCGCATCGAACGGGCGGAACACGATGCGCATCTCGAGCGAGGCGAGGTACGCGTCGACGTCGCCGATCTGTCCCTGCAGCGCCAGCCGGCGCGCGTTGTCCTGGTAGAAGCCCGCGCGCTTGCGGTCTTCCTCCGAGAACGCGACGGCCTCGAAGTAGCCGGCCGCGGCGAGCGTCCGCGCGTACAGCGCGGGATCCGTCGGCAGTTCGGGCACGGCGACCTGCGGGAGCAGCTCGCGGATCAGCCCGCGCTCGACCGGGTTGTCGTCGAGGAAGACCATCGCGTCGAGGCCGAGCGCGAGCGACTCCGCGATCGCCGCGATGTTCGTGGCCTTGTCGTTCCAGTTCGCCTGGAAGACCGCGATGTGGTCTTCGCGCAGCAGCATGTCGGGATGCTCGGCGAACGGCCTGCGCGCGACCGCGTCGTCGTTCTTCGAGGAGACCGCGAGGACGACGCCGCGCTCGCGCAGCGCGAGCGCCGCGCGCTGCACGTCGAGGAACGCTTCGCCGGTCCAGTCGCCCTGGCCGAGAACGATCCCCTCGAGGCCGTCGTCGCCGATCACCCCGCCCCAGAGCGTATTGTCGAGGTCGAGGATCAGGCAGCGCCGGCTCTTCCCGCGCAGCGCGCCGACGATGCGGCAGACGTGGTCGGCGTAGAGCGGCAGGAAGCGCGCGTCGAACGGCAGCTTCGCGACGTTCCACTGCCGCGGTGAATGCCAGTCGGCGAGGCCGACCGTCTCGGCGAGCGCGGCGACGTCGAGCACGACGTCGTCGCTGCCGTGCACGCTCGCGACGAGCGCGGCGTTGAAGGCGGCGCACAGGCTGCGCACCGTCCCGGGCATGACGCGGTCGAAGCTGCCGAACGCCGATTCCGGCGGCGGGGCCAGCGTCTGCACGATCGCGCGGGCGCCGCCGTTCGCCCGGAACGCCGCGCGCAGCGCGTCGACGTGCGCGACCGCGCCGGCCACGACCTCGCGCGCCGTGTGGTCGTCGTACAGCCCGCTCGCCAGCGGCAGCCCGCGGAAGTCCAGCGCGAGCAGCACCGCGTCGGGGCGCGCGCTGTTGATCCGCGAGTCGGGCGACATCGCCTCCTGGACGGTCTGTGCGAAGTCGGCCTCGACGCACTCGAGCACCACGCCGTGGCGCGGCGCCGAGGCGATCAGCGCCGGGATCAGCGGCTCGAGCGTCACGTTGCCGACGACCCCGAGGGTGAACGGCGTGAGCGGCGCGAGCGAACGGTCGCGCGCGCGCAGCGCGCGGATCGCGTCGGCGAGCTGGCGCAGCCGGTTCTCGTTCAGCGAGACGTTCGCCAGCGCGGCGACGGCGCGGCCGGCGGCCGATGCGTCGTCGAGGAGCGCGCGGCAGCGCGCGCGAAAATCCGCGGGCGCCTCCGGCAGCCATCCCAGGCTCGCATACAGCTCATTGCTCATCGCGCGCTTCCCAGCCCTGGCGGCGGGGCTCGTCAGCCCTTCAGCTTCGCGTCGATCAGCTGCGCTAGCTCGCCCACGTTCTTCAACGACGAGATCTCGGAGGCGGCGAAGCTCACGCCGAACGTCTGCTCGACGGTGAAGATCACGCGCAGGTGCGCGAAGCTGTCCCAGCCGGCGACTTGATCGGCCGTCAGATCCGGCCGCGCGACCACGGTATCGTCGTCGAAGACGTCGCGAAGGATTTCGGTGAGACGCTGGTAGATGTCGTCGAGCGACAAGTCGGAGAGTTCCTCTATCGGCATGCGCCGGCGCGCGAGGGAAGAGAACCGGGACCCATGGAATCCTCCGGTTCGTGCCGCAAGTCCTTTCCGCGCGCGCCGGGACGGCGATCGCGTGACCGCCCTACGGCTCTATCTCGATCTGCTGAAACGGGTGCTCACCGACACGCTGTACGCGCCCGAGCCCGACCTGAACGCGAGCGACGCCGCGTTCCTGCTGCAGTTCACCAGCCACTACGTCAAGGGCCGGGCGATCTCGATGCTGCCGCTGGCGCGGATGAACAACATCGAGTCATGCGTGCTCGACGTGGTCGAGCGGGGCGTCCCGGGCGACCTCATCGAGACCGGCGTGTGGCGCGGCGGCGCGACGATCTTCATGCGGGGGATTCTCAAAGCGCTCGACGTCGCGGACCGCGCGGTGTGGGTCGCCGACTCCTTCGAGGGCCTGCCCGAGCCCGATGCGGAGCGGTTCCCGCGCGAGGCACAGGCGCACCAAGGCGTGGTGATGACGAAGGTCTTCGACCGCTTCGCCGCCGGCGAAGAGGCCGTGCGGAAGAACTTCGAGACGTTCGGACTGCTCGACGAGCAGGTCCGCTGGCTGAAAGGCTGGTTCAAGGACACGCTGCCGAACGCGCCGATCGAACGGCTCGCGGTGATGCGGCTCGACGGCGACTACTACGAGTCGACGATGGACGCGCTGACCAGCCTCTACGGAAAGCTCTCCGTCGGCGGCTACGTCATCGTCGACGACTACGGCGAGGACGACTGGACATACTGCCGGCGCGCCGTCGACGAGTTCCGCGCGGCGAACGGGATCGCCGACCCGATGATCGAGGTCGATCGACGCTGCTGGTACTGGCGCCGCAGCTCCTGATCGCGCGCGCGACCGCGCGCTATTCGAGAAAGTCGGACGGCTTGAGGTTCTCGATGAACGTCTTGAACTTCGCCTCGTCCTCGGGCGCGGCGCCCTTGTCGGGCGCCGCCTCTTCGAGCGTGATCTTGTCGCTGACGAAGATCGGCGCGTGCATCCGCAGCGCGAGCGCGATCCCGTCGGACGGGCGGGCGTCGATCTCCTGAACCTCGCCGTTCGTGCGCACGACGAGCTTGGCGAAGAACGTCGAGTCCTTGATGTCGTGCACGACGACCTGTTCGAGCTTCGCCGAGAGGGTCTCGAGCAGGATGCGCATGAGGTCGTGCGAGAGGGGCCGCGGCACGGCGGTCCCCTCGAGCGCCAGGGCGATCGCGGTGGCCTCGAACGGTCCGATCAGGATGGGGAGATAGCGCTTGCCTTCGAGATCCTTCAGGATCACGACGGGGTCGTGCGTGAGGAGATCGATCCCCAGCTTGTCGACCTTCATCTGGCGCATCAGGGGGTACTCCGGGGGCTCCGAGGGCGAATCCTCCGGTTTCTCGTACGAGTCCGACCCGTGGCATTGTCGTGTGGCATCGTCGGGCTTCCCAACGTCGGGAAGTCGACCATCTTCAACGCGCTGACGCGCTCGGCGCAGGCGCTGGCGGCGAACTATCCGTTCGCCACGATCGAGCCGAACGTCGGCGAGGTCCCCGTCCCCGATCCCCGCCTCGGCGTGCTCGCCGAGATCAGCGGCTCGCAGCGCATCGTCCCCGCGACGATGCGTTTCGTCGACATCGCGGGACTCGTGCGCGGGGCGTCGAGCGGTCAGGGTCTGGGCAACGCGTTCCTCTCGCACATTCGCGAGACCGACGCGGTGGCGATGGTCGTGCGCTGCTTTGAGGACGACAATGTCACGCACGTGGAGGGGGCGCCCGATCCGCTGCGCGACATCGAGATCATCGGGATCGAGATGGCCCTGGCCGATCTCGCATCGTTGCAGCGCCGCCGCGAGAAGCTGCAGCGCGAAGTGCGCGCCAATCCCAAGGAGGCGGCGCGGCTCGAGGCGCTCGACCGGCTGATCGCCACGCTCGAAGCGGGACGGCCGGCGCGCGCCTTCCCTTCCGGCTCGCTCGAAGCGGAGGCGGCCCGCGAGTCGTTTCTGCTCACCGCGAAGCCCATGCTGTACGTCGCGAACGTGGACGAAGCGCAGATCGCGCGGCCCGGACCGATGGCGCAGGCGGTGTTCGAGCAGGCGAAGCGCGAGAACAGCCGGGCGATCGCGTTCAACGGCAAGATCGAGTCGGAGTTCGCCGGCCTGAGCGACGACGACGTCGCGATGTTCCGCGCCGACTACGGGATCACCAGCGGCGGGCTCGACCGCCTCGTGGTCGAGGCCTACGACCTGCTCGGCCTGATGACGTTCCTCACGACCGGTGAGAAAGAGACGCGCGCGTGGCCGATCGCGAAGGGGACGCGGGCGCCGCAAGCGGCGGGGACGATCCACACCGACATCGAGCGCGGCTTCATTCGCGCCGAGATCGTCTCATATGCCGACTGGGTCACCTACCGCAGCACCGACGCGCTGCGCGCCGCCGGGAAGCTGCGCTCGGAAGGCAAGGAGTACGTGATGCAAGAGGGCGACGTCGTGGAATTCCGGTTCAACGTGTGAGCGACGCCCCGCTCGCCCTGTCCTCCGGACCGGGAGCCGCGCGGCCCGACGATAGGGCTCGAGGCGCTGACGGGCGTGTTTCCTCCGGCTCCGCCCATGCTAGCGGGCAGCGCGTGGCGGATAGAGCGGTTGCGTTCGAGGGGTAAGAGCCGCCGATCTCCCGATGGCGAAGCGACGAACGATGGTTAGGCGGGGTATTTCCGTGATTTTCGCGCTCGTCGTTGCGCTTGCGGTGGCAGCCAACTCGTCGGCGGCAACCATAACGCCGCTCCTCAATGCCGGAGGCGGCGTCGTCGGCCCGCCAACCGCGCTCGCATTTGACGCGCAAGGTCGCCTCTTCATCGCCGACGGAAACCGCGTTCTCGTCGCAGCCCCGAACGAGCCGCCCGCACTCTTCGCGGGGGCTGCTTCCGGCAAAGCAGGGTACGCAGACGGTCGCGCCGAGCAGGCCCGTTTCAACGATCCCTCGGGCCTCGCATTCGGATCGCGTGGAGAGCTCTACGTGGCCGACACGGGCAATCACCTGATCCGGGTGATCGCGCCCACGGGTATCGTCTCGACATATGCGGGGACACCGAACGGCGGTCGCGTCGATGGTCCCCTTACAAGGGCCGCTTTCGTCGCGCCTGTCGGCATCGCGACCGACGAACGGGGAGACGTTTTCGTCGCCGATCGCGGAACTGGCATTCGGGAGATCACGGTCCAGGGCGAGGTCGTCACACTTCCCCTCTCCGTGCACGACGCGACCGCGGTTGCCGTTGGCGAGTCGTTCACGCTGTTCGCGAGCGACGCCGACGGCATCGTCGCCGCCCGATTGAGCGATGGCCACGCGCGCCGCATCCCGAGCGCGCGACGCGTTGGACCCGGCGTCGAGAAGCTGCAAGGAGAGCACCCGCTCGGGACGCCTCTCGCGCTTGCCGCCGTGGATTCATCGTCGGTCTTGTATACGACCGCCGATGGCGCGGTGCGCTATCTCGACGTCGATCAGCTCTTTACCCGCAAAGTTGCCGGTGGACCGCCGCTCGCGGATCCGGTCGCGCTGGCGCTTGCACCGAATGGCGGGGTCGCAGTCGCGGAAGCATCGGGGGCGGTTGACCTCGTGACGAACATCAACTTGCGAAAGCCGATCGCACCAAGCGATGTCGGGCTCTTGCCGAACCATTTCACGCTCAATCCATCCGCCTACAACATCGCGTACGTCGGCTCGTCGTTCGTGTGGTGGGATACCGATTGGGACGACTCCATACAGGGCGTTCTGGAAAACGAGCTCCTTCGCGAGCCGAATGGCCCGCGACGCAAGCCACGCGTCATTCCGGTCATCATGCCTGGTGGTACGCTTCAGGCCTGCGAGGAGTACAGCCGATTCCTCGGCGATCTCGGCGTTGTGCCGCTCGTCGTCCTCGACGTCAGCCGAACGCAAGTGGCGCAGTCGTTTTCGGTTTCCCTCCAGACCATCGCGTTCGATCGTGCGACGTGGGAGCCGCGGCTCATCGGCGATCTCACGAACCTCAAACGCGATCTCGCGGCCGATCACGCGCAACTGCTGGTCGTCGTCCACCCCGAAGAACCGGACATGGTGGGACAAGCCGAGGGGATTCCCTTCCTGGCAGACGACCTCCGCGAGCACGGCGTCCGCGCCATCAACCTCTATCCAGCGTTCGGGCGTGCGAGCGGTTCGGCGCAACTCTTCAATTCAGCGGGACCGCACTTTTCTGCAGCCGGACGACGACTCGAAGCGGACGCCGTCGCGCGAGAGATCGAGAGCGCACCGCCATGGGTCGCTGCACAGGCGAGCCCGACCCAATCACCGAGGCCTGAAAACACCGCCGAACAACGCCCCTCGGCCGGGCCGCGGGGAACGCCTCATCCGGTTGTGAAGATCGCGGCTAGTGCTCTGTCACGCGGTCCGAAACAGGCCGCAGCGCGCGGTGTCGCCGTTCCCACAAAGCCACGTTTCTTCGATGCGTGGGCCAGCCTCAACTCCGCGCTCTGGATGCTCACGCACACGAGCGGCGTACGCGCGAGCGACGGGGATTACCAGCTCGCAACGCGTGCAATCTACGCGGCGATCGGAGCACTCGACGACGGCATCACGACATCAACGCGGAAGCCCGAGGAGCCGGTCAATCCTCCGAACGACCTTGCGCGCGTACGCGCCGCATTGAATCTCCTCGACGGAGCCGACAACGACCTGACCCCGCACTCGATGGACCGGATCGCCGAGCCGTTGCGAGTCCGCGCCCTCGGCGCTACCCAAAGGGCGAGGACAGCGGTGGAGAGGTTGGTTCACGCTTGCGGCTGCTGAGCGGCGCGCCCAAGCAACCGGCAGCCTAGGCAGCGGAAGCGCGGCATGTTCGCCGCGCCGGTTTTAGCGTTCACGCTCTACCGGCAACCAGGTCCTGGGCGAGGCGATCGCCGCCGGCTCGGGGCCGATCGTCCTCGCGCACGCCGACGTCCGAGGGTGCGGTGCTGGAGGCGGCGGTCCCCCGCGCCGATTACTCCAGCATGGCCTCCTCTTCGCCGTTCGCGGCCGCCGCCGCGCGGGCGTCCCGGCCCCGCCCTCTCGGTCGCGACGTCGTCGGCGTCGCCGTCGTGGGCTACGGCTACTGGGGCCCGAACGTACTGCGCAACTTCGCCGACAACGCGCGCGCCGAGGTCCGCTGGGCCTGCGACCTGCGTGCCGAGCGGCTCGCGCCGCTGAGCCGGCGCTACCCCGCGGTCGGAAGGACCTCCGCGCTCGATGATGTCCTCGCCGACCCGGCGGTCGATCTGGTGGCGATCGCGACCCCGGTCGACTCGCACGTCGCGCTGGCGCACCGGGCGATCGAGGCCGGGAAGCACGTGCTCCTCGAGAAGCCGCTGAGCCGGCGGGTCGACGAGGCGCTCGGGCTGCGCGAGGCCGCCGAGCGCAACGGCGTGCAGATTTTCGTCGACCACACCTTCGTCTTCACGCCCGCGGTCCGCAAGATGCGCGAGATCGTCGTGTCGGGCGAGCTCGGCCGGCGACTGTACTACGACTCCGTCCGCGTCAACCTCGGGCTGTTCCAGCAGGACGTCTCCGTGCTCTGGGACCTGGCCCCGCACGACCTCTCGATCCTGCACTACCTGACCGGCGGCGAGCGGCCGCGGCGCGTTTCGTGCACCGGCGTCGCGCACTACGCCGATCTCGAGGACATCGCGTACCTCACGCTGTTCTACGCCGACGACTTCGTCGCGCACGTGCACGTCAATTGGATCGCGCCGGTCAAGGTGCGGCAAATCATGCTGGGCGGCGCGCGCAAGATGCTGGTGTACGACGACAACGATCCGGTCGAGAAGATCCGCGTCTACGACAAGGGCGTCGCCTCGTGCGGGACCGATCGCGCCACGGCTCCGCAGCTCATTCAATACCGGCTCGGCGACATGACGGCCCCCGTGCTCCCCACGACCGAAGCGCTGGCCGCCGAGGTCGACTCGATCGTCGCCTCGCTGCTCGACGGGTTCGAGCCGGTGTGCGGAGCCGATGCGGGTATCTCTGTCGTGTCGACCCTGAATGCGGCCCAGCTCTCGCTCGAGATGGGCGGCGTCCCGGTGGAGATCGGCTGAGCGGCGGACCGCTCGGCGTTCGCCGCGATTCGCCATTTGGCGAGTTGCGGACCAGGGGTTTTCGCCGAACGTCCTAAAGGTTCGGGACGGCTACAGGAGGCTCTCTTCACGATGTCCACTGCCGTACCGAGCACGACCGCCGTCCGCGACGTGAGCGTCTTCGGCGACGCGATCGCCTACTTCAACGAAGCGGCGTCCCTGCTCAACCTCGACCCGGGGATGCGAGCGATCCTCACCCATCCGTCCCGGCAGATCATCTTCTCGATCCCGTTCCAGCGCGACAACGGAGGGATCGAGGTCTTCACGGGCTACCGCGTGCAGTACAACTTCGCGCGCGGCCCCGCGAAGGGCGGAATCCGCTTCCATCCCGGCGTCACGCTCGACGAGGTGACGGCGCTGGCGTTCTGGATGACGTGGAAGTGCGCGGTGGTGGACCTGCCGTTCGGCGGCGGCAAAGGCGGCGTCACCTGCGATCCCTCGACGCTTTCGATGTCGGAGATCGAGCGCATCACGCGGCGCTACGCGGCCGAACTGGTCGAGGTGATCGGTCCCGACAAAGACGTCCCCGCCCCCGACGTCAACACGACGCCGCAGCACATGGCATGGATCATGGACACCTTCTCGATGCACGTGCGGCAGAACACGCCGGGCGTCGTCACGGGGAAGCCGCTCGAGATCGGCGGTTCGCGCGGGCGCGTCGAGGCGACCGGGCGCGGGGTCTCGATCGTCGCGCTCGACGAGATGGGACGGCTCGGGATCGATCCGAAGGGCGCGAAAGTCGTCGTGCAAGGCTTCGGCAACGTCGGCAGCATCGCGGCGAAGATGTTCCAGGACGCGGGCTGCACGGTGATCGGCATCAGCGACGTGACGGGCGCGTACGTCAACGAGAACGGGATCGACGTTCCCGGCGCGATGGCCTACGCGCAGGAGCACCACTCGCTCGACGGCTACCGCGGCGGCGACCGCATGTCGAACCAGGCGATGCTCGAGGTGCCGTGCGACGTCCTCGTCCCGGCCGCGCTCGAAAAGGTGCTGACCGTCGACAATGCTTCGCGCATCAAAGCGAAGCTGATCGTCGAGGGCGCGAACGGGCCGACGACGCCCGAAGCCGATCACATCTTCGCGCGCAACGGGATCGTGGTGATCCCCGACATCGTGGCGAACGCCGGCGGCGTCACCGTCTCGTACTTCGAGTGGGTGCAGGATCGTCAGGGCTACTTCTGGCGCGAGTCGGAGGTGAACGAACGGCTGCGCGATCAACTGCTCGAGAACTTCACGGTTCTGCGCGGGATCGCGACGGAGCGCGGCGTGCCGTACCGCACGGCGGCGTACATGATCGCGATCGACCGTGTCGTGAAGTCGCTCAAGCTGCGCGGGGTGTACGCGTAGTCCGAGCCGGGTCGTAGTCGCGGGGAGCGGCGCACCACCTCGACGGGCACGCAGGGTGCAGGGTGGGGTCGTCCCGTCTTCCGAGGAAAGTTTTACCGCCGCGTGAGGCGGCGGGGTAGGGGCGGGGGGCGGCAGAGACAACTATCGCAGGGATGGAACGTGCTACCGGGGTTTGGCGCGTGGGCGCGGTTCTGGTGGCGTTCGGGGCGCTGGCGGCGGCCGGGTGCTCGACGACGAGTACCATGCGCTCGCTTCCCGTCGGGGAGCGGCAGAGCGAGGGGCTGCGAGTGCCCGCGAGCGCGGCCTCTTCCACCATTCCGACGGTGTACGTCTCGAACTCCAGTGCCGGGACGGTGACGTTCTATGGCGGCGAACCGCTGGCGCCGGCGGTCACGGGGACGATCACGGGGCTCTCCAAGCCCACCGGCCTCGCGGTGGACCCGTCCGGAAACCTGTACGTGGCAGAGGCGGGCGCCGACGACATCCGGGTCTATTCGGGGTCGACGCTGCTCAGGACGCTGAAGAGTCCCGGCAAGGAACCGATGGGGGTCGCGGTCGGCGCGGACGGCACGGTGTATGCGGCGAACCTCTACGACTACTCCGAAGCGCGCGAAGGAAGCGTGAGCGTCTTCAAGCCGGGAGCGACGACGCCGACTTCGACGCTGTTCGACCCCGCATTCGTGCTCGGGGCGGAGTACGTCGCGGTCGATTCACACGACGACGTGTTCGTGACGTATCGCTCGTCGACCGCGGCGATGAATCAGTTCAAGCTCGTCGAGTTTCCGGCACGCTCGACGAGCGGGGCCGCGTTCGCCGTCACCGGTGCACCGATCGGCGTCGCGTTCGACCGCACCGGGCGGATGGTCGTCGACGTCGTCACGCCGTCGCAGAGCACGATCGAAACGCTGGCCGGCGGTACCAGCACGGTCGTCTCGAGCATCACGATTCCGCGCACGACGTATGCCTTTGCGCTCGATTCGTTCAGCGATCGGCTGTACTCGGCAGATGAGTACGGCGGCACGGTGCGCGAGTTCGACTACCCGGGTGGTCCGCAGCTTGCGGCGGTGACGGATACGGGCACGCACTACGGCATTGCGGTGTCGCGGACCACCGCGCCGATACCGACCCCGACGCCGAGCCCGTCGCCGAGTCCGACGCCCGTCGCGCTCACGCCGTCGTGTACGCCGCCCGCCTCCGGACAGGCGGTGTGGACGGCCGGGACCTTTGTCGGCGAGTACTGCATTCCGCAGCTCATCGCGGGCGGGAACGTGCTGCCGGTCGAGGCGCTCTTCCTCCCCGCGCGCGCCGCGTCGGCCGATCTCGCGTTCGACGCGAGCGGCGATCTGTGGGCGCTTTCGACGACGGGGACGGCGTTGTATGAGTACACGCCCGCGCAGCTCGCCGCGCTGCGCTCGAACGACGCGCCGGCGCCGGCGGTGACGATCACCAGCAGCGTGTTTCCCGCGAACGCGATCGCGTTCGATCCGGGCGGCAACTTGTGGGCCTCGGTGCCCAGCCGTGACGGATTCGTCGAGCTGCCCAAGGCGCAGCTCGCGTCGAGCGGCGCGAAGACGCCGTCCGTCGTGCTCTATCTCGGAGCTGCCGAGTCGCGTCTGCGGTTCGACGCCGCGGGGGACCTCTGGTTCTCGATCGATTCGGCGCAGACCGTCGCCGGGGAGTCGTGGACCATCTTCGAGCTGAAGGCCGCTTCCATTCAGTCGTCGGGCTCGCCGGCGACGGTCGCATCGTTCGGGCCGCTGATCTCGGGCGGGATGAACGTCTGGAGCTCGACGGCCGACTGGAACGATCTCGCCTTCGACGCAGCGGGGGATCTCTGGGGCGAGACCTTCGGCTACGCCTACGAGTTTGCGAAGAGCCAGCTCTCCGCACCCGGGGCGTACGTCGCGCCGGTGGTGCAGGCGAACCTGCTCGGCTACATCCCGGTGGTGGACGCGACGGGGTCCTTCCCCGGCGACTCGATCGCGCTCGACTCGTCCAACGACGTCTTCGCGAGCTGGACCGGGCCGTACGACAGCAACGCATATTCGGTACCGGATCCTGAGTTCGTGACGTGGACGCCGGCGGAATACCTCGCTTCACCGAGTCCGGCGCCCGGAACGAAGGCGAACGGACCGAATGCGGCGGCAATCGCGGTCGGGAAGTATTATCCGTAGCGCTTGGACGGGCAGGCGGCGACCGATGCGCTGACGCAGCATCGGTCGTGCGCGTGCTCGTCACCGGCGGGGCCGGGTATATCGGCGTGGTCCTCTGCCGCCATCTGATCGAGGCCGGGCACCGGCCCGTGGTCCTCGACCGGCTGTTCTTCGGGCGGAGCGTGCTCGACGGGCTCGAGGTCGAGGTGATCGCCGGAGATCTGCGGGAGCTGCGCGACGAGTGGTTCGCGGGGATCGACGCGGTCTGCCATCTGGGCGGGCTGTCGAACGACCCGACCGCCGAGTACAACACCGCGGCCAACTGGCAGATGAACGCGGTCGCCACCGAGTCGCTCGTCGCCGCGTGCAAGCGGCACGGGATCGCGCGGTTCACCTTCGCCTCGTCGGCGTCGATCTACGACCGCGAGGAGCGGGGCGGAGGTGCGCACGACGCCGATGATGTGCGACGAGTCCACGCCCGTCGAGCCGCGCGGCGCGTACTCGCTCTCGAAGCGGCACGCCGAGGAGACCGTTCTCGCGGCGGCCGACGCGACGTTCGCGCCGGTCGTGTTCCGACAGGGGACGGTGTACGGCTACAGCCCGCGGATGCGCTTCGATCTCGTGGTGAACACGTTCGTGAAGGACGCGATCGTGCACCGCAAGCTCTTTCTGCACGGCGGCGGCTGGATGTGGCGGCCGCTGGTCGACGTGCGCGACGTCGCGCGCGTGCACGTGATGGCGCTGGATGCGCCGCTCGAAGGGATGCGCGGGCAGATCTTCAACGTGCTCGAGGAGAACTATCAGATCCGGCAGCTCGCGATGCTCGTGGCCGGGTCGCTCTCCGTCATCGAGCCGGAGCTCCGAGTCGAGATCGTCGAGGCGCCCGCGCCGGCGATCGTGCGCAACTACCGGATGAGCAACGCGAAGCTCAGCAAGGCGATGGGGTTCACGCCGTCGGTCACGGTGCTCGAGTCGATCGAAGACATGCTGCGGCGGTTCCCGCTCGACCGGCTCGCGATGTACTCGCATCCGCGCTACTACAACATCCAGTGGATGTCGCTGCTCGAAGAGGTGCATGCCGAGCAGCGCGGATACGGTTCGATCTACTGATGGCGGCGCGGCCGGAGCGCGTGCTGGTGATCGGCGCGTCGGGGCAGCTCGGCGCGGCGCTGGTCGAGGCGTACGCCGGCCGCGCGCTACTCGGCGCCCACGCACGCGGAGCTGCCGGTCGAGGACGAAGCCGCGGTGCGTGCGTACCTCGCGGCGCACGCGCCGGATGCGGCGATCAACTGCGCCGCGTTTCACGACGTCGCGCGCTGCGAGCGCGAGCCCGAGACCGCGTTCGCGGTGAACGCGATCGCGGTCGACCGATTGGCGGCGGCGTGCGCGGCGCGCGGGGTCACGTTCGCGACGATCTCGACCGACTACGTGTTCGACGGGCGCGCCGGGCGCCCGTACCGCGAGGACGACGTCCCCGCGCCGCTCAACGTCTACGGCGCCTCGAAGGCGCGCCGGCGAGATGCTGGTTCCGCGTCACGGCGGGCGCTGGCTGATCGTGCGCACGAGCGGGGTGTACGGGCCGGCGCGGCGTCTCGGCGAAGGGTCCGATCCTGCTCGAGCGGCTGCGGGAAGCGGCGGTGCGCGGCGAGCCCGTGCGCGTCGTCGGCGACGTCGTGTTCTCGCCCTCGTATGCGCCGCACGTCGCGCGGGTGATTCGCGAGCTTATCGACGCGGGCGCGTCGGGGATCCAGCATGCGGCCGGCGGCGGCGCATGCAGCTGGTACGAGTTCGCGCGCTACGCGTTCGAGCGGATGGGGCTCGGGCCGGTGGAGCGCGTCGCCTCCGCTCCCTCGGCGCGTGCGGCGCCCGGCGTACTCCGCGCTCGCCAGCACGACGGCGGCGGCGCTCGGCGTCGCACCGGCGCCTGCGTGGGAGGCCGGGGTCGATGCGTATCTGACCCGGCGCGCGGAGCGGGCCGGCGCGGCGTCGTAGGGAGTCGCGTGGCGATTCAGGTTCGCGAGACGATCTTCGCGGAGGCGAAGCTGCTACGTCCCCGACGTGTTCGAGGACGACCGCGGGTTTTTCAAAGAGAGCTGGAGCGAGCCGAAGTACGCGGCGCTGGGGCTCGACGTGCGCTGGCGGCAGGACTCAGTGTCGTCGTCGTCGCGCGGCGTCCTGCGCGGGATGCACTACGACTTCCGGATGGCGAAGCTGGTGCAGTGCCTGCACGGCCGGATCTGCGATGCGATCGTCGATGTGCGGCGCGACTCGCCCACGTATCTGCGCTGGCAGAGCTTCGTGCTGAGCGCGGCCAATCACCGTCAGCTCTACGTTCCGGCCGGGTTCGGCTCACGGCTTCTTGGCGCTCGAGGACGATGTCGTCGTGCACTACAAGAACAGCGTGCCGTTCGATGCGGCGCAAGAGGGCGCCGTGTCGTGGCGCAATCCCCGCATCGGGATCGCGTGGCCGCTGCGACGGAGAGCCGCGTCTCTCCGCGAAGGATGCGGCGGTTCCGCTCGACGCGTTGCCGTAGCGGTGCGATAATGCGCGCGGGCCGTGCCGGAACGATCGTCGCGAGCACGCTGGGCGCGGTGTTCGTCGCGCTCGCGGCACGGGCGGCGCTCGCCGATCCTGTCGTGTCGACGCTGGCGGGCAGCGGCTTGTCGGGCACGGTCGACGGCCCAGCGCTGCGCGCCTCCTTCGTCATGCCGGCCGCAGTCGCGGTCGACCGCGACGGCCGCGTGTTCGTCGCCGACGCGGGCGCGAACCGCATCTGCGTGATCGACCACGGAGCGGTGCGCACGATCGCCGGCGGAACTCCGGCCGGATTCGCGGACGGGCCCGCGCACAAAGCGCGCTTCGACCTTCCGCTCGGGATCGCCGTCGCGCGCGATGGGACCGTGTTCGTGGCCGATTCGAACAATCACGTGGTCCGCCGCATCGCGGACGGCACGGTGAGCACTTATGCGGGAACGCCGCTGCAGTCCGGCGACGCCGACGGTCCCCGCGCGCGTGCCGTCTTCGGCCGGCCGATGCAGTTGGCGATCGATCGCGACGGGAGTCTGCTCGTCGCCGACGTCTTCACCGGACTGCGCCGGATCTCGCCGGGTGGCGACGTCTCGACGATCCCGCTCGGCGAGACGCCTGCCGATCACGTCTACGGTGTCGCGGTCGGCATCCGCGGCGATTCCGAGTCGATCTACGTCGCCGACACGAAGGGGCTGCTCGTGCTGCGGCAGGACGGATCGCGCTGGCGCTTCTTCGCCGACAGCACCTCGAATGCGCCGCCGTCGCCGAATGATGCGAATGCGCGCTCCGCGCAAGGTCTGCAGCCGCTCGGCTTTCCCTACGCGCTCGCCGCCGCCGACGACGTGCACGCGTACTACGCCGACATCCGGACGAACACCGTCCGGTGGATCAGCATCGACTTTCGCTCGGCCGCGATCGTTGCCGGTGGCCAGGTCGAAGACGCCGCCGGCGACACCGGTGCGTTCGCCGACGGAGCGGGGACGCGCGTGCGTTTCGATGCGCCGTTCGGGATCGCGCTCGCGCCCGGCGGACGGCTCATCGTCGCCGACGGTGCGAATCGTCGCATTCGGACGATCGCCGACCCCGGACCGGGGCCAGAACCGGCGATCGCGGGGATCGATCCGCTTCCGCTCGATCCCGGCGGTACGGGGCTCGCGATCACCGGGAACTCGGCGACGTGGTCGACCACGAAGTGGGACGATTCCGTGCAGGGGATTCTTGAACGCCGGCTGCGGCGGACGCGTCCCGACCTCCACATCATCGCGGTCACCGCGCCGGGCGTGCCGACTCTCGCGGCGCTCGGCAGTGTGCTCGAGACACTTGCCGACGCCCACGCGATCAAAGGCGCGCTGCTCTTCATCAACACCATCAGTGTCCGTGGAGAATTCGACGAACCGAACGGCGCAGCCGTCGTCGCGAACCACGCCAGCTGGCGCGGTCAGTTCGTGGGTGGATTACGGGCCTTGAACGAGCGTCTCGCCGCGCGTGGCGTGAAGCTGGCCGTGGTCGAGCAGCCGCTCCCGTTCGAGATCTCGCTCGCCGAGTACGCCTGGGAAGAGACGCGCTTACCGGCGATGGTCAGGCTTCAGCGCGAAGGCGGCGAAGCGGTACGCGCCGCAGTGCTTGCCTCCGGCGTGCGCACGATCGACGCATGGCCGGCGTTCGAGGCCGCGGAGGCCGCGCCCGATCACGCGGCGCTCTGGGGCAGCGCCGACCCGCACTTCAGCGCACGCGGACGCGCTCTCCTCGCCGACGTGATCGCGAGATCGTTGGAGGACTCGCCGCTCTACTGACTCGCCGTCACTGAGCAGGTGCCCGGTCAGTGGCCGGCGATGCCCGGTGAGGCGTCCTGAAGGACGGTGGAGCGATCGACCGCCAAGGCGCCGACGTCCCAATGGACGTTGCGCAGAACGACGTTTCTCCAGCTGCCGCTGCCGGGGTAGATGTACACCGGCGTCGGATAGTGATAAAACGTGCTGTCGGTGATCTCGACCGAACCAGTGAAGGCCGAGCCCGGGGTCTTCGCCGTCTGCGTCGCGTGAATGCCGTGCGGCTTGTTGAGGGCGAGGTTTGCCGCCGAGGGCGAGCACGTGATGCGACTCAGGTGCACGGTGTCGTGGCCGCTCGGGGGCTGCGTCGCGACGAGCAGGATGCAGCTCGATGACATGTCGTTCTCCAGATCGACGTCCTCGATGGTGAGCGAGATCGGCTCGGCCGCACTTCCTTGCGGGTAGAGCGCGATCCCGGCCGCATAATTTCCGTGGATGTCGAAGAAGTGCATGTCGGTTTGGACCGACGTCCCGTTGTGGCTGAGGTCTTCCATCGCGACGATCCCGCCCGTGCCGCGTGGGTGGCCGTGGTCGTAGGTCGCGTGGTCTGATCCTTGGTAGTGCACGTGCCCGTACGACACGTTCTTCACGCGACCGCCGGCGCTGGCCTCGAGCTTGAGACCGTTGACCGAGCCGTCACTGACGGAGTTCGCGACCGTTATCGTCTCGCCGGTGTTCGTGTAGTTGGTGAAGAGGGGGTTGCCGCTCCCGCAGTAGTCGAGGGTGAACGCGTCGCGGTCGTCTTCGATATGTGGCAGGTCCACGACGTCGCTCTCGTTCTCGATCGTGATGTTGGAGACCGTGTCGGTGACAGGAGACTCGGGCACGGCGCAACCGGCGTCCGAGCGCAGGATGACGCAGCCGACCCCGTTGTGGCATGCGACGCCACGAAAGACGAGATCGTGCGTGGGGTTGTGCTCGTCGTACGACATTGCGTCGAACGCGAAGCCCTGCCACGTCTTGGTCAGGTCGTGCTCGCTGAGCGGTCCGCCCAGCTCGAACGAGACGTTGTCCGCCTCGAAGTACTGCAGCGCGCGTATCGAGATCGAGACGGCCGGCGTGTTTCCGCCCGACTGCGCCGCGCGTGCGTCGAAGCCCAGGTCGCGGATCGTGTACTTCACCAGCGGCGGCTGGCCGAGATTGTACGGACGAACCGGGGCCTGCGGGAGATCGAGGTCGAGCAGGGGCCGCAGTTGCAGAGACTCGAGCGAACGCGGCGTCACGTCGGGGCGGGTCGAGAAGTTCGGCATCGCGACCAGGATCGAGGTGAACTTTCCGGCGCCTGCGAGCGTGGTGTTGTTGAACCCGCCGAAGATCGGGTGCGAGATCGCGCACTTCCCGGTGTGGCCCGCATTGTCGGCCCCGGCAGCATCACCGTCCCGCCGCCCGCGGCGCGCGCAGCGTCGAAGGCGGCCTGGATCGCGCCCGCATCATCGTCACCCGAGACATAGCCCTCGGCGTTCGTGCGCGCATTACAGTGGGCGCGGAATGGCGCGGCGATGACCGGGAACACGGCCGACGAGGTGGCGCCGATCACGCTCGGCGCGAACCATGCGGCACCGGTCGACGGGCGTGCGGATGTGCCGGTGGCCGCGAGCGCTCAGCAGCGCGGCGGCCGCGGCTGCCGCCGCCGCCGGACGACGATGAAGTTGGTCACGAAACACCTCCGAGCGGCGGCGCCGTCGCCGCTCGATCCGCGAGTCCGGCGGCTAGAGCCGGCGATCGAGCCGCTGTACTTCGTCGGGCCGCGCCGGCGGGACGACTTGTTCCATCGACGCTTCCTGAACGGGACCGCCGGCGTCCTCCCACGCTGCAAAGCCGCCCTCGAGCAGGCGACCACGAAGTGCTCCGCACGCAGCTTTTCGGCGATTTCCTGCGTGCGCTCCGTATCGCCGCTCTCGTCGTAGAGCACGACCGGCTTGTCGGGCGCGATCGGCAGCATCAGGCGTTCGGCGGCGAGCAGATCATCCGGGCGATAGCGAATCGCCCCGCGGATCTCACGTTTGCCGGCGTGCCTTCCGACGTTCACGATGGTGGCGCCGTTCTCGCCGAGCGCGCTCAGTTCATTGACGGTCATCGCGGCTACCTTACCCGTTGTCCGCGCCCTGCACGCCCGCGTGGCGAGATTCGGCCGAGCCCTCGCTTCAGCTTCGCGGCGGCAGACGCCCGATGATCTTGTACGCGAACCAGCTCGGCAGCGCGCTCTTCGCGTCGAGCTCTTTCCAGCGGTCGCGATCGGAGCGAAAGTCTGCGCCCCCGAGCGTCAGCGTGGCATAGCGCTCGATCCCGGCGAAGGTCGGCGTTCCGTAAATCGGGCTGACTTCGCCGGTCATGCTGTAGACGACGCGAACGGTGACGGTTTTCGCGGCTTTGTCGATGTTCGGCGCCATCGTCGCGAGAACGCGCGAAGCGTCGCGCTCGAGCAGCGCGTTCGCGTCGGCGTCACCGAGCTTGCTCTTCACGATCGTCGCGACGACCGGAGTCGCATCCCACAGGATGAGCGCTTCCTCGGAGGCGCGGGCCAGCACCGCATGGCCGGGGACGGTGTCTTCGGCCGCGGCCGTGCCGCTCGCCGCGAGACTGAGCGCCGCGCCGAACGCGGCGAGCGCGCGGCCCGGCCTGAGTCCTGCGATGCTGGAGAAGCTGATGATCGGCACGCACGCGAGCTTCGGCGCTCGGCGAACGCGATCTTTCTCGCGCCTTCAGTGCACGGCCGAGGCGGGGACGAGCGGCTTGAGCGCTTTGGCGATCGCGTTTCCGGTGAGGATTCGGCCGTGGGCGGTGAAGTGCGCGTCGGCGCCGTAGATCTCTTCGGTTCGCGCGGATCGAATGTCGCTCATGTAGGTGGACCACAGATCGACCCAGTGCACGCCCGATGCGGCGAGGACAGCGTCCCACGCGCCCTGCTGCGCATGATCGGGCGCGGCGATCGAGTTCTCCTGCACTTTCGCCGAAACGCGTTCGTTCGGTCCCAGGAAGTTCGGCATCGGACGCTGGACGACGAGAAGCAGCACGTGCTGCCGCTCGAGCGACGTGCGCAGGCTGCGCAGCGACGCGGTCACCGAAGTTTTCCACGCCGCGGGGCCCTCGTTGAGCAGCGTGTTGCCGAGGGTGCCGTCGTCGACTTGCAGCACGATCGCGTCGAACAGCGGCGCGTTCTCGTCCGCGTAGGACTCGATCGCCGGCAACTCGGCGCCGACCATCTGCACGGGAATCACCTCAACCTTGGCGCCCAGGTCGTGCTCGATGATCCGCGGATCGAGTCCGCCCACGTGTTGTCCCACCAGATGGACGAGTTGCCGACGACGAGGACGCGGTACGCATTTCCTCGCCGCCCTGGAATCGCATCGACGATCGGATCCAGAACGTCACGCGGATCGAATCCGTCGAGCCGTGCGACCTTGCGCGTCACTCCGCTGGTGAATGCGATCCCGCCGTCGTGCAGCACCGCGATCCCGAGCGGCGCGCTGACCTGGTCGAGGACCGCGCTGTTCTTCGATTCGAGATCGAGATAGCGGATCGTCGAGGTCGTCGGATCGGTGTAGACGATCGACTGCGGGCCGATCCGCGCGAGCTCGTACGGGACGCCGATCCGGTGTTCGCCTTGGGTCGCGCACGCCGACGTCGCGTCGGACGACATGCGAATCCACACGCCTTGAACCTGCGCCATGATCCCATGTTCGTCCGAGACGGCGATCTCGAGGGGATGGTCGAACACCGCGATCCCATACGGATGCTCGGCGGGTGCCGCGAACGGACGTGACGGTGCCGTTCGGTGCGATCTTCCGTATGCCCAGCGCCGAATCGGCGACGTAGAGGTTGCCGCCGGCGTCGAAGGCGAGGCCGCGCGGGATATCGAGTCCCGCGACGAAGGTCGACACCGTCCCGTCCACGACTGATGCGGCGAACCGGTGATTTTTCGTGTCGGCGACATAGACGATTTCGTCGCGGCCGACCGCGATCCCCAAAGGTTCGTTGAAGCGTGCGCTCGCGGCGGGACCATCGGCGTTCCCGGGCTCGCCCCACAGTCCGTCGTCACTCAGATGCGAGCCGCCGGCCAGCGTTCGCACGATGCCGTGCGGGGAGACGACGCGGATGCGCTGCGCCCCGCTGTCGGCGACATACATGTTGCCTTGGGCGTCGATGGCGAGCGCCGCCGGCATGACGAACGTCGCGGCCGACGGCGCGCCGTCCGCCGCGCCGCTCTGCCCGGATCCAGCGACCGCGGTTAACTCTCAGGCCGTGGACCCACTCGGCCAGCGCCGGTCCGGGCAGCGGCGAGAAGCAATATGCAGCCGGCGGCGAGCCGCGCGCATCGAGCGGGAAAAGCCGCATCAGGCGATCATTCGCCTCGCCGTTCCGTTTCGGCTAGAACGAGGGCAGCGGATCGCCCGCTCGGGTTTCTGCCGACGGCGTCGACGTCGTCGAGTACGGCGGCGACGAACGCATAGACGTTGCCGTTGATGTCGCCGATGTAGATGCCGCTCGGAACGACTGCAGGCGAAGAGTCCAGCGCGCGCCGCCGTGGGATACGACCAGAGAGGGGAGCCGTTCCCATTCATCGCGAGCGCGACGACAGTCGAATCTCCCGGCGCGATCACCACGCCGTTCGTGATCGCGGCGTAACCCTGCATGATAGTCTGCATTTCGAATGACCACAGTGCGCCCCCTGAGGGGTTGAACGCCTCGAGATAGGAGTGATAGCCGGAGATGATCTTCGATGGCCGCCGAGCGCCGTGGGGCGCAAACATGTCCGCGGAGAGCTTTCGCGCTGACGGATCGCGCACCGTGCGATGATTCGCGCCGGTCTCCGAGTTGGAGTACGCGCCTGTTTGGATGACGATGTTCGTCCCGTCAGTCGTCGGCGACGCGTACTGCCCGTATCCGAAAGCCGGATTCACCACCAGCTGGCGTTGCAGCACCGCGCTCGGCGGCGTTTGGCTCAAGGCCGCGGTGTCGAACGTGTAGAGCGACGAGTTCTTGTTGAGGAAGGTCGCGTTCTCATTCGCCGTCCCGGCGCCGCGGATCATGACGCTGCTGCCGGTGTCGTAATCGAGTTCCATGTAGTTCGATGCCGCTTGCGCCCAGGCGACGTAGCTCCAGAGGAGATTCCCCGTCAGGTCGAGCGCTGCCGCGCCATCGGCCGTCTGGACGACGCCGGGCTGGTTCCCGCTGTTCTGACAGACGTTTCCGGTCCCGAAGATCAGGTGGGTGCCATCGTACGCGATCGCACCCCATACGGCGCCGCCGCCGTTCGGATTCGTCAACGAATTGACGTACCACGTCCAACCGATCGTGCCCGTCGCTTCGTCTACTTGCTGCACCCCCGCGTTGAGGCAGCCAGGCGGGTCACCCCCTGCTGTTGGCACGTACAGCTTTCCGTTTGCCGCGACTTCGGCGCCGCGCGTAAGTCCGTTCACGGATGTCTGCCACGCGATCGAACCGTCGTTCAAGTTGAGCGCGTAGAGCGTAGACGGAACAGCCGCGCCTCCCGAGCCGAATGTGCGGTTGCCGACGAAGACGAGGCCGTGCATGCCTCCGTTTGGATCGATCGTCGGCGGCTTCGCGCTCCCAGCACCTCCGATCGCCTGCTGCCACAGCACGGACCCGTCGATCGCTGAAAGATCGTAGACGACCGCGGGTGACTCGGTTACCACGATGACATTGCCGTTGTACACCGCTGGATTCGCGTCGATCGCGATCCCGTTCGGCACTTGCACTTTCCACCGAAGCGCGAGTCTCCGCTGCGTTCGACGGAGAAATCCCCGTCCGCTGGAGTTCATCGCCCGTGCGCTGATAGTCGTGAGCGAACGTCACCCAATCGTCGGCAGTGAGGTTCAGAACGTTCAGCGTCACAGGAGAGGCGGTGCAGTTCGCACCGACGATGCGGCAGAAGTCGATAGCGCTTTGCGGAAATGACGCTGTTACTGCGAATTGGGTCGTATACGGGCCGCCGCCCGGCGGAGCAACGGAGAAGGAATTCGGCGACGTCGACCCAGGCTCGGTTACGGCGAACGCCGGATTCGATGCCACAATGGTCCAGGCGGGCATTCCCGGTCCGAGCAGCAGGCCGCCCGCCTGGTCATAAGCGGTGATGGTGTAATACACGCGTGCAAGGCTGTACGCGGTCGCGGTCGAGCCGGATTGGCGCAGCGAAGACGTAGCGAGGGGCGAGACGTTGATGGTGCGGGGAACGCCCCACAGCGTCCACGGCGGGGTCGCGATGCTTCCGTCCTGGTTGACGACGAGCGGGACGTATTCTTGGATCGAGAGGACCGGGCCGTGCCCGTTCGGGGCCGAGTACGTTGCTACGGTGCAGTAATAGCTGCCCGGGGAGAGGCTCGCACTGATGGAGCAGACGGTTCCCTGCGAGTTCGTCGTGCACTGGTTCTGCGACGGCGTCAGGTTCGAAAGAGTCGTCTGTCCTTCCGGCGTGCCCTGAGGCTTGAGGAAAAATGCGACGGTGAGCGACTGCGCCTTGGTCGAGAAGTACGTCGGATGCGCGCCGGCGGCGGGCGGTGGCGCGACCTTGACGGGGATGCTCACCGAGAGCTTCGCCGCGCCGGGGCGTGCGCTTCCCGAGCCCGGCACGAGAACTCCGTGCGAGCCGCCGCTGCACCCCGCGAGCCCGAAAACGGCAGCGAGAATGCAAACGCGAACGCCGTAAAGGCCAAACGAAAACAACGTCCCGGTATCCTCAACTTGGAGAGAAGGCGGTAACCCGACGGGCCCAGCCCTTCAAAGGGGGGCGGCGGATCGCCTCCTCGGGCGGGCGAGAAGTGACTCGAGCGCGCAACGGCGTACCGAGCGGTCGTGAGCGACGTACGCCGGCTGCTCGTGCTGAACTGGCGCGATCCCTGGCATCCCAAGGCGGGCGGCGCCGAGCACTTGACGTGGCGGGTGCTGCAGCGGCTCGCGGCGCGGGGCTGGAGCGTCGAGTGGTTCAGCGCTGCGTATCCCGGGGCGCCCGGCGAAGAGTCGCGCGAGGACGTGCGCTTCGTGCGCGAGGGGACGCAGACGACGGTCCACCTGTGCGCTTGGCGGCGCTACGCGCGGCGGCGCGACTTCGATGTTGCGATCGACGAGATCAATACGATCCCGTTCTTCACGCCATGGTATGCGACGCGCTCGATCGCGCTCATCTATCAGCTCGCGCGCGAAGTATGGCTGTACGAGGGCGGCGCGATCGGTCCGCTGGGATACGCGCTCGAACCGCTTTATCTGCTCCCGTACCGGCGCACGCCGGCGATCACGATCTCCGCCTCGTCGGCGCGCACGCTGCGCGCGATCGGGCTGCGCGGTCCGGTGCGCGTCATCCCGATCGCCGTCGACGAACCGGCGGATGACGCGGTGCCGCCGAAGTCGCCGGAGCGCGACGTCATCGTCGTGGGCCGCGTCACGCCCTCGAAGCGCGTCGAGCACTCGATCGAAGCCGCGGCGCTGCTGCGCGCCGGCGGCTGGCGCGGGCGATTGCGCATCGTCGGATCCGGGCCGCCGGCGTATCGCGCCAAGCTCGAGCGGCGCGCCGCGGCGCTAGGCCTGCGCGACGTCGTCGAGTTCACCGGGCGCGTCGACGACGGCGAGCGGCGCCGCCTGATGCGCGACGCGTCGGCGCTCTGGATGACCTCGGTGCGCGAAGGCTGGGGCTTGGTGGTGACCGAGGCGGCACGCCACGGCACGCCGGCGGTCGTCTACGACGTCCCCGGGCTGTGCGACGCTGTCGTGCATGGCGTCAGCGGGCTCGCCGTCGCGCCGCGCCCGCGCGCGCTCGCCGACGCGACGGAGGCGGTGTTCGAACGCTTCGATGAGTTCGCGCTCGGCGCGCTCGAGAGCGCGCGCCCGCTGAGTTGGGACGCGGTCGCGGACGCCTTCGCGTGCGCGGTCGAGGAGCTCGCCGCGCGCTGAGCGCGCGAGCGGGAGCCCCCTCGGAGCCGAAGAAACGGTCGGGATGGAGCTGCGTGGGAGCATCGCGCTGGTGACCGGCGCGTCGCGCGGGATCGGCCGCGCGATCGCGATCGAGCTGGCCGGGCGCGGCGCGCACGTCGTCGTCAACTACGAGCGCGATGAGAGCGGCGCCGCCGAAACGGTCGAGCAGATCGCGGCTGCCGGCGGCAGCGCCGAAGCCGGGCGCGCGGACGTCCGCGACGTCGACGCGGTCCGCGCGCTGACGGCGGCGGTGGCTGAGCGCCGCGGACAGATCGACGTGCTGGTGAACAACGCCGGCATCCTGCGCGACCGCTCATTCAAGAAGATGTCGCCCGACGATTGGCGCGCCGTGCTCGAGACAAACCTAACCGGCGTGATCAACTGCAGCCACGCGGTCGTCGCCGGGATGCTGGACCGCCGCCGCGGCCGGATCGTCAGCATCTCATCGTTCGTCGGGCAGATGGGTGCGTTCGGGCAGACGAACTACGCCGCGGCGAAAGCCGGCGTGCTCGGGTTCACGCGGAGCCTCGCGCTCGAGCTGGCCTCGGCGGGGATCACGGTGAACGCGATCTGCCCCGGGTTCATCGAAACCGATATGTGGCGCTCGATCCCGGCCGACGTGCAGAAGACGCTGCTCGCACGCATCCCGCTCGGCCGCACCGGCCGTCCCGACGAAGTAGCCGCGCTCGTACGCTTCTTGGTCGAGGAGGGCGCCTACATCACCGGTCAGGCGCTGAACGTCAACGGCGGGATCTACCTGGGCGGCTGAGGCCGCGGCTCGGGCAGGCAGATCAGCACGACCAGCGCGACCATTCCGGCCAGCGAGATCGTCAGCGCGGCGAACACGGGCGGCGCGCCGCCGTAGGTCGCGACGACCGCGTGCCGGCCGGTCGCGATCGGCCAGGCGACGAAGTCGAACCAGCGCAGCGGCGTTCCGAGATCGCGTCCGTCTGCGCGCGCGCGCCAGCGCCGGTCGTAGGCGACGCGCACGACGAGCAGCGCGTCGCGCGGCGCGGCCACCGTCGCCTCCCAGCGCCCGGGGCGCTCGCGGACCGATGTGGCGGCGGCGAGGGAGCGCGCCGGGACGGCCGGAACCGGTTGCGGCGCGTCGGCCCAGCCGCCGGCGACGAACAGCGTGCGCCGCTGCGCGGCCAGCGCCGCGGCGGGGAGCCAGCGGCACGTCGCGGCGTCCAGTGGCGCCGCGTAGACCCATGCGCCGCCGGCGCGCGCCAGCACGGCCCCGCCGCCGATCACCGAGTCGGCGCCGCACCCGCCCGCCGCCGGGCTGCGCCAGGCGTACGGAAACGCCGCGACGATGCGGTCCGGGGCGGCCGTCGCCTCCGTGCGCGAGGGGACGTAGCGATGGGGCGCGCTCAGCGGCCCGCCGCTGACCGGCGACTCGACGCTGACGAGCGCGCGCGCCGCGGGGACGCGGTAGACCGTGAAGCCGCCGTCCGCGGCGAGCCGTTGGAGGGCGGGCCCCGGCGCGATCGTCGCCCGCGGCGCGCCCGAGGCGAAGCTCTCGAGGCCGTCGCGGACGACCACATAGCCGACGCCGAGCTGCGCGAACACGTTGGCCGCCTCGGACCAGCGTCCGTTCGCCGCCAGCGAGACGGCTTCGCCGTTCGCGCCCTGCGGCTGGTACTGGTAGAGCGGCAGCGCGCCGTCGAGCGGGGTGCGGGCGAGCGGGTCGGTGCCGCGCGACTCCCCCGCCGGCGGCCCCATCGGCTGCAGCGCCGGCCACCACACGACCCGCGTCGGGCCGAGCGCCGCGCCGGCGACCGCGTGCGAGATCTGCGCCAGCCGCGCGGGCGCGGGCGGCGCCATGAAATAGCCCCCGTAGCTCGCCCACGGCGGGACCAGCGCAGCCAGCGCCGCGAGCGCCGCCGGCGCGGCCGCGAGCCGGCCCAGCCGCGCCGCGGCGAGCCCGGCCAGCACGGCGGTCGGGAACCACAGCAGGACGCTCGCGTCGTACAGCTCGCGGAAGAGCGACACCGGCGTCACGTTCGCGAACAGCGCCGCGAAGAGCGGCGCGAGCGGCCCGTTCAGGCCGACCACGATCAGCCAGCCGCCGACCGCGGCGGCGAGCAGCGTGCGCGTCTCGGCGACCTTCCAGCCGGCCGCGATCCCGCCCAGCGCGAGGAGCGGAAAGACGGTGAACAGCCCGACTGCGCCGGGCGGCGAGAGCCGCGCGACGTAGTGCGTGAAGTAGCCGATCCCGGCGAGCGACTCGAGCAGATCGCCGCTCTGGTCTCGCTCCCACGCGACGACCGCGTGCTGCTGCGCGAAGTACCCCTCGCCGCCCAGCGCGTTCACCGTCGGGCCGACCAGCACCGGGACCAGCACGGGGAGCGCGAGCGCGCCGAGCCGCAGCACGACGCTCGGGCTCGTCGTGCGCGTGGCGAGCGCGACCAGCGCGTAGAGCGCGTCGAAGCCGAGAAACTGCGGCTGCAGCGCGGTGAACGCCGCGGCGAGCGCGCCGGCGGCCAGCCAGCGCCGGCTCGTGCGCGCTTCGCGCAGCGCCAGCGCGAACACGGGAAACGCCGCGTACGCTTCGAGATACGGCAAGTGTCCCGCGACGAGCTTCGTCAGCAGCACCGGGCCCGCGGCATACAGCGCGCCGCAGACGTACGCCGCGCCGCGCAAGCCGTAGACGCGGCGCGCATACGCGGTCGCGGCGGCGAATGCACCGATCGTGACGGCAAAGAGCAGCAGCGCGAGCTCGACGCGCGAGGGGACCAGCGCCGTCGACCAGCCCATGACGACGAAGAACGGAAAAGCGGTCGGGAACGGGTTCGGACGGCCCAAGCCGTCGTCGAGCCAGGGCTCCCAGCCTTGCAGGAGCTGCGCGCGCAGACCGGCGGCGTCGGGAGGCCAGGTCCAGTCGTGCATGTACGCCGGGACGCCGATCCGCAGGATCGGCAGGAGCATCAGCGTCGCCAGCGTGCCGCCGAGCAGCAGCGTCGCGACGACCGGGCGCGGGCGCGTTACGACGCCGTCCGGTCCGCGCGCGCGGCGGCGACGCCGGGCCGCGCCGAGTGCGGTAGCGACGAGAGAATCTCGATCAGCCGCAGCGCGTTCGGCAGCCCGAACTGCTCGCGCGCGAATGCCGCGACCGCCGCGCGTTTCGCGTTCAGCTCGTCGCGGCGCTCGATCCCCTCGGCGATCGCGCGGCGGATCCCCTCGCGCGTCGGATCGTAGAGCGTCGCGAACCGCGGCACGTCGAGGAAGCGCGGATCGACCGGCGCGCCGGGGTAGAGCGGGTTCATCGTCTGGTTCGAGGTGTGCACGTAGAGCCCGCACGACATCGCTTCCATGATCACCAACCCCGGATAGTCGACGTCGACGCTCCCCCAGAACTGCACGTCGCACGCGGCGTGCAGGGCGGGCAGCTCGGTGCGCGAGACCGTGCCGAGGACGCGCACGTTCGGATTCACCGCCGCGAGCTCGCGCAGCTGCGGCGCGAGCACGCCGTCACCGGCGAAGAAGAAGACGGCGCGCGGATCGTGGAAGCCGCGCAGCGCGTCGACCACCCGGTCGACGTGCTTCGTGTAATCGAAGCGGCCGCCGAAGTAGAACGCCGTCTGCGAGGGCTGGACGGCGTGACGCGCGCGGTACTCGGCGCGCGGCTCGAGCGGCCGGAACGCCTCGTGATCGATCCAGTTGTAGACCCAGTGACACCGCTGCGCCGGGATGCCGAGCGCGACCGCGTCCTGGCCGAGCATCGGGCAGTTCCCGATGAGCGCGTCGGTCTGCGCGTAGAAGGTGCGCGCGAGCAGACGAACCGGCAGCGAAGCGCTGCGGAAATGATACGTGTACTGGAAATGCATCGCGAGCGGAATCCCGCGCAGCCGCTTCACCGCGATCCCCGCGACGCCGGCGATCGGCCCGCCGACGGCGTACACGAGATCGTAGCGCCGGCGCGCCGTCAGCCCCAGCGCGGTGCGCACCAGCAGCGCCGCGGTGTAGATCAGCAGGAACAGCGCCGCGACGACGTTCTTCCCTTCGCGATGCGTCCAGAGCCAGCGGTGGAGCCGCTCGGAGCGGACGTAGGTCACACTCACCCCCGGCGGCTCGCGGATCGGATCGCCGTCCGGATGCAGGCCCACGACGTCGATCTCGAGCCCCGGGCGGAGCGCGGGCAGCTCGAGCAGCGCTTCGATGAACGTGTCGCCGCCGCCGCCGCGATCGACCGGCACGATCGATCGCGCCGGCATGTGGCGCGTGATCAGAAGGACGCGCATCGGAAACGAATCAGGTAGGGGCCGCGGCCAACGGGGACGAACGGAGAATGTCGCTTTTCACGCTGCTATACGGAGTTTACGTTGCCCGAGATGATCCCCTTCGTCGACCTGAAGGCGCAGTACCGCAGCATCGAAGCCGACGTGCAGCGCGCCGTGACCGGCGTGATGGAGACGACGGCCTTCATCATGGGTCCCGACGTCGCCGCGTTCGAACGCGAGTTCGCGTCCTTCATCGGGCTGCCGCACTGCATCGGCGTCGAGTCGGGGACGGCCGCCCTGAAGGTGGCCCTCGAAGCGCTCGGGATCGGTCCCGGCGACGAGGTGATCATCCCGGCGAACACCTACATCGCCTGCGCGTTCGCGATCTCGCAGGTCGGCGCGACGCCGACTTTCGTCGACATGGGCGACGACTATCTGATCGACGTCGAACGGCTCGAGGCGGCGATCACGCCGCGCACCAAGGCGATCATGCCGGTCCACCTGTACGGGCAGGCCGCGCAGATCGAGCCGATCGTCGCCCTGGCGCGCCGCCGCGGTCTCAAAGTCCTCGAAGACGTGAGCCAGGCGCACGGAGCCGCGCTGAACGGCCGGAAGATGGGCACCTTCGGCGACGTCGCCGCGTTCAGCTTCTATCCGGGGAAGAACCTGGGGGCGTACGGCGACGCCGGCGGCATCTGCACCGCCGACGACGAGCTCGCCGACCGGCTGCGGCTGCTGCGCGACTTCGGCCAGCGCAAGAAGTACGAGCATCTGATCAAGGGCGACAACTGCCGGCTCGACACGATGCAGGCGGCCGTGCTCCGGGTGAAGCTCGCGCACCTCACGCGCTGGAACGCGCAGCGGCTGCAGGCGGCCAAGTGGTACGACGAGCTGCTCAGCGCCGCCGGGTTCGTCCCGCCGCAGCGCCACACCGACGAAGGTCACGTCTACCATCTGTACGTGGTGCGCGTCGCCGAGCGCGAGCGCGTGATGGCGGAGCTCGCGGCGCAAGGGATTCAGACCGGGATCCACTACCCGACGCCGATCCATCTGCAGCCCGCCTACGCCGACCTGGGAATCGGCGAAGGCGCGTATCCGCGCACCGAGTCCGCGGCGAAGACGATCCTCTCGCTGCCGATGTTCCCCGAGCTCACGCGCGCGCAGGCCGAGCGCGTCGTCGCGGCGCTGCAGGCGTGCGCCGCGCCGGCCGAAGCCGTCGCGTAGCGGCGGCGTGGCGCCCGTTCGACTCGGTCTCGTCGGCTTCGGTTACTGGGGACCCAACTACGCGAAGAGCGTCGCGGCCGTCGACGGCGCCGAGCTGACGTGGTGCGCCGACGTCTCGCCCGCCGCGCTCGCGCGCGCGAGCGAGCTCTATCCGGGGCTGCGCGTCACGACCGACGCGGGCGAGCTCGCCGCTGCCGCCGACTGCGACGCGGTGATCGTCGCGGCGCCGACCTCGCTTCACGCGCAGATCGCGCGCGCGGTGCTCGCCGCCGGGAAGCCGGTGTTGGTCGAGAAGCCGCTCACCGACCGCGCCGACACCGCCGAGGCGCTGGCGCGCGAGGCGGCCGCGGCCGGCGCGATCGCGATGACCGGGCACATCTATCTCTTCAACCCGGCGGTCGCGGTGCTGATCGACGAGATCCGCAGCGGCCGCTTGGGGACGCTGCGCGCGATGACCGCCTCGCGCATGGCGTTCAGTCCGATCCGTCCCGACGTCGACGCGCTGTGGGATCTCGCCCCGCACGACATCGCGATGTTTCTCGCCTTCTCCGACGCGATGCCGGAGCGCGTCTTCGCCGCGCGCAACGCGTACATGCGCGCGGACCGTGCCGACGTCGTGTTTGCGACGCTGGAGTTTCCGGGCGGAGCGATCGCCGATCTCCGCGTCTCGTGGGACTACCCGTTCCGAGAGCGCGTCGTGTCGGTGATCGGCTCGCGCGAGACGGTCGTGTTCGACGACGGTGCGGCGGAGAAGCTCACGCGCTATCGCGCGGCCGCCGACGCGCCGGACAACCGCGACGGCGTCACCGAGAAGCTCGCGCACGGCGCCGAGTCGCCGCTGGTCGAGCAGATCCGCCATTTCGCCGCGTGCGTGCGCGACGGCCGCCGCTCGCCGGTCGATTTCGACGCCGGCGCGCGTGTCGTGCGCGTGCTGACGGCCCTGGCTGAGTCGGCGCAGAGCGGTCGTCCGGTCACGCTCCAGCCCGCGCTGCGCGCCTGAGCGCGCGCGTCAGCCGTTCGTCAGCAGCGGGCGATGCGTCGCCGCGCGGCGCCCCGTGAAGCGCTCGACGAGCGCCGCGACGCGCGCGTCGTCGATCTCGGCGAGCGCATCGCGGCCGTGAGCCGCGGCGATGCGCGCGACGAGCTCCGGGGCGAACCCGTTGCGCTCGAGCCCGACGGCGTTGATCCCGCGCAGCCGCGACGGATTCCCGGCGACCTTCGAGAACGGCGGAACGTCCTTCACGATCACCGACGCCATCCCGACCATCGCGAACGCGCCGATCGTCGAGTACTGGTGGATCACCGTCGAGAGCCCGATCGTCGCGAACTCCTGGATCTCGGTGAAGCCGGCGATCTGCGTGTTGTTCGCCATGTTCACGCCGCGCCGGATCACCGTGTCGTGCGAGACGTGGCAGTACGCCATGAAGTAGCAGTCGTCTTCGACGACGGTCGTATACGTCGAGGGCTGGTGGACGGTGACGTACTCGCGCAGGACGCAGCGGCTGCCGATCCGGACCCCGGTGACGCGCTGGCCGCTGAACTCGAACTTCGAGGTCGTGTACTGCGCCGGCGTGCCGATCGTCACGTGGGGCCCGATCCAGTTGCCGTCGCCGATGGTGACGTCGCCCTCGATGACGGTGTAGGGCCCGATGACGTTCCCGTCCCCGAGGACGACGGAGGGGGCGACCAGCGCGGTGGGATGGATCGAATTCGGCATTGCGCGGCTGGTCGTTCTCCGTGCACGCTCCCGCGTCCTCAGCGGCCGCGCGGGCCGCGCTCCGGAAGGTCGTCAGCCCGAGGGCGCGATAAAGGAACGACGATGAGCCTTCGATCCGATCCGAGGAGCGCCCCGTGGCGCGGATAGCGATGTTCGGGCTCGGCTACGTCGGGCTCGTGACCGGAACGTGCTTCGCGGAGTTGGGCAACGAGGTCGTCGGGTTCGACACCGTGCGCGAGAAGGTCGCGATGCTCCAGCGGAATCGCGTGCCGATCTACGAGCCGGGCCTCGCCGAGATGATCGAGCGCAACGTCCGGACGAAGCGTTTGCGCTTCACGAGCGACGTGGCGGATGCGGTTACCTCGAGCGACCTGATCTTCATCGCGGTGGGGACGCCGCAAGGTGCCGACGGGCACGCCGACCTCACCTATGTCCGGCAAGCGGCGATCGACATCGCGCGCCACCTCGACGGGCCGAAGATCGTGGTGAACAAGTCGACCGTCCCGGTCGAGACCGGGAACCTCGTGCGCGCGCTGATCCGCGAGTACGCCGAGGACGATCACGACGTGCGCGTCGTCTCGAACCCGGAGTTCGTCCGCGAAGGCTCGGCGATCTCCGACTTCATGAACCCCGACCGCGTCGTCGTCGGCTGCGACGACGACGGCTGCGCCGAGGTCATGCGCTCGCTCTATCAGCCGCTCGGCGTGCCGATCATCGTCGTCAGCGTCCGCGCCGCCGAGATGATCAAGTACACGGCGAACGCCTTCCTCGCGACGAAGATCTCGTTCGTCAACGAGATCGCGAACATCTGCGAGCGCGTCGGCGCCGACGTGAACGACGTCGTCTTCGGCGCCGGCAGCGACCGGCGCATCGGGACGCAGTTCTTCCGCCCCGGGCTCGGGTTCGGCGGCTCGTGCTTCCCCAAGGACGTCACCGCGCTCACCCGCATCGCCGAGCAGCACGGTGTCGACGCGCGCGTGCTGCGCTCGGTGCTGGAGACGAACGAGGCGCAGATCGATCGCTGCGCGGAGAAGATCGTGCGCGACGTTCCGCGCGGCGCGCGGCTCGCGCTGCTCGGTCTCGCCTTCAAGGCCGACACCGACGACGTGCGTGAGTCGCCGCCGCTCGCGCTGCTGCGGCGGCTGCTCGACGCCGGCTATCGCGTCGCGGCGCACGACCCGATGGCCATGCCGGCGGTTCGGCAGCAGTTCGGCGACGCGATCGAATACCACGACGACGCCTACGCGTGCGCCGACGGCGCCGCGGCGGCGGTCGTGGCGACCGACTGGAACGAGTACAAGCACCTCGACCTCGCGCGGCTGGCGAGCGCGATGAGCGGGCGGCTGATCTTCGACCTGCGCAATCTCTACGATCTCGAAGAGTCGGCGCAGCACGGGTTCACCGTGGTCGGCGTCGGGCGCTCGCGCGTCGCGGCGGAGCGGCCGGTCGAGGACGCGCGTTGAGCGTCGTCATCACCGGTGCGGCCGGGTTCGTCGGCTCGCACCTCTCCGAACGCTTTCTCGCCGCCGGCGAGCGCGTGTACGGGATCGACGACTTCATCACCGGCGATCGGCGCAACGTCGCCGGTTTCGCATCGGACCCCCGCTTCGAGCTGATCGAAGCCGACGTCTCGAGCGACCGCGCCGCGATCGCGCGCGCGGTGCGCGACGTCCGCATCGTGCTGCACTTCGCCTCGCCCGCGAGCCCGGTCGACTACGCGCGCCGGCCGCTCGAGACACTCGACGTCAACAGCCTCGGGACGCGGACGTGTCTCGAGCTCGCCCGCGCGTACGGCGCGCGCTTTCTGTATGCCTCGACCTCCGAGTGCTACGGTGACCCGCTGGTCCACCCGCAGACCGAGGACTACTGGGGGAACGTCAACCCGATCGGCCCGCGCTCGTGCTACGACGAAGCGAAGCGTTTCGGTGAGGCGCTGACGATGGCGTACCGCCGGGTGCACGAGCTCGACGTGCGGATCGTGCGCATCTTCAACACGTACGGACCGCGCATGCGGTTGGACGACGGGCGCGTCGTGCCGAACTTCGTCGCGCAGGCGCTGCGGCGCCGGCCGATCACGATCTACGGCGACGGATCGCAGACGCGCTCGTTCTGCTACGTCGCCGACTTGTGCGAGGGGATCTATCGGCTGGCGACCAGCGACGCGGCGTCGGGCGAGGTGGTGAACATCGGCAACCCCGACGAGCGGACGATCCGCGAATTCGGCGAGATCGTGTGCCGGCTCGCCGGCGCGCCGCTCGAGCTGATCACGGAGCCGCTCCCGCCCGACGATCCGACGCGGCGCTGCCCCGACATCGGGAAGGCCCGCCGGCTGCTGGGCTGGGAGCCCCAGGTCGGCCTCGAGGAGGGTCTGCGCCGGACGATCGACTACTTCGCGCCGCTGGCCGGCGCCGCGTCTTCGTGACCGCGGTCGCCGCGGACGTGCCCGCGCTCGGGGAGCGCCCGGTCACGCCCGCGCGCGATCGCGCGGCCGTTCCGATCGCGCTGCTCGTCATCGCGTTCTTCGCGCTGCAGACGACCCTCGCGAACCTGCCGGGAAACAAGATCTTCGTCGGCCACGATACCGGCTTCTACAACATCTTCCCGGACCAGCTGCTGCGCACGTCGACGGGGAGCTGGGAGGTGAAGACGGCCTTCGGCTTCCCGAACTTCCAGGCGCTGCTCACGCTGCCGTACGCGCTGCTGGTCGCCGCGCTGCACGGGATCGGTCTGGGCGGTCCGGCGGTCGGGCGCGTGATGTACTTCCTCGAGATCCTCGTGTGCGGGTACGGCTCGTTCTTCTCCGCGTTCCTGATCGTGCGCCGCGCGCTGCCGACGGCGCGGCCGGCGCTGGCCGCCGTCGCGGCGGCGGGCGGCGCGATCTTCGCGGGCTACAACATCCTGGACGCGGTGCTGCTGCTGTATCCTCCCTCGCCGTTCCAGCTCGAGATCGTGCTCTGGCCGTCGGTCTTCGCCGCGACGCTCGCGACGCTGTGGCGCCGCCCGACCTTCGCCGCCGGCGTCCTCACCGGTTTGGTGTGCGCGGCGGCGTCGATCGGCAACCCCGCGCACACGATCCTCGGCTATGCGTTCGTCGCCTGCGTGTTCGCGGTCGACGGCGTGCTGACGACGCGCTGGAAGTTCGCCGCCGCCGCCGGCGCGATCGTCGCGCTCGTCGGCGTGCTGTGTTACGTCTGGCTGCCGACGATCGCTTCGCTGCTGCTCTACAAGGGCTCGGTCTCGGCGCCGGAAGCCGCCGACCCCGCGGCGCTCGCGCTCTCCCAGCAACTGATCGCGGCGCGCACGTCGTTCTCGAACCTGCTGCGCTTCGACGGGCTGGTGTGGTGGCCGGAGACGCGCAACGCGACGCTGTACGCCTCGGTCCCGATGATGCTGCTCGGCTCGATCCCGGCATTCGTCGCCTTCATCTCGCTGCGCGAACGCGCGCGCATCGTCGCGTGGCTGTGGTGTGCCGCGGTGATCGGGCTGTTCCTCGCGAAGGGCGTGCACCCGCCGCTCCCCGTCGATCTGCTCTGGCTGCAGGAGCGCGTCACGCTGTTCGCGGCGTTCCGCGCAAACTACGACAAGTTCATCCTCGTCCTGCTGCTGGTGATGCCGCCGCTGTTCGCGGTCGGCTCGGCCTCGCTGCTCGCCTCGCCGCGCCGGTGGGAGCGCTGGACCTGCGTCGCCGCGCTGTGCGGCGTCGTCGCGAGCGCGTGGCCGTTTCTCGCCGGTCGCATCGCCGAGCCGTACTTCCTCACGACGATCCCCGACGACTACCGCAAGGTCGACGCGCTGCTCCCCCAGAGCAAGCGCGTCCTCTCGCTCCCCGGCGGCCCCGGCGAGATCTACATCACGTCGTGGTTCAAGGGCGCGAACTTCGAGAACTTGCTGTTCCGCAGTCACGTCGTCAACGGCGCCGTCTTCAAGCAGCGCGCGATCAGCGCCGCGACGCTGTACGACGACGCAGACGGCGTGCAAGCCGAAGAGCTTCCGCGGCTGATCGGCGCGCTCGGGCTCTACGGGTTCGACCACATCCTGCTGCACAAGGATTTCCTGACGAGCTACCGGATGGCGTTCGACTACCAGCGCTACAAGGTGCTGGGCCCGCTCACCGCGCTCGAATCGGAGCGCATCCTCGACCACGATCAGCGGCTGAGCAAAGAGTACGAAGGCCCGAATCTCGTCCTGTACCAGTTGAAGCCCGAAGCGCAGCTCGGCCACGCGTACGCCGCGACCGATGCGACGCTGGTGCTCGGGTACGAAGACACGATGCTGCCGCTCTCCGACGCCGGACTCACCGCGGCGCGGCGCGATCCGCTGCTGCTGTTCCTCGGGAACCAGTCGATCCCGTCCGACATCGCGGCGCAGGCGCGCGTCGATGCGGCGCTCGGGCTCGCGAGCGATCTCGCGGTTGCGCCCGTGATCCCGGAGACGCCGGCGATCTACCGCGAGCAGATCGCGCTGGCCGGTGCGCGCTTCGCGCGTCTCGGCCCCTCGTATCTGCATGCGCGCGAAGCGCGCAGCTTCGTGCTCGCGCAGCCCCACGGCGACTGGTTCAACGGGACGCGGCCGCAAGCCCAAAATCTCGACGGCATCATGCACGTCGCGCGGGACGCGCGGTTCGAGCCGACCGTCGTCGTGCGCGCGGAGCGCGTCCCCTCGGAGGCGGACGCGGTGTGGTTCGGCAGCGACGACGGATCGGCATGGCCGATCTCGTCCTACGGCGACGAGCCGATCCCCGACGACGACGTCAACGAAGGCGGCGCAATCCCGACGGTGGGGCGCAGCTTCGCGGTTCCGGTCTCCCGGCTGAGCCTCGGCCGGCTCGGCGCGTCGTACAGCATCGCGCTGCACGGCGACGCGCAGACGCCCGAGCTCGCCGTCGCCGGCGCGCCGCTGCCCAGCGAGATCCCGCTCACCGCCGATCCGCACGTAACGCTGGTCTACTCGCTCGGCGACACCACGGTGCTCTCGGCCTGGCTGCGCGTCGTGCTGCGCCGCGACGACGGACACACGATCTATCTCGACAAGAAGCTCGATTCGTCGGGCCGCCTCGACGACTGGTCCGCGCGCGACGCGGCGCAGACCGCCCTCGACCGGCGGTTCGACGAGACGCTGCGCATCCACCAGACCGATCCGTCGTGGGTTGCGCAGCAGTCCTTCTTCAACCCTGAGCAGGCCGAGTCGTACCACGTCACGGCGCTCCGGCTGGTGTACGGGAAACACCCGGGGCTCGATCTTCACCAAACGCCGGGGACCTACGGGATCGTGCTGCGCTCGCTGCGCATCGAGCTGGACGGACAGCCGTGGCGCTCGTACGTCGATCGCGGCGTCACGGCCGAGTTCGGCGCGCCGAACGCGCGGACGTCGACGAACTTGGAAGGCGCGATCTCCGGCGCGCGCGGCGGCGCGCTGCTGGTGAATGCCGTGGTGCGGGAACAGACCGCCGCCGCGCGCGAGCCGCTGACCGGACGTTCGGTGACGTTCCGTCTGACCGACGGGTCGAGCGTCGTCGCCGACGTCGTTCGCGAGACGCCCAACGCCTATGTCGTGAAGACGGACCCGCGCCGCGAGCAGATCATCTCGCGCAGCGCCGTGGCGGAGATCGCGTCGTCCGGCCCGGCGCACTGGCGCAGCTACGCGGTGACCGTGCCGCTTCCCGCCGTGCAGCTCGCGCGGTATCCCGAGGTGCACGTGCGCTTCTGGGAAGGCACCGCAGGGATCCGGCCCGACGTGTCGTTCCACGTCCGCACGCCGGACGGCGTGCGGCGGGTGAACGTGACCGCCGGGAGCGACGAGGACGCGGATCTTCCGGAGGCGTGGAGCCACCCCAGCGATTTCCCGGGGCTCGAAGCGCCGCTGAACCTCGACGGTGCGCCGATCTCGCTCGCCAGTGACACCGGCTGGCGCGAAGCGGACTTCGATTTGCGCGAGATCTCCTTCGAGCACCTCGGCTACTCCGATGTGCAGCCGCTCGACGTGACGGTGACGCTCTCGATGGACGCCGGCGCGCCCGGAACCGAGAGCGCCTATGCGTTCGGGTTCGGCGACATCGTCTTCACCGGGCAGCGGCGTGAGGCGCTGGGCTCGCCGCTCCACGAGCCGCTCCTCGTCGACCGCGTCCCCCAGTTCCCGGCGTCGGTCACGCCGCTGCACGGCGCGGCGGATCTGTGGCGGCTGCGCTACCCGCAGCAGACGCTGGCAGCCGGGCCGCACGCCGTCGCGACGGAGCTGCGCGCGCCGTGGTCCGTCGTCAGCGTCTCGCTGGTGGCGCCTTCGTCCCCGCCCGCCGCGCGGCCGCGCGTCGCGCTGCGGCACATCGACGACGAGCTCTACGCGGTGCATCTCGATGCGCCGGGACCGGCCTGGATCGCGTTCGCCGAGACGTACCATGGCGGCTGGCGCCTGATCCCGGCGAGCGCGCCGCCGAGCCGCCTGAGCTGGCTGCTTTCGCTGCGCTGGCTGGGCGCGCCGATCGCGCTGCACGTCGTCGGCAACGCGTACGGGAACGCGTGGCACGTCGAGGGCAGCGGGCCGCGCGATTACGTCATCGACTTCGCGCCGCAGGACTGGGTGCGGATCGGCGAGCTGCTCTCGTGCCTCGCCCTTCTGGTGCTGCTCGGCTATACGGCATACGCATGGCGACGCGTCTGAAGCGGCTCGCGCCGCCGCCGCGCACGCTGCGCTTCGGCGGCCTGCTCGCGAGCGCGCTCGCCGCTTCGGTCGCGCTCGCGATCCCGATCGGAATCGTGCAGACGCTCGCGGCGAGCGTGCTGTTCGTGATCTTCCTCTGGTTGTGGTGGTGCGAGCGCGCCGGCCGCAACGCCGTCGCCGTCGCGGTCGGTCTTGCCGCCGCCGGTCTGCTCGTCGGCGCGCTGCCGTTCGATCCGACGCGCGCGTTCGCCGATGGTCTGATCACCTGCGCGATCGTCGTCGTCGTCGTCACGTTGATCGGCGACCGCGTCGCCGTGCGCGGTTTCGAGCCGAGCGCGCGGTGGTCGCTCGGGCGCGCCGAGCTCGAACTGCGTGAGCGGATCGCCCGCGTGGACGAGGCGACGTGGCGCCGCCTCCCGGTCATCGCCGCCGTCGTGCTCGGCGTGCTCGCGCTCGGCCTCGGGTCGCTGAGCGCCCGCGGGGGCGACGGTTGGAAGCTCGCCGGCTCCTCCGACGGCGCGACGGTGTGGAACGCCGCGTTTCTCGCAGCGCCCCTGCATCGCGACGGCGCGCACTTGGTCGACGACGCGATCGTCGCCGGCGCCGGTGCCGCGCCGCGCGTCGGCGTCGCCGACTCCCCGCTGCTCACCGCGCTGAAGCTCGCGGTGCCGGCGGCCTGGCGCGGGCCCGAGGCGATCAACCTTCTCGACGTGCTCGATCTGGCCGCGGTCGTGTTCTGCGCCGTCTGGCTCGTCGCGACCCTGGCGGGGTCGACCGGCGCCGCCGCCGTCGCCGTGCTCGCCGCCCTCGTCTGCGCACCGGTGCTCCAGCAGACCGCCGTCGCCGCGCCGTTCGATCTCTGGCCGGCGCTGCTGCTCGCGACGCTGGCGCTCGTGCGCCCCGGGCCGCTGCTGCTGGTCGGCGCCGCGGCGTGCGGTTTTCTCAACGTCTCCGGGGGCTACGAGCTCGCGGTGCTGGCCGCGGGACTCGCGGCGGCAGGGCGCCTCCCCGCCGCCCGAGCGCTGCGGCTGGGCGTGCTCGGGGTCGCGAGCTCGCTGGCCGGCGCGGCGCTCTCACGCCTGCTCGCGCCCGACGCGACGACGTTCGCCCTCTGGTGGACCTCGAACGAGGCCGCGCGCGTGGCGCGCGCGACCGGCGTGTCGTGGCCTTGGGCGCTCGTCGGGCTCGGCGCGCTCGCGCTGCTGGCCGGATGGGTGCTGGCGGTGCGCGCCCGCGCTCCGATCGCCGGGCAGGCCGGACTCGCAACGCTCGTCGCGGCGGTCTTCGCCGTTCCGGGGCTCCTCGGCGGAGTTCCGCTGCTCGTCCCGGCGCGGCTGCTCGATACGATCCCGCTCGGCTGGCCCTCGCTGCGCATCCTCGCGGTCGGGCTCGTCCTCTTGGCCGTCCCGCTGGCGGGCTCGCTGCGCCCCTTCTTCGAACGCGAAGCAAGCCTGCGTGCACCGCTGCGCGCGCTCGCCGTGGTCGCGCTCGCACTGTGCACGTTCGCGATGCTGACGCCGCGCCGGCCGCCCGCGACCCTCGCCGCGACGCCGAGCGGGGCGGTCATCGCGGAGCTGCCGATCGCCGAAGCGGGCTCGCGGGCCTCGGTGACGTTCGCCGACGAACTGCTCGAACGCGATGCGTTCATCGTGCAGCCGATCCCGTACGTCTCGGCGCGGCCCCCGCTCGACGCCGGACGCTCCGCCGAGGACGTGATCCGCACGCTCGGCGGGCTGCACGGCGAGCGTTTCGTCGTCGTGCGTCACGACGTCTATGCGGATCCGGCGCAGCGCTACGCGCAGCCGACGGTGATCGAAGCGGCGGATTTTGCCGTCCCCGATCTCGCTCGCGATTCGCGCTTGACCCTTGCGACGCTGACGGAGAACGCCGAGATCTATCGGCTGCGCTGACCGCGCATCAGCGCGGCGGCGTGTGCTGCTGCTGCTTCACCTGCACGGCGTGCACGTGCTTGCGGTTCTGCTCCTGGCGATTGACCTCTTGACGGCCCGCCTCCATCTTGCGCTGCTGCTCCTTGCGGTTGACTTCCTGACGGCCCGCCTCCATCTTACGCTGCTGCTCCTTGCGGTTGACTTCTTGACGGCCGTGCTCTTGCTTGCGCAGCTGCTCTTGCTGCTGCACCTGCTGCCGCCGCTGCTCGGGCATCATCGAGCTCTGGGCGTTCGAAGCGAGCGGCAGGGCGGCGACGATGCTCGCCGTGAGCGCCGCGGCGAGGGCGGCTCGAAGGTGGTTGGTCATATTCGTTCCTCGGTGCTCCGTGCGGAGCGGATGAATGCGTGTGCAAAGGTACCCGCTTCGCCCGGAGGTCTCCGCGTGCGGGAGGCGGCTCTCGCGCGATTCTCACGGGCGGCGAACGAACCCCTAAAAATAGGGGGCTCAAGCTGAGCGTGCGGCGGGTATGGGCCTTGGCTGAGGAGGGAACCCCATGCACAAAGCACTCGTGGCTGCGTTCGTCGTCGGCATCGCCACGGCGTCGTGCAGCGGCGCCCGAAGCGTCCAGCAGGCTCTGCCGTCCGCCGCGCAGCCCGATTCCGCGTTGCGCGGGGTTCGCTCGAGCGTGCCGGTGGGCTGGGCCGCGACCTCGACGCAAGCCTACAAGCTCGTCGGCGCGAGCGATATCGGGCCGTTCGGCACGGTGCACACGATGACCGTTCGACTGGGACTCGCCCTGCGCAATCAGCCGCAGCTCGCTTCGCTCATCGCCTCGCGCTCGCAGATCACCGCGGCGCAGTTCATGTCGACCTACGCGCCCGCAAGCGCCGACGTGCAGGCGGTGACCGCATACCTGCAGAGCAAAGGCTTCAAGAGCATCACGGTCGAGCCGAACAATCTGATCGTCAGCGCGACCGGGACCGTCGGTGAGGTCCAGACGGCGTTCGACACGACGCTGCACCAGTTCTCGATCACCGGCGAGACGGTCTATTCGAACATTTCGCCGGCATACGTGCCGTCCAGCCTCGCCGGGAAAGTCGTCGCGGTCCTCGGCCTCACCAGCCGGAAAGGCTACGAGCCGATCCACCACATCACCCGCGGCGCCGCGGCGCCGGTAGCGCGCGCGCAGAGCTCGAACCCGCCCTCGCCCTGCAGCCTGTACGGGCTCGAGGTCCTCGGCTTCCCGATGCCGGTGCAGGAACCGACGAGCGCGGCGGGATGCCTGCGCAACTACGCGCCGGCCGACTACTGGCGCGCGTACGACGCGAACCGGCTCGCCGACGCGTACGGCGTGAGCATCGCGATCATGGCCGAAGGCAACGTCGCGCAATCGATCGCCGATCTGCGCACGAACGAGGCCGCCGACGGGATCCCGGCCGCTCCGGTCACCGTCGAACAGGTCGGCGTGTCGAGCCCCGACACCGCGGGCGACGACGAGTGGACGCTCGACATGACCGCCTCGAGCGGCATGGCGCACGCCGTGAAGCACATCTATCTCTACGACACGACCTCGCTGACCGACTCGGACATCGCGCTCGAGTTCAACCGCTGGGTGACCGACGATCTCGCGCAGATCGCCAACGCGTCGTTCGGCGGCTGCGAGTTCGGCCCGTATCTCGACGGCTCGATGGTGCTCGACGACGAGATCATCGCGGAGGCGGCGGCCGAAGGACGGACGCTGTTCGCCTCGACCGGTGACACCGGATCGTTCTGCTCCGTCGGCAACCCGAACGGCGTGCCGGGCGGCGTTCCGCTGGTCGAATATCCCGCGGCGTCGCCGTACGTCGTCGGCGTCGGCGGAACGACGCTGGTCACCCAGAGCGACGGCTCGTACCAGGGCGAGACCGCGTGGTACGCGGGCGGCGGCGGGCTCAGCCAGTTCGAGGGGGCGACGTCGTGGCAGGCCGCGCAGCCGGTGAACGGATCGGGCGTAGCCACCTTCCGCGGGCTCCCCGACATCGCGATGGACGGCGACCTGCAGACCGGGATGACCCTGTATCTGTCCGACCAGGGCGGCTGGACGATCATCGGCGGGACGAGCCTCGCCTCGCCGCTGGCGGCCGGCTCGTGGGCGCGCATCCTGCAGTCGCATCCGGCCTACGGGTACGCGGCGCCGCGGCTCTACGCGGCGTTCGCCGCGAGCGCGAAGCTCGCGACGACGACCGTCGTTCCTCCGACGACGCCGGTCGGCCCCGCGTTCCACGACATCATCGTCGGCGCGAACGGCGGATACACGGCGACGCCGGGCTACGACTACACCTCGGGCCTCGGCAGCCTCGACGTCGCCGAGCTGAACTCGCACATCCACTAGGACCCGGCATTCCGGCCGCCGCGAACGATCCGTCGTCCGCGGCGTGCCGGATGCGGGAGCTCAGGTGCGCAGCGGCGCCGCGCGCCGCAGCCGCAGCGCGCTCGCGAGCGTCGCGACGCCGGACCATCCGGTGGCGATCCACAGCACGACCGGCACGGCGACGGCGACGACGTCGTGCGGCGCGGCGGCTTCGAGCGAGGCGCCGAACAGACCGAAGACGATCGCGACCAGCGCGGTGCCGAGCGTCTGGCCGCCGACGCGAATCGCGGCGAGCAGTCCCGACGCGCTGGCGCTCTTCTGGCGCGGCGCGCTGCCGATCAGCTCCCGATTGTTCGGCGACTGGAAGAAGCCGAAGCCGAGCCCGCAGATCGCGCCGTGCAGCGCGATCTCGAGCACGCTCGGATGCGGCGACGCGAGCGCGTAGAGCGCGAGCCCGAGGGTGAGCACGCCGAGCCCGATCGTCGCCAAGATCCCCGCCGGGAAACGGTCGGAGAGCCGTCCGGCGAGGGGCGCGACGACCGCGATCGAGAGCGGCCACGAGGTGAGCAGCAGTCCGGATTCGAGCGGCGTCCGGCCCAGCGCCTCTTGGAAGAAGAACGGCAAGCCGACGTAGGCGAGACCTTGCGCGGTGAACGTGGCGAACGAGGTCGCGCCGGCGGTGGCGAACGCGCGGATGCGAAACAGATCGAGCGCGATCATCGGCCGCTCGAGGGCGAACTGCCGGCGGACGAACAGTACCGCCGCGGCGATCCCGATCCCGAGGCGGAGCGCGATGCTCCACGGCGGCTCGCGGTGCGCGAACCCGTCGAGTCCCCAGATCGTCAGCGCGAAGCCGAGCGCGCTGGTGACGACGCTCGCCGCGTCGAGCCGGGCCCCGGTGCGTTCGTCATCGGGGAGGGCGCGGTTGAGCGCGATGTTCGCGAGCCCGAACGGGACGTTGATCGCGAACAGCCACGGCCACGGCGCGATCGCGAGGATCAGACCGCCGACGGTCGGCCCGGCCGCCGAGCTCGTCGCCACGACGAGCGCGTTCAACCCGAGCGCGCGGCCGAGCTGATGACGGGGGAAGATCTCGCGCAGGATCGCCGGCGAGATCGCCATCACCGCCGACGCGCCGAGTCCTTGCAGCGCGCGTGCCGCGATCAGCAGCGGCAGCGAGCGCGCGAGCGCCGAGAGCAGCGACCCGACGACGAAGACGATCACCCCGGCGCGGTACACGCGCGAAGGGCCACGAATCTGGCCCAGCGCCGCGAAGGTCAGCAGCGAGGCCGTGACCGCGACCTGGAAGCCGTTGACCACCCAGATCGAGGCCGACGCGTCGGCATGCAGATCGCGCGCGATCGTCGGCAGCGCGGTGTTGGCGATCGAGCCGTCGAGAACCGCCATCGCGACGGCGATCGCCAGCGCGAGGTACGCGGTGCGCCGGCGCGGCTGCGGCAGACCGTCGGGACGGTCCGCCGCGGAGGCGAGCTCAGACGAAGGCCTGCTCCGCGTGATACGAGCTGCGCGAGAGCGGGCTCGCGACGACTTGCACGAAACCCTTCGCGTCGCCGAGCGCTTTGAGCCGCGCGAACTTTTCGGGCGGCACGAACTCCTCGACCGGCAAGTGTCGCTTCGTCGGCTGGAGGTATTGGCCCATCGTGAAGATGTCGACGCCGATCGCGCGCGCGTCGTCCATCGTCCGCGCGATCTCGTCTTCGGTCTCGCCGAGGCCGAGCATCAGCGAGGTCTTCGTGTACGTGATCTTCCCCGAGCCCTTCGCGTGCTCGAGCACGCTCAGCGACTGACGGTAGCCGGCGCGCCGGTCGCGCACCGTTCCCTGCAGCCGCTCGACCGTCTCGAGATTGTGCGCGAGCACCTCGGGCCGCGCGTCGAGCACGATGTCGAGCGCGGCGAGGTCCCCGGCGAAGTCTCCGGTCAGGCACTCGACCTTCGCGTCGGGAACCTTCTTGTGGATCATGCGCACGGTGTTCGCGAAGATCGCGGCGCCGCCGTCGGCGAGATCGTCGCGGTCCACCGCGGTCAGCACGAGATACGTCCAGCCCAGCTCGGCGACGGCGGCGGCGACGCGCTTCGGCTCGAGCCAGTCCACCTCGCCTTTCGGCGAGCCGGTCTTCACGTTGCAGAAGTGGCAGCCGCGCGTGCACGTATCGCCGAGGATCATGATCGTCGCGGTCCCCGCGCCCCAGCACTCGCCGATGTTCGGGCACATCGCCTCTTGGCAGACGGTGTGCAGCTGCAGCCGGCGCACTTCGCCGAGGACGTTCTCGTAGCGCTCGCCGTGCGGCAAGCGCACCTTCAGCCAATCGGGCTTGCGGCGCGGGGGCTCGGGATTGATGAGATCGATCGTCGTCATGCGGGCTGTTCCAGCGCGTTCGCCGGAGACGGAAGCGGCGCCCCCGGCGCCGTCGGCACAGGCGCCCCCGGCGGAAACGGAAGCGGATCGGTCGCGGCGAGCGCGATGCGCTCCAGCTCGACGCCGAACCCGCCCGCCAGCGTCTCGAGCAGCACGTCGCGCGCCTGGGCCCACGGCACCTCGCGGCCGAGCTGCGCGGAGATCGAGGTGATCCCGAACTGCGGCGTCCCGCACGGCGTGATCAAGCGGTCGTAGTCGAGCGCGGTGCAGACGTTCAGCGCGAGCCCGTGCAGGCTCGTCATCCGCTTGACGGCGAGGCCGATCGCGCAGATCGCGTCGTCGCCGACGTAGACGCCGCGGTGCTCGCCGCGCGGATGCGCGCGGATCCCGAAACGCAGCAGCGCGCCCACGACCGCATGCTCGATCGTCGCGACGACCGGGACGACCTCGCGAAACTTCTCGAGCCGGCGAATCGGGTACACCACCACCTGCCCGGGGCCGTGATAGGTGACGTCGCCGCCGCGCTCGACCTCGACGACGTCGACCCCGCGCGCTTCGAGCAGCGGCCGCGGGAGCAGCAGGTTCGTCTCCTTGGCGTTCCGGCCGAGCGTGACGACCGGCTCGTGCTCGACGACGAGCCACGTCTCCGGCGCCCGCCCCTCGGCCACCGCCGCATGCAGCGCGCGCTGCAGCTCCAGCACCGGCCGATACGGCCGGCGCCCCAGATCCAGCACACGAACCTGACCGGCCATCCCCGTCTACGACGGCCCCGGACGGCATCGGGGTTTCAGCATCGGCCTCGGTATGTGCGTTGACAATAGCTACGAGGTGTGTATAATAGGGGGGACATCGACGGCCGACATGAAGCCGTCGCCCGGCTACGGCAGGGCTTCCGCTTTAGCGGGAGTCGTCGGGAGTTGCAAGGTGAAACGACAGAACTTCTTCGTCGACGACAGGCAGCTCGACGCGCTGCGGCACGTCGCGACTTTGGAACGAGTTTCGATCGCCGAGCTCGTGCGCGAGGGCATCGACCGCGTGATCCGCGACCGAATGGCCAACCCGCGCAGTGAGCGCGCGCAACTCAAGGCCGACCTTGATGCGTACCTCGAAAAGTACGCGGGGAAAGGCCCGCGGCTGACGGGCGAGGAGATCGACGACACCGTGTCCGAAGCGCGAGACGCCTCGGTGCGCTAAGAGCTCCCTTCCGTCGGCGCCTCCGGAGCGCCATGGGTAGAGACATCAAAGCGGTCGTCGATCCGACGGTCTTCGTCGCGGCCGCGATTGCGATTCATAGCGGGGCGGAAAGCCTCAGCCGGTACATCGTCGAGGATGCCCTCATCCGTGAAGGCTCCTTCGAACACGTCACGTGTCCACGATTCTCTTTGAAATCGGCGACGTTCTCTCGCGTGCGAGAATCGCCGTACCTCGAGACAGCATCATCCCCTACATCGATCTGATCGCCGCAGCGTCGATCATCTTGGACAACGTGCAAGGCGTCGTCATGGGATGCCGAGACCCGCGCGACGACAAGGTGATGGAGGCCGCGATGAACGGCGGCGCCGACTTCATCGTTTCCCGCGACAAGGACCTTCTCGACGCTTCACCGCGAGAGAAGTACGCTCTCGAGAAAGTCGGGGTCGGGATTCGGCGCGAGCCGATCCGGATCGTCTCGGTAACGGCGTTCGCGCGCGACATCCTGGACGGCATCGGCCCGCTCGCGCGGAACGGGTCCCGATCAGCGTCAAGTCGCCCGGCAGGGGTGAAGGCCAGGGAAATGCCGCGTTGACGCGGGAAAAACAGCACCGATGCCGCTGGTGACTGCGATCGTGACGACGCGAAACTCCGGTCGTACGCTTCGGGCGTGCCTGGAGAGCCTGCGGGCGCAGACGGAGCGGCCGGAGATCGTCGTCGTCGACAACGGCTCGACCGACGAGACCGCGGCGGTCGCGGGCGAGCTGGCCGATCTCGTCCTGCAGATCGGACCGGAGCGCTCGGCGCAGCGGAACGCCGGGATCCGCGCGGCGGGCGGCGAGTTCGTGCTGATCGTCGACTCCGACATGATCCTCGCGCCCGACGTCGTCGCGGCCTGCGTGCGGACGGCGGCCGAGGGCGCCACCGCGGTCGCGATCCCCGAGGAGTCGTTCGGGCGCGGGTATTGGGCGCAGTGCAAGCGCCTCGAGCGCAGCTTCTATGCGAACGATGCGCTGGTGCAGGCGGCGCGTTTCTTTCGCCGCGCCGATCTGCTCGCCGTCGGCGGGTACGACGAAGAGCTGCACGGCGGCGAGGACTGGGACGTCTCGCTGCGCGTCTCCGCGCTCGGCACGTTCGGTGTCGCCGGCGCGCTGATCCGCCACGACGAAGGCGTCGTGCGGCTTCCGGTACTGTTCGAGAAGAAGCTCTATTACGGCCGCAGTCTGCGGCGCTTCGTGCGCAAGCACGGACGCGAAGCGCTGCGCCGGCTGAGCCCGCTCCGCGGGAGCCTGCTCGCGAACGTCCCTGCGATGCTGCGCCAGCCTCACCTCTTCGCCGGTGTGGTCGTGATGAAATCGGTCGAGCTCGCCGGGATCCTGTGCGGTCTCGCCGCGCGCCAAGGGACGGTGCGCACCTCGCTGTACTCGGCCGGCGAGCCGCCGCGTTCGTAAGTGGGTCCAGGAGCGCATCCTTGGTTCTGAGAAAGCGGCTGCGATGCCGCTGACGACGGGGCTGCGCGAGTACGCCGGCCGGCTTTATGCGCGTGCCGAGCGTTTGAACGTCGAGAACATGCGCGCCCAGCTCGCGACCGCCTCGCCGCTGCGCGACGTCGTCGACCTCGGCTGCGGCGACGGACGGGTCACCAAAGAGATCACCGACGGCCTCGGCATCGGCTCGGTGCACGCCGTCGAGGGCTACGAGCCGTACCGGCTCGCCGCGCGCGCGATCGGCGTCGAAGCGATCGACGCCGATCTCGAGCGCGAGCTGCCGTTCGCGGCCGGCTCGTTCGATGCGGTCGTCTCGAACCAAGTCATCGAGCACCTCGCCGACACCGACGGTTTCGTCGAGGAGATCCACCGCGTGCTGCGCCCGGGCGGCCTCGCGGTCGTCTCGACCGAGAACATGGCGAGCTGGCACAACGTCGGCGCGCTGCTGTTCGGCTTTCAGCCGTTCTCCTCGTCGAACTACTCGCGCCGGCGGTATCCGCTGGGAAATCCGATCGCGCTGCACGCGGGGCAAGGGACGACGCTGCCGGACGGGATGCTGCACCGCCGTATCTTCACGACGCGCGCGCTGCGCGAGCTCTTCGCCGCGCACGGGATGGCCGTCGTCGACGTGCGCGGCGCGGGATACCATCCGTTCCCGCCGGAGGTGGGCCGGCTCGACGTCACCCACGCGCACTTCATCACCATCGCCGCGCGCAAGTCCGCGACGGCGGCGATCGCCGCCTCGTAAGGCGGCGCGCGCCGGAGACTAGACGGCCGCGGGCTGCTTCGCCGGCTTCGCGTTGACGATGTGGATCGCTTTGCCGTGGATGTACTCGGCGGCGTCCATGATCGACTCGGTCAGCGTCGGGTGCGGGTGGATCGACAGCCCGATGTCCTCCGCCGTCGCGCCCATTTCGAGCGCGATCACGCCCTCGCCGATCAGCGACTCGGCTTGCGGCGCGACCAGATGCATCCCGAGCAGCAAGTCGGTCTTCGCATCGGAGATCAGCTTGACGATCCCGTCGGTCTCGTTCATCGTGCGCGCGCGCCCCGAAGCGATCAGGTTCATCTTGCCGACCTTGATCTCGTAGCCGGCCGCCTTCGCCTCTTCCTCGGAGAGCCCGACCGTCGCCACCTCCGGATCGGTGTAGACGCAGTTCGGGATCGCGACCGGATCGAACGCGCTGGCGCGGTCGCCCGAGATCACCTCGGCGGCGACGACGCCTTCTTTCATCGCTTTGTGGGCGAGCAGCGGCGCGCCGGTGACGTCGCCGATCGCGAAGATCCCCTCGACCTTCGTGCGGCGCTGCGCGTCGACGTCGATGAAGCCTTTGTCGTTCGTCGCGAGTCCCGCCGCGGCGAGGTTCAGCGTGTCGGTCTGCGGGCGGCGCCCGACGGCGACCAGCACCATGTCGAACTCGCGCGACTCGTCCTTGCCGTTCGTGAACTCGCCGTTGATCGTCGCTTTCGCGGCGCTCGCACCGGTCTTCTCGATCGCCCCCACCTTCGTGTTCAGCGCGATCTCGACGCCCTGCTTCTTGAGGATCCGCTGCAGCGTCTTCGAGATCTCGAGGTCGGTCCCGGTGAGGATCTGCGGCATCGCTTCGACGACCAGCACCTTCGCGCCGAGCCGCGTGAACACGGTGGCGAACTCGAGCCCGATGACGCCGCCGCCGACGACGAGCAGGTTCTTCGGGATGCGTTTCAACTGCACGGCGTCGTCGGAGTTGATGATGGTGTCGCCGTCGCGCGGCCACGCCTTCACGTCGACCGGCGCCGAGCCGGTCGCGATGACGATCGCCGGCGCCGTGTACTCGTCGGTCGTGCCGTCGCGCTTCTTCAGGGCGACCACGTTCTTGCTCTTGAACGACGCGTCGCCGTACGCGAACTCCACGTTGTTCGCCTTGAAGAGCTGGTTCACGCCGCCGACGTTCGCCTTGACGACCTTGTCCTTGAACGCGGCGACGCCGGCGCGGTCGACTTCGGCCTTCGGAACCTTCAGCCCGATCTCACCGGCGTGCTCGATCTGCCGCGAGATCTCGCCGACGTGGAGCAGCGCCTTGGTGGGGATGCAGCCCCAGTTCAGGCAGACGCCGCCGACCTCGTCGCGGTCGAAGCACACCACCTTCTTGCCGAGCTGACCGAGCCGGATCGCGGCGTGATAGCCGCCCGGGCCGGCGCCGATGACGAGTGCGTCGACGGTGAACGAAGCCATTGCTGAGACGGAACTCCTGCGGAAGAGAAAAGGGCCGTTCGTTGCGACCCTCGTCGAAGCGGTTCCGTTTCGGCTTCGCGCTGCCTGCGCGCCGGTCCGGCCGGGAGCTGCGGTCCCCGCCTCAGCAGGCCGGGGTGCGTTTCTGGCTCAGCAGGCCGCGCGGCGCCGGTCGCGGCCGACGAAGGCCAGGCTGCCGCCGGTTGCCCGCCGGTCGGTCCACGAGTCGGGGACGATCCCGGGCCGGTGCTCGCCCCGGGCGACGGCCAGGATCTCGCGCGCCAGCGTCGCGGAGGACTGGTCCTTCCGCACGACGCCGAGGAGTGCGCCCTCGGCCTCGGCGGCACGAACGCGGGCCGGGGTCGAGCTGACCGCGATGGTCGCCGGGCCGCCGCGCAGGCGGACTTCGCCGGCGACGACCGCCGGATCGAGGCTCCCCGGGTCGACGTCGAAGACGACCACGTCCGCGTGCCCCAGGAGACCGCCGGCCGCGTCGAGCGAGTCGAACGTGTGCACCGTGGTCCCGGGCTCGAATGCACTCAGCAGGCGCGCGAACGCCCCCGCGAAGCATGACTGCGGCTCGATCAGGAGCAGACTCAGCGTCCGAGCAGCGATCTCCACCAGACCTCCTCCGTGATGTCCTTGCTTGCCTCTACCCGAATGTGGGCACCGTATCACAGCGCGACAGCAGTCGCCAAGGGGAGAATACCGCAGGATGCCCGACCGCGAACGGACGCAGGATGCGTCGACCCGAGTCCTGATCGTCGAGCCGCAGACGATCTTCGCCCCGCACCTCGCATTCCTGGCGACCCTCGCCGGGGCGACGGAGATCTCCATGGTCGCGACCCACGACGCGATCGTCGGGGTGAGCTTCGACCTGGTCTTCGTCGATCCGGACTATCTGGAGGGCGACCCGTTCGCGATCGTCGCGGATCTCGCGCGCGCATCCTCGCGCGCCGCGATCTGCGTGCTGACCGGCGAGCACGGCCCGGGGCGCTCGCTGCGCTTCCAGCGCGCCGGCGCGACCGCCGTCGTCTCGAAGGACGCCTCCGACGGCGAGCTCGTGACGGCGCTCCGCCTCTCCGCCGAGCGCCGTCCCTACACCGACGCCCGAGTCGACGCCGCCTGACGCGGCCTCCCGCCCTTCAGACGATTCAGACGGTCACACCGCTTCGAGGATCGCGACGGGAAGGACGGCGAGCGCGCCGGCGAGCGCCAGGACCGGACGTCCGTCGCGATTCTCCGGGGTGACGGTACGGCCGGTGAGCAGGTCGCGGTAGCGCGGGAGCGCGTGCTCGCCCAGCGCGATCGCGGTCTCGCGCCACACGTCGCCGAGCGGCGGCCTTTCGCCGGCGAGGGAGCGCGGTAGGCGCGGCACCACCACGATCGTCGTGCCGCGCGCGTACGCGACGATGTGCGCTGCCGCGGGGCCGACCGCGTCGAGCGGCGTGTATGCGTCTTCGGGCCAGACGTTCTCGGCGCGGCGCCGCAGCAGCGTGGCAAGCACGTACAGCTTGATCCGGCCATCACGCCAGCGCTCCAGCAGCTCGGCGGCGAGCCGCTCGCGTGCAGCCGGGCCGCCGGCGACGGCATCGTCGAGCGCCGCGAGCGCCGCGTCGCGTGCGGCGAAATCGACGGGGCGGCGATTGTCGGGGTCGACGAGGCTCAAATCCCACAGCTCGGTGCCCTGATAGGTGTCGGGGACGCCGGGCGCGGTCGCCCGCAGCACGATCTGCGCGAGCGCGTTCGTCACCCCGGTCGATGCCAAGCTGCGCGCGGCGCCGCGCAGGTCGGCCTGAAACGCCGCCGACCGTGCCGGGTCCAGGACCGCGTGGACGAAGTGCGTCAACGCCTCTTCGTACTCCGCGTCGGGGTTCGTCCAGCTCGTGCGCAGCTTCGCTTCGCGCGCCGCTTTGAGGACATACGCCTCGACGCGCTCGGCGAAGGCGTGCATCGCCTCGGGCGGCGGCGCGTCGTCGAGCAGCTCGGCGGGCCACGTCCCGAGCAGCGTCTGGTAGACGAGGTATTCGGTGAGGCGGTCGACACGCCCGCGCAGCGAGCGGTTCATCCGCGACCAGCGCGAGAGCGCGCCGCGCCATTCCGCCGGCACTTCGGAAAGCACGGCGAGCCGCGCGCGCACGTCTTCGCCGCGCTTCATGTCGTGCGTCGCCGTGGCGACCATCGTGCTCGGCCGCCGCAGCGCGCGCAGCCGGTTCTGGCGGTGGAACTCCTCGACGCTGGTCCCGAAGCGTCCGGGATCGCCGCCGACTTCGTTGAGCGCGACCAGCCGCAGCGACCGGTAGAACGCGGTGTCCTCGACGCCCTTCGCGGTGATCGGCGCGGTGAGCTGCTGGAACTTCATCGCGAACTCGACGTACCGCTCGCGTACGTCGTCGTCGCCGGAATCGGTCAGCAGCACGCGGAGCACGAACGCGTAGATCGAGCCTTCGTTCGAGGCGTCGCGCGCGCGGGCGGTCGCGACGGCGCGCTCGATGAACATCGCGTCGGCTCGCTGCACGACGTCGCCGGTGACGTAGGTGCGGTAGATCGGGAAGGCGGCGATCGTCTCGACCAGCGCGCGGCGCAGCGCGCCGAGCGTGAAGTCGCGGGTGTGCGCGTCGCGCTGCGCGATGCGGTCGAGCCGCATCGCCAGGACGTTGAGCTCGGCCGACATCGCCGTCTCGAGGACGAACCGCTTCGCCTCGTGCGCGACCTCGGCGAACGGCACCACATCGCCGGTGAAGCGCCGGTACACCGCGTCGAACGCCGCTTCGTTGCGCGACTCGATCGCCAGCCCCGTCACCGCGTTCATGAACTCGTAGCCCGTCGTCCCGTCGACGTTCCAGCGCGAGAGCAGGTTCTGCCCGGGCGCGAGGATCTTCTCGGCGACGAGATAGATCGGGTGGCCGAGCAGCTCGGCTTCGGAGCGCAGCAGATCGCAGTAGCCGACGGGATCGTACAGCCCGTCGACGTGGTCGAGCCGCAGCCCGTCGACGTCGCCGCGCTCGATCAGCTCGAAGACGAGCCGGTGCGAGTCGCCGAAGCAGTTCGCGCGCTCCATCCGCACGGCGCCGAGCGCGTTGATGTCGAAGAAGCGGCGATAGTTGATCTCTTCGGCGGCGACGCGCCATGAGGCGGGACGCCAGTGCTGCGCCTCGATGACGCGCTCGATCAGCGCCTTCCCCTCCTCGCTGGTGCGGGTCGCGTCGAGCCACGCCACCAGCGCGCGGACATGCTCCTCTTCGGTCTCGGCGAGCAGCCGGCGCGCCGTCGCCGCCGTGGCGCGGCGCGCGCCGCGGTCGGGGATCGCCTCGAGCGCAGCGAACAGCGGCGCGAACGAGGCGAGCGAGGGCGGATCGGCGCCTTCGAGCACCAGCGCGTAGGTCGGCGGCGCGAGTGGGAAGAGATGTTCGGCGTAGCGCAGTGCGAAGCCGTCGCGGTACTCCCAGCGCAGCTCGCCGTCGTCCAGGACGTCGCCGTACTGCTTGCCCAGGAACGGCAGCAGCACGTTCCCGCGCAGCTCGGGGCGCAGCGGCCGCCAGTCGACGTCGAAGTAGTCGGCATAGTGCGAGTCCTCGCCCCACGTCAGCAGGTCGAGCCACCACGCGTTGTCGTCGCCGCCGACGCCCATGTGGTTCGGGACGAAGTCGAGGATGTGCCCCATCCCGTGCGCGCGCAGCGTCTCGACGAACGCGCGGTAGTCGGCGTCCGTGCCGAGCTCGGGGTTCAGCGCGTTGTGGTCGATGATGTCGTAGCCGTGCATCGACCCGGCGCGCGCTTTCAGATACGGCGAACAGTACAGGTGGGTGATCCCCAGGCGCTGGAGATACGGGATCAGCGCGGTCGCGTCCGCGAAGCGAAAGCCCGCGTGGAACTGCAGCCGGTACGTCGTGCGCGGCGTCATCGCATCTCGCCGAAGGCGTAGAGCCGTTCGCCTTCGAGCGCCCAGAGCACCGCGGAGTTCTCGCCGGCGAAGCGCGCGTCGAGCTGCAGCAGCGCGCCGTCGCCGAAGCGCCAGCGGACGCGGATCGTGTGCTCGTCGCGAAGCTCCCAGCTCTCGCCGTGGGCCTCGCTCGCCAGATGCGGCACGATCGCGCTCGCGCGCAGCGCGAGCAGCTCGCGGTGGAGTGCGAGCGCCTCGGCATGCGGCGGGTGCGCGCGCTCGTCCCAGCGCAGCGCCGACGCGCGCATCGTTTGCGGGTCCTGCGGGTCCGGGATGCGCTCGCGCGTCGCGGGATCGGCGAAGGCGGGCCAGGCCGCGAACTCCTTGCGCCGCCCCTCGGTCACGGCGCGGGCCAAGCCGGGGCCGAAGTCGCTGAAGAACAGGAACGGCGTCGAGGCTTCCCATTCTTCGCCCATGAACAGCAGCGGGATCGCCGGCGCGAGGAGCAGCGCGGCCGTCCCCGCGCGCACCGCCGCACGCGGCGCGAGCGCGGCGATCCGCTCGCCGAAGGCGCGGTTGCCGATCTGGTCGTGGTTCTGCAGGAAGTCGACGAACGCCGTCGTCGGCAGCGCGGCGCTCGGCTCGCCGCGCGCCGCGCCGCCGCGGTGCGGCGAGGGTTCGCCCTGGTACGCGAACCCTTCGCAGAGCGCGCGCGCCAGGTGCTTCGCCGGCGCATCGGCGTAGTCGCGGTAGTAGCCGTCGCGCTCGCCGGCGAGCAGCACGTGGAACGCGTGGTGCGCGTCGTCGTTCCACTGCGCATCGTAGAGGTCGAGCCGCGCAGCTTCGTTCGCGTCGTTCTCGAGGACGAGGTGGACGCGGCGGTCGTGCTCGACGCCGGCGCGGACGCGCGCCGCGAGCTCGTGCAAGCACATGCCGCGGCGAGTCGTCGCGAATCTCGTGGACCGCGTCGAACCGCAGACCGTCGAAGCGGTACTCGCGCAGCCAGTAGAGCGCGTTCTGCACGGCCAGCTCGCGGACCGTGCCGGAGCCCGGCCCGTCGTAGTTCATCGCCGCGCCCCACGGCGTGTGATGCCGGTCGGTGAAGATCTCGGCGGCGAGCGCGGGCAGAACGTTCCCTTCGGGCCCGAAGTGGTTGTAGACGACGTCGAGGTAGACGCAGAGGCCGCGCGCGTGGGCGCCGTCGATCAGCGCCTTGAGCTCCTCGGGCGTGCCGTACGCGGACTGCGGGGCGAACGGAAGCACGCCGTCGTAGCCCCAGTTGCGCGTGCCGGCAGGCTGCGCGAGCGGCATCAGCTCGATCGCGGTGATGCCGAGCTCGACCAGCGCGTCGAGCCGCGCGAGCGCGCCGGCATACGTCCCTTCGGGACTGAACGTCCCGACGTGCAGCTCGTAGACGACGATCTCGTGCCACGGGCGGCCGTGCCACGGCGTCTGCCAGGCGTACGCCGCGGGGTCGACGACCGCGCTCGGCGCGTGGACGCCGTCGGGCTGGAAGCGCGAGGCGGGGTCGGGAATCGGGCCGTCGAGGCCGGCGAAGGCGAACGCGTAGCGCGCGCCGGCCCCGGCGCCTTCGACGCGCGTGGAAAACCAGCCGCGCTCGCCGCGCGCCAGCGCGTGCTCGGCGCCGTCGACGAGGACGACGCCGCGCGTCCGCGACGGTGCCCAGATGCGAAAGTCGACGCCGCCGGCGCGCAGCTCGGCGCCGAACGGCATCGCATGCACGTACTTCACGCGCACTCCGCGCGCAGGGCGGCAAGCGCCGGGCCGAGCGCGCCGGGGCGCCGCACGAGCGCGTCGCGCACGTCGCGCAGCGCGCCGCGGATGCGGAAGAAGGCGATCGCGGCATCGCGCTGCGCCGGATCGTGCGGGAGGGTCGGCAGATCGCTCGCGCTCGCTGCGTAGCGCTCGAGGAACGCGTGCAGCGTGCGCGCGGTGATCTCGCGCATCGCCGCGCCGCGCTCGCCGTGATCGGCGGTCGGATCGTGCGTCTCCGCGAGGATCGTCTCGCGGGTGACCGCGTCGAACGAGCGGGCGAGCGAGGCGACGTCCTTCAGCGGCGAGGAGCGGTCGCGCGCGCGCTCCCCGAAGCCGACGAACACCGGCGAGCCTTCCACGAGCAGCACGCGGCGCAGGGTGAGGCGCGCGTGTGCGCGCGACGACGCCGCGTCGAGGTGTTGCGGGAGCCGCGCGATCGCCGCGGCGATCGGTTCTTGCAGCTCGACGACGTCCTCGATCCCCGCCTCGAGCAGCGCGTCGAGGTCTTCCTCGGCGCGCGTGCGCCACGCGGCGAGATCGCTCGGCGCGAGCGGGAAGGTGCCGAACGTCGGGTCGTTGCCGGGCGCCGCCAGCGCGCGGTGCAGCTCGGCGAGCGCGTCGGCGACCAAGTGCGCGCTGCGCAGCAGGCGTTCGTCGACGAGGCGCGCGCGCAGCAGCTCGCGCAGCGAGGCCTCGGCGTCGGTCGAATGCGGGACATAGCGCTGCGAGCTCGCGGCGACCCACGTCTCGCCCTCGGCGTCGTCGAGCAGGGCGGTTCCGTACAGCGCCGGCGCGCCGGCGAAGCCGCGCTCGCCGAGATGGCGCAAGAACGCGACGTGGCTGTCGGCGAGCCGCGGCATCTCGCGGTGTAGCGTCACGAGCCGCTCGTCGCCGAGGATCCAGCGCTGCGCGCCGCTCGCCGAGCCGAGCCGGATCGATTTCGCCGCGGCGGCGCGCGGCGGGCCTTCGGCGGCGAAGCGGAGCACGTCCTCGTCCGACAATTCCAGCCGCTCCCGCATCGCGCGCTCGACCAGCAGCGCGGTCGCGCCGTCGGCGCCGGCGTCGACCACCCAGCCTTCGCGTGCGCCGCTGCGCGCACGGGCCAGCGCGTCTTCGCGCACCGGCGCGTCCCACACGAAGCGCAGCGCGAGCGCGACGCGGCGGTCGCGGTCGCCGGCGACGACGAAGGCGAGCTCCGGGTCGAGCCCCTCCGCGACGAACGCATCGCGTACCGCGCCGCTCGACGCGCCGAGCGCGCGCGGCAGGACGTCGTTCTCGAGCAGCGCGCGTCCCCAGCGGTCGAGCGCCAAGCCCGCGCGGGGCACGACGATCGTCGGCAGCTCGGGGAGCGCGCTCGAGCGGATCGGCGCCGCGCCGCGCGGATCGCGCACCAGCGAGAACCAGAAGAACCCGTACGGCGCGAGGGTCACGAGATACGGCGTCGTCGCGATCCGCGGGAACGCGGTCGAGCCGAGCATCTCGAACGGCGTGCGCCCGGCGAACTGCGCGAGGTCGAGCTGCACGGCTTGCGCGCTGCCGGCGAGGTTCGCCACGACGAGGACCGTCTCGCCTTCGTGCTCGCGCAGGTAGGCCAGGATCCGGCGATTCGCGGGGTAGAGCAGCGTCAGGCTTCCGCGGCCGAACGCGTGCGTCGCTTTGCGCACCGCGACGATCCGCCGCATCCAGTTCAGCAGCGAGCTCGCGTGCCGCCGCTGCGATTCGACGTTCACCGCCAGATAGCCGTAGGTCGGATCGGTGACCGGCGGGGCGTAGAGCCGGACCGGCTCGGTGGTCGAGAAGCCGCCGTTCCGGTCGGGCGACCACTGCATCGGCGTGCGCACGCCGTCGCGGTCTTTCAGGAACAGGTTGTCGCCCATCCCGATCTCATCGCCGTAGTAGATCACCGGCGTCCCCGGCATCGACATCAACAGCCCGTTCATCAGCTCGATGCGGCGGCGGTCGTTCTCGAGCAGCGGCGCGAGCCGGCGGCGGATCCCCACGTTGATCCGCATCTTCGGCTCGATCGCGTACACCGCGTTCATGCGCTCGCGCTCGCGCTCGCTGACCATCTCGAGCGTCAGCTCGTCGTGGTTGCGCAGAAACACCGCCCACTGGCAGCCTTCGGGGATCGGCGGCGTCTGGCGCAGGATGTCGTGAACGGGATAGCGGTCCTCGTCGGCCAGCGCCATGAACATCCGCGGCATCAGCGGGAAGTTGAAGCACATGTGGCACTCGTCGCCCTCGCCGAAGTACGACGAGAGATCCTCGGGCCACTGGTTCGCCTCGGCGAGGAAGATGCGGTCGGGGAACTCGCGCTCGAGCACGGCGCGCAGCACCTTGATCACGCCGTGCGTCTCGGGCAGGTTCTCGTTGTTCGTCCCTTCGCGCTCGCACAGGTACGGCACGGCGTCGAGCCGGAACCCGTCGATCCCCACGTTCGACCAGAACCGCATCACGTCGACGATCGCGCCGACGACGTCGTGGTTCTGAAAGTTCAGATCGGGCTGGTGCGAGAAGAAGCGGTGCCAGTAGTATTGCCCGGCGACCGGATCCCAGGCCCAGTTCGAGGTCTCGGTGTCGGTGAAGATGATGCGCGTCCCGGCGTACGCGCGGTCGTCGTCGGACCAGACGTAGTACGCGCGCTCGGGCGAGCCGCGCGGCGCGGTGCGCGCGCGCTGGAACCACGGGTGCTGATCGGAGGTGTGGTTGACGACCAGCTCGGCGATCACGCGGATGTCGCGCGCGTGCGCCTCGGCGACGAAGTGCTGCACGTCCTCGAGCGTTCCGTACGCGGGGTGGACGCCGGTGTAGTCGGAGATGTCGTAGCCGTCGTCGCGCAGCGGCGAAGGGAAGAACGGCAGCAGCCACAGCGCCGTGACGCCCAGCTCGGCGAGATAGTCGAGCCGCGCGGTGAGCCCGCGCAGGTCGCCGACCCCGTCGCCGTTCGAGTCCTGATAGGCCTTGACGTGCGTCTGGTACACGACGGCGTCACGGTACCAGAAACGGTCGTCCTTGCTCACCGGTCCCTCGTACCCGTCAGGCGCCCGCGCGCCGTTCGAGCGCGCCGAGCGGGGCGGCGAGGTCTTCGAGCGGCCGGCCCTCGGCATCGACGCCCAGTACGATCTCGACGATGCCGCCGGCGATCATCAGCACCGCGCCGCCGATCCAGCCGGCGGCGAGCAGGTGCGGGTCCTTGCTCGCGATGAGCACGCCGTAGACGAGCGGCGCGATCGCACCGCCGGTCAGCGTGCCGACCGCGTACACGAAAGCGATCGCCCCGGCGCGCGTCTCGAGCGGAAAGATCTCGCTGACCGTCAGGTACGCGGCGCTGGCGCCGGCGCTGGCGAAGAAGAACATCACCGACCACCACAGGGTGATCCCGACCGCGCTGTGCATCCCGCCGAGGAACGCGCAGGTCGCGGCGACCATGAGCAATCCGCTCGCGATGTAGCAGCCGGCGATCATCGCCCGCCGTCCGACGCTGTCGAAGAAGTGCCCGAGAACCAGCGCGCCCAGGAAGTTCCCCACCGCGAACGGCATCGTGAACAGCCCGACGTCCCCCTGCCGGACGCCGAAGAACGTCGTGAGCGTCAGGCCGAGCGTGAAGAACACCGCGTTGTAGAGAAACGCCTGCGTGATCATCAGCGTGAGCACCAGCACGGTTCGCCGCGGATACGTCAGCACGAGGGTGCGCAGGGTGTCGAGCATCCCGTGCCGGCGCGTGGTGTCGAAGAGCAGCGTCTTCTCCCCCGGCGGCTCCAGTGCCGCGCCCGTTTCGCGCTCGATCTCCCGCTCGATCGCCGCGACGACCGCTTCGGCTTCGTCCTTGCGGCCGTGCGTCACGAGCCAGCGCGGGCTCTCCGGGATCCCTTGCCGGATGAAGAGCACCGCGACGGCGAGGACGATCCCGAGTCCGAACGCGAGCCGCCAGCCGAGCGAGGGCGGGACGAAGCGGCCGTCGAGCAGCGGGATGGAGAGCGCCGAGCCTATCAGCGTCCCGATCCACCACGAGCCGTTGATCGCGATGTCCGCGACGCCGCGCCGGTGGGCCGGGATCAGCTCGTCGATCGCCGAGTTGACCGCGCTGTACTCACCGCCGATCCCCGCGCCCGCGAGCATGCGAAAGAGCGCGAAGCTCGCGAAGTTCCAGGAGAACGCGGTCAGCAGCGTGCTGACGAGATACCAGCTCAGCGTGATGAGGAAGAGCTTGCGGCGGCCGAGCTTGTCGGCGAGGTGGCCGAAGACGAGCGCGCCGATGCAGGCGCCGACGAGGTAGGTGCTCCCCGCGGCCGTCGCCTGCTGCGGGGTGAGCCCGAGGCCGGCGTGCGAGGTCAGCGTCGGACCGATCGTCCCGACGATCGTCACCTCGAGGCCGTCGAGGATCCAGGTGATCCCGAGCCCGACCACGACCAGCCAGTGCCAGCGCGCCCACGGCAGGCGGTCGAGCCGAAACGGGATGTTCGTCGTCAGTGTGCCGGCGTCGGCAGCCAATGTCCCTCCGGTCGGTGAGCGGGGCCCGACTCAGATACCCGGACCGGGGCGCCGGTTAAGCCCCGCCGCGGCTCACCACGCCGGCGTCCACGGGCGCTCGCGGAGCAGCGTCGCCGCGATCGTGCGCGCGGCCAGCGCGCGGCCGTACGGCGTCGGATGGCGATCGTCGCTCGTCAGGAGCGCGTGGTGCAGCGGGCTCGCCAGGTCGGCGCGGAAGACGCTCCACAGATCGAATGAGGGGACCCCCGCGGCGCGCAGCGCGTCGTTCCCGCGCGCTTCGTCATCGGGGAACACCGGTCGCGGCGCAAACTCGACGATCTTGCGCCACGTCGCCTCGGCCGGATCGATCCCGCCCGCGCTCGGCGTGCCGCCGGCGAAGAGCGCGACGTGCTCGGCGGCCACCTCCGAGCGCAGCCGGCGCAGCGTCGCCGTCAGCGGAAGCATCCACGCGGTCTTGGCCGGGTCGACGTCGTCGACGGTGTCGTCGCCGATCTGGAGGACGACGGCGTCGACCAGGCCGGTGCGCGCGAGCGTCTCGGCGTAGCTCGCGACCGCGTCGACGTTGGCCGCGACCATGCGCACCGGGTAGACTTCGAACGGTCGTCCGCTACCGTGCGTGTCTATAACAGCGTGCGCCGGAGATCGCCGAGCGCGCTCTTCAGCGCGACGACGAAGCGCGCGGCGTTCGCGCCGTCGACGACGCGGTGATCGTACGAGAGCGAGAGCGGCTGGATCAGGCGCGGGGCGAACTGCGTCCCGTCCCACACGGGACGGATGTCGGCGCGCGCGGCGCCGAGGATCGCGACTTCGGGCGCGTTGATGATCGGGGTGAACGTCGTCCCGCCGATCGAGCCGAGCGAGGAGATCGTGAACGTCGCGCCGCTCATCTCCTCGGGCGAGAGCTTTCCGTCGCGCGCCTTCGCCGCGAGCTGCGCGCTCTCGCGCGCGATCTCGGTCAGGCCCTTCGCGTCGGCGTTGCGGATCACCGGGACGACCAGACCTTGCGGCGTGTCGGCCGCGAAGCCGATGTGGTAGTAGCGCTTGAGCACCAGCTCGGCACCGTCGAGCGAGGCGTTGAAGATCGCGTAGCGCTTGAGCGCGTCGACCGACGCCTTGATCAGGAACGTCAGCATCGTCAGCTTCACGTCGCGCAGCTCGCCGTTGACCTGCTTGCGGAATGCCTCCAGCTCGGTGACGTCGGCGTCCTCGTTCTGCGTGACGTGCGGGATCATCACCCAGTTCCGCGCCAGCGCCGGGCCGCTGATTCGCTGGATGCGAGTGAGCGGGACGCGCTCGACCGGACCGTACTTCGCGAAGTCGACGCTCGGCCACGGCGGCAGGTGCAGTCCGAGCCCGCTCGGCGCGCCGGCCGCCGGCGCGGCCGGTGCGGCGAGCGTGCTCTTCACGTAGCGCTGCACGTCCTCGCGAGTGAGACGCCCGTTCGGACCCGACCCGCGCACGCGGTGCAGATCGACGCCGAGCTCGCGCGCGAAGCGGCGCAGCGCGGGCGCGGCATGGACCGTCGGACCGCTCGCGCCGTTCGTCGCGGCGGGTGCGGTCGCGGCCGGCGTCCCGTTCGTCTTTGCCGGCGGCGGCTGCTGCGCGCTCAGCGACGCCGACGAGGCGACCGCGGCGGGCGGCGTCGGCGGGGCCGCCGACTCTTCGGTCGCGCCCGCATCGGCGGCGACGATCCCCGCCGTATCGGCATGGAGACTCGGCGCCGCAGCCGCGGCCGGCCGCGCGGCGGGCGCTTCCGCCGCGGCGGGCTGCGCGGAGGGCGCTTCGTCGGCGGACTCGATCGTCGCGAGAACGCTGCCCTGCGAGACCTTGTCGCCGAGCTTCACGCGGACGTCCTTGACCACGCCGCTCGCCGACGCCGGGACCTCCATCGTGGCCTTGTCCGACTCGAGCGTGACCAGCGGCGCGTCCTTCTCGATGCGCTCGCCGGGCTGCACGAGGATCTCGATCACCGGCACGTCGCCGAAGCCGCCGAGATCGGGGACGGTCAGTTCGAGCATGGGAGCATGTCCTTCGCGGAAAGCGAGTCCACCATCAGACCGTCGTCGGCTCGGGCTTGGCGGGATCGAGGCCGTACTTCGCGAGCGCGGCCGCGACCGTGTCCCGCGCGATCGTGCCGTCTTCCGCCAGCGCGTTCAGCGCGCCGAGCGCGACCCAGCGGCGATCGACCTCGAAGAACTCGCGCAGCTTCTTGCGCGTGTCGCTGCGGCCGTAGCCGTCGGTGCCGAGCGCGTGGAACCGCCGCTCGACGAACGGCCGGATCTGCTCGGCGAACGTCTTCACGTAGTCGGTCGCCGCGACGAGCGGCCCGTCGCGTCCGTCGAGCTGCTGCGCCACGTACGGACGCTTCGGCGGCTCGCCGGGGTGCAGCAGGTTCGAGCGCACGGCGGCTTCGCCGTCGCGGTGCAGCAGCGTGAAGCTGGTCGCGCTCCACACGTCGGCGACGACGCCCCAGTCGTCGCGCAGCAGGTCGGCCGCGGCGAGCACTTCGCGCAGGATCGCGCCGCTCCCCATCAGCTGCACGCGCGGCGCGCCCTTCTTCGCGGTCCCGCCGTCGCGCAGCAGGTACATTCCGCGCAGGATCCCCTCGGCCGCGCCCTCCGGCATCGCCGGATGACCGTAGTTCTCGTTCAGCAAGGTGATGTAGTAGTACACGTCCACCTGCTCGGCGAGCATCCGGCGCACGCCGTCCTGCACGATCACCGCGACCTCGTAGGCGAAGGTCGGATCGTACGGAACGCAATTCGGGATCGCCGAAGCGAACAGGTGCGAGTGGCCGTCCTCGTGCTGCAGCCCCTCGCCGTTCAGCGTCGTGCGGCCGGACGTGCCGCCGAGCAGAAATCCGCGCGTGCGCTCGTCGCCGGCCGCCCACGCGAAATCGCCGACGCGCTGGAACCCGAACATCGAGTAGAAGATGAAGAACGGCAGGGTCTGCACGCCGTGGGTCGAGTACGACGTGCCCGCGGCGATCCACGAGCAGATCGCGCCCGCCTCGGTGATCCCTTCCTGGAGGATCTGTCCGGCCTTGTCCTCCCGGTACCACATGAGCTGATCGGCGTCTTGCGGGCGGTAGAGCTGACCGACGCTCGAGTAGATCCCGAGCTGCCGGAACATCCCTTCCATCCCGAACGTCCGCGACTCGTCGGCGACGATCGGAACGAGCCGCGGGCCGACGGTCTTGTCGCGCAGCAGCGTCGAGAGGGTGCGCACGAACGCCATCGTCGTCGAGATCTCGCGCTCGCCGGTCGACTCGAGCAGCGCCGAAAACGCGCTGCGTTCCGGAACGGCGAGCGGCTTCTCGACGTTGCGGCGGCGCTGCGGGACGCTGCCGAGCTTCGCGACGCGCTCGCGCAGGTACTCCGATTCGCGCGAGTCGGGCGCCGGCTTGATGAACGGGATGTCCTCGAGCTCGCGGTCGGAGATCGGGATCGAGAAGCGGTCGCGGAACGCGCGCAACTGCTCGACCATCAGTTTCTTCTGCTGGTGCGCGATGTTCATCCCCTCGCCGGCCGAACCCATGCCGTAGCCTTTGATCGTCTTGGCGAGGATGACGCTCGGCGCGCCGCGGTGCTCCGAGGCGGCTTTGTACGCGGCGTAGACCTTGAACGGATCGTGGCCGCCGCGGTTGAGCGCCCACACTTCGTCGTCGGTGAGGCGCTCGACCAGCGCGCGCGTCTCGGGGAAGCGGCCGAAGAAGTGCTCGCGCACGTACGCGCCGTCGCGCGACTTGTACGTTTGGTAGTCGCCGTCGATCGTCTCGTTCATCAGGCGCACCAGCATCCCGCTCTTGTCGGCGGCGAGCAGCGGGTCCCAGCGCGAGCCCCAGATCACCTTGATGACGTTCCAGCCGGCGCCGCGGAAGAGTCCCTCCAGCTCCTGGATCACCTTGCCGTTGCCGCGCACCGGGCCGTCGAGCCGCTGCAGGTTGCAGTTCACGACGAAGATGAGGTTGTCGAGCTTCTCGCGCGAGGCCAGCGCAAGGCCGGCGAGCGTCTCGGGCTCGTCGATCTCGCCGTCGCCGATGAACGCCCACACCTTGCGGTCGGAGGTGTCGGCCAGCCCGCGATCGTGCAGGTAGCGCATGTAGCGCGCCTGATAGACCGCCTGCAGCGAGCCGAGGCCCATCGAGACCGTCGCGAACTGCCAGAAGTCCGGCATCAGCCACGGGTGCGGATACGACGAGATCCCGTGCCCGTCGACCTCGCGGCGGAAGTTGTCGAGCTGCTCCTCCGAGAGCCGGCCTTCGAGGAAGGCGCGCGCGTACACGCCCGGCGCCGAATGCCCCTGGAAGTACACGAGGTCGCCGCCGTTCGCCTGGCTCGGCCCGCGCCAGAAGTGGTTGAAGCCGATGTCGTACAGCGTCGCCGCCGACGAGAAGGTCGCGACGTGACCGCCGAGGTCGCTGTGGTCCTTCTGCGCGCGCACGACCATCGCCATCGCGTTCCAGCGGATGTAGTGGCGCAGCCGCTCCTCGATGTCGTGGTCGCCGGGGAAGTGCGGCTGCTGATCGACCGGGATGGTGTTGACGTACGGCGTCGTCAGCGCGCTCGGCGTCCGCACGCCGCGCGCGGCGGCGCGCTCGACCAGCGCCTGCACGAGCTCGCTGGCGCGCCCGCGGCCCTCGGCCTCGATCACGCCGTCCAGCGCCTCGAGCCACTCCCGCGTCTCCTGCGGATCGGGCTGAGCGGCGGCCGATGCGCCGGCGCCGTTCGTTCCGTTGGTCGAGAGGGCGGCTTCGGTGGACGTGTCGATCATGGCGGCTCCGGTCGGAACGCGTGGCTTCGCGGGCGATTGTAGCGCGTCCCCGCGCGCGAGCGCTCCGCCAACGTCCGTCAGGGGCCATCCAATCCGATCTAAAGGCGCTTGATATGCGGGAATTGGCGGGGTTGAGCGGCGAAATGGATGGGATGCGAAGCGGATGGTCCGAGCTCGCGCTCGAGCTCGACCGCGGGAGCGTCGTCCCGGTCTACCGCCAGATCTACGAGCGGTTCCGCGACCAGATCTTGGCCGGGGCGCTCCCCGAAGGAGCGCGGCTCCCGCCGGAGCGGACCCTCGCCGAGCGGACCTCGGTGAACCGCTCGACCGTGGTCCACGCCTATCGCGACCTCGCCGCCGACGGGCTCATCGAGCAGCGAGTCGGCTCCGGCTCGCGCGTCGCCTCGCTGGGCGGCGGGCGGCCCGACCGCACCGCCGCCGTTCCCTGGTGGGTCACCCTGCCGCCCTGGCGGGTGGGCGAGTTCCCGGCGGTGCTCGGCGAGCTCGCGGCGAGCGCGCACGCCGAGGCGATCGGGTTCGTGCAAGGCGTCCCGCCCGCGGAGCCCTCGCCGCTCGCCGACCTCGCGCGCTCGTTCGCGCGCGCCGGCGGCGACGTGAACTTCGTGCTGACCTACGGCGACAGCGAAGGGTACGCGCCGCTGCGCGAGCTGATCGCGGGGCGGATGCGCGCGCGCGGCTGCGCCGTCGACGGGCGCGACGTGCTGGTGCTCACGGGTTCCACCCAGGGCATTACGCTGGTGGCCCAATCGTTGGCGGAGCCCGCCGACGAGATCGTCGTCGAGGCGCCGACGTATCCGGGCGCCCTGCAGATCTTCCAGATCGCCGGGCTGCGCGCGATCCCGGTCCCCGTCGACGAGGAGGGGATGCGCGTCGACCACGTCGAGGCGATCCTGCGCACGCGCAAGCCGCGCTTCGTCTACACGATGCCCTCGATGCACAATCCGACGGGCGTGACGATGAGCGCGCAGCGGCGCGACCGGCTGGTCACGCTCGCGCGCCGGCACGGCGTCCCGCTGATCGAGGACGATCCGTACGGCGAGCTCGCGGCGGCGCCGGTCGCGCCGCTGCACGCGCGCGACCCCGACTACGTCGTCTACCTCTCGTCGTTCTCGAAGACGATCGCGCCGTCGCTGCGCCTCGGCTGGCTCGTCGCGCCGCGCACGATCTACGAGCGGCTGCTGCTGCGCAAGCAGTCGTTCGACATGGCGTCGTCGATGTACATCCAGGCCGGCGTGCGCGACTATCTCGAGCGCTGTTACGACGCGCACGTCGCGGCGCTTCGCACCGAGCTCGCGGAGCGGCGCGCGATCGCGCGCGCCGCGATCGACGAGCACTGGCCGTCCGGTCTGCGCGTGCAGCCCGGCGGCGACGGCTATTACCTGTGGGGCACCGCGCCGCGCGAGCTGCGCGCGCGCGCCCTGCTGGCGAACGCCGAACGCCGCGGTGTCTCGTTCTTGTTCGGCGAAGCGTTCTTCGCGCAGTCGGGCGGCGACCACAACTTCCGCCTGGCCCTCACGCCGGTGCCGCGCGCGGCGATCGCCGAAGGGATCCGGCGCATCGGGGAGGCGGCGCGCTGACTGCGTTTCCGTCGCAGGCCCTGCTCGCGTGGTACGCGCGGCACGGGCGCCGGCACCTGCCATGGCGCACGACGCGCGATCCGTACCGCATCCTGGTGAGCGAGACGATGCTGCAGCAGACGCAAGTCGAGCGCGTCATCCCGCTCTACGAAGCGTTCGTCTCGCGGTTTCCGTCTTTCGCCGCGCTCGCCGCGGCCGAGCCCGGCGATGCCGTGCGCGCCTGGCGCGGGCTCGGCTACAACAGCCGCGCCGTGCGGCTGCACGCGCTCGCGCGTGCCGTCCTCGAGCGGCACGGCGGGAATCTTCCGCGCGATGCCGCGGCGCTGCGGGCGCTGCCGGGGATCGGCGCGTATACCGCGGCGGCGGTGCGCGCGTTCGCCTTCGAGCTCGACGAGGCGGCGCTCGACGTGAACGTGCGGCGCGTGATGCATCGCGTCGCATTCGGTCTCGAGCACCCGCCGCTCGCCGGCGAACGCGCGCTCGACGCGCTCGCGCTCGCGGCCGTTCCGCCCGGGGCGGCGCACGACTGGAACTCGGCGATGATGGATCTCGGAGCGACGCTCTGCACGGCGCGCGCCGCGAAGTGTCTGGTCTGTCCGCTGCGCGCGGCGTGCGCGGCAGCGCCCGTCGACGCAGCGCTCCTCGCGCGGCGCTCGCGCGAGCATGCGCCGCGCAGAACTCCGCAGAGCGTGCTCCCGTTCGAGCGAACGGTCCGCTTCTTGCGCGGGCGGATCATCGACCGCTTGCGCGAGCTGGAGCCGCGCGCCACGATCACCACCGGCGAGCTCGCGCGCGAGCTCGCCGTCATCGTCCCTGCCGACCGCCTGCACGAGATACCCGGCGTCGTCGGCGCGCTCGAGCGCGACGGGATCGTCGCGCGCGCCGGCGATGACGTCCGGCTGCGCTGACGCGTACTGAGAGCGGTCACAGCAAACGTTAACGCGGCTTTCATCGGTGGACGTTTTGCGATGCGGACCACGGGTAGGAAGGGTGCGGTTTCTCAACGCACTCGCACGCTTTTCAACAGGAACCTCATCGATGAACGCTTCGCGAATCGGCGCGCTGCTCGCCGTACCCGCCGTCCTCTCGCTCGCCGCATGCGGCGGTGGCGGCGGCACGTCGTCCGCCGGCATCGCGAACATCACCGGAAGCACGGCGAGCGTGCGTTTTGTCAACGGCAACCCGACGTCGGGCGCGGTCGACGTCTACATTCAGTCGACCGGGAGCGCGGCGCCGTCCGCGAAGGTCTTCGGCCCGCTGGCGTACGGTGAGGCGACCGACTACATGACCGAAGCCGCCGTCGCCGGCAACGTCATCACGCAGACGGCCGGCGGCCAGGCGCCGAGCACCGGCGCGAAGCCGCTCGCGAGCTGCCCGATCCCCTCGTTCGGCAGCGGCAAAAACTACACGATCGTCTTCGGCGCGGCGAACACCGTGGCGCAGAACTGCCTGCTGTTCCAGGACAACGACTACACCGGCTCGCCGCAGATCCGCGTCCACGACGCCTCGAACGATCAGTACACCGCGGGGAATACGGCGCTGGGCTTCGGCACGATCGCCGCGCCGAGCGCGGTCGCCGGAACGAACTTCGCGGTCCTCGCCGACGCCGGCTTCGGCGAAGCGGCGATCGGGATCGGAACGCCGACGTTCTACTCGCAGTCCCCGCCGGTGACGATCACCCCGCCGGGCGCGAGCAGCATCAGCTTCGCCGTCGGTCAGAACACGACGGTCGGCGGAACCGAGCCGTCGATCGATACGCTCGACTCGCGCTACATCTTCACGCCGGGCTCGTTCAACCAGCCGAACACCTCCGGCTCGCTGAACTACCCGGGCAGCGCGGGGACCTCGCTCTTCGCGCTCGACTGCACCGCCGGAAGCATCGCCGCGCTGCCGCACGTGCAGTGCAACGCGGGCGTGGCGCTGGTCGGCTACACCGACTCGAAGTAGCGCGAACTTCGCACCGCCGCAAAAACGCCGGCCGCACGAGCGGCCGGCGTTTCGCCGTGTCGACGCGCAGGCCGGGTCAGCCGAACCACGCCGGCAGATCGGCGTAGCGCTCTTCCTTCCACGGATCGGCGTCGTTGTTGTAGCCGCGAACTTCCCAGAAGCCCTTCCGGTCGTGGTCGAGCAGCTCGATCCCGTGCAGCCACTTCGCGCTCTTCCAGAAGTATTTCTTCGGAACCAGCATCCGCACCGGGCCGCCGTGGATCGGCTCGATCGGCCGTCCGTCGAACTCGTAGGCGACCATGACGTCCTCGCCGCGCATCGCTGCGAGCGGGAGGTTCGTCGTGTAGTCGTTGCCCGCGTGCTGCACGGCGTGCGTCGCCGTCGCGAGCGGCTTCGCGCGCTCGAGCAGCGCGTCGAAACGAACGCCCAGCCAGGACGTGCTCTTCTTCGACCAGCGCGTGACGCAGTGGATGTCGCCGTGCCATGGCGTCGCCGGCAGCGCGCGCAGCTCGTCGTACGAGAGCTCGAAGGGCTGTTCGACGAGGCCGAAGATCCGCAGCCGCCAGGTGCGGAGGTCGATCGCCGGGACGTCGCCGACGTGCAGCACCGGGAACCCCTCGGTCACCGTCTGGCCGGGCGGGACGGTCGGGTCCTTCTGCTTGAGGAAGGGCATGGAAGACAGGATTCGCCGTCCGCACGCGAAGGTTCCGCCCCGTGGCGATCCCGTTTCCGAAGCGGAAGGTCTCGCGCGCCGTCGCGCGCGAGGAGCTGGCGATCCTCGAGCGGACCTACCCGAACGCGGTCACCGCGCTCGAGTACAGGAACCCGTTCGAGCTGCTGATCGCGGTGATCCTGAGCGCGCAGTGCACCGACGCGCGCGTGAACCTCACGACGCCCACGCTGTTCGCGAGCTATCCCGATGCGGACGCGCTGGCCCGCGCGAAGCAGCCCGACGTCGAACGCATCATCAAGTCGTGCGGCTTCTTTCGCACGAAGGCGAAGAACGTGATCGCGGCGGCGCGCGAGATCGCGGCCGAGTACGGCGGCCGCGTCCCGGCCGAGCGCGCCGCGCTCGAAGCGCTCCCCGGCGTCGGCCGCAAGACGGCCAACGTGGTGCTGTCGGTCGTGTTCGAGGAGGCGGCGTTCGCCGTGGACACGCACGTGTTCCGCGTCGCGCACCGGCTCGGGCTCACCCTCGCGACGACCCCGCGCGGCGTCGAGGACGACGTGACGAAGCTCGTACCGCGCGAGCAGTGGCGCCACGCGCACCACTGGCTGATCCTCCACGGGCGCGCCATCTGCAAGGCCCCGGTCCCGCGCTGCTCGGAGTGTCCCGTGACGATGTGCCCCTCGCGGCCGATCGTCGCCCGCTATTCGGCCGCGGCGCGGGCGCGCAAGCACCTCACCGGCAAGCAGTCCCGGTAGGGCGCTAAGCGTGTGAGGCGGCCGTCCAGCTGTCCATATGCTTTAAGCTATTAACCAATGGTCTAATAGCTCTTCACATATACGTGGGATTCCTTTTGGATTCATGCTTGCCTTGTAAGACACGCGCTGGCAGCGTGAACGCGGCGATCGGCGCGGTCAGAACCGCATCGGGCCGAGCTCGTCGAGGTGGGCAGGGCGCGGGAGCTCGGCGTCCTCGGCAATCGTCTTGAGCAGCCGCGAGCCGGTGAGCGGGTCGCGGTAGCCTTCCTCGGTCGAGAGATGCGAGAGATTCAGCAGCGAGGGGACCTCACCGTCGACGAACTGGTACTCGCCGTCGAGCCCGCCGCCGGAGACGAGAACGAGCTGGCGGCGCTCGTCGAGATCGAGCGCGACGCGCTTCTCGCGAAAGCGCAGGCGGATCCGCAGCGGCTTCTCGATCGTGACGATCGTGACGCCCGTGCGGGTGCCGAGGATCGCGTTCAGGCGCTTCGCGCCGGTCGTCACGACGTCGGCGAGCGCGCGCAGCCGCGCTTCGGCGTCGGCGCCGCTGCCGGGGACGGCGTCGGCCGTCGCCGAATCGATCGCCGCCCCGAGATCGCGGCGCGCTCGCAGCCGCTGCGCCATCGCGACGATCGGGTTCTGCTGCGGTTCGCTGTCGTCCATCGAGGTTCGCCTGTGGTCCTTCGGTTCGTTCGTTGCCTGAGCGCCGTCGCGCTCGCCGCTTCGTGCACCGCCGCGAGCGGCGCGAACGGAGCCGCGACGCTGACGATCGATCGGATCATCGCGCGCTCGCCCGTCTCGGGGACCCCGCCGTCGGGATTCGACTGGGCGCCGGACGGGTCGCGGTACGTCTATCAGCTTCCGGGGGCGCGCGAGAAGGACCCCCCGGTGCTGCACGTGCACGACATGCGCACCGGCGAGGATCGCGTGCTGTTCGCCGCTCGCGACGTGACGCGCGGGACGCGTTCGCGCGCGATCGGCCAGCTCGTCTGGTCGCCGGATGCCCGCCGCATGGCATATCTCGACGGCGGCGCGCTCGACGTCGCCGACGCGAACGGCCGTGGTGCGCGCGTGCTCGCGCGCGACGCCGACGACCCGCAGTGGTCGCCCGCCGGCGACCGCATCGCGTTCGTGCACGACGGCGATCTCGAGGTCGTCACGGCGGCGAGCGGGCGCGTTCGACGGCTCACGACCGGCGGTTCGGCGGCCCGCCTGAACGGCGACCCCGACTGGCTCTACAGCGAGGAGCTCGACGTCGCGCACGCCTACGTCTGGGCGCCGCACGGCGACGCGATCGCCTTCCTCGCGTTCGACGAATCGCAGGTCACCGACTTTCCGATTCAGGATTACCTCGCGCGGGACAACACCGTCGAACACCAGCGCTATCCGCTCGCCGGGGAGAAGAACCCGCGCGTCGCGCTGCGCGTCGTCGGCGTGCGCGACGGCTCGGTGCGCACGCTGTACGACGGGGCGCCGCGCGACGAGTACGTCCTCGCTCCGGCCTGGATCGACGACGGGCGCGCGGTGGCGTTCGAGACCCTCGACCGCCTGCAGCACGTCCTCCGCTTGGCGAGCGCGCCGCGCGCGGGCGGCGAGGTGCACACGATCCTGCGCGAGAGCGACCCGCGCTTCGTCGACGCGCCTCCGGCGCCGCACGTCCTGCGCGACGGCCGTACGTTGCTGTGGCTGTCCGAGCGCGAGGGCGTCCGCGCGCTCTACCGCGTCGACGCGCGCACCGGCGCCGCGCGTCGCCTGACCGGCGGCTATCCCGTCGCCCAGCTCCTCCGCGTCGACGAGCGTGCCGGCGTCGCCGACGTCATGGCGCGCTACCCGACGCTCCGCGAGCGCGCGCTGCTGCGGGTCCCGCTCGCCGGCGGCGCCGCGCGCGACCTGACCCCGGAGCGCGGGACGCACACGGTCAGCCTCCCCGAGCGCGGCGACGGCGCGATCGACGCGTTCTCCTCGCTCGAGCGCCCGCCGCAGATCGTGCGGCGCGACCTGCGCACGGGCGCGGCGAAAGCGTTCTTCCGGACGCCCTCGCTGGCGGCGTTCGCGCTCGGCTCGGCCCGCGCCGTGAACGTCCCCTCGCGCTGGGGGACACTCCCGGCCACGATTGTGCTGCCGCCGGACTTCGATCGCTCGAAGCGGTACCCGGTCGTGGTAGAGGCCTACGGCGGCCCGCTCCCCGTCGGGGCGACGCTGCCCTCGGACGACCGCTGGCCGGGGCTCTACCCGCACCTGCTCGCCGAACGAGGCTTCATCGTCTTCCTGATGGACGGCCCCGCCTCACGGCCCGATCGCGCGGACGGGCACCGCTTCGCGGGCCGCATGGGCGAGATCGCGATCGCCGGTCCGCTCGCCGGCGCGGCCTGGCTCGAGGCGCAGCCCTACGTCGATCCGGCGCGGCTCGGGCTGTGGGGGTGGAGCTACGGCGGCTACCTGACCGCGTTCACGCTGACCCGCGCGCCCGACGTCTTCCGCAGCGGCGTCGCGGTCGCGCCGGTCACCGACTGGCGCTTCTACGACTCCGCCTACACGGAGCGCTATCTCGGGCTCCCGGCGGCGAACGCCGGCGCCTACCGGCGAACCTCGGTGCTCCCCGCGGCGCGCCGGCTGCGCGCCGCGCTGCTCGTGATGCAGGGCTCGGCCGACGACAACGTCCACCTCGCGAATACGGTCGCGCTGCTGCAAGCCTTCATCCGCGCCGGCAAGCAGATCGACTATTTTCTCTATCCCGGCGGGCGCCACGGGATCGCCGGAATCGCCCCGCAGCGCTACGTCTACACGAAGATGCTCGACCACTGGGAGCGGACGCTGCGATGAAAAAAAAGCGCGGCCGTTGCCGGCCGCGCGGATGCATTGGATGATTCCTGAGATTCGAAAACGTTCTGTCTCTAGGGGTTGAAGAAGAAGCTTACTTCTTCTTGTGCTTGCCAGCCGGCTTCTTCTTGGGAGCCTTCTTCTTTGCAGCCATTCGTACTCACCCCCTCACTGATTCAGATTGATCCGGTCCCTGTACGGAACCGAACCTGAGTGACCAACGGTTGTCGGTGGCGAGGAAGTTCCTCGATCCCGGCTGCCTCCCCTTCCCGCGCCGTAAAGGTACCGCTAGGGCCCGGCCGAAGGCGCAGGTCCGGCATGGCGATCATCGAGGCGATCCGGCTGCGCAAGGTGTTCCGCTCGCCGGAGCGGGAGCCCGGACTGCGCGGCGCGGCGAAGGCGCTGTTCACGCGGACGTACACCGAGAAGGTCGCCGTCGACGACGTCAGCTTCTCGCTCGAGCCGGGTGAGCTGGTCGGCTACATCGGGCCGAACGGCGCGGGGAAGTCGACGACGATCAAGATGCTGACCGGGATCCTCGTCCCGACCGGCGGATCGCTCTCCGTCGCGGGGCTCGTCCCGTCCGCCCGCCGGCTCGACAACGCGGCGAACATCGGCGCCGTCTTCGGCCAGCGCAGCCAGCTCTATTGGGACCTCCCGCTGCGCGAGTCGTTCGAGCTGCTGCGCGCCATCTACGACGTCCCGCGCGAGCGCTACGAGCAAACCATGCGGCAGTTCGCCGCGATGCTCGACCTCGAGCGGTTCCTCGCCACGCCGGTGCGGCAGCTCTCGCTCGGCGAACGGATGCGCGGCGACTTCGCCGCGGCGATGATCCACGATCCGCCGATCGTCTATCTCGACGAGCCGACGATCGGGCTCGACGTCGTCGCGAAGGAAGCGATTCGCGAGTTCATCGCGCAGGTCAACCGCGAGCGCGGCACGACGGTGATCCTCACCACGCACGACTTGGCCGATGTCGAGCGGCTGGCGCGCCGGATCATCCTGATCGACGACGGCCGCGTCATCTACGACGGCGGTCTCGAGCGGCTGCGCGAGGAGTACGGAACGCACCGCACGCTGGTCGTCACCTTGGCCGAGTCGTGCGAGCGGATCGAGATCCCCGAAGCCGAGGTGGTGAGCCGCGAAGGGTTCGTGGTGCGGCTGCGCTTCAACCGCCGGGCGATCACCGCCGAAGCGCTGATCCGGCGCGTCACCGAGCAGTGCACGATCAGCGACGTGACGATCATCGAGCCCGACATCGAGTCGATCGTCCGGCGGATCTACCGCGAAGGCTACCACGACGGCGCGGCGGGGACGCCCTCGTGATCCTCGCGCGCCGCTCGCCGAGCCGGCTGCGGATCGAGCCGTACGTCGAGTTCGCGAAGCGAGCGATGGCGCGCGAGGCGACGTACCGGTTCGACGTCTTCACCAGCATCGCATCGGTCCTGGTGCGCGTCTACCTGCTGCGGATGGTGTGGGTCGCGCTCTACGCGCGCAACGCAGCGCCCAAGGAGCTGCCGCTGCACGCGATCATCACCTATTCCACCGTCGCCCTGCTGATGGGGCTGGTGATGGACATCGACCAGACGCGCTCGCTGCACGACCGGCTGCACGACGGCAGCATCGCGACCGACTTCATGAAGCCGATCGTGGTCCCGCTCTACTTCTTCGCCGACGGGACCGGCGAGGTGCTGTTCCACGCGCTGCTGATCGTCCCGTCGCTCGTTCTCGCGCTGCTCATCGTGCACATCGACGTGCCGCCGGCCGCCACGCTCGCGGCCTTCGCGCTGAGCTTCATGCTCGGCTACTTCGTCGGGTTCTTCATCAACTTCATCCTGAACTGCAGCGCGTTCTGGACGCTCGAGATCTCGGCCGTGCAGATGATCGTCACCTGGGTGAGCGACCTGGTCGGCGGCGAGATCGTGCCGCTCGTGTTCTTCCCGCTGGCGCTCCAGAAGGTCGTGCTGCTGCTGCCGTTCGCGGCGATGTTCTCGACGCCGCTGCTGATCTACACCGGGGTGCTGCCGCCTGCCCGCTGGGCCGGCGCGCTCGGGCTGCAGGCGGCGTGGCTCGTCGTGCTCGCCGGCGCCTCGGTGCTGATGTGGCGCGCCGGCTCGAAGCGGATCGTGGTGCAAGGCGGCTGATGCGGCGCGCGCGCATCATGTGGAACGTCTACGTCCAGTACTGGCGGATCAACATCCTGACCATGCTGGAGTACCGCGCGAACTTCCTGATGTGGACGGTGTTCACCGTGATCTATCACGGCGCCGCCATCGCCGCGCTGTGGATCGTGCTCACGCGGTTCCCCTCGATGAACGGCTGGACGTTCCGCGACATGGCGTTCCTGTATGCGCTCTGGATGCTGGCGCACGCGGTCCACAACACGTTCTTCGCGACGGTCGGCGACGTGCCGGAGCACATCCGCGACGGCGAGTTCGACCGGCTGCTGATCCGCCCGTTGGACACGCTTTTTCAGGCCATCGCCACGCCGGGCCAGGTGTTCCCCGACGAGCTGATCCTCGCGGTGCTCACCTTCGCCGCCGCCGCGGCGTTCGCGCACCTGCGCGTCGATGTGACCTTCTTGCTGTTCGTCCCGCTGATCGCGGTCGGCGGCGCGCTGATCGACCTCGCCTTCAACCTGATCATCTCGACGGTCGCGTTCTGGTTCGTGCGCGTCGACGCGCTGCGCTGGATCGTCGTCCAGCTCGAACAGGAGTTCACGCGCTACCCGATCACGATCTACTCGCGCGGCGTCCGGCTGCTGCTGACCTTCGCGATCCCGTTCGCCTTCATGAACTACTACCCGGCGCGCTTCTTCCTGCACAAGGTCCACGAGGGCGCCGTGCTGCCCGCGGAGGTCGGGCTCCTCACCCCGGCGATCGGGATCGGTTTCGTCGCCGTCGCCTATGCGTTCTGGCGCTTCGGCCTCGTCCGCTATCAAGGCGTCGGCCACTGAGTGGGTTCGGTGCTCTGGACGAGCACCGAACCCGTCGCGTTTGCGGCCTGCGGCCGCAAGCCGCCGCGTGGCTTCGGCGTACGCGGTGTCAGGCGGGGTCGGCGGCGGGGCGGAAGAGCGTGCCTTCGCGGGAGGCGTCGCGGTCGCGGTATTTGGCGAGCTCGATCGCGCTCAGGGCGATCGAGGCGTGCGCGACGACGCGGGCGAGGTGCTCGCGCTCGTCGGGGTCGAGGTCCAGGCCGCTGACGTTGTTGCCGTAGACGACGATCCCGCTCACCGTGCGGTCGAAGAACAGCGGGGCGGCGAAGGTGAGCTGGTCGCGCGGGAGCAGGTCGCGGATAAGCGCGCTCTCCTTTCCGGAGAAGGTCAGGAAGCTGCGCGACCGGCCGATCTGCCGCGCCAGCTCGGCCCCGGGGCCGATCCGCATCTGGTACTGCTCGGGCCACTGGAAGCTCGGGCCGAGCGCGTACCCGCCGTCGGCCTGCCGCTCGAGGATCCCGGCGAAGGCGAGCTTCAGCGCGTGCGTCGCGTCCTGCAGCAGCGCGCGATGCACGTCTTCGACCGTCTCCGCATCGAGGATGTAGCCGGCGATCAGCTCGAGCGCGACGCGCTGCGCGTGGCGGTCGCGGAAGATGAAGCGGTCGACGAGCGAGGTGAGGACGGTGCTCAGCTTCCCCGTGGTGATGCCGACCGCCATCGAGATGGCGATCAGGATGCCGTACGTGAGGTCGGTGTTGTAGTAGAAGAGGTACGTCCCGATCTCTTCGCTGATCGAGATGATCCCGAGCGCCGAAGCGCTCAGCGCGACGTACACGACCGCGCGGCTCACGACGAAGTCGACATCGAAGAAGCGGTGCCGGATCACCGCGATCCAGACGACCAAGATCGGCACGATCGCCAGCGACACCAGGATCCCGTTGAGCCACAGCGGCAGATAGCGCGGGAAGTACGCGTCCGAGGCCCAGCGCGCGAGGCCGGCGAGCAAGAACGCGACCGCGATCCAGCCGACGCGATGACGCAGGTTTCCGCGCGCGCGCACCCAGGCCACCGCGAAGGCGACGGCAATCGCCACGCTCAGCGCGGCGTTCGCTTGGCCGAGCGCGTTGACGACCGTTTGCGCCGGGCGCCCGGCGTAATCCATCAGCCAGATCGCGTAGGCGTTGAGCGCGCCGAGCGCGAGGCCGAGCGCGAGCATCAGCCAGGCGAAGAGCCGCTCGCGCTGCACGTCCTCGTCGCCGTCGATCAGGCACAGCGCGAAGAGCAGCAGCGCCGGGCGGACCATCCCGTGCAGCACGGCGTCGGCCAGCTCGAGACTCGGACGCCACGGGTTCGGGATGATCAGGTCGAGGAACGTCGCGGGCGCCGAGACGCCGGTCAGGGAGAAGACGAAGAAAGCGGCCGTCGCGATGTTCGGTTTGATGAGATACAGGATCGCGCCGAGCCCGACGGCGATCAGCAGCAGCAGCACGCGCAGCACCGCCAGAAAGCGAGACTGCGGCGACTCCGGCCGGGCCGTCAGCCGCAGGATGCGCTCGCGGCCGTCGCGCTCGATCGGCAGATAGCGCTGCGGGTCGTCGTAGGTGTACGCGCCGCCGACCCCCGCGCCGCCGATGATCCCCGGCTTGCGGTCGAAGGGCTTGATGCGGTCGACCCGCACGCGGTCGCCGACACGGATCGCGTCGTCCGGCTTCGCCGGGGGCGTCGTGCGGGCGCGCGCGCGGTGCGCCGGCGGCAGCACCTCGACGACGACGCCGTTCGCGTTGGTGACGTACGGGAAGACTTGGAGCGGATAGTAGACGCGCGCGAGCTCGGCGACGACGCGGGCGACGCCGATCACCACCAAGATGCCGACGACGACCAGCCGGACCCACTGCGAGCGGCTCAGCTTGACCTGGGGTGGGCTCGGGGCCTCGGCGGTCGTCACGCTACGTGCCCTGTACCCCCGCTCGCTGAGAAGACGTCAGGACTTGGCGGGCGGGCTCCACTTCCCGACCATCGCCCGGGCGATGACGATGCGCTGGATCTGCTGCGTGCCTTCGTAGATCTGGGTGATCTTGGCATCGCGCATCATCCGCTCGACCGGGTATTCGGTCGAGTAGCCGTAACCGCCGAGCAACTGCACCGCGTCGGTCGTCACGCTCATCGCGACGTCGCCGCATTTCAACTTCGCCATCGCCGCCCAGGTCGTCACGTCGGGCGCGTTCTCGTCGCACTTCGCCGCGCACGCGTACAGCAACAAGCGCGCCGCCTCGACCTCGGTCTTCATGTCGGCGAGCATGAACTGCAGACCCTGCTGCTGCGAGATCGGCTTGCCGAACGCCACGCGCTGTTTCGTGTACTCGGTCGCATAGTCGAGCGCGCCCTGCGCGATCCCGAGCGCCTGCGCGGCGATCCCCGGACGCGACTTGTCGAGCACCTTCATCGCGATCTTGAAGCCCTGGCCTTCTTCGCCGAGCATGTTCGCGACGGGGATGCGGCAGCTCTCGAACGACAGCTCGACCGTCGGTGAACCGCGGATCCCCATCTTCTTTTCGATCTTGCCGACCTTGAAGCCGGGCGTCCCCTTCTCGACGACGAACGCCGAGATCCCGTTCGCGCCCTTCGCCGGATCGGTGACGGCGAAGACGGTGACGACGTCGGCCACGTTGCCTTGGGTGATCCAGATCTTCGTGCCGTCGAGCACGTAGTCGTCGCCGTCGCGGACCGCGCGCGTGCGCATCGAACCCGCAGCGTCGGAGCCCGAGCCTGGTTCGGTCAGCGCATACGCCGCGATCTTTTTCCCGGAGGCGAGATCGGGGATCCAGCGGCGCTTCTGCTCGTCGGTCCCGCCGATGATGATCGGCAGCGCGCCGAGCTCCTGCACCGCGATGATCAGCGCCGACGCGGCGCACGCTTTCGAGACTTCCTCGACGACCTTGACGTAGGTGACGAACGAGCCGCCGAGTCCGCCGTACTCCGCGGGAAAGGGGATGCCGAGCAGGTCGTTCTCGGCGAACAGCTTCTGGATGTCCCACGGGAAGTCGGCGTCCGCGTCGATCGCGGCGGCCCGCGGCTCGACCCGCTCTTTCACGAGCTGACGAACCATGTCAAGGATCATCGCCTCTTCGTCGGACGCCTCGGGGCGGGTCGGTGCAACGGCCATAACGCCCGGGATTTCGACCGCGGCGCACGCGTCGCCTCGGCAAGCGAGGGCTCGACCTCTCGGTGAGCAGAGGCTCGACCTCGGTGAATCGTGGACAGTCGCCGCGAACGGCTCCCACGGTACGGTAGCGTGTACGGAGCGGCTATCGCGGCGAGCGCGCCTCTAGGCTCGCGAGTTCGGCATCGACGCGGCGATCGTGCGCGCGTTCCGCAGCGAGCTCGCGGCGAAGCTGTCCGATCTGCGCCGCGTCCTTCGCGCGAATCCGCGCGTTCTCGGCATGCAGCGCCTTGATCGCGGCCAGCGCGACGCCGTCCTCGTCAATCGACGTGATGTGCCGGTCGTCTTCACCGACCTTGAATGCAGCGTAGAAGTCCTGCGCCATCGGACCGACGTGACGTACGCCGTGCTCCGTTTTGTAGCTCCAGCGGCTGATCGGCATCGCCGCGACCTTCGCGAGCACGGCCGAATCGTCGAGCGGCGCGATGTTCGTCTTCGCGTTGCGGTCGCTCAGCGACGCCCACGTTCCCGAACCTGCGCCGAGCTGCGCACCGACGGTGCTTGCGGCGTTCGTGTACAGCGTGAATCCTCCGGAGGCGCGCGCGAGGAACTGATAGGCACGCGTCGACGCAAGCGTCGTATCGCCGTCCGAGCCGTCGCTCCAGACGAACGTGCCCGTTTGGCCCGCGCTCGCGCGCGCGCCGGCCGCGAAGCTGTACGTGCCTCCCGCCAAGTTCGCATACCCCCCGGGGATCGTGGCGAATACACCGTTGGCCGTGCTCATGTATCCGCCGTCGACGACCGCGCCCTCGCCGGAGGCGGTATTGTAGCCGCCCGCCGCGATGTACCCGCCTTCGCCGGAGACGGTGTTATTGGTGCCACAGCGCCGCGAAGGAGGGTGCGGCGCGCAGGGTCGTAAGCCGCGCTGTTATCCGGCCACGCCGCTCTTTCCGGCGACTGGGCCGAGGCATGGCATAGGCGGTGGCAGTCAATGCATCTGCGTGTGGCTTTGCGAATTTTCGCCATCATAGCAGCATTGTTGCTCGCGACGCGCGTGCCAGTGGGCGCGACGGAGGTCTCGCTCTTCGATTCGGGCGGGAAAGCCGGTCGCGTACATTTCGGATGACGACGACGCGACGATCTACCTGTGGAGCGGCGCCCCTCTCGCGTACATATACGGCTCTGCCGGCGACTCGCTGCAAGTTTGGGGGTTTAACGGCAAGCACCTCGGATGGTTCGAGCGCGGCATTCTTCACGACCACGACGGCGCGGCCGTTTGCGTGACGAAAACCGCATATCCCGGCTTCACGCAGTTCGAGCCGTTCAACCCTTCAAGCAGTTCAAAGCGTTTCGCGCGCTCCCGCCCTTGAAGCCCCTGTTCTCGTTGACGTTCGCCGAAATGCCCTGCGCTCTGTATCTTCGCCTGGGCGCGACCGAATAGAGCGGGTGACGACGCACGACGCCTACGCCAGCGTTGTCGCGAACGTAGACGCCGCAATTAACGAGAAGGGGGTCCGCGGCATGCAGCGGGAACGCCGCGCTTGTCCGCCGGTCACGTCCTGGCGATACCGCCGGCGGACGGTGCGCCTCGCGGTTGACGGAGAATCGCTGATGTGGAGCGCACGGAACGAAATCCACACGGTGCGCTGTTTCGGCGGCGCGCTCGACGCGTTCGACGTCGGGCAAACCGCGCGCTACCTGCGACGACCGACTGCGCAATCTGCGCCGAGATTTGCGAAGTACGAGTTCGCGACGCCGCCCAGCGAGCCGCGGCGCTCCTACGCGACGCCGGCCGGGATCTTCATCTCCGTCGGAGTCTCACCGACGATGAGCTCGGCTCCGGTCGCCGCGCGAACCTCATCGACCGTCGTGCCGGGGGCGATCTCGCGCAGGACCAAACCGTCGGGCGTGACGTCGATGACGGCTAGGTCGGTGATGATCTGGTGGACGACCTCCTTGCCGGTGAGCGGGAGATCGCACGTGATCGAGGATCTTGTGCGCGCCACCTTTCGCGGTGTGCTCCATCATCACGATCACGTGCTTCGCGCCGTGGACGAGGTCCATCGCGCCGCCCATCCCCTTCACCATCTTGCCGGGGATCATCCAGTTCGCGAGGTCGCCGTTCTTCGCGACCTGCATCGCGCCGAGCACCGCGACGTCGATGTGACCGCCGCGAATCATCCCGAACGAGGACGCCGAGTCGAAGAACGACGCGCCCGGATTCAGCGTGACCGTCTCCTTGCCGGCGTTGATCAGATCGGGATCTTCCTCGCCTTCGTACGGATACGGGCCCATCCCGAGGATCCCGTTCTCGCTCTGCAGCACGACGGTGACGCCGGGCGGAACGTAGTTCGGGATCAGCGTCGGGAGGCCGATCCCGAGATTGACGTACTGGCCGTCGCGGAGCTCTTGCGCGACGCGCGCCGCAAGCTGCGTGCGGGTGAGCGGCACGTTAGTGTCCTCCGGTCCGTTTGCGCGTGGTGACGCGCTCGATGCGTTTGCCCGCGGGGCCGACGACGACGATGCGTTGCACGAAGATCCCGGGCAGATGCACCTGTTCCGGATCGATGCGCCCCGGCTCGACGAGCTCCTCGACCTCGGCGATCGTGATCTTCCCGGCCATCGCGCAGAGCGGGTTGAAGTTGCGCGTCGCCTTGTGGAAGATCAGGTTGCCCTGGCGGTCGCCGATGCTCGCGCGAACCAGCGCGTAGTCGGTGACGATCCCCTCTTCGAGCACGTAGTCGCGCCCGTGAAACGCGCGCGTCTCTTTCTTCGGCGAGGCGAGGGCGACGTTGCCCTGCGCATCGTAGCGCCACGGCAAGCCGCCCTCGGCGACCTGCGTTCCGACGCCGGCCGGCGTGTAGAACGCCGGGATCCCGGCGCCGCCGGCACGCAGGCGCTCGGCGAGCGTCCCTTGCGGCGTCAATTCGACTTCGAGCTCGCCGGTCAGATACTGGCGCTCGAACTCCTTGTTCTCGCCGACATACGATGCCGTGGTACGGCGGATGCGGTGCGCGTCGAGCAGCACGCCGAGCCCCCAGCCGTCGACGCCGCAGTTGTTCGACACCGTCTCGAGCGCGAGCGCGCCCTGCTCGAGCAGCGCCTGGATCAAATTGTGCGGAATCCCGTTGAGACCGAAGCCGCCGACCGCGAGCGACGCGCCGTTCGGGATGTCCTTGACCGCTTCGGCCGCCGAAGCGACGACTTTGTCCATACGAGGGCCACTAGTGCTACGCCGGGCGCCGGTGCTCCCGCCGGGGCGGCGCTCTCACGCGCGGACGTCACGCCGCGGCGAGCGCGTCGACGCGCCCTTCGAGCCGCCACGCCGCGAAGCCGATCAGCGCGGCCGACTCGAAGAGCGCGACCAGCGCGGCGAGCAGCGCGGCCGCGACCGCCGTCGCGTGCACGACGATCGCGAGTGCGCCCAGCGCGAAGGGCGGTGCGAGCATGACGTAGATCAGCAGCGTCCGCACGACGACGACCGGACCGCGCTGATCCAAGACGTTGGGAAAGAGCGCGAAGACCGCGACGCCGAGCGAGCGCGTGAGCGCGAAGAATCCTGCGCCGCACGCGAAGAGCAGCGAGGGCAGGAGCAGCGTGCGGCCGACCGCGGCGTATCCGGCCAGACCGAGCAGCAGCAGCGCGAGGTCGCGCCAGACGCCGCCGAAGCTCCATGCGGCGAGTCGCGCCGCCAGCGGGACGTCGCCCAGCCAGAACAGCGGGAGCCGTAGCAGCGGCGCGAGCCGCACGCCGCTCGTCGCGGCGAAGCCGATGACCAGCATCGGCAGCGTGCCGAGCAATCCCGCGACCAGGAAGGCGTTCGAGCGCGCGATCAACGCGAGCGCGACGCCGCCCGTCAGCGCCAGTGCGGCCATCGTCCCGACGAGCAGCGGCGAGGCACGGCGCGCGAACCCGATCGCGTCGGCCCACACGAACACCAGGGCGCCGGGCGGAGCGCCGCCGCGCGCGCTGTGCGCCGGCGCGCCGACGCGGTGCGCGTCCGCGCGCGACCGGCGTGCGCCGCGCCGCGCGCGCCACTCGAGGTTCGACAGCGAGATCGCGTACAGCTCGGGGTAGCGATCGCGCGCGACGGCGACGAACGCCGCGCCGGCGGCGAGCGCGACCGCGAGCGGGATCGCGATCGCGCGCAGATCGCCGGCGCCCAGCGCGATCAGCACGCGGCCGGGATGCCACGCCGCACGCTCGAGAGCGAGGGCGTACGGACCGTGCACGTGCGCCGCGCGCAGCGCCTGGGCGAGCAGCGGGATCGCCGCGGCCGCGACCAGCACGGCGCCGGCGAGCTGCGCCGCCGCGCGGGCCGGTCCGCGCAGCATCGCTCGCGGAAGCGCGACGGCGGCAATGGCCGCGCCCGAGGCTGCGAAAAATCCCGCTTCGAGGGCGAACGCGCGCAGCGACGAGCCAGCCGGCGGTGCGAGCACGACCAGCAGCGCGAAACGCGCGATCCCTTGCCCGAGCGTCGCCAGCACGGCGCGCACTTGCAGATAGGTCGCGACGAACGCGGGCGGGAGCTGCGCCGAGGTCAGGAACAGCGCCTCGGCACGCGAGGAGAAGATGCCGAGGAAGCGGTGCATCCCGCCGGCCAGCACGAGCCCGAACGCACCGATCGTCCCCGCGACCCAGAGATCCTCGACCGTCGGTGCGGCGCCGCCGCTCCGCGAGGGCACGTGCGCGTAAGGACGCGTGCGCAGCCATGCCACGCCCACGACGGCGACGAACCAGCAGAGCCAGAGAACGATGCGCCCCGGCTTGCGCACGAGCGCGCGCAGCGCGTTCGCCAGCGCACGGCGGTCGCCGTAGGTGATCGTCGCGAGCGCGTTCACTGTCCCGTCACGTCGAGGAAGACGTCTTCGATCGAGCCGTCGGCGCGGCGCGCGCGCAGCTCGTCGATCGTCCCGCTCGCGACGAGCCGCCCGCGGTCGATCATCAGCATGCGATCGCACATCGCCGCCGCGCTTTCGAGCAGGTGCGTGCTGACCAGGATCGCGTGGCCGTCGGCGCGCAGGCCGGCGATCATCGCACGTAGCTCGCGCTGGCCGAGCGGATCGAGCCCGATCATCGGTTCGTCGAGCAGCAGGACCGGTGCGCCGCCCAGGACGGTCGCCGCGATCAGCGTCTTCTGGCGCATCCCTTTCGAGAGCGCGCTGCCGAGCGTGTCGCGCTCGCCGTCGAGCTCGAGCCGGACGAGCAGCCCGTTCGCGCGCGTCTCCCAGCCGCGGCGCTGCTTGGTGAGCGCGGCGGCGAACGCGAGATGCTCCCACACGGTCAGCAGCGGGTACACATCGGGATTCTCGGGGATCAGCGCGATCGTTCGGCCGCGCGTCGCCCCCAGCGCGACGCCCTCGAAGGCGAATGTTCCGGCGTCGGGGCGCAGCAGACCGGCGAGGCACAGGAAGGTCGTCGACTTCCCGGCGCCGTTCGGCCCGACGACGGCGACGACTTCGCCGCGGTCGACGCCGAAGCTGAGCCCGTCGACCGCGAGCTTTCGGTCGAAGCGCTTCGTCAACCCGGAGACGACGAGCGCGCTCAGGCGGTGACGCCCTCCGACGCGCGGTCACGGAACTGCTTCCAGTAGAGTTGCGCGTATGCACCTTCGCCGGCCAGCAGCTCCTGGTGCGTGCCGTGCTCGACGATCCGGCCGGACTCGACGACGAAGATCACGTCGGCGTTGAGGATCGTCGAAAGCCGGTGCGCGATCACCAAGCTCGTGCGCCCTTCCATCAGCGGGACGAGCGCCGCTTGGATCGCCGCCTCGTTGGCGGAGTCGAGCGCGCTGGTCGCTTCGTCGAGGATCAGGATGCGCGGGTTCTTGAGCAGGACGCGCGCGATCGCCAGCCGCTGCCGCTCGCCGCCGGAGAGCTTGTGGCCGCGCTCGCCGACGATCGTCTGGTAGCCGTCGGGGAGCGAGGCGATGAACTCGTGGATGTTCGCGGCGCGGCACGCGGCGACGAGCTCGGCATCGGTCGCCTCGGTCTTCGCGTAGCGCAGATTCGTGGCGATCGTGTCGTGGAAGAGGTACGTTTCCTGCGTGACGGTCCCCACGTTCTCGCGCAGGCTGGCCAGCGTCACGTCGCGCACGTCGTGTCCGTCGATGCGGATCGCGCCGCCTTGCGGGTCGTAGAAGCGCGGGACGAGTTGGGTGATCGTGGTCTTTCCCGCGCCGGAGGGACCGACGAACGCGGCCATCCGTCCGGGCGGGATGTGGAACGAGACGCCGTCGAGCGCGACGCGCTCGGGGCTGTACGAAAAGTGCACGTCGTCGAAGGCGACGTCGCCGGAGACCTGGTGCAGCACGGCGGCGTTCGGCTTCTCCGCCCCCTCGGGTTCCATGTCTAGGTACTCGAAGATCCGCTCGAACACCGCGAGCGCCGAGACGATCTGCACCTGGACGCCGGCCAGCGCCGATGCCGGCCCGTAGAGCCGACCGAGGTAGGCGGTGAACGCGACGATCGTGCCGATCGAAAGCCCGCCCTGGATCGCGAACCACGAGCCGGCGAGCCACACGACCGCCGGACCGATCACCACCATCGCGGTGATCGCCGCGAGGAACCAGCGGCCGACCATCGCGAGCCGGATCTCGAGCTTCATCAGATCGCTGCCGACCGCGTAGAACCTGCGGCGCTCGAACTGCTCGCGCACGAACGTCTTGATCAGCGTGATCCCGGAGATCGAAAGGGTCTCTTGCGTGATCGACTCGATCTCGTCGCGCTTCCGGCGGGTCAGCTTGCGCACGTCGTACATGCGCCGTCCGACCGGCGAGAGCGGAAGGATCATGAGCGGTACGATCGCCAGCGCGACGAGCGCGAGACGCCAGTCGAGCACGAAGATCGTCACGACCGTCGTCACCATGGTGAACACGTTGGTGACGATCGAGACGAGCGTGCCGGTGACGACGTTGTCGATGTTGTCGACGTCGCTCGAGACGCGGTTCATGATCTCGCCCGTCTTCGTGCCGGTGAAGAACGAGAGCGGCATCCGGTGCAGGTGCGCGACGAGGCTCGTCCGGATGTCGCGCATGATCCCTTCGCCGACCAGCGAGTTCAGGTAGCCCTGATAGACGCCGATGAGACCGCCGAGAAGCGCGCTCGCCATCATGCCGCCTGCCAGCAGCCACACCGCGTGCATGTCGTGATGCGGGATCGCCGTGTCGATCAGCCACTTGGTCAACAGCGGCGGGAGCAGCCCGAGCAGCGCGACGACCAGGATGCAGACCAGCACCAGCCCCTGCTGCAGCCAGTAGGGCCGGAAGAACGCCGCGATCCGCCGCAGATCGACCCGTCTCGTCACCTTCGGACGATCCGGGTTGAACGCGTTGGACCACATCAAATGAACGGGAGGACCGCCGCCGAGCATGCTACTCCGTAGGAACCCGCGCCCGCCCGTCGGGTTCCCGCGCGGTGTTGGCGCCGTCTCCGACAGCGAGGCAAGCGGGGACCGTCAATGGTCCATTTGCCGCGGCCCGTGCGGTGAATCGGCCGGCGATTCGCCGCAAATTCTGCGGCGAACGGCGCCGTCCGGCGACGTCGTGCCTGCTCAGATGCGGATCACGACCTTGCCGACGTTGGCGTTCGAGCGGAGGATGTCCATCATGGCGTTCGGCGCGTTCTCGAGGCCGTCGACGAAGGTCGTCGCCGACTTGATCTCCCCGCGCGCGACGAGCGGCGCGACCTCGGCGACGAACTCGCGCATCTTCGCCATGTGGTCGATGACGATGAAGCCTTCGAGCCGGAGCCGGCGGCCGATGGCGATCCCGAGATTGCGTGGGCCAGGCGGCGGCTGCGCGGCGTTGTATTGCGAGACCGCGCCGCAGAGCACGATCCGCGCGTGGTTGCGCGTCGCGAAGATCGCCGCTTCGAGCTGCTCGCCGCCGACGTTGTCGAAGTAGACGTCGAGCCCCTCGGGCGCGGCGGCGCGCAGCGCCTTCGTCGCGCCGTCGTGATAGTCGAACGCCGCGTCGGCGCCGAGCTCGTCGCGCACGTACGCGGCTTTTTCAGCCGAGCTCGCGGAACCGATGACGCGCAACCCCGCGCGCTTGGCAAGCTGCACGACCATCGAGCCGACCGCGCCGGCGGCGGCCGAGACGAACAGCGTCTCGCCTTCCTCGATCCGCGCGATCTCGTGCAGGCCGACCCAGGCGGTGAAGCCCGTATTGCCGAGCACGCCGAAGTACAGCTCGGGCGCGACGCGGTCGACGTCGAGGACGCGCACCTGAGCTGCCGGGAGCACGGCGTACTCGCGCCAGCCGAGCATGTGCCATACCGTCGTGCCTTCGGCGACGTCGGGGGAGCGCGAGGCGACGACCGTTCCGATCGCCGCGCCCTGCATCGGTTCCCCGAGGGCGAACGGCGGCACGTACGACTTGGCGTCGTTCATCCGCCCGCGCATGTACGGCTCCACCGACATCATCGTGTTCCGCACGAGAACCTCGCCCTCGCCGGGTGGGCCGACCCGCGCGGTGCCGAGCGAGAAGTTCTCGTTCGAGGGCTCGCCGGAGGGGCGGGAGGCGAGCCGGACCTCGCGGCTCTCGAGGGCATCCTGCGTGGTGCTCATGGGGACGGCCTTCGCCGAGTCCGTCAAACCGGCCCTCGGTTCAGGATCCTGCGGGTCAGGAGTCCAACGCGTTCGAGGGGAAGGTAGAGCTTCAGCCCAGTGCCGGCGTCCAGCCCCCGCGCGAAGGTGAATGCTTGTATTTGGTTACAATACAAGCGTAAAATCTTTGATCGGCCGTATGCTTCTCATGGAGGCCCCAATGTCGAAAATCTCGTTCGTCCCGGTGACGCTTTGTGCCACGCTGCTCGCCGCTTGTGCCGGCGGCGGGGCGGCCGCCACTCAACGGCCGGGGTCCGCCGTCGTTCCGACGTCGGCAACGGCCGTTGCGCCCGCGCCGATGGGCGGTCCGCGCGCGATACGCCGGACGATGGGCGCGTCGACGTGCACCGGCGCCGGAAGCGGGTCGTTCAACGGCGTCGCCGCGAACGGGAACGTGGCCCACGGCGCCGACTCCGTCCTCGGGGGAGGGACCCAAAACCTCGGGTGCGACGATTACGCGGCGATCACCGGCGGCTACCAAAACGTCATCGCCAGCGGCAACAACGGCGCGAGCTACTCGAACATCGGCGGCGGCTACCAGAACCAGATCTACGGAGCGTCCGCATATTCCGCGATCTTGGGCGGCTACGGGAACGCGGTCGACGCGACCAACGGCAACTCCGTGGTGCTCGGCGGCGGCGCGTTCAACAGCGCGACGTCGGCCGGTGCGGCGGTCCTCGGCGGCACGGAGAACACCGCCTCCGGGTTCGTCGGGGCGTTGGTCGGCGGCAAGGGCAACACTGAATCCGGCGACTACGGCTTCGACGGCGGCGGCTACAACAACACCGTGTCGAATACGTATGCCGCAATCGCGGGCGGCGAGTTCAACACGGCGAACGGTGAAGGCGCGTACATCGGCGGCGGCGGCTACAACACCGCCTCGGGCGAAGGCGCGATCGTCGACGGCGGTTTCAGCAGCACGGCGGGAGGAACGTTTTCGACGGTTCCCGGCGGCTATCGGGACAGCGCGGGCGGGACGTACAGTTTCGCCGCCGGCGCTTTTGCGAGCGCGGCGAACGAGGGAGCGTTCGTGTGGAGCGACGGCTCGAACGGATCCACGCTGCTCACCTCGTCTCACACCTACCAGTTCCTCGCGCGCGCGGCGGGCGGCTTCACGCTGTACACGAATGCGGGAGCGACGGTCGGCGCACAGCTCGCGGCCGGCTCCGGAACGTGGGCGTCGCTCAGCGACCGCAACGTCAAGACGAACATCGCTCCGCTGGACGATGCGGCGGTGCTGGCGAAAGTCGCCGCGCTGCCGATCAGCCGTTGGAGCTACAAGACGGAGCACGGCGTACGGCACCTCGGTCCGATGGCCCAGGACTTCTACGCCGCCTTCAAAGTCGGCGAGGACGACCGGCACATCACCTCGATCGACGAAGACGGGGTCGCGCTCGCCGCGATCAAAGCGCTGCACGGCCAGAACGCCGCGCTGCGCGCCGACAACGCGACGCTCCACGCGGACGTCAACGAGCTGCGAGCGGAGCTCGGCGCGCTGCGCGCGCTGGTCACTGCACGCGCTCGAACGTAGCGGACGAAAAGAAGAAGGGTCGCAGCGGGGCTGCGACCCTTACGGTTTGCCGTTCCGCATCCCGGCCAGTTCGCGGAAGAGCTTTTGCTCCTTGTCGGTCAGGTTGGTGGGAAGCTGGCCGATCAGCCGGACGTACTCGTCGCCGTAACCGCCGTCTTTGAGCTTCGGCATCCCTTTGCCGCTGAGCCGCAGCATCTTGTTGTTCTGCGTCCCGGCCGGGATCATCATCGTCACGTCGCCGTTCATCGTCGGGACGCGGACCTCGGCGCCCAGGATCAGGTCGTAGATGCTGACCGGGACGTCGAGGTAGACGTCGTCGCCCTTCCGTTCGTAGCGCTCGTCGTTCGTCACGTGAACGATCAGGAACAGGTCGCCGCGCGGGCCGCCGCCGGGGCCGGCCGCGCCTTGTCCGGCGAGCCGGATGCGCTGCCCGTCGCGCACCCCGCGCGGGATCGTCACGTCGAAGCGCTTCGTCTCGCGCACGCGCCCCGTGCCGTGGCACTGCGGGCAGATGCGGTTGCGCTCGGTTCCCGAAGCCTTGCAGCGCGAGCAGACGTCTTCGATCTGGAGCGAGACCTGTTTGCGACCGCCTTCGAACGCGTCGTGCAGCGTCAGCTCGATCGTCGACTCGAGATCTTCGCCGCGCTGCGAGGACGAGCTGAACCCCGAGCCGCCGGCCGCGCCGCGCCGGCCGATCCCCGAGAAGAACATGTCGAAGAAGTCCGAGAAGCCGCTCGCGCCCGCGCCGGCTCCGCCCGGGCCGCCGGCATTGAAGTTGAAGCTTCCGAAGTCGGCGCCTTGGGCTTGCCGGTACGTGCGCTGCTGTTCGGCTTCGCGCGCGGCGCGCTGCCAATCGGAGCCCAGGAAGTCGTACTTCTTGCGCTTCTCGGGGTCACCGAGAACCTCGTACGCTTCCTGGATGTCCTTGAACTTCTCTTCCGCGGCTTTCTGGTTGTCCGGATTCGCATCCGGATGCCACTTCCGCGCGAGCTTGCGGTACGCGCTCTTCACGTCTTTCTCGGCGGCCGACTTCGGCACGCCGAGAATTGCGTAATAGTCTTTGTAGTTCACGGGTTCTTGGCGACCACTACGTGCGCGGGGCGCAGCAGCTCGTCGCCGATCGTGTAGGCTTTGCGTGCTTCTTCTAGCACGATGTCGTCGTCGACGCCTTCCGGCGCCGGCTGGGTCGCGATCGCCTCGGCGATCTTCGGGTCGTACGCCTGACCCTTGAGCGGAACCGCTTTCACGTTCTCGCTCGCGAGCGCCGTCTCGAACTGGCGCAGCGTCGCCTGCAGCCCGTTGCGCACGCCGTCGGAGTCCTCGAAGGCGAGCGCGCGCTCGAGGTTGTCGAGCACGGGCAGCATCTTGATGAGAACGGTCCGCTTTCCGGAGAGCGCGATCTCGGCCAGCTGCCGCTCGACGCGTTTCTTGTAGTTCTCGAAGTCGGCCATCGCGTACAGGAACTTGTTGTAGTTGTCCTGGGCTTCGGCGCGCGCAGCGGTCAACTCGGCGGCAAGGTCGCCCTCGCCGCCGTTCGGCTGGTCCGCGGCCGCGCCGTTCGGCGCGACCGGCGCCGGCTCGCCGGCTTCGGTCGCGCTCGTCGCGGTCTCGTCGTTCACGGTCGCGTTACTTCGCTTCCTTGAACTCGGCATCGATCACGTCGTCGGGAGCCGCGGCTTCTTCGGCGTGCGGCGCGCCTTCGTGCGCGGCCTCGCCGTCGGCCGCGCCGGCGCCGTTCGCCGATGCGCCGGTCTGCTTGTAGAGCGCCTCCGCCATCTTGTACGACGCCTGCTGAAGCTTCTCGGTCGCCGCCTTGACCTCGTCCGACGTGCCGTTCTCGCTGACCGTCTTCAGCTCGGCGAGCGCGGACTCGACCTCGCCCTTCATGCCGGCCTCGGCCTTGTCGCCGACTTCCTTCAGCGACTTCTCGGTGGAGTAGATCAGCGAGCTCGCGGTGTTGCGGATCTCGGCCTCGTCCTTCTTGGCCTTGTCCGCGGCCGCGTAAGTCTCGGCGTCGCGCACCATGCGGTCGACTTCGTCCTTGTTGAGGTTGGTCGACGCGGTGATCGTGATCTGCTGCTCCTTGCCGGTGCCCAGATCTTTCGCCGAGACGCTCACGATGCCGTTGGCGTCGATGTTGAACGTCACTTCGATCTGCGGCACGCCGCGCGGCGCGGCCGGGATCCCCTCGAGCCGGAAACGGCCGAGCTCCTTGTTGTCGTTCGCCATCTCGCGCTCGCCTTGCAGCACGCGGATGTCGACCGAGGTCTGACCGTCTTCCGCCGTCGTGAAGACCTGCGTCTTGCGCGTCGGGATCGTCGTGTTGCGCTCGATGAGGCGCGTGTTCACGCCGCCCAGCGTCTCGAGGCCGAGCGAGAGCGGGGTCACGTCGAGCAGGACGACGTCGCGAACCTCACCGGCGAGGACACCGGCCTGGATCGCCGCGCCGACCGCGACGACTTCGTCGGGGTTGACGGACTGGTTCAGCTCTTTGCCGGTCAGCTTCTTGACCAGCTCCTGGATGACGGGCATGCGGGTCGAGCCGCCGACCATCACGACTTCGTCGATCTTCGAGACGTCGAGCTTCGCGTCGGCCAGCGCGTTCTTGAACGGCTGGACGCAGCGCTCGGTCAGGTCTTGGGTGAGCTCTTCGAACTTCGCGCGCGTGAACGTCACGTCGAGGTGCTTCGGCCCGTTCTGATCGGCCGTGATGAAGGGCAGGTTGATCGTCGTCTGGACCGTGCCGGAGAGCTCGATCTTCGCCTTCTCGGCCGCCTCGGTGAGCCGCTGCATCGCCTGCCGGTCACCGGAGAGATCGATCCCTTGGTCTTTGCGGAACTCGCCGACCAGCCATTCGACGACGCGGCGGTCGTAGTCGTCACCGCCCAGATGCGTGTCGCCGTTCGTCGCCTTCACTTCGAAGACGCCGTCGCCGACCTCGAGGATCGACACGTCGAACGTGCCGCCGCCGAGGTCCCACACGAGGATCGTCTCGTTGCCCTTCTTGTCGAGCCCGTAGGCCAGCGCGGCCGCCGTCGGCTCGTTGATGATCCGCAGCACGTCGAGGCCGGCGATCTTGCCGGCGTCCTTCGTCGCCTGCCGCTGCGCGTCGTTGAAGTACGCGGGGACCGTGACGACGGCTTGCGTGACGCGCTCGCCCAGATACGACGACGCGTCGTTGACCAGCTTCTGCAGAATCATCGAGCTGATCTCTTGCGGCGTGTAGTCCTTGCCGTCGATCTTGACCTTGAAATCCGTCCCCATGTGACGCTTGATCGAGCTGATCGTGCGGTCCGGGTTGGTGACGGCCTGGCGTTTCGCCAGCTGCCCGACGAGCCGTTCGCCCGTCTTCGTGAACGCCACGACCGAAGGCGTCGTGCGCGATCCTTCGGAGTTGGCGATGACGGTGGGGCTTTGCCCTTCCATCACGGCGACGACGGAGTTCGTCGTGCCGAGGTCGATGCCGACCACTTTTGCCATAGGTGTGTGTGTCTCGCTTTCCGAGCGGCGCGGACCAGCCGTCACGTTCGCCTCGCGGTCGTCGCCGACCGCGGCAGCGCCCGATTCGGGCCTTGCCACTTACCGTCGCTCAAGGGGTGTGAGCCGATGTCGCCCGCGGGCGACGTGCCGCCCTATCATACGCCGACGGGGCGGTTGTGTTCCACTCATTGCCTATGACAAATTTCATGACACATCGGTTGCACCCGCCGCGGCCGGGACCGAGCGAAAAGAAGAAGGGCGCCACGGCATGCGGTGCCCTTCTTTTCCTAGCAGGGACGGCGTCCGGAGGTCAGGGGCCTTGCTGCTGTTGCTGCTGCTGCAGGTAGGTTTCGACGGGCTGCTCGCCCAGCGTCACCGGCACGTTCTTCTTCACGCCCTGCGACCACACGCGCAAGGTGACGTTGGCGCCCGGCTTCATCCCGGCGATCTCGCTGCGGAACTGGTCGGCGCTGTTCACGGGCTTGCCGTTGATCGCTTGGATCACGTCGCCCGGCTCGAGGCCGGCGTTCGAGGCGGGGGTGCTGTCCTCGACCTCGCGGACCGCGACGCCGCCCGGATCGTGGTACCCGCCGAGTTGCGTGCGCACGTTGTTCGTGATGTCGACGGGCTCGATGCCGAGGAAGCCTTTCCCGGTCCCCGTGCCTTCGGCGTTGAGCACCTTGCCGGGGTTCTTCTCGAGCACGGCGGCCGTCTGGACGACCGTGCTGGCCGGGATCGCGAAGCCGATCCCCTGCGCCCCGCCGACGGCCGTGGACTGGTTGACGCCGATGATGCGGCCGTCGTAGTCGATCAGCGGACCGCCCGAGTTCCCGGGGTTGATCGGCGCCGACGTCTGCATGAGGCCGCGGAAGAGGTGAGGCTGGCCGTCCTCGCCCTGGATCGGCTCGTCGCGGTTGAAGCCCGAGACGACGCCGACCGAGACCGAGCGCTGCAGCGCGAGCGGCTCGCCGATCGCGATGGCCCACTGGCCGGCCTGCACCTTGCTGAAGTCGGCGAAGTCGACCGGCGGGGGCAGCTTGGCGTAGTTGTCGACCTTCACCAAGGCGAGGTCGGCGACGGGGTTCGACGAGAACACGTGGCCCGGGACGCGGTCGCCGTTGTTGAAGACGACGGTGATCTTCGAGACGCCCTTGGGCACGACGTGGGCGTTCGTCAGGATCAGCCCGCTGCGGGAGTAGACGAACCCGGAGCCGGAGGCGCGCTCCTGCACGCGCTGCCGGTAGACCGGGCCGCCGCCGCCCCCGAAGAACTGCTGGAACGGATCGGCGGGGACGACTTGCGTCCCGTTGACGGTCACTTCGAGCGCGACGACCGAGGGCTCGACGCGCTTCACGGCGGTGACGATCCGGCTCTGGTCGTCGGTGACGCCGGAGGCGGGGAGCGGCAGCGCCGCGGCGCTGACGTTGGGAGGCGTGTGTCCGGGCCCGGCGACCCCAGCGAAGTGGGTGCTCGCGTAGAGCATCATCGAGAAGCTCCCGACGATGGCGCCGATCAGCCCGACCACCGCCGTCCCGAAGACATTCGGACGAGAGTTCACGGTTGCGGGATTCTCCTTGACGGTTTCACGGGGGCACACTACCTCGGCTCTGCGCCGTTGGTAGCACCGCCCGCCCCGATTTTTCTTCGGAGCTTAATCTGTACCCGTCGGCCGATCGTCCACCAACAGGCCGTCTTTCAGCCTGATGATCCGCCGAGCGTGGTGCGCCACGTCCTCGTCGTGGGTCACCATGATGATCGTCCGCCCGCCCAGGTTGAGATCCCGGAAGAGCTGCATGATCTCTTCGCTGGTCTCCGAGTCCAGGTTTCCGGTGGGCTCGTCGGCCAGCAGCACGGCCGGGTCGTTCACCAGCGCGCGCGCGATCGCGACGCGCTGCTGCTGTCCGCCGGAAAGCTCGCTGGGCTTGTGGTCGAGCCGGTCGCCGAGGCCGACCTCGCGCAGCCGCCCCGCGGCGACCGCGACGCGCCGGCGCGAGCCGAGCCCCGCATAGAACAGCGGGAGCGCGACGTTCTTCACCGCGCTGGTGCGGGCCAGCAGATTGAAGCCTTGGAATACGAAGCCGAGCTTCTTGAGCCGGATCGCGGCGAGCTGGTCGTCGCCGAGCGTCGAGACGTCGGTTCCGTCGAGCTCGTAGCTGCCCGTCGTCGGGCGGTCGAGACAGCCCAGCACGTTCATCAGCGTCGACTTGCCCGACCCCGAGGGGCCCATGATCGCGACGTACTCGCCGCGGGCGATCGTGAAGCTGACGCCGCGCAGCGCGCGCACCTTCACCTCGCCGAGGTCGTAGGTCTTCGTGACCTCGCGGCACGCGATCGCCACCGTCGCCGTCGTCGCGTCATTCATAGCGAAGCGCCTCGATGGGGTCGAGCGTGGCCGCGCGCCAGGCCGGATACGTTCCGAACGCCAGCGTGACGAGCGTCGCGAAGCCGGTCGCGATCAGGATGCTGCGCAGCCACGGGATCGGCGCCGCCACGCCGGAGATCTTGACGATCGCCAGATCGTTGACCAGCGCGCCGATCGTGACGCCGACGATCAAGCCGACGAGGCAGCCGAACGCCGAGAGCGCGAGCGCTTCGATGAAGAACTGCAGCAGCACCTGAAAGCGCGTCGCGCCGATCGCCTTGCGCAGCCCGATCTCGCGCGTCCGCTCCGCGACGCTGACCAGCATGATGTTCAGGATCCCGATCCCGGCGACGAGCAGCGAGACCGCGCCGATCAGCCCGATCACGATCGTGATCCCGGCGAAGATCCCGTCGACCGCCTTGGTGAACGACTTGCGGTCGAAGGTGAGGTATTCGACGCGTCCGCCCTTCAGGTGGCGCAGCCACGCCAGCGCGTCGCCTTCCGTCTGCTCGACCTTCGAGGGATCGTCCATCAGGAACCGCGCGAAGAGCAGCGCGTGCCCGCGGGTGAACTCGCGCTCGTACGTGGTGTAGGGGATCGTCACGTCGTAGTTCACCGAGATCGGCAGGATCCCGGTGCGGTCGGTGTCGAGGACGCCGACGATCGTGAAGCGGCGGTCACCGACGTGCAGCGATCCGCCGGTCGGATCGCCGGCGATCCCCAGCGTCGCGTAGCCGCGCGCCGAGAGCACGCAGACGTGCGCGCCGTTCTCCACGTCGTCGAGCGAGATCTTGCGGCCGTAGCGGATCGGCGTCGAGGTCGCGAAGCGCTCGTCGGGGACGGCACCGACGCCGAGCCGTTTCGTCAGGTGACCGTACGCGACGCGCTGCGCGGTCGCGCCGGCGGGGATCGCGTCGACGATGTTCGGCACTTCGTCCTTCGCGCGTTGCAGGTCGGAGAGGCGGATCGCGGCGCGGGTGAAGTCGGACTGCTGCTGGTTCGGCAGCACGACGAAGGTGCGGTCGCTGACCGAGCCGAGGATCCCCGACACCGCGCCGGCCATCCCCGCGCCGAGCACCTGGATCGCGATCACCGCCGTCACGCCGATGATCAGCCCGAGCGCCGTCAGGATGCTGCGCACGCGATTCGCGGCGAGCACGGCCAGCGCTTCGAGGAAATATTGCGAGAGCTTCACGCGCGCAGCGCCGCGATCGGGTCCATCTGGGCCGCGCGGATCGCCGGATACGTGCCGAAGACGCAGCCGACCAGCGTCGAGAACCCGACGGCGACCGAGATGATGAGCAGATACGGGATAGGCGCCGGACCGACGAACGACTCGACTGACGAGTACGCACCGAGCGTCGCCAGAAAGCCGAGCACGGTCCCGACCCCGCCGCCCATGAACGAGAGCAGGATCGCTTCGAGCAGGAACTGCAGCGCGACGTCCGTGCGCTTCGCGCCGATCGCCTTGCGCAGCCCGATCTCGCGCGTGCGCTCGGTGACCGAGACCAGCATGATGTTCATGATGCCGATGCCGGCGACGACCAGCGCAACGCCGCCGATCGCGGTCAAGCCGATCGCGATGATCCCCAGCACTTGGTTGAACCCGGCGACCTGCGCCGCGCCGTCCTGGGTTTGGTACTGCGCGCGCGGGCCGTGGAGGCGGCGCAGCACCTCGTCGACGCGATCGGAGATGTCGCCGACCGGGACGCCCGGCGCGGCGTACAGCGTCAGGCTGTCGATCGGTCCCGGCGCGATCTCGTGGAACGTCGTGTACGGGATCAGGACGAAATCACTCGCGCCGATCGAGTTGAACAGCCCGCCCTTCACCTCGCCGAAGACGCCGATCACCGCGCAGCGCGTCGGTCCCAGCTCCATCGTCTGCCCGACCGGCGAGCTGGTCGGGAAGAGCGTCTTCGCGGTGTTCGCGCTGAGCAGGCAGACGTGCGCGCCCCCGGCGATGTCGGCGTCGTCGAAGCGCCGTCCCTGTTCCGCGGCGAGGCTGGTCTGCGAGCGCACCGAGGCCGAGGCGACGAAGGTGGTCGTCGCGTGCTTTCCGGCGCGCAGCTTGAGCTGCCGCGTGTACGACGGTTCGACGTCGTCGAGCATCGCGCCCAGATCGCCGGCGATCGTCCGCGCGTCGCGGTACTCGATCGCCGCCGCGGCCGGATCGTCCTGATTCGAGTCGACCGCGATCGTAATCCCCGGATCGCCGAACGAGTTCAGCGTGCCGGTGATCCCGCCGGAAGCGGCGCGGCTGATCCCGAGCACGGCGATGATCGACGAGGTGCCGATGATCATCCCGAGCATCGTGAGGATCGAGCGCGTGCGGTTGCGCCAGATCGCGGCGAACGCTTCGCCGACGTAGTCGAGAAGGTGGCTCACGGCCCGGCGGAAGGCCGCGTGGTCGGCATCGCGGTCGGCGCGACGCGCATCCCGGCGACGATCCCGACGTTGCGGGTCGCCACGACCTGCTCGCCCGGCTTCACGCCGGACCGGATGATCGCTTGCGTGTCGCTGGTCGTGCCGAGCACCACCGGGCGCTTCACCGTCGTCTGATGCTGCACGACGAGGACGAACGGCTTGCCGTTCGGGTCGCGCCGGATCGCGTCGATCGGGACCGCGAGCGCGCGCGGGCGGTCGACCGTGACGATGTCGACGTCGACGTTCATCCCGTCGCGCAGGAAGGGCAGCGTCTTGTCGAGCGCGATCGTCGTGATCACCTGCCGCGCGGTGTTCGAGGGGTCGTCGCTCTTCTGCGCGACGGCGCCGACCAGGGCGACGTGGCCGGAGAGCGAGGCGGTTCCGAGATCTTCGCCGGAGACGATCGCGCGCTGGCCGACGCGCACCTGCGCGACGTCCTGCTCGTCGACGCGCGCGCGGACGATGAAGCCCGTGTCGCCGGCGATCGTCAGCAGCTCCTGCCCGCTGGTGACGGCGTCGCCGGGCTGCAGCGGGCGCAGCGTGTCGGTGGTCTCGCTGGCGATCGTCTGGACCTTCCCCGCGAACGGCGCGGTGATGCGGGTACGCGCGAGCTGAGCGGCGGCATAGCGCCAGTCTTCGAGCGCCTTCGCGGCGTCGGCTTGCGCCGCTTGCACGTCGCCGCTCTTGTCCTGCGCGGCGTTCGCGCGCGCCGAGGCGAGCGCGGCCTGGGCCTGCGTCACCGCGTCGCGGTCGGCCTGCACGCGGTCGGCGAGCACGGGCGTCTGGCGCGCGATCTGCGCGTACGTCTCGTCGCGGTCGCGCTTCGCCTGATCGTACGCGACCTGCGCCTGCGCGAGCTTGGCGACGTCCTGATCCACGGTGTTGCGGGCGATCGCCTTCTGCGCGAGCAGCGCGCGGTCGGCGTCGGCGATACGCTTCGCCTCGCTCAGATCGGTGGCGCGCTGCGCGACGGTCGTGTCGGCCGCGGCGCGTTCCTGCGCAGCCGACGTCCCGCCGTAGCCGAGCCCGGACTGCGCGCCGGCGCGCTGGTCCTGGATCGCCTGCTGCAGCGCGAAGCGCGCCTGCTCGAGGTTCGCCTCGGCCTGCACGACCGCCGAGCGGTTCTGCGCCGGGAGCGTTGCGTTCGTCTGCGCAGCGGTGCGCGCGCGACCCGCCGCGGCGAGGTAGGCGTCGTGCGCCGTCGCCTCGGCGTCGACGAGCTGCGGATTCGAGATCGTCGCGAGGAGCTGGCCGCCGGACACGTGCTGCCCGGCGTGCACCGAGATCGTGCCGATGTTCCCGCCCACCATCGCGGCGAGCGTCTGCGTCTCCGGAAGCTGGATCACGCCGGTTTCCGGCAGCTTCGTCTGAAAGCGCGTGTATCCGACGGTCGCCACGCCGGCCGGCGGCGCGTCTCCCTTCGGGCGCGCGGCGAACGCGGCGATCAGGATGACGACGACGAGCGCGCCGAGTACGATGAGCAGGTTGCGCCGGCGGTTGCTGCGCCCCGCGCTCGGCGCGATCGGCGGCTGGGTCGAGTCGTAGGTCACTCCGAGGCTCCCGTGTCGACGAGCGCGACCGGATCGGCGATGCCGATCGACGCGCGAAGCTGGACCAGCGCGTTCAGGTAGCCGACCTGGGCGCCGATGAGATCGTTGGCCGCGGAGAGCGCGGTCTGCTCCGCCTGCGTCGCGTCGGTCAGCGAGATCAGGCCGCTGCGGTACTGGAGCTGCGCGATCCGTGCCGACTCGCTGCCGTAGCGCTCGGCTTCGCGGTCGGTAAGCAGGTTCGCGTTGGCCGTCTGGACGCCGCGCAGCGCCTGGCGCACGTCGTTCTCGACGCCGGAGACGGTCGTGTCGAGCGTGGCTTGCGCCGCGTCGATCTGCGCGCGGGCGGCGCGGTGCTGCGCGTGCCGCGTTCCGTAATCGACGATCGGGAGGTTGATCGTCTCGCTCGCGTACACTTGCCAGAAGCCCGGGCGGTTGGGCGCGAGCGTCGGAAAGCCGGGGAAGGCCGTCGATGCCGGAACCTCGCTGTTGCCGACGGAGCCGCTGAGCTGAAGCTGCGGTCGGATGTCGGTGTCGATCGCCGCGTCGGCGAGCCGCGCCACCGCGACGCTCGCTCGTGCCCCTTCGATGTCGGGGCGCCCGGCGAGCGCGATCGCGATCAGACCGTCGAGCGGCGTGTGCGGGAGGGGCGGCACGGGGAGGGCGGCCGGAAACGCGAACGGCGTCTCGGGCGGCGCGCCGATCCGCTGCGCCAGCGTGTCGCGCGCGTTCGCCTCGGTCGCGCGCGCCGAGGTCAGCCCGGCTTCGGCGCGCAGCTCGTCGGCCTGCGCGCGCAGCACGTCGACGCCGGCGACGCGGCCGACGGACTCCTGCGCGCGCGCCGCGTCGAGCAGCTGCTGCTCGTAGGTGCGCTGGCCGTCGGCCACGGCGACGGCCTCACGGTCCTGCACGACGGCGTACCAGTCGCGCGCGACATCGGCGGCGAGCTGCTGCTCCGCGCGCTGCAGCGTCGAGCGCGACGACTCCACTTGCCGTTTCGCCGACTGCGCCGTGATCTGGTTCAGCGAACCGTTGTAGAGCGTCCAGTTCGAGCCGAGCTGCGCCAAGTTCTGTGAATAGACTTGCGCCTGCTGCAGCCCGAACTGAGCGAGCGTCGAGTTCGGGTTCGCGCCGTTCGTCTTCTGGACCTGATTCTGCAGGGTCGCGACGAGCGTCGGGAACTCCGCCGCGTGGTCTTTCACGAACGTCGCTTCGTTCTGTGCGACCGTGGCCCGGTCGTTCAGCACGGTCGGATCGTGCGAGGCGGCGTAGCGAACCGCGCCGCTGAGGTCGAGCGGCGCAGCCGAGGGGACCGGCGCCGGCGTCGCGGGGGCGTTCAACGGCGCGGTCGCGGCCGGAACGGCCCGGGGCGCGACGAACAAGGCGACCGCGGCGAGCACGGCGCCGATCCGGACCGACCGCATCGTTACCGGGCGAGCGCCGCGCCGATGCCTGCGGCGCCGACGAGCATGATGATCGAGGTCGCCCACGCGGCGGGCGCGGACATGCGCGCGACCGTCTTCATCCCGAGCGCGAGGAGCGTGGCGGCCCAGAGCGAGACGATGCTGAAGCCGGCGAGAAACGTCTGCAGCTTCACGCCGCCGCCGGGGGCCAGCAGCGCCAGGCTCGGGAGCGCACGCTGCACTTCGTTCGGCGAGGAGAAGCTCGCGGGGCCGCGGACGACGCAGATCAGGCCGGTCAGCAGCAAGCCGATCCCGATCGAGACCACGGCCGAGTTGATCGAAAGCGCCCAGAGCTTCTTGAACGTGCCGTCGCCGTGCGCGATGGTGTTCCCGATCAGCATGACCACCGATCCGATCAGGCTGCCGATCAGCATGATGATCGGCACCAGGATCCACTGGAACCGGGTGATCCCCTGGGTGATGCCGATCATTCGCGCGATCCCCGCCTGCTGCTGGTCGGGCGGAAGGTTGGCGATCGCGGGGCTCGTCGCGAACATCGCCGGGCCGCCTACCTCGAGCCCGTGCAGCGAGGCCGGGATCATCAAGAACATCCCGACGATGCCGAGACCCGCGGCGATCAGGTAGGCCCAGCCCCAGGTCGGGGCGATCCGCAGCCGCTCGAACGCTTGGCTCGGCGCGATGACGATGTCGAGCGCGGTGGCGAGACCGGGGCGCGGGCCGACGGCCGCTTGCGATGTGCTCAAGGGCTCCCTCCAGAGAACGTGCAGGGGCGACAACCGATATTACCGGCCGTCCGGTGGCGGTGTTTCGCCGAGAAGCGCTTTGATCCCGAGCTTCCGCTCGACGACTTTCCGAGCGCGTTCCAGGTCGGCCTCTCGCGTCTCGAGGAGCTTCAGCCGGAGGTACGAGCGCACGAGCCGCATCGTGCGCCTCGCGTAGAGCGAGCTCGCCGTCAGCCGCGGCGGCTCGGGGGTCGGGCGCGGCGCCTTTACGGTGGGCTTCGGCCGCGGCGGCTTCGCGGCAGGCCGCGGCCGCGGGGCGGGCGGACGGACCGCGGCGCTGGGCGGCGCCGGCGGAGCGGCGGGTGGAACCCCGGGCAGCCGGGCGGGGGTCGCGAGGGCGGAGAGGGTCGAACAGACCAGCACCAGCGAGGCGCCGGCGAATCGTGCGTGTCTCACGCCCCTCCTTTCACGCGGCGCACTCTCCCCGTCAAGGACCCGACTTGTCTTCCGATACTTTCGTCGTTCCGGCCCCGCCGAGCGACCCGTACCTTCGCATCGTCCCGCTCGGCGGCTGCGGCGAGATCGGCCGCAACATGACGATCGTCGAGACCAACGACGACCTGGTCGTCGTCGACTGCGGCCTCATGTTCCCCGACGAAGAGATGTTCGGGGTCGACATCGTCATCAACGACTTCACCTACTTGCGCGAACGGCGCGAAAAGTTCCGCGCGCTGCTCGTCACGCACGGGCACGAGGATCACATCGGCGGGATCCCCTACCTGCTGCGCGAGTTTCCCAAGATCCCCGTCGTCGGCTCGCCGCTCTCGCTCGCGCTGATCCGTGCGAAGCTCAAGGAGCACAAGCCCGGCGAGTGGGACGCGCGCGAAGTCGAGCCCGGCGACCGGGTGCGGTTCGGCGCGATCGAAGCGCAGTTCATCCACATCAACCACTCCCTGGCCGGCGCGTGCGCGATCGCGATCCGCACGCCGCTCGGCACCGTCTTCCATACCGGCGACTTCAAGTTCGACCAGACGCCGATCGACGGCGACCCCGCCGACTTCGCCTCGATCGCGAAAGTCGGCGACGAAGGCGTGCTGGTGATGCTCTCCGACTCGACGAACTCGGAGCGCCCCGGTCACACGCTCTCGGAACGCACCGTCGGCGAAGCGTTCTCCAACATCTTCGCGCGCGCGAAGGGACGGATCATCGTCACCTCGTTCGCCTCGAACGTCCCGCGCATCCAGCAGGTCCTCGATCAGTCGGGCCGCCACGGCCGCAAGGTCGCGTTCCTCGGCCGCTCGCTGCAGAACGTCGTGCAGTTCGCGCGGCAGCTCGGCTATCTCGACATCCCCGAAGGGCTGGTGATCCGGCTCGAGGACGTCGACGAGCATCCGCCCGAGCGCGTGTGCGTGATGACGACCGGGTCGCAAGGCGAGCCGATGTCGGCGCTGACCCGGCTCTCGGTGCGCGATCACAAGCTGCTCAAGATCGTCCCCGGGGACACCGTGGTGATCTCGGCGACGCCGATCCCCGGCAACGAGAAAGCGGTCTCGCGCACGATCAACAACCTTTTCCGCTTGGGCGCGAACGTCATCCACGGCAGCACGGGGAACGCGCACGTCTCGGGGCACGCTTCGCAAGAAGAGCTGCTGCTGATGCTCAACCTCGTGCGGCCGCGGTACTTCATCCCGGTCCACGGCGAGTACCGGATGCTCGTGACGCACGGACGGCTCGCGCAGCGCACCGGCGTCGCCGGCGACAACGTGTTCGTCGCCGAGAACGGCGACGTGCTCGAGTTCACCGCCGAGACGGCGGAAAAAGTCGGGCGCACCTACGGCGGCAACGTGATGGTCGACGGCTCCGGCGTCGGCGACATCGGCGAAGCGGTGCTGCGCGACCGCAAGCACCTCGCCGGCGACGGGATCATGATGGTCGTGGTGACGGTCGATGCGGAAGAGGCGCGTGTCGTCGCGGGGCCCGACGTGATCTCGCGCGGCGTCTTCTACCTTCCCGAGTCCGGCGACGTCCTCGACGAGCTGAAAGAGCGTCTGACGCAGATCCTCGACGACTGCAGCGCCGAAGGGATCCGCGACATCGGAAACGTCAAGGAGCACATCCGCTCGGGCCTCGCCAAAGCCGTCTTCGAAAAGTCCCGCCGCAGGCCGATCGTGATCCCGGTGGTGATGGAGGTCTAGGTCTCGGAGGCGTGCGTCCTCGCGCGCAGGACGTGGCCGCCCTTGTCCGGGGCGGGCGTCGTCACGTGCGGGGCGTAGCGCGCGACGAGATCGCGGGGACCGAGATCTTCGATCTCGTCGAAGCCGAGCTCGTGCAGCTCCGCATGGAGGGCTGAGGGCTCGAACGCGGTGATCCACGGCTCGCCGAGCGCGGCGACGCGGGCGGCGTACCGGTCGCGCACGGCACGCTGACCGGACGGAAGGGCTTCGCGCGGTTCGCCGTAGTCGAAGACGACGTGCGCGCCGCCCCGCGTGCCTGCGATGAACCGAAGCGTCGAGCGGACGGCGTCGGGGCTGAGATACGGAACGACGCCGAGCCAGGTGAAGAACGTCTCGCGCGCGTCATCGAAGCCCGCGCGCCGCCAAGCCGTCGGCGAGCGTCTGGCGCTCGAAGTCGACCGGCGCATAGGTCAGCGTCGGCGGCGCTGCGATCGCGGCCTCGGCGAGACGTGCGCGCTTCCACGCTTGCGTGGCGGGATGGTCGACCTCGAAGATGCGCAGCCGGTCGCGCAGCGAGCTGCGGTAGGCGAACGTGTCGAGGCCGGCGCCGAGCACGACGAGCTGCGTCGTGCCGCGGGCGGACGCGGCGGCGACCGCGTCTTCGGTGAAGCGGGAGCGCGCAACGATGAAGAAGCGCATCCCGCGGCGCTCCGGGTGCGCGAGCGCCTCGCGCGCGAGGGAGCCGGCGTCTTCGCCCAAGATGCGCAGCGCGAGCGGGTCGGCGAAGATCGCGCCGCCCTCGAGGACCTGATGCGCGGCGCGGTGCGCCGCCGCGCCGCGCGCCGTGCGGCTCGGCTCGCCGTGTTGCACGGGTCGAGCATACGCCGCGGGCGCGCGTCGCGCAACGTCTCTGCCGGGGGGCCGCGCTGACCGTCGGGACGACTGGAAGCACATCCCTTTCGGCCGTGTTGCGGTGATCGTGGGAGTCGCGTGCGCACCGCTTGTCGCGCGCGGCGTTGGCGTGAAAGACGGGCGTGAGATGTCAATACACGAGATCGTCCTCCCGAAAACCATGCCGCAAAGCGAATGGGTGCGCGGGCGCCCGGTGCAAAAAGTGAGCGGCACCTACGAGCACGCCGCGCTGCAGGCCGAGCTCGCCGTTCTGCTGCGACCCTGGGCGCGCGACGGACGCGGCCGGCTCGGCACCGAGTGGCGCTTCCGCATCGTGCCGCCGGGCGAGATCGTTCGTCCGCTCGTCCCGGATTTAGCGTTCCGCTCGTACGCAGCGCTCGCCGAAGACGCCCCGCCGCAGGCGGTCGCCGTCCCGCTGGGCGCGCCGACGGTCGCCTTCGAAGTCCTCGCGCCGCACGAGCTGCGCGCCGACCTCGACGACAAGATTCGCACCTACCTGCGCTCGGGGAGCGAGGCCGTCGTCGTCATCGACCCCTCGACCGTGACGATCGCCGTCCACGACGGCGGCGGGACGCGGATCTGGCGCCACGGCGAGACGCTGGTGCACGACGCGCTCCCCGGGTTCGCCCTCGACGTCGCGGCGCTGTTCGAACGTGCGCGGCGCTGACTTCAGCGCCGCGGCAGCAGCAGCCCGGCGACGGCGTTCTCGAGGTCCTTGAGGTTCGCGCAGACGCGCGCGACATCGCAATGCGGCAAGTAGCGCAGCATCTCCGAGTCTCCGGTCCCCCAGCTCGTGCGGTGCTCCGGGTTGAGCCAGATCAGCCGCCCGGCGCGCGCGTGCAGCAGCTCGAGCAGATCGACGCGCGGGTCGCCGAAATTGCTGCGCGCGTCGCCGAGCACGACGATCGACGTGCGGCGGTCGACCCGATCGAGCCAGCCGCGCACGAAGTCCTCGAGCGAGCCGCCGTAGTCCGAGGAGCCGAACCCCGCTTCGCGCAGCACTCGCGGGATCGCGCTCTCGATCGGCTCGCGTTCGAAGATCGCGCTGACCTCGAACAGCCGGCCGGTGAAGGCGAACGAGCGGATCCCCTCGAGCGCTTCGGTCAGCCCGTACACGACGAGCAGCAGAAATTGCGCGACGGCGGCGACCGAGCCGCTGACGTCGCAGAGCACCAGCAGCCGCGGCTTGCGGATGCGGCGCCGTTTCCACGCCGGCGAGAACGGGACGCCGCCGTAGGCCATCGCGCGGCGCAGCGTGCGGCGCACGTCGAGCAGGCCGCGCCGGCGCCGTTTCCGCACGCGGCCGAAGCGGAGCGCGAGCCGTTTCGCCATCGCGCGCGCCACGAGGCGCATCCGCTCGAGCTCGGCCCGATCGAGCGTGCGCAGCGATGTCGTGGCGAGGATCTCGTCGCGCCGCCGCTCGTTCGCCGGCGCCGCCAGCGCGAGTCGCCGGTCGACGCGGGCGCGCACCCGCGTGCGGAGCGCGTCGCGTCCGCGTTCGAGCCGCCGCGCGATCTCGCGCCCGCGCTCGCCGGGGAGCGCGCGCAGCGCACCGATCTCGCGCAGGAGCGCGTCGTCGCCGAGCCGCTCGAGGATTCGCTGCACGGCCATGTTCCGCTGCGTCGGATATCGCACCGAGCGCAGATCCGAAGCGTCGGCGGCCAGCTCGACGGCGGCCGCGAGCCCGCCGCCGTCGCCGCCGAGCAGCATCCGCGCCAACGGCGAGCGCGCCGCGTCGTCACCACCCGATCCGCGCGCGGCCGGGTCCGCCGCGCCGCTGCCGCCGCGCTCAGGCGGCGCGCCGAAATAGCGGTCGAAGCACTCCTCGAAGAGCTGCTGTTCCTCGGCCGTCTTGGCGAGGACGAGGCCGAGCGCGTCGCGCGCGATCTCGCGCTCGCCGTAGCCCACCGCGTCGAGCGCCCGGAACGCTTCGACGCTCTCCGCGACCGAGACGCGGACGCCGGCATCGCGCAGCGCGCCGATGAAGCCGACGATCGGCGTCACGCGGCGCTCAGCCTCCCGCGGCGGCGCGCGCCTTCGTCACCAGGCTGCCGGCTTGGAAGCTCGCCGCGGCGACGTCGTCCTCGTACTTGAGCAGGACGTTCAGCGTCTCGCGGACCAGCTCGCCGTTCAGCTCGGCAGCGTGGAGCAGCACGAGCGCGCGCGCCCAATCGATCGTCTCGCCGATCGAGGGCGGCTTGCGCAACTGCAGCCCGCGCAGCTGCTGCACGAACGCGACGACGTGCCGGCGCAGCCGCGCGTCGATCTGCGGGACGCGCGCCGCCACGATCCGCTCCTCCCGCGCGGCATCCGGGAAGTCGAGCGCCAGGTGGAGGCAGCGCCGCTTGAGCGCATCGCCGAGCTCGCGCGTCGCGTTCGAGGTCAGCACGACCAGCGGCGCGACCGTCGCGCGCACCGTCCCGATCTCCGGGATCGTCACCTGAAAGTCGGAGAGCAGCTCGAGCAGGAACGCCTCGAATTCTTCGTCGGACTTGTCGATCTCGTCGATCAGCAGCACCGCGCCGGCGGGCTGGCGGAGCGCGCGCAGCAATGGGCGCTCGTCGACGAACTGCTCGGAGAAGAAGACGTCGCCGAACCCGCGCAGGCGCTCGAGCGCCGCGTCGAGTCCGCCGACGCCTTCGAAGAGCGAGGCGAACGTGTCCTTCAGGATCTGCGTGTAGAGCAGCTGCTTGCCGTACTTCCATTCGTACAGCGCCTTCGACTCATCGAGGCCCTCGTAGCACTGCAGCCGGATCAGCGGCAGCGCGAAATGCGCCGCGGCCGCCTTCGCGAGCTCGGTCTTGCCGACGCCGGCGGGTCCTTCGACCAAGATCGGCTTTTGCAGCTCGCGGGCGAGATGCACGGCGGTCGCGATGCGGCGCGTCGGGAGGTATCCGGCCGCCGCGAGGCCGGCGGCGATCGCGTCGATCGCCGCGAGCGGTTCGGTCACGTCGTTCACGCGGCTCAGGTCGCCGAGCCGTTGAATCCGCCGCCCGCGGCGTATCCGCCCAGGTCGAGCGTGACGTAGCGGTAGCCCGCGGCCCGAACCCCGGCGACGATCCGCTCTCGCCGCTCCGGTTCGGCGGCGGCGGAAATGTCGCCGGCCGGCACCTCGATCCGGGCGATCTCGCCGTGATGCCGGACGCGGCACGCGCGCAAGCCCGCGTCGTGCACCGCCTGCTCGGCGCGATCGACCTGGCGCAGCAGCTCGAGCGTGATCGGCGTGCCGTACGGAAAGCGGGACGACAAGCACGCCAGCGCGGGCTTGTCCCACAGCTCGAGGCCGAGTGCGCGTGCCAGCGCTCGGACGTCGGCCTTGCGCATCCCGGCTTCGTACAGCGGACTGCGCACGCCGTGCTCGCGCGCCGCCTTGCGCCCGGGCCGCCAGTCGCCTTCGTCGTCGCGGTTGTAGCCGTCGACGACATGCGGGATCCCGCGCTCGCGCGCGATCTCCTCGAGCCGCCCGTAGAGCTCGGTCTTGCAGAAGTAGCAGCGGTTCGCCGGATTCGCGGCATACGCGGGGTCGTGCAGCTCGCGGGTCTCGATCACTTCGTGGCGCGCCGCGACGCCGTGCGCGAAGTCGAGCGCGCCCGCGTACTCACGCTCGGCGAGCGACTCGCTCCGCGCCGTGATCCCGACCGCCTTCGCGCCGAGCTCCTGCGAGGCGACGTGCAGGACGAGCGCGGAGTCGACGCCGCCCGAGAACGCGACGATGCAGCTCCCGAGCTCGCGAAAGATCGCGCGCAGCCGTGCTTCCTTGACCTCGAGCGGCGCGTCGGCGAGGTCGATCACGGTGCGCCGTCCACGGCGGCCGAGCCGACTTCGCCGGCGATGCTCCGTTCGACGATGCGCACGACCTCGGCCAGCGGGAGGGAACGTTCGCGCGCGATGCGGACCAGGTCGTCGTACTCGGCGCGCGCGCGGGCGCTGCCGTTGACGCCGGCGCGCTTCACGCGCACGGTGCCGTACGGTGTTTCGATCGTGGAGCTCTCCCGCGGCAGCACGAGGCGGCGTTCGCGCCGCAGGCGCACGCCGATCGTCGTCGTCTCGGCGAGCATCGTGCGCGCGATCGCCTCCTCGGCGCCGACCGCGCCGAGCGCGGAGAGCGTCACGGCCGGACGTCCTTTCTTCATGGTGATCGGCGTCAGCCAGACGTCGCGTGCGCCGGCCGCGAAGAGCCGCTCCACCGCGAGCTCGTAATGCTCCGGCGACATGTCGTCGATGTTCGCCTCGACGATCGCGACCTCGTCCGCGAGCTCGTGTCCGTGTGCGGTCACGTCACCGATCGGTGCTTCGCGCGCCGGCGCCGCGTCGGCGACGAGCGTGCCGATGGTGACGCGCGTGACGTTCGGAATCGTGAAGTCGCTGCGTCCCGCGCCGTACCCGATCCGCTCTGCGATCAGGCCGGGCCGCCCGCCGGGCGCCGCGAGCGTGGTGATGATCGCCGCGGCCGTCGTCGTCACCAGCTCGCCGCGCACGTCGAGCGCGCGCGTCGGCCAGCCGCGGAGCAGCTCGGCCGTCGCCGGCGGCGGGTTCGGGTACAGACCGTGCTGCATCGCGATCGAGCCGTGGCCGATGGGAAACGCCGAGCAGCGCAGCTCGTCGATCTCGAGCAGGTCGAGCGCGACGCAGAACGCCGCGACGTCGAGGATCGCGTCGAGCTGCCCGATCTCGTGAAAGCGGATCGTGTCGGCGGAAGCTCCGTGGACGCGCGCCTCCGCGTCCGCGAGCCGCGTGTACACCGCCGTCGCGCGCTCGCGCTGCCGCGCGGAAAGCCCCGAATCGTTCAGCAGTCGAAGCACGTCGGCGAGCGTCCTGTGCGCCCCCGAGTCGCTCGGGCCTGCATCGTGCTCGTGCTGCGCGTGCTGTTCGCGTTCCTCGCCGCGATCGTGGTGGTCGTGTTCGTGCCCGCGATCGTGGTGTTCGTGCTCGTGCGGGTGGGCTTCGTCGCCGTCTTCGCCGGGGACGCTGAGGCCGGCGTACGTGGCGGCGATCCCGCGTTTCACGACGCGGCGCGGCTCGAAGCTCCAGCCGTCCGGCACGATCGTGCGCAGCGCGCGCTCGAGCGCGCCGCGGTCGAGCCCCGCGTCCAAGAACGCCGCCAGCAGCATGTCGCCGGCGGCGCCGCCGACCATCTCCACGTACGCGATGCGCATCTTACCGCGACGACACGATCTTGTGCGCCAAGGCTGCGGCGCCGAAGCCGTTGTCGATGTTCACCACGCCGATCCCCGGCGCGCAGGCGGTCAGCATCCCGAGCAGCGCGGCCAGCCCGTCGAACGCCGCACCGTAGCCGATGCTCGTGGGAACGGCGATCACCGGCGCGCGCACCAGGCCGGCGACGACGCTCGGGAGCGCGCCTTCCATCCCGGCGACCACGATCGCGCAGCCGCAGGCGGCGATCTCGTCGAGCGCCTCGAACAGCCGGTGGATCCCGGCGACGCCGACGTCGGTCGCGCGCACGACGTCGTGCCCGAACGCCTCGGCGGTGAACGCCGCCTCGGCCGCGACCGGCAGGTCCGAGGTTCCGGCGCAGACGACCGCGATGCGGCGGCCGGTGCGGGGCAGCGTCCCCTCTCGCAGCGCTCCCGACAGCGGCTCGAGCACGGCCCCGGGGAACTCGGCGGCGAGCGGAGCGCGCTGCTCGACCGGAATGCGCGTGGCGAGCGCGAACCCGGCGCGCGCGTGCAGCGCCGCGAACAGCGCGAGATTCTGCTCGAGGGTCTTGCCGGCGGCGAACAGGACTTCGGGGACGCCGGTGCGCCCGTGCCGCTCGTGATCGAGCCGCGCGAGGTCGGAGAGCTCCATGAGGACTTCCTACCCCGCCGTCGGAACCGTGGCGGCCTATGGCCGACCGCCGTTCGTTCCTCGGCGCCGTCTCCGGCGCCGCAGCCTCCGTGCTGCTCGCCGGGCCTGCCGAGGCGCAAGCACCCGCGCCGGCCGCGCCGCCCGGCTCCGCGCTTCCCTCGCCGCGCCCGAGCGCGAAGCCGGCCTCGGCGCTCGCCGTCGCCGCCGCCGCCGCGATGCGCCGCTTCGACCCGCAACTGGGCGACGCCGACCTCGACACGATCGCGCACGGGATCGACGACAACCGGCGCGAGGGCGGACGGTTGAATCCCCACGGCACGGCGCTGAAGAACGGCGAGGAACCGGTGCTGCACTTTTCGGCGGGGCACGGCGCGTGAGCGACGACGTCGCCTTCGCCGATGCGACCGAGCTGCAGCGGCTCCTCACCGCGAAAACGATCTCCTCCGCCGAGCTCACGGAGCTGTACCTCAAGCGGCTGGAAACGTACGGCCCGGTCTACAACGGCGTCGTGACGATCTTGCACGACCGCGCGCGTCGCGAGGCGAAGCGCGCCGACGCCGAGCGCGCGCGCGGCCGCGTCCGCGGCCCGCTGCACGGCATCCCATACGGCGTGAAGGATTTGCTCGCCACGCCGGACGCGCCGACGACCTGGGGCGCGCAGCCGTACCGCGCGCAGCGCTTCGACTTCGACGCAACGGTGGTGAAGAAGCTCAGCGCCGCCGGCGCCGTGCTGCTCGCCAAGCTCGCGATGGTCGAGCTCGCCGGCGGCTTCGGCTACAACGATGCGGACGCGTCGTTCACCGGCCCCGGCCGCACGCCGTGGAACTGGCACTACTGGAGCGGCGGGTCGTCGAGCGGCTCGGGGATCGCGGTGAGCGCGGGGCTCGTCGGCTTCGCGATCGGCTCCGAGACCTCGGGCTCGATCCTCTTTCCGTCGACCGCCTGCGGCGTGAGCGGCTTGCGCCCGACCTACGGACGCGTTTCGCGGCACGGCGCGATGGCGCTGTGCTGGTCGCTCGACAAGCTCGGCCCGCTCGCGCGCAGCGCGCGCGACGCCGAGACGATCCTGCGCGCGATCGCCGGGGCCGATCCACTCGATCCCACCGCGCTCGATGCGCCGCTCGCGACCCCGCGCCGCCGTGCGCGCGTCGCCGTGCTGAAGGATGCGACCAAAGGCGCGATGCCGCAGGTCGCCGCGAACTTCCGCGCGTCGCTGAAGGTGCTGAGTGCGTTCTCCGACGTCGCGGGCGAGGTCGCGCTGCCGAAAGGCCCGTGGGGGGCGGCGGTCGACATCATCGTCAACGCGGAAGGCGCCGCGGCGTTCCGCGACCTGATCGAGTCGGGCCGCGCACGCGAACTGCAGAACCAGGACGACAAGCTCGGCGGCTACGTCGCCTATGCGACACCGGCGGTCGACTACATCGATGCACAGCGGCAGCGCGCAAAGCTGAACGCGGCGCTCGAGCGCGCGATCGAAGGCTACGACGCGATCGTCTCACCGACGCTCTCGACCGTCACCTTCCCGGTCGGCGTCCCGTTCGACAAAGCGTATCCGAAGTTTCCCGGCGGCCCGTCGCTGATCTCGCCCGGAAATCTCGCCGGTCTCCCGGCACTCGCGCTCCCGAACGGCTTCGGCCCGAACGGCCTACCGACGTCGGTCGCGCTCCTCGGCCGCGCCTGGGGCGAGGCGACGCTCACCGCGCTCGGCGCCCGGTACCAGCGCGAAACCGCCTTCCACCGCGAACGCCCTCCCCTCCTCACACACGCCCCCGGCTAAGCGCGGTTCGCACGGCCGATGCGAGGGACAGTCCGACGATGCCGAGGAGGACGCCGCCGGTCAGGTCGGTGACGTAGTGCGCGCCGAGGGCGAGGCGCGACCAGATCACGCCGCAGCCCCAGAGCGCGAGCAGCACGGTCAGCGGTAGGCGCAGCGCGACCGGAAGCCCGCTCTTCCAGACGAAGTACGCCCAGAGCCAGTAGACGATCGTCGCGAACATCGCGTGGCCGCTCGAGTACGACCACGACGACTCGCGCACGAGGTACCAGTACTCCGGGCGCGGACGGCGGATCAAGTCTTTCAAGACGTTGCTGACTTGCCAGAAGACCAGCGTCGTGAGAACGGAGGTGACGATGCGCTCGCGCCACGTCCCGCGGACGAAGAACGCGACGACGACGCCGATCGCGCCGAGCGAGACGAGCACCGGCCACAAGCACGACCCGGTGAAGATCCAGGCCAGATGAATCTCCTGCCCGGCGAGCGGACGTGCCGCGCGGTCGATCGCCGACGGCGGCGCGTGCGAGACGGACGCGCCCAGCGCGGCATACAGCACGGCCGCGACCACGGCGACGAGAAGGTCGCGCCGGAGCGCAATCACGACGCCGCGCTCACTGCGCGAAGAGGTCGGTCTGGGCGGGCTTTCCGATGCGCTCGGCGATCCGTTCGAGATCGGCCGGCGAGTCGATGACGACGGCGCGCGGCTTCGTCCCCTCGTTGGGGCCGACGATCCCGAACTCTTCGAGCTGCTTCATGATGCGCATCGCGCGCGGGTGACCGATCGAGAACAGCCGCTGCAGCTCGGCGATCGAGCCCACGTTCGCATCGCCGCGGACGACGCGCGCGTCGAGCAGCGCTTTCGCCACGTCGAACCAGAGCGGGTCGACCTTCCGTTCGCCACCGTTCCCGTTGCGCTCGTCGTCCTCGCGGATCGGCGTGATCTCCATCGCGCGCGACGCGTCGGGCTTGGCCTGCCGGCGCCAGAACTCGACGAGGCGCTCGAGCTCGGCGCCGGTGACGAGCGCGCCCTGCGCGCGGACCGGCTTCGGCGCGTCGATCGGAAGGTAGAGCATGTCGCCGCGCCCGAGCAGCCGCTCCGCGCCGCCCATGTCGAGGATGGTGCGCGAGTCGACCTGCGAGCTGACGGCGAAGGCGATGCGCGAGGGGATGTTCGCTTTGATCAGCCCGGTGATGACGTCGACCGAGGGCCGCTGCGTCGCGACGACGAGGTGGATCCCCGTCGCCCGGGCGAGCTGCGCGAGACGCATGATCAGCATCTCCACCTTCGCCGGCGCGATCAGCATCAGATCGGCGAGCTCGTCGATCACCACGACGATGTAGGGGAGTGTCTCGTCGGGGAACTTCGCGTTGTACTCTTCGATCTTGCGGACGCCGGCTTTGGCGAACCGCTCGTAGCGCTGGTCCATCTCGCGGGTGATCATCGCCAGCGCGCCCGCCGCCATCGACGGGTCGGTGATCACCTCGTTCTTGAGGTGCGGGATGCCGTTGTAGATCGTCAGCTCGACGCGCTTCGGATCGATCATCAGGAGCTCGAGCCGATCCGGCGTCGCGGTCGTCAGCAGCGAGGCGATGATGCAGTTGAGGCAGACGGACTTTCCGGCGCCGGTCGCGCCCGCGACCAGCAAGTGCGGCATCTTTCCGAGGTCGCCGAAGACGGGGCGCCCGGTGATGTCCTTGCCGAGCGCCATCTGCAGCGGCGAGCCGCCGCGTGGGATATGGTCGAGGATCTCGCGGATCGCGACGATCGAGACGATCGTGTTCGGCACCTCGATCCCGACCGCCGACTTGCCGGGGATCGGCGCCTCGATCCGCACCGACGTCGCGGCGAGCGCGAGGGCGAGATCGTCGGCGAGCGCCGAGATGCGGCTGATCTTCACGCCGCGCTCGGGCTTCAGCTCGTAACGCGTGATCGAGGGGCCGCGCTCGATATGCGTCACCTTCGCGCCGACGCCGAACGAGGCCAGCGTATCTTCGAGGACGTGCGCGCGCGTCGCGTCGTCGTTCTTCTGCGCCTGCGGCGGGTCGAAGATGGCCGCGACGTCGGGGAGAACGTACGCCGGTCGCTGCGGCGCCGGCTCGTAGTCGCCGCTCAGGACCGCGTCGGAGACGCCGGACTCGACGTCGTCGAGATCGTCCTCCTCCGGTTCGCCGGCGAGCTCGTCGTCGTCGGCCTCGTCGTCTTCGTAGTCGCCGGCGTCCTCGTCGCCGAGCTCCTCGTCGTCGTCGTACGCTTCGTCGTCGTCCTCGAGCCCGTCGTCGTCGTCGACGTTCTCGGCGTCGTCCTCTTCGTCGAGCGTTTCGTCGTAGAAGCGGACGGGCTCCGAGACGACGCTGTGGGTTGGAACCGGGATCTCGGGCGCGATCGTGGCGGCGGTCGCCGGGCGCGCCGCGCGCGGCAGGAGCGCCGGCAGATGGAATGCTTCGCGCAGCGAGGTGGGGCCGGGCGGCGGCGCGACGGCCTTCTTCGCGTTGGCCGGCGCCGGCGCGGGGCGCAGCGCGGCAAGCCGCGTCACGACCCAGCCGATGACCTTCTTGAGCGAGACGCCGGTGATCGCGACCGTCACCGCCAGCACGGCGACCGCGAGCACGACCCACACCCCGGCATCGCCGAACAGCGCGCGCAGCAGCCGGTCCAGTCCGCCGCCGAGCGCGCCGCCGTCGCGGCCGAGCGCGGCCAGCCCGACGTCGACCGCGAGGAAGTACGCGCACGCGGCGCCGCCCAGCGTCGCGATCATGCGCGGTACGTTGATCTCGAGGAAGACGATCGCCGCGATCAGCGCGATGAGCACGACGAAGAGCCCGGCCCCGGCGCCGAACGCGGCGTGCAGTACGAACGCCGTCGCGCCGCCGATCACGCCCGTCCGCGCCGGCGGTGCGACGAGCGCGATGCCGAGAAGAAGGGCGAAACCGAGCGCGAGAAGTCCGGCGATCTCGAGATTCCAGCGCGTCCGGGCGCCGGCTTTGCGTCGCACGCGAGCCATCGCACGCATGTTCGTCGGAGGCTGCGCCGCCTACTTCGCGAACCGCGGTGATCCGTGCCCAAGCCCACCATCGTCGTCCTCGAAGGTGACCAGACCGGTCAGGAGCTGCTGGTCGAAGCGCTGCGCGTCCTCGCCCCCGACGTGGTCGGCCTCGAGATCGATTTCGAGCGGTACGACCTCTCGCTCGAGAACCGGCGCGCGACGGGCAACGGCGTCGTGTTCGAGGCGGCCGAGGCGATGAAGCGGACGAAGCTCGGTCTCAAGGCCGCGACGATCACGCCGGAGACGAAGGGCGATGTCGGCTCGCCGAACGCGATCCTGCGCCGCGCGATCGATGGCAAGGTGATCGTGCGGACCGGTCGCCGCATCCCCGGCGTCCGGCCGGTCGCCGGGATCTACGCGCCGATCTCCGTCGTACGGATGGCCGTCGGCGACGCGTACGGCGCGAAGGAGTGGCGCGAGACCGAGAACGGCGACGAGGTCGCCTACCGCACGGAGCGGATCGAGCGCTCCGTCTGCCGGGTCGTCGCGGAGTACGCGTTCTTCCACGCGCGCCGCGCCGGCGCGAAGGTCTTCGGCGGCCCGAAGTACACGGTCAGCCCCGTCTACGAAGGGCTCCTTAAGGAAGAGATGGACGCCGCCGCGGCCCGCTACCCCGACGTCCCGTACGAGCCGCAGCTGATCGACGCGACCTACGCGCTGCTGATCTCGACCGCGGGCGACGCGCTGGTCATCCCCACCTTGAACCGCGACGGCGACTGCCTCTCCGATCTCGTGATGCAGCTCTTCGGCTCGATCGCCGGCGCCGAGTCGACCCTGATGTCGTTTACTCCGGAAGGCAAGCCGGACGTCGTGATGACGGAGGCTCCGCACGGGACGGCGCCGCGGCTGTTCGGCAAGAACGTGGCGAACCCGATGGCGATGCTGCTCGCGTGCGCGGCGCTGCTCAGCTTCGTCGACGACCGCCGGGCGACGAGCGCCTCGCGCGCGATCTACGAGTCGGTCCTGGAGGCGGTCCGGGAAGGCGTCGCGACCAGCGACCTGGGCGGCCATTCGTCGACGACCGACTTCACCGACGCCGTCATCGCCAAGGTCAAGACGAAGCTCGACGTCTGGGCGTCGTTGTAGCAGGGCGACCCTGCAAACCTCCGTACGAAACCGTTCGAAGCGGCCGGAAAGGCTCACGCTGGGACGGTCCTGAGAGAGGTATTGGGAAGCCTGAAGGGTGATGTATCGCGGACGCCCGTCCAACCGGTCGGGCGGCTTTCCCCTTATCCCTACAAAAGGCTAAGCGTGATACAGCATATCGTACACGTCCTGAGCCGATCCGTGCGTGGCATCATCGGAATGGCGCTCGCGATCGGGCTCTTGACGTCGCTCGCGATACCGGCGCTCGCCGACACCACGACGGGCAACATCTCAGGCACGGTGACCGGAACGAACGGTCAGCCCATCGCCAACGTCGCCGTCGTGGCCGTCTCGCCGTCGGGACGCTACTCCAGCAAGACGGACGCCAAAGGGTTCTTCAACCTCCCCGGCGTCTCGCCTGACACCTACTCCGTCTCGTTCACGGTCGGCGGCTACGGCGCCGCGACGGTGAACGGGGTCACCGTCAGCCCGACCCAGACCACGACGGTGAATCAGAGCCTGTCCGCCCAGCTCAAGAGCATCGGACAGGTCACCACGCGCGCCTCCGGGGTGCCCGCGTTCCAGCCGCAACAACCGGTCGACACGTACAGCGTCGACGCGAACCAGATCCAAACGCTGCTCGGCAAATCGCACGCGATCAGCGAAACGGACCTGCTCATCGCGCTTCCCGGCGCGACGCTCGACAGCAGCGGCTATCCGGTGTTGCGCGGCGGCCGCGAGAACGACGAAGGGTTCCAGTTCGAAGGCATCGACTACACCGACGCCTTCACCCACCAATTCGTCAACTCGCTGGCGCTGAACGGCGTGCAGAACTTCCAGCTCAGCCCGGGCGCCGGCGATCCGTCGGTCGGCAACGTCGGAACGGGCCAGATCAACGCGACGGTCAAGCGCGGGACGTTCCCCGCGTTCGGCAACGCCGAGTTCGACGCTCGCGTCCCGGTGTTCGATCACCAGATCTCCGGTGAGTACGGGTTCGCGAACCCGACCGGGAACTTCTCGAACTACGTGTCGGACCAGTCCGACAACCAGACGACGCAGTGCGGCCGTTTCGGGCAGAACCCCAATCTCGTCGGCTGCCAGCTCCAGGTCAACCTGGAAACCGACCGCGACCTCATCGAGAACGCGGTCTTCAAGTTCGGTCACAACGAGAGTCAGTCGCTCCAGTTGTTCTACCAGAACGAGATCGACGAGTTCTACGGCAACGTGCAGTTCCAGAACCCGAGCACGCTGCTGTTCCGCAACGTCCAGCCGGACTACCTCGACGAGTACTCGGCCTTCCTCGGTCTCCCGATCTCGACGGTCGAGCAGATCATGCCGCTCGAGTACGGCCAGACGTCGCTCACGCAGACGATCGGCCGTCCCGCGTACACCTACAACCAGCCGAACGACGTGCTGAAGCTTCAGTACAGCAACACGCTGAACTCTTCGACGTTCTTCACGCTGAAGGCGTACAAGGTCAACGCCACGACGGTCTTCGACTTCCCGTACTCCGCGCAGACCTGCGAAGGTCCGGGCTACAACTGCGATACGTACAGCCTCCAGGGCGGTCAGCGTACGGGTATGGCGCTCGATACGACGGTGCAGGTCGGCACGAAGAACCTCGTCGGCTTCGGCGCCAAGTACGAGTTCGTCCATCCCATCGACACGTACCAAAGCGCGTCGGTCGGATTCGAGTCGCCGTATTTCGGCGGCAATGCGAACCTGTACTACGACTTCATCTCCGGGGCGAGCGGGCTCTGCGGTCCTCCGGCCGACTACGGTCCGGGCAACTGCTACCTGGCGAGCTTCCTCGGCACGAACGCGGCGCCGCGTCTGCCGGACTACAACCAAGCACCGACCGTCAACCGGCACGACACGGGATACTACATCTCCGATCAGTTCCAGGCGACGGATCGGCTGAAGTTCACCGGCGGCGTCCGGGTCGACCAGTCGTCGTTCGACTATCCCTCGAACGTGAACTTCGGCTCCGGCGGCGGACCGACGGGCTACTCGTCGGGAATCTTCCTGCCGATCTCGACCGGCTTCTACACGAGCGGACCGTTTGCGAGCGGGTGCCCCGGATCGGGCGCAGGTCCGACCGGAGCCGCGTGCCCGAATCCCGCGCTCGACGTGTACTCGGCCAACGACGAGCAGTACCGCACCTCGAGCACGGTGCAGCCGCGCCTCGGATTCGCGTATCAGTTCACGCTCCATGACAGCCTCACCGGCGAGTACGGCCGCTCGGTGGAGCTCCCGCCGATCGCCTTCATCGACAACCGCTTCCCGCGCGCCGACTTTGCCGGCTTCGCGGGGATCCCGGCCGACACGATGAGCTGCGGACCGACGGCCAACCGGACGTGCAACAACTACGCCGACGAGCTGTACTGGGCGTACCAGAACACCGACGGCGTCCCGCTCACGCCGATCAAGCCGAGCACGTACAACGACTACGACGTCTCGTACCAGCACGACTTCGGGAAAGGCCTCTCGATGAAGCTGACCCCGTTCTATCGTCGCGGCTACGACGTCGCCTCGCTGTTCTCGAGCCAGCTGCAAGTCAACGGCGTTCCGCAGTTCGACGCGAACGGAAACCCGATCTTCGGGCCTTCGCAGTCGTCGAACCTCGGGCGCACGTACACGACCGGCGTCGAAGCGTACATGACGAAGACCTCCGCGTACGGGCTGTCGGGAAGCCTCTCGATCACCTACCTCAACGAGTTCTCGAACGTCGTGCCGCTCTCGGGAAGCGAAGACTTCTTCCCGTCGATCCCGGCGCCGTCGCTGTTCCTCGGAAACCTCTACCGCGTCGGCTTCCTCTCGCCGCTCAACGCGACGCTGGCGCTGCAGTACAAGACGCACAACGGCTGGCGCGTCAACCCGATCATCGGTGCCAACGACGGCTACCCGATCGGGGCCGGCCTGCTGACCGCGTACGAGTTCGCCGGCAAGAACTACAACTTGCCGAACACGAACATCACCTCTTCGCTGGGCAGCGCGGCGGCGACGTCGTACGTCGATCCGGCGAACCCGGGGACGATCTTCAACCCGAACGTCGCCGCGACGCGCGGCACTCCGGAGAAGAACAGCCCCGGCGGCGTGCTCAGCGCACCGCGCGTCGCGCTCGCCGACTTCGACCTCGAATACCAGAAGCCGGGGACGCACAACACCTTCGGTGTGCTCGTGTCGAACCTGTTCAGCCAGATCTACACGCAGCCGGTGCTGAACTCGCGCTTCCAGCCGGCGGCGACCGGGATCAGCGGACCGCGCTCGGGGACGACCTCGACCGTGGTGCTGTGGCCGGGTCTCGGCTACTACAACTACGTCAGCTACCGCGGGAACAACCAGCCGTATCTGATCACTCCGAGCGGAGCTCCGACGGACTTCCGACTCTACTACCAGATCTCGCTGTAAGGACCGACCGTTGCTGAAACGTAACCTTGCACTTGCCGCGCTGGGAGGGCTCCTCGCCCTCCCGGCCTGCACCTCCGGCCAGGCGGGAGTCGAACCGCACTACACGCCGGTCAACCTCGCCAACACCGCGAAGCTGCAGTTCCAAGTCGGGACGGCGAACTACCAAGGCACCGTGTATCTCAACACGGTCGTCACCTACCGCTCCACCAACGGGCTCTCGGCGCTGCTCGACAGCACGCCGACGATCACGCTGCCGTTCACGAACACGGCGCCGGCAACCGTGAACTCCGGCGGAACGACGGAGATCCTCGCCGGCGGCGACAGCGGGACGAACAAGATCAGCGGGACGCAGCAGACCAACAATGGCACGCCGAGCAGCAACCCGCTCTCGTTCGCACAGGACACCGGGGCGTTCGCCTACGGGTTCCTCTCGTCGAACTCGACGACGACGGGCGCGAACAACTCGGTGTTCTATCCCGCCGGGCCGCGCTCGGTTCAGGGTAACGTCTACGAGGGCAACCGCATGCCCATCTACGGGCCGGCGGTGGGCCGCACGCAGCGCGCCTTCTACGTCGGTCCGCCGTTCGCGACGTTCGGCGCGTTCGGGACGACCTTCCTCGGCTACCCGTCGGGATTCACGACGTTCGCGCTGACTCCGACGACGGGAAGCTACTCGCTCTCCGTGGGTCTGGTCAACGCCAGCTCGTCGGTCCCGACGTTCACCGCGACGACGAGCATGGGCGCGCTGACGACGCTTCCCGCCTTCACCACCGCGCCGACATATGCCAGCGATGGTGCTGCGGGCGGCGGGACCGTGACGGTCGCCGGCATCCCGGCCGGCGCTACCGAGACGGCCGTGTTCATGCGCGACATCAGCCCGACCGCGGGCGTGGTCGCGTACTACACGATCGTCTTCCACGGCGGCGGGACGCAAACCGGAATGCTGCCGGACGGTCACATCGCCTCGGGCGACGCGGTGGACGCCGTCGCCGTCGCGTTCGACTACCCCGCGATGGAGGCCGTGCCGATGGGCTCGGGTCCGCCGCAGGCGCCGGTGATCAACAACTCGGGCGGCGCGTGCTCGTTCTCCGGAACGACCTCGACCTGCCCCGGAACCGCGGACATCTCGCTCTCGCCCACGGGCGGGGGAGTCCAGTAGCCGCAACGATCCGATCCGGATACGGAAGGCGTCGCTTCGGCGGCGCCTTTTCGTTTTGTCGAGGAGCGCGCGAGGTCGTCCGGCGAACCGCGCACGATGCCTCGTCGCTTTCTTGCCGCGCTCGCTTCGCTGTGCGTCGCGGGCGCCCTCGTCCGTGTGCCGGCCGGCGCGCAAAGCGCCGCGGCGTCGCCGATCGATCTTCAGGTCGACGCGTCGCGCGCCGTGCAGGGGATCGCATTCGTGCACGAGCGCGTTCCGGTCGCGCCCGGGCCGCTCACGCTCGTCTATCCGAAATGGATCCCCGGCGAGCACGCGCCGGACGGTCCGATCGCGAACCTCGCGGACCTGCACATCGCAGCCGGAGGCCACGCGATTCCGTGGACGCGCGATCCGGTCGACATGTACGCGTTCCACCTCAGCGTCCCGCCGGGCGCCACGTCGATCGACGTCGACTTCGCATACCTCGGCGCGCAGAGCGGGCGCAACAGCGTCGCGCGCTTCTCGACGCCGAACATCTTCACGCTGACCTGGAACAAAGTCGTCCTCACGCCGCAGGCGCACGACTACTCGACGGTCGTCCTGGCGCCCTCGCTGCGGCTGCCCTCGGCCGACTGGAAGTATGCGACCGCGCTCGAGACGGCCTCGGCGAACGGCGCCGAGGTGACCTTCAAGCCGGTCTCGCTCGAGATGCTGGTCGACTCGCCGCTCGACGCGGGGACGAACGAGCGCGTGTTTCCGCTCGGTACGTTCAACGGCGCCCCGGTCGAGATCGCGGCGTTCGCCGACACGCCCGCTCAGCTCGCGGCGAGCGAAAAGACGGTCGAGAAGTTTCGCAATCTCGTCACGCAGATGCACGCGCTCTACCGCAACCGGCATTTCAACCGCTACACCTTTCTGCTGACGGTCAGCGACGTGATGCCCGGACAAGGCGTCGAGCACCACCAGTCGAGCGACGACGGGACGAACGGCGCGTACCTCGTCGACGAGGGCGCGCTCACCGGCGGCGCCGACCTGCTCTCCCACGAGTGGAACCACTCGTGGAACGGCAAGTACCGGCGGCCGTACGACCTCGCGACGCCGAACCTGAACGACCCGATGATCGACGATCTGCTGTGGGTGTACGAGGGGATGACGCAGTTCTACGGCGACCTGCAGGCCGAGCGCTCCGGGCTGCGCAGCGAGCAGCAGTGGCTCGACGGGCTGGCGATGAGCTACGCCTCATACGACAGCGAGCGCGGGCGCGACTGGCGCCCGCTGGTCGACACCGCGACCTCCTCGTCGTTCTTGTACGCTTCGCGCGGGCCGTGGGCTTCGGACCGCCGCAGCGTCGACTACTACGGCGAGGGCGAGCTGATGTGGCTCGAGGCCGACGTGCTGATCCGCAAGCTGACGCACGACGCGAAGTCCCTCGACGACGTCGCGCGCGCGTTCTTCGGCCAGGGGCACGACACCGGGCCGATGGTCGTCACGTACACCCGCGCCGACGTGATCGCCGCGCTGAACGCGGTGGCGCCCTACGACTGGACCGATTTCCTCGCCAAGCGCGTCGACGCGATCGCGCCGCACCCGCCGGATTTCCTGACCGGCGGCGGCTACGCGCTGACTTTCGGCGACACGCCCTCGGCCTACGAGAAGCTGCAGAACGGACGCCGCCACGGCGTCGACGCGCGGTACTCGCTCGGTTTCACCGCGACCGGCGACGGCACGATCACGGACGTGCTTCCGGGTTCGGTCGCCTATGCCGAGGGGATCGGCCCCGGCGCGAAGATCGTGGCGGTGAACGACCGCGCGTGGCACGGGCAGGAGCAGGTCGACGGCGCGCTGCGGACCGCCCGCGACGGGTCGCCGATCCGGCTGCTCCTGACGAGCGGCGAGGTGTACCGCAGCGTCTCGCTCGAGTATCGCGGCGGCCCGCGCTTCCCGCACTTGCAGCGCGTGCCCGGCACGGAAGATGTTCTCGGCGCGATCGCGAAGCCGCTGGCGCCGTGATGCCGAATCGTCGTCGTCTGGTCGCGCTCGCGGCGGCCTTCTCGTTGGCGGCGAGCGCCGGTCTCGCCGCGGTCACGCGCGCGAGCGCGCAGGCGCCGGCACCCATCGTGCTGCACGTCGACGCGACCCGGGCGGTGCAGGGGCTGCTCGCGATGCACGAGAGCGTCCCCGTCGCGCCCGGGCCGCTGACGCTGGTCTATCCAAAATGGATCCCGGGCGAGCACACGCCGAGCGGGCCGATCGCGAACCTCGCCGGCCTGCACGTCACCGCTGCGGGACGCCCGCTGGCCTGGACGCGCGATCCCGTCGACATGTATGCCTTCCACCTCGACGTGCCGCCCGGCGTCTCGACGCTCGAGCTCGACTACGTCTACCTCGGCGCGAACGGCGGACAGTACAGTTCCGCGCGGCTCTCGACGCCGAACCTGCTCTCCCTCACCTGGACGAAGGTGATCCTCACGCCGAAGGTCGCCGACTATGCGACGCAGCGGATCGCCGCATCGCTGACGCTGCCGGGCGCCGACTGGAAGTACGCCACCGCGCTGGACACCCTCGCGCACGTCGGCGCCGAAGTCTCGTTCGCCACGGTCACCCAGGAGATGCTCGCCGACTCGCCGCTCGATGCCGGGCTCAACGCGCGCACCTGGCGGCTCGGCACGTTCAACGGCGCGCCGGTCGAGCTGGCGGCGTTTGCCGACACGCCCGACGAGCTCGAGGTCGGTGACGCGACGATCCGGAAGTTCCGCAACCTCGTCACCCAGATGCACGCCGTCTACCGCCGGCGGCACTTCAACCACTACACGTTTCTGCTCACGCTCAGCGACGTGATGCCGGGCGAAGGCGTCGAGCATCATCAGTCCAGCGACGACGGCAGCACCGGCGACTTCCTCACCGACCATGAGGCGCTCATCGCCGACGGCGACCTGCTCCCGCACGAGTGGAACCATTCGTGGGACGGCAAGTACCGCCGTCCGGCCGATCTCGCGACGCGGAACATGAACGACCCGATGGTCGACACCACGCTGTGGGTCTACGAGGGGATGACGCAGTTCTACGGCGAGCTGCAGGCCGAGCGGAGCGGGATCTGGTCGAAGCAAGATTGGCTCGACTCGCTTGCCGATACGTACGCGTTCCTCGACTCGACGCACGGCCGCCTGTGGCGCCCGCTGATCGACACCGCGACCGAGGCGTCCGATCTGTACGGCGCGCCGAACCAGTGGGAGAACGAGCGCCGCAGCGTCGACTACTACCCCGAGGGCGCGCTGATGTGGCTCGACGCGGACGTCACGATCCGCCGCCTCTCGGGCGGAACGCGCTCGCTGAACGACCTCGCCCGCCGGTTCTTCGGCAACGGCGCCGACACCGGACCGGAGGTGCTCACGTACACGCGCGCCGACATCACCGCCGCGCTGAACGCGGTCCAGCCGTACGACTGGGCCGGCTTCCTGCACCGTCACCTCGACCTGGTGACGCCGCACCCGCCCGATCCGTTCACCGCCGGCGGTTACAGGCTCGTGTATACCGCCGCGATGACGGATTTGGCGACAGCGCGCGCCGCGCACCGCCACGACCTCGACATGCGCTACTCGCTCGGGATCGCGGCGAACGGCGAGGGCACCGTCGTCGACGTGCTCTGGAACTCGCCCGCATACGCGGCGGGGATCGGTCCGGGTCAGAAGCTCGTCGCGCTGAACGACCGCGCGCTGACCGGCGGTCAGGCGCAAGTCGATCAGGTGCTGAAGGAGGCGGAACACGGCGGCCCGATCCGCCTGCTGGTCAGCGGCGGCGACGTCTACCGCACGTACACGCTCGACTACCACGGAGGCCCGCGCTTCCCGCACCTCGAGCGCGTCACCGGCAGCCCCGACATCCTCGACACCATCGCCAAACCGTTGGCGCCCGCCGCGCCGTAGGAAAGATCGACAAAGACGCGGGCAGGTCGGCATGGTGATCGCAGATTCGGGTGATCTGCTTCCGTAGAGCGTTGCGCACTGCAGGGGTCGCCAGCGACCTCTCTTGGTCTCCTTGCTATACTGAGTAGGCTCGGCGAGCCGGCGAGAAATCGCTGCAAACGACCTCTGTCCTTGAAGGTGCTCCCGTCGGCGGGTAGGCTGGAATCCGTACCGCCAGGAGGAACCATCCCGCGATGACCATGGCCGACCCGGCGCTGCGCGCCGTCGAGCACAAGCTGGACGAGGGCATCCCGCTCTCGCTCGAGGACGGCCTCGTCCTGTTCCGGACGCCGGACATCCACACGCTGGGGCGTCTGGCGCAGACCTCCAAGGAGCGGAAGAGCGGCAAGAACGTCTACTACGTCCTGAACCGCTACATCAACTCGACGAACGTCTGCTACGCCAACTGCACGTTCTGCTCGTTCTCGCGCGGCGAGAAGGACGAGGGCAAAGTGCGGATGTCGGCCGACGAGGTCGTTGCGAAGACGCTCGAGACCGGGACGAACTTCAACCAGCTCCACATCGTCGGCGGGCACGATCCGCGGCAGCTCTCGCTCGACTACTGGCTCCCGCTGATGCGGCGGGTGAAGGAGACGCTGCCGCACGTGCAGCTCTCGCTCTTCACCGCGGCCGAACTGGACTACATGGCGCGGCGGCATCGCATGTCGTACGACGAGCTGTGCCGCACGCTGCGCGAGGCGGGGCTCGACAACGTGAACGGCGGCGGCGCCGAAGTCTTCAGCGAGCGCTTCCGCAAGGAAGTCTGCGCGAACAAGGTCGACGCGGCGCACTGGCTCGAGATCCACGAGACGCTGCACCGCTACGGCGTCGCCTCGAACGCGACGATGCTGTACGGCACGATCGAGACGCTGGAAGAACGGCTCGAGCACTTGATCATGCTGCGCGAGTCGCAGCGCCGCTCGCCGGGTTACAACGCGTTCATCCCGCTGGCGTTCCATCCCGACGGGAACGCGCTCTCCCACCACGGCTGGACCTCCGGGCTCGACGACATCCGGATGTTCGCGGTCGCGCGGCTGATGCTCGACAACTTCGATCACATCAAGGCGTACTGGATGATCCAGGGGCTGAAAATCTGTCAGCTCGCGCTGCAGTTCGGCGCCGACGACATGGACGGCACGCACGGCTCGACCGACGAAGAGCGGATCTACCACAGCGCGGGGACGCGCTCGGGCCAGTACGTCGACGACCGCGAGTTCCGCCGGCTGATCGAAGAGGCCGGCTACACGGCGGTGCGCCGAAACTCGACGTACGAGACCTTCCCGTTCGACTGGACGCCCGACGATCCGCGGGCCGAGCGCGAGCTCGCCGCCGCGGGCGCCTGAGCGCGTGCCGCCGCTGCGCTACGGCCGCATCGCGTACGTCAACGTCGCGCCGGTCGAGACGGCGTTCGACGCCGGCGCGCTCGTGCGAGACGTCGAGCCGGTCGCCGATGTCCCCGCACGCCTGAACGCCGCGCTGCTGGCCGGCGAGCTCGACATCGCGGCCGTGAGCGCCGCGCACTACCTCGCGCACCGCGATGCGTACGCGCTGCTCGGCGATCTGTGCATCGCGGCCGACGGTCCGGTGCGCTCGGTGCTGTTGGTGTCGCCGGTTCCGCCCGCGCTGCTCGACGGCGCCTCAATCGCCGTGACGTCGCAGTCGGCCTCGGCACGCGAGCTCCTGGCGCTGCTGCTGGATCAGGTCCACGGCGTGCGCCCCACCTACGAGACGGTCGAGAACGCCGCGGACGCCGCGCGCGACGGGCGCCCGTCGCTGCTCATCGGCGACGATGCGCTGATCGCCCGCGCGGAAGCGCCGCCGGCGTGTCTCTACGATCTCGGCGAAGCGTGGCAGCGCTGGACCGGGCTTCCGTTCGTCTTCGCCGTCTGGGCCGTCCGCCGCGACGTGCTCGCCGCGCGTCCGCGCGAGGTCGCGGCGCTGGCCGACGCGCTCGCTGCGGCGCGCGCCTGGGGCGCCGCTCATCCCGAAGCGGTCATCGACGCTGCGGTCGCGCGCCGGCCGTTCCACCGCGCGCTCTACGCCGACTATTTCAAGCGCCTCGGTTACACGCTCGACGAGCGCGCCCGCGCCGGGCTCGACCGCTTCGCCCAGCTCGTTCGTCCGGAGGAGTCCCGTGTCGCTCGCTGACGTGCTCGATCGTGCCGCCGCCGGCGGCCGGATCTCGTTCGAGGAAGGCGTGCGGCTCTACCGCGAGGCTTCGCTGCACGAGCTCGGCGCCGCCGCCCACGCGCGCCGGATGGCGCTCTACCCGACGACCGACGTCACCTACGTGATCGACACGACGATCAACTACACGAACGTCTGCAACGTCCATTGCACGTTCTGCGCGTTCTTCCGCCCCGAGCACCACGCGCAGGGCTACACGATGTCGCACGACGTCGTGCTCGACCGGGTGCGCTACGCCGCGGAGCAGGGCGCGACGCAGATCATGATCCAGGGCGGCGTCAACCCCGAGCTGCGGATCGGCTGGTTCGAGGAGCTCTTCCGCAAGGTGGCGAGCGCGTTCCCGAACGTCGACATCCACTCGCTCTCCGTCTCCGAGGTGATCGGGCTGGCGCATGTCGAGGAGATGACGCCGCGCGAGGTGCTGGCGCGGCTCAAGGACGCGGGGATGAAGTCGCTTCCCGGCGCGGGGGCCGAGATTCTGGTCGAACGGGTGCGCAAACGGATCAGCGCGCGCAAGGTGAAGCCGGAGCAGTGGATCGGCGTGATGCGCGAGGCACAGCTCCTCGGGATGCCGACGACGGCGACGATGATGTTCGGCTCGATCGAGACGGACGAGGAGCGGGTCGCGCACCTTCAGGTGATCCGCGAGCTGCAGGACGAGACGCATGGCTTCACCGCGTTCATCCCGTGGTACTACGTGCCGTACAAGACGCCGCTGCGCGGCCGCGAGGCGAGCGGTCTCGAGTACTTGCGCGTGCTCGCGATCTCGCGGCTGTTCCTCGACAACGTTCCGCACCTGCAGTCCTCGTGGCTCACGCCCGGGCTGAAGCTCGGCCAGCTCGGACTGTTCTACGGCTGCGACGACATGGGCGGCACGATCATCGAAGAGCAGGTCGTGCACGATGCCGGCGGCGGCAACGAAGCGACGCGCGCGGAGCTGGAGAACACGATTCGCGGCGCCGGCTTCGCGCCCGTGCTGCGCGACACGTACTGGAACGTCCGCAACGATTGGGCGCTCGCCACCGCATAGCCGCGGGCCGGACGCGCGATGGGCAGCAGCGGTTTCCGTGCGCGTCTTCTAAGCTTAAATCTTTAGGTATTCCCAGAAAACCCCGTTCTCGCAATTTCGGAGATGACCGTAAGGACGGAGAAAGGAACGGCGCGCCGCGACCGCTGAAGCGGCACGTCGCGGCAGCGCGGACGGATCTTCGAGAAGACGGTTGCGTTGCCGTCCCCCCAATCGCTTCGGAGAGGTGTGCTCGTGCCTTATCCTCCTCCATCCTCGCGGGCGTCGTTCGCTCGCGCCGTGGTCTCTCTGATTCTTGCGCTCGCCTTCTCCTTGGGCGTCGCATCGCCGGCGTTCGCCGCCGGCGGACAAACCGGAAGCTTGAACGGCACGCTGCAAGACGCGGCGACGCACGTCCCGGTCCCCAACGCGCACGTGACCGCGGCGTCCCCGAGCGGGCGCAACACGGCCACCACCGACTCGCACGGCTTCTTCAGCATCATCGGCCTTCCGGTCGACACCTACACGATCTCGGTGGAAGCGCCCGGATACGATACGATCACGCTGCAAGGCGTGACGATCCAGGGTGACCAGACCGTCAACGTCGGCAGCGTGGCGATCAGCAAACGGCTGGCCGAAATCGGCCGCACGCGCGCGCGGTCGGCATCTTCGGTATTTCAGCGCGGACAGACCGTCGACTCCTACACGATCACCGGCGACCGCGTCCTGCAGACGACCGGCAAGGCTGCGAGCACGAACGAGAACGATCTGCTCCTCGCCGTCCCGGGCGTCTCGCTGACGAACACCGGGAGCCCCACGATCCGCGGCGGACTGCGCACCGAAGTCGGTTATCAGTTCGACGGCGTCGACTTCACCGAGCCGTTCTTCTCGCAGAACGGCGGCATCGGCCAATATGCCGGGCTCGGTACCGTGCAGGTCGTCGAGGGCGCCGGCGATGCAACCCAAGGCAACGTCGGCGGCGGCGTCATCAACATCATCCCGAAGCGCGGAACCTATCCCGCGAGCGGCCTGGTCGACCTCGAAGCCGGAGGCCCGAGCTATTTCCGGCAGTCGGACATCGAGTACGGGTTCGCCACGCCGAACGGCCGGATCTCCGACTACGTCGTCTACAACGGCCAGCGCGGCATGCCGTATCCGACGCTCACCAACGAGGCGAACACCGGGATCGGCTACACCACCGGCAATGCGTCGGCCTACAATGCCTACTACGGCACCGCCTACCAGAAGAGCGACATCTTCCTGAACAACTTCGTGTACAAGTTCGGCAAGGACAACAACCAGTCGCTGCAGGTCCTGTACCTGAACCAGGATATCCAGGACTACGGCGGGCTCGGCGGTCCGGACGTGTACTACCCGTACGCCGCGAACAGCCCGTTCGTGAGCGACTTCGGCCTGACGACGGGTGCGGGCTTGCCCCGCGTGGTCAACGGGGCGATCAACTATACCGAGACGGTCGGGCTCACGCCGGACTCCAACCTCTTCAACACGACGACGCCCGGGCTGCTGCAGATCTGGAACCCGACGCGCTACCTGAAGTTCGAGTACGACAACAACATCAGCGCCAATACGTTCCTGCAGACGAAATACTACAACTGGGAATCGCTCCAGTGCACGAGCAACGACGCCGGATCGACGGTCGCGACCTACGGGAACGGCGGCGGGATCGGTGCGGCGCCGACCGAGAACTGCACCGGCGGCCCGCGCGTCGGGGTCATCGCCGACCTCACGCACCAGTTCAGCGAGAAGCACATCGTCACGCTCGACGCGAAGTACGAAACCTCGCATCCCATCTGGAACAACTACGATCCGAACGCGCTGTACTATCTGCTCGCGGTGAGCCCGTGCTCGGCCGGGCCGTGTCTCGCCGATTTCGTCCCCGGTTCTTCGGGTTACCCTGGGGCCGGTTACCTCGACCCGTACTTCTCGAACGGCGCGCCGCGCGTCCCGGTCTCCGGGATCAACTACAACGGCGCGTACTTCCAGGTCTACGGCCTGGGGCTGCGCTGGCAGTACAATCCGAACGACCGGCTGCACTTCGACATCGGCGCGCGTGAGGACCAGCAGCGCCAGCACTACGGGTTCAACCCGTACAACCCCACGGAGGCGGGGAATCCTTCCGACGTCGATCCCTCGACGATCACCTCGAAGTATCTCGATCCGGTCGAGCTCCAGCCGCGTGCGGCCGTCTCGTACACCTTCGATCCGAACGATGCGATCCGCTTCGGCTACGGCCGTTCGGTCGTGTTCCTGAACGCGCAGACCTCCGGCACGCCGGCCGCGCTGTACGGCGCGGGGATGCTCGCGGGCGTCCCGGCGAAGGCGGGCTTCACCTGCGGCAGCGGGCACAACTCGACGTACACGGTCCCCTGCCAGAACTACCAGCAGGAGCTGTACTGGCTCTACGACCAGAACTTCGATGCGCCCGACCTCGGCGGCGGCCTGCCGTCGATCTACTCGAACTACGACTTCACGTACCAGCACCTGTTTTCGAACGGCTGGGCGATGAAGCTGACGCCCTTCTACAAGCTCGGCACCGACCTGCCGTCGTTCGCGCTCGTGCGGCTGCTCGCCAGCGGCGCGGCGGTCTTCACGGTCAACAACGAAGGCGTCAACCGCACGAGCGGCGCGGAGTTCGGCCTCAACACGCCGGACCGGGCGAACGGCTTGTCCGGATTTCTCTCGATGACCTATCAGAACGTCCTGCAGACGACGCCGCCGCTCATCGGCGGTGAGGACTCGCTGCCGATCAACGGCTCGGGCTCGCTCGCGCTCGGCGATCTTTACCGGGCCGGCTATGTCTCACCGTTCGAAGCGCGCATCGGGGCGAACTGGAAGCACTACGACGCGAAGCACAACGGGATCCGCATCAGCCCGGTTCTGCAATACGACCGCGGCTATCCGTACAACGTCGGCAACACCATCGCGTCGAACGGGAACCTCTATCCCGGCAGCGGATTCCAGAACATCCCGCAGGTCAACTTCGGCGTCGGCACGACGCAGATCGCGAGCTTCCAGGGGACGAACGGCGCCGCACTGGCGACGAACTACTACGACCCGGCCTACTCCGGCACGTCGGCGCATCCGAACATCGACGCGACGCGGGGAACGCCGACCAGCTCGAACTCCGGCGGCCTGTTGTGGAACCCGAACCTCTCCGCGAACCTCGTGCTCGAGTACAAGCACGACCGCAGCACGGTCGGCGTGCAGTTCGTGAACCTGTTCGGCAACGCGTACAATGGCTCGATCCCGTTCGTGAACCCGTACTACCAGCCGGTCGCGACGGGGATCTCCGGTCCGCAGACGGGCCACAACGTGAATCCCGGTTTGACCGGGTTCGCCAACCTTCCGCGGGAGACGTACGCATTCGACAACGGCGCGTACCTCCTGTTCCCGATCCGTCCGATGACGACGACGGTCTACTACCAGTTCAGCATCTGAGGCCAATCGATGAATTTCAGAATCGAGCAGCGCGGTGCGCTTGCCGCACTCGTCGCGCTGGGACTCAGCGCGTGCAGCGGGTCGGGCACCAATCCGGTCGCGAGCACCAAGGCGAACCTGGCGGCGAATACGCTCCAGTTCGCCGTCGGCACGGCGAACGTGCACGGCACGCCCGGATTGAACGTGGTCGTGACGTACCGCCAGAACAACGGCGACTTGAACCCGGGCGCGAGCGCGGTGCTCGTGTCGAGTCCGACGCTCAGCGGTCCCTTCACGCTGCCGGGCCCGGCCGGCACGGAAGACCCGTTCGACTCGACCATCGTCACGGGGGCCGGGCCGGCCGAGGTCGGCGGTCACGCGATGACGCCCACCGCGCAGACGGGCGCGACCGCGACCACCTTCGGCGTTTCGGGCGGCGTGTTCGGGCTCGGCATCGAGCCGTTCAACTACAACGAGAGCGGCGTGCCGGACAACGTCGCGCCGTATCCGGTTCCGCTCTACGACACGGCCGCGACGGATCAGGTCGTGACGTGGGGCGGTCCGCCCGCGTTCGATCCGAACGGTGACGGCGAAGGGACGCTGGACGGAAACGTCTATCCGACCGACACGCGCGGCATCAGCGAAGGGATCGACGCGTTCGACAACGTCGCGCCGCAGGGCGGAACGTACTCGCTCTCGGTCGCCGTGCCGAGCACGACCGGTTCCGGGATCGTCGCCACCTCCGGGGCGACGCTCGGCACGAGCACGCTGCTCACGACGGTTACCGCACCGACGCCGGTGCCGGACGGCAACGGCGGGATGTCGTTCGTGGTGACGATGCCTCCGGACGAAACCGAAGGGTACATCCAGATCGTCGATCTCGGTCCCGAAACCGGTGCGGCCGGACCGCTCTACACGGGCTGCCACACGGGCGTCGGGCCGAACGCAAATACCCCGGAGGGCAGCGATCCGGTCTACTACACCATCGCCGTGCACGGGTCCGGGACGTACACGCTGCGCGACAACGAAGGGCCGCTCGGCACGCCGTCGGTCTGCACCTCCACGCAGGACACCGCCGCGAACGGTGCGGGGACGGTCGACGGCGACGAGGTCGAGGTGATGTACATCGGCTTCGACTACCCCGCGTTCGAAATGTCGTATCCCAACTCGCTGCACAATCCGGCGCCGGCGATCGTCGGGGCGAAGGGTCAGGACGACGTCGCGGTCTCCTTGCCGGCGACGTTCAAACAGCCCACGACGGGCGGAGTCGCGCCGGCGGCCAACAAGCGGCTCGTCATCAAGGCGGTCCGCCACCGCCGCTAGAACGGGCGCTCGCGAACGATCATCGAACGGGCCGGCACCCTCACGGCGGCCGGCCCGTTCGAGCGTCTCGGGCCCTCTCGGCGGTCACGACGTACTGAGCGCGACGCGGCGGAACACGGCATAGCGGCCGTCGTCGAACGTCCGCGTCCAACCGCGCGCGTGCGCGAGGGAGCGCGCGAGCTGAGCGGTCGTTGCGACGAGCACGGTGTCGATCGCGGTTCGATCCAGCGCGTCGAGACCATGAAGCCCGTTCGTGAACGCGAGCGTCTCGGCGAACATGAGCTCGGGATAGGGGTCGGCCCGTCCGTCGAGGAACACCCGCACCCCGGGGCGCCCGACCGCCATCCCGCACCAGCTGAAGTCGGAGCAGAAGAGGCGCACGTCGCGGGCGCCGCTCGTCACCGAGGCGATCGCGGCGTACGGCAGCGGCGGGTGCGCGCGCGCCGACGCGAGCGCGGCGACGATGCCCGCGGCGCATGCGGCGATCAGCAGCGCGCCGTCGAGCAGGACGGCGGGGAGGCCCGTGACGCCGGCGCGTGCTTCGCGCCCCGCCGGAAAACGCGACGCCGCGATCGGCGCGACGACGAGAAAGAACACCGGGACGTGGCGCGTCGCCAGGAGCGCGAGCACGTAGTACAGCAGCGTGACGCCGCGCTCGGCGAGCGGACTGCCGCTCGCGCGCTCCGCGCGCGGTCCGGCCTGCGCGCGACGCGGAAGAAACGCCGCGGCGGCCGCCAGCGTTGCGAGCCCGATCTCGACGGCGTAGAACGGCGAATGGAACGGAGACTGCCACTCGACGATGTAGTGCCGGATCGGGCTTTGCGCGAGCGCGATCGCGTAGGCGGGAAGGCCCCACCCGAGCGGGGTCAGGAGCGGCGCGAGCAGCGTCCCGACCAGCACCAGCACGTCCCGGCGATCGGCCGATCGCGCCTCGCCGCCGGGCGGGGCGCCGTTGCGGGCGCGGTGTCGCGCGATCAGCTCGGCCGCGACGACGACCGCCGTCGTCGCGGGCGCGAGCAGCACGCTCGCGTGGATGTTGGCCCAGGCGACCGCGACGGGGATGCACCACCAGCGCCGCTTCGCGTCGAGCGCGAGCGGGACGAACGCCGCGACGAACAGCCACGCGAGGACCTGGACGCGGAGGCCGAGCGACGGAGTCATCGCGACGACGGCGAGCGCCGTCGCGACGGCGGCGGCGAGCGGTGAAGCGCCGGCACGCTCCGCGCGTACGCCGGTCAGCACGACCGCGGCGAGCGCGCACGCGCCGACGGCGAGCGCGAAGACGACCCTGAGGCCGTGCGCGGACGCTGCGGCGAGCAGCACGCTGAACAGCCATTCGTGCGCCGTCCAGGGCGCGCCCACGGCGGAGAACGTCTCCGCGCCGAGCGCGCGTGGGATCGCATGCGTGCGCAGGATCGTCGCGCCGAGCCACGTCTGCCACCAGAGGTCGCCGTCGTGCGGCGGTCCGAGCACCGCGGCGCCGATCAGTCCCGCGGCGAACGCGACGACGATCGCGACGGGTGCGCGCACCTATGCGGCGGAACGGATCGTCGCCGCGCCGAGCACCTCGCGGCCGGCGCGGTCGAGCAGCGCGACGAGCTGGCCCGGCGCCGCCGCGCGGTGCGGCACGTCGAACGCCAGGCGCAGCGTGCCGTCGTCGTTCAGCCGCGCCTCGGCGGCGACCGGGCGCGCGCGGTAGCGCGTCATCGCGAGCACGCGCGCGCCTCCGCCCGCAAAGCGCTCGGGCCGGATCAGATTCACCTCGTCGGCGACGAGCGCCTCGACGCCGAGCTCGTCGTCGCGGCCGATCACGATGGTGTTCGTCGCGGCATCGATGCGCGTCACGTAGCGCGGTCCGTCGCCGGCGGGGAGACCGCGCCGCTGCCCGACGGTGTAGCCGCCGATTCCGGCGTGCGTCCCGACCCGCGCGCCGGCGGTCGTGACGACCGCGCCCGGGCGCGCGGTCTGCGGCGCGAGCCGGGCCAGAACCTCGCGGTAGTCGCCGCCCTCGACGAAGCAGATGTCCTGCGACTCGCTCTTCCCGGCGACGGGGAGTCCGAGCCGCTCCGCGTGGGCGCGCGTCTGCGCTTTCGTCAGCCTACCGAGCGGGAGCAGCAGCCGCTCGAGCTGCGCGGCGGTGAGCTGGGCGAGCGCGTACGCCTGGTCCTTCGGCGTCTCGCTGCGGTAGAGATGCGGCCCGTCGGCGGCGTGCTCGAGCCGCGCGTAGTGCCCCGTCGCGACGAAGCGCGCGCCGAGCCGGTCGGCGTAGGCGCGCAGCGTCCCCAGCTTGACGTGGTTGTTGCAGGAGACGCACGGGTTCGGCGTGCGCCCCGAGGCGTAGTCGTGGGCGAAACGCTCGATCACCCCGCGGCGAAACGCCTCCTCGAAGTCGAGCACGTAGTGCGGAATCCCGAGGACGGCCGCGCTGCGCCGCGCGTCGTCGAAGTCCTCGGCGCCGCAGCACGACTTCGCGTGCGCCGGCTTCGACGGCGCATACATCTTCATCGTCACGCCGACGACGTCGTAGCCCGCCTCGGCGAGCAGCCCCGCCGCGACCGCCGAATCGACCCCGCCGCTCATCGCGGCGACGACCCGCGTCCGTCCTTCTTCCGGCATCCGGCGCCTTTCGACGCGGGCGCGCTCCGCACCGCGCCGGGCCGGGACGCAACCGCTCGCCGCGGGCGAGGGCGGCAGCCGTCACCCCGTGCTAGCCCAGGCTAGCCGGAAACCCCGTAGTGGATGGGTTTGAAGGCGTCTCCGTTCGACTGCGCCGCGGAGCACGCGGTCAGCCCGACGATCAGGCGCTCCTCGGCGCGTAGCGCCAGCACGTCGCCCGGACGGGCGAGCGGCGAGAGGACGCTGATGCGGCCCGCGTCGTCGGTCCGGACGCGCATGAAGGCGTTGAACGCCGTCGGGATCGCATCGGGCCCGATCCCGAACGGGAGCAGCGCGTGCGCGAGGTTTCCGAAGCAGCCCGGAACGTCGTCGTGCCGGCCGCCGTAGCAGATGCGCCACGTGTCGCGGCTGCACGGCGCGAGCAGGAAGTCGTGGGTCCCCACGTCGTCGCGCACGATCGTGAAGAGCGGGCGCGAGCGGTTCGACCAAAGGCGGTTTCCGAGTCCGAGCCGGGTCGTTCCTTCGTAATCGAACGTGCGACCGTTGCACAACCGCTCGCGCGGATCGCCGGCGGCGAACGCGACGAGATCGGCGACTTGTTCGCCCTCCGGCGCGACGATCAGCAGCGTCGCGCCGCGTTCGACCTCGAACGCCGTGCCGCTGCGCGGCGGAATCGCGGTCAGCGGTGCGGCGTGAACGGACATTCCCACCCCGCTTCGATCGCACGGCCCGAGTATTGCCGCGCCTCGGAGGCGCGGCCGTAGTCGGAAAGGTTCGGGTTCAGATCGCCGTGCAGCCGCAGCTCGCGTTCGCGGATTTTCGTCTGCAGGCCGGCGAATCGGCCGTCTTCGCGCAGGTGTTCGAATTGTTCGTGCGCGTTGAAGACGAGCGCCGGCCAGGCGAAGCGCCGCGACGGCCGCGATGCCTGTGGGTGCAGCCCGACGACGAAGAACGCCGTCCCGGCGAAGCTGAACGAGAACGCCGGATCGCCGGGATCGTCGCTGACGCGCGGGTCCCAGCGATGATGCGGCGCATCGAGGTCGTGCAGCCGCTGGAGCTGCGACCACAGCGCGCGCTCGAACTCCGCCTCGTCGGTCGCGGACCGCTCGGCGAAGATCGCGATGAACGTCGTGAAGTCGCTCGCGAACGTGCGTCGTTCGCCGGCGAACGCGCAGAGGTCGCGCGCCAGTCCCGCGCTCGCGGCGGAGTCGTCGAGCCGCGCGTACCCGCCGATCCGGTACATCCCGCGGCGCACCGAGGCTTTGGCGCCGAGGCACGAAAACCGCTCGTCGAACACGAAGTCGCGAAACGCCCGGTCGACGGTGCGCACGAACGGCGCCGCCGGGGCGCCGTCCAGCACGCGCACGACCTCGCCGCCGGACGGGGCGTGATACGACGAGTGCGCGCGCGCGAGGGCATCGTCGAATGGGTTCCGTTCGAGCTCGAGCGCCTCGAGCACCGGGTCTGTGCTCACGCCGCTGCCCCCCGGTACCGCTCGCACAGAATCCGTCGCGTCGTGGCGGCGCGTCGCAGCCTGCCGTTCGAATACGCGACGCCGCCGCGCGCGCGCAGCGCGAGCGCCGCCCACGCGGTGATCGCCCGCTCCAGAACCCACACCGGCGCGGCGAGCGAGGCGGCCGCCGGGAAGACGCGGGTCCCGCCGGCGCGACGTCGTCCGGCCTCCGCGAGCGCGATCGACGCGCACGCGGCGGCGAGCGGCGCGCGCACGCCGAAACGCCGCGTCGCCAGCGCGAGCGCCGGCGCGAGAGCGAGCTGCGCCGCGAGCCGCGCGGGACGCGCGTGCTCGTCGTACGCCTGGCGAACGCGTTGCGAGAAGAAGCGCGGCGCGGTCGGAGGCCGCCGCGGGACGTAGAGGTCCGCCGCGACCAGCTCGCGCGCGCCCGCCGCGCGCAGTGTCCGCACGAGCTCCAAGTTTTCGAACAGAACGTCGCCGTCGTACCCGCCGGCGCGCGCGTACGCGTCCATGCGCACGCCGAGCGTCCCCGGCCAGTCGCCGCCGGTCGCGCGCGCGATCAGCGTCCGCGCTTCGTCCAGGACGGCGTGCCACGGCGCCGGGACGAACACGTTCTGCGGCCGTACGACGCCGGCATCGTCGAGCAGCGCGGCGAGCCGGATCAGCGCGAAGCGGTCCCAACGCACGTCGTCGTCGGCGATCACCGCCTTCGGCGTGCGCACGCGACGCAGCCCGGTCACGACGCCGGCGACCTTGCCGTTCAGGTCGCCCGCGCGGTCGTCGTCGACGGGCAGGTGAAGGATCGTTCGCGGCCAGCTTTCCGCGTGGTGCGCGAACGCATCGGGCGGTGAGCCGTCGACGACGACGACCGGGAGCAGGCCCGCGAGCTCCGCGAGATAGGCGCACAGCTCGTCGTCCTCACGGCTCGCGGCACGGCGGATCGGAAGGACGTAGGTCAGTTCTGCGAGCTTGGCCGACATGCGCACGGATCGTTCCCTGGTGCAGGGCCGCCGGAAACCCGCTCGGCGGCTTCGAGGGCGCGCTCCGGGCCATCACCGCCGCCGGAATGTGAACGGCATCGCGCTATCGTACGATCGGGCAACTGCGGGTACGATTGGCGCCGTGCGCACCGATTGGCCGGCCGCGATCTCCCTGACGCGCCACGCGGAGAGCGCCGGGAACGTCGCGCGCGACCGCGCGCTCGCGGCCGGCGCCGAACGGATCGACATCGAGCCGCGCGACGCCGACGTCACGCTCTCGGCGACCGGCGAACGGCAGGCCGCCGCGCTCGGGCGCTGGCTCGGGCGGAACGGGGCCCCGTTCGACGCCGTCCTGTCCTCGCCGTACGCGCGGGCGCGGCGAACCGCCGAGCTCGCGCTCGCCGCGGCCGGCTGGCGCGACGTGCCGCTGCTCGTCGACGAGCGGCTCCGCGAGAAGGAGCTCGGCGCGCTCGACCGCCTCACGCGGCTCGGGATCGAGCGGCGCTACCCCGCCGAGTCGGCCTCGCGCGCGGTGCTCGGAAAGTACTGGTACCGGCCGCCGGGCGGCGAGAGCTGGGTCGACGTGATCCTGCGGCTGCGCTCGCTCGTCGAGACGCTCCGCCGCGACCATGCGGAGCGGCGCGTGCTGATCGTCGCCCACCAGGTGGTCGTGCTGTGCATGCGCGCGATCGTCGAGGGGCTCGACGAGTCGCAGATTTTGGCGATCGACCGTGCCGGCGACGTCGCGAACTGCTCCTTGACGACGTACGAGCTCGACCGGGCGAGCGGGCGGCCCGCGCTGCGCACGTACAACGACGTCGAAGCGCTCGCCGAGGAAGGGGCGGCGGTGACGCGCGAGCCCGCCGCCGCGCGTCGCGGTCCCGATGACTGAGACCGCCCTCGATCCGGCGCTGCTGCGGGCGTGGCCGCTCCCGGCGGCCGGCGGCGGGAAGGACGAGCGCGGCGCGGTCGTCGTCGTCGCGGGCTCCCCCGAGGTCCCCGGCGCCGCCGTGCTGGCGGGGACCGCGGCGTTGCGCGCCGGGGCCGGGAAGCTGCAGATCGGGACGTGCCGTTCGGTCGCGACGCCGATCGCGCTCGCCGTCCCCGAGGCGCTCGTCTTCGGTCTCGACGAGACGCGCGCCGGCGCGCTCGAGCCGCGCGGCGCCGCCGCGGTCGTCGCGCGCGCGAACGCCGCCGACGCGATCCTGCTCGGCCCCGGCTTCGCCGCGGACGGCGACAACGCGCGGCTCGTCCGCGCGGTGCTGAAGGAGCTGATGGTGCCGGCGATCGTCGATGCCGCTGCGATGACGTGCCTGCGCGACGCCGAGTCCGCGTTCGGGCCGCAGCGCGGCCGCTTCGTCATCACGCCGCACGCCGGCGAGATGGCCGAGCTGCTCGGCGTGCCGCGCGAACAGGTGGAGCGCGAGCAGTCGCGGTTCGCGCGCGAAGCCGCCCAGCGTTTCGGCGCAATCGTCGTGCTCAAAGGTCAGGAGACCGTGCTCGCCGCGCCGGACGGTGCGCTCTACCGGCACCGCGAGGGCGAGCCGGCGCTCGGGACGTGCGGCTCGGGTGACGTGCTCGCGGGGATCATCGCCGGGCTTGCCGCCCGGGGCGCCGATCCGCTGCGCGCCGCCGCGTGGGGCGTCGTCCTGCACGCGCGCGCCGGGAGCGAGCTCGCCCGCCGGATCGGCCTCGGCTTCCTCGCGCGCGAGCTGCCGGTGGAGATCCCTGCGCTGTTGCGCTGGCTGTACTAACGCAACGGCGCGGGTACACGGGCCGATGGTGAAGACGAAGCTGAGAGGTGGACGGCTGCTGCGCGCGACGGTCCTCTGGGTCGTGCTGTCGGCGCTCGAGATCGCGCTGGTCGGGAAGCTCGATCCGCAAGAGACGCCGGTCGGAGTCGCGATCGGCCTGCTGGCGACGCTGCTGACGGTCGTCGCCGCCGCGGCAGCGCACGCGCACTACGGCGGGCGCGCCGCGTGGCTCTGGCTCCCGCTCCTCGTCGCGCGCAACGTCGCGCGCGACACGATCATCGTCTCGCGCATCGTGCTGCGCCGGCTCGCCGGCGGCGCGGTCGCGGACGGCTATCTCGATATTCCGTTCGATCCCGGCGGCGACGACGCGCTCTCGGCCGGGCGTCGCGCGCTCGCGATCGCCGGCGTGTCGACCTCGCCGAACGAGATCGTCCTCGACGTCGACCCCGAGCGCCGCACGATGCGCGTGCACGTGCTCGCGGACACGGGCAACCGGCGCCGTTCGGCGGAGTGGCCGCTGTGAACGTCTGGTACGCGGCGTCGATCCCGTTGCTGCTCTGCCTCGTGCCGTGCATCGTCGTCGCGGTCCGCGGCCGGACGATCGACGCGCTCATCGCGCTCGAGATCGCGACGGCGATCGCGGTGCTGGTCATGCTGCTTCTCGAGCAGGGGATGCAGCGCCAGTCATTTTTCGACGTCTCGCTCGCGCTCGCGGTGCTGACCTTCCCCTCGACGCTGCTCTTCGCGCGCTTCTACCGGCGATGGCTGTGAGCCTGACGACCGTCGCGATCGTCGTGCTGCTCACCCTCGCGGTGATCGTCGACGTGATCGCGGTCGCCGGCTTGTTCGCGTTGCGCACGACGATGCAGCGTCTGCACCTCGTCGCTCAAGCGGCATGCGTCGCGCCGGCGCTCGCCGGCGTCGCGGTGACGATCGGGACGCACGCGACACCGAGCCAAGGCGCGAAAGGGCTGCTGATCGCGCTCGTCATGGCGCTGTTCTCCGGCGTGCTCTCGCACGAGACGGGACGCGCGGCGTATGCGCGCGAGACGGAGCCGCGCTGATGGCCGTCGTGCAAGCGATCGCGCTCGTCCTGGTCGCGCTAGCGGCGACGGTCGTCGTGCTCGTGCGCGATCCGAAGCGACAGATCTTCCTCTACATGATCTACGGGCTGATCATGACGATCGTGCTCGTCGTGATGCAGGCGCCGGACGTCGCGCTCTCCGAGCTCGCGGTCGGTTCGGTCGCGATCCCCTTCGCCGTCCTCGCAACGCTCGTGCGCATCGAGCACGGGAGGGAGAAATGACGCCGCGTGCACGCGCCTGGGTCGTCGCGCTCGGCGGCGCCGTGCTGCTCGCCGTGCTGCTCGCGGGCTTCGCGCGGCTTCCCGCGTTCGGCGTCTATCTCGGTCCGTACGGCACGGAGCTGAACCAGCTCGCACCGGTGGAGCGCAAGATCCCGAACGTCGTCACCGCCGTGAACTTCGACTACCGCGGGCTCGACACGATGGGCGAAGAGTTCATCCTGTTCGCCGCGGTCGCCGGCCTCACGCTCGTGTTGCGCAAGGACCGCCGCGAGACCACCGACGTTCCGCTCCCGACCGCCGGACTGCGCGGGGCCGCGCCGCGCAGCGACGCGGTACGTGCGTTCGCGCTGGCCGGGATCGCGGTCACCCTCGCATTCGGGTGGTACATGGCGATGCATCCGCATCTGACGCCGGGCGGCGGATTTCAAGGCGGGACGATCACCGCGGGGTTCGCGGCGCTGATCTTTCTGGGGCTCGGCTATCGGCCGTTCGAGAAGATCGCGCCTGACGAGCGAACCGAGCCGATCGAGGCCCTCGGCGCTGCCGGATACGTCGTCGTCGGGATCGCGACGCTCGCGGCGGCCGGGACGTTTCTTGCGAACGCGCTGCCGCTCGGCCGCGCGGGCGATCTGTTCTCGACCGGCACGATCCCGGTGATCAATTTCTTCGTCGCGGTCGAAGTCGTCGCCGGCTTCGTCCTGGTCTTCCGCGAGTTCGCCGACGAGACGCGCGTCGAGCGCGAGGACGGCGAGGCGTCCCGATGACCTGGCTGCCGTACGTCGTTCCGGCGTGGATCTTCGTCATCGGCCTGTACGGAATGGCGACGAGCAGGCACCTCGTGCACCTCATCCTCTGCCTGTCGGTGACGCAGTCGGCGACGTACGTCCTGATCGTGATGATCGGCTATCGCGTCGGCGCGACCGCTCCGGTCTTCAGCGACGTCCTCTCGACGGTGCGCGCGACCGACCCGATCGTGCAGGCCGTGACGCTCACCGACATCGTCGTGGGCGCGACCGTGACCGCGCTGCTGCTCGCGTTCGCCCTGCGCATCTACAAGACGTGCGGCTCCGTCGATCCGCAGGAGCTGCGGCCGATGCGCGGATGAGCGCGCTCGCGCCCCTCGCGATCGCCGTCCCGTTGATCGCGTCCGCGCTGACCGCGGTGCTCGGAGCGTTCGCTCCGCGCGCGCTGCTCGCGGTGCTGAACATCGCGGCATCGGCGTTCGCGACGGCGGCCTGCGCGCTGCTCGCGCGCGAGGCGGCGCGGCACGGCACCGTCCTGCACTGGTTCGGCGGCTGGCAACCGCGCCACGGCGTCTCGCTCGGGATCGCATTCGTCGTCGACCCGGTCTCCGGCGCGTTCGCTGCGTTCGCTGCGTTTCTCACGACCGCGGCGCTCGTGTTCGCCTGGACGTATTACTCCCAAGACGACGGCGCGTTCACGGCGCTGCTCCAGGTCTTCAGCGCCGCGCTCATCGGGTTCTTCTTGACCGGCGATCTGTTCAACATGTTCGTGTTCTTCGAGCTGATGAGCGTCTCGGCATACGCCCTGACCGGCTTCCGCTCCGAGGACACCTCTGCGGTGCAGGGCGCGCTCGCATTCGCGGTAGTGAATAGCAGCGGCGCGTTCCTCGTGCTGGCAGGGATCGCGATCCTCTACGCCCGCACCGGCGCGTTGCTGATGGCGCAGCTCGCGCACGCGCTGGCCGGAAGCGCCGACCCGCTCGTCGTCGTCGCGTTCGCGCTGATCGCCGCCGGTTTTCTCGTGAAGGCCTCCGCCGTACCGTTCCATTTTTGGTTGAGCGATGCGCACGCCGTCGCACCGACGCCGCTATGCGTCCTCTTTTCGGGGATCATGGTGCAGGCGGGACTGTATGCGATCGCGCGCGTCTACTGGGGCGTTTTTTCGGGAGCGCTCGCTCCGCACGCCGCGGGCGTTCGCGAGGTGCTGCTGGCGTTCGGGCTGCTGACCGCGATCGTCGGCGCCGTCATGTGCTACGCCCAACGGCACCTCAAACGCTTGCTGGCATTTTCGACGGTCGCGCACAGTGGGTTGATGCTCTGCGCGATCGCGCTCCTCGACCCGTTCGCGCTGGGCGGCTTCTTCCTGTACGTCCTGGGGCACGGCCTGGTGAAAGGCTGCCTGTTCATGGGGAGCGGGATCGTCCTCAACCGCTATGCGACCGTCGACGTCGAGGCGCTGCGCGGAAAATTGCGCGAGCTGCCATGGCTCGCGCTCGTGTTCGCGCTGGGCGCCTTCGCGCTCGCCGGCCTCCCGCCGTTCGGAACGTTCGCCGGAGCGGCGCTGATCGATCGCGGCGCTGAGCGCGCGCATCTCGGCTGGCTCGGCGCCGTGCTCATCGTCACGGCGGCGCTGACCGGCGGCTCGGTGCTGAACGCGGCCGGGCGGATGACCTTCGGCTGGGGTCCGCCGCCCGATCCGCGCGCGCTCACGCCGGCGAACGAGCAGCCGGAGACCGAACCGGCACGCGGTTCGGAGCTGCTCGTGATGGCGATCCCGACCGTCGTCTTGATCGCGCTCGCCTTCGCGGCGGGATTCCTCGGCGCCGAGCCGGTCGCGATCGCCGCGGCGCAGCGCTTCGCCGACCGCGCTCTCCAGGAGAGCGTCGTGCTTCACGCGCTCGCACCGGTTCCGCTGGCCGCCGGTCCGGCGTTTGCGCTCGGCCCCGCGATCGTGCACGGCTGCATCGGCGGCGCGATCGCAATGGCCGTCGCCGGCGTCGGTTTGTTCGGTCACCGCCTCCGTCCTCTCTGGCCCCACATCGCGCGCGCGTACGACGCTGCAATGCGCGTTCCGCATGCCTGGCACAGTGGGATGGTGGCCGACTACGTGGCGTGGTTCACCGTCGGCGCGGCGGCGTTCGGCGCGGCGATGCTGGCGGTCGTGCGATGACCGAGCTGCGCGGCGGGATTACGGCGGTGCGGCGCGGCGCACTTGCCGCAGCCCTTCTCGCGGCCATGCCGTCGGCGGCCGCGGCCCGCGCCCTCCCCGTTTCGGCGGCGCAGATCTTCCCGGTCCCGTTCGCCTCGAGCGCGCCGGAGACCGACGGGATCCAGCAGAGCGGGATCTTCGAGACCGCGCCGATCACGCTCGACGGTGCCGTGCTGTTTCGCGTCGCCGAGCCGCTGAGCGACGGCCCCGTCCCGATCACCGATCGCGAGAACACGATCGAGACCGCGCTGCAAGAGGTGGTCGCGCCGGTGACGCTCGACGGGCGCGAGACGACGGCGTACGATCCGGCGACCCTGAAAGCGCAACTGCGCAACGAGCACGGTCAAGCGGTGCTCGCGGTCACCGACGCGCGCCATTCGGATCCGCTCACGCTGGTCACGGTGACGGCGAACGACGCGCAGTATCAGGGCGACACGATCGCCGACGTCGCCACGCAGTGGCAGGGCAGCTTGCAGGATGCGCTCGTCCGCGCGTTGCAGAAGCGCCAACCCGCGACGATGCGCGAGCACCTCCGCCTCGTCGAGGAAGCCGGCGGCGCGCTCGTGCTGCTGACCGTCGTGCTGTTCCTCGCCATGGGGACGCTCGGACGCCGCATCGCGGAGTTGCGCCGGGCGGAAGAGCGCCGCCGCAGCGAAGCGGAGCGGGACGCACGGCAAGCCGAAGCACCGGCGACGCCGCATCAGCAGCGGCGGCGTCTGCTCGCGTACGCGCTGCGCGCGGTGCGCGGCGAGCGCCCGGGGCAGCGTCTCCAGGCGCTGCGCGCCGCGCTCGGCTACGGCCTGCTGCTGTTGTGGTTCGCCGCGCTCGTCTGGGCGCTCTCGCTCTTCCCGGACACCACGCCGTTCGCGCGCACCATCGGGCGCGACACGACGGCGGTCATCGGAACGTGGGTCGTCGCGGCCGTCCTCAACCGGCTGCTCGATTTCGCGATCGCGCGCGGGTCGAGCGCGTGGGCGCATGGCGAGGACGTCGACGGCTCGGCGCGCTCGGTCCTGCGCGCGCCGACGATCGTGCGCGCGCTCTCCGGCTTCAAGGCGTTCGTCATCGTCTTCGTCGCGGCGCTCGCCACGCTCGGCGAGGTCGGGATCCCCGTCGGTTCGGTCGTGACGATCGGCGGTCTGATCGCCGTCGCCGTCTCGCTCGCCGCGCAGAACTTCGTGCGAGACTTTCTCAACGGCTTTCTCGTGCTTTTCGAGGACCAGTACGTGATGGGCGACTTCGTGACGATCAACGGCATGACCGGGCTCGTGGAGCAGCTCACGCTGCGGATGGTGCAGGTGCGCGACAGCGAAGGGAGCCTCGTGACGGTGCCGCACAGCGCGGTCACCAACGTGCTGAACCATTCGCGCAACTGGTCGCGCGTCGACTATCGCCTCTCGCTCGAACCCGCCGCCGATCCGTTCCGCGCGATCGAGCTGCTGCGCGGCGCGCTGGACGAGATCGCGAAGGACCCGGCGTGGCGCGACGCCGTCATCACGCCGGTCGAATGGATCGGGATCGACGGCTTCACCCACGATTGGACGCTGGTGCGCGCGAGCATCAAGACGGCGCCGCTGCGCCAGTATGAGCTGCGGCGCGAGATCAACGCGCGCGTGCGGAAAGCATTCGCCGCAGAAGGCATCGGCTACGGCCCTGCGATCGGCGCCGATCAGATCCCGCCTGCGTGAGGCGCGCGCTCGCCGGCACGCGCTTCACGCAGCGTCCTCAGGGGTTCCCGCTCCCGCCCGAGGCGCCGTAGACCTGTCCGGTCGCGTAACTCGACTCGGCCGAGGCGAGCGCGACGTACGCCGGCGCGAGCTCGGCCGGCTGTCCCGCGCGCCCGAGCGGCGTGTTCTTCCCGAATTCCGGGAGCGCCGAGGTCGGCTGCCCGCCGGAGACTTGCAGCGGCGTCCAGATCGGTCCAGGCGCGATCGCGTTGACGCGGATCCCGTGCGGCGCGACTTGCTTGGCGAGCGCTTTGGTGAACGCGACGATCGCCGCTTTCGTCTGCGCGTAGTCGAGCAGGTTCTCCGAGGGATCGTAGGCCTGCACTGAGGCGGTGTTGACGATGCTCGAGCCTGGGCCGAGATGCGGCAGCGCCGCTTTGACGATCCAGAACAGCGCGTACTGGTTCGTCTTGATCGTCCAGTCGAAATCCTCGGTCGTCAGCTCGGCGATCGCGGCGTGGCTGTGCTGCCGTGCCGCGCAGTTCACCACGATGTCGAGCGCGCCGAGCCGCGCAACGGCGTCGGCGACGAGCTTTTTGCAGAACTCTTCGCTGCGAATGTCACCCGGCAGCGCGACGCCGGTACGGCCGGCGCCACGGATCAGCTCGATCACCTCGTGCGCGTCCTGCTCCTCCGCCGGCAGGTAGTTGATCGCGACGTCGGCGCCTTCGCGCGCGAACGCGATCGCGGCAGCGCGGCCCATCCCGGAGTCGCCGCCGGTGATCAGCGCCTTGCGGCCGGCGAGCCGGTTCGCGCCGCGATAGCTGGTCTCGCCGTGATCGGGCCGCGGCGTCATCTTGCTGGCGAGCCCCGGCCAGGGCTGCGACTGTTCGGGGAACGGCGGGCGCGGATACTCGTCGACGGGGTTGCGTTTCGTCGTCTGGCTCGACCCGCCGTTCGCCGCTTGCGCCGACGCGGCGTGCACGGAGGTCGTCATCGCGGCGGCGATCCCGGTCCCCACGCCGCCGACGAAGCTGCGGCGCGACGGCGTGGTGTGCTCGTTGCTTTCCATCGCCAGCCGTTTCCCACTCCGCGAGCCATCATGCCGAGGACGCGGTCGCTCGCTCCGCGCTACCGGCTGCGCTCCTCGTCGCGGATGAGCGCGCAGCGGCGGGTGCCGAGCAGCGCGGAGAGCGGACCGCGCGCGTGCGCGGCGAGCGCGTAGCCGAGCCGCTCGAGCAGCAGCAGCGGGAACGCGACGCGCAGCACGGCGACAGCGAGGCGCCCGGCGCGGCGACGCGCGAAGTAGCGGTTCACTGCATCGGCGCCGGCGAAGATCCGTCCGCCGCGCTCGACGTACTGAACCGCGCGCGCGCAGCGCTCGCGCGTCGTGCCGAGCCGCGCGAAGTCGCTCGCGGTGAGCCATTGGTACGGCAGCCAGCGCAGCGAGGGCGAGCTGGCGGCGCGGGCTCGCCGCGCCAGCCACGTGCACAGGCCGCACGCGCCGTCGAAGAGCACGAACTCCTCGCCGGCGAGCGCGCCGTCTTCCGCCCGTGCGGCCGCGAACGGCTCGTCTTCTCGCGCGCGCATATGCGCTGAGCGTTCCCGGAAAAGCGAACGGGCACCGCCGTCTCCGGCGGTGCCCGTCGTACGATCGCCGCGCGATCGGTGGCGGCTCAGAACCGGATGTCGAATCCGGCCGAGACGCCTTCGAGGTGACCGCCTGCGAAGCAGTGCGGACCGGTCGCGTACACGGTGCCGGTCGTCGGGTCGAAGGCCGAGAGCGTCGTCGCGTCGTGGCAGTCGGTCGTGATCCCGCGACCGCCGGCGCCCAGGTCGTAGTGAGCGGCGAAGTGGTTCAGCGTCTGCGCCCAGTCGACGTACCAGCCGACGTGCTTGTCGATCTGGTGCTTGTAGGCGATGGTGTACATGTTCGCCATGTTGTCCGGGTTCGCGCCGCCCGGCGTGTTGTGCTGACCGGGATCGCCCGGCGTCGGGTTCGCGCGCGCCCACCCGAAGTTGATGTTGCTCTTCGCGTCCAGCGGCTGCGTCAGCGCGAGCCAGAAGCCGTCGCGCGTGCGCTCGTTCTGGAACTCGATGAACTGCGGAACGTAGCGGTGCATCGACTCGTAGATCGCGTCGATCGTCGGGCCGCGGCGCCCGAAGTTGTACTGTGCGCCGACCTTCCAGGCATCCTCGTCGGCGACGTCGGCCGCCGCTTGCGCCGGGGTCGGAGCGGCGAAGTCGCTCACGCGGTTGACCTTCTTGTGCATCTCGTAAGCGGCGGTCGCGTAGAGGCCTTTCCACTGCTGCGAGATGCTCGCGCTGTAGACATCGGAGAACGAGCCGTCGTTGCAGTACGGCTGCAGCGCGCCGCTGCCCGGTGTGTTACCGCCGGCGCAATCCGGCTCACCTTGCGGAACGAGGCTGCTGTCGGGCGCGCGGTCCATCCCCGGCGAGATCAGGAACGCCGCGTTGAAGCCATGCGTGCTCGGCGACTCCCACCAGATCGAGTGGTCGAGGCGCGTCGCAAACTCGTTGCGGTTGTCTCCGCCGGTGTTCCCCATGACGACCGAGTAGTCGCCGATCTCGCCGGAGAACGGGTTCAGGCGATTCGTCGAGGTCTTGTACGGTGCGTCGGTCTTGCCGATCTTGATCGCGCCGAAGTGCTTGTTCGCGAGGCCGATGTAGCTGTTGCGCGAGGTCAGCCCGCCTTTGACGACGTCGCTCGAGTTGCTGTTCGTCTCGGTGATCCCGGACGATGCGGAGACGTCGATCTGCGTCTCGAGCTGGTACACCGCGCTCGTGTCGCCGCTCAGCTTGTGCGCGCCGCGCACGCCGATGTACGAGAGGTTCGACGAGATCGCGTCTTGCCAGCTGTGGTTGCCGAACGGCGTTCCGCCGATCGCGTAGTGGTCGGCGAGCCCCTTCGAGGTGTCGTCGACCGAGAGGTCGAGGTTACCGTAGATCTGGACCGCCTCGTCACCGATGCGCAGGACGAGGTTGTCGCCCTTCTCGAGCCCGATGAACGACCGGTTCGGTCCCGGACCGGGTCCGGGCGGCGGCGGCGCCTGCCGCTGCGCCTGCAGGATCTGCAGCTGCGCCTTGATCGCGTCGAGCTGCGCTTGCAGCGCGGCGATCTTCGCCTGGGTGTCTGCGTCGTCGGCGCGCGCGACGCTCGCAGTGCTGAGCACCGCGGCGAACACGAACGCCACCAGCTTCTTCGCCATGAAGAGTCCCCTGGGGAATGCCGGAAACGTCCCGATCGCTGAAACGGCGGTGCTCCGAAGCATTCCGACGGCAGACGACGGCACGTTCGCCGGCTAGATGAGGGACAAGCCCTTTGCCAGGGTATCGGCCGGAGCGGTCGCGCGCTTCAGTATTTGGTATACCAGATCGAAAAAAAGATTCGGCCTACCGTACGGTCAGCACGAACCGGGCCGCCCTCACGAGCCGGACCCGATCGTTGACGACCGGGGCGGCAAAGATGACGAACTCGCCCGGACTCGGGACCTGCAGCGTCACCTTCAACGAGGCTTCCATGCGGATCACCTTGACCTCGAAGGTCCGGTCGTCTTTGCGGTTGACGGTGTCGCCGACGTCGGCCGGCGGAAAGGTGCAGCCGCGCGAGGCGCACCAGAACCGCACCGCGACGTTCGGGTCGCGGCGTCCCGCGAGCCGGACGACCAGCGGGCGCGGGAACTCGGCGACGTAGAACGGCGCGGCGGTTTCCGCATAGCCCCACGCGCTCTGTGGCGCCCCGGAGACGGGATGAGCGGCCGGGACCGCCCCCGCGACCGGGCGGGCCCGTATCGTGCCCCTGACGGGATGGGCGGCTGCGATCTCGCCCGCGATGGGGCGGGCCGCCGCGATCGTGCCGGGAACTGCCGCGGCCGGGATCGCGCAGCAGATCGCGGCGGCGGCGACGGCGGCGACGACCCGCAGGGCGTGGAGCATGACGTCCGAGCGTATTCCCGCGCGGGCGGCGGCGGCGCGGACGGCAGGAGCCGGGGGCGTCGCGGCGGAGTGCGACCGAACCATGTCGGAGATGCCCGAGCACGACCACGACCACGAGCACGGCCATGAGCACGAGCACGACCAAGCGCAGGACCACGACCATGACGGCGAGCACGCTCATACGCACAGCCACGCCGACGGCGTGACCCACGCGCACGAGCACGGTCACCATGACCACGATCACCGCCACGAGCACGGAAACGGTCGCGGCGAGACCGGCGATCACGGGGCGACCGAGACGCCCCACGAGCACGAGCGCCCCGAGGCCGCGAGCTGAGGCGATGGGGCGGGCGAAGGGTTCGGGGCAGATGGGGCCGACGCGCTCGACCCGGCTCCCCGCCGCGATCGACGCCTGGCTCGAGTCGCGGATCGCGCTGCACCCGGACCGCTCGGTCAGCGAGATCCTCTTGACCCTGATCCATGGCGGCTTGCGCCTGCGCGACGGCTACATGGCGATCCACCGCCGCGTCCTCGAAGAGCGCCTCGCCGGCGACCCCGCCGCCTGTGCGGCATACCGCGCGTGCCTGCTCGACACGTTCGGACCGCAATATCTCGACCACCTCGACCGCTGGCTCGATGCCGACGGCGTCCCTGCGGCGCCGGCCGTCCCGGCCTGACGCCGCGCCGGCTTCAGGCCCGTCCCCGGCGTGTGGTCGCGCGCCGGCTTCAGCCGGCAGCCGCGGAGACCGGCAGCGCGGCCTCGGCCGCGGGCGTCCTCGTGCGCGCGAAGACGTACGCGAAGACGGCGAGGAGCGCGCCGACGAGCACCGCGCTGACCGCGAGGTCGCCGAACGGCGGGCGCCAGCCCGCGAGCTGCGCCAGCTCGTAGGCGGCGACGGCGAGCGCGAGCGCGGTGACCGAGCCGAGCCACACGCGCATCACCGCCGGGCGCGTCCCGGAACGGTGGGAGAGCAGCCGGTGGACGAGCAGCGAGTCCAAGGTGTCGGTACAGATCATCCCGAGGCAGAACATGGCGCCGACGAGGACGGCGCCGGCGACGCCGGCACCGCTGCCGAAGGCGACCGAGTAGGCCAGCACCTGGCTCGAGGTTTCGAAGCCGAAGCCGAACAGCAGCCCGATCGGGATCGCCAGCAGCGCGCTCGTCCCTTCCCGCAGCGCGCGCGGGAGCAGCCGCGTCTTCACCCCGGCGACGCCGTCGGCTCCGCGGCGCAGCTGCCGGAGGTTGGCGATCGCGAGCGCGATCAGCACGACGACCGAGAGCCAGGTCCCCGCGGCCTCGATTGCTTCGCCGCGCGCCGCGAGCCGCGCGCCGAGCAGCCCGGCGAGCGCCGAGATCGCCAGCACCATCACCGTATGGCCGCCGGCGAAGAACGTCCCCACGAAGCGGCTCAGCCGCGGCGTGCGCGGGTAGGCGTTGCGCGTGACGTTGTCGATCGCCGCCAGATGGTCGGGATCGGCGCCGTGGCGCAGGCCGAGCGCGAAGACCGTGAACGCGCTCGCGACGAGCATGACGAAAGCCTACCGCACCCGGCGCGACCGCAGACGTCTACACCGTAGTCGTTTACGGCGGGGCCCAATCCGTTAGGACCAAAGACTCGCCGCAATGCGCCGAGGGGCCGGACTAGCCGGCGGCCTCGGGTGGGATCGTCTGTAGCGTGGATTCGTACGAGCTGACCGTCGAGCTGGACTTCGTCAGGAGCGAGGAGCGCTCGAACGGGAGCCGTCCCGTCGGCGATTTCGCACCCGACGACATGCGGCTCTACACGTTCATCTTCGTCCGGCCGAACTGAGCCGCACGCGGGCCCGCGCCCGCGCGCCGCGAACCTCCCCGCAGCGAGCCTGCGAGGAACGAGCATGACGGCGGTCCGCGACGGAGTCCACTACCGCGCCTGCAATCTGTGTGAGGCGATCTGCGGTCTGGCGATCACCGTGCGCGACGGCCGGGTCGTCGATCTGCGCGGCGATCCCGACGATCCGCTCTCGCGCGGCGCGATCTGCCCGAAGGGAACCGCGCTGCTCGACGTGCACGCCGATCCCGACCGGCTGAAGACGCCGCTGCGCCGCGACGGCGACCACTGGTCGCCGATCGGCTGGGACGACGCCTACGATCTCGTCGCGCGGCGCCTGCGCGACATCGAGGCGCGCGACGGCGCCGACGCGATCGCGACGTATCTCGGCAACCCGGTGGTGCACAACAGCGGCACGATGCTCTCGTTCGCCGCCTTCCTGCGCGCGTTTCGCACGCGCAACCGCTTCAGCGCGACGAGCGTCGACCAGCTCCCGCATCACGTCGCGGCGGCCGAGATGTTCGGCCACCCCTTCTTGATCCCGATCGCCGATCTCGACCGCACCGACTATTTTCTCGTGCTCGGCGCGAACCCGCTCGTTTCGAACGGCAGCATCCTCACCGCGCCCGGAATGCGCACGCGCATCAACGCGATTCGCGCGCGCGGCGGGCGCGTCGTCGTCCTCGATCCGCGCCGCACCGAAACGGCGGGCGCGGCGGACGAGCACCACTTCATCCGCCCCGGGAGCGACGCGCTGTTCCTGCTCGCGCTGATCGAGGCGATCGCCGGCGCGGGGCGCGCGAGCCTCGGGCGCCTCGCCGCGTTCACCGACGGCTTCGACGCGCTGCGCGAGGCGGCGCGCGCGTATCCCGCCGAGCGGATCGCGGCGCGGGTCGGCGTCGCGGCGCCGGAGATCCGCCGCATCGCGCGCGACTTCTCCGCGGCGCCGCGCGCCGTGGCGTACGGGCGCGTCGGACTCTCGACGCAGCGCTTCGGCGGGCTCTGCCAGTGGCTGATCAACGCGCTCAACGCGATCACCGAAAATCTCGACGAGCCGGGCGGGATGATGTGGCCGCGTCCGGCATTCGATCTTCTGCTCGGCGCGCGGCGCGGCGCGGCGTACGGCGGGCGCCGCCGCTCGCGCGTGCGCGGCCTCCCCGAGTTCAACGGCGAGCTCCCGGTCGTCGCGCTCGCCGAAGAGATCCTCACGACCGGCCCCGGACAGGTCCGCGCGCTGGTCACGGTCGCCGGCAATCCGGTTCTTTCGACGCCGAACGGCACGCAGCTCGATCGCGCGCTCGGCGAGCTCGAGTTCATGGTGAGCATCGATCCGTACCTGAACGAGACGACGCGGCACGCACACCTGATCCTCCCGCCGGCGTGCGGTCTCGAGGTGGAGCACTACGACGTGATCTTCCATCACTTCGCGGTGCGCAACACCGCGCGCTTCAGCGAGCCGGTCTTCCCGATCGCCGAGGAGCAGCGTTTCGACTGGCAGATCTTCGGCGCGCTCGCCGAGCGCATCGGCGGTGAGCCGGCGTCCGCGCCGCGCGCCCGGCTCGACGCGGGCCTGCGCGGCGGTCCCTACGGCCTCTCGCTGGACGAGGTGCGTGCGCAGCCGCACGGCGCCGACTTCGGGCCGCTGGCACGCTCGCTGCCCGAGCGGTTGCTGACCGCCGACGGCCGCGTTCGGCTGGCGCCACAGCCGCTGCTCGACGACCTGCGCCGGCTCGAAGCCGAGCTCGCCGCGCCGCCCCCGGAGCTGGTGCTGATCGGGCGGCGCGAGCTGCGCAGCAACAACTCGTGGATGCACAACGCGCCGCGGCTGATGCGCGGGGCCGAGCGCTGCACGCTGATGATCGCCCCGGCCGACGCCGAGCGATGCGGGATCGCCGAGGGCGGCCGTGCCGAGGTGCGCAGCCGCGCCGGCGCCGTCGTGGTGCGCGCCGAAATCACCGACGCGCTGATGCCCGGCGTCGTCTCGCTCCCGCACGGCTTCGGGCACGGGCGCGAGGGGACGCGGCTCGGCGTCGCCGCCGAGCACCCCGGCGCCAGCATGAACGACGTGACCGACGCCGAGACCGTCGACGAGCTGACCGGGAACGCCGTGCTGAGCGGGATTCCGGTGCAGGTTCGCAGCCTCGTCGAAGTCCCCGCGTAAAGCTCTCGTGCGGGCGCCGCGCGCCGCTTGACGCGCCCGTCCGGGGGCGGTAGCCTCAAGGCCTTCCGCGGCCGAGTTTTCGGGCGCGGAAGTCACCGCGAGGACGCATCTATGGATCCTGGCGCGATTCTTGATTTCGAGCTTCCGAGCCGCATCGAAATCCTGCGCAGCTGCGAGGCGCGGCCGCGTCGACGGCCGCTGATCTTGTTCACGCGACGGACCCGCCTGGTGCTCGTGCGTCTGTACGTTCGGCCGAACTGATCGCGAAAGCGCCCGCCACCGCAGGGGAACGATGACGGGCGCTGCGCTCAGTCAGTGACGAGCTCGACCGGCTGACGCCGCCCGGGGGACCTCCGTGTCCAGCTCCTGACGAAGCTAGGATAACCGCCCGGCGAGCAGGCGTCCAGCCGTTTGCGTCAGGCCGCGGTCAAGAGTCGGTGTCGGCGCCGTTAACGGGTCACGACGGTGAACGGCGTCCCGTCGGCGAGCGTCACGGTCGGCGCCGGATGCCCGAGACCGCCCACCATGAAGAGGCCGCCGACGAAGAACGGGAACGGGACGCCGCGGGCCCGCTGCGTGCGGTCGAGCGTCGGCCGGCTGGCGGGCGCCGTCGCGATCGCCAGGTACTCGCCGTCGGGGAGCTGCAGCACGCGCGGCTCGAGGTGCAGCGTGCTGGGCCGCATCCCTTGCTTTCCCGGAGCGGCCGCCGCGACGACGCCGCTCCCCGGGGTCCCGCTCGGAATGATCACGGATCCCGCCCGGACCGGCGCCGTCGTTTGGAAGCGGAACGTGTCGCCCGGCTTCACGTCGGCCGCCGACACGGCGCCGACCAGCGCCGCGGGGATCGGGACCCCCGGCGGGACGGGCGGGGTGGCGACGGCCGCGAGCAGGGCGAGGACGGCGAGCATGTCATCATCCTACCGCACGCCGCCCGCGCCGGCACCAAGCCCGAGCCGGCGTACCGGGCCGAGCTCGAAAAAAAACGGTGGACCGAACGAGTAGACCGGCCGCGCCGAATGTGGTAGTTGTACGTTCACGAGACGCGTTCGTCGCCTCGTCCATCGTCCGCGCGCGTCTTCGGCTCGTCCGTCGATGCCGCGGGCGCGCCGCCGGGCACCCGCGAGCCTCGAGCTCGCCGACACCCCGGGGATGCCCGGCGGCGCCAGCTTTCCCCGCGCTAGCGGCGCGCGCTCAGCGCGTCGCCGAGCCGGTGTTCGCCGTAGTCGGGGTGCGGAGCGATGCGGATCAGCGGCACGTCCTGCTGCACCCGCCGGCGGCGTCGCGACACCGGAAGCCGCGCGCGCTCGCCGCGCTGAGGAAAGACCGCGAGCGTGACCAGCGGCGCGCCGCAGAAGTAGCCGACCAGATCGGCGGCCAGGTCGTTCAGACCGCGCGCGGTCGCCGGGATCGCCGCGTGCAGCAGCTTCTCACCGCGCTGCCGCAGCACGAGGACGAGCGTGGAGCGGTCGCACTTCACGATCTCGGCCGAGGCGACGCCGCGCCGGAAGAAGAGACTGTGCTCGCCGCGGACGATCCGCGCCTCCGGAACCAGCGCGGGCAGCACGCTCGCGAGCTCCTCGATGAACGTCTCGATCGACAGGGCGACCGAGGTCTCGGGGGCGGCGGCGGGCGCGGAGAGCATTGCAAGACTAACCATCGGCTTCCGGCCGGCGGACGCCCGCTCGCTCGTGCGAAGATTTGCGGACGCGAAACGCGCCCTTTGCAAACCCGCCGCGTCAAGGGACGAACAAGCCCCCGAGCGGCGCTCGAGGGCTTGCGATGGTCTCGGGCGTCCACGGCCTCGCGGCCGCGAGCGTCAGTGGAACATCTGGTTCAGGTCGAGGTGGAAGTCGGCGAAGATGTTCCAGGCGCCGACGTGGATCGCGTTGGGGTAGACGTCGGGCGCGCCCTGCAGGGTCTGGTGGAGATCCTGGTGATTCATCGAGAGGCTGAAGTTCGGGCTGAAGCGCTTCGTGATCTGCTCGGTCACCGCGCCGTTCCAGCGGTACGGGAAGTTGGCGTTCTCGTAGAAGTTCAGCGCGCCCCAGGTGTCCTTGAGCGTGATCGTCGTGCTCGGCCGCAGCGGGATGTTCATCGCGACCGACTGGGTGCTTTCGTAGTAGCGGTCCTGCGCGCGGTTCTCGTCCTTGTAGCCGACGCTCTCGGCGCGGGTGCAGCCGAACTCGCCGGTCCGCACGTTCGCCGCGCTGCACAGCACGGCGACGTGGTGGTCGACGTTCTGCGCGTCACCGGTGATGTTGAAGACGAAGTTCGTCCCGCCCAGGAAATACTTGTCGGGCTTCGTCGCATACGTCACGCCGAGGTAGCCGTAATGGTGCTCGGTGGAGCTCAGGGTGTACGGGAACGGCTGGGCGCTGATGTTGTTGTGGAGGATCGAGCCGCCGTTCCAGATGCGGTGGCGGAACGAGTCGCCGGCTTCGATGATGAACTGGTTGAGCTGCAGGTCGCCGCGGAAGACGAGCACGACGTCGCGGCTGTTGTTCCCCGCGCCGACGGGATTCGCCGTGGTCGGACCGCTGTTGCCGACGGTCGGCTGGTCGAGCGTGCCGCCGACGTTCCGGTCGAACGAGAGCGAGAACGCCTTGGTGACCGGGAGCTTGATCGTGCCGCCGACATCCAGCCCGTCGTACCCCTTGAGGTTCGCGCTGCTGTAGTAATAGGCCGGGAACGTGAGGTAGGGGACGACGTCGATGATCGGCAGGTGGCCGACGCTGCTGCTGGCCGTCGCGGACGGCGGGTTGGCGCCGTTCCCGGTCGGGGTCGTGCCCGTGGAAGGAGCGGGCGTCGCTCCCGGGGCGGAGGGTTGGGCTTGCGCGGACGCGGCAGCCGCAAGGCCGGCGAATGCCGCTACGGCGACTGCCGTCGCGACGGCGGAACGCAAACCACGGCCGGCGTTCGTATGAAGCGCCTCGAGCATACTGGAGATTCTCTCTTCCTTGGGATCAAGCACGGTGTTGTTCTCGGCTTGAGCGGAATGGTGGAGGGAGGAGGGATGGATGGACCTTGGGCGGCTCGCCGGTCGATTCCGGGGCTTGCGGCGTGCGTCTCATAGCTCTTCGCCACGCACCTGTCGTCCGCCGAAGCGACCTGCCCGGGTGCCAAGACACCCCTAGGCTCCGAACGGAGATTTTCCTTCGTCCGTTCCCTCGGCTGGGAGCTTTTTTTCGTCCGGCGTGGGAGTTTGCCTCCCGCTCGGCAGGAAAGCTTTTGGTCGGGGTCCGGAGGCCGTCGGCCCGGCCCCGCCGTAGCCGCGCAGGGTGCCGCACATCGTGATCGAGTGCTCGGCGAACCTCGGCGAGCGCACCGACCTCGACGGCCTGCTCGCGCACGTCCACGCCGCCGCGCTGGCGACCGGGATCTTCCCGCTCGGCGGACTTCGCACGCGCCTCGACGAGCGCACGCGCTACCGCATCGCCGACGGCGATCCGGACAACGCCTTCTGCCACGTCGTCGTGCGGATCGGTCACGGCCGGGACGCCGCCGCGAAGCGCGCCGCCGCCGAAGCGATCTTCGAGGCGGCGTGCGACCGGCTCGCGCCGGTGTTCGCCGAGACGCCCCTGGCGATCTCGCTCGAGCTGCAGGAGATCGATCCGGCGCTGAGCTTCAAACGGAACAACGTGCACGACTACGTGACGGCGCGTCGAACCAGCGCACGATGACCGAGCTCAGCGCGCTGCGCGGCTCCATCCCGCCGCTGATCACGCCGCTGCGCGACGGAGCGATCGACCTCGAGGCGTACGCGCGGCTCGTCGAGTTTCAGATCGCGAACGGCTCGCACGGCCTTCTCGTCAACGGCACCAGCGCCGAGCCCTCGACGCTCACCGTCGACGAGCGGAACCGTCTGACCGACGTCGCCGTTCGCACCGCGGCCGGACGCGTCCCGGTCGTCGCGGCGACCGGCTCGCAGTCGCTCGCCGAGACGCAGGCGCTGACCGCGCACGCCGAGCGGGCCGGCGCCGACGCGCTGCTGATCGTGACGCCGTACTACGTGCGGCCGCCGCAGCGCGGTCTGATCGACTACTATCTCGAGGTCACGCGCGGCTGCGCGCTGCCCTGGATGATCTATCACATCCCCGGGCGCGCCGCCGTGCAGGTGACGCTCGAGACCGTCAGGGAGCTCGCACGGCGCAGCGCGACCTTCGCCGGCATGAAGCAGGCGTTCAACGACCTCGGCTTCGTCTCCGAATGTTTGGCTGCGCTGCCCGATTTCCGCGTTTTCGCCGGGCTCGAGGAGCTGAGCTTTCCGATGCTGGCGATCGGCGCCGTCGGCCTGATGAACGCGGTCGGCAACCTGCACCCGCGCGTGCTCGCCGAGATGTGCGACGCGGTCCGCGGCGGCGACCTGCGCCGCGGCCGCGCGCTCCACCAGCAGCTGCTCGAGCTGAACCAGGCGGTGTTCTGGGACACCAATCCGATCCCGATCAAATACATGATGAAACGGCTCGGCCTGATCGCGACGAACGAGCACCGCCTGCCGATGGCGCCGGCGACGCCGGAGCTCGAGCGGCGTCTCGACGAAGTGCTGGAGCGCTCGGGGCTCTTCGCCGCCGCGCGATGAGCCGCCGGAGACGCCGTCGCGCGGGATGAAGCTGCTCTCGTTCGGAACGCGCGAGGGCCCGCGCTTCGGCGTCGCGGCCGGCGGCGGGATCGTCGATCTGAGCGCGCGGCTCGCCGGCCGCTGCTCCTCGCTGCGCGCGCTGCTCGAACGCGACGCGCTGGACGAAGCGCGCGGTTTCGCCGAGGGCGCGGCTCCCGACTACGCGCTCGACGCCGTGCAGCTGCTGCCGCCGGTGGTCGCACCCGAGAAGATCCTGTGCATCGGCGTGAACTACCTGAACCGCAACGCGGAGTACCGCGACGGATCGGACGTGCCGGCGTACCCCAGCGTCTTCATGCGCGCGCCGGGCTCGCTCGTCGGTCACCGTGCGCCGATTCTGCGGCCGCCCGAATCGGTGCAGCTCGACTACGAAGGCGAGATCGCGATCGTGATCGGCAAGCGCGGCCGGCGCATCCCGCGCGAGCGCGCCGGCGAGCACGTCGCGGGGCTGACGTGCATGAACGAAGGGACGCTGCGCGACTGGCTGCGCCACGGAAAGTTCAACGTCACGCAAGGGAAGAACTTCGTCGCCTCCGGCGCGATCGGCCCGTGGATCGTGACCGCCGACGAATGCCCGCCGTTCGGCGCGCTGCGCGTGTCGACGCGCGTGAACGGCGAGCTGCGCCAAGACGACACGACGGCGAACCTCGCGTTTCCGTTCGACCATCTGATCGCGTACCTCTCGACGTTCGCCGAGCTCGTCCCGGGCGACGTCATCGCAACCGGCACGCCGACCGGCGCCGGCGCGCGCTTCGATCCGCCGCGCTGGCTCGTCCCCGGCGACGTCGTCGAGGTCAGCGTCGAGGGAGTCGGCACGCTCTCGAATCCCGTCGCCGACGAAGTCGCCTGACGCGAAGCGGCGCGCGCCGGTCCACCTCGTCCGCGGCATCCGCCACGAGCGTGACGAAGGATCGGTCAGAGCGAGGCGATGACGTGCATCTCGACGAGCCACTCCGGTTTGGCGAGGCGGCTTTCGATGCAGGCGCGGGCCGGCGGGTTCTCTGTCGAGACCCAAGCGTCCCACACGGCGTTCATCGCCTCGAAGCTTGCGATGTCGCGCAGCCAGATCGTCACGGAGAGGATCTTCTCGTGGCCGCTGCCCGCTTCGGCGAGCAGCGCGTCGATCTGACCGAGGATCTGGCGCGTCTGGTCCGCGACGTCGGCGCTCGCGTCGCGCGGCGTCTGACCGCCGAGGTAGACGGTGTCGCCGTGCACGACCGCGCGGCTCATTCGCGGCCCGGGCGCGATGCGGCGGGTCGTCACGATGCGGCCGCTCCGGCGACCGCGGGCGCGGGCCGCATCGTGGCGCGCTCGCCGCGCGCGCGCTGATACTGCGGCGGCCACGCGACGTCCTCGCCGAGCGTGCGCGCCGCGAACAGCGGCCAGTACGGATCGCGCAGCAGCTCGCGCGCGAGGATCACGACGTCGGCGCGGCCGTCGCGCACGATCGCTTCGGCGTCGACGGGCTCGGTGATCATCCCGACCGCGCCGGTCGCGATCCCCGCTTCGCGGCGCACGCGCTCGGCGAACGGCGTCTGATAGAGCGGGCCGACCGGGATCGTCCCCGGCGCGACGGGGACCGCGCCGCCGCTGCTGCAATCGATCAGATCGACGCCTTCGCCGCGCAGCGAGCGCGCGAGCGCGACGCTCTGCTCCGCGTCCCAGCCGCCCGGGACCCAATCCGTCGCCGAGATGCGTACGAACAGCGGGAGCCGCTCCGGCCACACGCGTCGCACCGCGCGCACGATCTCGAGCGCAAGCCGCGTGCGGTTCTCGAACGTCCCGCCCCAGCGATCGGTCCGGCGGTTGACGAGCGGCGAAAGGAACTGATGGATGAGGTAGCCGTGCGCGGCGTGCAGCTCGATCACCGTCCCGCCGAGCGCGAACGTGCGGCGCGCGGCATCGGCGAACGCCTCGACGATCGCTGCGATCCCGTCTTCGTCGAGCGCGGCCGGCACCGGATAGCGATCGTTGAACGGTTCGCCGCCGGGCGCGACCGGCGTCCAGCCGCCGTGCTGCGGCAGCACCGCGCCTTCGCCGTCCCACGGGCGCTTCGTCGAGGCTTTACGGCCGGCATGCGCGAGCTGCGTCCCGAACGCGGCACCGTGCGCGGCGCAGAAGCGCGCGATCCGCGCCAGCGTCTCCATGTGCGCGTCGCGGTAGAGGCCGAGGTCCTGCGGCGAGATGCGTCCCTCGGCGCTCACCGCGGTCGCTTCGGTGAGCACGAGACCGGCGCCGCCCACGGCGCGGCTGCCGAGGTGGACGACGTGCCAGTCGTTCGCGAAGCCCTCGGTCGAGGAGTACTCGCACATCGGCGAGACGACGATGCGGTTGCGCAGCGTGACGTCGCGCAGCGCGAGCGGGCCGAACAGCGCCGACATCGCTAGATCCGGCAGCTCCGCAGCCCTTGCTTCTCGAGGTAGCGCTGGTGGTAGTCCTCGGCGGGATGGAACGTCGCGCCGGGAACGATCTGCGTGACGATCGGCCGCGCGAAGCGCGCCGCGGCACGCGACTTGCTCGCCTCCGCGGCGGTCCGCTGCGCGTCGTCGGCATAGAAGATCGCGGAGCGATATTGCGAACCGAAGTCCGGGCCTTGCCGGTTCAGCTGAGTGGGATCGTGGAGCGACCAGAATGCATCGAGCAGCGTCTCGTACGAAACCGCGTCGGCGTCGAAGGTGACGCGGACCGCTTCCGCATGACCGGTGGTATCGGTGCAGACCTGGCGGTAGGTCGGGTTCTCGGTGGTTCCTCCGACGTAGCCGACCTCGGTGTCGAGCACGCCCGGAAGGTCGCGGAAATCGGCCTCGACGCCCCAGAAACAGCCGGCGGCGAAGATCGCAGTTTGCCTGTTCACCCTCGGTACGACCACCTTCGGGCTCGGGCGGTGGCGGCGTGAGGCGACTCGACACCCGCGCGATCGAGAACATCGCCAGCGCTCCGGCGACGCCTCACGACCGGCGGAGCGCGGCGATCCTGGCGGTGCTGCTGCTGGTCGCCTTCGTGGTGACGGTCCCGCTGGTGAAGCACTCGCTGGCCTCCGTCCCGGCCTTCCTTCCGCTCGTCGTCGGGGCCGGGATCCTGGCCCTGCTGCTCACCAGCGTGCTGCTCTACGTCCAGTATCGGATCGCGCGCGACACGAAGCTGGCGCTGCTCTCGCTCGCCTACACCTGGCTGGCGGCTGGGCAGTCCTTCTACGTACTGGCCTTCCCGGGCGTCTTCGCGCCGCGCGGGCTGCTCGGCGGCGACCGCACCGCGGTTGGCTTCTTCGTCCTCGGCCAGCTCGGGTTCGGCGCCTGCATCTTCCTCCACGGGCTCGCCGCGCGGCGCTCCTGGCGCTTCCCCCGCTTGCGGGTCCGGGCGCTCGCGACGATCGCCGGCTGTCTGTTCATCGCGCTGGCGGTGCTGTTCACGTTCGGCCGGGCGCTCCTTCCGGCGGCCGGCATGCTGACCGGCGAGCAGAGCGCGATCCTCGCGAGGCCGGCGAGCGCGCTGATGATCGGCGTCGATCTCCTCGCGCTGCTCGCGGTCGCGCAGCGGCTCACCAGCGTCACGCAGATCTGGGTCTCCGTCGTGATGTTCGGAAAGCTGATCGAGCTGATCAGCGCGGGACCGCTCTCCGGCGGCCGCTACAGCGTCGGCTGGTACGCCGCCCGCGTCGAAGAGCTGGTCTGCGCCGTCGTGCTGCTGGCGGTGTTCTTGGTGAAGATCGACGATCTGATGCTGCGCCTCGCCGTGCGCAGCCGTTCGACCGCCGAAGCGCTCGAGGTCGGTGAAGCGCGCTACGCTTCGCTGGCGAACGTCGTTCCGCAACTGATCTGGACGGCGAATCCCGAGGGCGACATCGAGTACGTCAACGACCGCTGGGTGGCATACACCGGGAACGACGTGAACGCGACGCGCGACGGCGGCTGGCGCCAGGCGGTGCAGCCCGATCAGGAGGCGGCGGTGCTCGAGCGCTGGCGCGCCAGCCTCGAGACGGGCGATCCGTTCGCCGCCGAGCTGCGCCTGCGCGAAGGAAAGACCGCGCGCTATCGCTGGTACCTGGTGAACGCCGTCCCGGTGCGCGGGCGGCGCGGCGAGATTCTGGCCTGGATCGGGACGTGCACCGACGTCGACGCGCAGAAGCGGCTCGAAGAGCGCGACGCGTTTCTCGCGCGGGCCGGGGAGCGGCTCGGCGCCTCGCTCGACGTCACCGCGACGGTCGCGGCGATTCGCTCCTCGCTGATCCCGGTGCTCGCGGAGCGCACCTGGGTCGCGCTGCTCGACGAGGACGGACGCTACGTCGTCGCCGGGATGGGCAGCACCGATCTGAAAGAGGAGCTCGATACGCGGCGCTGGATCGGCGTGCCGTTCCAGCCGGTGCTGCACGACGCCGTCGCGCGCGTCGTCGCCGGCGGCGAGCCGCTCGTCCTCGACGCGCCCGACCGCTTTCCCGATCCGTGGCTGCGCGAGCTCCCCGCCGGCGCGGCGATGATCGCGCCGCTGGTCAGCGGCGACGTCGTCATCGGCGCGCTTGCGCTCGGGCGCAGCAACGCGCGCGCCTACGACGCCGAGGACGTCGGCTTGGTGCGCGAGCTCGCACGCCGCGCCGCGCTCTCGCTCGACCACGCGCGGCTCTACGAGCGCGAGCGCACGACGGCCGACGCGCTGCAGCGCGCGATGCTTCCCGCGCAGCTGCCGCAGCTTCCCGACATCAGCTTCTCGGCCTCGTATTCGGCGGCGTCGGAGTCGCAGCGCGTCGGCGGCGATTTCTACGACGCCTTCGAGCTCCCCGACGGACGCGTTGCGCTGACGATCGGCGACGTGACCGGCCACGGACTCGAAGCGGCGGTGATCATGGGCGAGATTCGCCAAGGGCTCCGCGCGGCGTCGTTCGAGTCGGCCGAGCCCGCGGCGATCCTCGATCGCGCGAACCGGCTGTTCGTCGCGAGCGGCCGCAGCGTGTTCGTGACCGCGATCTTCGGGATCCTCGATCCGGCGACGGGGCGCTTCGTGTACGCGACCGCCGGGCATCCCTCACCGCTCGTCGCGGTGAACGGGACCGTTCTGCGTCTCTCCGCCTCCGGGCTGCCGATCGGGCTGCGCGACGACGAAGGCGTCGACTTTGCGCTGCAGCTCCACGCGCCGGTGACGATCGTGCTGTTCACCGACGGGCTGATCGAGTTCGGGCGCGACATCGAGGCGGGCGAGCGGCGCATCGAAGAGGCGGTTCGCACGCTCGCCGGCGAGCCGATCGACCATCTCGCCGGCGCGCTGATGAAGGCCGTGCTCGGCGAGGACGAGCCGACCGACGACGTCGCGATCCTGACCCTCACCGTCGACCGCTTCGCGAGCGAGGCGGCGGGCGAGGAGCGCGAGTGGCGCTTCTCGAGCGGCGACGGCCGGACCGGCGCGATGGTCCGGCGCGAGGTGGGCGAGCTGGTCGCCGGCTGGACGTCGCGCTCGGAGGCGCGATTCGCCGGCGAGCTCGCGCTCGGCGAGCTGCTGGCGAACGCGATGCGGCACGCCCCGGGTCCGGTCCGGGTCGTCGCACGCGGCGAGGCCGGCGGAAACGCGACCCTCGCCGTCGAGGACGACGGCCCCGGCTTCGCGGCGCGCGAGCGAATCGTCGATCCGCTCGCCGAGCAGGGCCGCGGGCTGCAGCTGGTCGAGGCGGTCGCCGACCGGGTGCGCATCGAGAGCGCGCCGTCCGGCGGGACGCGGGTGACCGTGGCGTTCGACGCGGGCGCCGGGGGCGCGCCGCCCCAGGCTCAGGGCCGCTCCGCCTCGGTCCGCTCGTAGATCGCGGCCGGCGCGAGGCCGAGGGGGTCGCCGCCCAGCAGGTCGAGATACGCCAGCGCCATCGGCAGCGCCCGGTCGAGCGCGCCGGTCAGCCGCTCGACGAACGCGACGGGATCGCGGTAGAACGGCGAGTCCCAGGGGGTCCCGGAGAACCGCAGCAGCTCGTGCGCCTGGCGGACGAGGCTCCGTGCGGCCCCGATCTCGGCGTACGACAGACACGCATCGGCGGCGGTCTCGGCATACGGGGAGAGGCACGCATTCGGGGACGCCTCGGGCGAGGCCGGCGGCGTCCGCGGGCCGGTATGATAAGACCCGTGCCGGTCCGCATCCGCCAGCGAGACCAGCACCTCGAACGCCTCCATGCACCCCTCTCTGACGCATCGAACACCCCCGTTCCTCGGCTGTCCGGACCACCTCCCGAGAGGCTTTCGACCCACCTTCACGCTGGGACCGCCGGCACGGCCGCGATCCGGCTCCCCGACTTGCCGGCAAGCGAGGGGTTTCCAGGCTAAAGTCCGAGCGATCTCCCGCCGATCAGACGGGTACATCGTCTCTCGGTTCCATGGAAGGGACCCTCATGACTACACGGATTCGTTCGCTCGGCGCGATCCTTACGATCTGCGCCGTCTCCGCATCGCTCGCCCCGGCGTCGGCCTCGACGACGACCCAGGGGTCGGCCCAGCTCAAGTTCACCCTCGCGGCGACCTCGGCGCTCGCGCTCGTGACCCAGTACAGCGCGCCCTTCACCCAGGGCAACGCCGTCCCGACGCTCCTCCCCAGCGCCGCCGGCGTCTGCGCCGGCGCCGGCGCCGAGTCGAACTTCACCCTGACCTTCGGCACGATCGTGCCGCAGGCGGCCGCCGTCGGCTGCGCTTACAAGAACGCCGTCGCGGTCTCGGTGAACACGAACGACTCGGCCGGCTATGCCGTCGACGAATACCTCGACTCGAACCCCGGCAGCGGCCTGGGCGTGTGCGCCCTCCCGAACGGCGGGGCGTCGTTCCCGCTCGCGCTCGGCGCGCTCTCCACCTCGGTGCGCGCCGGCAACCCGGCGGCGGGCTCGTTCACCGGGATGAATCTGACCGGCTGCACCGGCGGGAGCATCGTTCCCGTGGCGGCCGGCGGTACGGACTCGGGCGGCACGGTCCCCGGCAATCCGGGAACCGCGGGGCTCGAGTACTACACGAACTCGACCGCGATGCTCGCCGCCTCCACCGGAGCCGGCGCGACGGTCGGGACGCAGTATCTCGGCGAAGATATCCAGGTCAATGCCGCGCTCGGCGCGCCTTCGACCAACGCCGGCTTCACCGGCGTGTTCATGACGGTCCAGCTCGTCTCGAACTAGCCCCCGCTTCCGCCGCCGCGCGCCGATGGAGGGTTGGCGCGTGCGCGGCGCAATCTTGCGCCGATGCTGATCCGCGTCGCCGCCGCGCTCGCCGCGGCGGCGCTCGTGCTGTTTCTGGCCGTCCCGCTCGCGGCGCTCTACGCGCACCTTTCGCCGGCCCGGCTGGAGGCCGCCCTCGCCTCGCCCGCCGCGCTGGCCGCGCTGCGTATCTCGCTGATCACCACCACGATCTCGCTCGGGCTCACCGTGCTGCTGGGCACGCCGCTCGCCTACGCCCTGGCGCGGGTCGCCTTTCCCGGCCGCCCCGCGGTCGACGCGCTGGTCGATCTGCCCATCGTCGTGCCGCCGGCCGTCGCCGGTCTCGCGCTGCTGTTCGTGTTCGGCACGCGCGGTCTGTTCGCGCCGCTGCTCGGCGCGCTGCACGTGCGGCTCGCCTTCACCACCGCGGCCGTCGTGATGGCACAGCTCTTCGTCGGCGTGCCGTTCTACGTGCGCGCCGCGCGAGCCGGCTTCGCCGCGGTCGACCGGGTCTTCGAAGAGGCCTCGGCGACGCTGGGCATGGGGCCGCTGCGCACCTTCGCGCGCATCACCGTCCCGCTCGCGCTCCCCGCGCTCGCCGGCGGCGCGGTGCTCGCGTGGGCACGCGCGCTCGGCGAGTTCGGCGCGACGATCATGTTCGCCGGCAACCTGCAGGGCGTCACGCAGACGCTTCCGCTCGCGGTCTACCTCGGGCTGGAGAGCGGCGATCTCGACCTCGCCTCGGCGCTCGCCGTCGTGCTCGTCACCATCGCGCTCGCCGTCGTCGCGGCGGCGCGCGCGCTCGGGCGGCGCATCGCGTGATCGCGCTCGCCGCGCGCAAGGCGCTGCGCGACTTCACGCTCGACGTGCAAGCCGAGTTCGGCGCGGGGGTGACGGTGCTCGCCGGACCGAGCGGCGCCGGGAAGTCGACGCTGCTGCGGATCATCGCCGGGCTCGTCGCGCCGGAGAGCGCCCGCGTCGTCATCGGCGATCGCGTCGTCGAGGACGCGGGCGTGCGCGTTCCGCCTTTCCGCCGCGAGGTCGGCTACGTGTTCCAGGAGTACGCGCTGTTCCCGCACCTCGACGTGCTGGCGAATGTGGCGTTCGGGCTCGCGGCGCGCAGCGTCGGCCGCGCGCGCCGCGAGGAGATCGCGCGCGACTGGCTCGCTCGGCTCGGGCTCGCGGCGCTCGCGCGCGCACGGCCCGCGACGCTCTCGGGCGGGGAGCGTCAGCGCGTCGCGCTGGCGCGCGCGCTCGCCTGGACGCCGCGCGGTGTCCTGCTCGACGAGCCGTTCGCCGCGCTCGACGCCGCGACGCGCGCCCGCACGCGCGACGAAGTTCGCGCGACGCTGAGCGCGCTCGACGTTCCGGTCGTGCTGGTCACCCACGACGGGAGCGACGCCCGCGTATTCGCCGCGCCGGTGGTGCGGCTCGACCGCGGCCGCTTCGTCTGATGCGTGAACACACGACGACGGCGCCGTCCACCTCTGTTGGGCGCGGACGGCGCCGTCGTCGTTCGAGGGCGAAGTACGGTGTGGTGCTGAAGGCCCCTCGCGCTCCTCGCATACCACCTCGCAACGCCGGCTAAACATCGGAGAAGCGCATGAAGCTCTGCACCTACGAGCAGGCCGGCGCCGCGCAGCTCGGCGCGCTGACCGGCGCGGAGATCGTCGACCTGCGCGCGGTCGACGCGACGCTGCCGGCGACCATGCTGGAGCTGCTGCACGGCGGCGCCGCCGCGCTCGAACGCGCGCGCGCCGCGCTCGCCGCGTCCGGCCCGCGGCAGCGCCTGCGGCGAACCGACGTGCGGCTGCTCCCGCCGGTGCCGAACCCCTCGAAGCTGATCTGCATCGGGCTGAACTATCGCGATCACGCGGAGGAAGTGAAGCTTCCGCTCCCCGAGCACGTCGCCGTGTTCGCGAAGTGGAACAACACGCTGACCGGCGACGGCGCGCCGATCGTGATCCCGCGCGCCTCGCATCGCGTCGACTACGAAGCCGAGCTCGCGTTCGTCGTCGGCACGCGCTGCCGCAACCTTGCCGAAGACGACGCCGGCGAGGCGATCGCGGGATATACGTGCTTCAACGACGTCAGCGTGCGCGACTACCAGTCGTTCACCTCGCAGTGGACGCTCGGCAAGACGTGGGACACGCACGGGCCGTGCGGTCCGGCGCTCGTCACACGCGACGAGATCGCCGATCCGCAGGCGCTGGGAATCCGCTGCTCGATCAACGGCGAAACGCTGCAGGACTCGAGCACCGCGCAGATGGTGTTCGGCGTGCGGCGGCTGCTCTCCGAGCTGAGCGCGGTGATGACCCTCGAGCCCGGCGACCTCGTGGCGACCGGAACGCCGGCCGGGGTCGGGGTGGCGCGCCGGCCGCGCCGCTGGATCGTCCCGGGCGACCGCGTGCGCGTCGAGATCGAGGGGATCGGGGCGCTCGAGAACGTCGCGGTCGCGGAAGGCGCTTGACCGCCGCGCGGGCGCCGTGCTAACCTGCGCGTTCCCGACGACCGAGGAGCTCCCCGTGATGACCGGCACTGCCACGACCGTGTGGCTCGACGGCGCCCTGCTCGACGACGACCGGCTTCGTCTGCACGCGCTCACGCACGCGCTGCACTACGGCTCGTCGGTGTTCGAAGGGATCCGCGTCTATCCGACGCCGCGAGGCGCTTCGATCTTTCGCTTGCGCGAGCACGTCGAGCGGCTGATCGCCGGCGCGGCGGCGTACGGGATGCGCCTCGGCTACGACGCCGGCGCGCTGTGCGAGGCGGTCCGCGCGACGGTTCGCGCGAGCGGCCGCGAGGCCGCCTACGTTCGCCCGCTGGCGTTCTTCGGCGGCGAGACGGTGCGGCTCGATCCCGGCAAGGAATGCGCGGTCCACGTCATGATCGCGGTTCTTCCGTTCGACGGCATCTCGCCGGGAAATCAGACGCCGCTCTTCCGCGCCACGATCTCGCCGTTCATGAAGACGCCCTCGCGCGCGCTGCCGGCCACGGTGAAAGCCGGCGGCCACTACACGAACTCGATTCGCGCGCTCGCCGACGCGCATGCGCGCGGCTTCGACGAAGCGATCCTGCGCAACGAGCACGGCGAGATCGCCGAGGGCAGCGGCGAGAACATCTTCGTCGTGCGCGACGGTGCGCTGATCACGAATGACGCCGACGCCGACGTCTTGCCGGGGATCACCCGCGCCAGCGTCCTCGCGCTGGCCCGTGAAGGCGGAATCGCGACGCAGATCCGTGCGCTCACCGCCGGCGATCTGACCTCGTGCGACGAGGCGTTCTTCACCGGCACCGCCGCCGAGGTCGTGCCGATCGTCGGGATCGACGAGCGCAGCTTCGCCGGCGAGGGACCGCTCACGCGGCGTCTGCGGACGATCTATGCGGAGGTCGTGCGGGGGCGCCGCGCCGCTCCGGAGGCGTGGCTGACGACCGCGTAGTAGCGAGGTGCGGTGAAGCGTGCTCGCCGTCTCATCGCGCTCGCCGTCGCATGCGCCTTCCTCCCCGGGCTGCCCCGCGGCGCGGCGGCGGAGGCGCCCGTCCCGCTCGACTACAAGGCGTACGACGGCTGGAACGCGATCCGCACGCCGAAGCTCTCGGACGACGGCCGGCGCCTGGCCTACGCGCTGACGCCGGAGGATGGCGATCCGGTGCTCGTCGTGCGCGATCTCGACGGGACCGGCGAGCGGCGCGAGCCGCGCGGCGCGGCTCCCGTCTTCGCCGCCGCCGGACGGTTCGTCGTGTACACGCACGTCGCTCCGAAGAAAGACGTCGACGCGGCGAAGAAAGCGAAGAAGCCCGAGGCCGAGCAGCCCAAGAACGGGCTGGGGATCCTCGATCTCGCGCGCGACGCCGAAGCCGAGACGATCGACGACGTCAAGACGATCGCCGTCGCCAAAGACGGCGGCGCGACGATCGCGTATCTGGGCGAGCCCTCGCCCGCGCCGAGCGGCTCGCCGGGGGCCGCCGCGAGCGCGTCGCCCGCGCCGCCGCTCGCGCGAATCACCGCGCCGCCGCGCGGCGAGCCGACGCCGCGCGCTCGCCCTTCCGCGGTCGCGGCGAGCGCGAACGCGTCGGCCGCCCCCTCGCCCGCGCCCGCCGCGTCGCCGTCGGCCTCCCCCGTGCCGAAAGCGGACAAGAAGAAAGAGCCGGGCGCGCCGCTGACGATCCGCGATCTGATCGGCGGGAAGCGCGTCGTCGCCGCCGACGCCACCGCGGTCGTCCTCTCCGACGACGACCGCGAGATCGCGTACGCGACCGAGACGAAAGACGGCAAAGGCGACGGCGTGCACGTCTACGACGTCGCGCGCGGGGCCACGCTCGACATCGCGAGCGGGCCCGGCCGCTACCGCAACCTCGCGCTCGCGCGCGACGGCGCGACGCTGGCGTATCTCAGCGACGCCGCGACGTACGCGAACGACGTACCGCACGACGCGGCGTACGTCGTCGACCTGCGCGCGGCGAAGCCGGTCGCGCGCAAGGCGGTCGACGCCGGGACGCCCGGGCTCCCGGCGCACACGACGCCGAGCGCGAACGGGAAGCTGACGTTCTCGAAAGACGGCGCGCGGCTGTTCCTCGGGACGGCGCCCGAGCCGACGCCGATGCCGTCGGGGACGCCGGAGCCGATGAAGGTCGACGAGTGGTCGTGGAGCGACGACGTGCTGCCCTCGCAGCAGAAGAAGAACGCCGACGAGGAGCGCAAGCGCACCTACCTCGCGGTGTACGACGTCGCGCGCGCGCGTTTCGCGCAGCTCGCCTCGCCCACGATGCGCGCGGTCGAGCACAACGACAACCCCGAGACCGCGCTCGGCGAAGACGATCGCGCGTACCGCCGCGCGAGCTCGTGGCTCGGCGAGGACTACCGCGATCTGTACGCCGTCTCGCTGGCCGGCGGCGGACGGCACCGCATCGCGCGGCGCGCGGCGGGGAACACCTCGTTCTCGCCCGGCGGGACGTACGTCGCCGCCTGGGACGAACGCAGCGGGCACTGGCTCTCGATCCGCACGCGCGACGGCCGCACCGTCACGATGGCGCCGCACGCCGCGGTCGCGTTCTACGACGTCGAGGACGACCATCCGGACAACCCGCAGCCCGAAGGGTTCGGCGGCTGGCTCGCCGGCGACCGGGGCGCGCTCATCTACGACCAGTACGACGTGTGGCGCGTCGACCCGGCGACCGGCGCGGCGACGAACCTCACCCGCGGCGAAGGCCGGCGCACCCGCACCGTCTACAGCCCGGTGTCGACGGACCCGGACGCGGATGCATTTCCGCTCGACAAACCGCTGCTGCTGACGCTGATCGACACGCGCACGTTCCGCAGCGGCTACGCGCGCGTCGCGCCGTCCGGCGGCGTTCCCGTCACGCTGTTCGAGCGGGACGAGATCGTCAACGGCACCCGGCCCGTCTTCGAAGCGCCGCTGCACGACCTCGGACGCGCGCCGCTCGCGGCGAAGCACGCAGACCGTTACGTCTTCGCGCGCGAGACGTTCCGCCGCTTTCGCGATCTCTGGGCGAGCGACGCATCGTTCCGCGGCGTCCGTCAGGTGACGGCGGCGAACCCGCAGCTCGCGCGCTACCGCTGGGGCACCGAACGGCTCATCAGCTACAAGGGCTCCGACGGAACGCCGCTGCGCGCCGTGATGCTCGTCCCCGACGGGCTCGAGCCGAACCGCAAGGCGCCGATGCTGGTGTACTTCTACGAGCGCTGGAGCGCGATGTTCCATACGTTCTACTCGCCGGCGCCCGGGACGAGCCCGAACTTCGCGCGGTACGTCTCGAACGGCTACGTCGTGCTGTTCCCCGACGTGAAGTACCGCGTCGGCCGGCCGGGCGACAGCGCGCTGAACTGCGTTCTGCCCGCGGTCGACGCGGCCGAGCGCACCGGCTACGTGAACCCGGCGCGCGTGGGGATGGCGGGCCACTCGTGGGCCGCCTACCAGATCAACTACATGATCACCAAGACGCACCGGTTCCGCGCCGTCGAGGCCGGCGCCGCCGTCGACGACATGATCAGCGCGTACGGCGGGATTCGCCTGGAGAGCGGATTCGTGCGCGAGTCGCAGTACGAGCACACGCAGTCGCGGATCGGCGCGACGCCGTGGGACCGCCCGGATCTGTACCTCGAGAACTCCGGACTGTTCGGCATCCGCAGCGTCACCACGCCGTACCTGACGATCCACAACGACGCCGACGGCGCCGTCCCGCAGTTCCAAGGGATCGAGTACATCACCGCGATGCGCCGGCTGGGCAAAGAGGCGTATCTGTTCTCGTTCGACGGCGAGGATCACAACTTGCGCGGGCGCGAGCAGCAGAAGTGGTGGACCGTCCATCTCGACGAATGGTTCGATCACTGGCTCAAAGACGCGCCGCGGCCGGCGTGGATGAACGGCGTCCCATACCTGCAGCGCGGCGAGCGCGACGTCCACCCGCTCTACGGCGAGCCGGATTGATCGCTCGCGCGCTGCTGCTCGTCGCCGCGCTGCTCGGCGCGGGCGCGCTCGCGGCGTGCGCGCGCACCGCGCCGGGCGGGCCGGCGAGCACGCTGCGGCTGGCGATCGCTCAGGAGCCGCATTCCCTCGATCCGCTGCTGGCGCAGTCGATCCTCGAGAACGAGGTGCTGCGTCTGATCTGCGATCCGCTGATCGCCTCCGACGCCGCGGGCCGCCCGCTCCCGGCGCTCGCCGTCGCGGTCCCGACGCGCAGCAACGGCGGGATCAGCGCCGACGGAAGGCGCGTGACGTACCTGCTGCGGCGCAACGTGCGGTGGCACGATGGGCGCCCGTTCACCAGCGCCGACGTCGCGGCCGACCTTCGCGCGGTGATGGATCCGCGGAACCCGGTCGCGACCCGTCACGGCTACGACGACGTCGCGCGGGTCGAGACGCCGACGCCGTACACGGTCGTCTTCCGGCTGAAGCACCCGTTCGCGCCGTTCGTCGGGACGGTGTTCGCCGAAAGCGACCAGCCGTATTACCTCGCGCCGGCACGGCTCGTCGGCGGCGAGCTCGCGCGCTCGCGCCTCGGCTCGGCGCCGGTCGGCACCGGGCCGTACCGGCTGGTGCGATGGGTTCGCGGCGACCGGCTCGAGCTCGCGGCGAACGAGGCGTACTGGGGCGGGCGCCCCTCGATCGCGCGAATCGTGATCCGCTTCATTCCCGATGAGAACGCCCAGCTCGTCGGCCTGCGCAGCGGCGAGCTCGACGGGGTGATCGGGCTCTCGGCGAACGCCGCGGCACTGGCCGCGTCGATCGCCGCGATGCGGGTGACGACCGCGCCGCTGAACGGGTGGTTCGGCGTGATGTTCGACAACGGCCGCGGTCCGATGACCGACGTGCACGCGCGGCGCGCCGTCGCCGCCGCGCTCGACGCCGCGTCGTTCCGCGCCGACGTGACGCACGGATACTACGCGCCGGCGGTCGCCGATCTGCCGCTCGCGCTCTGGGCCGCGGATCGCAAGCTGCGCCCGCTCGCGCATGACCTCGCTCGCGCGCGCAGCGAGCTCGCACGGGCCGGCTACGGCCCGGCGCACCGGCTCGCGCTGAACCTGGCGATGCTCGGCAGCTCGCAGACGCATCGCGTCGAATCGGTCGCGATCCAGAGCGAGCTGCGCCCGCTGGGGATCGACGTCGCGATCCATCCCTACTTCGGCAGCGTCTACGACGCGCCGCCGAGCGAAGGCGGGATCCTCACCCGCAACCTCTACGATCTCGCGCTGTACGGCTGGTACGCGGGGATGGACCCCGACGACAGCGGCGAGTTTTCGTGCGATCAGCGCCCGCCCGCAGGCTACGACCATTCGTTCTACTGCAGCGCCGCGATGGACGCCGCGCAGCAAGACGCGCTCGCCGCGTACGAGGAGCCGGCGCGGCGCCGAGCGTACGCGCGCATCGAAGCGCTGCTGCTGCGCGACGTCCCGATCGCCGTGCTCGGTTCGCCGGTCGCGATCTCGGTGCTGCCGAGCGGTCTCGAGGGCTTCGCGCCCTCGCTGGTGACGCAGACGGCCGGCGCGCAGCGCTGGACGTTGCACCGCTGAGCGGCCCCGGGGGGCCGGGCTTCGCGGCCCCCCGAACACAGCGGCATGATCCGGCGTGCCTCCGTTGCTTTGCTCGTCGCCGTGCTGGGTGTCGCCTCGCTGGCATCGGCCCGCGCCGAGTCGGCAAACGCGCCGGCCGGCGCCGCGAGCGCGCCGCCGCAGGCGCAGGCGACCCGCGCGCCGGTGACGCCCGCGCCGGTCCCGACCCTCGCTCCGACCCCGCCGGCCGAACCGTCCGCCCCGCCTCAAGGGCCGGCGGCCAGCGCTGCGCCGAGCCCGGGACGTCCCCTGCTGGCGGGGCTGCTCCCGAACGCCGGGGCGACGCAGCCGTACGCGACGTTCGTGAAGGGCGCGACGACGCAGAGCGGCGTCATCGATCTCGTTCGCAAGGACGACGAGCTGTTCTTCGACCTCGGCCCGGCGAACTTCGATCACACCTACGTGATCGTGCCGTCGATCGAACGCGGCGTCGGCAGCGGCGCGTTCGCCGGTCGCGTCTACGATCCGATCCCGGTGACGTTCAAGCTCGTCGGCAAGCGCGTGCTGTGGATCACGCCGAACACGCGCTACGTCGCGCCGAAGGGCTCCGCGGCGGCGAACTCGCTGGCGATCAGCGTCGCCGACTCGGTGATCCTTTCGACGCCGGTCGTCGCGGAGGACAAGGACAAGAAGCACGTCGTCGTCGCGCCCACGCTGTTCCTCACCGACTTCGAGAACGTCGGCGCCGACCTCGGCCGGGGCGTCACGCCGCCCTCGCTGCCGGGGCTGCTCGTGCTCTCGATCCGGCCCACGTTCGCGGTCGACGCGACGAAGTCGTACTACGGGCCGACGAAGACGTTCCCGCGCAACGACGAGATCAGCGTCGACCTGGCGTTCAACGGCCCGGCGAACGCGCTGCCGACCGTCCCGGACGGCCGCGGGATCCCGGTCGTGATGCACTACAGCATCGTCGCGCCGCCGCAGCGCGATCCGAAGTTCGTCCCGCGGCTCGCCGACGACCGCATCGGCTACTTCATCACCGCGCGCAAGAGCTACGGCAACGACGCGGCCAAGACGCCGTTCGAGCGCTTCATCGAGCGCTGGAACCTCGACGACGGCCCGATCACGTTCTATCTCACCGACGAGATCCCGAAGGAGTACCGCGCCACCGTGCGGCGCGGGATCCTCGCCTGGAACGACGCGTTCGCGCGGGTCGGCCGCCCGCACGCGATCGTCGTGAAGGACCCGCCGGCCGATCCCGGCTGGGACCCCGACGACGCGCGCTACACGACCGTTCGCTGGATCACCTCGGACCAGCCCGACTTCAGCGCGTACAGCCCGCACGTCAGCGATCCCGACACCGGGCAGATCGTACGTGCCGAGGTGGTGATCGACGGCGAGTCGCTGCGCGCGATCAAGAGCGGATACGTCGAGCGCGTCCTGCCGGCGGAACGGCTGCGGCGCAACGCGTACGAGCTGCCGCTGCTCGCGCCCGCCGAGGCCGCGCCCGGCGCCGGCGAGGAGGACGCGGAGTCGGAAGAAGGCTGCAGCATCGAAGAGGACTCGGTCGTGCAGGCCGCGCTCGGCTCGCTGATGCTCGCGCAGAACCCGCGCGCGACGTCCGCCGACCGCGAGCGCTACGCGCAGGAGTGGCTCTACAGCACCGTCATGCACGAAGTCGGTCACACGCTGGGGCTGCGCCACAACTTCGAAGGCTCGACGGCGTACGGCTACAAGCAGCTGCACGATCCGGCGTTCACCGCGAAGTACGGGACGACCGGCTCGGTGATGGACTACACGCCGCCGAACATCGCCGCGCCCGGCGAGCGCCAAGCGGCGTACTTTCCGACGAAGCTCGGGCCGTACGACTACTGGGCGATCGAGTACGGCTACCGCAGCTTTCCGAACGTTCGCGCGTCGGGCGACGAGGCGATCCCGCTCTCGCGGATCGCCGCGCGCTCGACGCAGCCGGGGCTCGCATACGGCACCGACGAGGACGCGATGGCGAGCTCGGTCGACCCGCACATCCAGCGCTTCGATCTCTCGAGCGATCCGCTGGCGTACGTCGACGAGCAGTACCGCGTCGACGACGACGTCGCCGCGCGGCTGAACAAGACGTTCCCGGGCGACACGCGCTCGTTCCAGGATCTGCGCGGTGGGCTGATCACGGTGCTCAACAACGAGCTCGAGGACGGGCTGATCGCGGCGAAGTACGTCGGCGGGATCTACACCTCGCGCGCGCACCGCGGCGAGCCGGGCGCACCGGCGCCGTTCACGCCGATCTCGCGCGCGCAGCAGCGCCGCGCGTTCGCGCTGCTCGACCGCTACGTGCTCTCCTCGAATGCCTTCCGCTTCTCGCCGCAGCTGCTCAACGAGCTCGCTCCGTCACGGTACGGGCTGCACTGGGGCGCGAATCGGATCCCGCGCAGCGACTTCCCGGTGCGCGAGGTGATCGCCGAGCTGCAGGACGACGTGATCGCCGAGGTGCTTTCGCCGGTGAACCTGGCGCGCGTCGCCGACGAAGAGCTGAAGGTGCGCCGCCCGTCCGACACGATGACGCTGGCCGACCTGTTCGCCTGGATGAACGGCGCGATCTTCGACGACGTCGGGCGCGCGTCGATCGCGCCGACGCACCGCGAGCTGCAGCGCCGTTTCGCCGACCTGCAGATGGAGATCGTCGCGCTGCCGGCGACCTACGCCGATCAGCTCGATCTGCCGCGCGAAACCCAGTCGCTGGCGCGCTACAACCTGATGAAGCTCGCGGCGCGGCTGCCGGCCGCGATCCGGGACGCGCGCGACGAAGGGACCCGCGCGCACCTCGCCGACTTGCGCTCCCGGGTCGATGGGCTGCTGCAGGCTCGGAACACCCGGCAGATCTGATGGGTATGGAAGGCGCGTGAGCGTGACCGCACCCGACTTCCGCAAAACACCGCCGCGCAGCGGCCGGGAGATGCTCGGCCGCTATGCCTGGCTGGCGCGGCTCGCCGACAAGGCGCGCGCCGAGCACGCCGGAACCCAGGCCGACTACGTCGCGTACTGCCCGCTCTCGATGGGCTTTCTGCACGGCAGCGGCGTCTCGAAGGAGCAGTTCGATGAGCTGATCCGCAAGGGCGCGAGCGACGACGATCTGATGCGCTGGTTCGACGAGCACGTCCCCGACGCACGCCGCGAAGCGGCGAACCGCTTCGTCCTCGTCCAGCACGCGCACGGCCTCGACCAGCAGGACGCCGAAGAGGGCCGCGCCTGAGGGTCGCCCCCGGAACCTTGCGCGGCGCGCGCGGGGTCTGAGCTTCGAGAATGCATGTCGTCTACGTCGGTCTCGGTTCGAATCTCGGCGATCGGCAGAGCACGATTCTGGCCGCCCTGCAGCGGCTGCGCCGCGAAGCGAACGTCGAGGCGGTCTCGTCGTTCTACGAGACGGCGCCGGCGAACGGCGTCGCCGGGCCGCCCTTCCTGAACCTCGCGGCGAAGCTGACGACCGCGCTGGAGCCCGCGGCGTTCGAAGGGTTCGTCCGATCGGTCGAGAGCGCGATCGGCCGCCGGACACGCACCCCGCTCGACGCGCGCCCGATCGACATCGACATCCTGCTGATCGACGACGCGGTCGCCGACTACGGGCGCTTCGAGGTGCCGCACCCGTATCTGGCGGCGCGCCCGTTCAACGTGATCCCGCTCGCCGAGATCGCGCCGGAGCTGGTCGAGCCGCGCAGCGGGAAGACGATCGCCGCGCTCGCCGCGGCGGCTCCGCAGGAGGGCGTCGCGCGCAAGGCACGCGCCGTCCATTTCCTCGCCAACCGGCAAGAGGAGACGCCGGAGGTCCGGCTCTCGCTGAACCGCGTCGGAGTCTCGTCGGTCAAGCGCGCGATCCGGCTGACGGTCGGCGGCGAGGAGCGGACGTTCCACGGCGACTTCACGATGGTCGCCGACCTGGCGCCCGACAAGGCCGGCGTGCACATGTCGCGCTTCTCCGAGCTGCTCGAAGCGGCGACGCTCGACGTGCTCGCGCGCAACGCGAAGCCCTCCCGCATCGAAGACGTCACCGAGCAGATCGCGCGCGAGATCGTCTCGGCGCAAGGCGCGCTGCGCGCCGACGTGCGGCTGCGCGCCGAGTTCGCCCTCGAGCGCTGGACGCCGGTGAGCGGCAAGCGCACCGAGGAGATGTACACGCTGATCGGCATCGCCCACGCCGACGCGCACGGCAGCCGCCGCGTCGTCGGCGTCGAGGCGGAAGGGATGACCGCGTGTCCGTGCGCGCAACTGATGGTGCGCGAGCACTCGCTGCGCGAGCTCCAGGAGGCCGGTTTCAGCGCCGCCGAGGCGGCGCGCGCGCTCGATGCGCTGCCCGTGGCGACGCACAACCAGCGCGGCCGCGGCGGCGTCTACATCGGTGCCGACGGTGCGTACGCGGGCGAGCTGCGGGCCGAGGATCTGGTCGAGATCGTGGAGTCGTCGATGTCGAGCGAGACGTACGATCTGCTCAAGCGCCCCGACGAGTTCTTCATCGTCAACAAGGCGCACCACAACCCGAAGTTCGTCGAAGACGTCGTGCGCGGGATCCTCGCCCAGGCGCTCGACGTGTACGGCGATCTGCCCGACTCCACGTACATCGGCGCGACGCAAGTGAACTACGAGTCGATCCACAAGCACGACGCGTTCGCCGAAGCGTTCGGCCTGTTCGGCGAGTTCCGCCGCGAGCTGCGCGAAGGAACACACGTCGACCTCAAGACCGATCTCGCGACATGGCTCGGGACGCGGCCCTCGGCCGTCGTCACCGTCTAGCTCCGGGAACGTGGGCCGCGACGGCGAGTTCGCCGCGCGTCCGCGCGCGTGGGTCTGCGGGCTGCACCTGCGCTGGGACGGCGTGCGGCAGCGCCCGCAGCACCTGCTCTCGCGGATCGCCCGCGAGGTCCCGGTGATCGTCGTCGAAGAGCCCTTCGCGGCGCCCGAGGACGGCGAGCACGTGTTCCGGGACGGCGGCGTGACGGTCGTGCGCCCGTTGCGCGAGCGCGGCTGGGCGCCGCCGTTCGCCGACGAGCGCGCGATCGCGTGCGCGCGCGAGATCGCCGGTCCGGGCCCCGCCGGCGTGTGGCTGTACACACCGGCGATGCGCGCGCTCGCCGACGCCTTCGACGGCGGGCCGCTCGTCTACGACGTGATGGACGAGCTCGCGCAGTTCGACGTCGCGCCGGCCGGGATCGCGGAGGACGAGCGCGCCGTCTCCGAGCGGGCCGACCTGATCTTCACCGGGGGCCGCTCGCTGTACGCGCGCCGCGCCGCGCTCGGGCCGAAGGTGCGCTGCGAGCCGAGCGGGGTCGAGCTCGAGCGGTTCGCCGCCGACGTTTTCGAGCATCCGCTCACCGCCGGGCTGCGCGGCCCGGTCTTCGGCTACGCCGGCGTCGTCGACGAGCGGATCGACGTCGCGCTGCTCGCCGCGCTCGCCGACGCGTTTCCCGACGGACACGTGGTCCTGGTCGGCCCGGTGTTCAAGCTGGATCCGGTCCGGCTCCCGCACCGCGCGAACGTCCACCTCACCGGTGCGGTCCCGTACGACGCGCTGCCGTCCTGGCTGGCGGGCTTCGACGTCGCCCTGATGCCGTTCGCCCGGAACCGCGCAACCGAGCTCATCTCGCCGACGAAGACCCTCGAGTATTTCGCCGCGCGGCGGCCGGTCGTCTCGACCCCGATCGCCGACGTCGTCGCCGAGTTCTCCGACGCCGCGTACCTCGCCGACGGCCCGGAGGCGTTCGTCGATGCGGCGCGCCGCGCGCTGGAAGCGCCGCCGGAGCGCATCGCATGCGGCGTCGCGCATGCGCGAGCGCGGACGTGGGACGCGGTCGCCGCGCGCATGCTCGATGCCCTCGCGGCGCTCTGAGGTGCCGGCGCGCGCGCCGCGCCGTGCCGCGGATGCGCGCGATCCGCTCGACGTCGCCCGAACGTTTCGCTTCCTGCGCGGTCTCGAGCGCAACAACGACCGCACCTGGTTCCACGCCAACCGCGCGGCGTGGGACGCGCACGTGCGCCACGGCTTCGAAGACCTGATCACGATGCTGCTGCTCGCGGCGAGCGATGCCGACGACCGGCTGCGCCACGTCGACCCGCGCGCGTGCCTGTTCCGGCTCGCCAACGACACGCGCTTCCACACCGGGAAGGATCCGTACAAGACCTGGCTCGCCGCGTGGCTCTCGCCGGGCGGAAAGAGCGGCGCGTTCGCCGGGTACTACCTACACCTCGCGCCCGGCGATACGCACTTCTCGGCCGGGATCTACGTGCCGGTGAAGCCCGCCCTCCACGCCTTGCGCGCGACCTTCGCCGAGGACGGTGCGGAAGCGCGGCGCTTCGACCGCATCGTGGCCGCGAAGGCGCTGCGCCCGTACCTGCCGCTCGACACCGAGCCGCTGCGCGTCACGCCGCGCGGGTTCCCGAAGCAGCACCGGCGCCTCCCGCTGATCCGCGCGCGCAACTACTTGGTTCGCCGCGACATCGCCGACGACGAGCTGCGCCGCCGCGGCCCGTTCGCCGTCTTCCGCGACGCGATCCGCGCCTGCGCGCCCTTCGTCCGCTGGCTCGACGAGCGCGCGCGCCCCGCCGACCCCGGCTTCCCGGATGACGATGACTTCGGCTGAGATCGACGCGCTGGAGAAGGCGACTCGCAGCGACGCGTCGGCTGTGCAGCCGTTGGCCCGCGATCTGCTCGGTGCGCTGACGCGCTCGCCGCGCAAGGAGATCGTGTCGAACGCCGCCTCCGGAGCGCGCTCGGCGATCCGAGCGCCGCCGTCGGCGCTCGAGCGCGCATCCTGACCATCCGCTTCGATCGCTGAGCGACGGACGCCGGGAGCGCGCGCGTCGCACGGCGCACTTTCTCGGCGATGGGCAAGCGGCTGAGGGATGCGACGGTGGTGGTGCACGCGGGGCGCGGGCCGTGGCGGGCGGGCGATGCGCCGCTGCCGGGACCGGTGTTCGCGAGCCATTTCGTGGCGCCGGAGTCGGTCGCGCAGCCGTACGTGTACGGGCGGGAAGATCATCCGACGTTTCGCGCGTACGAGGCGGCGCTCGAGGAGCTGGAGGGTGGCCCCGCGGTCGTGTTCGCGTCCGGAATCGCGGCCGTCGACGCGGTGTTCGGGACCGTGCTCGAACGCGGGGACGTGCTGGTGCTGCTGGGCGACGGCTACTTCGCGAGCCGCTCGCTCGCGGCGTCGTACGCGCGCGCGAGCGCTCGCTTTCGACCTTGCAGCTGCGCCTCGAGCGCAGCTCGCAGAACGCCGCGCGGATCGCCGCCTTTCTCGCCGCGCGCCCCGACGTGCGCGGCGTGCGCTTTCCGGGGCTGGCGAGCTCGCCGTCGCACACGCTTGCGGCGCGGCAGATGCGCTACTTCGGCCCGGTGATGGGGTTCGATCTCGGCTCGCGCGGGCGGGCGGCGCGGTTCCTCGAAGCGCTGCGCGTCGTCACCGAAGCGACGAGCTTCGGCAGCGTGATCACGAACGCCGAGCGCCGCGCGCGCTGGGGCGGCGATCCCGTCGGCGAAGGGTTCATCCGGCTGAGCGCCGGCTGCGAAGACGCGGACGACCTCATCGACGATCTCGCCGCCGCGCTCGACGCGAGCGATGCGCCGTCACCCTGACCTCGTCGAAGCGCAGAGCTCCGGACGCACCGGAACGGCTTCCCAGCGGTTAGGCGCGTTCCAGCGCGCGGATGCGGGTCGCCAGCGAGGGGTGCGAGGCGAAGAGCAGCTCGGCCCAGCGCGGCGGGTCGAGCTCGGCGAGGTTCTGCTCGGCGAGGCGGCGGAACGCACGGACGCCCGCGTCGCGGTCGTTCGTCGCGGCGAGGGCGAAGCGGTCGGCGCGCGCTTCCATCGCGCGCACGAGCGCGTTCATGAACGGCATCGAGGCGAGCTGCAGGAGCAAGGCGTAGAAGGTGAACCGCGCGCCTTGCGCCGGCGAGTCGAGGCCTCGGCCCGTCGCGCGGCGCAGCGCGCCGTCGGCGAGCAGGATCGTTGCGGCGAGCGAGGCGGTGCCCAGTGCGATTCCCAGCCACTGGTCGCGCCGCACGTAGTGGCCGAGCTCGTGCGCGACCACGAACAGCGTCTCGTCGTCCGGAAACGTCTCGACCAGCGTGTCGGCGAGCGCGATGCGCTCGGTGCCGAGCACGCCGGTGACGAACGCGTTGGCTTTCTTCGTTTGGCGGCTCATGTCGAAGCGCAGGATCGAGGCGCCGCCGACACCGTAGCGTGCGGCGAGCGCGCGGATCCGCGCTTCGAGCTCACCCGTCACGGGCACGTAGCGGTTGAACAGCGGCAGGACGAACGTCGGCGCGATCACGGTGGCGAAGGCGAGCAGCGGCGGCGTCGCAGCGATCGCGAGCAACGGCCAGCGCCGGGGCGCGCGCACGACGATCGCGTCCGCCAGCGCGATCAGCACCGTCGTCACGACGGCGCCGACCGCGGCGGCTTTCCCCTGGTCGACGAGCCAGCCGCGGGCGCTCTGTTCGGAGGTCCCGTAGACGCGCTCGAGGACGTGCGACTCGACGTAGTCGACGCCGAGGTCGCGCAGGCTGTCGGCGCCGAGCACGGCGAGCGCGAAGGCGGGCGCGCGCAGCGGCCGGGGGAGCGGGCGGAGCGCGCGGTCGAGCCGGTCGCCGACGACGAACGCGGTGACGGCCGCCGACGCCAGCGAGCGGGCGATCCCGGCGATCATGAGCGTGCGGCGCGCCGCACCGTAGCGCTGCGGGTCGCGGTCGCGCAGCGGACCATAGGACGCGCGCCGGTCGCGCAGCGCCTGCGCCGCCCGCACCGCCGCGTACCCGAGCGTGAATCCCGCGGCGATGCCGCACGCCGTCCGTCGCACGCCCTCATGTACCCCGTTCGCTCACGGTGCGGCGCGGTTGGGCAGGGTGACCCGTCCCGCTGCGATTTGCACGTGCGCCGTGTAGGTGAGGACGGTGTCGCCGTTCGCCGGGACCGCGAGCACCCACGTCGCGGTCGATGCCGACGTCTTCTCGTACGGCGCGCTCGTCTGCACGATCGTCCAGTCGAAGGGGATGAGCTCGACGACGCGCACCGTTTGCGGAGCGTCCTTCCCGTTGTGGATCGCGATCCGGTACGAGCTCTCCCAGATGTTTCCGGCGATCGAGTTGAAATCGGTCTGCTTCTTGTTTGCGACGAGGTCGAAGGCGTTGCCGAGGTACAGGCGCACGTCGTCGCCGCGCGGTGTGTGATCGATCGCGTCGGCGCCGACGAACTGCGCGGTCCCCGCGGCGTCGCGCTTGTAGACGCGAACCGTCCCCGCGGGCAGGGGTACGCCCAAGTCTCCGCCCTCATTGTGAAAGGTCAGGTACGTGCCGACCTTCAGGCGTTCGCCGAGGTCGCCGATCGAACGCCGGTAGTAGTCGCCGCCGCCGCGCAGCTCGAGCGTCTTCGTCACTGGGATCGCCGTGGCACGCAGCAGCTCGACCTGTTTCGTCTGCGCGTCGGCGAGCGTCGTGCGGCGCGGCAGGGTATAGAGGTGATACTCGAGGAGTCCCTCTTCGCGCGGCAGCCTGTACGTGTCGGCGGCGACGACCTGGCCGATCTGCTGCAGCGGACGCGGCTGGGGCTGCGGATTGTTGACGTCGCCGGCGACCAGCTGCACCGCGGCGTCGCGATAGGTCGTCCCGCTCTCGTTGTGCAGGGTGATCAGCCCGCGCAGGTCGAGCCGCTCGTCGTTCGGCGCGAGCATGGCGGTGTAGTCGGCTTGCCAGCTCATCCCGTTCGTCAGGTAGTCGAGCTCGACGTCCTGCACGCCGGCGCGCTGGTCGAACAGGTCGGTCACCAGCGTGGGGCGCTCGCGCAGGTTCGCCGGGATCGACGGATAGGCCAGATCGCCGTCGACCGTCGTCTCGATGCGGTCGCCGTAGCGCAGCACGACGCCGCTGTTCGCCGCCAGCACGTGCGCGCGCTCGCGCGTGCGCCGGCCGTTGCGATCGGCGGGGTGGATCACCACGACGTCGCGCCCGACGTACTTCTCGAGCAGCTTCTGCGGCGTCAGGAGGTCGTAGTCGAAGTTCTGCTCGACCACTTCGATCGGCGTCCCCGCGCCGAGCGACTGCAGGACGGCCGTCTGCGGGATGATTCGCGCGCTCACGTCGCGCAGCGCGAGGTGCGTCTCGCCGCGCGGCAGCGTGACGCGCCGGCGGTCGCGGACGACGGCGAGGTCGTGGTTGTAGACGGTAACGCCGACCGCACGCTGGTCGTCGATCGTCGAGGTCCGCTCGCCGGGATCGGCCGACGAGACGCCTCCGAGCGCCGCGAGCAGCGCTGCGGAGAGGGTGAGGAGACGGCGCATGCAACCTCCGATGCGTGACGAGCTTCGGGGCGACCGGCGGACCGGTGTACGCCGACGATCCGGACGTGGGCACCGGGTCGCGCCGCGAGGCGCCGGCGGTGCGCGGCGGACGGATCGTTTCGCTCGACCCCGGGGACGCAGGCTTGACCGACGCCCGCTTCTTCCTCGGCGCCGCCGTTCGTTCCGGCGTGCGACTCGCGTGAGCTTTTCGGAACGGCGCGATGCCGTCGTCGCTGGCGCCGACGCGGCGGAGCGCGCCCGCGCGTTCGGCGGCGATCTCGACCTGCTGATGCTGGGGCTGCTGCCGAGCGCCGCGGCCTTCGCCGACCCGCCGGTGTCGGGGTTCCGCGTCGGCGCGATCGCGCGCGGCGCCTCGGGTGCGCTCTACGCCGGTGCGAACCTCGAGTTCGCCGGGATGCCGCTGGGCTGCAGCGTCCATGCCGAGCAGGCGGCGGTGGCGAACGCGCGCCGGCACGGCGAGCGGCGGATCGTCGCGTTCGCCGTGAGCGCCGCGCCGTGCGGTCACTGCCGGCAATTCTTGTGCGAGCTTCCGGCCTTTGCCGAGATCCGCGTGCTGCAACCGGATCGCGCGCCGGCGACGCTCGCAGCGCTGCTCCCCGCCGCGTTCGGCCCGCGCGACCTTTCCGTCGCCGCCGATCCGCTGGACGGCATGCGTGAAGCGCTGGCGCTCGAGCGCGACGGCGACGATCCGCTGCTGCGCGCCGCGTGCGAGGCCGCGGAGACCGCGTACGTGCCGTACTCGGGCGTGCTCGCCGGCGCCGCGGTGCGCACCGCGGACGGCGCGATCCATCGCGGCGCATCACTCGAAAGCGCGGCCTATAATCCGAGCCTGCCGGCGCTGCAGGACGCGCTGAGCGCGGTCGCGCTCTCCGGCGCCGCGTTCGAAGGTATCGCCGCGTGCGCGCTCGTCGAGACCGCCGGTGCGATCTCGCAGCGCGCGCACGCGGCGGCGCTGCTCGAGGCGCTGCACATCGCCCCGCCGCGCTACGCGCTCGCGCGACGCCGCTGACCGGCGCCGCGCGAGTCGCCGATTCGCTAGTGCGAGCGGTGCTTCGCCGCGGTGTAGTTGTACGGCGTCGGCGTCACGGCCGGCGTCGGCGTGGGGGTCGGGTTCGACGCGTCGGGACGCGCGATGTGGAAGTTCTGGAATCCGTCGCCGGTCGCCACGCCAGGCGTGGTGTCGTCGACGAACGAGTAGATCGGCTTGCCGTTGTACGCGATCTGCACGACGCCGTTGTCGGCCCGCTTGAACGAACTCCAGGGCGCGGAGAGCGTCCCGGCCGGCGCCGCGACCGCGGGCCAGATCGCGAGGCAGCCGCCGGTGCAGGTCGATTGGCCGGCGACCGTGTCGCCGCCGAAGAAATAGGTCGCCATCCCGCTCGACGTCACGAAGCCGGGGCTGCCGTTGACGTTCGCCGTGGCGAGCGCCGCCGCGGCGGCGGGCGTACTGGTGGGCGTCGGGGTCGCGACCGACGCGGGTGTCGGCGTCGCTTGCGCTCCGCCGCCGGGGTTGAACGGGGTCGCCGAGCTGCCGCCGCCGCTGCCGCCGCATCCTGCGAACAGCGCCGACGACAGCACCACGCCGACCGCGAGCGTGCTGAGCTTCTTCATGCCGAGAGCATGCGCGCTCGCCATGACGGCGCAATGAAACGCGCGAGTGCCGTGCTTCAGCGAACTTTCATGAAAAAGCGCCGAGGTGCACGGCGACGCGTCAGATGATCGAGATCGTCTCTTTCGGCTTCGGCAGCGCGTCCATCGCCGCGTCGAGCGCGCTCGCGAGCCGGTCGACGAGCGGATCGTCGATCTCTTCGACGCGTCCATCGTCGGCGAGCGCGACCAGATTCGGATCGATCGGCAGACGCGCCAGCATCGGCGCGCCGGCGAGCGACGCGACCTCGTCCGCGTACGACGGGCCGAACACGTCGTAGCGCACGCCGGTGTCGGGGGCGACGAAGTACGACATGTTCTCGACCACGCCGACGATGGGCTTCTTGAGCTGGTGGACCAGATTCGCCGCCTTGCGCACGATCATCGTCGCCAGCTTCTGCGGCATCGTGACGAGCACGATCCCGTCGACGGCGAGCGATTGCAGCACGGTCAGCGGCGCGTCCGAGGTTCCGGGCGGAAGATCGATCAGCAAGTAGTCGAGGTCGCTCCACAGCGCCTGCTCGTAGAACTGGCGGATCACGCCGGAGAGAATCGGACCCCGCCAGATCATCGCGGTGTCCTCTTTGTCGGTGAGCAGGTTCGAGCTGACGACTTCGATCGCGGCGCGGGTCTTCGCCGGCACGAACAGCGGGCGCGCCTGCTGCCCGGGCGGGGTCGCAGGATCGTGCTCGAGGCCGAGCGGCGTGCGCAATCCGAAGAGTCGCGGGATCGAGGGCCCGGTGATGTCGGCGTCGAGGATCCCGACCCGCTTCCCCGCCCGGCGCAGGCCGACGGCGAGGAGCGCGGTCGTCAGCGACTTGCCGACCCCGCCTTTCCCCGACATGACCGGGACGACGCGGCCGAACCGCGCGCGCCGCGTGAACTCGCCGGGCGCCCGGCGCGCGGGCGTCTTGTCCTCGTTCATGATGAGCGGCACGCGCCCGGAGAGGCGCGCCTGAACGAGCGCGGCGACGATCGGCTGCACGCGCAGCCCGTGCGCGTTCGCGCCCTGCTCGATCGTCTCGTACTTGTTGACGCCGCAACCCGCGCAATGCAGGCCGAACTGCGTGAGCACGTCTTCGGCGATCGGGAAATCCGCGACCAGCTCGCGGAGGTTCGTCTGAGGGGAGATCTCGGTGGGCATCGGTTGCGAAAACTGCGACCTTCGTCGGAAAATGCGCCGGAGGATGGCGCGACCTGTAGCGTTCCGCGCACGCCTCGCCCGGTCCCGTGGTCCGCACGACGATCACCGCGCCCGGCGCGCGAACGGGTCCGGGTGACGCGCGCCACGAGAATCGCGCTGCTTGCCCTCCCAGGCAAGTATTCGCCGCGTCGGCCTTGAAGAGAGGGCGATGAAGCTCGCGCTCGTGATCGGCATGGTCGCGGCGCTCGGCGGGACGGCGTTCGCCCAAGGCGCGCCGGCCGCGCGCGGCTCGCCGCCGTCGACCGCCCAGGTCCCCTCCGCCCAGATCGTCATCTCCGGCTGGAAGTACGTCTGCGACTCCAGCACCGGCGCGTTCGCCTGTCAGGTCGGCGACGTCGTCACCGTGCGCGGGAGCGACGTCGTCGTCGCCGCGGTGCGCGTGCGCATCGCGGGCGAGACGAAGGAGCCGGTGATCGAAGTGCAAGTGCCGCTCGGAACCGCCCTCGCGCACGGCGTGCGCATCGGCTTCCCGAGCGGTGCGGTGCAGACGTTTCCGTTCTACACCTGCGACCGCCGCGGCTGCTTCGCAGCCGCGCAGCTCGGTGGTCCGCTGCTCGCCGCGATGCGCGCGGCGAAGGCCCCGCTGCGCATCGCCTACGAGACGCTGAATGGCAACGCCCAACCGACGATCTCGGTCGCCCTCGGCCTCGACGACTTCCCCGCCGCCTTCGACCAGCTCCGCAAGTAACGCGCCGGAACGCAAACACCGAGACCCGAGCTCGCGCTCGGGTCTCGCCGTTTGCAGCCAACCTCGCGGGCTGCGGCGGCTTGCGGGGCAGAGCCCCGCAAACGCGATGGATTCGGCGCTCGTCCAGGGCGCCGAACCCTCGTCGTTTGCGGCCAACCTCGCCGGCTGCGGCGGCTTGCGGGGCAGAGCCCCGCAAACGCGATGGATTCGGCGCTCGTCCAGAGCGCCGAACCCTCTAGAGCTTCTTGCCGATCT
>CAWCHS010000002.1:0-651300 GCA_963795405.1 Vulcanimicrobiota bacterium
GTTGCCGCCGCCGGCATCGCCGATGGCGCCGTCGTTCTCGACGGCGAGGCGTCCGCCGCGATCGAGGCTCGCCGCGATCGCGGTGCGCGCGCGCGGAGACCCGATCAGCGCGCTGGGATAGCGCTGCAGCGCGTCGGTCGGTTCCCGGTCGGTCCCGACGACGACGTCTTTCCAGCCGAGCCGGCCCGGCTCGGTTTCGTCACGGTAGACGAAACGGTGCGCGCCGGGCGAGAGCGGCGCATGGTACGTCGCCGTGAAGTAGAGGGTCGGCAGACCGCCGGCGCCGGGGCGCAGTCGGATCGACGATGCGGAGGGGACGAGCGCGGCCGGTTGGGCATCGACCGTCAGCGCGAGCTGCGGTGCGATCGCCGACGCGTGCGCGGATGCCCAGCGCGCGAGCGCGTCGCGGGAGGGCGCACCGTGCGCGTCGAGGGAGCGGTCCAGCGCGAAGGTCGGAATCTCCGCCATGTCGAGCACGTAGCGCACGGACACGCCGCGGTGATCCACGGCGATGCGCGAGAGGTGATTGACCGTGAAGTTGCCGAGCGGATGCGCCTCGGCCGCGCTCGCGATGGCGAGCACGGCCGCAGCGATCGCTCCAACGACTCGGAGGATGCGCCGCATGTTCTCCTGACTTTTGAACCCGTGCACCCGGAACGCGCGAGGTCGCGCGCCGGATTGAGCCTGCGTCTCCGGAACCGAGACGGACTACAGCCTCGGGGCGCCCGCTTGCGGCGCGCGTGGGCAGCGCGAAGAGTTCAAGCGGGCGGTCGGAACGTGTTGCGCGCTGAGCGCGCGAGCACGGTGCGATGCAACTCACACTCCGCGTTCTCGCTCCGGGGACGTGCCCTTCGGGAAATGAGCATGCGTCTTTCTCGTCGTTCTTTCGCTGCGCTCGCCGCATCCGCGCCGGCGTTCGTCGCGCCGGCGACCCTCGCGTTTTCGGTGCGGCCGTCGGCGGCATCGGATCATCAGGACACGCTCTACCTCGCGCAGACTTGCCCGGGCGCGGACATCACCGACGGCCCCGTGATCGATCTCTCGCTGGGAGCGATCTACGGAAGTCTCGTTCCGAAGCTCGGCCTCGCGCCGGACGACGGAAAAGAGACGGCCTGCCTCACCAGCGATCACGTCGGAACCCCCGGTCCGCCACATCACGAAGACGTTCCCGTATCTCGGGCGTCCCACCATCTGAAGATCCCCAGCGGGTCGAGGAGATCATCTCGTTGCGACACCTCGCGTCATCTTTTCTCGCGGCTGCCGGCATCGCGCTGCTCGCGCTCGCCGGCACGCTCTACGTCCTCCCTCGCGCCTTTGCGTCCGACCATCAGGACTCGCCGCTCACGGTGGCCCGTCCCGGCGCCGACATCACCGACGTCTACGTGTTTCCGGCGAGCGACCCGTCCAAGGTCGTCCTCGCCATGGACGTCTGGCCGCTGATCCCGCCCGGGCTCGGCAGCCAGACCTCGTTCGATCCGGGCGTTCTCTACCAGCTCAAAGTCGCGCTGCAGTCGGACGTGCGCGAAGACCTCGTGCTGCAGTTCAAAGCCGATGCGCCGGGCGCGAACCAGCGCATCACGCTCTACGGCCCGGCGATCCCGGGTTCGGTCGGTACGCGCAACGGCATCGTGAGCGCCGCGCGCAGCGGCGATATCCCCTACAACCAAGTCGCGACTCTCGGCAACGGGATCCGCGCGTTCGCGGGCCCACGCGAGGACCCGTTCTACTTCGACCTCTCGCAGTTCTACCGCATCCAGCCCGACCGCAACTTCGCGAATCAGCCGAACCCGCCGCCGAACACGGCGCGCTGCTTCCGCAAGGACGCGAAGGACTTTCTGGCCGGCTACGACGTCCTTTCGCTCGTCGTGGAGCTGCCGCGCAGGCTGCTTTCCGACGGGGGCCGGCTCGGCCGGATCAACGTCTGGGGCACGACCTCGCTGAAGGAAACCGACCCCGACGCCTCGCCGCAGTCGCCGATCGCCTCGCTTGCCAACGTCGTGCGGAACATCGACACGCGCTTCGGTGGCGCGAGCGACACGAGCGGAATCTGGGTGCAGGTCGAGCGCCTCGGCCGCCCCGCCGTCAAAGAGGCGACGGAGTCGTTCGCCAACCACGACGTCACGAACCGGGCAGCGCTCGACGACGACGGCGTGCTCGCCAAGTCGATCCATGAGTACGTCGTGCACACGGCCGGGCGGTCGAACGCGATCGCCAACGCCGCGGTGAAGCTGCTGATCCCCGACTACATCGAAGCGGATCTCTCGCGCAGTGGACCCGCGCGATATCTCGCCGTCGAGACGAACGGCAAGAGCGGGTTCCCGATCCAGATCATCCGCACCGTGCCCCCCGACGGGATCGAAGGGATCAAACAGGCCTTGGGCGACCCGTACCGCGGCTTCGGCGGGCGCGATCTGAAGAGCCCCGTCATCGATCTCTCGCTCGGCGCGCTGTACGGCAGCTTGATCCCGAAGCTCGGGCTCGCCGCCGACGACAACCGCGAAACCGACTGCCTCACCAGCGACAACACCACCCCCGCCGCGAAGCACGAGCTGAGCGGCTTCCCGTACCTCGGAGATCCGCGATGATCGCGCGTGTCGTACCGTTCGCGTTCGCCGCGTTCCTCGCGCTGAGCGCCGCCGCGGGAGCGCAGACGGCCACCCCGCAGACCCAGCCCCAGACGCCGCCGAATGCCGGCGCCGCCGAAGCGAACCCGCAGACCGTGACCGGTCCCGGCGGCGCGACGACGCTCCCCGCCTCCGGTTCGCAGACGAGTCCGGCTGCCTACGGGCCCGATCCCAACAGCGGAAACGGCTTCACCGCGTCGCCGCCGCTCGGGCCGCAGCAGCACATCGGGCGCGCGATCAACCGCACCGTCCACTACATCACCGGAAACATGATCGCCCCGCCGATCGTGTACGATCCGTACTCGGCCGGGGACAAAGGACTGAACTCTCGTTCGTACGAGGGCGAAGCCGTGTTCGAGCTGCCCGTCGGCGGCTACGACCTCTACGTCGGCGGCGAGGCGCGCAAGTACGTCTATCCGACGACGGCCGGGCTCGTCACCTCGCCGTTCGGGCGGACCTACGTGCCTTCGTACGACGCGACGGACTGGGACGAAGACGTGCGCATCGGCCTGAAAGTCACCGGCCCGCGCGTGTACGGCGCGGTGTCGTACCTACGCCGCGGAACGACGAATGCTGAGCCGACGGAGCACGGAATTGGGTACGGGATCGAGAAGTTGGCCGACGTCGATCAGAACTTCTCGCTTCACGGCAGCGTCTTCTACTATCCGAACCTCGGCGGCGACGAGAACGCGTTCGGCACGGGTTACGGCGTGTCGTATCGCGATCTGCGCTATCTGATCGGGATTTCTCTGCAGCCGAACCACTCGCCGGTCTTCGTCGACGCCGGCTTCCTCGGCGACCGCAGCTACGTGCGGACCGACGCCCCGGTCGGCTTCAACCACCAAGGCCCGTACGTCGGGCTGGGGATCCACTTCTGAGGATCGCGCCGCTCGCCGCACTCGTCACCGCGATCGCGGCGCTCGCCGCCTTCCCCGCGTTCGTCTCGCACGCCGAGGCGAACGGCGGGGAAGCGGAGCCGACCCCGGCCCCGCTCCGCGACGACGCGACGATCCGTTCGAAGACGATCGCGTTCGAAGAGTCGCGCGCGCGGCTCGACCACGAGGATCAGATCACGCCGCGGATGCTTTCCGCGGAGTATCTGCAGCGCTACCGCGAGCGCGGCGACGTCGGCGACATCCTGCGCGCGCAGGCGCAGGCGCAACGCTCGCTGCGCGTGCAGCCGATCGGAAACATCGCCGGTCTGCAGGCGCTCGCCGACGCGCAATTGACGCTGCATCACTTCCGCGCCGCGCTCGCAACCGTGCGCGAGGCCCGACGTCTCGCGCCCGGTCAACCGGGGCTCGCGATGAGCGAGGCGTCGCTCGATCTCGAGCTCGGCGAGATGCGCGCCGCGCAGCGGCTCGTCGCGCGCTACGGCGGCGGCGGGAACGAAGCGACGGAGACGATCGGCGCGCGGCTCGCCGAGCTGACCGGCGACCTGCCGCGCGCTCGCGCCCTGCTGACGCGCGCGCTGCTCCGCACCGACGCGATGTACGGCGTGCCGAACGAGCGGCGCGCGTGGTTCTACGCGCGCCGCGGCGAGCTGGACTTCGAGTCCGGCGATACGGCAGGCGCGCTCACCGACGAGCGCACCGCGCTCGAGCGGTTCCCGGACGACGCGATCGCGCTGACCGACGCCGCACGTTTCTCCGGGGCCGCCGGGCAGTGGAACGATGCGCGCGACTTCGCGCAGCGGGCGGTCGTCGTCGTTCCCTCGCCGGAAAACCTGGGCATCCTCGCGGACGCGCAGCAGCGGTTGGGCGACGCCACGGGCGCGGCGGCGACGCGCGACGAGATCGTCGCGGTCGAGCGCATCGGCAACGCCGAACATCTCGTCGACCGGCTGCTCGCGCTGTACTATGCCGATCACGGCGTGCGCCTCGATGATGCCTATGCGATCGCGCTGCGCGATCGCACGGTGCGAGCCGACGTCTTCACCGAGGACACCCTGGCCTGGGCCGCGGCACGCGACGGCCGTTGGGGCGTCGCCCGGCGCGCCGCGCCGCAGGCGACCGCCTGGAACACGGCCGAGCCACGAATCTGGTACCACGCGGGCGTCGTCGCCGAGCACGACCGCCGGCGCGCCGAAGCCGCGCGCGACTATCGCCACGCGCTCGGTCTCAATCCGTCGTTTCAGCCGGGATTCGCGGACGACGCGCGCAGCCGCTTGGCGCGGCTCGGCGGCTGAGGCTTACCGGTTTTCTTCGTGCGGCGCGCACGGCACCCACAGCGCCGCATCGGTCGGATAGACGAACGCCATGCAGCCGCAGCTCCAGCGCCAGCCTTTCAACCGACGGCGCGCTTGCGCTCCGTCGACGGCCGGAATCCATTCGTACATCTCGGTACCGGGTTGGTTGAGACGCGATTCGATCGCGCCGAGCGGGAAGATCGACCTGGTCCTACGGGGCACGGGAGACGGAACGGCACGGTGACGGCGGCGGATGTCCGCTTTGCGCAGCTTCGCACCATTCGCGTCGTCGTCTCCCGGCAGGCTCGCATGAACGTCTACAGGAGAGACGCGTCGCTACGTTGCCAGGGGTAGAGTCCGGTAGTCGCTTCCCCACGTTACGATCGATACCGCATGTTTACTCTCATCCTCGCTGCCGCACTCGCTCTGCCGTCACCGCCGCCCGGCGCGACGCCGCCTGCATGCGCCGGGAAGAAGCCGCCGGTCGCGTCGTCCGCGGCTCCTCTTCCGTGTCCGAGCGCCTCGCCGTTGCCGACGATCGGCACGACGTCGACGACCGGACGCAAAGCGAACCTCGTCGGCACGGCGACCGCTGCGTCCGAAGGCAGCATCGACCAGGAGCAGATCGCAAACCGCCCGGCGTACCGTCCCGGCGAAGTGCTCGAGGACATTCCGGGACTCGTCATCAGCCAGCACAGCGGTGAAGGGAAGGCGAACCAGTACTATCTGCGCGGATTCCAGCTCGACCACGGCACCGATCTGGATGGAACGATCGCCGGCGTCCCGGTGAACCTGCCGACGCATGCGCACGGCCAAGGCTACTCCGACATCAACTGGCTGATCCCGGAGTTGGTGAGCGACGTCGAGTACAAGAAAGGCCCGTATTACGCGGATCAGGGCGATTTCTCGACGGCAGGCGACTACGTGCTCTCCTACCGCAACACGATCGCGCCGACGTTCGAGGCCGCAGCGGGCAATTACGGCTTCGACCGTCTGCTGGTCGCCGATTCTCCGCAGTTCGGCGCGGGGCACTTGCTGTACGCGCTCGAGCTCTCCCACGACAACGGACCGTTCGACAAGCCGGACGAGTATGGAAAGTTCAACGGTGTTCTGCGCTGGAGCCGCCTGACGGCAAGCACCGACTTCAACGTCACGGCGTGGGGCTACCACGGTTCTTTCAACTCGACCGACCAGATCCCGCAGCGGCTGGTCGACGCCGGCGTCCTCGATCGATTCGGTGCGTTCGATCCCAGCGACGGCGGCACCACGTACCGCTACGCGCTCTCGAGTGAGCTGGTCCACAAGGACGACCACGGCACGACGCGCCTCTCAGCGTACGGTTTCACCGATACGCTGCAGCTCTTCTCGAACTTCCAGTACGATCTGAACGACGCGACGGACTTCTATAACGTGACGGGCAATCCGGTGACGTGCGCGCAGGTCTACGGGCCCTGCAATGCCGCGCTGACCGACTACAAGGGAACCGGGAAGCCATATACGGGTCCGCGCGTCGGAACGCTGACGTCGACCGGGACGTATACGTCGTATTGTCCGGGGAACCAGCTCCGGACGAACGGGGCGACGGCGCCCGGGTCCGTACCCGTCAGCGCTTCCGAGTTCGCGTTCTCGTGCGGTGACCAGCTCGAGCAAGACGATCAGCGCTTCGTCAGCGGCTTCAACGCCAGCCGTAGTTTCGGCGACGGCGGCCGGCTCCAGACCGTCGCCGGCGTCGGCCTGCGCAACGACAACATCGGTACCGTCGGCTTGTTCCTCACCAAGGACCGGGTCCCATATCCCGACGGGGTGCTCAGCGACGATCACGTCGTGGAACGGGACATCGCGGCGTACGTTCAGTCGCAGCTCGAAGCCGGCGCGAAGCTACGCCTGATCGGCGGTTTGCGGGCCGATGCGTACGACTTCCGTGTCTTCGCGCCGCAGACGGCCGACTCGGGTCACATGGCGGCAACGCTGGTGAGCCCGAAGCTCCAAGCCGCGTACGCGTTCGGCCGGCGCCAAGAAGCCTACCTCGGGTACGGCGAGAGCTTTCACAGCAACGATGCGCGAGGCATCTTTCAGACGCTCGATCCGCAAACGCACGCCACGTTCGATGCGAGCGGCAATTCCGTGCAGCCGGTCGTCCCGCTCGTGCGCGCGCGCGGCTATGAAGCGGGCTATCGCTATTCGGGGACCAAGCTCGTCACGACGGTCGCCGTGTGGCGGCTCGACCTCGACTCCGAACTGGTCTTCGACGGCGACAACGGGACGACTGCGCCGGCGGGGCCGACGCGCCGCAAAGGGATCGAGCTGACCAACTTCTATGCGCCGACGCGCTACCTCACGATCGATGCCGACATCGCGACCTCGACGGCCCACTTCCTGACGAACCCGGCCAATGAAGGGATCTTCGTGCCGGAATCACTGAACGTGGTGAGCACGGCGGGCATCACGCTGGACAAACCCAGCTTCGCCGCAAGCGTACGGCTCCGATACTTCGGTCCCCGCACGCTGAACCAGCTCGGCACCGCCGTGTCGAGCCCCTCATCGCTGCTCAGCGCGCAGTACGTGCGCAAGCTCGGTCACGGGCATCGCTTGATCTTCGACATGTACAACATCCTGAACGCGCAGTCCGACGACGTCGAGTACTACTACAACTCGTGGGTGAAGCAAGACGCGGCGAATCCGGCATACGCGAACAATCCCACGATCAATCCCGCGCTCGGTGGCGCGGGCGTTCCGGATTATACCTTTCATCCCTCGGAGAAGCGCACCGTTCGGCTGACGTATGCCGCGCCGCTCTGATCCGGTATCCCCGGGGGTCAGCTGCGCCCGAGACGCGCGAGCCCCTCGCGGTAATCGCGTTCGAAAACGGTATTCATCGGCCTCGAGCACACGCTCCATGCGCCGGCCGGCCTCGTCCACGAGACCCGCTTTTCGAAGGTACGATCGCCTTACCTTCGGGGCCTCATCCCTGCAGCGTCGCGGCGACCGCCGCGCGCAGGCGCCCGGCGCCTTCGCGGACTTCGTCGCCGGTGACGATCAGCGGGGGGACGAACCGCAGCGTGTTGCGCCCAGCGCCGTTCAGGAAGACGCCGTGATCGAGCCCGCGTGCGACGAATTCTGCCGCTTTGCGGCCGTCGCGCACGGGCAGCCCGAGCATCAAACCGATGCCGCGGGGCGCCTCCAAGGCGTCGGGAAAGTCCCGGGCGATCGCTTTCAGCTCGTCGAGGAGCAGCGCGCCGGAGGCTGCGACGTTGGCGTCGATGTCGACGACCTCGCGGATGCGCAGGTGCTCGAGCGCCGCCGCCGCCGGCACCGGCGAGCCGCCGAAGGTCGTCCCGTGATCGCCGGGCTTCAGAGAGGCGGCGGCCTCGCCGCGCACGATCAGCGCGCCGATCGGCAAGCCGTTCGCCAGGGACTTCGCGAGCGTGAAGGCGTCGGGTCGCACGTCGTAGAGCTGATGCGCGAACAGCCGGCCGAGCCGTCCCATCCCGCACTGCACTTCGTCGAAGATCAGCAGCGCGCCGCGTTCGTCACAGAGCCGCCGCGCCGCCTCGAGATACTCCTTCGTCGCGGGGACGATCCCGCTCTCGCCTTGCACCGGCTCGACCAGGAAGCACGCCGTCGTCTCGTCGATCGCCGCGTCGAGGGCGTCGACGTCGTTGAACGGGACGTGCGCGAACCCGGCCGGGAGCGGACCGAACCCTTCCTGATACGCCGCGTTGTCCGTCGCGGCGAGCGCGCCGAGCGTCCGTCCGTGGAACGATCCCTGCGCGCACAGGATGACGTTGCGGTTTTTCTCGCCCGTACGCCAGGCATGCTTGCGCGCGAGCTTGATCGCCGCCTCGTTCGCCTCGGCGCCGCTGTTGCAGAAGAAGACCGTATCGAATCCGGACAGCTCCGCGAGCCGGTCGGCGAGCGTCCCCGCCGGCTCGTGGTGGACCAGGTTGCTCGCGTGCACGAGCATCGCGGCCTGCTCGGCAACGGCGCGCGCGATTCGCGGATGCGCGTGCCCGAGCGCACACACCGCGATCCCCGCCACGAAGTCGAAGTACGCGTTCCCGCCCTCGTCGTACAACCAGCACCCGTTTCCGCGCACGATATTGATCTCGAGCCGCCCGTAATTCGCCATGACGTGCGAATGCTGCGTCACCAGCCGCGCCCCGCGGCTTGCTGAAATCGACACCTTAAAGAACTCCTTCTAACGGCGCTTCGCCCTAGGCTGCGCGCCCCCCACGCGTTGCGTGGGCCCCCCGGATTCGAGCTCGCAACAGCATAGTGCTTCGGCGCGATTCCTCTGCGCTCGCTCCATCACCACGATCGTTTAGGTCCGGTAGTGGGCGTTGATGCGGACGTAGTCGCCGGTGAGGTCGCAGCCCCAGGCGGTGGCGGACGCGTCGCCGATCCCGAGGTCGAGGCGGGCGTCGACGTTGTGCTCTTCGAGGAATTGGTGCGCTTCGGCTTCGCTCATCGCTTCGATCGCGCCGCGCTCGACCCAGCTCTTCTCGCCGAGAAACAGCGACCAGGCATCCGGATCCATCGCCGTCCCGGCCGAGCCGGCCGCCGCGACGATCCGTCCCCAGTTCGGGTCGGCGCCGTACAGCGCCGTCTTCACCAGGCTCGAGTTGATCACGGCGCGCGCGACGGCGCGTGCCTGCCGTTCGTCACGCGCGCCGGAGACGGTGAACGTCAGCGTCTTCGTCGCGCCTTCGCCGTCTTTCACCATCGCGACGGCGAGGTCGCGGCACACCGCGTTGAGCGCGGCGCGGAAGCCGTCCGAGGCCTCGTTCGCGCCCGGCTTCGCGCAGCAGTAGACCGAGTCGTTCGTCGACATGTCGCCGTCGACCGAGATCATGTTGAAGGTGCCGTCGCTCGCCGCCAGCAGGGCTTCGCCCAGCGAGTCGCGCGACACCGCGTAGTCGGTGACGACGAAGGCCAGCATGGTCGCCATGTTGGGGGCGATCATCCCGGAGCCTTTGGCGATCCCGCCGACGACGTAGCGCCGGCCGTTCTCGTTCCACGCATAGGCGGCGAGCTTCGGCACGTGATCGGTCGTCATGATCGCTTCGGCGGCGTCGTAGGCGGCCTCCGGCCCTTCGGCGAGCGTCTTCGCCGCGCGGTCGAGCCCCTTGGCGAGCCGGTCCATCGGCATGGTCACGCCGATGACCCCGGTCGAGGCGACGACGATCTGCGTCGGGCGCAGGCCCAGCAGGTGCGCGGCGTGGCGCGAAGTGTTCTCGGCGTCGCGCAGTCCGCGCTCGCCGGTGCACGCGTTCGCGCAGCCGGAGTTGCAGACGATCGCCTCGATCGCCGCGCCCTCGGCCTCGAGGTGCGCGGTGGTCACCAGCAGCGGCGCGGCTTTGATCTCGTTCGTCGTGATCACCTGCGCGCAGACGTGCGGCCCGGGAAGCACGATGAGCGCGAGATCGCTCTTGCGCTTCTTGATCCCGGCGTGCACGCCGGCCATCCGTACGCCGCGGACGGCGCCCAGGCCGCCGCGCGTTTCGATGAGGCGAAGCCCTTCAGCCAACGGTGGTGCGAGCATCGAGACCTTGTTCCTCCGGAAGACCGAGCATCAGGTTCATGTTCTGGATCGCCTGTCCCGCCGCGCCTTTGCCGAGATTGTCGAGCGCGGCGAGGACGTGCACGACGCCGTCGCGCTCGGCGACCGCGAGGTGCGCGTCGTTGGTCCCTTCGAGTGCCGGCAGATGCGGCGCGCGCAGGTCGTGAAAGACGGTGACGAACGGGTTCGCCGCGTAGAAGCGCTGGTAGGCGGCGAGCACGTCGCCGCGCGTCAGCGGCTCGCGCGGGATCAGGTAGACGTCGGCGAGGATGCCGCGTTTCAGCGGAACGACGTGCGGCGAGAAAACGATCGAAGCGCCGAGGCCGGCGGCGCGCGCTTCCTGCACGATCTCGGCGCCGTGCCGGTGTCCCGCGAGGCCGTACGCGCGCACGTCGCCCTCGACCTCCGCGAACAGGGACGGAACGGACGGCGTGCGGCCCGCGCCGGTGATCCCGCTCTTCGCATCGATGACGATCTGCGCGATGCGATCCGCAAACCGCTCGAGCGGCACGAGCGCGAGCAGCGCGGTCGTAACGTAGCAGCCCGGGTTCGCGACCAGCCGCGCACCGGCGATCTGCGCGCGGTAGCGCTCGGGAAACCCGTAGACCGCCTCGCCCGCGTGCGCGTGCAGCCGGTAAGCGTCGGAGAGGTCGATGACGCGCGCCCCTCGAGCGAGAAACAGCGGGGCCTGCTCGCGTGCGAGCTCGGGCCCGCCGGCGAGAAAGACGACGTCGTCCTCGCGCACGCGGCGCAGCGCCGTGCCGCTCTCCTCGAGCGCGACGTGCACGTGGGGCAGCCACGGGAAGACATCGGCGACGGCCGTGCCGGCCTGCGAACGGCTTTCGAGGACGCCGAGGGCGACCGAGGGGTGACGGTCGATGAGACGGATGAGCTCGGCGGCGGCGTATCCGCCGGCGCCGACGACATGAGCGGTGATCACGGCAGAGATTCCGACAACCCGCGAATCGCGGCGCGCGTTGCGAGGATCGACGCTTCGACGGCATCGGGGTGGGTCGAGCCCGCGGTGCGCTTTCCGAGGACCGAGGCGGCGGCGTCGACCGGCGCGTCGGGGACGCCGAGCGCGGCGGCGTCGCGCCGGTCGAGCGGACGGCCTTCCGTCTCCGCCTCGAGGACGCGCTCGCCGATCGCCCGGTGCGCGTCGCGCGCGGTTCGCCCGGCGGCGATCAGCGCGTCGGCGAGATCGGTCGCGACGGTGTAGCCGTCGCCGGCGCGCGCCGCGGTCGCGGCCGCGTTGAAGTGCACGTGCGCGAACGCGCGGCGGAACGCGTCGAGCGCCACCAGCGCGGCCTCGGTCCCGGCGATCGCCTGCGACTTCGTCTCCTGCAGGTCGCGGTGATACGAGAGCGCGACGCCGTTCGTCGAGGCGAGCGCACCGGCGTAGATGCCGATCGCGCGGGCGCCGGCGGCGCGCACCAGCTCGAACGGATCGGGATTCCGCTTCTGCGGCATCAAGCTCGACCCGGTCGAGGCCGCGTCGTCGATCCGCACGTACCCGAACGCCGGCGTCGCCCAGATCACCAGCTCTTCGCTGGGGCGCGATGCCGCGAGCACCGCGCGCGTCGCCGCGTGCAGCAGGTCGAGCGCGACGTCGCGGTCGCCGACCGCGTCGAGCGCGTTGCGCGTCGGCGCGCCGAAGCCGAGCTCCGCCGCCGCCGCCGCGCGATCGAGCGGGAGCGAGGAGCCCGCGAGCGCTGCGCTGCCGAGCGGGCAGAACCGTGCCGCGTCGTGCGCGACGCGCGCGAAGCGCTCGGCGGCGCGCACGAAGCCTTGCGCCGCGGCGTCGAGCCAGAAGGCGAGCAGGATCGGCTGCGCCGGCTGCCAGTGCGTCGTCGCCGCGAGGAGCGTCTGCCGCTCCAGCGCCCCCTCGGCGCGATCTTCGAGCAGCGCCGCGACGTCGAGCGCGAGCTCGGCGCCGCGTGTGGCGCGGTCGCGCGCGTAGAGCAGCAGCGACGTCGCGACCTGATCGTTCCGGCTGCGACCCGCGTGGAGCCGCTCGCCGGCCGCGCCCGCGTAGCCGCGCACCCGCGCGTCGATCGCGCCGTGCACGTCCTCGAACGAACCGGCAAGCGCCCACGCCGCGAACGAGCCGTCGTCGACCTCCGCGCCGACGCGGTCGAGCGCCGAGCGCAGCGCCTCGGCGTCGTGCGCGGAGATCACCCGTCCGGAGACCAGCGCGGTGACGTGCGCCAGCGAGCAGCGCACGTCGAACGGCGCCAGCACGAGATCGTCCTCGAGCGACGACCCGAACGCGAGCAGCGTGGCGTCCGGAGCGGACGCGAACCGCCCGCCCCACTGCAGCGACATGGCTAACGGCGCTCCATCACCGTGTGCTATGCGGGTTGCGGCTGGGCGCGTTCGGCGGCTTCCGCTGCTTTGGCGGCGCCGGCTGCGACGGGGAGGCCGTGCAGCTCGATGAAGCCGCCGGCGGCGTCGTGCCGGAAGCGGTCGCCGGCGGCATACGTCGCGAGCGACTCGTCGTAGAGCGCGAACGGGGAGCGCGAGCCCGTGATGACCGCGCGGCCGCGGATCAGCTTCACGCGCACCTCGCCGGTCATGCGCTCGGCGAGCTTCGCGTTGAACGCATCGAGCGCGGCGCGCAGCGGCGAGGACCATTGCGCGTCGTAGATCAGCTCGGCGTACTTCTGATCGAGCTGTGCCTTCAGACGAAGCTCGTCCCGCGTCAGCACGAGCCGCTCGAGCGCTTTGTGCGCCTCGATCAGCGTGATGCTCCCCGGGCACTCATAGACTTCGCGCGACTTGAGACCGACGACGCGGTCTTCGATCATGTCGAGCCGGCCGACGCCGTTCGCGCCGGCGACCTTGTTCAGCTCGAAGACCATCTCCGCGCCGTCCTTGCCGTCCCATGCCGGGATCCCGTGGCGAAAGGCGATGACGACCTCGGTGCCGCTCGGCGGCGCCGTCTCCGGCGCGACGCTCCACGCGTACGCATCCTCGGGCGGCGCGTTCCAGGGATTCTCCAGCACGCCGGCCTCGATCGAGCGGCCCCACAGGTTCGCATCGACGGAGTACGGCTTCGCCGTGGTGTGCGCGATCGGAACGCCGTGCGCTTGCGCATAGGCGATCGCGTCGGGACGTGAGAGCGGCTTGTCGCGCAGCGGCGCGAGCGTCTTCAGGTGCGGCGCGCGCGCGCGCACGCCGACCTCGATGCGCACCTGATCGTTGCCTTTGCCGGTGCAGCCGTGGGCGACCGCATCGGCGCCGAACTCCGCGGCGGTTTCGACCAGCAGGTCGGCGATCAGCGGACGCGAGAGCGCCGCGCTGAGCGGATATTCGCCTTGATAGAGCGCGTTCGCCGCCAGCGCCTTGTAGGCGTAGTCGTCGACGAACCGTTCGCGCGCGTCGACCAGCACGGCTTCGGCCGCGCCGAGCTTCAGCGCCTTCTGCCGCACCGCTTCGAGCGCGTCTTGCGAACCTTCGCCCGAGACCATGTCCGACTCGCCGAGGTTCGCCGTCATCGCGACGACGTCGTGTCCCTGCTCGACGAACTGCTTCAGCAGCACGGACGTATCCAGCCCGCCCGAATATGCTAGGACGATCTTCATTCTAAAGGTGCTCCGCCCCAGGCTCCGCACCCCCCACGCGCTGCGTGGGGCCCCCGGGTCCGAGCTCGCTGCGGCGTACTGCCGAACGGAAGATTCCACTGCGCTCGCTCCATGACCGCATAGCTATTGGTTTTCTCCGCGCATGTCTTCGAAACGTTGTTTGATCATCGGCGTTTTTTCGGCTTGCTCGCAGATGACCAGGACGGTGTCGTCGCCGCCGATCGTGCCCAGGATCTCCGGCCAGTCGGCGCCGTCGATCGCGGCGGCGAGCATCATCGCGGTGCCGGGATGGGTGCGCAGCACGATCTGGTTCATTGCCGAGCGGACCTGGATCACGACTTCGGAGACGACGCGGTGCAGGCGCGAGGTGAACGCCGGGCCGACGCTCGGCTCGACGTACTTGAACGCTCCTCCGGTTCCGCCTTTCAGCGGGATCTTGAGCAGGCCGAGCTCTTTGATGTCGCGCGACACCGTCGCTTGCGTCACCTCGTAGCCTTGCTGCTCGAGCAGCGCGGCCAGCTCGTCCTGCGAACGCACCGGGCGCGCCGCGATGAGCGAGAGGATCGCGCGCTGGCGCCGGGTCTTCGGTTGCTGGATCGTTTCGGTCATCATTCCGTCAGTCCGCGTAGGTCGGTGAGGAGGGCGAGAAGGAGCGCTTTCTGCGCGTGGAGCCGGTTTTCGGCTTGGTCGAAGACGACGCTGTGCGGCCCCTCGAGGACCTCGGCCGTCACCTCTTCCCCACGATGCGCGGGGAGGCAGTGCAGGAAGAGCGCGTGCGGCGCAGCGGCGGCCATCAGCTCGGCGTTCACCTGATACGGGCGCAGCGCCGCCATGTTGCGCTCGACGAACTGCTCTTCGCCCATCGAGGTCCAGACGTCGGTGTAGACGACGTCGACGTCGCGCACGGCGCGCAGCGGCGAGGTGAACGCGCGTGCGGTGACGTTGTGCGCGGCGCCCAGCTTCACCAGCTTGGCGAGGAACGCGTCGGACGGCCGGTGCGTCGGCGGCGCGGCGAAGGTGACCGACATCCCCGACATCGCCGCCGCTTCGGCGAGCGAGATTGCGACGTTGTTGCGCGCATCGCCGACGAACGCGAGGCGCAGTCCTTGCAGCGTTCCGAAGCGCTCGCGAATCGTCAGCAGATCGGCGAACGCCTGGCACGGGTGCCCGGCCTCGGAGAGCGCGTTGATCGTCGGCACCGTCGCCGCGTGCGCGAAGCGGACGAGCGGCTCGTGCGCATGCGTCCGGTACACGATCGCGTCGGCATACCGTGAGAGCACGCGCGCGGCATCCTCCGGCGTCTCGCGGGTCCCGATCCCGAAGTCCCCGCCGGTCGCCGCGATGGCGTGTCCGCCGAGCTGCGTCATCCCCGCCTCAAAGGAAACACGCGTCCGCAAGGACGGCTTCTCGAACAGCATGACCAGCGTCTTGCCGCGCAGCAGCGTGAGCTGCTCGCGCCCGCGCGCCTTCAGCGTGGTCGCCACGCCGAGCAAGCTGCCGAGCTCGTCAGCCCCCAGGTCGGTCACCGAGAGAACGTTCCGGCCACGCAGCCGCGCCGCCGCCGGGAGAGTCACCATATCGCATAATTATACATCAAGTGAATACTGATGCAATAGCTGATCCGGCTTTGCCTAGAAAAGGGCTCCTGCCCACAAAGTCGGCTGTCTGCCCATAAAGGGCCGGGGCGACCGCGGCATCGGCTATACTGAAGCGGCCATGATTACGCTCAGGAGCCCCGGGCTCGACTATCTCGGCTGCGCCCGGTCGATGCCGTGGGACGCGGCGCTCGCCGAGGCCGCCCATATCGTCGCGCTGTTCTGGCCCGACGCGGAGCAGTGGAAACTCGTCGCGCCCGTCAACGGCAAGGGCCTCACCCTGTTCGTGATTCCGTAGGCCGTGGACGACCGCCCGACGCTCGCCGAGGTCCAGGCCGCCGTCGAGGCCCTCCCGCGCGAGGACGCGCGAACCTGCGCCCGTGGATGCTGGCGCACTTCGATGAGAACGGAGACGAGCGCCCCATGCTATAGCGGCCGGGGAGGGCCGCGCAGCATGGACCTGCGCTACCTGCGTTTGCTCTACTTCCACCGTGTCAGTCGCAAGACGAAACGCGGGCTGGGATTCTACGAACCGTGGCACAAGCACGGCTCGTTCACGAAGCCGCGCGAGGACCGCTACAAGAGCGTGAACCGGGCGACGATCCGCACGATGGTCCGCGACGATTAGAGGGTCGCCGTCGCGAGTCGGTAGCACCGCCGGACAGTCACTTTCATCCCGGATGGGCACTACTTCCGCGCCTCCTTGAACAGCGCGCCCACGTCAAGCGCGAACCCCGGGAGCGCGTCGAGCGCGAACGTCTCGCCGACGTTCCAGGCACGCGATCCCTCGCGGTCATGCGCTGCTATCGTCTCTGTCGCCGGGTCGATGACGACGACCGCCGCGCATCCGGCACGCAGGTACGTCGCGATCTTGTCGGCGAGGTCCGAGCGTAGCTCGTGCTTCGCCAGGACTTCAAATGTGACGGTCGGCGCACCGATCGGTGTCGCGACCGTGAGCGCGTCGGCGTCGGCCGGGAGCGCATCATACGACCGAAACGCGAGGTCGGGAACGAGCGGGCGCGTTAGCTCGCCGGCGATCGCCACGCGCTGCCGCCACTCGATGGCGAGCCGTCCGCGTCCACGCGCCCATGGGCGGAGCACCGCCGCAAGCTCGGCGACGAGCGCGCCGTGTTCGTACGTGCCGCTCACTCGTTGCACCGGGCGCCCGCGCACCCATTCGCTCTGCGGGCGTGTCGGCGGGAGCACGATCTCGCCCGGCACTTCACGCGGTCGCCTCGCGCGCCCAACGCGCCGCCTCGTCGCCGTAGCTCGCGGCGACGATGGCGCATACGGCGCTAAAACGCACGTTCTCCGCGGCACGAGCGTCACGGGCGCGGAATCGGATCGCAGTGCGGTCTGCGCTGGGCCTGGCCGCGATGCCGAGTCCGAGCAGCCGCGAGAGGAGGGCATCCGTGCCGGCGGGCGGCTGGACCGCGCCCGAATGGTTGACGTGTAGCGCGGCCTCGGCCGCGAGTTCGGCGAGGGGGAAGGTGAAGGTTCGCATCCTCCGACCGTAGCGCGTTTCCGGCGAAGTATGGTATGGCGGCGGCCGACGCAGGATGCTTCGGCAGCCGCGGCGCCGGGAAAGAAAGACCGCGCATATTTTGTCGGGATATCCCGGTGCGCCGTTATTGAAAGGCCCTTATGGTTTCCAAGCCATTGCCTGTATTGGTTAAACGCCTCGCGAATCAACCGTGCCACCCTTGCTCGTATCCCCGTTGTGGCGCGGCCGCGCGCTATCTCACCCGCTGCGGAGGGCGACGAATCCGCCCGTGCGGTAGGCACTTGTCGGTAGCCGTCGAGGAATCGGCCGCGTACGCCGCTGCGCCGACGATCGGCCGTAAGACCCGCTATCGCGGCACGGGGCGGCGGCCAGATTCAAACTGACCCACCGCGCAGCGCGCTCCGCGTCAACTTCTCGCCTTGATATGCTACAAGGGCAAGCGGCGAGCCACCGACTCATTATTTGACAAAAAAGGCCGAAACAACGGATAATTAGCAGACTATACCTGCCAAGAAGGGCGGAACCGGTGGTTAGCGGGTTCATCGAATATATCGAACGCTTCATCCCGGCTGGCTTCTGGATCTTACTCGCTGAGGAATACGAGCAGGACTATCCGGGGGCAGTCGATCACTGCCTCGCTCGATTCGACCCCCCGCAGGCCCACGACTTGATCGGCGACGAGCGACGTGCGCGAACGGAAACCTCCTTCAAGCACACAGCCGAGAAGTTCGCGCACCGTGGATTGCGGGCGGTGTCGCAGAAAAACAAGAGTGGGTCGCACAACCATGAGGAGGTTCGTGTCGGCCCAATCGTTTTGACTCAATCGTTTGCCGATAGCCCTGAGACGATTGTACAGGAAGCCGTGTTCCGCGAAACGTTGGCGCGTAGCCGGAAGATTTCTTGGCTCGAACCTGAGACACACGAACCTGTCGGCGAGCTGTTGTATGGAATCGTCCTGCACGGCGCCCGCCGCGTCGGGTTTCGTCAAAGGAATTACGACGAATTCGGCTTTCTAACAGTAGCGATTCCGAACGTTGGCTGTACGGAATACCTCGACGTGATAAACGTTGCCAAGCGATACGCGAATGCTGAGGTAGACCCCGACGACATAGCTGCGATGATGCAGCGCGGCGTACCGATTGAACCGCAACGTAAGCCTAACTCCGTGTTTGAGCAGTATCGCCGCCGGCAGTCCGACGAGTCATGAAGCCTGGCACCTCTGGCTTCGTTGGCGATCGCCTCCGCGAAGCGCGGGAAGCGCGCGGGTTGACGGGTCCCGCACTTGCCGACCTACTCGGTATCTCGCGCCAGGCAATCAGCGCATACGAAAACGCCTATGCCACGCCCGCCCCCGAAATCGCCCAGCGACTCTCAACCGTACTGAACCTTCCGCTGCGCTTTTTTCTTGACGCAACGGTCGCCGAAGATCCGTCCCCGATCTATTGGCGCTCACGGGCTGCGGCGACCAAGACCGTGCGCGAGCGGTCTCAACGCCGCTATAATTGGCTTCGCCGAATCGTCGGGTTCTTGGGTGAATACGTCGCCTTCCCCGAACTGAGGCTCCCGCCCGGGCTTGTGGTTACGGACCCCGCAGAAATCACGGATGCTCAGGTCGATGAAGCGGCGAAACTTGCGCGCCTGTTCTTCGGCCTCGGGGGCGGCGCCATTGAGAATATGACGTGGCTGCTAGAGAATCACGGGGTCATCGTCGGGTACTCCGATCTCTCAGCGGAGACCTTGGATTCGTTCTCACAGAGGTGCAAGGACGGCCGCGCGTTCGCTATTGTCAATCTAGACCACGGTTCCAGCGTTCGATATCGGTTTGACCTCGCGCACGAGCTAGGCCATCTCGTCCTCCATCGAAACATCACTTCCTCGCATTTCGCGCATCATGCGCGAAATGCGTACATGGAAGACCAGGCTCACCGCTTCGCGCGCGAATTCTTAATGCCGTCGAGGGTGTTTGCTAAGAACTTTTACTCGACAAGTATAGACGGACTTAAAGTCATGAAACGAATGTGGGGCGTTTCGATGCAAGCGGTTCTCATGCACGCCACCGACTTGAATCTCGTTAGCAAAGTCCAGGCGCAGAAATTGTGGCGCGGCCTTTCTGTGCGTGGATGGCGGCGGCGTGAACCCTTCGATGATTCGATTCCGTGCGAGGAACCCGCGCTGCTGCGCAGCGCGTTCGCGGAAATTCTCAGCCGCGGCGTCACGGTTGACGCGATACTCGAAGCGTTGCCTTATACCGCGAGGGAAATTGAAGTCCTATGCGGACTTGAGCCAGGGACGCTGGAACCGCAACGGCCATCGGACGATGTGTTCGACTTATCTTCAATTGCTCGTCGCCGGACTTCGCCTCCCGTTGTCACGCGGCGCGACCGAGTCGCACAGCCGGCTGTCCCACCGGCGACCATGCGGCGCGATCGGCAGTCACCGGAGGGCGAAACGGTGGTTGCGTTTGGACGCGATCGCCGCGATCGCGACTAGCCTGCGGCCCGCTCACGCCGCGGCGTGTTCCAATATCGACTCTTACACTTCGGGCAGACTAAGGGGTCCTGCCCCTTCTCGCGGGGGAGCCATTCGTGCCCGCACCGGTCGCACCGGTACCCGTCCAGCTTCGCCTTCGCCATGAGCGAGAGCGTACACCCACTAGGTACTTACCGTCAAGGTACACACCTAAAGGGTTGACATCGACTTACCCTTCAGGTACGCTCCTAATAGGTAATCACCTAGAGGGTAGTCGATGGAAGCACGGGAAATTCGCGGTCTGGAGATCGCCGCCACCAAGAAGCTGCGCCAGAAGGGCGCGCTCTGGCTCGTCCCCTCACAAGCCGGGAACAGCACCTACGTCGTTGACCCCACGGAAGCAGCGGCGACGTGCTCGTGCCCCGACTATGAGGAGCGCCGCGAGCCGTGCAAGCACGTCTACGCCGTCGAGTATACGATCCGGCGCGAGACGATTCGCCCGGACGGCTCCGCCGTGAGCGAGACGCTTCGCGTCACCTACCGCCAGGAATGGACCGCGTACAACGCCGCGCAGACGAACGAGAAGGTACACGTCGCCGAGCTGTTACGCGATCTCTGCGCCGCGATCGACAACCCGGAGCAGAAGCGCGGCCGTCCGCGTCTGCCCCTTTCGGACGCCGTTTTTTGCGCCACGATGAAGGTCTACGCTGGCATGTCGGCGCGCCGCGCGATGAGCGACCTGCGCGACCTCGCGGCCAAAGGCTTTATCGACCGTGCGCCTCACTACAATTCGGTGCTGAACGCGCTGGAAAATCCAGACCTGACGCCGATCCTTACCGCGATGATCGAGGAAAGCGCCGGACCGCTCAAGAGCGTCGAGACGGACTTCGCGGTCGACTCCTCCGGCTTCTCGACGGCTGGCGTGTACCGCCGTTGGTACAGCGCGAAGTACGGTCGGGAAATGACCGCTTCGCAATGGTTGAAGGCGCACGTTATGATCGGGACGCGCACGAACATTGTGACCAGCGTCGAGGTGACGGGCGCCTACGCCCACGACGGCCAGCATTTCCGGCCGCTCCTCGATCGCACCGTGAAGAGGTTTCAGCCGCAGCGTGTATCGGCGGACAAAGCGTATAGCTCGGCGCGCATCATGGCGCACATTGAGAACGCCGGCGCCGAGCCGTTTATCCCTTTCAAGAAGAATGCGACAGGACAAGCGCCTTACAACAAGCGCGGCGGCCACGAGATTTGGGCGCGGATGTTCCACTATTACATGTTCAATCGCGACGCGTTCCTGGCGCACTATCACAAGCGCTCGAACGTCGAAACGACGTTTCACATGATCAAGGCGAAGTTTGGCGCCGCGCTGCGGTCAAAGACCGAAACAGCGCAGGTTAACGAGGTGCTGTGCAAGGTGCTCTGTCACAATCTCTGTTGCCTCGTACAGTCGATCTATGAGCTGGGTGTCGCGCCGGAGTTTTGGAAGGCATCATAAGCGGCCGTGCCGCGACGCCTTGCGGGCATCCATTCGCTTTTCTGCTGGTGCCGTTGGCGACGGCGAGAGAGACGGGGCCGGCGGGGACATTGTCGGAGCCGTGTGGCGCAGCTCTTGCAGCTGCTCCAGGATGTGATCGTGCCAAGGCGGATATACCGCCGCGGTAATACCGGCCAGGACGCCGATCGTAGCGATTACGCCAAAGAAGATAGTCGCGGTGTAGGTTTTCTTCACGACCGGATCGGGATGCGCGACTGCATCCGCAGACCGCTCCGCCGCAGCAGCGTGTCGCTCTGCCGCCCGAGCTTTCCTTTCTTCTATGTCTAACCGCTGGCGTTCATATGCACTCAGCGAATCGCTCGCGGTCGGCTGATCTCGAGCAATTTGTGGCCGATCCGTTCGAGCAGCGGCGCCCAAGGGCGCCGCGACGCTTTTGGGCCTGAACGACCCTGCGCGATCTCCCGTAGTTTGGGCGTAAACGTGAATACAACAAATGGAGAATGCGGCGTCGCTCGCATGCACGGACCGTTGCAATGTGCGCCCTCGACGTCATCGGGCTCGTCGATCGCGTGCTCTGAACCGCAGTTGTCGCATCGCGCAACCAGGATCGCATTGAGCATGTCGTCGTCGACCGCTTGCGCCATCGCCTCCCTTACATCATCAACGGGAAGGCTAGTTCGTTGGGCAACCCCCGACGCCGTGACGACGAAATCCGGTTGTGTTGTCGCAAGATCCTGAAGCGCGTTCATCACGCGAACGCGCGTCGCGCCGTTAGAAGAGCGCGACGACATTTTGGCGGAGACGATCGATGGCGAGTTCGCTTGCGCCTTCGCTGATTCGCATGTCACCAGTCTCCACGGTTACCAGGTAGGTCGATTTCTCGGCGTAGTTCTCGGGATGCCGGTGAGGTGTCAGGAAATCCCAGGCAAGTTGAAAGACTTCGTGGTGTGTGGCAAGGTTACCTTGATAGTCAATTTGTTCCAGAAGCGAGACCGATCCGTCGGTCCAGATTTGGATAGTGCCGAGACCGAAGCCTCGGCCTTTCTTCTTGATGCCGCGAGGAATCGCATCGAGACGTACACGTAGGTTTTCGCGCAGTTCATCTGTATTCAGCAGGCATGGGACCAAAGCCCGCTCGGGAAGTTGAAGGTCGTTCGAGAGCGAACGGATCATTGCGGTGCGCGTCGCTGTCGGAACGCGCCGGAATTCAAACGTGAGCGGAGCGTCCCGAATAACAATCTCCGGCTGCCGATAACGTACCGCTTCTATGGTTCCCCATCGATTTGGCAGCTCCATTTTCGAACCGTAGAACGCGTATTCGACTCGCAGCGGTCCCTCGGCACGGAGAATCCTGTTGAAGCGCGGGTCTTCGCCTGGTTGCACTTCTGGATGCTCGCCGATTGCGGCGTTTTGATATCTCGTGCGGTACCGATCAAGGATCGTCGCCGCGGTTAGTTGCACGTCCGGGGCGAGATACCAGGTGAAGAGGCGGCCATTCCCTTCGAGGTAGAGCGATCGATACGGTGCGATTCCGTCGACGCCGAGCATGCCAGCAATGCGCGCTAGGCGTTCTCGGTTGTTCTTGGCACCCTTCAACCTCGGCTTGTGCGCGCGAATTAGCGCCCGTCGGTGGTCGGGCGGAAGCGCGTTAAGAATCGCCACCAAATCTTCGTTATGCACCCCGTACTCCAGTCTCGCCCGCAGTTCGCCGCATCCCAGGGCGTTAGCGTGTCCGACGGACAAGATGCGCCTGCTGCGGCCTAGTCTCCCCTAGGCGCGGACAACTGCTTCCTTCAGATAGCGTCTATTACACGCGGGAAACGGCGGTGCTGCCGTTCCGCATTAGACGTCGCCGAGGAAGGCCTCGATCTTCGCGCGCAGCGCCATGAGGCATTCGCGCACCGTGACGGCTTGCGGGAACCGATCGTCCACAGCATCCGGGGTGACTGGGCCGCCCTCGAAGCCGTCGAGCGCCCTCGAAAGGTCGCTTGCCATCTGCGTCACCCGCGCCACAGCGAAGGGCTGATCCGGCGGCTGTACCATGCTGCTAGTGTACCCAGCCCGATCGCGATTTGGGAGGAATCGTCGACTCGTTGGCTTCCCCGCGTTCCGGGATCGCCAAGGCCCGTCACTCCACCGGAAAGAACGGTCCCTCTCATTGCCTGCATACGAGGTAACCATGGACGATTCGCTTGAAAGAGCTATGCGCGCAAGCGACGCAAAGGCGGCGCAACAGAGTCAGGGCCACCAGAGCATTGTGGGCGCCGCTCAGGCTCGCGCCGACGCACTCGCGCAGGAAGCGTCCGAGGCGCTTCAGGCCGCGCTCAGCGGCTACAAAAACATGAGCCAGCCTGTCGCGAACATTGCTCACGGACGCAGGGTCGGCGAGCGAACTGTTGCCGTCGAGACGTCGGGAGCAGGCCTAGAGATCGTAGCTACCGTGACTGTCGGCTGGGAGCCGGGGGACGGAGTAAACATCGGCCACGGTCAAAGCAGCAAGATCGCGGTTGAGGTATCCCGCGGATTCGTCCTGCATGAATCATTCGCGATTCCGGTTCCCGCCGGTGGCCCCATACTGGCTGGTCATTTTTCTGTCGATCGTGACGGGATGAAGCGGCAGATTATTGACGCGATCGGGCGTATGCCCGGCTGATGATCGACTTCTTGGGCAGAAACACCGCCTGCCCATAAAGGGCGCCGCCGCAGCGGCTTTATGAGCAAAGCCAGCGGCGTCGGGGCCGGCTTCCGGTCCATAAGTCGGCCGTCTGCCCAAAAAAGGGCGGGGGTGCCCGCGGCATCGGCTATACTGAAGCGGCCATGATAACGCTCAGGAGCCCGGGGCTCGACGATCTGGGCTGCGCCCGGTCGATGCCGTGGAGCGGCGCTCGCCGAGGCCGCCCATATCGTCGCGCTGTTCTGGCCCGACGCGGAGCGGTGGAAACTCGTCGCGCCTTTCAACGGCAAGGGTCTCACCCTGTTCGTGATTCCATAGGCGTAGCCGACCGGGCCTAACCCCTCGCCACGAGCCCGATCTCGGTCGGGGCTCCGTGTTATGCTCGGTGCATGATCCGTCACGGAGAGCGCCCCATGCTATAGCGGCCGGGGAGGGCCGCGCAGCATGGACCTGCGCTACCTGCGTTTGCTCTACTTCCGCCGCGTCAGTCGCAAGACGAAACGCGGGCTCGGATACTACGAAGCATGGCATAAGCACGGCTCATTCACGCAACCGCGCGAGAATCGCTACAAGAACAAGGACCGCGCGACAATCCGCAAGCCGGTTCGGATCGACGCCGGAACATCGGGGCGTCGCTCGAATCGGCGATCATGAAGAGCAGAATCGTTCTCGCGGCTCTTGCCGCCCTGGCCGCTCCGGCCCTCGCCATGGCGCAGACGCCCGCACCGTCCGCGATCAATTCCCTGACGCCCGACGAGGTGAAGGGCTACCTCGCGGGCGAGGGCCTTGGGATGGCGAAGGCGGGCGAGCTTAACCACTACCCCGGCCCGAAGCACGTCCTCGCGATGGCCGACCACCTCGGGCTCTCCGACGCGCAGAAGGCGGCGATTGAAAAGGTCGAGGCCGCCATGTCCGCCGCCGCGATCCCGCTCGGTCGACAAATCGTGGACGAGGAAGCCGGCCTGGACCGCGCGTTCGCGAACGGCACTATCGACCAAGCGACGCTGGCGACCCTGACCGAGCGGATCGGCGACTTGCAAGGTCGGTTGCGCGCCGTCCATCTGTCGGCGCATCTCGCGACGCGCAAGCTGCTCACGGCGGAGCAAGTCACGATGTACGACAGCATGCGCGGGAACGACGGCAGCGGAGGGATGACGCACACGCACGGGCGGTAAGACTACGGCAGCACGAATCCCGTGCTTTCAGAAACGCTCGCCCATCGCCGAGGATGAACCGACGAACGCGCGCGCGCCCGTAGGGTCCTGCGCGTGCTTCAACGCCGCGATGGGATAGAGAATGTCGGGCGTCACGCCGAGCGGGAACGGGAAGACGCGAATCTGTGCCGCGATTTCCGGGATGACGTCAGTCGAGTAGACCACGCCCGCAACGCCGCCGACGCGACCGGGTTCAGCACGTCTCAATACCGCCGGTGGTACAGCGCCAAGTATGGAAAGGAAATGTCCGAGGCACTTTGGCTGAAGCTGCACGCGATGGTCGGGAGGCGAAAGAACGTCGTCACCTCAGCGAAAATCACGCACGCTCACGAAGACGACGGGCAGCATTTCCGTCCGCTGCTGGAGCGCACCGCGAAGCGGTTCTCGCCGAAGCGCGTTTCGGCCGACAAGGCATACTCCGCCGGTCGCATCCTCGCGCAGATTGAAGCCGTGGGCGCGCAACCTTTAGTCCCCTTCAAGAAGAACGCGACGGGCACAGGAACGTACCGTGGGCTTCATCGCGACGTTTGGCAGCGGGCGTTCCATCTGTCATGTATCGCCGCGAGGCGTTCTTGGCGCACTATCACCAGCGGTCGAATGTCGAGACGACGTTCTCCATGATTAAGGCGAAGTTCGGGACGCGCATCCGGTCCAAGACGCCGGGTCGCGCAGGTCAACGAGATTCTTTGCAAGGTCCTTTGCCATAATTTGTGCTGCCTCGTTCAGTCGTTCTATGAGCTTGGGGTGGAAGCGGAGTTCTGGAAGGCGGCGTAGCGAGAACCTGAGCCGCTTCGGATCATGCGCCATTTAGCCGGTCTATTAGAGGCGACAACATTTCGCGAAGGCGCAACACGTCACCGAACGTCGCCCATGCGAGATACTGAATCGTATTCCCGACCCCGGTCGTATCTATGCCGTACTGATCTTGGAGTTCTTCTAAGAGCAGTATTTAGCTCGTCGGAAAAGTCGTATCGGAACCTCGTCGCGATCTCGTCCTTTTCTTTTTCAATCGCTTCGCGTTCCGCGACAAGCTGCTGTCGCTCCGAAACGGTGACGGCCGTACGCTCCTTTATCGCGAGCGTGGCATCTCGAAATTTCAGGTCCAGCGTCAGCTTCTCAAGCGCCATCATAAGCCGCCACCCCCGCCGCTTGTGTGCTGCCCTTTCGGCTCTTTCGCGTCGCCGTGCGTTTCGTTCGGCCGCGACTACCTGCGTGGAACCGATTGCCGCCACGGCGAGGGCGATTACGGGCCCGCACGGTGCCGGGACAGCCGCGAGCGCGATGACGATCCCAATCACGGAGTTAACTTTGCCCCGAGGGTCGCGTCAGAGCGAGGAGAGCGAGGAAGCAGGCCGCGGAGCGTGCTCGCGTTTCGGCGAGCGAGCAGCGTAGCGGGGACGAATACGAGCCCGCACAAGCAGATGAGGGTCCAGTCCCAGCCAGACGCTTCAGCCATGGGCGCGACCGTTGGCGCGGGGCCAGGCGTCGCCTGTCCCCGGCGCGCCTGCCCATAAAATCGCCCGGCTGCCCATAAAGTCGGCCGTCCGACGCCGTTTGTGGGCAAAGCCGGAGCAGCTGGCCTTGCCCAGAAAGGCCGCGGCCCCGGCCTTTCTGGGCAAGGCCAGCTGCTCCGCTGCTTCAGATCCCTGACTCGTCCGGACAGCGCCCCGGCGCGCCGGGCGCCGAGATCGGCGGAGCTGCGTACGCCTTCGGGCCGCGGCCAGGTCGGTTTGTCCGCCCGGCCTTCCCGTCACCCGCGTCGCAGGACGGCGCAGAAGAACTCTTGCGTGGCCCTCACGGAACCGTTCGCCGTCACCACACCCGGCGGATACGTATAACCATTAGCGCCTCGCTTCCGCACCGCTCCTCACCCCGGCGACGAACGCGGCGGCACTACGATGCCGAGTGGACTGGGCTGTCTCGGGCGAGTTGCGAGCGCATAGAGCTATTTCGATGCCTGCCCCGTGACGATCGCGCGCAGGATCGCGACCTGTGCGCGAAGGTCTGAAAATTGGGCCGCCTGTTTCCTCATCGCGGATGCGAGCCGCGCTCGCAGATGCAGGTTTTCCGCGTGCAACGCTCTCGTTTGCGCTCGCAGCGCCTTGATGGCTGCGAGTGCGACGCCGTCCTCATCGATGGATGCGATGTGCTTGTCGTCTTCGCCGACGCCAAACGCCGCATAGAAGTCCTGCGCCATTGGACCTACATGTCGCACGCCACGCTCGGTGACGTAACTCCAACGGCTGATCGGCAGCCTCGCGACGCGATCCAGCACGACAGCATCGTCAACTCCCGCGACGTCGGTCTTCATGGCCCGGTCGCTCGCCGAAGCCCAGGTACCCGAACCTGGAGCGAGAGTCGCGCCGATCGTGCTCCCGGCATTGGTCCAGAGCGTGAATCCCCCCGACGCCCGCGCGAGAAATTGGTAGGCACGCGACGACGTGAGGACGGTGTCGCCATCAGAACCATCGCTCCACACGAACGTGCCGGTTTGCGCTGCGCTCGCGCGTGCACCGGCCGCGAAACTGTACGTACCGCCGGCCGAGTTCACGTAGCCTCCCGGGATCGTCCCATACGTTCCGGAGGACGTGTTGTCGAACCCGCCATCGGCGACCGCGCCTTGCCCGGATACCGTGTTGTAGCCGCCGCCTCCGATATAGCCTCCCAGGCCGGAAAGGCTGTTGTGCTCGCCGCCCGCGATTGCGCCGTACTGCACCGACAGCGAGTTCGTGTTACCTGCTTCGATGACACCGTCGGTCCCGTTGTTGGTGATCGTGTTGTTTTCGCCCGCTCCGATGATCGCCCGTATCCCGGCATTCTGGTTGTTCTGACCGTTTACGACTGACGCAAGCGAAGCCGATGCAGTGTTTTGCTGACCGTCCACGACGGCCGAAGTGTCCCCCGAGGCCGTGTTGGAATTGCCGCCGCCGATGAACGCGTAGTTGACGTTCAAAGCACTGTTCTGATATCCGGCGACGATCGCACCGTCATCCGACGAATTGTTGTTGTTCGTCCCCGCGCCGACGAATGCATGCAGCGCGGACGCCTGATTTTGATTGCCTCCTACGATCGCGGCGTCGTTCGCTGAAACCTGATTGTCGTAGCCGCCGCCGACCACCGACTGGGAACCGATGATGAGATTGCTATTCCCCGCTCCGATGAAGGATTGCGTTGCGGCGTTGCTGTTCGAGATGATGTTCGATTCGCCGGCTACGATTGCGGAGTACGCATCGCATGCCTCATTGCTTGCCCCGGCAACGACCGCCGAGTCGGTTCCGCCGGCGCCGTTCGAAGAACCGCCGCTGATCACCGAACCGGTGCCGGTCGCGCCCGAGCACGTCGGAATGATCGCCGTGCGGCGGCCCAGACTGCGTTTCACTGCGGCGACACCAGGGTGCGCCCCGCCCACGGCGCTCGCGGCGGGGTTTGTCCCCGTCGTTCCCGCGGCGCCACATCCGGCCGCGAAAACACTAAACAGACACACGCTTGTCACGGCGCGACACGATCTTACTTGCATCGCACACCTCCCCGGGGAATGGCTTCACGGCTCGCGATCGAAAGGCCTGCGTCGGTACCCGACGCGAGCATGGAAATGTGCCGAAAGGCCCGCGGCCTCTGCGCCCTTTTGGGAGGGCAGGAAGCCGCGGCGTGTTCGGACGAGCGCACCGGGTGACGATCGTGCTCAAGTACGGCGGGAATGCGATGGCCGCCGGCGATGAGGACCCCGTGCTGGACGAGATCGCGGCGCTGGCGGCGAGCGGCGAGCGCGTCGTCCTGGTCCACGGCGGCGGGCCGCAGATCGACGCCGAGCTCCACGTCAAGGCGATCGACGAGACGCGGGTGCGGGGGCTGCGGGTGACCGGGGCGGCGACCCGGGACGTCGTCGAGTACGTGCTGTGCGGGTCGGTGAACAAGGCGCTGGTGCGGGCGCTGATCGGCCGCGGAGCGCCGGCGGTCGGGATCTCGGGCGAGGACGGCTCGCTGCTGCGCGCCCGGCGGGCCGGCTCGGTGAACGGGGTCGAGCTGGGGTTCGTCGGCGAGATCGCCACGGTCGACCCGGCGCCGGTCGCGGCGCTGCTCGAGGCCGGCTACGTCGTCGTGGTCGCCCCGCTCGGGATCGACATGGACGGCGGCGGCGCGCTCAACTGCAACGCCGACGTCGCGGCCGGCGCCATCGCCGGCGCGCTCCAGGCCGATGCGTACGTCGTGCTCACCAATGTCGCCGGGGTGCGCCGGAACCTCGCCGACCCGCGGTCGGTGATCCCGCGGCTCACCGTCGCCGAGGCCGAGACGTTCCTGGCCGACGGGACCTTCACCGACGGGATGATCCCGAAGATGCAGGCCGCGGTCGCGGCCGTCCGGGGGGGCGCCCGGCGCGCGGTCGTCGCCGGCGCGGGCTTCGGGGCGATCGCCGCGGCGCTCGACGGGATCGGAACGGAGCTCGTCCGGGGCGACTAAACGGCCTTCCTGCTGACAAATCCGCCGGCAAGCTGGTAGAGTCGTTCAAGGATCGGTACAAGTGTACCGATGCTGGTACGGAGAATACGAGCCCCCAGCGGGGTTCGGGACCGCCACTCGTCCGAAAGAGCAGGTCGCGCGTGAGCCTTGCCGTTCTGATCCTCTCCCTGCTGCTCGGGAACGCGCCCGGCGCGGCCGGCTTGCCGTTGCCGGTCCCGCCGCCGGCGGCCGCCGCTGGGAGCGGATCGGGGGTGCGGACTCCGCCGCCCGCGGTACAACCGCAAGATACGAGCACCTCCGGCATCCCGACGTAGCGGATTCCGTCTCGGTGCGCCGAAGGTCGCGTCGAACCGCAGGGAAACCGCCTAGCGGACCCGCGTTTGCTGGATGTGGGGTGTGATCACAGAACCACTCTCTAAGCCGCGTGTTGCCGGAGGCCGGGTCGCCTTCTCCGAGGCGATGCGCGCGTGGTTTGCCGGCGACTTCGACGGGTGTCTCGCGCTGTGCGACCGCGTGCGTCCGCACGGTACGGAGATGCTCTCCGAACTGGCGCTGCTGCGTGCACGCGCACTGCTGCGCGTGGGCCGGCCCCAGGATGCGATCGACGTGGTGTTCGCGGTGTTCGTGGCGCACGGAACGCTCGACGCCTCGCTCACCGCGCGGATGCTGCTGGGGCAGGGCTACGTTCGGTTGGGCGAACCCGAGCGCGGGCTCGCGATCCTCGAGGAAGCACGCCGCGGCGCGGACGATGCGCATCCGACGATCCGCTCGGAGATCGCGCTCAACATCGGGCTCGGATACTACGGCTTGCGCCGCCTCGACGAAGCCGACCGCGCTCTCGACGACGTCTCGGTCGATGCCGACATCGTCCATGCCCGCTCGTTCGAATATCGCGGCTGGGTCGCATCGGCGCGCGCCGATTTCGCGGCCGCGACGGCGCACTTCCGCGCCGCGCTCGAGCGGCTCGACGGCTGCCGCCACCGCGACAGCTTCCTCGAAGCGAACGCGACGCTCGGCCTGGCAACCTTCGCCTCGGAGCGGCTCGACCGGCAAACGTGGCTTTTCGCCGATCAGCGCCGCGCGCGGATCGACTGGAGCGGCAACGCGATGGCGACGCTGCGCCATGGCCTCGCGCTGGCAGCCTCGAAGGTCTACGAGATCGACGGACGCATCCGCGAAGCGCTCGATGCGGCGTACGAAGCCGAGATGGTCGCGCCCAATCCCGGATACGCGCTGCTCGCGCAATGCCGGCGCGCGGCGGTCTTGCGCGCGGTCGGCGAACGCTTCGCGCATGCCGACGCGGTCGTTCGGATGAAACACGCGCTCGACGCGCTCGTGCCCTCGTCGTGGCAGGAGAGCGAGCAGTACGGTCTTCCGCTGGCGATCGCCGAAGAGGCCGCGTATGCCGGCGACGTGCTCGCGGCGCGCGCGCTGCTGAAGCGCTACCGCGAGCTCCCGCCGGCGCCGATGCAGGCGATCTCGGGGAACCCGCGCGAGACCGGACAGCGCGTCTTCGTGGAAGGCGTGATCGCCGACGCCGAGGGCGAGCATCACGTCGCGCACCACCACTACCGCGACGCGTTCCGCATCTTCAGCAGGATCGGGTTCGAGCGCCGCGCGCTCTTCGCCGCGCTGCGGCTGAGCGAGCTGACCGGTCAGGCGTACCTGTTCGAATACGTCGACCACGCGCTGCGCAAGCTCGCGCCGGCCTCGCCGCTGCGCGAACGCGCGCGCCGGGTGACGACGGCGTCGAAGGACCCCACCGTCGAGGCGCTCAGCCCGACCGAGCGCGCCATCCTGCACCTGCTGTGCGCCGGGAAGTCGACGGTCGAGATCGCGACGCTGCGCGGGCGCTCGAAACAGACCGTGCGCAACACCGTCTCGCGCATCCTGCGCGCGTTCGACGTCGGCGACCGCGCCGCGCTGCTGCGCGAGTGCGTGCGGCGCGGCGTGGCCGAGCTCTAGCTACTCCGTCTCTTCGCCGCGCCGGGCGTGCTCGTCGGCGCTCGGGTCGGGCTTCGTCTTCGGCGGCATCGCGTTCAGGTCGACCGGAGCGATGCCGGCGGCGCGCAGCGCGGTGTTCAGCGGCTGCACGCGCGTGCGCACGAACGCATCGCTGCGGGCGAGCGCGGCCGCCCCTGCGCGCAGCAGCGCGCCGGCTTCGTCGCGCTGCGCCTGCGGCGGCGTCCCCGGCCCGATGTCCGACAAGAACGTCAGGACGCGCTCGCGCAGCAGGTCTTCGAGGAAGTCGTCGTCCTGGTCGTTGAGCGGCTGCGAGCTGATCGTCGACTCGACGCGCTCCGCCTCCGCGGCGACATCGCTCGCGCGCGAAGCCAGCGCGGGATCACGGATCGTACTCGCACGCTCGCCGAGCTGGAGGCGCACGTTGTCGAGGGCGTTGAGGCGGCGATCGAGCGCGCCGAGCAGCGCGTACATCTCGCGCGCGAAGGCGGCGCCGGACCGCGCCGCCGCGGGCGAGACCGTGGGATCGGGCAGCACGCGCAGCGTGCGCGAGTACGTCCGGCCGTCGCGAAGGAGCCGCACCGTGTAGGTTCCGGCGAGCACCGGCGGACCATCGTCCGGTCCGCGGTTCCATTCCGGCGCGCGCCGCCATGGCACCGGCGCGTCTTCGTGCAGATTCCACGCGACGCGGTTGTAGCCGGCGAGGTTCGAGACGTTCGGCACGTCGGTACCGCCGGCGTCGTGCGTGCCGGCGATGCGGCGCACGACGGTTCCGCGCGCGTCGACGATCTCGATCGCCGGCGGGTGCTGCGCCGGTGCGGCTTGCCAGAAGGTGAACGAGGCCGGCGGCGGGTCCTCGGCGCCGCGCTGGTTGACGGTCGGGGCGAGGCGCTCGAGCGGACGGGCGTCGCGCGGCGCGAACAGGCGAACGCCGTCGCGGCGCGCGGCGGCCAGCTCGCGGAGCGGGCGCAGGTCGTCGAAGATCAGCATCCCGCGGCCGTGCGTGGCCGCGATCAGGTCGCCCGCCTCCGGCTGCACGGCGAGGTCGTGCACTTCGACCGGCGGGTACGGCGCGGGGAACGGCGACCACGACGCGCCCGCATCGTCGCTCCACCACACGCCTTGCCCGGTCGCCGCGTAGAGCAGCAAGGCGTCGCCGGGATCTTCGCGCACCGCATACACCTCGGCATGCGGGAGCCCGGTGGTGATGCGGCGCCAGGTGTGCCCGTAGTCGGACGTGACGTAGACGTAGGGCGTGCGGTCGCCGGCGAAATGGCGGTCGACGGCGGCGTACAGCGTCCCGGCGCGATGGTGCGAGGCGTCGATCGCGGGAACCCGCGCGTCGGCGTCGAGCCCGGGGATCGAAACGTTGCGCCAGTGCTTGCCGCCGTCGCGGGTGAGCTGCACGAGGCCGTCGTCGGTCGAGACCCAGATCTCGCCCTTGGCGAGCGGTGAGGGCGCGATCGCGAGCAGCGTATCGAACGTCTCGGCGCCGGTGACGTCGAGCGTCACCGCGCCGCCGGAGAGCGACTGGCGCGCCGTGAGATCGCGCGTGAGGTCGCCGCTGATCGGCGTCCAGCGCAGCCCCGCGTCCGTGCTGCGGAAGAGCACGTCGCCGCCGACGTACGCGACGCGCGGATCGTGCGGATCGAACGCCAGCGGCGTCTCCCAGTTGAAGCGGTAGCGAAGCTTGCTCGGCGCGACCACGTTCTGGTCGCGCAAGTAGGGCGAGATGTCCGTCGCGCTCTGCGTGCGCGTGTCGACGCGCCACAGCTCGCCGGCGTTGTCGCCGCCGCCGGAGCTCGACCACACGGTTTGCGGCGCATGCGGGTCGGGGACGCTGAACGTGCCGTCGCCGCCGCCCATGCGCTGCCAGTCCTGCGCGAGGATCCCGCGCGAATCGCCGGTTCGCGAGGGGGCGCACCAAACGCCGTTGTCCTGCAGCCCGCCGCACACGTGATACGGCTGCCGCGCGTCCACGCCGACGTGGTAGAACTGCGAGACGGGCAGCACGTTGCGCCACGTCCACGTCGCACCGCCGTCGTGTGAGAGCGCGACCCCGCCGTCGTTCGCCTCGAGGATCGTGCGCCCGTTCGCCGCGATCCAGGCGTCGTGATGATCGCCGTGCAGCCGCTTTCCGCTGACGTGCCACGTCTTGCCGCCGTTCGTGCTCTCGGCGAGCAGCACCGAGACCGAGAACAGGTGGTTCTCGTCGTGCGGATCGACGATCACCCGTGTGTAGTAGAAGGGGCGCTCGTCGATCAGCGTGTTGGACGAGGTCTTCGTCCAGGTCGCGCCGCCGTCGTCGGAGCGCCACAGCAGCCCGTCCTTCGCCTCGATCAGCGCGTAGATTCGTTTGGGATCGCTCGGCGCGATCGCCAAACCGATTCGTCCGAGCGTTCCGCCGGGAAGGCCGTCGCCGGCGAGACGGTGCCACGTCGCGCCGCCGTCGGTCGATTTGTACAGGCCGTCGTTCGGCCCGCCGCCGGCGAAGTGCCAGGCCGAGCGCCGGAACGTCCACATCCCCGCGTACACGATCTGCGGGTCTTTCGGGTCGACGGCGAGGTCCGACGCGCCCGTCGAGGGGTCGAGGTAGAGCGTCTTCGTCCAGGTCTTGCCGCCGTCGGTGCTGCGGAAGACGCCGCGTTCGGTGCTGTCGGCGAACGGATCGCCGAGCGCGGCGACGAGCAGGCGGTTCGGGTCGCGCGGGTCGATCGCGATGCGCGCGATCTGCGCCGTCTCCTCGAGTCCGCTGCGCGTCCAGTGACGTGCGCCGTCGGTCGAGTGGTAGATGCCGTCGCCCCGGATTACGTCGTTGCGCGGCCAGGCTTCGCCGGTGCCGACCCAGACGTCGTTCACGTCCTTCGGCGAGATCGCGATCGCCCCGATCGAGAGCGAGCCGGCGTGGTCGAACACCGGCGTCCAGTCGGTGCCGCCGTTGGTCGACTTCCACACGCCCCCGCCGGCCGCGCCCGCGTAGAACAGCGCCGGATCGAGGTCGCTGCCGGCGACGGTGGCGACGCGACCGCCCGAGACCGCCGGACCGATCGCGCGCCAGCGCAGCGGCGGCGCGGGGGTCGGTGCGGCGCTCGGCGAGGCGCTCGGGGCAGGCGAAGGCGGCCGGCTCGGCTCGTCGGCGCGCGCCGCAAGGCGCGGCCCACCCAACACCGGCATCAGCACGACGAAAAGGAAGACGATCCGGCTCAGGACGCGTAAGGGCATCGCCCTCAGGTACGCGGCCCGGCACCCCGCCTCCGTCCCACGCGGGCCACCGTGGTGGACACCCGTACATTCTTTGTGATACAAAGTAAATGATGACGCTCCGCTTTTCGCTCCGCTTCGCCGCCTTTGCCGCCGCCGCGGCGCTCGTCGCGCCCATCGCGCGGGTTGACGCCGATCCGCTCTCGCTCTTCCAGCCGCCGCGGCTGCGCGCGATCGCGGTCACGCCGTCCGACGAGCACGCGCTGCGGGCGCTCCCGCCGCTGGAGACGTTCGGGACGGTGCGCGGCACCGTCAGCCCGGCCGTCGACCGCGTCGGCTCGGCGAGCGAGGCGGCGGACGCGGCCGGGTTCGCGGTGCGCCTTCCTTCGAACGTTCCGTCCGCGCTCGCCGCGCACGTCGACTACAGCGTGACCGGGCAGGTGCGCACGACGTTCACCTTCCAGCGGGCGAAGGCGCTCGCGTGGGCACGTGCGCATCACCTCAAACCGACGCCGCTGCCGCCCGGACTCGACGGCGCGCGCTACACCGCCGTGCTGCATCCGGTGGTGGTCGTCACCTACGGAATGCGCTCGCACGCGCGACGCGGGGAACACGGGCGGCGCAGCGCGGAACGGGGCGTGCGGCTCGGAAACTTCATCACGGTCGTGCAGGGTCCGGTCCCGACGATCACGGCGCAGGGCGCGAGCGTCGCCGCGCTGGCGAACTGGTTCGCCTCGCAGCCGGGGATCTCGCCGCACTTGGCCGCGCAGGTTCGCGCGATCGGGGATCCGACGCAGACGCTTCCGATCCCGGTGCGCTTCGACCGCCAGACCGCGACCCGCGTGCACGTCGACGGCGTCGAAGGGCTCGCCATCGGCGACGAGACGGGGATCGGCTCGGTGGTGGTGTGGACGAAGGGCGGGCGCCTGTACACGCTCGGCGGCACGCTGCCGCAGAGCGGTCTGCTCGCGCTGGCCGATACGCTGAAATAGTGCCGGAGGCGATCGTCGCACGCGGCGTCGCGAAACGCTACGGGCGGATCGACGCGCTGCGCGACCTGAGCGTGCGCGTCGAGCGCGGCGAGTCGTTCGGCTTTCTCGGGCCGAACGGCGCCGGCAAGTCGACCGCGGTGAAGATCTTCCTCGGGCTCGCGACACCGAGCGCGGGCGAGGCGACGCTGCTCGGGCGGCCGGTGCGCGACCGCCGCGCACGCTCGCGCGTCGGCTACCTGCCGGAGCTCTTCCGCTATCCGGACTGGCTGACCGCGCACGAGGTGCTGGCGCTGCACGCGCGGCTGGCCCGCATCGCCGACGCGCCGCGGGCGATCGGCGCGGCGCTCGACGAGGTCGGGCTGCTCGGGCGGCGCGCCGATCGCGTTCGCACGTATTCGAAGGGGATGCAGCAGCGACTCGGGCTCGCCGTCGCGATCCTGGGCGATCCTGAGATCGTGTTCCTCGACGAACCGACGTCGGCGCTGGACCCGGTCGGGCGCAGCGACGTGCGCGCGATTCTCGAGCGGCTGCGCTCCCGCGGGACGACGGTGTTCTTGAACTCGCACCTCTTGGGCGAAGTGGAGCGGGTCTGCGATCGCGTCTGCATCCTCGATCGCGGACAGGTCGTCGCCGAAGGCGCGATCGACGCGCTGGTGGGCGGCGCGCGCGGCGTGCGCGTTCGGCTCGACGAGGGCTGGCGCGAGTACGAGGTCGAGCCGGACGACGTGCCGGCGCTCGTCGCTCGGCTCGTCGCCGAAGGCGCGCGGATCCACGCCGTCGAGCCGAGCCAGGCAACGCTCGAAGATCGTTTCCTGGCGCTGGTGCGGGCGGGATGACGACCTTCCTCGTCACCGGCCTGACGCTGCGCGAGCTCGCGCGCCGAAAGCTCGCCGCCGCGGCCGCCGTGGCGACGCTGATCATCGTCGCGTTCACCGCCTGGGGCCTGCACCGCCTCGCGACCGCGACGGTCGAGGGCGTACCGATCACCGAGCCGGCGGTGCGCGCGACGACGGCCGGCATCGTGCTGCTGCTCGCCTTCCTGTTCTCGTTCGTCGTCGCGCTCGGCGCCGCGCTGGTCGGTGCGCCGGCCGTCGCCGAGAGCATCGCGAACGGCGAGATCTTGGCGCTCTTGGCGCGACCGGTCCGCCGCGCGGAGGTCCTGGCGGGCCGCTGGCTGGGGACGATCGTGGCGCTCACCGTGTACGTCGGATGCGCCGGGATCGCCGAGCTCGCGGTCGTGCGGGTCGTCACCGGCTACGTGCCGCCCGATGCGGTTTCGGCCTTCGGCTATCTCGCCGCGGTCGCCGTCGTCGTGTCGACGGCGTCGGTGGCGCTCGGCACCCGGCTGCCGGCGATGGCCGCCGCGGTCGTCGCCGCGCTGCTGTTCGGCTTGGCGTGGATCGGCGGAATCGTCGAAGCGGTCGGGATCGCACTCGGCAACGAGCGGCTCGCCGATGCGGGCACCGTCGTCGGGCTGGCGTTTCCGTCGGACGCGTTCTGGCGCGGCGCGGTCTACGCGCTGCAGCCCGCGGTGTTCCGGACGGCGGCGGCCACCGTTTCCGCGTCGGCGCAGTCGGCGACGGTGAACCCGTTCGCCGTCGCATCGCCGCCGCCGCCCGCGCTCATCGCCTGGTCGGCCGGATGGATCGTGGTGGTGTTCGCCCTCGCCGTGCTGGCGTTTCGGCGGCGCGACTTCTGAACGACGTCGCACGAGGGCGGTTCGGCGACTCGGCGCGGCGGCGGTTCGAAGCTCGGCGCGGCGCCGATCGGAACCCGGGGTGTAGGCGAGCTCGGAGGCTCGCGGGCCCGATCGGCGACGCACCCGCCCGGTTCTCCGCTGGCGGAGCGCCGGACGGTCGACGTGCCGTCGCGCAGCGGTGGCGTGCCCCGGTTTCGGTGTGGAGAGAACCGGTGTGTTGCGGCACGGCCGATACGAGAACGTCGCGTCCACGAATGGGTAGCATATTGTAGCGGACGACGCAATACCATACTTCGCCGGGGCTCCCGTATACTTCGCGTCGTGCCGGAGAGCTTCGGCGAGCGTCTGCACCGCTTGCGCGTGCGCCGCCAACTCACCCTGACCGATCTCGCGCATGCCGTCGGCGTGAGCGAGAGCGCCGTCCGGCAGATGGAGAAGGGGCAAACGAAGAGCGCGAGCTTCGTCGTCGGCGTGCGGCTCGCGAAGAAGCTCGGCGTCACCGCGGAGTACCTCGCGCTCGGGACCGGCGCCGCTTCCGAAAAGGAACCACCCGTTTCGGATCAGGACCGGACGCCTCCGCTTCCCGCGCTCGAGCTCGCCGAGCTCGCGCTTCTGAAAATAAGAGGATTAGAGCGGCGCGTGAAATCGGTGGAAGCCGCGCAGCGCGGCGGTAAGCGGCGAAAAGGTCCAGGATGATCTCGGGCGGCGCGTCGAGCGGATCGGGCATCGCCGACACGCCGGCCGGAAGCACGAACGACACGCCCCCCTTGTAACTCCGTCCCGTGCCACCTGCATGGCACGGCCCCGCGGCGTCGCCGGGCACGGCGGACGTCACGGGAGCCTACCTCGTCGATGCCGTCGGTGCGTCTTCCCCCAATCTGTTCATCGACTTCGTAGTATATTCATGCTATGACTTATACGTGCCGCGCAAAAAAGCCGCGGCTAGCCGTATCGAAGCGGGGAGGAGATACGATGCAACGCAAACGCCCAATCTCGGCGACGCTCACGCTCGCCATGCTGATTCTTTGTACATCCGCGTGCAGTACCGGCGGGTCAGCAGTGACCCAGCCGCTCGTGAAATCTCAGCGCTCGTCGGCGGATTGCCTCTTCTATCAGTCTGAGAGGAGAAGCATTGGGCGCCGAGGTGTTCAAGACGACTGCACAGAGTCGGATGGCGGTCAGGGGACCGGATGGAACACGCCCGGCGGCGATCCTGGGTTCGACTTCGACGATCCCGATGGCGACGCGTTCTACACGGGCGAGGATAATTACGGGAACCCGTGCCCTGACAGCGATGCCGGCTACGGCGTTATAGGCTGCGTCACGGCGACGAATTCGCTTTACTACTTCCCAATCGGCTGGACCGCTCCGCCACCTGCGATAAATAAGCAGGTGGGAATGCCTGGCGGACCTGCGACGCGCGGCGACAACTGCTCGAATACCAATGGTCTCGCTATTGGATATCTCGTGCCCGGCGCGCGGCAGAGCTCCCTCAATGGTCAACCGTTGAACGCCACGAATAATTCCGCGACGATCTCGAATCAGTCGGAGGTGGTTCTCAGCAATGGCGGCGCATCGTATGTCATCGGCTACGTGATCGGATCGAAAGGTGATGGCTACTTTTTCGTTCCGAACGTGGTCGTCGGGGTAAACATCGGTGTTCTCAGTTTGAGCCAGGCCGCAGCAGGCGTATACGCTCTCCCGTCACCGAACATCAACTCGCCAACGGACGTTGCCGCCATGCAAGCGGCGTTCGATTCGTTCATCTCGAAGTATGGAGGGACGCTACAGGGATGGCTGGCCTCGGCATTTGCCAGCTCGACCGCCGGAGGTCATTTTCAGAATGAGCCCTGCAACTGGCCCGGGCTACAGCGCTTTGGTTAGAAAAGCGCTCCACACGATGCTGACGATCGTGGCACTGTGTTCGAGCATCCGCACGCCGGCCGAAGCTCGGCTTGGCGGCGCGGCAGAGCGCGGCGACAACTGCACGCCGTTCAACGCTTACGCGATCGGATATCCCATTCCGGCCGCCACCGGCCCCGTCGTTCCAATCATCAACGAGTCCGTCGTCTTGGACGGCGGGTGGCGTGTCGTGGGATGGATATTGACCGGACGAGGCGGGGCGATGCGACTTGTCGCGTATCGGCCCACCCGCGAGGTGATCGACGGGGATACCTCGGGCCTGGGTGTCCCGCCATCGTACGTGCTTCGGTCGGCAACTCCATCGGATATCCGGAGTGCGTACGAAGCTCTGCGGACCGCCGCCGCGGCCGACGGACGTTCCGCATCCGGTTTCATCGACTCGCTTCGGCGCTTCCTGGTGAGCCCGTGCTTCGCGACGGGACTTCGCGCCGGCGCGTAGCCGGGGACGAGAACGCGAACGAAGACCGTGGCTCAGGTGCCTTTTGCGGCGCCGATGTAGCGGATCCACTTGATGAAGAGCGCCGGGGTGGTGGACAGACTGTTCGGGTCGCCGTAGACCACGTAGAACTCGTTCTTCGCCGTGAGCACGTGGAAGGCGACGCTGACGTTGCCGGCGTTGACGTATTGGAAGCTCGGGAAGGTGTAGGAGTTCGGGAACTCGTTGCCGATGATGCGGCGCGCCCCGACGTCGAACGAGGCTTCGCGGCTGATCTGCCAGTCGAGGCTCGCGCGCTCGAGCCACAGCCGCGCGTGCGGCTCGTCGACGAGGTGCGAGGCGTAGTCGTCCTCGTCGGTCTCCAGCGTCAGGTGGATGCGGCGGCGCACGGGGAGCGTGGTCAGGTAGGTGCGCGAGAGCAGCCGGCCGTGGTAGTACGGAGCGTCCGAGAACTGCGCGTAGGTGGGCGTGACGGTGTTGACGCGGTAGCCGAGGTAGGCGCCGGCGACGTCGTACGGCAGAAATTCGCCGGTCGCGCCGCGCACGTGCTCCGCGGCATCAAAGACGTGCAGCGTCATCAGGTTGCGAAAGTCGAAGTTGACCTGCCCCGTGGTCTCGTACTGATCCGGCGCGTCGAACCGGTCGTGGAAGCGCGAGACGTAGCTGTTCCAGCTGATGTCGTGCAGGATCGCCTTCGGCGAGAAGTTGAGCGTGTGGCTGTAGTAGCCTTCGTATCCGGTGAGATCGTTCTGCGCGACGTACGCGTCGACCGGGGCGAACTGCGAGCCGATGTTCTCGAACGCCGCCGTCGCGACCGTCGTCGAGCTGGCATAGCCGCCGCCAGCCTGCACGTAATTCGCCTGCGCGGGGGAGCCCACCAGGCTGCCGCGTTCGACGCCGCCGTTCGCGTAGACGAACAGGTGCAGCCGCTGGTCGCCGTAGCCGCTGCTGAACGAGGTCGTCTCGTCGTGCAGGCCGTCGATCGTGTCGACGCCGATGTGCTGGAAGCTGAAGCTCGCGTAGCGCTCGGGGTTCTCGACGCTCCAGTCGAGGGTCTGCCCTTGGTCGGCCCGGCCGTCGCCGAGCGCGTCGAAGGCGCCGAACGTGAACGGTCCCTGCGTCCCCTCGAGCGCGTAGCCGTCGCGGAAGGTCGGGATCGCCGGCGTGTACAGCAGCAGCGGACAGTTCGTGCACGAGGACACGGAGTTGAACGGCGAACCCACTTGGGTGAAGAACGGCCGCACTTCGGCGTATTGATACGGAAACGCCGTCGGCGCGATCGTCTGCTGGTCGAGCTCGACGTTCGAGTAATCCGGATGCAGGCTGGCCACGAACGACGCGGTGGGGGTGACGGGAATCGACAGATCGGCGCCGAGGCGCGAGGTGTTCCCGCCGTAGGCCGGCGTGGTCGCTTCGCCGAGCGCGTAGATCTGCGCGCGCGCTTTCGGACGTCCCGCCGTCCCGGCCGATCCCACGTGCAGCAGCGTTCCGGCGAACGCGGGGTCGTTCGCGTTCTGCTGCCGCGGCGAGTAGGTCCACACGGCCAGCCCGCCGGTCGCCACCGTCTCGCGCACGAATTGCGCGCGCCAGCTCGTGGCGCCGCCGCTGCGGATGACTTGCAGCGGGATGCGCATCGTCACCACGTAGCCGGCCGGCGTGGCGCGCCCCGCGGCCGACCACTCGGGCGAGTACGCGCTGTTCTCGCTCGACGTCTGGTAGCGCGTCCCGTGCGCGTTGGCGAAGAACGCGTAGCTGAAGCCCTGCGCACCCTGCGGCCACAGGTAGACGCCGACGTAGTCGTCGCTGGCGACGCTCGCCCCGTTGGTCTGCTGCGCCGCGATCAGCGTCTCGCGCTGCGTGACGACGAACGCGATGTCGAGCGCGCTCGCGTCCTGCGCGACGTAGACCTCGGTCGGCTCCCCCGACGGGCGTTTGTAGACGAAGTCCTGATCGAGCGTGAGCTTCGCCGCCTTCGACCAGGTGTCGTCGAAGATGCCTTGCATCGCGGGTGGCTGCGGCAATGCCGGCAGATCGATCACCGTCCCCGGATCCGCCGCGCGAGCCGCGGCCGGCCCCAGCGCCAGCACCGCCAACGGAAAGCACAGCGAGGCGACCACGGCGCGAACGAATCCCGGCACGCCCCCGATCCTAACGGCTCCGCGAGCCGCTGTCAACTAATGTTTTAAGTTTCTACGCGGGCGCGGTCGTCTGCCTCGCTCGCCCAGTCCTGCAGCTCGGCTAGGATCGGGAAGAGCGTCCGGGTGCGCGCGGTGGGCCGGTACTCCACCCGCGGCGGGACTTCGGCGTAGGCCGTGCGCGACACCAAGCCGTCGCGCTCGAGCTCGCGGAGCGCGGCGGTGAGGACCTTCTGCGAGACGCCCTCGAGCCGGCGCTGCAGCTCGCGGAAGCGGACGACGTCGCTGCGCATCAGCTCGAGCAGGATGCGCAGCTTCCATTTGTCGGCGATCTGGTCGATCGCGCGCTGGACCGGGCACCCGCCCGCGGGCGGCGGTCCGAAGAACGTCGCCGCGACCACGTCCGGGACGATCGCTTCCACGACGGCCACGACCCCGCGCCCTCCGGGCTGAGTTGCGGCTACTTCGAGCGGACGGCTTGGACCGTCAGCTCGATCTGCACGTCCTCTCCGACCAGGACGCCGCCGGTTTCCAGCGCCTGGTTCCAGGTCAGCCCGAAATCTTTGCGGTTGATCTTCGCCTCGGCGCTGAAGGCGACGCGGTCGTTCCCCCACGGATCGGTGGTCCGGCCGTCGACGCTCCCTTTCAGCGTCACGGAGCGCGTCACGCCGTGGATCGTCAGATCGCCGACGATCGTGAACGCGTCGTCGGTTCCGGCCGACTCGGTGCTCTTGAACGCGATCGTCGGATAGCGCGCGACCTCGAGGAAATCGGGCGAGGAGAGGTGGGCGTCGCGCTGCGGCTCGCGGGTGTCGATCGTCGATGCGTCGATCTCGGCTTCGACGGCGGCCGGCACGTTCGAGCCGGCGCCGAGCGTGACGGTGCCTTTCACGCCGCTGAAGCGGCCGCGGACTTTCGAGATCACCATGTGGCGGACGATGAACTCGACGCCGGTGTGGGACGGGTCGATCTGAAACGTCAGAGACGTTTGGGTGGCGGTCACGGTCTGTTCTCCTGAACGGTGGGGGTGAGGCGCGCCGCGAACCAGCGCGCGAGGTCGAGCTGTTCTTCTTCGAGGATCTCGTGCGCGGCGCGATACGTACGATCGTCGAGCAGCGCGCCGCTTTCGTCGCGCAGATAGGCGCGCGTCGCGCCGATCCGCTCGGGCGGGATCGCAACGTCCTGCGCGCCGGATCCGTAGAAGACGTGCACGCCGCGCAGCGCATCGCGGACCGGCGCGCCGGCGATCGCGCCGTGCATCAGCGCGGCGCCCGCGTAACGCTGCGGCGAGCGCAGCAGCGCCGCGGCGGCGAGCGTCGCGCCGGCCGAAAAGCCGGCGAGCCAGATCTCTTCGACGTCGCCGGCGCGCTCGTCGAGCCAGCGCTCGAGAAAGTCCACCGACGCCGCGAGCGTCGCGGCGTCGGGAACGCCGGGTGCGACGCTCTCGTACCATGCGAAGCCGTCGCCGTACGGCAGCGGCCCGCGCAGCGAGGCGACGGCCGCTTCCGGCGGGATCAGCCCTTCGAGCGGGAAGACGTTGCGCTCGTCGGCGCCGCGACCGTGCAGCAGCACGACGAGGGCGCCGCGCCGGTTCTCGCACGATCCGCAGCGCCAGACCGCGACGGGCTCTCCGCTCGACATCACGCCGAGCATCGTACTCCGCCGGCCGCGCTGCGTGAAGTACGCACTTTCCGGTGCCGCGGTTACCCGCAGGGAACCACGACCGCCGTCCGTTCCTTGGGCTGGCCACCGGCTCGTTCCGCCCGCCGTCCTGAGGTCGCGATACTATAGCCGTTTGCTTGCCAGGGTATAAGGTGCTCATGAGCCGCGCCTTCACCAAGGAACGCGATGATATGCCCGAGCCGGAGCCCGTCCTCCGGACGGAGCCGCATCGGATCACCGCCCGCGGCCTCGAGGTTCTGCGCGGCGAGCTGGACGCGACGACCGACGAGCGACGCCGCGCCGCGCTGGAGCGCCGGATCGACGCCGCGATCCCGGCCGGGGCCCCGGCGAACCGCGAGGTCGTCGATTTCGGCGCGCGGGTCACGGTGAGCGGGGCGGGGCGCAGCGAGCAGACCTTCTCGATCGTCGGCGAGGACGAGATCGACGTCCCGGCCGGACGGATCGGCGAAGGCTCGCCCCTGGCGCAGGCGCTGCTGGGCGCGCGTGCCGGCGACCGGGTCGTCTGGCACCGCCCGGCCGGCGACCTGACCCTGACGGTCCACGACGTCAGCTACGACTGAGGCCCGGCGACGGCGGCGGCCGGCATTCGCCGAGCCGGCGCGTGCTCCGGTGCCACGGCAAGTCTGCCGGGCTGAATACGGCCGTCGCCAAGCGTCGCGCTCGCCGTCCCAAGGGCGCGCGAGTACGCGCCGGAAAAGGGGTGCGGTCCCCCGCTTGAACGGGCCGAGCATGGGGAATGTTTCGGTGGCATGGATCAGATGGAGAAAGTTTCCGCCGCACGAACGCGGCGTTACAATGATTTTCCACGCACGCCTGCCGAGGAAGGCGAGAAGCCGGTGAGCCCGACCGCCGAGGCGCCCGTCCGCTCCGCCAGCACCGAGCGAATCTGGTTCTTCGAAGACGGCTCGGGAGAGATGAAGGACCTCCTCGGCGGCAAAGGCGCCGGCCTCGCCGAGATGACCCGCGCCGGCCTTCCCGTCCCGCCGGGCTTCACCATCACCACCGAGACCTGCCTCGCTTACTACGAAGCCGGCCGCCGGCTGCCCGACGGGCTGACGGAAGAGATTCGGGAGTCGATGGCCGAGCTCGAACGGCGCACCGGCAAGGGCTTCGGCCGCGCCGAGGATCCGCTGCTGGTGTCCGTGCGCAGCGGCGCGCGCGTCTCGATGCCCGGCATGATGGACACGATCCTCAACCTCGGGCTGAACGATCAGACGGTGCAAGGGCTGGCGCGGCTGACCGGCAACGACCGGTTCGCCTACGACGCGTACCGCCGGTTCATGGGGATGTTCGGCACGATCGTCCTCGGGATACCGAAAGACGAGTTCGACCGCGTCGTCGAGGAGGCGAAGCAGAAGGCCGGCGTCGCCACCGACCCCGAGCTCGACGCGTGCAAGTGGAAAGAAGTGATCGCGCAGTTCCGCGAGATCGTGCGCGTCCACACGAACGAGCCGTTCCCGCAAGACGTCTACGAGCAGCTCGATCTGGCGATTCAGGCCGTCTTCGACTCGTGGCACTCGAAGCGCGCGCAAGACTACCGCAAGTTCAACAAGATCGCCGACGACTGGGGGACGGCGGTCAGCGTCGTCTCGATGGTCTTCGGCAACCTGGGCGAGGACTCGGGGACCGGCGTCGCCTTCACGCGCGACCCGAACACCGGTGAGAAAGCGCTCTTCGGCGAGTACCTGCGCAACGCGCAAGGCGAGGACGTCGTCGCGGGGATTCGCACCCCGATGAAGCTCGCCGATCTGCAGCGGTCGCAGCCGGAGATCTACGCGCAGTTCGTCACGATCGCGGGGCAGCTCGAGCTGCACTACCGCGACATGCAGGACCTCGAGTTCACCGTCGAGCGCGGGAAGCTCTGGATGCTCCAGACGCGCAGCGCGAAGCGCAGCGCCGAGGCCGCCGTGAAGATCGCGCTCGACTTCGTCCACGAAGGGCTCATCACCAAGGACGAAGCGCTGCAGCGCGTCGAGGCCGAGTCGCTCGACCAGCTGTTCCACGCGCGCATCGATCCGCACCAGACCTACGCGAGCGCCGGTAAGGGGCTCAACGCCTCGCCGGGCGCGGCGACCGGGCAGATCGTGTTCGACGCCGATACCGCCGCCGAGCGCGGTGCGCGCGGCGACGCGGTGATCTTGGTGCGCGTCGAGACGGCGCCCGACGACGTGCACGGGATGATCGCGGCGCGCGGCGTGCTCACCTCACGCGGCGGCGCGACCTCGCACGCGGCGGTCGTCGCGCGCGGGATGGGCAAGCCCTGCGTCGCGGGCTTCGACGCGATGACCGTCGACGCTCGGACGAAGACCGTCCGCATCGGCGAGCGCGTCCTGCGCGAGGGCGACTGGCTCACCATCGACGGCACGACCGGCAACGTCGTGCTCGAGAAGCTCGAGCTGATTCCGCCGCCCTCGAAGCTGCCGGACTGGCTCGCCGAGTTTCTCGGCTGGGCCGACGAGAAGAAGCGGCTCGGCGTGTGGGCCAACGCCGACACACCGGAAGACGCGCGCAAGGCGCGCGAGCTCGGCGCGACCGGGATCGGGCTCACCCGGACCGAGCACATGTTCATGCAGCAGGACCGGCTCCCGGTCGTGCAGCGCATGATCATCAGCGACACCCCCGAGGCGCGGGCCGAAGCGTTGGCGCAGCTGTTGCCGTTCCAGCGCGACGACTTCGCCGGGATACTCGAAGCAATGGCGGGGTATCCGGTGACGATCCGGCTCCTCGACCCGCCGCTGCACGAGTTCCTGCCCTCGCTCGAAGACCTGCTCGTCGAGACGACGGAGCTTCGGCTCACCAAGGGCGAAGACGACGCGGAATACCACGAGAAGTGCAAAGTGCTCGCGCGCGTGAGGCAGCTCCACGAGCAGAATCCGATGCTCGGGCTGCGCGTCTGCCGGCTCGGCATCCTGTATCCCGAGATCTACGCAATGCAGGTGCGCGCGATCTTCGAAGCGGCGTGCGAGCTTCGCGCGCACGGCGTCGACGCGCTCCCCGACGTGATGATCCCCGGGGTCGGCACGATCGAGGAGATGCGGGTCACCCACGACGCGGCGCAGGCCGTCGCCGAAGAGGTGATGCTCGAGAAAGGGCTGACGGTGCCGTATCACATCGGCACGATGGTCGAGCTTCCGCGAGCGTGCGTGATCGCCGGCGAGCTGGCGACGATCGCGGAGTTCTTCAGCTTCGGGACCAACGATCTCACCCAGACCGTGTACGGGTACTCGCGCGACGATGCGGAGGCGTCGTTCATTCCGCGGTATCTCGAGCTGAAGATCCTCAAGGACGATCCGTTCCAAGTGCTGGACCGGGTCGGCGTCGGGGAGCTGATGCGGATGGGCGTCGCGCGCGGGCGCGCGCAGCGGGCTGATCTCAAGATCGGCATCTGCGGCGAGCACGGCGGGGAGCCGACTTCGGTGGCGTTCTGCGACGAGATCGGGCTGGACTACGTGAGCTGCTCGCCGTACCGGGTGCCGATCGCCCGGCTTGCGGCGGCTCAGGCGGCTTCGACGGTCGCGGGGGCGGGGAGCACGGTTTGATTGGTGGCGGTGTTGCGGCGCCGCGGCACCCCATCGGCGGACAGAGCGGGCTCGCACTTCCTGTGCGAGCCCGCTCTGTCTTCGCGTCGCTCTCGCCCATCCTGGGCTTCGCTCGCTCACATGGTCCGCCGGTGGGATGCCGCGTCGCCGCAACACAGGCACGATGTCGGCGGGGGCTCGCGCAGGGCACGGTGTGGGCAGGCGTCCGCGTCCCGCGGGTACTCGTTCGGCACTTCTTTGGGGCTGGGCTAGGGGGCGCGCTCGCGGGCGTGTGCAAGGGTGCGCGGCGGCCGGTTCGTGCGGGTACAGGGGCGTGGCGAAGCCTATTCTCAGGGTGATCGGCGATACTGCAGACGTCACTGCTCGCGCGGTCCGCGCGGGCATGCCCTTATCTCGACAATCCGGAGCTTCCATTCTCATGAAGAACTCATTCGCGCGACGCGGTGTCGCGCTTCTCACGGCGCTCGCGGCGACGGCGTTCGTGTACGGCGGCGTCGGCGTTGCGGCATCGTCGGTCGGTCTCGCGCCGGCGGCGTCGGCGCAGGCTGAAGGCGGCGCCGGCGGCGGTCAGCGCGGCCACATGGCGAAGATGCTGATGAGTCTCGGGCTCAGCGACGCGCAGAAGAACCAGATCCGCGATATCCGGAAACAGATGTTCGCGCAGAACAAGAACGTGACCGATCCCAGCCAACGCCGTGCGAACATGAAGGCGTTCTTCGATAAGATTCGCGGCGTGCTCACGCCGGAGCAGCGTGCGAAGTTCGACGCGAAGATGGACGCGTGGCGCAAGAGCCACCCGATGCCGCAGGGCCAGCACTGAGTGAGCCGAGCTCGCAGCGCCCCGCTTCTCGCTTTCGCCGTGGCCGCCGTGCTGTTCAGCGCGTGCGGGCACAGCGGTGGTGCGGGGCGCGGACGGCGCGCCGGCGCGGGGGCGGCGGGCTCGCCGGCGCCGATCCCCACCGCCGCGGCGAAAGTCACGACGGTGCGCGCGAGCTCGACCATCTCCGGCGTGATCGCGCCGCTGTACAACGTGGCGATCACCAGCGCGCTCTCGGAGCCGACCGACGCCGTCAACGTCAACGAGGGCGATCGCGTCCACACGGGTGAAGTGCTGGCCGTCCTCGACACCGCCGATCTGCGCGCGCAGCTCGCGCAGGCCCAGGCGACGGTCGTCGCCGACGCGCGCACGGCCGAGTCCGACGATGCGAAGGTCGCGCAATCGCGGTACACCGCGACGCTGAACATCGGCCAGAGCGGGAACTCGGTGCTCTCGCAGCGCGCGGCGGTCGCGCAGGCGGAGCAGACGCTTACGCTCGACAACGTGACGTTGCAGCGTGATGCCGAGCTCCTGCGCTCGGGCTATCTGCCGCAGCAGACCTACGATCAGCAGCAGACCGCGGTGCTGAACGACCGTGCCGCGGTGCGGAACGCGCAGGCGAATCTGCGCTCGGCGATCATCAATCAGAACGTCAACGGGACGCAGAACCAGGGGCTGCAGGCCGCGGACGTGCAGTCGGCGCTGGCCGACGCTCGCGCCGCGCACGCGGCGGTTACGCAGGCGCAGGCGACCGTGCAGCAGTACCAGGCCCAGATCGCGCGCGCGACGATCGTCTCGCCGGTCGACGGCGTCGTCGTCAACCGCAACCTCAATACGGGCGAGTATCCGGGCTCGCGGACGATCTTCACGCTGCAACGGCTCGACCAGGTGTACGCTGAGCTCAACGCGTCGAGCTCCGACACGTTTGCGATCCCGGTGGGGGCGCCCGTGACGCTGACCGTCGCCGGGACGAACAGCCGCGCGTACGCCGGGCGCGTCGTCGCGGTGCTCGGGCAGGTGACGCCCGGCTCGACGAACTTCACGGTGAAGGTGCTTGTCGCGAACGCCGACGGACGGCTGCAGTCGGGTCTTCCGGTGACGGCCTCCGCGCTGCTGCCGCCGGTGCGCGGCGTGGGGATTCCGACGACCGCGTTCCTGGACGACACGCACACGACCGTGATGGTCGCGGACGACGAGCTCGTCGACGTCGTCGCGAAGCAGGTGCAGGTCAAGGAGATCGGCTCGGACGGAACGACCTCGATCGTCACGGGGCTCAAGCCCGGTCAAGTGGTGATCGCGAACGGGCAGCTCGGCATCTCCAACGGGCAGTCGATCGCCCAAGACTGAAGCGTGATGCAGCGGATCACCCGGCTCTTCGTCAATCGGCCGCCGCTGGTCTTCGTTCTGGTGGCGCTGATCGCGCTCGCCGGTGCGTTCTCGCTCGCCACGCTCGTTCAGCAGCAGTTTCCCAACATCGATTTTCCGACGGTCAACGTCAGCGTCGCGTATCCCGGAGCCTCGCCGTCCGAGCTGCGTGACTCGGTCGTCATTCCGATCGAGGACGCGATCGCGGGCGCGCCCGACCTCGACCACATGACGACGTCGATCCAGCAGAACCAGGCCTCGATCTCCGCGACGTTCACGCTCGAGTCGAATCAGACGACCGACCTGACCGAAGTGCAGGACCGCATCCAGACCGCGAAATCGGCCCTCCCGCAGGATCTTCCCGCGCCGACGGTGCGGACGTTCGATCCGGCCCAGATCACGGTCGTGACGATCGCCGTGACGTCGCGCTCGCTGAGCCTCGCCGGGCTCTCCGGGGTGGTGACGAACCAGATCGTGCCGGCGCTCGAGCAGGTCGACGGGATCTCGAACGTCGGCGCGAACGGAACGGTGACGCCGGCGCTCGAGGTGCAGGTCGATCCGGCGCGGCTTGCCGCGTGGGGCTTCACGACGACCGACGTCGTGAGCTCGATCCAGGCCAACAACGTGCGCGCCCCGGGCGGGATCGCGTACCTCGGCAACCGCGAAACGACGATCGACGTGCGCGGCGACGTGCAGACGCCGGCCTCCGTCGCGGACTTGCTGCTCGCCGGGTCGACCTCGGTGCTCCTCGGCGCGACCTCGCCGTCGGGCTCGGTGAATCAGAAGTACACGAACGCGAGCGGTTCGACGAACCAGGCGCTCTCGCTCGGCGGCGCGGTGTCCGCGCAGGCCGGCGCGGCGTCGGGGGCCTCGGGCGCGTCGGGCGGCACAGGTTCGTCGGCCGGCACGTCGACGTCGATCGCGGCGGCCGCCGCCGCGGCGGGCGGATCGTCGTTGATCGGCGCGCAGTCCGGCGCGACGCCGGCGGCCTTTTCATCACCCGCGACGCCGCTGCCCTCACCGGCGATTCCGACGATCGCGCCGGCGTCGACGATGGCGATCGCGACGCCGAGCGGCGTTGCGAACGGAGCGGCGGGCGCGGCGGGCACCGGAACCGGCGGCGCGGCGAACGGCACGCTCTCGGGCTCGACGTCGAGCGGCGCGGCGGCGGCGTCGGGCGGCACGAACGGATCGGCGGCGAGCATCGCGGTGATCACGCCGTCGCCGGCGACGCATCTGGTGAGCGGTGCGGAGCCCGCGGGTGCGCAGGCCACGCCGGCCGCGGTCGCCTCGTCGGTCCCGGCGGCGCGGCGTCAGCTCACGCCGGAGAACACGGTGAACGTCCCGCCGCCGATCGTTCCGCAGACCGTCCCCGCCCGTGTCGTCTCGCTGGCCGGCGGGAGCGGAGCGGCATCGTCCGGCCTCGGCGCGCAGGCGACGAACGCGTTCTCCTCGGGGCCGGTGCGTCCGCGCGTCGCGGACGTCGCGACGGTCATCGACTCGTTCGAGCCGAAGCGCGTCGCTTCGTACGTCGACGCGAAAGCCTCGATCACGCTGCAGGCGCAGAAGGCGACCGGCGCGAGCGAGGTCGCGGCGGCGCAGAACGTGATCGACGCGCTCCCGGCAATCGAGGCGGAGTTCCCGGCCGTGCAGTTCAAGGTCCTCAACAACGAGGCGCGCTTCACGAAGCAGCAGCTCAGCGGCGTGCTGCAGACGCTGATCGAAGGGATCTGCTTCACCGGCGTCGCGATGCTGTTCTTCCTGCGCTCGTGGCGCAATGCGATCGTGGTGATGATCGCGATCCCGACCTCGCTGTGCGTAACGCTGTTCGTGATGAAGATGGTGAACTTCACGATCGACACCGTCTCGCTGCTGGCGATGACGCTGATCATCGGGATCCTGGTCGACGACTCGATCGTCGTGCTCGAAAACGTCGAGCGCCACTTCGAGGACGGCGAGGCGCCACGCACCGCGGCGATCTTGGGCCGCAGCGAGATCGGCCCGGCCGCGGTCGTCATCACGCTGGTCGACGTCGTCGTGTTTCTGCCCATCGCGTTCTTGCCGGGGCAGACCGGGCGCTTCTTGGCCGAATTCGGGCTCGTCGTGACGATCGCGACGCTGACCTCGCTCGCGGTCTCGTTCACGGTGACGCCGTCGCTCGCCGGAAACTGGTCGCTGCTCTCGAGCTGGCGCGCGCCGGCGCCGATCCGCGCCTTCAACCACGGCTTCGAGCGGCTGCGCCGGTTCTACAGCGAGCGCGTCCTGCCGGCGGCGCTGCGCTTCCCGGTGCCGGTGTTCGTCGCCTCGATCGTCCTGACGGCCGCCGCGATCGCGCTGATCCCGCTCGGCTTCGTCGGCTTCGAGTTCATCCCGGCGGTCGACCGCGGTCAGATCTTCTGCACCGTGCAGTTCCCGACCGGAACGCCGCTGACGACGACCGACGCCGCGGTGCGGCTCCTCTCGGCGCGCTTCCTCGATCTCCCCGGGGTGCAAACGATCACCTCGACCTCGGGGACCGCGCAGGCCGGCTTCGGCGGCGGCGTCAACCTCGGGTCGACCGGTCAGATTCGCGTCGTCCTGGCCGACGACCACAAGGTTTCGACCGATCGCGTCGCGATGATGATGAACGGCATCGGGCACCGGCTGGTCCCCGATGCGCGCGTCTTCGCCGTACCGGCGACCGGGACGCGCGGCGGCAACCAGCAGCCGATCGACGCGACGGTGAGCGCGACGCGGGGCGAGCCGGATGCCTGGGCGCCGAAGGTGCTGCAGGCGCTCCAGGAAACGCCGGGGACGACGAACGTGAACAGCTCGGCGCTGCGCCTCTCGCCGCAGATCGACATCGAGTTCGACCGCGAGCGCGCGCGCGCGCTCGACGTGCAGATCGGTTCGGCCGCGCAGGCGGTGCGCGCCGCCTTCGGCGGGACGCTCGCCACGCAGTTCGACACCTCGAACGGAACGGGGACGAAGTACGTTCAGGTGCTCTATCCGATGGCCGATCAGACGAAGCTCGCGACGCTGACGAACCTGCCGATTCGCACGCTGAACGGACAGATCGTCCGGCTCGGCGACTTCGCGACGTTCAAGAACAACCCCGAGGAGGCGCTGATCACGCGCATCAACCGGCAGACGGTGATCCACATCGGCGCGAACCTCCAGCCCGGCTACCCGCTCACCAAGGTCGAGCGCGCGTTCATGCAGCGCATCGCGGCGCTGCATCTGCCCTCGTCCATCGTCGTCGGAGCCGCGGCGGGCGGCAACCAGCAGAGCGCCGTCCAGACGGTTCAGGGACTGGGCACTTCGCTGATCCTCTCGCTCGGGCTCGTCTATCTGCTGATGGTCGCGCTCTACAACGCCTATCGCGTCCCGCTGGTGATCATGTTCGCGATCCCGGTCGCCTCGGTCGGCGCGCTCGGTGCGCTCGCGCTGACGAACCAGACGCTGAACCTGTTCTCGCTGATCGGCACGGTCATGCTCGTCGGGCTGGTGAGCAAGAACGGGATTTTGCTGGTCGACTTCGCGATCTTGAAAGTCGAGGCCGGTCTCGACAAGGCGACGGCGATCAAACAGGCGGCGCGCGAGCGCTTCCGGCCGATCCTCATGACGACGCTCTCGATGATCGCCGGGATGCTGCCGCTCGCGCTCGCGCTCGATCCAGGCTCGGCCGCGAAGCGCTCGCTGGGGACGGTCGTGATCGGCGGTCTCACCAGCTCGCTGATCCTCACGCTGCTCCTCGTCCCGGTCGTGTACGTGTGGCTCGCGCCGGGACCGCCGAAGAAGATCTCGCTCGAACGTCTGGCCGCCGACGCGCACGTGGAAGAGCTGCCCGTGGAGACGCGTTAGTGGGTTCACCTGCCGTGAACCCGTCGCGTTCGCCCTTCGGGCGATCCGTCCGTCGTCGTCCCTCGGGCGGCGTCGGCCCGATGGAGTCCTAGGATGTCGCTCACCCGGCTCTTCGTCAGACGGCCGACGCTCGTCACCGTGTTCCTGGCGCTGGTCCTCCTCGCCGGCACGATCGCCTCGACGATGCTGGTGCAGCAGCAGTTCCCCAGCACCGATACCCCCTCGATCCAGGTGCTGATCAGCTATCCCGGCGCGTCGACCACCGAGATGCGCGACGCGATCGTGCGGCCGCTCGAAGACACGATCGCCGGCGCGCCGCAGCTCGACTACCTCGAAACGTCGATCCAGCCGGGACAGGCGTCGATCGTCGCGGTGTTCCAGCTCAGCTCCGATCAGAACAACGATCTCGTGCAGGTGCAGGGCCGCGTCCAGAACGCGCAGCACTCGATCCCGAGCGACGTCCAAGCTCCGCAGATCTCGCTCTACAATCCCAGCGAAGCCGTCGTCGTCTCGCTCGTGCTGCGCTCGCGCTCGCTCAGCGCCGGCGACCTCTCGTCGCTCACCGCGAACAAGATCGTGCCGCAGATCGAGCAGGTTCCGGGCGTCTCGTACGTGCAGGCGAACGGGACGGTGAACCCGTCGATCCAGATCGCGGTCGACCCGAGCCGGCTCAGCGCCTCGGGCCTCACACTGACCGATATCGTCAGCACGATCACCAGCAACAACATCCGCGCGCCGGGCGGGATCCTCTACTCGCCGAACCGCGAGACGAACCTCGACGTCCGCGGCGACATCCAGGACGTTCCGACCGTCGCGAACCTGCTGGTCGCGGCCTCGGGCTCGGGCGCAACGTCGTCATCGTCGACGAACGCGTTCTCGACCTCACCGCACCTGTTCCACATCAAGGACGTCGCGAACGTCAGCGACTCGTTCGAGACGCAGCGCGTCTTCGCGTACTCGCAGGGCATCCCGTGCGTCGAGCTCGACGTGCAGAAATCGGCCGGGACCAGCGAAGTCGAGACCTCGCGGCGCGTCCTGCGCGAGCTGCCGATGCTGCGCCGAACGTATCCCGACGTGCAGTTCTCGGTGCTCAACGTCCAGTCGACCTACACCGAACAGCAGCTGCAGGGAGTGGTGCGGACGCTGGTCGAGGCGATCGTCTTCACCGGGATCGTGATGCTGTTCTTCCTGCGCTCGTGGCGCAACGCGATCGTCGTGATGATCGCGATCCCGTCCTCGCTGCTCGTCACGCTGGCGGCGATGCAGCTCGCCCACTTCACGCTGGACACCGTCTCGCTCCTCGCGATGACGCTCATCATCGGGATCCTGGTCGACGACTCGATCGTCGTGCTGGAGAACGTCGAGCGGCACTTCGAGCGCGGCGAGGCGCCGACCGAGGCGGCGGTCACCGGGCGCAACGAGATCGGCGTCGCGGCGATCGTCATCACGCTCGTCGACGTCGTCGTCTTCCTCCCGATCTCGTTCCTCCCCGGCGCGATCGGGTTGTTCTTGCGCGAGTTCGGCCTCGTGGTGACGGTGGCGACGCTCACCTCGCTGTTCGTCTCGTTCACCGTCACGCCGACGCTGGCGGGACGCTGGGCGCTGCTCTCGCGCTGGCGGCCGTGGCCGGTCATCGAGGCGTTCACCGCGCACTTCGAGCGCCTGCGTGCATGGTACGTCGACCGCGCGCTCGTCTGGGGCTTGCGGAACGGGCGCACCGTCGCGCTCGCCTCGGCCGCCTCGCTCGTGCTCGCGCTCGCGCTGATCCCGCTCGGCGTCGTCGGTTTCGAGTACATCCCCCCCGTCGACCGCGGCGAACTGTACCTGACGATCAGCTATCCGGCCGGAACGCCGCTGCAGACGACGCGCAAGGGGATGCTCGCGGTCGAGCAGACCGTCGACCAGATACCGGATCTGCAGACCGAGGCGTCGATGGCCGGCGCGTACATGGGTCAGCTCTCGGGCTACATCGACAACGGCGCGGTCGCGCAGATCAACGTGTTCCTCAAGGAAGGCCGCGCGCACTCTACCGCGTACTGGGCGTCGCAGCTCCAGCAGCGCGCGCTCGAGCTCGTGCCGGGCGCGAGCGTCAGCGCCGTGCCGGCGACCAGCACGACGGGCGGGAACGCGCAGCCGATCGACGAGGTCGTCTCCAGCCTGGACGGACATCCCGAACAGTGGGCGGCGAAGGTGTACGCCGCGCTGCGCCGGACACCCGGCGCGATCGACGTAACGACGTCCGATCCGGGGAACGCGCCGCAAGTCGAGGTGCAGTTCGACCGCGATCGCGCGCGCGCGCTCGACGCGAGCGTCGGGACGGCCTCGACGGCGATCGAAGCGGCGTTCGGTGGCGATCTCGCGACGCAGTTCACCGGTCCCGACGGGCTCAAGGACGTGCTGGTGACGTATCCCGTCTCGGCGCAGACCTCGCTCGGCGCGATCGAGTCGATCCCGGTGCGCGCCTCGGATGGCTCGATCGTCCACGTCGGCGACATCGCCCGGCTCGTGCAGGCGCCGGCGCCGCCGATGATCATGCGCATCAACCGGCAGAACGTGGTCTACGTCGGCGCGAACCTCGCGCCCGGCGCGGTGCTCTCCAACGTGCAGCGAGATTTCGCGCACCGTCTCGCCGGGCTGCATGTGCCCGCGACGGTGACCGTCGGTGCGGCGGCGGGCGGCAACGAGGAGCAGGTGAGCCAGACCGTCTCCGGGATGGGGATCGCGCTGCTGCTCTCGATCCTGCTGGTCTACCTGCTGATGGTGGCCCTGTACAACAGCTATCGCACGCCGTTCATCATCATGTTCGCGGTTCCGGTCGCGGTCGTCGGGGCGATCGGGTCGCTGGCGCTGACGCACCAGACGCTGAATCTCTTCTCGCTGATCGGCTCGGTGCTGTTGATCGGGCTCGTCACGAAGAACGGCATCCTGCTCGTCGACTTCGCGAACCAGCGCCGCCGCGAAGGGCTGAGCCGGATCGTCGCGATGCGCGAAGCGGCGCGCCAGCGTTTCCGGCCGATCATGATGACGACGATCGCGATGATCGCCGGGATGATCCCGCTGGCGCTCGTCCTCGATCCCGGCGCGCAAGCGGCGCGCTCGCTCGGCACCGTCGTCATCGGCGGCCTCGCGAGCTCGCTGCTCCTCACCCTGCTGCTGGTCCCGGTGGTGTACGTCGCGATCGCCGGCGACCCACCGCGCTCGAAGCCGTCCGCCGCCAGCGACCGGCTCCGTACCCAGGCCGCCGAACCGTCCCTCTTCGACGCCCCGACCCGCTAGCCGTCGTTACGCGCAGCAGCTTCCGTGGCGCGGGCGGCGGGCGCGGAAGGCGCTGCGCTGCGGGGTGAGCGGCGCCTCGTAGACGGAGCGGCCGGCGGAGTACGTCGCCAGAATGCGCGTCGCCATGATCGCGTCGGGCTCCGCCGTCATCCAGTCGCGGTCGAGCACGGTGAAGTCGGCGTGCTTGCCGCGCTCGATCGACCCGAGCGAGGATTCCGCGAAGTTCGCGTGCGCGGCCCAGATCGTCATCGAGCGCAGCGCTTCCTCGCGGGTCATGCGCTGTGCGGGATACCATCCGCCGGGCGGCTCATTCGCTTCGTTCTGACGCGCGATCGCCGCGTGGAACGTTCGCCGCGTGTCCACCGCTTCGACCGGCGCGTCGGTGCCGTTGGGGATCGTCACGCCGGTGTCGAGCAGCGCGCGCCAGGCGTATGCGCCGCGCACGCGCGCCGGACCGAGCCGGGACTCCGCCCAGCCCATGTCGCTGATCTGATGCGTCGTCTGCATCGACGGGATGATCCCCAGCCGCGCGAAGCGTGGGATGTCCTCGGGCGCGAGCACCTGCGCGTGCTCGATGCGGAAGCGATGATCGGCGGCCGGAATCCCGCGCAGCGCGGTCTCGTACGCGTCCAGGACGAAGCGGTTCGCCCGATCGCCGATCGCGTGCGTGCAGACCTGGAACCCGGCGCGCAGCGCGCGGGCGGCGACCTCTTCGACGCGCGACTGCGGCGTGCGCACGAGGCCGGTGTTGGCGGGATCGTCGCTGTACGGCGCGAGCAGCGCGGCGCCGCGCGAGCCGAGCGCGCCGTCGGCGAACAGCTTCACCGCGCGGACGGCGAGCCGTCCGTCGTGGTCGAATGTGCGCGGGCCCTGGGGCAGCCGGCGGCCGAGCAGCGCGTCGTCGCTCCCCGCCAGCATCGCGTGGTTGCGCAGCGTGAACGTCCCGGCGGCGAGCAGTTCCGCATACGCGGCCAGACCCTCGTCGTCGACGCCCGGCTCGGCGATCGCGGTAAGCCCCCAGCGATGGCATTCGCGCAGCGCGGCCGCGCTCGCGCGGATCCGCTGCTCGCGCGTCGGCGGCGGGATCGCGCGCTCGACGAGGGTCGTCGCGTTGTCGACGAACACGCCGGTGAGCGCGCCGTGCTCGTCGCGGAGAATCCGCCCGCCCGCCGGCGCGGCGGTGTCGGGGCCGATCCCGGCGAGCTGCATCGCTTTCGCGTTGGCGAGCACGGCGTGCCCGTCGACGCGGCCCAGCACGACCGCGCGGTCGGGGAGCGCCGCGCTCAGCGCTGCGTGCGTCGGGAACGCCTTGCCGGGCCAGAGGTTCTGATCCCAGCCGAAGCCGACGATCCACGCGTCCGGAACGGTGCGCGCGAACGCGACCGTGCGGCGGATCACCTCGTCGTAGCTCGGCGCGTGCTCCAGTTCGACCTCGCCGAGCGCCATCCCGACCTGCAAGAAGTGCAGGTGCGCGTCGATCAGCCCCGGCAGCACGACGGCCTCGCCGAGGTCGACGGTGCGCGTGCGCGGACCCCGAAGCGCGCGTACGCCTTCGCGCGAACCGACGTACGAGAACCGGCCGTCGCGGATCGCGAACGCCGTCGCGCGCGGCGCGCGCTGGTCGACCGTGTGGATCGTCGCCGCCGTGACGATCAGATCGGCGTGGCCGTCGGTCTTCGCGGCGCGCGCGACGTTCGGCGCGCCGGCGGCCGCTGCGAGTCCGGCGAGGAGCGTTCTTCGACGCATGCGGGCGGCTTCGAGCAGGGGCCGCGGGTGCCTGCGCGAACGGCGGGTGACCCATGATCGCGCGGCCGATCGTCAACGAGGCGTTCGTCGGACGCCGCGAGCCGCTTGCGTTCCTCGAGAACGAGTTCCGGCTCGCGCGCGAGGCTGATGCGCGCGTCGCGATGATCGAAGGCGATGCGGGGATCGGCAAGACGCGGCTGATCGCCGAGCTCGCCGAGCGGCTCGCGCAGCGCGCGACGGTGGTCGCCGGCCGCTGCGAGGGCGGGGCCGCCCGCCCGTACCATCCGTTCCTCGCCCTGCTGCGGCGGCTCGAGCCGCGCGGGCGGACGCGCGTCGCGATGCTCGACCGCGCCGGCGGAACGATCCGCGACGAGGCGGCGTTCTGCGAGGCGGTCGTCGCGGCGCTCGCGCGCGAGGCGGCGCGCCGGCCGCTGGTGTGCGTCGTCGACGACGTGCACGACGCCGATCCGGCGACCCTCGCGCTGCTGGCGTTCCTGCTGCGCGAGCTGCGCTCGGCCCACGTGCTGCTGCTCCTCTCGTACCGGCTCGACGACGCGGTCGCCGAGCGAAAGCTGGCCGGCTTGCGCAGCGCCGCGACGCGCGCCGGCGGCGCGACGCTGCGGCTCGGCGGACTCGCGCGGAACGAGATGCGGGACCTCCTGCAGCGCTGCGCTGCGGCGCGAGAGCTGCGCGTCCCGCCGGAAGGGCTGGTCGAGATCGAGGACCTCGCCGAGGGCAATCCGCTCTTCGCCGAAGAGCTTCTCGGCGTCGCGCTGCGGCAAGGCGCGCTCCACCTGGATCGCGACGTCCCGCTGACCGCGCGCGCGATCGTTGCCGGACGGCTTGCCGCGTTCGGCGACGAAGAGCGGGACGTGCTCGTGCACGCCGCGATCGCCGGGCGGAGTTTCGACGCGGCGTTCTTCGCGGCGGTCGTGCAGCGCCCGCTCGCGCGGGTCGCCGCGATCCTGCAGCGCGCGGTCGCCGGCGGACTGCTCGAATGCGACGGCCCGGACCGCTTCGTCTTCCGTCACGAGCTGGTGCGCCGCGTCCTCGCCGGCGACCTGATCTTCACGCTGGCGGCGCCGCTGCACGTCCGCTTCGCGACCGCGCTCGAGGCCAGCGGATCGGCGAGCGCGGCGGAGCTCGCGCAGCACTGGGCGGCGGCACGCGTCCCCGATCGCGCGCGTCACTGGTTCGAGACCGCCGCCGGCGATGCGCAGCGCAGCGGCGCGTACCGCGACGCGATTCGGTACTACAGCGAGGCGCTGCGCTGGAACTATCCGCCCGGTGCGGCGCGCGCCGCAGTGTACGAACGGCTCGGCACGGTGCTCTATCTCGACGGCTGCCGCGACGAGCCGCTGCCGCGCTTCACGCGCTGCCGCGACGAGCGTACCGCGCTGCGCGACGCGCTCGGTGCGGCGCGCGCGCTGCTGCTGATCGCCGATCAGCAGTGGGTCGACGGCCACACGACCGAGAGCGTCGCGACGGCCGGCGAGGCCGCGAAAGCGCTCGCGCTGCTCGATGATCCGGGGCTCGCCGCGCAGGCCGGGCTCGCGCTCGCCCGTTTCGAGATCACGCTCGGAGATCGCGGGCGCGCGGCCGCCGAGCTGAGCGCCGCCGAGCGAAGCGAAGCCGCGTTCACGCCGCACCTGCGCGCGAACTTCCACGAGATCCGCGCCGAAGTGCACGCGGCGTTCGGCGCGACCCTCGACGCGCTGCACGACTCCGCGGTCGCCGCACGGCTGGCGAAGCGCACCGGCGACGGCGAGCTGGTCGCGATGACCGAGAACAACGTCGCGCTCGTCGCCTGCGATCTGGGTGAGGTCGAGCTCGCGCTCCGCCACCATCGTCGCGCGCTCGACGCCGCGCAGCGCAGCGCGATCCCGTGGCGCGTCGCGTACTGCGCGCTGAACTTCGCGCGCACGCTCACCCTCGCCGGCGCGCTCGCGCAGGCGCGCGCCCTGCTCGAGACCGCGCTGGAGACGGGCGTCGACACGCCGACCTTCCGGACGAAGGCGGCGAGCGTCGGGATCCCGCTCGCCCTCCTGCTCGGCGACCGCGCGCTGGCCGGCGCGTGCGCCGACGAGCGTGCGCTGGAGATCGCCTGGGGCTCGGGCGAGATCCAGCGGATCGGATCGGTCGCGGCCGCCTGCGCGGAGCTGCGCGCCGCCGACGGCGACGTGGCGGCGGCGCGCGCGATCGTGCGCCGCGCGCTCGACACGCTGCCCTACATCCATCGCTGCTGGCCGCTGGCCGTCGCCGCGGCGCGCTTCGGCGACGCGGCGGATCTCGCGCAAGCGCGCGGACTGATCGCGCGCGCGCACGGCCGCGTACGCGTCCGGCGCGCGCATCGCGTGCTGCTCGACGCGTTCGCCGCGGAGGCGGGGACGCCGGAACGCGCGCGCCGCGGCCGGCTCGCCGCGCGCCACTTCGAAACGCTGGGCTGGACGCCGTACCGGATCGTCGCGCTCGAGGCGGCCGGCGATCTCGACGAGGCCGAGCTGCTGCGCGCGGCGATCGGCGCGGCGGCGAGCCGGATCCCGCCGGCCGATCCCCGCGGCGCCGGCCCCCTGCGGGCGCTCTCGCAGCGACAGCGTCAGATCGCCGAGCTCGTCGCGCTCGGCGTGACGAATCGCGAGATCGCCGGCCGGCTGCACATCAGCGAGCACACCGTCGAGCACCACGTCTCGAACGTCTTCGCGCGGGTGAATGTGCGGTCGCGCGCCCAGCTCGCCGCCCTCGTCGGGCGGCCGGAGCTCCAGGACTGACGAGAACGCCGGCGGCCCGGCCCGAGCGATCCCCGGCGGATCTCTCCGCGGGGCGAACGCGACGGCGCACGGGAGACGGCCTCTAGCGGGAATCCGGGATACCGTCCCAGCGAACCCCCAGGTAGAATCGTCGGAAAGGAGGTCCGACATGACCGCTGCGCTTCGTCGTTGCTTGGTGGTGGTGTTCGCCGTCGCCCTCTCGGGGCTGGGCGGTCTGCGGCCCGCTGTCGCCGGGACGACCGGATCGATCGTCGGGAGCGTGGCCGACGCGAAGTCGCAGAAGCCGCTGGCGGGCGCGACGGTCTCCGTCGCGAGCCCCTCGCAAAGCGCGACCACGACGACCGACGCAAAAGGGTCCTTCACGTTCATCTCGCTGGCGCCGGACACGTATACGCTCACGGTGACGAAGGGCGGCTACGAGCGGCTCGTCTCGGCCGGGATCACGGTTCAGGCCGACCAGGAGCTCGCGGAGCGGCTCGCCGTCGCGCCGTCGCTGCAGCAGATCGGACGCGTCGTCTCGCGCTCACCGCAAGATCTCGTGAAGCCGGGAACGACGACCGACGTCTACTCGGTCGGGCCCGCGGTCAGCGCCGCGGCCGCGCCGCTCGGCGGCGGCGGCGCGCTCAACAGCGCGTACTCGGCGATCGCCTCGCTCCCGGGCGTCTTCGTCCCGCCCGGACAGCAGGGCGTGAACCAGAGCGTCTTCATCCGCGGCGGATACTACGACCAGATCGGCTACGAGTACGACGGCGTACCGATGAACCGCTCGTTCGACAACTATCCGGCGCACGCGGCGACGACGCTGGGCCAGCAGGAGCTGCAGGTCTACACCGGCGGCGGCGGCGCGGGCGCCTCGGCGACGGGCCTTTCCGGGTTCATCAACCAGGTCGTGCGCACCGGAACGTCGCCGGGATTCACCGAGGCGACCGGTCAGCTCGGCGCGCCGACGTTCGATCACGATCTCAAGTTCGAAGCCGGCGGCGCGACGCCGAACCGCAGCTTCAGCTGGTATCTCGGAGCGCTCGGCTCCGACCAAGGCTTCCGCTACTTCGATCAGTACAACGGTGCCGACCAGACGGCACTCTATCCGAATCCGATCGGCCCCTCGAATCAGACGACATATCTGCCGTTCTATCCCGCGGTCTACCCGACGTGCATCGGCTACGATCCGACCGACGCGTCGTATCTGATCTCGCCGTTCGATGCGTCGACGGGGGTGCGCGGTGCGCTCCCCGCCCCCGCGTACGCGAACGACCCGGGCTGCTTCGCCGGGATGAACCCGGCCTACGGAAACATCAGCCAGATCGACGACCGGCAAGAGGTCGCGAACCTCCACTTCGCCGTTCCGCACCGGTTCGACGGCGGCCATGACGACGTCCAAGCGCTCTACACCAACTCGGCGCAGTTTCGCCAGTATTACAGCGGTTTAGGCGACCTGAGCCCCGACATCCGCGGCTTCCTCGCGCCGGTGACCTGGCCGGATCGCCTGACGTTTCCCCCGGGGACGCCGTTCCTCTCCCTGGCGAACGTTGCGCCGACCGACTATCCGTTCCCGGGTTCGCCCGACACGCGGTGCTACGACACGGAGTACAACACGGGCGTGGCGACCGCGGGCTCCTGCACCGGCGACCCCTCGCTGCTTCCCGGCGACTACCGCGATGCGCGCTGGGACACCGAGAGCATGCTGAAGCTCCAGTACCAGAAGAACATCGGCACGAACGCCTACGTCCGGCTCTTCGGCTACTCGGAGTACGCCAACACGAACCGCAGCGGCGCCGCGCGCCGCGCGCTGGGCAGCGGTTTCGGCGTCTCGAACTACGACTACGAGGTCGATACGCACGCGACCGGGACCGAGCTGCAGTTCGGCGATCAGCTGAACGACCACCATCAGCTCACGGGCTGGCTGCAGTATCGCACCGAGAACGAGCTGCGGCTGAACAACTACAACTACGCGAACACCGGGGGTCAGCAGGTCAGCAACCTGACGAACGGGACGCAGTGCTTCGCGGCGGCGCCCGGCACCGGGATGGACGGCACCTCCTACAACGGGGGCGAGGTGGCGCCGTGCAACGACCCGATCACGCAGGGGACGTTCTCGACCCCGACGTTCCAGCCGCTCGACACCAACGACAAGCCGCTCGGGCCGGCGCAGCCGGTCACCTGCGCCGGGAACATCGCGGGGGGCGGACCCTCCGGGCAGAGCAACATCCCGACGGCGGCGTGCGCGGCGAATGCCGCCTGGCGCCTGACATACACGGGGAACCAGGGCGCGCTGAACCTCGTCCAGCCGCACGTCCTCTCGGCCGGACTCGCCGACGAGTGGAAGCCGACCGACAAGCTCGACATCAACCTCGGGGTGAGATTCGAGCGCGATCAGTACGATCTCTCGAACACCGACACGGCCGGGAAGAACTTCTGGTTCGCGGCGGCGCAGCAAGAGTATTGCTACAACCCCGTCACCTTGCAGCCGGTGTTTCAAAAAGAGCCGCCGCAGCTCGAATCGCTGGCCCAGCCGCTCGTCACGTTCAGCTGTCCGGTCGACACGTCGAGCGGTACGCCGGTGCAGACCGTCCACCCCGACGGCAAGAACGGGCACGTGCTGCTCTCCAACGTCTACAGCCCGGTGATCGTCCAGCAGTACGCGATGCCGCGCGTCGGGATGACCTACACGGTCGATCGCGACACCGTGCTGCGGCTCTCCGCCGGGCGCTACGCGCAGCCCCCGCAGGGCTACGAGGTGCAGTACAACAGCTTGGAGGAGAATCTGGCGAACGAGCTCATCGGCTTTCTGCCGTACGGCTTCGACACGCCGCGTCACGACGCGCAGCCCCAGTACTCGAACAACTACGACCTCTCGTACGAGCACCACTTCGCGGGCAGCAACGCCTCGATCAAGCTCACGCCCTACTACCGCTATGCGACCAATCAGCTCTACACGGTGTCGGTCTACGGGCAGAGCCCGGCGCTCAATACCGGGATCGAGCGCAGCGAGGGCCTCGAGCTCCAGCTCGTCAAGGGCGACTTCAACCGCAACGGGTTCGCGGCGCAGTTCTCGTACACGTATCTCGACTCGAAGGAGAAGTGGGCGAACTTCGCCGGGACGAACAACAACCCGGTCGACGTCTTCAACCAGTACATCCAGCAGTATAATGCGCTGACGAAGGCCGGCGGCGGGTCGCCGTGCTACGCCAACTCGGGCGACGGGACGCCCAGCGCGTGCAGCGTCGGCACGGCGATCCTGAACCCGTACTACAACGCCGCGCCGCAGCCGCTGTTCGACAAGAACGGCTGGTACGACACGGGCCTCGATCAGCCGTACCTCTCGCCGAACGTGTTCGCCCTGATCATGAGCTACCGGCACGACCGGTTCGCGATCACGCCGGCGATCTCGCTGAACGAAGGCGCGAGCTACGGCGCGCCCTACGACGTGCAAGGGCTCGACCCGCGCACGTGCACCGTGAACAGCGCGCCGAACCCGGCGGCGGGGACGCCCGGCTTCCCGACCGCGCCGAACCCGCTGCAGGCCGACTACACCTCGTGCGGCTCCGCGGCGACGCCCTCGGGGACCTTGTACGTCCCGAATCCCGAGACGGGGCGGTTCGACGGCTTCGGCCAGTTCCGCCAGCCGTGGCAGCTCAACGTCGGGATGCAGGCGACGTACGACCTGAGCCCGCGCGTGCGGCTGAAACTGATCGCGATCAACCTGCTGAACCGCTGCTTCGGCGGCTCGAGCACGCCGTGGAGCCGCGCCTACGCGCCGAGCAGCGTCGTCTGCGGCTACCAGACGAACCCGTTCTACGTCGACAACTTCTTCAACGGCGCGGGTCCGAACGACGTCGCGGCCAACGGCGTTCCGCTCAACCCCTATTTCGCCCACTCGTTCGCGCCGTCGTACGCCGACGTCACCTCGTTCGGCTACGCGAGCCCGCTCAACGTGTTCGTTCAGCTCCAAGTCAAGCTGTGACGGCGGATCGCGTCCGGCGCGCGCTCGCGGCGCCGGCCGCCGCGGCGTGTTTCCTTTCCGTCGCGCCGGCGACCACGCCGCTCGCCGTGGGCACGGCCGCCGGCGAGCGGTGTGCCCCGACCGTGTTCGCCCCGGCCGGCACGGTCGGCCCGGCGGCGGGCGTTCGCGGCCCGCTGCTGGTCCTCTCCGGCGCGGGCCTCAGCAATATGGCGCCCGCGGTGCTGCCGTGGATGCGCGCGCACATGCGCGGTCCGCAGACGGCACGAGCGGGGAACGTCGTCGTGCTCAAGGCCTCCGGCGAGCGCGACTACAGCGACGACTTTTATGCGCGCGCGCGGTTCGCGTCGGTGCAGGAGATCCTGATCCCGCCCTGCGCGCCGCGCGCGGCGGTCGACGGGATCGCGCGATATGTCGACCGCGCCGACGCGGTGCTCTTCGCGGGCGGCGATCAGTCGCACTACGCGGCATGGAAAGGAAGCGCGCTGATCGCGGCCGTCCGTCGCCTCTACGCCCGCGGCGGGATCGTCGGCGGAGGGAGCGCGGGCCTGGCGATCCAAGGCGCGGTCGTGTACGACTCCGCGGCGGCCGACCGCCTCTTGCCGAACGACGAGGATCTCGCCACGCCGCTCGCCGTGCGCGATCCGCTCACCCCGGCGATCAGCTTCACGACGGACCTGTTCGACTGGCCGCCGCTGCGCGGCACGATCACCGACACGCACTTCGTCAAGCGCGACCGCTTCGGCCGGCTCGTGGCGTTTCTCGCGCGGATCGAGCGCGAGCGGCTCGGCCGCATGCCGTTCTACGGGCTCGGCGTCGACCAAGGGAGCGTGGTGCTCGTCGAGGCGGACGGAACCGCGACGCTGCGCACGCAGCGAGAGGATCGCGGCGCCTATCTCGTGCGGATGAGCGCGCCGCCGATGCTCCGGCGCGGTGCGCCGCTGCGCGCGTGGGTCGCCGTCGCGCACGTCGCGCGCGACGGCGAGCGCTTCGATCTCGGGCGCCATCGGACGAGCGAGCCGTGGCGCCGGATCGGCGTCGACGGCGGCCGCGCCCCGTACTACCGCCCCGATCCCTATCGTTGACCGCGGTGCCCGCACGGCGAGGGCTCCCGGCACATCCGGGACCGCGCGTGTCGCCGGGTCGCCGCGCGGCGGCGCTGATCGCCGCGCTGGCGACGCTTGCCGGGAGCGGCGCGCTCGCGGGCTGCGCGCGCGGGCAGCGAGCCGCGCCCGCGCAGACGCTGCGCCTTGGGATGACCAGCGAGCCGAGCTCGCTCTCGCCGCTGTTCGCGCTCGACGACTACGCGAACGTCGTCGACCGTCTGCTCTTCGACGTGCTGATCACCGCCGACGCCTCGGGCAACCGGCTCGTTCCGCGGCTCGCGCGCGAGGTTCCCTCGCCGGCGAACGGCGGGATCAGCAAGGACGGCCGCACGCTCACCTATCGCCTGCGGCGCAACGTGCGCTGGCACGACGGCGTCCCGTTCACCAGCAAGGACGTCGCGTTCTCGTACGCGGCGATCATGAACCCGGCGAACAACGTTCCGAACCGGCACGGGTACGACCAGATCGCCTCCGTCGACACGCCCGATCCGTACACCGTGGTCTTTCATCTGAAGCGCCCGTACGCGCCGGCGCTCGCGACGCTCTTCAGCGACAACGAGCCCAGCCCCATCCTGCCCGCGCATCTGCTCGCGCGGTACCACGATCTGAACCGCGTCGCGTTCAACGAGCGCCCCGTCGGAACCGGGCCGTACAAGATCGTGCGCTGGGAACGCGGCCAATCGGTCGAGCTGGTCGCGAACGACGACTACTACCTCGGCAAGCCGAAGCTGCGGCGGATCAGCGTCCGGTTCGTCCCCGACGAGAACACGCTGGTGAACGAGATGCGCACCCGCGAGCTGGACGTCTTCGCCGAGATGTCGGTCAACGCGTACGGGCAGATCAAGGGGATCCCAGGTGTCGAGGCCGCGCTGACGCCGACGCACGGCGCCTCGAACGTGCTGATCAACACGAGCAGGGCCGAGCTGCGCGACGTCCGCGTCCGCCGCGCCATCGCGGCGGCGATCGACAAGGCGACGATCGTCCGCAACTTCGCGTACGGCGCCGGCGAGGTGGCGACCGAAGACCTGCCCTCGTTCATGTGGGCGTACGATCCGGGCGCGCGGCCGCCGGCCTTCGATCCGGCCGCGGCGCGGCGGCTGCTGCGCGAGGCAGGCTGGGCGCCCGCAGCGCGCGGTCTCGTCGAAAAGAGCGGGCGGACGCTCAGCCTTACGTTCGCATACGCGCAGAACAACGTCGCGGCACGGCTGATCGCGGTGCAGATCCAGGCCTATCTGCGCGCGGCGGGGATCGACGTGCAGCTCAAGGGGTACACGACGCAGATGATGTTCGGCGCGTACGCCGCCGGCGGCATCTATCAGTCGGGGCATTTCGACCTCGCCTGGTATACGATGACGCTCGGGATCGACCCCGATGCGTCGGGGCGCTTCACCTGCGGCGCGATCCCGCCGAACGGGCAGAACTACTCGCGCTATTGCAGCGCGGCGATGGACCAGGCGCAAACCGCCGGGCTCTCGACCTTCGATCTCGCGGCGCGCCGCCGCGCCTACGCTCGCAGCCAAGAGCTGCTGGCGCGCGATGAACCGATCGTGTTCGTGTTCTGGCCGAAGAACCTCGATGCGTACGACGCGCGGCTACGCGGCTTCGCTCCGAATCCGGTCGTCTCGACCTGGAACGCGCAGGACTGGTCGTTCTGAGCCGCTGAACGCCTGCCGCCGGGATGACGGCAACCGCGCTCGCACTCGTCCTCGCCGCGGCGATCGTCCATGCGACCTGGAACGTGCTGGCGAAGCGCGCTCGCCCGGCGAGCACCGTCGCGTTCGTGTGGCTGTGCTCGGCGCTCTCGGCGGCGGCATACGTTCCGGTGATCGTCGTGCTGTTCGTGCTCGCTCCGCCGCCGCGCGCGTTCGGCGCGGTCGGCATCGCATTCGCCGCCGGCACGGCGCTGATCCATCTCGTCTACTTCACGCTCCTGCAGCGCGGTTACCGCGCCGGCGATCTGTCGGTGATCTATCCGCTCGCGCGCGGCACGGGGCCGCTGCTCGCTTCGATCGCGGCGGTCGTGCTGCTCGGCGAACGTCCCTCGCCGCTCGCCGCGGTCGGGATCGCCGGGATCGTCGCCGGAATCTTTCTGTCGGCCGGCACCGCGCATCGCGAGCACGACACCCGCGTTTCGGCCTCGTACGGCATCGGCGCGGGCGCGTCGATCGCAGCCTTCACGCTGTGGGACAAGCACGCGGTCAGCGCGCTCGCGCTCTCGCCGATCGTTTACGACTTCGCGCGCACCGCGCTGCAGGCGACCTTCATGGCGCCGGTCGCCTTCGCGCGCGACCGCGGCGCGATCGCGGCGACCTGGCGCGGCTGCGCGCGCGAAGCGATCGGGGTCGCGATCCTCTCCCCGCTGGCGTACGTGCTGATCCTCTTCGCGCTGGTCTCTGCGCCGGTCAGCCTCGTCGCGCCGGCCCGCGAGATCAGCATCGTCTTCGGCACGATCCTCGGCGCCCGGCTCTTCGCCGAAGGCCACGGCCGCCGCCGCACCGCCGCCGCGGTGCTGATGGTCGCGGGCATCGCCGCCATCGCCCACGGCTGACGTACCGAATCGCCGTTCGTTCGAACGGCGGCACGCTAGGAGACGACGATCGCGCGCCGCGTCAGCCCGCCGCCGGCGGCGACGCGGTCAGCCGCGCCTTCACGTTGGCGAACGTCTTCTCGATGACGCGCTTCGCCTGAGCCTCGACGACGCGGCCGCCGATCGAGGCGACGGGGCCGCGCATCGTCGCGGTCGCTTTCCACGCCAACGTCGTGACGCCGCCCGTTTCGCTCAGGCCGGCGTCCGCGGCCAGATCGAGGACGCTTCCCAAGCCGCCGCCCGAGATCCGCACCCCGAGGCGCAAACGATCGGGGCTCGGCTCCAGCACGACGTGGAACGTGAACTTTCCGCGCACCGGCCCGACCGCCACGCCGACGACCGCATCGAAGGTCCGCTCGTCGAGCACCGTCGACGACTGGATCTCGGGCATGCAGGACGCCATCGCGGCCGGGCTGGTGACGAACGACCACACCACGTCCCTGCTCCGCGGGATCGTCTCCGCCCCCGCGTACTCGAGGTTCACGCGAAAGGTGCGGGGAACATGGTCTCTCCCTACGCGGTATATCGAAATCGGTGGACCCCGGTGCTACCCCGGGGGGCGATACGTGTCCTCCGGGTCTGCTCCGATACGAAGGCCGCCGTCCGTCCGAATCGGGCGCGGGAGGAAAACGGAAGTCACGGCCGTCTAGACGGACCACTCGGTGCGTGCGTGGGGGAGACGTTGTGTGCGCCGCGCGTGCGACGCCGGGAAGGTTCAGCCCGCTTGCGAGACGGAGCGCAGCGCGGTCGAGAGATCGCAGGCGTGGCGCGCGCTGTACGCGACCACGTCGCCGGCCGACTTGACCGCCTCGGTCCCTGACGGAGCGACGACGCGCAGCGTCTCCTCCCCGGGCGACACGATCTCGACTTCATACGTCCCCGGTGCGCCGGCGCTGACGCGCGGCGACGTGACGCGAACCATCTTGAGCAGCATGGGTCACTCCATCCGCATACGAGCGAATCGGTCGAGTACACCCCCCCGCCTCGGCTCCGTTGCTACTACAATACATCACGTTCGCGAAGGAAGCAAATCCGAGAGGATTTCGGGCGGCGGCCAAGACTTGAAACGCTCATGGCGGAGGGCGGCCCGCTCGCGGGCGTACGCGTTCTCGACTGCTCGACGATGATCGCCGCGCCGACGACGGCCGCGATGCTGGCCGACTTCGGGGCGAGCGTCGTGAAGCTGGAGCGGCCCGGCTCGGGCGATCACGCGCGGCGGTACGGGGCGCAGAAGAACGGGATCGGGCTCTACTGGAAATCGCTGGGGCGCAACAAGAAGAGCGTCGCGCTCGACCTCCACCATCCCGCGGTGCAGGAGCTGCTGCTGCGCTGGCTCCCCTCGTTCGACGTCTTCATCGAGAACTTCCGGCCCGGGACGCTGGAACGCTGGAACCTCGCGCCGGAGCGGCTGCTTGCCGCCGCACCGCATCTGGTGATCCTGCGGATGACCGCGTTCGGACAGGACGGGCCGTACCGCGACCGGGCCGGCTTCGGCACGCTGGCCGAAGCGATGACCGGCATCGCCGCGGTCTCCGGCTACGACGATCGCCCGCCGCTGCTTCCGGCGTTTCCGACCGCCGACGTGATGGCCGGGCAGGCCGCGACGGCGGCGGTCTGCGCCGCGTACGTGCGTCGTCTGCGAACCGGCGACGGCGAGGTGATCGACTTTGCGATCTACGAAGCGATCATGAAGCTCACCGAGTCGCAGATCATCGAATACGCGGCGAACGGTACGTTGCACCGCCGGTTGGGCAACCGCATGGAAGACACCGCGCCGCGCGGCGCCTACCGCTGCGCCGACGGCGGCTGGATCGCGCTATCGGGCAGCACGCAAGAAGTCGCCGAGCGCGTGCTGCGCACGATCGGCGGCGAGGCGCTCGCCGCCGATCCGCGCTTCCGCACCAACGTCGACAGGGTCGCGAACGGCGAGGAGCTCGACGCCCTGATCGAACGGTTCTGCGCGACGCGGCCGCAAGACGAGATCATCGCGATGTTCACCGCGGCGGGCGGCGCCGTCGGGCCGCTCGAGACGATCGACTCGGTCGCGCACAACCCCCAGGTCGTGGCGCGCGGCTCGCTGGCGCGCCTGTCCGATCCGGACCTGGGCGAGATCGTCGTGAGCAGCGCCTTCCCGCGCTTCGCGCGCGCCGGCGCGCCGCCGCTCGTGCCCGGCCGTTCGGCGGTCGGCGCGGACACGGCGGAAGTGCTGCAGCGCGAGCTCGGGCTCGGCGGCGAGGAGCTGAAGAAGTTTCTCTGACCGGCAGCGGCCCGAGCGCGGTACCGGGACCCGCGGCCTCCGAGGACGTACAGGGTCGGTCACATCCGTCCACCACCACGGAAGGAGCGCCCACTTGTCTCTCACCCGGCAGGGGTTCGTCCTCGGCGCAGGCGCCTTGGGCTCGATCGCAATCATCACGCCGGCCAGAGCGGCCGACTTCACGCTGAAGTACGGCCACGATCTTCCGGCCGACCACCCCGTCAACGTCCGCTCGGTCGAGGCCTTCGGCCGCATCGCGAAGGCGACGAACGGACACGTCCAGATCAAGTCGTTCCCCACCAGCCAGCTCGGCAGCGACCCGGCGATGATCGCGCAGCTGCGCAGCGGCGCCACCGAGATGCTCGCGATGCCCGGCGCGTTTCTCAACGCGGTCGTGCCGCTCGCGTCGATCGAGAACGTCGCGTACGCGTTTCCGAACCGCGACGCCGTCTTCCGCGCGATGGACGGCGATCTCGGCGCGGTGATCCGCGACGAGATTCGCGCCCGCGGGATCGTCGTGCTCGACAAGATCTGGGAGAACGGCTTCCGCGACATCACGACCTCGACCAAGCCGATCCGCAACGTCGCCGACCTCGCCGGACTCAAGATTCGCGTCTCGCCGGGCCAGATTCGGGTCGACACCTTCAAGTCGCTCGGCGCGGCGCCGACGCCGATCTCGCTCAGCGAGCTGTACACCTCGCTCCAGACGCACGTCGTCGACGCGCAGGAGAACCCGTTGCTGCTGATCGAGCAGCAGAAGTTCTACGAGGTTCAGAAGTACGTCTCGATGTCCGACCACATCTGGTCCGGCTACTGGACGCTGGTCAATCCGGACGTCTGGAACCGCCTGGGCAAACAGTACCAGGACATCATCGCGCGCGAGATGGCGGGCGCGACGCTGAGCGCGCGCAACGACACGGCGCTGCTCAGCAAGTCGGTGCGCGACAAGCTGGCGCGGCGCGGGATGGCGTTCAACGAGTGCGACAAGAACAGCTTCCGCCAGAAGCTGATCGAATCGAAGTACTACGAGCGCTGGAAGGAGACGTTCGGGCCGAAGGCATGGTCGGCGCTCGAGAAGTACGCCAACAAGCTCGCGTAGGACGCTGAACGCATGGCAGTAGCCGACCCGCTCGAAACGATCGAGCTCGCAGCGCAGGCCGAGGTCTTCGTCCTGCGCCGACCGTGGACGCGGGCGATCGATCGCGCGATCGGCGCCGTCGTCGAACCCCTCGCGGCGATCCTCGTCTGCGTCGAGGTGTGCATCCTCGCCGCGGGCGTGTTCACCCGGTACGTGCTCGGCAACCCGCTGGTGTGGAGCGACGAGCTCGGCACGATCCTGTTCCTGTGGCTGGCGATGCTCGGGTCGGTCGTCGCCTACCGCCGCGGCGAGCACATCCGGCTCTCGGTGATCCTGCGGCGCGCCTCGCCGCGCGTGCGCGAGATCCTCGAGGCGATCTCCTCGGTGGTCACCGCGATCTTCGTGATCGAGCTGATGCCCGGGGCGATCGTCTTCTTCAACCAGGAGACGATCGACGTCACGCCGGCGCTCGGGATCCCGCAATCCTACGTGGTGCTGGCGATCATCATCGCGCTGGCCCTGATCCTGGTGCTCGCGCTGCTGCGGCTGGCCGAGATGAACCTGCGCGTCGTCGCGACCGTGACGCTGATCGCGGTGGTGGTGAGCGCCGCGGCCTGGTTCGGGCGCGGCGCGTTCGCCGGGCTGGGAAACCTGAACCTGGTCCTGTTTTTCGTCGTGTTCGTCGGCGCGTGCGTGGCGATCGGCATCCCGATCGCCTTTTCGTTTGCGGTCGGCACGCTGAGCTATCTCGCGCTGACGACGACCGTCCCCGTGGCGACCGTCGTCGGGCGCATGAACGAGGGCGTCTCGAACCTCGTGCTGCTCGCCGTCCCGCTGTTCATCTTCCTCGGGCTGCTGATGGAGATGACCGGGATCGCGCGGCGGCTCGTCGAGGCGCTGGCGAGCCTGGTCGGGCATCTGCGCGGCGGGCTCTCGATCGTGCTCGTCGCCGCGATGTACCTCGTCTCCGGGATCTCCGGCTCGAAGATCGCCGACATGGCGGCCGTCGCGCCGGTCCTCTTCCCCGACATGATCAAGCGCGGCCAGAAGCGCACCGACATGATCGCGCTGCTCGCGACGTCGGGCGCGATGGCCGAGACGATCCCGCCGAGCCTGGTGCTGATCATCATCGGCTCCGTTACCGGCGTTTCGATCGCCGGGCTGTTCACCGCCGGCCTGCTGCCGGCGGTCGTGTGCTCGATCCTGCTGGTGATCGTCGCGCTGTGGAACGCGAAGCGGCACGGCGCGACGCTCTCGCAGCGCGCCCCGCTGCGGGCCGTCGCGAAGGCGTTCTTCATCGCGCTGCCGGGATTGCTGCTCCCGCTGCTGATCCGGTATTTCGTCGTCGCCGGGATCGCCACGGCGACCGAGGTCAGCACCGTCGGTATCTTTTACACGCTGCTGGTCGGCATCGCGATCTACCGCGAGTTCAACTGGCGCCGGTTCTACCCGATCCTGGTCGACACCGTCGCCCTGGCCGGCGCGATCCTGCTGATCATCGCGACCGCTACGGCGATGGGCTGGGCGCTCACCCAGTCCGGCTTCGCGCAGCAGCTCGCCGACATTCTCGGACACGCGCCGGGCGGCAAGATCGGGATCATGCTGCTCTCGATCGTGCTGTTCATCATCCTCGGCTCGGTGCTCGAAGGGATCCCGGCGATGGTGCTGTTCGGCCCGCTGCTGTTCCCCGTCGCGAAGGCGGCCGGGATCAACGAGATCCACTACGCGATCGTCGCCGTCCTGGCGATGGGCGTCGGCCTGTTCTCACCGCCGGTCGGGATCGGGTTCTTCGGCGCCGCCGCGATCGGGAAGTCGGAGCCCGAGACGATCGTCAAACCGCTGATCCCGTACATGGGGGCGCTGCTGATCGGCCTGCTGATCGTGGCGTTCGTCCCCTGGATCTCGCTCGGATTCTTGCCGGCGAACCAACGCTGAGGCGTGCAAACGTACCGCATCGCGACGATCCCCGGGGACGGCATCGGCTACGAGGTCGTCCCCGAAGGGATTCGCGTGCTCGACGCCGTCGCGGCGAAGCACGGCATCCGGTTTCTGTGGGACCGCTTCGACTGGAGCTGCGAGCGCTTTCTGAAGGTCGGCGCGATGATGCCCGACGACGGCCTTGCGCAGATCGCGAAGCACGACGCGATCTTCCTCGGCGCGGTCGGCTTTCCGACGGTCCCGGATCACGTCTCGCTGTGGGGGCTGCTGATCCCGATCCGGCGGCAGTTCCGGCAGTACGTGAACCTGCGTCCGGTCCGGCTGATGCCGGGGATCGTCTCGCCGCTCGCCGGCCGCAGCGTCGGCGAGATCGACTTCTGGATCGTCCGCGAGAACAACGAAGGCGAGTACTCGTCCGTCGGCGGCCGCTTCAACGAAGGGACCGACGACGAGCTGGCGATGCAGGAGTCGATCTTCACCCGCAAAGGCTGCGATCGCATCCTCACCTACGCGTTCGAGCTGGCGCGCAGCCGCCCGAAGAAGCACCTCACCGCGGCGACGAAGTCGAACGGGATCGCGATCACCATGCCGTACTGGGACGAGCGCGTCGACGCCGCTGCGGCGCGCTATCCCGACGTGCGCCACGACCGCTATCACATCGACATCCTCAGCGCGCACTTCGTGCTGCACCCGGACTGGTTCGACGTCGTCGTCGGGACGAATCTGTTCGGCGACATCCTCTCCGACCTCGGCCCGGCGGTGACCGGCACGATCGGCATCGCGCCGTCGGCGAACCTGAATCCCGAGCGCGCGTTTCCCTCGATGTTCGAGCCGGTGCACGGTTCCGCGCCCGACATCGCCGGGCAAGGGATCGCCAACCCGATCGGCCAGATCTGGTCCGGCGCGATGATGCTCGACCACCTCGGCCATCCCGCCGCCGCGGCCGACGTCGTCCGGGCGATCGAGCGCGTCCTGACCGACGGCCCGCGCACCCGCGACATCGGCGGCACCGCGAGCACCGAAGAGGTCGGCAAGGCGATCGCCGCGGCACTGTGAACCGACCCGACGATTCGCGCGAGACCACGCGGAGATCGCGGCGCGAACGACGTAGTGCGCCGCGATGGATCAGCCGCACTTCGTCGTCACGACCGCCGTTGCGCCGAGCGCGGTGGCCTATCTCCGGGAACATGCGCGCGTGTCGGACGTCTCCGCGCTGCCTCGTGAGGAGTGGGACGACGCGCTGGCCACCGCGGGCGGTGTGCTGATCGGCTCGGCGACGCCGGTCGACGCGGCGTTCATCGCGGCGGCGCCGGAGCTGCGCATCGTCGCGTCGTACTCGGTCGGTTATGACAACGTCGACCTGAAGGCGCTGTCCGCGCGTGACATCGTGCTCACGAACTCGCGCGGCTCGCTCGACGAAGCGGTCGCCGACCTGACGTACGCGCTGGTCATCATCGGCCTGCGCCGCCTGGGCCTCGGCATCCGGTGGGTGCGTGACGGCCGCTGGGCGAGCGGCGACATGCCGTACGGCACGGACCTCGCCGGCGCGACGCTCGGCCTCGTCGGCTACGGCGCGATCGCCCGAGCCGTCGCGCGCCGTGCTCGTGCCAGCGGGATGCGCGTGCTCTACCACAACCGCAGCGGTGCGGCGGTTGCCGGCGCGACGGCGTCGGCCGATGCCGACGCGCCGGCGGAGCACCGCGACTTCGAGACGCTCCTAGCGGAGTCGGACGTCGTCGTGGCCCTCGTTCCACTCACCCCGCAGACGCGCGGCATGTTCGACGACGCCGCCTTCGCGAAGATGAAGCCGACCGCGATCTTGGTCAACGCCGCGCGCGGCGCCGTGGTCGACACCGACGCGCTCGTGCGCGCGCTCGACCAGAAGACGATCGCCGGCGCCGCGCTCGACGTGACCGACCCCGAGCCCTTACCGGGAGGTCATCCGCTGGCCGACCGCGACGATGTCGTCGTCCTGCCTCACATCGGCAGCGCTACGAACGAAACCCGCGCTCGCATGGCGATGGTCGCCGCGCAGAACCTGGTCGCGTTCGCCGAAGGCAAGCCGCTCCTCACGCCGGTGAACGCCGCCCGCTGAGGCGCGGCTCTCGCCGCGCCTCGTGAGGGTCGGTTTCGGAGGGCGTCCGAAGCGTTAGCGCGCCGGCTGCGGCGCCGGTCGCGTCACGAGCGCTAGACCGGCGGTGACCGCGTTGTCTTCGCCGCGGCCGATGAACGCAAAGGACGCGGCGTTCTGGTCGTCCCGACCGGTGACGACCGCCCCACCGATGCCGGTCACCTGATTCGCGCCGCCGGCGCCGATGAAGCCGCTGTTGCCCGACCCCGTGATGACGTTGTCGGATCCGGCTCCGATGAACGACGCGGCGGCGGTGTTTTGCGTCCCGCTGTGGTACGCGAGCGGCGGCTACGACGCGATCGCTGAGAGGCTGTTCAGCGAGCTCGAGGTCGATCGTTTCCTGCTCGAGTACGACGACGAGCGCTCCGGCTCGTTCGCGGGGCTACGTTTCGTCCCGCAGCACAAGACGGTCGTCCTCGGACTGGTCAGCACGAAGCGCGGCTCGCTCGAAGAACGCGACTCGCTGTTGCGGCGCATCGACGAGGCGGCGAAGATCGTCCCGCTCGAGCGGCTCGCACTGAGCCCGCAGTGCGGCTTCGCCTCGATGGCCGAAGGGAATCTGCTCACCGAAGACGAGCAGTGGGCAAAGCTGCGGCTCGTCGCCGACGTCGCGCGGGAGGGGTGGTAAGAGTGAGCCTCCGTAATGGTTTCTCCGCCCCTCAAAGCTAGCGCGGCGGTCTTCGTCGCTGGAACTTTCTGGAACTTCGTGATATACTGTTCCCGGACGGGAGTCGTCAGAAAGCGAAATGTGCGCCAGAATACCGAGTCCGAAGCATTCATCGGGGACGTCGTCGCTACCGAAGATGTCGCGATCAACACCAAGGGCGGCTCGATGAGCGCGACTCTCAAGAAGCCGCTCCGCGAGCGGCTGGGCGACGTGGGCATGGCCGCGGGGGCCGCTCTCGAGTTTGACACTGGTCAAGCCGTCGTAATCTTGAGTCGCCGATCCGGAACGTCTGAAGCACCGGTTCGCATTCGCAAGCTCGGGACAAATCGGTTCGAGCTTCGCATCGATGGCGGCGACGACGTGGAAATCGATGGCGTAACGGCTGCCTTTCTTCGGCTCAAGAGGGCGCTGTTCGAGCGAGGGGAGCTCGAGTTGTCCGTCCCCGTTTCCGCTGACCGCTGGCGTGCTGCGATCGCCGCGAAGCTTCGTCCGGGCGAGGCTGCGGCTGAGGCGGTGACGCGAAGCGCGACCCCAACGATGTCGGCGGACTGAGAGGGCGACTCACAACGAACGCGGTCGCCGAGATCCGTACGAGTGCCGGATAGCACCTTCGGCGCCTATCTTACCGAAGATCGGGAGTCGTTCACAAAACCACTCGAGGCTGCGATCGTGAGTTGTACGGACGCTCTCGCCGCAGCTTCGGAAACAGTCAAGGGCGCCGAAGCGCGGACGCAAGCCGCGCTCGAAGACATGCGGACCCTCACCGAATTCTGCGATGCACTGGCGGAGTGCATGCGCACGAAATCATTCCACGACCTTCCGGGACTTCGGGAAGGGGTCGCCTATCTTGATGGAATGCACCATTTGACGGTGGGCCCGTGGCGCGGCATTTTTCTCTTGGGCGAGGATCCCGATGTGGTGACCGCTCTCGTCTTTTCCAAAAGTCCGCACGAACTCGCGGACCGTCTTTCGGAACTCGCCGTCCATCGCGCGCGAGGACAGTGACGCCGTTTGCGAGGGCGCACCATGCAGAAAGCTGAACCGATGAAGCGTCAACCCTCCGATGGAACGCAGCGGCTGGCTCTCACGATGATCGGCAGTATCGCGCTCTCTGTGGGCGGCGTCGTCTACGCGTGCTTGACTCGCAATGCGGCAGATGGTGGTCGAGGCGGAGCGCTGGCCGTCGCGCTGACGTTTTTCATGTTGTTCATGGGGCGCGGCACTGCCGAAGCCGCGCTCGAGGCGCCGATTCTGGATCCGGCGACTCGGCGCAGCGTCGATGCAGGCGACCTCAATCCCAAACACGTGGCGATGCAGATCGTGCGCGTGCGGAGCGCTGTTGCGTCAATGCTCGACTGGCAAAGCAAGGAGAAACTCTACCTTACCATCGCCAGCATATGCGGGACGTTGTTCTGGGGTTTCGGCGACATCGTGGCCGCAATGTTGTGCCGTATCGGAACGCACTAGAACGGCAGTTGATCCTCGCTGCCGTCCCGCGCAGAGGTTCGGGCAGCCTCGTCGCGGCGTCGCACGACGCTCGCGAGCAACGCGCCGAGCCAACCGCCGAGCGCGCCGCAGCCCACGTCGAAGAGGTTCGATCCGAGCCCTTCGCGGGCGTGGTGCAGCTTCTGCGCGACCTCGATGCACGCGGAGAACGCGCCGACCCACAGCGCCGCGCGCAGTCCGCGCCTGCGCGAAGACGGGAGGGCGAGGTCGACGACGAAGCCGACGACGGTGAACGCGCCGATGCTGTAGATCTTGCGGAGTACCGTCGCGGCGAAGTCCTCCTGATCTTCGCCGAAAATTCCAGCGATCACGCGGTACGGCAGCGTATGACGATAGACGCGGTGGCTGAGCGCGGCATAGAAGAAGAACAGCAGGACGACGACCGCCAGCGCGATTCGCGCGGCACGCGTCACGGCGACGCGCGTCAGGGCAGCGCGAACACGAACAGCGTCGTCGACTGCCGGGCGCCGCCGTTGACCGGGCCGCCGGCGGGGACGTAGAGCCGGTCGCCGGCGATGGCGGCGCCGGTGCCGTGGCGGCCTTCGGGAAGCGGTGCGAGCACCGACCACGCGTTCGCCCGCGGATCGTACGCCTCATTGTTGGTGAACGTCCCGCCGCCGAACTCGCCGCCGATCGCCAGGATCCGGTCGTGGTAGAGCGCGACCGCCATCCCGCTGCGCTGCGAGGGCATCGGCGCGCCGCTCGTCCAGCGATTCGCCGCCGGATCGTAGACGTCGACGTACGAGGTGTTGTGGTTGAAGTCGTCGATCCGCCCGGCGATCGCGTACAGCTTGCCGCCGTACGCGACGAGTCCCATATGGTCGCGGCCGATCGGGATCGGCGCCGCCGCCGCGTAGGTGCCGGTGGCGGGGTCGAACACGAGATGCGTCGTGACGCTGTGCGCGTCGCGGCCGCCGACAAGATGGATCTTTCCGTCGAGCACGGCGACCGAGATCGAGCCGAGCGGCGCGGGGAGTGGCGCGAGCGGCGACCACCGGTCGCCGGCCGGATCGTATACGCTCGCGTCGGCGACGGCGTCACGGTTCTGTCGCGTGAATCCGCCGAACGCGTACACGCGTTCGCCATAGCCGGCGACGCCGATGTGATTGAGTCCGCGCGGGAGCGGCGCGCGCGTCGACCATGTCCTGGTCGCCGTGTCGTAGGCCTGCACCAGCGGCTGATCGACGTCGACGCGTCCGCTCGCATCGAGCGCGGTCGGGTGCGGCCCGGCCGCCGCGTAGCCGCCGATGACGTAGATCGTCGTGCCGAGCGTCGCGACCGCGACCTCGCTGCGCGCGGTCGGGAGCGGCGTCGCGGTCGACCACGTGCCAAGCGATTGCGCGGCGACGGCCGCGGCGAGCAGGACGAACGTCGCCGCCAGCGAGGCGGCGGCGAGCGAAGGTCGCATGGGCCAAGGATACCCACGCCGCGGAGCGAAGGCCGCCCGACCATTTTGGATACCGGAATCCAAAGCATCCCGCGGTTCGTCGACGACGCCGCGCGCCGGTTCGGCGACGCGCCGTTCCTGACGTCGTCCGGGATCCGGCGGAGCTTCAGCGAGCTCGCCGCCAACGTCGCCCGCGGCGCCGGGTGGCTGCGCGCGCACGGCGTCCGTCCCGGCGACCGCGTCCTGCTCTCGGCGGCGAACGGCGTCCCCGCCATCGAGGCCTGGCTGGCGGCCGTCCACGCCGGCGCGCTCCCGGCCGCGGTGAACCCGGCCCTGACCCCCTCGGAGCTGGACTACGTCGTGGGCGACCTGGAGCCGCGGATCGCGCTCGCCGGTCCAGAGAGCGCTGCCGCCGTCGCGGCCGCGGCCGGCCGGCGGTCGATCGAGCTCGTCCCGGTCGCGCTGCCGCAGGACGGTGACCCGGTCCCGGTCCCCGACGCCGATCCCGCCGAGGCCGCGGCGATCGTCTACACGTCGGGGACGACGAGCCGGCCGAAAGGCGCGCTGGTGCGGCATCTGGCGTACGTCGGGGCGGGGCAGTCGATGCGCTCCTGGATCGGGCTCCGCGAGCGCGAACGGCTGTGGTGCCTGCTGCCGTTCTTTCACATCAACGCGCAGGCGTACTCGCTGATGACCGCGCTCGCCAACGGCTATCCGCTGACCGTCACGCCGAAGTTCCGCGCCTCGACGTTCTGGCGCGACGCCGCGGCGCACGACGTCACCGAGGTCAACCTGATCGGCGCGATGGTTGCGATCCTCGCCGAGCAGTCCGCCGAGATGTTCGTGCCGGGTCCGCTGCGCACGATCTACGCCGCGCCGGCGCTCGACCCCGAGCAGAACCGCGCGTTCGAACGGCGTTTCGGCGTACGAATCGTGACCGGGTTCGGGATGTCGGAGAACACCTTCGGGTGCGTCGAGTCGCCGACGTCGCGCGCGAAACGCGCGAGCATCGGGAAGCCGCGCGTTCATCCGGACGGCTTGGTGCCGAACGAGCTGCGGATCGTGCGGCCCGACGGCGCCGCCGCGCCGCGCGGCGCGCCCGGCGAGCTGCAGTTCCGCAACGCCGCGATCACGCCGGGATACTGGAATGCCCCCGAGATCACCGCGCGCACGCTCGAGGGCGGCTGGCTGCACACCGGCGATGCCGGCTTCGTCGACGACGACGGTGACGCGATCCTCGTCGGCCGCTACAAGGAGATGATCCGGCGCCGCGGCGAGAACATCGCCCCGCGCGAGGTCGAGGACGCGCTCGCGCTGCATCCGGACGTCCGTGAAGCCGCGGTGATCGGCGTGCCGTCCGCGCTCTCCGAGGAAGACGTCGTCGCCTGCGTCATTCGCGCGCCCGGCGCGAGCGCCGACGAGGAAGCGCTCCGCGCGTGGTGCCGCGAGCGGCTCGCGCCGTACAAGGTTCCGCTGCGGATCCTCTTCCGCGAGGCGTTCCCCCTGACGCCGACGATGCGCGTGGCGAGGGCGGAGCTCAAGGCGGAAGTGCTCCCGCTGCTGCAGGAGCGCGCGTCGTGAACCCGACCCCGGAGATCACGCCGATCGCGCTCGCGCGCCGCCCGCGGATGAAGGAGAGCATCGTCGATCAGCTGCGGCGGCTCATCCTCGAGGGGAAGCTGGCGCCCGGGACGGTGTTGCGCCAGGAGCACCTCGCAAAGCAGCTGCAGGTGAGCCGCACGCCCTTGCGCGAGGCGCTGGTCTCGCTCGAGCGCGAGGGCTTCATCGTCGTCTCGGCGAGCGGCGCCGCGTCGGTGGTCGCGCTCGACGCGCGCGACGCGCGCGAGATCATGGACCTGCGCGAGATGATCGACGGCCTCGCCGCGCGTCTGCTCGCCGAGCGCGGGATGAGCGCGCAGACCGATCGCGAGCTGTCGGCGCTGGCGCGCGAGATGCAGGCGATGGCGCCGCGCGACAAGCACCGCTATCTCGTCGCGAACGGCGACTTCCACGTGAAGATCGTGGAAGCGTGCGGCCACGAGCGGCTGCGCGGGTTCGTCCCGCTGGTGCGGATGTCGGCGGAAGTCGTCTACATGCGGCTGCAGAACCAGGGCCGCCGCCTCACCCGCTCCGCCGGCGAGCACGCGACGATCCTCGACGCGATTCGCGCGCGCGACGGCGCCGCCGCCGAGCGGCTCGCGCGCGAGCACGTGCGCAACGCCGCGGAGCACTGGCTCCGCGAGGAGGCGTAGATGCCGTTCGCGCGCGCCGCCGACCTGGTCGTCCACTACGACCTCACCGGGCCCGCCGATGCGCCGGTGCTGATGCTGGCGAACTCGCTCGGCACGAGCTGCGCCATGTGGGACGCCGCGCTGCGGGAGCTCGCGGCGTCGCATCGTGTCCTGCGCTACGACATGCGCGGTCACGGGCTCACCGGCTGCACCGCCGGCGACGATCCGGCGGCGGCGACGATCGCCCGGCGCGCCGACGACGCCGCCGCGCTCCTCGACGTGCTCGCGATCGACCGCGTCCGCTTCGCCGGCGTCTCGATCGGTGGGATGGTGGGACAGCGCTTCGCGGCGACGCGTCCGCAGCGCGCCGAGGCGCTCGTCCTGTGCGCGACGTCGAACGTCATCGGCCCGCCATCCCGCTGGGACGCGCGCATCGAGGCGATTCGCAACGGCGGACTCGCCGCGATCGCCGGCGGCGTGCTGTCGGGGTGGTTCACCGAGCGAATGCGGCGCGAGCATCCGGACGTCGTGCAGGGCTTCTCGACGATGCTCCAGCGCACGCCGGTCGACGGCTACATCGAAGGCTGCCGCGCGGTGCGCGACGCCGACCTGCGCGAGGACGACGCGCGGATCCGCGCCCGTACCCTGGTGATCGCGGGATCGGACGATCCCACGACGACCCCGGCGGCCGGCGAAGCGCTGGCGCGGGCGATCGACGGCGCGCGCTGCAGCGTCGTCGACGGAGCGGCGCACATCGTCCCCGCCGAACGGCCGGACGCCGTTGCCCGCCTGCTGCTGGACTTTTTCGGGAGCTGAACGATGGCCGACGAACGATACGAACGTGGGATGGAGGTGCGGCGCGCGGTGCTCGGCGAGGAGCACGTCGAGCGCGCGACGGCCTCGGCGACCGAGCTCACCCGCGACTTCCAGCAGTTCATCACGCGCTACGCGTGGGGCGAGGTCTGGACGCGTCCGGGGCTCGACCGCAAGACGCGCAGCATGCTGACGATCGCCATCACGGCCGCCCTCGGGCGGATCGACGAGCTGCGCCTTCACGTGCGCGCCTCGCGCAACACCGGCGTGACGCGCGATGAAGTCAAGGAAGTCCTCATGCACGTCGCCGTCTACGCCGGCGTCCCCGCCGCCAACACCGCCTTTCACCACGCCGCCGCGGTCTATCGCGAGATCGACGAAGAGAGCAGCTCATGATCGCCCGCCCGCTCCCGTACGCGCGCCATCGCGCGGGGACGCAGCCGCCCTACGACTGGCCGGACTACACGAGCACGATCAAGCGCCACCCGCTGCGCGAGCCGATCGAGCTGGCGCACACGCTCTCGGAGATCACCGGACCGACCTTCGACGACTTGTGGTGCGGTCCGAACGCGACCGACCTGACGCGCGTCAACGGCCGCGAAGCGATGGGGCAGCGCATCATCGTGAGCGGCCGCGTCCTCGACGAGGACGCCCGCCCGGTGCGCGGGACGCTGGTCGAGGTGTGGCAGGCGAACGCCGCCGGACGATACCATCACGACGGCGACCAGCACGACGCGCCGCTCGATCCGAACTTCACCGGCGCCGGTCACGTCGTCACCGACGACGAGGGGCGCTGGCGGTTTCTGACGATCCGCCCCGGCGCGTATCCCTGGCGCAACACCTACAACGCCTGGCGCCCGGCGCACATCCACTTCTCGGTGTTCGGCCCCAGCTTCGCGACGCGGATCATCACGCAGATGTACTTTCCGGGCGATCCGCTGCTCGAGACCGATCCGGTGTTCCACAGCATCGCCGACGCGGACGCGCGCGAGCGCCTGGTTTCGTCGTACGACGCGGGCTCGAGCGAGGCGGAGTACGCGCTCGGCTACACCTGGGACATCGTGCTGCGCGGGCGGCACGAGACGCCGGCGGAGAGCCGCCGATGAAGCTGACCCCGACCGGTTCGCAGACGATCGGGCCGTTCTTCCGCGAAGCGCTGAAACGTCCGGCGTGGAGCGATCTCACGCGCGAGGGCGTCGAGGGCGAGCCGATCCGCATCGACGGGGCGGTGTTCGACGGCGATCGCGCGCCGGTCCCCGACGCGCTGATCGAGATCTGGCAGGCCGGCCCCGACGGGCGGTACGCACATCCCGAGGACATCGGACCCGTGCCGAGCGACCGGCTTTTCCGCGGCTTCGGGCGCGCCTGCACCGACGCCGAAGGGCGGTTCTGGTTTCGCACGGTGGTCCCGGGCGGCGTCGAGGGAGCGGACGGCGTGCGGCAGGCACCGCACCTCACCGTGAACGTCTTCGCGCGCGGGCTGCTGCGTCAGCTCGTCACCCGCATCTACTTCTCGGATCGCGCCGAAGAGAACGCGCACGATCCGGTCCTCGCCTCGATCGCCGACGACGCGCGGGCGACGCTGATCGCCGAGAAGATCGCGCCCGCCGGCGGTTTTCCGTCGTACCGGTTCGACATCGTGCTGCAGGGCGCGGGCGAAACCGCGTTCTTCGCGATCTGATGGAGCTGTTCGGCGCGCTGTACGGGACATCGGCGATGCGCGACGCGTTCGGCACGCGCCGCCGGCTGGAGGCGATGCTGCGCTTCGAGGTCGGGCTGGCGCGCGCCGAGGCGCGGTGCGGCGTGATCCCGCCACCGGCCGCCGATGCGATCGCCGGCGCGGCCGACGCCGACCGCATCGACGTCGCTGCGATCGCCGCCTCGGCGGAGAACGTCGGGTATCCCGTCGTCGGGCTCACCCGTCAGCTCGCCCGCCTCGCGGGCGACGATGCGGGGCGGTACGTGCACTGGGGCGCGACCACGCAAGACGTGCTCGACACGGCGACCGTGCTGCTGATGCAAGACGCCTTCGCGCTGCTCGAAGCCGACCTCGACGCGACGATCGCCGCGCTCGCCGCGCTCGCGCGGCGCCATCGCGGTGATCCGACGGCGGGGCGCACGCACCTGCAGCACGCGCTGCCGATCACCTTCGGCTATGCGTGCGCCCTCTGGCTCGCGCCGCTGGGCGAGCATCGCGGACGGCTGCGCGAAGCGCGCGAGCGCGCGCGCGTCCTGCAGTTCGGCGGCGCGGTCGGAACGCTGGCCTCGCTGGGCGCGCGCGGGCGCGACGTGTCCCGCGCGCTCGGCGCCGAGCTCGGGCTGCGGATCCCGGACGCGCCCTGGCACGCCGATCGCAGCGCGTTCGCCGAGATCGCGTGCACCCTCGCATTGGCCTGCGGATCGCTGGCGAAGCTCGCGACCGACGTCGTCCTGCTGATGCAGACCGAGGTCGGTGAAGCGTTCGAGCCGCACGCGACCGGGCGCGGCGGGTCGAGCACGATGCCGCAGAAGCGCAATCCGATCGCGAGCGAGTACGTGCTCGCCGCTACGCGCGGCGTGCACGCGCTCGTGCCGGTGATGCTCCAGGCGATGGCCGGGGATCACCAGCGCTCGACCGGGCCGTGGCAGAGCGAAGAGATCGCGCTGCCGCAGATCTTCGTCCTGGCGTCGGCGGCGTTCGCGCACGCGCGCACGATCGCCGAAGGGCTGACGGTCGACGTCGAGCGGATGCGCCGCAATCTCGAGCTGACGCGGGGGCTGATCGTCTCCGAAGCGGTCTCGATGGCGCTCGCCGCACCGCTCGGTCACGCGCGCGCCCACGCCGTCGTCGAGGCGGCGGCGTCGGATGCGCTCGCGTCGGGACGTGCGCTCGTCGACGTGCTGGCCGAAACCTCGGAGGTGACGGACCACCTCGACCGCGCGCAGCTCGTGCAGCTCCTCGATCCCGCGCGATACCTCGGCGAGGCAGGTGCCGTCGTCGACCGCGTTCTCATCTCCATCCCTACCGTGCACAGCGAGAGAGGTCCATGAAGCGAAAGAACTTTCTTCTCACGACGGCCGCCGCCGGTGCGGCGCTTGCGACCCCCGGTGTCACGCTCGCGGCCGGTAGCGCCGCGACGGTCAAGGTCGGTTTCCTCGAGTCGTTCAGCGGCGTGTTCTCCGATCTCGGCGGGGTCCACCGCCAAGGCGCAGACCTCGCGCTCGCCGACTGGAACGCCAAAGGCCGCACGAAGTTCGCCTTCAGCTACGGCGACGACGCCTCGAAGCCGGCGATCGCGCGCACGGAGGCGCAGCGGCTCGTCACGCAGGAGAAAGTCGACGTCCTGTTCGGCGGCACGTCGTCGGGGAACGGCTTGGCGCTGAACCCGTACGCGCTCGAGGGCGGGATCTTCAACCTCGAGATCGGTCCGCAAGACTCGGCGATCACCGGCGCGTCGGCGTCGCGCGCGAGCTACCGCTTCGGCCCGAATGTCCGGATGCTGCTCGCGCCGCTGGCGCGTATCGCGCTCGCGCAGGGGAAGAAGTGGTACTTCATCCAGGCCGACTACGCGCTCGGCAAGGACGCGTACGCGCAGCTCTCCGCGGCGCTGAAACGCGCCGGCGGCAGCGAGATCGGGCACGACACCGTCGCGCTCGGCACGACCGACTTCTCGCCGGTGCTCACGAAGGTGCGAAACAGCGACGCCGACGTGCTGGTGCTTTGCAACAGCGGGCTGGACGCAGCGAACACGGCGAAGCAGTTCGTCCAATTCGGGCTCAACAAGCGGATGAAACTCGCCGGAATCTCGCTCGAAGACATCTACTACAAGGCGATCCCGCTCGACGCGCTGGTCGGGACGCTGTTCCCCGTGCTGTGGGCGCCGACGGTCTCGGACTCGGCGCGCACGCTCGCCGCGCGGCTGCGCAGGGGCGTGCGCGGGCCGGTCGGCGGGCGCCACTACCTCGGCTATATGGCGGCGTGGTCGCTGTTCGAGCGGATCGACGGCGCCGGAACGACCGACGCGGCGAAGCTCTCCGAGGCATTCGCGAACTTCGCGTTCGACGCGGCGAAGCAGAACCGCTCGACCTACCGCGGGTGCGACCACCAGTGCATCCAGGACGTCTACGCGGGGCGCACGGTCTCGCAGCGCGAGTTCGACAAGACGGAGTTCATGTACGAGATCGTCTCGGAGGTCCCGGCCGAGGAGTCGAACGGGACGTGCGATTCGCCGTGGGCGAAAGCGGCGACCGCCGCGATGAGCTCGCAGAAGATCGCCGCTCGCGAGGGCTACACGCCGAAGACCTGGTAGCGGGCTGGGAGCGAGAACGGCAAGCGTGCATTTCGCCCGCCCGTACGACGGGCGATCGCGGCACCACCGGCCGTGCCGATACGTTGTACGGAATGCAATGAAACACTCGGTCAACGCTGCCGCGGCGGCAGCCGTTCTCGCGCTCCTCCCGGCGGCGCTCCCGCTGGTCGCCTCCGCGCAGGGCGCGCCGCCGCCCGGACCGCCGCCGCCGGCCCCCGCGCCGTCGTACGCGACGGCGAGCCGCGAGCAGTCCGTCGAAGGGACGATCGTCGGCTTCGACGGCAAGTACGGCATCAAGCTGCGCGACCGCCGGGGCTATCTCGACAACGTGGCGATGCACCAGGGGACGGTCATCAACCCCACCGGCCTGCCGCTGCAGAACGGGATGCGCGTGACGATCTACGGCTACAACGCCGGCGCGGCGTTCGCGGCGAACGAGATCGACGCGCAGCTCCCGCCGGTCGTCGTGGCCCCCGGCCCGCCGGTGCGCGTGGGGGTGGGCTTCGGCTTCGGCTGGCGCCGCTGGTAGAGCGCCGAGGCGCCGCGCGGCTGGGTCCGAGCGGATGCCGCCTGCGGCGCGTGGAAAAGGATCGAGCGGCAGCCGGATGCGCCGACGCGCATCGGGCGTCAAGGAGGTCAGTCCGGATGAACCGTCGCGAACGGATGTACGGCGCAGCGCTCGGCGCGCTTCTCTGCTGCGCGCTCGCGGCGTGCGGCGGCGGCGGCGGAGGCGGCGGCTCGCAGAGCTCGGTGCCCGCCGGCCCGGTCGCGGCGCCGACCCCGACGCCCGTGCCGGTCGCGAGCGCGGCGGCCGTCACCGACAGCGCCGCGGCGGCGCTCTCGCTGCACGAGGATCCGAACACCGTGGTCGGCGACACCAGCGCCTTCGGTGCGATCGTCGGCGCGTCGGGGACCGCGCCGATCGACGGCCTCGCCTGCCTGCCGGTGATGCAGAACACGACCCACTACCACGTGCACTTCAGCCTGTTCGTGAACGGGCACCAGTACGCGGTTCCCGCCGGGACGGGGATTTACGAGCCGTCGGTCTACACGCCGGCCTACTTGGTCTTCGCGTCCTCGACCGCGGCGAACGCGTGTTACTACGAGATCCACGTGCACGCGCTGGAAGGGATGATCCACATCGAGGATCACGCGGCCGGCGCGGTGATGACCCTGGGCGAGTTCCTCGACATCTGGGGGCAGCGGCTTTCGACCACCGGCTTCGGTCCGTTCGGCGGCGCCACGCGCTGGTTCGACACGGACGAGGCGGGCGGCACGCCGGGGACGCATCCGGTCACCGAGCAGACCGGCACCGATCCGCACCTGATCAGCTTGATCGACCACCACGAGTACACGGTGGAAGTCGGCCCGACGTACGTGCAGATTCCGAACTTCACCTGGTCGGGCTACCCCTGATCGGCGCGCGATCGCGTCCGTGACCCAGCCCCTCGGCGCTGCCGGGCAAACGTCCCGGGACCGGCGGGGACCGTGACGACGATCGCCCGGGCAATGAACGCCGCCGACGAAGGCGGTCGTCGCGGAACACCGTGGCTTGACGCCCCTTCTTGGTGGTTGCTACCATGGGCGAACCGAGCGCAGCGTGCACCGATCGCGCCGCGTGCGCGCGCCGTTTGCGGAGGGCCCCATGACGCCGAGCTTTCGCGTTTTCGCCGCTTCGTTGCTCGTGCTCGCCGTCGCTGCGGCGGTCGCCGGCTGCGGCGCGACGAGCTCGTCGGTGCCCGCGATCGCGCAGAACGGCGGCGCTCGTCCGCAGAGCGGCCCGATCGCGCACGATGCTGCGGCAACGCCGACACCGTCGCCGGTCAGGTTCACCCTCTCGAGCACCTCGCTGACGTTCCTCGCGAGCGCACAGCATGCGAACGTCACGATCACCGACCCCACGTCGTACGCTGGCGCCTACACCGCGACGTCGTCGGCGACGGCCGTCGCGACGGCATCGGTGAGCGGCAAGACCGTCACCGTCACCGCGGCCGGCGCCGGCGGCGCGACGATCACCGTGCGTGACACCACGGGGCGTTCGGCGACGATCGGCGTCGCCGTCACGACGACGCAGCTGGAGCTGCGAACCTCGCCGAACACGCACGCGCTGTCGGCGGCGGTCGCCGTCGGGACGGCGTCGCCGGGGCCGACCACGATCGTGAACGTCACGCCGAGCACGCCGCCATGCGCGACGAGCGCGACAGCATCGGTCTGCGCGATGACCATCGCAGCCCCGCCCGGCTCGGATACGTTCGTGCTGAGGTCGTACAGCGGGACGAATCGAACCGGCTCCGAGCTCGGCGCCTCGAGCGCGGCCGGCACGGTCGTCGCCGAGAAGGCGAACACGCTCAGCCTCACCATCGCCGGGATCGCCGCGTCGGTCGCGCTGGTCGTTACCGACGGATCGAACCGGATCCCCGGCGGGTACCCGACGGCCGTCCCGGTCAGCGTCACGGCGAAAGACGCGAGCGGCGCGGCGATCGTCGCGCCCGCGGCGTACGCATACCCGCTCACGCTGACGAACAGCGATACAACGGGCGTCACGAAACTCTCGCCGACGAGCGTCCCCGCACCCGGAACGGCGGTGACGCTGACGTACGACGGAGGAGTGCTGCGAACGGCCGCGCGGATCGGCGCCGCCGCGAGCGCGCTGTCGTCGGCGAACGTGTCGCCCGGATCGTTCCTCGACATGGCGGACCGCTTCTGGGGCTTCAACGTTCCGCTGAAGCTCGCCGGGACACAGACGCGCACGGTCACGAACTACGGCGCGACCGGTTCGACGACCACGAACTCTGCGTTCAACTACAGCCGCACGATCACGCTGCTGCAGAACCAATCCTTCAACGGCGGGACGTATACCGACTCCCACGTCGCGGACACGATCGCGGAGACCTCGCCGTCGACGGGAACCACCACGTACGTCGCGGACGAGTACCGTCGCCCGCAGCTCACGTCGACCGGCGCGTACGACCACGAGTACGCCCAGGTCAACGCCGAGGTCGTGAACGGCGGCTCGCTGCACGTGAGCTGGACGCTGACCGAGACCGGGCCGCAACTGATCGACGAGCTCCCGCACCTCAGTCCGGCGAATTGGACGAACCTGTGGCTCTACGCGCTCACCGCGTCGGTCACGGGAAATGGGACCTCCTCGGAGCACGATTCCGTCGCGTCGACCGGGACCGGGAGCTTCTCGGAAACGTTCACCGGGACGGCGGCCGAGCAGCCCTACATCCTCGATCCGGTCGACTTTTACAGCACCTCGTGGTCGGCGCGTTCGGCGTCGATCGGTGCGAACGACGCCGGGACGCAAACCGAGACGAGCGATGCGTCGGGCTACCACTACGCCGACACGTTCGGCGTGCCGAGCTCGTCGACGATCACGTATACCAACAAGCGCACGAGCGGCCCGACGCCGCTCCCCGCGCCGACGTCGTACGCCGTGCCGAATTGGTATCCGAGCCCGAAGACGGCGGTCCCGGTGTCGCAGTACGCCGTGGTCTCGACGCCGGCGCAGCCGTTCCCGGCGGGCTGTACGGTTCCGTCCTCGATCGCCACCAAGGGGAACGAGGTCGTGGCGACGATCACCACGTTCGATCCGTTCTTCGGCAAGTGGGTCGTCGAGATGAATACGAGCTACTACGTCCCGCTCTACGGCCCGGTCTGCCAGCACTCGACGCGCACGATCGAGTTCTTCACGGTCTCGACCGGCGTGCTGCACTACAAGAGCGTCCAGACGCGAACCCTCTCGTTCCAGTCGATCTGACCGCGCGATGCGAGCGGCTGGTGTCCGGCCGCGATACCGCCCGACGCCCATCCTGCACTGATGAGCCGGCGCGAACGTTTGCAAAGAGTCGCCAAAAACGCCGTGCGACCGCGCGTCGCGGAGGGTGATCCGAACGGTACCGGGGGGAAGCGTCCCCTCCCTTGCTCAACGGCTTCCGACGTTTCCGCTTTTCGCAGTATCTCCAGCCGGCCTCAGCCGCTGCTGACGCAGGGTTCGGTCCCTTGACTTTCATAGCACGTAAGCGCATTCTGCGAAGGGAGAAGGCGACGAATTCCTGCGTTCGCCTACCGCTGGCGACGCCCTCCGAGCGTTGCTCGAGGGAACGCACATGCGTGCACCCATTTCGATGTCTTTCCGCGCGGCGGTTGCGTCGTGCGTAGCGCTTATGGTCGTCGGGTGCGGATCGCGAGGCGTATCGACCGTCCTGCCGAGCGCGGGCCAACATCCGGGCAGCGCCCCGGCCGGTGTTCTGCGCATCGTGGTAGATGCGCAGAACACGACGACTCCGAGTAGCACGGTCCGGCGACCGCGTTGGATCGATCCGGCCTCCACGCAGTCGATCGCGTTCGAGGTCGATGCGCCGACCGGCGTGATGGTTACGAACGGATCCGGATGGATCAACCTGTCGGCGACGAGCACGGCGTGCACGCAAGCCGGGGCCTTGAAGGCGCTCACGTGCACGTTCGATTTGTCCCAAGCCGTCTTGCCGTCGAAGCAAACCTATACGGTGCACGTCGTAGCATACGACAAATTGCAGACCGGGCCGTGCTCGACTCAGGGGACGCCCCGATGCGCCGGCAGCGTGCTTTCCCGAGCGACCGTGGCGCAAGTGCTCACGCCGAACGCCCAGAACACGGTTTCACTCGTTCTCGGCGCCTTTCCGTTCAGCATCACCGTCACGCCGCTGTACCGCAGTCTCGTGGAAGGCAGCGTTTCGCGGTTGCAGCTTTGGGGGCCGACCGTCCACCGTCTTGCGATCGAGGCGCTCGACTACGACGGCAATGCTATCGTCGGCAGCACGGCCGACGGAGCGCCGACCATTTCGGTGACCTCGAGCGATCTCAGCAAACTTCGTGTGACCGCGGTCGACAGCAACGTGTTCATCTTGACGGCCGTCGAGTCGGGATCGCCTCGGGTCGTGACGCCGAGCATCGTGACGCTGACCATCTCCGCCGTCCCCGCCGCCGGCGTGAGCCTTGCACCCGTCACGCGGCAAGTTCCCGTAACGATCTCGCACAGCGGCATCTATGCCGCGACCGGGAGCAGCGTCTCGATCCTGTACGATCGAAATACGGTTCCGAGCGTAACGATCACCAAAGGATTCAAGTCGGCGAACGGCGTCGCGCTGGACGCGGCCGGGACGATGTACGTCTGCGACACCACGGCGAATGCAATCCACGTCTACCCGCCCGGCGGGACCATCGCCGTGCGTGACATCCTCCCTGCCGGTGTCGTGAGCTTCCCGTGCACCGGGTCGATGACGGTGGACGCGGCCGGAACGCTCTACGCGCTCGATACCAATCCGGCCGACGATCCGTGCGGCGGTGGCGGCGGGTGCGGCTACGGCGGGGTCGTGAACGAGTACCCCAGCGGCTCATCCGTTCTCAGCGGGCAGTACCTGCCTTCGCCCGGCACACCGATCTTGGAGGGCGGGCCCGACATCGTCGGCCCCTTCATCAATGTCGACTTATACGGTCATGTGCTGGTGCCCGTCTCCGTCCCGCCGGATCCCGACATCTGCGGCGACGGCGGTCCCTGTGCGGAGTACACGTACGTGAGTCCGAATTACTTCAGCGGCGGCGGTGGGCTCGCGTTGGTTCCGGATTCCGCGGGCATCGATTCGCAGGGCAACATCTTTTTGGCGCTCGGTGACAGCCCGTACTCAACGGCCCCGGGGCCGCTGGGTGTCTACAACCCGCAGCAGGTATTTCAATTCTCGCTTCCCGGAAGCTACTCGGACCTGAAGATCGACGCCGGAGACTATGTCTACGCCGTCCGATCGGCAGGTGTCGACGTCTACGCGCCCGGCTTCAAGGCCGGCGCGGCGGCATATCAATCGATCCCGGTCCCCGCCGTGCAAGACATTTTCGTCGTACCTCCGGAAACCCAGTAGGGCGCGGTCTCCGCCGGTGCTCCGGCGTTTGGGTGAAAATCGGTGGTCGCCCCTGACGATCACCTGGGAGCCGATGCTCGACCGTCCCATGATGATCGAGGCGGACGGCACGCTTGGCAACGCACCCCGAAAAGCGACCGGAGAGGGCCTTCGATCGCCCGCCGTGTCCGTGAAGAAGAAGTCGCGACCCAGCGCCGCTCGCGGCAGGCGGTAAGCCGGTGCGCCTGCCCCGCCCTGGACCGCCGTCGGCGAGGGCCTACGCGCTACATCGCTTCGCGGTGCTGCGGGGCGTCGAGATCGAGAAGTGGCCCAATCGGGACGATGCGGGTGGGGTTGATCTCGTCGTGCGTGCACCAGCATCGAAGTACCACCTAACCGCGCCGCGATTCGGGGATGATTCGGCGTCCGCTCGAAGGCGGCGTGGTATCATGGTGAGGCCGGAGCACCGGTCCGCTTCCACCGTCGAGAGCGGCCCGGCGCGCCCGCACATCGGCGGAGAGTACCAAAATCTCGTTGATGACCGCGCTGGCGATGTACCTCGGCGGCCAGGGGAAGGCCCGGCAATCCGCGCGCGCCGTGCAAGACGAGCACGACTACAACCAGTCGCAGCTCGACCTTCGCCGTCACGAGGACGACCAGCGCAACAGCTACGACAAAGAGCAACTCGACTTTCAGAAGTCGCAAGCCGCCGCGGCAGCGCAGGCCGCGAGAGACGCGCGCGCGCCGCGCGGCGAACGAAACGGCGCCGCAAACGCCCGTGAGGAAGGCCGTCGCACCGAGTGGCCCGGGATCTCACCTTCCAGCGCTGGACCGGCCCGAGATCGACGGCTGATGCAGCGCGTGGATTGGTGCGGCCCCGCGGGTGGTCAGTTGCGCAGCTCTGGACGGCCCGCATCACGCCGCCCGGGTCGGTGAACCGAAAGTCCTAACCGACGGGACAGGCGGGTATCGCAGGAGCCGGAATCGCTGACGTATCACGACCGGCCGCTGCATCGGCCGGCTCACCGATGCGTTGGAGGCATTGATGCGCGTCCGCCCCATTCGTGTTGCCATCTCGGCGTTGCTGGGTGGCGCGCTGCTGAGCGCGTGCGCCGGCGGAGGATCGAGCGTCACGCAATCATCTGCGACCGTTCCCTCGGCCGTGCAGCGCGGTACTGGTCAGAGCGGCACGCTAGTTGGCCGCCAACCACATTCAGGCGTTCGGCGAACGCTGTCGGCGCCGTCCTGCTCGGGAACGGGGGCCGCCGCGGTCGTCAGCGGCGGCGTGTCGAACGTGGCGGGGGGATACTACTCGTTCGTGGGCGACGGCCAGAACAATCAGGCGTGCGACGGATGGTCGGCCATCGTGGGCGGTTTCGCTAATGCGGTTTCAGGATCGGCCTCGGGGGACGGCTTCATCGGCGGAGGCGAATACAATGCCGTCATCGGTAACGATACGGATTCCGCTGTCGTCGCCGGCGACACAAACACGGTCTCAAACTACGAGTCGGCGATCGTGGGCGGAGCGAGCAATACCGTTTCAAACGCGTACGCCTTCATCGGCGGCGGCAACAAAAACATGGTGTCGGGGGAGTACGGCTTTATCGGCGCGGGCCTCGACAACAACGTCTCGGGCGAGGGCGCATATATCGCGGCCGGCGGCTACAACACCGCCTCGGGTGAAGGCGCCGTCGTCGACGGCGGCTTCGCGCAGACGGCGTCGGGAACGTTCTCGACGATCCCGGGGGGGTATCGAAACACTGCGTCGGCGACGTACAGCTTCGCGGCCGGCGCGTTCGGGACCGCGGCGAACGAGGGCGCGTTCGTCTGGAGCGACGGCTCGAACGGCAGCACCGTGCTGACCTCGTCGCACAACTACCAGTTCCTCGCGCGCGCCGCCGGCGGCTTCACGCTCTACACCAACGCGGGCGCGACGGTCGGCGCGCAGCTCGCCGCCGGCTCGGGAACGTGGGCTTCGCTCAGCGACCGGAACGCGAAGACGAACATCGCGCCGCTGAACGACAACTCGATTCTTGCGAAGCTCGACGCGCTGCCGATCAGCCGTTGGAGCTACAAGACGGAGCACGGCGTGCGGCACGTCGGGCCGATGGCACAGGACTTCTATGCCGCGTTCGACGTGGGCGAGGACGACAAGCACATCACGTCGATTGACGAGGACGGCGTGGCACTGGCGGCGATCAAGGCGCTGCACTCTCGCGTCGCTTCGCTTGACGCCGAGAACGCGCGGATTCGCGCGAAGGACGCGGCGCAGATCGGCCAACTTCGCCGTCGGCTCGCAGCGGACGAAGCGCACGAACGGCGCGTGGACGCGGAGCTTTCGCGGATCGTCGCCACCGTTCGCCGGTAGCTCCGTTCGCCGGGAGCCCGGCCGGAATGCCGGGCCCAGCAGTGGGGCACTCTCCCCGACGTCGAGGAGCTCGACGTCGACGAGTTGCGCGGGAGGCTTGAGAGCGCGGACTACGAGCCGATCGGCGACGTACGCCCAATCGGGCGGCGGGAAGCCGCTCTGCTCATCCTCGCGCTCGTCCGGGAAAACTAGCCGGCGTCCGCGTAAGACACATCATGGGCGCCTTCCCCCTAGTGACGTACCGCCTTGAATTTCTCTGCGAGGACTTCGCCGCCGAGGGCACGGTCCACACGTTCCATCGCTTGTCGCCGCGCGAGGTAAGGCAACTTGTGGCGGTGTACGTCCGGCCGAACTGACGGCGGGATCGGGCGATAGCTTCGTCGCAGCACCAGCGCAGCCCGTGGTGTAGGCTGAATCGCGGCCCGGCCGGCCGGTCGTAAGCGCAGCGCTTCGCGCTGTCTCTACGCGCCGCGGAAACGACCTTCTGCGCCGCTTCCCCGACCTGGCGGCGATCGTGGACTCCGTGCATGGCGACGCGCTGCTCGACGGCGAGATCATCGCCGGCGACGGCACGATGGCGAGGATTAACGATCGCGGCTATTACGTCGGAGCCGGCATCCGCTCACAGGACACGCAGACCGCAATCCATGCGCTCTCCCGATTGCGCGCCCGTGGCTCCGGTCAATACACGCGACGGCAGCACGAGTTCCGCGGGGTTTTTGCATGCGGGGTCTGTGTCGATGCTGGCCGCCGTAACGAACGAGTCGTTGATGGGCGGCGAGTTCGTTGGATATAAGGCGACTTGCGATCCCAAAGATGATCTCGTGCCGGTGATCGGTTGCTTTCGGCAGAAAGGAGCGCATCAGCGGCACCCCATGTTCGCGGTGCGCGCGGCGCGCGTTGCGTACGCTTGGCAAGTGTTTTGCAGTCGGTAGAGATTCCACGCGCGCGATGTCGGACGAGCAGCTAGAGGCGATGCTGCGGGGCGACGAGTCGCCCAAGGTCAAGACAGTGCAGCGCGCCCTCAGTCAGCTTGAACAGCGCGAAGCCGAACTCAATGCGAAGCGCAGCGCGGCCCTGCTATTCGGGCCGATCCAGACCCGGCCGTTCTCGATCAGGCCCGCCGCGCGTTGCGGGACGTGGCGGCTGACGAGGCCGCGATCCAAGCGCAGCGCCAAGTCCTTGAAGGCGAGATCGCGTCGATGGAGCGCGGCGCCCTTGACGTTACCGCGTTCCGTTCAGCCTTTGAGCGATATACGGAAGTGTATCAGGAGGCCGGCGCCCGAATGAAGAACGCGCTTAATCGCGAGATGTGCAGGCTCGTCGGCCCTCCCCCGGTGCTACGGTGGTTGGGTGGAGATCGGTGGTAGTCGCTGACGATTACCTGTGAGCCCATGCTCGACCGACCGATGATGGTCGAGGCGGACGGCACGCTCCGCAACGCACCTCGAAAAGCGACCGGAGAAGGCCTTCGATCGCGAGCCCCGTCCGCGAAGAAGAAGCCGCGACCGAGCGTGGCTCGCGGTCGGCCGTAAAGCTAGCGCGCCAGCCCCGCCCTTGGGCCGCCGCAGCGAAGGTCTACGCGCTCAGCGCTTCGCGGCGATGCGGGGCGTCGAGATCGAGAAGCGGCCCAATCGGGACGATTCGAGTGGCATTAAGAGCCTCGTGCGTCATGTAGTAGTGGCGCTTGATGTGGTCGAAGTTCACTGTCGCGGCGACGCCGCCGGTTTGGTAGAGATCGCGCAGGTAGCCTGAGAGGTTCGCGTAGTCGGCGATCCGGCGCAGGTTGCACTTGAAGTGGCCGACGTAGACCGGATCGAACCGGATCAGCGTCACGAACGTGCGCCAATCCGTCTCGACCGGCGCCGCGCCGAAGAGATACCGGCGGGTCGCGAGCCGCGCGTCGAGCTCGTCGAGGAACGCGAAGACGCCGCGGGCCGCCGCTTCGTAGGGCTCCTGCGCCGAGGCGAAGCCCGCTTTGTAGACGCCATTGTTCAGCGCGTCGTAGACGCGGGCGTTCAGCGCGTCGATCTGGCTTCGGAGCGCATGCGGGTAGAGGTCGAGCTCGGGGTGCTTCGCGAGCGCGTCGAGCTCCGTCTCGAACATGCGCATGATGTCGTCGTCCGAGTTGCTCACGATCCGCTTCGTCCGCGTATCCCATAGCACGGGCACCGTCACGCGCCCGTGGTAGTGCGGATCGGTCGCGCGATACGCTTCGGCCAAGTAGCCGAAGCCGTTGATCGGATCGCGTGGCGAGGAGCCGGGGACGTCGCGGAAGGCCCAGCCCATCTCGTCGCGGATGGGATCGACGATCGTCATCCCGATCGCGTCCTCGAGTCCCTTCAGGCGGCGGACGACGATGGTGCGGTGCGCCCACGGGCAGGCCAGCGAGACATACAGGTGATACCGGCCGGCCTCGGCGGGATAGCCGCTGCGGCCATCGGCGGCCACCCAGTCGCGGAAGGCGTCGTCCTGCCGGACGAACGCGCCGTCTTCCGACTGCTCGTCGGGGAACTGCGGCGCGATCGTCATCGCGCTTCAGTCCTTGTAGTCGGGCTGCTCGCGATCGAGCTTGCGCAGCAGCCCCTGCCACGCCAGCCGCGCGACCGAGTCCATCCCGGCTTGCGCCTGGCGCGTGACGAGCGCTTGTACCGACTCGCTCGGGTAGTGCAGCGCGGCGCCGCCGGCGAGCGCGGCGACCTGCATCGCGCAGGCGCGCTCGAGATAGTACATCGAGTGGAAGGCTTCGCCGACCGTCTTCCCGGTGGCCAGCGTGCCGTGATTGCGCAGCAGCATCATCGACTTCGTCCCGAGGTCGGCGACCAGGCGCGGCCGCTCCTCGAGGTTGAACGCGACGCCCTCGTATTCGTGGTATGCGACTTCTTCGCGCACGAGCATCGCGGTCTGGTTCAGCGGCAAGAGGCCGTCGGCGTGACACGACACGGCGACGCCGTTCGTCGTGTGCAGGTGCAGGACGGAGCCGGCGTCGGGGCGCGCGGCATGCACCGCGCTGTGGATCGTGAACCCCGCGGGGTTCACCGGGAACGGCGTCTCGTCGAGAACGTTGCCGTCAAGGTCGACCTTTACCAGATCCGACGCGCGTATCTCCTCGAACAGCATCCCGTACGGGTTGATGAGGAAGTCTTCGGTCCCGGGGATGCGCGCCGAGATGTGCGTGTAGATCAGGTCGTCCCAGCCGTATACTGCCACCAGCCGGTACGCCGCGGCGAGCTCGACGCGCGTCGCCCATTCGTCGGCGGTGATGCGCGAGCGGAGCTCGGGCTTGGCTGCGGTAGCGATCATGGCGCCTCCTGAAGGCGAGCGGCTTACGATGACCGTTCCTTCCCGACGTACGCCGAAAGCTCCCAGCGATAGCCGTCCGGGTCGCGGAACCAGAGGCCGAGGTAGTCGTCGTCGCCGGGCGCCATCGGGCCGATCTCGTGGCCCGGGTCTTCCAGGTCGGCCCCCTCGCGCTTGAGGTGCTTCAGCGCGCGCTCGAGCTCGGCGCGGCTCTTGAGCTGGAACGAGATGTGGTCGACGGTCTCGGGCGAGGGTTCGCCGGGATGGAACCAGAGCGTGATGCCGTCGTTGCCCACCGAGCAGCTTTCGCCGGCGTCCATGAACGGCTCGAGCAGGAGGCAGCGCTGAAACCACGCCGCCGCCGCCTGCGGGTCGCGCACGGCGAGGCTGAAGTGTCCGACGGGACCGACCGTAAAGGGCTGCATGGACGACGACATACCCGCCGCCCCCGCGCGTCAGCCGCGGTCGTGCACCAGTGGGACGCCGGCCAGCTCGTCCATGACGCGCCGGAAATCTCCGAACGTGAGCGCCTGTTCCGAGTCGCTGAGCGCGTCCACCGGGTTCGGATGGACTTCGATCAGGAGTCCGTGCGCGCCGACGGCTTTCGCGGCGCGGCAGAGCGGGCCGATCCATCGCCGCACCCCGACGCCGTGCGAGGGATCGACCATCACCGGCAGATGCGTGCGCTCGCGCAGCACCGGGATCGCCGAGAGATCGAGCGTGTTGCGCGTCGCCGTCTCGAAGGTGCGGATCCCGCGCTCGCACAGGATGACGTTGGGATTCCCTTCGGCCAGGATGTACTCGGCGGCGGCGAGCAGGTCGTCGATCGACGCGGCCATCCCGCGCTTGAGCAGCACGGGGCGCTCGGCGCGCCCGACCTCCTTGAGCAGATCGAAGTTTTGCATGTTGCGCGCCCCGATCTGCAGCAGATCGACCGACTGCGCCATCCGCTCGACCTGCTGCACGCTCATCACCTCGCTGACGATCGGCAGGCCGACGGCGCGTCCGGCTTCGGCGAGCAGGGCGACGCCGTCCCAGCCCAGCCCCTGAAACGCGTAGGGCGAAGTGCGCGGCTTGAACGCGCCGCCGCGGAGCATCACCGCGCCGGCGGCGGCGACCGCTTCGGCCGTCGCGAGGATCTGCTCGCGCGACTCGACGCTGCACGGACCGCCGACGACGACGAACTCGCCGTCGCCGACGACGACGTCACCGACGACGACGCGCGCGCGCACGCCGTCGTGCGAACGGGTGACCTTCGGGAACGAAATCTTCGCCGGCTTCGGCGCGGTCGGCGGCGCTTCGTCGACGACGATCGCCGGGGCGACGTGCACGCGCGCCGGCGCGTTCGAAGCGTCGTAGGAGCCGATGACGTGCAGGGTCGCCGTCACGCCGCGCAGCTCGCGCAGCGCCATCGCGAAACGCTCGTCGCGCGCGTCGCCGTCGACGTCGGCGTAGAACGCGTACTGTTTGCTCGCCCCGAGCCGCGTCTTCGAGTCGAGCTTCGACACGTTGAGCCCGTGCGTCCCGAGAATCGACAGACAGCGCCCGAGCGCGCCCGGCGTGTCCTGCACCGAGAAGAGCAGCGAGGTCTTGCGGTCGCCGAACTCCTCGGCCGGCTCGAACTCGGCGGCCGGGCCGCGCGCGTTCGGCGCGCGGAACAGCACGAAGCGGGTGAAGTTGTCGGGATGGTCGGCGATCGTCGCCGCCAGCTCGATCAGACCGTAACGCTTCGCCGCGTCCGCCGAGGCGATCGCGCCGCGCGCGGGATCGTGCGACGCGCCGACGTCCCGCGCGGCGACGCCGGTGTCCGGAACGGGGACCCGCCGAACGTCGGGAAGCGTTCCGAGGAAGCGTCCGCACTCGGCGAGGACGATCGGGTGCGAGTCGATCTCGCGCAGCCCGGTCAGGGTCGCGCCGGGGACGCCGAGCAGGCGGTGATCCATCCGCCAGGTGATCTCGGCGAGCAGATCGAGGTCGTACTCGGCGAGGACGTCGTAGCCTTCGCGGATCGTGCCGGCGATCGCGTTGTCGATCGGCAGCAGCCCGAGGTCGGCCCGGCCCGAGAGGACCGCGTGCGCGACGGCGCGGTACGACGCGCAGCCCAGCGGAGCGAACGTGACGCCGCGGCGCGCCGCGTACGCGTCGAGGACCGCGTGCGAGTAGGCGCCTTCGATCCCCTCGAAGGCGGCGGTCATCGTCAGGGACGGGGCGGCCGGCTCGCTGGGCTCGGTCTCGCGGCTGATCATCGTGCTCTCCCGGGAAGACGAAGAGCCCCTCGCTCGGCGAGGGGCTCTTGCTGTTCGGTCCGTCGGACTCGCTACGGCAAAGGCCTACCGCGCCGAGCGCGCTGAGCGGGCGGCGTAGTAGGAGGAGGACCAGCGCGTCGCGGTCATGTCCGTGCTTCTTACCACGAGCGGGCGGGCGGCGTCAACCGTAATGCGGCTTACGGGTCACCCGCAGTCCGATGCGCTATGCTGACCGTTATCATGACGATGGTCCGCCGATTCGCCGCCCTGCTGCTCGCCGTGGCCGCCGCCTGTGCCGCGACCGCTCCCGCCGCGGCGGCGCCGCCGGCGCTCGAGCGCGCCGTCCTCGCCGGCGGCTGCTTCTGGGGAATGGAGGCGGTGTTCGAACAGTTGCGCGGCGTCACCAGCGTCGTCGCCGGATTCTCGGGCGGCGCTTCGTCGACCGCGCACTACGACGTGGTCGAAACCGGCGCGACCGGTCACGCCGAGTCGGTCGAGATCACCTACGATCCGGTACGCATCTCGTACAAGCAGCTGCTGCAGGTGTTCTTCACCGTCGCGCACGATCCGACCGAGCTCAACCGGCAAGGCCCCGACGAAGGCACGCAGTACCGGTCCGCGATTTTCTACGCGAACGATGCGCAGAAGCGCGAGGCCGAGCAGACGATCGCCGCGCTCTCGGCATCGCACGCGTTCTCCGCGCCGGTCGTGACGCAACTCGTTCCGCTCCGCGGATTCTACCCTGCCGAGGCGTACCACCAGCACTTCGTGCAGCGGCATCCTGATAATCCGTACGTCGTAGTCAACGACATCCCGAAGCTCGCCGACTTGAGAAAGAGATTTCCGGCGCTCGTCAAATGACAGACTGACGTACTCGGCGCGCCGTCAAGCGGACTGCGACGGCCCGAGGAACGGAGGGTGGCGTTCCGATGATTGCTCTTGTACTTTCCGGGTTGCTCGCGATCGTTCGGCCCGCAGATTTTCAGCATGCGCACGGCTGCGTTCGGCCGCCGTACGGGCTCGGTGACGCGATCACCACCGGCACGCTCGACGGAAGCACGTCCATCATCGGGATCCGCACGCTCGTCGACCGCTCGGGGACGGTGATCGCGTGGGTCTACCTCGGCGACAACGGAATGCACTATCTGCAGCCGAGCGAAGCAATCTCGCGCACCGATGCTGCGCTGCTCAAAGTGAACAAGCCGGCGGGCAAAGCGATCGGCAAGATCTCCGCGGCGCAGCTCATTCCGCCGTTGCCCGACGCATCATTGCGAAGGTGCGCCACGAAGGCCGCAGTCTAAGGAAAGCGGGCGCGCGACGCGTGGACGGTGTGGAGAAAACGGTGGGCGGGGGACGTTTAAGACCGTGCGTCGTGCGGGTACCCGCGAGCGAGCATCCGGTCACCCGTCCGGGTGAGCGCGAAGAGCGCCGCGCGCGGGTACGAACCGGTCCATGAGCGCATCGATCGACCCGCCGCCGGCACCCGCCCATCAGTGCATCAACGTCTCCTGCGGCTGCAACGATCTGGCGAGCGCCGGGCCGTGCAGCGAGTGGTGCTCGGCGAACACCGTTGAAGCCGCCGACGTCGAGCGCGGCAAGGCGACGATCGACGCGAACTGCGGATGCGCCCACCAGACCTGCCGCACGAATCACGCGGTGCGGGGAACGCCGGAGCGCGGCGTCTCGTAGGTCAGAACAGCTGCGGCTGGCCGCCGGTCGCGATCAGGTCGGCGCAGATGCGGCGTGCCTCGGCGACCGACGCCAGGTCGGTGCGCACGAACAGCTTGCGCCAGTAGGCTTTGCCGGAGAGCTTCGCGATCAGATCCGAGGCGGTGCGCGCGTCGACGATCCGGCCCATCAGCTGTACGCGCACGGTCGGCGTCCCGCCCGCCGTGCCGAGCGGGAGCCGGTGCAGAAGCTGCTCCTGCGAGTCGGACCAGACGGCGTCCCCCCAGCGCTCGCGCAGCGCGTGCTCGCACAGCTCGAAGGTGTGCAGGTCGCGCTCGGCGTTGAACTCGGCGGCGAGCCCGTACACGGTGCGGCGCTCGCGCAGCGCGCGCACGTTCTCGCCCGCCAGCGTGCGGATCGCGTCGATGACCCGGAAGTCGTCCCACGCCAGGAACTCGTGGACGTCGTCGAGCGCGCGCGGCTCGGGCCAGAGCACGCGCAGCACGTCGCGCAGCACGCGCTCGAACGCGCGCGTCGTGTGGTGGAAGTACACCGTCGCGAACATCATGTAGCGCGCGAGGACGAACGACTCGAGCGCGACGACGCCGCGGCCGTCGACACCGAGCTGCGGGCGGCCGCCGACGTCGAGCACGCGCAATGAGGCCAGCAGCTGAGCGGCGTCGTACGTCCCGCCGGCGACGCCGGTGAAGTAGGCGTCGCGGAGCAGGTAGTCCATCCGGTCGGCGTCCAGGTTCGGGCCGCTGACCAGCTCGCGCAGCACCGGGTCGGCCTCGGCGCTACCGAGCACCAGCGCGAGGACGGCGTCGGGATCGACGTCCATCGCCTGCAGCATCCCGCGCAGCTCGGGCAGCGCGAGGATCGCTTCGGTGCGCAGTTCGTGACGCACGCCGAGCACCGCTTCGCAGGCGTGGGAGAACGGGCCGTGACCGAGATCGTGCAGCAGCAGGCTCGCGCGCAGCAGCCGTCGCTGCTCGTCGCCGTCGCGCTTCGAGCCGAACGCATCCGGCGCGTGCGCGCGCAGCTCGTCGAATGCGCGCGTGCCGATCGCCAGCGCGCCGAGCGCGTGCGAGAACCGCGAGTGCTCGGCCGACGGGAAGGCGAGATACGCCAGCCCGAGCTGGCGCAGCCGGCGCATGCGCTGCACCACCGGCGCCGAGAGCAGCTCGACCTCGCCGGCGTCCAGCTCGATGAACCCGTGGATCGGATCGTAGATCCGCTTCGCCCTGGTCACGTCCATCGCGTCTCCACCATCACGAGCGGCGGCCCCTTCGACGACGGTCCGGGTGCGGGACGGCGGACCGGGACACCGCCGCGTCGAACGTGCGTTCCGTGCGTGTCGACGACGGCGTGAAGCGCGAGATCCTCGCCCGCACCGACATCGGCGAGGTGATCGGGGCGTACGTCACGCTGCGCAAGCGCGGGAACGACCTGGTCGGGCTCTGCCCGTTCCACGGTGAGAAGTCGCCCTCGTTCCACGTGCATCCCGATCGCGGCTTCTTCAAGTGCTTCGGCTGCGGCGCCGGCGGCGACGTCCTGAGCTTCGTCCAAAAGCACGAGAACGTCGGCTTCCAGGACGCGTTACGGATCCTCGGCAAGCGTGTCGGCGTCGACCTCGAGGCCGAAGATCCGCGCGCCGCACGCGCGCGCAGCGAGCGCGAGGCGATCTACCACGCCAACGACGTCGCCCGGGCGTGGTTCCACCGCATGCTGCTCGACGCGCGCGCGGGCGCCCAGGCGCGGGCGTACTGCGAGGGCCGCGGGATCGCGCGCGAGACGATCGACGCGTTCTCGCTCGGCTACGCGCCGGACGGCTGGGAAGGGCTGGTCGACGAGCTGCGCCGCAACGACGTCGACCCGGCGCTCGCGGCGAAGGCCGGTCTGGTGAAGCCCAGCCAGCGCGGCGGCTTCTACGACTTCTACCGCGACCGGCTGATGATCCCGACCGTCGCGGTCACCGGCGAGACAATCGCCTTCGGCGGCCGCGCGCTCGGCGAGGCCGAGCCGAAATACCTGAACACCGCGACGACGCCGGTCTACACCAAGGGCCGGTACCTCTTCGCGCTCAACGCCGCGCGTCGTGCCGCCGCGAAAGAAGACAGCACGATCGTCGTCGAGGGCTACCTCGACTGCATCGCGCTGCACCAGGCCGGCTTCGCGAACGCGGTCGCGGCGCTCGGCACCGCGTTCACCCCCGAGCAGGCGCACGAGCTCCGCAAGGTCGCCTCGCGAGCGATTCTCTGCTTCGACGCCGACGCCGCCGGGATCGAAGCCGCGCTGAAGTCGATCGACGTGCTCTCCGCCGAAGGGGTCGACGTTTGGGCGCTGCGCATCCCCGACGGGAAAGACCCCGACGAGTTCGTCCGGCGCAACGGCGCGGACGCGTTCGCCGCGCTGCTGGCGAAACCGATCCCGGCGACGCAGGTGAAGATCGATGCGGAGATCGACCGGCGCAAAGGCCGCGTCGAAGACGGCCGGCTCGCCCGCTGGGCGGAAGAGACGATCCATCGGCTCTCGCCGCGCGAAGAGTGGGACCGCTGGCGCGTCTACGTTGCCGGGCGGCTCGGGCTCGCGGTCGACGACCTGCGCAAGAGCCGCCTGCTGGTGAGCACCGCGCCGGTTCCCCACGCCGCGCCGTTCGCGCTGCAGAACGGTTCGCGCCACTTCGTCCCCGCGGCGGCGGAGAAGCCCTCGTTCGGGCGCGAGGTGCTCTCCATCGTGCTCGACGAGCCGTCGCTGGTCGCCGAGTTCGGCACCCGGATCCCGCCGGAGGCCTTCGAGAACGAGCGTCTGCGCAGGGTGTGGACGCACTTGCTGGAGCACGCTTCCTCGCTGTCGCAACCCTCGGACGCTTGGGAGCTGTTCAGCGAAGATGAAGAGGCAAGGAGTGTCCTCGTCGGCGTGTCCGGGCTCGAACGGCTCGCCGGCTCCGACGACCGCCGAGCGAAGCTCGAGCGCGTGGTCGAACGTCTCGATCGCGACGCCGCGAAGCGCCGGTGGAAGGCGATCGACGACGAAATGGTTCGACTCAGCGAAGCCGGTCTGAAGATTCCGGCGTCGTTGCGCGCCGAACAGAACACCCTGGCCGCAACACTGAAAAAAGGATGACACTCTGCCCGGAAGGGGGGTGAAGACCAGCATGGCACGCACCAAGAAATCCGCAGCAGCCGCCGCCGACGCGCCCGCGCCCTCTCTCGACGAGCAGATCAAAAAGCTGCTCGAGCGCGGGAAGAAGCGCGGCTCGCTCACGTACGAAGAAATCAACGCCGTCTTCGACAACGTCGACGACGTCGCGCCCGAGCGCATGGACGACCTCCTCGAGGAGATCGCTTCGCTCGGCATCGAGATCGTCGAGGAGCAGTCCAAGGACGAGAAGCCGGCGGACCGCGAGGAGCCCGAGGAAGAGGTGATCCCCGCCGGTCTCGCCCTGGACGATCCGGTCCGGATGTACCTGAAGGAGATCGGGCGCGTCCCGCTGCTCTCGATGGACGACGAGCGCCGGCTGGCGATGTCGATCGAATCCGGCGAGAAGGAAGCGCTCAAGAACGGCACCGCCGACAACCGCATCGTGCTCGAAGGCGAAGACTCGAAGCGCAAGCTGACGGAGGCGAACCTGCGCCTCGTCGTCTCGATCGCGAAGAAGTACGTCGGCCGCGGGATGCTGTTCCTCGACCTCATCCAGGAAGGGAATCTCGGGCTGATCCGTGCGGTCGAGAAGTTCGACTACCGCAAGGGGTACAAGTTCTCGACGTACGCGACGTGGTGGATCCGGCAGGCGATCACCCGCGCGCTCGCCGACCAGGCGCGGACGATTCGCATCCCGGTGCACATGGTCGAGACGATCAACCGTCTGATCAAGATCAGCCGCCAGCTCCTCCAGGAGCTCGGCCGCGATCCGACGGTCGAAGAGATCGCGACCGAGATGGGACTCACGCCGGAGAAGGTGCGCGAGGTCATCAAGATCTCGCAGGAGCCGATCTCGCTCGAGACCCCGATCGGCGAAGAGGAAGACTCGCACCTCGGCGACTTCATCGAAGACCAGGAAGCCGTCGCGCCGGCCGAAGCGGCGTCCGTCATGCTGCTCAAAGAGAAGATGCAGGACGTCCTCAAGAACCTCACCGAGCGCGAGCGCAAGGTGCTGGTGCTGCGCTTCGGCCTCGAAGACGGTCACCAGCGCACGCTCGAAGAAGTCGGTCAGGAGTTCGGCGTCACTCGCGAGCGCATCCGCCAGATCGAAGCGAAGGCGCTGCGCAAGCTGCGCCACCCTAGCCGCGGCAAAGCGCTGAAAGACTACTGGTCGAACGAATGAGTGGATTCGGCGCTCTGGACGCGAGCGCCGAATCCATCGCGGTCGTGGGTTCGCGTTCCGCGAACCCGTCGCGGTCCTCGCTTCGCTGCGGTCCGCCTCGCCTAGGCCGGCGCAGCTACGGAGCGGGTGACGGAGCAGGCGCTATGCTTTGACAGCCGGTTGCGGCGGCGACGACGGTCGGGGTGAGGACTTGCTCGGTGTGCGCGATGCGCGCCTGATCGACTTCGACCGCGGCGACCAGGTGGTCCCAGAGGGTGTGACCGGTCGTCGCCGGGTCGGTCAGCGCGCGATCACGCAGGTCGGCGATCGGTCCGGAGCCGGCCAGCGAGGCGGCGCCCATGAAGCCGCCGCCGTTGTTGCCCTGCGGCGTGATCCAGGCGGTGCCGCCCTGCTTCTGGGTGAGCGAGCCGGAGACCGCGTTGCCCGCGACCTCGTTGAACGAGTCGGACATCTGCCGGGTCTCGAGGGTGCCGTAGATCTGGTTCAAGGTGGTGTTCTGCGCGTCGCGCGCGGCGCGCAACTGCGCCTGCATGAGCTGCGCGAGCTTGTCGTCGTCGGTGTGCGCCACTTTCGGGAACCGGTTCGAATCCGAGAGCAGCTTGTCCATCATCGTGACGTTGTGGGCCATCGCCGCGACGACTTTGTCCATGTACACGCGGTCCATCTGCATCGTCTCCGGCGACGATGCGACCTCGTCGTGCGCCATCTTCGAGATCGCGCGGTGGCTCGCACCGATCAGCTCGTCGGTCTTCATCAGGCCGAGTACCGTCGGCGCGACGTTCTCGCGCACGGTGTCGCAGAAGCCTTTGGCGTGCGTGTGCCCGATCGTCGGCAGCGTCGACGCCCCGGGCGCCGGCGCGCTCTGCGGCGGCAGGCTTTGCGCCGCCGCCGGCGCGCCGGCGTTCGCCGCGAGCGCGGATGCCAGTACGAGGATCGCGGGCCGCGCGAACGCGCGCGCCGCGCCGAGCCGTGGGCGCACGGCTACATGTCCTCGCCCTTGCCGGCGTGCATGCTGGGCTTCACGTTCGGATTGCTCTCGGCGAACTGACCGAGCGGGTTCGGCACGACCCACACGGAGATGTCGTAGATCGCCGGATACAGAAAAACGAACGAAACCGCCGATGCATCGGGAACGGCCTGCGCCGCCACCAGACCGGCCGCCGTCGGGCTCGCGTAGCTGCCGCCGTTCGCGGCCGCGTACTTCTGCGCGCCGATCGCTTTGCCGTACGTCATCTTTCCGTCGCTCGCGCGCAGCACATAGTGGACGTGCGCCCCGATCTTCCCCCAGCGCGAGGGCGCGAGCCCGAACCGGTTCGGCGGTCCGGTCGACGATTCGGCTTGCGGGATGCTGACGTCGGCGCCGATCAGCCGGCCGTTGACGTCGTACCAGAGCTGCGCCGGGTGGTCCGGGTCGGTCGTGTCCCAGTATGTCGTGTTGACGTAGCTGATCGCGCCGGTGCGGTCTTCGTTCGAGTAGCGAACGTATCCGGCGGCTTGCGCGGCTTGCGTCGTCGGATAGCGCTTCGGCAAGTCGGTCATGATCTTCGCGAGGAACGCGCTCTCCGCGGCGCTCGGCGAAGGAGCGGGCGTCGGCGCGTCGGCGGCCGGCAACGCGGACGGAAGGCACGCGAAGCCGAGCGCGAAGGCGAACGCCGCGACGAGCAGTGATGGCGTACGGCGAGTCATGCGAAGGCCTTCGCGGTCGTCGTCGCGTTTCTTCGTGCCTTGGGCTCGGGACCGGGCCGGGGACTCAGCGCGGAGGCGGTGTCGACTGCCCGGGGAGGGTCGCGAGCGGCGTCGGCTCCGTGTCTCCCGACGGGAACGGCGGCGTCGAGGTGGGGATCGCACCCTTCGGCGCGGGGAGCGGCGCTCTCGTCGGGTGGGGGTTCGCCGTGCGCGCCGGGGTCGGCGTGTAGGCGCTGAGCGGCGTCTCGTTGCCGAGCCGGAAGGGGAAGGGCGTCTCGATCGAGAGCCGGTCGCCGACACGGGCGACGGTCGCCAGCGTCGTGCAGTCGACGATCGAGCCGGACTCGACCGCGTGCGGCGCCGGACGGCTCAGCGCGACCGGCAGCAGCCCTGGGTTGGTCTCGAAGTGCTCGAGCACGAGCGTCTTGCCCGGTTTGCCGCTCGCCGGATCGAGGTCGCCGACGACGAGCCGGGCCTTCGCGCCGACCGCGGCGACGACGAGGCCGTCGAGCACCAGCGGATCGCGAAGATGGACGGTGACCGACGACCCGGCGCGAGCGCCGGAGTCCAGGCGACCGTCTGAGATGAAGACCACGGCCGTCCCTTTGGGAAGGACGTGGGCTTGCTGCGGCGATGGGGCTTCGGCGGTCGCCCAAGCCGCGCTGCAAAGGAGGAAGGCCGTCACCGAGACGGCCGTCCGGCCGACGCCGGGCATCCCCCTATGAAGCCTTCTTTTCCGCCTCGGCGGCTTCGGCTGCGGCTTTCTTGCCTTGTTCGATCAGGGCCTTGACCTTCTGGCCGCCCTTCTGGCCGATCGTCTCGTAGAATTCGGGACCGTAGCGGTCGCGCGTCGCCTCGCCGCCCTTCTTGCCGCCCTTCTTGCCGATCGCTTCGTAGAAGGCGTGCCCGTGGGCTTTCTTCGTCGCCTGACCGCCCTTGCGTCCGATCATCTCGTAGAACTCGGGGCCGTACTTTTTCTTGACGGTCTCGCCGCCTTTTTGGCCGGCTTCGCGGACGCTCATGCCGCTGCCGCTCTTCCGTTCTGGGGTGGACATAGGTGTGGGATTGAACCTCGTGGGATGGGATTCGACCTGTCTTGGTAACGTAAGCGTACCTATGGAAGTTGTCGGTCGTAGGCTCGCCGACGTGTACGGTCATGCGCTCACCGTCCTCGCGGGGGTCGTAGCCGCGACGGGCGTTGTCCTCTCTCCGTCCCCTGCCGCTCCTGGTGAGCAGCCCGGGTATCGGCGGTTGGTTGAGCTCGAAAGTGCCCGGACGTTTTCCGTCGATTTGACCGCGGCACTCGCGTCGAAGGACGCGCGGTTGGCGGGGAGAGCGGCGCTGGCGCTCGGTCGAACCGAAGATGCCCGCGCGGCCGGACCCCTAGAGAACGCGACCGAAGCCCAGGACGTTTCGACTCGGGCCCTCGCGGTGTACGGATATGGGCTCCTCGCTGCTAGATACCCTACCCAAAGCGAGATTATTACGAACCGCCTTCGGGACCCGGCCGCCGTTGTTCGGATGGCCGCGGTGGACGCGGCGTGGAGGATGAAGGCGGCCGGCCGACCGGGCGCCGACGCTCTCCGTGCGCCGCTGCTCGTGATGCTGGAGCGAGACCCCGAACCGCTCGTACGAGCGAGGACGGCGACGGCGCTCTCCGGTTGGCGCGACGGCCCCGGCGGCGTCGAAGTCGCCGAGCGAGTCCAGCACGCGCTTTCCCGGGAACAGAATCTCACGGTTCGCTGGCATCTGGCATGGACGCTGCGCCGCGCCTACGCCAAGCAGGCGCACGCTTCATCGATTCGCGCCGGGCTACGGGACCGGGACGAGCTCGTGCGGATCCAGTTCGCCGACCTCGTCGGCCGCCGGAAAGACCCGGCCGGCGCCGCGCTGCTCCGGCCGCTCCTCGGCGACCCCTCGTGGCGGGTCCGCGAGCAGGCCTCCGAGGCGATCCGGGCGCTGACCGGGCGCAAGCCGACGGAGCACCTGAAGGCGATTCCGGCCGCCGTCGTCACGCCCTCGCCGGCGCCGCCCGACACGGAACCCGCGCCGGCGGCGCCCGCCGGGCTCGGGAAACCGCACCGCCCGACCGCCGCCGAGGCGCGCCTCGACCTGCCGCTGCTCCCGCGCACGCCGGCGCTGATGGACGGCCCGATGCCGGGGCCGCATCCGCGCGTGCGGCTCGGGACGACCCAAGGGACGATCGTGGTCCGGCTCTACCCCGAGTGGGCGCCGCTGACCGTCGCGAACTTCCTCGGCCTGGTCGAGCGCCGCTACTACGACGGGCTGCGCTGGTTCCGCATTGTCCCGGATTTCGTCGTGCAGACCGGCGACCCGACGAACACCGGCGACGGCGACGCCGGCTACACGATCCCCGCCGAAGAGAATCCGCTCGAGCAGCGCGCCGGCGTCATCTCGATGGGGCTGAACTATACGAACGGCGCGCACCCGGCGCCGATCCGCGACTCCGCCGGGACGCAGTTCTACATCACCATCTCCCCGCAGCTCCACCTCGATCGCGACTTCACCGTGTTCGGCGAGATCGAGAGCGGCTTCGCGACGCTCGGCCGCCTCACCGAGCGCGATCGCATGACGCACGTCGTCCGCCTCGCCGACCGTTGAGCGGCTAAGGCGCCGGCATCGGCACGCCGATACGGTTGAGAGCCGGTCACGGGCCACGGGTGACTCGTACGCCGAACCACCTATGGAGAGGATCCCCCATGGCCTATTCGCAGACGAAGCTCTACCGCGAACAGCACGGCCGCCTGCGCGAGCACGTCGCGAAGATGCTCCCGGCCGCCGATCCGGCGGAAAAACGCACGCTGCTCGCGCAGCTCGCCGGCCAGGTGAAGATGCACCTGAAGGCCGAGGACGACAGCCTCTATCCGCGGCTGCTCGCACACGGCGATCCCGCGGTGCGCGTCAAGGCCGCCGAATTGCAGCGCTCGATGGGCATGCTCGCCGGATCGTTCACGGGCTTCTACGAGAAGTGGATCAAGACGGGAGCGATCGCCGCCGACGCGGCGGGATACGACCGTGAGCTGCGCGGCGTCGTCGAGGCGCTCGCGAACCGCATGGACATGGAAGACCACGAGCTCTACGACCTGGCCGATCACGCCCTAGCCGCCGCATAGATGGGTTCGGCGCTCTGGACGAGCGCCGAACCCATCGCGGTCCTCGCTTCGCTCCGGTCCGCCCCCGCCGTCGCGAGAATATCCGGGGAACGTTCGTCGTCTCGAGACCATCGGTGATCTCGAGGACATCTGTTCTTTCGTGAACATTCGGTCTTCTCGAAAGACGTCTGTTCTTTCGTGAACATTCGTTCTTCTCGAAAGACGTCTGTTATTTCGAGAACATCGAGCGCAGGGCGAAGAGGACGTTTTCCGGGCGTTCGGTGATGCGGCGGTAGAAATAGCCGGCCCAGTGCGTTCCGTAGGGGACGTAGATCCGCAGGCGATAGCCGTCGGCGACGAGCTTGCGCTGCAGCTCGGGGCGCACGCCGTAGAGCATCTGGAACTCGAAGCGCTCGGACGCGATGCCGCGCTCGCGCGCGAAGGTCTGCACCGCGCCGATCAGCAGCGGGTCGTGCGTCGCGATCCCCGGATACGTGCCGCGCTCGAGCAGCATCTCGGCGCAGCGCAGGTACTGCCGGCGGATCGTCGGCATGTCCTTGTACGCGACCTCCGGCGGCTCCGCGTACGCGCCTTTGCAGAGCCGCACGCGCGCCCCGAGCGCGAGCGCGCGCTCGACGTCGTCGGGCGTTCGTTTCAAGTACGCTTGCAGCACCGGGCCGACGTGCTTCGTCTCGGCGTAGGCCCGCTCGAAGATGCGCAGCGTCGCCTCGGTGACCGCCGAGCCTTCCATGTCGATCCGCACGAACGGGTCGGCGTTTCGCGCCGCCTCGGCCAGGACGTCGCGCAGGTTGGCCAGCGCGAGCTCCTCGCCGATCAGCAGCCCCATCGCGGTGAGCTTCACCGACACGTTGGCCTCGACGCCGCGCCGGCGCATCTCGCCGAGCAGCTCCGCGTAGGCCGCGACCGTGTGCTGCGCCTCTCGCTCGGCGACGACGTCCTCGCCGAGGAAGTCGAGCGTCGCGGTCATCCCTCGCGCGTTCAGGGCGGCGACGGCGTCGACCGCGGCGGCCGCCGTCTCGCCGGCGATGAAGCGCCGCGCGAGGAAAAAGAACCGGCGCTGGAACGCCGGGGTCTGGATCACGTCGAGGACGGCCACGAACGGCGCCCTTCGGCATGATCGGCCCCGCCCCTCGGGGTACACGTCCGCGGTGGCCCAGCCGCGCTTAGCACGCTCTTTTCATTCGAATCGTTGGCAAGCGGCCGATACCGGGGAATCGGAAGCCCATGACTTGGCGCGTCCTCGTCGCGGACGACGATCCCGAGATCGGCATGCTGATCACGAAGGTTCTCGACCGAGGATCGTACGAGGTCACGCTCTGCGGCGACGCGGAGAGCGCGCTGGTCCGGATCCAGCGCGACCGGCCCTACGACATCCTGATCAGCGACTACATGCTCCCGGGGATCTCGGGACTCGAGCTGATCGAGCAGGTGCGCCGGAACCGCGCGACCGCCGGGCTGCCGATCGTGATGATCAGCGGCCACAACAACTATGCGATGGGCATGCGTGCGAAGGAAGCCGGCGCGAACGCCTTCCTCTACAAGCCCTTCCGGCTCGCCCAGTTCCGGTCGACGGTGTCAGAGCTCCTGACCGACCCCGACACGCTCCTGCTCGGCCTCGGCTGACGCGCGGGGCCGCGGCGTGACGCTCGCCGCCGTCCTGAAGATCGTCTTCGTCGCGCTCTCGCTGGGGCTCGACGTGTTCGCGGTCAGCGTCGGGGTCGGGATGCGGGGCAACTCGCGCGCGGTGAAGATCCGGATCGGGGCCGCGTTCGCCGTCTCCGAGGTCGGCATGACGCTGATCGGGGTCGCGCTCGGGCACGTGGCGGGGCAGCTGCTCGGCGCATCGGCCGGATATCTCGGCTTCGCCGCGCTGGTCGGCGTCGGCGGCTACATGATCTACGAAGCGCTGCACGGAACCGACGAGAGCGGTGGCTTCGATCTCTCGCGCGGCTGGGGGCTCGTCCTCGGGGCGCTGTCGATCAGCTTGGACTCGCTCGGGATCGGTTTCTCGATCCTGTACATCGGCGTGCCGCTGGCGTTCAGCGTCGTTTGCATCGCGGCTGCTTCGGTTCTCGCTTCGTCGGTCGGGCTCGCCATCGGGAAGCGGCTCGGGCTCGTTGCCGAGGAGACGGCGGCGCTCTGGGCGGGGATCGTCCTCGTCATCACCGGGCTGAGCTTTGCCGGCCTCAAGCTCTTCGACGTCGGCGCCTGAGCGGCTGTACGACCTCGCGACGGCGGCGGCGCGGACCGTCATCGTCGTCGGCACCGCGAAGAACGCCGGAAAGACGACCGTCTTCAACGCGCTGCGCGCGGTCGCGCAGCGGCGCGGCGTCCTTGCCGCCGTCACCTCGACCGGACGCGACGGCGAGCCGTACGATGCGCTCGACGCCGAGCCGAAGCCGCGCGTGCGGCTCGCGCCGGGGACGCTCGTCGCCCTCGCCGCGGCGCTGCTTCCGCGCACGCCCGCCATGACGATTCTCGGGACCGGCGTCGGCGGAGCGCTCGGCGCGACGGTGTTCGCGCGCGCCGTGCTGCCGACCGCCTGCGAGATCGCCGGCCCGCCGACGGCGCGCGGGATGCGCGCGACGATCGACCGGCTGCGCGCGCTCGGCGTCGGACCGGTCTTCGTCGACGGCGCGATCGACCGCATCGCCGCGCTGGCCGGCGGCGACGACGCGGTGATCGTCGCGACCGGCGCGGCCAGCGGGGCGACGGTCGCGCGCGTCGCCGCGGTCGCCGCCGACGCGGTCGCGCGGCTCACGCTCCCCGGCCGTGATCCGCAGCAGGAGCGCGCGCGCGTGCTGCTCGTGGACGGCGCGCTCGACGCGCGCGACGCCGAAGCGCTGCTCGGCGAGGCTCGCGGCGCGACGGTCGTCGTCGCCGATCCGACACGCGTCACGGTGCGCGGCGCGCTGTTCGCCGCGCTGCGGGAGGCCGTCGACCTGCGCTGCGAGCGTCCGCTGCGGGTGATCGCCTGCACGACCTCGCCGGTCGGCCGAGACGCCTCGCTTTCGCCGCGCGAGCTGGTGCAAGCCGTCGCGCGCGCGACGGGATTGCCGGCCTTCGACGTCGTCGCGGATCTCGCGGCGTGAACGCCGGGCACGCGGAGCGCGCGGCATGAACGGCGGCGCCGGCGCCAACGCGTTCGCCGACGCGGTCGCGGCGGAGCGGATCGGGCTCGGGTGGCTGCGCGACGCGGTCGCGCCGGTCGGCGCGTTCGGCCGCGCGCTCGACGAGGCGATCGCGCCGTACGCTCACGGCGACGAGTCCCGCGCCCGCGAAGAGATCGCCGGCGGCGTTGCGCTCGCGGCCGCGCTCGACCGCGACGGCGTCGCGCGGCTGCGCGCCGAGCTGCGCTCGGTCCCCGAAACGGCGCCGATCCTGGCGCGCGCGCGCGCCGGCGATCCACTCGAGGACGTCGACTTCTACGAGCTCGGACGGCTGGTCGACGCGCTCGCCGCGCTGACGCGCGCGTGGGACGCCGCCGCCGGGACGGCCGACCGGCGGCCGCCCGAGCTCGGCGCGCTGCGCGCGCTGCTCGCGCCCGGCCGCGGCGGCGCAGGCTTCTATCTCGCCGACGACTTCGCGACGGGATTGCCCGCGGCGCGCGCGGCGCTCGCCGCTGCCGAAGCGGAGCTCGACGCGCGGCGCGAAGCGATCGCCGCGCGCGTACGTGACGCGTTCGGAGTCGACCCCGCCGGCGAGGAGTTCGTCGTGCTGCGCGAGGTATCGGACGGCGATCCGCCGCCCGGCGTGCGCGTGGCGCGCGAGACGGCGACGTATCGCGTCATGACGATCGTGGCCGTCTCACCCGAGCGCGACGCCGCGTTCGCGCGGCTCGCGACTGAAGAAGAAGCGGCACGGCGCACGCTGGCCGAGCGCGTCGCGCGGCTCTCCGGCGAGGTCGCCGGCGCGACGGCGGCGCTCGGCGCGCTCGACCGCGCGCTGGCGCGCGTCGCGTTCGTGCAGCGCTGGGGCGGCTGCGTCCCCGCGCTCGGCGACGACCGTCTCGCGTTCGAGGACGCCACCTTCGCGCCGCTCGCGGAGGCGCTCGCCGCGCGCGGACGGCGTTACACGCCGCTGACGCTCGAGCTGAGCGGCGTCGCGGTGCTGACCGGCCCGAACATGGGCGGAAAGAGCGCCGCGCTGGCGACCGCGGGTTTTCTCTGCGCCTGCACCGCGCTCGGCGTTCCGCCGCCGGCGCGCGTCGCGTCGCTCCCGCTGCCGCGCACGATCGCCTGGATCGGCGGCGACGACGCCCGCGACCGCTCGCGACTGCTCTCGTCGTACGCCGGCGAGGTCGTGCGCGCGCGGGACGTGCTCGCCGCGGCTTCGCCGCGGACGCTGGTCCTGGTCGACGAGTTCGCGCGGACGACCGGCCCGCGCGAGGGACGCGCGCTGTTGATCGCGCTCGTCGAAGCGCTCGCCGCGCGCGGCGCCTTCGCGCTCGTCGCGACGCACTTCGACGGCGTCGCGACGGCCGCCGGCGTCCGCCATCTGCGGATCGCCGGCCTGCGAGGCCGCAGCCTCGCGCACGCCGGCGGCGACGATCTCGACGGCGCGCTCGACGCGATCAACGCGGCGATGGACTATCGCATCATCGAGGCGAGCGACGAGCCGGCCGAGTCGGATGCGCTCGCGCTCGCGCGGCTGCTGCGCCTCCAGCCCGACCTCGTCGACCGCGCCGCCGAGCTGTTCCGCCCGTAATTAAATCCCGTTGGCGAGGGAGTCGGCGCGCGGGTCGGCGCCGCCGGCGAGCGTTCCGCGCTCGCGATCGATGACGACGGCGTGCGCGTGGCCCATCGCATTCTCGAACGGACCGATCGTCGCGACGTCGTGACCACGCCGTTCGAGCTCCGCGACGACCTCGCGCGGCATCCGCGACTCGACGATCACCGCGTCGCGCGCCGCCAGCTCCGGGCGGCCGGCGACGATCGGGCGGCCGTACACCCAGCGCGGCGCGTCCAGCGCCTGCTGCACGTCCAGCCCGCGCTCCAGCAGATTGTGCAGGAACTGCAGCTGGATCTGCGGCTGTGCGTCCCCGCCCATCGTCCCGAACACGATCTCGGGCTCGCCGTCCCGCAAGAACATCGCGGGCGAGAGTGTGTGCAGCGGCCGCTTCCCCGGCGCGTAGCCGTTCGGATGTCCGGGGATCGTCGAGAAGCACGCGCCCCGATTGTGCAGAACGACACCGGTCCCCGCCGGGACGACCCCGGAACCGAAGTTCATGTAGAGGCTCTCGATCAGCGACACCGCCATCCCGTCCTCGTCGACGGCGCAGATCGCGATCGTATCGCCGCCGTCGACCGGCCGCGGACGCGCGGCGGCGCGCTCCGGATCGATGCGTGCGCGCCGCGCGCGGGCGCGCGCGGGCTCGAGCTCGCCGTCGAGTCCCGGTGCGCCGAAGCCCGGATCGCCGATGCGCTCGTCGCGGATCGCCAGCGCATGCTTTACCGCTTCGATGGCGAGGTGCGTCCACTCCGGCTCGCCGGCTCCGCGGTCGGCTTCCAGCATGCCGAGCGCCAGGAGCAGCACTGCGCCTTGCGAGTTCGGCGGGTGGGCGAGCACCTCGCCGCCGCCCCACTCGAGGCACAGCGGCTGCACCGCCTCGGTGCGCTGCGCCGCGAGGTCCTCGAGCGTCATCGCGCTGCCGCCCGCGCGCAGCGTCGCGACGATCCGCTCGCCGATCTCCCCGGTGTAGAACGCATCGGCGCCGCCGCGGCGAATCTCCCCGAGCGTCGCGGCGAGGTCGGGATTGCGCAGCACGTCGCCGGCGCGCGGAACGCCGTCGGGCAGAAAGATGCGCGTCGCCTCGGCGTCCTCGCGCAGCAGCGCTTCGTTGAGGGCGCAGTACGCGGCGACGACGTCGGTCACCGCGAAGCCGTTGTGCGCATACTGCTCCGCCGGCAGCAGCAGCTCCTCGAGCGTACGCGTGCCGTGAAGCCGCGCGACGTCTTCCCACGAGCGCACGGCGCCGGGCACGGTCACGGCGAGCGCGCCGCGCACAGGCAGGGTGCCGCGCAGCTTCTCGAGCGAAGCGGCGCGCGGGGTGCGTCCGCTTCCGTTGTAGCAGGTCGTCCGGCGCTCGAGCGTCGGGCGCGGAACGGGATCGTGCACCAGCCAGAGCGCGTCGCCGCCGAGCCCGCAGCTCGCCGGATAGACGACCGCGAGCACGGCGTTCGCGGCGACCGCCGCGTCGACGGCGTTGGCACCGCGGCGCAGCATGTCCACTCCCGCCGCCGTCGCGAGCGGGTGCGGGGTGGCGATCATGGCGCGCGTCGACCGGGCGACCGCGCGCGTCGGCCAGGGCGATCTCGGTTCGGTCATCGCTGGGATGCTCGTTCGTGGCCGCGGCGAAGGCCCTTCTTGTGGAGCCGCTGATCATCACCGTCGCGCCGGTCGGTGCCGAAGTCATGCCCGACCAGACGCCGTACCTGCCGGTCACGCCGGACCAGCTCGGCGAGACCGCACGGGCGATCCGGGCGGCCGGCGCCTCGATCGTCCACGTCCATTGCCGCAACGACGACGGCACGAATACGCACGACGTCGGGCGGTTCCGCCAAGCGTTCCAGGCGATCCGCGCGGCGAGCGATCTCATCGTCCAGTTCTCGACCGGCGGCGCGATCGGGATGACGCCGGAAGAGCGCGCCGCGCCGCTGGCGCTGCGGCCCGAGATGGCGACCTTGACGTGCGGGACGGTCAACTTCGGCGACGACGTCTTCGAGAACAGCTTCCCGATCATGCGCGGGATCGCCGCGGCGATCGCCGAGCACGGCGTCGTCCCCGAGCTCGAGATCTTCGACCTCGGTCACCTCTCGAACGCGCGCAGGCTCGCCGCCGAGGGCGCGGTCCGCTTCCCCGCGCACGTCGATTTCGTGCTCGGTGTCCCGGGCGGTCTCGACGCGTCGGTCGAGCACCTGGTCGACTGCGTCCGCGCCCTGCCGCCGGGCTGCAGTTGGTCCGTCGCCGGGATCGGCCGGATGCAGCTGGTGCTGGCGACGGTCGCGATCGCGATGGGCGGTCACGTTCGCGTCGGCCTGGAGGACAATCTCTACTACGCCAAGGGCCGGCTCGCGCGGAACGAGGAGCTCGTCGCCCGCGTCGCCCGGATCGCGGACGAGCTGGGGCGCCCCGTCGCCACGCCGGACGAGGCCCGCCGGCTCCTCGGGCTGGGGGCCCGGGCCGCGGCGTAGCGTAGGAACGCGCGCCGCCGGACCGGAAGCCGCGTCGGCTCGTCCTTCGAGAGGTAGTCCCCGCTGTTCACGTACGTCGTCCGCCGGACGCTCCAAAACATCCCGCTGCTGCTGCTCGTCTCGGTCGTGCTCTTCGCGATCCTGCAGAAGGCGCCGGGCGGGCCGTTGACGCCGTATCTGCAGAACCCGCACATCACGGCGGCCGATATCGTCCGGCTCAAGCACAATCTCGGACTCGACAAGCCGGCCTACGTGCAGTATTTCATCTGGCTCTGGAAGGTGGTCCACGGCGATTTCGGCTGGTCGATGTCGAACTCGGAGCCGGTCACCAACGCGATCGTCGAGCGGATGCCGGCGACGTTCGAGCTGATGGGCGCCGCGTTCGTCCTGTCGATCGCGACCGGCGTCCTCTTCGGGATCGTCAGCGCGATCAAGCAGTACTCATGGGTCGACTACCTGATCACGACGTTCGCCTTCTTCGGCCAGTCGATGCCGGTCTTCTGGTTCGCGCTGATGCTGCAGCTGCTCTTCGCCGTGTACGGCATCCCGTTGCCGGACGGCTACAAGATCCAGCTGCCGTCGGCCGGGATCTCGAGCTTGGACAACTTCGATTTCGGCGACCGGCTCACGCACCTCATCTTGCCGACGATCGTCCTCTCGCTGGCCTTCATCGCTCAGTACAGCCGCTTCATGCGCAGCTCGATGCTCGAGGTGATCCGCACCGACTACATGCGCACCGCCGCGGCGAAGGGCGTCTCGCGGCTCGGCGTCATCTTCAAGCACGGCTTCAAGAACGCGCTGATCCCGCTCGTCACGATCGTCGCGCTGACCCTCCCGGGGCTCGTGGCCGGCGCGGTCATCACCGAGACGATCTTCGCTTGGCCGGGGATGGGCCGGCTGTTCATCAACGCGCTCACGCAGTTCGACTTCGCGCTGCTGATGGGCTACATGATGATGGTCTCGTGCCTCGTCGTGTTCTGCAACTTGCTGGCCGACATCTGTTACGCGTGGCTCGATCCGCGCGTGAAGTACAGTTAGGAGCGGATCGATGAGCGTCATCCCCGCCGGCCACCTCACGCCGCGCCAAGCCGACGAGCTCGTCACCGACGAGCTCGAAGCGCGCTCGAAGAACACCGTCTGGCGGCGCTTCCGACGTCACCGCATCGCGCTGCTCGGCGGCGTGATCATCATCCTGATGGCGCTCGTCGCGATCTTCGCGAACCTTCTCGCGCCGGCCGATCCGAACTTCATCGACCAAGTCCACTGGCAGGGCTATCCGCTCGCGCCGGGCGTGGCCGGGCACCTGCTCGGGACCGACGAGAACGGCCGCGACCTGCTCGCGCGGCTCATCTTCGGCGCGCGGATCTCGCTGACGGTCGCCGTGTTCGCGGTGGTCATGGAGATCTCGATCGGCACCGTGCTCGGCGCGATCTCCGGCTACTACGGCGGCTGGGTCGATTTCGTCATCATGCGCGTCACGGACGTCGTGCTGTCGATCCCGCTGCTGCCGCTGCTCCTCGTAATCACGGCGATCGTCGCCGGGACCTCGAACAAGGCGGCGCTGAACTTCGGCGTGATCGTGCTGATCATCGGCGGGCTTTCGTGGCCGGCGGTGGCGCGGCTCGTGCGCGCGTCGTTCCTCTCGCTGCGCGAGCGCGAGTTCGCCGAGGCGGCGCGCGCGATCGGCAACCGGGACGGGCGGATCATCTTCCGGCATCTGCTGCCGAACGCGATGGCGCCGATCATCGTGCAGGCGACGCTCGAGGTGGCGAACGTCATCATCCTGGAGTCGACGCTCTCGTTTCTCGGGTTCGGGATTCAGCCTCCCACGGCTTCGTGGGGGAACATGCTCGCCAACGCGCAGAGCAACATCACGATTGCGCCTTGGGCGGCGATCTTTCCGGGGTTGTGCATTCTGATTACGGTGTTGTCCATCAACTATCTGGGTGATGGACTTCGGGATGCGCTCGATCCGAACGCCGCTCAGTAGCGCGTTTGGCGGTTGGCGTCGCGGGGGCGCCGCCCCCCGCGACGCCCGGCACGACGTGTGCTATGACGTTCGGGCGTGCGTTCGGGTGAGGTGGGCGATCGCGGCTCCGGCGGCGATGATGGTGAGCGGGATTGGGGCGTAGGCGGTGCACCAGGCGATGGCGGCGAGGAGTGTGGTGATGGTGTCGGCGAGGGCGTTCAGGCCGGAGTGCCAGGCGCCGTCGATACGGGCGGAAGGGCCGGGTTTGGCGGGGAGCTGATCGGGGCGGTCTTCCGAGAGCTGCAGGGCGATCGTGCTCGTTGCGACGCGGTGGACGTCGCTGCGGTGGGTCGCTTCGAGCTCTTCGATGCGTCCGCGGACGTCGCTGAGGCTCTGCTGAACCTCGAGAACGTCGCCGACTTTGCCGCCGCGGTCCATGAGCTGTCGCAGGTCGTCTTCCTCATGATGCAGGTTGCGCAGGCGCGCTTCTTCGTCGACGATCGTCGCGCCGAGATCTTGCGCGCTGACCGAACGATGCTGCACGCCGCCGAGCGCGGCGAGCGCGTCGAGCGTCGCGTCGAGCTTGTCGGCGGGGACCTCGGCATCGAGCGTGCCGTCGTGCACCGCGCCGGTGGTGCGCGGCGTCGAGTCGTCCATCCCTGTGATCTCGCCGCCTTCGACGTGGACCGTCGCGCGGGCGTTCTTCAGCGCGCCTTCGACGTCGTGGACCAGCAGCGAGAGCTGCGCGCGCTTCGCGAGACGGTGCTGCTTCTCGACCGTGTTCGGGGCCGAGGGGGCTTGCTGCGTGTTGATCTTGATCTTGGCCACGCTGTACTTCTCCGCTGCGGCCGGCGTATAGCGGTAGACGGCCGCGCCTTGGGGCGGAGCGCCGGCACCGTTCGGGCTATGGCCGCGGGTGCTGGACTCGTACGCGTGCAGCGCGGCGGCGGCGGTCGCGCCGAAGCCGATCACGATCGCCGCGGCGGTGGCGTAGCGGGCGGGGACGCTCCACCACGTCGGGCGCGGGCGCAGCGTGCGAACGCGAGGCGCTTCGCCGCCGAGCGGGCGCGCGCGCGATGCTTCGTCGAGGGATGTGGGCGCGGCCGCTGTGTCGATGCGGTCGAGCGCGGCGGCGAGCGCGGCGGGCGGGAGCGCCGGCGCCGCGGCGGCGCGGTCGCGCAGCGCGGCGGCGAGGGTGCGGAGCTCGGCCAATTCGTTCGCGCACGCGGCGCAGGTGACGAGCTCGGCTTCGACGCGGGCGCGGTCGGCGTCGTCCAGCGTGCCGTTCGCGTAGAACGGGAGCAGCTCGGCGATCTCGTGCTTCATCCGGGACGATCCGCGGTAGCGAGCGCGTCGCGCAGGCGCGCTTTGGCGTAGAAGGCGCGCGTCTTGACGGTGGCGAGCGGGCAATCGACGATCTCGGCGATCTCTTTTTGCGAGAAGCCTTCGACGTAGGTCAGCTCGAGGACCGCGCGGTGATCGGGGCTCAGCGTGGCGAGCGCGCCGTCGAGCCGCGCGCGATCCGCGACGCGGATCGCCGCATCGGCGGGGTCGTCGGTTGCGCTCGCGACGCCGAGCAGCTCGTCGAGCGGGACGAGCGGAGCCCGGCGGCGGCGCAGCGCGTCGACCGCTTTGTGGTGCGCGATCCCGAACAGCCACGTTCGCGCGCGCGAGCGGCCGCCGAACTTGGCGGCGCTGCGCCACACTTCCACCATCACGTCGCTCGTCAACTCCTCCGCCAGGCCGTCGTCGCGCACCAAATCGCGAACAAAGCGATGGACGCCTCCGCCGTGCGCGTGAAAGAACGCCTCGAACGCGACCCGGTCGCGGTCGGCGATGCGCTCCAGCAGGCGTCGGTCGTCGGCATCGCTCATCGGCTTACGAGCGTCTGTCGCGTCCCGGGCCGCCGTGGTTCATCCGCCCCGCGCTCCCTCGCGGCGGCTCATCGCCGGCTGCGGCCGGTCAGCGGCCGTCGTCGACGGGCCACTGGAAGACGAGGTTGTAGCCGTCGGGGTCGCGCAGCGAGAGCTGCTTCATGCCGTACGGCGCGACGACCGGCGGCTCGACCGGCGCTCCGCTCGCGCGCAGCGCCTCGTAGGCCGCCTCGACGTCCGGGGCGCCGAAATACAGGCTCGTGTCCCAGTGCGCGGCGACGCGCGCGGCCTCGGGGACCGGCGGTCGCCGGTCGTCGTGCTCGTAGGTCGTGTTCAGCATCACCTCGGCGTCGCCGAGGCGGAGCAGGCACCAGTGAAAGCGATCCGGTCCCATCGACGGCAAGGTGCCGACGAGCTCGAAGCCGAGCACGTCGCGATAGAACCGCACCGCGCGGGGCATGTCGCAGACCGAGAGCAGCGGCGCGATGCCCGCGACGTCGATCTGCGGCGGACGCGTCGGCACGTCAGGTCCTCTCCGTCGCCGGCGCGAATTCGAGCGCGAGCGAGTTGATGCAGTAGCGCTCGCCGGTCGGCTTCGGACCGTCCTCGAACAGATGGCCCAGATGCGAGCCGCAGCGCGCGCAGCGCACCTCGGTGCGCACCATCCCGTGCGAGCGGTCCTCGACGAGCTCGACGTTGGCCCGGTCTTCGGGAGCCCAGAAACTCGGCCAGCCGCTTCCGCTCTCGAACTTCGTCGCCGACGAGAAGAGCGTCGCGCCGCAGGCGGCGCACTGATACGTGCCGCCGTCGTGGTTGTGGTAGAGCGCGCCGCTGAACGGCGGTTCGGTCGCGCCGCGCCGCAGCACGGCATAACGATCGGGATCCAGCTCCCGGCGCCAGTCCTCATCTTGCTTCTCGATGCGATTCATGGTGCACCGTACAACCGGCGGCACCGCGGTCCGGCTTCAGCCGCTTCACGACAGAAGCGGTCACGCGCGGCAGCGGGCGCAGCGGCCGCTGAAGGTGACGGCCTCGTGCTCGATGGCGACGGCGTAGCGCTCCGCGAGCGAGCGCAGGACGTCGGCGGCGACCGCGAACTCGAGGTCGGCGAGCGTACCGCAGGACGTGCAGACGAAGTGGGCGTGCGGCGTCGTCGCCGGCTCGTAGACCGCGGACGCTTCGCCCGGGACCTCGACCTTCATGAGCGCGCCGAGCTCGTGCAGGCGAGCCAGCCCGCGGTGAACCGTGGCGAAGCCGATGCGCGGCTGAAGCGCGCGGGCGCGCAGCCAGATCTCCTGCGCGCTCAGGTGCGCGCCGAGCGGGGCCGCCGCGACGACGTCGAGGACGGTTCGGTAGTTGGGCGGGAGTACGAGATCGGTCGTAGGCATGCTGCCTCGGATACGGTGCCATACCGAATGAAATCGGTTCTCACTTTCAGTGTAGGCGAGAGCCGCACCGAAAGCAACGTACGACGTGTTCGACGCCGACGGGACGCTCATCGGCAAGCCGGTGACCGCGGGTTCGAGCGGCTCCACGCGAAGATCGGCGAGCTCCTCGCCGACGAGACGGCCGCTTGACGGATGCTCTTGCGCGCACGCCACGAATAGCCTAGACTCTCATGGTTGCCCGACCGCCTGCCGGCCCGGGCGCACGCGCGAGTGGCGGAATTGGTAGACGCACTAGCTTGAGGGGTTAGCGGGAGCAATCTCGTGCTGGTTCAAATCCAGTCTCGCGCACCACACATGTGTAAAGACCCGACTCCGCCCGGAATCGGGTCTTTTGCTTGTCGAGCGATAGCGGGATGCAGGTCCGGGATGCGGTAGGATAGAGTGACAGGATCGGCTCTTACCTCGAGCACAGAGGGGCCCCGGCGACGAGCCGGGGCCTTCGCCTTGATGCTGCATCGGCTGCACGCCCGATGAGTTCGGTCTGAAGCTGCGCGCAGCGCCCGTGTGCGCGCGTTCGACGTCGGTTATTGGTCGGCACTGGGTAGCGATGATTGCTGCAGTCCTTGCTTTGTCGGCGAGAAGAATGTCCACAACGACCCGTCGAGGCGCTCGTCGACGGTCATATGGACCAAGCCGTGATCCATCGTCATCTGTGTTGCATGCGAGTTGCCGCATCGTGTCCCGATCATCCCAGGCTTCAGGATGTCGTGGTTGATCATTCGTGAGAACTCATAGATCGTGTGCTCGCCGTGCGTGAGAACGAAGTGCAAATAGTAGGGCTGACAGTACGCCGCGCCTTCGGAGTAGATCGACAGGAGGTCGCCGTTCGGATACGCGATGGTCGCGCACACGTCTCCGTCTCCGCAGTGATCGGACGGAGTGGCGACGGCTCCGTCGCTGAACGTGATCGGCTTCGGTGACGGAACGTTATCCGGCACGACGGCGCCGGCGGCGACCGGCGATAACGCAACGAGGGCCAGCGTAAGAACGAGCGAGCCGGCAGGCTTCATGAAGCGGGTCCTTTCCCCGGGGAGAACGAGTACTCGAAGCTACCAGGCGCGCAACGAGAATCCTATTTTACGACGGTGACGGACCAGCTCGCGATGTTGGTGAACGGCATGTTGGCGACGGTCACCGTCCGCGTTTCGGTGATGGCGATGCGGCTGACGTGCTTGCCGCTGATGTGCCCCTCGATGTGAACCGACGTCGCGATCGCGCCGGCTCCGATTTGCTCGCTGCCGCGATCGGATTCGTCCCCCGAGCGCCCGCGACCGCCGCGCCCACCGCCGAAACCGCCGCGTCCTCCACGCCCGCGCTCCGGCACGGGACTCGCGCTCGCGGCCGCTCCCGTCGGTGCCGCGGCCTGCCCGGTTCCATAGAAATCCATCTCGGCGCCCGCAACATTGCTCGGCACGAACGTGATCCCGGCAACGGCCGCGCTCTTCGCCGCCGAGATCGGAACATACGCCGCCCAGGAGTCATGCGGCGACCCCGTCGCGTCGTGGACCGCGACGATCGCAGCGTCCAAAGCATACACCGCATCGGCGAGCGGAACGTCGGCGGTCAGCCCTTCGTCTTCGGCGACGGTCAATCTGCCGTCGGCGCCCACTTTGAGCGTGGAGGTGCTCGGGACGCCGACGCCCGCGCGCGCGATCGTCAGCGTGACCGGATCCTTGCGAACGACCTCGAACACCGCGCTCGTCGACTCAGGCCCGTTCGTCCCTTGCGTCGTGCGCACGATCCGGAAATGGATTCGTTGTCCGGCCGCTTGCGGCAGCACCGTAATGGTCGGCTCGGCGAGGGCGGGAGCCGTCGCAAACAAGACGACGGCGAGCATAAGCAACGTCCGCGGGATCACGGCTAGAGTCTCACCCGCGCGCCTTCGAGGATGCTGGCAACTCCCCGCAAATTGTCCCGGATGCTCCGCGGCATGCCCCAGTTCACACGGCGCAGCTGCACGTTTCCGGTCCGCACGTCCGATCGCGCATGGGCCGACCGACATGCCGCCAGGAGGCGGGGCGAGCGGAGAGGCTCCGTGGCGGGGCCTCGCGGAGGCGCGGAGCCCCGGAAGGGCGGGAGCGCCGGAGCGCGGAGCGACCGGAGTCCCCGGATGGGGCGCAGGGAGCGTCCCCGCCACGGAGCCTCCCCGCTCACCCCGCCGAGCCGCCAGCCGCCCCATTCTTCGCCCCGAAGAAGGCCGGCCCGGGCAACAACTGTAAAAATAGGTGTAACCCGCGAAACCTTCCTACGGATTGCGTCGTAGTTGTCGGCGACCGGAGACAGGGAGCGGTCCATCCGTTATGTGGCTGACGCGTTTTTCGATCTCGCGCCCCATCATCGTAGCGATGTTCTTCATCGCGCTCGCGGTGTACGGCGCGTTCTCGTATTTTGCGCTGGGGAAGAACTCGCAGCCGAACGTCAACTTTCCGGTCGTCGCGGTGATCGCGAGCTACCCCGGCGCGTCGCCCGCCGAGATGGAGCGGCTGATCATCAAGCCGATCGAAGACCAGCTCGACGGGATCGAACATCTGGATGAGATGACCGCGACGGCCCAGGAAGGCTCCGCGGTCGTCGTCGTGCAGTTCCAGCTCGGCGCGAACCTGGACTTCGCCGCGATCGACGTGCAGCGCCGCGTCGACACCGCCCGCGTGTACATGCCGACCGACCTCGACCCGCCGGTCGTGCAGAAGAACGGCGCCGAGGCGCCGGTGCTGACGTACGCCGTCGACTCGAAGACGCTGACCGCGCCGGCGCTCGCCGACCTGATGAACGAGCGCGTCATCTCCGACATCCGCCACATCCCCGACGTCGCGACCGTCGACCTCGAAGGCGCGGCCGTGCGCGAGTTCGACGTCGACGCCGATCCGCTGCGGCTCGCCGGCGCCGGCGCGACGCTGCAAGACGTCTTCAGCGCGGTCCAGCAGAACAACAGCAACCTTCCCGGCGGCCGCATCGACGCGCCGACCGTCGAGACGACGGTCTCGGTTCACGCGGAGGTCAACTCCGCCGACGACATCGCCGCGCTCCCGCTGCCCGTGATCCTGACGACGCTCAATCCGCTGACGCCGACCGCGTCGGGGACGGGCAACCTGCGCATCTCCGACGTCGCCGGCGTCACCGATACGCACCAGGAGCAGCGCCTGATCTCGAAGATGAACGGCGCGCCCGGTCTGATCCTCAACATCAACCGGACCGTCACCTCGGACGAGGTCGGCACGACCAAAGTCGTGCGTGCGCAGATGGCGGAGCTCATGAAGAAGTATCCGCAGGTCGAGTTCCACGAGCTCTTCGCGCCCGCCGACTACACGCAGGCGTCGCTGAACGGCGTGCTGCAGTCGCTGTTCGAAGGCGTGCTGCTCACCGCGATCGTGCTGATGCTCTTCCTGCACGCGTGGCGCAACGCGGCGGTCGTGATGGTTGCGATCCCGTCCTCGCTGCTCGCGACGTTCGTCGTGATGAAGCTGATGGGCCTGACGCTCGACAACATCTCGCTGATGGGACTCTCGCTCATCATCGGCATCTTGGTCGACGACTCGATCGTCGTGCTCGAGAACATCACCCGGCACCGCGACATGGGACAGGCGCCGGTCGACGCGGCGATCAGCGGGCGTACCGAGATCGGCGGCGCCGCGATCGCGATCACGCTGGTCGACGTGGTCGTGTTCCTTCCGCTGGCGTTCTTGAGCGGGTTCGTCGGCGAGTACATGAAAGAGTTCGGGATCGTCGTGACGGTCGCGACCCTGTTCTCGCTGCTCGTCTCGTTCACGCTCACGCCGGTGCTCGCGGCGAAGTGGTCGGTTCTGCAGCGCTCCGCCGCGCCGCCGAAGTATCTGATCTGGTTCCAGAGCGGCTTCGACGCGGTGACGGTCTGGTACAAGAACACGGCGCTGCCGCTCGCCTTGCGCCATCGCTGGATGACGTTCTGGTTCAGCGTCCTGCTCGTGCTCAACGCAGTCTCGGTGCTCGGCGGAACGAAGGGGATGTTCGTCTTCGCCGGCCTCGACGTGCTCATCGCGCTGCTCACGCTGGCATGGCTCCCGCTCGGCAAGGCGCTGCAGCGGGCCCGTCTCGCGGGGATTCGTGTGTCCGTTCACCGCGGCGCGTCGGTGAGCGGCGCGCTGGGCTGCATCGCGACGGCGGTGGTGATCGGCGGGCTCGGGCTGCTGCACCTGAACCTGCAGACCGAATTCGTGCCGGATACGAAGAACGGGCAGGTGCACGGCGATGTGACCTTCCCCGTCGGGACGCCCCTGCGCGTTTCGGAGGCCGCGCTCGACAAGATCTCCGCGGCGGTCATGACGCTCCCGCACATCGACACCGTCCGCACGTACGCCGGCGAAAAGCCGGACGGCTGGGGATCGACCGACGGCGGCTTCGTCGGGAACTTCAACATCACGCTGCAGAAGGCGCACCGGCGAGACCAGGACGACGTGATCGCGAAGCTGCGCACGATGCTCCCGCCGCTGGTGCGAGGCGGCGAGGTGACGGTCACCGGGCGCGGCGGCGGCGGCAGCGGTCTGCCGATCTCGTTCACGCTCTCCGGTCCGGGCGACGTCATCGACGGCGCCGCGGAGAAGCTGGCGGCCTACGTTCGATCGATCCCCGGCACCGTGAACGTGCAGACCGGCGCCGAGAACGCCGCGCCGCATCTGACCGTGCGGATCGACCCGGCGCGTGCCGCGGTGCTCGGAGTCTCGCCGGGCGCGGCGGCGGCCGTCGCGCGCACCGCGGTCGGCGGCGCGATCGCGACGAAGGTGCGCACCTGGGACGGGCTGGTGAACGTCCTGATCCAGTACCCGCGCGCCGACCGCAACTCGATCGACGAGATCGAGCGGATCCCCGTTCGCTCGAACGACGGGACGACGCTGATCCCGCTCGGCCGCGTCGCGACCTTCACCTGGGATCGCGCGGCGACGAAGATCGAGCACGTCGACAAGCAGGTCATCGTGCGCGTCAACGGCGACATCGATCGTTCGAAGACGACGCTCGGCGAGGTCATGGGCCGCGTCAACACGCAGCTGCACACGCCGGGATTTCTCCCGCCGGGCGTCACGCTCGGCGAGGAGGGCGACTCGAAGTTCTTCCTCGAGTTCCTCACCTCGATGGGCTTCGCGCTGATCACCTCGATCGCGCTGATCTACTGTCTGATGGTGATTCTCTACGGCTCGTTCCTCACGCCGTTCGTGATCATGTTCTCGATCCCGGTCGCGCTGATCGGCGCGCTGCTCGCGCTCGCCGTCAGCCACCAGACGATCAACATCTTCTCGGCGATCGGGATCATCATGCTCTTCGGGCTGGTGGCGAAGAACGGGATTCTGCTCGTCGACTACGCGAACACGCTGCGCAAACGCGGGCTGACGTACGTCGAGGCGATCCTCACCGCGGGCGGGACGCGACTGCGGCCGATCGTGATGACGACGGCGGCGATGGTGTTCGGGATGCTTCCGCTCGCCACCGGGCATACCGAAGGCGGCGAGATCCGCATGTCGATGGGGATCGTGCTGATCGGCGGGCTGCTCAGCTCGCTGTTCCTGACGCTCTTCCTGGTGCCGGCGACGTACGTGACGACGAACCGGTTCGCCGGTTGGTGCGCGGAACGGATCGAGCGGCGGCGGGGACGGCGGCTGTCCGGAAGCGGCGACGGCACGCTCGCGCCGCCGCCCGTACCGGCAGGCGTGCACGGCGACTGAACGAACTGAACGTCGGATGAGAGCCGGTCTCGCCAGGCCGGCTCTCGGGTAAGGCACCTCCGCAAGTCTCGCCACGGAGGTTCACTTCATCCATGCATTCATCCACCACGCGGCTGGCCGCGGCCGGCGTCGCGACGCTGCTCCTCGCGGCGCCCCTCGCGGCCCCGGCCGGCGCTCAGCAAGGCACCATCACCGTGCAGCTCAACGGGCAGCCGCTCAACCTCGCGCCCTCGCCCATCGAGCGCGCGGGCCGCGTCTTCGTACCGCTGCGCGGCGTCTTCGAGAACATGGGCGCGACCGTCGTGTACGCGAACGGTGAGATCAACGCGACGCGCGGCCGGCACACGATCCAGCTCCACATCGGCTCGCAGCAGGCGAGCGTCGACGGTCAACAGACGACGGTCGACGTCGCGCCCTTCATCGTCGGCGCCTCGACCTACGTCCCGCTGCGCTTCATCTCGCAGGCGCTCGGTGCGAACGTGAACTGGGACGGCCAGAACCAGACCGTCGCGATCACCCTCGAGCGCCGCGGCGGCGGCGACCAAGGCGGCCCGCCGCCCGAGACGGTGACCCCGCCGCCGGCGGCCCCGCCGATGGGCGGAATGCGGCTGATCGACCTGCTTCCGCGTCCCGACTCGACGATTCCGGAGGACCGGCCGCAGGTACGCGCCACGTTCGCCGGGGGAGTCGTCGACCCGAATTCGGTCCGCGTGATGTTCGACGGGCGCGACGTGACCGGGCAGAGCTATGTCTCGCCGCGCGACATGCGCTACCAGCCCGACACCTCGATCCCCGGCGGCTCGCACGAGGTCGTCGTCACCGGCCGGACGCGCGACGGTGCGCCGTTCCGCCAGCGCTGGGAGTTCGTGACCGAGCGGCACTAGCCGCGCGCCAGCGCTCATTCAAAGCAGGGCACGGCGAGCCGGGCGTCTCACCCGTTCGCCGTGTCCGCGCGCAACGACGGTCGTGTCGCTCTGGTGACCGGCGCGGCCTCGGGGCTCGCGAAAGGGGTCGCGCTCGCCCTCGCCCGGGACGGCTATCGGCTGGTCCTGGGCGTTCGCCCGGGCGGGACGCCGCCCGACGCCGCGCTCGCGCTGATTCGCCCGTACGACGCCGGCGCCGTCGCGATCGCCGCCGATCTGGCGCGTTTCGAGGCCGCCCCCGAGCTCGTCCACGCCGCCGAGGCGGCGCGCGGGCCGGTCGACGTGCTGGTGCACGGCGTCGGACCGATGGTCGTGAAGCGCTTCGCGCGCTCGACGCCGGACGACTACCGTGCGATGGTCGAGGGGAACCTCGGCTCGGCGGTCGCGGTGGCCTTCGCGGTGCTGCCCGGGATGCGCGAGCGGCGCTTCGGGCGGATCGTCCTGTTCGGAATGAACGGCTCGTCGGCGACGCATCCGGCGCGAGGGTTGGCGCTGTACGCCGCGGCGAAAGCCGGCGTCGTCGCATTCGCGCGCGGCCTCGCGCTGGAGGAGGCGCAGCACGGCATCTCCGTCAACGTCATCGAGCCGGGCGACCTGCGCGACAAAGATGCCGATCGCGAGACGGCGCGCGCCGTTGCGGGGCGCAATCCCACCGGCCACGCCGGCTCGTGGGAAGACGTGGCGGCGGCGGTGCGCTTCGCGGTCGCCGACGGAAACGGATTTTTGAACGGTATGGTGCTGGGTGTGAACGGCGGGCTGCCGGAGCCGCACGAGTGAGGTACGCGACCTGGGCGATCGTCGCGTTCGTCACCGCGCTGCGGCTCGTCGCCGCGCACGACGTCCCGCTCACCGGCGACGAAGCCTACTACTGGGAGTGGGCGAAGCACCTCGCGCTCGGCTACGCCGACCATCCGCCGATGGTCGCGTACCTGATCCTGCCGTTCGTGTGGTCGACCGCGAACCCGCTGTTCATCCGGCTTCCGTTCGTGATCTGCGGCGTCGTCGCGACGCTCGCCGCCGCCTCGACCGCGAAGCGGCTGACCGGCGACGACCGTGCCGGGATGGTCACCGCGCTGGCGATGACGCTGACGCCGATGCTCTCGGTCGGCTTCGTGCTGGCGACGCCCGACGGACCGCTGATGGCGGGCTGGGCGTGCGCGCTGTACTGCGCCGTCCGCGCGTCGCAGACGCGCGCGCGCGGCGACTTCGTGCTGCTCGGCGTGGCGGTCGCGTTCTCGCTGCTTTCGAAGATGTTCGCCTACGCGCTGGTCGCCGGGATCATCGCGTGGTCGCTCGCGCCCTCGCGCCGCCGCCTGTGGAGCGAGGGCCTGTGGCTTTCCTCGCTGGTCGCGATCGTGCTGTGCACGCCCTTCGTGATCTGGAACGCGCAGCACCACTGGATCACCTTCGCCTTCGCGCTCGAGCAGCGTCACGTACCGCAGCCCTCGCTGATTCGGCCGTTCGTCTACGAGCTGGTCGCCTGCGCCGGCGCGTACTCGCCGGGGCTGTGGATCGCCGCGCTGCTCGTCCTGGTACGGCCGCGCAACGCGCTGATCGCCTGGACCTCGATCCCGCTGAGCGCGCTGCTCTTCGTGCTCAACTTCCACGAGCGGATCGAGCTGCACTGGATGTTCGGTCCGTACGTCTCGCTGTGCGTCGGGATCGGCCTCGCGTTCGAAGGGCTCTCGCACCGCGCGCGCGTGCTCTGGGCGACGGCGGGTGCGGTTCCGGCGGCGGTGCTGATCCCGTTCCTCTTCCTGGCCGCCGTGTTCCCGGGACCGCTCTACCAGCAGTTCCTCGCGACCGGCTCGACGCTCCGCAACGACGGGCCGTTCGAGATCTTCACCTACTGGCCGCTCGCGCAGGACGTGCGCGCGATGGCCGACGCGAACGACGCGATCGTCGTCACCGACGGCTACGGCTTCTCCTCGCAGATGGACTACGAGGCGGGGATCCCGCCGGTCTTCATCGGCTACAATAAGCAAGGCCAGGAAGCCAAGGGCTGGTACGACCCCGACATGCACCCGAAGCGCATCCTGTTCGTGGACAAGGAGGCGCTGGTGAAGATCCCGGGACACCCCGAGACGTCGCCCGGACGGCCCGACTTCGCGCGGAAGCTGCGCGAAGCGTGCGGCAGCGTGGTGCCCGGCCCGACGCTGGGCTACATGTACACCGATCCGAGCGGACACACGGTCCCCGCGCGGCGCTACTTCTTGACTTGGTGCGACGATCCGCGGCCCAACGCGCTGCGCATCTTGCGCTGGGAGACCGACACCCCCGCCGCCACCCCACGGAGCGATCGTTGAGCGAGCATCGTCCCTTCGCGCTTCCCGGCGCGAGCCCGCAGTACGGACCGGACCGCGTGGTCGAGGTGCTGCACATCGACCTGCACTTGCGGCCCGATCTCGACGCGCGGCGGCTCGACGGCGTCTGCACGACAACGGTGCGCGCGATCGACGACGAGGTGCGCCGGCTCGTGCTCGATGCCGTCGACCTCGAGGTGCGCGCGGTGCGCACGCTCGACGGGCGCGCGCTCGCGCACCGCTCGACCAGCGAGACGCTGGAGATCGAGCTCGCCCCCGTGCTGCGCGCCGGCGAGGAGCTCGTCTTCGCCGTCGAGTACGCCGTCGAGAGCCCGCGCCGCGGTCTGTACTTCATCGAGCGCCCGTGGAAGCATGCGTGGACGCAGAGCCAGGACTCCGACGCGCGCTTCTGGTTCCCGTGCTTCGACTATCCCGCCGAGAAGCAGACGACCTCGGCGACGGTCGTCGTGCCGAACGGGATCTTCGCGCTCGCCAACGGCGCGCTCGTCGAGCGGATCGACGGCCCGAGCGAGACGACGTTCCGCTACGAGCAGCGAATCCCGCACGCGACGTATCTCGTCACGATGGTGGCGGGGACATTTGCCGAGATGCGCCAGCCGCACGACCGGCTGCCGCTCTTCGTCTACGTGCAGCCCGGCCGCGAGGCCGACGGCGAGCGCGCCTTCGGCAATACCCCGCGCATGATCGATGTCTTCGAGCGCGCGATCGGCGTTCCGTACCCGTACGAGCGCTACTCGCAGATCGCCGTCGCCGAGTTCATCTTCGGCGGGATGGAGAACACGAGCGCGACGACGCAGACGGACCGCGTGCTGCACGACGAGCGCGCGCACCTCGACTACTCGGCCGACTACCTCGCCTCGCACGAGCTGGCCCATCAGTGGTTCGGCGATCTCGTGACCTGCCGCGACTGGGCCCACGCGTGGCTGAACGAAGGCTTCGCCACCTATTTCGAAGCGGTGTGGCTCGAGGCCGAGAAGGGCTGGGACGAGTACCTCTACGACGTGTACGAAGTCGTGCAGCGCTACCTCGACGAAGACGACGAGCGCTACCGCCGGCCGATCGTCTGCAACATGTTCCGCGATCCTATCGAGCTGTTCGACCGTCATCTCTACGAGAAAGGCGGAGCGGTGCTGCACGTGCTGCGCGGCGAGCTCGGCTGGAACCGGATGCAGCGCTGCCTGCGCCGCTACGTCGCCGACAACGCGGGGCGAAACGTCGAGACGATCGATCTCGTGCGGGCGATCGAGGCCGAGACCGGCCGCAACACGCGGCGGTTCTTCGCGCAGTGGGTCGAGCGCGGCGGTCATCCCGAGCTCGAGGTGTCGTACCGCTGGGACGGTGAGCGCAAGATCGCCGAGATCACCGTCGCGCAGAAGCAGACCGTCGACGACGAGCATCCGGCCTACCGCCTCACGCTCGACGCGGGCTTCGCGTTCGAGCTCCCCGAGCGGCTTCCGCAAGATTTCGGCGACGGCGAGCTGCCGGGCGAGATCCGCGTCCGCTTCGAGGTCGACGCCGCGACGCGGACGTTCGCCGTCCCGCTCGAGCGCGAGCCGGCGCTCGTGCGCGTCGACCCGGGGGCGTACGTGCTGGGCACCTGGACCTCGGCGTACGGGGCGGACATGCATGCCGCGCAGCTGCGCGCGGAGCCCTCGCCGATCGGACGGATTCGCGCGGCGAAGGCGTTGGTGAAGGACGGCAGCCGCGTCGCGCGCGAGGCGCTCGCGGCGGCGCTCGAGCACGATCCGTTCTGGGGCGTCGGCGCCGAAGTCGCCGCCGCGCTCGGGCGCTCGAAGGCGCCGTCCGCGCGTGCTGCGCTGCTGCGCTGCGCCGGGCACGCGCACCCGAAGGTGCGCCGCGCGGTCGCCGAAGCGCTCGGCAATTGGCGCGACGAGGAGGCGGCGAGCGCGCTCCTGGCCTTGCGCGACGACCCCTCGTATTTCGTGGCGGCGTCGGCGCTGCACGCATTGGGGCGCACGCGCGATCCGCGCGCCTTCGACGCGCTCGTCGCCGGCGTGCGCACGCCGGCGTGGAACGAGACGATCGCCGCCGGAGCCCTGCGAGGCCTGGGCGCGCTGGCCGATCCGCGCGCGCTCGACGTGCTGCTCGAGGCGCAGCAGCCGGGCCGGCCGGAGCCGGTGCGGCGCGCCGCGGCCGGCGCGATCGCGCAGCTCGGCACGCTGGTCGATTCGGTTCGCACGGCGGCGGTCGAGGCGGTCGAAGCGGCGCTGCGCGATCCGGCGTATCTGGTGCGGCTCTCCGCGTATGCCGCAGCCGAACGGCTCGCCGATGCGCGGCTGCTCCCGGTGCTCGACCGGCTCGCCGTCGGCGAGAGCGACGGCCGGCTGCGGCGCGACGCCGCCGAGGCCGCGATCCGCATTCGCGAGGAGCAGAAGAAGCCGGCCGAGCTCGCGCGGTTGCGCGAAGAGGTCGACAAGCTGCGCGAGGAGTCGCAGACCTTGCGCGAACGGCTCGAGCTGCTGGGCGCGAAGTGACGGAACGCGTTCGCGCCCTCGCCGCGGCGCTCGCGCTCGCGGCGGTCGCGGCGTGCGGCGGCCACGCGACCGCCCCCGCCCATCCGGCGGCGGGGACGACCCCGATCGCCGCCGCGCCCGGCGCTCCGGCGTGGAGCGCCGCCGACGTGCGCGCGCTGCAGGCGCAACTGCGGTCGGCGCTCGGCGCATCGGCGCTCGCGACGAGCGGGCTCGCCGTCGTCGACGCGGGCGGCCGGCCGCTCTTCGCGCGGCGCGACCTCGCCGGTCTGACGCCGGCCTCGACGTTCAAGCTGCTGGTCGGCCTCACCGCGCTCGACGTGCTCGGGCCGCGCTACCGCTTCTCGACGACGTTCGAGTCGCAGGACGATCCATACGACGGCACGATCGACGGGGATCTGTACCTCGTCGGCGACGGCGATCCGTCGCTCACCGCCGACGATCTGAACGGCGGGGCTGGCGCGGTGCGCCGGGCCGGCGTGCGCGCGGTGACCGGCGGGATCGTCGCCGACGCCACGCTCTTCGCGGGCCCGGAGGTGAACCGCGCCTGGGATCCCGACGATCTGCAGTACGGCTACGCCGCCGGAACCAGCGCGCTCTCGCTCGATCAAGGGACCGTCGAGTTCCATCTCGTCCCCGGCGCGGTCGGCGCGCCGGCGCGGATCGAGGTGCGGCCGCCGTCGGATGCGGTGCAGGTCGCCGGCGCGGTGACGACCTCGTACGCGACGCTGCTCTCGATCACGCGCGACGCCGATCGCAATCGCTTCGTCTTCGACGGGCGCATCGCGGCCGGCGCCGAGCAGTCGTTCTGGCGGCCCGTCGCGGCGATGCCGCTCTACGCGGCGGAGGTCGCGCGCTCGATGCTGCGCCGGCACGGCGTCGCGGTCGCGCGCGCGGCGCGCGCCGGCGTCGCGCCGGTCGTGCCGTACGTGCTCTGGCGCCACCGTTCGCCGGCGCTGCGCGCGATCGTCCGGCAGATGTGGCTGGAGTCGAACAACCACTTCGCCGAGCAGCTGCTGCGCGCGCTCGGCGCGACGCGCGGCGCCGGCACCGAAGCGAACGGTGCGCTGGTCGAGCGCGGCGAGCTGCGCCGCGACGGCGTGCCCGAGGACGGGCTGCGCGTCGTCGACGGCAGCGGCCTCGCGCCGACCGACCGCGTCGCGCCGCTGACCTTGGCGATGCTGCTCGCGCGCGCCGCGCGCGGTCCGGACGGAGCGATCGTGGTCGACTCGCTGCCGCGGGTCGGGATCGAAGGGACCGTGCGCTACCGCCGGCTCACCGACGGGCTCGGACGGGTGCGGGCGAAGAGCGGCCACATCGAGGACGTGAACTCGCTCGCCGGATACGTCCAGACGCTCCGGCACGGCCGCGTCGCATTCGCCTTCATCGTGAACGACCGGCGCGCCGACGACGGTCCCGTCGACGACGGAATCGACCGGGCGCTGGACGCGCTGGCGCGCTTCTGACGGCTGCGCGCAAGGGAGTCGGCCCCAGCGCACGAACGGGCGCGTGTTCAGCTCCCTGAAAGAAGGTCCGTTTTGGGACGGTCGCTCGTTCGCGCATTCGCCGCCGCTTGCTTCGTTTCGCTGCTCTTCGGGGCACGCGCCTCGGCGGCCGGCGATCCGCCGCTGCTGCTGCGGGATCCGACGATCAGCCGGACGCAGATCGCCTTCACCTACGGCGGCGACATTTGGATCGTCTCGCGCCGCGGCGGCGAAGCGCGCCGGCTCGTCACCGGCGTCCACCTCGCCGGCGCGCCGTATTTTTCGCCCGACGGGACGAAGATCGCCTTCAGCAGCAACTACGACGGCAACGTCAACGTCTACGTCGTCAACGCGGAGGGCGGCGAGCCGAAGCGGCTGACGTATCATCCGGGCTCCGACGTCGCGGTCGGCTGGACGCGCGACGGCGAGCACGTGCTGTTCCGCTCGCCGCGCGCGAGCTATTCCGATCCGGACCAGCTCTACACGATCGCGCTGAACGGCGTGTTCCCGACCGAGCTGCCGCTGCCGATGGCCGAGACGGGCTCGTACTCCCCGGACGGCGCGCATTTGGCGTACGTTCCGACGTTCCAGTGGGAACCGTTCTGGAAGGGCTACCGCGGCGGGCAGACCACCCCGGTGATGATCGCCGACCTCGCCGATTCCAGCGTCGTCGCGGTGCCGCGCAGCAACTCGAACGACAACGATCCGATGTGGGTCGGCAACACGGTCTACTTCTTATCCGACCGCGACGGCCTCACCACGCTGTTCGCCTACGACACGCGCTCGCGCAAGGTCGAGCGGGTGGTGAAGAACGACGGCTTCGAGATCACCTCGGCATCGGCCGGCCCCGACGCGATCGTCTACTCGCAGTTCGGCGCGCTCCACGTCTACGACATCGCGACCGGCCGCACCGAGCCGGTGCACGTGACGGTCGCCGCCGACCTCGCCGGCGTGCGCCCGCACTGGGAGCACGTCGGGATGCAGATCGCGAGCGCCGGGATCTCGCCGAGCGGCGTGCGTGCCGTGTTCGAGGCGCACGGCGACATCTTCACGGTTCCCGCCGATCACGGCGACATCCGCGACATCACCAATACGCCGGGCGTCGAAGAGCGCGCGCCGGCGTGGTCGCCCGACGGGCGATGGATCGCGTACCTGTCCGACGCCTCGGGTGAGTACACGCTGCAGGTTCGCGACCAGCGCGGGCTCGAGCCGGCGCGCACGATCTCGCTCGGCTCGCCCTCGTCGTACTACTACGGGCTGACCTGGTCGCCCGACAGCAAGAAGATCGCGTTCGGCGACGAGCGGCTGAACCTGTGGTACGTCGCGCTCGATCGGCCGACCCCGGTGAAGGTCGCGACGGCGCCGTACGGCGGGTTCGGCGGCGCCGCGTTCCTGCCGGCGTGGTCGCCGGACAGCCGCTGGCTCGCCTACACGAACCAGCTCGAGAGCTTCCTGCACGCGATCTTCGTCTACTCGCTCGACGAGCATCGGTCGGAGCGCGTCACCGACGGGATGAGCGACGCCGGCAACGCGGTGTTCGACAAGAACGGGAAGTATCTGTACTTCACCGCGAGCACGAACACGGCGCTGACCGGAAACGGGCTCGACATGGAGGCCGACGGACGCGTCACCACCAGCGCGATCTACGCCGCCGTGCTGAAGCGTGACGTCGCTTCGCCGCTCTCGCCGCAGACCGGCGATGAAGAGGTGAAGGGCGGCGAGAACCCCGAGTCGACCGCCTCGTCGGCGGCGACGCCGCAGCCGTCCCCGATGCCCTCGAAGCCGCCGGCGGCGGCGCATCCCGCGGCCCCCGCCGCGGCGAAGGTCGCGATCGATTTCGGCGGGATCCTCCAGCGCATCGTCGCGCTGCCGGTCGAGGAGGCGAACTATCTCGAGGTCGCAGCCGGGAAGCCGGGCGAAGTCTATCTCGTCAAAGGGCCGATCGCCGAAGCGAATCCCGAAGGGCCGCCCGCGCTCGAGGTCGAGAAGTTCGATCTGAAGACCCGCAAGGCGACCCCGGTGCTCTCGAACGCGAACGACGTCGTGTTCGCCGCCGACGGCGATCACGTGCTGTACTCCGCGATGCGCCGCTGGTTCATCGCCTCGACCGCGGCGCCCGTGCGCCCCGGCGCCGGCGCGCTCAACACGGCGGCGCTCGAAGTGCACGTCGAGCCGCGGCTCGAGTGGGCGCAGATGTACCGTGAGACGTGGCGCATCGAGCGCGAGTTCTTCTACGACCCGCATTTCCACGGGCTGAACCTCGCCGCCGCCGAGAAGCGCTTCGAGCCCTACTTGGCCGGGCTTTCCTCGCGCGACGACTTCTCGTTCCTGCAGCGCGAGATGCTCAGCTACATGTCGGTCGGCCATATGTTCGTGCGCGGTCCGCAGCCGGAGGTCCAGCACGTCAGCGTCGGGCTGCTGGGCTGCGACTACGCGATCGAGAACGACCGCTACCGCTTCACCAAGATCTACGACGGCGAGAACTGGAACCCCGACGTGCAGGCGCCGCTCACCCAGCCGGGGACCGACGTCAAGGTCGGCGAGTACCTGCTGGCGGTGAACGGCCGCCCGCTCACCGCCCACGACAACGTCTACAGTTTCTTCGAAGAGACCGCCGGGAAGCAGACGACGATTCACGTCGGCCCGCGTGCCGACGGCAGCGGTGCGCGCGACGTCACCGTCGTCCCGGTGCGGAGCGAGGCGCGTTTGCGCAACCTCGCCTGGATCGAGCACAATCGTCAGCTCGTCGACCGGATGAGCGGCGGGAAGCTCGCCTACGTGTACTTGCCCGACACCGAGTACGGCGGGTTCACCAACTTCAACCGCTATTTCTTCTCGCAGGTCGGGAAGCAGGGGATCGTCATCGACGAGCGCTTCAATCACGGCGGGCAGATCGCCGACTACATCATCGATCTGCTGAAGCGCAAGCCGATGGGCGTGGTTGCGACGCGCGAGGGGAAGACGACGATCGATCCGCCGCTGGCGATCTTCGGACCCAAGGTGATGGTGATCAACGAGTTCTCCGGCTCCGGCGGCGACGCGCTGCCGTGGTACTTCCGCAAGGCGGAGCTCGGCCCGCTGGTCGGGACGCGCACCTGGGGCGGTCTCGTCGGGATCGGCGGGTATCCCTCGCTGATGGACGGCGGCGGCGTCACCGCGCCGCGCGCCGCGATCGGCGGGCTGCACGGGCAATGGGAAGTCGAGGGCCACGGCATCGCGCCCGACCTCGAAGTGCAGCAGGACCCGAGGCTGGTGCGCGAAGGCCACGACCCGCAGCTCGAGGCCGCGGTGCACAAAGCGATGCAGCTGCTCGCCGCGCATCCGGTCCCGACCTTCAAGCAGCCGCCGTATCCCGACCACCATCCGGTGCTGCCGCCCGAATAGTGCTCGATTCCGACCTGCTGGCGCGCGTCCTCGGGCGCGCGCTGCGGCGCGGCGGCGACTTCGCCGACGTGTTCTTCGAGAACCGGCTCGTGCAGACGTTTCGGCTGCAGGACGGCCGGATCCGCGAAGCCTCGTCGGCGCTCGTGCGCGGCGCCGGCGTGCGCGTCGTCGTGGGCGAGCGCGCGGGCTACGCCTACTCCGACGATCTCGAAGAAGCGGCGCTGCTGCGCGCCGCCGAGGCCGCATCGCTGATCGCGCGCGACTCCGGCGCGCACGAGCGGGTGGTCACGCTCGCCGCGCACGCCGCGCCGGCGCTCTACGATGCGCATCCCGACGAGCCGGCCGACTCGGCGCGCTACGTCGAGCTGCTCGCGCGCGCCGACGTCGCGGCGCGCGCGTTCGATCCGCGCGTCGTCGCGGTCAACGCGTTCGTCATGGACGAGCTGCAGCACGTGCAGATCGCCGACAGCGAAGGCCGGATCGTCACCGACCGCCGGCCGCTGGTCGCCCTCGGCGTGCAGGTCGTCGCGAAGGACGGCGCGCAGCGCGAAAACGGGTATCTCGGCGACGGCGGACGCACCGCGATCGACGTCTTCGAGACGAAGACCCCCGAGTCGCTGGCCTGCGAGTCGGCGCGGATCGCGACGACGAAGCTCGGCGCGCGCGAGGCGCCGGCGGGCGAGATGCCGGTCGTGATCGGCGCCGGCGGCGGCGGCGTGCTGCTGCACGAGGCGGTCGGCCACGGGCTCGAAGCCGACTTCAACCGCAAGGGCACCTCGCTCTACAGCGGGCGCATCGGCGAGCGCGTGGCGAGCGATCTGGTGACGATCTTCGACGACGGCGACCTTCCCGGCGAGCGCGGCACGGTCGCCGTCGACGACGAGGGGACGCCGGGGCAGCACAAGGTGCTCGTCGAGCGCGGGATCCTGCGCGGCTACATGCAGGACCGGCTCAACGCGCGGCTCATGGGCGTCGGCTCGACCGGGAGCGGGCGGCGCGAGTCCTTTCGCGTGCTGCCGCAGCCGCGGATGTGCAACACCTACATGCCGCCGGGGAGCTCGACGCCGGACGGAGATCGTCGGCTCGATCGACCGCGGTCTGTACGCGGCCTCGTTCAGCGGCGGGCAGGTCGAGATCAGCAAGGGCGATTTCGTGTTCATGATCGCCGAGGGCTATCTGATCGAAGACGGGCGGATCACCGCGCCGGTGCGCGGCGCGACGCTGATCGGCAACGGCCCCGACGCGATGACGAAAGTGACGATGGTCGGCGCCGACGCGCGGCTCGCGCACCGCTCGTACACCTGCGGCAAAGGCGGGCAGCGCGTCCCGGTCGGTGTCGGGATTCCGACGGTGAAGCTGTCGTCGTGCACGGTCGGCGGGACCGGTGGCTGATCCGCGCGACGAGGCGCTGGCGCTCGCCGACGTCGCGATCGCCGCGGTGCGGGCGGCCGGCGCGACCGACGCCGACGCGACGGTGACGATCGCCGACAAGTTCGCCTGCGAGGCGCGCGAGCGCGAGATCACCAAGCTCGAGCGCTCGCGCGGACGCGCCCTCACCGTGCGCGCCTTCGTCGGGACGCGCCGCGCGACGCTCAGCACCACGGATCTCACCCGCGACGGCGTCGCCGCGCTCGCGCGCCGGACCGTCGACGCCGCGGCGTACGTCGGCGACGATCCCGACGCGGTGCTTCCCGAGACGTTCGCCGGCGACGAGGTGTGCGATCACGACTTGCTCACCAGCGCGCCGGACGTCGCGGAGCGCGACGACGCCGAGAAGCTCGAGGACGCGCTGGCGATGGAGCGCGCCGTGCGCGAGGCCGACGCCCGGATCGTGAACTCCGACGGCTCGCGCGTGCGCGACGCGATCGCGTCCTGGGCGCTGGTGAACACGCGCGGCTTTCGCGGCGTGACGCAGGGGACGACGGTGATGCGTGCGGCGGTGCCGGTCGCGCTCGACGGCGAGGACAAGCGGGTCGGCCACTACGGCACCGCGGCGCGCGCCTGGGCGACCGCCGAGAGCGCGCAGGCGGTCGCGCTGCACGCCGTCCACCGCGCGCTCGCGCTGATCGGCGCCCGAAAGCCGCCGACGATGCGCGTCCCGGTGATCTTCGAGCGCGACGCCGCGGCGGCGGTCCTCGCCGACCTCTTCGCGGCGCTCAGCGCGGAGAACGTCGCGAGCGGCAACTCGTGGCTCGCCGACCGCATCGGCGAGCGCATCGCGGCGGAGCGCGTCACCGTCGTCGACGACGGCCGCTTGCGCGGCGGGCTCGGGAGCTCGCCGTTCGACGGCGAGGGGACGGCGACGCGCGCGACGACGGTGATCGCCGGCGGCGTGCTGCGGACGTTCCTCAGCGACGTGTACTGGGGCCGCCGCGTCGGGATCGGCACGACCGGAAACGCATCCGGCGGCGGCGTCGGCGCGAACAACTTCTCTCTCGTCCCCGGAACCGGGACGCTCGACGATCTCGTCGCCTCGACCGAGCGCGGGATCCTGGTGCTGGACACGATCGGCTTCGCGACCGAGTACGCGAGCGGCACCTACAGCCGTGGCGCGCGCGGAATCTACATCGAGGACGGCGCGCCGGCATACGCAATCGATCAATTCACGATCGCCTCGACCTTCGCCGAGATGCTGGCCGCGATCGACGCGATCGCCGGCGACCTGCGCTTCGACGCGACCGTCGTCTCACCGTCGTTCCGGGTCGCCGAGATGCAGATCAGCGGGAGCTGAGCCCGCGCGCGTCGCAAGGACGGTTCCATGCGGGGTTCGCTTCTTGCGTCAAGCTTCGTGCGGGCGGCCGCACCGCCGCTGCGCGACCTCGCGCGCGGAGCGATTCGCGCCGTCGGCGCCGCGGCGCTCGTCGCGGGCGCGGTCGGCGCCGCGCCGGCGGGCGGTGAGCCGGCCGCGGTGACGCCCGGGGCCGCGCAGCGGCTCGATGCGGCGCTGCAGAGCGTCGCGGCGAAGACGCCGGGACTGTCCGTCGCGGTCGCGGAGAACGGGCGGATCGTCTACGCGCGCGGCTTCGGGTTCGCCGACGTCGGAGCGAAGGAGCCCGTCACGCCCGAGACGCGCTTCCACATCGCGTCGATCACCAAGATGTTCACCGCCGTCTCCGTGATGCAACTCGTCGAAGGCGGTCGCGTCCGGCTCGACGACCCGCTGGCGCGTTTCCTTCCCGATGCGCCGCACGCGAGCGAGATCACGATCCGCGAGCTGCTGACGCACACGTCGGGGCTGTGGAACTATGCCGACGAGGCGTTCGCCGCGAACCGCACCGCGACGGCGACGACGCCGCAGGCGATCGTGGCGAGCGCCGCGGCGCACCCGCTCACTGGCAAGCCGGGGGCGGCGTTCGCGTACAGCAACACCGGATACGTGCTCCTCGGCCTGGTCGTCGAAGCGGTGACGCACGAGCCGCTCGCGCGCTACGAAGCGGAGCACATCTTCGGCCCGGCGGGGATGACGTCGACCACGAACGGGGTTCCGCCGGGCGTCGCGGTCGCACGCGGCTACCAGAGCGCCGGCGGACCGGCCTCGACGCCGTTCGACTCCTCGTGGGCCTACGCCGACGGCGACATCGTCTCGACGGCCGGCGACCTCGCACGGTTCGACGTCGCGCTGATGTCCGGCAAGCTCGTCTCGCCGGCGACGTTCGCCCAGATGCGCTCGCCGACGGTCGACGCCTCGGGGATCGGGCCGGGCGTGCGCTACGGCCTCGGGATCATGACGGTGACCTCCGGCGGCGTGACGTTCGTCGGCCATCACGGCGGCGTCCCGGGATTCGAAGCGGAGAACGAGATGCTCCCGGAAAGGGGATTCGCCGTCGTCGTGCTCAGCAACGCGTTCGACTTTCCGACGGCGCTCGCGAACCGCGCGGTGCTGAGCGTGCTCGCGCCGCAGATCGTTGCGCGCGCCGTCGCGGACGCGCGGGCCGCGGCGGCCGCCGCGCCGCCGGCCGTCGAAGATCCGGCGATCTCCGCGAAGCTGCGCGCGTTCTTCGCCGCGCTGCAGCGCGGCGAGATCGATCGCGCCGCGGTGACCGACGAAGTGAACGCCGCGCTGAGCGACGCCGCGCTGCAGCAGGTGAAAGCGCAGATGGCTTCCCTCGGGGCGATCGACACGCTCACCTTCGTCGGGCGGCAAGCCGCCGGCGGGATGACGGCGTACCGCTACCGCGCGACCTTCTCGAGCGGCAAGACGCTGCCGATCACCTTCGCGCTCGACGCGAACGGCAAGATCGCCTCGTTCGTCTTCGCCTGACGCGCGTTTCCGCCGGGACCCCCGGTCAGGCGAGCGGCTGCGGTTCGACGGTTCCGGTAATGGTGCGGACGCGGCGCGCCTGCGGCGCGACCTCGACGGAGAAGACGTCGATCGGCTCGCGCTTGCCGCGGACCCGCTGCGGCCCGAGATCGCGAACGGCGTAACGCGAAGGATCGCGCACCGCCTGCATCACCTCGTCGGTCGCGACGACCGGAACGTGAAGCCGCTTCGAGAGCCCTTCGACGCGCTTCGCCGTGTTCACCGTGTCGGAGACGATCGTCGTGTCGATGTGGCGCGCGTCGCCGACGGTGCCGAAGGTGATCGCGCCCGTGTGCAGGCCGACGCCGATCTCGATGCGCGGGCCGATCGCTTCGCGGTTGAGCTCCGCGACTTCGGCTTGGAGCGCGAGGGCGGCGTCGAGCGCGTCCTCGACGCGGCGCGGGAAGAGTGCCATGTAGCCGTCGCCGAGATAGCGGTCGACGGAGCCGTGATGCCGTCCGATGACCCGCGACGAGCGCGCGAAGAAGTCGGCGATCAGCACGAACGCCTGCTCCGACGAGAGCCGCTCGGTCAGCGACGTCGAGTCGCGGATGTCGGCGAACAGCACGGTCATCTGCTCGGTCGCGCGGTCGCCGAGGACGACGTCGGCGAGCGAGCCGCGTCCCAGCCGGTCGACCAGCGTGCGCGGAAGGAAGCGGCTCTTGGCGGCGTTCTCTTTCTCGAGCAGCGCGAAGAAGCCGCGTCGAACTGTCCCGCGTCGCCGCGATGACGGCCTGCCCCAGACGCGCCGCCGAGGCGATCCCGAGCACGAGCGCGACGCCGGTGAGCACGCCTTCGTAGCCGTTCAGCTTCTCGAGGACCAGCGCGATCAGCGCGATCGTCGCGCCGATCGCCGCCTCGGTGGCCTCGCGCGGGCGGCGCAAAGCTCGCCCCGACCCGGCCGAAACGACCGCAAGGGCGGCCAGAGCACCCGCAGCTGCGGCCGTGACCGACGTCATCTGTCTATAGAAACGCACGAAACGTCCGGCTTGTCGACGGCCGACCCGTCGTCTGCTCCGCCCGGGAGGGACATCGTTCTCGGTCGCCCGGCGAGGACACCCGGCCGAGAACACCGTACGTCGCCTGCTGATGCCCAGCGCTCCATCGATCGGAACCCAGCTCGTGATCCGGCTGGAGACCCCGAACACGCCCGGCTCGTTCGGGACGCTCGCCTCCGCGATCGGCGACGCGGGCGGGATCGTGGGCGCGGTCGACACGCGCTCGGTCGGGAAGAGCTCGATCGTCCGCGACGTGACGGTCCAGGTTTCGAGCGAGACGGTCGGCGACGAGGTCCGCGCGGCGATCGAAGCGCTCGAGGGCGTGCGGATCCTCAGCGTCTCCGACGCGACCTTCCTCGCGCATCTCGGCGGGAAGATCCGCACCGGGATCACCCGGCCGGTCAAGACGCGCCAGGATCTCTCGACCGTCTACACGCCGGGCGTCGCGCGCGTCTCGAGCGCGATCGCCAACGACCCGGCGAAAGCCTACGCGCTGACGATCAAGCGCAATACGGTCGCGGTCGTCACCGACGGAACGGCAGTCCTCGGCCTCGGCGACATCGGCCCGTACGGCGCGGCGCCGGTGATGGAGGGCAAGTGCATGCTCTTCAAGCAATTCGCCGACATCGATGCCTTTCCGATCTGCCTCGACACCAAGAACGTCGATGAGATCGTCGAGACGGTGCGCCGCATCGCCCCGATCTTCGGCGGGATCAACCTCGAAGACATCAGCGCGCCGCGCTGCTTCGAGGTGGAGCGCCGGCTGATCGACGAGCTCGACATCCCGGTGATGCACGACGACCAGCACGGGACCGCGGTCGTCATCTTGGCCGCGCTGATGAATGCGGCGGCGGTCGTCGGGAAGGACATCTCCGATCTCACCGTCGTGCTGACCGGTAGCGGCGCCGCGGGGACCGCGACGATCAAGATGCTCCTCGCCGCCGGGGTGCGCGATGTCATCGCCGTCGACCGCGAAGGCGCGCTGAGCGGCGACCAGCAGTATCAGAACCCCCACTGGACGTGGCTCGCCGAGCACACGAACCGGGCGCGGCGGCACGGCGGGCTGCGCGAGGTGCTGCAAGGCGCCGATGCGTTCATCGGCGTGAGCGCGCCGGGGATCCTGCAGCCGGAGTGGATCGGCACGATGGCGCGCGATCCGATCATCTTCGCGATGGCGAACCCGACGCCGGAGATCATGCCTGATCTCGCCGCGCCTTATGCGGCGGTCGTGGGCACCGGGCGCAGCGACTTCCCGAACCAGATCAACAATCTGCTCGCCTTCCCCGGCATTTTCCGCGGCGCGCTCGATTGCCGCGCGCGCCGCATCACCGAGGGGATGAAGCTCGCCGCGGCGCGCGCGATCGCCGGGATCGTCGGCGCCGAGCGCAGCGCGGAGTACATCATCCCGAGCGTCTTCGACACGCGGGTCGTCGAAGCGGTCGCGCAGGCCGTCACGCAGGCTGCGCTCGAAGAAGGCGTCGCGCGGCGCGAGCTGCTGGCGCACGAAGACGACGTCACCCAGCCGGTGGGGACGAGACCGTGATCCGGGACCACCGTTCGGAGGAAAGCTAGATGGCCGATCGCGTCCTCATCGTCGAGGATGACGCCGACGTCGCGACGTTCGAGCAGATGATCTTGGAGCGCGCCGGCTACGAGGTGCGCGTCGCGAACACCGGATCGGCCGGGCTGGAGACGGAGCCGTTCTTCAAACCGGCGGTCGTGCTGCTCGATGTCGAGCTCCCCGACATCTCCGGGCTCGACGTGTGCACCTCGCTCGCCAACTCCTCGGACGCCTTCATCCTGATGGTGAGCGCGCATTCCAGCGAGAACGACGTGCTCAAAGGGCTGGGCCTCGGCGCCGACGACTACATCCGCAAACCGTTCAGCGGCAACGAGCTGGTCGCGCGCGTCCAGTCGTTCCTGCGCCGCCGCGAGCGCTCGCGGAAGACCGATCAGGAAGGCCGCCTGCAGATCGGGACGGCCGCGCTCGTGCGCGACTTCCACACGCTGGAGAACGGCGGGAAGAGCGTCACGCTGACCGCGCTCGAGTTCCGTCTGCTGTGGTATCTGGCGGAGAACGTCGGCAAGCTGCTGACCCGCGCGCAGATCCTCGAGCGCGTCTGGAACGACGTCTCGGGCGTTCCCACGCGCGTCGTCGACGTGCACGTGGCCGCGCTCCGCAAGAAGCTGAACGAAGTGATCGCCAGTCTCGCCATCTCCTCCGTCCGCGGGATCGGCTACCGGCTGGACGAGCGCTGACGAGCGCCGCCGCCTCCTGGATCGCGCTGGACGCGCGCGATCAGCGCCCGCTCTACGTGCAGATCGCCGATGCGTTGACGGCGGCGATCGAGCGCGGCGAGCTCGCGCCCGACGAGCGGCTCCCGCCGATGCGCGCGCTCGCGCGCGAGCTCGACGTCGCGCTGGTGACGGTCTCGCAGGCGTACGAGGCGCTCGCCGCGCGCGGTCGCGTCGTCTCGCGCGTCGGGCGCGGCACGTTCGTCGCCGCGCCGCGCGGCGAGACCGAGGAAGCGCCGTTCGCGCGGGGCTGGGAGCCCTCGCTGGGACGTTTCGCGCGCGGCGAGCGGATGGAAGGCGTGATGGACCGGCTCGCCGAGGCGCGCGTCCCGGGCGCGATCTCGCTCGCCGCGGCCCATCCGGCGCCCGAGACCTTTCCGATGGCCGACTTCGCGCGTGCGATGGCGCGCACGCTGGCCGACGATCCGCCTGAAGCGATGCAGTACCGCGCGAACACCGGCGATCCCGATCTGTGCGCGACGCTGGCCGACGGACTGCGCGCGCGCGGCTGTGAGGCGCACGCCGACGACGTCATCGTCACCTCCGGCGCGCAGCAGGCCGCCGACCTGATCGCCTCCGTGCTGCTCGCCGACCGTGCCGTCGTCGCCTCGGAGTCGCCGACGTATCCGGGCACGCTCGGCGTCTTCGACGCGCGCGGCGTCACGTACGTCGAGGTGCGCGGCGATGCCGAAGGCGTGCGCATCGATGACGTCGAGCGCGTCTTCGCCGAATACCGGCCGCGGCTGTTCTCGATCTGCCCGATTGCCGAGAATCCGGCCGGCACGGTTCTGCCGGCGCGCCGCGGGAAGGCGATCGTCGAGCTCGCGCGCCGCTACGACGTCGTGATCCTCGAAGACCAGACCGGCTGGACGTTCACCTACGACGGTACCCCGCCGCCGCCGCTCGCCGCGTACGACGCCGACGGGCGCGTCGTGATGATGGAGTCGCTCTCGAAGTCGATCTTCCCGGCCCTGCGGATCGGCTTTCTGCGCGTGAAGGGCGCGATGCGCGACTCGCTCGAGGCGGCGAAGGTGCGCACGGACTCGTTCACCTCGACGCTCACGCAGCGCGCGCTGTGGCGGTTCATCAGCACCCCCGCGTATCCGCGGCATCTCAAAGCGGCGCGTGCGCTGTACCGCCGGCGGCGCGATCTGTTCGTCGACGCGCTGACGAGCGCGCTCCCGTGGGCCGATGTCCGTCCGCCGCAGGCCGGGACGAACGTCTGGCTGCGGCTCCCGCCTCGGCTGTCGACGCAGGCGGCATTTGCGGCATGTGCCCGCGAAGGGGTACTGGTCATGCCCGCAGACCCGTTCTATCCCTCGCGCAGCGGCGCGCCCGCGCTGCGCCTCTCGTTCGGCGAGCACGACGACGAGACGCTGCTGCGCGCCGTCGAGCGGCTCGGCCGCGCGCTGGCCTGAGCGCGATGCCGATGCACCAGCTACGTGCCGCCGCCGCGGCGGCGCTGCTCGCCCTCGTCCCCGGAACGGTCGGCGCCGCGGTCGTCTCGTACGCCGCACCGGCCGGGAACCTCCCGGCCGGCCATTGGCGCGGCGGCGCGTACGATGCGATTCTGCCCTCGGGGCGAATCGTCACGCCGGCCGGAGAAAGCGTCGTGACCGGGATGAACGCGCTCGGCGTGACGCTCACCCCGGACGGCCGCTACGCGATCGTCTCCAACGACGACGCGCGCGGCGCCGCGGTGCATTCGCTGCTCGATCCGGAAACGACCGGCGGCTTCCTGCTGACGGTGGTCGACACGGCGACGATGACCGTCGTCGACCGCTACCGCGCGCCCGGCGAGACGTACCGGCTCGGACTGCTCGCGGTGGCGGACCCGGCGAATCCCGCGCAGACGCTCGTGCTCGCCTCGGGCGGTGCGTCGGGCGCGGTCTACGCGTTCGCGCTCGATCAGAACGGGCACCTGAGCCCGGACGGCGTGCACCACACGATCGCGCTCGGCGGCGCGTCACCCGGAACGCTCGTCGCCTCCGCCGACGGGCGCCGCGCATACGTCGTCGACGACGCCGGCGATGCCGTCGAGACGATCGATCTCGCGACGCGCGAAGCCGTCGGGTCGCCGCAGCCGGTCGGCTTCGCGCCGTTCGGCGCGACGCTCGCCGGCGATCGACTGCTGGTCACCGATGAAGGGCTGATGCAGGAGACGCGGCTCGCGGTGCCGGCCGCCGCGCCGCCGCTGCGCACGCCGCAGCCCGATCCGTATCGCGCCTCGGCGCTCTCGCTGCTCGCCCTCGATGCGGGCGGCGCGCTTTCGGCGCAGCCGCAGCGCACCCCGTTCGTCGGCGCGATCCCGCTCGACCGCGTGCCTGACGGCGTGCGCATCGTCGGCGGCGCGCATCCGACGGCGCTCGCGACGACGCCGAACGGCGCGTACGCGTACGTCGCGATGACGAACGTCGACCGCGTCGCGACGGTCGCGCTGCGTGGCGCGCCGCGCGTCGTCGGGGGAACCGAGCTGCGGCTGTTCGACCGCGGTCCGTACGGCACCCAGCCGGCGGCGCTGGCGCTCTCGCACGACGGCAAACGGCTGTACGTCGCGCTGGCGGGACTCGATGCGATCGCGGTGATCGACGCCCACGATCCGCTGCACCTGCACCGGCTCGGCTTGATCCCGACGGGCTGGTATCCGACGGCCCTCGCGCTCTCGAACGACGGGCGCACGCTCTACGTCGCGAACACGAAGGGCTTCGGGCACGACGCGGGCTTCACCGGCGATCCCTCGGCGCACGCCGGCGCCGGCGCGGTGTGGTCGACGCTGCAGAAGATCGATCTCGCGACCGTGCGGCTCTCGTCGGCGACGCTGGGGACGCTCGGCAATGCGCGTGAAGTCATCGCGCGCCGTCCATCGTATCCCAAGGCGATCACGCACGTCGTCGTCGTGCTCGAAGAGGGCCAGACGTTCGACGCGATGCTCGGCGATCTGGGCGCGCCCTACGGCGATCCCGCGTTCTCCGCGTACGGCGAAGCCGTGACGCCAAACTTGCACGCGCTGGCGCGCCGCTACGGTCTCGCTGCAAACCTCTACGCCGACGCGTCCGCGCTCGATGCCGGACAAGGGTTCGCGACGGCCGGGATCGCGACGCTGTTCGCGCAGCGGCGGATGCTCTCGAGCACCGCGCCGGGCGCGGAGTGCCCGGAGGACTACCCGCGGCTCGGCTCGATCTTCAACGAGCTCGAACGGCATCGGCTCGCCTATCGCGATTACGGCGCGCTGCTGCACGTCGAAGGCTACGACGACGGCGCGGCGAGCGAAGCGGTTACCGACGATCCGTCGTACGTCGGGATCGACGACGCCGACGCCCCGACGCAAGGACTCGGCGGCCTCTACGCGTCGGACACGCCGGGACCGGCGGCGCTCCAGGACCACGTCGATCCGAACTATCCGGGCTGGAACCTGCGCATCCGCGACGAGCGCCGCGCGAAGGAGTTCGAACGCGACTACGGCCGGCTCGTCGTGGCCGGGCATCAGCCGCGCTACACGGAGATCTGGCTGCCCGACGATCGCACCGGCGCGGGCCCGGGGATCCCGCCGGCGGCGGAAGAGGTCGCCGACGGCGACCGCGCGCTCGGCGAGATCGTGCAGTACCTCTCGCACCTGCCCTCGTGGCGCGAGACCGCGCTGTTCGTCGTCCCCGCCGACGCCGACGCGGCGCGCGACCACGTCGATCCGAACCGCAGCTACGCGATCGTCGTCTCGCCGTACGCGAAGCGCAGCTTCGTGTCCATGCGCCACCTCTCGACCGCCAGCGTGCTGAAGACGAGCGAACAGATTCTCCACCTCGGCACGCTCTCGCTCGGCGATCTCCTCGCCAGCGACATGAGCGACTTCTTCACCGCGCGCCTCCAAGACGCAGCGCCGTACGCGATGATTCCGGTCCAGCCGCAAACCGGGCAATAAAGCGCCCGAGCGCGCGAGCCGGCGACTCGAGCGAGAACGGCGAGCCGGCCGAACGGCAACGCGCCTCTCAGATATGCCGGGTACGATGCGGGAATGCGGGTGAACGATCTGGCCCTGCTCGTCCTTCGGCTCACGCTCGCGGTCGTGCTGTGGCCGCACGGCGCGCAGAAGGCGCTGGGGCTGTTCGGCGGATCCGGCATCGCGGGCACCGTCGCCGGGCTCAGCGGCCACGTCGGCGTCCCCGTGGCGCTCGCCTATCTGCTGATCGCGGTCGAGTTCCTCGGACCGATCGCGCTCGTCCTCGGCTTCCTCACGCGCCTGGCCGCGCTCGGGATCGCCGTCGACATGTTCATGGCCGCATACCTCGTCCACGCGCGCAACGGCTTCTTCATGAACTTCAGCGGAAGACAGGCCGGCGAAGGCGTCGAGTACTTCATCTACGCCGTCGGCATCGCGCTCGCGCTCGTCATCGCCGGCGCCGGCGCCTACTCGATCGACGGCGCCGTCGCCCGCAACCGCGCCGGCCGCCGCCGCTAGTCGTCGCCGGCGTTCAGATCGGCCTCGGCGCGATCGTATTCGAGCAGATCTCCCGGCGCGCAGTCGAGGGCGAAGCAGAGTTTCGAGAGCGTGTTGAAGCGCATGCCGCGCACCTTGCCGGTGCGCAGCAGGCTGAGCTGCGTTTCGGACAGGCCGATCCGCTCGGCCAGATCGCGCGCGCGCATTTTGCGCCGCGCGAGCATGACGTCCAACGTGACGCGTACCGGCATCAGACGAACTCGTCCAGCTTCGATCGCAGCTTCTGCCCGTGCCGGGCGAGCAGGAGAAGGACGAGTCCGATCAGGGTCAGCGTCAGGTTCTCGACGTCGAGCTCGAACCTGACGCCGCGCATCTCGCGGAAGCCGTTGCCGATCAGAAAGATCAGACTCGGCTGCAGCACGATTTCGGCAAACGCGCCCAGCATCAGACAGCCGCCGATTTCTTTCAACGCGCGGACCATCGCCGGACCGAAGTCATCTCCGCGGTCCATGCGCACGAACGCGTCGGACGCCGCCCACAGTGCCCCGAGAAAGAACACGGGGGCGATCAGGCTGACCCAATAGACGGGCGTCATCATGACCTCGTCCGCCGGACCGAGGCGGAGCAGCCGGCGCGCACCTGCCTGTTCGAAGAACAGCGCGAGCCCGAATCCGAAGACGAGGACGCGCGTCACGATCGCGGCAATGGGCAATCTGGGCTTCGACACGGAAGTCCTCACTTTCGGCTAAATTTGTTCACCTTATCCTTTATTTACATTAAGTAAAACATAAAAGTCAAGCCCCCCGCTCTTACCAAGGGCAATGTGGCCCCAGGGCGATCCGTGCCGCTACGAAGCCGTCTCGGCTCCCTTCAACAGCCGATGATCGAACCGGAACGGCTCGAGCTCGTCGGCGACGCGCAGCGCTCGAATATCCGGGTGCACCGGATTGATCACGTAATTTCGCTCGGCCTTGACGATCGCCGACGGAACGGCGAGGGCGAGACCTCGCCGTGCACGCAGCCAGCGATCTCCGTAGCTCTTCGCGGTCGTGGAAGCGATCCGGTCCCAGCCTGACGGCGGACGTGCGACGTGGACGTCGGCCTCGTCGACCGTCGCGCCGACGAACACTAAATCGGATGGGAGCTGCTCTGGGTCGACGTTTGCAAGATACTCGAGCGCGGCGAGGGATCGCGTCGCCGAGGCGAAAGCGGCCTTCGTTCCGATGCGATTCCAACGGCCGCCGCGCACTTCGGCCCCGACGCCGTCGAATGCGCGTCGCGCCGGCGTTGCATGGACGCGACGGGTCAGGCGCCACACGCTGATCACGACAGACCTCCGTACTCGATCACGCCGAGCCCCTGACGAACCAACGCCGCGCCCGGCTCGGTCGCGATCAGATCGATCGGCCGTTCGCCGCCCATCACGCGGTTCGGCTTTCGAAGCCACGCAAACGCCTTGTCGACATCGCCGAACGCCTGTGCGGCGTCGACGACGATTTGGGCGAGGCGCACCGTTCGATCGCCCTCCACGACGTCCAGCGGGGCGCGCCGCTGCTGCTTTCGCGCGATCGTCTTTTCGCTGATTCCGAGTATCGACGCGAGCTCGGGAGCCGTGAACCCGATGTCGCGCAGGTCCGCCCAGGTGCGAGCCGGGACGCCCGACCGAATCGCCTTCACGGCTGCGTAATCGGAAGACGCATGCGAGGTGGCGGCCCCCGAAAGGAGTGAGACGCCCTTCCGCGCGGTACGCCGAAGGCCCAGGAGCTCGACGGCGGCAAGGACCGGCAGCGCCGTCTTGCGGGCAGATGACCGAGGCTTCGCGGACATTTGTCCACATCCTACCACAACGGTGACCGGTGCGTCGAATCGGGTGTGCTTTCCGCCTGACGGCGGCCGCTGTGCCGCGGCGCGCCCGGTGCGTCAACGCGATGCGCAGCGCGACGTCGCACACATGGCCGTCGACGGCGACGCGGCGAATGCGGCGACAACGAGGAAAGAGACGAATGTCACGTTCGTCAACCTCCCTGGTGGACGGGCGTTATCTCAGCAAAGGGAGGACGGCACGATCGGATTCGTGTGAACACGCCGCTCCATCATGCCGCTTCCGAAGCGACGGCGGGACGGCGCGCGGGGGTGAGAACGCCGGCGATCGCCAGGACGATGATGTTTGCGATCAATGCGATCAGGCCGGTGTTGACGCCGTCGATCTGGCCCGTGCCGGTCGCGGCGCAGATGATGAGCACGACGATCCCGGCGACGATGCCGGCGCCGACGGCGAAGGCGGAGGGACGGCGGTTCGTCACGCCGAGAACGACGCCGGGGAAGAGCTGCGTGACGCCGTTGTAGCCGATCAGCAGCAGGCCGACGAGGGTCGTCTTCGCGATCGCCCAGAAGCCGAAGGCGAGCACGGCGACGACGAGCACGAGGATGCGCGTGATGCGCGTCTGCGCCGCTTCGTCGGCGGCGAAGCCGTAGTCGGCGAAGACGTTCTTGCCGACGATGCTCGCGGCGGCGAGGAGCTGGCCCGCCGCCGGGACGAGGCCCGCCAGCGTTCCGGCGGCGGCGACGATGCCGAGGATCCACGCCGGATAGTCTTTCTGCACGATCAGCATGAACGACTGATCGGCGGCGGGGCCTTTCAAGTCCGGGGACGACTTCGAGCGCGGTGAAGCCGGCGAAGAACACCAGCAGCAGCATCAGCTGGTAGAACGGCAGGAAGATCGCGTTGCGGCGCAGCGTGTCCTCGCTGCGCGCGCTGTAGATCGCGGCCATCGACTGCGGCCACATGAAGAAGCCGCAGCCGGTGAGGATCGTCGTCGTCACCACCCAGGTGATGCCGTTCGCGCCGGCGTTCGGTCCGGCGATCGTCAGCCAGCCCGGATGATCGCGCTGCACCGCTTCGAGCGCGCCGGCCGGCGAGCCGAAGAAGTGCACGGGCAGCACGATCCCCGCGAAGATCACGCCGATCAGCACGAGCCCGTCTTTCGCGACTGCCGCCCAGGCCGCGCCGCGCAGCCCGGCGACGAACGTGAAGAGCGCGATCAGGAAGAACGCGATCGCGACGGCGGCGAGCGGGTTGATGCGCCCGAAGCCGGCGATCTGCACCAGGATCTGGATCCCGGTGAGCTGCAGCGTCACGTACGGCACGAGCATCACGAACCCGAGCAGCGCGACGAGCGCGCCGAGGCGGCGGCTGTCGTAGCGGTCGCGGAAGAAGTCGGGGCCGGTGAGATAGCCGCGCTCGCGCGCGATCCGGTGGATCGAGGGCGCGAGGAAGAACGAGATGATGTACGCGATCGTGCCGTAGCAGAGGATGTAGTACGCCGGCGCGCCTTTGCCGTACGCCCAGCCGGCCGCGCCGAGGAAGGTGAACGTCGTGTAGATCTCGCCGGCGAGCAGCAGCCACAGCAGCAGCGCGCCGATGCGCCGTCCGCCGACGATGTACTCCTGCGGGTCCATCTTCACGCCGCGCACGCCGAGCAGCCCGAGGACGATCGTCCCGAGCACGACGACCGCGACGATGCCGAGCGCGATCCCGGCGTTCACGTGCGCTCGCTCCGGTACGCGACGAGCAGGAACGCGGGCGTGAGCAGCACCCAGACGACGATCCAGAACAGGACGAACGGCAGGCCCAGCACCCGCGGTTCGAACCGGTCGGCGGGGATCACGCCCAGCGTGAGGGCGAGGGTGGGGATCGCCGCGCAGACGACGGCGGTCGCGGAAGGACGGCGTGGCATCGCTTGCCCTGTTCCGACGTCAGGAGGGCGAGCACCCTCCGGCGAACCTCGGCCAGTCGTGACCGTGAAGCCCTTCGCCGCCCCGTACGTCTCGTCCGACGCCGGCGCCCTCGCCGGCGCCTTCGTTCTGCGCCCGAGCGCGGCCGTCGACCGTCTCCCGCCGCTCTCCGGCGAGCCGTCGCCGATCGCCGATCGCGCCGGCGAGCAGCACGACATTCTGGTCCGCACGCTGCGCGACCGCGGCGTCACCGTCCACGAGCTCGACGCGGTGAGCGAGAGCGCCACCGAGACCCTGCTGGCCGACTGCGTCGTGATGCTGCCGCACGGCGCGGTGATCGCGCGCCCGTCGGCCGTCGAGCGGCGGCACGAAGTGCTCGCGCTCGAGAAGCGGCTCGGTGAGCTGGGCGTTCCGGTCGCCGGCCGCATCGAGGCGCCCGGGCTGCTCGACGCGACCGACGTCGCGCTCGCCCCCGGCGTGCTCTACGTCGGCGTCGCGCGAGCCGGCCTCGGGCTGCGGCCGCGTTCCAACGAGCTCGGCCGCCGGCAGCTCGAGGCGATCGCCGCGCAGCAAGGATTCCGCACCGTCGAGCTGCCGCTGGGCGGCGACGTGCTGCGGCTGCGCAACGTGTTCTCCGTCGTCGCGCCCGATCTGATCCTCGCGTCGCCCGAGAAGGTCGACCTGGGCGGCGTCGCCGGCGCGACGATCGTCGCGGTTCCGCGCGGCGAGGAGTACGCCGCCGGCGTGCTCGCGCTCGGCCCGCGCCGCGCGATCGCCAACCTTCGCTATCGCGAGTCGGTCCGGATGATGCGCGCGGCGAAGATCGTCGTCGAGGCGATCGATCTGTGGGAGTTCGGGAAGGCCGGCTACGGGCCGTTCTCGCTCGTGCTCGCCGTCACGCGCGGCTGATCCGCACGGTCTTGCGCATCGCGATCCTCTCCGACATCCACGGCAACGCGCACGCGCTCGCGCGCTGCCTGGACGACCTCGCGAATCGCGGCGGGGCCGACGTGGTCGTCGCCGCCGGCGATCTGTGCCTCGACGGGCCGAAGCCGCTGCGCGTCCTCGAACGGCTCGAAGCGGCCGGCGTGCAAGCCCTGCGCGGCAACACCGACCGGATGATCGGCGAGGGCGAGGCGGCGCAAGAGGATCCCGAAGACGCGCGCGCCGTCGCCTGGGCGCGCGAGCAGATCGGCGAGACGTGGGCGGACCGCCTGCGCGATCTGCCGTTCTCGCTCTCCTTCGGCGAGGGCGAAGACGGGCTGCTGGTCTGCCACGCGAACCCGAAGACCGACGACGAGCACGTCTGGCCCGACGCGTACGACGACACGCTGGAGCGTCTGTTCGCCGGCGTTCCGCAGCGCACCGTCGCCTTCGGGCACCTGCACCTTCCCTACGTACGCGTGTGGCGCGGGCGCACGCTGGTCAACGTCGCCTCGGCGGGGATCCCGAAAGACGGCGACGCGCACGCCCACTACGCGATCCTCACCCAACGCTCCGGCGGGTGGGAAGTCACCTCGCGCCGCGTCGCGTTCGACGTCGAGAAGGTCGTGCGGCAGCTCCGCAAGAGCGGGATCCCCGATCTGGCGAAGCGGGTGAAGACGCTGCGCCGGCATCGCTACGCGCAGCTCGGCGAGACGGGCGCGACGATTCCGTGACCGGGCCGGCGCTCGAGATCGTCCGGCTCGTCAAACGTTACGGCGAGCTCGTCGCGGTCGACGGCATCTCGCTCGAGGTCGCGCAGGGCGCGTTCTTCGGGCTGCTGGGCCCGAACGGCGCGGGGAAGACCACGACGATCAACGCGATCGTCGGTCTGGCGCACATCACCTCGGGCTCGATCGCACTCTTCGGCCACGACGTCGTGCGCGACTGGCGCGAGGCGCGGGTGCTGGTCGGGATCGCGCCGCAGGAATACAACTTCGACCGCTATCTCAACATCCGCGACGTGCTGATCTATCAGGCCGGTTATTACGGCCTGCGCGGCGCGGCGATCGCGCGCCGCGCCGACGCGCTGCTCGAGCGCTTCGATCTGACCTCGAAGGCGAAGCAGCCCTACACCCGGCTCTCCGGCGGGATGAAGCGGCGGCTCTCGCTGGCCCGCGCGCTGATCCACGAGCCGCCGCTGGTGATCCTCGACGAGCCGACCGCCGGCGTCGACGTCGAGCTGCGGATCGAGCTGTGGGCGATGCTGCGCGAGCTGAACCGGAACGGAACGACGATCATCCTGACGACGCACTATCTCGAAGAAGCCGAAGAGCTGTGCGACCGGATTGGGATCATCCAGCACGGCCGGCTGGTCGCCCTCGAGGATACGAAGGATTCTCGTCGGCCAGCGCTCGCTGCAGGACGTCTTCCTGGAGCTCACCGCTCGATGATGGGGAACGCCGTCGGCTTCCAGACGCTGGTGAAGCGCGAGATGGTGCGCACGTTCTCGATCATCAACCAGGTGATCTGGCCGCCGGTGATCCAGACGCTGCTCTACGTCTTCATCTTCGGCCTGGCGCTCGGGAGCCGGATCAAGAACGTCCAGGGCGTCTCGTACGCGCAGTTCCTGATCCCCGGGCTGATCGTGATGCAGGTGATCGACCAGACCTACAGCGAGGGCTCGTCCTCGGTGTTCCAGGGCCGCTTCATGAACTCGATCCAGGAGCTGCTCATCGCACCGATGTCGGCGCTCGAGATCGTCCTCGGCTACGTCGTCGCGGGCGCCGTGCGCGCGGTCTTCATCGCGCTGCTGATCACCCTGCTCGGCGTGCTGTTCGTCCACATCGCGCCGGCGAGCTGGGCGCTCTACGTGCTCACGATCGCGCTGATCGCCGTGCTCTTCTCGGCCCTCGGGATCATCGTCGGGCTGCTGGCCGAGAAGTTCGACCACATCGCCGTGCTGACGACGTTCTTCATCACGCCGTTGGTCTTCGTCGGCGGCGTCTTCACCTCGGCCTCGCTGCTCCCGCCCCTGGCGCGCAAGATCTCGTTCTTCAACCCGATGTTCCACATGGTCGCCGCGTTTCGCTACAGCTACACCGGGCAGAGCGATGTCCCGCTCGCGGTCTCGCTAGGGATCTTAGGCGTGCTGGCCGCGGCGGCGTTCGCCGTGGCGCTGCGGATGACCGCGCTGGGGGTGAAACTCCGCACGTGAACGCCGCGTCACATCTCATGATGAACCGACTCGCGTTGCTGCTCGCGCCCTTCGCCGCGGCGCTGCTCCTTTCGTCCGCGGCGGCGGCCGCGACGCTGCCGGGGCCGGTCGTGGGGCAGCCGGCGCCCGACTTCGCGCTGACGACGATCGACGGAAAGCACGTCACGCTGGCCGGCTACCGCGGGAAGACGCTCGTCATCAACGTGTGGGGGTCGTGGTGTCCGCCGTGCCGGCTCGAAACCCCCGATCTCATCGCCGAGGCGGACGCCGGCCGCGCGCACGGCGTCGCGTTTCTCGGCGTCGACACCACCGAGCCGGCGAGCGTCGTGCGCGCCTTCTCGGCCGCCAAGGGGATTCCGTATCCGCAGGTCGCGACGAGCGGAAGGGGCCTGTTCGCGACCGCGTACGACATCCGCAACTACCCGACGACGTTCGTCATCGGTCCGGACGGCGTGCTGCGGGCGCGTCACGCCGACAACCTCCTGCCGCGCGCGCAGCTGCAGGCCTACATCGCCGCCGCGCAGCGGGGCGAGAGCGCGCCGCTGAAGACGGCGTTCCAGGCGCAACTCGACCGGCTTCTCGATCCGGCGGGCTATCCGTTCACGGGCGATCCGGCGACGGTGCGCGCCAACGTCGCGAAAGCGGCGGAGGCGATCGCGAAGGCCGACGACCAGCTCGACGACGCGATGGACGATCCGTCCCGCGACCACGACCTGCTCGCCACGCAGACCGAAGAAGAGACGCTGCGCGCGGCGGCGATCGCGGCGTTCGCGCCGCTCGTCTCGGGCGATGACGACCTCGACCTGCTCGCCCGGCTGCGCGGCGACGAGGACGCGGCGCTCGGCAAGTGGCGCGACGCCGATGCCGCGTATGCCGAGGCGCTGACGCACGCGCCGAACGACGTCCGCGCGCTCACCGGTCAGGCAGACGCGGCCTCGCACCTCGGCGACGACCGTCGCGTCGCCTCGATCGACGCGCGCATCGCGCAGCTCTCGCCGACGTACGCGAACGACGTGGCCCTCGGACGCGGCGAAGCGAAGGCCGGCGATCTCGTGCAGGCCGAGGCCGCGTTCGACCGCGCGCAGCAGCTCGCCGCGGCGAACCCGATCGAGCTCGCCTGGACGAACCTCTACGACGGCCGGATGGAGACGGCGGCCGCAAACCCGGCGAAGGCGCGCGCCGCCTTCGAGCGCGCCGCGGCCGCCGCAGCGAAAATCCCGCGCGACAACCCGCGCTCCACCTGGTATCTCGAAGAGTCGCAGGAGGGACTGGTCGCGCTCGGCGTCGCGCGCAGCGCGGTGCCGACGCTCTCGCTCGCGCCGTGGACCGGGCCCGATCTTCCCGGCTCCCTGGCCAGCACGTACAAATACCGGCTGGTCCTCACCGGTGCGCCGGGGACGCGCGTCGCGCTCGCCGCGAGCGGGCTGCCGCAGCACTGGATCGGATCGTTCTGCTCCGACCGCGTCTGTTCGCCGTTCCGCGTCGAGCTCGAGGTGCCGCCGGACGGCGTGAAGATCGTCGAGTTCCAGGTCGTGCCGCTGACCGCGCATCACGGGCCGGTCGGCGTGCGCATCGACGCATCGCAGGGCGGGAAGCGCATCGCCGGCGTCGACGCCGCCGTCATGCGGTGAGCGTGGCGAACGCGAACGGCGGCGGCGGACCGCACCTCAGCTTCCAGCAGCTGATCCTGACGCTCCAGCAGTACTGGGCCGAACGAGGCTGCGCGATCCTGCAGCCGTACGACGCGCAGGTCGGCGCCGGAACGTTTCATCCGGCGACCAGCTTGCGCAGCCTCGGACCGGCGCCCTGGCGCGCGGCGTACGTGCAGCCCTCGCGCCGCCCGACCGACGGCCGCTACGGCGAGAACCCGAACCGGCTGCAGCACTACTACCAGTTCCAAGTGATCCTCAAGCCCTCGCCGCCTGCGGCGCAGGAGCTGTATCTCGAGAGCTTGCGCCGGCTCGGCATCGACATGCGCCGGCACGACATCCGCTTCGTCGAGGACGATTGGGAGAGCCCGACGCTCGGCGCGTGGGGGCTGGGCTGGGAAGTGTGGTGCGACGGGATGGAAGTGAGCCAGTACACCTACTTTCAGCAGGTGGGCGGGATCGCGTGCGACCCGGTCTCGGTCGAGTACACCTACGGGCTCGAGCGGCTGGCGATGTACGTGCAGGGCGTCGAGAACGTGTACGACCTGGACTTCAACGGCGCCGCGCCGCCGAACCGCATCCGCTACCGCGACGTGTTCCTGGAGAACGAGATCGAGTTCTCGGAGTACAACTTCGTGCGCGCCGACACCGAGATGCTGCTGCGCCATTTCCGCGACGCGGAAAAGGAGTGCGGCGCGCTGCTCGAAGCGCGGCTTCCGCTTCCTGCGTACGACGAGTGCCTGAAAGCGAGCCATCTGTTCAACCTGCTCGACGCGCGCGGCGTGATCAGCGTCGTCGAGCGGCAGAGCTACATCGGCCGCGTGCGCGCGCTCGCGACCGCGTGCTGTCAAGCCTGGCTCGAGCGCACGGGCGGCGCCGCGCCGCATGCCTGAGCTCTTGCTGGAGCTTCTCTCCGAGGAGATCCCGGCGCGGATGCAGGCGGCGGCCGCCGCGAACATCGAGCGCCTGCTCACCGCGCAGCTCGGTGAGGCCGGGCTGACCTGGAGCGGCGCGCGCACGTTCGTCACGCCGCGGCGGCTCGCGATCGTCCTCGACGATCTCCCGGCGCAGCAGCCGGAGCGGGTGGAGGAGCGCCGCGGGCCGTTCGTCGGCGCCCCCGAGCCGGCGATCGCCGGTTTCTTGAAATCGGCCGGACTCGCATCGGTCGACGCGTGCGAGGTCCGCGCCGTCGGCAAGACCAGCTACTACTACGCGGTGCGGCGCATCGAAGGGCGCCCGACGCGCGCGCTGCTCGCCGACGCGGTGCCCGCGCTGGTGCGCGCCTTTCCGTGGCCGAAGTCGATGCGCTGGGGCGCGAGCTCGCTGGCGTGGGTGCGTCCGCTCGAGAGCATCCTCTGCCTGCTGGGCGGTGAGGTCGTCGACGTCGATCTCGAAGCGCACGGGCTGCGCGCGGGCGACACGACGCGCGGGCACCGTTTCATGGCGCCGGAAGCGTTGCGCGTCACCGGCTTCGCCGACTACCGCGACAAGCTGCTCGCCGCGTACGTGATGCTCGAGCGGGACGCGCGCAAGGACCGGATCGTGCGCGAGATCGCGCGGCTCGCCGAGGCCGAAGGGCTGCGGCCCGTCGACGCGCCGGCGGTCCTCGACGAGCTGTGCGGCCTGGTCGAATGGCCGGTGCCGGCGATCGGCTCGATCGACGCGCGCTTCATGGCGCTGCCGCGCGAAGTGCTGACGACGACGATGCGCGCGAACCAGAAATACGTCACGATGGAACGCCTCGACGGCTCGTTCGCGCCGCGTTTCGCGGTCGTCGCGAACGTCGAGGCGCCGGACGGCGGCGCGGAGATCGTCGCGGGGAACGAGCGCGTGCTGCGCGCACGGCTCGCCGACGCGGAGTTCTTCTGGAACCAGGACCGTCGCACGCCGCTTGCCGAGCGCGTCCCGCGACTCGCCGAGCTGGTCTTCCACGAACGGCTCGGCACGATGCTCGACAAGGCGCACCGGCTCGTCGCGCTCGCCCCCGAGCTCTGTGCGTACACCGGCGCGCCGGCCGAGGAGGCACGCCGCGCAGCGCTGCTGTGCAAAGCCGATTTGGTGAGCGGGATGGTGCGCGAGTTTCCCGAGCTGCAAGGCGTGATGGGACGGTATTACGCGCTGCACGATGGGGAGCCGGAGGCGGTCGCCTTCGCGATCGGCGAGCACTATGCGCCGCAAGGCCCGTCGGACCGCTGTCCCACGGCGCCCGTCTCCCTGACGACCGCGCTCGCCGACAAGATCGACACCCTTGTCGGATTCTTCCTGATCGACGAGAAGCCGACCGGCTCGCGCGATCCGTACGCGCTGCGCCGTGCGGCGCTGGGCGTGATCCGGCTGATCGTCGAGAACCGTCTGCGGCTTCCGCTGGCGCGCGCGTTCGCGGCGGCGGCGCATCGTTACGCGGAATCGCAGCCGGCGGCACGGGAGCGCGCGGCGGCGTTCGACGCGGCCGAGCTGCTGGCGTTCTTCGCGGATCGTATGCGCGCCGATCTGCGCGAGCGCGGCGTGCCCCACGATCTGAGCGCCGCGGTGCTCTCCGGCGGCGACGACGATCTGGTGCGGCTGCTGGCGCGGCTCGCGGCGCTCACCGCGTTCCTCGACACCGGCGAGGGTGCCGACTTGCTCGCGGCCTACCGCCGCGCCTCGAACATCGTCGCGCGCGAGGAGAAGAAGGACGCCGCGTGCTACGACGGACCGGTCGATGCCGGCCTGCTCGAGCAGGAGGAAGAGAAGCAGCTCGACATGCGGCTCGGCGGGGCGCGCGCGCGGATCGCGCAGCAGCTCGCGGCGGAAGATTTCGCCGGCGCGATGCGCGAGGTCGCCGCGCTGCGGCCGGCGATCGACGCCTTCTTCGACCGCGTGACGGTGAATGCCGACGACGCGCGCCTGCGCGCGAACCGGCTGCGGCTGGTGGGCGGCGTTCGCTCCGCGCTCGAGCTCGTCGCCGACTTCTCGAAGATCGAGCGCTAGCGGCGCGGCCGTGACTCGCTCGCCGGCGGTCGTCGTCGCGCTCTACCTCGTCACCGTCGCGGTCTTCGCCGACATGTACATCACGCAGCCGCTGCTTCCGCAGCTCGCCGGCGACTTCGGCGTCGACGCCGCGACGGCGGGTCTGACGCTTTCGTCGGTCGTGCTGACGACGGCGCTCGCGTCGAGCGCCTACGGCCCCCTCTCCGACGTGCTGGGGCGGCGTCCGATCATGGTCGGCGGCGCGTTCGTGCTGGCGCTGGCGACGCTCGGTTGCGCGTTCGCGTCCTCGCTCGGCGCGCTCGTCGTGCTGCGCGGCCTGCAGGGTCTGCTCGTTCCCGCCGTTTCGGCGCTGGCCGTCGCCTACATCGCCGACGAGCTGCCCGGCGACGCGGGGTTGGTGATCGGCGGATACATGGCGTCCTCGATCGTCGGCGGGCTCGTCGGACGAATCGGCTCGGGCGTGCTCGCCGGTGCGTACGGCTGGCGTGCCCCGTTCGTCGTGCTGGGCGTCGTCACCGCGCTCGGCGCGACGGTGCTCGGTGCGGAGATGCCGCGCGGCGCGGAGCGGCGCTCCGCCGGGCGCTCGCGCTTTCTTCCCGACCTCGCGGTTTCGTACCGGGCGATGCTGCGGCATCTGCGCGACGTGCGGCTGGCCGGCGCGTTCGCGATCGGCGCGGCGCTGTTCTTCGGCTTCATCGGCGTCTTCACGTACCTGCCCTTCGCGCTCACTGCCGCGCCCTTTCGGCTCTCGACCGGTGCGGTCGCGTGGATCTTTCTGAGCTATCTCGCGGGCGTGATCGTGTCACCGATCGCCGGCAGGCTGACCGGCATCGCGCCGCGCCGCCTGCTGATCGCGATCGGGATCGTCGTCGCGATCGCCGGGATGGTGATGACCGCCGATCGTCACCTGGTCGTCGTGATCGTCGGCACGGTGGTGATGTGCGCCGGGATGTTCATCGCCCAGCCGGTCGTCCCCACGTTCGTCGCGGTGAACGCGGCCGAGGCCAAAGGGAGCGCGGTTGCGCTCTATCAGACGTTCTACTACCTCGGCGCGATGCTCGGTTCGACGCTGCCGGGCCTGGCCTGGGAGCGCTGGGGCTGGAACGGCGTCGTGCTGCTGTGCTCGGGCGCGCTGGTGCTCGCGCTCCTGGCCGACTGGCTGCTGTGCGGACGCGGGCGCGCCGCGAACGGCGCGGAAGCTTACCAGAGCGCGCCCTCGCCGACCAGCATGTAGAGGATCGGGCCGATCCCCCAGATCACGCCGACGATCGCCCAGATGAGCTTCTGCGTCGACCCGAGATCGCTGCGCCCGGCCAGGTTCAGCCACATCAGCACCACCGCGATCGGGTGCAGGACGACGGCGATCAGGATCTCGAGGAAAAGCTTCACGCAGGCGGCCTCCGGCGGGGAAGTTACGCGGCGACGGCCGCTCGCGCCTCGTCGACCGTCTCGGCGAGCCGGAAGATCTGATCGAAATGAGCCATCTGCAGGATGCGGCGCACCGTCGGAGCCGGCGTCACCAGCACGGTCGCGCGGACCCCGGTACGGCGGGCGACGCCGATCAGCGCGCCGAGCACGGACGCGTCGAGCGCTCGCACTCCGGTCAGGTCGATGATGCACGGCACGGCGATGTCGCCGAGGAGGCTTTGCGCGCGGCCGGAGCTCGAGGCGTTGAGCTCGCCGGACAGGGACACCACGGTCATGCTGTTTCCGAGGCTCTCCATAGCCAAGTCATTCTACCCGCCGAGCGGGCGGCCACACGCTTCGGCGCCGATTTCTGCGATTGCCGAAACATCGACGCCCGCCGGCGTCAGCCGTGGGGATGACAGTCGGGACAGCGCGAGCCCTGGAGGTAGGTTCCGGTGTTCGGGTACTTCAGGCCGCAGGTGCGGCAGACCAGGGTCGGAAGCGGGCGCGCCGCCTCGCCTTCGCCGAGCGCCTGAAACACCGAATCGATCCCTGACTTTTGCCGGGGCTGCCCGAAACCGAGCGAACGGAAGAACGACCACATCGTGCTTTCGGTATCGGCATTTCGGCCTTCCGGCACAAGGCCCGCCGGCGAGGGTGGCCGCCGCCGCAGCGGCTGCGGCTTTCCGCGAACGATGAACGGCGGCCCGCTGAAGGGCGGATCGCTGAGCGCCGATCGCTAAGCGGCGCTTCGTTCAGCGTTCGGAAGACCGCATCAGCGACCCGTGACCCGCGCGATAGAAGATCTCCAGGTCGAATTGACTCGCGACCGGGACGCAGTCGCGCGCCGCGGTGCGGTAGAGCGACGTCCTCGCGTACGAGATCGCCGCAGCGTTGTAGACGGCCGACGGCGACTCGACGATCGCGGCGCTCGTCACGTGCGAGTTTTCGTCGAGCGAGACGCGCACGACCACCTTTCCGGGCGGAGCGTCCATCGGCACGCCGAGCGGCGGCTGGATCGCGGCCTCGACGAGCCTCGGTCCCATGTCGACCGCGATGCAGGCCGTCGCCGGCGGCGGTGTCTCGCCGAGCCGGCAGCGCGATGCGCTGTACACGACGAATCGCCGGTCGCGGCCGCGTTGCGCGAACGAGCGCAAGCGATCGCCATCGGGGAGGATCGTCTGCTGCATCCGCACCGGACGACCCGCGATCGTTCCGAGGACCGTCCACGTGTCGTTCGTCCAGCCGGTCGCCGAACCGTCGAACGCGAAGCTCTGGCCGACGCCTGCGGCGATGCGCCATCCGGCGAAGCTGCGTTCCGGATCGTAGCGGTCTTCGAACGCATACGGCCGCCCCGCAGCCGGCCGCACCTCGGCGCGCACGACGACCGCGTCGCCGTCGCGCGTCCCCGATTCCGCGGTGATCGCGCCGTGGCTCGAACGGCACGTCCAGCGTTGCGCGAGCGCGTAGACGTGATCGCTCACCGGCGCCGGCGTTGCCGCACCGGCCGCGTTCCCAAGCAGCTGAACGGCCATCGCCGCCGCGGCGGCCACGACACGAGACACCATCGATCGTCGCTCCCTCGCCGGGTCACGGCCCAGCATCGCGGGCGCGCTTCGCGCGTCGCTTTCGCGGCTCCCGCGTGCCGAAGCGCCGCGCCGGGGAGGTGTCAGTCGCGCGGCAGCTCGGCGAACTCCGAGTTTGGATAGGCTCGCACCAGCCAGTCCAACGTGCGATCGCGGCGCGAACGCGCATCGAGCTTCCCGTATACCTGCGCGAGCGTGTAGACATATGCCGGGATCCAGGGGTCGCGCGGATAGTGCGCCTGCCAGTCGTGCAGCGCGTCGTCGACGAGCACGGCTTCGTGATAGAGCTCGCGCGCGTCCGCCGGATGCTCGTCTGCGCGGGTCGACAGCGCGTCGATCGACGAGCGCACGTCGAGGAAGCTCATTTTCGCCGGACCGAAATGGCGGTCGGCCGGCGCGACCGCCATCGGCGAGTCGGCGAGCGCCGGCGCCCCGGCGGACAGGATGAGAACGAGCGCAAAGGCGAGCGACGGTACGCGCATCGTTTCGTAGATCGGCGCCTCGCGCCCGCGGTTGCGCCGATTGCGCGCTTCGCTTCATCCACTGTGACCGGCGTCATCCCACGGTGCCGGTGCCCGCTCGCTTGCCCCACCCCGGAGTCGATCGCGCGCCCGGACCGCGGGCAACCGCGCGCCCGGATCGCGGGTACACCGCGCGCATGGAGAACATGTACGAACGGGTCGCGCTGAGTGTGTGCGCTGCGGCGCTTGTGAGCCTCGCCGGCGTCTCGCTCGCCGGCGCGGTGAGCGCGGCACCCCGAACGCAGCGCTACGACGAGATCACGGTACGCCGGTTGCGGATCGTCGACGCCTCGGGCGCGACCCGCCTGATCCTGACCGGAAAGCCGATGCCCGAGCCCACGATCGCCAGCGTGGATCTCCGGCATATCGGCGGGCCACGCCAAGACGCCGGGATGATGTTCTACAACGACAATGGGGACGAACAGGGTGGGCTGACCTATTCCGGCCGAAACGGAGAACAAGGTGCGGCGCTCACCTTCGATGCGTGGCACCAAGATCAGGCGCTCGAGCTTCAACAAGTGTCGAGCCCGGCGGGTGCCGCCGCGTACATCGCCGGAAACGAGCTGCCGAAGAAGTCGCTGGCCACGACGAACGCCGAGTACATGCACGCGTATTCCGCTGCGCGCAGCGACGAAGAGCGCCGCACGGTGCGACGCCGGTTCCGGTCGGCGGGAACGTTCGGCTTCCAACGCTGGCAGCTCGGAAACGTGGGTAGCACTTCGGAACTGAGGCTGAACGATGCGCACGGGCATCCGCGCCTGCGGCTCACGGTCTCGTCGGAAGGGCGAGCCCGCATCGACTTCCTCGATGGGTCCGGCGCCGTCGTCAAATCGGTGACGCCCTGAGCCGTTTTCCGGGAGGACGGGCCGGCGGGTCAGAACGTTCGTCATGGCCATGGGCAATTCACGCTTCGCGGCATGCAGCGCGTTCGCAATCGGCCTCGGGACCGCCGTCGGGGCGCTGCCGGCGGCCGCGGCGCACGGTCTCGAGATCCGCGGCGTTCCCGCGCTGCCGACTCGTGCTGCCGGCGTCGCCGCGGTGCTCGAGGTTGCCCGCACCGGACCGCTGACCGCGCAGCTCGCGTTCGACGAGCTCGCCGGCGGGACGCGCATTCGTGCGTACGACGTCGACATGACGAAGCGGATGCACGTCATCATCGTCGGAGACGATTTGCGCACGTTCCTGCACGTGCATCCGGCGCAAGATCGCGACGGCACGTTCCGCATCGCCGTGACGGTTCCGGCGCCGGGTCGCTACCACATCTATGCCGACGCGGAGCCGCACGGCTACGGTCAGCGCGTCTTTCGGTTCGACGTTCCGTTCGGGAGCGGCGAGATGCGCCGCGACGTGCGCCGATTGCAGGGCGTACGGGCTGTGCGGGCCGGCCGGTACGAAGTGCGGCTGGACCGGACGACGATTCCCGCGGGCAAAGAGGCGATGCTCAACATCAGCATCACGGCCGACGGCCGGGCGCCGAGGGATCTCCATCCGTATCTCGGCGGTCTGGCTCACGCCGTCTTCGTGAATGTCCTCGACTTGTCGTATCTCCACGTCCACCCGACGGCGCCGGGCGCGATGCGCGGGATGAGCGGGATGCACGAGGGCGACGTGAGCGGAGGGATGAGCTCGATGGACGATGCGATGACGATGAACGACTTGCCGGACACCGCGCACGTTTCGTCGCCCATGCAGCTCGCCGTCGTGCTGCCGCACGCCGGAATCTACGTGTTGTGGTTCCAGTTCCGCGGCGGAGACGCGATCCACATCGCCCGCTTCGTCGTGACCGCGAGCGTGTAGAGACACCGTCGATCAGCGCCGCGGCGCACGCGGAGAGCGGCGTTCGCGCACGAGACGGCGGGGAGTAGCCGAGGCCGGATGCGCCGAAGGCCCTACTCTGGAGTGTCCGAGATCGGAGGAGGCCATGGGGGCGACGGTTCCTTCGTCATGCGTAGAGCGTTGCTGCGCTGACGTTCTTGGTCGATTGCGCCGGAGACGGCGGTTCCGTGGCGACCGTTCGGCCGACGCCGACGCGGGCGCCGTGCGCCGGCGCCCCGGCCGCACAACATCTGTACGTGGAAACCACCGGGCCGGGCAGCGTCTCGCAATACGATCTGCCGATTTCGAGCGTGTCGGAATCAGCGAATCTCTCGGTGCCGCTGCCGCATCCCGTACCCGTGAGCATGGCCGTCGACGGAAACGGCGATCTCGCCGTCACGAGCGGGTCGATCACGACGAACGAGCTCCGATCGACTATTTCCGCGCACCGCTCACCTCTGCCGGCGTGCCCGCGGCGACCCTCGCGGACGGGCAGTGGGCCGCGTTCAGCGGCATTGCTTTCGATCCGGCCGGCGACATCGTCGCAACCGACCGAATCGGAACGTCATCGTACGTCGTGAGCACCTTCGTTCCGCCGTTCACGAGCACGGCGAAACCATCGTCGATCATCGTGAACCCCACGATCGTCACGGCGAACGCGCTGATGCTCGACTGCACCGAGAACCTGTACGTCGCCGACACCGTCTTCGACACGCCGCTGAACGTCGCGTCGAACCTGGTCGTGTTCACGCCACCTTATTCCGGCACGCCGATCGTGACGGCTCCGGTCGGCGGCGCGAACTACGTCGGACTTGCGGCGACGAGCCGCCAGCTCTTCGCGTGCTCCTCCGTGGGACAACAGCCCGGGCGCATCGACGTCTACACCTTGCCGATCTCGGGGACGAGCGTGCCGGCGTTCTCGATCACGACCGGCTTTCTCTACGCCCAGAGCATCGCAGTGGATGCTGCCGGAACGCTGTACGTTGCCAGCCCCGGCACGGGAACCGTGGTCGTCTACACGCCGCCGTTTTCCGCGAGCAGCACGCCGTCGGCGAGCCTCAAGACCGGCATCGGGAGCACGAACGTCCCGACCCTCGGCGCCGTCGGGACCTAGCACGCGAACCGAGATTTCTTCGCAGTCGCTGGAGTTACAAGACGGAGCACGGCGTGCGCCGCGTCGGCCCGATGGCGCAGGACTTCTACGCGGCATTCCGCGTCGGCGAGGATGACAGGCACATCACGTCGCTCGATGAGGATGGCGTCGCGCTGGCCGCGATCAAGGCGTTGCACGCCCGCGTCGGATCGCTGGACGCCGAGAATGCGCGGCTCCGCGCACGCCTCGCGACGACGAACCGCACGCAATCCACGCAAAGCGGGCTGATAGCCGAGATGCGCCGGCAAATCCGCTCGTTGACGGCCGCAGTCGCCGCAATCCGCCGGCCCTAGAAAAACGGGTTGTGCGTCCGTTCCTTGCGCGCGAAACCTACCGTAATTACGAGGATTTTCGTCGAGTAGAACGACGCGCGGTTGCCATTCGGTTGCCGCTGATCTGCTCGAGGCGGTCGCCGAGCCGGTCCACGGCGTCGCGCTGGGCGTCCGCGATGAGGTGGGCGTAGGTCGACAGCGTCGTCGTCGCGCTCGCATGTCCGAGGATGCCCGAGACGCTGCGCACGTCGACGCCGGCGACCAGGAGATGATTCGCCGCCGTATGCCGGGCGTCGTGGAGCCGCGTCGATGAGATGCCTGCTGCTGTCGCGATCCGAGCATATTCGTTCGTAGCGCGCAGCGGGTTTAGTCGCTGGCCTAGCGCCTCCGTGAAGACCGGCGCTGAGCCATCGACGACATACGCCGGCCCCGCGCCAAGTCGGTCTGCGGCTTGCAGTGCGCGCTGGCGGCGGAGCACTTCGATCGCGACCCTCGATAGGGGGACCGTTCGAGCGCGGTCCGTCTTCGTTGCCTTCATCACGGCGCCGTCGCGTGTTTCGGTCAGGCTTCGCGACACCAAGACCGTGCCTACATCTAGATCGACGTCGTCCCAGGCGAGCGCACAGAGCTCTCCACGCCGCATTCCCGTTGCAAAGGCGAACGAGACGAATGGCGCCCAGCGAGTCTCTGACGCTGCCGCCAGACTCGAGCGATCTCGCCCGCGGATAACGCACGCGCGCGGGATCGGGACACGCTTGGAGCCGCAACCGCGGCCAGCGGGTTCACAGCAGCAAACTGCATTCGGATCGCCCAGCGCCACGCCGTGCTGAGCAGGACGAATGCATGCCGACATGTCTTCGCGCTGAGGGCCTTTCCCTTGTGTCCACCGCGCGCCCGCAACGTTGTCATCCACTCCGCGAGGTGGGCCGGCCGTGTTCGCGCGAGCGTCATTTCGCCGAGGTGCGGCACGATGAGCTTATCGATCAGCGTGCGATAGCGAGCCTTCGTTGTTGCTTGGAGCCGCGCTGCCGAATCGCTCATGTACCGTTCGAGCAAGCTGGCGATCGTGACCGTTCTCGGGCTCACTTCAATGCCGAGATCTCGTTGTGATAGAGCCGCGCGCTCGGCGCGTTCAGCGTCTTTGCGCGTAGCATAGGTTCCGATCGACCGGCGCCGGCGGCCGCCGGTAGCTGTAGGCTCGAGATCGATTAAGACCGCCCATCGGCCGGACTTACGCTTGTAGACGCTCACGGTGAGTCCCATTTTTCTGAAAAAGCTGGTCGCAAAGTACGGACGACGGTACGGACTGAAGTGCGGGCAAAAAGACCGGCGACAAGCTACGTGGACGGATGCTATAATTTGGCCATGGGCGCCGGTAATCATGCTCGTGCAACGACAGACCCGCAACATTTCGCTCTCGCGCAATCAGAGGCTGCGCTTCTGGACTATCCCGAAGCGCAGCGATATCTCGGCGGCATTTCGCGCTCGACGCTCAAGACGATCGTCGCGAGCGGGGCGCTGAAGTCTGTACCGCTCGGACGGCGCCGACTTTTCCCGCGCAGCGAGTTAGATGCATACGTTAGTCGTCTGTTACGCGAAAGCGCTTGAGCTTCGGCGGCCTTGCTAGGGCAATCTGGCTCGCACGCGCTTAGCGCAGCACCACGACACGCAGCCAGGAAGGCGTGATTACGCGGCCGTGCACGAAGCGATAGGCCTTCAACGTCCGACCGCGTCGTCCGCGAAGTGGTACAAACTCGGCACCATCGACCGCGTCCTACGCGACGAGGGCTCGAGTGCCGGTCGTTTGCACGCCATCGAGAAGCTGATCGCGGTCTACCTGATCGGCTACGCCCGCACCACTGACGCCGACCCGAGTGCCCGTGTCAGCGAGAACCGGATTTCCGCCGAGCTCGGCCTCGACCGCAAGACGCTCCGCAAGTACCTCGACGCGCTCGAGCGCCGCACGCTCATCGAGCGGCGCCGCGATCGCGATCGGGGGGCTCTGACGTTCTACATCGGGACGCTCGTGAGCGCATTCGCCGAAGGACCGCCGCTGGTGAAGCGGTCGTTCCGTTCCGGTCGCAAATCGGGAAAGTTCCCCCAACTGAACCCCCGGCGCGCCCGGCTCAGTTGCGGAAAGTATCCGCAACTAACGAGTTCGGCGACCGCGATTCAGTTGGGGAATTCACGCCATCAGATGGGGATTATGCGCCGTCAGTTGGGGAATCTAGGGCGCCAGATGAGGAAAGTTTCCCCATCTCTATATTACACGGAGAACACGTAAGAACACATTCCGAAGACGCGGCGCTCGCGCGCCGGTTCGGGTTTTCACCGAGCTGGTTCACGAACCGACCGCGGCGATTTGCCGCTGCCCGGCTCGTCGCCGTCCGGCTCGAAGAATGGGGCGCCACGGCTCGCCGCGTCCGGAAGGCTCACGAAGACTACGGCTTCGTCGCCATGGCCGGCGCGGTGGGATACGTGCTCGAGCAGATCGAGCTCGAAGCGCAGCAGCCGAAACTGCTCGAGCACGAGCGAATCAAGAAGCCGGCGGCGCTCTTCGAGTCGGCGCTCGCCCACGGCTGGAAATGCACCCTCCCGGGCTGGGAAGACGACCCCGAAGCACCGCGACGCGGCGGTACCGATCCTGACGCGGATCTCTGGACGACGCTGCGCGAGATGCTCCGCCGGCGCATCCCACCCGGGACGTGGGAGATCGCATTCAAGCGCGCCGCACTCCGCCGCGACGGCCTGATGTTCACGGTCGTCTGCCGGGATGCATTCGCCGTGACGACCGCCCGCAGCGCCGAGCCGATCGCGCAACGCTGCCTCGACCGTCTTGGCTTCAGCGGAGCGAGGATCGCAATCGTCTCGGAGTCCGCAGGGGTTCCCATTCGGCACCCGTCGAGTACAGCGATGCAAAACGATAGAGCTTCCGATGCCAAGCCACGGGCGACAGCCTACACCGCGCCGGTAGAACGGCAGGACGAGGAATCTCGTGAGCCATAGGGCAGCAGAATACGCCAGGCGTTGAACCGCTAGGATCCGGCGGACATCAGCGCGCTCGTCACCGCATGTCCGCCCGGAGCCGGCCCGACGAGCGATCTATCCCGACGCCGAGCATGGATTGCTTCAAACAACGCGGCGTCAGCCGCGTCTCCGCTCACTTCGCGCGCAGCGCGGAACCCATCGTATTGCTTGGATCCGGCCAGGCGAAGCCCGAGGAGGCCGCATCGCGGCCGACTACCCCTCAGCAATCGCCGCATCCGCCACGAAACGTCGCGGAATCACCTCGCCGCTTCCCATCGGATTGGGCGCGGCGACTTCTCGCCGCCACTCAGGCCATCGGGCGACCTTCCGCGCGTCCTGGGGCCTTTGAACGCCCGTTTCGAGTCGGCCGAGTCAGCCCCCCACTAGTCGGCGCCGTCGTCCGTGCGGGATGCGCGTGTGCAGCTCGTTACTCGCGCGATCGCGGCCAACGGAGCTTGTCGGCAACGAACGGTCGGTGTTCCGTGCACGGTTTCAGGACGAGCGCGTCCCCCGGCGTGTATCGGAAGCCGATACAGCCGCAACCGGGCCATTCGCTGTCGCAGTACGCTACGAGGCGCCCGTCGATGCGCTTCGCGAAGTGCTGATCGCCGAGCTGCGCGGCGCCGAGAACGGGCTCAGGTCGGCCTGGGGTCCATAGTAGGTCATGGCGGGCAGCATACCATACGCCCGCGCGACGAACCCGCGGGATTTCACCACGAAGACCACGCTACGCCGAACGCGCGTCCTCTTCGCGAGCTAGCTAACGCAGACGGGAAGCACGGGGGCTGCCTGAGGCGGACCCGGACCGCGATCGCTACGCCTTGCCTGTCTCGGGCGCACCGTCGCCGGGGGCATGGCGATTGGCGTCCGCGCGCTCGCGCAACGCCGCATAGTGGACCTTACAAGGATTCTTCATCGTGTAGCGCGGCTCACTGCGGCCGGCTCGTACGATCGAGCGACGCAGCGACATGTTCTCGACTCGATGATCCGATACGGCGCGATCGGTCGCTCGGCGCGCGTTCGCTCCCCGAGCGCGGCGAGGGGCCAGGGTGTGACGTCGACGACGATCTCCTGACGTCGCGCTCGTAAAGCGGCTCGACGGTCACGCCGCTCGATCCTCGAGGGCCCGCGAGGTACGACCACCCGTACTCGCGCTTTGAGGGGCCTACATGCTTCCCGCACCGCGGCTCAGCGCGCGCGCCGCCGTCCGTAGTGTTTGCGCCGAATGCGCGAGGCGATCAGAGCGTCGCGCAGACGGTTCACTGCTACGTAGGCGAGTGCGAAGACCGCGGTTGCCGAGGCGACGGTCACACTCACTAGTCCAGCCGCCCGCATGGTCTCATACGACGTGTGGAAGGCCATCAGGGCGCCGATCGATGCCGCGAATCCGACGATACAGACGGCGAACAAAAGCGACGGGGAGCGCGAGACCTTCCGTGACGCCTGCCTGCGCTTCTTCCAGCGCATCTTCAACACCGACATGCAAGCGAAGCAGAGGAGGCGCCAGCGCCGCCGGACCTTGAGGCCCTCAAGCAGGCTGTGCACCACCTCGGCCGCGTACTCCGGCGCGCCCGAACGCTCGATGGCGCTGACCGCGAACTTGATGACGATCTGCTCGATGAGCGAGTCGATGAAGTGCATGCTACGCCCGGCCCCGCGCGAGCCGCGGCATAGCATCGACGCTGCGGCCGAACTCTTTGATCGCGCGAAGCCCCTCGGCGGCGATCTTGTAGTAGCCGATCTCCCTCTGCTTGCGGTCTGCAGAGGTCGCGACGCGAGCCTCGCGGTTCACGAGCCCGCGCTGCGTCATGCGGTGCAGCGCGAGGTAGATCGAGCCGTCGTCGACCGTCCGCCCGACGTTCGCAGCGTCAAAGCGCTGCGCGACGTCCGCGACCGACAGCGCCTCCCCACCCTCGAGGGCCGAGAGGATCAGAGCCTCGTTGAGGCCGATGGAGCCCTTCACGCTGATAGGGTATCACTGTTAGGGGATGTTCGCAAGAGAGCCGCGCGTTCACGCACCCCTTCAAGCCGGCGGTAGTGGTCCCTTTTCATAGCGGCGAGGGATTGACTTAGCGCCGCCGGTCCGCGAACCTTGGGCTATGCCTAGCGGTAAGAAGCCCCCGGCCGATCCGGCCCAGGCCGCGCGATCCGTCCTCAATCAACTGACCGGCGAGGAGCCGCGCCCGTGCCCGAGACGCCCGCGAAGAACCCCGCCGCCGTCGAGCTAGGCCGGCGTGGCGGCGAGGCGCGCCGGGAAGCCCTATCGCCCGAGGATCGCAAGCGGATCGCGGCCGACGCCGCGCGCAAGCGGTGGGGCGACCGTCCGAAGGACGAGGGTGTAGAATAGATGTCGGAGACGGTGGGATTCGGACCCACGGGGGCGCCCTCAAAGACCTCCCCGCCCGGACCTAAACCGGGTGCCTTAAACCGCTCGGCCACGTCTCCGCGACGAAGCCCGGCGCATCAGCGTCCGGGCTTCAGTCTGTCGTCGGCTCCTTCCACTCCAAGAGTGGCAACTGCAATGTCTCGTTCTTGCGCGGTAGGGCTTGATTGATCAGCGTCATGAGTTGATCCCAACCGCTGCTTGCGCGCATGATGCCGATGACCATGAGCAAGTGCTGCTGCAAGGCCGGGTGCCCAACGTCGTCGGTGAGAAACTGGTGATGCTTCGCGCGGCGGCGGCGCTTGCCGCCCTCTTCGACAATGGGGTTGCGGGCTTCGAGCTCATTGAGGATGCCGGGCGCGAGGCGCGCGTACACGAGGTCCTTCGTGTACGCCGCGACCGCTCCGGGCGGGTTGATCGCGCGACCGCGCCACGGCCAGCCGCGTAACCGGAAGATATGCTCGTAGAACTCGTCGGGAAACCGCTTCGACCAGGCAGCAAGCTCCTTGCGAAGATAGCGGTCGAGCAGCGCCTGCAACGTCTCCTTGCGCTGTTCGTCGTAGCCGGTCACCTCGTCCACGAGCGCGATGATGCCGACCTTGGCGACGGCCCGCACGATGACTTCGGCGCGGACCTTGGAGAACTCGAAGTGCTTAGGGAGCTTGCCGTCCTTCGCCGCGTCCAAGATCGCGTTGCACAAGTCGATCAGCAACGTCACGATGTGGCCGAAGGCCAACCGACCGCCGCCGGGCGGACGGAAGATCATCGGGCGGGTGAGCAGCATCCATACTTCGTCCGAAAGGTACGAACGAAGGTCGGCTTGATCGATGAGGCGCGTCAACTCGCCGCCCCGGATCGACAGGCCGAGCGCCTCCATGACGCCGCGCTGCGAGAAGACCCGCTTGCCACCGCTCAGGACGTAACAGTCGAGAGCAATATCGCCGAGCTTGAGCGGGTTCTTGCCCCCGTACTCCACGACCGGGATTGTCGCATCCCACCGGCTCAGCGCCGCCTTCTTGGCGATCTCCGACCGCTTGCCGGGCGGGAGCGCCTTCGCTCTTGCCTCGCCACCCTTGCGCGATCCGCGCACGCGGTTTTCACCATGCATGTCTCCAGACATGCTTGCAGTTAGCACCTCCCGCGCTTGACCGAAGCATCGCTGCCACGATGCTTGGCGAGGAAGCGACCCTTGGCGCACGCCGATTCCTTGACTTTATGCTTACCGCTATGCAATGATGGGGCTATGAACCGCCTCCCGCTTGCCGACCGCGTTCGCATCCTCGCCGCCTTGGTCGAAGGCAACAGCATCCGGGGGACGGCGCGCATGGTGGCCGTGGATAAGAAAACCGTCCTGCGGCTGCTCGCCGACGTGGGCGATGCCTGCAACGTGTTCCTCGACGGCGCGATCCGCAACGTCAACAGCGCGCGGATTCAGTGCGACGCGATTTGGAGCTACTGCCACGCGAAAGAGCGCAACCTGCCGCGCGAGAAGCGCGGGATGGACGGTGTGGGCGATATGTGGACGTGGACCGCTATCGACGCCGACACGAAGCTCATCGTGACGTGGCACCTCGGCAAACGCACGCGTGACGATGGCCTCGGCGCTCTACTCGACGCCTTGAAGCCGAAAGAATAGCGATAAGGGATCGGGTGGAACGGGTGGAACGACGTCGCGCGCGATGAGGTGCGCGCTCGGGCCAACGTGCGCAGCGTGACCATCCTACGCTGGTAGAGCGCGGGACGGTGACGTTCGATCGCGCCCAGCAAGAGTAGGGGCTCTCAGTCGACACCTTCAAGCGTCTCGTCGACGAGGGGACGGAAGCGCTGCGCGTCCAACGAGCTCCGGTTGCCGTGCGCTGGAGCACCCTCTTGCGCCGCCGCCTTACCTCGGCGGACGCTTTCGTCGATGTCAGCGATCGTGTTGAGCAGCGTGGACACATGCGGGCCGCGCAGGACGCTGATCTCGTCGGAGTCCGCGAGGATCGCACGTCCCTCCGCGATATGGTCGCGACCGTCGCGACGCGATCCTTGGTGCTTCGCCACTCTCACGGCCGGTTCAGCGACGTTTCTGGCTGAGGTTGGAATCGGCGACCGGCGCAGGCGGTCGATCCCGCTCGAGACGCCGACCGCGAAGAACAGGCGCCTTCAGCGCGGCCCGGCGCGTTGCAGTCTATGCGTGCCGGATCGAGTCGTTGAGGTTTCGCCAAGCCTAGAGGGCCATTTCTTTGCTGTCTCCGGTCCCGTTGCCGTACACGATGAGCCGATACTTCGACGGCGACGTACTCGCTGGAACATCGAACACCAGCAGCCCGCTCTTCGCTGTCCCCGGATTGACCTGCGTCAAGAAGAACCCACCTTCGCCGAGCGAGACCGACGACGAGTCGTATTCCGTTTCGCCGCGTTTGAGGTGAAAGTCACTCGACGAGACGGTCGCAGATTTCGAACCGACGTTGCGCACCGTCAACTTCACGATGATGAACTCGCCGGCCGGCGTTTCATCGCCGAAGCTGGATGCACGCTGAACGCTCGTAATCGAATACGACAGCCCCCCTACCGTCGTCGACGCAGCGGCTGCAGCGTACGTGGCAACAATCACTGCAAAGATCCACGCGATGGCACGCTTCATCACTCGCACCCTTCACGAACGCCGGCGACACGCCGGGCCCCCGCACTTCAGCGGCTGGTTGCACCGTCTCCTGCCGCCTGTTATGACGTGCGGTGTGCCGCGCCCCACGAGCGATTGGAGGCGCTAGGAACCAGGAGGGTCCGGCGGCACCCGGCCGGCGCTGCGCATAAGCCCTGCGGCTGCAAAACTAACGCGGCGTCAGCCGCGTCTCCGCTCTCTTCGCGCGCAGCGCGGAACCCATCGTGTAGCTTGGATCCGGCCACGGCGAAGCCCGGGGAGGCCGCTCCGCGGCCGGCTACCTGCCTCGTCGGTGCAAACCGTTGCGTGTCGTAGGCTCAGCTTCTGAGCCCTCGCTAACCGCTGGAAAGCGCCCATCAAACGGCGCACGGCGCTTTGAGGAGGGCATCCGTAGCCAGCACGCGGAATCGGCGAGCGGTCGATGCTTGTCGTCTCCCTGATTCTCGGGGCGGTTGGGGCCGTCGCGATCGCGATCGGTGCAGCTCCCCCATTGCTCCGTAAGGTCCCGGCGATCGCTGCCTGGGTCATCTTTGCGGGGTCCGTCGCGGTCGCGGCGGGCTCGGTTCTCGCAGTTGTCGCCGAACTGACGAAGAATATGGGTAAGGGAGCGGTACCTGGATGAAACTCGCACTCGTTGCCCTGCGCGTAGGACTCGTCGCATCGGTCGCGGTCATCGGCCTCGGCTTGGGGGTGGGTTTGACGCATCGGGGCTGGTTTGCGTGGTTGGTCTGCGCGCTCGGGATATTCGCATTCTTGCGGGTCTTGTCGTCGATCAACCGGCTTCGCCGCGAACAGCACGTCGAGCACGTGCCGCCCGTCTACATCGCGCACGCCTGAACGCCGCGTCGCCGCTGGCCGTTCACGGCGGCACAGCGATGGGTCCGCGTGCTCAACCGATCGGCGCAGCGAAACGCGCTAGGCCGCGGGTCCTTGCACGCTGCCGCGAAGCTCTCGCTCTAAGTGCTCCTCGATGAGATCGCGGAGCCCCTTCGTGTCATACGGCCCTGCCAGGCTGCCCCCGAACACGAATTCAATGCCGCTTACACCGACGGTTTTGTACGTAGTCGTTGGGATGCCGGGCGCACCAACATCAAGGCTATTTGCGGCCGCCGAGATTCCAATCCGCAAGAACACGTCACCGTCGAGCGTCTTTAGTTCCACCGCTTCAATCAGATCCTTCGGCCCAAGCACCTTGTGGATCTCGGAGATTAACGGCTGTCCCGTTACTGGGTCGTCGTCTAGCTCGGCTCGCGCAGCGTCGAGGATCGGTAAGAGGTAGTTGTTGAACATCGTATGGACCCAGAGCCGGCGCTGGGCCTCGCGCTTGCGCTCGGCGTACCAGGTTTGTAGCGACATGGCTTGCGGGTGTGCGACGTGGTCGCCTTTCGGTCCTGGGTCGTGCGCACTAGAGGCGCCCGCCCGGTCCACAAGCTGGCGTGGCGCGCCCTTGACGCGAGTCGCGGCGTCCGGCTGGCTATACCGTCCCGGAGAGCGTTCGCGCGACTGGATCAAGATCAAGAGCGACGACGCGCGAGCGATCGTGCCGCAAGCGCTTCGAAACACTGATCGTCACGACGTTATCCGGCGCCTCATCGGGGCTCAGCGAGCCGCACTTCGCGGCGTAGTTCGTGTCGCGAAGGTGCCCGAGCTTCACGTGGCGCGCCGGCTCTCCGTCGCCCCTTGTAGGCCGTCACGCCGCGGAAAGTGAGCAGATAGGGTCGCGCCGCAGCCGCTTCCAGTCCGAGACCTTCCACGACTGCGGCGCCACGACGGGGCAGTCGGATGATGTCATTCTTCACCCGGCGCGTGCTCGAGCCGCCAGCGGAACCCGAGCCGTGAACGACAACGCTGGCGACATCGACGACTCGGCGCCGCTGACGCTCGCGCAGGTGCAGGCCGCGGTCGAGCAGCTCCCGCGCGAGGCTGCGCCCCTGGATTAAAGATACGCAGAAACGGGTCTAGGGGTTCACGATCGCGGAGAGGCCGGTCACCGATTCGACTTTCTTGGCCTCGTCCGATAGCTGGACCTCGATGTCGGCGGCATGATACATCCTTGCGTTGAAGGACTTTTCGGAAGCCTCGAACGCTTTCATCAGCGCATCCTCCGAAGAGTGAAACTGATTCCACATCTTTTCGCCCTGTCCGCCCGCGAGGCCGATCGCCATGAACGGATTGTTTTCGACGACCTGCAGCGTCGCGTTCACGGCGTCAACCTCGTCGTCCCATTCAGCTTGCCGCTTTATGAGCTTCGTGAAGTCCGAGTCGAGCGCAGAAGCATCGTCCTCAGGTAACCTACGCCGCGCGAAGCCTACCGCGTCTTGAAGACGGACGGCCTTTTCCCAGGCCTCTAGGTGCTCTCGTATCACTGCTGCTGCAGCGACGTTGTTCGAATCTTTGAACCGGTCGCCGGCAGCGTAGAACGCTCCGCTCTCGCGATTGTACGCCCGTCGCTGATCCTCAAAGCGTCGCGCGACATCTGCGAATGCTACGTCGGCGCGTTGCGCGCGTTCGGCCGCCGCTTCGGCAGCGTGAACGCGCTGCGCGTGAAGCGTAAGCCGGTGCCCGACGATCGCGACGCAGCAGGCGACCGCAGCACCGACGATTAGAAGCGCCACCCACCGTCGGCTCAAGAGGCGCCTCGCCCGCTATCCATAGTCTCCATAGTCTCCACAGATTCGCGGCCGCGGGTCGGCGTGCTGCCCGCTGTCGGCGGCCAGGGACCGGTCGACGTCGACCTCATCCTCGGTGAAGTGCCCCTGGTCGACCGGCGTTTGTAGCGCTTCTCGCGCTGGCTTGGGTGATCCCTCGCTTTTGGGCCGGTCATGGAGATAGCCGACCCGGCGGGGCGTGAGCCGGCTGCCTGCCGCCATGTACTACTGAAAGACAAAGGGCCATCCGTTTGCATTCGGCTCCTTGGTCGGGAATAGCCGCCTTACTTTTGGCGCGAGGACAGTCAATGCATACTGCCGGTCAGTGATCAGGTAAAACTGCTCCATGAGGCCTAACACAAAGACGGTAGCTCCCGTGAGTACGTGATTTTGTGAGATAGTGCTCGCGTCAAGGAGCAAGTCGTAGTCGGCGTTTCTCCCCGTAACATGCTCACGCATCATCTCGACGCGCGTGAGCGGATCTCCATGCAAATAGGCACTACGTTGGAGCCATTGTGCATACGTGAACTGCTGCGTGTGTTTGTCTTCCGGCCACACGGTTTTCAACATGTCGTGGAAGCTGCGCATGCCGAGATCGCCATGCACGGACGCTTCCATCGCCTTTTGGAAGTCAGCAAGCTGTTTCGGATCCATGTCGCTGAGATCGGGCTTTGTCCGATTCAGGTGATCAGCCATCTTCTTGTTTATCGTGAACCAATCGCGCCATGCGTGTAACCTTTGCAGACCATTCTTGATGCTCTTCATTTTGCGTGGGTCGGCGCGCCAGCTCGTGATCGTTGGCTGCGCCTGTTCGCGATAATAGGCGAGTCGCACGAAGTAATCGTACAGAGTTCGACTGAGAGCGAACGCGGCTCGCACCTTGTGGGCCTTCAGCAAGACGATTATGCCGGTGTAGCATTCCCACGCGAGAGCGCCGAGTAGAACGCTCCAGACGGCGAGCCAGTCGGTGAAAGCGTCTGGGAAAGCGCGGTCTTTTTCGAGCCGGCTCAGCATCTCGACGTAAATCCGGAGGTGACCTGCGACCTCGTCGGCAAGGGCCCATTGAGCTTCAGATAGCTTAGCGTCGGCTTTCCCCGTAGGTTGGTCGTTGCCGTCAACTCCCATTGCGGCGATGCTTCACGATACGGCATAGAACAGACCTCGTCGAAGGGCCACACGCCGCCACGGGACGGTATTTGTACGATCAAGGGCAATCTTCGGCTGCGCCCGACCACTGACCCGATACACGCGCGACCGTCGAAACGGTTCGGCTTGCGGCACCTACCGCAGCCCCAGGTGCGACAGTATGGCGCCGGGCAACCCTACGAAGGCATGGCGCCGGAATGTTGACGGATCGGCGCCTTGTCGCCGACCGGGACCCCCGCCACCTGCCGTGCACGCGGTTGCCAAACGGTTGCCGTCGAGGGCAACCGTAGGCGACCATTAGCGACCGTCCGAGTTTCGAAAACCCGCGGAGTTAAGCCATTCGTGACCAGTGGCGGCCACCAGCGACCCTAGAAGAACGGGTTGTGCGCTTTCTCCTGGGCGATCGACGACGGGGGGCCGTGGCCCGGCATCACGACCGTCTCGTCGTCGAGCGTGAAGAGCTTGAAGCGGACGCTGTTCAGCAGGTCCTCGTAGGTCGAGACGTCCGCGAAGATGCCGCCGATCGAGCCGGCGAAGAGCGTGTCGCCGGTGAAGAGCGTCGAGCGGAAGAGGAAGCACGACGAACCGTCGGTGTGACCCGGCGTGTGCAGCATGCGGATCGCCGCGTCGCCGCCGAACGGTAATTCGTCACCGTCGACGACGGGGAGCGCGCGGTGCGCGAGCGAGCCGATCGCTTTCACGTCGGCCTTGTGCATCACGATCTGCGCGTCGGGGAACGCGCGCGAGACGTCGGCGGTCGCGTCGCAGTGGTCGGCGTGCTTGTGCGTGATCAAGATGTAGCGCAACGCATACGGGCCGTCTTTCACCGCGCGCAATAACGGCGCTGGATAGCCGGCCGGGTCGATCAGCGCCGCGGTACGGCCGTCGTCGAGAAAGAATAGATAGCCGTTCGAGGGATGCGGATCGTGCGGGTGGTGCCGCACGTTCGGCGGCAGCTCCGCGCCCGGGTGCCAGCGGCGCGCGACCGCATCGGCGAACTTTCCGGGATCCATGCGCAGGAGGGGCGCGATCGCGCGCGCCTGGTCTTCGCTCGGCACGCCGTCGCCCGCCAGCCACGCCTCGACGGCGGCCGCGTCCAACCCGACCCGGTTCGCGAGGGTCGCCGGATCGAGACCGTTGCCGCGCATCCCTTTGCGCAGCAGGTCCGACGGGTCGTCTTCGAGCGGAATCCGCGGCCAATCCATCGCGCGGGCTGCGTCGCGGCGGCCATCGTCTCCTCGTCGGAGCGGCGGTGGGGAATGCCCCCCATAGCGGACGGCCGCAGCCTCGCGTATCGTGATCTTTCTCGTGCCCTCATCAGAATCTGGTTCACCGGGAACGGGTCGAACAAGCTCGGCACGGTCCGCTGAGGTGAGGGCGCGGCGAACCGGACGCAACCCCTCTCGGGTTGAAGAAGGCGGAATGCCCGCGCCCGCCCACAGCAAGGTCGTCATCATCGGCTCCGGACCGGCCGGCCTGACGGCCGCCGTCTATGCGGCTCGGGCCAACCTCGCGCCGATCGTGTTCGCCGGCCACATGTACGGCGGCCAGCTCATGCTCACGACCGAGGTCGAGAACTACCCCGGCTTCCCGCAAGGGATCATGGGCCCCGAGCTGATGGAGGCCTTCCGGCAGCAGGCCGAGCGCTTCGGATCGGTCGTGCACAACGTCGACGTCACCGAGGTCGACTTCGGGGTACGGCCGTTTCGCATCAAGACCTACGACGAGGAGTACACCGCCGACTCGGTGATCGTCGCGACGGGCGCGAGCGCGCGCTGGCTGAATATCCCGGGCGAGGCGCGGCTGCGCGGCCGGGGCGTCTCGACCTGCGCGACCTGCGACGGCGCGTTCTTCCGCGACAAGCACATCGTCGTCGTCGGCGGCGGCGATTCGGCGATGGAAGAGGCGATCTTTCTCACGCGCTTCGGCCGCAAGGTCACGGTGGTGCATCGCCGCGAGTCGCTGCGCGCCTCGAAGATCATGGCCGAGCGCGCGCTCAAGCACGAGAAGATCGCGTTCGTCTGGAACAGCGCCGTCGTCGAAGTGCTCGGCGAGGACGCCACGACGGCGCTGCGGCTGAAGAATCTCGTGACCGGCGAGACCTCGCTGCTCGAGGCCGACGCGCTGTTCATCGCGATCGGGCACGACCCGAACACCGCGATCTTCCGCGGACAGCTCACGCTCGATGCGGCCGGCTACATCGCCAGCGACGACGGCGTGCGGACGAACATCGAAGGCGTCTTCGTCGCCGGAGACGTCTACGACGTGCGCTACAAGCAGGCCGTGACCGCGGCCGGTTCCGGCTGCAAAGCGGCGATCGACGTCGAGAAGTATCTCGAAGCGCAGGAGGCGCTGCACGAAGCGGCCGCCGTGCGATGAGCAGCCTCTCGGACGAGGAGCACGCCGGCGACGGCGCGGTCGCGATCGAGAACTACCCGCACGCGATCGACATCTTCCGGCGGCTCGACGGGCTCGACGCGCTCGAGATGATGAAGCGCGGCGAGGTTCCCGTCACCAACGTCACGCGCTGGATGCACTTCTCGCTCGAGAGCGTGGAACGCGGCCACGTGGTCTTCGGAATGACGCCGCATGAGGAGCTCTACAACCTGATCGGCTCGGTGCACGGCGGAATCATCACGACGCTGATGGACAACGCGCTGGGCTGTTCGGTGCAGTCGCTGCTGCCGGCGGGACAGGTCGCGACGACGATGGATCTGCACACGCGGTTCCACCGCCCGGTCACCGCCGCGGTCGGCAAGGTCTTCGCCGACGCGCGCGTCGTCCACGCGGGTCGTCGCACGGCGACCTCCGAGGCGCACCTCGTCGACGCACAGGGCCGGGTGTACGCGACCGGCACGTCGACGCTGATGATCCTGGTCGACGTCTAGCTTCGCAGCTCGCCGGCGACCGCGAAGCAGCCGCCGGCGGAGTCGTTCAGGCTGGGATCAGCCGGGACCGCCCTGCTGGCCGTGCATCGCGCCGCGGCGGTAGAACACCGTCACCATCGGGTTCTCGGGGTCGCGGCGCGTGTTCACGTCGATCGCGATCACGCCGCGCGGATCGATGCCGAGGTGCTTCATGTAGTCGGTGAGCGAGTGCTGGTCTTCGCTCGCGCCGTTCGGGCGGTCTTCCATCGCGACCGTCGCCTTGTCCATCGCGCCGCGAAGCGCGCTCATGCGGTCGGGGGTCATCGTCGTCATGAGCGCTTGGTGCTCGTCGGGCGTGAGCGTCCAGCGCTCGACCGCGATCGGCACGATGTTCTTCTGCGGGATGTGGTTCGTCAGCGAGCCGAGCGTCTGCGTCATCATGTCCATGCGGGTGACCGAGCGGATGAACAGCGCACGGGTCGTGTCGGTGCCGGTCGTCTGGTTGTCGCTCGTGTCGGGGCCGGGCGCTTGCTGGGCGAGCGCCGGCGCGGCGAAGGCCAGCCCGGCGGCCAGGACTGCGCTCGCGATCGTCGTCAATTTCAGGTGGTTCACGGGAGCCTCGTTCGTTCGTCTCATCGTGGTGCGCTCCGAACGTTCCCGGCGCACGCGATGCGCATACGTGCGCGGCGGATGCTCGGGCGCCGAGGTGCCCGCCGACGGCTCGTTTGGCGGCGCGCCGCCGCGGCGGCGGGCGCGGCGCTCAGCGCGGGAGCACGACGTTCTGCTTGCCGCGGCGGTAGTACACGGTGACGTGCGGATTCTGACGGTCGCGCCGCACGTCGACGTGGACCGCCATGACGGTGTCCGGATCGATCCCCAGGTGCCGCAGGTAATCGGAGAGCGAGCTCTGATCCTCGCTCTGGCCGTTCGCGCGGTCTTCGTCGGCGATCGTCGCCTTGTCCATCGCTGCGCGCAGCTCGCGGTGCCAACGCCGCTCCGTCGCCTCACCGTGCGTGGTCGTGATGTGCCGCAGGAAGCCGTCCATCGCGATGGGGACGACGTTCTTCGATGGGATCTGATTGTACAGATGCGCCAGGGTGCGGCTCTCGGCGTCGCTGTCGTGCCAGGCGTAGAAATAGGCCGGCGCGCCGACGTCGGTCCCCGTCGTCGCGTTCTCTTGCTCGGCGGCCGCCGCCGTGGTGAGCGCCAATGCCGCACCCGCGCTGAGCAGCGCTCCGATGAGTCTCGCCTTCGAATGCATGAATGCGCCTCGCTTCCGAGTGTGTCGTGGACGTGTCGTTCCCCGCACCCGGGACGTCTATGCGCCGGTGCCTCGCGCGGAGGAGCGATGCCCGCGCCCGCGTGCGGAATCTACGAAGCCGGCGTCTTTTCGCGGGCGTGGAGGTCCTCGGCGTAGGCCTGCGCGATGAGGCTCGCATAGCGCTGCTCGACGACGCGGCGCTTGACTTTGAGCGTCGGCGAGAGCTCGCCGTCCTCCACGCTGAGCTCGCGCGGCAGGATCGCGACGCGGTGCACCTGCTCGAACGAAGCGAGGTCCGCGGTGTTCGCTTCGACCTCGCACACCACGTGCTCGCGCACGCGTGCGTTCTGCGCCATCTGCTCGGCGGTCGCGGTCTCGGGGAGGCCGAGCTTCGTGCGCAGGAAGGCCCAGTTCGGCGCGACGAGGACCCCGGGATGCGGCATGTTCGCCCCGAACGCCATCACCTGCGCGATCGAGACCGAACGCTTGATCGCGGTCTCGATCCGCGAGGGCGAGATCCACTTGCCGCCGCTCGTCTTGAAGATCTCCTTCTTGCGGTCGGTGATCGTCAGATGACCGTGCGCGTCGAGCGTCCCGATGTCGCCGGTGCAGAACCAGCCCTCGGCGTCGAACGGCTGCTCCTCGCGACGGCAGCTTGTAGTACCCGAGCATCACGTTCGGGCCCTTGACGAGCACTTCGCCGTCGGCGGCGATCTTGATCTGCACGCCGCGCACGGGGGCGCCGACGCTGCCGAGAACGTTGTCGGCGAGCCGGTTCACGGTGACGACCGGCGCGGTCTCGGTGAGCCCGTAGCCTTCGCAGACGACGAGGCCCATCGCGGCGAGCGTCAGCGCGGTGTCGCGGTGCAGCGGCGCGCTGCCGCTGACGAAGAAGCGCAGCCGGTCGAGGCCGAGCGCGGCGGGGATCTTCCGCAGCACGAGCGCCCGCGCGAGCGCGTACTGCACGCGCAGCGCGAGCGAGGGAGCCCCGTCCCGCAGCGCACGCTGATAGGCCGTGCCGACCTCGAGCGCCCAGGGCACGAGCTTCGCTTTCATGCCGCCGGCCTGCTGGGCGCTGCCGACGATCCCGGCGATCAGCCGCTCGAAGATGCGCGGCACGAAGGCGACGTACGACGGGCGGATCGCGCGCATGTCCTCGACCAGCCGCTCGGGCGTCGTGACGTACAGGCTCAAGCCGTTGTACAGGTAGCCGAGGGCGTCGGTGTGCTCCATCACGTGCGCGAACGGCAGCACGGAGAGCGCGATCTGCCCGGGCTCGAGCGTGCTGTCCTGCGGGTCGAACGCGCTCTCGACGTCGGCGATGAGGTTGCGGTGCGAGAGCATCACACCCTTCGGGGTGCCGGTCGTTCCCGAGGTGTAGATCAGCACCGCCAGCTCGTCGGCGCCGATCCCGTCGGTGTAGGTGCGCAGCAGCGTCTCGTCGCCCGCGTGCCGTTCGCCTTCGGCGCGGAACGCGGAGAACGCGTCGCCGGCGGCGCTCTCGAAGGCCACGATCGGCACCGCGGGATCCGGGCACGCCGCGCGGATTGCGGCCGCGCGCCGCGGCGTGTCGGTGAAGATCAGCTTCGTCTCGCTGTCGCTCAAGATGAACGCGACCTGATCGGCGGCGGCGGTCGCGAACACCGGCACGACGACGGCCCCGGCGTACAGGATTCCGAAGTCCGCGAGCAGCCAGTCGACGCTGTTCTCGGCGACGATCGCCACGCGGTCGCCGCGCGCGATTCCGCGCCCGCGGAGCGCGTGGGCGACGGCCGCCGCAGCCCGCTGGACCTCGCCGGCGCTCAGCGCGCGGCTCCCGCCGTCGAACCGCTGGGCCAGCGCGAGCTCGCGCGGCTCCGCGAGCCGCCCGGCGACGAAGGCCGCGAGCGTCGGGGTGGTCGAGAGCGCCGGCCGATCGGGTTCGGTCAGGCTGAGCTTGTCGCGGGTCATGCGGTGTGAGCACCCGGGTCGCGAAGGGCGGCAAGCCGTCTTGACGGCTTATCGGTAACCTATTATAAATAACACATGGCCACACGGTCAAGGGCGTCCGCGGCATCCGCCGATGCCGACGAGGGCGGCGCGACCGCGTTCCCCACCGAGCTCTGGGGGGACCGCGTCTTCACCGGCGAGGTGAAGACGAAGACGGTGTTTCCCGCGCTCGTCCTTCAACTGCTGCACGCCCATCCCGACAGCGGCTACGGGCTGATGCAGCGGATCGCAAACCTCGGCGGCATCTTCCCGGTCAACCCGAATACGATCTATCCGCTGCTGCGCCGGCTCGAGCAGCGCGGCTTCATTCGCGGCGAGGTCGACGCCAGCACCAAGCGCGGCACCACGCTGTACAAGATCACCGGGTCCGGCGAAGAACGGCTCGAGTCGATCAAGCACAACTTCAAGCCCTATCTGACCAAACTCATCGCGGCGCTGCAGCAGCTCCGTCGCGACCTGTACGGAGAGACGTCATGAGCACCTACCGCGCGCCGCTGCGCGACATGCAGTTCGTCCTGCGCGAGCTCGCCGGCGTCGACGAGATCGCGAAGCTCCCCGGCTACGAGGACACCACCGACGTCCTCGACGCGATCCTCGACGAAGCCTCGACCTTCGCGACGGAAGTGCTCGACCCGCTGAACCAGTCCGGGGACAAGGAAGGCTGCACGTGGACCGACGGCGTCGTCACGACGCCCAAGGGGTTCAAAGAGGCCTACCATCAGTTCGCGCAGGCGGGCTGGATCGGTCTCCCCGTCTCGGCCGAGTTCGGCGGGCAAGGGCTGCCCTCGATCATGCTCGGGCCGACGCTCGAGATGTGGAACGCGGCGAACGTCGGCTTCGCGAACGGTCCGCTGCTGAACCAGGGCGCGATCGAAGCGATCGAGCAATTCGGCGACGAGCACCAGCAACAGACCTACATCCCGAAGCTGGTCAGCGGCGAGTGGACGGGAACGATGTGCCTGACCGAGCCGCAAGCCGGCTCGGATCTCGCCGCGGTGCGCACGCAGGCCGTCCCCGAAGGCGATCACTACCGCATCAAGGGACAGAAGATCTTCATCACGTTCGGCGAGCACGACATGGCGCCGAACATCGTTCACCTGGTGCTCGCGCGTCTGCCCGACGCGCCGCCGGGGACGAAGGGCATCTCGATGTTCATCGTGCCGAAGATGCTGGTGAACGCGGACGGCTCGCTCGGCGAGCGCAACGACGTCAAGTGCGCCGGGATCGAGCACAAGCTCGGGATCAACGCGAACCCGACCTGCACGCTCAACTACGGCGAGAGCGGCCAAGGTGCGATCGGTTACCTGGTCGGCGAGCAGAACCGCGGTCTGGAGTACATGTTCGTCATGATGAACGCGGCGCGCTTCAGCGTCGGCGTGCAGGGCCTGGCGATCGCCGACCGCGCGTACCAGCACGCGGTGCAGTACGCCAAGGAGCGGATCCAGTTCCGCGACGCGGCCGCGCGCTCGCCGGAGCCGGTGGCGATCATCAAACACCCCGACGTGCGGCGGATGCTGCTGTGGTGCAAGGCCAACGTCGAAGCGATGCGCGCGCTGGCGTACGTCACCGCCTCGTCGCTCGACTACGCGCAGAAGTCCGAGGATCCCGCGGTGCGCAAGGAGCACCAGGCATTCGTCGAGCTGATGATCCCCGTCGTCAAGGGCTGGTGCACCGAGAACGCGATCGACGTGTGCTCGACGGCGCTCCAGGTCTTCGGCGGGATGGGCTACATCGAAGAGACCGGGATCGCGCAGCAGTACCGTGACGTCCGTATCGCGGCGATCTACGAAGGCACCACCGGGATCCAGGCGCTCGACCTCGTCGGGCGCAAGCTGATCCGCGACATGGGCGCGTCGGCGACGAAGGTGCTCAAGACGATCGGCGGGTTCGCGAGCGAGCTGGCCGCCTCCGACGACGCGCGGCTCAAGGCGCTGGGCGCCTCGCTCGGCGAGGCGACGAAGGCGCTCGGCGAGACCGCGCAGTGGCTGGGGATGAACGCGATGGGCGACCTGCGCACCGCCTTCGCCGGCAGCGTCCCGTTCCTGAAGTTCTTCGGGATCGTGGCCGGCGGCTGGCAGCTCTTCCGCGGCGCGAAGATCGCCGCCGAGAAGATCGCCGCGGGCGACGCCGACGCGTTCTACGCCGCGAAGCTGCAGACCGCGACGTTCTACGCGCACCACGTGCTCTCGCAGTATGCCTACCTGCAGAAGCAGATCACCGAAGGCTCCGGCGACGTGATGGCCGGCGACGACGGGATGTTCGAAGTCGAGCGCCGCGCGCTCGCGATCGTTTGAGCGGCTTCGCGTCCCGCGAAGCCTTCGCGTTCGGCCATCGGCCGATCCGCCTAGGATGAAGAGGAAGATGGCACAGTATCATTCGATCGAGGACATCGGCGAGGGCGTCCGCGTCGTGATCCTCAACCACCCGCCGGTCAACGCGCTCGGCTACAAGCCGTCGGCGGAGCTGTACGCGGCGGTCCGCGAAGCCGACGCCGATCCGAGCGTCACGACGATCGTGTTCGGCGGCGCGAACGGGAACTTCAGCGGCGGCGCCGACGTCAACGACTTCGACGTCGAGCCGACCGCCGAGACGAAGACCGTGCGCGACGTCATCGCGGCGGTCGAGAAGAGCGACAAGACGTTCGTCGCGGCGATCGACGGGAACGCGCTCGGGGGCGGATTCGAGCTCGCGCTGGCCTGTGACTACCGTGTCGCGACGCCGCGCTCGCGCGTCGGTCTGCCCGAGATCAAGCTGGGGCTGCTCCCCGGCGCCGGGGGGACGCAGCGGCTGCCGCGGCTGCTCGGAGCGAACGACGCGCTGCAGATGATGCTCAAGGGCGAGATGGTCAAAGCGCCGGACGCGCTGGCGAAGAAGATCCTCGACCAGGTCGTCGACGGCGACGTCGTCGCCGCGGCGAAATCCTACGCCGGGAAGCCGAAGCGCCGCCTCTCGGCGCTGCAGACGCAGCTCGGCGTGGCGAGCCTCTCGCTGTTCGCGACGCCCTTCGTCGTCGCCCAAGCGCACAAGATGGTGCCGCCGGAAGAGAACGGCGGGTTCGCCGCGCACAAGCTCATCGATGCCGTGCAGGCGGCGATCGAGCTGCCGTTCGCGCGCGGGCTCGCGCGCGAGGCGCGGCTGTTCATGGAGCTGGTGCGCTCGGCGCCCTCGGCCGCGCTGCGGCACCTGTTCTTCGCCGAGCGCGAGCTGGCGAAGATCCCCGGCCTCCCGCCGGCACGGCCGCTCGAGATCGCCAAAGCGGCGGTGATCGGCGGCGGGACGATGGGGACCGGGATCGCGATCACCTTCGCGGAGGCCGGGATCCCCGTGGTCGTCGTCGAGACGAAACAGGAAGCCGTCGAAAAGGCGCGCGAGACCGTCTTCGGGATGTTCAAGTACCAAGTCGACAAGGGCCGGTTGACGCAAGAAGACGCGTGGAAGCGCGCCAACTCGATCACGTTCGAAGAGAGCTACGACGAGCTCGGCGACGTCGATGTCGTCGTCGAGGCCGTCTTCGAGTCGATGCCGGTGAAGAAAGAGGTCTTCGCCAAGCTCGACGCGCTGACGAAGCCGTCGTGCATCCTCGCCTCGAACACCTCGACGCTCGACATCGACGAGATCGCCTCATCGACGAAGCGCCCCGATAAAGTGCTCGGACTGCACTTCTTCGCGCCGGCGAATATCATGAAGCTGCTCGAGATCGTGCGCGGCAAGGAGACCTCGCCGGAGACGCTGGTCACCGGGCTCGCGCTCGGGAAGAAGCTGCGCAAGGTCGCGGTCGTCTCGGGGAATGCGTTCGGCTTCATCGGCAACCGGATGCTGTTCGAGTACGAGCGCGTCGCGGTCGAGCTCGCCGAGCAGGGCGTCAGCCCCGCGCGGATCGACGACGTGATGAAGAAGACGTTCGGCTTCGCGATGGGACCGTTCGCGGTCGCCGATCTCTCGGGGCTCGACGTCTACCACTTCATCTCGCAGGCCTCGGGCGGAACCCCGCTCGGCCGCACGCCGATCGTCGCGAAGCTGGTCGAACAAGATCGGCTCGGGCAGAAGAGCGGCGCCGGGTTCTTCCGCTACGACAAGGCGGTCGGCAAGGGCCGCCAGGCGATCCCGGATGCCGCCGTCGAGGAGCTCATCGCGCAGCTCGCGCAGGACGCGGGGATCCCGCAGAACCCGAACGTGAGCGACGAAGAGATCATCGCGCGCTGCACGCGCGCGCTCGCCGACAGCGGTGCCGAGCTCGTCGCGAGCGGGATCGCGCTGCGGCCCGGCGACGTCGACATCGTCTGGATCTACGGCTACGGCTTCCCGCCGCATCACGGCGGACCGATGTGGTATGCGAAGGCGACCGGCTACGCGCCGGGCGCGGCCGCCGGCACCGAAACGAAGGAGTTGACCCATGCCTGAGGCGGCGATCGTCTCCGTTGCGCGGACCCCGATCGGGCGGGCGTTCCGCGGCGCGTTCAATCAGACGCACGGGGCGACGATGGCGGGACACGTCATCGAGCACGCGGTGAAGCGCTCCGGCGTCGATCCGGCAGAAGTCGAGGACGTCGTCCTGGGCAGCGGGCTGCCGGAGGGCGCGACCGGGCACAACGTCGGGCGCGTCGCCGCGCTGCGCGCCGGCCTTCCGCTGCGCGTCCCCGGCACCACGATCAACCGGTACTGCGCCTCCGGGCTGCAGGCGATCTCGACGGCGGCCGGGCGGGTGATCGCGGACGGCGCGAAGGTCGTCGTCGCCGGCGGCGTCGAGTCGATCTCGCTCGTGCAGAACGGGATGAACACGCACGACTTCACCGAGGAGTGGATCCTGCGGCACGAGCCCGACCTCTACATGCCGATGCTCCAGACGGCCGACGCGGTGGCGAAGCACTACGGCATCTCGCGCGAGCGGCAGGACGAGTACGCGCTGCAGTCGCAGCAGCGTGTCGCCGCGGCGCAGGCCGAGGGTCGCTTCGAGGCCGAGATCGTCCCGCTGCCGAGCTGGAAGTACGTCGAAGACAAAGAGAGCCGCACGGTGAGCGAGCAGCTCGTCACGCTGCGTAAGGACGAAGGGAACCGCGCCGACACCACGCTCGAAGGGCTCGCCGCGCTCAAAGGCGTGCTCGACAAGAACAGCTCGATCACGGCCGGCAACAGTTCGCAGCTCAGCGACGGCGCCGCCGCCGTCGTCGTCATGGAAGCGGAGACCGCCCGCGAGCGCGGGCTCGATCCGCTCGGTTTCTACCGCGGGATGGTCGTCGTCGGCTGCGATCCGGGCGAGATGGGGATCGGCCCCGTCTTCGCGATCCCCGAGCTCCTGAAGCGGCACGGGCTGACCGTCGACGACGTCGGGATCTGGGAGCTGAACGAGGCCTTCGCGGTGCAGACCGTCTACTGTCGCGACACGCTGGGGATTCCGAACGAGCGCTTCAACGTCGACGGTGGCGCGATCTCGATCGGGCATCCGTACGGCGTCAGCGGCGCGCGGATGACGATGCACGCGCTGCTCGAAGGCCGCCGGCGAAAAGCGAAGTACGCCGTGGTGACGATGTGCATCGGCGGCGGGATGGGCGCGGCGGGGCTGTTCGAGGTCAACCTCAACTAGCCCGGCAGGCGGCGCCGCCGCCCGGTGTACCCGGCGCCGAACGCCGCGTCCGCCGCGGGTCACTCGGATCGCGAAATAGCCGACCGGTTGACTTGACACCGAGCGCGGGTGCGGTACGCTGAGACGACCGAAGGAGGATGCTCCGTGGATCAAACGCGCACCGACGAGTGGACCCGCCCGGACTTCGAAGAAGTCGGCACCGCGATGGAGATCGCGGCGTACACGAACGACTGGGACTCCGTCTAGCCTGCCCGTCGACGGCGCGCCGCGCGACACGCGCGGCGGCGCCGTTTCTTTCATGACCGCAACGCTCGGCACGACGCTCGTCGAACGTCTTCGTGCGCTCGACACGCGCTACCACGACAAGCACCCGTTTCACCGGGCGCTCGTCGAGGGTTTGCTCGCGCCCGACCAGGTGCGCGCGTGGGTGGCGAACCGTTACTACTACCAGAAGATGATCCCGATCAAGGATGCGGCGATCCTCTCGCGGCTGCCGACCCGCGATCACCGGCGTGCCTGGATTGCGCGGATCGTCGATCACGACGGGGTCGCCGGCGATCGGGGCGGGACGTTCAAATGGCTCGCGCTCGCCGACGCGGTCGGACTCGACCGCGACGACGTGCTCTCCGAACGGCTGGTCGCGCCGGGCGCGCGCTTCGCCGTCGACGCGTACGTGAGCTTCGCGCGCGAGCGCTCGTGGCTCGAAGCGGTGGCTTCGTCGCTCACCGAGCTGTTCGGGCCGCCCGTGATGACGCACCGCGTCGCCGCGATCGTCGAGCACTATCCGTGGATCGACCGCGCCGGACTGGCCTATTTCGAAGACCGCATCCCGCTCGCCGAGCGCGACGCCGACACCGCGCTGCGCTGGGTGCTCGATGAGGCGGAGACGCCGGAGCAGCAGGACGCGTGCGTCGCGGCGCTGTCCTTCAAGTGCGACGTGCTCTGGTGTCTGCTCGACGCGACCGCGCTCGCCAGCGGATTTTTCCGGTGATCGGCGCGCGCGGTCCGGCGCTCGCGCCCGGCGTGCGGCTGCGGCGCGGCCCCGACGGCGAAGCGCTGCTGCTGGTGCCCGAGGGATTCTTGCGGCTCAACGACACCGCGGCGGCGATCGCCGAGCTGCTCGACGGCGAGCGCAGCGTGGCGACGATCGCGCGCGTGCTCGCGCAGCGCTTCGGCACCTCGGAGAGCGCGGTCGCGCGCGACATCGACGAGCTGCTGGCGCGGCTGCGAACGCGCGCGTACCTGCGATGAGCGCCGTCGTCCCGGCGCCGGCCGTCCCGAACCCGGTCTCGCTGCTCTGCGAGCTCACGTACCGCTGCAACCTGCAGTGTCCGTACTGCTACAACCCGCTCGACCTCGGCTCGCCGCGCGACGAGCTCGGGGTCCTCGCCTGGCACGGCGTCATCGACGAAGCGGCGGAGATGGGCATCGTGCAGCTCGGCTTCTCCGGCGGCGAGCCGACGCTGCGCCCCGATCTCGCGGGGCTGATCGAGCACGCCGCGCGGCGCGGGATCTACACGAACCTGATCACGCAAGGGACGTTTCTCGACGACGCCCGGCTCGACGCGCTGCTCGCCGCCGGTCTGGATCACATCCAGATCAGCATCCAGGCGCCCTCGGCCGCGCTCGCCGACGAGATCGCCGGCGCCCGCGTCCACGCGCGCAAGGAAGAGGCGATCGCGCGCGTCGCGCGGCGCGACGTCGCGCTCACGCTGAACTGCGTGCTGCACCGCGGCAACCACGACGCGCTCGAGGAGACGATCGCCTTCGCCGAGCGCCACGGCGTGACGAAGCTGGAGCTGGCGAACGTGCAGTTCTACGGCTGGGCGTTCCGCAACCGCACCGCGCTGCTCCCGACGCGCGCGCAGATCGAGCGCGCGTTCGGCGTGGTCGCGGAAGCCCGCCGGCGCTTGGCCGGACGGATGCAGATCGTCTACGTGCTGCCCGACTACTTCGGCGGGACGGCGAAAGCGTGCATGAACGGCTGGGGCCGCGCGCACCTCACGATCGCACCCGACGGCCGCGTGCTGCCGTGCCAAGCCGCGGCGTCGATCCCCTCGCTGCGGTTCGAGCGCGTCGGGGACCGTCCGCTGGCGGAGATTCGGCGTGACTCGCCGGCGTTCACCGCATTCCGCGGGACCGCGTGGATGCCGGAGCCGTGCCGGTCGTGCGAGCGCAAGGAGATCGATTTCGGCGGCTGCCGCTGTCAGGCGTTCCTGCTCGCCGGCGATGCGGCGCGCACCGATCCGGCCTGCGAGCTGAGCCCCGACCACGCCGTCGTCGTCGCGCTGCGCGACGCGGCCGAGGACGCGGACGCCCTGATTCCGCGCCGCATGACGCCCGTCCGCGCATGATCGTCCGCGTCCTCGGATCGGCGGCGGGCGGCGGCGTTCCGCAGTGGAACTGCGCCTGTCCGCACTGCACGGCCGCGCGGCGCGGAACGGCGCCGCGAAGGACGCAGTCGTCCTTCGCGTTCTCGGCGGATGGCGCGGCGTGGTGGCTGGTCAACGTCTCGCCGGACGTCGCCGCGCAGATCGAAGCGACGCCGCCGCTGCAACCCGCGCAGCGGCGCGGCTCGCCGATCCGCGGCTTCCTGCTGACCGACGCGAACGTCGACCATCTCGGCGGCCTCGCCGTCCTGCGGCAGACGCACGCCGCCGGCTTCGACGTGTTCTCCAGCGCGGTCGTTTGCGAGATCGCGACTGCGCAGGCGGCCTTCGCGCCGTTCGCGCGCCCGCCGCACCGCTGGCACGCCGTCGACGCCGGCAGCTTCGCATCGGACGGCGTGGGCTTCGCGCTGGACGAGGGACGCTTCGCCGTGCGCGCGATCGCCGTCGACGGGCTGACGCCCGGCTATGCCGGTCGCGAACGACGCCGCGGCGCCGTCGTCGCGTACGAGGTCGAGCACCGCGCGTCGTCGTCGCGGGTCGTCTTCGCCCCGGTGTTCGCCTCGATCGGCGACGCGCTGCTCGCCGCGATCGAGCGGGCGGACGTCGCGTTCGTCGACGGCTCGTTCTGGTCCGACGACGAGCTCGGCGCCGGCGGCCTCGACGCGAAGCGCGCGCGAGACCTCGGTCACCTGCCGATCGGCGGTCCCGACGGAAGCCTCGCGCGGCTCGGAGCGCTCGCCGCCCGCTGCGTCTACGCGCACCTCAATAACTCGAACCCGCTGCTCGACGCGGGTTCGCCGGAACGCCGAGCCGTCGAAGCCGCCGGCGCTCGCCTCGCCGAGGACGGGATGGTCCTCGAACCGGCGCCGGTCGCGCGCTGAGGCTTCCGGCGCCGGCCGGCTAGGGCGGCGCGGCGCCAGCGCCGGACGCGCCGTTCCGTTTGCAGACGGGGAGCTGGACGGCGATTCGGGTGCCCTGACCGGGGACGCAGTCGAAGCGCACGCTCTGCGCGAGCGCATCGATCAGCAGCAGGCCGCGGCCGTTCGTCGCGGCCGGATCGGGGATCGGCCGCACCGGCGGCAAGCCGGGGCCACGGTCGGCAACGAGCAGGATCGCGCGGTCGCCCTCCCACCAGCAGTGCATCCCGATCGGGCCGGGAGCGTGTTGGACGACGTTCGAGATCAGCTCGCCCACGATGATCTCGACGGCGTCGAGATCGCAGCGCTCGCACGCCTCCTCGGACAAAAACTCGCGCACGCCGCGCCGCGTGGTCGTTGACGCCTCACGCGCGTCGGCCGCGACGAAAGACCAGTCGTGGTTTGCCGCCACCATTCGCCCATCCGGTCGGTACGGTGCCGTACCAAATTCCTGCGGATCGGCGAACCTATACCCAGCGACGGAACGGTCAAGCGCCCGGAAATTGTGGAACGTACGGTCGCGAGGGGTCCCTACACGGTCAGCAGCGCCGAATACTCTTCCCGGAGCGTGCGCTTCAGGAACTTGCCGACGCCCGTGCGCGGGATCGCTTCGACGAAGACGATGCGGTCGGGGGTCTGCCACTTGGCGAGCTTGTCGCCCAGCCAGGCGATCACCGCCGCCTCGTCGACGTCGTGGCCTTCGCGCACGACGACCGCCGCGACCGGACGCTCCTGCCACTTCGGATGCGGCACGCCGAAGACGCACGCTTCCTTGAGGGAGGGATGTCCCATCAGGACGTTCTCGACCTCGACCGAGGAGATCCACTCGCCCCCGGACTTGATGAAGTCCTTGACGCGGTCGACGATCTCGATGAAGCCGTGCCCGTCCATCGTGACGACGTCGCCGGTGTGGAACCAGCCGTCGGCCTCGAAGGCGAGCGACGTCGCCGCCTCGTTGTCGTAGTACGACTTCGCCACGGCGAAGCCGCGCACGAGCAGCTCGCCGCGCGAGGCGCCGTCTTCGGCGACCTCCTCACCGTGCTCGTCGACGATCTTCCACTGCACGATCGGCGAGAAGCGGCCTTGCTTGTACCGTTCGCGGTGCCGCATCTGCGGGTCGCCGTCGAACTCGGCGATGTCGGCGGCGATCGTCCCGACCGGCGACATCTCGGTCATCCCCCACGCGTGGATCGCGCGGAATCCCAGCTCCTCGAGATCGTCCATGAGCGAGTGCGGCATCGCGCTTCCGCCGATCACGATCCGCTTGAGGTCGGGGAGCGTCTTGTTCTGCGCGCGCAGCATGTCGCGCACGGCGAGCCAGACGGTCGGGACGCCGGCCGAGAGCGTGACGCGCTCCTGCTCGCACAGCTCGATGACGCCGGCCGGATCGAGGCGCTCCATCGGCATGATGAAGTCGGCCCCCACCATCATCGAGAGAAACGGCGTGCCCCAGGCGTTGACGTGGAACATCGGCACGATCGGCAGGACGCGGTCCCGCTCGCAGATCGCGATCGCGTCGGCCAGGCCGGTGGCGAGCGCGTGCAGGTAGGTGGACCGGTGGGAGAAGAGCACGCCTTTCGGATCGCCCGTCGTCGCCGAGGTGTAGCACAGGAGCGCCGCGGCGCGCTCGTCGATCTCCGGCCAGTCGTATTCGTTCGGCTCGTGCGCCAGCAGCGACTCGTAGTCGAGCGCGCCGTCGAAGCCTTCCGGGCTCGCACCCATCTGCACGAACGTTCTACCGGCCTCGGGGTCGAGCGCGGCGGCCGCGGCGATCTGCTTGACGAGCGACCCGTCGTAGAACACCACGCGGTCGCCGGCGTGGCGCAGCACGAACGCCGTCTGATCGGGGAAGAGGCGGATGTTGACGGTGTGCAGCACCGCGCCGACCATCGGCACCGCGTAGTACAGCTCCAGATGGCGGTGACCGTTCCAGGCGAAGGAGGCGACGCGGTCGCCCGGCCGCACGCGAAGCGCGCGCAGCGCGTGCGCGAGCTTCGCGACCCGCTCGCCGAACTCGGCGTAGGTGAAGCGTACGACCCGCGCCCCTTCGCGCGAGACGACGTGCTTGCGCGGATGCGCGCGCACGGCATGCTCGAAGATCGCGCGAACGCCGAGCTGCCGGTCGGACATCGTGGACGGGAGCGTCCCGCCGAGCACGGGCGAAGAGATCGTCGTCATCGTGAGCCCCGGTTCGCCGGGTTCGCCCGCGCGCCCCGGTCCGCCGGCGCCCGCGCGACGCGCGTCCGCTCAGGAAAGCAGCGCGCGGAGCGCTTCGCCGAGCTCCGGATGCCGGAACGCGTACCCGGTGTCGAGCGGGCGTTTCGGCAGCACGCGCTGCCCTTCGGTGACGATCGTCGCGGCCTCGCCGAGCAGCAGCCGCACGGCGAAGGCGGGAACCGGGAGGATCGCCGGCCGCCGAACCGCCGCGCCGAGCGCGCGGGTGAACGCACGGTTCGTCACCGGCGCCGGCGCGGTCGCGTCGAGCGGACCGTCGGCGCGGCCGTCGAGCGCGTGCAGGTAGATGCCGACGACGTCGTCCAGGTGGACCCAGGAATACCACTGCTCGCCGCTCGCGACGACCCCGCCGAGCCCCGCTCGAAACAGCGGGAGCAGCGGCTTCAGCGCCCCGCCGTCACGGCCGAGTACGAGCCCGGTGCGCACGGTCGCGACGCGCATTCCGAGCTCGCCCGCGGCGTTCGCCGCGGCCTCCCATGCCGCGCAGGTGAGGGCCAGGAAATCGTCACCGGGCGGGCTCGCCTCGGTGAACGTCGCGGTCCGGCTGGTACCGTAGTAGCCGATCGCCGACGCGCTGACGTAGGTACGCGGTCGCGAGTCGAGCCGCGCCAGCTCGCCGAGATAGGCGCGCGGCAGATCGACCCGCGACGCGACGATCTCGGCCTTGCGCCGCGCGGTCCAGCGCTGCGCCACCGAGGCCCCGGCGAGGTTGACGACGGCGTCGCTCCCCTCGCTCGCACGCGCCGCGGCGCCCGGGTCGCGCAGGCTCGCCGCGACCACCTCGTCGCCGCGCGCCGCCAGCGCGCCGGCGAGACGCCGGCCGATGAAGCCGGAGGCGCCGAGCACGGTGACGCGCACGTCAGGCGCGGCACGCGGGCGGGTCCCGCCGCACGTCGAACCGGTCGTGGTGCTCGGGAACGTCCAGGCGCTGCGCGCGCTCGCCGCGCTGATGGTCGTCGTGGTCCATGTCTACGCGGTGGAGTCGACGTACCTCCCCGGACGTCCTTGGACGACGCCGTACCACGTGCTGGGGACGTACGGCGTCGACTTGTTCTTCGTGATCAGCGGCACCGTGATGGTCGCCTCGACCGCGGCGTGGTTCGGGACGAAAGGCGCATCGCGGCGCTTCCTCGAGCGACGCTTTTGGCGCATCTATCCGCCGTACTGGATCGTGACCGCGATCGTGCTCGCGATCTATCTCGTCGCGCCGGCGACGACCGGCGCGCACCGCAGCGCGCGCCCCGAGATTCTCGCCTCGTTCCTCTGTTTGCCGCAGCCGGGCGAGCCGCTGCTGGTCGTCGGCTGGACGCTCAGCTACGAGCTGGCGTTCTACCTCGTCTTCGCGTTCGCGCTGCGCTTTCGCATCCGGCTGCTGGCGCCGGTCGTCGCGGCGTGGATGCTCGCCGTCGCGGCGATCGGCGTCGCCGGCCCGCACGGCAATCCCTGGGTGCGCGTTCTCGGCAGCCCGCTCGACGTCGAGTTCGTCTTGGGGATGCTGATCGGCGCGGCGGCGCTGCGTGGTGCGTTCGTCGCGCCGCGCGCGCTCTTCGCGCTCGCGCTCGTCGCGATCGCCGGCGTCTGCGTCGCGACGGCGTACTCGGGACGCGAATACCTCGAGATCGCGTGGTGGCGGCCGTGGGCCGTCGGCGTCCCGATGGCGCTGCTGGTGTACGCGTCGCTCGGACTGGAACGGCACGGTATGCTCGCGCCCGCGTGGCTGCGCGCGCAAGGCGACGCGAGCTACGCGCTGTATCTGTGGCACGTGCCGGTGATCGGCGCGCTCGGCTTCGCGATCGGCAAGCTCCACGCCCACGGCGACGGCGCGCGCACGGCGATCCTCGTCGGCGGCTACGCGCTCTCGATCGCGGTGTCGTTCGGCGCGTACCGCTGGCTCGAGCGCCCGCTGCTGCGGCTCGGCCGGCGTTACTTTCCCAGCGCGGCGCGGAGCAGCGGCGCGAGCGCGGCCGCCCAGATCTCGTAGCCGGCTTCGGCCGGATGCAGTCCGTCGCGCATCGCGCCGGGAACCAGCGTTCCGTCCGGCTCGAGGAACGCGGGCCCCGCGTCGAGCCAGCGGACGTGCGTCTCATCGGCCAGTGTCGCGATGCGCGCGTTGACCGCCGCGATTTTCGCGCGGACCGGATCGTCCGGCGCGCCGCGCGGCAGGATCGCGTTGAGGACGACCACCGCGTCCGGCAGGCGCGCCCGAATCGCGCCGACGATCGCGGCGATCCCGCCGGCCACCGAGTCCGGCGTCGCCGCAGCGAGATTGTTCGTCCCGATCATCAGGACGACGACGCGCGCGTTCGAACCGTCGAGCTCGCCGTGCAGTACGCGCCACAGCACGAACTGCGTGCGGTCGCCCTCGATCCCGAAGTCGACGACGCTGCCCAGCGGCGCGATCGCGCGATCCCACGCGTCCGCGCCGGCGACGGGAAAGAACGCGCTGATCGAGTCGCCCAGAAAGAGCACGTCGACGTCGCCCTGCCGCGCGCGCGCGACGAACCGCTCGTGGAGCGCGAGCCACGTCGCGGTGCCCCACGGCCGCGGCGCGGCGATCGCGGGGCCGGCGGGCACCGGCGCCGCCGGCACTGCGGGTGAGGGCCAGGGTGCGGGCGTGACGATCGCCGGCGGTGCGGGCTGCACCTCAGCGCAGGTCGGCGGTCGCGGCGGCGACGTCGGCGCTCGTGCGCGCGATCGCCTCGCGCAGGCGCCCGTCGTCGTGCGCGTCGTACGCACGGCGGATCGCCGGAAACGCGACCACGGCGTAGCCTTCGCTTCCCGAGACGACCGCGTCGATGCGCTGCGCCGCGGCGAGCGCGCGCGACGGTGCGATCCCGCCGCCCGCGATCACCTGCCGGTCGGCGGCAGCCGCGGCGAGCGCAAACGCGTCGAGCGAGGCGCGCAGCTCGTGCAGATCGAGTGCGCGGCGGTCGCGCCGAGCGCGCGCTTCGAGCCCGTCGATGCCGCTGTTGATCGACGGCAGATACCCGAGGAACTCGTACGGCAGCGCTTCCGCGTTCGCCAGGCGCAGCGCGATCAGACCGTAGAGCTGCGCCGCCGTGCGGTGGCGCACGAACCCCGGATCGCTCCACCTCTCCGCGTATTCCAGCGTGTCGTAGCTCGAATGATACGGGCCGAACGGACCGTGGAAACCGACCTCGGCGACCGGCGTGCCGAACGCATCGGCGAACGAGACCTGATCGGAGCCGCCCCCCGGCTCGCGCACCTCGACGCCGCCCGGCTGTGCCGACCAGCGCGCGTACAGCGAGAGGGTCGGGTTCTCCGGGTCCGCGACGTCTTGCGCGGCGCCGGCGACGAGCGCGCTCAGCGCGCCGCTGGCCACGGCACCGACGCGCGGTCCGGTGACGTTCTCGTCGGCGTTCAGGTAGGCGACCGCGCCGCGGCGCAGCTCGTCGGCGTGCTCGCGTGCGTAGTCGGCGGAGCCGCGCAGCCCGATCTCCTCGCCGTCCCACAGCGCGATCACGATCGTGCGGCGCGCGCGATGGCCGCTGCGCGCGAGATAGCCCAGGCCGCGCGCCGTTTCGAGCAGCACCGACGTCCCCGCGCCGTTGTCGCCGACGCCGTAGACCCACGCGTCGCGATGGGCGCCCAGCACGACGCGCTCCGCCGGCGAGGTCCCGGGGAGAACGCCGATCGCGTTCCAGAGCGTGGTCCGCGTGCGGTTCAGCGTGACGGCGAGGTGGACGAACGCCGGTCCTTTGCCGAGCGGGTACGGCGCATCCAGCCCGCCCGCCCAGCCGGCCGGCCCGTCCGGACCGCGCAGGGCGCGGAGCAGCGTGCGGGCGTTGTCGGCGCTGATCGGCAGGACCGGGATGCGGATCCCTTCGCCGAGCGCGCCGCGCTGGACCGAGGCGGACGGGCGCCACGGTCCCTCCGGGATGGTCGCGCCCCGGCCGGCGCCGTCGTCGGCCGGATCGTCGTAGAGGATCGCGCCGCGGGCGCCGGCCGCCTGGGCGGCGCGCACGAGCTCGCCCCGGAACGCCGCGCCGTAGCGGATCAGCACCACCGCGCCGCGGACGTCGATCCCCGAGCGGCGGAGGAGCGCGAAGTCCTCCGGGCGCCCCCGGTGCGCGTACACCAGCGGCGCGACCACGTCGCCGTCGGCCGCGTCGGCGTTGAAGGGCAGCCCGACCGCGGGATCGAGGGTCACGCCGTCGCGCGGGTCGCCCGCCTCCCGCAGGTCGAGCCCGATCGGCGGCGTCCCGCGGCGCCGTCGCAGCGGCGTCCCGGGGACGTACTCCTCGCCGTTCGGATAGAGCTCGAGCACCAGCCGCCGCGGCGTGTCGACGCGGGAGGTGAATGACTCGATCCGGGCGTCGAAGCCGTACTCGCGGAGGCGCTCGCAGGCGCGCAGCGCCAGCTCGCGATCGGCCCTGGTCCCGGCGTAGTGCGGGTGCTCGTTCAGCTCCTTGGCCACCGCCAGGGCGCCGGCCGCGCTGGGCAGGGCGAGGAAGAGCGCCTCGTCGGCCCGCTCGCGGTCGGCCGCGGGAGCGCCGAATCCGGGGAGCGAGCGGGGCGTCGGGGCGGTCGCCAGGAGCGCGGCGGCGGTGAGGATCGCGACGAGCGCGCGCGGCGCCTGGGTGAGGGGCATGACGGTATATCTTTCGTCAAATGGGAGCCGCCGTCTAAGGCGGGCGCCGGGAGGCGCCGAACTTCCGAGTATGATCGGTGGCGATACCGTTGGTATGGTCTTCATGTTGGCGTTCGCGTCCGGCTTTCTGCTGTGGAGCAAACGCCCATTGCTCGCGCCCTCGACTCGCGCGCTGCTCGTGGTACTCCTCGTGCTGGCGCTCGGCTACGCCGCCTCGGTCGACCAGTGGTACCGGGGGTACCTCGGCGTCGCGGCGCTGATCGGCAACCTGTTGCTGATGGCATTCACCGCGATCGACTACGTCGCGTTCCAGAAGCGCCGGCTCGCCGGCGAGTAAGCTTCGCGCTCGTCTTCGAACGAGATTCCGCGCCGAATCCGAAACCGGCCCAAGTCCGACGAACTCCTAGCCCAGCGCGCTGAGCAGCGCGGCGCTCTCGTCGTCGAGGCGCTGCTCGAACACCTTCGGATGCGTCAGGTAGAAGACGCACATCGCCTGCACCAGGAACCGGTGCCGCGTCGCGCCGGCGAGTCCGCGCACGCGCGCCAGGGCGACTTCGAGCAGGCGCCGCAGCCGGTCGACCGCCGCCGTGGTCGAGGGATAGCACGCGACGAAGTTCAGCTCGCCGTGCTCGCGGTCTTCGGCCTGGTCGATGAAATAGTCGAGCAGGATGTGCAGGGCCGAGACGCCGGGGAAGTAGGCCGCCAGCGTCGCGTCGACTTCGCGCTCGTCGAGCCGCGCGCGCGAGGCCAGCTCGATCAGCGCGAACACCGGGAGCGACGAGCCGCACGCCGCCGCGAACTCCCACCAGGACAGGCCCGGAAAGCGCTCGCGATACCGCGCGTACCAGGCGTCGCAGGCGTGTTCGCGCGCGCCCGGCGGACCGTGCTTGACGACCTGCAGCTCGGCGTAGAAGCGCGCGACGTCGACCAGCCGTTCGCGCACGTCGGAATAGTGCGGCAGCGCGCGCAGCCCGTCGCGCACGTCCTCGACGAGCCCGCGCAGGTAGCCGCCGTCGTCGCCCGGGGGGCCGTCGCGATAGTACGCCGCCGGCGTGCGGCGGTCGTCGAGCGCGTCGATCAGCGCGTCGTGCAGCGAGGCGTAGGCGCGCTGCGAGACGCCCGGGAGACGGTCGCAGAGGTTGTCGAGGTAGTCGTAGATCGTCTCGAGCGCGGCGACGATCGCGACGTATCGCCGCGCCGATGCGCCGGGCAGAAACGTCGCCAGGATCGCGCCGCCTTGGACGTGATACGCCTTGCCGTCGATCGACGCCAGCGCTTCGCGGCGCAGCGCGGGATCGGGGATGCGCTCCGCGCGCACGCGGATCGCCGCCAGCTCGCGCGAGGCGAGCGGGATGACGGCGAGCACGTAGCGCGCCGTCGCCGCCCAGGCGCGCGGCCCGAGCGCGATCAGCTTCTGCACGCGCGTCGGGCGGCTGAACACGCGCGCCAGCGTCCGCCGAACGTCGCGCCGGAGCACGTCGGGGATCGCGATGCGCATCAGATCCCGCCCACGAACCGGCCGGGCGCCAGGACCTGTTTCGGATCGAAGCGCTCCTTCAGCGCGCGCATCGTCCGCAGCGTCGCGGGCGGTTCACCCCAGGCGTCGATCAGCGCGGCGACGGACGGGTGGGCGGCGATCCGCTGCGCGCGACCGAGCGCGTCGCGGATCGTGTTCGCGGCTTCGACGAACTCGGCGGCGCGGGCGGCGTCGTAGCCGCTCGCCGCGAAGCGCGCGACGACATCGCCCGTGCGCAGGTCGGCGATCGCGTCGATCCCGTAGCCGGCGCCGGCGTGCGTTGCGCGAAACATCGCGCCGAGCGCGATCGCGCCGTCGGCGCGCTCGGCGGCGGCCGAGGGCAGGCCGCGCGCGACGAGGGTCATCGACGCCTTTCCGGCATTCTCGACGTACGCGTCGAGCACCGACTGAAACGTCGCGGCGGCGGCCTCGTCGTCGAGGACGCGCGTCGCGCCGACGCCGGCGGCGCCCAGCGCCGAGCGGTACTCGCGCATCGCGCGCTCGACCGAGCTCTCCGAGCCTTCGAACAGCGCGACGAGCCGCGGGCGCTTGTCGCGCGACGCCTCCGCCGCGACGCCGGCGAACCCGTCGATCACCAGCAGCGCGGTCGGCTCGATCCGGACCTGCGCGCGGGCGTGCGCGACGACGCGAGCGCGCAGGTCCGGCTCGAACGGCGAGATCGCGAGCCGTCGCGCCGCCGGTGCGGGGAGCACCTTGACGTTCACGCGCACGAGGACGCCGAGGGTGCCGTGCGAGCCGACGTAGAGCTTCCCCATGTCGTAGCCGGTGACGTTCTTCACCACCATCCCGCCGCTGCTCGCCAGGGTCCCGTCGGCGAGCGCGATCGTCGCGCCGATCAGCAGATCGCGCGGCCGCCCGTACGTCATGCGCCGAGGTCCGATCCAACCCGCGGCCAGCGTCCCGCCGAGCGTCGCGTCGTCGGGGCGGGGCGCGTCGAACGGTACGAACTGCCGGTGCTCGGCGAGCGTGCGCTGCAGCGCTTCGAGCGTCATCCCGGCGCCCGCGCCGGCGGTGAGATCCCGTGGATCGTACGCGTGCAGCGCGTCGAGCCGGCGCGTGAGCAGCGCGACGTCGTAGCGGGCCGGCGCGTTCGCCGCCTGCTGCAGCGTCCCGCCGCCGTGTGCGACGACGGCCTCGCCGGCGCGCGCGGCGTCGCTGAGGGCGAGCGCCGTGGCGGCGGCGTCCTCGGGCTCGATCGTGCGTGCCGGCGTTCGTTCGCCGAGGGCGTACGAGGTTTTCTTGCGCTTGCGCGCGATCATGCGCCGCGCGCGGCGAGGACGCCGACCTCGCCGCACATCGCGCCGCTCGGAAAGATCTTGTCGGGGTTGAAACGCCGCGCGGGATCGAACACGTCGCGCACGCGCCCCATCGCCGCCAGATCGTCGGCGCTGAAGACGAGCGAGAGGGTCTCGCGCTTCTCGTGCCCGATGCCGTGCTCGCCGCTGATCGTTCCCCCCATCGCGATGCACGTTTCGAGGATCGCGGTCCCCGCGTCGACGACCGCCTGCACCTGGCGCCGCTCGCGGCGGTCGAAGATCAGCAGCGGGTGCAGGTTGCCGTCGCCCGCGTGGAAGACGTTCCCGACCGGGAGGCGGTGGTCGCGCGCGATCCGATCGATCGCGTGCATCACCTCGGGCAGGCGCGTGCGCGGGACGCACGCGTCTTGGATGTAGTAGTTCGGCGCGATCCGTCCGATCGCGCCGGCGGCCCCCTTGCGCGCCGCCCACAGCGCGTCGCGCTCGGCGGCGTCGCGCGCGGCGCGCCACGAGAGCGCGCCGTGGTCGCGCGCGATCCGCACCAGCACCGCTTCGCCGGCGGCGACGTCGTCCGGCGCGCCGGCGAGCTCGACCAGCAGCACGGCGCCGGCGTTCTCCGGATACCCGGCGTGGTAGTGCGCTTCGACGGCGCGGGTGATCAGCGCGTCCATGATCTCGAGGGCGGTCGGCACGATCCCCGCGCCGATGATCGCCGAGACGGCTTCGGAGGCCGACTCGACGTCGGCGAAGGCGGCGACGCAGACCCGCACCGCTTCGGGCACGCGCAGGAGCCGGACGTCGATCGCGGTGACGAGGCCGAGCGTCCCTTCGGAGCCGACCAGCACGCCGGTGAGATCGTAACCGGGATCGTCGATCGAGGTGTGCCGGACCTCGCCCTCGCCGTCGACGAACTCGACGCCCAGGACGTGGTTCGTCGTCGTGCCGTAGCTCAGGCAGTGCGGCCCTCCGGCGTTCGTCCCGACGTTTCCGCCGAGCGTCGAGATCTTCTGGCTCGAGGGATCCGGGGCGTAGAAGACGCCGTGCGGCGCGGCGGCCCGGGAGAGGTCGAGGTTGATCAGTCCCGGCTGCACGCGCGCCCGGCGGTTGGCGGGGTCGAGCTCGAGGATGCGGTTCATCCGGGCGAACGAGACGACCAGGCCGCCCCGCGTCGGGACCGCCCCGCCGCACAGCCCGGTCCCCGCTCCGCGCGGGATGACCGGCTCGCCGCACGCACCGGCGATCCGCACCGCGATCGCCGTCTCGCGCGCGTCGCGCGGCACGACGGCCGCGCTCGGGAGCCGGCTCTCCGAGTAGGCATCGAAGCCGTAGACCGCCAGGTCCTCCGGGTCGGCGTACACGACGTCGGGCCCGAGCGCCTCGAGCAGCCGCGACGCCAGCGTGGATGCCATCATCGAGCGGCTACGAAGGGCGGCGCGGGAGTTCCTGGAATCGGGCTTGCTCGGTGTTCTTCTGGAAGAAGCGGCGCACGGTGAAGCGGCGCCAGGCGCCGCCGTTACGAGCCCGCATGACCGAGACGCAGCGCCAGAGCTACCGCGCCTCGTTCGAGTTCGGCGTCGTGTACGCCGTCGACGGACGCCCCGGAAGCCGCACGGCGATCGCGACCGAACTGTCCGCCGGCGGGCTGCGGCTGATCGGCGACGAGGACCTGCCGGAGGAGACGCTGCTCGACGTCCGCTTCACGCTGCCGAACGACCTCGTGCGCGGCGTCCACGTCGAGAAGGAGACGTTCGAGACGACGCCGCGCGGCAGGGTGAAGAAGAAGGTCATGGTCCCGCCCGACCCGTTCAAGGAGATGACGGTTCGCGCGAAGGTCTTGATCGCGTACTTCTACGTCCGCCGCCGGAAGTTCGCGCACGGCGTGCAGTTCGTCGACGTCGACGAGCGCACGCAGGAAGAGATCCAGCGCTTCATCCACGTCTGGCAGATCCGCCAGCTCCGCGAGCGCGCCCACATGCGCGGCGAATGAGCCCGCTCAGCGTTCGATCGGCTCGTCCGGCGGGACGTCGGTCGCGCCGTAGACGTCCTTGAGCTCGCGCGTCTGATACGGCCGCACGCCGAATGCGGGCAGCGTCATCCCCGCGACGATCACCATCGCGCGCAAGCGTTCTTGGGTTTGGGCCAACCACTCGAGCAGACGCTGCATCAGGAGAGGAGATATTTCTCCCGGAGCTGGGCGAAGGCCCGCAGCCCGGGCTGCCAGGTTGCGAGGATCGCATCCGCGGGCGCGCCGGACTCGAGCATCGTGCGTACGGTGCTGGTCCCCCAGTCGCGGTCCATGATCGTCTCGTGCGCGACGCGGAGCTTGCCTTGCGCGCGCGCCGCGCAGAGGATCTCGAGCGCCGTGCGGACGCTGGGAAACGCGTGCGGGTCGAAGACATCGAGCGCGACGCCGTGCAGCGTCTTCCCGGCCCAGAAGCCGCGTGCCGGCGACCAGTCCGCCGGCTCGAACTCGACGCCCGGGATCGCGCGCGCGGCGAGCGCGTCGCGCAGCGCCGCGGCCTCGAAGCCGTAGCCGCCGGCGTACTCGAACGGGCGGTCCGTTCCGACCCCGTTGTTCACCCCGGCCTCGTCGACGAGCCCGGTGGCGAGATACACGAGCGTGGTGCGCGCGTACGGCATGTTCGGCGACGTCGGCACCCAGCGCAGACCGGTGTCGGCCCACAGCATCTCGCGGCTCCAGCCCTGCATCGGCACCACGCGCAGCGCGCAGCCGATGCCGAAACGCTCGTTGAAGAGGCGCGCCAGCTCGCCGACGGTCATCCCGTGGCGCTCCGGGATCGGGTAGAGTCCCACGAACGACTTGTACTTCGGCTCCAGCACCGGACCGTCGATCAGCACGCCGCCGACCGGGTTCGGCCGGTCGAGCACCCACATCTCCTTGCCGTACTGCGCGCACGCCTCCATCACGTACGCCATCGTCGAGACGTATGTGTACGGTCGCGCGCCGACGTCCTGGATGTCGAACAGCATCACGTCGATGCCGTTCAGCATCGCCTGGGTCGGCTTGCGCGTGGCGCCGTACAAGCTGTGCACCGGCAGCCCCGTGCGCTCGTCGACCGACGACGAAACGGTTTTCCCCGCGCCGGCCGTGCCGCGGATCCCGTGCTCGGGGCCGAAGAGGGCGCGCACGGCGATCGCGCCGTTGCGGTGCACCGCATCGACGACCGACTCGCCGCTCGAGAGCACGCCCGACGGGTTTGTGACGATCCCGACGCTCCGACCGCGCAGATCGCGCCAGCCGTCGCGCACGAAGACGTCGTCGCCCAGCACGATACGCGGAGCGGCCGCACGGGCGGCGGATGCGGCGAATCCCGCCGCGACGGCGACCGTGCCGCCGACGAAGGCGCGGCGCGTCAGCGGCATCAGACGAACTCGGCGCTGCGGCCGGCGGGGATCAGCCCGGCCCGGGCGGCGCGGGCGAAGAGGTCTTCGACGGCCGCGATCCCGACCGGCCCGAGGTCGTCGCTGAACTCGTTGACGTACAGGGCGATGTGGGCGCGCATCACCGCGTCGTCCATCTCGAAGGCGTGCGCGCGCACGTAGTCGATGATCTCGCCTTCATGCTCGCGCGCGAAGCGCAGGCTGCGCCGGATCGCCTCGCCGATCGCGCGCGCGTCGTCGTCGCCGACGTCGCGCCGCACGAGGATCGCGCCGAGCGGGATCGCGTTCCCGGTCGCCGACTCCCACCAGTCGCCGAGATCGATCGTCTTCGCCAGCCCCGCCTTCTGGTAGGTGAAGCGCGACTCGTGGATGATCAGCCCGGCGTCGACCGTTCCGGCGGCGACCGCCTCGACGATGCGGTCGAAGCGCATCTCGACGACGCGCGGCTCCCGCCCGAGCGCGAGGCGCAGCAGGGCGTACGCCGTCGTCAGCCGGCCGGGGATGGCGAACGTCGCACCGTCGCCGAGCGCTTCCAGCGAAGGCGCGGTCCCGCCGGCGCGGGGGCGCGCGATCACCAGCGGGCCGCAGCCGCGGCCGAGCGCGCCGCCGGCGCGCAGGATGCGGTACGTGTCGAGCAGGTACGGGATCGCACCGTAGCTCACTTTCGTCAGCTCGAAGCGACCGTCGCGCGCCGCGGTGTTGAGCGCCTCGACGTCGTCGAGCACGACCTCGACGCGCGGCGCGCCGGGCAGCAGCCCGTTCGTCAGCGCGGCGAAGATGTACGTGTCGTTCGGACAGGGCGAATAGGCGAGCGAATACGTCATTCCGAGAGCAGAACGTCGAGCAGCGCGTCGGTCGTTGCGACCGCGGCGCGCGCGCCCGCGCCGAAGTCCCATTCGTTCGTCTCGCGGTCGCCCACGAGGTTCGACACGCCGCGCACCTGCACGGCCGGAACGCCCGCGACGTGGGCGGCGCGCAGCACGGCGAAGCCTTCCATCGTCTCGACGTCGGCGCGAAAGCGATGCGCCAGCACGAGCGCGCGCGCCGTCGTGCCGGTCACCGTAGCGGAGGTGACGCCGCGGCCGGCGATCGCCGGGATCAGCCCGTCGAGGAACGGCCGCAGCAGCCGCGGATGCGCCTCGGCGGTGCGCACGAGCTCGGAGCCGGGCGGGAGCGGGAACGTGCGGCCGTCCTCGAGGCCGAGCTCGACGTAGTCGTCGCGCGTGACGACGACCGCGTCGCCGACCGTGCAGCGGTCGCGAAAGCCGCCGGCGATTCCGGCGTTCACCACCGCGTCGTACGGCAGCGCGGCGAGCGCGCGCGCCGTCCCGAGCGAGGCTTCGACGGGACCGACGCCGACCGCGAGGACCGTGACTCCGTCACGGCGGCGCAGTGCGGCGAGCTCCTGCGCTACCGCGCAGACGACGAGGATCTCGACGACGGCACCGCCAGGCTCGCGACCCACAACGGCCCGACGAGCAGATGGACCAGGTTGGTGAGGAACGCAGGGCTCTTCCCTTCGTAGGCGTGCCCGACGAACTGCAGGATCCAGCCGGCGACGAACGCGGCGAGCGCCCAAGGCCAAGCGACGAACAGCCCGAGCGTGTAGAGCACCACGAGCCCGACGACCGCCGGAACGCCCGCGAAACCGGCCAGCAGCAGGTAGTATCCGGCGACCGCGATCGTCAGCACCTCGGCGAGGTTGACCGCGCCCGCATGGACTGCCCTCGTCAGCGCCTCGATCGAGAGCACGATCAGCGGGATCCCGATCTCGTGGCAGAGCCGGTTGCGCGCATCGCGGTGGTAGGCCCCGTACTCGGCGAACAGCGTCTCTTTCGTCTGCATCGCCTCACCTGACGCCGATGAACTTGTGCGTCTGCAGCGAGAGCCGCAAGCGCGCGGGATCGCGCTTCGCCGCCTCGACCGCGAGCGAGACGTTCGCCGGCTTGTTGCCTTCCGGCTGCAAGAACAGCCGCGTCGTCGCCGGAAACGCGGCGAGCCATTCGTCGGGGACGCGTCCGTCGACGATCAGCTTCGCCTCGTTCGCGCGGCGCGCCATCTCGGGCGCGAGGCGTTCCTTCGGCGAGACCGTCAGCCACACGTCGTCGGGCAGCTCGGCCGGCATCGTGCCGTTCGATTCGATGTGGACGCGCCGGCCGTCGGCGCGCAGCGCCTCGATCAGCGCGCGCGTCTCGCGCTGCGCGAGCGGCTCCCCGCCGGTGAGGATCACCATCGGACACGCGCCGCCCTCGGCGCGAACGCGCGCGACGACCTCGCGGACCGAAGCGAAGAACTTCAGCGAGTAGTCGGTGTCGCAGAAGCTGCAGCTCAGGTTGCAGCCGGCGAGGCGCACGAAGACCGCGGGCGTCCCGGTCCACGTCCCCTCACCCTGTACGCTGTAGAAGATCTCAGCCAATTGCAGCAAAACTCTTCCCAATCGGTAGGCGCACCGCAGCGCAGCGAGGACCGCGATGGATTGGGCGCTCGTCCAGAGCGCCCAATCCTCTCAGCCTTGGCGTCGCGCCGAGACGATCTGCACCTGCACGACGGAGTTCGCCGGGATCGTGACGTTCTGCCTGTTGTTCTTCGCGGCGAGGTAGCCGCCGCCCGCGCCGAGCAGCCCGCCCATGTTGGTGCCGACCGCCTTGCCCAGGATGTTGCCGACGATCATCCCCGCCACCGCTCCGCCGGCTTCTTTCACGGCGTTGCTCTTGGTGACGACCTGGGCATTGACCGTGCGGCCTTCGATGACGTAGCGGTGACCGGATGCGGTCACCAGGCGGGACCAGGTGAGGTAGATCTTGCCCGGACGGCCCTGGCCGGCTTTCACCACGTCGGCGACGTGACCGTACAGCCGCGCGTTGGAGATCCCGCTGCCGTGCACTTGGGACGCGCTCACGCGCTCGCCGGCGTACGCGCTGCCCGAGTCGACCGTTTGATCGAGGTAGCCGTAGAGATCGGTTCCGGGTGCGACCTGCGCGGAGGCGGCGAGCGGCGCCAGCGCGAGCCCGACGGCGGCGAGAGAGGTGGCGAGTAGGCGGTTCATGATCGGTTGGATGCTCCTGTCGTTCCGGGTGCCGCCGAACCGTTACCCCTCCGCGGTCAGCGGGTCACCCTTCCGAAGAACGACGCAGGCCCGCCGAGTCTCCCACACGACGATCTCCGCGAGCCCCCCGAGCGCCGGCGCGAGCCGTTTCCAGATCCAGATCGCGATCAGCTCGGCGGTCGGGTTGCCGATCAGCTCGTTCAGCGAGCGGTGGTCGAGCTCGGCGATCACCGCTTCCTTGACGACCCGCGTCACGCTGTCGAAGTCCTCGACCATCCCGGCGGCCGGTCCCTCGGCGTGCAGCGAGCCCTCGATCGCCACGTCGAGCCGGTATGAGTGACCGTGCAGCCGCGCGCACTTGCCGGGATGGTGCGGCAGCACGTGGGCGGCTTCGAACGTGAAGGACTTGCGGATTTGCACGGCCCAGGGTGTTCGCCGTGGAGACCAATCGTCACCGCCTCGTCGCGCAGGTCCTCGCGGCGCAGGTCGCGCCGCCGCTGATCCCCTCGGGGCTCTATGACGTCGGCGCCGACGGCGTTCCGCGCGTCCTGCCCAGCGTCGGCGGGATCACGCTGAACGTGCGCGTCGGCGACTCGTGCTTCGCGCACGAGGCGGATCACATCGAGCCCGCGGTCAGCGCGCGCCATCCCGACGACAAGCTGAACGCGGCGCTCTGCACCTTCGCCTGCATCGGCAACGTGGCGACCGTCACCGGCGGCGAAGCGAAAGGCGCGCGCGGCATCGTGACGGGGAAGCATGGCGGCGTCGAGCACGTCATGATCGATTTCACGCCGGACACGATGGCGCTGATGCAGATCGGCGATCCGCTCTCGATCCGCGCCGTCGGCGTCGGCCTGCGTCCGACCGACGCGGGCGATGTGAAGGTGTTCAACTGCGACCCCGATCTGTTCGACCGCCTCAGCGTCGTGCGCGAGGGGCCACGGTTTCGCATCCCGGTCGCGCGGATCGTCCCGGCGCAGGTGATGGGCTCCGGACTCGGCCGGGCGACGGTCGTCCGCGGCGACTACGACATCCAGTGCTTCGATGCGCCGACGGTGCGCGAGTACGGGCTCGACCAGCTGCGCCTGGGCGACGTGGTCGCGATCGTCGATGCCGACAACAGCTTCGGGCGCATCTACCGCCGCGGCGCGGTGACGATCGCGAGCATCTCCCACGGACAATCGTTCATCGCCGGTCACGGCCCGGGCGTCACGACGCTCATGACCAGCACGAGCGGCGCGCTCGAGCCGGTCGTCGACGAGCGGGCGAACCTCGCGACGCTGCTGGACCTGCGCTGACGTGCGCGCCGACGAGGATGGCATGATGGCGGCGAGCCGCAGCGATCCGATCTCGCCGGCCGAACGCGCCGAGCCGGTGGTCGTCGTCGCTTACGATCCGGCGTGGCAGGGAACATTTCTGCGGATCCGCGAGCGCGTCGGCGCGGCACTCGGCGAGCTCGCGGTCGGCGTCGAGCACGTCGGCAGCACCGCCGTCCCCGGCCTGGACGCGAAACCCATCGTCGACGTCGACTCCATCGTGCGGGGGCCCGAAGACGTCGAGGAAGCGATCCGCCGCCTCGCGCGGATCGGCTACCTGCACCTGGGCGATCTCGGAATCGCCGGCCGCGAAGCATTCCGCGCCCCGAGCGACCTCCCGCGCCACCATCTCTACCTCTGCGCCGTCGGCACGCCGGAGCTGCGCGCGCACCTCGCCTTCCGCGACGCGCTGCGCTCCGATCCCACGCTTGCGGAGCGCTACGCCGCGCTGAAGCGCGAGCTCGCCGCGAAGCACCGCGACGACCGCGACGCCTACACCGAAGGAAAGAGCGTGTTCATCGGCGCGGTCCTGCGCGGCGACCCGAACGACCGCCGGCGCAGCCGGCGTTGAGCGGTCAGCGTTTCGCGCGGCGGACGTAGACGGCGTTCGCGCGGTAGTCGAACCACAGGTCGTAGGCGCGCAGGAAGTCGCTGCCCAGGACGCCGTCGATGTCGTCGGTGCCGAGGTCGAGGTTCGAGACGTCGGCCGTCGCGTCGTGGGTCGCGATCCCGCCGAGGTCGATCGCCGGGACACGCGCCGACTCGGCGTCGGCGAAGCCGCCCATCCCGCGCACGAAGGTCTTGCTGGCAACGCGTTCCGGCGCGAAGTCGCCGCGGTCGGCGAAGGCGGTCTCGAAGATCGTACGGTTCGCGCCCGTGTCGAGAACGACGCGGCCGACCGTGTTGTCGACGCGTGCCCGCACCGCCGGCGTCTTGTCGTCGAGGCTCAGCGCGACGGGGACGGCGTCGGCGGGCGGATGGAACGACCCCGGCGGGAGCGCTTCGGCGAAGCTCTTGTCGGCGTCGTAGTGGACGACGGCGTCGGCGAAGAAATCGAAGCCGAGCAGACCCGCCACGCGCGTGCGGTCGTCGACGTGGAACGGGACGGTGACGACGCGGGCGACGACGTTGCGCATCCGCAGCGGGCCGATCGTCATCTGGGGAACGATCGTCGTCGACTCGGGAAACGACCCCATCGTCGTCGCGACGTGCTGGCCGAAGCGTTCGAGATGCTGCTGGTCGACCACGCTCGGATCGACGACGATCCCCGCCGCGCCGGAGTCCAGCAGAAAGTCGTACGCACCGCGCCCGACGATCACTCGCACGACGGCGAGCCCGTTCGCGAAACGTACCGGCAGGCGAACGGCGCCCTGGGCCGGCGGGAACTCGACGACGCGGCGTGAGGCCGGCATGTCGACGTCGCGCTGGTCCGGCGTCGTGTCGAGCGTGCGGCTCACCAAGGTCTGCTCCCGCTCGTTGCCGAGCGAGTCGACGGTCCGGACGCGCGAGGGTTCCCACACGCCCTCGACCAGGCGGTAGTCGTCGAAGCTGGTGATGAAGCGCCTCCGCCGCTCGACGTACTCGCGCCGGACGAGGTTCCCCGTGCGCTTGTCGACGTACAGCCATTCGTGCCGGCCGCCGGGCGGGTTCACCTCCACGACGTAGGCGTTGTACTGCAGCGACTCGCCGGCGAGCCGCACGTCGCGCTCGTCGTTCGCGTCGCGAAACGCGTGATCGCTCACCGCATCACGCTGCTCGTGCACGCCGGGATAGGTGTAGACGATCCCGTTGCGGTTCTGTTCCCAGCGCACGCCGCGCAAGATTCCGCGCTCGTAGGCCAGCGGGCCGAGCTGGGTGATCTCGCGGACGTCCGGACCGAGGCGGTTCACCCGATACGAGCCGACGGTGCCGTCCTGGAAGAGCCGCCAGTCCTCGATCACCGTCGCGACGCGCGTGAGCTCGTGCACGTGCGCGCGCTCGTACAGCATCCGAACGCGCGCCAGCGTCGTGCCGGTCCCGATCAGGCCGCTGGGCTCGTCGTCGGCCGCGGCCGACGCGGCCGCGGCCGTGATCGCCAACGCGCCGACGAGCGCCACGAAGGCTTTCACACCCGCGCCCCGCCTCCAAGCGACGGCGCGGGCGACACCATCATAGCGAGCCGCTGGGACCCATCGCTTCCAGGCGTTTCTTGAGGTCGAAGAGGAAGCCGCTCGCGACCGCGCCGTCGACGACGCGATGATCGAGCGACATGCAGACGTTCATCATCGAGCGGATCGCGATCGAGTCGTCATCGCGAACGACCGGGCGTTTCACGACGGCTTCGGTGGTGACGATCCCGGTCTGCCCCGGCACCAGGATCGGCGCCGAGAGGATCGACCCGTTCGCGCCCGTGTTGTTGACCGTGAACGTGCCGCCGGCGAGATCGTCGGCGCCGAGCTTTCCGCTGCGCGCCTTGTCGATCAGCGCACCCGCCGCGAGCGCGATCCCTTTGATCGAGAGCTGGTCGGCGCCGCGGATCACCGGGACGACGAGGTTCCCTTCTGCGGCGATCGCGATCCCGACGTTCAGCTCGCGATGCAGGCGGATCCCTTCATCGGTGAACGAGGCGTTCATCAGCGGAAACGTCGCCAGCGACTCGACGGCGGCGCGGATGAAGAACGGGAGCAGCGTCAGCTTCACGCCGTAGGCGTGCTCGAATCCGTCCTTCTCGCGGGCGCGCCACTTCCACGCGTTGGTGACGTCGACTTCGACCATCGTCCAGGCGTGCGGCGCGGTGTGCTTCGATTCGACCATCCGCTGTGCGATGATGCGGCGCGCCTGCGTCAGCGGGATCAGATCGCCGGGGCGCGCGTTCGCGTACGAGGGCCGTCCGCCCGGCGCGGCGGCCGGGCGCGGTGCGGGGCTCGGCGGTGCCGGCGGGGCGGCGGCCGTCCCGCGCGGAGCGACGTATTCGGCGTTGTCGGCGGTGATCGTCGCGGCGACGCCGGCGCTCGGCCCGGCCTTCGCGGCGGCGAGGATGTCGTTCGCGGTGATGCGGCCGCTCTCGCCGCTGCCGCGCACCTGGGCGAGATCGATGCGGTGCTCGCGCGCGAGCCGCCGCACCGCCGGCGAGACGCGCGCTCCGCCCGGCGCCACGGCGCCCGACGACGTGCCGTTCGCCGGCGCGCCGTTGGTGCGGCCGCCTCCCGGCGCGGTGAACGCCGGGCCGCTCAGGCCGACGTTTCCGCCGGGGACGGGCTCGTCGTCGGCTTGGCGGTTCGCCTCGGCCTTCGTTGCCGCCGTCGTGCCGCCGCTCGATGCCGCGACCTGCTCCGCGGGCGAGGTACTGCCGTTCGGCGGCGGCGTCGCCGCGCCGACCTCGTCGATGATCGCGATCGGCGCGCCGGTCGGGACGGTCTCGCCTTCCTTGACGATCAGCTCGCGGATGACGCCGGTCACCGGCGCGGGGACCTCGGCGTTGACCTTGTCCGTCGAGACCTCGACGAAGGCTTCGTACTTCTCGACGCTGTCGCCGGGTTTCTTGAGCCACTGCGCCACGGTCCCTTCGGTGACCGTCTCGCCCAGCTGCGGCATCGTGATCGTCGTCGGCATCAGAACTTCGCCATTTCGCGCATCGCCTCGACCATCTCGTCGGTCGAGACCATGAACTCTTCCTCGAGCGGGAGCGCGTACCCCATCGCCGGGACGTCGGGGCCGCACAGGCGGCGGATCGGCGCGTCGAGCTCGAAGAGCGCCTCCTCGGCGACCATCGCGCTGATCTCGGCGCCGATCCCGCCGAACTTGTTGTCTTCGTGGACGATCATCAGCTTGCGCGTCTGGCGCACGCTGGCCAAAATCGTCCCCTTGTCCATGGGGCGGATCGAACGCAGGTCGATCACTTCGATCGAGACACCTTCGCTTTCGAGCCGGTTCGCGGCGTCGAGCGCCTGATGCAGGTTGTAGCCGAAGCTCACGACGGTCGCGTCGGTGCCGGCCTTTTTCACGTCGGCCTTGCCGATCGGGATCGTGTAGTAGCCGCCGGGGACCTCGCCCTTCACGCTGCGGTACGTCTTCTTGTGCTCGAGGAACAGCACCGGATCCGGGCACTCGATCGCGCTGTTCAGCAGGCCTTTGATGTCGGCCGGCGTCGAGGGTGCGAGGATCGTCAGCCCCGGCACGTGATAGAACAGCGCTTCGATCGAGACCGAGTGCGAGAGCGCGCCGCGGACGCCGCCGCCGTACGGCGTGCGGATCACCAGCGGGCACGTGTAGTCGCCGTTCGAGCGATAGCGCGTCTTCGCCGCCTCGCCGACGATCTGGTTGAATGCGGGATAGATGAAGTCGGCGAACTGGATCTCGGCGATCGGGCGCAGCCCTTCCATCGCCATCCCGATCGCCACGCCGACGATCGAAGCCTCGGCGAGCGGCGTGTCGACGACGCGCTGCGGCCCGAACTCTTCGAGGAAGCCCTTGGTGATGAGGAAGACGTTGCCGCGCGCGCCGACGTCCTCCCCCATGATGAGCACGCGATCGTCGCGCGCCAGGGCGTCGTGGAGCGTCGAGCGCACGGCCTCGACGTTGGTCATCACCGTCGTGCCGGTCTGCTCTTGCGCCGTGGCGGTCATCGTGTCGCTCCTGTGCTGGAAAGGGCGGTCGCGGAGCTCGGGGACCTCACGCTTGCCACGGCTCGTACGGGCCCGCGACCACGTTGGTGTACAGTGACTCCGGGGTCGGATACGGCTGCGCCTCGGCCGCATCGGTCGCTTCGTTCGTCTCGCGCAGGACGTCCTCGCGCAGCGCTTTCACCCGCGCCTCGTCGACGACGCCGGCCTCGGTCAGCACCTGCTCGAAGCGCGGCACCGGGTCGAGCTTGCGGCGCTCTTCGATCAGGTCGCGCGACCGGTAGGTGCGGTCGTCGTCATCGGTGGAGTGCGAGAGGAAACGGTAGCACTTCGCCTCGACGATCGTCGGCCCGCCCCCGGTGCGGGCGCGCTCCATCGCCTCGTGCATCGCCTTGTAGGTCGCAATCGGGTCGAACCCGTCGCACACGACCCCGGGGATCCCGTAACCGGGCGCCTTGTCGGCGACGTTGGCGACCCGCATCTGCATCGTTTGCGGGGTCGAGATCGCCCACTCGTTGTTTTCACAGAGGAACACGATCGGCAGCGCGTGGACCGCCGCGTAGTTCACCGACTCGTGCCACTCGCCTTGCGAGGTCGAGCCCTCGCCGGTCGTGCACAGCACCGCGCGTCCGGACTCCCCGCGGTACTTGAGCGCGGCGGCGATCCCGACGGCGTGGGTGCAATGCCCCGCGATGATCGATGAGATCGAGGCCACGCCGAGGTCGTGGTTGGTGTAATGGTTGGGGAACTGGCGGCCGCCTGAACGATCGGTCACGCGCGCGAACATCGAGGAGAGGATCTCGAAGGCGGACATCCCGACGCCCAGGGCGAGCCCGAGGTCGCGGTAGTACGGCACCAGCACGTCGCGCCCGCGCGCGAACGCCATCGCCGCCCCGGCCTGCACCGCTTCGTGGCCTTCGGAACCCAGCGCGAAGGGGATCTTCCCCTGGCGGTTCAGCTGGAAGCCGCGGTTGTCGAGCTGGCGCTGGAGCAGCATGGTCCGCAGCATCGCGACGAGCTGCTCGTCGCTCAGGCCGGCACGGTCGAGCTCGCGCCCGCGCGCGGTCGAGGTCTTCGCCATCGAGTCGATCCCCAGGAAGTGGAAACCCTCGATGGTCGGCGACGGGCGTCCCCGAATCCTGCGGGACCGATGTCCCCGTTCTCGGACGCAGCCCTCCATTCGCGTGCCGTCGCCGCCTTCGCCCGCCGCGACTACGGCGAGGCCGAGGAGGTCCTGCTGCGCCTGCTCGCATCGAACGCGGGCGATCGCGCCGCGCGCTTCAACCTCGGCAAGGTCTACGAGGTGACGGAGCGCTACGAGGCGGCCGCCGGCGCCTACGAGACGGTCGTCGCGAGCGCGCCGGCCGACGCCGCCGCGCTGCTGCGGCTCGGGACGGTGCGCTACGTGCAGGGCCGGCTCGACGAGGCGGCCGATGCGTTCGCGGCGGCGCTGCGGGCCGTCCCCGACGATGCGACGGCCGCGTTGAACCTCGGCATCGTGCTGAACGCGCTCGGGCGCTTCGAGGCGGCGGTCCGCGTCCTGCGCGCGGGCGTCGCAGCGCGTCCGGAGCTCGCCGACCTGCGCTGCGCGCTCGCCGAGGCGCTGCGCGAGCTGCGGCGCGACGACGAAGCGGAGACCGAGGCCGGCGCGGCGCTCGCCGCCGACCCGGAGCACACGAGCGCGCGCGTCCTGCTCGGCCAGATCGCGTACGACCGCGCCGACTTCGCCGCCGCCGAGCGCTGCTTCGGCGCCGCGGCGGCCGCCGCGCCGGAGCGTCCCGAGCCGCGGCTGAACCTCGGCGTGCTGTATCACGGCCTCGGCCGATACGATGAAGCGCTGGCGAACGCCGAGCGGGCCGCCGCGCTGGCGCCCGACGATCCCCTCGCGCACTTCGACCTCGGGCTCACGCTGCTGCTTGGCGGCGAGTTCACCCGCGGGTTCGCGGAAGCGGAGTGGCGTTTGCGCGATCCGCGCGTCCGCGCGCAGATGCCGTGGCTCGACGCCGTCCCGCGCTGGAACGGCGAACGGCTGGACGGTGCGCGCCTCCTGATCGCGCGAGAGCAGGGTCTCGGCGATTTCGTGCTGTGGTCGCGCCTCTTCGACGAAGTCAAACGCCGCAGCGGCGCGCGCGTGACGGTCGAGGCGCCGCCTGGGCTCGGCTCGCTGTATGACGATTTCGCCGGCGTCGACGAGATTCGCGATGGGCAGCCCTCGGCCGGCGAACCGGCGGCGTTCGCCGCGCAGGTGCCGCTCTGCAGCCTGCCGTTCGCGCTCGGCGTGCACTCGCCGCGGACGCCTGCGGCTCCGTATCTTCGCGCAGACGACGCCCGCACCGCGGCATTTCGGGCGCGCTTCGCCGAGCGGTCCGGGCGCACGAAGGTCGGAATCGTGTGGGCCGGCGATCCCGCGCATCTGCTCGACCGCTTCCGGTCGTGCGCGCTCGACGATTTCGCCGCATTGGCGGGCGTCCCGGACGTCGCGTGGTTCAGTCTGCAGAAAGGCGCGCGCGAAGCCGAGGCCCTGAACCCGCCGCGCGGTCTCGACCTGCTGCCGCTCGGGCCGGAGCTGCGCGATCTCGCCGACACCGCCGCCGCGATCGCGGCGCTCGATCTCGTCATCGCCGTCGATACCTCGGTCGTGCATCTCGCCGGCGCGCTGGGGAGGCCGGTCTGGATGCTGCACGGCTTCGGAAACTATTGGCTGTGGGGGCTCGCGCGCGCCGATTCGCCGTGGTATCCGACGCTGCGAATCTTCCGACAGCGCCGCGCGAACCGCTGGACGGAGCCGTTCGCCGACGTGCGCGCCGCGCTCGCTGCGTTCGCGGGAGAAGAGCGTTACCGATCGCCCTTCGAAATGACCGATACCGATTGAAGGACGTACCCGCGGGGAACGTCGTTCTCTAGATGCTCGGTTCGCCGAGCGACCAGGAGGGTTTCACAACGATGGCAGCAGCGAAGCGCGGCCGCAAGAAGGCCGCCGCAAAGAAGAGCGTCGCCAAGAAGGGCGCCGCGAAACGTAGCGGAGCGAAGAAGAGCGCCGCGCGGAAAACGACCGCCCGCAAATCGACGGCACGCAAATCGACGGCCCGCAAGACGACGGCGCGCAAGAGCGCCGCGTCGAAGGCCGCCGGCGGGCTGAAGAAGGCCGCGAAGGCGACGCGCAAAGCGGCGAGCGGCGCCGCGAAGAAGGCCACGGGCGTAGCGAAGAAGGCCACGGGCGCAGCGAAGAAGGCGACGGGCGCCGTGAAGAAGGCAACGGGGACGGCGCGCAAGGTCGGCGCGATCCTCGAGAAGGCCGGCGAGGCGCTGAACGCCGGCGCGGAGATCGTCGAGTCCGTGACGCGCGGCCGCGGCGGCCGCAAAGCGCCGGCGGGAGCCGCCGCGAAACCGCGCGGCCGGCGCGCCCCCAAAGCCGCCACGACCTGATCGCCGGCAACATCGTGATCGCGTAAGCGTTTGCTTACGCGGTCACGATCCTCGCCGCGTTCTCGAGGCCGAGCTCGCGGATCGATTCCTCGCGCATCTTGTATTTTTGGACCTTGCCGCTGACCGTCATCGGCCAGCCGTCGACGAAGCGGACGTAGCGCGGGATCTTGTAGTGCGCGATCTGGCCGCGGCAGAACTCGCGCAGCTCCTCCGCGTCCGCGTGCGCGCCCTCGCGCAGGATGACCCAGGCACAGAGTTCTTCGCCGTAGCGCTCGTCGGGGACGCCGATCACCTGGACGTCCTTGACGGCCGGGTGGGTGTACAAGAACTCCTCGATCTCGCGCGGGTAGACGTTCTCGCCGCCCCGGATCACCATGTCCTTGATGCGTCCGCTGATGTTCAGATAGCCGTCGTCGTCCATCGTCGCGATGTCGCCGGTGTGCATGTAGCGCCCCGCGTCGATCGCCTGCGCCGTCGCCTCGGGGTTCTCCCAGTAGCCGAGCATCACGCTGTAGCCTCGCGTACACAGCTCGCCGGGCGCGTTGCGCGGCACGACGCGGCCCTCGCCGTCGACGATCTTCACCTCGATGTGCGGGTGGACGCGCCCCACGGTTCCGGTTCGCTTCTGGAGCGGATCGTCGGTCATCGTCTGCGTCGAGACCGGCGAGGTCTCGGTCATCCCGTAGCAGATCGTCACCTCGGGCATGTGCATCTCGCTCTGCACGCGCTTCATCACTTCGACCGGACACGGCGAGCCCGCCATGATCCCGGTGCGCAGCGTCCCGAGATCGTAGGAAGCAAAGTCCGGGAGCGCGAGCTCCGCGATGAACATCGTCGGGACGCCGTACAGCGAGGTGCAGCGCTCCTGCGCGACGGCCTGCAGCGTGAGCGCCGGGTCGAAGGTCCAGTTCGGGATCACGATCGTCGCGCCGTGCGTCGTGCACGCCAGGTTTCCCAGCACCATCCCGAAGCAGTGGTAGAACGGCACCGGGATGCAGACGCGATCGCGCTCGGTGTAGCGGCAGCCTTCGCCGATGAAGAAGCCGTTGTTCAGGATGTTGTGATGCGAGAGCGTCGCGCCTTTCGGGAAGCCCGTCGTGCCCGAAGTGTACTGAATGTTGATCGCTTCGTCGAACTGGCACTGCGCGCGGCGCCCGGCGAAGATTGCATCGGAACATCCCGCGGCGCGCGCGGCATACGCATCCCAGGTCGTTTCGCCGGCCTCCGTGGCGCTCTCGCCGATGACGACGACCTCGCGAAGCGCCGGGAGGGTCCCGCGCACCTCGCGCACCATCGCGAGATATTCGCTGGTCTTGTAGCGGTCGAGCGTGACGAGCGTCGAGACGCCGCTCTGCCGCAGCGCGTACTCGAGCTCGGAGAGCCGATATGCCGGGTTGACGTTGACGAGGATCGCGCCAACCTTCGCGCTCGCGTACTGCACCAGGACCCACTCCAGGCAGTTCGGCGCCCAGATACCGACGCGTTCGCCGTGCCCGACCCCCGCAGCGACGAAGGCCCGCGCGAGCCGGTCCGTCTCGCGAGCGAACTCCGCGTAGGTCATGCGCCGCCCTTGATGGACCGAGACAACGGCGTCGTTGCCGGGAAAATGGGCCGCGATCCGGTCCAGGTTGTCGCCGATCGTCTCGCCCGTCAGCGGAACGCCGCTCGCGCCGTGCGCGTAACTCGCCTGCGCCATGTGTGCTTCTCCGTTCGCCGAACGCGATGTGCGCTCGTTGCGACGGCGCCCCAGATGGCTCCTCGCCCGGCGAGGGCAAGCTCGCTTCAGCGCAGTGCCGTCGCCGCAGCGGCGTTCGCCGAATGACGGCGAAGCGGCCGCACCATGACCACGACCGCTTTCCCGCACGACGAGCTCGTCGCCGTTCGCCGCCGGCTTCACGCCGCGCCCGAGCTTTCGATGGTCGAGCACGAGACGGCGGCGTTCGTCGCCGCGGAGCTCGGCAAGCTGCAGCTCGACGAAGTACGGACCGGCGTCGGCCAGACCGGCGTGCTCGGGACGCTGCGCGGCGGCAAGCCGGGCCCGGTGACGCTGCTGCGGGCCGACATGGACGCGCTTCCGATCGCCGAGCTGAACGAGGTGCCCTACCGCTCGGCGCGTCAGGGCGTGATGCATGCCTGCGGTCACGACGGCCACGTCTCGATCCTGCTGCACGCCGCGCAGTCGCTGGCCGAGCGGCGCGCCGACATCCCCGGCACGCTGGTCTTCTGCTTCCAGCCCGGCGAAGAGGGCTACGCCGGCGCGAAGAAGATGATCGCTGACGGCGCGCTCGAGAACCCGCGCGTCGACCGGACGTTCGCGCTCCATCTCTACAGCGGGCTCGATGTCGGAAAGATCGGCGTCCGCGACGGCGCGTTCTTCGCCTCCGCCGACGAGTTCGATCTGACCATTCGCGGAAAAGGCGGCCACGGCGCAATGCCGCAGCTCGCGATCGATCCGATCGCCGCCGGCGCCTACGCGATCACGACGCTGCAGACGATCGTCTCGCGCGAGATCGCCCCGAAAGACCCGGCCGTGATCACCGTCGGGCAGTTCACCAGCGGCACGACGTTCAACGTGATCCCCGACGAGGCGAAGATGAAGGGCACGGTGCGCGCCTTCGATCCGTTCGTCCGCTCCTCGATGCCGGAGCGCATGGAGCGCATCCTGCGCGGGCTCGCCGAGGCGATGCGGTTCGAGTTCCAGCTCGACTACCATTGGTCGTATCCACCGACGGTCAACGCGCGCGAGATGAACGAGATCGTGCGCGAGGTCGGCCGCCGCGAGCTGCGCGAGGAGAACGTCGTCGAGCACGACATCGTGATGTGGGCCGAAGACATGTCGTTCATGCAGGAGGAGCGTCCCGGGGCGTACTTCATCGTCGGCTCGCGCGGCGGGAGCGAGACGTCGTTCCCGCACCACAACGCGCGCTTCGACATCGACGAACGCGCGCTCGACGTCGGCTACCGCATGATGGTCGCGCTGGGCCTTCACGGCTAGCGCGGGAACGCCGGTCCCAGCGGCATCCCATCCGGAACCCGATCCGTTCCCAGCGGGCGGGCGTACATTCGGTAGCATCTCAGCAAGGAGTGACCGTGTACGCACCCCGTCCGCAGCCCGTCCCCTCCCCTGTCGTCGTGCGGCTGATCGGCGTCCTCGACGCCGATCTCGTCGAGGCGTTCGTCGCGCTCGAGCGTGGCCTCGTCGGCCGCGACGGCGCCACGGTGCTCGTCGACGTCCGGGATCTCCAGGTGCTCGGCGAAGCGGGGCTGCGGCAGATGGTGCTCGCGGTCGCCGCGGCGCGCGGGGCGGGCCGCGACGTTCGGCTCGAGGTGCGTGGGCTGGCCTGGCGGCGCGCGCTCAAGCAGAATCGTTGCGCCCAGCCGCCGGTCGACTCGCAACTTCGTTCCGCCGCCGGCCGCACCGTGATCCTCGCGCACAGCGGGAAGCACAAGCGCGCCTGACCCTTTCGTTTCGCCGTTTGTCGAATGACAGCGGACCTCGTACGGCCGTATGGTGTACGTTCCGATGCGGCACGACGACGAGCACGACGCATGCGGGGTCGGATTCCTCGCGGACCTCTCCAATCGCGCATCCCATGAGATCGTTCGCCTCGCGCTGAGCGCGGTCGGTGCGATGGAGCACCGCGGCGCTCGCGCGGCCGACGGCCGGACCGGCGACGGCGCGGGGATCCTGCTCGAGACGCCGCGTGCGCTCTTTCAGCGCGAGCTGGCAGCGGCGCACGTGCGCGTCCCGGAACAGCATCTGGCCGCCGTCTGCGTCTTCTTGCCGCGCGACGAGGAGCTCGCCGCGGCGATGCGTGCGAAGATCGAGCACGCGGTCCGCGGCGAGGGCGTCGCGCCGATGCGCTGGCGCGTCCCACCGGTCGATCCGAGCGTGCTGGGCGTGCAAGCCGCGGCGAGCGCGCCCTCGTACGAGCAGCTGCTGGTCGACGTCGGCCCGGGAAACGCGCGCGAGCGGATGCGCTCGGTGCGTCGCGGGGTCATCCGCACGCTGCGCGCCGAGGCCGACGTCGCGACGCTGGTCAGCGCCTCGCCGCAGACCGTCGTCTACAAAGGATTGCTCAGCTCGAGCGAGCTCGGCGCGTACTTCGCCGACCTGCTGGACCCCGCGTGCGCCTCGCGCTTCGCGGTCTTCCACCAGCGCTTCAGCACGAACACCGCGCCGAGCTGGCGGCTCGTCCAGCCGTTCGGGCTGATCGCGCATAACGGCGAGATCGACACGATCACCGGCAACCGTGCCTGGATGCGCGCGCGCGGCGTCGTCTCGCCGCGCGGCGCGAGCGACTCACTCGAGTTCAACATCGCGCTCGACGCGATGATCGGCGCCGGCTACCGCGTCGACGAAGCCGTGGACTTGATGCTCTCGCCGGCGGTCGACGACGACGAGCGCTTGCGCGCGTACTACGACGCGCACATCCCGACGGTCGAGCCGTGGGACGGACCGGCGGCGATCGTCTTCGCCGACGGCGATCGCGTCGGCGCAGCGCTCGACCGCAGCGGCTTCCGCCCGCTCCGCTGGTGCCGCACCGAGTCCGGCAAGGTGCTCGCCGCCTCGGAGACCGGCGTCGTCGACTTCGCCGACGATCCGATCGCGGAGCGCGGCCGGCTCGGCCCCGGCCAACGCCTCGTCGTGCGCTTCGCGACCGGCGAGCTGCTGCGGCCCGACGCGTTCCGCGCGCTGCGCCGCGAGAACGCCGACTTCAGCGCGACGGTCGCGTCCTGGCGCTTCGACCCGCCGGCCGATGCGTCGCCGCGCGCGCTCGCGCCGGAGACGCTGCGCGCCGACCTCGTCCGGTTCGGCTACACGAAGGACGAGCTCGCCGGCGTCGTGCAGCCGCTCTCCGGCGGGACCGAGCCCGTGTGGTCGATGGGCGACGACGCCGCGCTTCCCTTCCTCGAGCGGCGGATGCCGGTCACCGAGTATCTGCGGCAGCGGTTCGCGCAGGTGACGAACCCGCCGATCGACGCGCTGCGCGAAGGCTTCGTGTTCGACACGCGCGCCTGGGTCGGGAGCGGTCCGACGAACGGCGACGTCCCGGCGCACGGCGCGATCGTGGGCGTCGAGAGCGCGCTGCTCGACGAGCTCGTCTTCGACGCGCTCTCGTTCGACGCCCGGCTGGCGATGGAACGGATCGAGCTCGAATGCGCGAGCACTGGGCTCGCGCAGCGCGTCGCGCAGATCGCCGACGAAGCCGAACATCTCGTTCGCGCCGGTGCGACCTACGTCGTGCTCGACGATCGCGGCGCGGCGCTCCCCGTCCCGGCGGTCCTGGCGATCGGGGCGGTCCACCAGCGGCTCACCGAGACGGGGCTGCGGATGCAGGCGTCGATCGCGGCGTGCGACGGCTTCGCACGCGACGCGCACGGCTGCGCGGCGCTGATCGCGGCGGGGGCCAACGTCGCGACGCCGTGGCTGTCCGCCCGCGCGGCGGTCGCCGAGACCGGGAGCGATCGCGCGTTCTTCGACGCACTGCGCGGCGGCTTGGTGAAGATCCTGGCGAAGCTCGGCATCTGCACGCTGCGCTCGTACGTCGGCGCGCAGACCTTCGAGACGCTCGGGCTCAAGCGCGAGATCGTGGAAACCTGCTTTCCCGCGATGGCCGCGCACGTTCCCGCGCTCGGCTTCGCCGAGCTCGAAGAGGATCTGCGCGCGTGGCAGTCGCTCGCGGCGTCGGGCGCCGAGCCGCCGCAGCGCGGGATGTTTCGCTTTCGCCGGGACGGCCTGCGCCACGCCTTCGATCCGGCCTTGCTCAAGGGCTTGCGCAAGACGATCGTCGCACGCGACGAAGCCGCATTCTTCGCGCTCTCCGATGCGCTCGAAGCGCGCGAAGCGATCGCGCTACGCGATCTGGTCGAGCCGGTGCCGATCGATCGGCCCCTCACGCCGGACCAGGTCGAACCCGAAGCCGCGATCCTGGCGCGATTCGTCACCGCGGCGATGTCGCTCGGCGCGCTCGGTCCCGAGGCGCACGAAGCCGTCGCGCTCGGCGCGCTGCGCGCCGGCGCGCGCAGCAACGGCGGCGAAGGCGGCGAGGACCCGACGCGCACGTTGAACTCGATCAAGCAGGTCGCCTCGGCGCGCTTCGGCGTCTCCGAGGCGTATCTCGCCACGGCCGAAGAGCTGGAGATCAAGATCGCGCAGGGCGCGAAGCCCGGCGAAGGCGGGCAGATCCCCGGCTTCAAGGTGACCCCCGAGATCGCCGCCCTGCGCGGCGCCGCGCCCGGCCAGCAGCTCGTCTCGCCGCCGCCGCACCACGACATCTACTCGATCGAAGACCTCGCGCAGCTGATCTACGATCTGCGGCGCGCGAACCCGAACGCGAAGATCGCGGTGAAGCTGGTCGCCCAGTCGGGGATCGGCTACGTCGCCAGCGGCGTCGCGAAGGCGCGGGCCGACGTCGTGCACATCGCGGGCCACGACGGCGGGACCGGCGCTTCGCCGCTGGGCTCGATCAAGCACGCCGGGCTCCCGTGGGAGCTCGGCCTGATCGAGACGCACCACACGCTGATCGCGAACGGACTGCGCGGCCGCGTGAAGCTCCGCGTCGACGGCGGCTTCAAGACCGGCCGCGACGTGATCCTCGCGGCGATGCTCGGCGCCGACATGTTCGGTTTCGGAAGCGCGCTGCTCGTCGCGCTGGGCTGCATCTACGCGCGACAATGCCATCAGAACACCTGTCCCGTCGGGATCGCGACGCAAGACGCCGCGCTGCGCGGAACGTTTCCCGGGACGCCGGAAGACGCGGAGACGTTCCTGCGCTTCGTCGCGCGCGACGTTCGCCGGCGCCTCGCCGCCCTTGGCGCGCGCTCGCTCGAAGAGATCCGCGGGCGCGGCGATCTCGTGCGCCCGCGCTACGAGCGCGCGCGCGGGATCGACCTCGACGAAGTGCTGCGCCTCCCGGAGACGCGCGCGCCCTTCGACCTCGCACCGGTCGACCTCACCCACCTCGACGACGAAGCAGCGTCGGGCGGAACGCAGCGGATCGCGCCGGCCGACCGCGCGGTCGGCGCGCGGCTCGCCTACGACGCGGTCGTCCGCGCGGCGCGCGGCGAAACGGTCGCGCCGGCGACGTATCGCTACGCCGGCAGCGCCGGCCAGAGCTTCGGCGCTTTTCTTTCGGCGCCGCTCACGCTGGCGCTCGACGGCGACGCGAACGACGGCGTCGGCAAAGGGATGAGCGGCGGCGCGCTCGTGGTGCGCGGCTCCGGCCGCGAGGGCGAACCGGCGATCGGCAACGCGTGCTTCTACGGTGCGCGCGGCGGCGAAGCGTTCGTGCGCGGCGCGGCCGGCGAACGCCTCGCCGTGCGCAACAGCGGCGCGACGATCGTCGTCGAAGGCGCCGGCGACCACGCCTGCGAGTACATGACGAAAGGCGCCGTGGCCATCCTCGGCCCGACGGGCCGCAACCTCGCCAGCGGGATGACCGGCGGCGAGCTCTTCGTCCGGCGCGAGCACGCCGCGCGGCTCGGCCCGACCCCGCTCGTCCCCCACGACCTCGACGCCTCGAACCGCGAACGCCTCCGCACGCTCCTCGAACGTCACGCCGAAGCGACGGACTCCGCCACGGCGCGCCGTCTGCTCGACGAAGGCCGCCCCGCGCTCGACGGCTTCGTCCGGCTCGCCGTTGCCGTCACGGAGCCCGCCGCGCTCGTCGAGTCGCACGCCTAAAGGGCCGTCAGCCTCCGGGATCGTCCGACACGCTCAGTGCGAGTCAGGCGGGGGCGTTCCCGGGCCGGGCGCTCCGGGCTTTTGCTGGGTGGCGGAGTTGACGGCGCTCACGGCGGCGTCGGCCGCTTTGCGGGCTTGGTCGGCGAAGATCGAGAGGTGCTGTTGGGCCTGGGCGGTGCCGGCTTCGAGGACGGTCTTGCCGGTCTGGATCATCGTCCCGGCGTGCTGCAGCGCGGCGTTGTACTGGACTTGCGCGGCGGCGGTGACCTGGGGCGTCTGCTCGATGAGCGTCTTCTGGAGCTCCTGGGCTTTGGCGACGGCGTCCGCGACGTAGGGCTGCGCCTGCTCGGCGCTCTTCTGCATCGCCTCGGTCGCGATCTGCTGGAGCTGTTTCGCCTGCTCCATCGCCCGATTGAAAAAGTCCATCGACTGCGTTCTCTCCTAGCGCGGGTCGCCGCCGTGGACGGTCAGAACCCAGCGCAGCGCGCGTGCGTACTGGTCGAGCTCCCGGACCGTCCGCCGGAGCCGGCGGAAGGCGGGGCCGGTGCGTTGTTCCGTATCGGCGGACGCTTCGGCCTGTTTCACGTACCGCAGGATCGCGGCGAGCTGCGCCTCGGCGTGTTCCCACCGATCGTGCAGGGTCGCCTCGGAGGCGTCCGGGAGGCGGTCGAGCAGCGGCGGCGCCTCGCGGTCCGCGAACGTCAGGCCGAACTCGAGCCGTGCCAGCGCGTACTCGCTGGTCGCGCCGATGAAGCTCGCGAGCAGGTTGACCAGCCGGGGGTTCACGGCGCGCCGAGCCCGGTCCGAGCGGGATCGCGCGGCGCCGCGCCAATCTGAGGGTTCGTGGCTGATCGTCGATACGTCATCGTGGGGAACGGCTTCGCCGGAACGACCTGCGCCGAGCAACTGCGCAAGGCCGACCCGGCCTGCTCGATCGTGCTCTTCGCCGACGAACCGTATTGTCTCTACAACCGGATCGCGCTCCCGCCGTTGCTGCGCAAGCAGGTGACGGAGCAGAAGGTCATCATGCGCGACGTCGCCTGGCACGAGAAGAACCGCATCGACCTGCGCCTCTCGACCCGCGTCGATGCGATCGACGTCGAAGGGAAGACCGTCACCGCCGCGGGCCGTGAAGAGCCGTACGATGCGCTGCTGCTCGCGACGGGCGGCCGCCCGAACCCCTCGGAAGCGCCGGGCGCCCAAGGGGCCGGCAACGTCTACAACTTCCAATACCTCGACGACACGAAGGCGATCTCGAGCGCGCTCGAAACGGCGAAGGTCGCGGTCGCCGTCGGCGGCTCGTTCATCGCCTACGAGCTTGCGGAAGCGTTCGTCTCGCGCGGGGTCGAGACGCACTGGCTGATCCGCGGGCCGCGCTTCCTGCGCCGGATGCTCGACGAAGCCGCGGGCGAACTCCTGCACGACGCGGCGCGCGCCGACGGCGTCCAGCTGCATTTCGGCGAAGAGCTCCGCGAGTGCGTGCGCGACAACGGCGTCGTCCGCGCGATCGTCACCACCACCGGCGAAACCCTGGAAGCCGATCTGCTCGGGATCGGCCTCGGTCTGACGATCAACATGGAGCTGTGCGAGGGAACCGGGATTCGAACGCGCACGGGGATCGTCACCGACGAGCACTTGGAAACCGACGTGCCGGGGGTCTTCTCGGCCGGCGACTGCGCCGAGTTCTACGACCCGATCGCCGAGCAGCACTACCGGATGGGGACCTGGAACAGCGCCGGCGCGCACGGCAAGCTCGCCGCGCACAACATGGCGGCCGTCGCAAACGGCGGCGAGCGCAAGCAGTTCGACGTCGTCCCCGAGTACAGCTCGCTCGTCTTCAGCGGTCAGACGATCACCCAGTTCGGCCTCTCGCCGGAATACCGGAGCGACATTCAAACGGAGACCCACGTCGACAAGGACAAAGGCTGGTATCGCGCGCTCTATTTCCTCGACGACCGCTTCGTCGGCGCGACGCTGATCGGCAAAGGCAACCGCGCCGGCAAGCGCCGTTACCTCGAAGCGATCAAGACCAAAGCGCGCTTCCTCAAACCCGAACGCCGCGCGCTGCTGGACTGGACCGCGGAGTAAGGCTCAGTCGGCGGCGTAGAGGGTACGGAGCGCGCTGTGGTCGCGGTCGCCGTCGCCGCGCGCGATCAGCGCGTCGAAACGCTCGCGGACGAGCTTCGCGGCGGCGAGCTCCATTGCGTTCGCCTCGCCGGCCTCGACCGCGATGTTCATGTCCTTGCGGTGCAGCCGCGACTTGAAGCCGGGGTTGAACGCGCGGTCGATCATGCGCTGCCCGTGCACTTCGAGGATCTTGCTCTGGGCGAAGCCGCCGAGCAGCGCCGCCCGGACCTTCGCGGGATCGACGCCTTGCGATTCGGCGAGCGCGAGCGCTTCGGCGACGGCTTCGATCGTCACGCCGACCACGATCTGATTGCAGGCTTTCGTCACTTGGCCGGCGCCGAGCTCGCCGACGTGCACGATGTTCTTGCCGAGCTTCTCGAAGATGGGCTTCGCGCGCGCGACGTCGGCGTCGCTGCCGCCGATCATGATCGAGAGCGCCGCGTCGATCGCGCCCTTCTCGCCGCCGCTGACCGGCGCGTCGACCGAGGCGACGCCCTTCTTCGCGAGCTCCGCGGCGACGCGTTTGGTCGTCGCCGGCGCGATCGTGCTCATGTCGATCCACAGCGCGCCCTCGCGGATCCCCGCCGCGATCCCGTCCTCGCCGAGCGCGACGCTCTCGACGTCGGGCGAGTCGGGGAGCATCGTGATCACGACGTCGCTGCGCGATGCGACGTCCTTCGGCGAGCTTCCGCCCTGCGCGCCGGCGGCGACCAGCTCGTCGACGGGACCGCGCGAGCGGTTCAGCGCGACCAGCGGATAACCGGCCGCGAGGAGATTCTTCGCCATCGGCTTGCCCATGATCCCGAGGCCGATGAAGCCGATCGTCGGAAGCGTGCTCATGCGAGCCAGCTTTGCTTGACGGAAGCGGAAACCTTGCGCTAGCGTGAGGCGATGCGGGCCTCCGCCGGGACGCCGATCGAGCCGGGAAGCACGCTGCACGCGCGCTTCGCCGCGCTGGTCGGCGACAGGAACGCGATCGTGCAGCCGAGCGAGCTGCGCACGTACGAGTGCGACGGGCTGCTCGGCTATCGCGTCCGTCCGGCGATCGTCGTCCTCCCCGCTTCGACCGCGGAGGTTGCGGCGTGCGTGAAGCTCGCGCGCGAGCTCGACATGCCCGTCGTGCCGCGCGGCGCCGGAACCGGCTTGTCGGGCGGCGCGCTGCCGACCGAAGGCTGCGTCGTGATCGGTCTCTCGCGGATGAAGAAGATCCTCGCGGTCGATCTGCCGAACCGCGTCGCGCGCGTCGAGCCCGGGCGTGATCAACCTCGACATCACCCGCGCGCTCGCGGCGGACGGATACTACTACGCGCCCGACCCGTCCTCGCAGAGCGTCTGCACGATCGGCGGAAACGTCGCGGAGAACTCCGGCGGCGCGCACTGCCTCAAGTACGGCTTCACCGTGAATCACGTGCTCGGGCTGACGCTGGTCCTGCCCGACGGCGAGATCGTCGAGCTCGGCTCGCGCGGGGGCGAGCCCGATCCGGTCGGCTACGACCTCGTCGGCGTCGTCGTCGGCAGCGAGGGGATGACCGGGATCGTCACCGAGGCGCTGGTGCGCGTGCTGCGCACGGCGGAGTGCACGCGCACGCTCTTCGCCACCTTTCCGTCGACCGACGAAGCCGGGGACGCCGTTTCGCGCATCATCGGCGGCGGGATCGTGCCGGCGGCGATCGAGATGTGCGACGCCCTGGCGATCGAGGCGATCGTCGCGGCGACCGGGATCGACTGGCCCCTCGACGTCGGCGCGCTGCTGCTGATGGACGTGGACGGCGTCGTCGCCGAGGCCGACGCGACCGCCGCGCGTGCCGAAGAGCATCTGCGTGCCGCCGGCGCGATCGAGATTCGCGTGCCGAAGGACGACGCCGAGCGCGCGCTGGCATGGAAAGGGCGTAAAGCCGCATTCGCCGCCGTGGGAAGGATCGCGCCGAACTACCACGTCCAGGACGGCGTCATTCCCCGCAAGGAGATCGCGCCGGTGCTGCGCGAGATCGCCGCGCTCGGCGCGGCCGCGGGCTTGCGCATCGCGAACGTCTTCCACGCCGGCGACGGCAACCTGCACCCGCTCGTGCTCTACGACGCGCGCATCCCCGGTCAGGAGCACGAAGCGGAGCGCGTCGCCGGCGAGATCTTGCGCGTCTGCCTGCGCTACGGCGGCTCGGTCACCGGCGAGCACGGCGTCGGCCACGACAAGGCGTGCTATCTCGGCGAGCAGTTCGGCCCCGACGACCTCGAGACGATGCAGCTCGTGCGCGGTGCGTTCGACCCCGAACGGCGCTTCAACCCCGACAAGATGTTCCCGACGCCCCGCCTGTGCGGCGACCGTCCCGGCCCGTACGTCCCGCACGCGAGCGAGCTGAGCGCCGAGGCCGGGCGCGGGTGACCGCCGCCATCGCGATCGCGGGCGTCGTGCCGCGCGAAGTGGTGACGCCGCACAGCGTCGACGAGCTCGCGCGCACCGTGCGTGCGCTGCACGATGCGCGCACGCCGTTCGCGATCGCCGGCGGCGGGACGCACAGCGCGCTCGGCAACGCGCCGCGCGCGCTCGACACCCTCGTGCGGACGGTCGCGCTCGATCGCGTCGTCGACTACGCCGCCGAAGACCAGACGATCACGGTTGAAGCGGGAATCACGCTGGCCGAGCTTGACCGCGTCCTCGCCGCGCAGGGGCAGATGCTCCCGATCGACGTCGCCGACCGCGATCGCGCCACCGTGGGCGGTGTCGTCGCGGCGAACGCGTTCGGCCGCCGGCGGCAGCGCTACGGGACCGTGCGCGATCTCATCGTCGGGGTGACGATGATCCGTCCGGACGGAACGCCGGCGCGTGGCGGCGGCAAGGTCGTGAAGAACGTCGCCGGCTTCGACCTGCCGAAGCTGCTGACCGGATCGCTCGGGACGCTCGGCGCGATCGCGTCGGTGACGTTCCGCGTCCACCCGCTCCCCGCCGCGCGGCGCGCGGCCGCGCTCGCGTTCGAGAGCAGCGATGCGGTCGCGGCGGCGGCGCGCGCGCTGCTCGACGCGCAGCTCGAACCGGAGTCGGTCGCACTGTACAACTACGACACGCTGGTCGTCACGTTCGCCGGAATGCAGGGCGGAATCGACGCGCAGCTCGCCACGCTGCTGGAACGCATCGCGCCGGCGAGCGGCGCGGCGGCCGCGCGCGAGCTCGTCGAAGACGAGCCCGAATCGTACGAGCAGCGAGAGCGCGCGGTGCGGCGTGACGGCGACTGGCGTTTCCGCATCACGGCGCCGCCGGCGAATCGCGTCTGGACGCTGGGCTCGTTCGTCGCCGCGCCGCCGCTCGCGGTTCCGGTCGCCTACCCGCTGCTCGGCGTCGCGCTTCACGCGTACGCGGCGCTCGGTGCCGACGCGCCGCAGCAGTGCGCCGACCTGCGCGCGCACGTCGGCACGGAGACGTCGGGCCACGGCCGCGTCGTCGTCGAAGCGATGCCGGACGAGATGCGCCGGCACGTTGACGCATGGGGGGACCCGCCGCCCTCGTTTGCCCTGATGCGCACGCTGAAAGAACGCTTCGATCCGCTCGGGCTGTGCAGCCCCGGCCGATACGTCGGCGGGCTGTAGCGCGTGACGGGCGGCACCGGCGCCGGGAAAGAGCGAACCGGCGCGAGCTTCGGCCGCCGCGGGGCGATCGCGGTGCTGCTCGCACTCGGGCTGGGGATCGGCGTGCGCGACGTCGCGCGGAGTTGGTTCTTTCCGCTGAAGTCGCAGCAGCTCGACTTGCGCGTGGTCTACTGCGCCGGGCAGGGCGCGAGCGCCGGCGCGAACCCGTACGCGCTCGAGCCGATCCGGACGTGCGAGCACACCGTCGCGACGCGTCCGCTGCGCGACTCGCCGAATCTCGCTATGCCCTTCACGCTGCCCGGCTACGACATCCCGTTCGCCGAGCTCTTCGCGCGCTTCTCGATCGACGGCGCAACGGTCGCCTACACCGCGCTCAGCCTCCTCGCGCTGGCGGTCGGGATCGTCCTCGTCGCACGCGCTCTCGACGCCGGAATCGTTCCCGTTCTGACGGGCCTCGCACTCTCGGTCGGCTTTCCCTCGGTGCCGCTCGGGCAGCTCGGGACGTTCGAGCTCCTGGCGGTCGCGGCGAGCGGCTGGGCGCTCGCGCGCGGTCACGACCGCTGGGCCGGCGTCTTCGCGGCAACCGCGCTGTTCGAGCCGCACATCGGCGCGTTCGTGGTCGTCGCGGTCGCCGCGCTCGTCCCGCGCGCCCGCGCGACGCTCGTACTCTGCTGCGCCGGGCTGGCGGTCGCGGCGGTCGCGTTCAGCAGCCTGCGCGAGCAGATCGCTTACGCCACGCAGTATCTCCCGGGACAAGCGTATGCGAGCCTCCACGGGATCGAACAGTATAGCCTTTCGTACGTCGCGACGCTGCTCGGCGCTTCCGACCGAGTCGCGCTCGCCATCGGCACCGCATCGACGCTGCTTCTGCTGATCGTCTCGGTCCTCGTCGCGCGTGCATGCGTTGCGCTCGGTGAGCGCGCGGCGATCGCCTTCATACCGGCGGCGTTCGCCACGATCGGCGGGACGTACATGCACCTCACGCAGGTGGCGCTCGCCGTCCCGGCGGTGCTGCTGTTCGTGCGCGTCGCACCGAACCGTCTCGCCGCCGCGTTCGCAAGCGCGGGCTTCGTCCTGCTCGCCGTGCCGTGGCCGTTTCCCGCGCAGACGAAGCAACTGCTCGTGATCTCACTTCTCTGGGTCGGGCTCGCGACGTGGCACGTGACGCGCGGCAAGCTACGCATCGTCCTCGCCACGGTCGCCGTGTGCTGGCTCCTCATGCTGTGGAGCGAGAACCACCTGCCGCCCGCCGAGACGGTCCCGGTCGTCCCGCGCTACCCTGCGGGCACCCCGATCTCGGTCGAATACCGCAACGTCGTCGACCAAGTCGCCCGGGTCCAGCCCTTCGAGCTGTTGGTGAAGGTCCCGACCTGGTGCGGCCTGCTCGCCGCGCTCGGCGCCGGCATCCTCGTGCTGCCGGGAGCGCGCGCGCGCCCTGCGTGAAGCCGTCCTCGAAACGCGCCCCGCCGACACCCTGCACCCGGCCGCCCGAAAGCGACGCGAAGCTACGAAGCGCTGGTCTCCGACGGCGACGCCTCCGATGTTTCGGAAACGAAATCGGCGCCCGTTCCGAGACGGTCACGCCATCGATACGTCCGAGCCCGCGTTCCACGAAAATTGATGATCCCGGTCCTGCCTTCAATAGCTCGGCTCGTTCGGGACGTCGTGCTGCGGGCACGCGATGAAGAGCGCGAAGCGGCCTGCTTTCGATTCGCGCGCCATGCAGCCGCACTTGAAGACGATGTGGGCGATGATGCTTTGGTTCTTTCGGTCGTTGTAGAAAAGGCGGCCCGGCCCGAGGGCGCGCTCGAGCGCGTCTCGCTCGAACGAGGGCTGTTCTCTTGCGGCCAAGGCTCGGCTAGTAGAGGTCGCTCGCATCGTGAACGAGCGGCTGGGTGGACGCCCAGTTGCACCCCCACGGATACGACCTCGCTTGGTCGATTGCTGCATCCAGCGCCCCGAATTCGTCGCGGCGGCAGAAGCATGAAGCGCCATCGCCGTCGCACCCGCGCTCGTCGTGCCGATCCATGCTGTGCCGGCATGGGCACAAGACGAGATATTTCATCGTGGGGAAGAGCGTAACGCGGGGCGCTTTTTCGGGTCGGTACAGTAACGTACCCATCGCGGGCCTGCCCGACGATCACGCGGACGGCAATTAAGAGGGTCGGTAAGCGTGCTAGCGTTCGCACGTTTCCGGCTGGCGGGGACGCGTGCGGGCGCACGCCAAGATCATCCCACGATGTCCGGCGCCGCAGGCAGTCAGCAAACTGGTGTTCCCAACGAAACGGGGCCTCGCCCGATGAGCTCGTTGTTGTCGGACTGCGTGCACTGCGGATTCTGTCTGCCCGCGTGCCCGACGTATGTGTCGTGGGGCGAGGAGATGGACTCGCCCCGCGGGAGGATCGATCTGATGCGCGGGGTGCACGAAGGGGCGATTCCGCTCGACGCGGCGGTCGTCTCGCACATCGACGCGTGTCTGGGCTGCATGGGCTGCGTGACGGCGTGCCCGTCCGGCGTGCGGTACGATCTGCTCATCGAGGCGACGCGGGCGGAGATCGAGACCCGGACGGAGCGTGCGCCCGACGATCGCGCGTTTCGCGCCTTCGTGTTCGCGCTGTTTCCGTATCCGGCGCGGCTGCGCGCGATGATCCCGGGGCTTTGGCTGGCGACCAAGCTCGGCCTGACGCGCCTCGCCGCCGGGCCGCTCGGCAAGCTGCTCCCGCCGCGGGTGCGGCAGCTCGCCACGATGGCGCCGCCGGTTTCGTGGCGCGACGCGTTTCGCAGGCTGCCCGCGCGCACTCCCGCGCGCGGCGCGCGGCGCGCGCGCGTGGCCCTGGTCGCCGGCTGCGTGCAGCGGGCGTTCTTTCCAAACGTCAACGAGGCGACGATTCGCGTGCTGAGCGCCGAAGGCTGCGAGGTCCTCGTTCCGCGCGATCAAGGCTGCTGCGGGGCGCTTTCGCTGCACGGCGGGCGGCTCGACGAAGCGAAGCGTTTCGCGCGCGCGCTGATCGCGCGCTTCGAGCGCGAGCCGGTCGACGCGATCCTCGTCAACGCGGCGGGCTGCGGCTCGTCGCTGAAGGAGTACGGCGAGCTGTTCGCCGCCGAGCCGGCGTGGCGCGACCGCGCGGTCAGCTTCGCCGAAAAGGTTCGTGACGTCACGGAGTATCTCGCGACGCTGACGCCGCGCGCGCCGCGCCGGCCGCTCGCGCTGCGCGTGGCATATCACGACGCCTGCCATCTCGCGCACGCGCAGCGCGTCCGTGCGCAGCCGCGGGCGTTGCTGCGCGGGATCCCGGCGCTCGAGCTGCTCGAAATCCCTGACGGCGAGCAGTGCTGCGGCAGCGCCGGAACCTACAATCTGTTTCAGCCGGAGTCGGCGCACGAGATCGGCGTTCGCAAGGTCGAGAACGTCCAGCGCGTCGCGCCGGACCTCGTCGCGAGCGCGAACCCCGGCTGCACGCTGCAGATGCAGTCGATCCTCCGCGAGCGCGGCGTGACGCTGCGCGCCGCGCATCCGGTCGAGCTGCTCGACGCCTCGATCGCCGGCCGTTCGATGGTGTGAGCGAGGACGCTCCGAGCTACGAGGAGCTCGCGGCGGCGTGGCGCGCGCTGCGTCCGCTCGGCGTGCGCGTCCGCGAGATCGCCTGCGTCGGCGCGCCGCGCACGCTGCTCGCCGCCGAGCTCGGCGACGCGACGCTGACGACGATCTCCATCTCGGCCGGCGTCCACGGCGACGAGCCCGCCGGGCCGTGGGCGCTGCTCTCGCTGGTCCGCGACGGTTTGCTCGACGCGCGCTACGCCTATCGGATCTGGCCGTGCGTGAATCCGAGCGGCTACATCGCCGGGACGCGCGCGAACGCCGAAGGCGACGACGTCAACCGCAGCTTTTCGCGCGGCGGTCGCACGCCCGAAGCGCGTGCGGTGCTGACGGCGAATCGCGACCGGCGCTTCGCGTTCGCGCTCGATCTCCACGAAGACTACGAAGCCGACGGCGCCTACGTCTACGAGCCGCTTCGGCCGGGGTTCGCTCCGTACTTCTCCGGCGCGGTCGTGGCGGCGCTCGACGATGCGGGGCTCCCCGTGCAGCAGTTCGGCGAAGGCTTCGATCTCGGCGTTCCGTTCGGCGCCGACCGCGACGTGTACCGGCTCGACCCCGGGATCGTCCTCGTCGACTACGAGGCGGAGCTCCGGCTCTTCGACGGGCTCCCGGGCTCGCTCGCGCTGATGTATCGCGGGACGCCTGCCGCGCTCACGATCGAGTCGCCGCGACCGCGTGCATGGAACGACCGGATCGCCGTGCACCGCATCGCCGCGACCGCCGCGCTCGCGCGGCTTTCCGGCTGAAGCTCCGGCCGGCGCGGCGCCGCGCCACGACGGCGCTTCGGGCGCTCGGCGGGGTCAGGGACTCGCCGCCCGGTGCGCGAATCCGGGCGGGTCATGGCTGAGCGCGATTCCCTCGAGGTCGATGTCCTGTTCGTCGGGGGCGGGCCGGCCTCGCTGGCCGGAGCGATCCGGCTGCGGCGGCTCGCCGCCGAGGCCGGCGCCGAGATCGCGGTCATGGTGATCGAGAAGGGCGGCGAGATCGGCAACCACGGCTTCTCCGGCGCCGTCGTCGACCCGAAGGCCCTGCGCGAGCTCTTCCCCGACGAGGACATCACCGAAGGTCTCGACGCGCCGGTCAGCAGCGATGCGCTGTGGTTCCTCACCAACGGCGGCAAGATCAAAGCGCCGTTCACCCCGCCGGTGCTGAACAACCACGGCAAGTTCGTCGGCTCGCTCTCGAACCTCACGAAGTGGCTCGCCGGAAAGGCGGAAGAGGCCGGCGCCGACGTCTTTCCGGCGTTTCCGGGACAAGAGCTGCTGTGGGACGGCGAGCGTGTCGTCGGCGTGCGGATCGGCGACAAAGGCGTCGCGCACGACGGCACGCACAAGTCGAACTACGAGCCTGGGCCCGACCTCATGGCGAAGGTCGTCGTCCTCGGCGAAGGCCCGCGTGGGACGTTGAGCAAGGCCGCGATCCAGCGCCTGCGCCTGGACGCCGCACGCGATCCGCAAGTCTACGCCGTCGGGATCAAGGAGCTCTGGAGAGTCCCCGGCCGCCTCGCCGCGGGCTCGGTGATCCACACGCTCGGCGCGCCGCTGTGGAGCACGTTCGGCGGCGGCTGGATTTACGCGATGAACGACGACATCATCGACATCGGGCTCGTCACCGGGCTCGACTACGCCGATCCGACGACCGACCCGCACGACAACTTCCAGCGCTACAAGCTCCATCCCGCGATCCGCCCGCTGCTCGAAGGCGGCGAGATGATCCGCTACGGCGCGAAGGCGATCCCGGAGGGCGGCCTCCACGCGATGCCGCGCTTCTACGCCGACGGCTTGTGCATCATCGGGGACTCGGCCGGCTTCCTCAACGGCCTGCGGCTGAAGGGAATCCATCTCGCGATGAAGTCGGGGATGCTCGCCGCCGACGCGATCTTCGCCGCGCTGCAAGCCGACGACACTTCCGCCGGCAAGCTGAAAGCGTTCGAGGACGGCTTCCGCAACTCGTGGGCGTTCCACGAGCTGCACGCGGCGCGCAACTTCCACCAAGGCTTCAGCTCGGGGATATGGGGCGGCCTGATCAACGCGCAGCTCGGGATGATGAGCGGCGGACGCGGCTTCGGCTTGCGTGACAAGCTCGCCGGCGAACACGGCTACGCGCGAATGAAGAAGCTGGGCGAGATCGAGCCGGTGCAGCGCACGAAGCGCGTGGTCCCCGACGGCAAGCTGACGTTCGACAAGCTGACCGACGTCTTCAAGTCCGGCACGATGCACGACGAGGATCAGCCGCCGCACCTGCACGTCAGCGATACGAACATCTGCGCCGACCGCTGCACGGTCGAGTACGGCAACCCGTGCCAGTACTTCTGTCCGGCGAAAGTCTACGAGCCGCAGTTCACGAAAACCGGCGCCGCCCCGGCCGAAGGCCGCCTCCAGATCAACTTCTCGAACTGCGTCCACTGCAAGACCTGCGACATCATGGACCCGTACCAGATCATCACCTGGGTCCCGCCCCAAGGCGGAGAAGGCCCCGTCTACACGGGAATGTGAGCTCCGCTACGACGCCTTTCGAACGGGGAAGGCATCGATGCGCCAGCCGCGCTCGAGGCTGCATGCGACGAAAATGCGCGTGCGTCCGACGCCGATGCTCGGCCCGGGGCACGTGCGGGCATCGAGAAGCGTTTGTCCAGTGCGCGTATCGACGCCGCGAATATGCCCGTCTTCGAATGCGGCGTACGCGATGTCGTTCGCGATTGTGAATGCCGTCATCGCGGCGGCGGATGGCGCGACGAGCTGCGCGCGCACCGCGGCGGCGCCGGGACGCAGTGCCCAGACGCCGTCGCGGCGGGCGACATACAGCGCGCCGCGGTACGGCCCACCGACGAACCGCCCCGAGCTCGAGATGCGAAGCGGCCGCTGCCCCGAAGCAGGCGCGAGGCGATAGCGGTACAGCTCCGGGCCGATCGCCATGTACAGCATCCCGGCGTCTACTGCAATCTTTCCGTCGTTGGTATCTCCGGGCGGGATGAGACGACTGAGCGCAGCAGAGTTCTCGTCGTGGTCGGGCTCGTAGTGATACCGGGCGCGTACGGCGCCGCTCCGCAGGTCGGCGATCCAGATGTCGAACGTCAAGAAGTGATCTTCGACCTCTTCGTTTCGTGAGCCGACGAGCACCGCTGTCGGCGGCGTGACGTCGACGACGCCCCATGCGAAATCGACCGTCGCGACGAGCCCGCCGGCCGCGCCGAGCCGAACCAGATGTTCGGACGCCGACAGCGTCGCGCCGGAAGAGATGGTCCGAACGAATGCGTACGGTGCAGCGATGGTCGGCGGCGCTTGGAAACCGCGAAGACGGGTCGACCACACGGTCGTGCCGCCGGGCGAGAGCTCGAAGACGGTACTCGCGTCGGTTCCCGATTCACCGCGGACCGCGAAGAAGCCGCCGGGAACCGACGAGATGACGTGCGCATCCGGACGACGCCACAGCGTTCGGCCGGAACGCAGGCCGATGCCGACCGCGGCGCCGCTCGTGGCGGCGAATGCGATCTCGCCGTTGGAATAGACGGGGGACGTTCCGCGTCCAGCGCACCATAGCTGCCGCCCGTCGTCCTCCGCGAACGCGCACACCCGGCCGCCCGAAGCGAAGGCGACCGCACCCATGCCGTCCGCAAGCAGACTTCCGGAGTTCCCAAGTCCCGTTTCACTCGGCGGCTCCTGTGCGACGCGCGTCCACACGGGGCGGCGGACGACGCGCGCCGCGGCGGGGACGGGCTCGCGCAATTCGGGAAGTCGTACCGAGATCTCGCCGCGCGCCGCCGCTTGTGCCGGCGCGATCGCGAGGATCCACGCGGCGGCGCACGCTCTCCACCCGAAACGCACGGGGGCTTCGCTTCGGCCGGGGTCCCTACGGCACCTCGGCAGCGCGTCGCGAGCGATCGAAACCGCTTCGTCGAATCGCATGGTCGTGGGGTGCCGATGGCATCGAGGGTGACCGACGTTGCGGTCGTCGGGGCGGGACTGATCGGGTGCGGCGTCGCGTACGAGCTGGCGAAACGCGGCGCCGAGGTGACCGTCTTCGACCGGGCGGAGCCGGCGCGCGCGGCCTCGTGGGCCGGCGCGGGGATGCTGGCGCCGTTCAGCGAGGAGATGCCCGATGCGGCGATGCTCGCGCTGTGCCGGGACGCGCTCGGGATCTATCCGGCATTCGTCGAGGAACTGCGCGAACGGACGGGCGTCGATGCGCGCTTCCGCGAGGACGGAACCCTGCACGTCGCGCTCGACGACGCGCGACTCGCCGAGCTCGCCGCGCACGCGCCGACGTTTCGGGCGAACGGCGGTGCGGTCGCGATGCTCGATCGCAGCGCGGCGCTCGCGCGCGAGCCGCTGCTCGCCCGCGACTGCGCCGGCGCGCTGTTCGTGGCGAACGAAGCGCAGGTCGACAACCGCCGGCTCGGGCGCGCGCTGGTCGCCGCGTGCGAGGTGCTTGGCGTGCGGTTCGAGCGCGTCGAGGAGGTCGCGCTCGAAGCCGACGTGCGTCGCGTGCGCGGGCTGCGCACGGCGCTCGGCTTCACGCCGGCGGCGACCGTCGTCAACGCGGCGGGCGCCTGGGCGGGCGCGCTCGCCGGCGTCCCGGAGCGCGCGCGCGTCCCGGTCGAGCCGGTCGCCGGCGAGATGCTCGCGCTCGCCGTGCCGCGCGGTGCGATGCACTCGCTCGTGTGGCTCGGTCATCGTTACCTGGTCCCGCGCGAAGGCGGCCGGCTGCTGGTCGGGGCGACCGTCGAGAGCCGCGGCTTCGATGCGCGCGTGACGGCCGCCGGGCTGCACGATCTGCTCGACGCGGCGCTCGCCGTCGCGCCGGCGCTCGCCGGGTTCTCGGTGGTCGAGACGTGGGCGGGGCTGCGTCCGGGCTCGCACGACGGCCGGCCGTACATCGGTGCGACGGCGCTCGAGGGCTACGTCGTGGCGAGCGGCCACTATCGCAACGGGATCCTGCTGACGCCCGTCACCGCGCGCGCGATCGCCGCGTTGATCTGCGAGGGAAGCGACGACGGCCTCGCGCCGTTCGCGCCCGGACGCTCGGCGCCCGAATCCACGCCGGTCGGGGAGCCCGAAGCGCCGGCCGCGAACACCGGGCGGTGAGGATCACGACCGAAGGTGTGGCGCGCGTCACGATCGCCGTCAACGGCGAGGTCCGCGAGATCGTGGACGGGATGACGGTCGACGCGCTGCTCGGCACGCTCGACGTCCGCCGCGACGGGAGCGCCGTCGCGCTGAACGACGACGTCGTCCCGCGCGCACGCCACGCGCAGACCGCCTTGCACGACGGCGACCGCCTCGAGATCATCGTGGCGGTCGCGGGGGGATAACCGGAGATCATGTCGGCCGACACGCTTCAGATCGGAACCTACACGTTCGGCTCGCGGCTGTTCGTGGGGACAGGCAAATACCCGTCGCTCGAGATCATGCAGCAGGCGCACGCTGCCAGCGGCGCCGAGGTCGTGACCGTCGCGATCCGCCGCATGCACCTCGACGAGCGCAGCGGGAAGACCCTGGTCGACTACATCGACCGCTCGCGGGTGCACGTGCTGCCGAACACGGCCGGCTGCTACACCGCGAAGGACGCGGTGCTCACCGCGAAGCTCGCGCGCGAAGCGCTCGGCACCGACCTCATCAAGGTCGAAGTGATCGGCGATCCCGAGACGCTCTATCCGGACACCCGCGAGACGATCGCGGCCGCCGAAGAGCTGGTGCGTGACGGCTTCACCGTGCTGCCCTACATCGTCGACGACCCGGTGGCGTGCAAACGGCTCGAAGAGATCGGCTGCGCGGCCGTGATGCCGCTCGCCGCGCCGATCGGCAGCGGTCTGGGCGTCTGCAATCCGTACTCGATCAAGCTGATCAAGGAGCGCGCGCGGATCCCGGTGATCGTCGACGCCGGCGTCGGCACGGCCTCGGACGCCGCGATCGCGATGGAGCTCGGCGTCGACGCGCTGCTGATGAACACGGGGATCGCGGCGGCGCACGACCCGGTGCGCATGGCGCGCGCGATGAAGCTCGCCGTCGAAGCCGGGCGCGACGCGTTCCTCGCCGGCCGGATGCCGAAACGGCTCTACGCCAGCGCGTCGAGCCCGACGCAGGACCTGATCGCCACCCGCCCCGTGGAGCGCACATGAACGAGATCGGCGTCGAAGAGCTCAAGCGTCGTCACGACGCGGGAGAAGACCTCGTCCTGCTGGACGTCCGCGAAGCGGACGAGCTCGCCACCGCCGCGATCCCGTGGGCGACCTGGATCCCGATGGCCGAGATCCCCGACCGTCTCGAAGAGCTGCCGCACGACAAGCCGCTGGTCGTGATGTGTCACGCCGGCGGACGGAGCGCGCGCGCGACGCGGTTCCTCGAAGAGCGCGGGTTCACGAACGCCGCGAACCTCGCCGGCGGGATCGACGCCTGGGCGACGACGATCGAACCGGGGATGGCGCGCTACTGAATCAGCGCGCCCCGATCGCAGCGCAGGACGCCCAGTCGCTCGCGGTGAGGCGCGCGTCCGAGCACCAGTAAGCGCGCCAGTTGCTCTCGGTCATCCCGTGCACCGGGCTGCCGGAGACGAACCAGGTCTCGAACTTCGCGCGAACCGCCGCATCGGTCGCGAGCTTCCCCTGCAGGTCGCCGAGGGAGGCCGCGGTCACGCCGTCCGTCTCACCGTACGCGCCGGAGAAGCTGTACTCGGTGCTCCAGGCCGGGCCCCCGCCCGAGGCGAGCATCCCGTGCGGCAGGAGGCCGCCCAGCGCGTACGCCGTGTAGTCGGCGATCGTTCCGGTCGCGGTCGAAACCGTCGCGTCGAAGTATGACGGATCGTTCGCGAAGATCGGGCTGATCGACGGAACGGTGAGCACGGGGACGGCGTCGGACGCTCCGCCGCCGGAGACGATCCGAAAACCGTTCGTGTGCAGGTGGCCGGCGATGAACGTCGTCACGAAGGTGTCGGCGCCGTCGACGAGCGCCGGAATCTGTACGGCGGGGGCGGCCGAGTAGGTCAGCACCGGTGCGTGCGAGCCGAGCGAGGAGTAGACGTCGATCCCCGGAGGGATGTGGGTCAGCACCCACGTGCGCTCGCCGCGGCGGTCCGCATGCAGCGCGCTCGCGAACCACGTCAGCTCGTCCTGCATCGGGCTCGCTTTCGGATCGCCGCAGGAGTTCGTGTAGCTCGCCGACCAGACGACGCTGTTCGGGACGACGATGCGGATCGGCGTACCGTTCACCGTCGCGACGTAGTGTCCGGCGGACGAGAACGTCGCGGCGAAATCGGGCGCCTGCGTTCCGCGCGCGATCAGCGGACCCCACGCGGCCGCCATGTGCGCGAGGAACGGGCTGTTCGGCGTGCTCATGTAGTCGCCGCAGTACGAGTCGTTGTTCCCGATCGAGGGCAGGATCGCGGCGTGCGGAAAGACGGTGCCGAAGCGTAGCGCGAGGAAGGCGATCGTCTTGTCGATGAAGGCGCGGTACGCGCCGTCGTCGTGCACGTGCGCGGTGCGGTCGAACAGCGTGCGGAACTGGTGCGCGAGGAAATCGCCGTCGATCAGCACGACGGCGGGATCGGGCGTCGTCGCGTGCATCTCGGCGAGCGAGGACTCGAGCAGCGTGTCGTTCGTGTCGGTGCCGAGGCCGTCGAGCGGGTCGTGCGCCGCGGCGAAGATCGCGGCCCAGCCGCTCGGCGGCGCCGCGGCGAGACGGTCGACGATCGCCGCGTCGGCGAACGGATCGAAGTGGACGTCGCTGACCAGCAGCCAGTGCTCGGTCGCCGGCGCGGGCCGCGGGCTCTGGGCGCTGACCCCGGCGAGCACCATCAGAGCGGCGAGGGCGGCGGTTGCGAAGCGCAGCATCCGGCGAAGCATCGGTCGCTCGTTCGTCAGCGCGCGCGGTGCGCCTGGACGAACCAGTGCACCTTGCCGGCCTCGCCGTCCGCATGAGCCCAGCGGCCGACGATGGCGTCGACCTCGACCTCCTCGAGCGCGTCGATCTCGAAGCCGAACAGCAGCTCCGTCACGCCGTCGCGGTCGAAGAAGGCGTGCGGAATCCCCGCTTCGTCCCCCTCGCCCGGCGCGAAGCTGCGCTCGTCGAGCGGTATGCCAAGCCCATAGCGCGCATCCCCGATCGAGCCCAGCGTGAGGAACGCCGGTGCGCCCACCCGCAGCACGCGCCGCAGCTCGGAGATCCCCGCGCGCAGCTTCGAGGAGACGCCGTGCAGGTAGGCGTGGGTGGAGAGCGCGGCGCCGTAACCGTCGCGCGGGCCGGGGAGCTGCGTGTAGGGGACGTCGTCGGGGACGCCGACCAGCGGAAGCCCGGCCTCGACCAGGGCCCGGGTGTTGCGCCCCGAACCGAGCCCTATCTCGATCACGGGTCCGTCGAGCGGACGCTCGCGCGCGAGCGCGATCAGCCGTTCGGCAAGCGGATGCGCCGTGCGCGCGGGCGTCGATGACATCGTGAGAATCTTCGCAGAGAACCGAGGAGGACCATTGCTCGAGGCGGGTGACAAGGTGCCGGACGTGGGCGCCGACGATCAGGACGGGAACGCCGTCCGGTTGCGCGGCTTCGCCGGGCGGAAGCTGGTCGTGTATTTCTATCCGCGCGCCGACACGCCGGGCTGCACCGTCGAGTCGCAGGCGTTTCGCGACGAGAAGGGCGCGCTGAACGCCGCCGGTGCCGACCTCGTCGGGGTCAGCCGCGACACGGTCGAGGCGCAGAAGAATTTCGCCGAAAAATACGCGCTGAACTTTCCGCTGCTCGCCGATACCTCGTCGGCGATCTGCGATGCGTTCGGGGTGATCGTCGAGAAGACCATGTACGGCAAGAAGAGCGTCGGGATCCAGCGCTCGACGTTTCTCGCCGGTCCCGACGGAACGATCGCCAACGTGTGGCCGCGCGTCTCGGTCGAGGGACACGCGAACGCCGTGCTCGAGGCGGTCCGATCGCTCTGAGCGTGCCGCGCCTCGTCATCGCGGGATCGAGCTCGTCGATCCCGCGTCCCGAACGTGCCTGCAGCTCCTACCTGGTCGACGACGGCGAAACGCCGATCGTGCTCGACCTGGGGACGGGGGCGCTGGCGAACCTGCGGCGCCACGCCGATTACGACCGGATCGCGGCGGTCGTGATCAGCCACATGCACGCCGACCATTTCATCGATCTGATCCCGCTGCGCTACGCGCTGCGCTACGGGACCCTGCGCCGCGCCGCGAAGCTGCCGGTGTACTTGCCGCCCGGCGGCGTGCCGATGCTCGAGTCGCTGTGCGCGGCGTTCGCCAGCGAGGGCGGGAGCTTCTTGAACGACGTGTTCGCGCTGCACGAGTACGACCCGTCGGCGGTGCTGCCGATCGGCGCCGGGACGCTGCGCTTCGCGCCGACGACGCACTACATCGACGCGTTCGCGATGCGCTGGGACTGCGACGGTGCCGGCGTCACCTACTCCGCCGATACCGCGCCCGACGCGCGCGTCTCCGCGCTCGCGCGCGACTGCGACGTGTTCGTGTGCGAAGCGACGCTCCGCCACGGCGAGACCGAGCCCGCGATGCGCGGGCATTCGTCGGCGGCCGACGCCGGAGCGATGGCGCGCGACGCCGGCGTGCGGCGCCTCGTGCTCACGCACTACGGCGAAACCTCGACCTCGGACGATCTCGACGCGGCGGCGCGCGAGCTCTACGCCGGCGAGATCATCGTCGCCGACGACCACCTCACGATTCCCCTCTAATTTTCCGAGCGTACCTCGCCGCGGGGGAGCGAGAACTGGATCAGCGAGCCGACGGGCGCGAGGCCGCGCGAGACCACGGCGTAGGGCGTGACTTTCTGGTTCAGCTCTTCGAGCCGCGCCTTCGCGGCGAGCAGCTCGCGCCCGCTGGTGACGACGTCCTCGAGCAGCAGGACGTGATCGCCGCGCCCGATCGGACCCTCGACGTACTCTTCGGGGAAGGCCCCGTACTGCTTCGGCTGCTTGCGCACGACGATCATCGGCAGGCCGGTCATCTGCGAGACGGCGGTCGCGATGATCACCCCGCCGAGCTCGGTCCCGCCGATCACGTCGGGGTTGATCTCGGAGACGACCGGGACGAAGAGCCGCGCGATCCGGCGCAGAATCTGCGGGTCGGAGAACAGCTTGAACTTGTCGATGTAGTAGTCGCTGCGCGCGCCGCCCGAGAGCAGGTAGTCGCCGCGGGTGAGCGCCTTCTCCATGATGACGTTCTTGAGCCAGCGCAACTCGGGGATGCGCGCGATCGGGCTTACCGGCTCGTCGAACACGGACTGCTCCCTTCTCCGGTCAGATCTCCCATTGGTACGCGTCCCAGGCTTCGTTGACCGGGTTCGGGTCGAAGCCCTTGAAGTCGGGATTGATCGGCTGGGCCATCCGCGGGAACCAGATCTCGTCCACCGGCAGATCGTTCGCGATGAGTTGCTGAATCCGCGAGTAGGCCTTCTTCCGCGCGGCTTGGTCGTAGGTGCCGAGCGCCGCGCGCTGCGCCGCGTCCATCTCCGGGGTGCAGTAGCGGAAGTAGTTGACGCCGTCCGGATGGGACGGGCGCGGGATGTCGTCGCACTCGAACAGCGAGTGGTCGTCGGGATCGTAGCCGGCGATCCAGCCGAACACGGCAAGATCGAACTTGCCGCCCGTCATGACGCCGCCCTGGCCGTACGTGCCGAAGAAGAGGTTCGCCGGATACGCCTTGATCTGGGCGTCGATCCCGATCGCGGCGAGCATCGACTGGACCTGCACGGCGACGGCGCGCCGCGTCGCGTTCTCGACGTTGTAGGAGATCTGCAGGGTCAGCGGCTTTCCGTCCTTGTGCACGATCCCGCCCGGCCCGGGCGTCCAACCCGCCTGCGCGAGCAGCGCTTTCGCGCGCGCGAGGTCGGGCGGATACTTCATCACGTTCGGCTCGTAGGCCCACGCGTACGGCGGCTGATCCGACCAGGCGACGACGGCGCTCCCGCCCGTGTTCTTGTCGACGAGAGCTTGCTTGTCGACCGCGTAGGCGATCGCGCGCCGGACGCGCAGATCGGACAGCACCGGACGTGAAAGGTTCATCCCGAGCGGCAACGTCTGCGGCTGCTGCACGAGCAGCACCTTGATCCCCGCCATGTCCTTGAGCTGCTTGTAGAGCTCCGGCGATGCTTCGAAGATCCAATCGATGTCGTGCGCACGCAGCGCGTTCAGCGAGGTGTTCTCGTCGGGGATCTCGCGCACGAGGATGCGGCGCAGCTTCGGCTTGCCGCGGAAATAGTTGTCGTTCGCGACCAGCGTGATGTGGTCGCCGCGCACCCATTGCGCGACCTTGAACGGTCCCGTCCCGACCGGCGCCTGGTTGAACGGTACCTGGTTGATGTTCTTGTACTTCCCCAGCAGGTGCTGCGGGATGATGCAGATCGGGTTGTCGGACTCCGCGAAGACCGTATTGATGAACGGGGCGAACTCGTGCTTGAGGTGGAAGACGACGGTCGTGTCGTTGGGCGTGTCGACGCTCGCGACGTCTTCGTAGCCGACGCGCTCGTTGACGTTGTTGTTGTCGTTCATCACCGCTTGCCAAGAGAACTTCACGTCCTTGCTGGTGAACGGGAAGCCGTCTTGCCACTTGACGCCGGCGTGCAGATGATAGGTGATCGTCAGCCCGTCACGGCTGATGCCGCCGTTCTCGGGAGTGGGAACGTCGGTCGCCAGGATCGGGACGACGTGTTTCCCGCTCCCGTCGACGCTGAGCAGCGTGTCGAAACTCAGCCGGTTCAACAGCCCTTCGGTCGTGAACGCGGAGAGGATCGGGTTCAGCGTGTTGGGCTCGCGCTGGATCGCAATGCGCAGCTCGCCGGGAATCGTTCCGGCGGCTTGAGCGGTGCTCGACGCGGTCGACTGATCTCCGACCTTCGTGCACGCGCTCACGACCAGCGCGCACGCGAGCGCGCCGAACACGACAATACGCAAACCGGGGTTCCCTCCTAGCGGCGCTTCGTCGCCGTTTTCTTGGTGGTCTTCTTGACGGCACTCGTCTTGCGCGCCGGAGCGCTGCGGGCGGGCGTCGTCTTTTTCGCGGCCGTCGCCTTCTTGGCTGGGCCTTTCTTCGCCGGAGCGGCCTTCTTCGTCGCGGCGGAGCGCGGCGGCGATTTCTTGGCCGGGACGGCCTTCTTCGGCGCGGGCTTTCGCGCCGAGGCGGCCTTCGCCGGCGCCTTCTTCGCCGTCGCCTTCACCGGCGCAGCTTTCTTCGACGCGACCGGCTTGCCGGCGGCTTTCGCCGCGGCGGCCTTCCCGGGACGCGCCGCCGGACGCCCCGGCGCTTTCGCCGTCGCGCCCTTCGCCACGGCGGGCTTGGCCGTCGGCCTCGACTCGGTCTTTGCCGCGACGGGCTTTCCGGCAGCCGGCTTCGCGACCGTCGGTTTCGCGGCGAGGGTTTTCGTCGGGGCAGCGACCGGTTTTGCGGCCGACGGCTTCGGGGCGACCGCGGCGACCGGCTTCGCAGCGCCTTGCTTCGCAGCGACCGGCTTCGCAGCGACCGGCTTCGCGGCGGCCGGCTTCGCGGCGACCGGCTTCGCGGCGACCGGCTTGACCGGAGGTTGGCCCGCCTCCGGCTTCGCGGCGACGTCGACCTTTTTCGCCGCAGGCTTGGGTGCGGGTGCCTTCGTGGCAGCGGGGACCGGCGCGGCGTCGGCTGCGGCGTCGCGCGACGGCTCGGGTCGGGCGGCCTCGGTCGCCGTGACCGGTTCGGCGGGCTCGGCGGAGCGTTTCGTTTCGGCCGGCGGGGGTTCGGTGGGGGCCGACGAGATCTCCGGGCGTTCGGTCCGGCGTTCGGGCGAGCTCTCGGCCGGACGCGTCGCCTTCGGCCGCGGCCGCGCCTTGCGAACCGGCTTCGCGGCGGGCGCCGCGACGTCGCTCGCGGCGGCGTCGTCGGCCGCCGAGCGCTCGGGGACGACGGGCTCGGGCTCGGGCTCGCGCACGACGCGCAGCGCGACGCGGCGCAGCGACCCGGCGAGCGGGAAGACGATCTCGTTGATCTCGAGCTCGTCGAGGACGGCGAGCACCGTCTCGAACGCGCCGCCCTGGTCGCGCGGGGAATGCGCGTCGGAACCGACCGCGATCCCGATCCCACGATCGCGCGCTTTGCGCAGCAGGCGTTTGTTGGCTTCGAGGTAGCGCGCTTTCTCTTCGTCGCTGTGGTCGCGATAGAGGAAGCGCGTATTGAACTCGACGGCCATGTTGCGCGCCGCGGCCGCGCCGAGCATGCGATTCTCGTACTCATCGAGCTTCGCGTCGTCGGGCCAGTGGCCGAAGACGGCCGGGACGAAGAAGTGGCCCACAATGTGCCCGGGGAGCCGTTCGATCGCGTCGATCAGCGTCGTCAGGTACAGCTCCCACGTCTGCTCGACGCCGACGACCTCGAACATCTCCTTGAACTCGGGATTGTCGAACGGCCAGTGCCAGTTGTCGCCGTGCGCCGGATGCGTGACGGTGAGGAAGTGCACCGAACGGATGATCGCGTCGGGACGCATCGCATCGACGATGTTCTGCGCGTCGGGCCGCGAGCGCGGATCGTTGTCGACCTCGGCGCCGATCGAATAGCGCATCCCGCGGCGCAGTCCTTCGCTGACGACCGCGGCGTGCGGCACTTCGACGCTCGCGGTCTCCGCCGCGCCGTAGAGGTCGCCGGCCTGCGCGAGCTTGAGCGCGCGCCGCACGAGATTCACCGCCGCCGGGTCCTCGAAGGTGAGGTAGTTCATGTGGTCGGCGACCATCAAGAAGCGCGGATAGCCGCGGCGACAGGCGTGATAGAACCACAGGAACAGCATCCGCGCCGTCAGCGGCAGCGGGCGTTCCTCGGCGAAGGACTTGTGCTCGCCTTTCGCGTGCCCGTGCGTGTCGGGGATGGCGAACAGGCGCGGGTCGCGCTCGGTGTTTTCGTTCAACTTCTCGTCGTCCGCGTCGGGGGGATCCACATCTTTTCGAGCGCGCGCCGCGGCGGCGGCATCGCATTCGTCCGCCAGAGCGCGACGGCCTCGATCGCCGTCTCCAGACCTTTGCGCATCAGCTCGAGGGTCATCGAAGGCGTGCGCTCCGGGCCGAGCTCGGTGGCCTGCGCCGGCAGCGCCGGAACGTGCACGAAGCCGGCCGGCGTCGCGGCGAGCGCCAGCGCATCGTAGAGCCATTGATTGCAGAGGTAGGTCCCGGCGCTGTTCGAGACGTAGCCCGGGATGCCGATCGCGCTCCACGCATCGACGACGATCTCGCCGGGGAGCGTGGCGAACCGCGCGTCGGGACCGCCGGCTTCGAGCGGCTCGTTGCGGCGGACCACCCCCGCGACGTCCGCCTCGCGGAAGTCGGCGAGGTTGAGCGCGACGCGCTCGAAGGCGAGAGCCGTGAGGCCCGGCGCGTAGCCGGTACCGATCGCGAACTCGGGCGCGGTCTCGGCGATCGCCGACTCGAGGCGGCCGCGCAGCGTGCGCGTCTCGACCGGCAGCACGCGCACGGCGACGACCAGGCCGGCGACGACCCGGCCCTCGAGGCTGCGTACCAGCAGCTCGCTCGGGTTGACGGTGTGGGATCCGAACGGCTCGAAACCGGTCAGCAGAACGTGCCGGGACACGAACCGCGGTTTTTCTCGCGGAGAGAGCGAGCCACCTGCGGCGCTCGCTCGTCGCCTCGCTCCAAAAAAAAGCCGCCCTCGGAGGGCGGCGGACAAGTCGGGTTGCTACGGAGACCGGACTAGGTCCGGCGACCTCCGATCATCGTGAGACATCGATTGGAACTGTCGCTGGTAACGATGACCACCTCCTCTTGTCCGCCTGTTATCCTTCGCTGATCTCTGGTCTGAAGGGTCCGCGGACGTGTTATGAGGCCGTCATTCGGAGGCGGCGGTGAGCGGCTCCTGCTCGGCGATCAGCGGGGCGCGCGATAGCCTTCGAGCGCGAGGATCTGCGCCTTGACCTCGACGCCGTAGGCATAGTGGTGCAGCGCGCCGCTGGCGTCGACGACCCGGTGACAGGGATAGAGCAGGGGGACCGGATTGCGCGCCATCGCGCGACCGACGGCGCGCGCCGCGGTCGGCTGACCGATCGACTCGGCGATCCAGCCGTAGGTGCGGACTTCGCCGGGCGGGATCGTCGCCGCGGCCTTCAGCGCAGACTGCTCGAACGCGGTCAGCTCGCTGATGTCGACCTTGGCGAGATCGGTCGTGTGCGTCCGGAAGAACGACTGGACGGTGTCGACGACCCACTGGGGAGCCAGCGAGGGGATCAGTCCGCGGCCGAGCCGGCGCTGCAGCTTGGCGACGACGGCTTCCTCGGGCTCGCCCCGGTCGAGCGCGACCGCCGTGATCCCGGTGTGCCGGAAGGCTACGAAGAGCCGGCCGATCGGCGAGTCGACCGCGGTGATCGAGTCCGGGGCGACGATCTTCACCGCGGTCTTGATGTGGTCGAGGATCTTCGGAACGAGGTTCGTCGGCGGGTCGACGGGCGGGAGGCAGGTCAGGCAGTACGCGATCCCCTCGTTCTCGCGGTAGACTTCCTGGCACTCGGGACACCCGCGCAGGTGCGCCAGGATGTGCTCGCGTTGCGGCTCCACGCCCTCACGCATCTCGTCCCACAGACGCACGACGTCGCTGCAGCGCATGGACTTACTCCTCTTCCTCGGTGACGGCCGGGTGATCGCTCGGAACGATCCGCCCGACTTGGGGCCCGAGGATGCGGCGAAGGATGCGCACCGCCCGGTGGACGTGCGACTTCACCGTGCCGATCGGCTGGTTCAGGATCTCGGCGATCTCGGGGTGGCTGCGGCCCTCGATGAACCGGAGCGTCGCGGCGGCGCGCAGGTGCATCGGCAACTGGAGGAGCGCCTGCTCGACCAGCACCATGTCCGCCGCGCGGTCGACGATCTGCTCCGGCTGGTCGGGGCCTTCTTGGGTCTCGTTGAGGAGGGCGTCCGGATCGGCCAGCGCATCGAGCGCCACGTTGGTCGGGCGCTTCGAGCGGAGCCGGTTCCTGGTGACGTTGAGGGTGATCGTGTAGAGCCACGGCTGAAGCCGGAGCTCGGCCCGTTGCTTGGAGTCCATCTTCGCGAGCGCCCGGTAGGCGCGGACGAAGGCATCCTGCACGATCTCTTCGGCGTCCTCGCGGTTGCCGGTCATGCGGAGCGCGAAGCCGTAGAGCCGACGCTGGTAGTCGTCGACGATCGACTCGAACGTCTCGGGTCCGGGTACGGACGGGCTCGCCGTCGCCGGTGCGGCGGTCACGCGGTGGGAATCTCCGATGAACGGTGCTGCGAGCGCACTCATCGGGGTCAATGACCGAACCCGCCGGAGCGCCGGTTGCGCCGTTTCCGTATAGGTTCGGTCTTCCCTACATTCCGGGGCCCCCGGCGGAGCGGATCGAGCGGGCGTAGACGATCGAAACCGGGGCGCGAGTGGCGGCCGGGTCGTCGATGTTGCCGTCGATCGCCAGCTCGGCGTCCAGGGCGACCAGCAGCGCCGTCTCGTAGTCGTAGTAGGCGGTCCCGCGCATCGTGATCGCTCCCGCGAGCTGCATCCCCGGGCGGTCCGGGAGCGCCCCGTGGAGCGGCCCTTTGGCGGTGAAGGCGATCCCCATCGCGCGGCGACCGGCGACCATGGCGTCGGGGAGGCGCCGGAGCGTTCCGCGCAGCGGCGCGCCGGTCATCGGCGAGGGAAAGTCGAACGGCACCGGCCGCTTGACGTGGGCCAGGTCCTTCATCGTCGGCGCGTCGAGCTGCACCGCGAAGGGCTGGTTCAAGACCGTCAGGTAGTCCGGATCGTCGGCCGGGCCGTCGCGCTGCTCGCCCGAGGGGAGCAGCGTGGAGCTGAACGAGGCGCGCTCGTGCTGCTTTCCGCCGTCGGCGTCCTTGTCGTACTCGACGTGTGCGACGTACTGCGTGCCCTCGCCGCTGCGGACGATGGAGAGCCGTTCGGTGCCGCGGTAAACCGTCGTGCTGTGAACGTCGCCGTTGCCGATGCGAAAGACGTCGCGCCCGTTGACGGTGTACGTCTGGTCCCCCAGCGCCGCCGCGGCGGTGGCCGTCGCGGCGGCAAGGAACGCGAACGTGCCGGCCACGGCGCGGCGGAAGGTCATCGAGGGCCTCGGGGGACGGGCGGGGTGGGAAACCCTTTCCGAATTATGGTACTACGGAAACGTGCCGATACGGATGATGAGTTGCTAGTCCGGATCTTCGGCCGGTCCCTCGCCGTGGTTGCCGCCCTCGCGTCTATGCTAGCGGCACTGCCGGTGCGTGCCGGCGACGGCCTCACGCTGAGCCCGAGCCTCAACGCGAAGCTGGACCGGCTCTACGTCACGGCCTTCGACGAGACGATCCAGCGCCACGCGATCGAGACGCGGGACGGGACGACGTACGTCTCGACCGGCGACATCGACTCGGAGTGGCTGCGCGACGCGAGCGCGACGATTCGCCCGTACATCGGGATCTCGGTTCGCGACGAGCAGGTCCAGCGCACGCTGCGCGGCGTGGTGGCTCGGCAGGCGAAGTACATCCTGATCGACCCCTACGCGAACGCGTTCTCCCGCAACTACAAGGTCGTCGAGCGGAAGTTCGAGGTCGACTCCCTGCTCTACCCGATTTGGTTCTCCTACGACTATTACAAGCGCACGGGCGACCGGCGCATCTTCACCCCGGAGCTGCGCCGCGCGTTCGACCGCGTGCTGGCCACGCTGCACGTCGAGCAGCGGCACAACCAGCGCTCGCACTACGTGAACCCGCAGCTCGCGGACGGCGGGCGCGGGACGCCGACGCGCTACACCGGGATGATCTGGACCGGCTTCCGTCCCTCAGACGATCCGGCGCGCTATCACTACAACATCCCGGTCAACATGTTCGCCGCGGTCGTGATGCGCGACCTCACCACGATCGCCCGCGACGCGTGGCACGACAATCGGATGGCCGCCGACGCCTGGGGACTCTCGGTCGAGATCCAGCGCGGGATCGAGCAGTACGGGACGCTCGACCTGCAGCCGTTCGGGCGAATCTACGCCTACGAAGTCGACGGTCGCGGACACGCCAACGTGATGGACGACGCCAACGTCCCCTCGCTGCTCTCGATTCCGTACTTCGGCTACCTGCCCAAGACGAACTCGCTCTACTTGGCGACGCGCGCGTTCGCGCTCTCCGACCGGAACCCGTACTTCTTCAAGGGAAAGTACGCCCAGGGTATCGGCAGCCCGCACACGCCTCACGGCTACGTGTGGCCGCTGGCGCTGTGCGTCGAGGCGCTCACCGCGACGCACGAGTCGGAGGTCGACCGCGTGTTCGGCTACATCGCGGCCTCCGACATCGGCGATCACCGGCTCCATGAGTCGTTCAACTCCGACTGGCCGGAGGCGTACACGCGGGAAGACTTCGCGTGGCCGAACGCGCTCTACGCGGAGCTGGTGCTCACGCGGCGCGGCGAGCTCTACGCCGTCAATCCGCAATAGTGGGTTCAGCCTGCGGCTGAACCCTTCGCGTTCGCCCTGCGGGCGAGCCGCCTTGCGGTTTCGTCGCTCCGTATCTAGCGGCGGTCGGCGGCGGCGGCGCGGCGGGCGAAGTCGAGCGCGAAGGCGGTCTGAAGCGCGGCGATCGGCACGACGCTGAGCACGTCGAGCGGGACCGAGGACCAGAACGCCGCCGCGGCGATGCCGCGGTGCGAGAGCGCATCGTAAAGCACGTCGCCGAGCAGGTTCGGGATGACGTTGACGAATGCGACCAAGCAGAGGCGGGGCAAGTTCTGCGGGCGCATCGCCGCCCCGATCGCGTGGCCGAACGCTTCGAAGAGCGCGACGAGCGCGCGCGCGCGGCTCAGGGCGGCGTACGGCCCGGCCAGGTTCACGACCCCCCACAGAAACCAGGTCAGCGGCGCGGTGAGGATCAGCAGGGCGGGCTGATCGGGAAGCGGTCCGAGCGCCGAGAACGGCGTCGTGACGTCGACGATCAGCGTCACCGCCATCATCGCGGCGAGGACGGGAAGATAGCGCACGACGGCCGCTTCGAGCAGCGTTCGCGTCGAAGGGCGCTCGCCGGCCGCGCGTGTTCCGACGTCGAGCGCGGCGACGGCGATGATGTACGAGAGGCCGACGATCTCGAGGTAGGCGATCGCCGTCATCTTCACGGCCAGGTCGGCGTCGCTCGAGGTGCGCCAGGCGAGCTGCACGATGCCGCACAGCGCGAAGAGAACGAGCGAGAGCAGCGCGTACAGCGGGGCGCGCCCGAGCACCGCGCCGAGCGCGAGGTCGATCAGCCCGCCGGCCGACGCGGGAAGGTGCTGTTCGTTCGGTGCGGCGTTCACGCCACGCGCAGCGCGTGGCGGAGGAAGAAGCGCAGCGTCGCGGTTCCCGCGCAGACGACGACGTCGTCGGGATCGTCGTAGACGCGGCCGTCGATCTCCACGACGTAGGTCTCCTCGGCGAGCCCCGCGAGCGTCGAGCGGATCGCGCGGTCGCGCTTATCCTGCGGTGCACGAGGACCGAGCGCCTCGAGGACCGCCGCCACGAGCAGATCGCGCACGCGCAACGGCGTCGCGAGCGCGAACGCGGCGGAGGCGGTGCGGGAGACCGCGGAGACGTCGATCGGGACGGCAACCCGGAGCATACCGAGGACGCTCTTTCCCGCTGCGGCGGGGGGCTTCCCGGTGAAAGCGGAAGGTCGCAGCGATGCCCGATCCGCCTCGCCGCCGGCGCGCCGCGCCGTCGCGCCGCCCCTCGTCCGGAGGCTCGAACGTCGTGCCGACGATCGCGCTGGGAATCGGGGTCGTCGTCGCCGGGCTCGGCATCGGCGCGTTCCTTTCCGCGCTGCAGCACAAGGAAACGACGAAGTCGACGCAGACGGTGAGCTCCGCCGGCGCACCGCTCGTCACGCCCGTTGCGCGATCGTCGCGCGGGCCGGTCGCGATCGCGACGATCGTCGCGCATCCGACGCCGACGCCGCGTCCGACGAGCGCGCCGAGCGCGACGCCGACGCCCGCGTCGACACCGCGCGCCACGGCGAGCGCGAAGCCGCGCGCCGTCGCGACGGGCGCACCGACGAAACCGGCGGCGCCGACGGTCGCGGTGACGGCGCCAAGCGCGCCGACGCCGCCGGCCGCGCCCATCGCCGCGCCCGCGACGCCCGAGCCGCCGCGCCGCCGCACCCCACCGCCCGTCGTAATCACGCCGGCGCCCGCGCCGGTGGTGATCACCCCGGCGCCGAAGCGCATCGCGCAAGCGCCGGCCGCGAACGGGATGGCCGGCGAAGCGCAAGCGACGGTGCGGCGGTACATCAACGCGCTGGTGAACGGCAACGAAAGCGCGGCGTACGCGGCGCTCGGCGCGTCGCCCGGCGATCCGAACGCCCGGCTTTCGGAAGAAGCCTTCGTCGACCACGGAACGCGCATCGTCTCGTTACGGACGAACGCCTCGGACCCGAGCGGCGCGACCGTCGAGGTCGAGCTGAGCTCGACGCGCGGGACGTATTTCGCGACGTACCACGTGCGCAGCGGGCCGAACGGTCCGGTGATCGACCAGCACGACTACATCCGCGAATAGGGAGAAGCTCGCCGTGGACACCGCGCCGATCGAAGGCCTGCTCCGCACCGGAGAGGTGATCCCGCCGCCCGAGGCGGCCCGGCGCTGGTTTCCGAACGCCGACCAAGACGCGTTCGTCGCCGACGCGCTGCGCGATCCGATCGCGTTCTGGCGCGAGCGCGCGCGCCGCGTCGCGTGGGAGACCGCGCCGAGCGAGGTCTTCGGCGGCGCGATCGACGATCAGCACTGGTTCGCCGACGGACGGCTGAACGCGACCGTCTCGTGCCTCGACCGGCACGCGAAGAGTCACCCCGATGCGATCGCCTACCACTACCTGTGCGAGAACGGCGCCGAGCGGACGATCACCTATGCCGAGCTGCTCGCGCAGGTGAGCCGCCTCGCGAACGCGCTGCGCCTCGACGGCGTGCGCGCCGGCGACCGCGTGTGCATCTACATGGCGCTGACGATCGAGGGGATCGGCGCGATGCTGGCCTGCGCGCGGATCGGCGCGATCCATTCCGTCGTCTACGCCGGCCTCGGCGCGACGGCGCTGCGCGACCGCATCGTCGATGCCGGCGCCGAAGTGCTGCTGATCGGCGACGTGACGTACCGCAAGGGGCGCGCCGTCGACCTGAAGCGCATCGTCGACGACGCGGTGCGCGGGCTGGACCTGGTGCGCCGGATCGTCGTGCACCGCCGCGAAGCGAGCCCGGCGCCGGAGGATCCGCGCGAGGTCTCGTTCGAGCAGTACTGCTCCACGCAGCCGGCGGAGTGCGAGCCCGAGATCGTCGGCGCCGAGCACCCGCTGTTCATCCTGTACACCAGCGGGACGACGGGGAAGCCGAAGGGCGTCGTGATGACCCACGGCGGGTATCTCGTCGGCGCGAGCGCGATGCTCGCCGAGACGACCGGAATCACGCCCGACGACGTGTACTGGTGCATGAGCGACATCGGCTGGATCGTCGGTCATTCGATCATGGTCTACGGGGCGCTGGCGAACCGCTATCGCTGCGTGCTGCGCGAAGGCGCGGCCGACTTCCCCGGAACCGATGCGGTCTACGCGGCGATCGAGCGGCTCGGCGTGACGAAGATGTACACCGCGCCGACGCTCGCCCGGATGCTGCTGCGGTTCGGCGACGAGCCGCGCGACAAGCACGACCTGCGCTCGCTGCAGGCGATCTTCTGCGCCGGCGAGCCGCTGAATCCCGAAGCCTGGCACTTCCTGTGGCGCGACGTCGGCTTGAACGACGTCGCGATCTGCAACCAGTGGTGGCAGACCGAGCTCGCCGCGCCGAGCATCGGGTTCTTCCCGACGATGCCGATCCGCCCCGACAAGAGCGGCAAAGCGCTCGGGCCGCTCGCCTTCTCGGTGCGCGACGGCAACGGCGCGATCGTCCCGCGGGGCCGCGGCGGCGGGCTGCTCGTCCTCGAGAACCCGCAGCCGCACATGTTCAAGACGATCTGGAACGACGAGGCGCGGCACCGGCAGTACTTCCGCTGGGGCACCTACGTCGCCGGCGACGTCGCCTCGATCGATCCGGAGGGGTTCATCTCGATCACCGGCCGCGCCGACGACGTGCTGAACGTCGCGGCGCACCGCATCGCGACCGCCGACGTGGAGAGCGCGCTCGTCTCGCACCCCGCATGCGGCGAAGCGGGCGTCTGCGGCGTCCCCGACGAGATCAAAGGCGAAGCGATCGTCGCCTACGTCGTCCTGCGCGGCGGGTACGAAGCGTCCGACGCGTTGGCCGCGTCGCTGATCGAGCACGTCCGCCAGGAGCTCGGCCCGATCGCGACCCCGTCGGCGATCCGCTTCACGGCGAAGCTGCCGAAGACGCGCAGCGGCAAGATCATGCGCCGCCTCCTGAAAGCCCAAGAGACGGGCCAAGACCTCGGCGACGTGACGACCCTCGAGGACTGACGATGCAGCCCCGGCCCCCGCGCAGCAACACCCGAGGGACGATCGTCGCGATCGTCCTGGTCGCGATCGTCGTCGCCGCCCTGATGATCCGCGCCGTGCGCTGACGGCCCTAGCGTGCCTTGACTCGTCTTGTCCGCGACTTTGTGATGGCGGTGGACGCCGCCGCATTGCCGGAAGCAGGCCGGTTCCCTCAACGGCGACGGCGGCTCGGCGAGACGCGCGACGCTGCGGGGGTCAGACGTGAAGGTATCGGCGGCGTAGGGCGGTGTCGGCGCGGATGTCGTCGGGGGTGCCTTCGAACTTGATCTCGCCCTGGTCGATGATGTAGCAGCGGTCGGCGATCGAGAGGGCGGAGTAGAGGTTCTGCTCCACCAGGAGCGTCGTGATCCCCGCGGACTTGATCTCGCGGATCACGTTCTCGACTTCGCGCACGATCAGCGGAGCGAGGCCTTCGGTCGGCTCGTCGAGGAGCAGCACTTTGATGTCCTGGAGCAACGCGCGCGCGATGGCGAGCATCTGTTTCTCGCCGCCGCTGATCTCGTCGCCCTTGTGGCTCAAGCGCTCGCGCAGGCGCGGGAACTTCTCGTAGACGTGGTCGAGCGTCCAGCCCGGGCGGCGCGCGGTCACTTGGGCGAGCTTCAGATTCTCCGCGACCGTGAGGTTCGTGAAGATGCGCCGCTCCTCGGGGACGAGCGCAACCCCCTCGCGGGCGATCGCCATCATCTCGCGTCCGACCAGCTCCTCGCCGTCGAGCGTGACGCTTCCGGTGCGGGGCCGCAACCAGCCGACGATGCTCTTCAGCGTCGTCGTCTTGCCCACGCCGTTGCGGCCGAGCAGCGCGACGATCTCCCCGGCGCCGACGTGCAGCGAGACGTCGCGCAGCACGTGACTGTCGCCGTAGTACGTGTTGATGGCCTCGACGCGCAGCCGCGCCCGGGCTGCGACGGCCGTCGCTTCGCGGTGTGCGGTCACGCGTGGATCTCCGCTTGCGAATGCCCGCCCAAATAGGCTTCCTGCACGCGCTCGTTGTCGCGGATCTCGGCCGGCTTCCCGGTCGCCAGGACACGGCCTTGGTGCAGTACCGTGATCGAATCGGAGATCCCCATCACGAGGTCGATGTCGTGCTCGATGATCAGCACCGTCATCTCGCTCGCCAGGCGGCGGATCAGCGCTTCGGTCTTGCGCGCTTCGTCGCGGGACATCCCGGCGACCGGTTCGTCGAGGAGCAGGATCTCCGGCTGCGTCGCGAGGGCGATCGCGATGTCGAGGCGCTTCTTGTCGCCGTGCGCCAAGTCGCCCGCGCGAACGGGCGCGACGCCGCCGAGCTCGAGCCGCGCGAGGGCGCGGGCGGCGACCTCGTCGACGTCGGCCAGCCGCGAGGAGCGCCGCAAGACCTGCAGCGCGAACGGCCCTTGCACGTGCGCGAGCGCGGCGAGGCGGCAGTTCTGCTGGACGCTCTGATCGCTGTAGAGGTTCGCCGTTTGGAACGCCTTCGCGATGCCGAGGTGGACGCGGCGCGTTCCGCTGACGCGCGTGACGTCGCGCCCTTTGAAGCAGATCGTCCCGCTGCTCGCCGCGATCGTTCCGGCGATCAGGTTGAAGAAGGTCGTCTTCCCCGCGCCGTTCGGACCGATCACGGCGCGCAGCTCGCCAGGCGCGACCGCAAAATCGATCTCGGCGTTGGCGGCGAAGTTGCCGAACGACTTCCCCAGGCCGCGCGTCTCGATGATCGCGTCCATCTCAGCCCTCGACCCCCGTCGCGGCCTCGTCCGCCGTCGGCTCGGCGGGAATGGCGGGCGGCGCCGATCCCATCGTTCCGGGTCGCAGCGAGTCGATCAGCGCGGTCCGCCCGCTGCGTCCGCGCCGCGCCAGCGTCCCCACGATCCCGTTCGGCAAGAAGACGATCGCGGCGACGAAGATCAGACCTTCGATCAGCCGCCAGAGCGGCGTCACCCCGGAGAGGACGTTCTCGAGATAGACGATCACCGCGGTTCCGACGACCGGTCCGAACAGCGTCTGCACGCCGCCGACGATCGTGTAGATGACGAACGAGCCGCTGCGGTCGATGCCCAGCGAGTCGACCGCGACCGTGCCGTCGTAGAGCGCGCGGAGCGCGCCTGCGAACCCCGTCAGGGCGCCGGAGATCGCGAACGCGGCCAACCGGTACGAGGCGGCGTTGAAGCCGACGAAGATGCTGCGCTCCTCGTTCTCGCGGATCGCCGAGAGCACCTCGCCGAACTGCGAGCGCGTGAGCGCGCGCATGAAGAGCAGCACGACCAGCAGCACGAGCGCGCAGAACACATACCAGACGTGCAGGTCGCCGAGGTTTCCGAACGGTCCGAGATCGACCGGCGGCAGCGGCGTTCGGAGGTCGACGTTCCACGGTCCGATCGGCAGCAGAGCGTTCGGAAACGATTGTAAACCGTCGTCGCCGCCCGTCCAGTCCTTCCCCTGCTCGAACACGAAGAAGATCATCTGCGCGAACGCCAGCGTGAGCAGGGCGAAATAGATCCCGTAAAGACGGACGGTTACCACGCCGATCGCAAGGGCCAGCGCCGTCGTCACGATCGTCGCTCCGAGCACGGCGAGCCACAGGTTCGGATGGTCGGGCATCGCTCGGATCAGCAACATCGCCGCGAGGTACCCTCCGCCGCCGTAGAACATCGCGTGTCCGTACGAGAGCATCCCCGCGTATCCGAGGAGCAAATTGAACCCGATCGCGGCGACGCTCAGGATCAGAATCTGTGTCGAGAGGCCTCCGTAGCCGCCGATGAGATGCATCGCGAAGGGGAACAGCGCCAGTCCGACCGCCGTGAGCAGCGCGAAACGCGCGTCCGACGCGATCACGCCGGCTCGCGTCCCGAGTCGCGACGCCCTGGAGGTTGCCGTCATGACTGGCGGATGACCTCGCTCTCACCGAACAGGCCTTGCGGCCGCAGCAGCAGGACGAGCGCCATGCACAGGTAGATGACGACGTTCGAGGCGGGCGCCGAGATCACGGTGGTGATGCTCTGAAGCTCACCGATCAGGATGCCGCCGAGGACCGCGCCCCAGAAGCTCCCGAGACCGCCGACGACCACGACGACGAACGACGGAACGAGAAAGCTGAAGCCGATCGTGGGATTGACGCTGTAGATCGGCGAGGCCGCGGCTCCGACGAGGCCGGCCGTCGCGCCGCCCAGCGCGAACACGATCGTCGAAGCCCTGCGGATGTTACCGCCGAGGAGCTGCACCATGATGCGGTCCCGAACGCCGCCGCGTACGATGAGACCGTAGTTGGTGCGCTCGATGAAGAGCCACACGATCACGAGCATCACGACGATGCCGATCGCGAAGAGGAGGCGATACGCGGGGTACGCGATCGATCCCAGCGAGAACGCGCCGGCGAGCGCGTCAGGGACCGGATAGCGCTGCGTCGTACCGCCGAAGATGAGGCGAAGCGCTTCTTCGACGACCAGCGCGATGCCGAACGTCAGCAAGAGCTGCGACGTCGCGTCCTTCTCGTAGAAGAAGCGCAGCACGACGCGGTCCAGCAGGACCGCGAAGGCGGCGACGGCGATCGGCGCGGCGATGAACGCCGCGATCAGACCATACCTTTCGGCCACGACGAGACCGACGTATGCGCCGATCGCGTAGAACGCGCCGTGGGCGAAGTTGACCAGGCGCAGCGTCCCGAAGACGATCGTGAGACCGACGGCGATCGCGACGTAAATCAGGCCGAGAACCAGTCCGTTGAGGAGCGCTTGCGTCAGCGATTCCACGTAGTTGCCTTCGACGGAGGAAAGGAAACGGGCCGGCACCGCGAGGGCGTCGACCCGTGGCGTTCGAGGCGCGTGCTCTTTACGCCGGTTCCATGTGGCAGGAGAGCGAGTTCAAGGGCGCTACGACGCTCTCGCCGCTATGCACTTCGAGGACGCGCGCATAGCCGAAGCCTCCGTCGGCGCGGTCCTTGAGCGGCAGACCTTCCACGACGAGGCACGAGTTGACGCCTTGATGGTCCTGTGGCCGGTACCACTCCATCTCCTTGGTGAACTGGAACTTCGTCCCTTCGAGAACGTCGATCACCTTGTGCGGGTCGAACGATCCGGCTTTCTCCACGGCCATCTTGTAGATATACATGTCGGCGTACGCGCATTCGGCGCCGTTCGAGGGCGGCACTTTGTACCGCGCGCGGAAGGCGTCGACGAAGCGTTTGGCGCCGGCATACTTCTGCGCGTGATACTGGTAGTAGAAAGGCGCCGTCGAGGCGACGTTGTCGAAGTTGTCCTTGGCCCCGATCGCCATGTACTCGTCGACGAGCGGGACGAGGATTTTCGCCGACTTCGTCAATCCGAACTGCGCCGATTGGTTGATGCAGTTCACCATGTCCTGGCCGAACTCGATCACCACGAGCACGTCCGGCTTCATCGCCTGCGCCTGCGCGAGCGCCGAGGAGAAGTCGGTCGTCCCTGGGAACGGCGTCAGCACGTTCTTGAGCGTCTTCGCACCCTTGGCCTCGACGACGCGCGTGATGTTCTCGAAGTTGGAGTGGCCCCACGCGTAGTCCGCGGTGATGTAGAACCACTTGCCGGCGCCATATTTCGTCGCCATCGTTCTCGCCAGCGCTTGCGAGCTCATGTAGGCATCGTTGTAGCGGCGGAACGTGTGCTTGTGACAGTTCTGATTGGTGGTCTCGTCGCCGTGCGTCAGCGTCGCCATGAAGATGGTGTTCTTCTCTTGGCACAGCGCCGAGACGGCGACCGCGACGCCCGTCGATGAGCCGCCGGTGATCATCACCGCGCCGTCGCGCTCGATCATCCGCTGCGCGCCGTCGCGAGCCACGGCCGGCTTGGACTGTGTGTCGCCTTCCGTCGAGCGAACCTTCATTCCCATGATCCCGCCCTTGGCGTTGATCTCGTCGATCGCCAAGTTGTAGGCGCGGAGCTGATCGGCGCCCTGATCCGAATACGGACCCGTCTGCGGCACGTTCAAGCCGACGACGACTTCTTTGGTGGGCGCCGCAATCACGTACGGTGCCGATCCGAATGCGAGCGCCGCGGCGCCCGCCGCGCCGGCGGACCCGGCGACGAAACGACCGCGCGAAAGAGTCTGCTTCACGAAGAACTCCCTAGATGACGGCGGTATTGATGGGTGGCCGAGCGACTTAGGTAGGGTGGCGGAAACTTCCCTCCGTTTTCCAAGGGACGGGCCAGTAGCTCCGTGCACCGGTACGTCCGGCTCCTTGTGTCGTACAGCTAACAAGAAGGCAAGCGTCCGGTCGGGAGAGGCCCGGGGCAGACGGGCGGCCGACGTGCGGGGGAGCGGGGCGGCACGGTGAAAATGTGGCTGCCCCACCCGCCGCGGAAGACACGTATGTGGCCGACGTCCTGACCTCCTCGTCATCGCGCGCGCGGCGCGAGCTCGGGATCGCGCTGCTCCGCACGATGGTCCGCATCCGCGTGCTCGAGGAGGGGATCGAGAAGCACTTTCTGGGCGGTGAGATCCCGGGCTTCGCGCACCTCTCGATCGGCCAGGAAGCGGTCGCGGCAGGGACCTGTGCCAACCTGCGCGCCGACGACTCGATCGCCTCGACGCACCGCGGGCATGGCCACACCCTGGCGAAGGGGACGCCGATGCGGGCGATGGTCGCAGAGCTGTTCGCCCGCGCGACCGGCGTCTGCAAGGGCAAGGGCGGCTCGATGCACATCGCCGACTTCTCGGTCGGGATGCTCGGCGCGAACGGGGTCGTCGCCGGCGGATTCGGTCTGGTCGCCGGCGCCGCGCTGAGCGCGCAGCAGCGCAAGACCGATCAGGTCGCGGTCTGTTTCTTCGGCGACGGTGCGACCAACCGCGGACCGTTCCACGAGAACCTCAACCTCTGCGCCGTCTGGAATCTGCCGGCGATCTTCGTGCTGGAGAACAATCAGTTCGCGTCGACCACCTCGACGGCCGAGACGATGAAGATCGCCGACGTGGCGATCCGCGCCGACGGCTACGGGATCCCGGCCGTCGTCGTCGACGGCTTCGATGCGTTCGCGGTCCACGACGCGCTCGGCGCGGCGGTCGCGCGCGCCCGGGCCGGCGACGGTCCGACGTTCGTCGAATGCAAGACGTACCGCGCGCGCGGACACTACATCGGCGATCCGGAGCGCTACCGGCGCAAGGCCGACGTCGAAGACGTGATGAGCTCCTCGGATCCGATCGTGCGGATGCAGGCGCTGCTCGCCGAGGCGCTCGGTCCCGAGGAGTTCGAGGCGCTCTGGCGCGAGGCGCGCGCCGAGTTCGACGACGCGGTCGCTTTCGCGCGCAGCTCCCCCTCGCCGGAGAAGAGCGAGGCGTTCTTCGGCGCGTACGCCGGCGATCGACAACCCGGCGATCCGATCCACCGGATCGAAGAGCGCGAGCGCGCGGCGTTCTTGCCGTTCGCGCCCGATGCCGGCGCGAGCTCGCAGGGCGGAGCGCACTGACGGTGCGCACGATCTCGTTCTCCGAGGCGACCCTCGAAGCGATGCGCGAGGAGATGCGCCGCGATCCGACCGTCTTTCTGATGGGCGAGGACATCGCCAAGCAAGGCGGGATCTTCGGCCAGTTCAAAGGGCTGCCGCAGGAGTTCGGCTTCGACCGCGTGCGCGACACGCCGATCTCCGAAGCCGCGCTGGTCGGCGCGGGCGTCGGCGCGGCCCTGACCGGCTGCCGTCCCGTGGTCGACATGCACTTCGCCGACTTCATCACCTGCGCGATGGACGAGGTCGTCAATCAGGCGGCGAAGCTGCGCTACATGTTCGGCGAGCAATGCGTCGTGCCGATGACGCTGCGCGCGCCGGACGGGATCACCAAGTCGGCCGGCTCGCAGCACTCGCAGGCGCTCGAGGCGTGGTTCGTGCACACGCCCGGGCTCGAGGTCGTGATCCCGGCCGACGCGGCGGACGCGAAGGGCTTGCTGAAGGCGGCGATCCGGAGCGATAACCCGACGCTGTACTTCGAGCACAAGGCGCTCTTCCCGCAGAAAGGCGAGGTTCCCGACGACGACGAGTTCGTCGTCCCCATCGGCAAGGCGAAGACGATGCGCGAAGGCGGCGACGTGACGATCGTAACGTACGGCGTGACCGTCGGGCGCGCGCTCGAGGCGGCGGCGCTGCTCGAAGCCGACGGGATCGAGGCGGCTGTGATCAACCTGCGCACGCTCTGGCCGCTCGACTACGACGCGATCGCCGACGCAGCGGCGCGCACGCATCGGATCGTCGTCGCACACGAGGCGGTGCGCGTCGGCGGCGTCGGCGCCGAGATCGCGGCCTGGATCGGCGAGCACTGCTTCGACGAGCTCGACGCACCGGTGGTGCGGCTCGGGGCGGCGCACGTCCCGGTGCCGTTCGCGCCGGTGCTGCAGGAGGCGGTCTACCCGAAGGCGCCGATGATCGCCGATGCCGCGCGCCGCCTGGCCCGCCGGGAGCTCTGAGTGCCGGTCGAGATCGTGATGCCGAAGCTCGGGCTGACGATGGCGTCGGGGACGATCGCGCGCTGGATCAAGCACCCGGGCGAGCCGGTGCGCGCCGGCGAGCCGCTGCTCGAAGTCTCGACCGACAAGATCTCGTACGAAGTCGAATCCCCGGCGAGCGGAACGATCGTGCGCGCGCTGGGCAATGACGGCGAAGAATTCGAATGCGGCGCCGTGATCGGGCTGATCGCCGTCGCCGGCGAGTCCGACACACCGCAGCCGGCGAGCCTCGCGCCCGACGCGCCGCAGCCGACGAGCACCGCGCCCGACGCGCGAACGCCCGCACGCGTCGTCGAGGCGCCGCGGGTCAGCGCCGCGGCGAACGGCGTCGCGCCGACCGCCGCCTCGATGGTCGAGCCGCGGCGCGCGAACGGAGCGCGCTCGATCGCCTCGCCGGCGGCGCGGCGGCTCGCGCGCGAGCGCGGGGTCGAGCTGCACGCGGTGCGCGGCACCGGCCCGCGCGGACGCATCACGCTGGTCGACGTCCACGCCTCGGTCGCCGCCGCGCACGAACCGACAGCGCAGGCGGCCGAAACGAACGCCGCGCCCGGGCGGGCGGTGGCGCTGCCGCCGCGGCTCACCGCGGCGCGGCGCGAGATCTTCCGAAAGATGACCGAGGTCGGCCTGCTCGCGCTCCCGCAGGTCGAAACGACCGCACGGGTCGACGCATTGCACGCGCTGATCGAGCGGCGCAAGGATTTCGGCTGGACGGCCTTCGCCGTGTACGCGACCGCGCGGCTGCTGCGCGAGCATCCGGAGATCCGGACCGATGCGAGGAGCGGCGCGCCGTTCGAGCGGTACGACATCGGCCTGGCCGCCGACACGCCGCACGGCCTCATCGTCCCCGTCGTGCGCGACGCCGGGTCGCGCACGCTCGCGGAGACGCAGCGCGAAGTTCTTCGGCTCGCCGGACTCGCGCGCGACGGCGCGCTCGCGCCGTCCGACGTCGGCGGCGCCTCGTTCTCGATCTCGAACGTCGGACCGCAGGGCGTCGAACGCGTCGCGCCGCTCCCCGATCCGCCGCAAACGGCGATCCTCGGCATCGGCGCCGCAACCCCGCGCCCCGCCGTCGTCGACGGCGCGGTCGTGCCCGCCCGCATGCTGACCTGCGTCCTCACCTTCGACCACCGCTTCATCGACGGCGCCCCCGCGGCGCGCTTCCTCGCCGCCCTCCGCGCCGCATTCGAAGACCCGGGAGTACTTTTGTGAAAACCACGGCGATGGACCGAGCGCAGCAGCATCGTGCCCGGTTGGCAACGCCGCGGCGAGCTCGGCCCCGGGGCCCCACGCAACGCGTGGGGGGCGCGCAGCCCGGGGCGGAGCGCCGTTAGAATGGAATGGTTTGGGGATAGGCCGCGCACTGCTGTGGTAACCGGGGGAGCTTCCGGAATCGGGAAGGCGACGTGCGAGCTCCTGTGCCGTGACGGGTATCGCGTGGTCGTCGCCGATCGCGATCTCGAGAAGGCGAACGAGGTGGCCCAGCACATCGACGGGCACGCCGTGCAGGTCGACGTCGCCGACGAAGCATCGGTGGCGGCGTTGTTCGAAGAGGCGGTGCGGTACTTCGCCGGGACGCTCGACGCGCTCGCGACGCCGGCCGGGATCGCCGATCTGACGCCCTTCATGGATCTCGACGCCGCCACGTTCCGCCGCGTGCACGACGTCAACGTGATCGGGACGTTCTTGTGCATCCGCGAAGCGGCGAAGCACATGCGCGATGGCGGCCGGATCTGCACGGTCGCGAGCGTCGCCGGAAAGCGGGGCGGGGGGCTCTCCGGGACCGCCGCCTACGCCGCGAGCAAGGGCGCCGTGCTCGCGCTCTCGCGCAACGCCGCGCGCGTCCTCGCCGAGCGCGGCATCGCGGTCAACTGCGTCGCGCCGGGCGCGACGATCACGCCGATGCTTGGCGAGGCTTTCGCCGATCCGCAGCACCGCGCGCGGGTTGAAGGCGGAACGCTGCTGAAGCGTTCCGCCGAGGCGCACGAGATCGCCGAGGCGATCGTGTGGCTGCTTTCGCAGCGTGCCTCGTTCGTCGTCGGCGAGACGCTGACGGTCGACGGCGGCCTGATGCTCGACTGAGACCGAGAGGAGTGACGCACGTGACCGAACGCACCCTGACGCGCGGCCGATTCGCAGCCTCCGGCGCCGCGGCGCTCGCTTCGATCGCGGTGATCCGCGCGCCGGCGAGCGCCGCGCAGTGGAGCTACAAATACGCGAGCAACATCTCCCTCGACCACCCGCTGAACGTGCGGATGCGCGAGTGCTGGGACGCGGTCAAAGCGCAGACGCAAGGGCGTCTCGACGTCCAGATCTTCCCGAACAACCAGCTCGGCGGCGACACGCAGGCGTTCCAGCAGCTGCGTTCCGGCGCGCTGCAGTTCTTCACGCTCGACGGCGGGATCTTGCAGTCGGTCGTTCCGGTGGCGGCGATCCAGGCCATCGGCTTCGCGTTCAAGGATTCGGCCGAGGCGTTCCGCGCGATGGACGGCGCGCTCGGCGACTACGTTCGCGCGCAGATTCGCGCCGCGGGCATCTACGTGCATCCCAAGATGTGGGAGAACGGGATGCGCCAGATGACCTCGGGGACGCGGCCGGTGCGCGGCGTCGCCGACCTCGCGGGCTTCAAGATTCGCACGCCGCCCGGCGAGCTGTGGGTCGACTTGTTCCGCTCGCTCGGCGCAGCCCCCTCGCCGCTGAACTTCAGCGAAGTCTATTCGGCGCTTCAGACGCACGTCTTCGACGGCCAGGAGAACCCCTACGCGATCATCGAGACGGCGCGGCTGTTCGAGGTGCAGAAGTATCTGAGCGTCACCAACCACATGTGGTCGGCCTATCACTTCCTGGGCAACCAGGACGCGTGGAAGGCGCTCCCGCCCGACGTCCAGAGCGTCGTCGAGCGGAACCTGACGAAGTACGCGCTCCTGCAGCGGCGCGACACGCAGCTCCGGAACGACTCGCTCGCCGAGAAGCTCGTGCGGCAGGGGATGACGATGAACCGCGCCGACGCGAACGCGCTGCGGGCGAAGCTCGCCGCTTCGGGCTTCTACACGAAGTGGCGCGACAAGTTCGGCGTGCAGGCGTGGTCACTGCTCGAGAAGACCTCGGGAAAGCTGGCCTGAGAGTCTCGCGGCGCGGCCGGTTCGGGCGGCGCGAACCTAGCGCCGCACGATCGCCGCGCGGCGCAAGTCGGGGCCGACGAGCTGCTCCACGACCAGGGCGGCGATCAACATCACCGTCTCGAGGACGGTGAACGTGCGCATCGTCGGCATCGCGGGCCGCGCGGCGAGCGCGCCCAGCACGAGAAGTCCCAGGCCGATGAGGAATCGCAGAAGTCCCGCGGCGAACCGGCGCGGCACGCGCGCGGCGGACTCGATGTCGTGCATCAGGCGCACCGGCGGCCGCGTCCCGACGTCCCAGACGGTGAACGCGAGCGCATCGAAGACGATCGCGACCGCGAAGCGAAGGACGGCGAGCGCCATCAGCGACCTCCGCTCAGCGTGGCTCGTCGGGCCAGGACGCGATCTCGCCGAGCGCCGCGCTCTTGAGCACTTTGAGCCCCAGCATCGCGCACTTCATGCGGGTCGGGCTGATCCCGATTCCGATGTTCTCCAGCACTGCATCCTGCGGCAGCGTCGCGAGCTGCTCGAGCGTCATCCCCTTCACGGTCTCGGTCAGCATCGATGCCGACGCCTGCGAGATCGCGCAGCCCTTCCCGCTGAACTTGACGTCGCTCACGCGCCCCTCGCCGTCGAGCGCGAGATCGATGCGGATCGTGTCGCCGCACAACGGGTTCAGGTCTTCCGCCGTCGCGTCGGGCTTGTCGATCTTCCCGAAGTTGCGCGGATTCCGATAGTGGTCGAGGATGTACTCTTTGTAAAAGTCGTCCATGCTAACGGCGCTCCGCCACGACGACGGTCATGCGATGCGGAAGACTTCGGCGGCTTTGTGGAGGGCGCGGACGAGCGCGTCGACGTCGGCTTCGGTGTTGTACAGGTAGAAGGAGGCGCGCGCGGTGGCCGGCCAGCCCATCTTTTCCATCAGCGGCATCGTGCAGTGATGGCCGGCGCGGACGCAGACGCCTTCGGTGTCGAGGATCGAGGCGACATCGTGGGCGTGGATGTCGGCGAAGTTGAACGAGATCACGCCCGCGCGCCCCTCGGCGTGGTGCGGTCCGTAGAGCGCGAGCCCGCGCGAGGTCAGCGGGCGCAGCGCGTCGAGTGCGTATCCGGTGAGCCGGATCTCGTGCGCGCGGACCCACTCCATCCCGACCGCGGAGAGGTAGTCGACGGCGACGCCCAGCGCGATCGCGTCGGCGACGTTCGAGGTGCCGGCTTCGAACTTCCACGGCAGCTCGTTGAACGAGGTCGTCTCGTACGAGACGCGCTTGATCATGTCGCCGCCGGTGAGGAACGGGGGCATCGCCTCGAGCAGCGCACGCTTGCCGTAGAGAAAACCGATCCCGGTCGGCCCGCACATCTTGTGGCCGCTCGCCGCCAGGAAGTCGACGTCGAGCGCACGGACGTCGATCGGCATGTGCGGGACCGACTGCGCGGCGTCGACGAGCACGACGGCGCCGGCCGCATGCGCGCGCGCGATGATGGCCTCCAGCGGCGCGATCGTGCCGATCGTGTTCGAAACGTGCGCCAGCGCGACCAGCTTCACGCCGTCGAGCAGCGTGTCGAGGTCGTCCAGCAGCAGCACGCCCTCGCCGTCGGCGCGGACGTAGCGCAGCTCGGCGCCGGTCTTTGCCGCGAGTAGCTGCCAGGGCACCAGGTTCGAATGGTGCTCGAGCTGCGTGGTGAGGATCGCATCGCCCGGCCCGAGATTCCGCAAACCCCAGGAAAAGGAAACGAGGTTGATCGACTCGGTCGTGTTGCGCGTCCAGACGATCTCCGCGTCCTCGGCGGCGTTGACGAAGCGCGCGACTTTCCCGCGCGCCGCTTCGAAGGCGTCGGTCGCGCGCGCCGCGATCTCGTACACGCCGCGGTGGATGTTCGCGTTGTAGTTCGTGTAGTAGTCGACCAGCGCGTCGATCACCGCCTGCGGCTTCTGCGCGGTCGCGGCCGAGTCGAGATAGGTCAACGGCTTTCCGCGCGACGTGCGCGTGGCGAGGATCGGAAAGTCGGCGCGGATCCGTTCCTGCTTGGCGCGCTCCTGCGGGTCGGCGAGCTGCGCGATCATGCGTCGATCCCTCCCGCCGCCTCGTCGATCTTGCGGTCGAGCGCGGTGCGCACTTCGTCGCGCAGCGCGTCGGACGGGAAGCGCGCGATCGCGGGCTCGAAGAAGGCCAGCGCGACCATCCGGACCGCCTCGGGACGCGCGATCCCGCGGCTGCCTGCGTAGAACAGCGCGTCCTCGTCGAGCGAGCCGACCGTGGCGCCGTGGAACGCGCTCACGTCGTTCGCCGCGATCTCCAGCGCCGGGACGGAGTCGATATGCGAGCGCCGCGAAAGCAGCAGGGCGTCGTCGCGCAGCGAGGCGTCGCTCCCGTGCGCGTGCGGCCGAATCGTGATGTTGCCGAAGAACCGGCCCTGGCCGCGGTCGGTCGCCGCGCTGCGCACCACGGTGGAGGACGTCGTGTTGCCGACCGCGTGGTCCGTCGTGGTCGTCAGGTCGACGTGCTGGAACCCGGTGTTGAAGAAGAGCGCGTCCATCTCGGCGCGCGCGCCCTCGGCGTCCATCCGGGCGTCGACGACCGAGCGCGCGAGCGTCGCACCGAGCTCGGCGACGTGCCAGCGCACCGTCGCGTCGCGCTCGAGGCGCGCCGCGCGGCTGGCGAACACGCGCGCGTTCTCGCCGGCCTGCTGCACCGCGACGTAGTCCAGCACCGCCCCGGCGCCGAGATGCGCCGCGACGACCTCGCACACGAGCGCGTCGCCCTCGCCGAGATGCCGCTCGATCACCGTCGCGCGCGCGCCGGCCCCGAGGATCACCGCGATCTGCGGGAACACCGCGTCGTCGTAAGCTTCGCTCGCGGCAAAGACGAGCTGGATCGGGGCGTCCAGAACGACTCCGTCCGGCACGTACACGAACGCGCCGCAGTTCTGGAACGCCGTCGCCAGCGCGACGAATCGGTCCGTCTTCGCGAGGTCGTCGACGATCGAGGCGACCGTCGAGAGCGAATCTGCACCGTTGAGGACGCCATCCTGCGCGCGAGGCGCAGCGGCGCGCCGCAGGCCGTCGGCGATCGAGGCGACGACCACGCCGTCCGGCAGCGGCATCGCCGCGGCCGGCTCGAGATAGGTCGCGCCGGCGTGCACGATACCCGCGGCCGTCTCCGTTGCGAGCGCGGGCCGGTCGGGCTCCGCGTCGGCGTCCTGCGTCTTGGCGAACGCGTCGAGCGGCGTCGTCGCGACGCGCATGCGATCGGAGGTCCAGCGGAATCCGTCGAGCTTCAGCTTGTCGTAGTCGTGCTTCCACGTCCGGCCCGGACGCGTTCCCGGCGCGGGAAGCGCTTCGTACTGCGCGAACGCCACGCGCCGGCGTTCCGGCGTGACCGCGCCGCCGGAGCGGTCGCCCTCGCGCTCGAGCAGCGCGATCGCGGCTTCCAGCGTCGAGGCGTCCGGCGCGAAGGAGAGCGCGCCGGCTTCGGTCGTGCTAGGCAACGCCGGCCTCGTCGCGGATCGCGTCGTAGCCTTCGCGTTCGATCAGCTCGGCGAGATCGGGACCGGCGGTCTTGACGATGCGGCCGTCGATCATCACGTGGACGACATCGGCCGCGACGTGACGCAGGATGCGCGGATAGTGCGTGATGACGAGGAAGCCCATGTTCTTCCCCTCGTCGGTCTCGCGCAGCGCGTTGACGCTCGCGCCGACGGCTTGCAGCGCATCGACGTCGAGGCCCGAGTCGGTCTCATCGAGGATCGCGTACTTCGGCGCGAGGATCGCCATCTGCAGCATCTCGAGGCGCTTTTTCTCGCCGCCGGAGAAGCCGTCGTTGACGTAGCGCCCGAGGAACGCGGGATCCATCTCGAGCACGTCGAGCTTCTCGAACACCATCTTGCGGAACTTCGCCGGCGGCAGATCGTCGGGACGGACGGCCTGCCGCGCGGTGCGGATGAAGTTCGCCACCGAGACGCCCGGGATCGCCGCCGGATACTGAAACGAGAGGAACAGCCCGGCCTTGGCGCGCTTGTCGGGGGGAAGCTCGAGCAGCGGCTCGCCGTCGAGCGCCGCGGTGCCGGCCAGAACCTGGTATCCGGGGTGGCCCGCGAGGGTGAACGCGAGCGTCGATTTTCCGCTGCCGTTCGGACCCATGAGCGCGTGGACGCGCCCCGGCTCGACGGCGAGATCGATCCCCTTGAGGATCTCTTTTCCTTCGACGGCGACCCGCAGGTCGCGAACGATGAGCCCGGGCGTAGACATGCCAAGGTATCGTAAGGACTCGGGTCGAGAAAGTCAAGGAAAGCCTGGACTATCTGCGACTTCCGTGGTAGGCTCGGCGGAGATGCACGACCGGTTCTTCGAGACGACGCGAGGGAAGATCGTGACCGCCCTGCGCGAGCGGCGGTCCGCTTCGGCGTTCGACCTGGCCGAGCAGCTCGGACTCTCGCCGAACGCGATCCGCCAGCAGCTCCTGGTGCTCGAGAAGGATGGTCTGATCGCCGGCCGGCGCGTCCGCCGGAGCCGCACCAAGCCGACCGTCGAGTACTCGCTCACCCCCGAGATCGAGCGCTACTTCCCGCAGCGCTATGACAAGATGCTGAACGCGGTGCTGCGCGAGATCCGTGCCGCCGGTGGAGCCGAAGCCGTGCAGGCCGTCTTCCAGCGGATCGGCCGCCGCTCGGCCGAGCGCCTCTCCGGCGTCGTCGAGGAAAAGCCGGCCGAGGAGCGGCTCGCCGCCGTGGCCGCGGCCCTGCGGCTCTCCGGTGTGGACGCCGAGGTCCAAAAGACCGACGGCGGCGTCCTCGTGCTGCACGAGCACAACTGCCCGTACGCTTCGGTCGTCGCCGAGAATCCCGAAGCGTGCAGCGCGATCCACACGATCCTCGAAAGCGTCGTCCACGGCAAGGCCGAGCGCGTCGAAAGCATCGCAACCGGCGGAGCCGAATGCCGGTTCGAAGTCAGCGTCCTGCCGCCCGAGAGAGAGACCGCGCAAGCCTCATGAATTTCGCGAAGTTCCAACAGCTCGTCGAGCACCGCACCGGGTTCAAGACGATGGACGATCCGACCGCGAGCGGCGAGTATTTCAGCGACTCGTGCGGCGACCTGTACACGTTCTTCATCAAGGTTGGGCCCGGCGATGTGATCGAGGACGTCTCGTACTTCACGACGGGCTGCGGCTTCGGCACCGCGACGTGTTCGCTGCTGGTCGAGATGGCGCGCGGAAAGACGATCGACGAAGCGCTGGCGATCACCGATGCCGACATCGAAGCCGCGCTCGACGGGTATCCCGAGAAGAAGAAGGACTACCCCGAGCGCTCGCGCTTCGCGCTTCAGGCCGCGATCGAAGACTACCGCAAAGGCCGCGCCGAGGGCCGCATCACCGACGCGATGCTCGAGCGCGCACGCGCGACGGTCGCCGCGGCGAGCGCCGCGAGCACGTCCGGGAACGGCACGACCGAAGAAGACGCCAAAGCCGGCCCGAAGATCCTCGAGAGCGCCGGCGTCCTGACGATCAAGCTGCACTGAACGCGGCGGATGCGGACGCTGCTCGCGCCCTTCGCGGCGCTCGCGCTGCTCGCCGCATCACCCCTCGCGCTGATCGCCGCGTCGCCGCTCGCGGCACCGTCGCCCTCGCCGCAACCGCCGGTGAACGGCGCTTCGCCCCCGCCGCACAGCACGATCACGATCACCTGCCCGCATACACCGCTGTGGACCTTCGCGACCGGCGGTGACTCGCCGACGCGCGCTAGCGAACCCGAGGTCGCACTCGGCCAGCGCTTCGGCCTGCTCCGCACGCGCACGACCCTCGACAGCGTCACCTACGACGAAACGAACATCGCCGCCGTCGAACCCGCCCTCGCCGGCACGAACTACTGGGTTCTGCAGAGCTGCGCGTCGGTCAGCTGAGCCGTTCGCGTCGTTGCGAACGCGTTCGCTGAACGCTGCGGTTGACAACGTCTCGGTTCGGACGTTTGGGGACTGCGCTCGGTCTCAACAGCGCTCGGCTGAACCACTGGCCTCCCATTCGAAACCGGTTGGTGCAGCGGGCTGGAATGCCCGGGGTTACCGCTTCGCCACCGCTTCCACGTTCACGCTGATCGCGACGTCGTAGCCGGCGACGAGTCCTCCGCCGGGCGTGGTCTTTCCCCAGTTCAGATTCCAGTCGCGGCGGTCGATCGTCGTCGTCGCGGTGTAGCCGATGTGGAGGCGGCCGCGGCCGTCGGTCATGCGGCCGTCTTCGGTGGCGGTCAGCGTGACGGACTTGGTGACGCCGTGGAACGTCAGGTCGCCGGTGACCGTGAATTGCTTCGGCGTTCCGTCGACCTTGCGCGCGACGAACGTCATCGTCGGGTACTTGTCGACCTCGAACCAGTCGGGCGAGCGCAGGTCGCGGTCGCGGTCGGCGTCGTGCGTGTCGAGGTCCTTGACGCTGAACGTCGCTTCGATCGCCTGCGGCAACCCGGCGTCGTTGGCCGTCATCGAGCCGGAGACGAGCGGGATCTCGCCTTTGACGTGCGAGATCGCCAGGTGGACGACGGTGAACTCCGCCTGCGTGTGCGCCGTATCGAGCGCGAAGTCGGCGGCGGCGGCCGGCGCGGCCAGCGAGACCGCGAGCACGATCCCCGCCAGCGTGCTGTTGAACAAGGTCATCCCCCGAAGGTACCCGTTGCTCCTGAGAAAACTCTGACGCCATGCGTCTCTTCCGCGCGGTGCTCGCCGCTTCCGCCACCACGGCGCTGCTCGGCGCCTCGCCTTCGGCGTATCCGGCGCCTTACGCGGACGTGGCGTACGCGACGCTCGCGAAGAGCTACTTCGACGAGAGCTTCCGCGCGAACCCGGTCGCCGCCACGCAGGCCGGCGTCCACGCCTACGACGCGCAGCTCGGCTCGTACGGCGCGGCCGATTGGGACGCCCAGCTGGCCCGCGACCGGCGCTACCTGGCGCAGCTCGCGCGGCTCGACCCGATCGCGATGACGCCGCGCGTCGGCCTCGATCGCCGGATGCTGGAGCTGGCCCTGCGCGACGACCTGCTGCTGAACGACACGATGGCGCAGTGGCGCCACAAGCCGGACGTCTACGTGCAGACCGCGGCGAGCGGCGTGTTTCTGCTGATCTCCCGCGAGTTCGCGCCGATGCCGGTGCGGCTGCGCGAGACGATCGCGCGCGAGGAGCAGATCCCGCGGCTCTTCGCGCAGGCGCGCGCCAACCTGTCCGGCGTCGACAAAGAGACCGCGTCGATCGCCGCGGAGGACGCCGACGGCACCGTCGACCTGCTGCGCACGACGATTCCGCAGTATTTCGCCGGCGCCGGCGATCCGGAGACGACCGGGCGCTTCCGCAGCGCGACCGCGCGCGCGGTCGCGGCGACGCGCGATTTCGCCACCTACCTGCGCGCGCGCTGGGTCGCGCATCCGGTCGGGACATTCGCGATCGGTGCGGCGAACTACAGCGCGCGGCTGCACGACGAAGAAGGCGTGGACATCCCGCTCGACCGTTACCTCGCCGTCGGCGAGAAGGCCCTGGCGCAGACGCGCGCCGAGCTGATCGCCACCGCGAAGCGCATCGATCCGCACGCGACGACGCAGCAGGTGCTCGAGCGCGTCTACCGCGACCACCCGACCGCGAGCGGCCTGCTCCCCGCCGCGCAAGCGGATCTCGTGAAGCTGCGCGCGTTCGTGATCGCGCATCACCTCATCGATTTGCCGGCCGACGCGCAGATCCGCGTCACGCCGACGCCGGCGTTCATGCGCGCCACGACGGAGGCCGCCGAGGACTCACCGGGTCCGCTGGAGACCGTCGCGACGCAGGCCTACTACTTCGTCACGCCGCCCGATCCGCACGACTCGCCGAAGGTTCAGGAGCAGTACCTGGAGTCGTTCAACGACTTCGAGCGGCCGATCGTCTCGGCGCACGAAGTCTACCCCGGGCACTTCACCAACTTCGTGATCGACAAGCACCTGCCGCTGACGCTCAGCGAGAAGCTGCTCACCGCGACCTCGTTCGTCGAAGGCTGGGCGCATTACGACGAGCAGATGGTGGTCGACGAAGGCTGGGGGAAGGGCGATCCGCGCGTGCGGCTGATGCAGCTGCGCGAAGCGATCTGGCGCAACGCGCGCTACGTCGCCGGCGTGAAGATGCACACGCAAGGGATGACCGAGCCGCAGGCCGAGGCGTTCTTCCGCACGCAGGCGTTCCTCGACCCGGCGAACGCGCGCGCCGAGGCGAAGCGCGGGACGCAGGACGCGACGTACGGCTACTACACCCTCGGCAAGCTGGAGATCCTGAAGCTGCGTGCGGATTACAAGAAAAAGTGGGGAAGCGCGTTCACCTTAGCGCGCTTCCACCACGATCTGCTGCAGTACGGCGACCCCGCGATCCCGCTGCTCCGCCCGCTCCTCCTCGGAGCGGACGACGACGGTCAGATTCTGCCGTCGATGGAGCTTACGGCGCGACGCTGACGAGCAGGGTCGCGGAGTTCCCGGTCTGGGGGGTGAAGACGATCTGGCACGTGCCGCCGCCTTGCACCGATCCGAACGGCGTGACCGTCGCATTCACCGGGAGCGAGACCGACGTTCCGGCGGTCGTACCGACGAGCGTCAGGTAGGCGATCTTCGGGCCGCCGGTGACGTTCGAGTCGCACGAGCTCTCGTCGATGCTGACCGCGCCGACCGAGCCGGTGAACCCGATGTGGACGGTTTGGGCGGCCGCCGTCGGCGAGGAGAAGTTCAGCGCGACCGGCGTGAGTGTCACGGCGTTCGCCGCAGCCGCACCCGAGACGACGATGTCTTCCTGGAACGAGAACGGTCCGTCGTAAACGGTGACCGCGCAGTTACCCGATGCCGTCGCCTGGACGTTGTAGGTCTGCGAGGTCGTGCCCGCGCCCGAGGCGAGGGTGACGCCGGCGATCCCGTTGCAGGCGGTCGCGTCGATCGCGATCGTCCCGCTCGTCGTGGAGACGCTGAACGTTCCCGACTGCCCCGCGGTGAGCGAGAGCGTGGTGTTGCTCGGGGTCAGGACGCCGCCGGACGCCGCGCCGACCGTGATCGAAACCGCCGCCGAGCTGTTGCCGGCGGTGAACACGACCGTGCACCCGCCGACGGCGTGCGGCGTCACCGTATAGGTTGCCGGGAACGTCGTCGCGGTGGTCGTGACGGTCGCGACGGAGCCGCACTGCGTCGAGAGCGTCGGCGTGGTCGTGTTCTGACCGGTGAGCCGCACGACGAACGCCTGCGCGGCCGAGCCGCTGCCGGCAAAGGTCAGCGCATCCGGATAGGCGTTGATGCCGATACCGGAGGGCGGCGCGCTGGTCGGGGTGCTCGTCGGGCCCGTGACGGGCGCGGCGGGGGCGGAGCTGCCTCCCCCGCCGCAAGCGGCGAGCGAGACGGAGAGAGTAAGGGCGAGGACGCCCAGAATCGGTCGCGACAATGGCATGGGCGAGCGGGTTCCTCCTGAAGCCTCGTTCGGATTACCGAGAAGTTACCCGCCGCCGCGCCCTCGCCTGCGGCGTCGAACGTCTTGCAGGCCAGGGACGAACGTCCCGATTTCCTACGCGACGAGGTACGGATTCGTCCGCCGTTCGGCCCCGATCGTCGTCGGCGGGCCGTGTCCGGGGACGACGACGCTCGCGTCGTCGTGGGCGAGCAGCTTGCGGCGGATCGAGCGGACGATGTCTTCGAGCGAGGTCCCGCCGAGGTCCCAGCGGCCGACCGACCCCGCGAACAGGGTGTCGCCGGTGAACAGCACCGTTCGTCCCTCGCGTTCGAGCGCGAACGAGGTCGAGCCGGGCGTGTGCCCCGGCGTGTGGAGGCAGCGCAGCGCGAGCGCCCCGGCGCGCAGCACCTCGCCGTCGGCGAGATCGCCGTCGAGCGCGACGATCTCCGGCGGGGTGACCATCCCGAGCCACAGCGCCTGCTGCGCGAGCGTCGCATAGAGCGGTTGGTCGGCGTGGTGCAGCAGACCCTCGCCGCCGACGCGCTCGCGCAGAGGACCGAGCGCGCCGATGTGGTCGATGTGCGCGTGCGTGTGCGCGAGATACCGCGCGCGCAAGCCGTGCGCTGCCAACCGCCGGGAAATCTCGTCCGCCTCGTCGCCGCCGTCGATCACGATCGCCTCGCCGCTCGCCGGATCGCCGAGGATCGTGCAGTTGCACTGCAGCGCGCCGACCGGAAACGTCTCGACGATCACGGCGCGATCCCGAAGTCGCGGTAGGCGCGGTCGAAATAGCCGAGCGGTGCGCCTTCGCGCCAGCCCGCGTCGAGGACGCGGCCGATGAAGATCGTGTGGGTCGAGGCGGTGAGCTCCTCGTCGGTCTCGCAGTCGAGGTACGCGAGGGTTCCCTCCAAAATCGGCGAGCCGCTCCGGCCGATGCGATGGGCGACGCCTTCGAAGCGCGAGCGCGGCTCGCCGCCGGCGAAGCGGTGCGCGAGCTCACGCTGCTCCAGCGCCAGGACGTTCACGCAGAAGCGCTGCGACGATGCGATCAGCGGATGCGCGCTGCCGCTGCGGTTCACGCAGATCAGCACGGTCGGCGGTTCGGCCGAGACGCTGGCGAACGCATTCGCGGTGAAGCCGTGGACGCGCCCTCCGTGCGCGGTGGTGACGATTGCGACCCCGGTCGCGAAGCGTCGCATCGCCGCACGGAAGTCCTCAGTCGACGCGGGCACCGAGCCCGATCCCGTCGCCGATTGGGAGGATCGTCGCGTCGAGCTGCGGGTGGTTCAGAAAGGCTTTGTTGAAGGCGCGCAGCGCTTTCGTGTTCGCGTCGTCGCCGGCGGCCGGCGCGGCGGCGCTCCGGCCCGACCACAGCAGGTTGTCGACGACGACGATCCCCGAGCGCTTCAGCATCGGGACGACCATCTCGAGATAGGCTTCGTACTCGGTCTTGATCGCGTCGATGAACACGATGTCCAGATTCCGCTGCTGGAACGTGTCGAGCATCTCGAGGGCTTGCTGGTTGATGGTCGCGATCCGCTCGTCGACGCCGGCGCGGACGAAGTACGATCGGGCGATCTCGGTGCGCTCGATGTCGGGATCGATCGTCCAGATCCGGCCGGCGGGCGGAAGCGCCAACGCCATCCAGAGAGTCGAGTAACCGTAGGCCGTCCCGATCTCCAGGATACGGTTGGCCTGCATGGCATGCACGAGCACCGAGAGAAAGCGTCCCGCCGCGCGATCGACGATCGGAATCCCGTCACGGATGCCGTGCTGTTCCAACTCGAGGAGCAGCGGCGGCGGCTCGCGATGGAGCCGCGTGAGGTAGGCCAAGTCGCGCACGATCCCCCATGTTTGCCGCCCGCCGCAAGCGGGAACCTGCCTGGAGCACGGGACGCTCCGGTCTGCGGAATACGGGGGCATCGCGCGCGATGCCGAAGCTCCTGGGTCGACCCCAAGATCAATACCGTAGGAGGCTTCCGTTGGCAACGCTGGTCCAACAATCGTACACGGCGAAGAAGTTCGATCTCGCCGGGCTGCAAGGCATCTCGGACAACACGCTGCAGGTCCACTTCGGTCTGTACGAAGGCTACGTCAAGAACACGAACCTGCTCAACGAGCAGCTCTCGGAGATCGTCAAGGGCGGTCAGGCGCAAGGCGCCAATCCGCACTTCGCCGAGCTCACGCGCCGTCTCGGTTTCGAGTACAACGGCATGGTGCTGCACGAGTACTACTTCGGAAACATGACCAAGAACGCCGGCGCGCAGCCCGGCTCGGGCGTCTCCGACGCGGTCGGCGGCACGTTCGGCGACTTCGAGACGTGGAAGAAGGACTTCTCCGCCGTCGGCGGGATGCGCGGCGTCGGCTGGGCGATCGCCTACTTCGATCCGCACACCCAGCGCGTCTCGAACCACTGGATCACGCTGCACGAAGACGGCAACGTCGCCGGATTCGTTCCGCTGCTCGTGATGGACGTGTGGGAGCACGCCTTCCTGCTCGACTACAAGCCGGCCGAACGCTCGAAATACATCGAGTCGTTCTTCGCCAACGTCGACTGGAACGTCGTTCAGCAACGGCTCGACGCGGCGAAAGCGGGCCGCTCGGCGTAGTGGCTTCGCATTCCGCGAAGCCTTCGCGGTCCGCGCTTCGCTGTGGTCCGACCGCCGGGTAAACGAACGTGTCGGAGACGGGGACGCTGCGTCTGTTTCCGCTGAACGCGGTGCTGTTTCCGGGTGCGGTGGTGCATCTCCACGTGTTCGAGGAGCGCTACCGCACGATGGTCGCCGAATGCCTCGACACGGGCGAGGCGTTCGGCGTCGTCCTCATCCGCGACGGGCGCGAAGCCGGCGATCCCGACGTCGAGCCGCACGAGATCGGCACGACCGCCGAGATCGCCGAGGTGACGCCGCTCCCCGCCGGGCGCTACGCGATCCGCGCCATGGGTCAACGGCGCTTTCGCATCGCGCGCATCACCAGCCGTGACCCGTATCTGCTCGCCGACGTCGAGTTTCTCGACGAAGACGGCGACGAAGGCACGCGCGCCCGGGAGCTGACCGATCGCGTCGCCGGCGAGTTTCGCGAGTACGTGCGGCTGCTGGGCGCGTTCTCCGGGAAGACCGCGGACGCGGAGCTCCCCGAGGATCCGCTCGAGGCGAGCTACATCGTGGGCGACGCGCTGCAGGTCGCCGACGGGCTCAAGCAGCGACTGCTCGAGCTCGAGAGCGCCGAAGCGCGGCTCGCCGCCGAGCTCGGATTCCTGCGCCGCTTGCTGCCGCAGTTGCGCCAGCTGCTCGAACGCCGCCGTTCGCGCGAGCGCGTCGTGCGCGACGACGCCCCCGGCGGCGAATTCCGCAGCCACCAAGAGCAGTTCTTCGGCAAACACTTCTCGATGAACTAGTGGCTTCGCGTTCCGCGAAGCCTTCGCGGTCCTCGCTTCGCTGCGGTCCGCCAAGCGGAAATGGTTTCATGGGGCGATTGGTGGCTTCGCGTTCAGCGAAGCCTTCGCGGTCCTCGCTTCGCTGGTGGCTTCGCTTCCAGCGAAGCCTTCGCGGTCCTCGCTGCGCTGCGGTCCGCAAGCGGAAATGGTTTTAGTGGGGCGATTCGGTTGGGGGTTGTTCGGCGAGGGTGATGACGTTGCGGAGGAGGGCGATGTTGGTGACGGGGCCGACGCCGCCGGGGACCGGGGTGATCTCGCCGGCGACCGGGGCCACGGCCTCGAAGTCGACGTCGCCGCGCATCGTCGTGCCGACGTAGGTCGTGCCGACGTCGACCACCGTCGCGCCCGGCATCACGTGCTCGGCGCGGATCGCGCCGGGACGACCCATCGCGACGACCAGGACGTCGGCTTCGCGCGTGCGTTCCGCGAGCTCGCGCGTCTTGCTGTGCACGATCGTCACCGTCGCGTCGCGCGCGAGGAGGAGCAGCGCGACCGGAAGGCCGACGACGCTCGAGCGGCCGACGACGCACGCGCGCAGCCCGCGGAGCTCGCTGCGCCGGCTGCGGTCGAGCAGCAGCATCACGGCCGCCGGCGTCGCGGGGACGAGCGCCGTCCGCGCGTTCGCGGCGAGACGCCCGAGGTTCAGCGGGTTCGCGCCGTCGACGTCCTTGTGCGCGGGGATCGCTTCGACGACGCGGCGCGCCGCCAGGTGCGGCGGGAGCGGCTGTTGCAGGATGATCCCGTGCACGAGCGGGTCGTCGCCGAGCGCGCGCAGCGCCGCGCGCAGTTCGTCCTCGCTCGCGTCGGCAGCGAGCGTCTCCGTCGCCACGTCGACGCCGGCTTTGCCGCCGGCGGCGGCGATCGCGCGCGCATACGCGCGGCTCGGCGGATCGTCGCCGGCCAGCACGACGACGAGACGCGGCATGACGCCGCGCTCGCGCAGCCGCGCCGCGCGCACGGCGAGCTCGACGCGAAGCTCTGCCGCGAGCGCGCGTCCGTCCAAAATCGTGGCAGCCATCGCCGCGCCGGTTCGGGCGCGTAGCGGGATGGCCCTGGAGCGCGTCCGCTGGACCGTCGCTCTCGGTACCGCGTTCGACGAGCCGGCGGTCGAAACGGCGGTGCTGAACTTTCGCCGGCTCTACAACGTCGCGCCGGTGCGCGTGCTGTGCGCGCCCGACGTGCTCGGGCGGCTCTCGGCGGTCGTCGGCCGTTCCTCCGACGACGCGCTGCAGCGCGAGCTGCGGTATGCGGGGATGCCGGTCGCCTCCGCGATCCTCGCGCCGGGGACGATCGTCTTCGAAGGCGAGGTCGACGAAGAGCGGATGGGCGACTGGTGAGTGGATTCGGTGCTCTCGACGAGCGCCGAATCCATCGCGGTCCTCGCTTCGCTGCGGTAGGCCGGCTACGAGGCGAGGAACGCGCGCAGCGCGGCGGCGAGCAGCTCGGGTTCCTCGAGCATCGGCAGGTGCGCGCTCGCCGCGAGCAGGAGCGTGCGCGCGCCGGGATAGACGCGCACGACGGCGTCCATCGTGCGCGCCGCGATGAACCGATCGCGCGCGCCCCACGCGCAGAAGACGGGGCCGTGATAGCGCGCCAGCTCAGCCCGCGTCGTGCCCGTGCGCAGCAAGCCGCGCAGCGCATCGGCGTACACGCGCGCGAAGGCGAGCCGCAGCGTGGGCTCGCCGCACGCCAGCGCGACGCCGCGTTCGAGCGTCGCCGCGTCGAGAACGCGCGGATCCGCGACGCTGCGCTCGAGCACGCGCGTCACGAAGCGCGGCGAGGGGACGCGCGCGAAGAGCGCGGGTGCGAGCGTGCCCACGACCCCGAACGCCGCCGTGCGCAGCGAGCGCGCGAAGCCGCCCGGCGCGATCAGGGCCAGCTTCGTCACCCGCTCCGGGCGGCGCGCCGCGTAATCGGCGGCGAGAAACCCGCCCAGCGAGTGGCCGACCAGCGCGAAGCCTCGCAGCCCAAGCGCCTCGACCGCGGCGTCGAGAGCGCCGCCGAAGTAGGCGCGGTCGTAGCGCGCGGCCGGCTTCTCGCTCGCGCCGAACCCGGGCAGGTCGAGCGCGACGTAGCGGAGCGAGGGATCGAGCAGCGGGACGAGCCGCCCCCATGCGCTCTCGCTCCAATGGCCGAGCCCATGCAGCAGCAGCACGACCGATGCGCCCTCCGCGGCCTGCGTCTCGTACGCGGCGAGGCGTACCCCGCCCGCGTCGAGGTCGGCGCGCCGGCGGAACGGAACGCCCGCGGCCGTCACGAAGTCGTCCCGGTGCGCCGGCTCTTGGTCGTTCTCGGGCTCCTCCTCGTCCCCACCGGGTGCTACAACACGCCCGACGCGGCCGGCGCCGCGGGCGGCGGACCCGGGGCGCTGGCCGGCGCTCCGGAACAGTCGTTCGAGGTGCGGCGCACCGACGGACGGCCGGACGCGCTGGCGCGGTACCGCGGCCGCGTGGTGCTGATGAACCTGTGGGCCTCGTGGTGCACGCCGTGCCAGCAGGAGATGCCGGCGCTCGAGCGCTTCGCGCGCCAGAGCGCCGGGAAGGTCGTCGTGCTCGGGGTCGACCAGGGCGAGGCGCCGGCGGTCGCCGCGGCGTTCGCCCGCGCGCACGGCGTGACGTTCCCGATCCTGGTCGACGAGCACCAGAAGTACGGCGGCGCATATGAGGCGTTCGGCCTGCCGACGAGCGTCGTCTTCTCCCGCGACGGTCGCGTCGTGAAGGGCGTCGACGGCCCGATGACCCTGGCCGAGATGCACGCGGCCGTCGCGCCCGCGCTGAAGTGAGCTCTCGCGCCGCCGGCGTCGCCTGCGCTGCCCTCGCGCTCGCGCTGACCTTCGCGCAACTCGTCGTCCCGGGGCTCGCGCTCTACCATACGTGGCAATACGCGCTGGCGCTGGGTCTGGCGCTGATCGGCGCCGCGGCGTACGTCGTCGGCGCGCTGCGCGGCCGCGACGGCCGGCTCGGCAAACGGGTCGCGCTCGCCGTGGCCGGCGCGGGGCTCGTCGGCGTCGCCGGACTCGGATCCGGGCTGCTCGGGCCCGACACGACCGAGGTCACCGGGAGCCCGGGGACCGTCGTGCCGATCCCTAGCGCCGGCTTGGCGGCCTTCTTCGCGCAGGCAGACGCGGCGGGGATCGCCCGCGGCGGTCTCGGCGTGGTCCTCCGCCGCCGCGGCGGGGCCGACGTACGGGTCGACGCCGCGCGACACCCGGCCTACGGCGATTGGGTGTTCGCGCTGACGAACCGTCCCGCAGCGTACGTCGACGCCGCCGACGACCGCGGCGCGCACCTCACCGTCACGCAGCCGACCGGGACCGCGTTCCTCTCGCCGGTGCTCCTCTTTCGCGACCGCCAGCGCATCGGCGAGCTCGACGTCCCGCTCGACACGTTCGCCGTCCCGGCGCTGCACCGGGTGATCCACGCGCTCTATTTCACCCCGAGCCAGCTCGCCTCGTTCGGCCACGCCGGTCTGGCGACGACGGTGCCGGCGCTCGTGCTGAGCGGCGCCGACGACCGCGGGCGCCCGCTGGGGATCGGGCTCGCGCCGTCCGGGCAACCGGTCGACATCGCCGGGGTCCGCGTGAGGGTGACGCTCGGAACCTACCCCGCGCTCGAGGTCGCCGCCGCACCTTCACCGTGGCTGGTCTTCTCCGGGGTCGCGCTGGTGGCCGCCGGGCTCGTCTGGCTCGCGCTCGGCATCTGGGGGGCCGCCCCCGCGACCGCCGCCGAGCAGTCGCGGACGCCGATCGCCCCCGAGACGGCGACCGGCGGCGAGGCCAGCGTTCCGACGACGTAGAGCGAGCGCAGCGCGACCGGCGGGGCGAGCGAAAGGGGGACCGCTGCACTCAGCCGGCGGGTTCCGCCGAAGTCGAGCGCGCGGGCGAGCGTGATCGTCGCGCGGTCGCCGAACCGGTCGGAGAGGACCGCGCGAAGGGCCGCGCCGTTCCCGTCGCTCTCGACCGCGCAGCTCAGCGCCAGCGGAGCGCCCAGCGCGACGTCGCCATCGGCGTACGCCGCGCGCCCCCCGCTGGTGAAGTCGTAGCCCAGCCGCAGCTCTCCGCCGTCGAACGCCAGCGAGCCGGAGCCGCCCGGCGGAGCCGTCGCAAAGCGCCAGCCGGCGCGGTGCGCGTCGTCGAACGGCGGAAGGGCGACGAGATGGCGTCCCACCGGGATCGTGGCGGTCGCCGTCGCGCCGCCGGCGCTCGCGGTGACGACGGCGTCGCGCTCGCCGACGGTCAGCCGCCCGCGCTCGGCATCGATCCGCGCGTCGCGGGCGGTCCAACGCACGCGGTCGCCGACGGCGACCGGGCGATCGCGTTCGTCGTATGCCAGCGCCTGGAGGGTGACCGACGCGCCGGGATCGGGATCGACGCGAGCCGGCCCGATCACGATCCGGCTGACGCGCTCGACGATGTGCAGCGGCAGCGTGCCGGCGACGCCGTCGCGCTCCACCCGCACGGTCGCCGCCGCGGCGCGCATCCCGGCGACGAGCACATCGTCGGCACCGATAGACGCGAGCGACGGCGGCGCGTCGAGCTGCCAAGGACCCGCGCCGGCTGGGCCGAGCCCGTGGTCCGCCGCATCGATCAGAAAGGCGCGGACGGGGACGTGCGCCCCGGCGAGCGCGACGATCGGGCTCGGGCGGACGATCAGCCGGGCCGGCGGTCCGTACGGCGCGTCGCTGTAGGCGAACAGCCCGTCGGCGACCGGGCGCGCGGCGCCGTCCGAGGGATCGTTGACGACGCTGGCTGCCGCGTCGCCGAGGACGCGTGCGACCAGCGTCGCCGAGCCGCCGCTGTCGAACAGCATCGCGTCGACGGAGCCGAACCCGCGCAGCAGCGCCGTCAGCTGATCGCGGTCGACCCCGATCGAGAGCGACGGGCGGCGCCCGTCCACGACGACGAGCAGCAGCGTCCCGTTCGGCAGCAGCGCCGCCGCCGCGGCCGGGATCCGCCGCCCGCGCTCCGCGTAGTTCGGCGAGAGCGGATCGTCGACCGGGACCCCGTCGCGCAGCAGGAGCGGACCGCCCCCGACCGCGGTCGCGATGCCGGCCAGCGGCGGATCGGTGTCGTAGGCCAGCTCGACCACGTCGCCGACGTCGGGAACCGGGCCGAGGGCCAGGGCGGCGGCGCCGTAGCCGAGGCGCAGCGCCGGCCCGGGCGGGAACGGCGGCGCATCGGCGACCGCGGCGACCCGGAAACGTGCCGGTCCGCCGGGCGCCGGCGCGAGCGGCTCGAGCGTGTCGACGACGGCGCCGGGTGCCGGCGGCGGCGCGCCGAAGGCGGCCGTCAGCAGCGACGCGCCCCTTTCGGGCGGCCAGCCGTTCACCGCGGCGATCGGGACGCTCGCCGATCCGCTGGTCGCCGCCCCGGCGAAGCGCACCGTCTGGAAGCGGACCGCCCGGTCGCGCCCGACCGTGAGCGCGACTCGCGAGCTCGGCGCCCGGAGCAGGGCTCCGCCGGCGATCAGGGTGCCCAGCGGAGCGCCGGTCCCGCCGATGTCGAAGTAGTCGCCGTTGATGCCGGCGACCGCCGTCGTCCGCCGCGCCATGGAGGGGACGCTTTCGTCGGGCGAGACGATGCGGTCGTCGGCGAGGACGGCGCCCAGCCGGACGCTCGGGACCCGCAGATCGATCGCGACGACCGAGACGACCAGCGGGCCGTCGGCCGTCGCCAGCCGGTAGGTGGCGCGCTCGATCCCCGGCGCGACGGGCTCGCGCTCGGCGGTCGAGGCGACGATCCGCGGGAACGGCGCGGCGGCGGAAAGCGCCTCGGGGAGTGTCGCGGCCGCGGCCGGGACGGCCGCCGCGAGGACGGTCAGGACGACGGCGAGCGGACGAGCCGCCGGGGTCAAGTCGCCAGGCCGATGACGAAGACGGCGAGTCCGATCGCCGTCGCGATCCCCGCCGTCATCGGCAGGATGCGGGAGCCGACCAGCGCGGAGATCGAGATCAGCACGATCGCGACCTCGAAGAGCGTGGCCGACACCTCGATCCGCTCGTGCGAGCCGAGCAGCGATTCCGACCGCTCGTTGAAGCGGGTCGCCTCTTCCTCGAAGGCGTGCGCCTTGGCGAGCAGCGGCGGGCCCTTCTTCGCCTCGCGGCTGGTCGTCGCGCGCAGCTTGCCGATGTTGCGGGCGATCCCCGCGTCGATCAGCGCCTGGTAGGCGTAGAACTTCTGACGCTCGGCCTCGTACTGGGCGTAGGTGTCGGAGGCGTGCGCTGTCGCGACGATCGCGTCGTTCTTCGCGACCAGCGCGGCGGTGGAGCGGACGTTCGAGAGGAAGCCGCTGACGGCCGAGAGCACGGCGAGGATCGCCGCGGCGACGGGGACCCACTTGGCGCCGCCGCCTTCGCTCCGCTCGGTGACCTCCTGCACGCTCTTGGCGGCTTCGCTCACGGGGCGGAGAGGAGATCGGCGGTGCGCATGAGGCCCTCTCGTACGTCGGTTTCCGGCGCGACCCTCCAAGCCTCGGTGCGGTTCCGGTCGAAGGCGAACGCCGCCAGCTCGAACGCGCCGAAGGTGCCGCAGACGACCGTGCCGTCGGGATCGACGGCGAACGCCCGGCGCCGCAGCGTGTCGAACGCGATGACGTAGGCGCGCAGCTCGGCTGCGCGCGTCCGTGCGAACGGCACGACCCAGTCGGCCGCGATCGAGGCGCGCCACGCGAAGAGCCGGACGCCGTCGAGCCGCGGGCCGACGAGCGCGCGCGGGTCGAGGACCGCTTCGTCGTCGACGAGCGCGGCCTCGCTGCTGGCGGGCGGCGAATGCGGGTCGACGACCAGCTCGGCGTCGGCGAGCGCGGCGGCGCGCCGAAGCTCGTCGTCCAGGCGGTCGGCGATCGCGATGCGCAGCGCCGGCGGGAGCGGCGGCCCCTCCAGGCGGCGTACCGCCGGAGGGGCGGCGCCGCGGGCCACGATCGGCGGCCCGATCGCGACCGTCCCGCGCAGGACGGTCTCGCGGTCTTCTGGCGCAACGGCGACGACGCTCCCGTCGGCCGCCACGATCTGGCTCTTCCCGCAGTAGGCCACGCTGCGCGCCTCGATCCCGCACTTGTTGGCGGCGACGAGCGGGACGCCGTTCTCGCGCGCGCGGACCGGCGCCATCAGGTCGGCCTGGACGTTCTCGAGGCACTGCGGATCGCGCCCGCTCGTCACCCAGGCGGTCGGCACGACCAGGATCTCCGCCCCTTTGTCGACCAGCCCCGCGGCGATCGTCGGGATCCGGCCGTCGGCGCAGATGAAGACGCCGAGCTTCCCCAGCGGGGTGGCGATCGGTTCGAGCGCCGAGCCTGCGCTGAACCAGCGGCGGTCGAAGTGCCACAGGAAGCACTTGTCGGCGAAGCCGGCGATGCCGTCGGGGGTCACGACGTAGGCGCTGTTCGCGGTCCCCGACTCCCCGGCGCGGGCGGCGCCGTACACGATCGTCGCGCCGGTCGCCGCTGCGATTCGGATCACGTTCTCCGCCGCGGCCTCCAGCTCGCGAACATCGACGGGTTCGGTGCCGATAACGTAAGCAGGGACGGTCCCTTCGGGGACCACGATGAGCTTCGCTCCGGATTCCGCGGCGGCGGCCACTTGCTCTAGCAAGCCAGGCCACCGGCATACGAAGTCCGAGCGATCGTGCGCACGCGTTTGCAGCAAGGCGACGGGTGTCGGGCGAGCACTCACGAACAAGTCCCCCGCGAGGCCGGTCCAACCGTCCTCGTCGTTCCGCGTCTCTCGAGGCAACCAGAGGATTCCCCGTGAAACGTTTGATCGCGTGCGCTTCGCTTGCCGCCGTCGCTACCTCTGCGGCGGTCGTTCCCGTTGATGCGCATCAGAGCGGAACCCATCCGGCTGCGCACGCCGCGCCGCACAAGGCGGTTGCGCACAAGACGGTCGCGCACAAGCAGGTCTGCAAGGTCGCGCCGGCCGACGAGTACTTCGGCAAGCTCAAGATGTCGATTCTCGGCATCCGCAACACGATCAAGGATCAGGGATTGCGGGTCGACGTGGATCCCGACAAGGCGCCCTCGACGCTCGGCTCGATGGCGCTGACCGAAGACGCGATGCACGACTGGCAGCACAAGTACCCGTGCGACTCGTGGATCCCCGGCACCATCTACGCGCTCCAGCACTTCTACGGCAAGATCCACACGCGCGAAGGCGTGAAACACGTACACGCGACGTTCGCCTGGCTCCGGCACGACTTCCCGCGCAACGGCCTCGTCTCGGTCGCGCTGAAGGAGAACGGCGAGGCGACGGATGCCCCGCCTGCCCCGCCGGTCACCGTCGGCGCCGGGAACGACCCGAGCGCGCCGGTCCTCGCCGCGCCCGGCGCGCCGGCACCGAGCCCCGGCCCGGGCCCCAGCCGCCGGCCGTAATCGCCCTTCGCGTCTGGCCGCCCGGCGATCCGCGGCGATGCAACGAACGGAAAAGGCCCCCGGCGAACGCTGGGGGCCTTTCCGTTTCCGAACCGGTCGGAGCCGGTTCTAGAAGTGAACTCCGAGGCCGACGTAGCCGCCGTAGTGGAGGGCGTCGGAAGGCATCAGGTTCTTGTTGCGGATCTGGTCGCCCAAGAAGCCGAGGTCGAGGAACAGGCCGGAGTTTCCGATGTTGGCCGTTCCGCCGATCTGATACTTGAGGAACCGCGACTGCAGAGCCTGGGTCGAGCCGCGCAGGTCGGCCGGCACGTCCAGGGTGTTCGGGAAGCTGTAGTCGCCCGAGATGCTCGGGTAGTACCACACGCTGCCGTAGATCGAGATGGGCTGGTCGAGATCGGGCAGCTTCTCGGCGCCGAAACCGAAGCCGTTCTGCCGCGGGTATCCGTAGTTCTCGGTGCGGGTCAGGTAACCGACGCCGATGTAGATGCGCGGGTTCGCGATCTTGACCGCGAAGCGCCCGTCGAAGTCGGAATCACGCGCCGTGAACGTCGGGACCGGCACGGAGCCGTACCCGCCGAGGACGCGCACGCAACCCTGATCGGTGCCGTAGACCGAGCCGTCTTCGCACGGGTTGCCGGCGCCGAACGCGGATGCCGGGATCCCGCTGTTGTGCGGATACGACCACTGGCGATAGTCGCCTTCGAGCATCCAGGGGAGCCCGAAGAGCGGGAACTCGATCGCGCCGCGAGCGCTGAACGAGCCGCCCTTGCCGGCGTTGCCGGGTGAGAACTCGTTGTACACCTTCGGCGAGAAGATGTAGTCGCCGACGATGAAGTGCTCGTACGGATTCCGCGCGACCGGGGTCGGCGTGGGAACCGGGGTCGGGACCGGGGTCGGGACCGGAGTCGCGACCGGCGGCGCCGGGGTCGGCGGCGGCGGAGGCGGAGGGGTCGCGGCCGGGATGTAGCGCACCACGACGATGCGACGATCCGGAACCCATTGGACGTAGGCGCCCATTCCTTCGGAGATCACGCGAACCGGTACGACGACCGAACCACGGTAGATCTCGGGAGGGACGTCGAGCGGACGGGTCTCGCCGTTGATGACGACCTCCGGACGGCCGACCGTGACCTTCACGTCGGAGCCGGGCTTCGAGACGTCGACCGTCTTCGAGGCGGGATCGTAAGAGACCGTCGCGCCCATCTGCTCGAACATCGAGCGGAGCGGGATGAGGATGGTGTTACCGCGGACGAGCGCGGCGAGGACGCGGTTCGCCTTCAGTCGATCAGGCTTGGTGTAGACGTGGTGATCGTTGAAGAGGATCGGGACCTCGCCGGAAGGCGGCGTGCCGAAGTCAGCGGGTGGCATCGACTGGTCCGACTGAGCGATCTGCGTAGGCGCGAAGGGGCCGATGTTGCCTTTCGCCTGCGCGGCGCTCTGAGCCGAGACCGACGTCGTACCGATTCCCGCCGCGACAAGCGCGGCCAGGAGCCCGGTGCTCAGTCGTTTCACGTAGTACTCCCTAGCTAAGGTGTTGTGGCGTAGAAGGGCGTTTGGGGCGCCGGCGGGGGCCGGTCCGAGCATGAACCCGCGAGAGGACTCGCTTGCTCAGCCCGTTCGGGACCTACCCATGCGACGGAGCCGTCAATCAGGGGCGGGAGTTTTTCCCGCTTCCGTGATCCAGGAACGCGGCTTGGTCGCGCGTGGTTCCGCTCGAACGTGCGGGCGTTCACCGCTTCGTTTCGCAGGACACCGCCGGTGACCCTCGATCGATCGCCCGAACCAAGGCGCGGCGCGCCGCTCCGTTCGGTCGAAAAAAAGACCCCGGCCGGACGGCCGGGGTCGGGTCGGCGGAGGCGCCGGGAGGGCTCAGAAGTGCAGCCCGATCCCCGCGAACCAGCCGTTGTGGATGAAGTCGCCCGGCGCGAACTGCTTGTTGCGGCCCTGGTCGCCCTCGAAGCCGCCTTCGATGAACACGCCGTTCTTGCCGAGGCTGTAGGTCGCGCCGATCTGGTACTTCGCGATCCGGTACTCGAGCTCGTAGCCGATCCCGAGCGGGCTCGTGTAGTTGCCTTCGACGCTCGGGTAGTACCAGTAGCTGCCGAACAGCGAGAGCTGCTTGTCGAGATCGGGCAGCTTCTCGACGCCGAAGCCCCAGCCGTGCTGCTGCGGGTAGCCGTAGTTCGTCGTGCGGAACAGATAGCCGACGCCGAGGTAGATCCGCGGCTCGGCGATGCGCAGCGCGAGCCGCACGTCGACGTCACGGTCCACCGCGCGGAACGACGGGACGTAGACCGAGGAGCCGGTGCCGATCGTCGTCACGCACCCGGTGCCGCCCGGCGGGACCACGCTGCCGACGGCGCAAGGCGTGTTCGCGGCCGCGACCGCGTCGTACGCGCCGACGTGCGGATAGGCGTACTGCCGCGCGTCGGCTTCGACCATCCACGGCAGGTTCAACAGCGGGAACTCGATCGCGGCACGTCCCGAGTACGACGGGCCCATGTGTGAGTTGCCCGGCGAGAACTCGTTGTAGACCTTCGGCGAGAAGATGTAGTCGCCGACCACGAACGACTCGTAGTGCTTCTGCGGGACCGGCGTGGGCGTCGGTGCGGGGGTCGGCGGCGGCGGCGGCGGAGCAGCCGGCGGCGGCGGAGCCGGGGTGGGCGGCGGCGGGGGCGGGGGCGTCGGGGCCGGCGCCGCGACGTAGCGCACGACGACGACGCGGCGGTCCGGAACCCACTGCACGTAGGCTCCCATCCCTTCCGAGATGACGCGCACGGGGACGACCACCGATCCGCGATACATCATCGGCGGGACGTCGAGCGGGCGCGACTCGCCGTTGATGATGACCTCGGGCCGGCCGACGGTCACCTTCACGTCGGAGCCGGGCTTCGAGACGTCGGCCGTCCGAGTCGCCGGGTTGTACGAGACCGTCGCGCCCATCTGCTCGAACATCGAGCGGAGCGGGATCAGCACCGTCGTGCCGCGGACCAGCGCGGCCAGCACGCGATTCGAGCGAAGCGTGTCCGGCTTCGCGTAGACGTGATGGTCGTTGAACAGGATCGGGACTTCACCCGACGGTGGGGTGCCGAAGTCGGCCGGCGCGGCCATCGTCGACCCGCCCGCTTGCGCCAGCCGGCTCGACGGAGTTTGTGCCGCCGCCGAGGTCGTACCGATGCCGGCCGCGGCCAGCGCGGCCAGGAGCCCGGTGCTCAGTCGATTCAAAACAATTTCTCCCCTGATGTGGAGTCCCGGTGCGATCCCGGGCCCGTTGCAGGACCTTTTCGCTATCGCCCGCGGCGGGTCATCCCAGCTTTTCCTCCAGCCGCTCGCGGAACTTGTCGCGCGAGGTGACGTACCGCTCGTGGGTGCCGTCGGCGATCTTCTCGCGCTCGTCGAACGCGGTGAACGCGAACTCGACGCGCCGGCCGTCGACCTTCAGCACTTCGACCTCGGTGCGCACGATGAGGCCGACCGGGGTGGGGGCGACGTGACTCAGATCGACGTGCGTCCCGAGCGTGATCTCGTCGGGGTCGAGCAGCGGCGCGACGCACTGCATCGCGGCCTCCTCGACCAGCTGGAGCAGGTTCGGCGTCGACAGGACGGTGACACCCTTGTTGCCCGCCTTCTCGGCGGTCATCCACTCCTCGACCCGGGTTTGGCTCTGATAGGTCCTCCCCACCTCGATCTTGCCACGCATCCCGCTCGGAGCTTACGAGAGGCAACCGGGCGAATCATTTTCGCGTTCCAGCCGTAGTACCGGCGAAAGCACCCGGCGAGGACTCGCCGAGCCCGCGCACGCGAACGGGAGAGAAGGAGACCATGAACGGCAGTCGGCGTATGCTGCTGGCCTCGGCCATGACGGCGGTGGCCCTGAGCGCGTGCGGAAACGGCGGGGGCGCCGCCAAGAATCAGGGGCCGCCGCCGCTCGCGGTCGACGTCGCCCAGGCGCAGCGGCAAGACCTCGCGACCTTCGTCACCCTCGACGGCCAGATCGCGCCGCTCCAGCAGTCGACGCTCAGCACCCCGCAGTCGGGGAACGTCGTCGCGGTCTACGTCAACCAGGGGCAGCACGTGGGCCGCGGTGAGGTGCTGGCGAAGCTCGACGACTCCGCGCTGCGCGCGCAGCTCGAGCAGCAGCAGGCGCTGGTCGCGCAGAGCACGGCGACCCTCGGCGGCTCGACGCTGCAGGCGCCGGTCACCTCGGCGCAGGCCTCGAGCACGATCATCACGGCGCAGCAGCAGCTCGTCTCCGCGCGCAACGCGCTGCTCACCGCGCAAGCGGCGTACGACAGCGCGCTCTCCACGTACAAAGCCGACAAGCAGCTGCTCACGCAAGGCTACGTCGCGCAGACCTCGTTCGATCAGGCGCGCGCCTCGTACGTGCAGGCGCTGCAGGCGCTGAACACCGCCCGCGAGACCGAGCGGCAGGCCGTCGTCGGGCTGCGCGCCGCGCAGTCGCAAGGAACGAACGCGCTGCCGATCCAGCAGCAGACGATCGCCCAGAACCGCGGCGCCCTCGATGCGGCACGCGCGCAGGTGCGGCTGCTGCAGACGGAGATCGCGCAGACGAACATCGTCGCGCCGTTCGACGGCGTCGTCACGCAGCGGCTGCTCGACCCGGGCGCGTTCGCCAGCTCGAACGCGCCGGTGATCCAGGTCTCGCAGATCGACAGCGTCTACGTGAACGTCAACGTCCCCGACGAAGATCTCGGCTACGTGCACGCGCGGGACGCCGGTGAGCTTCACGACCTCGAGCGCGCCGGGCCGTCCGTTCGCCGCAACGGTGATGGCGGTGAACGCGACGCCGACGCAAGGGACGCTCTCGTACCGCGCGCAGATCCGCGTGCAGAACGCCGGCGACCGGCTGCGCGGCGGGATGCTGGTGAACGTCAACGTGCGCAAGCAGTTCCAGCCGGGCGCGATCGTCGTGCCGCGAACGGCCGTCTTCCAGACCGAGAGCGGCGCGAACGTCTTCACCGTCACGCCCATGCCGCCGCCGCCCGGCGCCCCGCCGCAGGGCGCCGCCGCGCAAGGACCGCCGATCCGGGTGATGCAAGCCAAGATCGTGCCGGTACGGCTCGGATTGCAGACGGACACGCTCAGCGAAGTTCGGAGCCCGCAAATCCAACCGGGAACGACCGTAATCACGACGCGTCCCGACGCTTTGCAGGACAAGAGCCTGGTTGCGATCGGGCCGTCCTCAGGCGGAGGCAAGGCTCAGTGAACCATCGGAACCCCATGGCGCGCGCGCTCGCGGGCGTCGCGCTGCTGGCGCTCGCGGCGACGAGCCGCCCGGCGATCGCGCAGGGCCCCGGCCCGCAAGTCGTCGCGCAAGTGACGCCGCTGCCGATCGTCACGCCGAGAGCCGCGTCGACGGCGGCGCCGAGCGGTGGTACTTCCTCCGGCAACCGCAACCAGAGCTCGAGCGCGCTTCCGGGGGCCGCGGGAACCCCCGCCCCGGCGGCACCGGGCGCCCCGGCGTCGCCGACGATCTCGGGCGGGTCGACGGCGATCAACGCGGCCGCGCTCCCCACGCTGGCGCCGGCCGATCAGGCGGCGCCGCTGCCGTATCCGGCCTATGGAACGCCGGCGCCCGTCTCGCCGCCGCACCTCGCCGCCGGTGTCCCGCAGGTCGTCACGCTCCAGCAGGCGATCCTGATCGCCTACGCGCGCTCGCCCGCGCTCGCCGCCGCTCGCGCCGCCGTCGCCATCTCCGCGGCGCCAGTGGAGCTGGCGGAGAGCGCGATCTTCCCGGCGGTGACCGGGACCGTCTCGACGACGCGCAGTCACAACGAAGCCGGCGGCAACGGCGGCTCGAGCACGGGGACGACCACCGGGACGACGACGGGGACCGGGACCGGAACGGGGACCGGCACGACGACCACGACCACCACCTCGAGCACGACCGCGTTCGTGCCCAGCCGCACCGCAAACGGGCTGTCGATCTCGCTGCAGCAGCTCATCTTCGACGGCGGCCGCGTCGCGGCGCAGATCCGCAGCGCGCGCGCGACCGAGAACGCCTCGATCGCGACCTACCAGCGGCAGCTGCAGACCGTCGCGTACAACGTCGCGACGGCGTACTACAACACGCTCTCCGCACAGCGTACGACGCAGGTCGATCTGGCGACGGTGCAGCTCGACGAGGTTCAGGAAAACCTCGTCGCCGCGCAGATCCGCGCGGGGACCGAGGCGCGCGCCGATCTCGCGACCGCGCAGCTGCCGACCGCGCAGGCGCGCGTCGCGGTGATCAAGGCGCAGGCGGCGCAGCTCACCGCGCTGGCGACGTTCGCCAACGCGCTCGGGCTCGACGCCGCGGTCGACGTGCAGCCGCGGGACGACGTCCCGCCGCTCAGCGCGACGAACGGCACGATCCTGGTCACGCCGGCGTTCCCGACGCCTTCCTACGATCAGGCGATCGCGCGCGCCGACCTGCTGCGCCCCGACATCGCCTCGGCGAAGCAGACCATCGTCTCGAACCAGGAGAACCTGCGCGCCGCGAAGCTCGGCAACTTCCCGACGGTCAACTTGGCCGGCGACTACGGGACCAACTCGAGCGACGCCAGCGGCGGCTCGTTCCGCAACAGCGGGTCGATCGGACTGACGCTCTCGATCCCGTTCTACGACCGTGGGGTGACGCGCGCGCAGACCGCGCAGGCGCAAGCGCAGCTGGATCAGGCGGTCGCGAACTACCAGAGCACGTATCAGGGCGTGCAGCTCAACGTGCAGCAGGCCGTGGTCAACCTCGTCTCGGCCTACGCGGCGCTGACGCAGACGAACGCCGAGCTCGCGCAGGCACAGACCGTGCTGCGTTCGACGCAGGCACAGTACCGCGCCGGCGTGACGACGCTCCCGCTGCTGCTGAACGCACAGGTCGGCTTGACCCAGGCGCTCACCGATGAGGTGACCGCGGCGTACGCCGTGCGCCAGGCCGAACAGACGATGCTGTTCGCGGAGGGTGCGAACGCCGCCGGGTGAACACCCCGCCGGAATGAAGCACCCGAGGAATCGACCGAACGGCGCGGCGAGGCGCGCGCTCTGCGCCGCCGCCACTCTGGCGCTGGCGCTCTCCGCCTGCACGAAAGTCGGTGAAAACGGGTCGGGCGGGTCCGGCGGCTCGGCCGCGCCCGCTCACGGCGACCGGCTGGTGATCTCGACGATCGCCGATCCCAACGGCCTGAACCCGGCGTTCGCCAGCGCGACGCCGACGCTCGAGATCTCCTCGCTGCTCTTCTCCTACGCGGTGCGGTACGACGACCACGCGCACCCGGTCCCCGATGCGGTCAGCGAGATCCCGACCGTCGCCAACGGCGACGTCTCGAAAGACGGGCTCACGCTGAAATACAAGCTGCGCCACGGCATCAAGTGGCAGGACGGTCAGGGCGAGCTGACCTGCGCGGACATGCGCTCGACGTGGAAGATGATGGTCAACCCCAAGAACAACATCGACACGACGGTCGGCTGGGACGCGATCAAAGACGTCGACTGCCGCGACCCGTACGTCGCGGTCGTTCACATGAAGCACGTCTACGCGTGGTTTCTCCAGCAGCTCTGGGGCGTGAACGGCAACTCGCCGATCCTGCCGGCGCACATCATCGACAAGTACGACGACGCCAAGGGCAGCATGAACAACGCGCCGTTCAACTCGGCGCCGGTCGGCAGCGGACCCTATCGCTTCGTGTCGTGGCAGCGCGGCAACGAGCTTCGGTTCGAAGCGTTTCCCGACTACTTCCTCGGCAAGCCGAAGGTCGCCGAGATCGTCTACAAGATCGTCCCCGACGGCAACACGCTGGTGACCGAAGTGCAGACGCACGAGGTCGACATCTCGTGGAACGATCCGGCGGGAGCCTGGGACCGCCTGCAGCGGATGGCGGGGGTGAAGGCGATCGCCCCGGTCGTCTACATCTACGACCACATCGATTTCAACAATACGCGGGCGCTGCTGCAAGACGTGCGCGTTCGCCGCGCGCTGACCTACGCGCTCGACCGGCGCGCGATGCTCGACAAGGTGCAGCACAATCTCGGAGAGCTGAGCGATACGCCGATCGATCCGTCGCTGTATCCCGACGCCTACGACCCCGCGGTGATGAAGTACCCCTACGATCCGGCGCGGGCGCGCGCGCTGCTCGACGCGGCCGGGTGGAAGGTCGGGCCCGACGGCGTGCGGGTGAAGAACGGCGTCCGGCTCGCCTTTCAGGTTTCCGCCACGACCGAAGGGGTCACCGGACACCTCACGGAGGCACAGGTGCAGGCCTATTGGCACGCGATCGGCGCGGCCGCGGAGATCAAGAACTATCCTTCGAACCTGTTCTTCGACCAGGTGAAGGGCCCGCTCGCGGCGGGCCACTACGACATCGCGCTGTACGCCTGGTCGGGCGCCGCCGAGCTCGATCAGAGCGCGATCTACTCGGCTGCCTTCATGCCGCCGCACGGACAGAACTACCCGCGCTGGAGCAATGCGCGCGCGACCGCGGCGATGGGCGACGCGAACGGAACGATCGATGCGAAGCGTCAGGTCGCCGACTACAAGATTTTCCAGCAGGAGTTCGCGAAGGACGATCCGTCGGTCATCCTGTGGTTCCGCAAGCTCCCCGTCACGTATCCTGCGACGCTGGCGGACTTCACGTCGACGCCGGTGATCACGACGCCCTTCTGGAACCCCTGGGTCTATCATTTCTAGCGCCGCGATTCGTCATCGGTTGAGGAGCTGCACGTGAAGAGAACGCTCGCCTTCGGGCTCGCCGCGCTGATCCTGTGCGCCTGCACGAAGAGCGGCGGCGACCGGTCGTCGAGCGGATCGCCCGGCGCGCAGGCTGCCGGCCGAAACCATTCGACGGTCCCGCACACCCTGCGGATCGGGGACATTCAGGATTTCGACAACTTGAACCCGCACCTGACGACCTCGCTGATCCTCGGCAACCTCAGCCAGCTCACGATGGCGTATCTCGTGCGCTACGGCCACGACAACCGGCCCGTCCCCGAGCTCGCGACGATCGTTCCGACGCAGGCGAACGGCGGGATCAGCAAGGACGGGCGGACGATCACCTGGCACCTGCGGCACGGCGTGCGCTGGTCGGACGGCGCGCCGTTCGACGCCGACGACGTCGTCTTCTCGACGAATGCCGTGAACAACCAGAAGAACAACGAAGCGGGGCGCGACGGCTGGGATCTCATCACGAAGATCGACGAGCCCGACAAGTACACCGTCACCTTCCACCTGAAGAAGCCGTACTCCGGATACTTGCCGTCGTTCTTCGGCTCGGCCGGCGCGAACCCGTGCATCCTGCCCAAGCACATCTTGGGCGACTTGCCGACCATCAACACGGCCCCGTACAATGCGCTCCCGGTCGGGATCGGGCCGTTCCGCTACACCGAGTGGGCGCGCGCCGATCACGTGACCCTCGAGGCGAACCCCTACTACTGGCGCGGCGAGCCGAAGATCAAGAAGATCGTTTACAAGATCATCCCGGACCGCAACACGGTGCTGACCGAGCTCCGCACCGGCGAGATCGACATGTGGACGTACGTTCCGCCGGCGTTCGTCGCGCGGGCGGCGGCGCTGCCGGGCGTCACGGAGTTCCGCGGGCCGAGCTACCTGTACAGTCACCTCGACTTCAACACCAGCCACCCGGCGCTGCGCGACATCGCCGTGCGCCGCGCGCTGCGGCTCGCGACCGACCGCAGGACGATGCTGCAGAAGATCAGCCACGGCGTCGGGATCTTGCAAGAGACCCCGCTCACGCCGGCGAGTCCGTACTTCTCTACCGTGCCGATGGTGCCGTACGACATCGCGCAGGCGAACCGGATCCTCGACGCCGCCGGCTGGAAGCGCGGCCCCGACGGGATTCGCGCGAAGAACGGCGTCAAGCTGAACCTCGACTTCGCCGCGGTCTCCGGCAGCCCCGACGCGGACTCGCGGATCGAGCTGATCCGCAGCACCTGGCAGCAGATCGGCGTCGCGCTCACCGTGCAGCACTACTCCTCGGCGCTGTTCTTCCAGCTCACCGGCGGGATCATGTACGGCGGCAAGTGGGACGTGACGGCGTTCCTCTGGCAAGTCACGCCCGACGCCGACCTCAACCCCGAGAACTCGTGCGACACGATCCCGCCCAACGGGCAGAACGTGACGCGTCTGTGCGATCCGCAGCTCGAACCGCTGCTGCGCGCGGAGAAGGCGACCTACGACGACGCGAAGCGGAAAGCGATCATCGCGGCCGCGCTCCGGCGCATCGACGAGGACGACGCGTACGAGGTGCTCTTCGTCAGCCAGGACGTACACGCATACAACCGCGACCTCAAGGGCTGGCACCCGAACGACACGACCCCGTTCGACGACTTCATGAACGTCGACATGATTTGAGTGGATCGGCGCTCTTGACGAGCGCCGAACCCATCGCGGTCCTCGCTGCGCTGTCGTCCGCCCGCGATTATGTGGATGGGGTGCGGCGGCGGCTGTCGAGGGTGATGGCGATGAAGACGCAGATGCAGCCGGCGAGCGGGAGGGCGCGCAGGATCGCCCAGGCGGGGACGGCGCGGTCGAGGCGGGCGGCGTGCTGCTCGTCGCGCCATACTTCGCTCGCGCTCGCCGCTGCCGGCGCACGGTAGCCGGCGGGCAGCGCGTCGGGCCAGACCGGCGCGGGCGCGGACCGCGCGAGCGGGACGGCGAAGCACGCCGCGAGCGCGAGCACGGCGAACGGCGCGATGTCGGCCCGCCCGAGCGGCCGGGTGCGCAGCGCGGCGAACAGCGCGACGCACGCGGCGCCGCAGGCGAGGATCTGCGCCGCCGCGCCGGGGTGCTGCGCGAGCCCGAACCAGTCGACGAGCACGAGCGCCGCGGCGGCGCCCGCCCACGCGCGCGCCGTGCCGCAGGCGCTCGCTGCGAGCACGATCAGCGGCAGCAGCACGATGACGAAGTCGTGCTCGTGGAAGAACGGCGCCGCGAGCGGGAGCGCGGCGATCGCGGCGAGCGTGCCGTCGCGCGGGCCGAGCCGCAGCTTCACGATCGCAACAACGGTCGCGGCGACCGCGGCCACGGCGCACAGCGCGCCGGCGGCGAACGCCGCCGCGGGCGCGGCGCCGAAGGCGTACGCGATCGCCGCCGGGGTGTGCTGGATCGCGTCGAACCGCTCCGCGGCGGCGTGCGCTCCGAGCAGACCGAGGTACGCGCGAGCCCCGCCGATCCCGCCGCCCGCGGCGAGCGTCAGCGCGACGAACGCGGAGGCGGCGAGCGCGCCGCCGGCGATCGCCCACCGATCGCGCAGCCGTGCGATCAGCGGCAGGGCGAGGTTCGGCTGCGCGGCGGCGAGCAGCGTCGCCGCCGCGCCGCCGAGCGTCGCGCCGGCACGTCCTCGCGGCTCGCCCGAGCGCGCGGCGTGCCGGAAGGCGACCACCGCGAGCGCGAGCCCGGCCGCGGCCACGACCGCGATCTGCCCGAGCGCGACGTCGCTCGTCCCCGGACCGCTCGCCAGCGCGAGGGCGAGCGCGGCGACCGCCGCGGCGCGCGACGCGACGCCGGCGAGCGCGAGCGCGGCCAGGGCGAGCGCGACGAACGCCGCGATCAGCAGCGCCGTCCACACGCCGACGGCGATACGATACGGGAGCCGCGCCAGCGCGCCGAAGAGCGGGAGCAGCGCTGCGGGCCCGGCATACGGAAGCAGCTCATCGCGCGAAGCATCGACGCCGCGTATCGTGCGTTCGGTCTCCCACACCGCGCGCGACCACGGATCGGCGCCGGCGTCCCACGTCGCGCCCGCCGCGTCATATGCCTCGAAGTCGCGGCCGAACGGCCCCTGCGTCGCCGGCGGCCGCAGCGCGGTCAGCGTGAGCGCCAGCGCGAGGGCCGCCAGCCCGAGCGCGAGGCTACGAATAGCGGACGGCGGAGGCGTGCGGTGCGGTCTCGGCGCCGCCCGCGACGGCGAGCGCGATGAGCGCGAAGTAGAAGAACGCGAGCGTCGCGCGCGTCGATCCGTCGGCGATGTGGATCGTCGGATCGACTTGGCCGCGCAGCGTCGCTCGGATGCGCGGGATCGAGTTGACCAGCACGAAGATCAGGATCAGTACGGTGAAGATGCTGAACGCGTGAAAGAAGACGACGAATCCGACGAGCAGGACCACGCCCAGCAGCCACAGCCGCGCGTCGATCGCGCCGGCGACCCGTCCGCCGTCGAACGGAAAGACCGGCAGCAGGTTGAACAAGTTCAGGAAGAACCCGATGTACGCGCAGGCGATCCAGAACTGCTCGTGCGTGAAGAGCCCGTATCCCCAGCATGCCGCGGCCGCCATGACGCCGAACACCGGACCCATCAGCGCGGCGATCGCGTTCTTGGCGGGATCGGCGCTCATCGGCGAGCTGACGAACGCTCCGAGCCCGGGGATGAACAGCGGCAGGCTGGCCGGGATGCCGAAGTTGCGGAACGTGAGGAGATGGCCCAGCTCGTGCACGAGCATCATCAGCACGAAGACGATCGCGATCTTCCAGCCGCCGAACAACAGCGCGTACACGCCGACCGAGAGGAAGATCGAGCCGAAGCTCAGCAGCAGCTTCGAACCGAGGAAGAGCCACTTGAACGCGAGCAGTCCGCTCAGGATCACCTTGAACTTCGCCGCCGCGACGGCGAGGGCGGCGAGGACCCCGCCGATGGGACCCATCCCTCGGCGCGGTTTGGGATCTCCCGCCTGCCGGGGCTGCAGCAGCGGGTCGTGATCGTGCATCACCGTCTCCTTCGCGCTCGGACCGCGCCGCTCCGCGAGGCGCCCGGAGTTCGCCGGTGAAGAAGATCGTCGTCCTGGGCGGCGGCTTCGCCGGCGTCGCCGTCGCCCGCCGGCTGGAGAAGAAGCTTCGGCGCGACGAGGCCGAGATCGCGCTCGTCAGCCGCGACAACTTCACGCTCTTCACGCCGATGCTCCCCGAGGTGAGCTCGGGCGGGCTCGAGCCGCGCCACATCGTCACGCCGGTGCGCGCGCAGCTCCGCCGCACGACCTTCGTGCTCGGCGACATCGCCTCGATCGACCTTGACGCGCGGCGCGTCGAAGCGCAGCATCCGATCACCGGAGACGTCATCGCGCTCCCGTACGACCACCTCGTCCTCGCCCTGGGCTCGGTGACCTCGACCTTCGGGATCGAGGGCGTCGCGCGTCACACGCTGCCGCTCAAGACGCTCGAGGACGCGGAGACGCTGCGCAACCGCGTCATTGCCGCGCTGGAGCAGGCCGTCGTGACGCCGGCCGGCCCGGATCGCGAGCGGCTGCTCACCTTCGTCGTCGTCGGCGGCGGCTACACCGGCTGCGAGTGCGCCGGCGAGCTGGTCGACTTTTTCAAGTCGATCATCCGCTACTATCCGCCGCTGCGGCTGGCCGACGTGCGGATGATCCTGATCGAAGCCGGAAAGGCGCTGCTCGCCGATCTGCCGGAGGCGATGGGCCGGTACACCGCGCGCAACCTGAAGCGGCGCAAGGTCGAGCTGATCGTCGGCGACGGGGTGACGCGCGTGGACGAGCGCGGGATCGCGCTGCAATCCGGCGCGACGATCGCCACCGCGAACGTCGTGTGGAGCGCCGGCGTGCGGCCCGCGCCCGTGCTGCGCGACCTGCCGGGCGTCGTCCACGCGCGCAACGGCGGGATCGTCGTGCGCGAGGATATGTCGGCGCTGGGCCGCCCTTGCCTCTGGGCGCTCGGCGACTGCGCGTGGATCCCGACGCGCGCGGGCGCCGAGCAGAGCGACAAGAACGCCTGGTATCCGGCGACGGCGCAGCACGCGATTCGCGAGGGCCCGGCGCTCGCCGACAACGTGATCGCCGCGCTGCGCGGCGCGCCGACGAAGCCGTTTCGCTTCACGGCGCTCGGCACGATGGCCTCGCTCGGCGCCCGCCGCGGCGTTGCCGCGCTGATCGGTGGGATCGTCGTCACCGGCTTCCCGGCCTGGGTGCTCTGGCGCACGTACTACCTGGCGCGCCTGCCGGGGCTCGATCGGCGGTTCCGCGTCGCCATCGACTGGACGCTGGAGCTGCTCTTCCCGCGCGACATCGCCGAGCTGCGCCTCTACACCGAACGCGGCCGGCGGGCCGCCGAGGCCGAGGCGGGCTTGACGCCCGGCGGACCCTGAGGTAGGGTTGTAACTATGGTTTTAGTTTTTGCTCTCGCAACGCTGCCGTTCGCCTACGACGGCGCGCTCCGCCGCGGCGCCACGCTGGAGATTCGCGACGTCAACGGCAACGTGCGCATGCGGACCGGCGAGCGGTTTTCGGTTCGCGCGACGAAGCACGGCGAGCGGAGCGATCCCGCGCAGGTGCAGGTTCGGGTCGAGAACCGTGCCGACCGCACCCTCGTGTGCGTGCGGTATCCGCCCGACGCGAGCCGCAGCTGCGACGAGCAGCAGCACGTCGAGGACAACGACGTCGAGGTCGACTTCGAGGTGACCGTGCCGCACGGGATCGTGCTCGACGCGCACACCGTCAACGGGTGGGTCGACGCGCGGAACGACGGACCGATCCCCGACATCGGCACGGTGAACGGTTACGTCAAAGCGGAGGGGAGCGACATCGGACGGGTGCAGACCGTGAACGGCCGCATCGACGTGCGCATCGTCGGCGCCGGCCGCGGCGAGCTCGACGCGAAGACCGTCAACGGCGAAGTCGACGTCGCGCTGCCCGAGAACGCCGGCGCGCAGATCAGCGCGAAGACGCTCAACGGCGACATCCGCGTCGGCCTACCGGTGAGCCGCCCGCAATACGGTCCCGGCGCGAGCGTGAACGGCACGCTCGGCGACGGCTCGCGCAAGCTCCGCCTCGAAAGCCTGAACGGCTCCATCGTGCTTCACCGGTGAATCGCTAGGGTGGGTTCAGCCTTCGGCTGAATCCACCCACGCGTCGTCCGGCCCGGCGTAGGTGTTGCCGTAGAGCGTCTCCGCGGCGGGATACGGTTCGGCCTCGACCTCGTCCGTGGTGCGGTTCACCAGCTCCGTGATCTCGCGCTTGAGCGCCGCGAGCTCCTCGTCGCGCAGGACGCCGCGCTCGACGAGCGCGCGCTCGAAGCTCGGCACGGGATCGTTCGGGCGCTGCTCGGCGACCTCGTCGCGCGAGCGGTAGGTGCGATCGTCGTCGTCGGTGGTGTGCGACAAGAACCGGTAGCAGTGCGCTTCGACCAGGACCGGGCCGTTGCCGGCGGCGGCGTGCGCGCGCGCGTCGCGCACCGTCGCGTACACGGCGACCGGATCGAACCCGTCGCAGGTGACGCCGCGCATCCCGTAGCCGGCGGCGCGCGTCGCGACGCTGGAGACTTTCATCTGCTTGCTGATGTGCGTCGAGATGGCCCACTGGTTGTTCTCGCACAGGAACACCACCGGCAGGGCGTGGACCGCCGCGAAGTTGAGCGCTTCGTGCCACTCGCCTTGGCTGGTCGCGCCTTCGCCGAACTGGCAGAACACGACGCGGCCGCGCTCGCCGCGATACTTCAGCGTCCACGCCGCGCCGACGGCGTGCGTGCATTGCGCGGCGATGATCGAGGAGATCGACGCGATGCCGAGGTCCTTCGCGGTGACGTGATTGATGATCGAGCGGCCGCCGGTGCGGTCGCGAGCGCGCGCGAGCTGCGAGCGGAAGAGATCGACCAGCGGGAAGCCGCAGGCCAGGATCAGCCCCGTGTTGCGGTAGTACGGGTAGAGCAGATCCTTGCCGCGCCGGAAGGCGAGACCGGTCCCGGCTTGGACGGCTTCATGGCCTTCCGAGCCCATCGCGATCCCGATCTTCCCTTGGCGATTGAGCTGGAACCCGCGGGTGTCGACCGCGCGCTGCGTCAGCATGTCGCGCAGCAGCGTGAGGAGCTGCTCGCGGGCGAGCCGGGGTGCGGTCGTGGTGGTCGCCATCGCGCCGAGCTTCCGCGGCGAACCGTCCGCCCCTACCGTGCGGTCGGGCGGGGACGGCGCGCTTCGCCTTGGAAGGGTGCTGCGATGCGTTTCGTTCGACTTCTCGCCGCCGCTGCGTTCCTCGCGGCGCTCGTTCCCTGCGCACATGCCGCCGCGGAGGCGCGCCCGCAGCCCGCGACGTCGCCCGAGCAGCCGCGCAAGCCGGCCGCGCCGCCGCCGGCGAAGGCCACGCCGCCGCCCGAGACCTTCACCTTCCGGGCGATCGGTCCGGCCGCGTCCGGCGGGCGCGTCGCCGCGGTCGCCGGGTCGGACCGCGATCCGCGCCTGTATTACGTCGGCGGCGCCGGGGGCGGCGTGTTCAAGTCGACCGACGGCGGGACGTCGTTCGCGCCGGCCTGGAAAGGACCGCGCTTCGGCGCGATCGGCGCGCTGGCCGTCGCGCCCTCGAACGAGAACGTGGTGTGGGCCGGGACCGGCGAAGCGAACCCGCGCAACGACGTCTCGTTCGGCGACGGCGTCTGGCTTTCGCGTGACGGCGCGAAGCACTGGACGCACGCCGGGCTCGAGGCGACCTCGCAGATCGCGAAGATCCTGGTCGATCCGAAGGATCCGAACCGCGCGATCGTCGCCGCGCTGGGCAGTCCGTGGAAGGACAGCGACGCGCGCGGCGTCTACGTGACGAACGACGGCGGCCGCACGTGGGCGCGGACGCTGTTCGCCGGGCCGTCGAGCGGCGCGGCGGACCTGGCGTGGAATCCGAAGCAGCCGCGCACGATCTTCGCGGCGATGTGGCAGTTCCGCCGGCAGCCGTGGTATTTCAGCAGCGGCGGAGCCGCCGACGGGCTCTACCGCTCGCGCGACGGCGGGCGCACGTGGACGAAGATCGCCGGTCACGGTTTCCCGGGCGGGACGGTCGGGCGGATCGGCGTCGCCGTCGCGCCCAGCGACCCGCGCCGCGTGTACGCAGTCGTGCAGTCGAAGCTCGGCACGGTGTGGCGTTCCGACGACGGCGGCGACAGCTGGCGCATGACCTCGAAGGACACGATGCCCGAGCAGCGGCCGTTCTATTTCAGCCATCTCGCCGTCGACCCGACGAACGCGAACCGCATCATCTCGCTCTCCATGTATCTCACCGTCTCGAAGGACGGCGCGAAGACGTGGAAGCACCTCGAGGGCTACCTGCACCCCGACAACCACGCGATCTGGTGGTCGGCCGACGGCCACCGCCTGATCGAAGGGAACGACGGCGGCGTCGTGCTGAGCCGCAACGGCGGGCAGAGCTGGGGCTTCCTCGCGCGCCTTTCGCTGGGACAGATCTACCACGTCGGCTTCGACCTCGGCACGCCGTACACGCTGTGCGGCGGATTCCAGGACAACAGCGCTTGGTGCGCGCCGACGACCTCGCGCAACGGGACGGGCTTGCTGAACCGCGATTGGTTCGCGATCTCCGGCGGCGACGGAATGTTCGCCGTCCCCGATCCCCTCGATCCCTCGCTGATCTGGAACAACACGCAGGACGGCGTCCTCGGGATCTACGACGAGAAGGCGCGCCAGAGCGTCGACATCTCGCCGTACCCGCGCGACGTCTTCACCTCGACGAGCTCGTACGCGGAGTCGCCGTACCGGTTCAACTGGGATGCGCCGCTCGCGTTCTCGCCGCAGGACGGGCACGTGGCCTATTTCGGCGGCAACGTCGTCTTCAAGACGACCGACCGCGGCCGACACTGGACGCCGATCAGCCCCGATCTCACGCGCAACGAGAAGCAGCACCAGATCGCCTCGGGCGGCGCGATCACCCTCGACGTCTCGGGCGCCGAGTACTACGACACGCTGCTCGCGCTCGCGCCTTCGCCGAAGGAGGCCGGCGTGATGTGGGCGGGGAGCGACGACGGGTTCGTGCAGCTCACCCGCGACGGCGGCGCGCACTGGACGAACGTGACGCCGCACGGCTGGCCCACCTACGGCCGCGTCGAGGAGATCGACGCCAGCCCGTTCGCCGCGGGGACCGCATTCGTCCAGCTCGACCGCCACGATCTCGGCGACAACCGCCCGTACGCATACGTCACCGACGACTTCGGCGTGACGTGGCGCTCGATCGCGGCCAACTTGCCCCTCGACGCGCCGGTGCGCGTCGTGCGCCAGGATCTGCACGACGCCGCGGTGCTCTACGCCGGAACCGAGAACGGCTTGTTCGTCTCGTACGACCGCGGCGCGCGCTGGGAGCGCGTAGAGCGCGGGCTGCCGCCGGTTCCCGTGTACGACCTGCATCTCCAGCCCGCCACGAACGACCTGCTGCTCGCCACGCACGGGCGCGGCTTCTACGTGCTCGACGATGCGACGCCGCTGGCGCAGCTCGGCGCCGCGCGCTCGCGGCCGGTGACGTTCTTCCCGGTGCGCGGCGCGACGCTGTGGGCTTCGTTCCCCTCGGTCGAGCCGGGCGACGGCGGCACGATGCCGGCGAACGACTTCGTGGGACCGAACGCGCCGAGCGGCGCCGTGCTGACCTTCTACCAGCGCGCGAAAGCGAAGCAGCGGCCGTGGGTGGAGATCGTCGACGCGGGCGGGCACGTCGTGCGCACGCTGCGCGGCTCGTTCCGTACCGACGACGGGACGAAGTACTTCGTCACCAACGAGCGCGGGATGAACCGGCTGGTCTGGGACGGGATGGAGAACGGGCCCGCGCGCTGGACCGGGACGACGTTGCAGAACATGGGCCCGCTGACCGGCCCTGAGGCGCTGCCGGGGACGTACACCGCGCGGCTGCACGTCGACGGCGCGACGTTCGAAGAGCGCTTCGCCCTCGCCGACGACCCGCAGAGCCCGTGGACCGCGGCCGACCGTCAAGCTCGCCACGCCTATCTCGCGACGGCGTTCGGCTGGGTCGACACGATCGACCGTGCGCTGAACGAGATCGACCGCCGCATGAAGGGCGCCTCGCCGGCGGAGCGCGCGCGGCTCGCGGCGCTGCGCGACCGGCTCACGGCGAACGACCTCCACGATGAAGACTCCGTCGCGAAGCCGGACCACATCCGCGAATCGGCTTTCGCGCTGGCCGGTCAGCTCGGCGGCGCGCTGCAGCCGCCGTTCGCGCAGCACCAGGAGGCGCTGGATGCGCTGCGCCCGGCGGTCGCCGCGGCGTATCGCGAGATCGCGGCGGTGCTCGGACCGTCGTTCACGCTCCCCCCGCCGTGAACGCCGAACCGCGCAAACCGTACGACATCGACTCGCTGACCGACGTCGCGCTGCGCGTCTTCGCGGAGCGCGGCTACGACGGCGCGTCGATGGACGACGTGGCGCGTGCGGCGGGGATCACCAAGGCGTCGATCTACCATCACGTCAGCGGGAAGGAGGCACTGCTCGAGCGCGGGCTCGGCCGCGCGCTCGACGCGCTCTTCGCGATCCTCGACGAACCGCACGCGCGCGAAGGCCGCGCCGTCGCACGGCTGCGGCACATCGCCGAGCGCGTCGCCGAGACCACGCTGCGGCTGCTTCCGGAGCTGACCGTGCTCTTCCGCGTCCACGGCGCCTCGAAGAGCGAGCGCGACGCGGTCGAGCGCCGGCGCAGCTTCGACCGCGTCGTGACGGCGATCATCGTCGAGGCGCAGCGCGAGGGCGACGTGCGCGCCGATCTCGACGCGCGGCTGGTGGCGCGGCTGATGTTCGGGATGTCCAATTCCGTCGTCGAGTGGTTCCGCAGCGGAAGCCTCACGCGCGAAGCCGTCGCGCGCGCCGTGGTGACGATCGCCTTCGACGGGATCACCGCCTCCGAACGCTGAGAGGAGGCCCGCCGCCGGGCGCGTATTGTCGCCGCCCGACGGAGGCTCGAAGGGTGCGCGACCGGGGTCGGACGGACGCGCGAGGGGTGTAGGAACACGATCGACGTCTTATCGGAGGCTTCGCACGCCTGTGTTCCGCATTGTCTCGCCGCGGGTTCGCGCCGATGCCGCGCGCTGACCCCGCCCGCTCCCCGTACTGCGCGTCGCGCCATCTGCTGCGCCACCTCGACGACGCGCGCGAGCTGCGGCGCAATCCGCTCGTGCGCAGCTTGTTCGCCGCCGAGCGCGGAGCGCGCGACGGCGAGCACGAACGCCGCGCCGTCGCGCGGATCCGGCGGCGCGTCACCGTCTCGCTGGCCGGGATGCACCACCACACGCGCGGCGCGCGCGGCGTCCGTCTCGGGCGCGTTCACGCGGCGCTGCTCCGCTGCGAGATCGACAGCCAGCCGCTCGCGATCGTCGCAGCGGAGCTCGGGCTCTCCGAGCGGCAGCTGCGACGCGAGCGTCAGACCGCGCACGCGCTGTTTCTGCGCGCCTTCGACGGCCACGCGCAGGCACCGCCGGACGGCCCGCGCGCGCGAGTCGTCGCCGACACCGCGGCGGTGCGCGTGCGCGAAGGCGCCGAGCTGCACGAGCTCGGCGAATCCGAACTCGCGGTGCGCGTGCTGCTCGGCGTCGAGAGCGGCGCGCCCTCGGCGGAGCGGCGCGTCGAGGCCGCGTGCGTCGGCGCCGAGATCGAGGTCGACCGCGGACGCTTCTCCGCGGCCCTCGAGCGCGTCGCCGAGGCGAAAGCCCTGCTCGCCGTCCGCGGCGAGGAGCTCGACGAGCGCGCGCGCGCCGTCGCGGGGCAGCACCTGGAGCTGGCCGAGTGGTGCATTCGCCGCCGCACGGAGCGCTGCGCCGGCGTCGCCGCGCGGCCGCCGCTGATCGTGGCGCATGCGGAGGCCGTGCAGGCGTTCGGAGGCGAGCGCCACCGCGCGCTGCTGGTGCGCGCGCTCGCGGAGTACGCCGACCAGCGCTGGGAATGCGGCGACCGCGCATCGATCCGCGCCGCTCTGCAGCGCGCCGCGGCGATCGTGCCGACGCTCGACGGCGCACGCGTAAAGGAGCGGCTAGCCGTGGCGTTCGCCCAAGCGCGCGCGCTCGGTCTCGAGGAGCCGCCGGGGAGCGACGCGACCGCGTTCGAGATGCTGGAGGACGGCGCGGCGGCAAGCGGCCACGTTCGCACCGCGCTGCGCGCGCGCATCGAGCGGATCGGCAGCGCGGGCGAGCCGGCCCAGCTCGACGACATTCCGGCCGCGTTCGGACCGCGCGAGCGGCGCGACATGCCGCTGGCGTTCGCGGACGCCGCGCGGATCGCCGCGCAGGCGGAGACGCTGGGCGAGCGCGTCGCCGAGGCGGCCCAGCTGACCGAGACGCTCGCCCCGCCGCGCAGCGCGAACGCGCTGCTCGCGCGCTGCGCCCGCGTTCGTTCGGCGGTCGAGCTCGGCGCGTATGACGACGCCGCGATCCTCGCGCACGAGGTGCTGGCCGATGCGGAGCTGACCGGGAACACGCGCCTGCGCGGGAGCGCGCACCGCTACCTCGCGCGCATCGCCTTCGCGCGCGGCTCACGCCAAGAAGCCGTGCGCCACACCGCCGAAGCCCTCGCGCTGCTCGAGCGCTTCGGAACGCACCTCGCGCGCTCCGAAGCGAAGTCGCTCGCGCGCAAGCTCGGCGTCACGTGAGGCCGGCCTCTCCCTTTCGGCCAACAATACCCTCGATGAGACGGTCCGTGCAGTAGCGCCCCGGAGCCGCTGCGTACGCGCTTCGTATGCACTCACGCCGCCGCAGTCCGCTCTCGTTCGTCGTTCCGCAGCGCGCGCTCGGCGCGCCGCCGTTCGTGCTCGCCGCTTCGATGCTCGCGCTCGTCGCCTGCGGCGGCGGATCGTCCGCGGCGCCGCCCGCGCGTCTCGCGCTCGCGACCGCGCCGCCGGCGGGTCCGCTCGACCTCTCGAAGAGCGCGCTCGCGTTCGATGCGGCATCGCAGACCGCGCAGCTCGGCGCGAGCGAGGCCGGCTACGCCGGACCCGTGAACGCATCGGCGAGCGCGTGCGACGGCGTCGTGACGATCGCTCCGCCGTCGGCCGCCGTTCCGGCGACCTTCACGATCACCGCGCAGCGGGCGGGATCGTGCAGCGTGACCGTCACCGACGCCTTCGGCCAGACCGCGAGCGTCGCCGTCGGGGTCACGATCACGCAAGGAGCGATCCGGTGACGCGCCGTGTCGTCGCGCGCCGCCTCCGGCTTCGCGCGCCGAGCGCGGTCTGCCTGACCACGATGCTCGTCGCCGCGAGCGGCTGCGGGGGCGGCGGGCCGGTTGCCGTTCCGGCGTTCCAGGCACCGTCGCACGCGGTCGCGCACGCGAAGGTGGCGTTCACGATGCACTGGCCGGCGCACCGCGTGCGATCGAAGCGCCGCGCGGCGTTCGTCTCGCCGTCGACGATGAGCGTGATCGTCCTGGTGAACGCAAGCGCGCCGACGCCGGGGCCGGTCACCTTCGCGAACGCGCCGGCCACGGCGGGCGCGACCTCGACGATCCCGGTCGCGGCGCCGGTCGGAACCGACGTGTTCGACATCGCGCTCTACGACACGCCGCAGACCGCCGGCGAGACGGCGGCGCAAGGCAACCTCCTCGGGAGCGTCGAGCTGACGCAGACCATCGCCGCGAACGTCCTCAATACGCTGAACGCCACGGTGATCGGCAGCGTCGCGTCGGTGCGCCTCGGACCGCTGCCCGGTCAAAGCAACGTTCTTCCCGCATCGTTCGCCGGGCTCGCGGGGTTCGAGCTGATCGGTCGCGATGCCGCGACGTTCGTCGCCACCGCGCTCGATGCCGACGGCAACGCGATCGTGCAGCCCGACGCGCCGCCCCGGCTCGTCGTCGCACCGAGCCCGCGTGCCGGCGGGATCCTGGCGGTCACGCCGGTGGCCGGGGCCGCGAACGAGGTGACGGTACAGGCCGTCGCGCCGAACACGACGACCTATCCGACCAGCGTCGATGCGACCGCGACGGACGCGAACGGCAACACGGCGACGACGACCGCGATCGTCGACGTGACGAGCGCGCTGTACGTCGCGTACGCGAACGGCCGCACGCCGGCGGTCGAACGCTACGACCCGCACGGAACGCCACTGCCGCTGGAGTCGCGCGCGTTCGCGGGACTGACGAACCCGGTGGCGCTCGCCTACGATCCGGACGACCGCGCGATCTTCGTCGCTGACGGCGCTCTCGGCAAAGTGCTGGCGTTCGACGAGACGGGTGCGCCGCTGAAAGGCTTCACCGCGCCGGCGATCGCGGGCGTGAACGGCGTGACGTACGACGGCAACCTGAAGAACGTCTACGCGTCGAACCCGTCAGGCATTGCCGCGTTCGCGCCGAACGGCGGCGCCCCGAACGGCGGCGTTCCACCGAGCTTCGCCATGGCGAACGTGGTCGGCGTCGCGTTCGCGGCGACGAGTCCGTATGCGCCGCTGAACGAGCTCGTGATCGCCCGCGCGGGCTCGTCGCCCGCGATTGCGTTCACCGACGAGTCCGGCAACGGCCGCGGCTCATCCGCGCTCTCCGCTGCGCCGGCCGCGGTCGCCTTCGGCGCGCCGCTCACGGCCATCACCCAACCCGTGCAGAGCGCGGCGCAAGTCTACGTCAGCCAGGCCGCGGGCGTTGCGGCACTCGGCTTCACCGGCCGGCCGGTGTCCGCCGTCACCGACGGCGGCGAGCCGTTCGGGATCGTCGTCGACCCGAATCTCGCCGAACCATTCGTCGCCGAGCGCACGGCAAATCGCGTCACCGCGTATCTCGGTGACCTCAGCGCGGCCGACCCCGCGCATTCGTTCACCACGCCGTCCGCCCTCGGCGTGACGCAGCCCCAGGGAGTGTGCAGTGTTTTCTAAGTCAGCTTTCGTCGCGCCCGCAGCCGGTAGCAGCACGCGTCCCGCGGCCGCCGCCCTCGCGGCGTGTGCCGCATTCGGCGCGGCGATCTTCCTGGTCGCTCCCGTGTCGGCGCAGACCCGGCCGGGTCCGGCAATGCATATGTCGCGCACGATCTCGTTCATGGCGACGCTGCACGACGGCCGCGTTGCGACCGTCTACAACGACGGCCGCATCATCGTCGCGCCTCCGCCGACCCCGCAGCAGAAACCTTCGCGAATCCCGAATCCACGTTTGCGGGCGGCTCTGCGCGCGATGGAGACGTCCGTTGACCCTATCCGATACGGGCTGAGTGCGGGAAATGTTCCTGCGTCCGTGCGTCGTCGAATCGTGTTCGATCTGGAGCACCCGCCGACCGTGTACGTCGCGAACCGGGTGGTTCTCGTGCTCAAGCCGGGCGCCCCGGCCCTTCGCGACGTCGACCAACTGGACCCGACCACGGCATCGTCGCTTCGCCGGGCGGCCGTCGCGGGTACTCGCGGCGTCGCACCGCACGCGTTCACGACGGACGCGAGGACGAACGCGACGCTCTTTCGTATCGGCGTGGACCGCATGCAACGGCTCTTCACCGGCGTCGGCTCGGGCGCGGTCGGCTCTCTGCGCGCGCGTGCGGAGTCGTCGTTGCGCCGCCGACTCTTGCCCTTCGAGAACGCGTACGTCCTGCACGTCACGGCGGCCTCGGTACGCAGTGCCGTCCAACAACTGCGAAGTCTCTCGACCGTCGCCTACGCGGCGCCCGACCGAACCGTCGGTACGATGATCTCCTCGCACATTCCGATCCCCGCGGCGTCGCTCGAGGAGTTTGCCAACCGCAGGCCGGCGCTTTCGGTGTTCGGACGGTCGATCGCCGGCGCACCGGGACGGCAAACCCTACCGACCAACACGAGCCTGGCAGTCAGTCAGCAGGCAATGCTGAATGCACCTGGGACCGACGCGGCTGCCGCATTCGACGAGATCGCGCGAGTGTACGACCAGCTCCCGGGTACGGGCGAGATCGTCACCAACGTCAGCCTCGGCGACGCCGACGATGCGTCCGCCGCGAACGATCCAAACGATCCGTGTAGCCAGACGGTGGCCGAATACGGTGGAACCACGCACGTGATCGGCGGCCAGCGATATCTCGACTGGCCCGGTATGCCGCGAATCCCGGTCTGGGTAGCCGATGCGAACGCACATCTCTCGGGCAGCGCCGAGGTGTGCAACGTCGATCCGGCCCTGGAGGAGGTTGGGCTCGATTTCAGCGTCATGGCCGCGCTGCCGGATGCCGAGCAGCGCGCCGGCGAGGCGGCGCCCGCGGGAGCGGACTTGCTCGGAATCGCGCCCGGAGCTTCGTACCGGCTCGTGTTGCCCGAAGGGAACGGGGCGGGCGTCATCGGCGAAACGGACATCCTCGCCGCGTTCATCGCGGCGGCCACGCAAGCGCCTGCGCCGAACGTGATTACCGCGAGCATCGGTTTCGGATTGGATTCGATGGGCTTCCCCGGGCGGTACCTCGAGGACGACCCGCTCTCCGAAAGCGTCGTCGCTTCGATCGTCAACGCGACGAACGTCGTGGTCTGCATCAGCGCCAACGACGGCACGCGGACCTACACGCACGCGATGATCGGTCCGTCGGGCGGGAGCGCGCCGACGAACGTCGCATCGAACGGCGCCGCGACGGACGTGGACGACCTCGGTTATTCCACCGCACCGTCGTTCGACCTCGACAGCGGGGCGATCGACGTCGGCGCTTCGACGCTTGACGATATCATCGCGGCCAATCCGTCGGATCCGGCGAACGTCGCGCTTGCGAACACAAAGGCGTTCGTCGAAACGCGTTTCGACGGGATGCTCGACTTTTCGAGCGGGTTCGGCTCGCGCGTCTCGATCTCGGCTCCGGGAGACAACATCGGTGCGTACGCAAAGGCCGGGCCTGCATACGATGCGACCGGAGCGTTCTTGACGGGCGGGACGTCCGCCGCGGCGCCCGAGGTCGCGGCAGCTGCCGCAGTCGTATTGCAAGTCGCGCGTTTGACCGGTCACCCGTTCGCTCGCGCGACCGATATGCGCTCCTTCCTCCAGAGCACCGGCACGCCGGTTGCCACCCCGCCCCAGTCGGACGTCCCGCTGAACATCGGACCGCAAGTCAGCGTTCGGCGTGCGGTCGAGCAGCTTTTGGCGCAGGCCGGTCATCCCGTCAAGCCGGGTATCGCGCGAGTCGCCGTTCAAGGACGCCGCAGCGGCGCCATCGTCGCGCAGGACGGTACAGTACTGTTCGACTCGATCTACCAAACCGGGGTCGATCCCTCGTTCATCAAGCTCGACGGTCCGTGGCAACAGAGCGGCGACCCGATCTATGCCGGGACCGACACGGGCGCTGAGCTACACTCGTATCTGACGATCGCACCGGACTGGGAGGGTCTTCCGGCCGGTACGAACTATCGGCTGTTCGCCATTGGTCATCCGAGTGCGGTCGTGGCAACGACTCCGTACGTGCGACTGTTGCCCGCGCAGCTCCTGAAGGCCGCCGGTGTTCCTTTGATGCCGGGCGTGTCAAGGACTGTCGGACTTACGTATCAGGCGATGCTCGGGCTACGCGTCCTAGCTCAGTCCACGTTTCAGCTCACCTTCGGCCCCCCGGCGTCGACTTCCCGAATCGTCTTTGCACCGCAGGTTCCCGCCGTGGTAACCGGCGGATCATTCAACGCGACGTACGACTTGAGCTCGTATCCCTCGGCACTCCTCGCGGGACCGCAGTTGAAAGTCTCACTCGCGGGTGAAGGCATGATATCTCACGGAACAGCGTATCCCTATGCGTTGTTCTCCACGCCGCTACTCGGTGCCAAGGGAACGATCACCATCCCAACCGCGGTGCTCGAGGGAGGTGGAACGTATCTCGTCTGGTTGGACTTGCGTCCTGACGATCCGACATCATATCAAGACCGAAGCGATGCCGCTTTCGTCCGAGTCGAGTCGATGACCAATGAAATCCGACCGGCAGCGCCTTTGATCGCCGTCCCGGGAAGTGGACTTGCTGCGGGCCACAGCATCGACGTCCCGTTCCAATCGTCGTTTTCGGTCCTGTATGACGTTTCGAATGTACCTGGAGCGTCCGGAGCGATCGTCGAGATTTCGGCGCCCGCGCCTGGGTGGCACCTAGGCGAGGTCCCTGGTATCCCGTACACATTCGATAACCCGAACGGGGATCGCATTGATCACGATGGCGTGGACACCGGGTCGCTCTACGAACGCACGGTCCCGGGAGTCCGCGGCACCGTGACGATCGATCCCCGCAGCATTGCGCTGCCGGCGGCGAGCTACGTCAACATCCGCGTCTTGCCGTCGAGCGGCGGTCGAGTCGTCGGCGAATCGAGCGACGCCGACACGATCTTGTACCACGGGATCGATCCTATCGTCGCGCCGGTGTTCAACACCTATCTCAATCCATCCGGCACGGACGGATCCGCGACATCGACCGCCGAGGTCGATACGTACGACAGTCCCATCGGCATTTTCGAGCAGTTCGACCTCGGCGATCCCGCCCACATCAGCGTACCGTTCGCAGGCGTCGATTTCTTCAACGTGTCGCCGATCATCCAAGACGATCTCGAGCTCGTCATGGCGCTGCCGCCGGGAGGCGGATCGGCGGCATTCTATCGCGACGTGCCTTTCGCGACGACCGGCTACTTCACGCAGATGACGCTGCCGATCGCACCGCCGTCGGTCGCAATGTATCCCGAAGCGATCTCTCCGCAATCGTCCGCATCGGCGGCGGCACTGCTCTATGCCGATCTCAACTCAGGCGCGACATACGTCACGCGTGGAAATTTCGCGAGCGGCACCGCTTTCGCGCCATCGGTCGACATCTCGTCGCTCATTCCGGCGAGCGCGGATTACGGCTACATCTTTACGCTCGTCTACGACCCGACGCTGGATCGCGCGTATGTTCTTACCGAAGATACCTCTCTTGCGTGTTCGCAGCAGTCGCCGAGCCTCGTCACCGTCGACTTTCGAACCGGCAAGGCGACCGCTTCACCGCTGCCTGGTGTCCTAGCCGGCGTGATGCGACAGTCGGCGTATGCGCTCCGACTCGATCCCTCGACCCATCGTCTCGTCATCTCCGCGTCCTGCCTGATGCCGGACGATTCGGTCGTCTCGCAGCTCAATGTGATGGATCTCGATTCCGGAGCAGTCCATCGGCTGATGCAGCACGTCGAGTCGGGCGACCAAGACGGCGCTCACGGTTATCCTGCGGTCCTCGGAGATGACGCACAGACGGCAGTCGATCCCGTCCACGGATTGATCCTGCAACGCTCGGTGTTCTGTCCCACGGCGTTAAGCGTGAACGACGAACATGCGCGCGTCTGCTTGAACGAATACGCAGAGAGCGGGGCTCTCGTGAAGGTGATCCCGGGCCTCTTTCCCGACGGACATTTCGAGTCTCAGGTCGACAGCATCAACTTCGGCTCACGCCGCGGTGCCGAACCGAGTTTGGAAGAGACCGGGTTCAGCCTGCTCTATGACGCGATCCAGCCGTACTCGTATTAATTCTGGGACGCTGGCGAAGGCGGCCTTCGCCTTCGCCAGCGATGAGGTTATTCGTGCCAGGTCAAGCCGTAGACGGTTCCGCTGAAGTCTGCGGTCGCACTGGTCGGCGTCGCCGATGGGACAGTGCACTGCGCCGGATGGTCGACGGAGAACGAGAGCTGATAGCCGCCGATGACCTTCGTCACGATGATGCTGAACGTACACGGATACGAACTGCTCAAGAAATCCGTGTACATGATCTTGTTGGTGACGTTGGCTCCGTTGATGGTGGGCAGCGCGCCCGACTGCACGATGTACGCCGTGGAGGACGGATCGTACCCGTTGGGTTTGATCTCGGTGCCGAGCGGCAGGTATCCGCTGAACGCCGATCCGGGGTCCGCGGCGAGCTTCATGGAGTTCGACGTGTCGACGTTGTGAACGCGGAAGTCGACGATGGAGTTCGCGGATGCCTGCGCGGCCGTGGCGAGGAGCATCCCGGACGCTGCCACGGCGGCGAGCGCGAGGGCCTTGGTGAATCGGAACATGAGCATTCCCTTTCAGAGGCGGAGGAGAGTGCTCGACACGTCACTGCATCGTGAAGGTCACGCTGAAGTTGCCGGTGCTCTGGTCGAGGCCGGTGGCGGCGCAGCTGCAGGACGCCGCTCCGGTCCAGCTGGCGCGGGCCCGGGCCGTGACCGCGAACCGCTTTCCGGCGTACACGAGCGTGTAGTCGAACGTGCACTCGTGCGCCGAGTCGGCGGATGCGCGATAGATCAGCTCGCCCGCGATCGTCCGAACGCTCGCGGACTTGACGGTATACGCATCGGTGGTCCCGTGCGCGATGGTCGACTCCGGATCGTTGTCCGAGACGACGTACCCGCCCAGGGTCGACGCGCTCGCGACGTACGTCAGGTCGGATCCGGGCGACGCGTTGACGACGTGGATCGAGACGAGCGGATTCACCGGCGCCGGCGCCGCGGTCGCAGTCGTGACGGCGATCGCCAACGCCGAGCGCCGGATCATCTCGCGTTCGAACAATCCACACCACTCCGAACGTCGCTCGAACTCGCCCGCGTCGGACGTGTCGAGCGCGACCATCATCGCGCGATCCGGCAGGAATAGCAAGAGATAACTAGAACCGACATTAGCACAAATGTGCCAAGTCGATACGGTGTGGTCAGATCGACGCGGATTTGGCCAGGAGCATCTCGACGAACGACAAGGCGGCGGCGTACGCCGCGGAGCGCCGGTCGTACCAGACGCTCGCGCCCTCGATCGTCGTCGCGAGGTACGTGCCGTACTGTTCCGGCAGGAAGAACTCGGCCTCGTCGGCGATCGCCGTGCCGAAGCGAACGAGCGCGTCGAGGTGCTCGCGCAGGTCGTCGTCGCGGCGCTCGGTGCTGAAGGACGCGGGAATGCGCAGCGCCTGGTCCCCGGCGAACGCGGGCGAACCGACCCAGGCCAAGATCAGATCGATCGCGGTGACCGGGCGGCGCCGCGGGTCCGGTTCGGTCGCGAACACGCGCTGCGCGAAGCGCGCGCGCCAGATCGTTTGCGCGCGGCGCCGGCACGCTTCGATCAACGCGGGTTTCCGGTACGAGTTGTACACGGTGCGGTGAGGCATCGCGGCCTCGGCCTCGACTTGCTTCATGGTGAAGCGCGACGAGCCGGTTCGGACGTAGCGCGTCCCGATCTCGAGCAGCCGTTCCTGCGGGCTCGGCGCGGCGTCGAGAAGCGCGCCGGCGCCGGCCACGCGGACCTTGTCGCGCACGTCGATCACGAACGGGCGTCCCATCGCGGTGAGGCGGCCCATCCGGCGAACGTCGTCGTCGTCCAGCGCCGCGACGGCGCGGATCGCCGCGTAGCCCGGCCTCTCGGGATCGCCGAGCGCGGCTTGCAGCAACCATCGTTCCGCGGGATCGAGCGGCGATGCCGCACGTCCTTCGTTCATCATCACCCTCCACACCGAGGGGCCCCATGTGTAGCTTCTTCGACCAGCAGAGTCGGCAAGCCGGTTGCAGCCGTGGGCGGCGACCGATGACCCGCCCGCAGGGAACCGCCCTCGCCCTCGCGGCCTTGCTCGCCATCGCGGGCGGCGCCCCGGCCGTCGACGCATCTCCGGTCCCGCTCGCCGCAGGAAGCGTTCATGACGACCCGCGCGGGATCGACGTCCCCGGGGCCGGTGTCGCGGGTGGCTACGCGACTGCCAACACGGGCATTGCGACGAGACCTCCCGTGGCGCGCGGTTCATCCCGCGTGCCGGGCACGCGCGGAAAGCGTCCCTCGTCGAAGTCTCGCCGGCCGGCGCCTGCGGCGTCGCGCGCCTCGCTTCACGTGCGCGGCGTCGCCGTCGGAGCGGTGCTCGCCCGGTTGGCGAAGCTGTACGGCGCCGTCATCGCGATCTCGCCCGAGCTGCGGGGGCGGGTGAGCGTCGGGTTCGACGGTCTGACGCTGGACGAAGCGTTGGGCGCCGTGCTCGGGCCGCTCGGCGCGGTGTGGACGCGCTCGCACCGCCTCGTCGTCGTGACGCCGGGAAACGCGCGGCTTCGTCCGAGCCCGACGCCCTCGCCGTTCCCGCCGGCGGTCCTCGCGCTGCAGGTCGTGCGCGCGGCGCGCGCGGCGGCGGTGCTGCGCGGGCTCTACCCGCACGCGCGGATCGCCGTCGACGGCGCGGCGAACGCGCTCGTCGTGATGGCGCCGCCCGACGACCTCGCCGGGATGCGCGCCGTCGTCCAGGGGATCGACGTGCGCGATCCGACCCGGCCGGTCCCCGAAGCGGTTCAACTGCGCAATGCCGATCCGCGTGCGGTGGCCGACCGCATCCGCACGCTGTACCGCAATGCGCGCGTCACGCTCGCGCCGAACCGAACGCTGCTCATCGACGCGGAGCCGCCCGACCTCGCGCAGATCAAAACTCTGCTCGCGACGATCGACACGCCGGCGGTCTCGCCGTCGCCGAGCGCCGCGCCGGTCGAGGCGGTGCGGGTGACGAAAGCCTCGCCGCGCGACGTCGCGCGCGCCGTCGCGAACCAGTTCCGCGACGTGCGCACGAGCGTTGCCGGCGCATCGGTACTGCTCGGCGGGCCGCCGGACGACGTCGCCAAAGCGAAGGCGCTGGTCGCGCTGGTCGACCAGCCGCAGGCCGGCGTGCGGTACACGCAAGTCTATCGCGTGCGCTACGTCGATGCACGCTCGGTCGGCGACCTCCTCGCGCGCTCGTTCCGCGACGTCCAGGTGGGCACCGACGCCGATCTCAACGCGCTCTCGGTCTTCGCGACCGCAGCGGAGCATCAGCGCATCGCGGACGCGATCGCCCAGCTCGACGTCGGCTCGGCCGCCGGCGGTCCGCCGGTGCAGCAGCCGGGGAGTACCGCCGGCGCAGGCGGCCCGATCGAAGTGATCTCGCTGAAGGCCGCGGCGCCCGGGCTCAACGGCGCGCCGTCCTCGTCGGCGACCGACATCGCGACCACGGTCACGCAAGCGCTGCAAGCCGAGGCGCCGGATCTGCACATCACCGTTCCGCCGAACGGCACGCAGCTCGTGCTCAGCGGAAGCCCGTATGCGATCCGGCTGGCGAAGGGGCTGATCGATCAGCTCGACGTCGAGCAGAAGCTGGTCGTGCTCGATACGGAGATCCTCGAGATCGACGAGACCGTCGCGAAGAACCTCGGCCTGAGCCTGACGAGCCCGGTCCTGAGCACCACCTTCTCCGAGACGACGCCGTACGCGGCGAACGGCGGGACGCCGCCGCCCTTCCTCGCGTTCCAGGCCGTCGGCCGCAGCCCGCTCTCGCTCGGGCTGAACCTGAACCTGCTGATCCAGTCGGGCAAGGGACGGGTTCTCGCCGATCCGCGCATCACGACGATCTCGGGGCGCACGGCGACGATTCGGGCCGGCGACAACATCGCGATCCTCACGACGACCGGCGGCGGAACGGGGACCGTCGCGACGACGCAGTTGCAGACGTTCCAAACCGGCGTCACGCTCGACATCACGCCGGTCGTCAACGCCGGCAACTTCATCACCGTCGCCCTCCATCCGACCGTGAACTCGTTGTCGGGGATCTCGAATGGGATCCCGCAGATCTCGACGCGCGACACGCAGACGACGGTCGCGATGCGCGAGGACGAGACGCTGGTGATCGGCGGGCTCATTCAAGACACCGCGACCAGCACGACGCAGAAGATCCCGCTGCTGGGCGATCTGCCGCTGATCGGCAAGGCATTTCGCAACGAGAACGTCAACCGCGAGCGCAACGAGCTGGTGATCACGGTGACGCCGCACATCGTCACGCCGGGGAGCGCGAACGCTTCGCCGGGTCCGCCGCTTCCGGCGATTCCGACGCCTGCGCCGCTTCCGACGCTGCCGCCGAACGCGGCGCTGCCGCCGGATCGTCATCTCGATGCTCCGCCGCGCCCGGCGCCCGCGCGCGGCGCGGGCGCGCCGCGCGCGCCGGGGTCGGGAGCGTCGTTGCCGACGGCCGCGCCCGGCGCCGCGAGGCCGTCGCCGGCCGCCTCGCCGGCGCCGGCGGCGAACGTCTTCAGCTACGGGAGTGCGCCGGCGAGCACGTTCGCCGGCGCGACCGATCCCGCACAGATCTTCGCGGCGACGTTCGCGCCCACGACCGTGCGCAACGGCACGCCGGTGCATTTCACCGCCGTGACGACGACGAACGTCGTGCGCGTCAGCGTCGCCTATCCGGGCTTCGAAACGGTGATCTCGCAGACGGCGCCGGGCCGATGGGACTCCTCGTACAATTTCACGGCGAGCGGGCTCGGCCCGGGCGGCGGACCCGCGCAGCTCACCGTGACGGCGTCACGGCTCGACGGTGCTTCGACGGCGCTGAAGATCCCGATCGTCGTCGTCCCCTGACCGCGGCTCTCCGGCGGCATGCCGGCCGTCGCGCGCGGACCGCCGAGAGCCGGCGGCGGCGAGGAGGTGCGAGATGCGGCGCTCGAGCGCGGTCACGCGCAGCGCCAGCGTCCCGGAGGCGACGCCGGCGTCCGGCGCCTCGCCGGAGACGCCGTTCGCCAGGTACCAGGCGTCGGCGCCGAGCTCGCGCGCGAGGCGCAGGCCCACGACGAAGCTGGCGATCTTCGTCTGGCCGCTCTCCATCTGTCGCACCGCTCCTTCGGTGACGCCGACCCGCTGCGCCAGCTCCGAGCAGCTCAGTCCGCCCGCGAGCCGCAGTCGGCGCAGCCGTTCTCCGAAGCACTCCACGACGTGCTTCCCGTCATGGCCGCCGGTAGCCGCGCACGTCGAAGTGCGCCAGAAGCCACGGTCGCAGCATGGCGCGCTCCTCGCGAGGAAGCCGTTCGATCGAACGCTGCACCTCGAGCAGCGTCGCCGGGGCGGGGTCGGGGACAGGGCGGAGGCGGCGTTCGCGCAGATCCATGGCCGGTCGCCACTTCGGCCGGGGCCATCGAACACCTGTTCGATTCAAGCCCATCATGCTGTACGAGCGCACCGCGATTCCGGGGTACGGAGGGGCGATGGCGCTCGAAGAACGGCACGAGCTGTGCGTGATCGGAGCCGGGAGCGCGGGGTTCGCTGCGGCTGAAGCGGCGCGCGAGCGTGGGCGCGACGTCGTCGTCGTGACCGGTGTGGACGAGCTTGGCGGGACGTGCATTCTTCGCGGCTGCATGCCGGCCAAGGCCATGCTGGCCGCGGCTCAATACGAAGGCGACGTCGTGAAGGCGCGCGGCGTCGGCGTCGAGACATCGACGGTGCACATCGACCTGCCGGCGATCATCCGCCGCAAGCGCGCCCTGGTCGACTACTTCGCCGAGGACCGCATCCACGAGCTCTCCGCATACCAGCTCGTCCGCGGCGATGCGCGGTTCGTGGCGCCCGACGCGATCGCGGTCGGCGAGCGGCGGATCGCCGCCGACCGCTTCGTGATCGCGACCGGGGCGGCGAACGTCGCGCCCGACGTGCCGGGACTCGACGGCGTGCCGACGATGACCAGCACGGGCATCCTGGAGATGACGCATGCCCCGCGCGCGATCGCGATCGTCGGCGGCGGCCCGATCGGCTGCGCCTTCTCGCAGTTCTTCGCGCGAATCGGAACGCGCGTCACGCTGTTCCAGGACGCGCCCGAGCTGCTGCGCGAGGAGGATTCGGACGTCGGCGCCGCGATCCGCGCGGTGCTGCAGAACGACGGCGTCGACGTCGTCGTCGATGCCGATCTGCGCGAGGTGCGTCGCGACGGCGAGTGCGCCGTGCTGATCGCCGACACGCCGCGCGGCGCGCACGGCGCGCGCGCGCAGGTCGTGCTGCTGGCGACGAATCGGCGGCCGCGCGTCGACGGTCTCGATCTCGCGGCCGGCGGGATCGCCGGCGACGGCGCGCGGGGGATCCTGGTCGACGCGTGCCTGCGCAGCGTCTCGAACCCGCGCGTCTACGCCGCCGGCGACGTGCTCGGCGAACGGCGTCAGCTCGTGCACGTCGCGCTGCACGCGGGCGCGCTCGCGGCCCGCAACGCCTTCGCCGAGACGCCTGCGACGATGGACTGGACGCGCTGGGAGTCGCACGCCCTCTACACGCAGCCGCAGGTCGCGGTCGCCGGGCTCACCGAGCGGGCGTGCCGGGCAGCCGGCATCGAGGTCAACGCGGCGACGCTGCCGGCCACCGAGGTCGGCAAAGCCCTCGTCGCCGAGCAGGCCGAGGGCTTCGTGAAGATGCTCGCCCGGGCCGACGACGGCCGGGTCGTCGGCATCACCCTCGTCCTCGACGATGCGATCGACCTTGCCGGCGAAGCGATCGCCCTCATCGATCGCGGCGCGACGGTCCGCGAGATCGTCGCGATGCCGCACTTGCACCCGACGATGAGCGAGCTGCTCGCCCGGGCGGCCGAGCGGCTCTGCTGATCTGCCCCGGTGGTCGCGGATGCCGGCGTGCACGGCTGGTCGCCCGGTTGATTCTCTCGGGCGGACGGGGTATACTCGGCAAACCTACCATTTGGTAGGGAAAGGAATTGGCGCGCGCTCGATGTCCACCACCATCCCCGACAAGAATCAGCTCGTCGTCCCCGCCGGCGGCTTCACGCCGTATCCGGAGGTGCCGCAGCCCAACATCTTCCCGATGGAGTGGCGCGTCGAGACGCCGAAGCTGGCCGAGCTCTACGAGCGCGCCAAGCGGCACGTCTGGAACCCGTCCGACTTCCCGTGGGACGCGCTGCGTGCAGAAGACTTCACCGAAGAGCAGCGGCTCGGGATCATGTACTGGTACGCGGTGCTCGCGAACTTCGACGGCTCCGGCCCGGCGGTGTTCGCGAAGGCGACGATCCACGCGTTCGAGACGCACCAGGAAGATCCGATTCGCAAGTGCTTCTTCTCGATCACGCACGACGAGATGAACCACGAGGAAGTCTGCCAGCGCGCGATTCAGAAGCTCGTCCCCGGCGGACCGATGGACTTCGAGGCGACGAGCGAGCTGGCCAAAGCGGCGCAGAACAACATCGGCTGGCTGTATCACAACGGCGGACGGTACTGGACCGGCTACAGCGCCTCGCTCGAGAAGTATCCGCTCAGCGTGCTGTTCACCTCGTTCATGATGGGCGAAGTCGCCTCGTCGACGCTGTTCTTCGGGATGTCGAAGAAGGCCACGCACCCGCTGTTCAAAGAGATCTTCAAGAAGGTCGGTCAAGACGAAGCGCGCCACCTCGCGATCTGCCTCACCGTGCTCGAACGCGACTGGCCGGGGCTCAGCGACGAGTACAAGACGATGATCACCAAGCAGCTCCGCGCCGGCTTCGTGTTCCTCAGCATGATTTTGTGGGAGCCGCCGAATCAGTTCTGGGACATCCCCGACTACTTCTTGCCGAACCACCGCGTGCTCGTGCAGCACGCGCGCGACGCGGGTCTCGGCGTGCTGACGTATGAGGAGCAGGCCGAGAACTGGAAGACCGCGCTGGCGCGCGTCCGCGCGATCGTCGGCGAATGGGGGATCGACTTCCCCGCGATCCCGGAGCTCGATCTGGACGGGGTCGACGTGGGCCACATCGGACCGGAAGACATCATCCCGGTTTTCTAACGCTCGGCGCGTAGGGCGCGATTGGGGCGATTCGGGCCGGCTCCGGGGAAGCGACGGTCCCGTGCGGGGGACGCTCCCTGCGCGCATCCTGCGCTCCGGTCGCTCGGCGCCGCGTCGCTCCGCGCATCCTGCGCTCCCGCTCCGCGACGACGCCCCCGCGCGGGACCGTCGCTTCCCCGGAGCCGGCCCGAATCAGGGCGCGAGCTCTCGTTTTGCGGTGTTAGTCGTTGCCGGGTTTGCGTTTGTGGACGATGACTTGGTTGCCGTCGGGGTCGGCGATCATCGCCATGAAGCAGACCGGGGACTCGTTCTGCATGATGATGGGGATGCCGCGCGAGGTGATGTGCGCGAGTGCCGCCGGGAAGTCGTCGACGGCGAGCATGACGCTTTGGCTTTTTGCGAACGGCATCGTGTCGCGCGGATTCCACAGGCCGAATGTCGCACCGTCGGCGAGCGTGAACTCCGCGCCGGCGTCGTCAGGGTAGATCTTCGTCGGTTCCATACCGAGCGCGTCGCGGTAGAAGTCCAGCGCGCGCGGAACGTTCGTCGTCATGTAGCCGGTGAGGTCGATCCCGGTCACCCGGATCGTTTTGGCTTCGGTGCTCGTGCTCATGGGTGAGACGTTCGTCAGCGTTCGCGGGCTCCCGCTCCCGGTCGGCGGTGAGTTCCAGATCGGCGTCACGACGTGAGCGCGGCGACGGCGACCGTGAGCGCGATGGTGCCGAGCAGCGGGACGATGACCAGCGCGAGCCGCGAGGGCGCGATACGGAACGTGATCTGCCGCGCCAGCTCGATCTGACGGTCGGCGAGCCAGCCGACGAGCCACGCGATCTCCGCCATCGTGACGAACACCATCGCGAGCTCCGCTTGCTGGTCGGGGCGCGGCGGCCGCGCGACGATGCCGGCGGTCAGGACCGCGACGACGAGGGCGACGATCGCCGGCGCGAGCCAGAGCAGCGCGCGCGGGCCGTAGCCGTGCGGTCGCCCGTCATAGGCGATCTGCAAGGGGACGCGCGCCGGCGCCGCCGCGTAGCGGCGCGCGAGGTGGAGCAGCGAAAGCAGGGCGGCGGCGATCGCGATGCCGCACGCGATCCAGAGCAGCACGTCACGTCCTACCCGCGTCGGGCGCTCGGCGTTTCGGTTCCGGATGCCGGCGCCGGGCCACCGAGTATCCGCGGTCAGACTGTCGGCGCCTCCCGGAAGCCCTCGGTGCCGCGCGGCTCCGTGTCCTGCCGTTCGATGCGGTCGACGCGCGCGAAGCGCGGCGGGCGCGCGAGCACGTCGTCGAGGAAGCGCTCGACGGCGGCTCGTTCGCCTTCAACGTCGATCTCGAGCCGGGCACCGTCGCGCAGGTTGCGCACGCGGCCCGCCACGCGATGCCGCGCGGCGAGGTCGAGCACGGTCGCCCGGAAGCCGACCCCTTGGACTCGGCCGCTCAGCGTAACGACGGTACGGATCATCCGGAACGCTTCCGCATCCGGGCCGGGGCGTCCGGCGGCGGCTGCCGAAAGCTGTGCGCATGACGACGACCCTGGCCTTCGGCGCGGACCTTTTCGACCGTCACCGCGAGACGCTCGACAAGGCGCGCGAGGCGATCCGAACCCGCGCCTACTTCAGCGCGTATCCCGAGAGCGCGAGCCCCAAGGTGTACGGCGAGAACGCCCATCCCGAGGGGAAGGCGGCGTTCGAAGCGCGGCTCGGAAAGCCGTTCGAGCTGCGGCAGCCCTCGACGGGCGAGACGGTTGCGAGCGAGCGGTCTCCCTACGGCATCGCGATGGACGTTCGCTATCCGGTGGCCGGCGTCGACGAGCTGATCGTCGCGGCGCGGCGGGCGGGCGAGGGCTGGGCCGAGGCGTCGTACGAGGCGCGCGTCGGCGTCGCGCTCGAAGCGCTGAAGCGGCTGAACGCGATGTCGTTCGAGATGGCGAACGCGGTGATGCACACCAGCGGTCAGGCCTATCTGATGGCGTTCCAAGCCGGCGGCCCGCACGCGCAGGACCGCGCGCTCGAAGCGATCGCCTATGCGTACGAGGAGATGGCGCGGGTCCCCGGGCGCGTGCTGTGGGAGAAGCCGGCGAAACCGGAGCCGCTGCGCATCGAGAAGACCTACCGCGTCGTGCCGCGCGGGATCGCGCTGACGATCGGGTGCTCGACGTTCCCGACGTGGAACGCGTATCCCGGACTGTTCGCGAGCCTGGTCACCGGCAACCCGGTGATCGTGAAGCCGCATCCGCTGGCGGTGCTGCCGCTGGCGATCACCGTCGAAGTGCTGCAAGGCGTGCTGCGGGAAGCGGGCTTCGATCCGTGCGTCGTGACGCTCGCCGTCGACACGCCGGACCGGCCGCTGGCGAAGGTGCTCGCGCAGCGCGAAGAGGTCGCGATCGTCGACTACACCGGTTCGACCGCCTTCGGCGACTGGCTCGAGCAGAACGCCGGCGCGCTGGTCTACACCGAGAAGGCCGGCGTCAACAGCGTCGTGATCGACTCGACCGACGATCTCACCGGGATGGTGCGCAATCTGGCGATGTCGCTCTCGCTCTATTCCGGGCAGATGTGCACGACGCCGCAGAACCTCTTCGTTTCGCGCGACGGCATCGTGGCGGGCGGCGAGCGGATGGGTTTCGACGCCCTCGTCGCCGCGCTCGTCAAGGGGATCGACGGACTCCTCGGCGATCCCGCGCGCGCGGCCGGCGTGCTCGGTGCGATCGCGACCGACGCGACGCTGGCGCGCGTCGACGAAGAGAACGCGAAGCCGGGCGTCGTGCGCCGCAGCGAGCCGTTGCGGAACCCGGAGTTTCCGGAGGCCCGGCTGCGCTCGCCGCTGATCGCGGTCGTCGACGCCGCGGATGCCGAGCGCTACGACCGCGAGGCGTTCGGACCGATCGCTTTCGTCGTGCGCACGGCGAGCACGGCCGAGTCCCTCGCGCTCGCCACCGACGAATCGAAGCGCAAGGGCGCGATCACCGCGGTCGTCTATTCGACGAGCCCCGACGTGCTCGAGCAGGCGCAGCGCTGGGCGGCCGACGGCCGGGTGAACCTCGCGGCGAACCTGACCGGCGGATTGCTGGTGAACCAGTCGGCGGCGTTCAGCGACTATCACGTGAGCGGCGGAAACCCCGCCGGGAATGCCTCGCTGACCGACGCGGCGTTCGTCGCGAACCGCTTCCGCATCATCGAGACGCGCACGCCGGTCGCGTGAGCACCACGGAGCTGAGCCCCGACGCTTTGGCGTGGAAGTGCGCCGAGGCGATGCTGGAACGCGACCAAGCCTCGCAAGCGCTCGGGATCGTGCTCGAGGACGCGGGCCCGGGCCGGGCGCGCGCCTCGCTCACGATTCGCGAGACGATGGTGAACGGGCACGCGATCGCGCACGGCGGCGTGACCTACACGCTCGCCGACTCGACCTTCGCCTTCGCGTGCAACTCGCGCGACGAGCCGAACGTCGCGCTGCAGTGCTCGATCTCGTATCTGGCTTCGGTGAAGCTCGGCGACCGGCTCGTCGCCGAGGCTGAGGAGCGTTCGTCGAAGGGACGGACCGGCGTGTACGACATCATCGTCACGCGCGACGACGAGCCGGTCGCGCTGTTCCGCGGCGTCTGCTACCGCATCCGCGGCACGGTGCTCGGAGGCACGGTGACCTGAGCGAAACCGCGCGTGCACCGGACGGTACGCTGCTGCTCCGCGGCGAGCCGTTGCGCGCGCACGCGACCACGCTCACCGAGCTGCTGGACGCGGCCGCGGCGCGCGCGCCGGACCGTTCGTTTCTGGTCGAGCGGGACGCGCGCGACGTCTGGCGCGAGCTGACGTACGCGCGCGCGGCGGAGCTGTCGCGGCGGATCGGCACCGGCCTGCGCGCGCTCGGCGCCTCGCCGTCGCGCCCGCTGCTGGTCCTGACCGGCAACGGCGTCGATCACGCGCTGATGACGTTCGGTGCGCTGCGTGCCGGCGCCCCGGTCGTCCCGATCGCGCCCGCGGCGGGGCTCTCGGCCGGCGATGATTTCGCGCGGCTGCGGGCGATCGCCGCCCAGGTTCGCCCGGCCGTCGCGTTCGCGGCGGACGCGGCGGCGTACGTTCCGGCCTTCCGCGCCCTCGGCGCGGGCGTGCACATCGTGACGGCGGGCGAACCGCCGCGCGACGTCGTCTCCCTCGACATTCAGGACCTCCGCGATCGCCCTCCGCTCGCCGGCGACGACACGAGCGGCGAAACCGTGGCGAAGGTGCTGTTCACCGCGCGCTCGTCCGGCGAGACGAAGGGCGTCGTGCACACGCATGCGATGCTGTGCGCGATGCTCGAATCGCTTGCTCAGTGCTGGCCGTTCCTCGCGGACGAACCGCCGGTCGTCGTCGACCGGCTCCCTTGGCACCGCTCGTTCGGCGGCAACACCGTGCTCGGGCTCGTGCTGCGCCACGCCGGAACGCTCTATGTCGACGCGGCTGCGGGGTCCCCCGTGCACCAGAGGCGCCGTGCGGCGCTGCGATCGACGATCGTGCCGACGCTCGCGTTCGACGTGCCGCTCGGATGGTCGGCGTGGGTGGACCGCCTGCGCGCCGACGATGCGCTTCGGCGCCGATGGCTTTCACGGCTCCGGCTGGCCTGCTGGACCGGGGCGCCGCTGGGGCGCGCGACGCGCGACGCGCTGTGCGCGCTCGGCGTTCCGCTCGCCGGGACGTGGGGGGCAATCGAGACGACGATGGCGGTCACCGTCACGCGCGGCGCGGATCCGCCGGGCGATGCGGTCGGCGCGCCCGTTCCGGGCGTCGAGCTGAAGCTCGTCCCCGCCGGCGGCGCCTACGAAGCGCGGGTGCGCGGGCCGCAGGTCAGCAGCGGGTATTGGTGGCGGCCCGACCTGACCGCGCAGGCCTTCGACGACGAAGGCTTTTACCGCAGCGGCGATTTGCTGCGGGCGATCGATGCGAACGCGCCGCAGCGCGGGCTCGCGTTCGGCGGGCGCATCGATGCGAGATTCAAGCTCGCGTCCGGCACATGGGTTCACGGCGCGGAGATCCGCGCGCGTTTCTTGGCGGCCTGCCCCGATGCCGCTGATGCGGTCGTGACCGGCGACGGGGCCGAGCACGCCGGATTGCTGGTGTGGGCGCGATCCGACGCGCATCTCGACAGCGCCGAACTGAGCGCCGTGGTCGGCGCCGCGCTGCGTCGTATGGCGGAGCACGATGCGTCGATCAGCGCGGTCCGGCGAGCACTGGTGCTCGACGGGCCGCTCGCAGCGGACGAGTACGGATGCGACGGAACTCCGGATCGCGCGACGGTCCTGTCGCGGCGGGCGGCCGCCCTCGCCCGGCTCGCGGCGAGCGAGCCGGACGCGGCGGTGATCGTCGTATGAGCACCCTCGCCGGCGTCAACATCGGCGGGACGACGACGAGCGTCGTGGCCGGCACGGCGGACGGGACGATTCGCGAGCGGCGCGCGTGGCCGACGCAAGCGCGCGACGGCGAAGCGCTGTACGCGACGATCCGCGAGACGCTGCGTGCGATCGCGAGCGAGGCGCGAACGGTCGGCGTGGCGGTCGGCGGCCCGATGAACGCGCGCGAAGGCGTCGTCGTCGCGGCGCCGCACCTCCCGGGTCTGCACGGTTTCCCGCTGCGTGAGCGTCTGCTGGCCGATCTCGCGCGCCCGGTCGCGGTGCACCACGATGCGGCGGCCTGCGCGCTTGCGGAATACCGGTGGGGCGCGGACCGCGACGCGACCGGCCTCGTGTACTTGACGTGCGGCACCGGCTTCGGCGCCGGGCTCGTGCTCGACGGTCGCGCGCGCTACGGCCGCGACGGAAGCTCGTCCGAGATCGGGCACGTCCGGTACCGCGACGACGGGCCCGACGTCTTCGGCAAGCCGGGCTGCTTCGAGTCATATGGTTCGGCGAGCGCGCTGCCCGCGCTCGCGCGCCGCCACGATCCGGCGTTCGATGCGCCGACCGGCGAGGAAGTCGCGCGGCGTGCCGCGCGCGGCGAGGCAGTCGCGCGCCGCGCGATCGAGGAGAACGCCGACGCGGTCGGTGCTGCCTGCGCGCTGCTCGCCGATTTGCTCCTCGCCGACACGATCGTGCTCGGAAGCCTCGCAACGTATCTCGGCGACCCGTGGATCGCGCGCGTCCGCGAAACGTTCGCACGCGAAGCGCTGCCCGGCCGCGCTCGTGCATGCACGCTGCGTCCGCCCTCACTGCCCGCCGTGCAAGATCTGAGCGGACTCGCCGCCGCGCTCGACGCCTGACGAACGGCGACGGGCACCGCATCCGTTGGATGCGATGCCCGCGGTGGTGCGAGAACGCTGCCTGAGCCACTGCAACGGTACCACACCAAGTACACCGGAGCAAGGTCCGGCGGCTGGAGCGGGCGGGAATCGAACCCGCGGAACGCTGCGGCTCAGGCAGAGTTTCGGAACCACCGAACCGCCCCAGCGCTCGTCCTCTGCGTCGAGAAGCGGCGGCGACAAGTGGTTCCGATCGAGAGAAATACGCAGATGCGGTGCTCGCCGTCGGTCAGCTTTGCAACTGCTGCAGCGCGGCGCGCGCGCTCGACGCGCGCTGGTCGTCGGGGCCGGCGTGCTTCAGATAGGCGCGGAAATCAGCCTTCGCATCGGTGCGGCGCCCGATCGCCTGAAGCACGATGCCGCGGTTGAAGAGCGCGGCGCGGAAGCCGGGCCGTGCTTTCAGCACGCGATCGAGCTGCGCGAGCGCCGGCAGATCGCGACCGCTCTCGTGCAGCGCCGTCGCATAGTCGGTGCGCACGTCGGGATTCCCCGGGTCGAGCGCGAGCGCGCGCGAGAAGTACGCGCCGGCCTTGTCGAACTTCTGCGCGTCGAACTCCATGTCGCCGAGCTGAACGAGCGCGGCGAGGTCGTTCGGGTTCCGCGCCAGCCGCGCGCGCAGCGCGGCCAGCTCCTGCATCACCGCGGCGGGCGGCGCGCCGGCCGCTTCGCCGCCGCCGGTCGAGGCGCCGGGGAGCGCGTTCGAGCCGCCGCCGATCGGTCCGGTTCCGGTCTGCGGCACGGTGAACGTTCCGGGCGGATCGGTTGCGATCGGCGCCGGCGTCGCAGCGATGCGCGCGTCGCCCTGCTCGGCGACCGTTCCGCTCGGTCCGAACGCCGAGCCGGTCGTGCCGAAACCGATCCGCAGAAAATATCCCATCACGCCGAGAAAGACGACCGCGAACACCACGAGGACCGGCACCGCGATCCGAGGAGGAAGTCCCACGCGGGACCCTTGGCGAAGCGTCGTGCATGCTCCCGGGTCTCCCCGATGTCGCCGAGCTCCAGCTCTTGTTCGCGCAGTACAACTTCATGTATTTCGACGGCGAGCTCCCGGCGTATCGCATCGCGTACAACGCGCGCTTCTCGAACCTCGCCGGCCGCATCACCTACAAACCCCCGCTGATCGAGCTCTCGCCCAAACATCTGAAAGGAAAGGTCGACGAGCTGCGCGAGACGCTGCTGCACGAGATGATCCACGCGTGGCTGCACGCGCGTGGTCAGAACCCCGGCCACACCGGGACGTTCAAGAAGAAGATGCGCGAGCTCGGGCTGCACTCGATCTATCACGATCTCGGCAAAGCCGCCCCGCTGAGCGAGTCCACGAAGCGCTACATCGTGCGCTGCACGAAGTGTGCGATGGAAGTGCTGCGCCGCAAGAAGCCCTCGCCCAACCTCGTCTGCGCGCGCTGCCGCAAGCCGCTGGTCGCCTTCGAAGTGGTCGAGATGCGCGAGGTCGAGCTCGGCCGCGCCGCCCGCGCCGCGCGCTGATCGCCGGCGCGCGCGCCGCGCGCGCTGACCTGGTCGGCGCCGCGCGCCGATCTCGCCGAGGCCTTGACGCCCGGGCTGGCCCCAGCGTATTATACCGATAGGTTATTTAACGTCATGGTTGAAAGCACTGCGCCCGACCGCCTCAGCGCGACCCTGTCGGCGCTCGCCGACCCGACTCGCCGGGCGATTCTCGCCCGGCTGGCGGACGGCGAGACGTCCGTGGGCGAGCTGGCCAAGCCGTTCCGGATGAGCCTCCCGGCCGTCTCGAAGCACCTGAAAGTGCTGGAGCGCGCGGGGCTGATCGCCCGCGGGCGGTCCGCCCAGTGGCGGCCGTGCCGCCTCGACGCCGGGCCGATGCGCGAGGTCGCGGCCTGGCTCGAGGGCTACCGGCGGTTCTGGGACGAGCGCTTCGACCGTCTCGACGACTACCTCACCGAGTTGCAAGCGAAGGAGAAGAACCGTGCCCGACACGACTAGCCCCGACATGACGATCGTGCGCGTCTTCGACGCGCCGCGTGCGCTCGTGTGGAACGCGTTCACGCAGCAAGAACATCTGCGGGAATGGTTCGGCCCGAAGGGGTTCACCAATCCGGTCTGCGAGGCCGACGTTCGCCGCGGCGGAACCCTGCGCGTCACCATGCAGGGTCCGGACGGGACGCAGTACCCGATGGAAGCGGCGTACGAAGAAGTCGTCGAGCCCGAACGGCTCGTGTGGAACACTGCGGTCGAGCATCCCGGCAACGTCGCGTTCGAGATCCACCAGGTCATCACGTTCGCCGAGCGCGACGGCAAGACCGAAGTGACGCTGCTCGCGTTCGTCACGCGCGCGACGCCGGAAGCCGCGTTCGCCCTCGGCGGGATGCACGAAGGCTGGAGCCAGAGCCTCGACAAGCTCGACGAGCTGCTCCGCCGCGCCTGACCGCACGCGTCGCCCCGTCGCTACGAGCTTACAGGGCGGCGCTGTAGTAGGTGTAGCCGTTCTCCTGGAGGACGGCGAGCGCGCTGATGCCGGCCGGGACGACCGTGATCCCCGGCAGGACGTGCTCGCGCAGATGGCCTTGCAGGGTGGACGCGTTCGGCGCGTCGCCGCCGAAGCCGCCGGCTATGATGCGGTTCGCTACGTCGCCGAGCGCGGTGTTGCAGGCGAAGAACGCAACGCCGCGTTCCTGTAGCGCCGGCACCGAGCGATCGGCGTCGGCGCCGACCGTCGAAGAACGGTGCGCGAACGGATTCCCCTGCGCGTTCAGCGTCAGGAACTCGCTGGTCACCTTGTGCACGACCTCCGGCAGATGGTGCACGCGCCATACCGTGTCGTCGAGAGCGATCGTCACCGCGGAGCCGGCGAGGACGATCGCGAGGTGCGCGTCGCTCGGCGGGACGCCCCAGCCGTTCTCGAATCCGTTGAGCGAGTTGACCGCGAACTGCAGCACCGCGCCGTCGGCGATGCGCACGGAGCCGATCGCCTGACGGTGTCGCGCGCCGGTTCGAATCCGCGCGACGAACGCCGCCAAGTCGACGACCCCTCCGCCCTGCGCGAGCGTGGGCGACGGCGCGGCTGCGCCGGCCGTCGCGGCGGCTCCGGCCGCCCATGCGGCGGCGCCGGTCGCGAGAAAGCCCTTTCTCGTTTCCATGACGGCAGCGTACCCCGCCGCCCCGAGGCGTTCCCGCCCCGCATCCCAGCACCGAGGACTTCGCGCCGCCGGCTCAGCGCAGGTGCCGAATCACCAGGCCGATCGCCGCTAGGATGAAGGCGTAGGCTACCAGCGTGATCAGCAGCGGCGAGGAGACTCGACGGGCGATGCGCGGCCCGATCGCGCCGCCGACGAGGCCGCCGAGCGCGAGCGGTACGGCCGCGGCCCAGTCGACGTCGCCGCGCAGCGCGTGCGTCGCGATCCCGATCGGCGAGGTCGTCGTCACGACGAAGGCCGTCGTGGCGGTGACGATGTGCGGTGCCATGCGCGCCCCGATCAGCAGCACGGGGATCGAGATGACGCCGCCGCCGATCCCGAAGAACGACGAGAAGAAACCCAGCGGGAGCCCCGCGAGGATGCCGAATCGCGGGTCGTGCGCGAACGTCCGCTCGTGCTCGGCGCGCGAGGTCAGCGCACGCCGCCGCAGCACGAGGATCGCGAGCACGACCATCAGGATCCCGTATGCGACGTCGAAGGCTTGCGGGGAAGCGCCGCGCACCGCGAACGCGCCGGCGATCCCGCCCGGAACCGCTCCGGCCGTGAACGGGAGCGCGATGCGCAGGTCGACGCGCCGGTCGCGCAGATAGCCCACCGTGGCGCTCGCCGTATTGGCGAACACCATCACCAGCGAGGTCGCCGCGGCGGTCGCCGGCGCGACGCCGAAGGCGATGCGCAGCACCGGAACGACGACGAAGCCGCCGCCGAGCCCGACCAGCGACCCGAAGATGCTCGCCGCCGTCCCGACCGCGAAGAGCGTGAGCGTTTCGCTCGCCGTCATCCCGCCGCGCCGCGCGCGCTCAGCGCGCCGGCCTCAGCTCTGGACGCGTCCGATGTAGCGGCGATCCCGCGTGTCGATGCGGATGACGTCGCCCGGGTTCACGAACAGCGGAACCTGCACGCTGGCGCCCGTCTCGAGCTTCGCCGGCTTCGTCGTCCCGGTCGCGGTGTCGCCTTTGAAGCCCGGATCCGTCTCCTCGACGCGAAGCTCGACGTGCGCCGGAAGGTTCGCACCGATCGCCGTGCTGTCGTGAAACTGCACGTCGATGCGCATCCCGTCCTTCAGGAAATCCGCCGGATCGCCGAGGACGTCGCGCTGCAGCGTCACGTTCTCGTACGTCTCGTTGTCCATGAAGTGATAGCCGTCGGCGTCGTTGTAGAGCATCTGCATCTCGCGGTTGTCGACGGTCGCGCGTTCCAGCTTTTCACCGGCCCGGAACGTGCGTTCGACGGTCGCGCCGGACTTCACGTTCTTCAGCCGGGTACGCACGAAAGCCGAGCCCTTCCCGGGTTTGACGTGCAGGAACTCGATGACGGTCCACAACTGACCGTCGATGACGATCGTGACGCCGTTTCTAAAATCGTTCGATGAGATCATTGATGGTTGAGGCTTTTCTCCAAAAATCGCCGTGTCAACTGCGAAGCGGCTACCTTCACGACGACCGGCCCGCTTTCAAGAGCGACAGGCGGTTCTCCGTCCCGCGGCGGAGGCGCTCGAGGTTCTCGCGGTGCCGGACGATGATGAGCGCCGCCGACAGGAGGCCGTAGAGCAGTCCGACGGTTCCTAGGCCGAACCAGAGCACGGCGGCCATCGCCACCGACGCCAACATCGAGCCGAGCGACGCGAAGCCGGTCGCCAGGACGACCGCCAGCCAGACCAGCGCGAACGCGAACCCCGCCGGCCACCACAGCGCGAAGAGCGCGCCGAAATGCGTGGCGACGCCCTTGCCGCCCTTTCCGCCGAGGAAGGGCGACCAGCAGTGACCGGCCACCGAGGCGAGCGCCGCCACGGCGCCGGCGAGCGGCCCGCCGAGGGCCGCGGCGGCCAGCGTCGGCGCGAACCCCTTCAGCGCGTCGAGAACGAGCACGGCCGCGGCCCCGCGCCGGCCGAGCGTGCGCAGGGCGTTCGCCGCGCCGATGTTTCCGCTCCCCGACCTGCGGATGTCGGTGCCGTAGAACGCGCGCGAGACGAGGACGCCGAACGGGATCGCGCCGACGACGAAGGAGACGACGGCGACGCACGGCAGCAGCACCGCGGCGTTCACGGCGCCTCCTCGTGTGGCCCGTCGCGGCGCGAGCGGAACTCGAAGCTGAGCGGCACGCCTTCGAAGTCGAACTCCGCGCGCAGCGTGTTCTCGATGAAGCGCCGGTACGAGGTGGGGACGAGCTCCGGATCGTTGACGTGGAAGACGAACAGCGGGGGGTGCGTCTGCGGCTGCGAGAGGTACAGGATCTTCAGCGGCTTGCCCGAGGTGATCGGCGGCGGGTGGGCCAGCACGGCGTCGCGCACGACGGTGTTGAGCTTCGCCGTCGGGATGCGGCGGTCGAGGTTCTCGGCGACCTTCTCGACGATCGGCATGAGGCTCTGCAGCCTCCGCTTCGTCTTCGCCGAGAGAAACGTCACCGGCGCGAACGAGGCGAACGGGATCTGCGCGTGGATCTCGTTGGCGAGCTCGTTCTGGCTGAACTCGCCGAGCTCGCGGACCAGGTCGTACTTGTTGCCGACGATGACGAGCCCTTTGCGCTCCTCGAGCGCGAGGCCGGCGAGCCGGCGGTCCTGATTCGTCGGCCCTTTCAGCGCATCGACCAGCAAGATCACGACGTCCGCGCGCGACATCGCCTTGAGCGAGCGCAGCGAAGAATAGTATTCGATCGCGCCGTGATGCGTCGCTTTCTTTCGCACGCCGGCGGTGTCGATGAGCCGGAACGTGCGGCCCTTCCAGCGGAACAGCGTGTCGATCGCGTCGCGCGTCGTGCCGGGGACGTCGGAGACGATCGCGCGCTCTTCGTTGAGCAGCGCGTTCAGCAGCGACGACTTGCCGACGTTCGGCTGCCCGATGAGCGCGAGCGAGAGCTCCGCTTCGCCGACGTCCTCCGGGTCTTCGGGCGGGAGCCGCTCGACGATCGCATCGAGCAGATCGCCGGTCCCTTCGCCGTGCAGCGCCGAGACGCCGTACGGCTCGCCGAAGCCCAGGCCGCTGAACTCCGCGTGGATCGAGGCGGCGGCGCGCGGCGACTCGATCTTGTTCGCCGCCAGGAGCACCGGCCGGCGCGTGCGGCGCAGGACCTGCGCGACGTCGTCGTCGACGCCCGTCATCCCGTCCTGCGCGTCGACCACGAACACGATGACGTCGGCATCGCGGGCCGCCGACTCGGCCTGCGCGCGCGTCCCCTGGGCGATCGCGTCGGCCGGATCGATCTCGGTCTCGATCCCGCCCGTGTCGACCAGGGTCAGCGTCCTCCCGCGCCACTCGGTGAGCCCGTAGATGCGGTCGCGGGTGACGCCCGGCGTGTCCTCGACGATCGCCAGGCGCTGCCCGAGGAGCCGGTTGAACAGCGCGCTCTTCCCGACGTTCGGGCGGCCGACGACGGCAACCGTCGCCGGCCGGACACGAAGGGAGGGTGCGAGGGCTTCGGCCATGACCGCCCAAGGTTCCATCGATATGCTCCGTCGCCTCGCGGCGCTGGCCGCGTGCGCTCTGCTCCTCGCCGCCGCTGCGACCGGTTCGCTCTACGTGACCACGCTACCAAGCGGCGCCGACGTGTGGATCGACGGCACCCACGTCGGCCGCAGCCCGCTCGTCGTCGACGCGCTGGGAACCGGGCGCCACAGCGTCGGCTTGGCGATGGCCGGCTGGACGCCGCAGCAGGTCGACGTCAACATCGCCGCCGGCCAGACGACGCTCAGCTCCACCAAGCTCGACGTGGCCGACGGCAAGCTGCGCGGGGCCGGGTCGATCGGCGTGCACGGCGTCCCGGCCCGGCGGGTGACCCTCGACGGAGCGGCGGCGCACCCCGCCAAGGACGGGACGTTCCCCGCGGCGGCCGGGAGCCACGAGCTGGCGATCCACACCTCGCGCGGCCGGATCACCCGAACGGTCACGGTGTGGCCGCAGACCCGCACCGATGTCGTGCTCGCGCCGGACGCCCAGCCGCAGCGGCCGAGCGTCCTTGCCCCGGCCGACGGCTACGTCCCCGCCAGCGCGATCCGGATCGACGGGCCGAAGATCGTCGTCCGCTTCCGCAACCACGAGATCGTCGCCCGGTTCGGCGAAACGGTCTATCGCGTCGACGGCAAGAACGTCGACTACGCCGAAGCTCCGGCGCAGATCGGAAACCGGCTCTACCTACCGCTCGAACTGCTCGCCACGCTCTCCGCAGGAACCCGCTAGTGCCGCACCGCTCCGCCGAGACCGCCTGAACCCCGTGCCGCAGATCTCCATCGAGACCGCTTGACCGTGCCGCAGATCTACATCGAGACGCACGGGTGTCAGATGAACGACGCCGACTCGCAGGACATCGCGCGCCGAGCGCTCTCGGCCGGGTTCACGCTGGCGCAGCGGCCGGAAGACGCCTCGGTGCTCGTGCTCAACACCTGCACGGTGCGCGACAACGCGGAGCGCCGCGCCTATGGGCGCATCGCGCACTGGAAGGCGGTCAAGGACGCCGATCCGTCGGTGAAGGTCGTCGTGACCGGTTGTCTGGCGGAACAGGACAAGGACCGGATGCGCACCGTCGTTCCGCACGTCGACGGCATCTTCGGGACCCGCGAGCTCGGCGCGCTGGGCGACGCCCTCGCGGGCTGGCGCGGCGAATACCCCGACGAGGACCTGACCGTCGACCGCGAGATCGACACGCTGCTCGGCGGCGCCGGCGAAGGGATCGCCGGACCGTACGACGCGCTGCGCGGGTTCGTCACGGTGCAGCGCGGGTGCTCGTACTACTGCACGTTCTGCATCGTCCCGCACGTGCGCGGCCGGTTCGACCATCGCCCGATGCGCGAGATCCTCGAGGAGGTGCGGCTGAAGGCGGAGAGCGGTGCGCGCGAGATCATGCTCGTCGGCCAGACGGTCAACGCCTACCAGGAGCCGGCGACCGGCGCCGACTTCGCCGATCTGCTCGAAGCGATCTGCGCGATCGAAGCGGTCGAGCGCGTGGGCTTCATCAGCTCGCACCCCAAGGACCTGAACGAGAAGCTGGCGCGCGTCTGCGCGACGCTGCCCAAGATGAACCCGCGCTTCCACCTCGCGCTGCAGTCGGCGTCGAACCCGCTGCTGCGCCGGATGAACCGCAAGTACACGATCGAGGAGTTCCTCGACCGCGTCGACACGTTCAAAGCGCACAACCCGAGCTGGGCGATCACCACCGACCTGATCGTAGGCTTCCCGGGCGAAACCGAGGAAGATCACCAGCGCACGCTCGACCTGTGCGCCACCCGGATCTTCGCGCAGGCGTACATGTTCGTCTACTCGCCGCGCCGCGGAACGCCGGCGGCGGTGTGGCACGCCAAAGACCCCGTCCCGGCGGACGCCGCGGCGGACCGCTTCAAACGGCTGGTGGCCGTGCAAGACGCCGCCGTGACCGCATATCACCAGCGGAAAGTCGGCGCGACGGTCCGCGCCCTGATCCACGGCACCTCGCGCAAAGACGCGACGAAGCTCAGCGCCAAGACCACCGACAATGTGACGGTGAACTTCCCGCTGATCGAAACGACCCCCGATCTCGACCACCCGTGGGCCGACGTGCACGTCGAGAGCGCCTCGGTGTGGGGCGTGCGCGGAACGTGCGTCGGTCGCGCCGCGCGCTATGACGGTCCGGCCGAACCGCTCGCCCCGGCGCTCATCGACCTCGTCGGTGGTTTTGCTTGATCGTTTGATGCTCCCGCGCGATGCCCTGCGAAAGCCATCGCGCCGTGCCTGTTCACGACGCCGAGCGAAGCGGCTTGAACACTACGGCCTCCGTGCTTTCCGTGGTGGCGAACGAACAGCCGTAAAGAACTCGCGATAAAAGAATGCCTGTGCCAAGAGCGCCACGAGAATCAGATCGAAGTTGTGCCATCGACCGACCGTGAAAATCAGTAGGCAAGCCACGCTGACCGCGATGGCAACGAACATGCGCAGCACCGCCGTGCGCGATCTGCGTCCTTCGAACAGCATGGCGATGCAGCTCACTACGCCTAGCAGTCCTAGAACAACGAAAACATCACCGTTCCAGATGAAGCGCGTCACGCCTCGATGCCGTTGGCTAAGCAGTTGAAGGCGATGTACAGCGTAAATGCGGTGAGGCCCACCGCAACGCCGAGTGCTAGCCACTCGCCCACTGACAGAGAAGCCATGAGACCAAAAACGAAAGCGGCAGACGCGGAGATACCCATCGTCGTGCCGCTCCACTGTTTGATCGCTTGGTTCGCCGAATTTACCACCGCCGAACTATACTTCGAGGCATTCTGAGCGATGTACTGGGCCATCGACCACGCCGCTGCGATCACTCCGGCTAGCTGTGACTCGCACTTCGCCATGTTAAATGACGCCATCGAGTAGGTCGGACCCGGCGACGAACTTCCGAGGCCGCCGCCCGAGGCGTAAAATGAGTACGGAGACGGGCCGTAGACCGTAACCGGAGACGGGACGATCCCAGTCACGCCGCCGATTGGCGGCAGATAAATCTGCATTGCGCCTTCCGTCGTCGGATCGGGTGGCGTGTCGATCTGTCGCAACCGTCGTCTAGGATGCTCCGCTCGTGCCCTGCGTAAAGTACGCAGTCTTTCGGTCGCGAGGCACCCCCGCTCCCACCGAGAGTCGACGACGGAAGGAATCCGGTGGCGAAATACGACGTACCGGCCCGCTTGTCGATCGCCTCAGTGTACTTCAGGGCGCGAAGCATGTCTGCAATCGTCGCCCCGCGAGGCGGTACGACGAAGGAACCTGGCGCACAGCCGCTGACCAAGCTCAACGCGCTAACAGAAACGAGGAACCCGCTCTCTATTCATATCCTCCACCCGTGGGATGTGCGAGATTCGTTCGGTCGCGGTGTAGTCTGCGTTCCACCCCGACGAAGCAGCCGTTCTGTATCGGGCCGGGGTTTCCCCCGGGACGCTTACGCCGGAGATCCCCTTTCTGCCGAGAACGGAGTGTTTGCCCTGCTGCGTCCCATCGAGTAAAGCATCTCAAGAACCGCCAGACATCGGGCACACCGTTCCGGTGCAGCGAATAGGCTATTGAGGTCGCCGCGGCCCGCAATCGCCACGCGTTTCCTAACGAACTGGAACCGGATCAACTCCAAACCGCGCCATTGGGCCCCATCGTGATCCGTGTATCGTTCCAATGTACGGTTCCGCCGGTGCAGCCCAAGAACCAAACCATCGTGCCTAGCGTGTCTCGAAACGGCGTGAGTAACGGCCGACAGACCGTACCTCCCAAAACGTGGGATGAATATCTTTGTATCAATAAACGCGAAGCCGCGGCTGCGACGACCATCAACGGAGCGAGGCGGTCACGCGACAGCAAGGCAGCCGTTACGGCGAGGGGTACTGGATAAGTCAGGGCGATTCCGAAATAGCTCGCCGGCCGGACGCTGCGGATCGTACGCGCCCAGCGGGTCTCATGCAGCACGAGTGCGCGCAAGTTTCGTTCGTAGACGATATTCGTGACGACGTATGGAACGAGGGCGACGGTCCGCCCGCGCTCGGCGACGAGCCGCCCGAGAAGGTGGTCGTCCGCGACGTGTGCGCCGAGGGCGGCGGCGCCGCCGATCGCTTCGAAGATGTCGCGCCGTACCGCCATCGTCGCACCGAAGCAATATCGCAGCGGTTCGAGTGCGCACGCCACGAGCGCGGACGGGGCGAACTGCTCCGTGATCCACATCGCGCCGAGCGCGTCGGCGACGGCGCCGGTGGCCGGCTCGCCGCGATACAGGCACGTCGCCGCACCGACGGCTTCGTCGTCGAACGCAGCAACGACAGCGTCGAGCCAGTCCGGCCCCACGCGCATGTCGCTGTCGGCGATCGCCAGAATTTCCCCGCCCGCGAGCGGAAAAGCCGGCGCGAGGTTCGCGATCTTCGGGTTTGCGTGCATCGCGGGCGACGCCGCGCCGCCGGCGTCGGAGTCACCAAACGCCGTGGCAGTCGCTACGTCGCCGATCACCACGCGCACGCGCTCCGGAAACTCCGCGGCGACCCTACGTGCCGCCGGCAGCGCGCCGTCGCCGGTGTCGCGCACCGTGAAGATCACGTCGAACGACGGGTAGTCTTGCGCGCAGAACGAGCGCAGGTTTTCCGCCAGGCCCGGTTCGTCGCCGTGCAGCGGCTTCAGCACGGTCACGTGCGGGTGGCGCTGCGCGCGCGGGCGCTCGCGGATGCGGCGTTCGAACGCACGCAGGCGGGTCAGCGCGAAGACGGTGTAGCAGATGCTCGCGACCGCGGCGCCGAGCGCGAGCGTCGCCGCGACCCCGCGCGCGTCAGCGCGCACGGTCGAGGTCGCGGAAAGCGATCAGTTCGATGCCGTTTGCGCGGACGGCGTCGGCGACGCGCGGGCTGACCAATGCGGCGAACTCGTCCTCGAGCAAATACGGCGCGAGATCGGGCGCGATCCCCGGCCAGCGCTCCGTCGCGGCGTGGAAGTACATCTCGGTCGCGCCTTCGGGGAGTTGCGCCAGATAGCCGAGCACGCGGCGCTCCGTCATCCGGCCGGTGTCGTTGAAGCCGAAGACGTGGTCGTTGTGCGCGACGCCGCGCGCCCGCATTCGCGATTTCATGACGCGCAGGAACGGCGAGAAGAATAGCGCCTGTGCGACTCGGGCACCGAAATGCTCGTGAGAGGCGCGCCAGCCCGGGAGGAAGGGCTCGTCGGGGATCCGCATCGGCGGCGACCCGAAATCGCGCGCGACCTTCAGGATCAGGCGCAGCACGGTGGGGTGGAGATGGTAGTGGCACTGGGCGTTGACGTGATCGAACGGCAGACCCGTCGCCGCGAAGGCCTCGAACTGCGCGCGGATCTCCGCTTCGAGCTGGCGCTGCACCGCGGCGCTGAAGAAGTAGCGCACGCCGATGCGGGCGAGCTCGCTCGAGAGCAAGCCGTCCTCGCCGACCAGCGCCGGGATGCGTTCGGGCGGGAGCAGCGGGCGGCCCGCGACGACCACGACGTGAAGGCCAACGGCGAGCGCCGGGTTCGCGCGCGCCCGCGCGACGGCATCGGGGGCGGCCGGCTCGGCGACCATCAGGCCCGCCGCGCTGACGATCCCCTCGCGATGACCACGCTCGATCGCCTCGTTGACCGGAACGGAGAGTCCAAAATCGTCGACCGTGACGATCAAGCGGCGCACCGGCGTCCCCTCCGTGCTCGGACGCTTGCGGCCCTGCTGCGAAGGGTGCACAATCATCGCGTGGGACTCGATCTCATCATCGGCGTGCTGGCGGCCGCGTTTCTGACCTTGCTCGGAACCGGCGGCCTCATGCCCGACACCGAGGTCCCGCAGCGCGAGCCGGTCCGGCCCTTCACGCTCGTTCGCATCCCGTCGGACGACGATGCGGAAGCGCAGATCTGGCCGCTCGGCTGGAACTGATCTCTCCACCGAATCCACCGAGATCGAACGTCATCCACAGGGAGCGAGCGCCGCGCGCCGGGAATCGGCGGCAGATGCGGTCAGGGCGCGAGTGACGACGACCTCACCATGGTCGCCGATGCTCGAGCAGTACTTCGGGATGAAGCATCGCTATCCCGAGGCGATCCTGCTCTCGCGGGTCGGTGATTTCTACGAGGCCTACGGCGACGACGCCGAGACGATCGCGTGCGCCCTCTCGATCGCGCTGACCTCGAAAGAAGCCGGCGGCGGCCGCCGCGTCGCGATGGCCGGCGTTCCACACCACGCGCTCGACGGCTACCTCGCCAAGCTCGTGCAGCAGCGCCGCGTCGTGGCGCTCGCCGAGCAGCTCGAGGCGCCGGTGCCGAACAAGCTCGTGCGCCGCGACGTCGTGCGCGTCGTGACGCCCGGGACACTGATCGAAGAGCACATCCTCGAACGCTCCGCGCACAACTATCTCGCGGCGATCAGCACGTTCGACGACGTGATCGCGCTCGCGCACGCCGACATCTCGACCGGTCACGTCTCGGCGACCGCGTTCGACGGCGAGACCGCGCTCGAAGACGCGCTCGCCGAACTCGCGCGGCTCGATCCGGCGGAGTTGGTGGCCGACGTCGCGCCGGACGCGCGGCCGGCGCTGGACGCCGCGCTCGAGAACGGGCGGACGCGCATCACGGTGCCGGTGCTCGCGGCGGTCGACCAGCGCGTGCGCGAGCCGATCGACGGCTTCTCCCTCGACGCCTCGCTGGCGATGCACCGCGCGCTCGATGCGCTCGGCGCGTTCGTGCGCCGCGTCAGCGTGCAGCAGGCGGGCGGCCCGGCGCTGCGCGCGGTGGAGTACTATCGCCAGGCCACGTTTCTCGCGCTCGATCCGAACACGCGCAAGCACCTGGAGCTGACGAAGGCGCTTGGCGCGAACGCGAAGGCGACGCTGCTCGCCAGCATCGACCGGACGCGGACGGCGATGGGGTGCCGGCTACTCGGGCGTTGGGTGCAGGCTCCGCTCATCGCGGTGGAGGCGATCGGCGCGCGCGCCGACTGCGTCGCGGCGCTGGTCGGCGACGCCACGCGCCGGATCGCGCTGCAGGACGTGCTGCACGGCTGCTTCGATCTCGAGCGGATCGCGCAGAAGATCCGCTTTCGCCGCGCGCTCCCGCGCGATCTCGGCTCGCTGCGACGGACCCTGGCGCTGCTCGACCCGATCGCCGACGCGCTGCGCGAACCCACGCTCCCCGCCGGGATGCGGCGAATCGCCGCGACGCTCGCCGACTTCACGGAGATGCGGCGCGATCTCGAGCGGACGCTGGTCGACGAGCTTCCGGCGACGCTCGCCGACGGCGGCGTGGTGCGGCCCGGCGCGAGCGCCGAGCTCGCCGAGTGCGTCGCGCTGCGCGCGGAGGCGCGCACGCGCATCGCCGCGCTCGAGGAGCGCGAGCGCGAGCGCAGCGGGATCAAGTCGCTCAAGGTGAAGTACGCCTCGGCGTTCGGCTACGCGATCGAAGTGCCGAAAGCGCAGATCGCGAACGTCCCCGGCGACTACACGCGCCGGCAGACGCTGGCGAACGGCGAGCGCTACGTGACGCCCGAGCTGCGCGAGCTCGACGTCGCCATCGCCTCCGCCGAGTCCCGGCAGCTCCGGCTCGAGCAGGCGCTCTACGACGCGCTGGTCGAGCGGGTCGCGGAGCGCGTGGACGACCTGCTCGCGACGGCCGACGCGCTGGCCGAGCTCGACGCCTATTGCTCGCTCGCGCAGATCGCCGGCGAGCGCGGTTACGTGCGCCCCACCTTCGTCGCCGAGAGCAGCCTCGAGATCGTCGACGGCCGCCACCCGGTGATGGAGGCGCTGCTCGGCTCGTCGTTCGTCCCCAACGACGTGCGCGTCGGTGCCGACCGCTCGCGCTTCATCGTGCTCACCGGGCCGAACATGGGCGGGAAGTCGACCTACCTGCGTCAGACCGCGCTGCTCGTCGTACTCGCGCAGATCGGCTCGTTCGTTCCGGCGCGCTCGGCGAGGCTCGGGATCGTCGACCGGATCTTCACCCGCATCGGCGCCGGCGACGATCTCGCTTCCGGTCAGTCGACGTTCTACATCGAGATGGCCGAGGCGGCGAACATCCTGCGCCGCGCGACCGGCCGCAGCCTGCTGCTGATCGACGAGATCGGGCGCGGGACGGGGACGGTGGACGGCCTGGCGATCGCGCAGGCGATCTGCGAATACCTGCTCGAGCGCGAGGCGCGCTCGCCGATCGCGCTGTTCGCGACGCATTTCCACGAGCTCGTCGCGCTCGCCGACCGCTGGTCGATGGTCGCGAACTTTCACATCACCGCGGTGGAGAGCACGCGCAGCGGCGCGCCGGTGTTCTCGCACCGCGTGCTGCCCGGGTCGTCGTCGCGCTCGTTCGGGATCGAAGTCGCGCGGATGGCGGGGCTTCCGCCGGCCGTCGTCGACCGCGCCCGCGAGGTCGCGGCGGCGCTCGAGGGCCGTCCCACGTTGGAAGCGGCGGTTCCGCTGCGCGGCCGGCTGGCGAAGCCCGCGGTCGTCGAGCAGCCGCTCCTGTTCGAGCTGCGCTGACCGGGAAGAAAGTTTCTCCGCCGTCGGAGCGCGGCTGCGTGACGGCGCGGTAACGGCCTAGGCGGCGTCGAAGACCGCGCCATGCCCGGCTCGTTCCCGCCGTGATCCGCCTGCTCGATTCGGAGACGATCGGTCAGATCGCCGCGGGCGAGGTGATCGAACGTCCGCTCTCGGTGGTGAAGGAGCTGGTGGAGAACGCGCTCGACGCGGATGCGATGCGCATCGCGGTCCGCGTGCGCGGCGGCGGTCTGACCGAGATCGAAGTCGCCGACGACGGACTCGGGATCGCTCCGGAGGATTTGCTCCTCGCCGTGACGCGTCACGCGACCTCGAAGATCGCCGATGCCGCCGGCCTCACGGAGGTCGGCACGCTCGGGTTTCGCGGCGAAGGGCTGGCCTCGATCGCGGCCGTCGCCGACGTGACGATCGTCTCGCGGACCGCGGACGCGGAGATCGCGACGGCGATCGCTGCTCGCGGCGAAACGATCGGCGAGCCGCGCCCGGTGGCGGGCCCGCCGGGGACGCGCGTCGTCGTGCGCGATCTCTTCGGCAACGTTCCGGTGCGGCGAGACTACCTGCGCTCGCCCTACGCGGAGTTCGGACGCATCGCGACCTGGCTCGCGACGCTCACGCTGGCGTATCCGCACGTCGGCTTTACGCTCGAGCACGACGGCAAGACGTCGTTTGCGTTCCCCCCCGGCGACGATCTCGCACCGCGTCTGCGCCACATCTTCGGCGCGTCGTCGATTTCGATGGTTCCGGTGCACGGCGAAGAGCGGTACGCCGGCGTGCGCGGCTGGGTCTCATCGCCTGGTGACGATCGCCCCGACCGGCGCAACCAGGTGCTGTTCGTGAACGGACGGCTTCTGCGGAGCGGCCTGGTGAGCGGCGCGTGGCTGGCGGCCTATCGCACCTTCGCGATGGTCGGCCGCCATCCGTACGGCGTGCTCTACCTGACCGTGCCGCCGAACGAGGTCGATCCGAACGTGCACCCGACGAAGAGCGACGTGCGGCTGCGTCACGGCGACCGCGTCGTCGGCGTCGTGAAGGACGCGATCGCCTCGGCGCTGCGCCGCGGCGCGATCGAACGGCTCGAGCGCTCGATCTCGTTCGCGCCGCCGCTCCGCGAATCGACCTCGCTGGCGAGCGCGATCGATTGGACCGAGACGCTCGTCTCCGGCGGCGCGCTCATCGGCCGCGCCGATTCCGGCGACGCCTCGGGCGGCGAGAACGCCGGTGGCGCCGGCGCGGGAGCGTCGTCACGGCCCGTGCTGCGCGTGCTCGCGCAGGTGGATCGCACGTACATCCTGGCGACCGACGGCGAGGCCGTCGTCCTCGTCGATCAGCACGCCGCGCACGAGCGGATCGTGTTCGAGCAGCTCGCCGCGAACGCGCGCGCGCAAGCCACCGCCGAAGCGCTGCTGATCCCCTATAGCTTCGAAGTGCGCCCCGAAGAGGCCGAGCGGCTCGACGCGTCGCTCGACGCCCTCGCCGCGAGCGGCTTGCACGTCGAACGCTTCGGCGAGCGCGCCTATCGCGTGACCGCGACGCCGGCGCGGCTGGTGCACGCCGGGCGCTCGCGTCCGTTCGACGTCGCCGATTTCATCGAATGCCTGGGCGACGAGGTGCGCGGCCTCGACGCGGACCAGCGCGTCTGGGCCTCGTTGGCCTGTCACTCGGTCGTCGTCGCCGGCGAACGGCTGGAGTATCCGGAGATGACCGCGCTGGTCGAGCGGCTGCAGCGCTGCGAGAACCCGATGCACTGCCCGCACGGGCGTCCGACGATCGTCCGCCTCGACCCCGACCGCATCGCGCGGCTCTTCAAACGGATGTGAGGGCCGCGCCCGCGCCGTCCGGCGTTCTGATCTTGACCGGGCAGACGGCGTCGGGGAAGAGCACGCTCGCGATCGAGCTCGCCCAACGCTTCGGCGCCGAGATCGTCGGCGCCGACTCGCGCCAGATCTATCGTGGGATGCCGATCGGCACCGCGGCACCGAGCGACGGCGAGCTCGCGCGCGTGCGACATCACCTTATCGGCTTTCTCGATCCGCACGAGCGCTATTCCGCCGCGCGCTTCGTCGCCGACGCACTCGCCGCGATCGACGAGATCCACGCGCGCGGCAAGCGCGCGATCGTCGCCGGCGGAACGGGGTTTTATCTCCGAGCGCTCACCGGGGACGTCGCGCTCTCGCCGGTGCACGACGAAGCGCTGCGCGAGCGCCTTGCGCGTGAGGCGCGCATCCACCCGCCCGAGGTGCTCGCCGGCTGGCTGCGAGCACTCGATCCGCGACGCGCGAGCGAGATCGCGACGAACGATCCGTACCGGCTGACCCGTGCGCTCGAGATCGCGCTCGGCGAACGCGCGTCGCGCGGCGCGGACGCGACGGCGCTCGCGGCGACCGTGCAAGTTGGGAAGGCCGGCGCGCGCCGCGATCCCCTGTCGCGCACCTCGCTGCGCCATCGGAACATCCCGTATCGAAAGGTCGCGTTGGATGTTTCCGTCGCTCTTCTGGAGACTCGGGTCGCCGCGCGCGTCGATGCGATGCTCGCTGCCGGATTCGTCGCCGAGGCGGAACGCGTCGGCCCCGACGCCGTCGCCGCCGACGCCGTCGGCTACCGCGAAGCGTCGGCATATCTCAACGGCTGGTCGACCATGCAGGAGCTCAGGACGCACCTGATCCGCAACACCCGCCGCTATGCGAAGCGACAAGCGACGTGGTTTCGAACCGAACCTGACCTCGAGCGCATCGCGGTCGCGGACGGCCTTGAAACGGGACTCCCTGAAGTCATAAGGACGCTCGGCTGGATGCCCGCGACGAACGACTAGGACGGGTCGTTGCCGTCGCTCGGCGACAGGTCGGCGCTCTGGCTCGGCGACGGATCGGCGCCTTCGTGGCGGTGCTCCATTTGGTGCTCGTCGGTCAGCCGGACATCGTGATGAGGTAGTGGCGGTCGAAGGCGGCGAGGAGGCCTTCGGCGTTGGCGTAGGGGCCCGGGGTGTAGGCGCGGGAGGCGACGCCGAGCTGCGTGCGCTCGTTCACGTGCCAGTCCTGTCGGTTCGTGCGGTCCCAGAAGTCGACGGCGTCGCTCGGATCGAATGCCGGCTGCGCCGTCGTTCGCGGATCGAAAAGCCACAGGCAGCGGACCGCCGTCCGGGACGTGTCGACCGGCCTGACGAGATGGACCATCACGTAATCCGGGTGCAGGCTGAGCAGCATCGAGGGGAAGATCGTGTAGTAGTATGCGCGCGCGAGGTCGGCGCCGACGACGGCGCCGAGCGGCGGGCGCGTCGTCGTTCCGCTCGTCGTCAGGCTCGTGCCCGGCCGGCGCAGCTCCGAGTAGCCGCCGAGGAACGGGCCTTCGACGAGATCGTTCCGCCCGCTGTCCGACGGCGATAGCCGGTCGAGCTGCGGATGGACGAGCGGGCAATGATAGCACTCGGAGTAGTTCTGGAAGACGAGCTTCCAGTTGCACGCGAGCTCGTAGTCGATCGTGCGCGCGACGCGCAGCGAGCCGATCCGCCAGCGCGCGAACCGGTCGAACAGCGGCGCGAACGCCGCGGCGAACGGCTCGGGATCGCCGGCGAGGTTGACGAAGACGAATCCGTCCAGCGTCGCGACGGCGGCCGAACGCAACGGGTAGTCGGCGCGTGCGAACCCGGGGACGTCGCTCATGTTTCGCGCGGCGAGAAGCATGCCGTCGAGGCCGTACGTCCACGCATGGTACGGACACTGGATCGAGCTGAGCCGCCCCGTCCCGTTCTCGCACAGGCGCGTTCCGCGGTGGCGGCAGACGTTGTAGTGCGCGCGCAGCGCCCCGGAAGCGTCGCGAATCAGGATGAGGCTCTCGCCCGCGGCTTCGACGACCGCGTAGTCGCCGGGGTAGGGCAGATCTTCCTCGCGCGCCACGGCGATCCACGAGCGGGCGAAGATCCGCTCGCGCTCGGCGGCGAACACGTCGGGCGAGACGTACCAGCGCGCTTCCAACGTCTTCGCGCCCGGGGCGATCTGCGGTGGGACGAACGTATCCATGACGGTGCTCCGAGGAAGCGTGGTCAGTGGTGCTTGAGCATCTCGCGCGCGGCGTTCCAGCCGGCGGCGCCCATCACGCCGCCGCCGGGATGCGCCGCCGCGCCGCACAGGTAGAGGTGCTCGACCGGCGTGCGGTAGTTCGCGTATCCCGGCGCCGGCCGGAACATGAACAGCTTGTTGAGCGACATCGCGCCTTGAAAGATGTTGCCGCCGGTCAGGTTGAAGATGCGCTCGATGTCGACCGGGCTCAGCACCTGCCGGTCGACCACCGACGCGGTGAAGCCCGGCGCGTACCGCTCGACCATGGCGAAGCAGCGATCGGCGAACGCATTCTTCGCCGCGTCGTCCCACGTGCCGTCCTTCAAACGGTACGGCGCATACTGGCAGAACATCGACATGAGGTGCATCCCGGGCGGCGCGACCGACGGATCGACCGACGAGGGGATCGTGCACTCGACGATCGGCTCGGTCGACGCGCGCCCGTACTTCGCGTCGTCGAAGCCGCGCTCGATGAAGTCCTGGTCGGGGCAGAGATGGATCGTCCCGCGATGCTGCGGCCCGGGCGCCGAGCCGGGGCACGCGGTGAAATCGGGCAGCGCGGAGAGCGCGACGTTGATCTTGGCCGAGGCGCTGCTGTAGTCGATACGGCGAATCTCGGCCAGAAACTCCGGCGGCAGCACGTCGGGCGAGAGGAACGTCTCGAACGTCAAGCGGCAGTCGACGTTGCTGGCGACGGTGCGGGCGCGCAGCTCGTCGCCGTTCGCCAGCACCACGCCCACGGCGCGCCGGCCCTCGACCAGAATACGGCCGACTTCGGCCTCGATTCGGATCTCGACGCCCAGATCTCCGGCCGCACACGCGAGCGCCTGGGTGAGCCCGCCCATCCCGCCTTTCACATAGCTCCACACGCCGCGCGCCCCGTTCGTCTCGCCCATCACGTGATGGAACAGCACGTACGCCGTCCCCGGCATCGACGGGGCGGCGAAGGCGCCGATGATCGCATCGGTCGCGAGCGTCGCTTTCAGCTCTTCGGACTCGAACCAGCGATCGAGGATCGGCCGCGCGGCGCCGGTGAGGATCTCGACCGCTTCGCCGAGCGCGCCGTCGAGTTTCTTCGCGTCGAGGCCGAGCTTGCCCAGCGCAAGCAGATCGCTCAGCCCCGGCTTGACGACGTTCGGCGGGATCTGCACGAGCGTCGGTTCGATCACCGTCGCGACCCGCTCGAGCATCGCGACGTAACCGGGATAACGCTCGGCATCGCGTTCGCTGAACTTAGCGATTTCGGCGCGGTTCGCCGCTTCGTCGGGGCCGAGCATGAGAGAGCGGCCGTCGGGGAACGGCGAGAACGACGACGGATTGCGCTCGACGAGCTCGAAGCCGTAGTCGCGCAAGTGGAGATCGCGCACGATCTCGGGCCGGAACAGGCTGTTCACATACGCGGCCGTCGAGACTTTGAAGCCCGGAAACGTTTCCTCGGTGACGCACGCCCCGCCGAGGACGGGACGGCGCTCGAGCACGAGCACCTTCCATTTCGCGCGCGCGAGGTAACACGCGGTGACCAGACCGTTGTGCCCGCCGCCGATGACGATCGCGTCGTACGCCGTGTTCATCGTGTTCGGTCTTTTCCGCACCGCCCGGACCGCCCTGGCGGGAGCATCCGCGCGCCGGGCCTAACCCTCTCGCATGGCGAACCCGCGTTCCCAGCCGCTCCAAGACGTCTATCTCGCCGAGGTCAAGCGTCAGGCCGTGCCGGTGACGATCTACCTCGTCAACGGCTTTCAGCTCCGCGGCGTGGTCAAAGGATTCGATCCATTCACGATCGTCCTCGAGTACGAGAAAAAGGCGCACCTCATCTACAAGCATGCGGTTTCGACGATCTCCCCGCAAGGCGCGGTCGCCGGCTCGCTCGTCCCCGACGAAGCGGAGGTCACGGCGCCATGACGACCGGCGTTCCGATCGTCAAGACGAACGGAACGGGAAACGATTTCGTGCTCGTCGACGAGCGCATCGCGCCGGTCGCCGAAAAGATCGCGTTCGCGCGGCGCGTGTGCGAGCGTGATCGGGGTATCGGCGCCGACGGCGTGCTGTTCGTCGAGCCGTCGGAGAAGTTCGACGTACGCGTGCGGATCGTCAACGCCGACGGCAGCGAGGCCGAGATGTGCGGCAACGGGATGCGCTGCGTAGCGCGCTACCTCGACGAGCACGACGGGCTCGCCGAAGCGACGGTCGAGACGCTCGCCGGGCCGATCGGGACGCGGATCGTCTCGCGTGCGCCGTACCGCGCCGCCGTCGAGATGGGCGAGCCGCGCATCGGCCTGCCGCACTCGGTGGCCGGGTTCGAGGTGACTCCGGTCGACCTCGGCAACCCGCACGTCGTCGCGCGCGTCGACGACGTCGATATGCTCGAGCTCGCGACGCTCGGCCCGAAAATCGAGCACGACCCCCGATATCCCGCCGGAACGAACGTCCACTTCGTCGCCCGCCGGGGCGAGCGCTGGCGGGTGCGCCACTGGGAGCGCGGCGCCGGGGCGACGCAGGCCTGCGGGACGGGCGCCGTCGCCACCGCCGCGGTCCTGATCGCCGCCGGTGCCGCAACCTCTCCGGTCTCGCTCGACGTTCCAGGCGGCGTGCTCGACGTGATCTGGACGCCCGGGGGGCACGCGACGCTCGTCGGCGACGCCGTGCGGGAGTTCGAACGAGTCTTGGAATGACCGGCCTCGCGTACACCGACACGCGCGGCCGCATCTACTTCGACGAGTCGCGCTCGCCGCTCGCCGACGGTGGGATCGAACGCGCGCCGCGCGCCGAGGAGCTGATCCCCGCACCGCCCGGCACCGTGACGACGATGCTCCCGGGGCGCGCCCCGCTGCTCGCGGGCGGCCATACCGCCGTGCGGCGCACCGCGCTCGCCGCGCTGCTGCCGGCCGGGTACACGCGGCTGCTGCTCCCTGCCTACCGTCGCGCCGAGGGCGCGCCCCCGCTCCCGCTCTTCGGGTACACCTTCGCGTGCGTCGTCGACGACGCGCTGCACGTCGCGGCGATGCGAACCGACGAGAGCGAGGACTGGACGCCGCGCTACTTCGCCGAAGGCGAGCTCGATGCGCTGCTCCGCGCGCGGCAGGCGGAAGATCCGCGCAACCGCACCCTCGCCCAGCTCGCGGTCTGCTCGCGCGACTACGGCTGCTTCACCGCGCAGAACGTTTTCCTGGAGCGCGGCGAAGCCGCGCTGCCCGTCTCACCGACCTGCAACGCCGCATGCGTCGGCTGCATCTCCGAGCTCGCCGCCGACGCCGGGATGCCTTCGCCGCAGACGCGCGTCGCGTTCGAGGCCGATGTCGACGACCTGGTGCGGATCGCGGTCCGTCACCTCGAGCACGTCGCGGACGGGATCGTCTCGTTCGGCCAGGGCTGCGAGGGCGAGCCGCTGCTGCGCGTGACGACCATCGAGCGCGCGATCGCGCGAATTCGTGAGACGCGCTCCAACGGCACGATCAACCTCAACACGAACGGTTCGCTGCCGAAGAGCCTGAAGCGGCTGATCGACGCGGGACTCCAAGCGGTGCGCATCAGCTTGAACTCATTCCGCAACCACGTCTATGCCGCGTACTACCGACCGGTGGGCTACGACCTGGACGACGTGCTGGAATCGATCGCCCTGGCCACTGAGGCGGGGCTGCGCGTCTCGCTGAACTACCTCACGCATCCCGGCGTGACCGACGAGCGCGCCGAGGTCGACGCGCTCGAACGGTTCCTCCGCGCCCATCCGGTCGCGATGGTGCAGACGCGGACGCTGAACATCGACCCCGAGCGCTACTTCGCGCAAGTCGGGCGCCCCGCCGATCCGCTCGGGATGCGCGAGGCGCTGCACCGCATCGAGCGGCTCGGAGTCGCGTTGGGCAACTTCACCCACACGCACTAGAGGATTCGACGCTCTTGACGAGCGCCGAACCCTTCGCGGTCCTCGCTGCGCTCCGGTCGTGGGTTCGCGTTCCGCGAACCCTTCGCGGTCCTCGCTGCGCTCCGGTCCGCGCCGCCGACGAGCGTGTTAGGCGGGTGGGGTGTTCTGGGTGTGGCGCATGACTTCGCCGCCGAGGGCGATGTCGTGGGCGTGGGTGGCGACGTTGACTTCGGTGCCGTTGCCGATGAGCTGGGTGGTGATCGAGCCGCCTTGGCCGTTCGTCGCCGAGACGAGGAGGGAACCGTCGGCGTTCGCGCTCACCGTCTCCCCGCCGGAGAGCGTGATGCTCTTGCCCTTCGCGAGCTGGACCGGGTTCCCGGCGTCGGTGATGCTATACGAGCCGTCGCGGTGCATCGTCACCGTGTCGAGCCCGCCGTTCGCGCTCACCGTCGCCGACTGGTTGTAGGTGACGCCGTTCGCATTGGGCTGCGTCACCCTCGTCGAGACCTTGTAGCCGCCGGCGATCCACGGGGAGTCGACGAGATCGCCTTGCGATTTCATGCTGTCGTACTTCTGCGAGACCTGCGTCGTCGTGCCGTTCGGCCCGACGAGCGTTCCGCTCTCGGCGATGTGCGGATCGCCGGTCGAGCTGATGTTCATGTCGCCGACGTGCTGCTGCGGCGAGAACTCGCCGGGCGGCGACCACTGCGGCGGACCCCAGCCGCCGATCCCGTTGCCCCCGCCGGAGGCCCCGCCGCCGAAACCGAGGCCCGAGCCGAAGCCATCGCCGGTGCCGAAACCGAGGCCCGAGCCGAAGCCGTTGTCGCCGGCGCCGAAGCCGTTCCCGGCGCCGAAGCCGCCGGCGCCGAGGCCGTTTCCGCCCGCAGCGCCGGTCAACGAACCCAACAGCTGCTGCAGCGCGCCGACGAGACCGCTCAGCAGGCCGGCGAGGCTGCCGGTCGTGTTCGCGCCCCCGCCGCCGAGCTGCCACGGGTTGCCGCCGTTTTGCCACGCGTTGCCGGAGTTGTTTCCGTAGCCATCGGGACAGACGCCGTTGGCATTCGTCCCGTTCGCCCACCATGGGCGCGTGACGCCGTCACCGGCCGGCGTGCCGTTCGGGGTTTGGCCGGTGCCGGCGCCCGGCACCGGACCGTTGCCGAGCCACGGCGGCAACGGGTTCGTCGTCGGGCCGAAGCCCAGCGGGGAAGGTTGCATCATCGCTTCGCGTCGTCTCCTGGAGGGTTGTGTGCGCCCTCCGATCACCCACGCGCGCGAAAGATCAACCCCTATCCCACCAAAGCCGCGCAGACGTCCAGGCGCGTCTCCCGCTTGATCATCGCGATCACGTCGTCGCCGCGCTGCAGCGTCGTGTCGCCGTTCGGCACGAGCACGTCGTTGCCGCCGCGGTCGACGGCGACGATGACGCTGCCGCGCGGCAGCGAGACGTCGGCGATCCGTTTCCCTTTCGCCGGCGAGTCCTCGGCGATGTGGAGCTGCACCAGCTCGAGGTCGCCGCGGCCGATTCGCGCGAGCGGCTCGAGGTCGCAGGCGTTCACCCGGTCGTCGATCATCGCCAGGATGATCTCGGTCGAGGAGATCACCATGACGGGCCGGTCGCTGTCGAGCGACTCGAAGATCAGCTTGTTCTTCGGGTTGTTGACGCGCGCGATGCACTTCGCGGTGGAATGTTTCTTGGTGATGATGCAGACGACCAGGTTGTCCTCGTCGTCGCCGGTGTCGGCGACCACGACGTCGGCGCGCTGCACCCCGGCCTGCATCAGCACGTTCGGATCGCACCCGTCGCCGACGATCGCGACGTCGGTCTCGAGCAGGTTCGTCATCATCTGCGCCTTGCGCGCGTCCTTCTCGATGACGACGACCTCGTGCTGCTGCTTGATGAGCCCGCGCGCGAGATAGGTCCCGACTTTGCCGCCGCCGACGATCAGTACGAACATGGTTGAACCTACGCGGTCAGCTTGATGTCGGGGTGCGCCGAGGAGAATGCGGCGGCGAAGGTCGAGAGCGCGTCGGGCGCGACGATCGCGTTGATCTCGTCGCCTTCGGTCAGCGCTTCGCTCGGCGTGGCGATCCGCACGTTGCCGAGCCGGCGGATCGCGGTGATCCGAATCTGCCCGTCGGCCTCGACGTCGCTCACCCGGCGCCCCGCCTGGCTGCGCGAGACGGTCGCGACCAGCGAGGAAAGCTTGCCGAAGTCGAACGAGGGGACGCTGGCGTACGCGACGTTCTGCAGGGTGTCGCGGATGAGCTGCGCGCCGATCGTCGTCGGCGAGAACGTTTCGATCCCGAGCTCGCGGTAGAGCTGTCCGCGCGGCGGATCGTAGATGCGCGCGACGATCTTCGGGATGCGGAACATTCGCTGCGCGATCAGGGCCGCCATCACGTTCCGGTTGTCGCCGTCGGTCACCGCGACGAACCCGTCGGCGCGCTCCGCGCCGGCACGCTTGAGCACGTCGTAGTCGATCCCGGTTCCGACCTCGACCTGTCCGCCGAAGCGATTTCCCAAGCGTTTGAACGCGGCCGGATTCTCGTCGACGACCACGACGTCGTGCTTGTCGGCGACGAGCAGCTTCGCGAGCGTCGAGCCGACGCGGCCGCAGCCGACGATGAGGTATCTCATGGAGGCGACCTCCGGTTTCGGTACCGGAACCATTCTTCCCGCGGGGGGCAGGACCGGCCACTGCGTCTGCGAATCCGGGGGTTTTGGCTCAAGCCGGTTACGGGGCGTAGCTCAGCTTGGTAGAGCGCTGCGTTCGGGACGCAGAGGTCACAGGTTCAAATCCTGCCGCCCCGACCATTCCCTCGTCAATACGGGCAGCCGTTGTTCTCTCGATTCAGCCCAGCCGCCCGTCGCGTGCTCCGCGCAGCGGAGCAAGAGTGCCGGAACCATAACCACTACTACGTGGGCGCCGAGCACATGCTCTATGCGCTGCTGCAGGAGCACGACGGGAAGATCGACGCCGCGCTCGCAGCCGAACGGGTCGAGCCGGCCGCGGTGCACGCCGCCGTGAAGCGGGCGCTCGGCACCGGCGAAGGCCGCACCTGGGAGGGAATCTTGGTGACCCCGCGCGTCCGCAAGATCGTCGAGATCGCCGAGCGGCTCGCCGTCGACCGCGAGATCGAGCCGATCGACCTGTTCGAGGCGATCCGGGCGGAGGGCGGCGGCCTCGCCGCCGACATCCTGAGGCGTGCATGCAGCACCTGACCCAGGCGCTCCACGACCTCGTGCTCCACTTCGGCTACGCGGGGCTGTTCCTGGTGGTGATCCTCGGCAATCTGGGGATGCCGGCCGCACTCGAGGTCGTGCTGCCGACCGCCGGGGGTTTGGCCGCCCAGGGGAATCTGCCGCCGATCGGGCCCGTGCCGGGATGGATCGCCGCGGCGACGATCGCGACGGCCGGCGAGCTGGTCGGGGCCTCGATCCTGTACGCGATCGGCTACTACGGGGGCCTCCCGTTCGTCCACCGCTACGGAAAGTACATCCGCTTCAAGCAGCACGAGTACGACCGCGTGCACGCCTTCTTCGCGCGCTACGGGCGCTCGACGGTGTTCTGGTGCCGCTTCATCCCGTTCGTGCGCGGCGTCTCCTCGCTGCCGGCCGGGATCTCGCAGATGCCGAAGCGCTGGTTCCTGATCTACACCGGGCTCGGCTCGCTGATCTTTTGCTTCAGCCTCGCGTATCTCGGCAACCTCGCCGGAAAGAACATCGACGTCCTCACCTCCTCGCTCCACAAGGCCTCGCTCGCGATCGTCGCGCTCGTCGTGCTCGCCGCGATCGCCGTCGCGATCGTCCTTCGCATCCGCGCGAAGAAGGCGTCGGCCGGAGACGCTGCCGCATAACTCCGCGGGACGCTCGTCCCGAACGCTCCCATGAGCTCTGAACCGACCCGCCTCGAGCGCACCCTCGCGCAGCTCCCCGACCTCCCCGGCGTGTACATGATGATCGGGGAGGACGGCCGCATCCTGTACATCGGGAAGGCGGTTTCGCTGCGCAATCGCGTCCGCTCGTACTTCCAGGACTCGGCGGCGCACGCGTACCGCACGCAGAAGCTGGTAGAACGGGTCGTCGACGTGCGCACGATCGTCGTGACGAACGAGATCGAGGCGCTGATCCTCGAGGCGAACCTCATCAAGCGCCACCAGCCGGCGTTCAACGTGCGGCTGCGCGACGACAAGCGCTTTCCGTATCTCAAGGTCACCAACGAGCGCTTCCCGCGCGTGGTGTTCACCCGCGTGCTCAAGGACGACGGCGCACGCTACTTCGGCCCGTACACGAACGCCGCGGGGCTGCGCGAGCTGATCGACCTGATCCGCATCGTGTTTCCGCTGCGCACCTGCCGCGAGCCGATCGACGGACGGCGCAAGCGCCCGTGCCTGCAATACCACATCAAGCGCTGTCTCGCGCCGTGCGTGGGCTACCAGTCCGAAGACGACTACGACAAGCTGGTCGACGAGGTCACGCTCTTTCTCGAGGGCCACTACGATCCGCTGATCGAGCGGCTGCACAACGAGATGACCGTCGCGGCCGAGCACTACAACTTCGAGGCGGCGGCGCGGCTGCGCGACCGGATCATCGCGGTGCGGCGCACGATCGAGGCGCAGAAGGTCGTGTGGCGCTCGCGCATCGACGTCGACCTGATGGCGCTCGCGCGCGGCCAGGGTCAGGCCTGCGTTCAGGTCTTTCTCGTCCGCGACGGGAAGCTGCTCGGTCAGGAATATTTCATCCTCGACGGGACCTCCGACGTCCCGGACGAGCACATCTTCTCGGAGTTTTTGAAGCAGTTCTACACCGCGCGCACCGGAAATCTCGGGATGGACGGCGTCCTCGACGGGAACGTCGCGGGCTCGCCGCTCGCGCTGCGGGCCGCGCGGGATCAGCCGGCGCCGGTCGCGATCAAAGCGCGCGCGCGCCGCCGCGCGCAGTGGGAAGCGGCGGTGCCGAAAGAGATCCTGCTCGAGGCGGTCCCCGACGACGCCAGCGTGATCGAAGCATGGCTGACCGAGCTGAAGGGCCAGCGCGTGCGCGTTCTCACGCCGCAGCGCGGCGAGCGCCGCGACTACCTGAAGCTGGTGAAAAAGAACGCGGAGCAGAACCTGCGCGCCTTCCTGGGCCACCAAGAGGCGACCGAAACCGCCTCGGCGAGCGCGCTCACCGAGCTCGCCGCCGCGCTCGATCTCCCGCAGGCTCCGCATCGCATCGAGTGCTACGACATCTCGAACATCCAGGGGACGAACTCGGTCGCTTCGATGGTCGTGTTCATCGAGGGGCGGCCGAAGAAGAGCGACTACCGGCACTTCACCATTCAAGCCGTGCAGGGGCCGGACGACTTCGCTTCGCTGCAGGAGACGCTGCGCCGGCGGCTGCGCTATCTGCGCAAGGACGCGGACCGCCCGCCGGTCGCGGTGAACGACGCCGCGACCAAAGCGATCGAGGCGCAGGCGCGCAAGCGCGAGCGCTTCCACGAGAAGCCCGATCTGCTGCTGATCGACGGCGGCAAAGGGCAGTTGAACGCGGTGGTCGAGGTCATGCACGAGACCGACATGTGGGGCATCCCCGTCGCCGGGCTCGCCAAAGAGCAGGAGTGGCTCTACCTCCCCGATCAGTCGGAGCCGATCGTGCTGCCGCCGAACTCGCCGGCGCTGCACCTGGTGATGCGGATCCGCGACGAGGCGCACCGCTTCGCGATCACCCACCACCGCGCGAAGCGCGCCAAGGCGATGACGCGGTCCGCCCTCGACACGCTCGATGGGGTGGGACCCGTCCGCAAGCGGCGGCTGCTGACGGCGTTCGGCTCGGTCCGCGCGATCAAGAACGCCTCGGTCGACGAGATCGCCGCGATCAAAGGGATGACGCCGGCCCTCGCCTCGCAGGTGAAAGCCGCCCTCGGCGGCTAACGGAGCCGCCCGATGGGCTTTCTGATTCGAGTCGTGGTGAACGCGATCGCGCTGTTCATCATCGCGTACTTTCACGTGATCCCGGGCGTCGGGGTCACCGGCCCCGAGGGCGCGCTGATCGCCGCGCTGATCTTGGGGGTCGTCAACGCGATCCTCCGGCCGATCCTGGTGATCTTGAGCCTTCCGCTCGAGATCCTCACGCTGGGGCTGTTCACGCTCGTCATCAACGGGTTCTTGTTCTGGCTGGTCGGCGCGCTGGGCGTCGGACTGATCGTGCGCGGGTTCTGGGCCGGGTTCTGGGGAGCGATCGCGACGGCGATCGTCTCGTGGATTCTGAGCCTGTTCACCGGCGGGCTCGAAAAGAAGCGGGCCTGAGTGGAGCGCACACAGCGGCTGCTCGGCATCGCGCTCGCGGTCCTCGCCCTCGACGGCTGCCGCGGCGGCTCTTCGCAGCAGGCCGCGCGGTCGTCGGGCTCGCCGACGCCCGTGGCGCACAGCGCGGGACACGCCGCGTACGTCGGCGGCGTCGGCGGCGCAGCCGCGGTGGTGCGCAGCCGGCAAAACAGCGCCTCCTCGTCGAGCGAGTCCGAGGGCGATTCCGCGCACGGCGGGTTCGGTGAAGCGGGGGCGCACGGCGCCGGCGGCTGACGCGATCCCGTTCTGGGAGACGGTCGGCGGACACCGCTACGCGCTCCCCGACGTCGTCCCGCTCGCGGCGTCCTCCGTCTCGGCGATCCGCGAGGCCGCGCGCGATGCGTGGTCGGCCTACCGCCGCGTCGCGCCGCTGCTGCGCGCGCTGCCCGACACGGGGCTCGAGGCGCTCGGGATTCCGGCCGCCGCGTACGACGTCGTGCGCCTGCACGACGAGCGCGCGGGTGAAACGCTCGTAGGACGGTTCGATTTTCTCTTCGACGGCGAGCGCTACCGCGTCGTCGAGCTGAACGCGGAGACGCCGTTCTTCATCGTCGAGTCGTTCGAGCAGAACGGCCGGCGCGCGCGGGCCGCCGACTTGCGCGACCCGAACGACGGCGAGCGCGAGCGGCTCGGTGCGGCGATCGCCGCCGCGCTCGGTCCGCTCGACGCGTCGTCGCGCATCGGCGTCGTCGCGCTGAACGTGTATCGCGAGGACGCGGGGACGGCGTGCTGGCTGCGCGACCTGCTCGCTGCCCGCGTCGCCGCCGAGGTCGTGTTCGTCCCCGCGCACGAGCTGCGCGTGGCCGGCGGCATCGCGCGCGACGCGCGCGGCCCGCTCGACGTGCTCTATCGCTGCTATCCCCTCGAGCACTTCGCCGCCGACCGCGGCGGACGCGCGCTCTTCGACGTCGTCGCGCGCGGCGCGGTGCGCCTGCTGAATCCGCCGTCCGCGCTGCTGCTGCAGTCGAAGGCGACGCAGGCACTGATCTGGGGCCTGTACGAGCGCGGCGAGCTCTTCGACGATGCGGAGCGCGCGGCGATCGCCCGGGTCTTTCTGCCGACGTATCTGGACCGGCCGGACGACGGCGCCTCGTACGTGCGCAAGCCGGTGCTCGGGCGCGAGGGGATCGGCGTCGCGATTCTGGCGGCCGACGGAACGGAGATCGCGCGCGGCGAGACGCCGCCGGGCGGGTACGCCGCGCAGCCGGCCGTGTACCAGCGCTTCGTGCGAGCGCCGCGCCGGCGGGTGCGCTGCGGCGGCGAGGCGATGTTCGAGGGCGAGGCGATCTTCGAGGGCGAGGAGCTGAGCACGTGCTTCGTCGTCGGCGGGGTGCCCAGCGCGGTCGGCCTGCGGATCGGCGGCCCGGTCACCGACGCCTGGAGCTATTTCGCGCCGGTCGGGGTTCGATGAAGCGGTGTTCGATCCGTACCGGCTCGTCCGGCCCCTGCTGCACCGGCTCGATCCCGAGGACGCGCACGAGCTGACGCTGCGCGCGCTCGAGGCGAATGTGGTCCCGCCTCAGCCGCGCGCCGACGATCCGGTGCTGGCGACGAACGCGTTCGGCCGCGCGCTCTCGAACCCGATCGGGCTCGCCGCCGGGTTCGACAAGAACGGGCGCGTTTACGAACGCATGGGCGCGCAGGGCTTCGGCTTCGTCGAGGTCGGCGGCGTGACGCCGCAGCCGCAGCCCGGCAACACGCGACCGCGCGTCTTCCGACTCCCCGAGGACGGCGCGGTGATCAACCGCATGGGATTCCCGAACGAAGGGGCCGACGCGCTCGAAGCGCGCCTGCGCCGCAAGGGCCGGCCGGACGGCGTCGCGCTAGGCATCAACCTCGCTTCGAACGCGGAAAGCGCGGACCCGGCGGCGGACTTCGTCGCGCTCGCGACGCGCTTCGCGCCGTACGCCGACTTCCTCACCCTCGACGTGTCGTGCCCGAACACCGCGAACGGCCAGGTGTTCCTCGATCCGGCCCGGCTCGCCGACCTGCTCGCGCGAATCGGCGCCATCGCGTGGACGACGGCGCGGCCGGCGGTGCTCGCCAAGCTCGCACCCGACGTCGACGACGCCGTGCTGGTGCGGCTCGTCGGCGTGCTGAGCGATGCCCGCATCGACGGAATCGTGGTGTCCAACACCACCCGCTCCCGGCCGCCGGAACTGCGGAGCAGGCGCGCCGCCGAGGCGGGCGGGCTCTCGGGGAGGCCGCTGTTCGCGCCGTCGACGGCCCTGCTCGCCCGGGTCCGCGAGCTCACCGGGGGACGGGTGCCGCTGATCGGCGTCGGGGGGGTCGCGAGCGGCGGGGACGCCTACGCGAAGCTGCGCGCCGGCGCGAGCGCGGTGCAGCTCTACACGGCGCTGATCTTCGGCGGGACGGCGGCGGTGACGCGGATCAAGCGCGAGCTCGCCGCGCTGCTGCGGCGAGACGGCTTCGCCTCGGTCGCCGAGGCGGTCGGCGCCGCGGGAACCGCCTCTTCCCACGCCGTGTTATAGTAGGTGCTGGTCCAACGGACCGATCGCGGGGCTGAGTAGTCTCGACGGGAAGATCCGCGGCCGACGTAAGCAGGCGGAGTTGTGAGCCCTCCTTAAACGATCACAAGCGTTTTACACGCGAACAACGAATACGCTCTGGCTGCCTAACTTTTAGTTAGCAGTCACCGTCCGGAGGAGGTTGCCGAAGCCGTCCTCCAGGCGGTCAACAAGTTCGGCTAGGACGGGGAGATCGTTCCGAGATCCGTCCGAAGCTCAACCGGAACTGCGACGCAGCTGATTCCTGTACCGAGAAGCTGAGGCGTCAAAGGCAAAATCGGTGCTGAGCCTGGAGAAAGCGGCGGTCCGGCTTTTCGGACCCGGGGGGCGGCTCCCCGGCAGCTCCACCAAATTTTCGCTCTGGTCCGATGAACGGCGATTCATGGGGCCAGAGCTTTTTTATGGGTGTGACGACGCGAGCATCGGAGCCGGCACGACCAGGGCGTCGGGAAGACGCGACCTCCCGCCGTCGGTTTCGAACGAACCAACGGCTGGCGATCTCCTCTCGCTGGAATATCCTAAAAGGTAGGCCGAAAGTCGCCCGTTTTAGGGTGTAAAAACTAATAAACTAGGTGTATGCGACTCGTTTCGCCCCGCGGCCGGCGCGGTTCGTCCCGGAATCGTGGCCGGGACGCCGCCGCTCCGGCATGATCCCGCCATGATCCCGGTCGTCGTGCCCCTCGTCCAGCCGGCTCCGGCCCTCGATCCCGCCGCTCCCGCGACGGCATGGGCGAGCGCGGCCGCCATGGCGCTCCCCTGGGACTCGGCGCACGCGCGCCCGGCCGACGAGGCGACCTCGGTCGCGGTCGCGACCGACGGCCGGTTCCTCTACGTGCGCTTTCGCGCGGCGCAGCGCGAGCCGGTCACCGCGACGCAGCATTTTCTACGCCGGCGGCGGAAAGGGGACGTAGGCGATTAGTCGACGACTGCCGGAGCGCCGCCGGCCGTCTTGCCGGTGTTCGGATTGTAGCGCTTCAGCAGCCAGATCAGCGGGACGCTCGCGACGAAGACGAATGCCGAGATGCGGAAGAGATAGTCGTAGGCGATGACGGTCGACCCGAGGGCGACCATGGACGTCAGCGTGCCGACCGACTGGCCGTAGGAGTGCGTCACGCCTCCGGCGAGCGCGCTCCACGCGACCGCGGTTTCGCGTGCGAGGAGCGTGGTGAGGATCGCGATGCCGAGGCTGCCGCCGAGCTGGCGCACGAGCATCGAGACGCCGGTCGCGCTAGCGAGCTCGCGGTTCGGCACTTCGGAGAGCATGACCGTCGTCACCGGGACGAAGAGCAAGCCGAGCCCCGCACCCTGCACGAGACGCGGCCAGAAGACGTCCCAGTAGCCGGCGACTTCGCTGAGGCCGCCGAGCGCCCAGCACGACCACGCGAAGAGAAGCGCACCGGCGGTGATCAGCCAGCGAACGTCGATGATCCGCATCAAGCGCGGCACGATCGGCATCGCGACCGCCGTCGCCAGCGCACCGGGAAGCAGCGCAAGGCCGGTGCCGTACGCCGTCATCCCCATGATCGTCTGGAAGAACAGCGGCATGATCAGGCTCGTCCCGAAGAGCCCGAAGCCGACGACGCACAGCAGCACGTTGCCGACGGTGAATCCGCGAAAGCGAAACGCGCGCAGGTCGACGAGCGGATGCCGCGAGGTCAGCATGCGGATCAGGAACCACGGCAGCGTGATCGCGGCGACGCAGGTCAGCGCGACGATGAGGTCCGATGTCCACCAGTCGTCGTGCTGGCCGCGCTCGAGGACGTACTGCAGGGACCCGAGCCCGGCGCTGAGCAGCATCAGTCCGAAGACGTCCAGGCCGGTCTTCGGCTTCTCGAGGTAGTGCGGATCGGGGACATACGCCAGCGTCATCAGGAACGCGGCGATCCCGATCGGCAGGTTGATGAAGAAGATGAGCGGCCAGGTCGCGTTGTCGACGATGTATCCGCCGATGATCGGACCGAGCGCCGGACCGGCCATCACGCCGATCCCGAAGAGCGCCATCGCGCTGCCGCGGCGGCTGGGCGGAAAGGTCTCGAACAAGATCGCCTGGGCCGTCGGCTGGAGCGCACCGCCGCCGAATCCTTGGAGGACGCGGTAGACGACGAGCTGCCAAATGTTGGTCGCCGTGCCGCACAGCACCGAGGCGATGGTGAAGATCGCGATGCACGCGGCGTAGTAGTTCTTACGGCCGAAGTATGCCGTGAGCCAGCCGTTCAGCGGCATCGTGATGATGCTCGCGAGAATGTAGCCGGTGGCAACCCACGCGACGTCGTCGAGAGACGCGCCGAGGTTCCCGGCGATCGTGTTCAGCGCGACGTTGACGATCGTCGCATCGATGATCGCCATGATCATGCCGAGCATGACGGTGATCGCGATCAGCATCTCGCCGCGGCCGGCGGAGGCCGGAGCGGCGGGTGTGGCGCGTGCGGCGGCTACGGCCATTGGGTGCAACTCTGTGGGCGGATAGGCGCGCGGTTCCTGCCGAGGTAGGGGAGCGAGATATCGGCGCAGGCTCGTACTCGCGAGTGGGGCCTGGAGACCTGGTGCAAACAGTTCCGAGGCGGCGCACCGAGCCGAAGTCATTTACCGAAAGCCGGCCGTACGGGAGAGGGGCCCCGTCGTCGCGACACCTTCCCTTTGCCAGGTTCCGTACAAATCTAGCCAGGCGTCGTACGGGACGCGTATAACCCTGCGGCTCGAGCGCCCGTCTTTCCTGACGGGCGCATATCGCACGTCCTTGGGGTGATAAATGCGCAAGCTCATCTCCGTAGCGGCCCTCGTTGCTCTGCTTCCGTGCGCCGCGTTCGGACAATCGGTCTCGGCTCCGGCGCCGGCCCCCGATCCGATCGTGACGCCCACCCCGCTGCCGAACGCCGTCGGCCCCGGACCGGTCGTCGAGGTTGGATCCGGCGATCAGATCGGTGTCCGGCTTCTCTCCAACATCGGATCGCGGGTTTCGAATGAGGGCGACGTGTTCGCCGTCGAGACGCTCAACGATTACTATTCGCAAGGGCGATTGATCTTGCCGAAGGGAACGCCTGGATACGGCACGGTCACGCACGTCAAGCGTGCCGGCTTGTTTCACTCCGGCGGCGAGTTATCGATCAACGTCAAGCGACTCGTCGCCCCGGACGGAAAGGACTTCCTCGTCGAGGTTCAAGGCGCGACCGGCGGGGCGAACAAGGACACCGAAGTCAATGGAAATTCCTTTGGTCAATACTTGATGTGGGGATTTGCCGGGCTCATCACCAAGAAAGGCAACGACATTCTGCTGAAGAAAGGCGCGGAGTTCCACGTCGTAACGGCCGACAATCGTGCAGCGGAGGTCATCCCCTACGGAACGCGTCCCGCCGCGATCGATCCTGCCTACATGAGCGAACGCTAGCGAGGCTCGATCGACCCCGGAAGGCATTGTGTGCGCGAATGCGCATCGTCCAGCGGCAGTGCGCGAACGGCCTCCGCACGCGAACATGCGCGCCGTTCCGGACAGCGGCCCGGTCGAATGGCTCGTCGCGCCGCGTCGTCGCCCGCGGTCGCTATGCGAGGGTGTCGACGGACGCTTCGGTTCCCGCTCCGGCGCCGGTCGCGCCGGCGATGCCGTCCCGCGCGGCGGTCGCGGTGAGCGCGTTCTGGTCGCTTTGCGTGATGATGCTCTCGTAGCTCGGGACCGTCGGGCTCTTCACGGAGGGCGTCGCCTGCGAGGCGGTCGCCGCGGCCTCGCGCAGCGCGGCGGTCTGCTGGGCCTGCAGCGAGGCGTACTGCGCGAGCACGTTCGCGACGTTCGCCTGGGCGGCCGCGGGCGTGCCGAGCGAAACCTGCATCAGCTCGGAGGCGTCGTCTTGCTGGAGGGTCGCGTACTCCGAGGCGTAGGGCGACGCCGCTGCCGATCCGCTCGCCGCCGCTGATCCACTCCCGCTGCTCGACGGCGGCACCCCGGCGCCCTTCGACGCGGTCGCGGGCGCGGAACCGTGTACGAGCCCGGTGGGCAGGCTGGGCGTGTACGCGTAGAACGCCGGATCGGGGATCGAACCGCCGACGGAAGAGACGCTCATGTCCTCAGATCATCGGCGTGAGCGAGGCACAGCTTGAGCGAACCGCTCCGTTCCCGGACGCTCGTGGCTAAGGTGCGGTGAGCGGGACGGCGTCGAGTCCGGCGTTTGATCGCGAACCGCAGCGGGATGAAGATGATGAACGCGAGCGCGCCGAGCTTCACGACCCGCGAGACGAGCTTCGCTTCGCTCGACTCTTCGGCCGGCGTCGCTTTCCGTTCGACGGGCGGTATGCGGTCAATACCTCGATCATGGCGACGATCGCGGCGTGCGCCTGCTGCTTCGTGCCGCAGTCGTTTCGAGCACCGGCACCGTCACCTGAATCGTTTCACTCACGGCGTGGGCATCCGTTACCGTTACGCTGCACGATCCGCGCGCGACGCCGACGATGTTGAAGTTGTGATCGGCCACGGCGGTCGTCTTGCAGACGCCGGTCTGGTTACTCACGGCCGTGAACGGGCCGCTATTGCTCGACGGCGCTTCCATTACTCCGACGATCTGCGCATTGGCGTTCCCGATGCCGGAGAGCACGATCGCGCGCGATGGGAAGATGCTCCAGTTGCTCAAGTACACGGTGCGGCCCATGCATAACGGCTGAGCGGCGGACGCCGTCACTCCTCCGTAGCACGTGAACCATGCCGTTCCGTCGGGGAGCACCACCACGCCGTCCGGAAACCGTAGGGTACCGGTTACTTGGGAGAACTGGCTGATCGGATACACTCGCGACGTATGGTTCGTTTCGGCGATGAGGCCAAGCCCCTCGGCTCCCTGATCGGCGTAGTAGACGTACGAGCCGTTCGCGCCGATCGCATAGGGCGAGGAGCCGGCGAGGACGAGCGGCGAGTCGGACCCGACAATGTTGATAGGGCCTGTCCCGGGCATGAAGTTATTAATGCTCCCCGCCGGTATGATCGCCGCGGTCGGACCGCTCAGCGTCAGATAGAGCAACCCGGCTCCGTCGTGCGCAAAGAACCGGGGAGACGACGTATCATTTACGCCGAGCACGACCTGCTCGGGCGTAAGTATTTGAGCGGTCGTCGTACCGGTTGCCGGCGCGACGCGATCGACCAATCCATTGAGCCAATCGGAAACGTAGAGATTTCCATCCTTTCCGTAGGCAATGCCAAAGCCTTGTGCTCGCAAACCGACGGTTCCCGCCGGACCCGGCGGAAGCGCGTGGCCCACGATCGAGGTGCTCACGTATGGGCCGGCAACGGGGATCTTCAAAACGCGACCACCGCCGACGTCCGTGAACCACAGGCTCCCGCCCTCTTGCGCGAATTCGCGTATCCAGTATGCATGGCTCGGACTCGGCGACGGCACGGTAATCGTTTGGATCGCCGACGATGCAAACGTGCCCGGAGGCAGCCGGAACAGCTTGTCACTCGCTCCTCCGGAGACCCAGAGCGCACCATCGCTCGTGAAGAGCAACCCCGACGCACCGCTATGCAGCTCGATCTCGTGCACGGCCAGTGTGGTCGGCGAGAATTGGCCGACGGCGCCGTCGGAGGGAATGCAGCCCGTGCTGGTACAGACTTCAGGTCCCTCCGTCCCGTAATACAGATCACCGTCAGGTCCGAGCTGGAGTTTGAACCCGGTGTCATCCCATGCCGGATTCGAGCCGAGCGCGTAGAACGCGAATCCGGTTTGCGGCGCGACCGTGGCGGTCGCCGAGTGGCCGTCGGCGGTCGCGGTCACTGTCCCGGAGGAAGTCCCAAGGAACGCGTTTGCCCACGAGGCGGCGATGTTCGCCGTCTCGTTCGATGTTGCGACGCTGTGGGCTGAGAGCTGCAGCGCGCTGCTGCTGAGTACGATCGGATGGTCGAACGTGCCGGCGATGACGGCGCCGCCGGCGTTTTTCGCCGTGACCGCAAGGGTCATCTGCTGTCCGAGCGGCAGCGCTGGATATTGGAGCTGAATCGACAACGAGCTGATGGCGTAGGTGGGAATCGGCGCGGGGATGAGGCTCGTGACGGCGATGCCGAACGGAGTGGTGCCGCCCGCTGCGAAGGGCGAGCCCGCGAGGGGCGTCAGCGCACCCGTGGCGGCACTGATCGAATAGCCCGAGATCGTGCCGACGCCGGCGTTGGGCACGTAGAGGAATTTCCCCGTGGGGTCGACCGCGGCGCCTTGCGGACCGGTAGCCGCCGGATACGGCGATCCCGTCAGCGGCGCGAGCGCGCCGCTCGCTGCGTTGATCGTATAGGCAGAAACATTGTTGGAGCCCGCGTTGGCGACATAGGCAAACTTGCCCGTGGGGTCGATCGCCACCGCTTCCGGGCCGGTGCCCGTCGCGAACGGTGATCCCGCCACCGCCGTCAGCGCTCCGCTGCCGGCGTTGATCGTGTAGGCGGAAACAGCATCCGCGTGGTCTCCGGTCACGTACAGGAACTTCCCCGCCGGATCCACGGCTACGTTCAGCACGCCTTGCGGAGTCGTGCCCGCTTTGAACGGCGATCCTGGAACCGCCGTCAGCGCGCCCGTCGCAGTGATCGTATACGCGGAAACGTTGTTCGACCCACTATCGGGAACGTATACGAATCGACCCGTCGGATCGACGGTGACGCCTTCGGGTTCGCTGCCACCCGTCGTCGCGAACGGCGATCCTGCGATCGACGTCAAGGCGGCGGTCGTCTGATCGATCGTGTAGGCGGAGACGCTGTCGGAGTACACGTTCGGGACGTAGGCGAACTTGCCGGCGGGGTCGACCGCCATGCCGTAGGGTTCGCCGGCGGACGCAAACGGCGACCCCGAGACAGCCGTGAGGACGCCGGTGCTCGCGCTGATCGCATACGCGGAGACGCTTCCGGACTTCGCTGAGTAGTTCTGATTTGCAACGTAGGCGAATCGTCCCGTCGCATCGACCGCCACGCTCGTGGGATCGGTGCCTGCCGCAAACGGCGACCCGGCGACCGGCGTCAGCGCGCCCGTGGTCGTGTTGATCGAAAAGCCCGAGACGTTGTGCGAGCCTTCGTTGGCGACAAACGCAAATTCGCGGTGCACCGCAGGTATCGCGCCGCAGGCGAGCGCTGCAAGCTGCTGGCCGGGCTGGAAATTCACGACATCGCCCGCCGCTTCCGTCACCGAGCTCACGATCACGCTCGTACCGGAAAGCGTGGCCGGTTCGCCGGTAGCGGACGTCCAGGTGTTCGCGTTGTATCGATCGAGCTCGCAGCGCGTCGCGCCGCCGAACCCGGCCGGCTTCGTGAAGACGAGACGCGGCGTTTCGGCGCCGAATAGGAGCGCCGATGAACCCGGGTTATAAAACGACAGGTACAGCACGGCCGTTAAGCCCAGGGTCGCATTATCTGCCGGCAAGGCAGTTGGCGTAACGTCTCCGTTGTTCAGTGCATCGCTCACAACGAGCGTGCCGTTATCCGTTGAGGCTTGAGTGAATTGAATCGTTGCCGACAGGCCGCCATAGGACGGTAACGTCAGGATCGCCGGCGTTTTGCCCGCGGTCGCGAGCAGCGTCGCCGCGGCACCGCCGAGCACGTACGGTTCAGCGGCGGCGAGAAGCGAGAAATAGATGCCGCCCGAGGCGCTGACGATATAAAGCTTCCCGCCGTCGGAGGAAACGCTGACGGCGCTCCCAGCCTGTGGTTTGTACGCGGACGCCTTCAGGTCGGAATAGTACAGCGATGTGCCGGACGCGTATGACGGCTCGGCCAGCACGTAGAGGCCGCCGCCCTTCGTGGCCGCGAGCGCGGACGCGCCGGGTACGTGCAATACCACGCGGTTTTCGTAGAAGACGTCGCCGGTCGAGTTGAGTACGTAGATTCCGCCGGCCGCCCGTGACGCCGCGATGCGAACGCCCGATCCGGAGATTTGCATCCAGCCGTTGGAATAACGCCAGAGAGCCTGATCGCCGCCGGAAGGGCGGCCGTTCGAGAGGACGTAGATCGATCCGTCGGAGCCGACGGTGAGATCCGAAGCGCCACCGCCGAGAGCGGTCCATGCACTTTGGTGATATGCGTAAACGCCGCCGCCGGAATTGATCGCATAGAGCGTCCCGTCGGGAGCGACGGCGAGGCGTGATGCCAGCCCCGAGATGTTGGTCCAGGCGCCGTTTGCGTAGTGCCAGACATACTTGTCGTTGCCGGCCGGATTCGTCGAGAGCACCCACAGCGAGCCATCCGACGCTGCCGCCGCAAACGATGCCGATCCCGGGATTTGCGTAAACGCGGCGCCTTGCGCGGCGCGTTCTGCCGCACTTCCGCGCTGCTGCATTCCGCCGGGAGCCGAAATCGCCGTCTTCGCCATCGGCGCGGGACGGACCGATGCCGGCGAAACGGATCTGGGAAGCTCCATCGGCAACGCCGACGGTCCGCGCGTACCGCTTCCCCCCATGGAACACGCGGAGAGCACTGCACCGAACGCAAGCGCTACCGCACAGGACATGATGCCGGGAAAGCGAGTCGAAGTCATGGGAGACCGCCTCGAGCAACCCAGCGGGCTGATGCCGAGCCGTCCAGCGGCAGAAAGCAAGTCCGCTGGTGTCGCCTTACGGCTGGTTCGTTACTCCACCTTTGGAGGCTGCCGAAACGTTCCGTGGCGGTGGTTGTGCGCTCGACGCCGCGATTTCCGCGCGGTATGCGGCGTGCAGCGTCGTACCGCGTCGTTCCGAACAGTGTCCGGCGACGGCTGATTACGGGAGGACGGCGAGTCCTTGCGGTGAGCTCGCGGCAGAGAACGACGCCCCGAGCCTCGTGGATGCCGTCCGCGGAACGCCGAAACTGCGCGGATTGCCGGACTCCCGACGTACGAGACGCCGTTGGCGACGTCGTACGTGATCGCGGTGGGACGGTCGAGGCCGCTGAAGCTGCCGCTGCAGCCTCCGGCTGCGACGATCGCGGCGAGCACGATCACGCGAGCTGCGGCGAACCCACGGCAAAAGCGGCGCCCAACGTTCATCGAGCGTCTCCCGGAGCGGTCGCGTCCCCTCCGCATCGCAGCGGAGAATACGCAGGGGCGATATGGGGAGGACTCCCTACCCCAGCGCCTCAGACCAGCTTCGCGAGGTTGGCTGCGAACTCGGCGATGGTCTTCTTCGCGACGCCTTCGATGAGCCGGCCGCCGACCGTCGCGATGATTCCGCTGATCTGCGCGTCCGCGTGCAGGTCGACGCGGGTCTTGCCGTCCTGCGAGGTCGCGCGGGAGACGATGCCGGCTTTCACGCCGCCGCGGCCGCGGGTCTCGTTGCCCTGGACGCGCAGCGAGGCCGTGTGCGTCGCATCGTCGAGCGACTCGACGACGATCGTCGCGCCGTAGCTGACCGAGACCGGACCGACCTTCACCGAGACCTTCGCCTTGTAGGTCTTCTCGTCGACGACTTCCGTGATCTCGGCGTTCGGGATGCAGGTCGCGACGCGCGGGACGTCCTTGAGCAGGGGCCAGACGCGGCTGACCGGCGCGTCGACCTCGAACCCGTCGTCGATGATCACGACGCGCTCGCCGCGGCGCGCTCGTTGTGCACCGGCAAGCGTCCGTCGCTGAGCCGTCCGCCGAGGCGCCCTTCGCGCAGCGCGACGATCTCGGCGGCGATCGAGATCGCCGTCTCCTCGGGCGTGCGCGCGCCGAGGTCGAGCCCGATCGGCGCGCTGATCCGCGCCAGCTCGGCGTCGCTCACGCCGGCCTCGCGCAGCGCTTCGATGCGGTTCGCGTGCGTGCGGCGGCTCCCCATCGCGCCGATGTAGCCGGCGTTGGTGCGCAGCGCCACCTGCAGCAGCGGGATGTCGAACTTCACGTCGTGCGTCAGCACGATCAGCGCGGTGCGCTTGTCGACCGGGGCCTGCGCGAGGAACTCGTCGGGCCACGAGACGACGATCTCGTCGGCGTCGGGGATACGCTGCTTCGTCGCGAACACCGGGCGCGCGTCGATCACCGTGACCTGGTATCCCAGATACTTGCCGATCCGCGCCATCGCGCGGGAGAAGTCGATCGCGCCGAACACGTACATGTTCGGCTTCGGCGCGTAGGCCGCGATGAACAGCCGCACCTCGACGCCGACCGGTTCGCCGTCTTCGCCGAAGCTGCGGATCCCGGTCTCGCCGACGGCGAGCTTCGCGCGTGCTTCGCCGGCGGCCGCGACGTTCAGGCCCGGCGTGCCGAGATCGCCGAGCGTCTCGTCTTCGAACACCAGCAGCTTCGCGCCGGCCTGCGCGCCGTCGAGCCGCGTGACCAGCGCGACCGGAACATCGTCATGCAACGCGCGCGCGAGGCGGTCGAAGATCACCAGTCGAGCCGCTCGACGAAGACGTGGATCGTGCCGCCGCAGGTCAGGCCGACAGAGATCGCGTCCGCGTCGCTGATCCCGTAGGTCGCCACGCGCGGGCGCCCGGTCGCGATCGCGTCCTGCGCCTCTTCGTAGACCGCCGACTCGACGCAGCCGCCGCTCACCGAGCCCGCGACGTCGCCGCGCTCGTTCACGGCGAGCACCGCCCCGGGATCACGCGGGGCCGACTTCTCGACGCCGACGACGGTCGCGAGCGCGACGCGCTGGCCTTCGCCGCGCCAGCGTTCGATCGTCTCCAGAACGTCGATCATCCGTCTCTCCCTTCGATGGCGTCCGCGACCGCTTCGAGCGTGCGAAGGCTATGACCCGACAAGAACGCGTCGAGATACGGCAGCGCCGCAGCCATCCCTCGCACCAGCGGCTCGTACGCCGGGTGCCTCCGATGCGGGTTCACCCACACGATCCGCCGAGCGAGCAGCCGCAGCCGAGCCATCTCGGAGGCGACCAGCGCCGGGTCATCGCGCTCCCAGCCGTCCGATAGGATCACCACCGTTCCGCCGCGCGCGGCGCCGCGCTGAGCGTAGCGGTCGTTGAAGCTGCGCAGCGCGGCGCCGATCCGCGTCCCCCCGCCCCAGTCGCGGACCGCCGTGCCGAGCGCTCCCATGAGGCGATCGTCGCCGGCGCGTTTCAGCACTGGGGTCAAATCAGTCAGGCTGGTCGCGAAGGCGAACGCGCGCACCGCCGGACGCGCCTTCGCCGTGACGCGCGCGTACTGCAGCAGCGCACGGGCGAACGGCGCCATCGAGCCCGAGACGTCGAGCAGGAACACCACCGGGCGCAGCCGCGTGCGGCGGCGCGTCGTGCGCCGGCGCACCAGCTCGCCGGCGGTGCGCGCCGCGGCGCGCAGCGTTCCGCGAAAATCGAACCGGTCGCCGCGGGCGGCGAGCCGCCGTCGCCGCGAGGCGCGCCGCTCGGCGGCGACGCGCACGCGAGCGATCAGCCGGAGCATCGCGGCGCGCTCCTCGTCGTTCAGCTCCTCGAACGCGCGCTCGGCGAGCCGTTCCTCGAGCGAGGCGAGGAGCAGCTGCGTCGGCGCGTTGCGTGCGAGCCGGTCGCCGGCCTCGCGCTCCGACGGCGGGGGCGGCGCCGATTCGCGCTTCGGCAGCTCCTGCGGTTCGTGGCGCGGCGGCGGCTCGCCGTCGACCAGGCGGCTCAGCGCGCCGGCGTCGCCGAGCGAGCCGAAGAACGTCAGAAAGGCCGCGTGGAACGCGTCGAGGTCGTCGACCGAGGGCAGCATCGCGACGCGCGCGCGCCAGTAGACGTCGGCCGCGCCCGCCGCCGGCATCGCGCGCAGCGTCTCGGCGAAGGTCGCCGCACGGCGGGTTCCCGCCGCGACGCCGTGCTCGCGCAGCGCCCGATCGAAGCCCGCCGCGAGCACCGCGGCGTCAAGCTCGGCGGAACGCGCCGACGCGCCGGTCACGCGCTCCGCTCGCCGCGCGCCGCGGCGACGATCGCATCGGCCGAGGCGCGCGCCGCCTCGATGTCCTCCGGGTACTTCAGGACGCTGCCCAGCGACGGCTCGAACGCGGCCGCGTCGAGCCGCTCGGCGCCGAGGAGCTGCAGCGTCTGCGCCCAGTCGAGCGACTCCGCGATCCCGGGCGCCTTGCGCAGCTCGCGCTCGCGCAGCGCCGCCGCGGCGCGCGCCACGTCGCCCGCGAGCGCGGGCGCGATCTCCGGCAGGTGCATGCGCAGGATCTCGATCTCGCGCTCGACCGACGGGTGGCCGATCCAGTGGTAGAAGCAGCGGCGCTTCAGCGCGTCGTGGAGGTCGCGCGTGCGGTTCGAGGTCAGCACGACGATCGGCGGGTGCGCGGCGGCGATCGTCCCGCGCTCCGGGATCGAGACCGCGTAGTCGGCCAAGAACTCGAGCAGGAAGGCCTCGAACTCGTCGTCGGCGCGGTCGATCTCGTCGATCAGCAGCACGATTCCGCGCTCGCGCGCCGCGCCGAGCGCGGCGAGCAGCGGCCGGCGGATCAGGAAGTCGTCGCCGTAGAGGTCCGGCGTCCGTTCGTGCACGGCCTCGGCGGCGCGGATCGCCAGCAGCTGCTTGCCGTAGTTCCAGTCGTACGCCGCCGCGGCGAGGTCGAGTCCTTCGTAGCACTGCAGCCGCAGCAGCTGCGCGCCGAAGACGGCGGCCAGAGCGCGCGCCGCGTCGGTCTTTCCGACGCCGGCGTCGCCTTCGAGCAGCACGGCGCGCTCGAGACTCACCGCGCACGCGAGCGCCGTCGCTAGACCCGTGTCGGCGACGTACCCGGCGCGAAACAGAGCGCCGCGCAGCTCGGCGACGTCGACCGGATTCGCCATCGCGCTCAACGTTGAACCGCGTGCCGCGGCGCGCCTTTCGAAATCGGCGGCATTTGCGAGCGACCGGGCGCCCGGCGCAGCAAGCAAGGAGTTTCGCGCACGGCGCCTGTACCTGTGCGATCCCAGCTCATCACGGGAGAATGCGTTCATGCATCAGATCGAGCTCACCGTCAACGGCAAGCGCGCTTCGTTCACGGCCGAGCCGCGACTGCTCCTGGTCCACGCGCTGCGCGACTATCTGGGGCTGACCGGGACGCACGTCGGCTGCGATACCTCGAGCTGCGGTGCGTGCACGGTGCTGGTCGACGGCGTCTCGGCGAAGAGCTGCACGATCTTCGCCGTACAGGCCGCCGGGTGCGAGGTGACGACGATCGAAGGGATCGGGAACGCCGACGCGCTGCACCCGATGCAGGACGCGTTCTGGGAGTCGCACGGGCTGCAATGCGGCTATTGCACGACCGGCATGATCGTCAGCGCGGTCGATCTGCTGCGCCGCAACCCCGACCCGAGCGACGAGGAGATCCGGGCCGGGCTGGAAGGAAATCTCTGCCGCTGCACCGGCTACGAGAACATCGTCAAGGCAGTGCGCGCGGCCGGCAACGCCATGCGCGCGAATGCCCCGCGGCGCGCGGTGCGCGACATCGAACCGCTGACCCCGCCGCTCGAAGAGCCGCCGCCGAGCAGTGAAGGGATCATCCCGCCGTGGCTGCAGGAGACGAAGGTATAATGGCGTTCACAGCGATGGTCGGCGCGCGCATCCGGCGCCGCGAAGATCCCCGGCTCATCACCGGCCGCGCGACCTACGTCGACGACGTCAAGCAGGTCGGCACCGTGTACGCCGCGTTCGTGCGCAGCCCGTACGCGCACGCCAAGATCCGCAACGTCGACGTGTCCGCGGCGAAGAACGACCCGAACGTCCTCGCCGCGTACACGGGCGACGACCTGCACCACGCGCACGGGGTAAAGTCCTCGCTTCCCGTCGCGCACAAGATGCCCGACCTCAAGACCCCTCCGCACTACATGCTGGCGCTCGACGAGGTTCGGTTCGTCGGCGAAGCGGTGGCGATCGTCGTCGCCAACTCGCCGTACGCCGTGCGCGATGCGGCGGAGGCGGTCGTCGTCGAGTACGACGAGCTGCCCGTCGTCGTCGACCCGCTCAAAGCCGTCGCCGGCGGGCCGTTCGTGCACGACTCGCTCGGCACCAATGTCGCGTTCACGATGCCGTTCAAAGCCGGCGATCCCGACGCCGCGTTCGCTCAGGCCGACGTCGTCATCAAGCAGCGGATGATCAACCAGCGTCTGGCGCCGGTTCCGATCGAGCCGCGCTCGATGGTCGCGAACTGGGATGCGGGGATGCAGCAGCTCACGATCTACTCGGCGACGCAAATCCCGCATCTGCTGCGCACGCAGCTCGCCGTCGTCCTCGGCTTGCCGGAGAACCACATTCGCGCGATCGCTCCGGAAGTCGGCGGCGGGTTCGGCGCGAAGCTCAACGTCTACGCCGAAGAGGCGGTCGTGAGCTGGGTCGCGATGCAGCTCGAACGCCCGGTGAAGTACATCGAGACGCGCTCGGAGTGCTTCCAAGCGATGATTCACGGCCGCGATCAGGTCGACGACCTCGAGATCGCCGCCACGAACGACGGCACGATCACCGGCCTGCGCGTGAAGATCATCGGCAACCTCGGCGCGTACCACCAGCTGCTCACGCCGGTCATCCCGACCCTCACGCTGCTCATGTCCTGCGGCTGTTACCGCATCGCCAACATCGAAGCCGAGGTCGTCGGCGTGTTCACCAACACGATGTCGACCGACGCCTACCGCGGCGCGGGGCGGCCCGAAGCGACCTATTTCGTCGAACGGCTCGTCGACATGGTCGCGCAGAAGCTGAAGATGGACCCGGCGGAGGTGCGCCGGAAGAACTTCATCCCGGCGAGCGCGTTCCCGCACACGACGGCGACCGGGCTCACGTACGACTCGGGAGCGTACGAGACCACGATGGACAAGGCGCTCGCCTTCGCGGACTACGCGGGGCTGCGCAAACGCCAGGAAGCGCTGCGCAAGGACGGGCGGTACCTCGGCATCGGGCTCTCGACCTACGTCGAGGTGTGCGGGATGGGTCCGTCGGCGGCGATGCCGGCGGCCGGCTGGGACTCGGCGACGGTGCGCATCGAGCCGACCGGCAGCGTCACCGTCCTGACCGGCGTCTCACCGCACGGCCAAGGCGAAGAAACGACGTTCGCGCAGCTCGTCGCCGACGAGCTCGGCGTCCCGATCGATCAGGTCACCGTCGTCCACGGCGACACCGACAAGGTGCAGTACGGCGTCGGCACGTTCGGCTCGCGCGGCACCGCGGTCGGCGGGTCGGCGCTGAAGCTCGCGATCGAAACGATCCAAGCGAAAGCGATCAAGATCGCCGCTCACCAGTGGGAAGCGAACCCCGACGACCTCGAGTACCGCGAGGGAAAGATCACCATCAAGGGCGATCCGTCGAAGTCGCTCTCGACCGCCGAGGCCGGCTTCCTCGCGTTCATGGGCGACAAGCTGCCGCCGGGACTCGAACCGGGTCTCGACGCGACCCGCCGCTTCGAACCGCCGAACTTCGTCTTCCCGTTCGGCACGCACGTCTGCGTGGTCGAGGTCGACGCGCAGACCGGCGAAGTCAAGGTCGAGAAGTACTTCGCGGTCGACGACTGCGGGCGGCTGCTCAACCCGATGATCGCCGAAGGCCAAGTCCACGGCGGGATCGCGCAGGGGCTCGCCCAGGCGCTGTACGAGGAGGTCGTCTACGACGAGAACGGCCAGCTCGTCACCGGGACGCTGATGGACTACGCGATCCCGCACGCCGAGCAGGTCCCGCACTTCCAGCTCGATCACACCGTGACGGCGACCGACGTCAACCCGCTCGGCGTCAAAGGGATCGGCGAAGCCGGGACGATCGGCTCGACGCCGGCCGTCGCCAACGCCGTCATCGACGCACTCGCGCCGTTCGGCGTGACGCACATCGACATGCCGCTGCGGCCGGAGAAGCTGTGGGCGGCGATGCGCTCCGCACCTTCGAGCAACGGGAGCGCGCGATGATCCCCGCATCGTTCGACTACGTCAAGGCCGGCTCGGTCGCCGACGCCGTCCGTCTGCTCGGCGAGCACGGCGAGGGCGCGAAGCTGCTCGCCGGCGGCCACAGCCTGATCCCGATGATGAAGCTGCGGCTGGCGACGCCCTCGGTGCTGATCGACATCGCCGGGATCCCGGAGCTCGACTCGCTTGCCGTGAACGGGACCCGCGTGACGATCGGCGCGCTCACGAAGCACGCGACGCTCGCGGCGAGCGACGACCTCCGCAAAGCGGCGCCGGCGCTGTGGGATGCGGCGAACCAGCTCGGCGATCCGCAAGTCCGGAACCGCGGGACGATCGGCGGCGCCTCGGCGCACGGCGACCCGTCGGCGGACTACCCCGCGGTGCTGCTCGCGCTCGATGCGACGTTCACCCTCGCCGGGAAAAACGGCGAACGCGAGATCGCGGCCGGCGAGTTCTTCCAGGGGATGTTCACCACCGCGCTCGGCGGCGACGAGGTCCTCACGCGCATCGCGTTCGGCGCGGCGCCGAGGTCGGCGTACGTGAAGTACCACCACCCCGCCTCGCACTACGCGGTGGTCGGCGTCGCCGCGGTGCTCACGCCGGGCGGCGCGCGGATCGCGGTCACCGGAGTCGGCGAGGGCGCATTCCGTGCCAAGGGCGTCGAGGCCGCGCTGCAAAGCACGAACACGAGCGACGCCGGCGCCGTGAAAGCGGCTTGCGCCGGGACGGCGCGCGGCGTCGACGCGCGCTCCGATACGTTCGCCTCGGCGGCGTATCGCAGCGCGATGGCGGACGTCTTCGCGGCTCGCGCGGTAACCCAAGCGGCATCCCGCTGAACGATGCGCGGGCGAACGGCGTAGCTTTTCGCCCGCGCTGCGGGTTCTACGAAGTACGATGCCGTCACGTGCCTCCGCGGTCGAGCGGGCTTTCCAGGTGCTGTCCTTGCTGCCGGTCGGCGATCTCGCCGCCCGCGAACCGGTTCGCGCGGTGCGTGCCGAAATCGAGGCCGCGGACGACGACGAGCTGCTGCGGATCCTGCGGCTGCTCGACGCGCTCGACATCGATCCGGCCCGGGTCGATCCGGCGCTCGCCTCCGCCGCAGCGGCACCGGCGCGCGAGCGGCGCGACGCCCTGGCGGCGCTGCGGCAGGCGCTCGAGCCGGCGCGGAACATCGTGCTGCGCCATCTCGCCGCCGAGCCGGGGAGTTTGCGGCTCGTCGTCGACCTGCGCGCTGCGCTGCTGCGGCTGCTCGCCGGCCGTCCCGACGCCACCGACCTGAGCGCGCTCGACCGCGAGCTGCGGCTCTTCCTGGCGGCACGCTTCGAGCCGAGCGTGCTCGAGCTGCGCCAGCTCACCTGGAGCGACAGCGCCGAGCTGCTCGAGCGGCTGGCGCGTTCCGAAGCGGTGCACGCGGTGCGCGGCTGGTTCGATCTGAAAGACCGGCTCGACGTCGATCGGCGCGTGTTCGCGCTGTTCCATCCGGCGCTCCCCGGCGCGCCGCTGGTCTTCGTCGAGGTCGCCCTCACCGAGGAGATGAGCGGGTCGATTCGCAGCATTCTCAACCGCGATGCGCCGCGCGTCGACGCGGGCGCCGCGCGCTGCGCGATTTTCTACTCGATCTCGTCGTGCGAACGCGGGCTCGCGTCGATCCCGCTCGGGAACGCGCTGATCAAGCGCGCCGTCGAGCGGCTGCGCGGCGAGCTGCCGAAGCTGCGCACGTTCGCGACGCTTTCGCCGATCCCGGGCTTCGCCTCATGGCTGCGTGCGCTCGGCGAGCGCGTCCCGGCCGATCTGCGCATCGCGCTCGCGACGCCCGGGTGGCACCGCGATCCAACGCACCTCGCGACGCTGCGCGAGCCGCTGCTCCGCCTCTGCGCGCGATATCTGCTCGAGGCGAAGCGCGGCGACGGCGCGCCGCGCGACGCCGTCGCCCGCTTTCACCTCGGCAACGGTGCGCTGGTCGAGCGGATCGACTGGCTCGGCGATGCGTCGGCGCACGGTCTCGCCCAGTCCCACGGGATGATGGTCAACTACCGCTACGCGCTCGAGCGGCTCTCCGCGAACCAGCTCGCATACGCGAGCGAGCACCGCATCGACGCATCCTCGGCGGTGCGCGCGCTCGCCGAAGCCGACGACGTGCTGGACGACGTCCCGCGCCCGAACCGGCTCGCGTTCGTCGCGCGCCCGTTCAGCGTGGCCCGCGCGCGCATCGCGCAGCTTCTCCGGCGCACTCCCGCTGCGCCCGAGCGCACGATCGACCGCCTCGTCGACGCCGCGCCGTAGCGCCGGCGGCATCCATTCGCCGGCGCGCTGCACCGCAGCGCGCGCGGCGTCTAGCTCGCCGGCGCGCCGCCGCGCGAGAGGACGACGGAGACGCGGTTGCCGCGTGAGGTCCGCGTGACGTTCACGTCGTGCGCGACGCTGCGGAGCAAGAACAGTCCGCGGCCGCTCTCGGCGAGGACGTCGGGCTGTCCCGCGCCGTTCAGCACGAACGGCGGACCTTCGTCGTCGACGTGCAGGACGTACGCGCCGTGCGCGTGCTCGAGCGCGACCGTCGCGGGTCCCGGCGTATGGCGCGCGACGTTGCCGATCAGCTCGCCGAACGCGAGCTCCGCCGCGTGCAGCTCCGACTCGCCCGAGGTGAGGCCGCCGAGATGCCATATCATCGCGCGCTTGACGCGCCGCGTCGAGATCGTATCGCGCGCGTCGACTTCCCAGACCTTCGTCTCGCCGTTCGTCGCGGCGGCGAGCGCGGCCACGCCGAGGAACAGCACGGCCGAGTCGTCGCGCGGCTCAGCGTGCGCGAAGATGCGGCGCTGAATTCCATCCGCGACGTTCGACGACGGCGCGGCGAGCTCGTCGATCACCGCGCGCTCGAGATCGCGGACGCCCTTGAAGTAGTCCCGCTCCACTTCGACGAGGCCGTCGGTGTAGAACACGGCGCCGCACCCGACGTCGAGCCGGATCTCGAAGTCATCGTACTGCGTGCGGGCGTCCAGCCCGAGGACGATGCCGCCGCCCGGCATCGCCGCGACGCTCGCGTCGGCGCGGACGACGAGCGGCGGCGGATGCCCGGCGATCGCGTAGCGCAGCTCCCCCGTCCGGCGCTCGAAGACGCCGAAGAACGCGGTGACGAGCACGCCCTCATCGCTGCACAGGACCTGATTCACGTGCCGCAGCACCGCCGACGGGCGGCTCTCGATCCGCGCGGCGGTTCGGATGGACTGCCGCATCGCGCCCATCACCGCGGCGGCGCGCAGGCCATGTCCGGCGACGTCGCCGACGCTGATGCCGATCTGCGCGTCGCCGAGCGAGAAAACGTCGAACCAGTCACCGCCGACCTCGGTGCCGTGCGCCGCCGGGACGTATGCGCTGTCGAGACGCAGCCCGTCGAACGACGGGAGCTCCTGCGGGAGCAGCGCGCGCTGCAGCTCCGTGGCGACGCGATGCTCGCGCCGGAGCCGCTCCGCCATCGTACGGTACACCGTATCGAGCTCGGCGATCTCGTCGTTGCCGGGGATCGTCAGGGCGCTCTGGCCGCTGCCGAGACGGCGCGCGTTCTCGGCGAGGAGCTGCAGCCGACGCGAGAAGGCGAGCCCGTAGCGCAGCGCGATCAGGAGCGTCAGCACGATCCCGCCCCCGGCCAGGACCAGGATCAGGCGGCCTTCGAGCTCGCCCGACCGCCGCAGCGAGCCGAGCTCGGCGAGCGCGAGCGCGCGCTCACGCCCGTCGAAGGAGCTCTTCGCGTCTTCGAGCTCTTGGCCGAGGTGCCGCAGCGACGGGCGCGCTTCGAGCGCGGCGATCGCGCGCTTGTCGTGGTCCTGGAGGTCTCTGATGTATTCGCCGATGACGGAAAAGGCTTCGCTCGTATCGCCGGCGAGTCGCGCCGCCGCTTTCTGCGAGACCGGATCGGGCGCCGCGAGGGCGCGCAGCCTCGCGAGCGCACCCGGCAAGGCGGCCGAGGCGATTCGATACCCGCGGAGATCGCGACCCGCGCGCGTCTTGGTGAACGCGATCGCCGAACGGTTCGCTTCGGCGATCAGCCCGCCCGCGCGATCGGCCTGCGCGACGACGTCGGAGCTGTGCTGCGAGAGGGCCGCCGCCTCGCGCGTCACGCCCTGCAGCATGGTCGCGACGATCAGCAGCGCGAGGAGAAAGGCGAGCGGGATCAGCGTGAGGAGAAGCACCTGGAAGCGGACGCCCAGCCGTTGCCTTGCCTTCCGCCGCCGGGGTTTCTGCGAGTCCTCCATCGTCGGCCGTCCCGTTCGCGGCGACTGCGGACGATGCTTGCCGGAGCGCTCTCTCGCTTCGAGAGAAAACGTCGGAGCCCGGCGTCCGCCCGGCGCAACGGGCCCGCCGCCCGCCGGGTTGAAAAAAGAACCGTGCTGGGCGAATTCCACCCGCTGGTCGGCGACTGGTTCCGTGCTCGCTACGGCCGGCCGACCGAGCCGCAGATCGAAGGCTGGCCGCTGATCCGTGCCGGCCGCGACGTGCTGGTTTCGGCGCCGACCGGCTCCGGAAAGACGCTCGCCGCGTTCACGCTGGCCCTCGACGATCTCGTCCGCCAGGCCGCCGAAGGCGAGCTGTCCGACGAGACGCTGGTCGTCTACGTCTCACCGCTCAAAGCGCTGACCAACGACGTCCGCAAGAACCTCGAGATCCCGCTCGCCGAGATGCAGGCGCTCGCGGTCGAGCGCGGGATCGCGCTCGCGCCGATCCGCACCGCGACGCGGACCGGCGACACGCCGCAGGTCGAACGCCAGCGGATGCTGCGCAAGCCGCCGCACATCCTGGTCACCACGCCGGAGTCGCTGTTCATTTTGATGACCGCGGAGAAGTCGCGCGCGCTCTTCGCCCGCGTTCGCACCGTCATCGTCGACGAGATCCACGCCGTCGCCGACGACAAGCGCGGCTCGCATCTCGCGCTCACGCTCGCCCGGCTCGACGCGCTCGTCCTGCGCGAAAGCGGACGCAAGCCGCAACGGATCGGGCTCTCGGCGACGGTGCGCCCGCTCGACGAAGTCGCGCGATTCTTGAGCCCCGCCGCCGTCGTCGTCGACGTCGGCTCGCGGCGGCCGATGACGCTCGCCGTCGAAGTGCCGAGCGGCGATGAGCTCGGGCCGGTCGCCAGCAACGAGATGTGGGCGGAGATCTACGAGCGCGTCGCCGAGCTCGTGCTCGCGCACCGCACGACGCTGATCTTCGTCGCGACGCGCCGGATGAGCGAGCGCGTCGCCTTCGCCCTCACGAAGCGGCTCGGCGAAGGCATCGTGCTGCCGCACCACGGCAGCCTCTCGCGCGAGAAGCGCTTCGAAGCCGAGGACAAGCTCAAGCGCGGCGAGCTGCGCGCGGTCGTCGCGACGGCCTCGCTCGAGCTCGGGATCGACGTCGGCTCGGTCGACCTCGTCGTGCAGCTCGGCTCGCCGCGCTCGATCGCCGTCGCGCTGCAGCGCGTGGGGCGTTCCGGGCACTGGGTCGGCGCGAAGCCGGAAGGACGGCTGTTCGCGACGACGCGCGACGAGCTGCTCGAGTGCGCGGCGCTGGTCCGCGCGATCCGTGGCGGCGCGATGGACACGCTGGCCATCCCGGCCGCGCCGCTCGACATCCTGGCGCAGCAGATCGTCGCCGAGTGCGCCGCCGACGAATGGGGCGTCGACGCGCTCTACGACCTGGTGCGCGAGGCGTACCCGTATCGCGGCCTCGCGCGCAAGGAGTTCGACGAGGTCGTCGACATGCTCGCCGACGGCGTCGCCACCTCGCGCGGGCGCAGCGGGGCGTTCCTGCACTTCGATCGTGTCAACGGCCGCATGCGCTCGCGGCGCGGCGCGCGAATGGCGGCGATCACCTCGGGCGGCGCGATCCCCGACACCGCGAACTACAACGTCGTCGCCGAACCCGACGGGCACGTCGTCGGCACGGTCGACGAGGACTTCGCGGTAGAGAGCATGGCGGGCGACGTTTTTCTGCTCGGCACGACATCCTGGATGATCCGCCGCGTCGAGCCGGGTGTCGTGCGGGTCGAGAATGCGCACGGCGCGCCGCCCTCGATCCCCTTCTGGAACGGCGAGGGGCTCGGCCGCACGGTCGAGCTCTCGCACGAAGTCGCGATGATCCGCAAGGCGATCGACGAGCGCGAAGACGCCGCGGCGATCGACTGGCTCATCGCCGAATGCGCGCTCGACCGGAGCGGGGCCGAACAGGCCGTCGCGTACGTGCGTGCCGGAAAGTCGATCCTCGGCGCGGTTCCCACCGACGCGACGGTGGTGGCGGAGCGCTTCTTCGACGAAGCGGGCGGGATGCAGCTGGTGCTGCACACCCCGTTCGGCGCGCGGATCAACCGCGCGTGGGGCCTCGCGCTGCGCAAGAAGTTCTGCCGCTCGTTCAACCTCGAGCTGCAGGCCGCGGCGACGGACAACGGGATCGTTCTCTCGCTCACCGACCAGCACGCCTTCCCGCTGGAGATCGTGTGGGAGTTCGTCAAGACGGCGAGCGTCGAGCAGACGCTCACGCAGGCGCTGCTGACCGCGCCGATGTTCGCCGCGCGGTGGCGGTGGAACGCGACGCGCTCGCTCGCGATCCTGCGCATGCGCGGCGGAAAGAAGGTCGCCCCGCAGCTCTTGCGGATGCGCGCCGACGATCTGCTCGCCTCGTGCTTTCCCGACGCGGCGGCGTGTGCCGAGAACCTCACCGGCCCGATCCGCATCCCCGATCACGTCCTCGTCCGTGAGACGATCGACAACTGCCTGCGCGAGGCGATGGACCTCGACGGGCTGATCGGCGTGCTCGGCCGCATCGAAGCCGGGGCGATCCGAACGGTCGCGGTCGACACCCCGGAGCCCTCGCCGTTCTGTCACGAGATCCTCAACGCGAACCCGTACGCCTACCTCGACGACGCGCCGCTCGAAGAGCGCCGCGCGCGCGCCGTGACGCTGCGGCGCACGACGCGCACCGACGGTGACGGAACGGGGATTCTCGACGCCGCCGCGATCGCCGAAGTCGCCGAGACGTCGTGGCCGCTCGTGCGCGACGCCGACGAGCTGCACGACGCGCTCGCGACGCTGATCGTGCTCCCGCCGGTCGGCGCCTGGAGCGCGTGGTTCGAGGAGCTCGTCGCCGCGCGCCGCGCGACGGCGCTCGCGCACGGCGCGGAGGGTCTGTGGACCTGCGCCGAGCGCCTCGCCCTCGCACGCATCGCCTTCCCCGGCGTCGCCGCGACGCCGGAGATCGCCGCGGTGGCTTCGACGCACGCGCTGCCGGAGACGCGGGAAGCGGCGTTCGCCGAAGTGCTGCGCGGCTGGCTGGAGTCGAGCGGTCCGCTCACCGTCTCCGGGCTCGCCTCGCAGTTCGCCGTCGACGAAACGCTCGTCACGTCGGCGCTGCTGCAGCTCGAAGCCGAAGGGCAGGTGCTGCACGGCCGGTTCAGCGGCGGTAAAGACGAAGAATGGTGCAACCGCCGCGTCCTCGCGCGCATCCACCGGCTGACGCTGGGCTTGCTGCGCCGCGAGATCGAGCCGGTGAGCACCGCCGACTATGTGCGCTTCCTGCAGCGCTGGCAGCACGTCGCACCGGGTTCGCGGCTGCACGGGATCGACGGGACGCTCCACGTCATCAAGCAGCTCGAAGGCTACGAGATTCCGGCCGCGGCGTGGGAGGCTTCGATCCTCCCGGCGCGAGTGGCTGGCTACAAGCGCGAGTTTTTGGATCACCTCTGCTACTCCGGCGAGGTGATGTGGGGACGGCTCTCTCCGCATCCCGCGCTCTCGGTCGACGTCGCGAAAGGCGAGCGCCAGCGCAAAGTGCGCCCGACGAAGCTCGCGCCGATCGCGATGATCGCGCGCGAAGACGCAGAGTCCCTGATCGTCGCACGCGACGGCGAGCAGAACGCGGCGCTCTCGCACGCGGCGCGCGAAGTGCTCGAAGAGATCGGCCGCCGCGGCGCGCCCTTCTTCATGGACGTCGTCCGCGGCACGAAGCGGCTGCCGAGCGAGGTCGAAGAAGCGCTCTGGCAGCTCGTCGCGGCGGGCCTGGTGACCGCGGACGGCTTCGATGCGCTGCGCGCGCTGATCGATGCGAAGCGCCGGCTCGGCGAAAAGGGCCTGCGCGCCCGGCCGCGCTCCTCGGGCGGGCGCTGGACGCTGCTGCGCTCCGAGACCGAGTCGATCGGCGGCGAGTCGTTCGCGCGCCGGCTGCTCGCGCGCTGGGGCGTCGTGTTCCGCGACGTCGTCGCGCGTGAGACACTCGCGCCGCCGTGGCGCGAGCTGCTCGCCGCGCTCCGCCGCCTGGAAGCCCGCGGCGAGATCCGCGGGGGGCGCTTCGTCGCGGGCTACGTCGGCGAGCAGTTCGCGCTCCCCGACGCGATCGACGCGCTCCGCGCGGCGCGCCGCGAAGGCGACGAGGGTGCTGCACCGGTCGACGTCTCCGACTACGACCCGCTGCGCATCACCGCCGCGCTCGTCCCCGGAATCCGCCCGAAACAGCTCCGCTCCGTCTCCTGATGCCGTCGCCCGACGCGGCCGGCGCGGCTGAAGCGGCTGACGCGGCTCACAACGCTGACGCCGGCGCGGCTCGAGAACCGCAGTGGACCGCGGAGTACGCGCTCGATGCCGACACGGCGCGCGCGCTGATCGCGACGCAGTTCCCTGCGCTTGCGCATGCAACGGTCGAGCCGTTCGCCAACGGTTGGGACAATACGGGCTTCCTCGTCGACGAGACGTTCGTGTTTCGCTTCCCGCGACGGTCGATCGCCGCGCCGCTGATCGCGCGCGAGATCGCCGTCGTGCCGCTCGTCGCGCCGCACGTTCCCGCGCCGATCCCGGTCCCGCGCTTCGCCGGACATCCCGCGAACGGCTATCCGTGGCGGTTCGCCGGCTATGCGCGCCTCGGCGGCCGTCCGCTCTCGGAGACCGAGCTGACGCCGACGGCGGATCTCGCGCGCTCGCTGGGCAGGTTCTTGCGCGCGCTGCACGTCCTCGACCCCGCGCCCGCCCTCGCGGCGGGACTGCCGGACGACGAGCTCGCGCGGCTGGCGGTCGCGAAGCGCGCCCCGCAGGCGGAGCAGCGTTTGCGCGCGCTGGCGAACGCCGGCCACCTCGACGATCCCGAGCCGCTCATCGCCCTGCTGCACGCGCCGCTCGCGAGCGCCGGCGTGCGGCGCCGCATCGTGCACGGCGATCTCTACGCGCGACACGTGCTCGTCGACGACACCGGCACGCTCACTGGGATCATCGATTGGGGCGACGTTCACTTCGGAGATCCGGCGCTCGACCTCGCGATCGCCGAGCTGCTCTTCGACGAATCCGGCCGGCGGATTCTCTACGACGCATACGGCACGGTCGACGGCGGGACGCGGGCCCGAGCACGATGGCGCGCGGTGTATCATTCCGCGATGACCGGCGACTACGCGCACCACACCGGCGAGTCGGCGCTGCTGCGCTGGTCGCTGCGGCCGCTGCATGCGATCCGCCGCGAGCTCACCGCCCGGAGTTGACGTCGTCGTCCGGCGAAGCCGGCGCCGTCCGCGCGGGGCAGAGTTGACGCTGTCGGTCCGCGCCTGCACGCCCGGCGCCGCGCGGGTGGCCGGAAGCCGGGTCGTGAAGTCCGCGGCGATGCGTTTCGTCCGACTCGGCCGCACCGGCCTGAAGATTTCCGAGGTCTGCTTGGGGACGATGACGTTCGGGCTGCAGACGGAGCGCGACGAGGCGTTCGCGATCATGGACGTCGCCGAGGAGCGCGGGATCGACTTCCTCGACGTCGCCGACGTCTATCCGGTCGGCGGGACGCTGGAGACGGTCGGGCGCAGCGAGGAGATCGTCGGAGACTGGCTCGGGGGCAAGCGCGAGCGGTTCGTCGTCGCGACGAAGGTCTACAACCCGATGGGGCCGGGCCCGAACGATCGCGGCAACTCGCGCCGGCACGTGATCGCCGCCTGCGAGGCGTCGTTGCGGCGGCTGAACACCGACTGGATCGACCTGTACTACATCCACCGGTGGGATCCCGAGGTGCCGGTCGACGAGACGCTCTCGGCGTTCGACGATCTGCGGCGTGCCGGGAAGATCCGTTATGCCGGCTGCAGCAACATCGCGGCCTGGCAGATGATGGCGGGGCTGTGGACGGCGGCCCGCGAGCGGACGATCCGGTTCGACGCGGTGCAGCCGCGCTACAATCTGCTGTTCCGCGCGATCGAATCGGAGCTGCTTCCCGCCGCGGAGGCGAACGGCGTCGGCGCGGTCGTGTTCAACCCGCTCGCCGGCGGGATGCTCACCGGCAAGTACAAGCGCGGCGAAGCGCCGCGCGAAGGGACGCGCTTCACGCTCGGCTCCGCCGCGTCGCTCTACCAGCAGCGCTACTGGCAGGACGAAGTGATCGACGTCGTCGACCGCCTCGCAAGCGACGTCGCGGCGCGCGGAAAGTCGATCACGCACGTCGCGTTGAAGTGGGTGCTCGAGCAGCCCGGCGTCACCGCGGCGATCGTCGGTGCGAGCCGCGCCGACCAGCTCCGCGACTCGCTCGGCGCGCTGGACGTCGAGCTCGACGACGCGGATCGGCGCGCATGCGACGCGGCGTGGTATGCCCTGCCGCGCCGGCGGCCCGAGGAGGATCGCTGAGATGAACCGCTCCCTTCGACACGCTCAGCGTGACGGCGGACCCCTCGACGGGTCCGCCTGACATGGCGCTGACGTTTTTTCGCCACGGCAGCAATGGGCTGCTCGTGGTGATCGCGGTTGTGCTGGGCGGGCTGTTCGCGAGTGGGGTACTGGCGTTCTCACCCCGCTCGCCGATCGCCGTGGCCGTGGGCGCGCTGGTATTCTTCGGCTCGGAGTACACGACGCACCGGTTTCTGTTCCACGCCAAGCCCTCGGCGAGCGCGTTCGTGCTGCGGCTGCAGCACCGGCTGCACTACGACCATCACGTGCGCCCGGCCGAGCTCGATCTGCTGTTCCTCCCGGCGTGGTTCGTCGTTCCGGTCGCCGCGCTGACGTTCGCGATCTATCTCGCGGTCGCGCGCGACGTCGCGCTCGCCGCGGCACTGCTGCTCGGCAGCGTGCTCGCGCTGTTCTACTACGAGTGGGTGCACTACGTCGCGCACATCCCGTTCGTTCCGCGTACGCCGTTGGGGCGCTGGGTGAAGAAGTACCATCTCTGGCACCACTTCAAGAACGAGCGGCTCTGGTTCGGCGTGACGAACCCGAGCATGGATTTCGTCGGCCTGACCTACCGCCGCGTTGAGGACGTCGAACGCTCGCCGAATGTCCGCGTGCTGTTCCCCGACGGCTGAGCTCTCGCCGAACGTCGTCCTGCTGCCGGACGGCTGAGTTCGGCTGACGGCAGGGCGGACGAAGCGGTCCGTCGGAACCGTTCGGCAGCTCCGTTTCGCGTGGTGGGGGATTTGCGGTGACGCGTTCGGTCAGGCTTCTGCTCGCGGTGTGTGCCGTCGCGATCGGCCTCGTCGTCACGTCCGGCGCGGCCCGCGCGCCGTTCGCCGGCCGCTCCGGTTCCGCATCCGGGATCGCCGCCGCGGCGCAGCGACCGCAGCGTGAGCCCTGCGCAAACCCGCAGCCCGTTCCGCCGGAGCTGACGCTCCCGCGCGTCGTCCCGCCCGGCGATCCGATCGCCATCGAGCGGCGGATGCTCGCGTATCTGCAGTCGTATCGCTACCGCGAGCTCGGGTGGTGCGCCGACAAAGCGGTGCGCGACACCGGGCCCTACGTGCACGGCGTCTACTACGGGACGCATCCGGCGGTGCGCATCTACTACTCGCCCGAGGTGATGCGCTGGCTGCGCAGCGGGCGGCACGGCGCGCCGGACGACGGTGCCGTAATCGTCAAGGAGCAGTACGGGAACCCCCCGGCGGCGCGCTACGCCGGGCTCAGCGACGCGCAGCTGCGGCCGACGGACTGGACCGTGATGATCCGCCGCGCCTCCGCCTCGCGCGACGGCTGGTTCTGGGCCGAGGTGTACGCGGGGATGTTTCCGACGCCGGCGCCGCTGCCGGCGAAGCCGACGGTGATGACCGCCTACCCGAACGCGGGCTTCGGGCTGTACTGCCTGCGCTGCCACGGCTCCGCCGAGAAGGCGCTGACGTTCGCCGCGCTCGACAACATCAAAGGATTTCCCGGGACGCCGCTGATCTTCAAGGTCGACGACTCGTGGCGCACGCCGCCGCCGAACACCTCGACGACGCCCGCGCCGCGGACACACGTTCAGAGCGAGCACGAGAAGAACAAGCTCGAGCCCGGCGTCGCGCGGCCCGCGCGGACGCTCGCCCTCGCGCCACAGGCGATCCAGACGTTTCCGGCCGAGCCGCTCGACACGTATCTCGCGCACCCGCACGGCGTCCCGCAGTTCATGACCTCCGACCAGTGCATGGGCTGTCACGGAGCTTCGTCCGGCCCGCCGTCAGGACCGTCGATGTGGTTCATCCCGGGCCCCCATGCCTCACCGACGCCGGCGCCGAACGGCGGTCCGGTCGGCGTGAACGTCTCCGAGTACGGGGAGTGGCGCTGGTCGCCGATGGGGCTGGCCGGGCGCGACCCGGTGTTCTTCTCGCAGCTCGAGAGCGAGCAGGACTACCTCGCCGCGATCCCCGACCGCGCGATCGCCGGGCACGATCCGGCGCGCACGCGCGCGACGCTGCGGACGCAGGTCGTCGACCTGTGCATGCGCTGCCACGGCGTGATGGGGAAGCGCACGAACGAGATCGACCACGGCGCGGGCGCGCACTTCGACGAGCGCTGGGTGTTCGAAGCGCATCCCGGCACGCCGCAGTTCCACTACGGCGGCCTCGCGCGCGACGGGATCAGCTGCACCGTCTGCCACCACATCGCGCAGACGAAGCGCGAGCAGGCCTCGCTCGCGTACACGCTCGAGAAGACGAACACGGGTCTGTTCGACGTGAACGAGTCCGACGAGATCAACGGCCCGTTCGAATCGAAGCTGGTCGCGACGCACCCGATGAAGGAGTCGCTCGGCGCCACGCCCGTGTTCTCCGACCTCACCAAATCGGCGCGGCTGTGCACGAGCTGCCACAGCATCGATCTCCCCGTCGTCGATTCGCCGGCGAAGATCCACCCGATCGTTCCGGTCATGGCGCACGACGTCGAGCAGAACACCTACGTCGAGTGGGTCAACAGCCGCTTCCAGACCGAGTACAAGCCGCTGAAGGGCGCGAAGTCGTGCCAGGACTGCCACATGCCGGCGAGCGTCGCGAACCCCGCGCTCGATGTGAGCGTGCCGGCGATCCAGACCCGCATCGCGCTGGTCGAGGACGACACGTACCCGCAGGCCGAGCAGCTCGCGCCGCTCGACGACATCACGGTGCGCTGGCGCACGAGCGGGTTCCGGCGGCACGAGCTGCTCGGCCTCAACGCGTTCCTGCTGCGCACGTTCCAGACCAATCCCGATGCGCTCGGCGTACGGCTCGGCGACTACATGTCCGGCTCGACGACCGATCTGCACGACGCGATCGGCTTCGTGCTCCAGCAGGCGCGGCAGCAGACGGCGACCGTCGACTTGCGCGCGCGCGTCGAGAACGGCATGCTGCTGGCCGACGTCGGTGTCGCCAACCTCACCGGCCACCGCTTCCCGAGCGGCGTCGGGTTCCGGCGCGCCTTCGTCGAGCTGCGCGTGACCGATCCCGACGATCATGTCGTCTTCGACTCCGGCGGGACGAACGCGAACGGCGAGATCCTCGGCGCCGACGGCAAGCCGCTCCCCAGCGAGCGGTTCGCGCGGCTGCCCGACGGGCGCCAGGCCTACCAGCCGCACTACGACGAGCAGCACCCCGTCGCGAGCGCCGATCAGGCGGAGATCTTCGAGGAGCTGGTCCAGGACAAGGCCGGCGACTTCACCGAGAGCTTCATCCGGCGCGACCGCGTCTTCAAGGACAACCGGCTGCTGCCGCAGGGCTGGCGCGCGAACGGTCCGCCGGGGATCACCCTGCCGGCCCGCTGGCTCGAGGCGACGCGTCCGGTGAACGTGCATCACGACCCGCGTTATGCCGACGGCTCGGGCCGCGCGGTCGTGGCCTACCGCGTCCCGCTGCGCACCGCGGTCGATCCCGCGCGGCTGCGCGTCGAGGCGACGCTATGGTACGAGTCGTGGAACCCGCACTTCCGCCACGAGCGCACGACCGGCAGCGGCCCCGCCGCGACCCGGCTCCGCGCGCTGCTGGCGAATCTCCGCCTCGACCAGACGCCCGACCTCTCCGACTGGAAGCTGCGCATCGCCTCGGCCGAAGGGCCCGTGCGCTGAGCGGCGGTTCGCCCAAAGGCCCTGGGCGAACAGCGCGCGTGTTGGGTACACTGACGCCGATGCTGAGTCACGGGTACGACCTGCAGGACCTGACCGCGCAGCTCGGCGAGCCGACGCTGGAGCAGCTGACGAAGCGCGGCGATGACTCGTGCCTGCTCCTCCATTGGGGCTGCGGCTGCACGGCGATCGGCAGCCCCGCTCGGGAGGTGGCGGAGCGGCTGCTCCGCTGGTCGCGCTGCGACCACCACGCCCTCGCCCATCAGGCGAGCGCGGCGACGGCCTGAGGTCAGGGCCGGGCGCGCGAGCGCCGGCTGCTCACTTGCCTCGGTTGACGACGTACTCCCAGGCGAATCCGGCCGCGACTCCGACCATTCCGATGACGATGGCATCCGTGAGCATTGCGACCCCATAACCCGCTCGCGGACGGCGAAGTTCTCCTTCGTGCGGCGCTCGCCGCGGCGGAAGCGCGCTCCACGTGTGGAATCCCCGTCGTCGTGTCGAGGCGTCGTCGCCTGCGAAGCCGAACTCGACCAGACCCCACGAAGGAGGAGTCATTCCGCCACCACGCAGACGGAAAGGCGGCGGCAAGCGCAAGCGCCGCGAGCCGATCAGCCCCGTCGTCAAAGAAGATACGCTCAGCCTCGTCGGCCGCGTGATCGAGACATTCCCCAGCTCGACGTTCAAAGTCGAGCTCGAGAACGGCCACACGATCCTGGCGAGCCTCGCCGGACGCCTCCGGCGCTTCCGCATCCGCATCACGCCGGGAGACGACGTCGACGTCGAGCTCTCGCCCTACGATCTCACCCGCGGCCGCATCACGTACCGCCGTCAAGGGCGTAACGCGACGTAGCGGGCGAACGCCCCGCGAGCCGCGAACGTTTGCACTCCAAGATGCGAGCCTCGCGCGGCTTGGTGCTGGTCGTCCTCTTCGTCGCCGCGGTCGCGGCGTCGTGGTGGTGGACCCATCGCGCGATGACGGCCTCGCCCGGCGAGACGATCGCCGTCTACTACGCGAAGGCCGACGGAACGACGCTGGTCCCGTGGCGCGTCAGCCTCGGCCCCGCGCGCGACCGCAAGAGCGTCGCGTTCTACGCCGCGGCGCAGTGCGTCGCCGGGCCGCCGCCCGGAACGGAAGCAATTCGCTTCCCGACCGGAACGCGCGTCCTGGCCGTCGACGTTGACGGTACGACCGCCGACGTGAACCTCTCGCGCGACGTCGCGTCGTCCGCCGAAGGCGGGTTCGCGGAGTCGGCGGAGTTCAAAGAGCTGGTGTGGACCCTCACGCAACCCTCGCTCGGGATCGCGGCGGTGCGCGTGCGGGTCGACGGCGCTCGCGTCGCCACGCTTCCGGGAGGGCACCTCGAGCTCGATGAACCGCTCGCGCGTTCGAGTTTTTAGCATCGTCGCGCTGGTCGCCGCGTGCGCGCTGGGCGCGTTCGCGCGGCCGGCGCTCGCGCAGCAAGGCGCGCCCGTGCTGTGGTTCCAAGGGACCCGGCTGATCTTCGCGCACGCCGTCCCGAGCGGCGGCGATCTGGCCGTCGCGACCGGCGATCCGGGTCTGCGCAAGTTCCTCGACAAGCTCGGCGCCGTGCTCTCGTTCGAGCCCGGCCAGCGCTACGCGGTGATCACCACGCAGGACCGGCGCACGGTCGTCTTCACCCTCGGCGATCCCGCATACACGGTCGCCGGGATTCGCGCGCGCGCCGCGTTCGCGCCGGCCGTCTCCGGCAACGATGCGATCCTCCCATTCTACGCCCTGGCGCGCGCGCTCTACGTCGAGCCCGTCCCCGACGGTGCCGAGACCGTCCTCCAGCCGCGGATCGGCGCGCTCGACGTGCGCACCGAGGGCGCGCGCACGATCGTCACGGTGCGCGCCGCAATGCCGCTGGTCACCACGACGAGCGGCGCCGCGCAAGCGGATCGCCTGCAGGTCACCTTCGTCGGTCAGGGCTCGTCGCTGGCGCCGGAGCGGCGCGCGCCGGGGAGCGCGGTCGACACGATCGCGGTCGCCGTCGGCGGCTCGGCGCGCGTCCCGACCACGACGCTCACCATCGCCGCCGCGCGCGGCGCGACCTACCGCGTCGTGCAGGCCGACACACCCGATGCGTTCACCGCGATCTTCGAGCCGCGCGCGGTCGCGTACGGCGCGCCGCCGTCGCCGCCGCCGTTGGGGGCCGCGCCGCCGGGCGGCGTACCGGCGGCGCCGCTCGGCACGGCCACCACGCCGCCCGGCGGCGCACCGGCAAATCCGTACGGCGAGGCGACGGCATCGCCGCAGCCCGAAGGCCCCGTTGCCGTCTCGGCGCTCGACCTCGGTCAGGGACCCGGCGACGCGCTCGTCGTCCGCGTCACGCTGACCGGCCCCGCGAGCTACGAGTGGCACCGTCTGCTCGACAATCGCTGGTACATCGACTTCACGAACGCGACGCTGACGATCCCGGGCCGAGACGAGCAGCCCTCGTTCGGCGCCGTGCAGTCGGTGCGCGTGCGGCAGACGGGGACGCCCGACGCGCCGGCGGTGCGCATCGCATTCACCATGAGCGGCGAGCAGCAGATCGATCTCGACCCGATCGACGGCGGCCTGACGATCACCGTGCGCCCGACCCCCGCGCCGCCCGACGTCGCGCGCACCGGGCTGGGCCAGACCGGCCTCGCCGGCGCCGCGCCGCCGTCCGAGGCCTACCCGGCGGCGGGGCCGAGCGCGCAGCCCTGGAAGTTCACGCCCGGACCGAACGGCGTGAACGGCTCGCGCACGATCGTGATCGATCCCGGCCACGGCGGCGACGACACCGGCACCGCCCACAACGGACTGGTCGAGAAGACGCTCACCATCGACATCGCGCGGCGCCTTCGCGCGCTGCTCGTCGCGCAGGGCTGGACCGTGCGGATGACGCGCGACTCCGACATCGATCCGGTCAGCGCTGAGAACCTCGCGAAGATGCACGCCGACGGCAAGCCGAACGCGGACGACCGCGCCTACCTGCAGACCCGCTGCGATGTCGCGAACGACGCCCGCGCGCGGCTATTCATCAGCATCCACGTCAACGCGGCGCCGGTCGAGAGCCCGCACGGGACGACGTTCTACTGGTACAAGCCGCAGGACGCCCCGTTCGCGCAGGCGCTCGAGAAAGCGGTGATCCCGGTCGCCGGAACCCAAGACGACGGGACCCAGCACGCGAACTTCTACGTGATCCACCACACGACGATGCCGGCGGTGCTGATCGAGACGGCGTTCGTGACGAACCCCGGCGACGTCGCGCTGCTGCGCCAGCCCTCGTTTCTGCAGAACATGGCGCAGGGGATCGCCAACGGCGTGAAGGCGTTCGCCGGCACGCCCGCCTCGAGCGCCGTGAGCGTGCAGCAGTAGTGCTCGGCCTCTACGATTCCGGGCTCGGCGGGCTGACGGTCCTCGCCGCGCTGCGCGAGGCGGGGATCGACCAGGAGGTCGTGTATTTTGCCGACCAGGCGCACGTGCCGTACGGCGACCGCAGCGACGCCGAGATCCACGGCTTTCTCGGCGAGAACCTCGAGCAGCTCGCCGGGCTGGGCGTCGACGCCGTCGTCACCGCGTGCAACACGACGTGCGCGGTCGCCGAGCGCCTCGGCTGGCCGGCGACGCCGTTCCCCGTGCTCGATCTCATCGCGACGGCCGGCGCGTCGTTCGCCCGGACGCCGCACCGCCGCGTCGGCGTCGTCGCGACGGCGGCGACCGTGCGCAGCGGCGCGTACGGCAACGCGATTCGCCGCGCCGCGCCGCACACCGAGGTGATCGAGGTCGCGGCGCCGGCGCTGGTCCCGCTCGTCGAGCGCGGCGGCGCCGAGACCGCCGAGGCGCGCGACGCCGTCGCCGAAGCGGTCGCCGGCCTGCGCGACCGCATCGACGCGCTCGTCTACGGCTGCACGCACTTCCCGCTGCTCGACCGCTGGTTCGCCGCGGCCCTCCCGCCGACCGTGGAGCGAATCGACCCGGCGCGCGCGCAAGCCGTCGCGACCGTCGAGCTGGTCCGCCGCCTTCGCCTCGCGCGCGGCGATGCGATGACGACGTACTTCACGAACGGCGACGTCGGCGCGTTCGTCGGCGCGCTGCGCCGCTGGAGCGGCGGAGCAGACGTCGACGTGCGCGCGCTCGTCAGCCTGCGCTAGGAGTCCGTCTCGACGAGCGGTTCGGACGTGACGCCGAGCGCGTCCGACGCTTCGCCGTGCGCGTCCGGTGCCTCGCCAAGCTCGCCGGGACGCTCGCTCTCGCCGTCGGTCGCGGGGGCGGCGGAGGTCGCGCCGGCGCCTGCCGCGGCATCGTCTCCGCCGCGCAAGGTTTCGACGAACAGCGAGCGCACCGCGATCCGCTCCGAGGTGTCGATCGGCCGGCCCAGCGCCTGCGAGCTCGCTTTCATCAGCCGCGTGTTGACGTCGATCGGGATGCGCCGCAGCCGGTCCCAGTTCGCGACGATCGTCGCGACACGATCGGCGAAGAACGGAACCAGCTCGGCGACGATCGTGCGCATCACCTCAGGCTGGATCGGCGCCTGCGGCTCCGGCGACTCGCCGGCCGGCGCGCTCTCGGCCGCGCCCTCCGGGCTCTCGTCGAGCCCGGTTTTCGGGTCGCGCACCGGGCGCAGCACGATCCAGGGCGCGACGAGCCCTTCGGGCCACTCGTGCGTGACGTCGGCCTCGAAGCGCAGCTTCTCCGACTGCGTGCGAAACGGATCGATCCCGAGCAGGTGAACGCGGACGCCGAAGGTCTGCGCGGTCTGCACGCCGACCAGCACGTCCTCGTCGCCGGAGAGGAGGACGATCGCGTCGACCGCGCGGTTGCGCGCGAGCTCCGACATGTCGTGAACGATCAGCGCGTCGACGCCTTTCTGCTGTCCGTAGACGTTGACCGAGCCGAGCCGCAGCTTGACGTCGGCGAGCGACGCGGTGCGCGCCTGTTCGCCTGTCCGTCCGGAGATCGGCGCGCCGTCGTACCAGTAGATGCGGATCAGCCGGTTGCCGCCGCCGTCGAGCGCGGCGACTTCGCGCTTGAGCTCCTGCACGACGGACTCGACGTTGAGGCTGACGCGGCCGCGCGGGTAGCTGGTCCGGAATCGCGCCATCGTGGCGAGCGCATAGAGATAGCCGGCGTCGACGAATACTGCTACGTTCACACGTCCCTCCATCAATACGGTCCGTGAAAAACCAAAAGGGGCAATCGACGGAAACGGAATGGAGCTTCGTCCGCCCTGCGGAGCGAACCTATTCGCCTCAGACGACGTGGAAGACGCGGAAGAAGATCAGCGTCGTGGCGATCGCCAAGAGCGTCCCGGCGACCACTTGCAAGAACGTATGTGCCCGCAGGTAGAGCCGCGACCACCCGACCAGCGGGATCAGCGCGTAGAACGGCATCGGCCGGCTCCCGTAGAGCACGGTCAGCGCGACGAGCGGGGCGGTGATCCCGAGCGCGTGGGTCGAGATCTTCCAATAGCGGGTGATCCACTGCACGACCAGCGCGCTCGCCGCGTAGCCGGCCATCGAGGCGGTCATGATCGCCGGCGCATGGATCAGCCATAAGTCGAAGGCGCCGATCGCGTAGAAGATGACGAAGGCGATGAAGACCCGCTCGCGCTCGGTTCGGATCGACATGTCGAGATCGGAGATCCGGTCGGTCGCGTAGAGGTAGAAGATGAACAGCATCGGCGCGATCGAGGTGAAGAACGCGCTGTTGAACAGCAGGATCAGAAAGTCGCGCGAGCCGTTCGAACGGGCGCCGGCCAGGATCACGAAGAGCGCCAGCGAGGTCAGGAACGGGTTGCAGACAGTCGAGAGGATGCGCGCGACATCGGTCCAGACGCGCTTGCGGACCCGGAGCGGCACGGGCGTCTGCGGGGCGTGCACGGGACGGGCCTTCGGTTCGACCCGTCGAAGACCCCCGGGATGATCCTTCAGCGCATCGCGACCCCGGCCGACGTGAAGCGGCTCTCGCGCCCCGAGCTGGATCAGCTCGCCCGCGAGATTCGCGAGACGCTGATCAAGGTCTGCGCGGCGAACGGCGGCCACCTCGCGCCCAACCTCGGCGTGGTCGAGCTGACCCTCGCGCTGATGCGCGTCCTCGAGCTGCCCCGTGACACGGTCGTTTGGGACGTGAGCCATCAGAGCTACGTCCACAAGCTGCTGACCGGCCGGTTCGACCGGTTCCACACGCTGCGCCAGGGCGGCGGCGTCAGTGGCTTCTGCATGCGCAGCGAGTCCGAGTACGACGCGTTCGGCGCCGGTCACGCCTCGACGTCGATCTCGGCGGCGCTGGGGATGGCGACCGCGCGCGATCTGGCCGGCAAGCAGAACACGGTCGTCGCGGTGATCGGCGACGGCGCGCTCACCGGCGGGCTCGCCTACGAGGCGATCAACAACGCCGGGCTGCTCAAGACGAACTTCATCGTGATCCTCAACGACAACGAGATGTCGATCGCTCCGAACGTCGGCTCGATCGCCTCGTATCTCGGGACGCTGCGCTCGAAGCCGCTGTTCACCAAGGGCCGTGAGCTCCTCAAGGGCATGCTCGACCACGTCCCGCTCGGCGAGACCGCGCGCCGCGCGCTCTCGACCGCGGAGATGGCGGGGATGCGCTTCGTGACGCCCGAGCACAAGGCGCCGGTGATCTTCGAGGAAATGGGCTTCCGCTACATCGGCCCGATCGACGGCCACGACCTCGACTCGCTGACCGACGTGATCTCGAACGCGCGCAAGATCCCCGGCCCCGTGCTGCTGCACGTGAAGACCGTCAAAGGCAAGGGCTACGACATCGCCGAGGACGACAGCCGCACGTTCCACGGCGTCGGGCCCGGCGTGTACCATCCCGACGAAGGAAAGCTCGAGAAGAAGGCCGCCCGGCCGACCTTCGCGCAGGCGTTCGCCGACGCGCTGATCGCCGCGGCGGAGCGCGATCCCCGCGTCGTCGGGATCACCGCCGCGATGCCCGACGGCACCGGGCTGGCGAAGTTCGCGAAGCGCTTCCCCGAGCGCTACTTCGACGTCGGGATCGCCGAGGCGCACGCGGTCTGCTTCGCGGCCGGGGCGTCGACCGCCGGGATCAAGCCGGTCTGCGCGATCTACTCGACCTTCTTGCAGCGCGCCTACGACCAAGTGGTGCACGACGTCGCGGTGCAGCAGCTCCCGGTCGTCTTCGCGATGGACCGCGCCGGCTTCGTCGGCGACGACGGCCCGACGCACATGGGGCTGTACGACGTCGCTTACCTGCGCACGCTCCCCGGCGTGACGATCATGGCGCCGCGCAACGAGCACGAGGTCGCGCCGATGCTCGACCTCGCGCTCTCGCTCGGCGCGCCGGCCGCACTGCGCTACCCGCGCGGCTCGACCAGCGGGAAGCACGACGAGCCGCTCGCGCCGCTCGTCCTCGGCCGCGCCGAGGTGCTGCGCCGCGGCGGCGAGGTCGCGATCCTCGGTCTCGGCAACACGGTCGACATCGCGCTCGACGCAGCGGCCCTCCTCGAAGCCGACGGCGTGAAGCCGACCGTCGTCAACGCGCGCTTCGTCGTCCCGCTCGATGAGACGCTGCTGCTCGAGCTGGCGGAGACGCACCGGCGCTTCATCACGCTCGAGGAGCACAGCCTCGCCGGCGGGTTCGGCTCCGCGGTCGTCGAGTTCCTCAACGACCGCGGGATCGACGCGTTCGTCGAACGGATTGGGGTTCCGAACGTGCTCGTCCAGCACGCCAAGCCGGAAGCGCAGCGCGCGCAATTCGGGCTCACCGCCGAGAACGTCGCGGCGCGGGTCCGCACGCTCGCCGGCAGCCCGGCCGCCTAGGGCTTCGTCGGGCTTACCCGACGAGCGACGCGGATCGCCCGAAGGGCGAACGCCAGGGGTTCACGCAGTGACCCACCAGGACTATTCCGGCCCTGGGGCCAAGCCCCGGCGGTTCTTTTCATCCCCTGAGGACCCTGAATCGTGCTTCCCGCCCTGCTCGCGGCGGCGACGACCGCCGCGCCGGTCGTGCCGAAGGCCGCCGCGCCCGCCGCCCAGGCGACGACGCTGCCCTTCACGCTTCCGCCGAACTTCCAGTACGACCTGACGCCGCACTCGCCGCTGGCGCAGCACGCGCCGTGGCTGACGCACACGTTCGCCGGGCTGTTCATCGTGTTCGGGGTGATGCTGGTGATCTTGCTGGCGCTGCAGACCACCAAACAGGAAGGGCTGAGCGGGACGCTGGGCGGGCGCGTCGAGTCGTCCACGCGGCGGCTCGGGCTCGACCAGCAGATCGCGCGCGTCACGCAGTTCGTCGCCGTGGCCTTCGTCGTGGTCGGGACCCTCGTGAGCCTCTCGGGAATCTAGTGAATTCAGATCCGGTGAATCCGTCGCGTTCGCCCGCCGGGCAATGCGCCCTCGAAAGCCTGGACGAGTAACGTGGGGCTCTTGGAGGTCCACGACCTCAGGACGACGTTCAAGACCGAAGACGGCGTCGTCGCGGCCGTCAACGGTCTCTCGTTCTCCGTCGACGCCGGGCACACGCTGGCGATCGTCGGCGAGTCCGGGTCCGGCAAATCGGTGACCTCGCTCTCGATCATGCGGCTCATCGCGGCGAACGGCCGGATCGAGCGCGGGACGATCCGCTTCAAAGGCGAGGACCTGCTGAAGAAGAGCGAAGCGGAGATGCGGAAGATCCGCGGCCGCGACATCGCGATGATCTTCCAGGACCCGATGACCTCGCTCAACCCGGTGCTGACCATCGGCGAGCAGATCGCCGAAGCGACGCGGCTGCACCTCGGGCTCAACAAGCGAGAAGCGCTCGACAAAGCGGTCGAGATGCTGCATTTGGTGCGGATCCCCGTGCCGGAGAAGCGGCTGCGCGACTACCCGCACCAGTTCTCAGGCGGGATGCGGCAGCGCGTGATGATCGCCATGGCGCTCTCCTGCGATCCGGCGGTGCTGATCGCCGACGAGCCGACGACCGCGCTCGACGTGACGATCCAAGCGCAGATCCTCGAGCTGATGAACGAGATGCAGCAGCGGCTCGGCTCGGCGATCGTCCTGATCACCCACGACCTCGGCGTGGTCGCCGAGACGTGCGAGAACGTGCTGGTCATGTACGGCGGCAACATGGTCGAGTACGGAACGGCGACCCAGATCTTCGAGTCGCCGAAGATGCCGTACACCGTCGGGCTGCTGGAGTCGCTCCCGCGCCTCGATCAGGCGGGCTCGCGGCTGATCCCGATCGACGGCCAGCCGCCGAACCTGCTGCGCATGCCGTCCGGCTGCGCGTTCGCCCCGCGCTGCCGCTACCGCATGCCGATCTGCGACGAACCGGTGCCGCTCTACGATTTCGGCGACGGGCACCTCGCGCGCTGCTATCTGTACGACGAGCGCGCCGAGGCCCAGAAGCCGATCCCCGCCGAGAACCGTCCCGTCGTGCCGGACTCCGCGGTCGTTCCGCCGCAGGCGGCGGCGCGGTGACGTCGGCGGGCGCCGGCACCGCCGGCGTGCTGGAGGCGCCGAAGAGCGACCTGGTGGTCGTGCGCGACCTCCACAAGTACTTTCCGATCACCGCCGGGATCCTCTCGCGCCACATCGCCGACGTCAGAGCGGTCGACGGGATCGACTTCGAGATCCGCGCCGGCGAGACGCTGGGGCTCGTCGGCGAGTCGGGGTCGGGGAAGACGACCGCGGGCCGCGTGATCCTGCGGCTCGCCGACGCCACGAAAGGAAGCGTCGTCTTCGACGGCCAGGAACTGGTCGGTCTCTCGCGCGCCGAGCTGCGTCCGCTGCGCAAAGAGATGCAGATCATCTTCCAAGACCCGTACGCCTCGCTCAACCCGCGCATGACGGTCGGCGCGATCGTCGGCGAGCCGCTCGAGATCCACGGGATCGCGAAGGGGCGCGAGGCCGACATCCGGGTGCAGGAGCTGCTGCGGCTGGTCGGGCTGCAGCCGTATCACGCGAACCGCTACCCGCACGAGTTCTCCGGCGGCCAGCGGCAGCGCATCGGGATCGCGCGGGCGCTGGCGGTGAACCCGAAGTTCATCGTGGCCGACGAGCCGGTCTCCGCGCTCGACGTCTCGATCCAGGCGCAGGTCATCAACCTGCTCCAGGACCTGCAGCAGCAGCTCGGGCTGACGTTCCTGTTCATCGCGCACGACCTTTCCGTCGTGCGGCACATCTCGAACCGCGTCGCCGTCATGTACGTCGGGAAGATCGTCGAGATCGCCGACCGCGACCGGCTCTACGACAACCCGCTCCACCCGTACACGCAGGCGCTGCTCTCCGCGATCCCGATCCCCGATCCCGACGTGGAGCGCCGCCGCAAGCGCATCATCCTGACCGGGGACATCCCCTCACCGGTGAACCCGCCCTCGGGCTGCCGCTTTCACACGCGCTGCCCGGTCGCATTCGAGCGCTGCAAGGTCGAGGTGCCGGCGTTCAAGGAGTACGAGCCCGGACATCGCGCGGCGTGCCACTGGGTCGACGAGCACGGCGGGACGGCGCCGGATCTCACGGTCGGACCGGCGGTCCTGCTCTAGCCGTCGCCGTGGAAAAGAACAGAGGAGCGGCGATGGCCGCTCCTCTTTCGATGTTCCGGAGTCGTGCGACCGCGTTCGGTCTACGACGCCTTCTTGCGGCGCCCGGCGGTCTTCTTCCGTCCGCCGGCGGCCTTCTTGCGACCACCCGCGGCCTTCTTGCGCCCGCCCGCGGCTTTCTTGCGTCCGCCCGCGGCCTTCTTGCGTCCACCCGCGGCTTTCTTGCGACCCGCGGTCTTCTTGCGTCCGCCGGCGGCTTTCTTGCGTCCGCCCGCGGCCTTCTTGCGCCCGCCGGCAGCCTTCTTGCGACCGCCCGCGGCTTTCTTGCGTCCGCCCGCGGCTTTCTTGCGTCCGCCGGTGGCTTTCTTGCGTCCGCCGGTGGCTTTCTTGCGTCCGCCGGTGGCTTTCTTGCGTCCGCCCGCGGCTTTCTTGCGTCCGCCGGCAGCCTTCTTGCGACCGCCCGCGGCTTTCTTCCGGCCGTTGGTCGATTTCTTGCGTCCGGCCGCGGCTTTCTTTCGTCCGGCGCCTTTGCGGCGTCCGCCCCGGCGCGTCGCGCCGGCGTCACCTGACGACGAGTCTTCCATGCCTTCGCCGCCGTTCATCATGTCCGAGTCCATTCAACCTCCTCGTCCGCGCGGACGGAGTTGTCCAAACGGTAATGCGTCGCGAAGCGACACATGTTATGCGCAGAATACACAGTTTTCGCAAATCGTGCAACTTTTCTGTCCAAGCGGCGGTTACGCGCGCGCCGCGCGAGGGCTTTTGCCCGGCTTGACGTCCGGGTTTATACTGTGGCCCGAAGCTCGTCGGAACGAGCCGCACCCTCCGGAGACCCACCGTGGCCAAGCCGCTGATCATCGTCGAGTCGCCGACGAAAGCCAAGACGATCAAGAAATTCTTGCCTCCGCGCTACGCCGTGAAGGCCTCGGTCGGCCACGTCCGCGACCTCCCGAAGTCGACGCTCGGCGTCGACGTCGACAATGATTTCGCCCCGCGCTACCTCACCATCAAAGGGAAGGGCGACGTCATCAAGGAGCTCAAGGCGGCCGCGAAGACGGCGTCCGACGTGTACCTCGCCACCGACCCCGATCGCGAAGGCGAGGCGATCGCGTGGCATCTGGCGGAGCTGCTGAAGCTCGAGAACCCGAAGCGGATCGAGCTCCACGAGATCACCAGGGACGCCGCGCTCGCCGCGCTCAAGGACCCGCACCCGATCGACATGCCGCGCGTCAACGCGCAGCAGGCTCGGCGCATCCTCGACCGATTGGTCGGTTACAAGATCTCGCCGCTGCTGTGGGCGAAAGTGCGCAGCGGGCTCTCCGCGGGGCGCGTGCAGTCGGTCGCGGTGCGGCTGATCGTCGACCGGGAGCGCGAGATCCGTGCGTTCACGGCGCGCGAGTACTGGACGATCGCGGCGCAGCTCGCCGCGGAGCAGAGCCCGATCGTCTTCACCGCCGACCTCTACCAGGTCGACGGCGAGAAGGCCGACATCACGACCGGCGAGCAGGCGCAGGCGATCCTCGACGCGCTCGCCGGCGTCCCGTTCCGCGTCGCCTCCGTCAAGACGCGTGAGACGCGGCGCAATCCGGCGCCGCCGTTCACCACCTCGACCCTCCAGCAAGAGGCTTCGCGCAAGTTGAAGTTCCGCGTCCGCAAGACGATGCAGGTCGCGCAGGCGCTCTACGAGGGCGTCGACCTCGGCGGCAGCGAGGGGACGCAGGGGCTGATCACCTACATGCGCACCGACTCGACCCGTATCGCCGATTCGGCGCGCGACGCGGCGCGGGAGTTCGTGACGGCGCGCTACGGCGCCGAGTTCCACGGCGGCGGGCGGCAGTACAAGATCAAGGAAGGCGCGCAGGACGCGCATGAGGCGATCCGCCCCACCTCCGTCCACCACACGCCGGAGTCGCTGGCGCGCATCCTCAAGCGCGACGAGCTGCGGCTCTACCAGCTGATCTGGGAGCGCTTCGTCGCCTCGCAGATGGCGGCGGCCGTCTACGACCAGACGACCGTCGACATCGCCGCCGGGCCGCGGTTCACGTTCCGCGCCACCGGCAGCGTGCTGAAGTTCGCCGGCTACACCGCCGTGTACGAAGAGGGGATCGACGATGCGCCGGTGGCGGACGCACCCCAGAACGGCAAGGCGCCGAAGGCCCGTCCGATTCTGCCGAAGCTCGACGAGAACGAGAATCTCGGCGTCAAGGCGATCGAGCCGAAGCAGCACTTCACCGAGCCGCCGCCGCGCTTCACCGAAGCGACGCTGGTGCGCGCGCTCGAGGAGAACGGGATCGGGCGGCCCTCCACCTACAGCGCGATCGTCGAGACGATTCAGGCCCGCGGCTACGTCGAACAGCTCGAGCGGCGCTTCCACCCGACCGAGATCGGCGAGGCCGTCAACGATCTGCTGGTCGAGCACTTCAAGGAGATCGTCGACCTCACGTTCACCGCCTCGATGGAGTCGCGGCTCGACGACCTCGCCGAGCGCGGCGGCGACTGGGGCGCGACCGCCAAGGTCCTGGCCGACTTCTACGGCGAGTTCAAGAAAGAGCTGGACGAGGCGGAGCGCAAGCTCCCGAAGTTCGAGCAGCGCGACGAGCCGACCGACGAGGTCTGCGTAAACTGCGGCAAGCCGATGGTCATCAAGACCGGGCGCTTCGGCCGGTTCATGTCGTGCACCGGGTATCCGGAGTGCAAGACCACGAAGCCGATCCTCAAAGACACCGGCGTCAAGTGTCCCAAGGACGGCGGGATGATCGCCGAGCGCAAGTCGCGCAAGGGGCGCACCTTCTATGGGTGCGCCAATTACCCGGCGTGCGATTTCGTCTCGTGGGACAAAGTGGCGCCGCAGCCGTGTGCGGTCTGCGGCGACTACGTCGTGGAGAAGCCGAAACGCGGCGGGACGGTGACCTACGTGTGTCACACCGATCGGACGCACGAGACGGGGCTGGGGACGCGGGGCGACGATGCTGATGAGGCGGAGCTCGAGCACGTCTAGCTTGGGGCGGCGTGGCGTTTGGGTTGGGCCGGTGCCGTTGGTTTTTGATTGGGGCGGCGTTCGGCGCGGGCACATGCTCTCGCCGGGGACGCCCGCGTTTTCCCTTCCATGGGAAAACGCTGCTCGCACACGATTCGCTCCCGCCATCCTGGCTCCGCGAATTGCTGTGACGCCCCGTCGAGAGCATGTGCCCGCCCCGAACGCAGGTACGATGTGGACGCGCCACCCTTTCTCTAGCTTTGGTGACGTGCGTGGATGAGATCGTTGTTGTCGGTGCGGGGCTTGCCGGTTCTGAAGCGGCTTGGCAGGCGGCTCGGCGGGGGGCGCGGGTCGTGTTGTACGAGATGCGGCCCGCGAAGTCGGGGCCGGCGCATCAGACGGGGATGCTGGCGGAGCTGGTGTGCTCGAACTCGTTTCGCGGGGCGGCGCTGGAGAATGCGGTCGGACTGCTCAAAGAGGAGCTTGCGCGGCTGGGTTCGTTGATCGTCACGTCGGCGCGCGCGGCGGCGGTGCCGGCGGGTGGGGCGCTTGCGGTGGATCGGGAGCGGTTCGGCGCGCTGGTCGAGTCGCGGCTGGCGGCGTTGCCGAACGTGGAGATTCGGCGCGAGGAGGTGACGGCGATCCCCGACGGGGCGGCGGTGATCGTCGCGTGCGGGCCGTTGCCGTCGGATCCGTTGGCGAATGCGATCGACGAACTGCTCGGGGGACGGCTCCACTACTATGACGCGGCGGCGCCGATCGTCGCGCTGGACTCGATCGATCTGAACGCGATGTATCGTAAGTCTCGCTACGACAAGGGCGAGGGGGACGACTATCTCAACATCCCGCTCGATCGCGAGACGTACGTTCGGTTCGTCGAGGACCTGCGGACGCTGCCGAAGCACGATCCGCACGGGTTCGAGGCGGATGCGGCGAGCGGCGACGTGCCGTACTTCGAGGGCTGTCTGCCGATCGAGGAGCTTGCGGCGCGCGGCGAGGATACGCTGCGCTTCGGCCCGCTCAAGCCGGTCGGGCTGCGCGATCCGCGCACCGGGAAGGCGCCGTACGCCGTGGTCCAGCTTCGCAAGGAGAACGCGGAGGGAACGGCGCTCAACCTCGTCGGATTTCAGACGCGGCTGACGTGGCCGGCGCAGAAAGAAGCGTTCGGCAAGCTGCCGGGCTTGGCGAATGCGGAGTGGCTGCGGCTCGGCGTGATGCACCGGAATACGTTCATCGATGCGCCGCGGCTGCTCACGCGCGATCTGCGGCTGCGGACCGAGCCGCGCGTGCGGTTTGCCGGGCAGATCACCGGGGCCGAAGGCTACGTCGAGGCGGCCGCATGCGGGGCGATCGCGGGGATCGGGGCGGCGCGCGAGCTCGCGGGGCTGCCGCAGGTCGACGTTCCGAAGGATACGGCGCTCGGTGCCGTGATCGCGCACCTGCAGAACGCCGACTCGCCCGATTTTCAGCCGGCGAATGTCACCTGGACGTTCTTCTCGCCGCTCGCCGAGACGATTCGCGACAAGCGCGCGCGGCGTGCGCAGCTTGCCGCGCGTGCGCTCGAGAAGATCGAGGCGTTTGCGGGCGCCGTCGCGCCGGCGCACGATGCGGGCGTTCCGGCGGCCGGAGCGGCGGTCGGGATCTAGGCGGTCGTTGCGGCGGCCGGGATCTACGTGCTTATTGCGGCGGCGAGGAGTGCGGGGAGCTCGCTCATCGTGGTGAAGACGCGGGCGCCGGCGGCGCGCAGCGCGTCTTCGCCGAGGCCGTCGGGCGCGGCGTAGCCGAGCGCGGTCATGCCGGCGGCGTCCGCGGCGAGGATGCCGGTCGGCGAGTCTTCGACGACGATGCAGCATGACGCGGGGATTCCCATGGTCGCCGCGGCGTGGAGGAAGAGGTCGGGCGCGGGTTTCGGGCGGGCGACCATCGATGCGGTGAAGACGTCGTCGGCGAAGTATCGTGAGAGGTCCGTCACGGCGAGCGAGAGGCGCACGCGCGGGAGCGGCGATTGCGAGGCGACGCAGACCGGCGTGCCGGTGCGCACGAGCCATTCGACGACGTCGCGGATGCCGGGGACGGCTTGCAGCGAGGTGACGAGGCCGAGCGCCGTCGTCATCCCCCAGGTGTAGAGGGCTTCGGCGGAGAGCGGGCGGCCGAGCGCGGCGGCGACGGCGCCGGCGACGTCCGTCACCGTTTTGCCTTGGAAGCGGCGGCGCGCTTCGCGCGGGTCGATCGTGACGCCGAGCGTCGCGAAGAACTCCGACTCGACGTCGTTCACGATCGGCTCGCTGTCGACGAGGACGCCGTCGCAGTCGAAGATCACGAGGTTCGGCGGCATGTGCCGTAGTGATCGGCGCGGGCGGCTCGGTTACCCGCTCCGGGCCGCGGCGTGCAACCCGGCGAGCCCCGCCGGAGTACCTAGGCGGGATGCGAATCAGGTCGACGACGATCTGCGCCGTCCGGCGGGACGGGAAGATCGCCATGGCGGGCGACGGGCAGGTGACCGTCGACAAGACGGTCATGAAGCACGGGGCGCGCAAGGTGCGTCTCATCGCGAACGGGACGGTGCTCGCGGGGTTCGCCGGGAGCGCGGCCGACGGGATCACCCTGCTCGAGAAGTTCGAGGGCAAGCTGAGCGCGTACAAGGACAACGTCGTGCGCGCCGCCGTCGAGCTGGCCAAGGACTGGCGGCAGGACCGAGCGCTGCGCCGGCTCGAGGCGCTGCTGATCGTGGGCACGCCGGAGCACCTGTTCGTGCTGAGCGGGACGGGCGACGTCATCGAGCCCGACGAAGGCGTCGCGGCGATCGGCAGCGGTGGTCCGTATGCGCAGGCCGCCGCGATGGCGCTGCTCGAGCACACCTCGCTGCCGGCGCCGGCGATCGCGCGCGCGGCGCTGCGCATCGCCGGGCGCATCGACATCTACACCAACGACAACGTCGAAGTGCTCGATCTATGACCGCCGCCGTTCCCATCCCCAAGCCCGCCGGCGAGCTGACGCCGCGCGAGATCGTCGCCGCGCTCGATCGCTTCATCGTCGGTCAAGCCGACGCGAAGCGCGCCGTCGCGGTGGCGATGCGCAATCGCTACCGGCGCGAGCGGCTCCCCGAGCACGTGCGCAAGGAAGTCGTTCCGAAGAACATCCTGATGATCGGGCCGACGGGGGTCGGCAAGACCGAGATCGCGCGGCGGCTCGCGACGCTCGCCGGCGCGCCGTTCCTGAAAGTGGAGGCGACGAAGTACACCGAGGTGGGGTACGTCGGGCGCGACGTCGAGTCGATGGTGCGCGATCTGGCCGAAGCGGCGGTGCGGATGGTGTCGGACGAGCGGCGCACCGACGTGCGCGAGGCGGCCGACGCCGCCGCGGTCGAGCGCGTCGTCGACGTCCTGCACCCCGAGACGCGCGCGCCGCAGCCGCAGCAGCAGTCGAACCCGCTCGCCGCCTCGCTCGGCTCGATCTTCGGAAACTTCCAGCAAAACGCGCCGCCGCAGCCTCCGCCGCCGCGGCCGCTCCCCGACGACGAGGCTGCGCGCGTGCGCGCGTCGGCGCGCGAAGACGTGATGCGCGGGTTCTACGATGTGCGCCAGATCGAGATCGACGTCGAGGAAGCGGCGCAGCTCCCGATCGGGATGCTCGGCGGCGGCGGCGACGCTCCGGGCGGCGGCGGCGACGTCGGCGAGATGCTCGGCGGGCTGCTCCCGAAGAAGCGCGTGCGCAAGAAGGTGACCGTCGCCGACGCGCGCCGGATCTTCGCCGAGCAGGAGGCGGAGAAGCTCATCGACATGGACGCCGTGAAGCGCGAGGCGCTGCGCCGCGCCGGCGAGCACGGGATCGTCTTCATCGACGAGATCGACAAAGTCGCGGGGCGCGAAGGCTCGCGCGGGCCCGACGTGTCGCGCGAAGGCGTTCAGCGCGACATCCTGCCGATCGTCGAGGGGAGCACGGTGCAGACGAAGCACGGCCCGCTCTCGACCGATCACGTCCTGTTCATCGCCGCGGGCGCATTCCACGTCAGCAAGCCGTCCGATCTGATCCCGGAGCTCCAGGGCCGCTTCCCGGTGCGCGTCGAGCTCGACTCGCTCACCGCGAGCGATTTCGAGACGATCCTCACGCAGCCGCAGAACGCGCTGATCGGCCAGTACAAAGCGCTGCTCGGCTCCGACGGCGTCGAGCTGGAGGTGACGCCGGAGGCGATCTCCGAGATCGCTCGCATCGCCACGCGGGTGAACGAGGAGACCGAGAACATCGGCGCACGACGGCTGCACACCGTACTCGAGCGCGTGCTCGACGAGATCGCGTTCCGCGCGCCCGAGGAGGGCGGCAAGGTCACGATCGACGGCGCGTACGTGCGCGAGCGCCTGGAGAGCATCGCGGGCAACGCCGACCTCTCGAGCTTCATCCTCTAGGGGCGGTTCCTTCGCGGCGATGGTCGAGAGGCGCGGTTACTGGGCGGCGATCGTTCCGTGCCGGCAGGGCGGCGTGAGCGCTAACCGTGCCGTGCGCAGGTGTCCCGGCGAGACGATCTCGAGCGCGACCCAGGGCGCGGCGCCGCGCGGCGTCCAGGTGTCGCGCACCGCCTGCGCGACCGCGCCGTCGCCCTCGAAGGCGACGCGGCCGATTCGCGACGCGCTGCCGTCGCTCCGCACGAAGCGGTAGAACACCTCGCGTGCGCCGCGCGCGTCGTAGGCGACGATCGTGGCGCCGCTGGTCAGGGCGCAGCCGCGCGCGACCGGACGCGCGTCCATCGTCGCCGCGACATCGGTCGCCGCGGCGGTCGAACCCGTCGCGAGCACCACGAGCAGGGCGGCGAAGACGCGCATGGTACGAACATCCTACCTCTCCCGCATTACGGGCCGCTTACGGACCAGGAGCGTTCTCATGAAATCATCATCCGTCTCACGCGCATCCGCCCTCAGGTGGCTCGCGGCCGTCCCCGTCGTCGCGCTGGGCGCCACCGCCACGCTCGCGCCGGTGCAGGCGGCCGACAACAAGAAGCAGTTCAAGTATCAGGACAAGCCCGGCAAGATGGGCCAGAAGTGCGGCGCCTGCCGCTTCTTCAAGGCCCCGAACGCCTGCAGCGTCGTCACCGGCAAGATCAGTCCAACCGGCTGGTGCATCGCCTGGGCGAAGAAGTAAGCGGAGAGTCGCTTCCCGGCGGGCGGAACCTCCGGCTCCGCTCGCCGGTTCTACTAGGACGAACGCCATGGCCTATATCCGTGAGATTCTGACCGACGGTCATCCGACGCTTCGTAAGGTGGCGAAGAAGGTCGAGCCCGCCGAGATCGCCGACCCGATGTTTCAGCAGCTGCTCGACGACATGTTCGAGACGATGTACGAAGCGCCGGGTATCGGTCTGGCCGCGCCGCAGATCGGCGTCTCGAAGCGGATCTTCGTCGTCGACATGCAGGACGAGGTCGAAGGACACGGCCCGCTGGTGGTGATCAACCCGAAGGTCGCGCTGCGCGAGGGCGAACGCATCGGCCTCGAAGGCTGCCTCTCCGTGCCCGGGATGGTCGGTGACGTGACGCGCTTCAGCCACGTCGTCGTCAACGGTCTCGACCGCCGCGGCAAGAAAATCACGATCGACGCGCAAGGCTTCTTCGCGACCTGTCTGCAGCACGAGAACGACCATCTCGACGGGATCCTCTACACGGACAAGGCCCAGAACATCCGTCCCGCGGCGACCGACGAAGAGCTCGAAGCCGCCGAGGCCGCCGCCGCCGAAGGCGAAGCGATCGATCGCGTGAACGCGGTCGCCGTCGCGATCTGAGACTGCTCGTCTTCGGGACGAGCGAGTTCGCCGTCCCGATCCTCGACGCGGTCGCCGCGGCGCACGAGGTCGTCGGCGTGGTCACCCAGCCCGATCGCCCGGCGGGACGCGGCCGCAAGACCGAGCCGACGCCGGTGAAGCGCGAAGCGGAACGCCTCGGCGTTCCGGTGCACGCGCCGGCGAAGCTCGTGCCGTTCGCCGAGGAGGCGCGCGCGCTGGCGCCCGACGCGTTCGTCGTCGCATCGTACGGCCGGATCGTCCCGCGCGCGCTGCTCGAGGCCGTGCCGATCGCGTTCAACGTGCACCCGTCGCTGCTTCCGCTCTATCGCGGCGCCACGCCGCTGCAGTCGGTCTTGCGTGACGGCCGCGGCGAGACCGGCGTGACGATCATCGCGATGGATGCCGGGATGGACACCGGCGACGTGCTGCTGCAGGAGCGCCTCCCAATCGGCGCGCGGGAGACCTACGGCGAGCTGCACGACCGCACGGCCTCGATCGGCGCGCGTTTGGCGGTCGATGCGATCGGCGCGTACGAGCACGGGACGCTGCGCCGCGAGCCGCAGCCCGACGCGGCGCGCCGGCTCGGCGTCGGCGAGCGCGAGATCGCCGCGACGGCGACGCGGCCCTGGACGAAGGACGACTGGGCGCTGCGCGAGGATCGAACAGCGGCCGAGATGGACGGGCTCGTCCGCGCGCTGGCGCCGCGCCCCGGGGCGCGCGTTCTCGTCCCGCCGCTCGGCACGGTGCGGATCCTCGCCGCGCATGTCGATCCAGTGGGGCCGAGCGGGATCGCCGCCGCCCCCGGAACGCTCGCCTGCGATGCCCGCGGCGTGTGGATCCGCGCCGCGGACGGCTGGCTCGCCGTCGAGCGGATCGTTCCGCCCGGGCGGAACGCGATGCCGGCGCGCGACTTCGTCTCGGGCTACGCGCGGCAGCTCGGCGCCGCGGGCGCTTCGGCGGGCGCGTCGTGAGCGCGCCGCGCGCGACGTCGGCACGCGAGGTGGCGCTGCAAGTGTGCCGCGACGTGTTCGGCCCGAATCCGCGCGGCGCGCGCGAAGCCCTGGAGTATCGTCTGCGCAAGAGCGAGCTCGGGACGCGCGACCGGGCCTTCGCGACCGAGCTCGCCTTCGGCGCGATCAAGATGCGGCGGTTCCTCGACTTCACGCTGCAGCCGTACGTCGGCGAGCGCGCCGCTTCGCTGCCGCAGCCGATCGCCGAGATCCTGCGCCTCGGCACCTACCAGCTCCGCGTGATGCGCGGCGTCGAGCCGTATGCGGCGGTCTCGGAGAGCGTCGGCCTGGCCCGCAAGTACGGTCACAAGGGGACGGCCGGGCTCGTCAACGCCGTGCTGCGGCGCGTCGCCGCCGATCCGCCGCGCGAGCCGGACGATCCGGCGACGCGCGCCTCGCTCCCGAACTGGATCGTGCAGCACTGGCGCGAGCGGTTCGGCGGGGAGCGGCTCGACGCGATCGTCGCGGGCGTCAATGCTCCGCCGGCGGTCGGGATCGTCGTCGACGAGCGCAACGCCTCGCGTGACGAGGTGCGCGACGTGCTCGCCGCCGCGGAGACGAGCGCCGGCGCGAGCGCGTTCGTGCGCGATGCGCTGATCCTCGAAGCGGGCGCGTCGGCCGCCGCGCTCGACGCGATCGCGAACGAGCGCTGGCACCGGCACGCCGAGTGCGCGGCGATGCCGGTCGATCTGCTCGACCCCCAGCCCGGGGAGCGCATCGTCGAGCTCTGCTGCGGCCGCGGGAACAAGACGCTGCAGCTCGTCTCGCGCACGCGCGACGGCGCGACGATCCTCGCGGTCGACGACGACGCGCGCAAGGTCGCGCAGACCGCCGCGCGGCTCGAGTCGGCCGGGGTCGCGTCGGTCGCGCTCGTCACGGCCGACGCGACGTCGTTCGCCGCGAGCGCCGATGCCGACGCGGTGTTGCTCGACGCACCGTGCTCGGGCCTCGGGATCCTCGGGCGCCAGCCGGAGGCGCGCTGGCGCAAGCGTCCCGACGATCCGGAGCGGATGGCCCGCGTCCAGCGCGCGCTGATCGCCGTGGCGGCGGCGGCGCTCAAACCGGGCGGACGCCTCGTGTACGCCGTTTGCTCGACGGACCGGCGCGAGGGCGAAGCGATCGTCGACGAGCTGCTCGCCGAGCGCGCCGATCTTTCCCGCGCCCGCTTGCCGGAGCGCTATGCCCCGTTCGTGACCGCCGCCGGCGACGTGCTCGTCCCGCCCGGGATCGACGGACGGGACGGGTTCTTCATCGCGCGAATCCAGCGCCGCGAGTGAACGTCTTCGCGCGGATCGAGCTGGCTTGCGCACGCGTCGTCGAGGACGCGTTCGCGCGCGTCTTCCCGAGCGCGCTCGATCCCGCGCAGATCGGCCGCCGGCTCGTCGCGACCGCGCAGGCGGTCCCCGGCGATCTCTACCTCGTCCGCGTCCATCCGAACGACTACGCGCGCTTGGCCGGCGACCGCGACTTTCTGGAAGCGCGCTGGAGCGCGATCCTGCGCGAGGCGCTGACCGACGGGCGGCGCGAGACCGCGCGCGTCCTCCTCGACGAGGACCCCGACGTCGTCGCCGGCTCGCTCGCGATCGAAGCGGTGCTCGAGGAGCGCACGCAGGCCCTGGCGCTGGAGCGGCCGGACGGCCAGCGCGTCGTGCTGGTCGACGGCTTGACGATCGGCCGCGCCGACGACAACGGCGTCGTCGTGCGCGACGCACGCGTTTCGCGCCACCATGCGCGCATCGTCGCGGACGGCACGGGCTGGAGCGTCGAGGACGCGAGCTCGTCGAACGGGACGTTCGTCGACGGCGGGCAGGTGCGGCGTTCGCGACTGGAGCGCGGCCAAGTCCTCACGGTCGGCGACACGCCCCTGAAGGTCGTCGAGCCGGGATGACCGATCCCCGGCTCGTCACGCTCGGGCTCTCGGCGGCGTTCGCCGCCTACGTCGTCTTGGTGCACGACCGTCGCGGTGCGCCGCCCGCCCGGGCGATCGACGTCGCGATTCCGACCGGGATCGAGCTGACCGTCGCGCATGCGGGAACGATCAAGACGTACCGCTTCGGGCGGCGCATTTTGGTGGGGCGCGCACCCAGCGCCGACCTTCGGCTCGACGATCCTCAGGTCAGCCGCTTGCACGCACGGATCGAGATGCGGGAAGATGGCGTGTACGTCGAAGATCTCGGCAGCCGCAACGGGACGGCGGTCGACGGCAGTGCCGTCGTCGAACCGCGGCGGCTCGAGGTGGACGACGAGGTTACCGTCGGAACGGCAGCCCTCGTCTTTCGAGGAGTCGGAGCATGGAGATAGCGGTCGGGTCGCGGCCCGGAGTCCCGCAGCGCGGCGTCGACGAAGCCTACGTGGCCGAGATCGTCGCGCCCGGGATCGTCCTGCTCGCCGTCGCGCACGGCTTCGGCCGCATCCGCGAACGCTCGGCGCCGGCGGTTGCCGCGCAAGCGGTCCGTGACAGCCTGCGCCGCCGCGTGCGCGGCGAACGCCGCGAGCCGCGCGCCGCCCTTTCGGCCGCGTTCTCCGCCGCCAACGCGCGCGTCTACGCGCACTCCGGGAGCACCGAAGACTACGTCGCCTCGGGAACCTCGCTGACCGCCGCGCTGATCGTCGGCGACCATGCGTTCGTCGGCCACGTCGGCGCGACGCGCGCCTACGTCGGCCGCGACGGCGCCTTGACGGCGCTGACGACCGACGATGCGCTCGGCGACGGCTCGCTGCGGCTGCTGACGCGCACGCTCGGCACGCAGCCTTCACTCGAGCCGGCGATCGTGCACCTGCGCCTGATGCACGGCGACGCGCTCGTCCTCTCGAGCGGCGCGCTGCACGAGCTGCTCGGCGACGACGAGATCGCCGACGCGCTGGGCGCCTCGGCGACCTCCGAAGACGTCACCGCGCGGCTGCTGGCGATCGCGGGGATCCGCGGCGAAGGCGCCGGCACGGTGATCGTCGGGCGCGCGTTCCACGAAGTCGCGCCGGAGGGCGTGCGCCGGCGCCCGCCCCTGCGCGAGGTCGTGCTGACCCTCGTCGTCATGGTGATCGCGACGATCGCCGCGATCGTGATCTTGCACGGCATGTTCACGCCCACGTGAGCGCGGCCCCACGCAGCGTGCTGCGCGGGGCGAGCGTCGCGTCAGCGCTGATGCGCCTGCGCGCGTGCGCGCCGATGCTGCTCGCGCTCGTCCTCGCGGCGCTGACGCTGCGCCTCGCCCCGCGCGGTGCGCTGGTCCCCGGCTGGCTGCCGTTCGCGCTCGGCGCGTTGGCGCTCGCGTGGCCGGCGCTTCGCCCCGCCGACGTGGCACGCGACGACACGCTTCCGGCGCTCGCCGTCGTCCTGTCCGGCATCGGCCTCGCCCTGGTCGCCCGGCTCTCGCCCGACCTTGCGCACAAGCAGATCGTCTGGCTCGCGTTCTCGCTGCTGCTCGCCGTCGCGCTCGGCCCCGCGTTCGAGCGCTTCCGCGTGCTCTCCGCCTACAAGTACGTTTGGATCTTGTGCGCGATCGCGCTGTTCGCCGCGCTCGCGCTCTTCGGTCAGGAAGTGAACGGCGCGCGGCTCTGGATCCGGGCCGGGCCGGTGCAGTTCGAGCCGGTCGAAGTGATCAAGCTGCTGGTCGTCCTGTTCATGGCCTCATATCTGGCCGAGACCGGCGACGTGATCGCGCATACGCGCCCGTGGTCGCTGCGCGCGAACGCGAAGTACCTCGGGCCGCTCTTCCTGGGCTGGGGCGTCTCGATGGGGATTCTGGTCTTCGAGCGCGACATCGGGATGGCGACGCTGCTCCTCGCGACGTTCGTCGCGATGCTCTACGTCGCCACGCACCGCATCGATCTGGTCGTCGGTGCGACCGCGATCTTCGCCGGCGCGGTGTTCTGGGCGGCGCACCACTACAGCTACGTCGAGCGCCGGATCGCGGTGTGGCGGGATCCCTTCCACGACGCGCTCGGCGCCGGCTATCAGGCGGTGCAGTCGATGTTCTCGCTGGCCAACGGCGGCCTCTTCGGCACCGGCTACGGTCACGGCCGGCCCGACTACATCCCGAGCGTCGCGACCGACTACATCTACGCGGCCTTCGGGGAGGAGTGGGGTGCGATCGGCGCCATCGCGATGCTCGTCGTGTTCCTGGCGATCGTCCTGCGCGCGCTGCGCGTCGCGGAGCGCCAGCCGGATCTCTACGCGAAGCTTCTGGCGACGGGGCTGGCGGCCGTCTTCGGCTTCCAGATCGTCATCATCGTCGGCGGCGTGCTGCGCCTGTGGCCGCTGACCGGGATCACCCTGCCGTTCGTCTCGTACGGCGGCAGCTCGCTGGTGACCAACTTTCTGCTGATCGCCCTGGTCTGGGCGATCTCGAGCGAGCGCCGCACTCCGGCTCCCCGCGAGCGCCGCGCGACCCCCCGCTGAGCACGGGCAACCTTCTGGTTCAGGCGGATCACGGGCGTCCCGGCCATTTCGGCGGCTGGGAGCCCGGCCTTAAACCGTGAGGTAGGGCCGCTTGCCGGGTAAGCTCTGTGGACAGGCTTGGCCGTATCTTTGCGCTGCGTCACTGCCGTCGGCTTGCCTGGTGAACGACACCTTATAGGTCGGGTTCCCCGATCCAGGCCAGAAAGCACATCTATGACGGAGCAGCAACCCGGCGCCCAGCCTGACGCCGAACTCGCGCGGTCCCTCGACCGCCGCGCGGGCCCTCGTCGGCTCGCCGCCGGCGGACCCGTGAACCTCGAACGCCGCCAGCAGGGCGACCGCCGCCGGAAGAAGCCCGGCTTGGCCGCGCTGTTCGGCGCGATCTTCGTCGGCCTCGACCGGCCGCGCCGGAAGCACGCCTCAAAAGCGAAGCGCTAGCGCCGCGCGAGCGCCTAGGCGGCGAGGCTTTGGGTGAAGAGCGACTCGACGACGGTCGCCATGGGCGGGTCGATGGCGCGCAGGCGGGCGCGGGTGGCGCGCGGCCACGGTGAGCGCGGGTCGTTCGCTTCGACCCAGGCGCGCAGGCACTCGGCGAAGTACTCGTCGAGCGCGGTCGCGGCGTAGGGCGTGATGAACGCGCGCGCTTCGTGGAAGGCGCGGCGAATGCGCGGGTCGACGCCGCTCAGGTAGATCCCGCCGCCGAGCGCGCAGTCGAGGGCATGCGCGAACTCGTGCGCGACGGTCATCGGCGAAGTCGAGCGCAGGTAGACGGTGCGTTCTTCGACGACGAAGAGCCCGGCGGGCGGAACGGGCCAGTCGTCGATCCGCGAGGCGAGCCGGCGCAGCGCGGGCGAGCGAACGGAATAGCCCTCGCCGCGCGCGAGGTGGATGACGCGCACGCCGCTCTTCGCGGCGACGTCGAGCGCCGCCGGTCCGAACCGGTCGAGGATCCCGTCGATCGCGGAACGCGCGTCCTCGTCGGCGTCCACGGCTGGTCTCGTGTCCATCGCGCGCCAGCATACGCCGGGGCCGCTTGTCGAATTGCTGACGAAACGTGGCCGTCCGAAGTCGAACCGCGCGGGACGTTCGCCGCGCGCCCTCCGCCGCAGGCGCCGCCTCGACGCGCGCGAAGCCGTGCGCCGTGGGGATCCTGAAGGCCGTCGCCGTGCTGCTCGCGCTCTGCTGCACGCTCGCGTCCGCCGCGGCCGATGAGAGGAACACCGCCATGTCGGAGACGATCGCGCCGAGCGGGCATCTCCGCGCGGCGATCAACTTCGGCAATCCGGTGCTCGCGCAGCGCGATCCGCAGACGGGCGAGCCGCGCGGCGTGTCGGCGGAGCTGGCGCGCGAGCTCGGACGGCGCCTCGGCGTTCCGGTCGACTTCGTCGCGTTCACAGGCGCGGGCGACGTCGTCGATGCCGTCACGCGCGACGCATGGGACGTCGCGTTCCTCGCGGTCGATCCGGTGCGCTCGCGCGGGATCGCGTTCACCGCGCCCTACGTCGTCATCGAAGGGACGTACATGGTGCGCGACGGATCGCCGATCCGCAGTGTCGAGGATGCCGATCGCACGGGCGTGCGCGTCGCGGTCGGGCGCGGCAGCGCATACGATCTTTTCTTGACGCGCACGCTGGCGCACGCGACGCTCGTGCGGTTCCCGACCTCGGCGGCGGCGATCGACGGGTTCGCCGCCGAGCACCTCGATGCGGCGGGCGGCGTGAAGCAGCCGCTGGCCGCGTATGCCGCCGCGCATCCGGGCTTCCGGATCGTGCCGGAGCATTTCATGGTCATCGAACAGGCCGTCGCGCTGCCCAAGCCGCGTGCGTCCGCGCTGCCGTACCTGCGCGCGTTCGTCGAGGAGATGAAGGCATCGGGCTTCGTGGCGCGCGCCCTCACCGCGAGCGGCCAGAGCGACGCGGAGGTCGCGCCGGCCTCGCCGTAACACGCAGCCGGCGTGCGGCCGCTCGAATACCCTAGAGCGTTCGCCAAGCCGGTCGCCCTACGGTTTGCAAAGCGGTCGTTCACATTGCAAAGCGGGCGTGCAGGGATGGACAAACTTCGTAGAACGGGCTAGCGAGCGCCCGTCCCGTGCGCGATACTCCCTGCATGGGCGAACGGGCGAACACATTTCAGGAGCGCGAGTTTCCGCTGGACTTCGAGGTCCTCATCGAAGAGCTCGCGATCGGTCTGCAGCGGCTGATCCCCGACATCAAGATCGGGAACGACCTCGCCGACTGCCGGCACTTCTCGCGCGGCACGGCGTGCGCCGAGCTGTCGCGACACGACGCGGTCACGGCCGAAGTCGTGCTCTGGCAGCGCAACGACGCGGTGCTCTGCGGACGGGTTCCGATCACCGCGAAGGGACTGAACGATCTCGCCGCCGACCTTGTCGGGTTTCTGTGCGGCGCGCCGCTGGTGACCCTTGCGCTGTGCCCGCGCCGGGCCGAGGCGATCGTCACGCGCACGGTCGCTCGCCCGCGCCGCCGCGACCCCTACAACGTTCCCCTCATCGCCGTTCCGGCTGCGCGCCACTCCCCGCGTCATGCCGGCGAGCTGGAGCTCCAGACGGCATAGGCCGGCCGAGCTTCAGCGGCTGCCGCCGCGCCCATCTTCGGACGGGCCGGCGGCGGCCGAACACCAAGGCGGGCAGCGCGATCGCGCTGCCCGCCTTTCGTTCGTCGGCGCGCCCGTGCGCGCGTTGACGTGCGCCCCTAGAGGGCGTTGGCCAGGGCCCAGCCCTTCGGCGCGCCGATCCCGGCGGCCTGATTGTACTGCGTGGCGCTGCACGAGTACGCACCGTTGCTGCCGGAGGTGCACGGGGTGAAGTCGCTGGCGTATCCGGTCGACTTGAACAGGCTGTAGATCGTCGGGTTCATCCAGCCGATCTTCGTCGCGTGCAGCTGATCGGTCTCGATGAAGAGCGCGATCGATGCCGGCGACGACCAGGACGTGCCGAGGTAGTCGCCCCACGCGCCGCCCGTGTAGACCGCGACCGGGTCGAACGGGAGCGAGATGTCGGGCTGGTTGCGGCCGCTGGTGATCATCCCGGTGATCCCGCTCTGCCAGCTCGGCAGCGCGACCACCGTCGAGACGCCACCGCCGCCCGAGTACGAGCCTTCGACGCCCATCGTCACCGTCTCGAGCACACCCGCGCTGGTGTCGGTGAAGTTGACCCCGCCGATCGAGGTGAAGTACGGGTCGCCGGCCGGCGCGCTCACGCCCTTGGCGTTGTCGTTGCTGCCGCACTCGTTGCTTCCGGAGTCGCCGGCCGAAGCGGTGAACGTCACGCCTTCGGCCGCGCCCTGCTGCGCGATCGAGTTCGTCGAGCTCTCGAACGACGTGTCGCTGGATTCGCAGCCGCCGAACGAGGAGTTCACCGCGCTGGCCTTGCCGTCGGTGAGCGCCTGATTGTACGTGTCTTCGATCGCCTGATCGGTGAGCGAACCCATGTCGTAGACGATGATGTTCGCGCCCGGCGCGAGGCCGGAGATCGTCTGCACGTCGAGATCGGTCTCGGCGTCGTCGCCGGAGCCGCCGCCGTCAACGGCTTCGTTCGTGATGGTTCCGGTCTGCGTGACTCCGGCCGCCGACAGGTAGGTCGCGACGTAGCTCGTGCTGACCGGGTCGTCGATCGCGACCGCCGCCGTATACCCGGCGCCGTTGCAGCCGTGCTGCACGGGGAAGTCGAACGGCTTCGCCACGCCGGTCGCCAGCGTTCCGCTCGAGTTCGTCAACGGTCCGTTGTCGGGCGCGGCGTTGTTGCAGTTGCCGCTCGGCGTCGGCGTCGCGGTCGGAACCGGCGTCGCGGTCGGCGTTGCGGTGGGCGTCGGTGTCGGTGTCGGGTTGCCGGTCGGCGTCGGCGTCGGCTTCGGCGTCGCGGTCGGAACCGGCGTGGGGGTCGGCGTCGCGGTGGGCTTCGGCGTCGCGGTCGGAGTCGGCGTCGGCGTGGCCGAGCCGCTGGTCAGCGAGACGTCGTCGACGTACTGCAGATTGTGATAGCCTCCGCCCGGATCGCCGTGGACGCCGAAGTACAGGTAGTACGTCTGCCCTCCGTACGAGGCGAGGTTGAAGCTCTTCTGAATCCAGCTCTGTGCGTTGCCGACCGTCGTGTAGAGGTTGTCGACGATGTTCCCGCTCGAATCGAGCAGATCGGCTTCCTGCCAGGAGAACTCCGTGTTGACTTCGTTCGTCTCTTGCCACACCCAGAAGGTGAGCTGGCCGTTCGACGGGATCGTCACCTGCTGGCACACGCCGGCGTCGCCGCGCGGCTCGGAGGTCGTGCTTCCGCTGAGCTCGGAGTACCGGCCGCTATGCGGTTTGGCGGTCGAGATCTTCGCCGCGACGTTGCCGCATTGCGGCCAGTACGCAAAGCCGCCGGACTCGAAGCCCGGATCCAAGATCACGTTCGCCTGATCGGTCTTCACCGCGCGCTTGACGAACGCGCCCGGAACGCTGTGGGTCCCGGCGATCTTCACGCGGCCGCCGTCGTTCGTCGAGGGCGTTTCTTGGTCGACGACCGTGCGCACGACGACGAGGTTGCTGAGCGAGGCCGTCCGCACGAAGGCGGCGATGCTGCTCGGCACGGTCGCCGGCTTGAGGTTCGCGAAGCGCTGGCCGTATTTGCCTTGCTGCAGCGTGTGCATCTCGGTGGAGAAGAAGCGCTCGACCGTCGCGCTCGGCGCCTTCGCGTCGACCACGGTGCGGTTCGCGAACCGGTGCGTCACCGTGAAGCCGGCGCGCTGCAGCGTTTGCACGACCGTCTCTTCCTGCTGCACCGTCGGCGCGTAGAGGTTGTTGAACTGCGCCGGCGTGAGGACGTGGCCGAACGAGGCGGAGTGCGGGTTGCTGACGTCGGCGACGAACTGATCGAGCTGCGCTTGATTGTTGTAGCGCAGCGTGATCGTGACCGTCACCGGAGCCGTCGACGCCCGCCGCCCGGCATCGGTATATGCGAGCGCGCCGCGCATCTGCGGCACGGAGATCAGCGGCGTCTCGGCGCCGGCGGCCGCCCGGGCGACCGCGTCGGAGTTCGTGTCGTTGTGGAGCGTCGTCGGCAGCGACGACGTGCGACCGCCGCAGGCGGCCAGCGACAGCGACAGCAGTAAGGCCGACGCGGTCGCGCGAGCAGCAGCTCGCGTCAAACGAAATGCCACGGTCCTGGGAACCTCCCAACGCCCGAAAGAGGCGTGCAGCAAGGCCGAGCACCGGGCTCTAAGGCGACCCGGTGAGGCGTCGGGACGATCCTTGGGACTGCCTGAGAGTTCCTGCGACGTTTCGCGGAAATAGGACTTCCGTCGCATGCCCGCGCCTCGATGTTGAGCGCCGTCACAGAGCCGCCGCGGCGCGCGAGCGCGAGCGCTTGCTCGCCGATACGATGGACAGAATGGAGGTCACGACGGCGCTCCTGCGCATCGCTGCCCGCATCGCCGGCGCCTCGGCGGTGCTGATCGCCCGCCCCGGCGTCGCGACGCCGGTCGCGGCGTGGGGCTGCGAGCCGAGCGCCGCGGCGGCGCTCCTCGGCGTCCTGCGCTCGAACGAAGAGGAGGGCGTCCCGGCCTTCGCGGTGCTTCCGTTCGCGTTCGCCGACGGCTCCACGGGCGAGCTGGTCTTCGTCGCCGCGCTCGGCGCCCTCGACGTTCGCGCCCTCGCGCCGCTGGCCGCCGAGATCGGCGCCGGGTGCGATCCGTCCGCGACCGCGCAGCCGCCGAGCCCGCTGGAGCGCCTGTGCGAAAGCGTCGAGCTGCTCGCCGAGCCGATCGCCGTCTTCAGCGTCCCGCGCTACGCCGATCCGCTGATGGTCGCGCTGCACGTGAACCCCGCATTCACGCAGCTGTTCGGATACGTCGCGGCCGAGCTGGTCGGCCGGACCGCCGCCGAGCGGATGTGGGGGCCGCTGACCGACGTCGACCGCTTCGACTGGATCCGCTCCCGCGTCGCGGTCGGCGAGCAGGCGCGCGCCGTGATCGTGCTCTACGGCAAAGACGGCGCGCCGCGCTGGACCGAGGTCGCGGCGACCCCGATCGGCACGAGCGACGACCTCATCGAGCTCGTCGTGTCGTTTCGCGACGTCACCTCGCGCAAGCAGTTCGAAGACGCGCTCGCGGCCGAGAAGAGCAAGCTGCAGATCACGCTGGCGGCGATCGCCGACGCGGTCGTGTGCGTCCTCCCCGACGGGCGCGTCGAGTTCGTCAACGCCGCCGCGCAGCGGCTCCTCGGGATCGGGCTGACCCAGGCGTACGGCGCGCTGGTCGGCGACGTGCTGCCGCTGGTCGACGAGGACGGGCGTCCCGTCGATCTCGTCGGCGGCGCCGGGAACGGCGATGACGGATGGCGCGGCGAGGGCCAGATCCGCGCCGGCACCGGCGCGATCGACGTCGCGTTCGTCGCCTCGCGGATCGGCGCCGAAGGCGTACACGGAACCGTCGTCGTGATGCGCGACGTGACGGTCGAGCACCGGCTCGCGCTGCGCCTGTCGTTCGAAGCCTCGCACGACCCGCTGACCGGCTTGCCGAACCGCCGCGCGTTTCTCGATCGCATGGAGCCGGCGGTGCGCTCGGCGTGGGAGCACGGCGAGCACCACGTCGTCGGGTTCCTCGACCTCGACCGCTTCAAGGTCATCAACGACCGCTTCGGTCACCCCGCCGGCGATCGCGTCCTGCGCGACCTCGCGCGGATGATGAGCGGCGTGGTGCGCACCGGCGACGTGCTCTCGCGCTTCGGCGGCGATGAGTTCGCGTTGCTGCTCACCAACTGCCGGATGGACGACGGGCGCCGCATCGCCGAGAAGATTCGCGCCGCGGTCGAGGGGTACACGGTCGAGCACCGCGGCGAGCTGCTGAGCGTCGGGATCTCGATCGGGCTCGCCGCCGTCGACGCGACCACGCTCAACGCCGCGCAGGCGCTGGCCGACGCCGATGCCGCCTGTTACCAGGCGAAAGGCGAAGGGCGGAACGCGATCGCGGGCTGACCCGCGCCCCGCGCCGGGAGGCTAGGCGGGGACCGTGTCGTAGCGCGAGTGCACCTCGCGAACGCTGCCGTCTTCGCCGTAGGCGAGGCACGCGTCGATCGGCTTCGCATACACGTGCAGCGTCACCGCGGGACCGTCGGCGGCGCCGACCCGGTGCACGGAGAGATGTCCGCTGCGCATGTCGATGTCGCCGGCGCGCAGCGTCCGCGTCCCGGTTCGCCGCAGCTCGCACGGGCCGCCCAGCGCCGCGCGCGGGAGCACCTGATAGTTCTCGCAGGCGATCGCGCCGCGCTGTACGACGAACGCGCAGTCGGAGTCCGCGTGGTCGTGGATCGCCGAGCGGGCGCGCTCGTCCCAGCAGATCGCCACGAGCTCGAACGCGTCGGTGCGCACGACGAGGTTGCGCGTATAGCGCGCGGGCGACCACGACAGGTACGGCGCGAGCGTCCGCTCGTCGATGCGGATCTCGCGCAGGGCCCCGGCGACTTTGATCGGTTGCAGCACGCCGCCGAGATCGCGCAGCGCCACGACGAGGTCGTCGATCCCGTGCAGGGTACGTTGCAACGCTCCTCCTCCTCGCACGCGGACTTGCGCGCGCGGCCGGGGTTCCCCCTGCGGGCGAAAGGAGCCGCCCGCCCGCGGCCGGGAGTATACGGCCCGGGAGGCCCCGATGATCCAGGAACGCGCACGGACGATCCGTGCACCTCGCGGGACGGCGCTGCGCGCGCGCAGCTGGCAGACGGAAGCCGCGCTGCGCATGCTGATGAACAACCTCGACCCGGAGGTCGCGGAGCGTCCCGACGAGCTGGTCGTGTACGGCGGGATCGGCAAGGCGGCGCGGGACTGGCCGGCCTTCGACGCGATCGTGCGCGAGCTGGAACGGCTCGGCGACGACGAGACGCTGGCGATCCAGTCGGGGAAGCCGGTCGGCGTCTTTCGCACGCACCCCGACGCGCCGCGCGTCGTGATCGCGAACTCGAACCTCGTTCCGCACTGGGCGACGTGGGAGCATTTCCACGAGCTCGATCGCAAGGGCCTGATGATGTACGGCCAGATGACGGCCGGCTCGTGGATCTACATCGGCTCGCAAGGGATCGTGCAAGGGACGTACGAGACGTTCGCCGAGCTGGGGCGGCGCCATTACGGCGGCGATCTGAGCGGCCGCTGGATCCTCACCGCCGGGCTCGGCGGGATGGGCGGCGCGCAGCCGCTCGCCGCGACGATGGCCGGCGCCTCGATGCTGGCGATCGAGTGCGACCCGGCGCGCATCGAGAAGCGGCTGCAGACGCGCTACCTCGACCGGCGCGCCGGCTCGCTCGACGAAGCGCTCGCGCTGATGGAGGCGTCGCGCCGCACCGGGATTCCCGTTTCGGTCGGCGTCCTCGGCAACGCCGCGGAGCTGGTGGCGGAGCTCGTGCGGCGCGGCGTCCGGCCGGACGCAGTGACCGATCAGACGTCGGCGCACGATCCGGTGAACGGTTATCTGCCCGCGGGCTGGAGCCTGGAGCGCTGGCGTGAGGAGCGCCTGCGCGACCCGCAGGGAGTCGCCGTCGCCGCGAAGCGCTCGATGGTGACGCACGTCGAAGCGATGCTCGCCTACCACCGCCTGGGCGTCCCGACGTTCGACTACGGCAACAACATCCGGCAGATGGCGTTCGATACCGGTCTCGCCGACGCGTTCGCCTTCCCGGGGTTCGTCCCGGCCTACATCCGGCCGCTGTTCTGCCGCGGCGTCGGACCCTTCCGCTGGGTCGCGCTCTCCGGCGATCCCGACGACATCGCGAAGACCGACGCGAAGGTGAAGGAGCTGATCCCCGGCGATCCGCACCTGCACCGCTGGCTCGATCTCGCGCGCGAGCGGATCGCGTTTCAAGGGCTGCCGGCGCGGATCTGCTGGATCGGGCTCGGCGACCGCGACCGCGTCGGCCTCGCGTTCAACGAGATGGTCGCGCGCGGCGAGCTGAAGGCGCCGATCGTGATCGGGCGCGATCACCTCGACAGCGGGAGCGTCGCCTCGCCCAACCGCGAAACCGAGGCGATGCGCGACGGCTCGGACGCCGTCAGCGACTGGCCGCTGCTCAACGCGATGCTGAACGTCGCGGGCGGCGCGACCTGGGTCTCGATCCATCACGGCGGCGGCGTGGGGATCGGGTTCTCGCAGCATGCCGGCGTGGTGATCGTCTGCGACGGCACCGAAGCGGCTGCGCGGCGCATCGCCCGCGTGCTCTGGAACGATCCGGCCAGCGGCGTCGCGCGCCACGCCGACGCGGGGTACGAGGACGCGCTCGACGCCGCGCGCACGCACGGCCTGCGCCTGCCGATGCACGACGCGTGAGCGCGGCCGTCCCGCGTCCCACGATCGCGCTGCGCCCCGGCGCGCTGCGCGGGGCGGACGTGCGCGGGCTGCTGCGCGAGGACGCGGCCCTCGCGCTCGATCCGGCGGCTCGCGACGACGTCGAGCGCGCGGCGCGCGTCGTCGCGACGATCGCCGCGGGAGACGTCAGCGTGTACGGCGTCAACACCGGGTTCGGCAAGCTCGCGCAGACGCGGATCCCGCGCGAGCGGCTCGCCGAGCTGCAGCGCAACCTGGTGCTCTCGCACGCCTGCGGCGTCGGCGCGCCGCTCGCGCGCGAGGTCGTGCGGCTGGCCCTGGCCTTGAAGGTGAACTCGCTCGCGCGCGGCTATTCCGGGGTGCGCTGGACGGTGATCGAGACGCTCCTGGCGTGTCTCGAGCGCGACGTGCTCCCGGTGATCCCCGGACAAGGCTCCGTCGGCGCCTCCGGCGATCTCGCGCCGCTCGCCCATCTCGCCGCCGCGCTGATCGGCGTCGGTGACGTCGTCGTCGAGGGACGCCGCGCCGCCGCGCGCGAGGCGCTGCCGGCGGCCGGGATAGCGCTGCTCGAGCTGCAGGCGAAAGAAGGGCTGGCGCTGCTGAACGGGACGCAGATCTCGACCGCGCTCGCGCTCCACGCGCTCGCCGGGGCCGAGGATCTGCTCGCGGCCTCGCTCCTCGCCGGCGCGCTCACCATCGAGGCGGCGCTCGGGAGCGTGCGGCCGTTCGACGCGCGCATCCACGCCGTGCGCGGTCATCGCGATCAGAGCGACGTCGCGGCGGCGGTCCGCGCGCTGATCGAAGGAAGCGAGATCAACGAGTCGCACCGCGACTGCGGGCGCGTGCAGGATCCGTACAGCCTGCGCTGCATCCCGCAGGTCCTCGGCGCGTGCCTGCGCGCGCTGCGCGACGCCGGCGCGATCCTGGTCGACGAAGCGAACGCCGTGTCCGACAACCCGCTGGTGTTCGCCGACGCGAACGAGGTGATCTCCGGCGGCAACTTCCACGCCGAGCCGGTCGCGCTCGCCGCCGACGCGCTCGCCGTCGCGATCGCCGAGATCGGGAACATCAGCGAGCGCCGCAGCGCACTGCTGGTCGATCCGACGTTCAGCCAGCTCCCGGCGTTTCTCGCGACGGATCCCGGGCTGGAGTCCGGCTACATGATCGCGCAGGTGAGCGCGGCGGCGCTGGTCTCCGAGAACAAGATGCTGGCGCACCCGGCGAGCGTCGACACGATCCCCACGTCGGCGGGCCAAGAAGATCACGTCAGCATGGCGACGCACGGCGCGCGCCGGCTCGGCACGATGCTCGACAACGCGGCGAACGTCGTCGCGATCGAGCTGCTGAGCGCGGCGCGCGGGATCGCCTTCCGGCGTCCGCTGCGCACCTCCGCCGTGTTGGAGTCCGCGCTCCGGCAGATCGAGCCCGGCGGCGCAGCGACGGGTGACCGGTATCTCGCGCCGGAGATCGAGCGCGTCGCCGCGCTGGTCCGCGGCGGCCGCTTCGGCCCGCTGGTCGCGCCGATCATGCCGGCCACGGCCACGCGCCTCTGACGGCGCAACGGCCGCCGTCGCAGGAGGGGCTCCCGCGGTCGCTTGCTTGCATCGGGCGATTGACCGGCAGGCGCCGGAGCGCCTATCCTGAGGACGCGGCCGTCATAACTCCATCATGACTCGGTCGCCCCCGGCGAGTATGCTGAGCGCATCTCCGGCGGTTTTCGCCGGAAATCCGGACGAGGAGCACACCATGCCGCTGATTCAAGTGAGCGTCATCAAAGACGTCTTCACCTCCGAGCAGAAAGCGCAGATGATCACGCGCTTGACCGATGCGATGGTCTCGATCGAGGGCGAGAACATGCGCGGCGTCACCTGGGTCAAAGTCGACGAGATCGAGAGCGGCGACTGGGGGATCGGCGGGCAAGCGCTCACGACCGAGGCCGTCAAAGCGCTCGCTGCCGGAAAGACGCCCGTCGGCGCGACGTGATCGCGGAGCGAGCGCGCCGGGAAGAGCTTCCGTTCGTCGGGCGCATCGAGGAGGTCGCATTCCTCGAACGCCTGACGACGGCGCGGCTTCCGTCGATCACGTTCGTCAACGGGATCGGCGGGATCGGGAAGTCGCGCCTGCTCGACGCGTTCGCCCGCCGGCGCCGCAGCGCCGGCGCGGTCACCGTCCACATCGACGGCCGGCTCGTCGAGCCGACCGAAACCGGGTTCTATCGCGAGCTCAGCCGCGCCGCCGGCGGCGAGATCGCGTCGTGCGAGGAGGCGGCGGAGCAGTTCGCCGAGCTCGGCGACGTCGTGCTGCTCATCGACGACGTCGACGCCCTCCGCCTGCTCGACGCGTGGCTCCGCCGTGCCTTCGTTCCGAGCCTCCCGCAGAACGTCCACGTCGTCTTCAGCGGGCGCGATCCCCCGCTGGCGGCCTGGCTGCAGATGCCGTGGCGCGGGACCTTCCGAACTCTCGAGCTCGCGCCGCTCGCCGATGGCGACGCCGTGAGGCTGCTGACGGCGACCGGGATCGAGCCCGCTCAGGCGGCGCGCGTGAATCGGATCGCGCGTGGCCATCCGCTCGCGCTGACGCTCGCCGCAACCACCCTGCAGAGCCTCGACGATCCCGCGCTCGAAGACCTCGCGTTCCACCGTATCGTCGCCGAGCTGGCGCGCCGGCACCTCGCCGAGATCCCGGACCCGGTGACGCGACGCGCGATCGAGGCGGCTGCGCTCGTACGCACGGTCACGGCGCCGCTGCTCGGGGCGATGCTGCCCGACGTCGCGCCGAGCGACGCCTACGAACGTCTTCGCATGCTGCCGCTGATGCAGCGCGATCGTGACGGGTTGAAGCTGCATGACTCGGTGCGCGACGCGATCGCCGGGGAGCTGCGATCCGAAGATCCCGAGCGGTACGTCGCACTGCGGCGCGCGTGCTGGAGCCGTCTGACACGTGACCTGCGAACGGCGCCGCCGGCCGAGCTCTGGCGCTGCACGGCGGACCTCCTGTACCTGCTCGAAAATCCGGTCGTTCGCGAAGCGTTCTTTCCTTCGGGCGCACAACGGTACGCGGTCGAGCCGGCGCGTCCGGCCGACGAAGCGGCGATCGCGGCGATCGCCGAGCGCCATGACGGACCGGTCGCAGCTCGGGCGACGACCGAGTGGTGGAAGGCCCGGCCCGACGGTTTCGCCGTCGCTCGGGATCGCGCCGGCGAGGTCGTCGGATACTACTTCCTGGTCGAGGCCGCGGGGCTCGATCCGGGGTTTGCGGCGAACGATGCCGTGTTCTCTCGCTGGGTCGCTCACGTTGCGGCGCATCCGGTCGGGCCACGCGAGCAAGTTCTGTTCCTGCGCCGGTGGCTTTCGGTCGGCGAGGGCGAAGCGCCATCCCGCGTTCAGGCGGCGTGCTGGCTCGACATCAAGCGCACGTACGTGGCGCATCGTCCGCACCTGCGCCGGGTCTATCTGACGGTTCGTGACCTCGCGCCGTTCGCCGCCGCGGCGACGCAGCTCGGCTTCACCGTGATTCCGGACTGCGAGGCGACGATCGACGGCGCACCGTCGTTCACGGCGATGCTCGACTTCGGGCCCGGATCGGTGGACGGCTGGCTCGCCCGACTGGTCGCCGCGGAGCTGGGAATCGCGGCGAGCGGGATCCTCGATGTCGCGAGCCGCGAGCTCGTCGTCGGCTCGCGCCGCGCAGCGCTGACGCGGCGTGAGTTCGACACGCTGTATTGCCTCGTCCGGCGAGCCGGCGAGGTCGTCGCTCGCGACGAGCTTCTCGCCGGCGTGTGGGGCGACGATGCCGACGTGGCGAGCAACGTCGTCGACGTGGTCGTGCGCTCGCTGCGCAAGAAGCTCGCCGACCGCGCGCACGTCATCGAAACGATCTCCGGAATCGGCTACCGATTTCGCGACGACGCGTAGGCGGCGCGCGTCCGGCTGGAAAATGCGCGTCGCCGGCGAATGCGCGCGGCGATGCAACAGACTGAGATCGGCCGCGCCGAGTTCGTTCCGCTCGGCGGCGACCTGCGCGGATACTACGCCTGCCCCGTCGGGATGGGGCCTTCGCCGGGCGTCGTCCTGTTTCAAGAAGCTTTCGGGATCAACGGCTACATCGAGAGCGAAGTGCGCCGGCTCGCCGCGCACGGCTTCGCGGCGATCGCGCCCGATCTGTTCCGGGGCGAGACCTTCGGCTACGACGAGTTCGACAAGGTCGGTCCGAAGCTGCAGGCGCTGACCGACGACGGGATGCTCGCCGACGTGCGCGCCGCGATCGCGTTCCTCGACGGGCAGAGCGAGGTGAAACGCGGCGCCGTCGGCTGCGTCGGGTTCTGCATGGGCGGCCGCCTCGCATATCTCACGGCGACGGCGCTCGGCGAGAAAGTTGCCGCGGCGGCATCGTTCTACGGCGGCGGGATCGCGCCCGACCAGCCGCGCCACTTCGCGCCGATCCTCGACCGCGCGGGCGGCGTGCGCGGCGAACTGCTGATGATCTACGGCGCCGACGACCAGGGGATCGCGCCGAGCGAGCACGCGCGCCTCGCCGAGAAGCTCTCGGAGCTGAAGGTGCGCTACACGCTCAGCGTCTATCCGGGCGCCGGCCACGGCTTCGCTTCGCGCGACCGCGAGAGCTACCGCGCGCCGCAGGCCGAGGCCGCTTGGGCGGAGACGCTCGCGCTGTTCGAGCGCACGCTGCGCTGAGCGGGCAGGGCGCCGCGGCGGTCGTTGCGCCGGCCTTCCGTGCCGAGGGGAGCGGCTCCGCGGCTCGAATAGCTGCTCTCTTCGGTGAGGGGAGTGGCCATGAACGGAACGGGTCAGATCGAGCGCGTCTTGCTGGTGCACGGGTACAGCGAGACCTCGCTCGGCGCCTACTACAGCGTCCCCGAGCTCTTGGCGGCACAGGGCTACACGACGATCGTTCTGTCCGCCTTCAACTCGCTCGACGATCACGTCTCCATCGACGATCTCGCGGAAGCGCTGGAACGACGGGTCGACTTCGTGCAGCTCGGCGACCTCGCGCGGACCGCGATCGTCTGCCACTCGACCGGCGCGCTGGTCGTCCGGCGCTGGATGCTCAACCGCATCGCGAAGAACTTGGACCTGCCGGCCCGGCTGATCACGATGGCGGGGGCGAACCACGGATCGACGCTGGCCGAGATCGGGAAGAGCGTCGTCGGCTATCTCGAGAAGATCGTGCAGGCCCACGAGTTCACCGTCGGCGCGCGCGTGCTGACCGACCTCGACTACGGCAGCGCGTTCTTGCTGAAGCTCAACACCGAGTGGCTCGTCGAGTGGAACAAGCCGCAAGGCCCGCTCGCGAAGACACTGTTGTTCAGCATGGTCGGCGACTACATCGGCGACGACAAGTCGATGCTCGTCTTCTGGGGCACGCACGAGCCCGGCTGCGACAACACGGTGCGGATCAGCGGCGCCAACCTCAACTACACGGTGATGGAGATCGACCCGCAGGCGACGCCGCCGAAGATGGGTTACTCGGTGCCGAACCGCACGATCCCGCACCGCATCATTCCGGGCAAGTCGCATTTCGGCAATGTCACCGGGATCCTCGGGTTCACGACGCCGACCGACGAGGCATTTAAGCTGCTGCTCCGGGCGCTCAGCGTCGCCGACTCGGAGTACGACGAACTCGCCGCGACTTGGGCGGCCGACAACGACAAGACGTGGTTCGAGAATCCGACCGCCGACCGCTACGGAGTCGCGAACCCCGACAAGCAGAACGCCACGGTCGTGTTCGACGTTCGCGACCGCGGGGGAGAAGCCGTCGACGATTGCGTGATCGCCTTCTGGGACGAGAAGGAGCTCGCCGGCGATCCCCGCGCGATCGTGCTCGGGAATCCGGCGATGGCGCAACAGGTCGCCGAGGCGATGCGCTCGTCGTCGGGCGCCGTGAACCAGCACTCGCCGATGCACAACGACGTGCAGCGGAGCGCGTATTCGTTCTACCTGAACTTCCCGAAGTGGAGTGCCGCGGAACACGCGGTGTACGTGGAGGCCCACAGCGAGAGCAACGTCGTCGACTACGTTCCGGTCGTGCTGCGCCCGCCGCACGACCTCGGCCGGAAGCTCGTGCAGCCGAACGAGTTCACGTACGTCAAGCTGACGCTGACGCGCGAGCCGGACCACGCCTACACGTTCTACGGCTGGCAGCCGGACTTCAGCCTCACGCTGCGGCAGAACACGATCTGGAAGAACGGCACGTTTCCGACCGAATACGAGCTGGGTCCGCCCGGCGCACCCGCTGGCGGAATCGCCGGGAATCCGAGTGCGCAGGCAATGCCGGCCGTGCAGGCCGGAAATCCGACGGTGCCTCCACCGGGAGAAACACGGCCGCCCGGCCCAGGGTCCGCACCGTCGGGCCCGTGGGCGTGGCTGCGTCGAATCTTCAGAGGCTGACCGGCGCCCCGCCGGCGACGACCTGCGTGCAGCGGCTCGCGCCGAGCCAGTAGCACAGCTCCGCCGGCGAGGAGACGTCCCAGATCGCCAGGTCGCAGCGTGCGCCGGCGCGGAGCTCGCCGCGGTCGGCGAGTCCGAGCGCGCGCGCCGCGTTGCGCGTCGCGCCGAGCAGCGCTTCTTCCGGCGTCAGGCCGAACAGCACGCAGGCGAGGTTCATCGCGGTCGGCATCGTGAGCAGCGGCGAGGTGCCGGGATTGCAGTCGGTCGCCAGCGCGATCGGGACGCCGTGCGCGCGCAGCGCGGCGATCGGGGGCCGCACCGTTTCGCGCAAGAAGTAATACGCTCCGGGCAGGATGACCGCGACCGTCCCGGCGTCCGCGAGCGCCGCGATCCCCGCCTCGCTCGCGTGCTCGAGATGATCCGCCGAAAGCGCACCGTACTGCGCTGCGAGCAGCGCCGCGCCGGTTTCCGCGATCTGGTCGGCGTGCACTTTCACGGCGAAGCCGTGTCGCCGCGCCGCGTCGAGGACACGGGCCGTTTCCGCCGGCGAGAAGGCGATCGTATCACAGAAGACGTCGACGGCGTCGGCAAGCCGCTCGCGCGCGATGCGCGGCAGCATGACGTCGCACACGAGGTCGAGGTAGGCGCCGCGCCGCCCGGCGTATTCCGGCGGGACGACGTGCGCGCCGAGGTAGGTGACGCGCACCTCGACCCCGAGCTCGCTGCCGAGACGGCGCGCGACGCGCAGCATCCGCAGCTCGGTCTCGACGTCGAGTCCGTATCCGGACTTGATCTCGAGCGTCGTCGTTCCGTTCGCGATCATCGCGCGGACGCGGGCCGCCGCCGCATCGAACAGCGTCGCCTCGTCGGCCGCGCGGGTCATCGCCACGGTGTGCGCGATCCCGCTCCCGCCCTCGGCCGCCGCGACGTAGCTCTCGCCGGCGAGGCGCCGTTCGAAGTCCGCGACGCGGTCGCCGCCGAAGACGACGTGCGTGTGCGGATCGACGAGCCCCGGCGTGATCCACCGGCCGCCGGCGTCGAGGACGCGCTCGGCGAGCCGTTCCGGCGCGTCGTCGAGATCGGCGCGCGCGCCGGCGAACGCGATCGTGCCGCCGTTCGCGCCCAGCGCGCCGTCGCGGATCGCGCCGTACGGAGCCGCGCCCGAGGACAGCGTCGCGAGGCTCGCGTTGATCCACAGCGTCTCGTAGCGCGGCATCGCGGCGGCGTTCGGCACACGCCGCGACGCGGCCCGCGTGCCGGCCGCTGCGATCCTCTTCGGCTCACTCCGTCGCTGAAGGCGCGTTCGGATTCTCGCCGTAGGACGCCGGATGCGCATCCACGCTTCCGCGGCGCTGCTTCCGGACGGCTGGGCGCCGGACGTCGCGATCGACGTCGCGCCGGACGGCACGGTTCAGGACGTGGTCGCCGGCGTGCCGGCGGACGGGGCCGACGATGTCGTGGACGGCGCCCTGCTGCCGGGGATGCCGAACCTCCATTCGCACGCGTTTCAGCGCGCGATGGCGGGGCGCGCCGAACGGCGCGGCCCGGCGGACGACGACTTCTGGTCCTGGCGCGAGGCGATGTACCGCCTCGCCGCGACGCTCGATCCGGACTCGCTGCGAACGATCGCGACGGCGGTCTACCGTTCGATGCTCGCCGCCGGCTACACGGCGGTGGCGGAGTTTCACTATCTCCACCGCGATCCGGACGGCGCGTGGTACGCCGACAAGGCGGCGACGGCGCGCGCGCTCGTCGAAGCGGCGCGCGACGCCGGGATCGCGATCTGTCTTCTCCCCGCGCTGTACGCGCACGGCGACCCCGGAGGCGCGCCGCTCGGCCTGCGCCGGCGGCGCTTCGCGAGCGGCGTCGACGACGTGCTCGAGATCGCCGCCATCGTCCGCGCGGCGTATGCGGACGATCCGGACGTCCTCGTCGGCGCGAGCGCGCACTCGCTGCGCGCGGTGACGCCCGACGAGCTGCGCGCGCTGCTCGACGGCGCGCCGCGCGACGTGCCGATCCACCTTCACATCGCCGAGCAGACGCGCGAAGTCGAGGCCGTCGAAGCCGCGCTCGGCGCGCGTCCCGTCGCGTGGCTGATGGCGAATCACGACGTCGGCGCGCGCTGGTGCCTCGTGCACGCGACGCACCTCGAGGACGCGGAGCGGAGCGCCCTCGCGCGGAGCGGCGCCGTCGCCGGACTCTGCCCGACGACCGAGGCGAATCTGGGCGACGGATTCTTTCCGCTCGGGCCGTATCTCGCCGACGGGGGCGCGCTCGGCATCGGCTCGGACAGCAACGTCTCCCTCTCGCCGGTCGAGGAGCTGCGCTGGCTCGAGTACGGCCAGCGGCTGGCCACGCGCCGGCGCATCGTCTCGGCGCAGGTGAGCGGCGCATCGTGCGGCGAGACGCTGTACGCCGCCGCGGCGGCCGGCGGCGCGCGCGCGTGCGGTTTCGCGGCCGGCTCGATCGAGCCCGGGCGCCGCGCCGACTTCGTCGTTCTCGAGGGCGGCGCCGCGCCCGACGAGATCGTCGACCGCTACGTCTTCGCCGGCGATCGTGCCGCGCCGCGCGGCGTCTACGTTCGCGGCCGCCGCCGGACCTGAGCCTTTCACGGCGGCCCGCCGGCGACCGACGCGCGGCCGTCGCGCACGCGCCGCCGGGGTTAGACGCGCCCCGCTCGGGTACGACCCGTGCGATGTTCGCCGCCGTCGCGCTCGCCGCGCCGCTGGTCGTGCCATGGCAGCCGGTTCGCGAGAGCGGGTGAACGGCGGCCCGGCGCCGAGCTGGCATTCGCGCGCCGACGCCTGGTTCAAGCTGCTCGGCGCGATCGTCCTGGGCTATCTGATCGCCTGGCGGCTCGTCGGCTGGCTGGTCGAGTTCTACGACATCACCGTCATCGCCGTCGGGGGCATCCTGACCGCCTATCTCGTGCTGCCCGCGGTGCGGCGGCTCAACGCCCGGCTGCCGCTGTGGGCGGCGCTGACGATCGTCTACGCCGCGATCGCCGCAGCCGTCGTGATCGCCGTGTGGGTGCTCGTCCCGCCGCTGACCACGCAGTTGCAGCAGCTCATCACCGACGTCCCCGCGATGCAGCGCACGGTCGAGTCGTATCTCTCGACGACGCACAACCCGGTCATCACGCACATGCCGCCGCCGCTCCGCGGTTACGTCGCGAAGATCCCCGCGCAGGCGGCGGTCGAAGTGCAGCGCCTGAGCTTCTCGCTGACGGCGAGCGTCTTGCCGGCCGTCCTCTCGCTGGCGACGATCGCGGCGCTCGTCGTCGCGATCCCCGTCGTCTCGTTGTACATGCTGGCCGAGTCGGCGATGGCGAAGCGCTTCTTCGCGCGGACGATCGCGCCGGCGTACCGCTCGCTGGCGATGGATGTGCTCGCCGACATCGACGCCGTGCTCGGCGGGTTCGTGCGCGGTCAGCTCATCGTCGCGGGCGCCGTCGCCGTGATGGCGATCGCCGCGCTGGCGCTCCTGCACGTTCCGTACGCGGTGCTGATCGGCGCGTGGGCCGGGCTCGCGGATGTCGTGCCGTACATCGGTCCGTTCGCCGGCGCGATCCCGGCGGCGATGGTCGCGCTGTTCACCAACGGCTGGCCGAACATGGTGCTGGTCGTGCTCGCTTTCACCGCGATCAACCAGATCGAAGCGCACCTGCTCGGCCCGCGCATCGTCGGCAGCACGACGAAGGTGTCGCCGCTCGCCGTGATCTTCGCGCTGCTGATCGGCGCGCACGTGCTCGGCCTGCTCGGACTCCTGATCGCCGTTCCGCTCGCCGGGGTGATCCGCGCCGTGTTCGTGCGCTTCTTTCCCGACGAGGAGATCACGAACGCCGAGATCCGCCCCGGCCTCACGCAGTCCCCGCGCGTCGACGTCGACCCCGAAGCGACCGAGACATAGGCCGAGCAAAGACGCAGCCGATCGCCCCTTCCGAACCCGGATTGAGCCCTCACCCGGAGGGGTATTCGCCGAACGATGGCCGATCCGCGCGCGACACGTCCTCTTCCGCTCGCCCGGCAGCTGCGCGGACCCGACAAACTCGCGCTCGCCGACGCCGCGCAGTCCAGCGTCACCGCCTCGCTCGCGCCGCGCACGCAGACGGCCGATCGCGTCGTGCGCTCGGTGTGTCCGTTCTGCGCGGTCGGCTGCGGTCAGCTGGTCTTCGTGAAGGACGAAAAGGTCGTGCAGGTCGAGGGCGATCCCGACTCGCCGATCTCGCGCGGCCGGCTCTGCCCGAAGGGCTCGGCGACGCGCAGCCTCGTGCAGAGCCCGATCCGCGAGTACCGGGTGAAGTACCGCCGGCCGCACGCGGCGGCGTGGGAGAGCCTCGATCTCGATACGGCGCTCGACATGATCGCCGACCGCGTCATCGCGACGCGCGAGGCGACGTGGGAGGCGAAGAACGAGAAGGGCAAGCCGCTGAACCGCACGATGGGGATCGCGAGCCTCGGCGGCGCGACGCTCGACAACGAAGAGAACTACCTGATGAAGAAGCTGTACACCGCGCTCGGCGTGGTGCAGGTCGAGAATCAGGCGCGCCTTTGACATAGCTCGACGGTGCCCGGTCTGGGCACCTCCTTCGGCCGCGGCGGGGCTACGACGTTCCAGCAGGATCTGCAGAACAGCGACTGCATCCTCATCATGGGCTCGAACATGGCCGAGAACCATCCGGTCGGGTTCCAATGGGTGATGGAGGCGCGCGAGCGCGGTGCGCACGTCATTCACGTCGACCCGCGCTTCACGCGCACGAGCGCGGCTGCGACGAAGCACGTGAAGATTCGCCCCGGGAGCGACATCGCGTTCCTCGGCGGCCTGATCCACTACATCCTCGAAAACGGGCTGTGGTTCGACGAGTACGTCAAGCAGTACACGAACGCGCCGGTGATCATCGATCCGCGCTTCCGCGACACCGACGACTTGGACGGCGTCTTCTCCGGATTCGAGCCGGCGACCGATCAGTACGATCTCGCCTCGTGGCAGTACCAGGAGATGGCGATGCACGGGTCGGCCGGCCGCCGCATGGGCTCGGCGGTCAGCGGCGGGAAGCAGGTCACGCATCCCGGCGACACCAGCGAGAAGGCGTTGCACCAGCCGCTGATCCACGGCGAGCCGCCGCATTTCGATATGACGCTGCAGCACCCGCGCTGCGTCTTCCAACTCCTCAAGAACCACTACGCGCGTTACACGCCGGAGATGGTGGAGCAGATCTGCGGGACCCCGCGCGAAGCCTTCCTTTCGGTCGCCAAGACGCTGTGCGAGTCCTCCGGTCGCGAGCACACCTCGGCGATCGCGTACGCCGTCGGCTGGACGCACCACACGGTCGGCGTGCAGTACATCCGCGCCGCGTCGATCCTGCAGATGCTGCTCGGCAACATCGGGCGCCCGGGCGGCGGGATCCTCGCGCTGCGCGGCCATGCTTCGATCCAAGGCTCGACCGACATTCCGACGCTCTACGAGCTGCTTCCCGGCTACCTCACGATGCCCGAGTCGGAGAGCGTCGACCTCGCGAAATATCTCGAGGAGACGACCGCGAAGGGCGGCTTCTGGCACCATACCGACGCGTATCTGATCAGTCTGCTCAAAGCGTGGTACGGTGAGCACGCCACCGCGGCGAACGAGTACTGCTATCAGCACCTGCCGCGCGTCACCGGCGATCATTCGACCTATCCGATGACGATGGGGATGCTCGAGGGGAACGTGAAAGGGTTCTTCTGCGTCGGTGAAAACCCGGCGGTCGGTTCGGCGAACGGCCCGCTCCAGCGCCGCGCGATGGCGAACCTCGACTGGCTCGTGGTGCGCGATTTCGTCGAGATCGAGTCGGCGGCGTTCTGGTACGACTCGCCGGAGATCGAGAGCGGCGCGCTGGAGACCGAGAAGATCAAGACCGAGATCTTCTTTCTCCCCGCCGCCGACCATCTGCAGAAAAGCGGCTCGTTCACCAACACCCAGCGGCTGCTGCAGTGGCATCACCAAGCCGTCGAGCCCGAAGGCGACTGCCGCTCCGAGCTGTGGTTCTACTATCATCTGGGGCGAAGGATCAAAGAGAAGCTGGCGCGCTCGACCGATACGAAGGACCGCGCGGTGCTCGATCTCACCTGGGAGTATCCGACGACAGGCGCGATCGCGGAGCCAGACGCGCAGGCGGTGCTGCGCGAGATCAACGGCTGGGGCGCCGACGGCAAGGCGCTCGACGCGTACACCAAGCTCAAAGCCGACGGCTCGACCGCCTGCGGCTGCTGGATCTACTGCGGCTGCTTCAAGGACGAGCAGAATCAGACGCTGCGGCGCAAGCCGGGCCGCGAGCAGAGCTGGGTCGCGCCCGACTGGGGCTGGGCCTGGCCGGCGAACCGCAGGCTCCTGTACAACCGCGCCTCGGCCGACCCGTCGGGGAAGCCGTGGAGCGAGCGCAAGAAGTACGTCTGGTGGGACGAGGCCAAGGGCGAGTGGACCGGCGAGGACGTCCCCGACTTCGAGAAGACGAAGCGGCCCGACTACGTCCCGCCCGACGGCGCGGTCGGCGAGCACGCCACGGACGGCGTCTCACCGTTCATCATGCAGGGCGACGGCAAGGCCTGGCTGTTCGCGCCCGACGGACTCGTCGACGGACCGTTCCCCGCGCACTACGAGCCGGAGGAGTCGCCGGTGCTCAACGCGCTCTACGCGCAGCAGGCGAACCCCGTGCGCGAGCAGTGGCCGAGCGCGAACAATCCGATGCACCCGTCGGACGGGCTGCCCGGCGGCGAGGTGTTCCCGTACGTGGGAACGACGTATCGCCTCACCGAGCACCACACCGCAGGCGGGATGTCGCGCAGCGTCCCGCACCTCTCGGAGCTGCAGCCGGAGATGTTCGTCGAGGTGAGTCCCGCGCTCGCCGCCGAGCGCGGGCTGGAGAACGGCTGCTGGGCGACCGTGATCACCGCACGCTCGGCGATCGAGGCGCGCGTCCTCGTCACCGAGCGCGTCCCCGACTACGTGATCGGCGGGCGCCCGACGAAGGTCGTCGGGCTGCCGTATCACTGGGGACAGAAGGGGATCGTGACCGGCGATGCCGTCAACGACCTCGTCGGGATCAGCGCCGATCCGAACGTGCACATCCAGGAGACGAAGGCGCTCACCTGCGACGTCCGCGCGGGACGGCGCCCGCGCGGCGCCGCGCTGCGCGAGCTGGTGAACGGGTACCGCGCGCGCGCCGGCTTGCCGCTGGAGGAATGATGGAGCTGTTCGAGTCCACCGCGGCCGGCGCCGAGACGGCGACGTACGGCGAGCGCGCGCAGCCGCGCAAAGGATTCTTCACCGACACGACGCTGTGCATCGGCTGCAAAGCCTGCGAGGTCGCGTGCAAGGAGTGGAATGGGCTCCCCGCCGACGGCTACGCGTTCACCGCGCAGTCCTACGACAACACGGGCGAGCTGAACGGGACGACGTGGCGGCACGTCGCGTTCGTCGAACAGCCGGAGAAGAGCCGCTGGCTGATGGAGTCGGACGTCTGCAAGCACTGCACGCACGCCGCGTGCCTCGACGTCTGTCCGACCGGCGCGCTCGTGCGCACGGAGTTCGGCACGGTCATCGTCCAGCAAGACGTCTGCAACGGCTGCGGCTACTGCGTCCCCGCGTGTCCCTTCGGCGTCATCGACAAGCGCGAGACCGACGGCCACGTCGGCAAGTGCACGCTGTGCTACGACCGGCTCAAGGACGGCGAGACGCCGGCGTGCGCCAAGGCGTGTCCCACCGAGTCGATTCAGTACGGCGACCTCGCGGAGCTGCGGACCCGCGCCGACGAGCGCCTCGCGCGCGTCCAGGCCGACGGGCGCTTCACCGACGCGAGCCTGTACCTGCGCGACGCGAACGGCGGGATCGGCGGCGCGGGCGCGTTCTTCCTGCTGCTCGACCGGCCGGAGGTCTACGGGCTTCCGCCGGCCCCGTTCGACACCACGCGCGAGCTCCCGAAGATGTGGAAGCACGCCGCGCTCGCGATGGCGGCGCTCGTCGGCACGGTCGTCGCGTGCAGCATCGGATCGCGCGCGTGAACACGCTCTCGCGCACCGACGCATCGGCGCAGGCCGGCGGCGCGAACGCGTCGCCGCCGGACAGCTACTACGGGCGGCCGATCGTCAAGCCGCACGTCTGGACGCCCTACATCCCGTGGTATTTCTGGATCGGCGGGACGACCGGCGCCGCGTGCGTGCACGGGTTCGTCGCGCGGCTGCGCGGCGAGCGCGAGCTCGCCGAGGTGCAGCGCTGGGTCGCCTTCGGCGGGATCGCGGCGTCGCCGGTGCTGCTGATCCTCGATCTCGGCGTCCGTCACCGCTTCCTGAACATGCTGCGCGTGTTCAAGCCGACCTCGCCGATGAGCGTCGGATCGTGGGTGCTCACCGCGCTCGGCGGCGCCGTCGTCGGCTCGCTGGTCGCCGACGAGTTCCTCGGCTCGCCGCCGCTCGCGCGCGCGTGCGACGCGGCGGCGGCCCTCCTCGGCCCCGTCCTGACGACCTACACGGCAGTGCTGGTCGTGAACACGGCGACGCCCGTCTGGCACGAATCGTCCGGCGAGCTGCCGTTCGTCTTCGCCGCCAGCGGTATCGCGGGCGCGGGCGCCTGCGCGACCTTGTTCGCGCCGCCCGCGCAGATCCGTTCGGCGCGCCGGATGATGATCGGCGGCGCGCTCGCGATGGGACTCACGGCACGCCGAATGGAGAAGCGTCTCGGCACGCTGGGCGAGCCGTACGCGCGAGGCAAAGCGGGACAGTTCAAGCGGGCCTCGTCGGTGCTTGCGCTCTCCGGCGTCGCGCTCGCGCTCGCCGGTCGCACGAGCCGCCTCGCGAACGGCGTCGCGGCCGTGCTCGTCGCCGCCGCGGGCGTGTGCGAACGGTTCGCCGTGCTCGACGCCGGAAAGCAGTCGGCGAACGATCCGAAGTACGTCGTGCAGCAGCAGCGCGCCGCTACTTGACCTCGTTCGCGCCGATGAACGCGGCTAGGCCGCGTCGCAGCTCGTCCATGGTCTGTTCGCCCAAGATATTGCCGAAGCGCCGCTCGATGTCTTCGACCACGCCGAAGGAATCGAACATCAAGCGCACGCCTTTCTTCGTGAAGGACACGATGCGCGAGCGGGCGTCGTCGGGATCGGCGCGGCGCGTCACGTAGCCGCGCTCTTCGAGCTCCTGGGCCAGCACCGTGACCGCCTGTTTCGTCAGGCCCGTGCGCTCGGCGAGCGTCGTCAGCCGGGAACCTTCCATGTCGATCGCGGTCAGCAGCGTGCTGTGGCTGAGCCGAACGTCGTCGTGCCCGCGCCGCTCGAGCTCGGCGGTGAGGAGGCCGTTCAGCGTGCGGGTCGCACGGGCGAGCAGTTGGCGGAGATTCTTGCTCCGCTCCTCGAGCAGAAGCTTGTCGGACTGCGAGGGCTGCTCCGAGTGCGTGGCCAGCGTCTGGGTCCTCCGAGCGATTTCGCCGTGGCTTGGGCGCCGCGGTTAAGGTACCGCATGGGCGCCCGCGTCAATCGCGTTCCGTCGCCGGCCCTGCGTCGAAATCATCTCGATGAGTTTCGCACGGCGTGACGGCGAACGCGGCCCGGCGCACCTCCTCCGCCGCGCAGCCGCACCCCCAGCGAACCGAGCGCCGTGCCGGGCCGTCGTCGGCCGAAATACCGAAGCGGCCCGGACCGAGGATGATCTCGAGAACGTCGATCGGCAAGAGAGCGCGCGGCGAGACGTTCGGGATCACGCGGGGCCGAACTCGTCGCGACTGGGCCGAGCGCGAAGCGGCACGATCGAAGGCAGGAACACAAACCCTCCCCGGACTGCGGCGGCACGGCCCGAGGACCCGGCGACCCAGGGCCACGAGGTCCGGGGAGCGTGCGCGCCGCGCACGAGATATGTACCGCGGGTCGCGACGCCCTGAAACTGGTCATTTTCAGGACGAATTCGCGCCTCAGCATCGCTGGGAAATATCTCTGGAAAATGACTACTGAGTGGGCGGCGCGGCCCGGGGATTCGGACGCCGCAAAGTAGTAAGGCGTGATGACGAGCCCGACTGCAGAGTTCGACGCGCGCCGATCCTTGTGAGAGCATCGCCATTTCGACCATCCGAATCACCCCGGGACAGCTCAGCGACGACTGCGCGCCGTTCACCGAGCTTCCCGCCTGGTGGAGTGGCTTTCTCTTTCACGTCCTGACGGCGCGGCAGGTCTCGCTGTACCTGTATCTCTCGATGCTCATGGGAAGCAATCCGTCGGGCTGGTATCCGACGACGAAAGAGATCTGCGCCGACCTCGGTCTGTCCAGCCCCGCCGTCGTCTTCGCGGCGCTGCGGGTGCTCGTCGATCACGGCTTCATCGAGCGCGAGCGGCGACCACGAATCGGCCGGCGCGGCCGGCACAACGTCTACTCCCGTCCGTCGTGCGAGTTCACCGTGCATCGGCTGCTGACCGCCCGAAAGATTGACGCACGGCTGCGGGCACAGCCCGGGGTCGACGAACGAATGTCGCCCGAAGCGCGCGCGCTGAAGCTCAGCTGGCTCCGGTGGCTGCTCGGAGACGACTTCGAGGCGTATGCGGCCGCCGCGCTGCCGGAGAAGCGCAAACGCTTACTCGCCGCGCTCGAACGTGCGTTGCGCGAACGGGCGGACGATCCGCGAGACGGTTAGCGCGCCGCGATGACGACGAGCGATGCGACGCGGGCGGCATCCGCGTGCGCCGCGCACGGCGTCACATCGTAGAATCGCAGCGTTTCGAGCGTGGCGCGGCATCCGCACGTCCACCGGAGCAGCTCGCGTCGCCGATGCTTGGTTTCGCTGGTATGGACGGTTGGACTTCCGAGTAGGCGATGGAGTGCGACCCAGCTCACGTACATGCGACCTCTCCTGCGGAGGAATTTTATTTACCCGCCCTGACGTCTTTAACCCCTCCCTGGGAGGGGTATATTCAAGACCAGGGAGGGACGAACAAGTGGATTCTGGACGACACGTGGCGCCGGCGGCGACGGCCGAGGGGAGGCCCGGCAGCGACGGACACCTGATGGCGCTTTGGACGAATGCGGGGATGGTCGAAACCGATCGGCCGATGCCGCACCTGCGGGGACTCGAAGCGCAGCATCAAGCCGTGATCGGGGATCCCGCGCCGCTCGCGCTCTTCGGGTTTGCGGTCGGCACGTTTCTGATCTCGATGCTGCTGACCGGCGAGTGGCCGATGTCCGCGGCGATCGCGGTCGTTCCCGCGCTGCTGTGGTTTGCCGGTGTCGGTCAGTTCATCGGGAGCCTCTTCGCGCTCGCGCGCGGCAGCACGTTCGCGGCGACGGCGTTCGGCTCGTTCGGGATGGGCAACATCATCGTCGGCACCTTTCTCTGGATGCAGCATGCCGGCATCATCGCCACCGGCCCGAACGAGAACACCATGCTCGGGATGGGGCTCTTTTGCCTGGCCTACATCGCCCTCGCGCTGACGATCGCCGCCCTGCGAACGAACGTCGTGTACATGCTGACCGTGCTCGCGCTGATCCCCGGCTACGCGCTCGTCGCGGCGAGCAACGTCGGTGCCGCACCCGTCGTCGGGCACATCGGTGGCTGGTTCCTGTGCGCGGCGGCGCTGCTCGCCTTCTACGCCGGAGGCGCGGTCGTGGTGAACAGCCAGTGGTGCCGCGAGGCGCTCCCGCTCGGAACGTTGAGGTAAGAGCGCTCGGCGTGTGGGCCGCGCGGCGCTCCGGCGCCGCGCGGACCGCGCCTCGCCTGCGAAACGGGTAGAGTAGCAGGCGATGGCCGAGGACGTCGACCCAGGGAGATTGCGACCGCAGCGCGCCTCCGAAACGTTCTTAGCGCGCTGCCGCTCCGGAGCCGTCTGGTGCGCGCGCAGCGTCGGCCCCGGTGTGATCACCGGAGCTTCGGACGACGACCCCTCGGGGATCGCGACATACGCGATCGCCGGCTCGAGCCTCGGCTACGGTCTGCTCTGGGTCGCGCTTCTGACGACGCCGCTCATGATCGTCGTCCAGGAGACCTGCGCGCGGATCGGGATGGTCGGCGGGACCGGGCTGATCGCCGCGATGCGCCGCGTGATGCCCCGCTGGCTGCTCCTCAGCCTCGTCCTGCTGGTCGTGGCGGCGAACACGCTCAACATCGCCGCCGACGTGACCGGGATGTCGTCGGCCGCGGCGCTCGTTACGCCCGTGCACGCCGAGCTCTGGGCGGTGCTCTTCGGCGCGCTGCTGATCGCCGTCGAGGTCTACGCGTCGTACCGCACCTTCGCCTCGATCGTGAAGTGGCTCTGCCTCTCGCTGCTCGCCTACATCGTGACCGCGTTCATCGTGCGGGTCGACTGGCTCGACGCGCTGCGCCACACGCTGATCCCCGAGGTCCACCTCCAGCGGAGCTGGATGGCGACATTCGTCGGGTTTCTCGGCACGACGATCACACCGTACCTCTTCGTCTGGCAGGCCGCGCTCGAAGTTGAGGAAGAGCGCGCCAAGGGACGGCCGACCGTGGCGAAGCGGCGCGGCGCGACGAAGGACGAGATCCGCAGCGCCCGGGCGGATGTGACGACCGGGATGCTCTACTCGAACCTGGTCGCGTGGTTCATCGTCCTCGCCAGCGCCGCGACGCTGCACGCGCATCACCTGCAGATCGTCACCGTCGCCGACGCGGCGCGCGCGCTGCGGCCGCTGGCGGGAAAATTCGCCGAGCTCCTCTTCGCGTTCGGCGTCGTCGGCGCGGGGCTGCTCGCGGTTCCGGTGCTCGCCGGATCGTCGGCGTACGCGCTCGCCGACGGCTTTGCGTTCCGCGGCAATCTCAGCGCGCGGCCGAAGTCCGCGCCGCTGTTCTACGGCGTCATCGCGCTCGGGATCGCGCTCGGCGTGGTGGCCGATCTGCTGCACCTCGACGCGGTGTGGGCGCTCTTCTGGTCGGCGGTCGTGAACGGGTTCGTCGCCGTTCCGCTGCTGATCGGCATCGCCGTGACGGCGAATCGGCGCGACCTGATGGGCCGCTGGAAGAACGGCCGCGGCTCGAACCTCGTGATGCTGGCGACCATCGTGCTCATGGCGGCGGCGGCGATCGGTCTCGTCCTGACCGCCTGAGCGGCGCGCACCACGAGGCGCCGCCGGGGCGCTGTGCGCCGGACGGGGCCGCGAAGGCGGGGGTATCGCCGCCGCACCATCCCCGGGGTGTCGGCGAGCCTCGGGGGCTCGCGAGGTGGTACGGCGGCGTTCCCCGTTCGTGCCGATCGCCGGAGGCGAAAGACACGGACGAGTGACAGCAGCGTAGTGTCCCGAAACCGTGCACCCGCGCCCGGTGTGGAAGGCGCGAGTTCGGTCAAACCGGGGCGCGCGCAGCCATCGCGAAACTTGTATCACGTATGGCGGGGAAAATCAACAGTATGCTTGCGGCGCGACGTGGGGAAAATCGACCTATCCGCTTTGGCATACGTCGCGACATTGCACCGATCTGTACCGTTGCGCGAGGAAACCACGCCACGCTCGGCGAGAAGTCCGAAGCATCGTGGAGAGCTTCGGGGAGCGGCTACGACGATTGCGGCGCGCGCGCGCGCTGACCATCCCTGCCGTGGCGAAGCTCGTCGGTGTCACGGAGAGCGCGATTCGGCAGCTCGAGAGCGGCGAGAGCAAGTCCGCCTCCTTCGCGGTCGGGCTGCGGCTCGCGCACATCCTCGATGTCGACGCCGGCGTGCTCGCGTTCGGCGAAGAAAGCTCGCCGGCCGGACGGATCCCCGAGGTCGAGCGGCGGGTCGCCGACGGGATCCCCGAGGTCGAGCGCCGGGTCGCCGAGATCGAAGCGCGCCGACGGCACGATTCGGAGGGAAAGGCGAGCGGACGCTGAGCGCGGCCGCGCGATGACGCTCCGGCGCCCGCCGCGAGGAGTTCGCGGCGCGGCGCGGCACACCGCAACGGTGCAGGCGATTCGCATCGCGCAGACCGGCGGACCGGAGGTTCTTCGGCCGGCCCAGATCGACGAGCCGCTTCCCGGCCCAGGCGAAGTGCTCGTGCGACAGACGTTCGCCGGCGTCAACTACATCGACACCGCGTTTCGTCGCGGCGCGATCGAGCGCGAACTGCCGTTCGTCCCCGGGCGCGAAGGCGCCGGCACCATCGTCGCGCTGGGCGCGGGCGTCGCCGGCGTCGCGGTCGGCGACCGCGTGGGATACTCCGAGACACCGTGGCTCGGCGGATACGCCGAGGTGAACCGTGTCCCGTTCTCGGAGATCGTTCCGATCCCCGACGACGTCGACGACGCGACGGCGTGCGCGCTGATGCTGCAGGGGCTTACCGCGCAGTATCTGTGCGCGTCGACCTACGCCGTGCAGGCCGGCGACACCGTCCTGGTGCACGCGGCCGCCGGCGGCGTCGGCGCGCTGCTGGTGCAGCTCGCGAAGCGCCGCGGCGCACGCGTGATCGCAACCGCCGGGGGACCCGAGAAAGTGGCGCTCGCGCTCGGCGACGGCGCCGACGAGGGGATCGACTACCGCACGACCGATTTCGCGCCGGAGGTCATGCGGCTCACCGGCGGCGGCGGGGTCGCCGTCGCCTACGACGCGGTCGGCCGCGACACATGGGGGCGCAGCATGTCGGTGCTGCGCAGGCGCGGGATGCTGGTGCTCTACGGCACGTCGAGCGGTCCCGTTCCGCCGCTCGACGTCCAGCGGCTCGGCGCCGCCGGTTCGCTGTACGTGACGCGGCCGACGCTCACCGACTACAAGCGTGAGCGCGCCGAGCTGCTCGGCCGCGCGAACGATCTGTTCGACGCCGTTCGCGCCGGTGCGCTGCGCGTCCGCATCGGCGCGCGCTACGCGCTGACCGAGGCGGCGGAGGCGCATCGTGCGCTCGAGGCGCGCGAGACGGCGGGGAAGCTCCTCCTGACGGCCGGCTCGGCCGGGTAGGCAGGGTTCGGCGGAGTCGCCCGCGCACGTCGAGCGAAAGGTGTACCCGACTCCCGCTTCGCCCGCGAGCACGTGGCCCGACAAGACGCAGCAGCGCCTCGCGTTGCTCGTGCGTGCCGGAGAGCTGTTCCACCAGTCGCTCGATCTCGAGCAAACGCTTTCGAACGTCGCGCGGATGGCCGTTGAGTCCTTCGCCGAGCTGTGCTTGATCGATCTCGTCGACGACGCGTCGGGCCGTCTCTACGTCAGCGTCGGTGCTCATCGCGACGCCCAGCTCGAAGCCTCGCTCAAGGCGATGGTGACGCCGCTGCTGCAGACGGAGGTGCGACGCGCCCATCCGGCCCGGCGCGTCGCACAGTCCGGCCGCTCGTTCTTCGTCCCCGTCTTCGACGAGCCGACGATCCTCGAACACGCCGCCTCCGACGAGCACGAAGCGTTCATGCGGCGAATGGGGTACCACTCGAAGATCGTCGTCCCGATGGCGGCGCAGACCGACATCGTGGGCGCGCTGACCTTCGTGCGGACGATCGAGAGCGAGCCCTTCGACACGCAGGACGTGTGGGCCGCCGAAGAGCTGGGCCGGCGCGCCGGCCTCGCGGTCGCCAACGCGAAACAGTTCTTGCGGGAGCAGCACGTCGCCGACATGCTGCAGCGCGCGTTCTTGAACGACGAGCCGCTGCAGCGCGAACGGCTGCACTTCCACGCACTGTACCGCGGGGCGCAGGACGGCAGCGCGCTCGGCGGCGATTGGTACGACGCGTTCGAGGCTTCCGACGGCCGTATCGTGATGACGGTCGGCGACGTGACGGGGAAAGGGCTCGACGCGGCGCGCCTGATGGTGCAGATCCGCCAGTGGGTACGGCTCGCGGCCGTCGTCTCGGGCGATCCGGGCGAGATGATGCGGCTGCTGAACCGCGCGCTCCTGATGGAGAAGAACGACGCGCTCGCGAGCGCGTTCATCGGCGTCATCGACCGCGAGGAGCGAACGCTCCGGTTCGTGTCGGCGGGGCATCCGCCGGCGCTCCTCAAGCGCGGCAGCGCAGACTGCACGCTGCTCGAAGCCTACGACGTGCCGCTCGGTGCGATGCGGGATCCCGAGTACAAGACGGAACGCGCCTCGCTCGCGGATGCATCGCTGCTCGTGATGTACACCGACGGTTTGACCGAGGTCGACCGCGATCCGATCGCCGGCGAAGCGGCGCTCCTCACGATCCTGAACGGCGAGACGGTCCTGCACGCCGCGAATCCGGCGCGGTACCTCGAACGCGTCGTCGCCGGCAAGCGCGCCCGCGACGATCTCGCGATCCTGACGCTGCGCTTCGGGATCTCCGCGGGCGAATGGCGTTTCGACGTCGGCGATTCGGCGGCGGCCTACGCGATCAAGCGCGACTTCCTGCGCGCCCTCGCCGGCGCCGGCGTCGCGCTCGATCTTCCCGCGTGCGAGCTGATCTTCGGCGAGCTGGTCGGGAACGCGGTCCGCTACGCACCCGGCCCGCTCGGGCTCTCGCTCTCCACCGACGAGACGGGGGTGCTGTTGCACGTGATGGACGAGGGGCCGGGCTTCGAGCGCCGGCCCGGGCTTCCGACGGATATCTGGTCGGAGTCGGGGCGCGGGCTCTTCCTCGTCGCCGCGCTCGCCGACGACGTCGACATCCGGCGCCTCCCGGGCTACGGCACGTACGTGAGGGTGCGGCTGCCGAAGGCCCAGCGTGCCGCGGCGCCGGACCCGGCGCGCTTGACGAGCGGCAGGCGTACGCGAGGACGGCGAACCGCCGCCTGAGCCTTCGCCGTCAGCGGCTGCGAACGATGAGGACTCCGACCAGCAGGAAGAGCGCGACGATGCCCAATCCGGCGGCGGCGGGCGCGACGACGAAGCCGAGCAAAATGCCGCTGAGCGCGACCGCGATCCAAAACGGCGCGGGCGAATGCACGATGTACGTGCCGACGCGTTCGCCGGCCGCCTCCGCCATCGTGGCATTCTCCTTGTCGGCGTACAGGTTGGAGTCTCGCTCCGCGAAGATGATGTAGAACGTCACGACCGCGAGCGCGGCGGCCATGAAGCCCAGCAGCATCGTGCCGGCCGGCTCGTGCGTGATGAACCAATACGCGATCGCGATCGCGCTCGAGAAGATCGCCGACGAGATGAACAGCGTGCGTCCGATCTTCACGTCGCCTCCGCGTTCGCGAGCCGCTCCTCGTCCCACAGCGGCCGTTCCGAGCGGATCTGCGGGAGGGCGTGGAAGTTGTGCTCGGGCGGGGGCGAGGAGGTCGCCCATTCCAGCGTGTAGGCGTGCCACGGATTGTCGCCGGCCGGTTCGCGCCGGCGCGCCGACACGATGACGTTGGCCACGAACAGGATGCCGGCCAGCAGCAGCAGGTACGCACCGGCCGTCGCGATCTGGTTGAGCAGCGGGAGCGCGCCGCCGGCCCCGTAGGTGAAGGTGCGGCGCGGCATGCCGACGATGCCCATGAAGAACATCGGCAAGAACGTGACGTTGAAGCCGACGAAGGTGAGCCAGAAGCCGATCTTCCCGAGTCGCTCGTCGAGCCGCCAGCCGTAGACCTTCGGCCACCAGTAGTAGAGCGCCGCGAAGAGCGCGAAGAAGCTGCCGCCGCCGATCGCATAATGGAAGTGGGCGACGACGAAGTACGAGTCGTGCGCCTGGAAGTCGAGCGACGGGGAAGCGACCATCACGCCCGTCACCCCGCCGAGCAGGAAGTTCATCAGAAAACCGACGGCGTAGAGCATCGCCGTGGTGTAGCGGATCGAGCCGCCCCACATCGTGCAGATCCAGTTGAAGAACTTGATCCCCGTCGGGACGGCGATCAGAAACGACACGAAGCTGAAGAACGGGTTGTTGACCGCCCCCGTGGTGAACATGTGGTGGGCCCAGACGCCCATCGAGAGACCGGCGATCGCGAAGGCCGAGAGGACCATCCCCGTGTATCCGAACATCGGGCGGCCCGAGAACGTGGAGATCACCTCGCTGACGATGCCGAAGTACGGCAGGATCAGCACGTAGACTTCGGGGTGGCCGAAGAACCAGAACAGGTGCTGGTAGAGGATCGCGCTGCCGCCGAACGCCGGATCGAACGCGTGCCCGCCGAGGTGCCGGTCGACGAAGAGGAGCAGCAGCGTCGCCGTCAGCGACGGAAACGCCATGAAGACCAGCAGTGAGGTCGCGATCATCTCCCAGGTGAAGATCGGCAGCCGCCACATCGTCATCCCGGGCGCGCGATAGATGAAGGCGGTCGTGACGAAGTTGATCGCCGTCATGATCGACGCCACGGAGACCATCGCGAGGCCGATGATCCAGAAGTCTTCGCCGAGGCCGGTCGAGACCGCGATCTCCGAGAGCGGCGCGTACGACGTCCAACCGGCCGCGGCGGCGCCTTCGTTGGTTGCCGCGCCGGCGAACACGATCAGCCCGCCCATCAGGAACATCCAGTACGACGTCGCGTTCAGCCGCGGGAACGCCATGTCGGGGGCGCCGACCTGCAGCGGGATCAGGTAGTTCGCCAGCCCGAGCCCGAACGGTGCGATGACCAGGAAGATCATCGCGGTGCCGTGGAGCGTGAAAAGCTGTGCGAAGGCGTGCGGTCCGATCAGCGTCGAGCCCGGCTCGGCGAGCTGCGTGCGGATCGCGGTCGCGAGGATCCCGGCGACCGCCATGAACAGCAGCGTCGTCCCCATGTAGAGGATGCCGACGCGCTTGTGGTCGGTGGTCGTCATCCAGGCGAGCAGGTCGTGGCGCTCCGGAGCGGTCACGCGCGGGGCGGCGGTCGTCACTGGGTGGCCTCGTAGCGCAGCCAGCGCCGGTATTCGTCGGGCGAGACGACGCGCACGGTGAAGGTCATGAGCGTGTGGTCGAGGCCGCAGAACTGGCTGCAGCGCCCGAGAAACGTCCCCGTCTTCGAGGGCGTCAGGTCGAACCCGCTGACGCGCCCGGGGACGGCGTCGCGCTTGAAGAGCATGTCGGGTATCCAGAACGAGTGGACGACGTCGCTCGAGGTTACCTGGAGCGAGGCGGTTTCTCCGAGAGGCAGCACCATCTGGGGCGGATTGCTCGAGCTGCCGCCGACCACCGGCCCGTTCTTGTAGCGGAAGGTCCAGCCCCAGCGATAGGCGTCGACGGCGATCTCGACCGCGGGCGCCGCGGTGCGCGCCTCGACCTGCGTCTCGATGTGCGCGGTGGCGAGGAAGAGCCCGATCACGAGCAGCAGCGGCGCGACCGTCCAGGCGATCTCGAGCGGCGGGTTCGATGCTTTCTGCGAGCGTGCGGCGGGGTTGCTGCGGGTGTTTCGGAAGCGGAACGCGGCGATCAGGATGAGCGCCCACACCAGCGCCGCGACGGCGAGGGCGGCGTAGGTGAAGATCCGCCAGTCGTCGGCGAGCGCAGCCGATTGCATGCTGCTGATCGCCGGCCATGTCTGACCCGGCACGCCCTCATGCTACCCATGTTAATGCGTACCCCACGGGGGTAGGGTGTGGTCATGCAATCCGTTGCGATCCGGGCCCACCCGCTCGTCTTCGGAACCGTGGTCTTCCTCGCTTCGGAGTCGATGGTGTTCGCGGCGCTGCTCGCCGCGTATTACTCTCTGCGCGGCGCGACCACGCCGTGGCCGCCCGCCGGCGCGGAGCTCGACGTCACCGGGATGGCGATCGGAACGGCGCTGCTGGCGTTCGGGAGCGTCACCATGGCGATCGCCCAAGCCGGCGCGATGCAGGGGAAGCGCCTCCTGGCTCGCGCGATGGTGGTGCTGACGATCGTGGCGGCGCTGCTGTTCCTCGCCCTCGAGTGGAACGACTGGTCGAGCGCGAACTTCCACATCGCGGACAGCGCGTACGCCACCGTGTACTACGTGCTGACCGGGACGCACTTCGCGCACGTCGCCGCCGGGGTCGTCCTGCTCGCGGCCACCGCGATCTTCCTCCGCACGCCGGCGTTCACCCGCGCGCACCGCGCGGGCGTGGAAGCCGTCGCCTACTACTGGCACTTCGTCTTCGTCGTCTGGCTCGCGCTGTACGCGACGATCTTCCTGGTCCGATGAGAACGGCCGCGTTCCTCGCGCTGACCGTCGCCGCCGCGCTGGGCGCGACGGTCGCCGCCGCGCTGGGCGCGGCGCCGGGCGTGTTCGCCGGCGCCTTGGCGCTGACGTTCATCGGCTTCGCGGGCGCCGCGGCATCGGCCGCGTTCGCGCTCCACGCATCCGACGAGCTCGAAGAGCCGCGTCACGCGCGCGGCCCGAGCGTCGTCTCGCCCGTGCCGGGCGAAGCCGTGTCGCGCGGGGTGTTCGGCACGATGTGGCTTGCCGCCGCGGGCGCGCTCGGGGTGCTGGGCTTCGTTCCGCTGGTCTCGCTCGCGCGCAAACCGGGGCGGCGCATCGTGTCCGGCTGGCGAGCCGGCGTACGTCTCGTCGACGACCAGAACCGTCCGGTCTCGCGCGACCGCCTGGTGAGCGGCGGGATCGAAACGGTCTTTCCGCAGAACGGCGTCGATCTTCCCGACGCGCCCGCGGTGCTGATCCGCATCTCGCCCGATCTCGAACAAGCGGTGCGCGGCGCGGCCGACGGCTACCTCGCGTACTCGAAGATCTGCACGCACGCGGGCTGCCCGGTCGCGCTGTACCGGGCGGCCGCGCACGAGCTGTACTGTCCCTGTCACCAGTCGCGCTTCGACGTGCTCGACGGGGCGAAAAACATCTCCGGACCGGCGCCGCGGCCGCTGCCGCGGCTCGCGCTCACGGTCGACGCTGACGGCTACCTCATCGCCGCGGGCGACTTCGACGCGCCGGTCGGCCCCGATGACTGGGATCGCCGCGCGTGATCGTCCGGCGCACCGTCGCGTGGCTCGACGAACGGCTCGGGACGAACGCCGGCGCGCGCACCATGCTCGCCAAGATCTATCCCGATCACTGGTCGTTCTATCTCGGCGAGTTCGCGCTGTATTTCTTTCTGGCCCTCGTCGGCACCGGCATCTGGCTGACCTTCGCGTTCGATCCCTCGCCGGCGAACGCGTACGGATCGGCGCTCGAGCTCGCCGACCGGAGTCATCCGATCGGCTACGTGATCCGGCAGGTCCACCATTGGTCGGCCGTGTGCTTCTTGGCCGCGATCCTGGTGCACTTGGGTCGCATCTTTTTCACCGGCGCGTTCCGCAAGCCGCGCGAGCTGAACTGGATCGTCGGCCTCAACATGCTCGCGCTGGCGTCGTTCACCGGCTTCACCGGATATTCGCTGCCGAACGACAGCCTCTCGGGGACAGGCCTGCGCATCGCCGACAGCGTCGCGCTCTCCGTCCCGTTCATCGGGCGCTGGGCGGCCTCGGTGCTGAACGGCGGCCCCACCTATCCCGGACCGCTGCTGACCAACCACCTCTACACGCTGCACGTGTACTATCTCCCAGTCGCCATCGGCGGTCTGCTCGCGGCGCATCTCGGCATGGTCGTGTATCAGAAGCACACGCAGTTCGTGCGCCGGCCGGAGGTCGTCGTCGGGCGCCGCTTCTGGCCCGACTACGCGCTGCGAACGCTGGCGGTGATGGGGGCGACGGCCGCCGTGCTCGCGCTGCTCGCGAGCTTCTTCGAGATCAACCCGATCGAAGCGTACGGGCCGTACCACCCCTGGCTGGCGACCAACGGGGCCGTCCCCGATTGGTACACCGCGTTCCTCGAAGGCGCGCTGCGGCTGGGGCCGTCGACCGAGATCGTCATCTTCGGTCACCCGATCCCGCCCGTGTTCTGGCCGGGCCTCGTCCTGCCGGTCGCGGCGTTCACGTTCTTGCTGCTGTGGCCGTTCATCGAGGCGCGCATCACGCGCGACACCGCGAGCCACGACGTGCTCGAGGCGCCGACGCAGGTTCCGCTGCGCGTCGGCGTCGGCGCGGCGCTCATCTTCGAGGGCGTGCTGCTCACGCTGGCCGCCGCCGACGACCAGACCTCCACCGCGCTGCACCTCCGCCTGGAAACGCTGGTGTGGGTGTACCGCGTGCTGCTGCTGGTGGGGCCGATCCTCACCGGCATCCTGGCGGCGAACGTCGCCCGGCAGATACGCGAGCGCATCCGCGAGAGCGCGAGCGTTTCGAGCGACGCGACGACGCTGGTGCGCAACGCGGCGGGCGGCTTCGAGGAAGAGGAGCCTCAGCCCGCATGACGGTCGTGCCGGCGCTGGCGATCGGTGCCGCGCTCTACGCGTGGGGTCTGGTCCGCGTCGCGCGCGCGCGCCGGCCGTTCCCGCGCTTCGCGCCGCTCGCCTTCGCGGCGGGCGAGATCGCGCTCGCGGCGGTGCTGCTCGGACCGGTCGATGCGCTCTCCGACGCCTCGTTGAGCTGGCACATGGCGCAGCATCTCGTGATCATCTCGGTCGCCGCCCCGCTGCTGCTGATCGGCGCGCCGGTGCGCTTGGCGCTGGCCGCCTTGCCCGCGCCGGGCGCGTCACGCCTGGCGCGCGTCCTGCGCAGCGCTCCGATGCGGGCGATCGGCCATCCGCTCTTCGGGCTCGGGTTCCTGATCGTTACGCTCTACGGCGTGCACTTCTCGCCGCTGTACGAGCACGCGCTCGAGAACGAAACGGTCCACGCGGGCGAGCACGTGCTGTTTCTCACCGCGGGGCTGCTGTTCTGGATGCCGATCTTCGCGGTCGCTCCGGCGCCGCACGCGCGCTCGCACCCGCTGCGCATCCTCGCGCTGTTCCTCGCGCTGCCGGCGAGCGCGTTCCTCGGCTTCGCGTTCTACGTGACGAACCGCGTGCTCTACGCGCACTACGCGAGCCGGCCCGATGCGCTGGCCGATCAGATGAACGCAGGCGCGGTGATGTGGCTTTCCGCCGGGACGCCGGTGCTGCTCGCGATCCTGTGGTGCGTCGCCGACTGGGGCGCCCACGAGCGCCGCTTGGGCGACGTCTTCGCCGCGCAGGGAGGGCCGCGCACGTGATCGTCGCGGCGCTGCTGACGGGACTCTTCGCCGCCATCCCGCTCGTGCACGCGACGCCGGCGGCGGCGAGCCTGCCCGGCGTGCCCACGTCGTCCGGCGGGCAGGTGTATGCGACGCGCTGCGCATCGTGCCACGGCGCGCGGGCGTGGGGCGGCGACGGCGGCCCGTCGCTGCGCGGCATCGGCGCGGCCGCGCTCGACTTCTACGTGTCGACGGGCCGCATGCCGGCCGCGGTGCCGGCGCTCGAGGTCGGCGACCGCGACGAGCGCAACGGGCAGCGCCTCTCGCAGTCCGACATTCGCGCGCTCGAAGCCTACCTCGCGCCGGTCGTCGCGGGCGGGCCGCCGATCCCGGCGGTCGTGGCGAACGGCGACCTCGCGCACGGCCGTGCCCTGTTCGCGGAGAGCTGCCAGCATTGCCATACCTTCAACGGGAGCGGCGGCGCGATCGGTGAGTCGGACTGGGCGCCCTCGCTGCTCCGCACCCCGATCGACCAGGTCGCGGAAGCGATCCGGATCGGTCCGGGACAGATGCCGCCGTTCGGCGAGCGACAGCTCAGCGCGAGCGACCTCGACGACGTGGCGTCGTACGTGGTTCGGCTCGGCGCGGACGCGCAGCCGAAGGATGCGCCGCCGTTTCGCTCGGCCGGCCCCGTGCCGGAAGGCGCCGTCGGATACCTGGCGATCGTCGCGTTGATCGCGTTCGTGTTTACCTACTGGCGTGTCGATACGCCGCGCCGCAAACGCGAAGAAGCGGCGCACCCGGACAAGGGAACGGTTCGTTGATGATGGGCGGGCGATGGGGACTCGTTGCTGCTGCGGCAGTTACCGCGCTGGTTTCGTTCGGCGCGCTGGGAACGGCGTCGCGTCCGCCTTCGGGCGGCGGCGGATACTCGCGCGCGCAAGCGGCGCGCGGCGAGCTGGTCTACGTCCAATACTGCGTGACGTGCCACGGCGCCAACCTGGAGGGCGTCGCCGGACCGCCCTTGATGGGACCGACGTTCGGCACGTCGATCGCCACCGGCAAGATGTCGACGCCGGCGCTCTACACGTTCATCAGCGGAGGGATGCCGATGAACGCGCCCGGGAGCCTCACCGAGCGGCAGTATCTCGACGTGCTCGCGTTCATCCTCGAGAAGAACGGCTACACGCCGGGCTCGCACGATCTCGCACGCGGCACGCTGGCAGCGGTGCCGCTGCTGCCGTATCCGAACATCGCGCCGAACCCGGCGAGCAGCCCGACGCCTGAGCCGCAGCCGTCGACGACCGTCCCGCCGAGTGCGAATGTCGTGCTGGACGATGCCGCGCTGCAGTCGGCGGACCGCGATGCGAACGACTGGCGCCTCCCCGGGCGAACGTATGCGAACTGGCGCTATTCGCCGCTCAAGCAGATCGATACCGCGAATGTGGCGCACCTCGCGCTGGTGAAGACCGTTCACACCGGGATGTTCGGAAGCTTCGAGACGACGCCGATCGTCGCCGGCGGCGTCATGTACGTCACCACGCCGACCGTCGGCCGGCGGATCAAGATCATGGCGCTGAACGCGGCGACGGGCGATGCGATCTGGAGTACGACGTACGCGCTGGGACCGTTCAAGATCTGCTGCGGTCCGAACAACCGCGGCGCCGCGCTCGCCTACGGTCACCTCTACGTTCTGACGCTCGACGACAAGCTCGTCTCGTTCGACGCGCGGACGGGCGCCGAGCAGTGGGAGACGCGCGTCGCCGACCCCTCGGTCGGATATTCCGAGAGCATGGCGCCGCAGGTCTACGACGGCACCGTCGTGATCGGCAGCGCCGGCGGCGAGTGGGCGCTGCGCGGCTTCGTCGCGGGATACGACGCGCGGACGGGCAAGCAGCGCTGGCGCTGGTATGCGACCGATCCCCGGTCGTTCGCCGGAAGCTCGTGGAAGACGGGCGGCGGTACCGTCTGGACCACGCCGGCGATCGACACGAAACAGCGGCTCGTGATCTTCGGAACCGGGAACCCGAATCCGGATCTCGACGGATCGTCGCGCAAGGGCGACAATCTCTACACCGATTCGCTCGTCGCGCTGGACGTGCGCACCGGCAAGCTGCGCTGGTACTATCAGGAGGTCAAGCACGACCGGTGGGACTACGACGCGACGAGCAACGTCGTGCTGTTCGACGTGCACCGGAACGGCCAGACCGTCCCGGCCGCCGGCGAGGCGGGCAAAGTCGGCTGGTTCTTCATCGTCGACCGGCGCAACGGAAAGCTGATCCGCAAGTCGCAGCCGTTCGTGACGATGAATCGGAACATGTTCGCCGAGCAGAGCGTCCTGCCGGGCGCGAACGGCGGCTCGGAGTGGTCGCCGCCCGCGTACTCTCCGCTGACGCGCCGCGTGTACGTGCTCGGTCTCAACCAACTGATGAACTTCAAGCCGCAGCCCCCGCCGCCGCCGCCCCATCCGGGTTTCATCCGCACGGGCAGCGTGTTCACCAACGAGCAGAAGCCCGCGAAGGTGCAGACCGGTACCTTCTCGGCGATCGACGTCGACCGGGGAACGATCGCGTGGCAATACAAGGCGTCGAAGCCGTTGATCGGCGGTGCGCTCGCGACCGCCGGAAACCTCGTGTTCCTCGGTGAGGGGAACGGCACGTTCGAGGCCTTCGACGCCTCGAGCGGCGCGAAGCTGTGGAGCTACCGGTTCGTGGGCGGCGTGAACGCCCCGCCGGTCTCGTACGCGGTCGGCGGCACCCAGTACGTGGCCGTCGCCGCGGGCGGAAACTATCAGCTCGACTACAACCGCGCCGACGAGATCGGGATCTTCAAGGTGAAGGAGAAGGGCCGGTGATCGCCCGCGCGCGCAGCGCTTCCCGGGGCCCGGCCGCCGCCGTCGCGCTGCTCCTGCTGTTCGGCACGGTCGCGTCCGGCTGCACGAAGGCCGAGGACTCCGCCGCGAGCGGAGGCGGCGTCGGTCAGCAGTCGGCATCCACGAAGCTCCCGCTCGGCAACGCCGATCGGGGCAAGGAAGTGTTTCGCGCGAACTGCTCGCGCTGCCACGGCGCCGTCGGCACCGAAGGCGGCGTCGGCCCGTCGTTGGCGGGAGAGAAGACGAGAAAGAATTACGCGCAGCTCCTCGCCTGGATTCAGGCGCCGCTTCCGCCGATGCCCGTGCTCTATCCGACGCCGCTCACCGAACGCGACCTCCACGACGTCGCGGCATACGTCGAGCATCTCTGACGCCGTTCGTCGACATGGCCCGGCCGGCGTAACCGGGAACGGCGGGAGGATGGCGTTACCGAACCGCGTCACGCCGTTCGGCGAGATCGTCGCCCTCCCGGGGCGTGGGCTGATGTTCGGCAACCGGGGCGTGCTCCACGACGACGCGCGCGCGATCGTGCGCCCGTGGCAGGTGCGCCGCTGGATCGCCTGCGTGCTCGAGTTCCGCGGCCGGCATCGCGAGATCATGCAGCCGCGGCGGTATACGGAGCTGTTCTTTCTCGACGAAGCGACGGCGTTCGCGGCGGGTCACCGCCCGTGCGCGGAGTGCCGGAACGCGGACTACCGGCGCTTCAAGGCGCTCTGGGCCGCCGCGCACGGCGCGGCCGGCGCCGATGAGATGGACCGCGCGCTGCATGCGGAGCGTCTCGACGGACGGCGCAAGCGCGTCGCGCAAGCCCCGTTCGCCGCGCTCCCCGACGGCGCGTTCGTCGCATTCGACGGTCGCGGGTGGTTGAAATGGCGCGGCGAGCTGCTCGCCTGGAGCGATACCGGCTACGGCGAACGGCGCCCGATCCCGCGGCGGGCGATCGCCGACGTGCTCACGCCGCGCTCCGTGCTGGCGCTGTTCTCGGGGGGATATCCGGTCGCCGTGCACCAGAGCGCCGCACGCGCGCGCCGATGACGCGCGCGGCGGCAGCGCTCGCGGCGCTCAGAACGTCTTGAGGAACTCGATCAGGGCGCGCTTGTCGGCGTCGCTCAGCCCGACGGGCTCGTCGTTCGGTGGCGCCCCCGGCTCGGAGAACCCGGTGCCGAAGTAGTGCCCGCGGTTGACGACGAGATCGGGGCATTTGCTCAGCGCGAGCATCTTGTCTTTGAGGTTCTTGAACACATCGTTGGCTTGGGCGTCGGTCGCGTTCGGCGGCAGCCTTTCGAGATCGGCCTTCGCCTCCAGAATGAACGAGATCGTGCCGGGTTCCGGTAACCCGACGGTCGGCGGAGTTTCGGAGACCAGCCGCAGGTTCGCGATGAGGCCGACCGGCGTGCCCTTCGGGATCGGGCCGATGTTCAGGCCGCCGCCCTCGCCGAAGAGCCACGGGTAGTTCTGGGTGAAGAAGTTCTGCTGCAGGACCGGCGGGAGATATCCCGGCGCGATGACGACGTAGCTCTGCACGGTCGTCCGGTCGATCGTGCCCGGGACCTTCGTGCCGAGCAGCGAGTCGTGCACGCGCCGCTCGGGCCAGAGCATCTGCTCGATCGATGCGTCGAACGAGCGCATCCGCCCCTCGACCGAGGGATCGCTGACGAACGGACCGACGCTGTTGTTGAGCAGGAACGGCGCGGTCGACCACAGGCTGACGAGTGAGGGCGGACGCGTGTAGCCGCGGCCGCCGCCCGGCATCGTGTACTGCTTCGGCTCGCCCGTGTACGGATCGTAATACGTGATCTGGCCGACCGGCGGGAGCGACTTGTAGGAGTCGGACGAGAAGTCGTTCCAGATGTTCCCGGCGAGCGCGTTCGTCGCCAGCGGGCTGCAGGCGTTGGTATGCAGCAGCGTCACGGGCACGCGCACCTCGGTCGAGAGGTAGTTGTCCTTGAGGAAGTCCGGCTCGAGGACGATCGCGCGCATCTGCGCCTTGTACTGCGGCGTCTTCGTCGCGGCCCAGTACCGGCTCCAGCACTCCAGGTACTGCGGTCCCGCGCAGCCGCCGGGGTCGAGCCCGGCCACCATCGCCGGCGCCTTGCTCGAATGGCAGCGCGCGCAGTTCTCGGCGAACACGATCTTGCCGCGCGTCATGAACGCCGGGTCGGTCGTGATGTACTTCTTGCCGCCCGGCGCGTCGGCCAAGCGGTGCGGATCGGTCGACTTCAGGAAAAACGCCGCGGTGCCGAACGTCTGCGCCTCGGTCGCCGCGAAGTACGACGAGTTCGCCCGCGCGACCGCGATGGAGATCGGCGAGATCGGCTTCCCGCCGACGATCGCGTTGAAGTGCAGCAGCCACTCCTCGCTGAAGGTGCCGATGTTGATGTAGACACGGTTCAGCGCGCCCATCACACCGACCGAATCCGAGCCGTCCTTGAGCACACGCGGCGTCTCGACCGTGTCCGGCGCTTGGTAGAACGCGGCGAGCGGATCGCCGGCCGGCACGTAGTCGTTGAGCTGCTTGTTGTCGCGCTCGCCGCCGCCGAGCGTCTCCTTCCCCCAGCGCGCGGCGTGCATGATCCGCGGTTTCAAGTAGTAGACCGCGTTCATGGAGCGCGGGTTGTTGATGTTGTCGGTGGAAACCAGCGAGGTGTCGAGCGTCCCCGGGCGCTGGGTGTGGAACAGCTGCCAGATGTAGCTCTTCTGATTGCCCTCCCACGAGAAGATGCGGTCGAGCCAGAAGTATTGCGCGCCGACGTTCGAGCTCAGGTTCGCCCAGGCGGGGTGCTCGGGATCGGCCGGCGGGTCGATCGGGTTCGGTCCGACGTGGCAGAAGCCGCACGACATCCCGATCCGGTACGGACGCACCAGCGTGGCGTCGTTGTAGTACGACGGATCGTCGTAGTAGCGAACGGGATCCCAGCGCTTCGCCGCTTTCTCGTCGAACGCCGGGTTCGGGAAGAGCCGCAGCCCCACGACGCCGGTTCCGTACCCGTAGTACGAGCCGAGGGGAACCGTCGTGCCCCGTGCGCCGGTCCGCACGCCCGGATACTTCTGTTCGTTCTCGAAGGGATCGGGTCCGCAGTTCTTCGCGCGGTGGTCGAGCCACAGCCCGAAGCGGTTCGGATCGGGACCGGCGGGTTTGTCGTAGCACGGCTCGTTGAGGAGTCCGAGCCACGACCAGCGGTTGTCGCGGTTCGCCGGATACGCGTTGTGCTTGGCGTCGCCGGGCCACGACGAGATGGTCTTGAGCAGGTCGAGGTTGCCGTAGCTCTTGGCGGTGAGCACGTCCCAGAGCCGGTCGTTCCCGGCCGTCCAGACGATCCACGTGTTGCGGCCCTGCACCTCGAGCGGGGACAGCTTGATCCCGCCGTCCATGTCGTGGAAATAGTCCTCGTCCGCGGCTTTGAACGCGGACGGCTGCACGCCGGCCGCGAGCGCTTCATCGAGCACGTGCCCGGCCCGCGGTGCGCCCCACCACGCGTTCGCGACCCAGATCACGCCGAGCACGACGGCCACGACCACCGCGAACGAGATTAGCCGACCGAGACTTTTCATCGATGCTCTCCTGGTGCGAAGCTCACGGCGGGCTCGTCCCCGCCTCGGCGAGATAGCGCAGCGCCCGCAGTCCGGGCAAGAAGAAGTACGCGCCTCCGCGGACCGTGACGAACCGCGGCAGCGGTGCGATGCGGCGGCGCGCGCCGTTCGCGCGCGGGAGGGTGAACGCGTCGGTCGCGGCGCGAGCGGCCGTCGGCTCCCGGTCGCCGAGCAGCGGATCGCCCTCGCCGCTCATTCCGTCGAACTTCGTATTGCGCAGCCACGCGTTCTGCAGGAACTCGAACTGCCGCAAGATGTTCGCGTTCAGCCCGACGAAGCGCAGCCCGCGCTCCGGATCGTCCGGCGGCGCAGGCAGGCGCGCCTCCGCGGGGGTGAGCCCGCAGCCGTACTCGCGCCCGCGCCGCAGCAGACGGTGGAAGCGCACCGACGAGACCAGATCGTCGCGCGGCCCGCGCGTGCCGAAGCCGAGCAGCGCGCTCAGAAACGCGAACGGGTTCGGCGGCGGTCGCGGGAAGTCGGCGCTGCGCGGGTTCGCGCGGCGGACGTGCGCGCCGAACGGGCAGCGTTCGCCGTTGGGGTCGCCGTCGTAGGCGAAGTTGTTCAGCCGAATCGCCTCGGCGCTCACCCCGGCGTTCGCCAAGGGCCACGGCGGCTCGAGCGGCTCGCCCTCGATGCGCCGGCCGACCATCGCCGCCGCCAGCCCCTGCGCGTCGAGCCCGGCCTCCGCCGCGTGCGCGTCGACGAAGCGCCAGAACGCGCGCACGTCCTGGCGGAGATCGCGCAGCACGACGAACGTCCCGTTGCGGCCGACGTCGCGCATCGTCGGATCGTCCTCCGCGGCGAACAGGCCGTCCGCGGCGGGACCGCCGGCGAGGAGCGGACGCGCCGTGTACTTGCGGTACTCATTCGGATAGCCGAGCAAGAACTCGCCCAGCGCGACGCGGTTGTCGTACTCGTCCTGGAAGCCCTTCGGATCGCGCAGCCGGTCCCAATCGAGGGCGGGCTGGCTGATCCCGTCGCGAAAGCCGAACTGTTCGTGGTCGTGCAGGTCGGAGGTGTCGAGCCGCTCGATCGGCTCGAACGCCGCGCGCCATCGCTCGTCGACGAGCGATGCCTCGTGCGCGGCGAACGCGTCAGGCTCGGCGAAGATCATCACGACGAGGTGCGGGAGCCGCTCCCCCGTCCCCCAGCGCCACGCCGGCGGGGCGCTCGAGCCCACGTCGCCCAAGCGGCGCGAACGGTTCGGATCGTCGCCCATCCCGGCGACGAACTCCGCCGAGAAGTCCGCGATCACCGAGTCGGGGACGCGCAGCGCGCGCAGCCCGGGCGCGGTGAAGGCCACCTGCGTTGCGTGGGCGGGCGGCGAGCGCATCTCGACGGCGTTCGTGACCGGCGCGGCGCGCAGCCATGCGCGCGCCGCCGCGGCGTCGCGGATCCGCAGCAGGTGGTAACACCCCGCGGTCATCTTCCCGTACCCGTAGCGCACGATGCCCTGCACGTCGGCGAAGTCAACGGCGCTCGCCATACGACCTCGTCACAGCAGGGCGGCCCATGCGCGCGCATCCGCGTCGCTCGCGACCGTCCGCAGGCCGGCGCGGATCTGCGCATTGCGCAGGCGGTCGACCGCGGTCAGCCCCGGGCGCGCGTTGTACCACACCTGCGTCGGGATCTGCTTGCGGCGAAGCACGTTCTTGAAGGCCTGCTCGTCGTCCGCGCCGTCGAGCACGAGCCAGTTGGTGCGCGGGTACGCCACCCCGCCGCCGAACGTCGCATTGAGCCCGAAGCCGACCTTGTTGATGAAGTCGTCGTTGTAGCTGTCGAGCCCGCCGTCGTAGTTGCTGCAGAAGAGGATGCGGCGCTTCTCGTCGATCCACGTCCAGCTCGCGAAATGGATCGTCCGGATGCGCGCCAAGTGGCCGCGGGTGAAGAGGTGCCGCGCCGCCTGGTCGGTGACCCACAGCACGGCGGTGGAGATCCAGCGCCGGACGAGCCCGGGCTTCACCTCGCCGACGACCGAGAACTGGTTGGTGACGTCGTAATCTTCGAGCGCCGCAAGCGTCGCCACGTGCTCGCGCGTCACGCGCGTCCGGACCTCAGGATCGCTCGTCTCGAGCGCTCGCAGGCGGATCAGCAGCACGGCGCCGGCGAGCAGTACCGCGGCGGCGCCGAACACCACGGCCGCGAGCACGAGCGGTCGCAGCGGCGGGACGCGCAGCAGCGCGAACGCGAGCGCCAGCAGCAGCAGAACGACGACCATCGGCGCGAGCGCGTCGCGCAGCCGTCGTGCGAGGGGGGTCGGCGCCTCGGGCGTGAGCGTCAGACGGCCGGCGGCGGCTTCGGCATCGACGAAGGCGCGCAGCGCCGCGTGCAGCTCCCGTGCCGGAAGCGCCGCCAGCTCGCGGTCCTCATCGAGCCGGCGCTCGAGCGCGCCCTGGAGCGCCGCGTCCTCGCGAACGTCGCGCATCGTGCGGCCGGGCCAGTTCGTATACGAGGCCGCAGCCCGAATCCGGTGCGCTCGCAGCCATGCCGCGAGATCGGCGCTGCCGTCGAAATCGGTGCAGCAGCCGAAGAGCGCGCGTATGCCGTCGGCGCAGCGCGCGGCGACGACGTCGAGGAACGCGCCGTCGCCGCCGTCGACGTCGCCCATGAAGGCGAGGTACAGCGGATAGGTGCGCATCGCGAGGCCGAACGCCGCGATATCGGCGAGCGTGCCGTCGTCGATCACGAAGAACCGGGCGAAGTGGAGGTTCTCGAAGCGCGCGAACGGGACGAGCGCGTTCTCGGGATCGGCGCGTCCGGGCGCGGCGTTCATCGAGTCGAGCCTGCGGCGCAGCTCGGCTTCACGTTCCGGCGCGATCGGCGCGGCGACCAGGAAGCCGGCTTGAGGCGTCACCGTGCGACCCCGGGGTCAGCTCGTTCCGCTCGCCGCCGACGCCGGCGGAAACTCCAGCGCGAAGTGGATCAGCCGCGTCTTCGCCCAGTAGACGAGTCCCAGGTACACGCCCGGCGCGACCAGACGGATCTCGTCGCGCACGTAGTGCGCGAGCAGCGATGTCTTGGAGTAGTCGAGGACGATGCACTCGGCCTGGTCGAACCAGCTCGCGGCCTTGTAGACGTCGGCGACGATCGCGTTGATGCCGACCAGCGAGATGCGATTCGTCAGCGTGCCGTGCGCGGCGTCGAACGTCTTGCCCTGCCACGCGAAGACGTTGACGATCTGCGCGATGTCGGCGCTGTAGGCCGTCCCGGGCGCGATGATCGCCGTGCCCTTTGCCGGGCCGTCGGGGATCGGACCGCTTTGACTCGCGGAGAACAGCTCGTCGAGCTGCTGTGCGCTCATCGTCAAGAGCTGCGCCGCATCCACTGCCATGAAGCCCCCTCTCCCCCCGCTATCTTGTCATACTCTGCCTAGCGATGCAAGACTTCGCCCGCTTTCCCTGCCCGACGTCCGGCGCGCCCGCTCGCATCGCGAAGGATCGCGTCGGCGGCCTTCTCGGCGATCGTGAACGTCGGCGCGGCGATGAAAAACCCCGGGATGCGCGGGAAGACCGACGCGTCGACGACGCGCAGCCGCTCGACGCCGTGAACGCGGAAGTCGGCGTCGAGCACGCCGTCGGCCTCGGGCGGACCGATCGCCGCGGTGCAGGACGCGTGATGCCCCCACGCGTTCTGCCGGATGAACGTCGCGAGCTCCGCGCCGCGAATCTGCGCGCCGGGCCAAAGCTCGACCGCGCCGCCCGCCGCGAGCGGCGCGGCGAGCCTGCGGACGTACTCGACGCCTTCGACCATCGCGGCGAGATCGGCCTCACCGCCTTCGCCGAACGAGTTGAAGTCGATCGCCGGCACGTCGCGCGGGTCGGCCGAGCGGAGCGTGACCGCGCCCGTGCGGTTGCGCGAGTGGCCTTTGAGCACGACCCAGGTCAGGCAGTCGCGCTCTTCGGCGAAACGCTGCGAGTAATCGGGGCAGTAGCCGCGAAAATCGGCGAGCAGCGCCATGCAGAACAGATCGGGCGCCGCGCCGGCGACGCTCGAGCGCCGGTGTACCGTCAGCGCGGCACCGTTGCTGGCATACATCCCGGCGCGCGGGAGCCGGGCCCACTGCGCGTACAGCGGATCGTCCGGCGCGAACTTCGCGCCGGCGAACACCGACCACGGCCGCGGCATCCGGGTCACGACGCCGAACTCGTAGCGGTCCTGCAAGTTCTTGCCGACGCCCCCGAGCGCGGCGCGAACGGGGATCCCGAAGCGCTCGAGGGTCTCGCGCGGTCCGATCCCCGAGAGCATGAGCAGCTGCGGCGTGTTGAAGGCGCCGCCGGCCACGATCACCTCGCGCGTCGCCCGCGCGATCCGCGGCGTCCCGGCGGCAGTGCTCGGGTTTGCGTGTGCGCGGTAGAGCCGCGCGCCGGCGAGATACTCGACGCCGCAGGCGCGTCCGTCGTCGTCGAAGACGACGCGCGAGGCGAGCGCGTCGGTGACGAGGTGCAGCGGCTTGCGGCCGGCGACCTCGAGGACGCGCTCGCGCGTCCCGGTGCGCGCGTGGCCGTCGGTCGTGAGCGGCGCGAAGCGCGCGCCGGTCGCATTCTGCGCGAGCAGCCGCCGGTCGTTCGGATCGAGGCCGGCTTCGGCGAACCATCGCAGCCGGTCGATCTGTCCCCTTCCCGATTCGAACTCGGCGATCAGCGCGTCGAGCATCGCCGCGGTGAGCGGCTCGTCGAGGAGGACGCCGAGCGGCGCGGCGTGTTCCACCGGGAGCCACCCGTTCCAGCCGTGGCCGGTGGGATTCCAGCCGAGCGCCGCGAGCCAGCGCCGGAACGCGGCGCGGTACCGGCAGCGCTCGACGCGCTCGAAGTAGCGGCGCATCGGCTCCGCGCGCCAGCTGTCGTCATGCATCAACTCGGCGATGAAGTCCCAGTCTTCGTCGTGGGCGGCGAGGAAGATCATCGCGTTGTGCGCGGTGCAGCCGCCGAGCGTGCCGGCGCGCGGGTACAGCACGCCGTCGACGCGCCGCCCGCCGACGTCCTCGCGGTAGTTGCCGTCGAGCCGCTGGAGCGCATCGTCCGCGTAGTGCCGGACGAAGAAGTCCCACTTCATCGCCGCGTTCTCCGAGGCGAAGCCGTGGAACGCCGGCACGTCGTAGTCGCACGGCAGCCGCTCCCCCTTCGGCGCCAGCGGGTCACCGCCGATTTCGTAGCTTCGGATCGCCGCCGGCTTCGAGGAGGATCACCGAGCGGCCGGCCTCGGCGAGCCGGGCCGCGAGCGTTCCGCCGCCGGCACCCGATCCGACGACGACGTACTCGGCTTCGAGCGGCGCGTTCACGCTACGGGAACGTTTCGTCGCCGGTCGGCTCGAGATGCGGCGTACCGTCCTCGGATTGGCGCAGCGCGGAGGCGACCTGATACATCCGGTAGCGCGTCCGGTTCTGGTTGCCGAGCGGACGATGCTCGGGCAGGCAGTGCCACGGGTTGTAGGAGAGATAGCGGGCGAAGCGGATCTGTTCCGGCGAGTCGAAGGTCTGCTTGGGGATGCGCACCGTCGCGACCGGCACGAACGGCGAGAGCCGCTCCGGCCACTTCACCGCCGCGTTCTCGATGGGCATGCGGAACGGATCGGTTTGGAGCTGCACCAGGAAGTCGAACTCGACGTCTCCGTTCGCCAGCGTCCGCACCATCGCGTCGCGCAGATAGTCGTCCGGCGGCCGGAACGGAACGTTCGGGACGCGGTCCTGCTTCGGCGAGCGCGGCTTCATCGAGATCTGCACGGCCTGGCCCTCGCCGAACAGAAACGGCGTCGTGCTGTAGTAGCGCGCCTGCAGCGGATTGTTCTGCGTCTTGTTCCACAGCGACTGCATGAACGCATCGAGAACGTGCGGCGTGACGAAGTTGAAGAAGTAGAAGAACGTCGTGCCGCTGACGATCCGGCGCTGCAGCTGGGAGTTCGCTCGCGTGTCGGGGGTGACGAACGTCGGCGTGCACACGCCGGTGAAGTCCTGCGTGAAGCGCTCGTCGTCCAGCAGCTTGGGTCCGGGGACTCCCATCACTTTGATCCCCATGCTCACGAAGCCGACGTCGTCGATGTCCTTCGGCCAGTTCGGACCCGGCCCGGAGAAGCGCACCCACGCGCGGTAGGTCTTCGGCTCGGCGAACAGGCCGCGCCGCATCTCCGGTGCGAGATCGTCGCGTACGACGAACTCGGCGCGCACCATGCCGTGGGTTTTCGTGTTCCCGCCGCGCTCGAAGCCGCCCGGCTTCCAGAACGCGTGCATGAACGTTTGGATCGACGCGATCATCGAGTCCATGTACGCCTCTTCGTCCGGCTCCGGCTTTTCCTCGGCGATGCGGAGACCGTCGTCGCGGCGGCCGAGACCGATCAGCCATTGCAAGACGGCGGCGATCGGATCGCGCAGCGTCGCGTCGAACGCCGGCCGCACGAACGGATCGAAACGCCGTTCGAGGCGTAGGACGAACATGAACACGCCCTGCAAGAACCGCTCGACCACGCGCTACTCCGATGGCAGCCACACACACTCGGTCGTCGCCGTTGCTGAGCTTGTGCGCACGGAAGGTCGAGTCCTGCCCCAAAGCAGGCGTGGTTGCCCTCCGTGCGGCGCGCGTGCGCAGCTACCGCGCGGGTGCCGCTGCCGTGGGGCGCGGGTACGACGCCGCGGCGATGCGGATCGCCTCGTCGTAGGGTGTCCCCTCGAAGCCGAACGCGCTCGCGAACTTCGTCGAGTCGAACAGGTACGGCGCCTCGTTCTGGTAGAGCATCTCGAGCGACTGGCGCACGCGCGGGTCGAACAGCCCGACGACACGCAGCATCGGCTTGCTCAGGACGCGATACTTCGGCCGGACGCCGAACGCATCGGCCGCCGCCTCGATGAAGGCTTTGCCCGTCGGCGGATTCGGCCGCGTGGGAAGGTGCCAGATCTGGTTCCACGCCGGCTCGTGCTCGATCAGCGTCGCGACGCCGCGGGCGGCGTCGGGCGTGAACGTGAGCGAGTGGGGGACCGAGGCATCGACGAGCCACGAGGCCGTCCCGCCCTTCGCGAACGGCTCGAGAACGAGCACGTTGGGGACGCCATTGCGCGTGTTCGGCCCGTAGAAGTCGGCGGCGCGGGCGATCGTGGCGGTGAGGTTTCCCGCCGTCACCTCGGCCATCAGCGTGGTCGCGATCTGCGCGCGGATCTCGCCCTTCTTGCTGCTCGGACGATACGGCGTCGCTTCGGTCATCGGCCCCTCGACGCGCCCGTACATGTACACGTTGTCGAAGAACAGCAGCTTCGTTCCGCTGCGCTTACAGGCATCGATCGCGTTGCGCATGATCCGCGGCCACATCTCTTTCCAAACCGCGGTGTCGTACTTCAGCCCGACCAGCAGACAGGCGACGTCGGCGCCCTCGACCGCGGTCTGCATCTGGGTCGCGTCGGTGAGGTCCGCGGCCAGCGTCTGCGCGCCGGCGACCGGCCGCGGCGTGCGGGAGACGACCCGAAACGGCGTCCGTTTCGCGGCGAGCAGCGACCCCAGCTCGTTCCCGATCGGACCGCCGGCGCCCAAAATCGCGATCATCCCTCACTGTAGCACACCCTTCGAGCGGCCCGTACGGCGCGAATCGCAGGGCGTTCGTCGTTCCCGGGCGACTCTCGCAGGGATGGAGCACGACGAGCCGCCGGAGCGGAACCGGCGCGCCGCCGCAACGCAACGCGGCTACGACACGACCTTCGAATGGGGTCTGACCGGGATCGAATCGCTCGCGCCGAGCGCCGACGCGGTCATCGTCGTCGACGTTCTCTCCTTTTCGACCGCGGTCAGCGTCGCGGTGGAACGCGGCGCGACGATCCTGCCGTTCCGCCTCGGCGACCGAACGGCCGCGGAGTATGCGCGCGCGCACGACGCGGTGGTGGCCGCTCATCGATGGCGGATTCGCACGAGACGTCGAAACCGCGCTGGAGATGAACGCGTGCAGCGTCGCCGCTCTCCTGCGCGACGGGTCCATCGGCGCGGCCCGCGCCTGACCTCTGAGCAGCCTCGGCGACCGCGCGCGACGCTTGACGCGGTGAAAGCTCGACCAGTACCATTCCGGCAAGGGGGTTTCGGATGGCCGGCGAGATCATCGAGCGGAAGGCGCGGCCGCGACACCGGTCGACGGCCCAGTTCATCGCGACCGTCGATCCGGCGTCGGTGTCGGCCGGAGCGATCAAGGCGCAGCCTGCGCACATGCCGCTCGACCCCCCGGCCGCGGTCGTCTACGGCAAGTTCATCAACGCGGCGTACGACATGTTCGAGAAGCCGATCGGGGATCCGCTGGAGCCGACCCCGCGCAAGGGCGTGTTTCCCGAGGGCTACCGTCTGACGGCATGGCTGCAGATGTCGGACTTCGTCCTCAACCAGACGTACGTGGAGTTCTACGGCTTCATCGCGACCGAGATCGCCGACCCGCGCTCGCACGTTCTCGCCATGCGTGGAACCGAAGGCTGGCACGAGTGGTTGGACGACGCCGCGTGCTGGCCGGTGCCGTTCAAGCCCGTTCCCGAAGCCGGACTCGTGCACTACGGCTTCAACCGCATCTACCGGACGCTGAACGTCGTGCGGGCGCCGCACCCGCTCGATCCCATCGTGGACGAGACGCCCTCCGCCGGCTTCGCGAAAGCGAAAGCGCCGCCGCTGTCGCAGACGCCGTTCGCCGATCAAGTCGAAGCCCTGCTTTCGGAGCCGCCCGACGGCGGACACCATCACTTCGTCGTGGCCGGCCACTCGCTCGGGGCCGCGCTCTGTACGCTCTACGTCATGGAGCACGCGGTGAAGAAGAAGCGCGGCGGCCGCCGCAAAGTGATGATCGAGCGGGTCTGCACATTCGCTTCGCCGCGCGTCGCGCTGCCGAGGTTCCGCGCGGCGTTCGATGCGCTGCCGATCGACGCGTGGCGCATCGTCAACCGGGCGGACATCGTGCCGATGGTTCCCCCGGTGTTTCCCATCCCGTTCCGGCACGTCGAGGTGACGTACCCGTTCTGCTCGTGCCGCATGGCCCGCTGGAGCCCGGTGTGCGCGCACTCGATGCTGACGTACATGCACTGGCTGGACCCAAATGTGGCGCTCCTGCCGGGATGCGAACCCCGGCGCAGGGCCGCCCCCGCGGTCGTCACGCCACCCGACCCACCGAGGTAACCGCGTCGCCCGCGAGATGACGCCGTCACGCGGATAGGACGGGCCGTGTGAGCGCGGCGACGTGGACTTCCGTTCAAGGGCGAGCATGCGTTCCTGGCTCCAGGATCGCGAGGATCTCGCGATACGTCCCCGCGTCGCCGCCGTTCCGTGCGCACCACTCGGCCTGGCCGGCCGGCGTTCCGCCGTAGGCGTTCGCGACGTCGAGCGGCGCACCGGCTTCGACGAGCAATCGCACGATCTCGCGGTGGCCGCCGATCACTGCGCGGTGCAACGCCGTTTGGCCGTTGTCGTCCCGCGCGCGCAGATCCGCACCGTGGACGAGCAAGAATGCGACGACGTCGACATGGCCGAACTCGCTTGCGAGGAAAAGCGCGCGCGCGACTTCCGTCGGCGGCACGGGTAGACGAGGTCCCGCGCGTACGGCCGAGCGCAGCAGATCGAGCCTGCCGAGCCCGGCCGCGGCGGCAAACCCGACTCGCGCGCCGCGCCCGGACAGATACGCCGCCGCCCGCGGCCGCGCGTTTGCCAGGCAGTCGTCGACGATCGACGGGGCCCCGCCCGGCGGCTCGAGCGTCGCGCCGCGCGCGAGCAACGTAGCGAGCAACGCCTCGAGCACGCCCGCGCGCTCGGGGTGAAGGCTCGTCGCGGCGAGCCCGAACGTCGTGCACTCGCCGCCGTAGACGGGCATCGTCGCATCGACCGGTGCGCCGGCGTCGAGCAGCAGCTCCGCGATCTCGACGATGTTCGGCGGCGTCCGTTGGCGGTACCCTTCGACGCCGTTCGCCGCGGCGTAGTGCAACAGCGTTGCTCGATGCTTTCGCGACGAACGAGCGCTAACGAGCCGCGGCTCCTCCCGCAGCAGCTCGCGCAGTCGCCCGATCTCGCCGGAGACGATCGCATCGGCCGCCGCTTCGAAGCGCGCGTCACGTGAGCCGGCGCGCGCGAGCTCGTCGAGGTGCGCCGTGAACGCCGGCCAGCTCGCAAAGCCGTGCGCGCGGGCGAGAACGAACTGCGCGGCGGTCAAGCGGCAACCCCCGGAAAGCGTCCGGTGCGCAAACGCCGACAGGCCGTCGATCCAGCCCTGCACCTCGACCGGCATCCCCGGCGGGATCGTCAGTTCGGCGCGCTCGACGAGGGAGTCGATGTACGACCGCGTCCATCGCGCGATCGCGCCCCGATCGGCGGACCGGCACGCGCCGGTCAGCTCCTTGGCGATCTTCTTGTAGCGCTCGAGACTCGGCCGCGGCGGAAGCGGCAACGCGTCTTGCGGACTCGGAAACACTCGAAGCTCCTTTCATCGCTGCCTGGAGTCCGCACGAGATCAGGCTGAAAGAAGGTTCGGAGCCTGCGGTTCGACCGATGGGGGTGGGCAAAGCCCTTTCCGCGGACTGGATGCGCCCCTCGCGCTACCGACCTCTTACCACATCGAGCCCGAGCAGGGCAACTGGAGACCGTCGGCGCGGCCTCGCGTCAGGAAACGAAGCGGCGCTCTCGTTTCGCGGCGCGGAAACCTTCTAACAATGGGCGCAGCGACCCCGTAACCGTTCCGTCGACTTCGCTCGATTCTGGCTGTTAGGTAGCCGCTTCGGTGACTTTGTGCGAGGCACAGGTCGGCGCAGCTCTCAGCGGCGCCGTCGCGCCAAAGGACTGAGGGCACCGGATGACGGCCCGCAGGCGCAGTTCGCGGACCTCGACGTTGCCGAAGTGCTCTCCGCCAACATCCTTGTAAAATCGGCGAAGCGGCTTCAGGACAACCGGCTCCCACGCCCAATCGCGATGCGATAGCACGAGCCAAAGCCGCGGAAACGCCGACGCCGCGCGATGAGGAAGGTCCCGCGGGAGCGGTTCGAGGTTCTGGTCGCCCGTCCAGGGCCGCATGCTGGGGTACAGCACCACGGCGCGCAGCGAAACGCCGCGCTCGGTTTCCGCGTATTGCAGCGCGCGGGCGACGTTCGACGTATACACGATGATGCCGTCGGTGCCGCTCGCACGGTCCAAGAAAACGGACGTCGCGCGCCAGTCTTCGCCGCGATAGAGCAGCATCTGCGCGCTGCCGCCCGCAGCGACCAGGATCAATGCCGCGACGGCTACGGTGCGACCGGCGGTTCGCCGCAGCGCGTCGAGTGCAACGCCGATCAGCAAGGATGCCGGAAGGACCAGGTAACACACGTACCGGCTTTCCTCGACCGGCTTCCACACCGAGATGATCAGCATCGCTGCGATCGGCACGATGAGCCATGTCGGGAGAACGAGCGCGAAACGCGAGCGCGACGACCGGACGAGGATCAGAGCGCCCGCGGCGGCGCCGGCGGCAAGCACGAGTGCGAGTTCGCCGTGCCCGAACGGGCCGCCGCCGGAGCCGGCGGCAAGCACTTCGAAGAACTGCAGTAGCCGTGCCGGGGTCATCGGCTGGATCCAGTCGATCTGATGCGTTCCGTTGAGCCGGACGCCGGCGACGAGCGGAAGCAGTCCGAGGGCGACGGATCCGGCAGTGACGGCGAGTCCGCGGAGCAGCACCCGCGAACGAGGAACAAACGCGAGCGATGCGGCCTGCGCGAGCGTCCAGAGGATCGCGAGGGGGTGCGCGTAGATCGCGAGCAGCGTTGCGGTCCCGTACGCCGCGAACGTGCGCCGGCGCGGCGCGTCGAGCAGCGCGACGAAGCACCAGGCCGACGTTGCGCACAGGAAGATTTCGAGGCTGTACGGTCGCGTCTCAACGGCGTACCGGAGGAACGTGTACGATGTTCCGAGCGTCAGCGTGGCGAGGAATGCTGCTTGCCGGCCGATCAGCCGGCGCGCCAGGGCGTATGCGACCGGCAGCGTCGCGATGGCGAACAGCACCGAAAGCATGCGGGCATGGACGGTGCCGGTGCCCAGCGTGAGCCACACATGCAGCAGCCCGTAGTAAAAGGCGAAGACGGCGTCGATGTGCCGCAAAATGTGCGCCATGCCGGCGACGTCTTGCCGTGCGACGAGCATGCTCGTCGTTTCATCGAGCCACATGCTGCGGCGATTGACGAGCATGGCGATGCAGACGGCGGGCATACCGAGGAGCACCGCCCACATCGCGCCGGTGCTCCGGCGCGCGCGGACGACGCCAGCGAACGTCATGCGAACGCTCTGCGCCGCGAGCACTGCAAAATCCCTGGCGTCACGCCGTTCGTGTTACTGCAACGCTGCGCGTGGCTGGCAGGTAGCAAGTTGGGTAGCCAGTCGCCAGTGGACAAAGAGAGAACCCTTGCATGGCAAGGGTTCTTGAATATAGCCCCAACGGGATTCGAACCCGTGTTACCGCCGTGAGAGGGCGGCGTCCTAGGCCTCTAGACGATAGGGCCGTGGCTCCCGGCCGTGGACTCGAACCACGATAGGCAGAGTCAGAGTCTGCAGTCCTACCGATTGAACGAACCGGGACAATTCAAACTAGTTTTTTCGGATTAGGCTTCTTCTTCCAATTGCGTGAACCGAACGTCGCCGTCTGACTGTGGCAGTTCGGGCACAGCATCCGCAGGTTCTCAATCCGATGATCGCTGCGAACGCCGTTGATGTGGTCGATTTGAATCGATAGCGGCTTGCCCCTCCATTCCGTCAGGCCACACTCGTCGCACCGATTGCGGAGCAAGCCCGCCGCCAGCAAACGACGCTTTATCGTACTTCGGTCGCGGCTTCTTTGCAAGATTTCGTACAGCGGCGTCGCCTGGGGACGGGTGACGATCGCTCCGCGCCTGACCGCCTTGGTCCACGACAGGGCCGTGAAGCCGAAGTGCCGCTGGCATTTCCGCGACGAATTACCCAGGTCATAGTAGCGCTGTACGGCAGGCCAGTCGACCGTCTTTCGGTTCGACGTCGCCGAGAGTCGCCCGCGCCCAATCGCCTTGTACCACGCGCCGACCGTGAACCCGAAATGGCCGATGCAGGCGTCGCGGCGATTGCCCGCGCGATAGAATGCGTCGACCGCGGTCCAGTCATAGCGCGCTCGTTTGCTCGCCATGTTCGTATCGTCGCATTGCGTTGTGCCAGCAGTCTGGCGCTCGCGCGCGGCCGCCTACTCGGCAGGCCCCGTCGCGCCGGAAGACGATACACGCTTTCTCGTGCAGGCTGTCGTTCTCGTCGGCGGTGAGGGGACGCGGCTTCGGCCGTTGACCCTCGAGACGCCGAAACCCATGGTCCCGGTCATGAACATGCCCTTCCTCGAGCGGACGCTGCGCCGTCTCAAGGACGCCGGGATCGACGACGTCATCCTGCCTGCCGGTTACCTCCCCGAGGCGATCACGTCGTACTTCGGCGACGGCTCCGCGCTCGGGCTGCGGCTGCGCTTCGTGGTCGAGGAGACGCCGCTCGGCACGGCCGGCGCCCTCAAGAACGTCGAGCAGTACATCGACGGCCCGTTCTTCGTCCTCAACGGCGACGTGCTGACCTCGCTCGACCTGCGCGCGATGATGGACTACCACCGCGGCAAGGGCGGGATCGGGACCATCCATCTGATCCGGGTCGAGGATCCGAGCGCGTTCGGCTGCGTCGACCACGACGACGACGGCCGGATCCGCCGGTTCGTCGAAAAGCCGCCGCGCGGCGAAGCGCCGACGAACGAGATCAACGCCGGGACCTACCTGCTCGAGCGCGACGTCCTCGATCGGATCCCGGCCGGGCGGCCGGTCTCGATCGAGCGCGAGACGTTCCCGCTGCTCATCGCCGGCGACCGTCCCTTGTACAGCTTGACGACCGACGACTACTGGATCGACCTCGGCAAGCCGGAAGCGTACCTGAGCGCCCACCGCCACCTCTTCGACGGCGCGCTGCCGCTTGGGCTGATACCCGAGGTCGACGGTCCCGGCCGCGAGACGATCCCGCGGTCGGCGACCCGCGCGCCGATCTTCGTCGGCAACGGCTGCCGGGTCGACCCCAGCGCCGTCGTCGGCCCGTACACCGTCCTGGGAGACGGCTGCAGCATCGAAGCCGGGGCCGTGGTTGCCGACTCGATCCTGTGGGACGGCGTCGTCGTCGAGCGCGGCGCGCAGCTCGACTGGGCGATCGTCGCCAGCCGCGCCAGCATCGGCGCCGAAGCGCGCGTCGGTCACGGCGCCGTGATCGGTCACGAGGCCGCGATCCCCGCCGGCACGACCGTCGAAGAAAACGCCCGCATCGCCGTCGAGCGCTAGCGTCGCGCACGCGGTCACGGGGCGCGCGTCGCCCGCGCACGGCCGCTTGCGTTGGCGCGCGCGCACGTGCGTTCGTCACTGTGCGAACGTCCGATCGGTCGCGTTTTCGGCAACTGCCCACCGAGCTGAGCGCGGGTTAACGGGCGTGTTTGTCGGGGTACGAAACGATGGGCACAAGCGAGCGTGTCCCTAGAGAGGTGAGTCCTTCCAGTACCGCCCTCGCCGACGCATCGCTTGGCGCTTTCGCGCCGCCTCGCCACAAGGGGATCAGTTTGACCAGCCAAGCGCCTCGGATGCTCTTTCTGGGTTCGTTCCCGCCGCGGGAGTGCGGGATCGCGACGTTCATGAAGGACGTCGTGGAGCGTTACGACGCGGCGTTCGGCTCGTTCAGCTCCGTCATCGCGATCGACGAGCCGGGCGGCGAAGAGCGCGCGTATCCGAGCCGCGTCGTCGCGCGTCTGGTGCAGCAAGATCGCTCGTCGTACCGGCGAATCGCAGACTTCGTCAACGCCTGGCCGTGCGACGTGCTGAACATCCAGCACGAGTACGGCCTGTTCGGCGGCGACGACGGAGAATGGATCGTCGACCTGATCTCGGCCGTGCGCAAACCCGTCGTCACCTCGCTGCACACCGTGCTGCCCGATCCCTCGCCGGACCATCTGCGCGTCGCGCGCGCGCTGTGCGCCGCCTCGAGCGCGGTCGTCGTCCTGTCCGAAACCGGGCGCGAGATCCTGATCGGGCGCTACGGCGTCGATCCGCACAAAGTGCGCGTGATCCATCACGGCGTCCCCGACGTTCCGTTCCGCGACAGCCTCGAGGCGAAGCGCCGGCTCGGCGTCGCCGACCGCATGACGATCTCCACCTTCGGATTGATCAGCCGCGGCAAGGGGCTCGAGTTCGCGATCGAGGCGATGCAGGCGGTGGTGGAGTCGCACCCGGAGGCGCTGTACCTCATCCTCGGTCAGACGCATCCCGTCGTGCGCCGCAATGAAGGGGAGTCGTACCGCCGCGCGCTGGAAGCCGAGATCGCCGCCAACGGACTCTCGAAGAACGTCATGCTGGTCGACAAGTACCTCGCCTTCGACGAAGTGATCGGGTACCTGGCGGCGACCGACATCTACCTCACGCCGTACCTGAACCCGCGGCAGATCGTCAGCGGCACGCTGGCGTACGCGGTCGGCTGCGGGAAGGCGATCGTCTCGACCGGATACCTCTACGCCGAAGAGCTGCTGGCGAACGGCCGCGGCTTTCTGGTCCCGTTCCGCGACGCCTCCGCGATCGCCACGACGCTGGTCGCGCTCCTCGACGATCCGGCGCTGCGCGAGGCGACGGAGCGGCGCGCGTATCGCTTCGGGCGCCGCATGACCTGGCCGCACGTCGCGCAAGCCTACGGCGCGCTCTTCGCCGAGATGCTGCCGGCGAGCGGCCGCAAGGAGCTGGCGACGCCCGCCTGAGCGGGTATGTCGTCGAACGATGCGATCGCAGCGCTGGTCGGGGATCGAGCATCTGCTGACGCTCACGGACGACGTGGGCGTTTTGCAGCACGCCACCCTCGACGTCCCGAACCGTTCGTGCGGCTACTGCACCGACGACGTCGCGCGCGCGCTGATCGTCGCCTGCGACGCGAGCGCGCAGCCCGTCGCCGAGGCCGACGCGTCGCGCCTAGTCAGCACCTACCTCGCGTTCCTGCACGACGCGCAGCTCGCCGACGGCTGGTTCCACGGGTTCATGGGTTACGACCGCCGCTGGCAGGACGACCGCGGGACGCCGGACGCCGTCGGCCGCGCGATCTGGGGGCTCGGGTACGCCGAGCGCCACGCGCCGCGCCCGACCTGGCGCGCGCTGGCCTCACGGATGCGCCGCAGCGCGCTGCGGATCGTCCCCGAGCTGCGCCATGTGCGCTCGAACGCGTACGCGGCGCTCGGGCTCGCCCACGCCCTCGCCGCACAGCCCGACGACGAAGCCGCGATGCGCCGCGCGCTCGGCGGGCTGGCGCGTTCGATCGCCGATGCGTACGACGCGCACGCCTCGCCCGACTGGCGCTGGTGCGAAGAGCTGATGACCTACGACGACGCGCGGCTGCCGGAAGCGCTGCTGCGCGCCGGCCAGGTGCTCGCCGACGAGCGCTGTGCCGCGGCCGGGCTCGCGATGCTGGAGTTTCTCGCCTCGGTCACGATCGAGGGCGGCGTCTTCGCGCCGGTCGGGAACGCCGGTTGGTACCCGCACGGCGGGAAGAAGGCGCGCTTCGGACAGCAGCCGCTCGAGGCCGCGGCGATGGTCGACGCGTCGCTCGCCGCGTACGCGCTGACGCGCGACGCGCGCTGGCGCGGCGTCGCGGAGGTCGCGCACGCCTGGTATCTCGGCCACAACGCGCTCGGCGTCGAGCTCGCGCGCGACGGCGGCTGCTGCGACGGGCTCGACGCGCAGGGCGTGAACCTCAACATGGGCGCCGAGTCGACGATCGCCTATCTCATGAGCACGAATTCGCTCGCATCGCTGGCCGGTCTGGCACCGTCGCTCCGCCTCGTGCAGTGAGCGCCGGCGGCGCGCTCGCCGCGAAGCAACCGAGCGCAATGGGAGGAGCGGCCGAGCGTACTAGGCCGTGGAGCCCCGCGTGGCGAACATTGTCTTGATGCTGGCGCAGAGTGAACTCCTCAACGACGTCCAGCGCGAGGCCGTCGAGCACACTGACGGGCCCGTGCTGATCTTCGCCGGTGCCGGGTCGGGCAAGACCCGCGTCCTCACGCACCGGATCGCGTATCTCCTCGAAAAGAAGCAGGTCTTCCCCGACCGCATCCTCGCCGTCACCTTCACGAACAAGGCGGCCGGCGAGATGAAGGCCCGGCTCGAGCGGATGGTCGGCGCGCCGGCCCGCGACCTCTGGGTCGGGACGTTCCACGCGATGTGCGTCCGCATGCTGCGCCGCGACGGCCGCAAGATCGGGATCTCCCCGAACTTCGCGATCATGGACGATGCCGACCAGCGCTCGATCGCCCGCGACGTGATCGCCGACCTCGATTTCGACGAGCGGCAGATCTCGCCCGGCGCGGCGCTCGCCGAGATCTCGAAGGCGAAGAACAACCTGTGGAGCCCCGACCAGTACGAGGAGAAGAACCCGTCGTTCGCCGGCGAGCGCTTCGCGCAGGTCTACCGTGAGTACGACCGCCGGCTCGGCGAGTCGAACGGGCTCGACTTCGACGACCTGATCGCCAACGCGATCAAGCTGCTCGAGGAAGACGAAGAAGCGCGCGCGCGCTACCAGACGAAGTTCAAGTACATCCTGGTCGACGAGTATCAGGACGTCAACTACGCGCAGTACAAGCTCGTCGCGACGCTCGCCAAGGAGCACGGCAACATCACGGTCGTCGGCGACGACGATCAGTCGATCTACTCGTGGCGCGGCAGCGACTACCGCATGATCCTGCGCTTCGAAGAGGACTTCCCGGGCGCGAAGGTCTTCAAGCTCGAGGAGAACTATCGCTCGACGCAGGCGATCCTCAGCGCGGCGAACGAGCTGGTCGCGCACAACGACGGGCGCCATCCGAAGTCGCTGTTCACGAAGCGCGCCGTCGGCGAGCCGCTGACCGCGTTCCAGGCCGAGTCCGAACGCGCCGAAGTGCGCTACGTGATGGAGAAGGTCAAGGAGCACGTTCGCGAAGGCGCGGCCTACCGCGACTTCCTCGTCCTCTACCGCACGAACGCGCAGTCGCGCTACTTCGAAGAAGGCTTCCTCGCCGAAGGCATCCCGTACCGGGTCGTCGGCGGCGTCGGCTTCTACGCGCGCACCGAGGTCAAGGACATGCTGTCCTACCTGCGCTACATCGTGAACCCGTCCGACGCCGTAGCGTTCCGCCGCATCGTCAATGTTCCGCGCCGCTCGATCGGGCAGCAGACGCTGGCCTCGCTGCTGGAAGCGGCGAACCAGTCCGGCGTCTCGGTCGGCCAAGCCGTCTTCGACTCGAATCTGCTCAAGCGCGCGGTGCCGAAGAAGCAGCGGGAGCTGGAGCGTTTCGCCGAGCTCATCAACGACCTGCGCGACAAGGCGCAGTCGATGAGCGTGAGCGACCTGCTCGTCGCGGTGATGGAAGAGTCGGGCTACCTGCGCGAGCTGCAGGCCGACGAGACGGCCGAAGGCCGTGCGCGAATCGAGAATCTCCAAGAGCTGATCGGGGTCGCGCGCGAGTTCGAGCAGAACCCGGAGCAGGGCAGCTCGATCGACGACTTCCTCTCGAACATCGCGCTGATCAGCGACATCGACACGCTCGATCCGGAGTCGTCATTCGTCACGCTGATGACGATGCACGCGGCGAAGGGGCTGGAGTTCCCGATCGTCTTCCTCACCGGTTTGGAAGAGGGCGTCTTCCCGCACACGCGCGCGCTCACCGACATGACCGAGCTCGAGGAAGAGCGCCGTCTCGCCTACGTCGGCGTCACCCGCGCGATGGACCGGCTGTACTTGAGCTTCGCGGCGCGCCGGACGCTGTTCGGCAACACGTTCTCGCATCCGAAGTCGCGCTTCATCGAGGAGATGCCCTCGGTCGAGGTGATCGCGCCGGTCGGCGGCGCGGGGCCGCGTCCGGGCGGCGGCCGCTGGCGCGAGGTCTCGATTCACGAGAACGCCGGCGCGGGCGTCGGAATGTCGCTCGGACCGGGCGACAAGGTTCGGCATCCGAAGTGGGGCGAGGGCACCGTCGTCGACATGGTCGGCGCGGGCGGTGACGGGCTGCTGACGATCAACTTCCCGAACGTCGGGCAGAAGATGGTCATGCTGAAGTACGCGCCGCTCGAAAAGGTGTAGTGGGTCGCAAGCGACCCGTCGCGTTCGGGCTTCGCCCGAGCCGCAGCGGCCGATGAAGCTGCGCGTCGGCGTGGCCGGCGCGCTCGGACGGCTGGGGCGCGTCGCCTGCACGGCGGTGGAAGCCGCCGGCGATCTCGAATTGTCGGCGGCGTTCGCGCGCCGCGCCGGCGAGCGCGTGAACGACGCGGTCACGACCGACAGCGAGCTTGGCGCATTCTTCGCACGGGGTCTCGACGTCGTCGTCGACTGCACGGTGCAGCCGGTCAGCGCCGACCTCGCTCGCGCTGCGGTCGAGGCGTCGGTCTCGCCGGTGATCGGCGCGACGCCGTGGAGCGACGACGATCGCGCGGCGCTCGACGCATCGTGCCGCCGGCACGGCGTCCCGGCGCTGATCATCCCGAACTTCTCGCTCGGCGCGATGCTGATGATGCGTTTCGCCGAGCAGGCGGCGCGCGTGCTGCCGCGCAGCGAGATCGTCGAGATGCACCACGACGGCAAGCGCGACGCGCCGAGCGGCACCGCGAAGCTCACCGCCGAGCGGATCCGCGGCGCCGGGGCGGTGCTGCCGGCGATTCACAGCGTCCGGCTCCCCGGCCTGCTCGCCCATCAGGACGTGATCTTCGGCGGGACCGGCGAGACGCTGACCCTCCGCCACGATACGCTCTCGCGCGACGCGTTCGGTCCGGGAATCGTCGCCGCCGTCCGCGCGGTCCGCGCGCTGGCGCCGGGTGTGTCGGTCGGCCTCGATGCGGTGTTCGACCGATTGGCCAATGGTGATTCGGAGACGTCTGCGCCTGCGCGTTCGCAGGCGAACGTCGGCGAAGACGGTACCGCCGTGGCGAGGCGGTCGTGAAGGTCGCGGTGGTCGGCGCGACCGGCGTGGTCGGCGGCGCGATCCTGCGCGTCCTCGAAGAGCGGGACGTTCGGGTCGATGCGCTGCTCGCGTACGCTTCGCGCGATCGCAGCGAGGGCGTCATCTTCCGCGGCGCGATGGTTCCGGTCGCGGCGGCGACGCGCGAGCGGCTCGTCGCCGACCGCCCCGACGTCGCGTTCTTCGCCTCGACCGACGATGCCAGCGCCGAGCTCACCGAGGCGCTCGTCGACGCCGGCGCGGTCGTGATCGACAACTCCGCGACGTTCCGGCTCGCCGACGGCGTCCCGCTCGTCGTCCCCGAAGTCAACGCCGACGCGGCGGGCGAGGGCGACCGGATCTTTCCGGTCGCGAACTGCACGGCGATCGTCTTGTGCGTCGCGCTCGCGCCGATCGAGCGTGCGGTCGGCTTGCGCAGCGTGCGCCTCGCCACGTATCAGGCCGTGAGCGGCGCGGGTCGCGCCGGCCTCGACGCGCTCGCGCGCGAGGAGCGCGGTTTGGAGCCGGACGGAACATTCGCGGCGCCGATCTTCCGCAACGTCGTCCCGCAGGTCGGGAGCTACGACGGCGACGGCGATACGGGCGAAGAGAAGAAGGTCGCCGCCGAGACGCGCAAGATGCTCGGCCGGCCGGACCTGCACGTCGCCGCGACGACGGTCCGCGTCCCGGTGCGGCGCGCCCACAGCGAAGCGGTGTTCTTCGAGACGAGCCGTCCGACGACGCCTGACGAGCTGCGCGATGCGCTGCGCTTGGCGCCCGGCGTGGTGCTGCACGAACGCGGTATCGTCACGCCGCGCGAGGTGGAGGACACCGATCTCGTCCACGTCGCGCGGCTGCGTGCCGAAGGAGACGATCCGAGCGGGACGCGGTTTCAGATGTGGGTCGTCGGCGATCAGCTCCGCAAAGGCGCGGCGACGAACGCGGTGCAGATCCTCGAGCTGCTGATCGCGCGCGGCCGCTTCGCGGAGGCGCTCGCGGGATGACCCTCATCGTGCAGAAGTTCGGCGGCTCCTCGCTCGCCACGCCGCAGCTCCGCGAGATCGCGGCGTCGCGCGTCCTCGACGCGGTGCGCCGGGGCGACCGCGTCGTCGTCGTCTGCTCGGCCCTCGGGCGCGCGCCCGAGCCCTACGCGACCGACGCGCTCCTGGCGCTGCTCGGCCCCGCGCGCGGCGGCCCGAACCGCGATTTGCTGCTGGCCTGCGGCGAGATGATCGGCAGCGCCGTCTTCGCCGAGCTCCTCGTCTCGCTGGGACTGCCGGCGCAGGCGATGACCGGCCTGCAGGCCGGAATCGTCACGGATGCCGAGCACGGCGCCGCCGAGATCGTCGACGTCGACCCCGCGCCGGTACGCTCGCTGCTCGAGCGCGGCATCGTCCCCGTCGTCACCGGCTTCCAAGGCGGTACGCGCGAGGGCGCGATCACCACCCTCGGCCGCGGCGGGAGCGATCTCACCGCGGTCGCGCTCGGCGAAGCGCTCGACGCGGCGTCGGTCGAGATCTACACCGACGTCTCCGGCGTGATGACCGCCGATCCGCGGCGCATCGCCGGGGCGCATCCGCTCGACCGCGTGACGCAGGCCGAGATGGTCGAGCTCTCCGGCAACGGTGCGAAGGTGATGCACAGCAAGGCCGCGGAGCTCGCGCACGCCACCAAGACGCCGTACGTCGTGAAGGGCTTGCGCAGCAACGTCGGGACCACGGTCGACGACGACGCCCCGGTCGATCCGGCGCGGCCGGTCAGCGGGATCACGATCATCGCCGACGTCACGTTCTGCCGCATCATCCAAGGGCTCACCGAAGAGCTGGAGCGCTCCGACGTCGACCGCGACGTGCTCGCGCGGATCGCCGAGCGCGGCATCTCGATCGACATGGTCAACGTCAACGACGCGGGCGTCTTCTTCATCGTCGACGACGAGCACGCCGACGCGGTCCGGCCGGCGCTCGCCAATCTGAACCTGGCGCTGCGGATGCGACCGCACTGCGCGAAGATCTCGGTGGTGGGCGCAGGGATGCGCGGCACCTCCGGCGTGATGTACCGCGTCGTGAACACCATCGCGCAGGCCGGCGTCGAGATCATCCACTCGACCGACTCGAACATCACCATCTCGATCCTGGTGCCGGCCGATCAGGCGACGGCCGCCGAGCAGGCCCTGCACGACGCGTTCCGGCTCGGCCGGGGAACGGTGGCGCGATGAAAGGGCTCGGGCGCATCCTCACCGCGATGATCACGCCGTTCGACGAGCGCGGCGAGCTCGACGTCGCAGAAGCCGTCCGCATCGCCGAGTTCCTGGTCGAGCGCGGCAACGACGGCGTCGTCGTCGCCGGCTCGACCGGCGAAGGCAACGCGCTCGAAACCGACGAGAAGCTCGCGCTCTTCCGCGAGATCAAGCGCGCGCTGGGCGATCGCGGAACCGTCGTCGCGGGCACCGGCGGAAACAACACCCGGCACTCGGTCGACCTCACCAAACGCGCCGAAGCCTGCGGCGTCGACGCGATCCTCGCGACCGTCCCCGCGTACGTGAAGCCGACCCCGGACGGAATGCTGACCCACTTCGGCGCGATCGCCGAATGCACGGCGCTGCCGGTGATCGTCTACAACATCCCGGGCCGCACCGGCGTCAACATGCCGCCCGCCACGTTTCACGAGCTCACGCGGCGTCACGCGAACGTCGCGGGGATCAAGGAGTCGACGGGCGACGTCAATCAGTTCACGGCGATCCTGCGCGATCGCGCGCGCGAGGACGTGACGTTTTGGTGCGGCGACGACAACATCTTTCTGCCGGCGCTGGCGATCGGCGGCTACGGCCTGATCTCGGTCGCCGGGCACCTCGTCGGGCGCGAGCTGCACACGATGGCCGAAGCGTTCGACGCCGGCGACGTCGACACGGCGGGCCGCATCCATCGCGACCTTTCGCCGCTGATCGCGGCGCTGTTCCAGACCACGAATCCGATCCCGGTCAAGTGGGCGATGAACCACATCGGTTTCAAGGCAGGCGCGTGCCGCTCGCCGCTCGGCGCGATGCCGAGCGCGCTGCAGGCGACGCTCGAGCCGCTGATCGCTCCGTTCCGGCCGTGACCGTGCCGGGCCCCGGCTCGTTCAGCGTGCTCGGCTGTCGCGTCGACGCGGTCGACCTCGCCGAAGCCGTCGAACGGATCGTCGAGCTGGCCGGCGGCGGCCAGTCCTCGCTGGTCGTCACGCTCGGGGTGGAGATGGTGATGGCGGCCCGCCGCCACCCGGCGTTCGCCCGCATCGTGAACGATGCCGCGCTCGTCACCTGCGATACCGTCGGGCTGCTGCTCGCCTCGAAGCTGCGCGGCGGCCCGTTGCGCGAACGCGTCACCGGGGTCGAGCTGATCGGCGCGCTCGCGCGGCGCTCCGCCGCACGCGACGACATTCGACTCTTCCTGCTCGGCGGTGCGCGCGATACGGCGGAGCGCGCCGCGGCCGCGCTGCGGCGCGCCGCGCCGGGCGCGAGCATCGTCGGCACGCGCGACGGCTACTTCTCCGAGCCGGAGAGCGCGTCGGTGGCGGCGGCGATTCGGGCGAGCGGCGCGAACGTGCTGTGCGCGGGGCTGGGCTCGCCGAAGCAGGAGCTCTGGCTCGCGCGCTGGCTCCCGGCAACCGGCTGCGGCGTGGGGATCGGCGTCGGCGGCTCGCTGGACGTGTATGCCGGCAACGTGGCGCGGGCCCCGCTCGCGATCCGCAAAGCGGGACTCGAGTGGGCCTACCGGCTCGCCAAGGAACCGCGCCGCTGGCGGCGCCAGCTCGCGCTTCCGCAGTTCGCGGCCGCCGCGCTCGGCGAAGCGCTCGCCGCCCGCAAAGAAGGGAACACAAAGGCCTGATGCGCGCAATGATCCTGGCCGGCGGGCTCAGCACGCGGCTCTACCCGCTGACGAAGGAAGTGCCGAAACCGCTCGTGCCGGTGGCGGGCGAACCGATCAGCGGTCAGGTGATGCGCTGGCTCTCGTCGTTCGGCTACGACGAGATCGCGATCAACACATTCTATCTCGCGGAGAAGGTCGAGAAGGCGTTCGGCGACGGCAGCCGCTACAACGCGCGGCTGCACTATCTGCGCGAGAAGGAGCTGACCGGCAGCGCCGGCGCGCTCAAGCAGATGGAGGGCTGGTTCGACGGCACCTTCGTGGTCGTCGGCTGCGACGACCTCACCGACGCCGACCTCGCCTCGCTCGTGCGCTTCCACAAAGAGCGCCGCGCGCTCGCGACGATCGGGCTGCTCGAGGTCGAAGAAGTCGATCAGTACGGCGTGGTGATCGTCGACGAGAGGGGCCGCGTGACGGGCTTTCAGGAGAAGCCGGCGCGCGGCACCGAGCGCTCGAAGCTCGCGAACACGGGCATCTACGTCTTCGAGCCGGAGATCTTCGCGCGAATTCCCGCCGACACGTTCTACGATTTCGGCAAACAAGTCTTTCCCGAGCTGCTGCGCGACGGGCTGCCGTTCTATGCGATGGAGCTGCCGGGCGCGTACTGGCGCGACATCGGCACGCCGGGCGAGTACCGCGCCGCGACCGCCGACGTGCTGAGCGGACGGGTGAAGGTCCGCGGCGCACGCGCGACCGGCGTCCCCGCCGGCGTCGCCGTCCCGCCGGACGCGCGGATCGACGCCGACGTGCGCGTCGGCGACGGCGCGACGATTGGCCGCCGAGTCCGCATCGCCGGTCCGTCGGTGATCGGCGACGGCGTCGCGCTCGGCGATGGTACGACGGTCGAGCGCAGCATCGTGTGGGACGGCGCGCGCATCGGCGCCGCCGCGACGCTCCGCGACACGATCGTCGGCGAGCGCTACGAGGTTCCCGACGGCGCGACCCTCGACGACACGATCGTCGCCAACGAACCAGAGACGACGACGGCCTGAACCCCCGCCGGGGCCTAGCGAGTACCGTTCTTCGGCGTGAAGGACGGGCGTGCTGGAGATGGTGCGCGCCTGGCTCTTTCCGCCGGTTTGCATCGCGTGCGGGGAACCGGGGCCGGCGCTCTGCATCGGGTGCGAGCCGCATCCCACCGAAGCGATCGAGTTCGCGCTCGACGGGGTGCCGGCGTTCGCGCTGGGACCGTACGAAGGTGCGCTGCGGCAGGCGATCGTCGCGATGAAGCACGGCGAGCGCGATCCGCTGGAGGCGTTCGCCGCGCTGCTGGACGCGCGCGCGCCGCTGATCGGCGCACTGGTCCCAGTACCGACGTCGCGCGGTCGCGCGGCCCAGCGCGGCTTCGATCAGGCGGTCGAGTTGGCCCGGCAATTTGCGGCGCGCCGCGGCGCGGCGTGCGCCGAGCCGCTCGAGAAGCGCGGAGGCCCGCAAGCGGGACGCGACCGCCACGCGCGCCTTGGCTCGCGCGGCCGGTTTCGGATTTGCCGCGGCGTGGCCGTACCTACGGACGTCACGCTGCTCGACGATGTCTGCACGACCGGCGCGACCCTCCGCGACGCGGCCGCGGCCATGCGCGCGGCCGGCGCACGCGTGCGTCGATTCGTCGTGCTCGCCCGTACCGAGGACTGAGCGGGGCTCGGTCGGTACCGGCGCGCGCCGCCTGCGGTGGAACCAAATCGAGTCCGGGCGCGGTCGATGACGAGGCATGAAAGCAACGTGGAACGGCACCGTGCTGGCGCAGAGCGACCGCACCGAAGTCGTCGAGGGCAACCATTATTTTCCGGCGGACTCGATCGCTCGGCAGTATTTCGAGCCGTCCGAGACGCACTCGGTCTGCCCGTGGAAGGGGACGGCGAGCTACTATACGCTCGAGGTCGAGGGGAAGAAGAACCCCGATGCGGCGTGGTATTATCCGCAGGCGTCCACGGCGGCGAAGAACATCGAGGGGTACGTCGCCTTTTGGAAGGGTGTCGAGGTCACGCCGTAAGCGACGATCGCACGTACCTTGCGCGGGCCGTCGAACTGGGCGCGCGCGGGGTCCCCGACGTCGCGCCGAATCCGCCGGTCGGCTGCGTGCTCGTCCGCGACGGCGTCACGCTGGGTGAAGGCTGGCACCGTCTGCGCGGCGAGCCGCACGCCGAAGTCGAGGCGCTGCGCGATGCGCGCGCGCGCGGCAGCGACGTGCGCGGCGCGACCGCCTACGTCTCGCTCGAGCCGTGCAATCATCAGGGGCGAACGCCGCCCTGCAGCGAGGCCCTCGTCGAGGCGGGCATCGCGCGCGCCGTCATGGGCAGTCTCGACCCGAATCCGCAGACCGCGGCCGGCGGCGTGCGGCGACTGCGCGATGCCGGGATCGCCGTCGAGGTCCTCGACGACGCCGCGGCGCGCGCGCTGATCGAGCGCTTTCGATGGACGATCGCGCACGACCGGCCGTACGTGACGCTGAAGATGGCCATGTCGCTCGACGGCTACGTCGCGGCGAGGCATGGCGAGCAGCGCCGGCTCACCGGACCGCTCGCCGGCGAACGGGTACGCGATCTTCGCGCCGATCACGATGCGGTGATGGTCGGCGCCGGAACGATCCGGATCGACGATCCGCTGCTCACGGTTCGTCCGCACTGCTCGCGACGGAAGCCCTACGTGCGGGTCGTCGTGTGTGAGCGAGAGCCGATCTCCTTGCAGGCCCGCGTGCTCGCGCCGCCGCCGGACGCGCCCCCGGGCGCATACGCGCGCACGATCGTCCTCGCACCGGGCGGCGCGCGCGCGCAGTTCAGCGTGCTGGAACCGTTCGCCGACGTCGTCTACGCCGGCGCCGGCGATGTGCGCGAGCTCGATCTCGCGGCGGCACTCGTCGCGCTGCGCGAGCGCGAGATCGTCACCGTGCTGTGCGAAGGCGGCCCCACGTTGGCGGCCCGGCTGCTCGCGGGTGGCCTCGTCCAGCGCGCGCTGTGGTTCGTGGCACCGGTGCTGCTGCGAAGCGACGAGGCCGTCCCCGTGCTGGCCGTGGACGACGAGGCCGTTCCCGTGCCGGGCGCGGACGCGATGCGCGCGGCGGACGGGTGGCGGTTCGAGCGCAGCGAACCCGTCGGCGACGATATGCTGCTCTCGGTGGATCTGACGGCGGGCGCCCGCACGTGACGCGATGTTTTCCGGACTGATCGTTCACGACGGTCGCATCGTCGCGGTCGACGGGGACCGAGCGCGCGGGATGACGCTGGTCGTCGAGGCGCCCGGCGCGATCGCCGACGGCGTTGCGCTCGGCGACTCCGTTGCGGTCAACGGCGTCTGCCTGACGGTCGTCGCGTTCGACGAGCGCACGATGCGCTTCGACGTCGTGCCCGAGACCGTGATGCGGACCGGCTTCGACGCGCTGCGCTCGGGCGAACGGGTCAACCTCGAGCTCTCGCTGCGCATCGGCGATCGGCTCGGCGGCCACCTCGTCTACGGCCACGTCGACGGCAACGCGGCGATTCTCTCGAAGGAGCCGGAGGGCCAAGGATTCCGCCTGTACGTCGCGCTCCCGGATGGGCTGGCGCCGTTCATCGTCGAGAAAGGGTACGTTGCCGTCGACGGCGTCAGCCTCACCGTCGCCTCGGCGGCCGCCGACCGCTTCACGATCGCGCTCATCCCGGAGACCGCGCGCCGGACGACGCTCGGCACGAAAGGTCCCGGCGACCGCGTGAATCTCGAAATCGATCCGGTCGCGCGCTACGCGCACGGCGCGATCGCCGCCTACGCCTCGCGCGTGCGCGGCTGAGCATGCATCGCTCGAGCCCGTCCGGCGAGACGCCGCCGTTGCGTGTCGGCCCGGAGGTTCGCGAGCGCGTTCGCTGGCGCGACCTCGACATGATGGGGATCGTCTACCATGCGAACTACTCGCGGTTCATCGAAGCCGCGGAGACGGAGTTTTTCCGCGCGATCGGCTGGACCTACGACGCGATCGCCGATCGGCTCGGCGTGTGGATCGCTCGCGTCCGCTTCGAGTGCGAGTACCGCGCGCCGGCGAAGCTCGACGACGAGATCGTCGCGCGCGCCGAGCTGCTGACGATCGGCGGCTCGTCGATGACGTTCGCTTTTCGCGTCGAGCGGGCCGACGGCACGCTGCTCGTCGCCGCGACGCTGATCCTCGCGGCCGTCGACCGCACGACGCTGCGCGCCGTGCGAATCCCCGAGATGTTGCGCGCCGCGCTCGCCGGCGGCTAGGATTCGTCGCTGGCGAGGATCGCGTAGACCTCTTTGCGCGCGCGGTCGACGACGGCGCGGATCTTGCCGAGCGTAGCGTCGTCGCTGCCGCGCGCGTTCATCACGGCGGAGGCGAGCTTGACGGCGGCCTGTCGCAGCAGGTGGCGCGCGTCGGGCTCTTCGTCGGCGTCGGCCTCGGCTTCGTCGGGATCGACGGCGCGATCGGCGAGCATCGTGCGGCCGGCATCGGTGATCGTGTAGACGCGCTTGCCGTCGATCTGCTCGGCGGTCACGAAGCCGCCGTCTTCGAGGAGCTGAAGCGTCGGATAGACCGACCCCGCGCTCGGGCGGACGCCGCGCCGCTCTTCGATCGCGCGGATGATCTCGTAGCCGTGCTTCGGCCCTTCGGCAAGCAGCTCGAGGACGAGGTACTTGACGTCGCCGCGCCGCGCGCGCCGGCCGGGGCGACCGAAGCCGCCCCAGAATTGGGCCTCGAAGCCGCGGATGAACTCCGGCGGCACGCCATGGCGGCCGTGCCGGTGGTGGCGCTCGTGCAGGTGCTCGAGACGGTCGTGGAAGTGCCGGAAGAACGACCCCCGGCCAGGGTTCTGACTCATCATGTCGCGATAGTATACGATATATCGCGAACTGTCTAGTCCGCTCCGACGTCCGGCCGCTCGCCAAGGTTTCGCTCGGTCAATATGTTATACGAACCAGGCGTAGCCAAATGGCGCGTGCGATCACGGGCGACCGGGGCGCGTGCCGAGCCACGTGATGGACTCCTTGCCCACGAGATCGATCAAGTTCCCCAGCACCAGGTTGACGTCGAACGCGTGCAGGCCCCACTGCGGCTGCCGGGATTCGAGCGCGGTCAGCGCGGCGTCGAGCGTTGCCGCCCGTTCGTCGACCGAGATCGCAAGATACGCGTGCCCGGCGTGCGTCGCGCATGCTCCGGCGAGCGCGCGCGGCGTTTCGATGAACGTCGTGCCATATCGCAGCGCGGCAGCGCCGAGCGCCGGCAGCTCGTCATCGAGCTGCGCGGTACCGTCCAGCGCGGCCGGATTCACGCAGGCGTCGACGTCGCCCGCGGTCGACGATTCGCCGAAGTGCGCATCCTCGCCGGGCGGCATCGTCGCGAGGAACGTCGAGTAGGCGATGACGCAGCCGGTCTGCGCGGCCGTCCGGCACAGCGGCACGTGCTGAAACGTTCCGCCGACGTCGCGACCTACGGGCACCTCGACGTCGGTTCCCGGAACGATCGCGGAGATCAAGCGGCTCTGGAGGGGAGTTCCGTCGAGCTGCGAGGCGATGAGCCGCACGAGGATGCTCGACCCCTGGCTATGCCCGATGAGCACCACGCCGCGCCCGTGATTGTCGCGCGCCAGGTAGGTCTTCCACGCCGCCAGCACGTCTTGGTAGGGCATCTCCCAATCGAGGCCGTTGGCGGTGCCGCGCATCCCCGCGACGGTCATCTGCCGGTAGAGCGGCGCGAAGAGCCGGCACTTGGCGCCGAACCGCGCGAACTGGTCGCGCGCGACGTGCTGCTCGCTGGCCGCGGCCGTCATGTCGGCGTTGGCCGTCGTCTCGCGCGAAACGGTCGGGTAGACGTAGAAACAGTCGACGGGAGCGCTCGGGTCGCTCGCATACGTGCGTTTGACGCTGCTTCCGTCGGGCTGCACGACGCTCGACGTGAGCTCGACCGCGCACGCGTCGTTCCGTCCCGGAAGGCACAGCCAGTTGCTCGGATTCGTGTAGTCGATCGGCTGAGCCGTGGCCGGCTCCGCGGGCGCTCCGGTCGGGAACGCAATCAGGGCCGCGGCAAGGACGAAAGCGGTGGTGCGCACGGGTTTTGCTCCGCCGTTCGCCCATCGGCTCCTGCCGGCGCCGAATGCGAAAGCGGGGCGCCTCAGTAGGAGTTGAACGACCCTTCCGACTTCGAGATCGCGGAGTCCGGCAGTCCGACGCGCGCCGCCGCTTTGTGAATGACCGCTTCGTAGGGAGCGGCGTTATGCGCCGCGTCGGCGAGGTCTTTGCCCTGCGCGTTGACCGAGACCACGACGCACGTGGTATTGCTGCGAGCTCGCAGCGCAGACCGGCCGATGGCGTTCGCCCCGTAACCCAAGATCGAGATCGTCCGCTGCGGGTCGCCGCCGAGCCGGTACGTCACGGCGAGCACGACCGGTCCGTTGACGAGAAGACGCGGATCGCGGATCGAGCTCGCCGCGCCTTTGAGCGGATTGTTGAACGATGCCGGCGGCTGACCGCCATACCCTTCGCCGATCGACTCGACCGCGCCGAGCGCGGCGCCCGCATATTTCGCGAGCAGCGCGGCCTTGCGCTTCGCGTCGTCCAGGGCGGAGAGGTAACCTCGTGATACTTGGGCGCCCTCATTGGCGCACCGGCCGCCGCGAGCGGATCCGCTTCGCATGTTCGAACCCGAGGTGGTGACGTCCGAAAAGCGACTGCGCGAAGCCGAGCCGCACCGTCGCGCGCCGACCCTGCGAGCGGATGCGCAAGGTTCGAGGACGGCCGCGCCCTCCAAGGGCGGGCGAGGGCGAGGTCGAGACTTGACACCTGAAAAGGGTATGGGCGAGTCTTAACAGGTATGGAGCGATTTGCGGATGAGCTGCAAGCGGCGATGGCCGGCGCGGGGCTATCGGCGGCGCAAGTGGCGCAGCGGTCGGGGTTGACGGAGGCGGCGATCTCGCTGCTGCGGGCGGGTCGGCGCGAGCCGTCGTACCGGACCGTGCGGGCTTTGGCGGCGGTCTTGCCAGGATTGGCGAGCCAGGACGCCGAGCGGAATCGCATGGACTCGATCGAGTCGGCGATTGCCGCGATCCGCGAGGGCCGAATGGTCGTCGTCCTCGACGACGAGGACCGCGAGAACGAGGGCGACCTCGTCATGGCGGCCGAGAAGGTCACCCCGGCGGCGATCAACTTCATGCGCAAGGAGGCCGGCGGCCTGATCTGCGTCCCGATGACCAGCGAGCGGCTCGACGCACTGCAAATCCCGAACATGGTCAACGACAATACCGCGCCGCTGGGCACCGCGTTCTCCGTCTCCGTCGAAGCGCGGGGCCGCGTCACGACCGGGATCTCCGCGCACGACCGCGCGAACACGATCAAGGCGCTCGTCGATCCGAACCTGGGGCCGGCGGATTTCTTGCGTCCGGGTCATACGTTCCCGCTGCGCGCGCGCGAGGGCGGCGTGCTCGTGCGCGCCGGGCAGACCGAAGCGTCGGTCGATCTCGCGAAGCTCGCCGGGCTCTATCCGGCCGGCGTCATCTGCGAGATCATGGACGACGACGGGACGATGATGCGGCGCGACGGCCTCAAGGAGTTCTCCGAGAAGCACGGGTTGCGGATGATCACCGTGAAGGATCTCATCGCCTATCGTATGCGCCACGAGAAGCTCGTCGAGCGCATCGCCGAGTTCTCGCTGCCGACGGTGTACGGCGCGTTTCGGGGCGTAGCGTACGAGACGACCACCGACAAGGAGAAGATCGCGCACGTCGCGCTGGTCATGGGACAGCTCGGTGACGGCAAGGATGTGCTCGTGCGCGTGCACAGCGAGTGCCTCACCGGCGACGCGCTGCATTCCCTGCGCTGCGACTGCGGACCGCAGCGCGACGCGGCGCTGGCGGCGATCGCGCGCGAAGGCCGCGGCGTCTTCCTCTACTTGCATCAGGAAGGGCGGGGGATCGGGCTCGCCAACAAGCTTCGCGCCTACGCGCTGCAGGACGCGGGCGCCGACACGGTCGAGGCCAACGTGCTGCTCGGGCTTCCGGCCGACAAGCGCGACTACGGGATCGGCTCGCAGATCCTGCACGATCTGGGCGTGCGCGAGATGCGCCTGCTCACCAACAACCCGCGAAAGATCGCCGGGCTCGAGGGCTACGGCCTGACGATCAAGGATCGCGTTCCGATCCAGATCGCGCCCGGGGCGTACAACGCGCATTACATGGAAACGAAGCGCGAGAAGATGGGACACATGTTCGGCGCGCCGAATCCCGCCGGGACGGAATGAAGGCCGACAAGCGGCACGCCCTCCCGGACGCCTCGGGAAAGCGGTTTGCGCTCATCGTCGCCGACTTCTACGCCGACCTCGCGGTGTGGCTCGAAGACGGCGCGCGCCGCGGCCTGATCGACTGCGGGGTCGATCCCGATACGATCGAGACCTTTCGCGTTCCGGGCTGCTTCGAGCTGCCCCTCGCGGCCCGGCGCCTGATCGCCACGGGGAAGCTCGACGGGATCGTCGCGCTCGGCGTGGTGATTCGCGGCGAGACGCCGCATTTCGATTTCGTCGCCGGCGAATGCGCGCGCGGCATCATGGACGTGCAGCTCGCCAGCGGGATCCCGATCGGCTTCGGCGTGCTCACGACGAACAACCGCGAGCAGGCCGAGGAGCGCGCCGATCCGGCGCGCGGCGACAAAGGCTACGACGCCGCGGTTGCGGCGGCGATCGTCGCGATGATCGAGCCGCGCCGCGAAGTCGCCGGGCGGATGGGCTTCCGCTAGGCCTCAGATCAGATCAGCAGAATGTTGACGAGGTAGGCGTCGGCGACCGGCTTGCAGCGGAAGATCGCCGGCGTGAAGGTGGACGCGCGGACCGCGTCGAGCGCTGCGGCGTTCAGGATCACCGACGGAGATGAGGTGATCTCCAGGAAGCTGACGCTGCCGGTCGCATCGAGGGTGACGGCAACGCGCACCGTGCCGCGAATTCCTTGCTCCATCGCCATCTGCGGGATCACCGGCGCGACGACATGGGTCACGTCGGCCGATGCGTAGGGTCGCGCGCACGCGAGAGGATCGAGTGGTTGCGCGTCGCCGAGGGCCACGACCGGGCTCGTAACTTCCGGCCCGTCGTTCGCTGTGCGCTGCCTGATCGGTGCGTGCAGCGCGCACGATCCACCGGCGGGATCGAACGCGATCGCCCGTATCGGCTCGGGGGCCTCGATCAGCACCGATGAGACCGCCGAACGCCTGGAGCGCATTCGTCGAGCCGCGGCTCACCGAGGCGCGCCAGGTCGCGCGGTCGCCGTCGGCCGTGACGACGCCTGCGAACGGCGTCCTTTGACCGACGATGCTCAGCACCGCCGCGTTCGGCCGGCCGTCGACCGCGGTGAGCGAGAGCCGCGCCAAGCACGGCGCGATCGCTGAAGGCGCGGGCCGCTGTGGCCCCGTCTGTGCGGCTGCAGATCCGGCCGTCGCGGCGAAGAGCGCCGTGATCAGAAGAGCGTGCACCGCGGTTTTCCTCACGCCGCGCGCGTTCGGTCCGGCCGAACGCCTCTTCTCGACTCCCGGGCGGCGGCCCCGACGCTTTTGCTGCCCCGTTGCCAAGAGCACGGCTCTACCGTATACTCCCGGTACGACGCCTGCCATCCGGCCGGCGGCGTGTTTCCCGTCCAGGTTTCCATGGGGGCCGGGCGCGTATGTCGCCCGGTCGAGGTCGGTGTACGAAAACAAACTTTTGATCTGCAAAGACTGCGGCAACACGTTCGACTTCACGGTCCGCGACCAGACGTTCTACGCGGAGAAGGGATTCGAGAACGAGCCGCAGCGCTGCCGCGACTGCCGCGCCGTGCGCAAGACGCAGCGGTCGTCCGGGTTGGGGGTCCCGACCTCGACGGCCGGCCTTCGCGAGATGTTCGACGCGATCTGCGCGCAGTGCGAGACCGCGACGACGGTTCCGTTCCGGCCGAGAGGTGACCGTCCGGTGTATTGCCGGAACTGCTACTCGGCGATGAACGCGGTGCGGGCCTAGCACCGGCCTTCGCCGAATCCGCGGGATCGTGGATTCGGTTTGGTTCGACGGCGACGCCGTCGGGTATCTCGACCAGCGGGCGCTACCACGTTCCGTCGTTCGCGCGCGCGCGTCGAGCGTCGAGCAGATCGTCGAAGCGATCGCCACGCTCGCCGTGCGCGGCGCGCCCGCCATCGGGATCTTCGGCGCGTACGGCGTCGCGTTGGTCGCGCCGCGGCTGCGCGGCGACCGTGCGGCCTACGAAGCGGCGGCCGCCCGCATTCGCGCCGCGCGCCCGACGGCGGTGAACCTCGCGTGGGCGGTCGACCGCGTCCTCGCCGCGCCGGCCGGCGACGAGCTGGCCGAGGCGCAGCACATCCACGACGAGCAGCGCGACGTCGACCGGCGCATCGCCGAAGCGTCGATCGCGCTGTTCCCCGCGCGCGGCAACGTGTTGACGCATTGCAACACCGGGCCCATCGCCACCGGCGGCGACGGCACCGCCCTGGGTTGCTTCGTCGCGGCGCACCGCGCGGGGAAAGCGCTGCACGTCTTCGTCGACGAGACGCGCCCGCTGCTGCAAGGCGCGCGGCTGACGATGTTCGAGCTGCGCGAAGCCGGCGTGCCGTGCACGCTGATCGTCGACAGCGCGGCGGCGATCGCGATGCGCCGCCGCGACGTGCGCGCCGTGGTCGTCGGGGCCGACCGCATCGCGCGCAACGGCGACACGGCGAACAAGATCGGCACCTACGGCGTCGCCATCATCGCAGCGCATCTCGGCATCCCGTTCTACGTCGCCGCGCCGCGTTCGACGTTCGACTTCACGCTCGCCTCCGGCGAGGAGATTCCGATCGAAGAGCGCGACCCGAGCGAGGTGCGCATCGCACCCGACGATCCCGTGTACAACCCGGCCTTCGACGTGACGCCCGGCCGCCTGATCACCGGCTTCATCACCGAGTACGGCGTCCTCGCCCCACCCTACATCGACAGCATCGACGACCTCGCCCAACGCCCCCGCATCGTCCCAGGTGCCACCACCAATGCGACCACGGTGATGGACCGAGCGCAGAAAAATCATGCCCTGTCGTAACATCGCTGCGAGGTCGAACCCGGGGGCCCCATGCCTGCGGGATGGGGGGCGCGCAGCCCGGGGCGGAGCGCCTTCAGAATGAAGTACTACGAGTTCGTTGATAAAGAGCCCAAGGTCGAGGGGCTCGTCATCATCGAAGGGGACGATGCGATTCTCGCGCAGCGGGCGCTCGATGCGGTGCTCGACCGTCTTCTGCCGTCGGACATGCGCGCGCTGAACTGTGATGTGATCGAGGGGCCCGAGGCAGACGGCGTCGGGCGCGTCGTCGGCGATGCGGTCAACGCGATGCCGTTTCTCGCCGAGCGGCGCGTCGTCGTCGTGCGCAACTGCCAGCGGATGCGCGCGCAGCCGCGGCGCGATCTGTGGGCGGTCGCCGAGAGCGTCCCCGCCGGAAACACGCTCGTCCTCGAAGATCTCTTTCCGCCCGCGAAGAAGACGAAGCCCGAGCCGTTCGGACAGCTCGCGGGCCGCAAGGCGCTGCGCATCGACACGACGCCGAACGCCGACGTGCGCGAGCGCTTCGTGCGCGAGACGCTGCAGCGGTTGGGGGCGAAGGCGCAGCCGCGCGTCGTCGCGATGCTCGCGGAGAGCGAGAGCGACCTCGGCGCGATTCGCAATGACCTCGAGAAGCTCGCGCTCGGCGGCGGAACGATCACCGTCGCCGACCTCGAGCGCGAAAGTCTCAGCGTCGAGGACCCGAAAGCCTGGCACTACGCCGCGGCAGTCGTAGAAGGACGGCCGGCGGACGCCCTCGCGATCGCCTTCGACCTCTTCGCCAACGATCCGCGCGGTGCGGCCGTCCCCCTCGCGAGCGCGCTGGCGAACGAGTTCGCCCTCCTGTGGGAGCTCGCGCGCCCGGGCGGCGGCGACCTTCCGCCGCGGCACCGCTGGCGCGAGCGCATCCTGCGGCCGCTCGCGCGCCGGATCGGCGAACGGCGCGCGCGCTACGGGTACGAGTCGGCGGTGCGCGGATTCGAAGCGGTCGTCACGGGCCGCATCGACGATCCGCGGACGATGATCGAACTGCTGACCGCGGACTTGGGAAACCGGCTCGCTCCGCCACGCTGAAGAACCGGAGGATTCGTCGCTCGGCGAATCCAAGGCCGAGTCGATGCGCATTCTCTTCGCCCGTCTGCCGATCGTCGGGGCGTTCGCGCTCGCACTTGCAGGTTGCGCCACCGGCGGCACCTCGCTGCCGTACGCCGGACCGCCGAACAACGCCGGCGGAAGCACCGGGACGAACGTGCCGGGCGGCACGGGGCAGGCACTGATCCGCTTCGTCCAAGGTTCGCCGGCGCTCGGCACGGGTGCGAGCGGCACCGTCGACGTGTGCATCGACAACCTGGCTTTCGGCGTCACCAAACCGGCGGTCGCCTACGGGCAGGCCACGGGACTCTACGCCGTGAGCGCCGGGAGCGGTGTCGCGCACACGATCAGCGTCTATCCCGGCGGCGCGCAGGGTCAGCCGGCGGGATCGGAGTGCCCCACGGCGCCGGGCCCGTACTTCGGCGAGTCGGCGATTGCCGTGGTCGTCGTCGCGCCGCCCGCCTCGGCGACCGGCTCGCGGCTCGCCGTCGTGCTGGGCGGGACGACCGCCGCGAACGAGGGCCTGTACGTCTTCGCCGAGCCCAACTTCGCGATCGCCCCCGGGTCGCCGGAGGCCGTGGTGCAGAACGCGGCGCCGACGTTCTCGGCGACCGCCGGGACCGTCGGGTTCGGCTTCACGCCCACGGGCGGTGCGCCGACGAACATCCCCGGGGCCAACGCGGTCGCTCCCGGAAAGAAGTCGGGAACCACCGCGAGCGTGAACGCGTCGACCGGCCCCGAGCTCCTGCCGGCGATCCCCGCGTCGTTCTACGACGGCGCCGGCGCCCCGCCGCCTGCGACGGTCGTGCCGATCGCGACGGCGACGCCCGAGCAGGCGGCCGGCCAGCCGTACGTCGTCGAGCTGTACGCCATCGACGCGGCCGGGGGAACGCTCAACCTGGTCGCCGTGCAGGAGACGACCACCGGCTACGGCTTCTAAGCCGCCCGACCGCTCTCCGACCTTTCTCGTCGAGGCCGATCCGAGACCCGGCGCGAAACCGACGCGCCGGACCGTGAACGACACCTCATACGCCTCGCCGTTCTCGTGGCGCTACGGCCGCCCGGCACTGCGCGAGCTCTTCTCCGAACGCGGTCGCCGCACGCTGTGGCGCGCGGTGTGGGTGGCGCTCGCCGAAGTGCAGCAGCGTGCGGGACTGGTCTCGCCGGCCGAGCTCGAGGATCTGCGCGCGCACGCCGCTGCGGTCGACCTCGAGGCGGCGCTGGCGATCGAGCGCGAGATCGGCCACGACCTCATGGCCGAGATTCGCGTCTTCGCCGGGCAAGCGAGGATCGGCGGCGGGAAGATCCATCTCGGCGCGACCTCGATGGACGTGGAAGACACGGTCGAGACGTTTCGGAGCAGGCTCGCGCTGGAGCAGATCGTCGCCGCGCTCGACGAGCTCCTGCTCGCATTCGCCGCGCGGATCGAACGCCACGCCGACCTCGTCTGCATGGGTTACACCCACTTGCAGCCCGCGGAGCCGACGACGCTCGGGTATCGCCTCGCCGTCTACGCGCAAGACCTCCTGATCGACCGCGCGATGCTGCTCGCAGCGCGCGAGCAGCTCACCGCGAAAGGGATTCGCGGCGCCGTCGGGACGTCGGCGTCGTACGTGCGGCTGCTCGCCGGTACCGGGGTGACGCCCGAAGAGCAGGAAGCCGACGTGCTCTCGCACTTCGCGCTGCGCTCGCGCGACGTCGCGACGCAGACGTATCCGCGCAAGCTCGACTACCTGATGCTCGCGACGCTCGCCGGGCTCGGCGCGTCGCTCTCGAAGTTCGCTTTCGACGTGCGCATCCTCGCCAGTCCCGGCTTCGGCGACCTCGCCGAGCCGTTCGGCGCGAAGCAGGTCGGCTCGAGCGCGATGCCCTTCAAACGGAATCCGGTGATGGCGGAGCGGATCGACTCCCTCGCGCGGTTGTTGCCTGCCTACGCCGACGTGGCCTGGCAGAACGCGGCGACGAACCTGCTCGAGCGCACGCTCGACGACAGCGCGAACCGCCGCACGATCCTGCCCGAGGCGCTGCTGTGCGCCGACGAGATCCTCGCGCTGGCGAAGAAGATCGTCGACGGCCTGCGCGTCGACGAGCGCCGCATCGCGGAGAACCTGCGCACCTACGGACCATTCGCCGGCACGGAAGCGATCCTGATGGAGGCGGCGAAGCGCGGCGGCGACCGCCAGGAGCTGCACGAAGTGATCCGCGAGAGCGCGATGCACGCGTACGACGCGCTCGCCCAGGGCCAGTCGAACCCGCTCGGCCGTCTGCTCGCCGACGACGAGCGGATCGCCCGCTGGGTCGATCCTGCCGAAGTGCGCGAACGCCTCGACCCGACCGGCCACGTCGGCGACGCCCCCGAACGCGCGCGCAGGCTCGCGCAACGCATCCTGGATACAATCGGACAAGGAAACGGTGATGGAGCGAGCACAGCGTAGTGGTGAGCAGTTCGTCAGATCGTTGCGAGCTCGGGCCCGGGGGCCCCACGCAACGCGTGGGGGGCGCGCAGCCTTGGGCGGAGCGCCGTTAGAATGAAAAAAGGCCTTGAGATTACCCGCGGTAAGACCAAAGTTCTCTACGAGCTCGAGGGGCAGCCGGACGTGGTCGTCATCCAGCAGATGGATTCGATCACGGCGGGCGACGGCGCGCGGCGCGACGAGATGTCCGGGAAGGGGCGGCTCGCCGCGCAGACGACGGCGCGCGTCTTCCGGCTGCTGAATCTGTGCGGCCTGCCGACGCATTACCTGAACGGCGGCGAGGACGACGACGACAACGAGATGCTCGTGCGTCGTGCGCAGATGATCCCGCTCGAGGTCGTCGTGCGCGGCGTCGCGGCGGGCTCGCTGGTGCGGCGGCGGCCGAACGTGCAGCGCGGCGCGCTCCTCGTCCCGCGGATGATCGAGTTCTTCGTGAAGGACGACGCGAACCACGATCCGGAGATCGATCCCGACGCGATCGTCGACCAGGGAATCGCGACGCCGCAAGAAGTCGGCACGATGACCGAGCTGGCGCGGATCACCTATGAGATCCTCGCGCACGCATGGCGGCGCCACAACGCGCTGCTCGTCGACTTGAAGATCGAGTTCGGGCGCATCGCGAGCGGTGAAGGGAAAGGCCAGCTCGTGATCGCCGACGTCGTCGACAACGACTCGTGGCGCGTGTGGCCCCAAGGCCGCGAGGAGCTCATGCTCGACAAGCAGGTGTACCGCAACCTGCCGAGCGTCACGCCGGACGATCTCGAGCGCGTGCGCGCGAACTACGAGCAGGTCGCCGAGCTGGTCGGCCAGTTTCCGCAGACGCGGCCCGCGATGGTGATCGTCCTCTCCGACGGCGCCGAGTACGTCGGCGCCGGCGAAGCGATCGCGCGCGCGCTGGCGGCGTACGGTCTGCCGACGGTCCGTCACGTCGTCTCGGTCGCGCGTACGCCCGGCTACGTCGTCCAGCTGCTGGCGCAGCTCGAAGCGACGTTCCCCCGGCTGGTCTTCGTCGCGGTCGGCGGGCCGAGCTCGGTGCTCGCCGCGGTGGTCGGCAACGCCTCGGCGAGCCCGGTGATCGGCGTCGATGCGGCCGACCCGCGTCCCGAGCAGATCGCGCTCGCCTCGGCGAAAACGCTGGCCCTAGAAGACACGGTGATCTTCGGCCGCGTCCTGCTGCTGCAGGCGAACGCGCGCAGCGAGGTGCTCGCCGCCGACGCGAAGCTCAACGCGCCGCCGCCGTCCTCGCCCGGAGTCGCGCGCGCGTAGATGACCGCCGTCCTCGACGACGCGGTCGCGCTCGGACGCCGGCTCGGCGTCGCACTCTCCGATGACGAGCTGCGCCGGATCGCCGAGAACCTGGGCCGCGTCCCGAGCGTGACGGAGCTGTTCGCGTTCGACGCGCAGTGGAGCGAGCATTGCTCCTACAAGTCCTCGCGCGAGCATCTGAAGAAGCTGCCGACCGAAGGGCCGGAGGTTTTGCTCGGCGTCGGCGAGGACGCCGGGATCGTGCGGCTCGGCGAGTGGAACGGCGAGACCTACGGGATCGTCGTCGCGCACGAGTCGCACAACCATCCCTCGCAGGTCGTGCCCTTCGAGGGCGCGGCGACCGGGATCGGCGGGATCGTGCGCGACGTGCTGTGCATGGGCGCGGAGGTGATCGGAGTCGCCGATCCGCTGCGCTTCGGACGGCTCGAGAACGAGCACTGCCGCTACGTCGCGCAGTCGGTCGTCGACGGGATCGCCGCATACGGCAACGCGATCGGCGTCCCGAACGTCGGCGGCGACGTCTTCATTGACGAGTCGTTCGACGACAACGTACTGGTCAACGTCGTCGCGCTGGGGCTGGTCAAAGAGAAGGACATCATCCATTCGCGCGCGCCGCGCGGCAGCGCCGGCTGGGACATCGTGCTCGTCGGAAAGGCGACCGACCGCAGCGGTTTCGGCGGCGCGTCGTTCTCCTCGCTGACGCTCGACGAGGACGACGCCGATCAGAACAAAGGCGCCGTGCAAGTCCCCGATCCGTTCTTGAAGAACGTGCTCATGCGCGCGACGTACGCGGTGTTCGCCGAGCTTCGCGCGCAGCGGATCGAGGCCGGCTTCAAGGACCTCGGCGCGGGCGGGCTGGCCGGCTGCAGCGCCGAGCTGTGCGCCGCCGGCGGCCTCGGCGCCGAGGTCGAGCTCGAGCGCGTGTCGACCGCGCAGCGCGATCTGCCGCCCGAAGTGATCGCGATCGGCGAGACGCAGGAACGGCTGTGCTGGATCGTTCCGCCCTCGTTCACCCCGCTGCTGCTCGAGATCTACAACGAGGTGTACGGCTTGCCGCGCGTCGCGCGCGGCGCGTGCGCAGCGGCGATCGGGACGGTCACCGAGACGGGGCGCTACGTCGCGCGCCACCACGGCGTCACCGTGATGGACGTCGATCTCGCGTTTCTCACCGGCGGCGTGCGCTACCACCGTCCGTACGCGCTGCCCGACGTGCGAGGCGAACGCGAGTCCGAACGCGAGCGCGCGCTGGCCCGCGCCGACGGTGCGCGGCCCGGCTCGCTGGGCGAACGGCTGCGCGCGGTGCTCGCCCATCGCGACGTCGCCTCGCGCGCCGCGATCTTCCGGCGCTACGACGGCGTCGTGCGCGGCTGTACCGCGATCCCGCCGGGCTTCGCCGACGCCGGCGTGCTCGTCCCGATCCCCGGCGCGCCGCTCGCCGTCGCGACCGGGATCGGCGGAAACCCGCGCTACGGCAAGATCGATCCGCGCGGCGCCGCCGAGCTCGCCGTCGCCGAGGCGATCGGCCACGTCGCCGCGGTCGGCGGCCGCGCCGTCGGCTTGACCGATTGCCTCAACTTCGGCGATCCGACGGTGCCGGAGCACATGGGCGCCTTCGTCGCGGCGGTCGAGGGGCTCGCCGACGCCGCGCGGCACTTCGGCGTGCCGTTCGTCTCGGGGAACGTGTCGCTCTACAATCGTTCGTCGTCGGGCCGGCACGTCGCGCCCTCGCCGATCGTCGGCGCGATCGGCCGCATCGACGACGTCGCGGCGAGCGCGACGATGGGATTCACGCGCGCCGGTGCGCCGATCGTCGTCACCGCACCGCTGCAGAGCGCGTTCGGCGGCTCGGTGATCGGCGAGCTTCTCGGCTTGGCGTCGACGACGCTTCCGAATCCGCGCGCGGACGCCTTCGCGCGGCAGTGCCACCTCGTCGTCGCGGCGCTGGAGCGCGGCGCGATCGGCGCGGCGCATCTGGTCACCGACGGCGGGCTGCTCGCCGCGATCGCGAAGATGGCGTTCGCGTCCGACGCCGGACTCGGCTTTCGCATCGACCCGCGTCCGCTCGCCGAACCGGCGGGGCACGAGCTGGCGTGGTTCTCCGAGACGCCGGCGTTCGTCGTCGAAGTCCTCGACGTCGATGCGTTCACCGGGCTGAGCGCGCGGCTGCACGTCCCGTGTTACGACGCCGGCGCGACGCTGGCCGAGCCCGCGGCGCTCATCGGGGAAGAGCGCATCGCGCTGGCGGCGCTGCGCGAGGCGTGGGAAGCTCCGCTGCGCGATTTCTACGGAGCGGCGACGGCATGAGCGCGCGCGTCGCGGTGCTGGTCTTCCCCGGCACGAACTCCGAGGACGAGACACTGCGCGCCGTCCGCGCGGTCGGGCTCGACGGCGCGCTCGTCCACTGGTCGCAGCCCGACGCGCTCGCGCGCTTCGATGCGTACGTGCTGCCCGGCGGCTTCGCGCACGAGGACCGCATCCGAGCCGGGGCCGTTGCCGCGCACGAAGCGCTGATGGACCCGGTGATCGACGCGGCGCGCGCCGGGAAGTACGTGCTGGGGATCTGCAACGGCGCGCAGGTCCTGGCCGAGGCGGGGCTGGTCCCGGGGACCGGGCCGCTGCGCCGGCCGACCGCGGCGTTCGCGCCGAACGCCAGCGGCCGCTTTCAGTCGGTCCACGTCCACGTCAAGCTCGCCGTCCCGCCGGAGCGGGTCCCCATCCTCGCGGGGATCGAGCCGGAGGCGCTGATCCCGGCCTGGGCCTCGCACGGCGACGGCCGGCTCGCCGCCCCGGCCGAGGAGCTGGCGCGGATCGAGCGCGAGGGTCACCTGGCCTTCGTCTACGCCGATCGCGACGGGAACCGCGTCGCGGCGCCGAACGGCGCGGCGCTCGACGCAGCCGCCTTGGTCAACGGGGCGGGCAACGTGCTGGCGATCATGCCCCATCCCGAGCGCGACGCCTGGACCTTTCAGCACCTCGGGGCGGGGCGGGACCGGAACCGGATGCTGGCCCCGTCGGGCGGGATTCGGCTGTTCGAGCACTTCGCCCGCGCCGTCCGCGAGCGCGCCGCGTGACGACCCGCGCCTTCGCCGTCGTCCTGACGATCCCGGACAACGAGGCGTTCACCGCGCTGGAGACGCTCGGCCGCCTGGGGATCGACGTCGACCGGGTGGTGCGGAGCGACGTATGGCTGTTCGAGGTCGAAGACGCCCGCGCGGCGGCGCTGCGCGAGACGATCGCGTCGATCGAGACGATCTCCAATCCGAACAAGCATCGGCTCGTCGAGCGGACGACCGCGGCTCCCGAGCCGGGCGAGGTGTGGATCGCCGCGCGCGACGAAGCCCCGGCGACCCTGGTCGGAGGGCGCGCCGTCCCAGGCGTTCGCGCGATCCGCCGACGCACCGGCTGGCGTCTGTTGGACGGCGAAGGGCGTGACGTGCCCGCCGCGGTGCTCGATCGCGCCGTCGAGACGTTCCTCTGCAACCCCGCGTTTCAAGAAGCAATACGATGAAGATGATGGATTTCTGCGCACGATGACGATGATGGTCGAACCCCTGCCCAACGAGCGCGGCGCGCGCGACGGGATCGGTGAGATGTACACGATCGCGACGCTCGGTTCGCACTCGGCCTTACAGATCCTCAAGGGCGCGCACGACGAGGGGTTCAAGTCGCTGGCGATCGCCAACCGCGACACGCAGCGGCTCTACGAGTCGTTCGCCTTCGTCGACGAAGTGATCACGATCAACCGGTACAGCGACTTCATGGCGCTCGTCCCGGAGCTCGAGAAGCGCAAGATCATCATCGTCCCGCACGGCTCGTTCGTGGCGTACCTCTCGCTCGACGAGCACAAGAAGATGACGATCCCGTACTTCGGGAACAAGGCCGTCCTCGACTGGGAGGCGAGCCGCGAGCTGCAGCGCGAGTGGCTGCTCAAGGCCGGCCTGAAGCTGCCGCGCCAGTTCAAGACCGGCGCCGAGATCGACCGCCCGGTCATCGTCAAGCTGTACGGCGCGCAGGGCGGCAAAGGTTACATGTTCCTGCGCGACGCGATGGACTTCGAGGAGCGCGCCTCGCTGCTCGCGCGGCAGAACTACATCCTGCAAGAGTACATCATCGGCGTCCCGCTCTACATCCACTATTTCTACTCGCCGCTGAGCGGCAAGCTCGAGATCATGTCGATGGACCGTCGCTACGAGACGAACGTCGACTCGCTGGGCCGCATCCCTTCGCAAGCCCAGGTCGGGATGGACCTCGACCCCTCGTACGTCGTCGTCGGCAACCAGCCGATCAGCCTGCGCGAGTCGATGCTGGCCGAAGCCTACCGGATGGGCGAGGACGTCGTGCGCGTCAGCCGCGAGATCTGCGGTCCGAAGGGGCTGTTCGGGGCGTTCTGCATCGAAACGATCATCACGCCCGACACGAACTTCTACATCATGGAGATCAGCGCGCGGATCGTCGCCGGAACGAACCTGTTCATCGACGGTTCGCCCTACTCGTACCTGAACTACAGCGAGCCGATGTCGACCGGGCGCCGGATCGCGCGCGAGATCAAGAACGCGCTGCTCTCGAACTCGCTGGACGCCGTTCTGGACGACAGCACGATTGCCGGTTCGTAAGCTCGCCGCGGCGCTGACGGCGGCGCTCACGCTGGCGCTGACGCTGCCGGTCGCGCCGGCGCGCGCCGCGCTCGACGTCGATCCGGTGCGTCTGTACGCGCAGATGAAGAGCGCGTACGACAAAGGCGCCGCCGCGGGCTGGCACCTCGCCGACGAGCTCGACTACTTCTCGACGGTGCTCGACGCCGGACGAGCGTACGAGCTGCGCCGCCGCGACGACCCGCACAACGCCGCGCTCAAGGGCGTGACGGTCGATCTTGCCACGCAATTGAACTACGATCCGCTCGTCAACAACGACGCGGCCGAGTGGTACGTCCGGCTTGCCGCCGAGACGTGGAAAGACGATCCCGACCGCGGCCCGGCGGCGCGCGCGCTGATCGCGAAGCTCGACGCCGACGACGGGAGCCCGCTGCAGCTCGCGCACGACGCCGACGCCGACGCGACCGCGCTCGTGCAGAAGTATCCCGGCGACGTGCAGGCGCTGCTCGGACAGGTCGACGCCGACCTGCGCGCCTACGAGTTCACGGGCGATCCGGTGTGGCGCGGCCTCGCGCTCGGCCGCGCGGCGCAGGCGCAGTTCCCGATCGCCACCGTCCCGCAGGATCTGGGCAAAGTGCTGTTCCCGATCGTCGATGCGGCGCGCAACGCCGCGCCGGGCTATTCGGCCTCGGAGCAGGAGTCGGCGAAGGCGGTCGCCTCGCACCGCGCCTCGACGCACGGGCTCGCCACGATCGGCCACGTCCTTTCGCACCAATCGTATCTGATCATCACCGCGCCGGCCGACGAGTATTTCGGCCACACCAAGCTCTCGCCGATCGGCGTGCGCAACGAGCTCACCCGCATCTCGAAGTATCTCGACGCCGGGTGGGGCGGGCGGATGACGCAGGACACGGTCTGGGTCGTCGACTCGCTCGACGACTGGCAGCATCAATACCCGCGCGACTACGAGCTGCCGCGCCTCTACAAGCGGGCCTACGACCTGCTGAGCCGGGAAGATACCGACGGTGCCAAGCAGGCGCGGCAGACCGTGCGCCGCACGCTGATCGTCGACTACCCCGATTCGAGCGAGGCGAGGACCTTTCTCGCCGGCTAGCGGAAACAGCCGCGTGCCGTTCGACCTCGCCGGGACGCTCGCGACCTACGATACCGCGCAGCTGACGCTGTGCTCGATCGGGAGTCATTCGGCGCTCGAAGTCGCGGCCGGCGCGCGCGCGCAAGGGCTGCGCAATCTGATCGTCATCGAGCGCGGCCGGAACAGAACCTACGATACGTACTATGTGCGCCGCGAGGACGGTCCGCCGCGCGGCTGCGTCGACGCGACGCTGGAGCTGGCGCGCTTCGCCGACGTCCTCGACGACGACGTGCAGGTTCGCTTGCAGCGCGCGAACGCCGTATTCGTCGCGAACCGCTCGTTCGAAGTCTACCTGCATCAGCGGTATTCGTACGGCGAGATCGAGGAGGGGATGCGGGTGCCGTTCTTCGGCAACCGCCGGCTCCTGCGCGCCGAGGAGCGCGACGAGGCGGAGAACCAGTACGCGCTGATGGAGCGCGCCGGGATCCGCTATCCGCGCCAGCTCGGCTCGCCCGACGCGATCGACCGGCTGGTGATGGTCAAGGCGCCGCACGCGAAGGTCTCGTTCGAGCGCGCGTTTTTCCTGGCGCGGAGCCGCGCGGAGTACGACGCGACCGCGCAGCGCCTGATCGACGCGGGGATCGTGAACGAGGCCGGGCTGCACGGCGCGGTGATCGAGGAGTTCGCGCTCGGCCCGACCGTCAACCTGAACTTCTTCTGGTCGCCGGTGCTCGGCGAGCTCGAGCTGCTCGGCACCGACACGCGCCGGCAGACGAACCGTGACGGGTTCGGCGGCCTGCCGTTCCACCAGGCGCAGGCGCTCGCCGACGAGCCCGTGCGGATGGAAGAGGCCGGCCACATCGCGGCGACGCTGACCGAATCGATGCTCGAGAAAGCGTTCGATCTCGGCGAGCGCTTCGTGCGCGCGGCGCGCCAGGTCGACGGCGTCGGCGTGATCGGCCCGTTCGCGCTGCAGTGCGTGATCGTCAGCGGCCCGCCGAAAGACTTCGTCGTCTACGACGTGAGCCTGCGCATCCCGGGCTCGCCCGGGACGCGTTACACACCCTACACCGCCTACCGCTGGGGCCGCGACGTCTCGGTCGGCGAACGCATCGCGATGGAGGTCGCCTGGGCGCGCGATGCGAACCGCCTCGCCGACGTGCTGACGTGACCGGACGCCTCGAGCCGCGCGCCGAAGACGCCGGGGTGACGAGCTCCGTTCGGGCCCTTCCTGCGACCGTCGTGATCCTGGATTTCGGCTCGCAGGTCAGCCAGCTGATCGCGCGGCGTGCCCGCGAGGCCCACGTCTACTCCGAGCTGCTCCCCTACGACACGCCCTGGGAGGAGATCGCGCGGCGCGAGCCTGCGGCGATCGTGCTGAGCGGAGGACCGGAGTCGACCCTCGGCCCCGATGCGCTCGACTGCGATCCCGCGGTATACGAGAGCGGGCTCCCGCTGCTCGGGATCTGCTACGGCATGCAGCTGATGGCGAAGAACTTCGGCGGCTCGCTGGTCCCGCTCGAGCACGCCGAGTTCGGGCCCGCACAGCTCACCGTCGATCGCGCCGAGTCGCCGCTGCTGCTCGGCGTGCCGCTCGAGTCGCGCGTGTGGATGTCGCACGGCGACTCGGTGACGCAGGTTCCGGCGGGCTTCGCGGCGCTCGCGCACACGCCGCGCTGCGCGCCCGCCGCGATGGGCGACGATGCGCGGCGGCTCTACGGCGTGCAGTTCCATCCCGAGGTGGTGCATACCGAGGCGGGAACGGCGATCCTCGAAAACTTCCTTCACGCGATCGCCGGGATCGCGCCGTCGTGGCGGATGGACTCGTGGGTCGACGACGCCATCGAGAAGATTCGCGCGCAGGTCGGCGAGGCGAACGTGCTGTGCGCGCTCTCCGGCGGCGTCGACTCGGCCGTCGCGGCGACCCTTGTCGCGCGCGCGATCGGGAAGCAGCTCACCTGCATCTACGTCGACACCGGACTGATGCGGAAGAACGAGTCGGCCGGCGTGCTGGCCGCGTTCCGCGACGTGCTGCACCTCAGCGTCGTCCACGTCGATGCGCGCGCGCGCTTCCTCGAGCGGCTCGCCGGCATCGACGATCCCGAAGAGAAGCGGATTCGCATCGGCCATGAGTTCATCGCGATCTTCGAAGAGGAAGCGAAGAAGATCGACGGCGTGCGGTTCCTGGTGCAGGGGACGCTCTATCCCGACGTGATCGAGTCGAAGACGCCGGGCTCGAAGGCCGGGCACAAGATCAAATCGCACCACAACGTAGGCGGGTTGCCGGAGCGGATGGCGCTCGGGCTGGTCGAGCCGCTGCGCGCGCTGTTCAAGGACGAAGTTCGTGAGGTGGGGCGCGTTCTCGGTCTGCCGAACGCGATCGTCGAACGGCAGCCGTTCCCCGGCCCGGGGCTCGCCGTCCGCATCATCGGCGACGTCACGCCGGCGCGGCTCGATACGGTGCGCGAGGCCGATTTCATCGTCACCAGCGAGATCGACGCGGCGATCGCGCACGGCCTCTCACCGCGTCCGTGGCAGTATTTCGCGGTGCTGACGCCGGTGCGCAGCGTCGGCGTGATGGGTGACGGCCGCACCTACGGCAATCTCGTCGGCGTCCGCGCGATCACCAGCGAGGACGGGATGACCGCCGATTGGGCGCGGCTTCCGCACGAGCTGCTCGAACGGATCTCGTCACGCATCGTCAACGAGATCCCCGGCGTCAACCGCGTCGCCTACGACATCACCTCGAAACCGCCCGCGACGGTCGAGTGGGAGTGAGCCGGGCTACAGGCTCCCGCAGCTGTAGTCCAGCGTGACGCTGCAGGCGACGAAGTTCGCGGTCTGCTTCGGCTTCGTGCCGATGCCGACGTGGAAGCTCTGCGCCGGCACGTCGTCCGAAGAGAGCGTCACCTCGTACGTCCCCGCGACCAGCTTGCCGATCCGGTAGCGGCCATCGACGTTCGTGTAGGCGGACGCAGCCTTCTTGCCGTGAGCGGTGAGCAGTACTTGCACGCCGGGGAGCGGCTGTCCGGTCGTCTTGTCGGTCACCTGACCGGTCAGCACCGTGACGGCAAGCGCGAACGATGCCAGCGGTGCGAGGAGCGAGGGTGCGCGGAGCGCGCGCAGCAGGCGAGGCATGAGGTGAGTATACCGCTGCGCGATCGCGCGCGGTTTCGCCGGGAGGAATCCGCGCCGGGTCGGCGCACGACCGGGGTCGCGATATGAGAATCCTGATCGTCGGCGGCGGTGCGCGCGAGGACGCGCTCTCGTGGCGGCTTGCCGCATCGGCGTCCTGCGAGGCGCTCTTTCACGCACCGGGCAACGCGGGCACCGCGCTGCGCGGGACGAACTGGCCGGAGCTGAGCGCCACCGACGCGCGCGGGATCGCGGCGCGCGCGGTCGCCGAGCGCATCGACCTGGTGGTGCTCGGGCCGGAGACGGCGATCGCCGCCGGCGTCGGCGACCGCTGCCGCGCCGCCGGGGTCGCGGTGTTCGGCCCGAACAGCAGCGGCGGCCGGCTCGAGACCAGCAAAGTATTCGCGAAGCGTTTCATGGAGCGGCACCGGATCCCAACGGCGCGCTTCAAAGTGGTGCACAACCTCGATCAGGCGCGCCGCGCGCTGCAGGACTGGCGCGGGGGGACGGTGGTCAAAGCCGACGGTCTCGCCGCCGGCAAAGGCGTCGTCGTGTGCGACGACGCGGCCGAGGCGCTCCGTACGCTCGCGGAATGGTACGAGAAGAACGCGATTCCGGGCGGCGGTCAGGCCGTGGTGATCGAGCAGCGGCTGAGCGGGCGCGAGGTCAGCGTGTTCGCGATCGCCGACGGGCGAACGATGACGCCCGTCGCGGCGGCGTGCGACTACAAGCGGGCCGGCGACGACGATCGGGGACCGAACACCGGTGGGATGGGCGCGTACTCGCCCCCGTCCGGCTTTCCGCCGGACCTGCTCGAGGTCGTGAACGAGCGCATCGTCGCGCCCGTGCTGCGCGGCCTGCAGGCGGAAGGAGAAGACTACCGCGGGGTGCTGTACTGCGGACTGATGCAGACCGCCGACGGCCCGTCCGTCATCGAGTTCAACGCGCGTTTCGGCGATCCGGAGACGCAGGTGATGATGCCGCGCGCCGACGGCGATTTCGCCGCCTACCTGAAGTCGGCCGCCGACGGCGCGCTCGCCGCGGATGCGGCGTCGTGGTCGGCGGACGCGTGCGTCGGCGTCGTGCTCGCGACGTCGCGCTATCCGTATGAGAACACGCCGGTGCGCGGCTTGCCCGCCGAGCTCGGCTTCGACGACGGCGTGGTCGGCTTCTGGGGAGGCTCGACGCGCGAACCGGGTGGAACGATCGCTTCGCCCGGCGGGCGCGTTCTCACGATCGCCGCGCGCGCCGGCGATATCGCGTCGGCGCGCGCGCGCGCCTACGACGCGATCGCCGCGCTCAAAGCTCGCGTCCCGCCCGGCACGCCGTTCGCGTATCGCTCCGATATCGCCCGGCTGCCGTAGCGCCGCGCGCGGCGTGTGCACCATTCGACCTGCCGCTCAGACGAAGTCCGCGATCAGCGAGAGTTGCTCTCCCGCAGAATCACGCTGCAACGGACGGTACCGTGCGAAGTGGATGCCGCGCCGCGCCGCTTCCATCCGCGCCGCGACCTCGCGCACGTAGCTCGACTCCGCGTAGCGCCCGCGGCGGAAGATCCGTTCGTAGCGCTCGACGAGGTCCGGGCGGGCGGCCCGCAGGTACGCGAAATACGCGTCGCGCGTGATCGTGCCGAGGTTCAGCGCGCTGTGCCAGACGTGCGCGGCGCCGGCGTCGGCGGCGGCGCGCACGACCGCGGCGATCGACTCCGGCGCGTCGGTGATCTCCGGAAGGACCGGCGCGACCGCGACCCCGACGCGGATGCCGGCGGCCGCGAGCGCGCTCACCGCGCGCAGCCGTTGCCGCGGCGGCGCGACCGTCGGCTCGATCTGGTGCGCGAGCGCTTCGTCGAGCGTCGCGATGCTGACGGCGACGCCCACCTCGGCGCGCCGCGCGCATGCGCCGAGCAGCTCGAGGTCGCGCACGATCAGGGGCGAGCGCGTCGTGATGTGAAACGGCGCGCGCGCGTCGCGCAGCACCGCGAGAATCCCGCGCATCAGCCGGTACCGGCCTTCGAGCGCCTGATACGGATCGGTCGCGGTCCCGATCGCGATCTCCTCGCCGCGGTACGTGCGCCCGGCGAGCTCGCGGCGCAGCACGTCGGCGACGTTCACCTTGACGGTGAGCGCCGAGCCCCACTCGCGCACGCCGTCGAGCTCGCGATACGCGTGCGTTCCGCGCGCGTAGCAGAACACGCACTGATGCCAGCAGCCGGTGAACGGGTTCAGCGACCAAGTGAACCCCATCCCGCGGACGCGGTTCAGCGCGCTCTTGGCCGCCGTCTCGACGACCCGCGCCTCCCCGAACCGCCGAACGACGCCGAGCGCCTCCATCGAACATATGTTCGATACGCGAGCCGACCCTCCTCGTCCGCGCGGCTAGCTTGGCCGGTTCAGCGCCCCGGCCTCGGCCTCGCGCTCGGCGTCGTCTGCTACGATGCCGATATGAAGTGGACGGTATGGGCGACCGCCTTGATCCTGCTTGGCGCTTCGCCCGAGCCCAGCGCGGGGGACCTCGCGTTCCAGCACGGAGACTTCGAGGCGGCGCAGCGCGCGTACGCGAGCGCGGTCGCGGCGTCGCCCGACGCCGGTTCGCTGCTCGGCCTGGGAACGATCGAGCTCTACCGTGACGATCTCCGCAGCGCGCGGCAGCACCTGAGCGAAGCGGCGCGCTTGGATCCCGGGAACCCGGCGATCCAGGCGCGGCTGCGGACGCTGAGCGGGCGCGAGCCGAGCGGGACGGACTTCCGGATCGCGATGCCGGCGGACGGCGTGCGCATCCCGTTCGCGAGCGTCGACCCCTTGCCGCTGATTCGCGGCGAGATCGACGGTCGCGAGGCGTGGTTCGTGCTCGACACCGGCGCGAGCGGCGTCGACTTGACCGCCGCGGGGGCGCAGCGCCTCGGCGTCGCCACGCACGTCGTCGGGCAAGGCATCTTCGCCGGCGGAAAGCACGCGGAGGTGCGCGCCGGCCGCATCGACGCGTTCGCCGCCGCCGGCTTGACGGTGCGCGGCATACCGACGAACGTGGTCGAAGGGATGTCGCTCCGGCTCGCCGGCCGCGACGTCGACGGTGCGATCGGGACCGTGTTCCTGCGGCACTTTCTCTCGACGATCGACTATCGCCATGGCGCCCTCGTGCTGCGCCCTCGCTCCGGGGGCACGGCGGCGTCGCTTTCGCCGCACGACGCGAGCACCGCGGTACCGATGTGGCTCGTCGGCGATCACTTTCTGTTCGTGCGCGGCCGGGTCGGCGACGTGGAAGGCCTCTTCAACGTCGACACCGGCGGAACGCGCGTCGGCGTGCAGCTCACGAAGGCGTCGCTCGCGGCCGCCGGCATCACCCCGCACGCGGCGGCGGGCTCGTTCGTGGGAGGTGGCGGGGCGGTGCCCATGCAGGAGTTCACGGCGCCCGCGGTCTCGATCGGCGCCTTCACGGCGCGCAACGTCCCGGGCGTGTACTTTCCCGAGGGCGACCAGTTCGGAATCTTCCCGTTTCAGATCGCCGGGGTCGTCTCGCACGAGCTCTTCCGCAACACCGCGGTCACGCTCGACTTCGACACGATGACGCTGAGCGTGTCCGCCGGCTGAAACCCGGACGCGCGTGCATGCGCCCTGCCGCGGCGCTCAGCCGCCGGTGCGGAGGAAGCTGTTCCAGTACCAGACGCCCCAGGCGCCGACCAGCGCGGAGTAGACGATGAGCGCGACGCCCCAGCGGGGAAGCCGTCGGCGTACGCCGATCGCCATGAGCGCGAAGAGGTACGGCAGGAAATCGAGCGCGTGGCGCTCGCCGAACTGCACCCAGCCGTCGAGGTAGTAGAGGAACTCGGGGATCGCCACGAGCCCGGTGGTGATCCACAGCGCGGCGACGACGTTTTTCGGCGTGCGCGCGAGAAACGCCAGTACCAGCGCCGGGCTGGTGAAGGTCAGCGCGATGCCGGTCGTCTCGGGCTTCACGTACGGCCACTGCGCTTTCTGTAGCCATTCGACCAGCACCGGGGCGCGGAAAAAGTACGAGTAGATCTCGTACGGAACGTACGCGAGCTGGAACGGCGAACCGGTCGGCGATCCCCATGCGTCCTGATGGTAGTAGAGCGTGTGGCCGATGTCCGCGACGGTTCCCCACATCAGCTCGTCATAGCCCATGTAGGCGATCCCGCCGCAGGCGACCACGGCGAAGAACGAGCGCAGGCGCGTGAGGCGTTCTTCGCGTGACGGCGGCGACCCGCGGAACGCGCCCGTCCACAGCGCCCACACGAACAGCGGGAACGCCGCGATCTCCGGCGCGCGCGCTCCGGCGGCGAGCACCGCGCAGATCCCGACGACCCAGCCGCGGTTCTTGCCGCGCAGCTCGACGAGCGCGGCGAACACGAACGTGATCGCGCAGAGGTGCGCCAAGAACCAGACGTCGCCGAGCTCGGCGCACCACCACACGTCGGTTCCCGCGACGAAGAAGATCGCGAGGAAGATCTTCGTTGCGAGGTCGTCGACGCCGAGCCGCTCGGCAAGTACCCACGCGAGGCCCGTGGCGATCGCGGCGAAGAAGATCGCGACGGTCGTCTGATTCGCGTCGTTCCCCCAGATCGCGACCCAGGGCAGCATGAAGATCGCCGGAACCGGTCCGTCGACGCCGTAGTGCTGGCCGTTGTACAGCACGGCGTCCATCCAGCGGCCCGGCCAGTCGATCCACATACGCCCGTGGAGCCACGCGTAGGCGACGCGCACGTAGTTGTTCTGCTGGGTCGAGCGCAGGTGCGAGCTGGCCAGGATCACGACGAAGGAGACGAGGGCGGTGACGACGCTGCCCGGGATGCGGCGCGCGAGCGCGGCCGAAGTCTTGGAGACGGCGGCGACCATGATGCGGCGTCCCGATTTCGGCGCCCGCAACCTCGAACCCGCCGGCGAGGTAGGATGGAGTGCGATGTATCAGCCACGCTCTCCCTACGGGCGCTCGCCGTACGGCGGCTATTCGGCGTCCGGCCGCGACGCCGCTCGCCGGCTCGGCCGGGCTGCTGGGCCAGGTCCTGGGGATCACCGGGGTCGGCTTCCTCATCACGGCGCTCGCCGCGTACCTGATCCACGTCCCGTACGGGGCGGCCCGGATCGCGTTCTTCGTCGGCTTCGCGCTCATCTTCGTGATGAGCGCCGTGCGCCGCAACCCGGTCGCCGCGCTGCTGCTGTTCTACCTGTTCGCGTTCGTGGAAGGCGTGGGGCTGGGGCCGGTCATCGCGGCATATGCGGCGGCGTACGGACCCGGCGTCATCGTCGACGCGGCGGGCACGACGGGCTTCGGGATGCTGGTGCTGGGCGGCGTCGCGTTCGTGTTCTCCGTGGACTGGCGGCGCTTTTCCGGGATCGCGTTCGGACTGCTGATCGGGCTCGTCGTCGTCAGCTTGATCGCGATGTTCACGCACTTCGTCCATCCGACGACGCTGGCGTGGGCGACGCTCGGGATCTTCACGCTGATCACGCTGGTCGACTTCAGCCGCATCCGCGCAGGCGGCGGCGGGGCGACGCCGGTCGAGCTGGCGGTGTCGATCTACCTCGACGCGCTCAACATCTTCATCGCGCTGCTGCAGCTCTTCGGAGCCCGCTCCCGCCGCGACTGACCCCGCATGTCGGGCTGAGCCCGTCGCCGCGCGGCCGTGACGCCGAGCGTGTCGGAGCGCGGCTCCCTCGGCTCGAGGGAAGGGCGGCCGAAACCGGGACCGGGGTGAACGGTTCGTGAAGCGCAGAGCATGGCGCGGGCGTACGACGAGCAAGCCGAACAGCCGGCCGGTGACGTCCTGCACGAGGCGTGCGGCGTCACCGCGATCTACGCGCCGGGCGACGATGTCGCCCGGCTTGCTTATTTCGCGCTGTACGCGCTGCAGCACCGCGGCCAGGAGAGCGCCGGAATCGCCGTCGGCGACGGCTGCCGGATCGACAGCCACCGCGAGATGGGACTGATCACCGGCGTCTTCGACGAAGAGATCCTCGGCCGGCTGCGCGGGTCGGTGGCGATCGGCCACACGCGCTATTCGACGACGGGCAGCTCGATCGTCTGCAACGCGCAGCCCTTCGTCGAAGAGTCCGACCTCGGCACGTTCGCCTTCGGGCACAACGGCAACCTCACCAACGCCGAGGACCTCGCCGCGCGGCTCCCCGAGGACGTGCGGCTCCAGGCCACTTCCGATTCGGAGATCCTGGCGAAGACGATCGCGTTCGCGCCCGGCGGAAGCTGGCCCGAGAAGATCAAGGCGGCGATGCGCCTCGCCGAAGGCGCGTACTCGGTAGTGATCTGCACGAAGGATGGGTTCTACGCGTTCCGCGATCCGTGGGGCGTGCGCCCGCTGTGCGTCGGCACGTACGGCGATCGCGGCTACATGGTCGCTTCGGAGTCGTGCGCGCTCGCGACGGTCGGCGGGAAGTACCTGCGCGAGATCGAGGCCGGCGAGATCGTGAGCGCGGGGAACGGCGGGATCCGCACCGAGCACGTCGAGGTGGTGAAGCCGCCCGCGCTGTGCATGTTCGAGTACATCTACTTCGCGCGGCCGGACAGCACGCTGTCGGGCCGCTCGATCTACATGGCGCGCTACGAGATGGGCAAGGCGCTGGCGCGCGAGCATCCGATCGACGCCGACGTCGTGATGGCCGTGCCGGACAGCGCGATTCCCGGCGGGATCGGCTTCGCGGCCGAGAGCGGGATCCCGTACGTCGAGGGCTTGATCAAGAACCGCTACATCGGCCGCACGTTCATCAGTCCCGATCAGAAGCTGCGCAGCCAGGGCGTGCAGCTCAAGTTCAATCCGATCGTCGAGAACTTGCGCGATCAGCGCGTCGTGGTGGTCGACGACTCGATCGTGCGCGGCACGACGACGCCGCGCATCGTCAAGCTGCTGCGCGACGCGGGCGCACGCGAAGTGCACCTGCGGATCACCTCACCGCCGATCGTGCATCCGTGCTACCTCGGCGTCGACATGGCGACGTACGCGGAGCTGATCGCGGCGAACCTGACCGTCCCGCAGATCTGCGAGCGTCTCGGCGCCGATTCGCTCGGCTACCTCAGCATCGAGGGGCTCGTCGACGCGACGCATCGCGACCGCGCCGACTTCTGCCTGGGCTGCCTCAACGGCCGCTACCCCTCGATGCCCGCGTATTCGCACGGCGGCCTCCAAGCGGACCGCCAGCCCGCGCTCAAAGTATAGTGGCTTCGGCGGGTCCGTGCTCCTACGAGGAGCCGGGTTCGCTTTGGGACGGCGGATCGCTGGCGGGAAACGAGTCGGCGACGGCTTTGTCGTAGTCGTCGAGGCCCTCGTCCTCGTCCGTGTCCGCAGCGCCGGCCTGGCCTTTGACGTCGTACTGGGCCGGGGCCTCGGGCCGGTCGGGGTCGTCGACCGGCGCGTTCGGCTGGCTCGGGGGCGGTGACGGGTCGGGCACGACCGGTTCTTGCGGATTCATGCCCGCGCTGTACCCCGTCAGACCGCGGCGGCGGCCTTCTTCGCGACGCCGTTGGTCGAGAAGCCGTGGGCGGCCAGCTCTTCGGCGATCGCGACGAATGCACGGACCGGCGTGCCCGTCGGCCCCTTCGCCAAGTACGACGACTCGCTGTCGAGGTAGGCCGTGCCCGCGACATCGAGGTGGATCCACGGCACGTCCTCGACGAATGCCTTGAGGAACGCGCCGGCCGTCTCGGCCCCCGCGGCGCGGCCGCCGGTGTTCTTGAGGTCGGCGATCTCGCTCTTGATCTGCTGGTCGTAGTCCGGGAAGAGCGGGAGCCGCCAGTAGCGCTCGCCGACGTCCGCGACCGTCTCCAAGAAGCGCGCGACGAACGCTTCGTCGTTCGACATCGTCCCGCTCGCGGCGTGGCCGAGCGCGATCACGCACGCGCCGGTCAGCGTCGCTGCATCGACGATCTTGGTGGCGCCGAGCTCGCGCGCGTAGCACAGCGCATCGGAGAGGATCAGCCGGCCCTCGGCGTCGGTGTTGAGCACTTCGATCGTCTTGCCGTTCATCGCGCGCAGGATGTCGCCGGGCTTCATCGCGCGCGGTCCGGGCAGGTTCTCCGACGAGGGCACGACGCCGATCACGTTGAGCTTCGGGCGGAGCTTGCCGATCGCCCACATCGCGGCGATCACGCCGGCGCCACCGGACATGTCGTACTTCATCTCGTGCATGTTCTCGGCGGGCTTGATCGAGATGCCGCCGCTGTCGAACGTGAGGCCCTTGCCGACCAGCGCGAGGATCTCGTTCGACGACGGATCGCCTTTGTAGGTCAGCACGCTGAGCGTCGCGGGCTCGTCGGAGCCGCGCGAGACGCCGAGCAGCGCGCCCATCCCTTTCTGTTCCATCCGTGCTTCGTCGAGCACGTCGATCTCGAGGCCCGCGTCCTGCGCGAGCTCGCGCGCGCGCGCCGCGAGATCGGTCGGCGTCATCTCGTTGCCGGGGCGCAGCGCCATCGTGCGCGCCGCGTTGACGGCTTCGCCGATCACCGAGCCGCGCGTCGCGCCGGCTTCGACTTGGGCGCGGTCGAGGGCGCCCGAGAGCAGCGTGACCTCGGTGGTGACGACCGGTTTGTCGGCTTCGGTTCGATAGAGCGTCGTGTCGAGCAGCGCTGCGTGCGCGCCTTCAGCGGCGAATGAACCGGCGAGCGTCGCGTCGACCCCGTCGGGGAGCGCGATCGCGATCCGCTCGACGCCGCGCTTGCCGAGATGGCGCACCGCCGTGCCCGCGTACTTCGCGAGCGCCGACGGCGTCAGCTTCGCGCGTTCGCCGAGTCCGACGACGAGGACGCGCTTGAACGGTGATCCCTTCGCGTGGATCAGCGAGGTTTCGTTGCTTTTTCCGGAGATCTCCGCGCTGGACAGAACGTCGGCGACCGCACCGTCGAGGACGCGATCGACCTCCGCCGCGACGCCGTCGACGGCGCCGCCCGTGAAGACCGGGACGACGAGGGCGCCGGTTTCGACCGACGTCGCCGCGTCGTTCGAGACGTGGACCTGCATGGAATCCTCCGGAGGAACAGAATCGGTCGTGCGACCGTGACGGACAACCTGTTCGCGTTTACGCGCGCCGCCGCCGCGCACCTCGCGGACGGCGGTCTCTTCCGGCTCGACGCCGAGCGGGCGTTGGTCGGCCGAACGGCGGGAGCGGGCGCGCGCGCGGCGCTCGCCGCCGCCTGCGAGACGTACGACGGGCTCGCGTCCGACGTGGTTGCTCGCTTGGTCAACGCGATCGTCGGCGCCGGTGCGGAGCCGCTCTTCGTGCTCGCGCGGCTAAGCGGTTCCGGCGTCGACGGTGCGCCCGTCGAACGCCTCGTTCAGGAGCTGCACCGCGCGTGCGCTGCGAATGCGTGTGCGCTGGTCGCGGCCGATGCATCCGAAGCGCCCGACGTCTACGCCGACGGGCGCTTCGACCTGACCGCGGGGATCGTCGGGATGCTCGAGCTCGCGAAGGCGCCGGACGTCGACTCCGTGCGCTCGGGCGACGCGCTTGTCGGACTGCTCGATCCCAGTCTGAGCGCACCCGGCTGCGCCCGGCTGTTGTCGCGCGCGCGCGGTGAAGCGATCGATGCCGAGCTCCGGCAGCTTGCCGGCACGCTCCTCGTGCCGCAGCCGTCGTATCACGCCGCCGTGCATGCGATTCGCGCGGCGGCAACGGTCCGCTCCATGGCGTACGTCGAGCACGATCTGTTCCGCGACGTTCCGCGCGCACTGCCCGAGAACGTCGCGGGCGTGTTCGAGCCGGCGCGCTGGGACGTTCCGCCGGCGATCGACGCGTTGGTGCGGCGGGCGCAGCTCGACCACGAGGGACGTTTTCGGGCGCTCGCGATGGGGATCGGCCTCGTGCTCGTCGTCCCGCTCACCGAGATCGCCAAGACGCTCGCCGCGGCGCCGGACGCGCGCGTCGTCGGCTTTGTCCAGCCGCGCCGCGCCGGCGACCCGGCCGTCGTCGTGCGCGCGCCGCGCGCGCCGCGCTGACCTGATGCTTGCGAACCTGCTCGCCGCGCTCGACGACGAACGCTACGGTGCGGCCGCGCTCGCGCGGGCGCACGAGACGGCGCGACGCGCCGGCTTCACGCTGCGGCGCGTCGAGGGCGACGCCGACGATCGTCTGCTGGCGTGGATCGACCTCCACTTCGCGCCGTCGTCATGGTCGGCGGAGACGCGCGCCGGAAGCGCCTGGGTCGCCGAAGACGACGGCGAGATCGCGGGCTTCGCCGCCTACGGCGCGCGCGGGCTGAAGTTCTTCTGGCTGCGTGCGTACGAGGATCGGGCGGACGTCGGGATCTTCGGACCGTACGGCGTCGCGCCCGCGCACCGCGGAACGGGGATCGGCGAGGCGCTGCTCACGGCGGCGCTTTGCGAGCTGCGCGCCGGGGGCTACGCGGCCGCGCTGATCCCCGCGGTCCGCGGCGATCGCCTCATCGGGATGTACGAGCGGCGCACCGGCGCGCGCGTGGTCGACGAGTTCGTGCTGCGCGTTCCGCCGGTCCGCACGACCATTTTGGCGAGCGGCGCGGGAACGAACGCGCGCAACGTGCTGTCACGCGTGCGCGACGGCGCCCTGCCGCTCGACGTGCGAGCGGTCATCGCCAACGATGCGGCGGCGGGCGCGCTCGAGTCCGCGCGCCTCCACGGCGTCGAGCCGGTCTCGGTCGTGTGGGAGCGCAGCGCCGAGTCGCGCGCGGCGTTCGACGCGCGCGTCGCGGAGGCGACCGCGCGCACGGAACCCGAGCTCGTGCTGCTGCTCGGCTGGATGCACGTGCTCGCCGACGCGTTCCTGGCGCGCTTCCCGCAGACGATCAACCTGCATCCCGCCTTCTTGCCGCACGACCCTGCGCGCGACCACGTCGTCATGCCGGACGGGGCGACGATCCCCGCGCTGCGGGGCGCTCACGCACTGCGCGACGCGCTGCGAGCCGGCATTCGCTGGAGCGGCGCGACCGTCCACGTCGTCACGCCGGCGACGGACCGCGGCGATGTCCTCGTCCGCGTGCCGACGGAGACCGACGGCGCCGCCACCGAAGCGGACCTTCGCGAGCTCATCCGTCCGGTCGAGTTCGCCGTCGTTCCGGCAGCGATTCGCCGCTGGACCTACGAACGAACAGCCTGATGGACGACGACGGCTTGACCCGGCTCGCGGTCCCGGTCGGACCCGAGGATCACGTGCGCGGAAACCCGGACGCGCCGGTGACGCTCGTCGAGTACGGCGACTTCGAATGCCCGTACTGCGCGCTCGCGTACCCGACGGTGAAGGCGCTCGAAGCGAAGTACGGTGAGCGTCTCCGCGTCGTCTTCCGCAGCTTTCCGCTGCAGCAGCACCCGCACGCGGGGCCGGCGGCGGAGGCCGCCGAGTTCGCCGCCGATCACGGCGAGTTCTGGGCGCTGCACGATGCGCTCTACGAGCGCGACTTTCCGCTCGACCAGCCGCATGTGCTGAAAGCGGCAGCGAAGCTCGGCCTGGACGCCGACGCGCTCGGGGTGGCGTTGCGCGACGGCACCTACCGCCCGATCATCGAAGAAGTGAAGGAAGGCGGCGAGGACAGCGGCATCCCCGGAACCCCCGCCTTCTTCCTGAACGACGTCCTCTTCGAAGAGGAGCCGACGCCGGCGAACCTCTCCGCCGCGATCGACTGGCTCCTCGAGCACGGCACCCCAACATGAGCACGGTTCACGGGTTCGGTTGAAACGCGCTTCGTTGCGCAGGGTTCAGCTGAACGGTAGGTTCGGGTCGGCGACGAGGGTCATCGCGTCGGACCGCGCGGCTTCGCCGCGGCGTTCCGCGGCGGCGGCGATCATCGCGGCGTTGTCGGTGCAGAAGCGGCGCTCCGGGACGAACGCGCGCATGCCGCGGCGCTGCGCGAGCTCGAGGAACGCCGACTGCAGGGCGCCGTTCGCCGCGACGCCGCCGCTGAGCACGATCGCCCGGTAGACGCGCGCGTCGAGCGCGCGTGACGTGCGATCGATCAGCACGTCGACGACCGCCGCTTGGAACGACGCCGCCACGTCCTCACGTCGCGCTGCTTTGCCGGCGTCCGATTCGAGAAAGTAGCGCACGGACGTCTTCAATCCGGAGAAGCTGAGATCGAGCGTTCCCGGATCGGGACGGTGGCGCGGAAACGCGATCGCGGCCGGGTCGCCGTCGCGCGCGAGCGCTTCGAGCGCAGGGCCGCCCGGGAAGGGCAGCTCGAGCAGACGCGCGGTCTTGTCGAACGCCTCGCCGGCGGCGTCGTCGCGCGTCTTGCCGATGATTCGAAGCGAAATCGGCGACTCGACCTCGACGAGCTGTGAATGCCCGCCGCTGACGAGCAGCGCGAGGAACGGATACGGCGGCTCCTCATCGCGTTCGAGAAACGGCGCGAACAGATGTCCGTGCAGGTGGTTCACCGCGTAGAGGGGCAGGCCGGCGGCGAACGCGAGCGCCTTGGCCGCCGCCACGCCGACGACCAGGCTCCCGATCAGCCCTGGTCCCGCGGTCACCGCGATCCCGTCGAGCTCGTCGAGCCCGACGTTCGCTCGCGTCAGCGCATCGTCGACCGCCGCGGAGAGCAGCGCCGCGTGGCGGCGCGACGCGATCTCCGGCACGATCCCGCCGTACTTCGCATGGAACGCATCCTGGTTGGTCGAGACGTTCGACAGCACGCGCACGCCGTCACGCACGACGGCGGTTGCGGTGTCGTCGCACGACGTCTCGATCCCGAGCAGCAGCACGCCTTCACCGCCGCGTCTTCACGCGGTCCGCGAGCTCGTCGGCGAAGGCATCGAACGACACCGTGCGTTTCTCTTCGATGCCGCGCTCGTTGACGTTCACCGTGCGGTCGGCCATCTCGGTCTTGCCGACGACCAGGATGTACGGAACCTTCTGGGTCTTCCAGTGGCGGATTTTGTAGCCGAGCTTCTCGTTCGAGCTGTCGGCCTCGATGCGGAAGCCCCGCGCGCGGAGCGCGTCGCGCACCTCGTACGCGTAGTCGAGCTGGTGCTCGGAGATCGGGCAGACGATGGCCTGCGCCGGCGCGATCCAGGCGGGAAACGCGCCGCCGAAGTGCTCGATGAGCACGCCGAAGAACCGCTCCAGCGAGCCCGCGAGCGCGCGATGGATCATCACCGGACGATGGTCGGCGCCGTCGGAGGCACGGTACTTCAGCTCGAAGCGCTCGGGCAGCACGAAGTCGACCTGCACGGTGCCGAGCTGCCAGCGCCGGCCGATCGCGTCGCGCACGTTGATGTCGAGCTTCGGTCCGTAGAACGCACCGCCGCCGGCGTCGACGCCGTACGGCAAGTTTCGCGACTCGAGCGCTTTGCGGATCGCTTCCTCGGCGATCGGATCGGTCTCTCCGCGCTGCTCGCGGGTGCTGAGCACGTACTCGAAGTCGTCGAACTGGAACGCGTCCATGAGCCGCAGCGCTTCGTCGAGCGTCTGTTCGAACTCGCCCTGGAGCTGCTCCGGCGTGCAGAAGAGGTGCGCGTCGTCTTGGGTGAAGCCGCGCACGCGCGTCAGCCCGTGCAGCGTCCCGCTCAGCTCGAAGCGATAGACCGTACCGAACTCGGCGTAGCGCAGCGGCAGGTCGCGATACGAGCGCCCATCGCTCCGGTAGATCAGGATGTGCCCCGGGCAGTTCATCGGCTTGAGCCGGAATCGCTGCCCCTCGACTTCGAGCGGGCCGAACATCCCGTGCGCGAAGTTTTCGAGGTGTCCGGAGATCTCGTACAGCTTCTCGTGGACGACGTGCGGCGTGACGACCGGCAGATACCCGCGCTCGCGCAATCCCTCGCGAATGAACTCTTCGACGATCCCGCGCATGATCGCGCCCTTGGGATGCCAGAAGATCAGCCCGCCGCCGGCCAACTCGTCGACGTGGAACAGATCGAGCTCGGCTCCGAGCTTGCGGTGGTCGCGCTTCGCGGCCTCTTCGAGGAACGCGACGTAGTCGTCGAGCTCCCGCTGCGTCGGGAATGCCGTTCCGTAGATGCGCTGCAGCATCGGCTTCTGTGCATCGCCGCGCCAGTACGCGCCGGCGACGCTCTGCAGCTTGAGCGCGCCGAGCGCGCCGGTCGAGTCCGCATGGCCGCCGCGGCACAGATCGGTGAACTCGCCGATCGTGTACAGCGTGATGGGTTCGCCTTCCGGGATATCGCGCGCGATCTCGACTTTGTACGGATTGTCGCGAAAGCGCGCGACGGCTTGCTCGCGCGTCACGCGTTCGCCGATCATCGGATAGTCGGCGGCGACGATCTCACGCATCCGGTGCTCGAGCCGCTCGAGGTCCTCCGGCGTGAACGGCGCCGGGCGATCAAAGTCGTAGTAGAACCCGTTCTCGATCGCCGGACCGATCGTCGGCTTGGCGTCCGGGAAGAGGTCCTGCACCGCATAGGCGAGCACGTGCGCGGCGGTGTGGCGAAGATGGGCGATGTCGACGCTGCTCAACGAGGCCTCGGCTGACGGAGTGGACACCCCGTGTAGTACGCCCAACTCCGGCCCAAGCCCCACCGCGCCGCGCCGGCTGCGGCTGCGGAAGGCCGGCGCGGCCGTTTCGGCGCGCCTCACGACGTCCGTTAGCCGTGACGAAATCGCGTCCCAGCGTTAGACTGGCGCGATGGCCAGCAAGCTGATCGACGAGCACTCGGAGCGCCACGGCGTCGGGCCCCATACCATCCGCGACCTCGTCCTCGGAATGGCGGACGGGCTCACGGTTCCTTTCGCGCTCGCTGCCGGCGTCACCGGCGCCGTTGCGGCGAGCGGGATCGTGCTGGTCGCCGGGCTGGCCGAGATCGTCGCCGGAGCGATTTCGATGGGCCTCGGCGGGTATCTCGCGGCACGCAGCGAGGCGCTGCACTACGCGAAGGAATACGCCCGCGAGGTTCGCGAGACCGAAGAGATCCCGCACGAAGAGAAAGCGGAGGTCGCGCAGATTCTGCACGGCTACGGCGTGCGCGAGCCGATCCTCACGCGCGTCGTCAACGAGATCGCGAGCGACCGCGAGCAGTGGGTCGAGTTCATGATGCGCAACGAGCTCGGCCTCGAGCGGCCCGACGAGCACGCCGCCCCGCGCAGCGCCGCGCTGGTCGGCGGCGGCTACATCCTCGGCGGCATCTTTCCGCTCGCGCCGTACGCGTTCTTCGCGAACGCGCACGATGCGCTGCTGTGGTCGATCGCCTTCACCACCATCGCCTTGCTGGTCTTCGGCGCCGTGCGCGCGCGCGTGCTCGGCACGCATTTCATCACGGGCGCGCTGCAGACGTGGATGATCGGCGCCCTCGCCGCCGCCGTCGCCTACGGCCTGGCGCGGCTCGTCTCGCACGCATAGTGAACCGCAGGTCGCGCGTGCCGATCCGCCTTTGCGCGGCGCTCGTCGTGCTGCTGCCGCTCGCGGGCCTGCAGCAGCTCGCCGCCCGAGCGGAGCCGTTCCCGGCCGTCTCGACGATCGCCGGATCGGGACGCTTCGGCATCCCGGGCGGATCGACGAGCGATTCGCCGTTCATGGAGCCGTTCGGCGTCGCGGCCGCCGCAGACGGAACGATCTACGTCTCGGACTTCGCCGCCGAGCGCATCGTCCGCATCGATCCGGCGCACCGCACGGTTCGCGTGGTCGCCGGCGGCGGCGAGATCGACGAGAACAGTGGGCGTGTCCCGGGCGGCTTCGCGAACGGCGCGGCGCTCTCGGCACGCTTCAACGGGCCGGCGGGGCTCGCGTTCGACGGCGGCGCACTGCTGATCGCGGACTCGCGGAACGACTGCGTGCGGCGTCTCGAGAACGGCGTCGTGACGACGTTCGCCGGCTCGTGCGGCCACGCGGCCGACGTCAACGGCGGCGCGGCGGTTGCGCGTTTCGGGCTGCCCTTCGGGCTGGCCGTGGTCGGCGCCGACGTGTACGTCGCCGACGAGGGTACCGGCGTTCGCAAGATCGACCGCGAGGGAAATGTTTCGAAGGTCGACGTGCCTTCGATCGAGGCCTACGGCCTCGCCTACGATCCGCACGCCGGCGAGCTGTTCGCGGCGACGAGCGACGGTATCTTCGTCGTGCGGAACGGAGCGGTCGAACGGGACGTGCGATACGGCGACGCGCGCGGCAGTCTGCCGGCAAGCCACCTCGACTTCGGCTATCCGGTCGGGAACCCGTTCGGGATCGTCGCGCTGGACGATCGAACGCTGCTCTACAGCGACGCTCAGACGGGAGCGTTGCGCTACCTCGAGACCTACACGGCCAGCGGAGAGGTGCTCAGCGGTGCCGGCGCCGGCGGAGACTTTCGCGCGACCGGGCACGCCGACGGGCCGCTGGGACGCACGTCGTTCGTGCAGCCGCTGGGCCTAGCGCTCGAGCCCGACCGCTCCGTCGTCGTGGCGGACGGCATGGGTCGCGTCGTGCGGCGCATCGCCCCGTGGACGGAGCAGCGGCTGCAGGTTCCCGCGAGCAGCACGATCCCGTCCTGGCAAGCGAAACGCTACCGGATCGCCTTCGTCGGCAACTCGACGATCTGGACGGGTACGACCTGGTATGACTCCATCCAAGCGCGGCTCGAGACGCAGCTCGACACGCCGGCGTTCCGCGCATCGCACGGCGAACCGGAGGTCGCGCCGTTCTGGATCGTCGGGAAGGACCAGCTCGCGGCAGCGGCCGACTACGGCGCGTTTCTGATCCAGAACCGTGTTGCCGACGCGGTCGTCGTGCAGCAAAGCAGCTTGTCGTTCTTCGATCCGTCGCCGAACTGCAAAGGGCTCGACTTCGCCGAGTTATGGGTGCCCGGGGAGGCGGCGATGCTGCGCCTCGGCGAGGCGGCCCGACAGGCGCACATCCCGGTCGTCGGCGTCGCCGCACCGGCTCCGTTCGACATCTCGCCCGCCGAGCAAATCGCATGGAGCATCTCGGTGAACCAAGTCCTGCCGTGCACCGCCCAGGTGCCGGCGGACAGCCAACGCTTTCACCCGATGCTGCTCGATCTCTACGCCCGCGCGCACATCGCGCCGGTCGATCTGTGGCCGGCCTTCGCGGCCGCGGAGGAACGGCCCGACAGCCGCCCGCTGTTCGGTTCGTTCGACGCGCATTTCACCGCTGAAGGCCGGCGCTTGACGGCCGACACGATCCTCCCGGCGCTCCTCCGCGCGATCGACGCGCACTAGGCGCCACACCCGCCGATGCGCCGGCCTACCGTGCCGTCATTCGGCGCACGGGTCGTGCGTCGACGAAGCGGACAGCGACGGAAAAACGAAGGCCCCGCATGCGCGGGGCGTTCGTTCGACGGATGGTGGGCGGCAGAAGGATTGAACTTCTGACCTCCACAGTGTCAATGTGGCGCTCTCCCACTGAGCTAGCCGCCCGTCTTCGTGCGGGGCCACCGCGCTGCGGCGTTCTCGCCGCCGGGTCCGTTACCCTGGCGGCCTTCGGCCGTTCGTCCGCCAGATCAGGGCGAGTGGTCGCGTTCCGCGAACGCGGCGAATCGGAGTATGCGGAACGCCTCGAGCCGGCTTCACCGATCGAACCGCGCGCGTTCACGCCGCGGCGCTCTGACGCGTGTGGCCGGCTCGTCGGCGTCGCGACCGCACTGCCCGCGCGCACGCTGGAACCGGTAGATCGTCGAGTACGTGCTGCTGCTCGGCGCAGGAGCCGGCGAATGACGAGGTGCGCGAAGGGGACGCCGGGGAAGACTCCCCCATGGCGCACCTCGGCTACGAATCCGTCACGCCCGTGCTCATCGTCGAGCGAGTCGAACCGACCCGTGATTTCTTCCGTGACCGGCTCGGGTTCACGGAAATGATGAGCGTTCCGCACGGCGAGGGCATCGGCTTCTCGATGCTGCAGCAAGGTGCCGTCGAGGTGATGGTGCAGTCGCACGCGAGCGTGATCGACGACGTCGGGCACGATGCGGCGCGCGCGGTGAACGAGACGATCTCGGGCCGCGGCGCCGTAGGATTGTACGTGCAGGTGAGCGACGTCGAGCTCGTCGTTCCCGCCGTTGCCGATGCGGACGTCATCGTCCCGCTACGGAAGACGTCCTACGGGATGCACGAGATCGCCGTGCGGGAGCCGGGAGGTCACGCGATCACGTTCGCGTCCCGGCTCCCCGAGGTTCAGCAGAAGAACTGAGCCGGGTCAGCCTTTCTGCATCTTCACCGGCATCTCGCGCCGGTTGAGGACGAGGATGCGATCGGCGTGCCGCGCGCCGAGTAGCTTCTGGTCGTAATAGACCTTGACCAACTGTCCGCTGTGGAGCGTCTTCATGTCGACCGGCGTGCTGCCGTCCGACTTGAAGACCGCGCCGAAGCGCGGGACGATCACGAAACCGAGCACTTTGCCCGTGTTGTCATCCTTGACTTTGATGTTGTCGGTCGAGACATGCACCAGCGTGCCCTCGACCCAGGCCGAGCCGACCTTTGCGGCGGAGGCCGGTGCGGTCACCGTCGATGCGAGCGGGAATGCCGCGAGGAGACCCGCGGCGAGGAGAAGAGTACGCATGTGCGCACTCGTACCCCAAATCACGCCGCTTGCTTCTTCCGAGTTGCGGGAGATCGCTTGGGCGTGGAGGCGCTCGCCCGCTTCCCGCGTTTGCGCTTCTCCGCGCGAACCGACTCGGCCAGGATGTCGCCCAGCGGGCGGCTTTCGCGCGCGACGATGCGCTCGACCAGCGCGACGACCGCGCTCTCGTGGCGGCTGAGCGCGTAGCGCTCGCGCGTCGAGAGCTGCTCGGTGACGAGCTCGAGCGCGCCGTGCGCGAGAAACTCGTCGACGACGCCGGGGTGGATGTACGACTTCTTGCAGACCGCGGGCGTGTTGCCCAACCGCTCCGCGACGCGCGCGATCGCCTCGACCAGCGCTTTCTTCGCTTCGCCCGCGCCCTCGGCGCGGATCGCCGCCAGCTCGAGCGCGCAGCTCATCGTGCCTTCCCACGTCCGGAAGTCTTTCGCGGTGAAGTCATCGCCGGCGATCTCTTTGATGTAGGCATTGACGTCGTCGGAGTGCACGGGATGCGGCGTCCCCTCGTCGTCGACGTACTCGAAGAGCTGCTGGCCGGGAAGGTCCTGGATCGCCTTGATCACACGCGCGGCGCGCTTGTCCTTGACGGCGATGTCGTGCACCTTGCCGCTCTTTCCGCGGAAGTGGAAACGGATCGTCTCGCCCTTCACCCGGACGTGGTCTTCCTGCAGCGTCGTCAGCCCGTACGAGTCGTTCTCGCGCGCGTACTCCTCGTTGCCGACGCGGATCGCGGTCTCTTCCAGCAGATCGACGACGGTCGCCAGCACTTTCTCTCGCGGGAGACCGGGCTTGACGATGTCGCGCGCGATGGCGGCGCGAATCTTCGGCAGCGCCTTCGCGAAGCCGACCATGCGATCGAACTTCGTCTCGTCGCGCACCGCGCGCCAGCGCTTGTGATAGCGGTACTGCTTGCGCCCGCGCGCATCACGTCCGGTCGCCTGCAGGTGCCCGTTCGCGAACGGGCAGATCCATACATCGGCGTAGGCCGGCGGGATCGCGAGCGACTTGATCCGCGCGATCTCGTTCCGGTCTGCGATCGGCTTGCCGTCGGCGGCGACGTAGGCGAAGTGCTTCCCGCGCTTCACCCGCCGGATCCCCGGGAGCGCGTCGGTCGTGTAGCGCAGGCCGGCGGCCTTCGCCGCCTCGGTTCCCTCGGACGGAAGCATCGAGGCACCTTCTACCCGCCCATCGCCTGACCGACCGTGCGGTCCATCGGGCGTCTTCGCGCTCGTCTTGCCCGGTAAGGTTTTGACTGGCGCGACATGCCCGCCCCGGTGAGGTCGAGCATGGCGCGACTCGGGCCCTAGACAGGGCCGGTGGGTTGCCGGTAGAATACGCGGGTTCGCCGAAGAGGTTGGTCGTGGGCGCGTAGCTCAGTGGGAGAGCATCCGCTTCACACGCGGGGGGTCGTTGGTTCAATCCCAACCGTGCCCACCATCTCGATGGCGTTGTAGCTCAGTTGGTTAGAGCGCCGCCCTGTCACGGCGGAGGTCGTGGGTTCGAGTCCCATCAACGTCGCCAGTCGGAACGCCGGATCTCGTAACGAGGTCCGGCGTTCGCGCCTGCGAACACGAAGGCGCGCATGGCGTCGATTGCCCTCGAGCAGCTCACGAAACGCTACCCGACCGGGACCGTCGCGCTCGACGGGATCGACCTCACGATCGCCGACGGCGACTTCGTCGCGGTCGTCGGGCCGAGCGGCTGCGGGAAGAGCACGCTGCTGCGCATCGTCGCCGGACTCGACGTGCCGTCGTCCGGTCGCGCGATCGTCACCGGCGCGCCGAGCCGTCCCGATGCGCTGCCGAGTGCGAGCGTCTTTCAGGAGCAGTCGCTCTTTCCGTGGATGCGCGTCGACCAGAACGTCGCGTTCGCGTTCGACGCGCTCGCCGTGCCGCGTGCCGAGGTGCACCGGCGCACGCGCGAAGTGCTCGAGCTGGTCGGGCTGCACGGATACGCGCGCGCCTGGCCGCACGAGCTCTCCGGCGGGATGAAGCAGCGCGCCGCGGTCGCGCGCGCCTTCGCCGTCGATCCGCCGGTGCTGTTCATGGACGAACCATTCGGCGCGCTCGACGAGCTCACGCGCGTCGGCCTGGTGAACGAGCTGATGCGGCTGTGGGAGCGCTCGCCGAAGACGATCGTCTTCGTAACGCACGGGATCGAAGAGGCCGTCACGCTCGCCGACCGCGTCATCGTGATGAGCGCGGGGCCGGGCCGAATCAAGGCGGTCCTCCCGGTGCCGTTTCCGCGGCCGCGGGACGCGGTGACGATTCGCGGCGAGCCGCGGTTCGCCGAGCTCGTCGTGCGCATCTGGGAGCTGCTGCGATGAGCCGCGTGCGCTGGGCGCTGCGCCTCGCGGCGCCGCTCTCGCTGCTCGTGCTGTGGCAGCTCGCGGTGGCGACGCGCGTGCTGAACCCGGCGTTCTTCCCGCCGCCGACCGCGATCGCGGCGAATTTCATCGCCTACGCGGCGAGCGGGCAGCTCGCGACCAACGCGCTGGCGACGCTCGGGCGCATCCTCGCCGGTCTGGTGCTCGGCGGGGTCCCCGGGACGCTGCTCGGCCTGGCGATGGGGATGAACACGTATGTCCGCGCGTACGCCGATCCGGTCGTGAAGCTGCTCTACCCGATCCCGAAGATCGCGATCCTGCCGCTGCTCTACTACATCTTCGGCGCCGGCGACGGCTCGCGCTGGGCGGCGGTGGCGATCGGCGTGTTCTTCCTGATGGCGATCAACACGGAGGCCGGCGTGCGCCAGATCGACCCGATCTACCTCGACGTCGCGCGCGCCTACCGCATCCGCCCGGGGACGCTGTTCTTTCGCGTTTTGCTGCCCGGCGCGCTGCCGAACATCTACGCGGGACTGAAGCTCAGCATCGGGATCGCGATCGTGCTCGACGTCGCCGCCGAGTACCAGCTCACGAACGTCGGGCTGGGCTACGCGATCTTCAATGCCGGCCAGCTGCTCGACGTCGAGCGGCTCTACGCGGCGCTCGTCGCCGTGTCGCTGCTCGGCTTCGCCCTCTCGGCGCTGGCCGACGGCGTCGAACGGCTCGCGATCCCCTGGCGTGCGCACCGCCGGACGTGACCTCGACACGCATCAAGTCGCCTTGACGTGACGCGCGGCACGGGGCGCGGTGACGCGCGACACGCAGCGGCGTGATGCGCGACACGCCGTGCGTTGATGCGCAGCACGCCGTGCGGTGAGCGGCGACACGATGCGCGGCCGAGCGCGAGAGCGACGCTCGAACGCTGGGCATGGAAGCGGTGTGGAGTTCGCGTCGACGGCACGGAAGCACGTTCGAGCGTTGGCCGTGACGGCCGACCCCCTCGACGCGTTCCGCTGGGCCGCCGTGACGTTCGAGGATGTCTCGCTGGAGATCCAGCACGGCGCCACGCTCGCCGACGCGATGGAGCTCCTCGATCGGCGGCCGTTCGACGTAGCGATCATCGTCCCGACGCTGCAAGACGGCTGCTACCGCGACGTCCTCCGGCGGATGCGCACCGTGTGCGAAGATCTTCCGGTCGTCGTCGTGGGCGCGCTCGAGGCCGACGGCATACGCGAAGCGATCGCGCTGGGCGCGGTCGACGTCGTCGCGCCGTTCGACCTCGAGCGCCTCGGCCCGGCGCTGCTGCGCGCGCTTCGCGAGGCCGTGCTCGCGAAGGCGCTGCAGCGCGCCCGGGCCGAAGTCACGCTCATCGGTGCATTCGCGGGCGCCCTTGCCAACGGGACCCGGCGCGCGGTACGGTGGAGCCGATGAGCCCTCCCGTGGACGTCCTGCCGATCGCCGCCTTCACCCGCAGCGTCTTCGTGCTCGTTTGCGAGCTCAAGCCGGCGCATCGCTCGGCCGACGATGCCGTGTACCGGCCGAACGCGTTCGGCGCCGATTGGACGCTGGACCGCAGGCCGGACGGGGAAGCGCGTCGCTCGGTCGCCGTGTGGAAGCAGGGCGACGACGTCGCGGTCAGCCGGCGCGACGGAAAGACCGAGGTCGGCGAGCGCCAAACGATTCGTCGCGACGAACCCGGCGTCGCGGCGGCGGCCCGGCTCGTCGCTTGGATCTGGGATGGCGGAGCGGCGTAAGGCCGCGATCGCTACGGCGGCGGCGCGGAGAACAACGCGTCGCACTTCGCGGCGAACACGACGTCGCTTTCGGTGAGGCCGCCGATCTTGTGCGTCCAGATTTCGACGCCGGCCTTTCCCCACGCGACGTGCAGATCGGGGTGGTGGCGCTGCTCCTCGGCGACGGCGCCGACGCGCACGGCGAAGGCCAGGGCGTCCTTGAAGTCGCCGAAGCGATAGTCGCGGCGCAGCACCGTGACGGATCCGCGCTTCTCGTCGGGCACGTCTCGGACGCTCCAGGCGCCATCGATCTGAGCGAGCAGCGGGGCAAGCTCGTCGCGAGTCAAGGGCGGCACGCCCCCGCGGCACGGAATGCACTCTCGTTCGGCGAGCTTCACGCTGCGCGGTTCGCCGCGCGCCGCCGCCACCTCTGCCGTGACGCCGCGCCCCTCGTCGCGGCGAACGGCGAGACGGGAGCCTTGCGCCGGCCCGCTGAAACGGGGCAGAGCCTGCACCGGACGGAGACACGATGCAACCACCCCGAGGCTATTGCGTCACCTGCAAAGCGAAACGCGAGCTGCGCGATCCGAAGCAGATCGATCGTGCCGGCGGCCCCGCGATCGAGGGCACGTGCACGGTGTGCGGCAACATCGTCTTCATCCTCGGCGCCGGCACGACGATTCGCGGGAACGGCACGACCACGTAGAGGTCGGGCGTCAGCGCGGCGGACCGTCGGTTCGCGATTTCACGTGCGCGAAGGCCGCCCGGACGGCCGCGCCGAGCTGGGCGCGGTGCTCTTCCGGCGAGACGTCCCGAGCGGGGGTCTGATCGCCGTTCTGCTCGACGATCGAGGCGAGGTCGTCGAGGTCGCGGGGCACGAGCGCGCCCATCATGACCAGCGGGATCACGGCCGAGATCCCCTCGCGCGCCGCGAAACCGCCGGGCGGGTCCGACATCACCAGCCAGTCGGTGGCGGCGCGCAGAGCTTCCTTGGATTCGAGCTCGGTCAACGGCATGTTACGATCCCTCCGGCGGCGCCGGCACGTGCTGCACGAACATCGGGAACGACGCCAGCACGTCGTTTTGGTTCGCGACGAGCGTCACGGCGTAACGGCCCGGATGGGGCCAGGCCAGTCCCTGAAACGCGACGACGCTGCGCGAGATGGGGCTCTCGGCGCTGAAGGTGAGGTCCTTCAGCTGCGTTTGCGCGATCACCGTGTCCTCATCGTCCGAGACGATGACGCGGCAATTCCCGAGGGTCAGCGCATCGCGGCTCGAGAGCGAGAAGATGGCCAGCCAGCGGCCCGTCACGGCTGGGAAGTCGGGCGCGGCGATCCCGTCAACGACGTTCTTGAACGTCACCGGGCCGCCCGGCTCGCTCGCCGTCTCTTCGCAGGCGAACGCCATTTGCACGCTCGGGCCCACGCTACGCGGCCGCCGTGTCGCGCTCGATGAACTCGCGCCGGGAAGCGTACGGAGCCGCTGCCGCCCCGCCCTCGCGGCTCTCGCCGTCATCGTAGGACTCGGACCGGCGGCCCGGAAGGGGGCGCGCATGATGGAGGAACGTCCGCAAGCCGGTCGTCCTACGACCGCCACGCTCACGCCCGCCGCCGCCGACGCGCTCGAAGCGATCAACCTGCTCCTGCGCGAGATCGGCTACCGCGTGAAGACGGCCGCCCTCGTCGAGGCGGCCCTCATGGAGCTCAAGGACCAGTTCGAGCAGCCCAACAGGGCGGTCGAGATCGTTCGCCGCCGCGTCCCGCCGCACTCGGTCGTCTTTCCGCCCTGACCGCCGCGTCACTGCGGCGCGTGCTGCGCGAGCTCGGCGAGCGTGTCCGCGCAGGCTAGGAAGATCACGATGCGGGGATACTTTCGCATCATGTAGTCCTTCAAGATGGTCGCGTCGCGCCGCCCGTTCTCGTCCATCACGTTGCGCGCCTCGGTCTGGAACTCGTCGAGGATCGGCAACAAGCGGCGCGCGATCTCGCCCAGGCGTGTGTCGGCCATCATTCACCTCCTGCGTTGCTCCGGTCGGGTCTGCCCGGATTCCATCGCCGCCGCCGAACTCCCGCGGCGCGCCGCATCCCCCGGGACGCAGCCCGCGAACGCTAGCGCACCGATGCCGTGACGAGCGCCAAGGCGAATGAGCCGATCGCGGTGACGACCAGCGCGATGCGAGCATTCTTCCATTGCTCGCGAAAGCCGCAGGCGAACGTCGCGAAGCATGCAAGGGCAAACAGAATGGTAAAGAACGTCGCCATTCGGCGGATACTCCCACGTGGTGAAAGCGCGAACGCGCCTCCAGAATGCGCTCGGCGGCGGAAAAAGTCCAGCCTGCGGCGGGCGGCGAGAGGCCCATCCGCCGCTCGCATGGTATGAACGCACCCATGAATCGCGGCAGCGGCAACGACCGGGTCGACACGTACCCCACCGAAGCGAACGGCGTGCTGACCGCGGACGCCCTGCGCCGCGCGTGCAGCCACGTCTGGCGCGATTCCAACTCGACCACGATGCTCGGCGCCGACATTCTGAGCTCGGAACCGGTGTCGTGCGACGACAGCTCGGCGCTCAGCGCGCTCAAACGGCACATCTCGGCCGCCGGGCCGAGCTCGTTCGTCCACGACGTCCTGCCGAAGCTCGGGTTCGGCGCCGAGCCCGCCGCCGTGCCCGAGACGCTGCGCTGCCCGAGATGCGGCGGCAAATCCGAACCGCTGCACCTCGGCTGCACCCTGTGCGAAGAGTGCTGCGACTGTCGTCCGACGGGGACGTAGCGTCCCGCCTCGCGGTTCGGCCTCAGCCGAAGCGCAGCAGCGAGTGCACCTCGGGATAGCCGCCGTCGTCGACGAGATCGAAGTGCGTCATCACGGCGCACTCCGCCGACCCGTCGAGATCGCAGGCGCCCCAGCGTAGTCCCTGATCGCACAGCGCGCTGACGACCTCGCTGCGCACGTCGAGGAATCCGCGGGCGGGGTTGTGCGTCATCACGGGCACCGTCGAAGATTCCCCGATCGCCATGGGAATGCGGACGACCTCGTAGTCGCGCAGCATCCGCAGATATCGGGCGCGAGAAGCGGCCGGTTCGCGCGCCGCGCCCGCCTGCACGCCCGCCGGATACGCCTCGAGCGCGGCGACGGCGCGGTCGAGGTTCAGCCGTTCGCCCTCGGGGATCGCCGCCAGCAGCTCCTCGTCGCCCAGGGCGTCGGGATCTTCGATCGGAACCCGCGTGACGCGCACCGCCTCCGGATCGATCGCGAAGCGGAGGTAGCGTCCGAGCGCGTCCGAGACGGCCTTGAACCGGCTCCAGACTTCCGGCGTCGATTCGTTCGGCCGGCGCGGGCTCACGTCGGCCGTGGCGCCCGGCTCCCCCGCGAAGCGCATCGCCCGGTCGTAGGCCTCGAGCGCGCCCGAGCCTCGGCCGATCGCGATGAACGGACTCTCCGCGGCGCCGAGGTCGATCGCCGAACCGGACGAGTGACGTCCCGCGTTCGCGCGCCAGCAGCGGTGCGGTGCGGCGATGCCGCACCACGCGGCGAACGACGCGTCGTGCTCGCCGGAGAGCGGATCGATCCGTCGTTCCGGTGCGAGCGCCGCGAACGTCGTCCGAATCGCCGCGTCGGCGGCCTGCAGCCGCTCGCGCAGCTCCGGATTCACGCCGTGCGTCGCACCGACGCCGCACGGCCGATCCAAGAACGTCGTCGCGAGAAGGAACGAAGGCACGGGCTACTCCTCGTCCGGAACGGGCTTGGCAGCGCGACTCGTCTGGAGTAAGCTGGCTCCAGCCGGAACGTCGCGTGTGCGGCGATCGGACCGATCGCGTCGAAGGAGGCCGCCGCTGCAAGCTCCGGAGAAGCGTTCCCTGTACGAGCGTCTCGGCGGCGCGTACAGAATCGCGACGCTGGTCGACGACTTCATCGATCGGATCATCGCCGATTCGCGGCTGAACGAAAACCCGCGGGTACGCGAGGCGAGCGAACGCCTCTCGAAAGCGGGACTGAAATATCTCGTCACCGAGATGATGTGCTGGGCGGCAGGCGGGCCGCAGGTGTATACCGGTCGCTCGATGGCCGAATCGCATCGGCACCTGGCGATCACCGATGCGGAGTGGCGCTGGTTCATGGAGGACTTCGAACGGACGCTCGACGCCTGCCGCGTGCACGCCCCCGAGCGGGGCGAGCTCACCGCGATGTTCGAGCGTGCGAAGTCGACGATCGTCGTGCCCTAAGCGTCATCCTTGCCCGCACTGGGCGAAGTGCTGCAGCGCCGTGCGGATGAGCTCCCAGTCGCCCGGCGCGAGGTCCGCGCTTCGCTCGACCGAGGCGGGCGCCTCCGACATGAGCGCTTCCGCGAATCCCGGCGGCTTGTCGCTCGGCGGCCGATCGGCTTCGTCCTGTTGGGCGGGGTCGACCCGGTTGGCGTCGATTCGCCGCGCGAGCTCCGCCGCGCGCTCGCGGTCGCTGGTTGGACTCATCTCGTGTTCCTCCGTGCCCGGGCCGGGGCGGTACGTACGCGAGCGGGTGCCGCGCGCATCGCGAAGAATGATCGTTCTCCGGTAGGATATATTCTCACCGCGGAATCGAAAAGACCCTCGCACTCGTGATGCTTTCGGAGGACGTATGCGCAGGAAGATGGGACTGACGGTGTTCCTCGGCGCCGTCATCGGCGCCGGGATCGGCGCCGCGCTCGGAAACCTCGTCGTGGGCCTGGTCTATGGCGTGCTGGCGGGCCTCATCGTCGGTGCGATCCTCGACCGCCGCGTGATCGGGCTGCGGCGAAAAGGAGGGTAAACCGCCCGCGAGCGGCGCATCCCTCGACATGACGTCCGAAACCTCGGCGTAACCGGCGCGTAGCCGGTGCGTAACCCCATTTTGCGTATATCGAGTTCAGCAGCGTTCGACGAGCGATGGCCTATTGGCGGTCATCCGGTTTGGGCGAACGACCGTCGCCTCGGCGCTGCCTGAACCGATCCTCAGGAGAGCACGTTGGCACAGCGAATGGCAGTCGAACCGGCGAAGGTTCGTGTTCGCGGCCTAGGGCCGTACTTCTGGACGGTGACGGCCGTACTCGCGGTGCTGAGCATCGGCAACGCGTGGTACTTCCTCTACGGTTCGATCGACTGGATGATGCCGGGCGCCTCGCAGCCGGTCGCCGACCGCGCCTCGGACGTCGACGGGCTCTTCAAGTTCATGGGCGTCTTCGGGACCGCGATCTTCATCTTCGTCGCCGGCTACGTGATCTATTTCGCGATCGCGTTCCGAGCGCGCTCGACCGACTCGCCGGACTTGGTCGGCGTCCAGATCCACGACTCGCCGAAGCTCGAGCTCTGGTGGACCGTGCTGCCGACGCTCTTGCTGATCGTGCTCACGGCGCTGAGCATCAACGTCTGGTACAAGATCCAGTTCGGCACGTCGGCACCGGGTCTCACCGCCGAGGTGATCGGCCACCAGTTCTACTTCGAATTCCGCTATCCGGGGCTCAAGACGTCGATCTTCTCGAAGACCGAGCCGATGCATCTCCCGCTCGGCGTTCCGGTGCGGATCCTCATCACCTCCGCCGACGTGATCCATCAGTTCTGGGTTCCGGAGATCCGCCTCAAGCAGGCCGCCGTCCCGGGGCTCGTACAGAACCTCAACTTCACGCCGACGCGCGCCGGAACGTTCGGCATCGCCTGCTCGGAGTTCTGCGGACCGGATCACAGCCTGATGCAGGGCAAGGTCGTGATCGAGCCGGTCGCCGCCTTCAACAAATGGCTGGAGGGCGAGAAGAACGCCAAGGCAGCCGCCGGGGCGGTCGACCTCACCGGCGGCACGGCCGACGCCGGGAAGACGCTGTTCGCGCAGAAGTGCTCGGCGTGCCACAACAACCCGCCGACGCCGTTCGACCAGAAGCTGGTCGGCCCCGGGCTGCTGCACATCACCGACGACCCGGCGCATCCGGCGCTGGTCGACGGAAAGCCGCCGACTCCCGCGAACATCGCGGGGATCCTGGTGAACGGCTTCACCGGACCGATCGGGACGATGCCCAACCGTCAGGCGAACGGACTCTCCGACAAAGACATCGCCAACCTCGTCGCCTACCTCGCCAGTCTCAAATAAGCCTCGCCGCCTGCTGAGAGATATCGCCTATGCACGCCGGTACGACCACGACGCACGGAGCGCACGACGCTCGGGATCACATCCATCCGCCGCCGGAAGGCTTCGTCCGGAAGTACGTCTTCTCGCTCGACCATAAGGTGATCGGGTTCCAGTACTTCTTCACGGGCCTGTTCATCATGTTCATCGCCGGATCGTTCGCGGAGCTCGTGCGGCTGCAGTTGACCGACCCCAAGGGCGCGATCATGAGCCACACCGCGTACAACGCGATGTTCACGATGCACGGCACGGCGATGGTCTGGCTGGTGCTGATCCCGCTGGTGACCGGGGCGCTCGGGAACTTCGTGATGCCGCTCCAGATCGGGGCGCGCGACGTCGCCTTCCCGTGGCTGAACATGGCGAGCTTCTGGATCCTGCCGATCGCCGCGCTGATCTTGTTCAGCTCGCTGCTGTTCGGCGGGCCGCATGCCGGCTGGACCGAGTATCCGCCGATCTCGCTGGCGGACGGAACCGCCGGCGCGCTCTGGTGCATGGCGATCTTCGTGATCGGGATCAGCTCGACGATGACCGGCCTGAACTTCATGGTCACGATCATGAAGATGCGCGCCCCGGGGATGACCTGGACGCGCATGCCGCTGTTCACCTGGGCGACGTTCGCGACCGCGCTGATGAACATGATCGCGACCGTGGCCCTCTCGGCGGCCGTCGGCGCGCTCTTCCTCGAACACGTCTTCAACGTGCCGTTCTACGACCCGTCGCGCGGCGGCTCGCCCGTGCTCTACGAGCACATGTTCTGGTTCTACTCGCACCCGGCGGTGTACATCTTCATCCTGCCGGCCTTCGGGGTCGTCTCCGAAGTGCTGCCGACATTCGCGCGCAAGCCGATCTTCGGCTACAAGATGATCGCCTTCTCGTCGATGGCGATCTCGATCCTCGCGTTCACCGTCTGGGCGCACCACATGTTCCCCAGCGGACTCGCTCCCTGGCTGCAGCTGCCGTTCATGATCCTCACGTACGCGATCGGCATCCCGACCGGGATCAAGGTCTTCTCGTGGATGGCGACGCTCTGGGGCGGCCGCATCCACTTCACGACCTCGATGCTGTACGCGATGGGGTTCCTGATCACGTTCACCTTCGGCGGCATCACCGGCGTGTTCTTGGCCTCGGTCCCCGTCGATCTGCACATGCACGGCACGTACTTCGTCGTCGGGCACTTCCACTACGTGGTCGCCGGGGGCGCCGTGATGGGCTTCCTGGCCGCGATCCCCTACTGGTATCCCAAGGCGACCGGCAGGATGCTGAACGAGCGGCTCGGCCAGCTCGGCTTCTGGCTGTTCTTCATCGGCCTCAACGGCACGTTCTTGCCGATGCACTGGCTCGGACTCGAAGGGATGCCGCGGCGCTATGCCTCGTACGTCGACTTCGCGAGCGCGAATCCGGATGCGGTGTTCTGGAACCAGTTCGAGACCGTCTTCTCGTTCTTCATGATGGCCTCGATCGGGCTGCTGGCCTTCAACGTGATCTGGAGTCTGAAGCACGGCAAGATCGCCGGGATCAACCCGTGGGGCGCGCGGACGCTCGAGTGGACGATCAGCTCCCCGCCGCCGTACTACAACTTCAAGAAGATCCCGGAAGTCTTGGGCCCGCCGTACGACTTCGACAAGCCGCTGCCGTACCGGCACACCGACAACGAGCTCGAGGAGTTCCCGGAATACGGAAAGGTGGTACCGGCGATCCCGTCACTCGCCGGAGCCGGGACGTAGTCGATGGCGACTGCGGCACAACACCTCACGGGCCACGCGGCGGTCGCGGCGCGCTATCGCGACGTGGACGCGGTCTACGAAGAGACCCGCGACCACCGGCTGCTGGGGTTCATGTTCTTCCTCATCAGCGACTGCGTGCTGTTCTCGTCGTTCATCTTCGCGTACGTCTACCTGCGCGTGTCGGCGCCCACCTGGCCGCCGATCGTGAACGGGCACCAGCTCCCGTGGTTCGACACGAGCTTCGCCGCCCTGAACTCGGTCGTGCTGTTCGGATCGGGGGTGACGATGCACTTCGCGCTCGAGAACTGGAAGCACCTCAACAAGGCGAAGTTCAACGGCTGGCTCATCGCGACGATCGTGCTGGGCCTGGGCTTCCTGCTCGGTCAGGCGCACGAGTACTCGGTGGTGAACGTGAGTTGGCAAGGGAGCACGATGGGCGCTTCGTTCTTCACCTTGACCGGCATGCACGGCTTCCACGTCTTCATCGGCGTGTGCTACCTCGTCATCCTCGGCATCCAGGCGAACCGCGGCGTGTACACGTCGTCCAAGTATTTCGGCCTGACGGCGGGTACGCTCTATTGGCACTTCGTCGACGTGATCTGGGTCGCGCTCTTCTCGCTCTTCTACCTATGGTGAACCATGACTGAAGCCGGCATCGAAAAAGGCATTGCGCTCGTAGGCGCGATCGTGGTCGGAGTGACGGCGATCGTTCAGCTGAAGAACGATTGGGCGGCTCGCGGGATGGACGCCGGCGTCACGAAGCTCTTGCTCGGGCTGATGGCCGTCGGCTGCGTCTTGGCGCTGCTGGCGGCGGTCAACGTGCTGGGAGCACGCGGATGAGCCACGACGTGCACGGCGCGGCGCACGCGAGCGCCGACGAGCTCCCGCGCGGGACGATCACGATGGGCGTCAAGCTGCTCGTGGTCGCCGGCGTCCTCGCCTCGATCATGCAGGGCCTCTTCGTCGGGTGCTCGTCCGGCTACGGACGGGTGTGGCCGGCGGCCGACTCGGTGAAGCTCGAGCTACCGCCGGCCAACCTCAGTCATTAGCGGAGACCGAAGCCTGACGTTCCTCGCGTGCGACGCCGACGCCGAACGGCGCGATATCGGCGGGGAGCACGCCGGTCGAACGACCGTCGATCTTGTGAATTCCCCCGTACCGGCTGAACTCGACCAGGACCGGCCAGAGCTCGCGCCCCCCGATGGCGACCGGCCACTCCCGCAACGGCCACTCGTCGAGCAGATGCCGGTCGGCGCTCAGCACCGCGACGTAGTACTCCGGCGGCTCCTTCTGAGCCGCGCGGTAGCGGATGTAGCCGTCGACGGTGTAGATGGGCGCGAACGTTTCCACGACGGCGTGCGCCGACGGCCAGATGAGCGCGATCGCGTAGGCCAAGAACACGATGGCCGCGCCGCCGAAGATGGGCGCGACCAGCAGCGCGATCTCGGCATGGCGCAGCGCCATCCCGATCGGCAGCAGCGCGAAGAAAACGGCGACGATCAGCGGTTCGATCGCGATCGTCAAGCGACCGACGAATCCGCGTACGACGACGCGCCGCTCGGCGCGCGTCCACGGCCGCCCGGCGACGTTCAGGCTGTCCCACTCGTGCGGATTGCGGCGCATACCGATCCTCCCTCCGGGGTGTCCGCGAAGGTTCGACGCGCGCACGGAAAACCTCTGGCAATCCTGGCGCGAATCGGGTTGTGCCTGCTGATCTCGCTGCTCGTGCGGCCACCCGGCGCGGCGGCCCATCCGCTGCGCGTCAGCGGAACCGTCCTCACCCTGCTCGCGCGCCGCGACGCCGTCGTCGTGCGCTGCGACGCGGTCGGGACGAAGCCCTCGCTGACCACGCTCTACGAGCTCGCACCGCAGGTCCGCATCGCGTCTCTGCATCCCGGTGACCGCATCGTCGGTCTGGTCGACGACGACGCGCCGAAGCCGGTACTCGACGGCGTTCGCGTCGTCGGGCACTCCGGCTCCGCGATCGCGCCGAGCGCCATCCGGCTCGTGCACCCGTATGCGGTCGGCGACCGTCTTCCGGCGACCCGTTTCACCGATCAGCGCGGCGGCAGCTTCACCTTCGCGGATTTCCACGGCAGCTCGCTCGTTCTCGCCTTCATCTATACGCGCTGCCGCGACCCAAAGGAATGCCCGGCGATCTCGAGCAGCTTTCACGCGCTACAGAAGCGTTTCGGCAACGGACCGTACCATCTGGTCGAGATGACTCTCGATCCGTCGTACGACCGGCCGGGGGTGCTCGCGCGCTACGGCAATGTCTTCGGGGCCGACCCGAAACGCTGGACGCTGGCCACCGGCGATCCCGACACGGTGCTGAACTTCGACGCGCGGTTCGGGATCGATCCGTTCGCCGATCCCCGCCTCGGCTTGATCCACACCGAGCGGACCGTGCTCGTCCGCCCCGACGGAACGATCCTCGACTTCATCGATCAAGCCGGCTGGAATCCCGCCGACGTCGCGGCACGGCTTGACGCGAGACGCGGTCCGTCGAACATGTTCGAACGGTGGGACTTCGAGCTCTCGAAAGCGGCCACGGCCGTCTGCGGAAACGGCGTCGCGGGCTTCTCGGGTCTCGAGGACCTGGCGATCGTGATCGTCATCATCGGCTCCGGCGCGTGGCTGCTGCAACGCCTGGCGCGCAAGATCTTCGCGGCGCCGAGCTGAGCGTCGCCGCAGGGAGGAAGACGCAATGCTCGAACCCGGCGCACCGTTGCCCGTGCTGACCGTTCGCGACGACACCGGAGCGGAGGTCTCGACCCAGGATCTGCTCGGCGAGCAGCTCGTCCTCTACTTCTATCCGAAAGACGACACGTGGGGCTGCACGAAGGAAGCGACGCAGTTCCGTGACGAGTACGAGCGCTTTCGGCGCAAGGGCGCGGAGGTCGTCGGCATCAGCCGCGATTCGGTCGAGTCGCATCGGCTCTTCAAGGAGAAGTACCTGATCCCGTACCGCCTGCTCGCCGACGTGGAATCGCGCCTCTGCGATGCGTTCGGCGTCATCGTCGACGAGAACATCTACGGCAAGAACGCCATTCAGCGCTCGACCTTCGTGTTCGACCGGAGCGGCACGCTCGTGCACGTCTGGCCGAAAGTGACGGTCCTCGGCCACGCCGAAGAGGTCTTGAAGGCGCTGTGATCCGCACAGGCGTTCGAACCGACGTCGCGCAGAACGGTCCCGTCGCGCGAGCGCCGGCGCCCAGCGCGGCCGGCCTGCGCGCTTTTCGCGCGCTCGCCCTCGCGGGCGCCGTCGTCGCCTGCGCGCTCGCGATGCTGGGAAGCTGGACGCGCATCAACAGCGCCGGGATGACGTGTCCCGACTGGCCGCTCTGCCACGGCGCCGTCGTCCCGGCGCTGCAGGGCGGCGTCGTGCTCGAGTGGACGCATCGTCTCCTGGCGTTCATCGAAACGTTCGTCGTCGCGGGCGTCGTGATCGTCGGGCTGCGGCTGCGGCGCGCGTTCCCGGCGCTGCGCGTCATGCTGCCGCTGCTGGCGGCGATCTTCGTGCTGCAAGTGCTGCTCGGCGGCGCGACGATCTTTCTGGCCAACAGTCCGCTCTCCGTCACCGTCCACTGGGGGACGGCGATGCTGCTCGTCGCGGTGCTCGGCTCGACGGCGCTCATCGCATTCCGCGGCGAAGCGCGCGCGCCCGTGGGCTTCGGGGCGACGACCGCGTACGCGGCGTCGGCCGGGCTGGCGTACGTCACGATGTGCGTCGGCTCGTTCGTCAGCTCGAGCGGCGCGGGCTTGGCGTGTCCGGGGGTGCCGGGCTGCGGAACGACGACGTTCGGGCAGACCTTCCCCCAAGAGATTCAGATGGCGCATCGCCTCCTCGCGCTCGCGCTCTTCGTCTTCGTCGTCGTGTCCGCGTGGCAGTGGCGGCGCAGCCGCTCCGGCGCGGCGAGGACATACCGCGTCGCGCTCGGGCTGATCGCGCTGCAAGTGACGCTGGGAATCCTGAACGTCGTGTGGCTGCTGCCGGCCCCGTTGCGCGAAGCGCACGCGGCGAACGCGATCGCGACGTTCCTCGCGCTCACGCTCGCCGCCGTGCTGGAGTCGCTCGGCGCCGGGGAAGCGCCGAGCGCGAGCGAGCGCGCGCGGGCGGCCGCCGCGCGCAGCTGACCGCTCGGCGGCGGCCTACACGTTCTCTTCGATGATGTTCGCCAGCGCGAGGGCGGTTGCCGGTGCCAGGAGGATCGCGTTGCGGTCGTGGCCCGCGGCGACGAAGTAGCCCTCGAGCGCCGTCGTTCCGATGAAGGGCCGCCCGTTGGGCGTGCGGGGGCGAAGTCCCGTCCAGCTCGCGTCGACGGTGAGCTCGGCCAGCGCCGGCACCGCGCGCACCGCCGCGTCGTAGAGGCGCCGGGTCGCGGCGGGATCGACGCGCGCGTCGAACCCCGGCTCGTGCTCGGCCTCGCCGATCAACAGCGTGCCGTCGAAGCGGGGGATGAGATAGGCGCCCGGCACGGTGAGCACGCGCAAGACGAAGCGCGGCGGCATCGTGACGCTCAGCAATTGGACCGGCACCGGCGCCACCGGGATCTCGACCTGCTGCGGGACGCCGCCGAGCCGCCCGGCCCACGCACCCGTCGCGTTGACGATCGCCTCGGCCTTGACGACCGCATCGCCCGCGCGCACGCCGACGGCGCGGCCCTCGTCGATCTCGAGCGCGACGTCGCCCGCGCGATCCTCGAGCTGCACGCCGACGTCGACGCACGCCAGCCGCAGTGCCTGGCCGAGCTGCCGGGGGTCGATGTGGCCTTCCTCTTCAACGAGGGACGCACCGAACGTTGCGGGTCCGAGCGCGGGCTCGAGCCGGCGGGCTTCGTCGGGCTCGAGCCAGTGCGCGTGCACGCCACGGTCGACCAGCACGTCGGCGCGCGCGCGCAGCGCCCGCGCCGCGTCGGGGTCGTGCGCGACCTGAATGATCCCGTCGATGCGCAGATACGGGTCGACCCCGGTCCGCTTGTGGATCTCCTTGACGAAGACCTGATAGACGCCGAGCGCCGCGGCCAGGAACTGTTCTTGCTCTTCGCTCCCGTCGGAGTCGGTGAACGGGGCGAGCTTCCCCGCGCCGGCCCACGACGGTGATTCCGTGCACTCCCGCGTCTCGACGACGCGCACCTCGGCACCGCGCTTCGCGAGCTCGTATGCGATGGAGAGCCCGATCAAACCGGCTCCGACGATCACGACCATGACGGCAGGTTCGCGAAGACGGCGCGGCGATCTTCGTCGCCGTGGCCGCTGCCGGAATGCGAAGAGCGATCGCGAAGCTTCCTGCAGCGGAGGTGGCGTGCAGGCATGAACGTCCGAGCGTACTGGATGCGACCCGACGATGCCCCACCCGGACCGTGGTGGCACGGCGCGGACGCGCGCCTCGTCCACGGAGTGGAGCTGCGGAGCGGTATTCCGACGCGATTCTTCCAGAGCGTCGATGCGTACCCGTCCGCTTGGGGCCGCTTGTTGTGGCGCGTTCAGCTCAATACAATCGAGTCCGACCGGATCGCGCAGCCCGCCTTCCGCACCTTCTACAGCGGCGTGGAATGGAATCTCAACCATCCCGGACACTGCTGGTTTCTCACGGCGTGGTTTCGCTGGGACGGACCGGGCCCGGACGCCGGCGCCGCCTCGACGGCCCCGCTGCCGGCGATCGAAGGGGGTACGGTGCTCTTTCCGTTTGCCGTGGACGCGCCGAGCGGCGCGGCGCTCTGCTTGCGCTCGCGCGTCGATGCGCGCGAAAGGCGGCACATCGCGGAAGCGGTCCGTGCGGAGCGCGAGCCGCCGAAGCGTGACGCGACCCTGATCGTCCTCGACGACGTCCTCGGGTCTTCCGGATAGCAGCCTCCCGTGTCGTCTGGAGGCGATGACGTTCGGCTCACGTGGAGGACCTGCCACGGCGGCGCGTGGTGCCGCTTCGAAACCGCCGTCCTGCCGGACGGCAATGCGTCCGGCCTCCTGGTCGTCTGGTCCGGCTCGCCGGAGGAGGTGCTCTTCGTCGGCCAGGGCGGGATCGCGAAAAACCTGCGCTGGGCGCGCCAGTTCGCGCCGCTCGCCACGGCGGACGATTGCTACGTCACCTGGGCCACCGTGTCCGAGGAATTGCAGGACGGCATCCGGGCCGGTCTCTGCAGCCGGCTGCGCCCACGCTGGTGCGACGCGCTCCCGGGAGCCCGCCCGATCACGGTCAATCTGCCCTGGGACGCGACCTAAAAGGCCGCGCTCCGGGGTCGCCGAAAACGCCGCGTCCGAGGGAGGGGACCTTGGGCGCGTTCCGCCAAAGGTCGCAGGGTTCGCGCGATGTTCGCGCTCCGGGAACGCCCGGGAACCGCTAGTTGGGACGTGAGAATGTCTCCTCAGAACGGCGCACAGAACATCAGGTTCGGTTCTCCCGCCTCGCACGACGTGCGGCCCGTTGGGCGGCTTCCTACGATGCCGGGCCGAAACCGCCTCGCCGATTGCGGCGCCGCGAAACGGTGCCGCGCGTGGTTCTGATGCGTGCCGGACTCGTCGACGATGCGCACGCGGCGCCGGCGGACGACGATCATGGGTGGGCCATCGACGACGTTCTCGACGCTGCGCTGACCACGACTGGGGCCGAGGTCGCGGAGATCTTCCTGCGCGACGACGCTTGGGGCGTCTCCCTGGCCGGTTTTCGGGGTCCCTTCGCTGAGGCGTTCAAACAGATCACGCACTTCGAGGAGGGGCAAGGCTATCCGGGTCTGGTGATCCGCGACTGCGCCCCACTGCGCGTCCTCGATGCATCGCACGACGCGCGCTTTCTGCGCACAGGCGTCAAAGCGCTGGGCTTTCAAACCTTCCTCTGCGTCCCCATACCGGGCCGCAACGGTGCGATCGGCTCACTCGACGTCGCGTCCCGGGATCCGTCCGTCCCCGTGCTCGCGCACTCCGTCACGCTCGCGCGAGCCGCCGAGCGTCTCGCGCTGATCCTCGATCGTGATTCCGGCGAGGCCGCCGGCGCCCGCAGGACGGAGATTCCGCTGGTCGACCTCGTCCCCGGCGCGGCGCTGCGGCTCGACCTGCGCGTTCTCGGCAGCTTCGCGGCGCGCCGCGGCGGCGCGCCGCTGGGCATCGATGCGTTCTTGCGCCGGCGGGCCGTCACGCTGCTGAAGATCCTGATCACGAACTACGGGAAGATCGTGGTCCGCGACGAGCTGGTGGAGCTGCTGTGGCCCGCGGACGTGCCGAAGGACGCTTCGAAGCTCTTGAAGATCGCCGTGCACTACTTGCGGCGCGGGCTGGGTGAAGCGGAAAACGCGAAGAGCGACGCGTCGTTCATCGTCACCGATCCGGGCGGATACGGGTTCAACCCCGCCTCGCCGCACCGGCTCGACGCACTCGAGTTCGAATCGGCGGCCGCCGACGGTCTTCGGCTCGAGCGGCAAGGCCGCTGGCGGGAAGCCATCGTCGCGCTGAAGGCGGCCGCGGAGCTGTACGGCGGCGACTACATGGAGGACGACCCGTACAGCGATTGGTGCCAACGGCGCCGGCGCCAACTGCGCGAGACGCTGTTCGACGTGCTCGTCACGACGGCGCGGCTGCTGCGCAGCGCCGGCGATTCCGAGGCGGCGATTCGCTGCTACCGGCGCATCCTGGAGCTCGATCCGAGCTTGGAGGACGTCCACCGGGACCTGATGGACACGCTGTGCCGCAGCGGGAAGCGCATCCAGGCCCTGCGTCAGTTCGAAGAGTGCCGGCGGGCGCTGCTCGAGGAGTTCGACGCCGCGCCCGCGATGGAAACCGAGGCCCTGTACCGCTCCATTCTGAGCGGCGGCTGAGCGGAACCGCCGCGTAACCGTCCCGGACACCGGGGCGGAACCGCGCGCGGATAGCCTGAGGCATGGAGCCTGCCGATCCGGTGGTGTTCTCCGTCCGGCGCGCCGGTCGGCGATGAGAATCGTCGTCGTCGGCGGCAGCGCGTCGAACGTCGGCAAGACGACGCTTGCCGCCCACCTCGTCCGCCGCCACGCGGCCGAGGCGCCCACCGTTGCGGTCAAGGTCAGCGTTCGCGAGAAGCCCTGCGAAACGACCGTGCTCGTGCTGCACCCGGGCGACGAAGTCGAACACCGGCGCGACACCGGCACGCTGCTCGCCGCAGGTGCGCAGTGCGTCGTGTGGGTGACGGTGCAGCGCCCCGCCGTGCGCGCGGGACTGGCACGCGGCCTCGCGGCGGCGCGCCGGCTGCGCCCGGCGACGATCGTCATGGAGTCGACCTCCGCCGGGATCGAGCTGCGCCGCATCGCCGCCTCGTGGTTCGTCGCGGGCGTCGGCGAGTGGAAGCCGTGGGCGGAGCTGCACCGCCGGCGCGCCGACTACGTGGTGACCTCGGACGACGTCTTGGAGGCCGCGGCGGCGCGATGACGGCCCAGTACCGCGGCGTGTATGCGACGGACTTGCCGCTGCCGGACGAGGCGCTCGCGGCATTCTTCGCAGTCTGGACGCCCGCGCCGAAACGCACCGAGACCGTCGCGCTCGAGGCCGCGCTGGGTCGCGTGCTCGCGCGCGACGTGCGCTCGAACGCGAACCTCCCCGAACGGCCGCGGTCGGCGATGGACGGCTTCGCCGTTCGGTCGTGCGACGTTCGCGCGGCAGCCCCCGGACGTCCGTGCTTTCTGACGCTGCGCGGCGAGCCCCAGGCGGCCGGCGTCGAGCTCGCGGCCGGCGCGGCGGCGCGTATCGCGACCGGCGGACCGTTGCCGGCGGGCGCCGACAGCATCGTTCGCATCGAAGACACCTTCCTCGATGCGAACGCGGTCGGCGTTCTGCGTCCCGTGCCGAGCGGCGCCGACATCGTCGCGGCGGGCGAAGACGTCCCGGCCGGCGCGATGCTGGCGCGTGAAGGCAGCACGATCGGCGTCGCGCTGCTCGGGGTCCTCGCGGCGCTCGGCGAAACCCACGTGCTCGTCTACCGCCGGCCGTCCGTCGCGGTGCTGTCGACCGGCGACGAGGTCGTGCCGATCGCCGCTCGCCCGCGCGCCGGCGAAGTTCGCGACTCCAACGCGACGGTGCTCGGCGCGCTGCTGCGGAGCTTCGGGGCCGAAGCGGTGAGCGCCGGACACGTCCGCGACGACCTCGCGGCGCTGGAGCGCGTCCTCGCGGACGCTTCGGAACGGCACGACGCGGTGGTGCTCAGCGGCGGTTCGTCGGTCGGAACGCGGGATCATACGGAAGCGGCGCTGGCGAAGCGAGGCGCACCCGGCGTCGTCGTGCACGGCGTGCGCATGAAACCCGGACGCCCGGTACTGCTGGCCGCCTCCGGGACGCGCCCGATCGTCGGGCTGCCCGGAAATCCCACGGCGGCGATGGTCGCGCTGATGGTGCTCGGCCGCTCGATCTTCGCGAAGCTTTCCGGCCGCACCGCGGAACCGCCGTCGAGCTACGGCGCCGCGGCCGCGCGAATCGACGGCAAGGCCGGCTGGTCGTGCTACGTCCCGGTTCGCCTCGACCACGGCGCCGTGAGCGCGGTCGAGCATTTCTGCTCGACCTACGTTTCGTCGCTGCTCGAGGCCGACGGCTACGTTCACGTCGGCCCGGAGCGGCCGTTCGTCGCGGCGGGCGAGCTCGTTCGGGTGTACGCGCTGCCGTGACTCTCACCGTATCGAACTACGCCAGACTGTCTTGTCGGAAGGAGGCACGATGATCTTCCCGAGACGCGCTTCGCTCGCATATCTGTCGGCGGCCGTCGCCTTCGCCTCGATCTCGGCTGCGACGACGGCGATCGCGCGAGCGGACGACGGCAGCACGATCTTCGCCTCGAAGTGCGCGGCCTGCCACACCATCGGTCAGGGGAAGAGGGTCGGTCCCGATCTCAAAGGGATCACGACCACCGAAGACCCGGGTTGGCTCGCGCGATGGATCTCGTCCCCGAGTGCCCTCATCAAAGCGGGCGACCCGACGGCGACGCGGCTGGTGAAGCAGTATCCGTTGCAGATGCCCGATCTGGGGCTCTCGTCCACCGACGTCGACGCCGTGCTGGCGTACATCGCGCAGCAATCCGGCGGTGCTCCGAAGACGGCCGCGGCGCCGGCCGTGACGTTCCCGCAGGGCGACTCGATCGCCGGTCGCGAGTTCTTCGTCGGCGGCACCCGCTTCAAGAACGGCGGCCCGCCGTGCATGTCGTGCCACAGCATCTCGGGGATCGGCGCGCTGGGCGGCGGCACGCTCGGGCCCGATCTCACCAACGCCTTCCAGAAGTACGGCGGCGCCGCCGGGCTCGAGTCGTTCTTGAGCAGCGTGCCGACGCCGACGATGAGCGCGGTGTGGACGAAGAATCCGCTCACGCCCGCCGAGATCGCCGACGTGGCCGCCTTCATCAAGGAAGGCGCCGTCGTCCAGCGGTCGCCGGGCTCGATCGCTGCACTGGCGCTGATGGCCCTCTGCGCGCTCGTTATCCTCGTCGTGATCGCCGCGGTCTACTGGCGCCGGCGTCTGCTGGGCGTACGCATCCCGCTCGTTCGTCGCGCCAACGAGCTCTTTACTCGCCGATACGCCGGGAGGTCCTGACGGATGGGTTGGATTCAAGATCTGGTCGACCCCAAGTCCCGCCGCTGGGAAGAATTCTATCGGAACCGCTGGCAGCACGATCAAGTCGTGCGCAGCACGCACGGCGTCAATTGCACCGGCGGCTGCTCGTGGGCGGTCTACGTGAAGGACGGCATCATCACGTGGGAGATGCAGCAGACGGACTACCCGCTGCTGGAGAAGGGGCTCCCGCCGTACGAGCCGCGCGGGTGTCAGCGCGGCATCTCGGCCTCGTGGTACGTCTACAGCCCGATCCGGGTGAAGTATCCGTACATCCGCGGGGCGCTGCTGGACTTCTGGCGTAAGGCCAAAGCGCAGTACGCCAACCCGATCGAAGCCTACGGCTCGATCGTTCAGGACGAGCAGAAGCGGAAACGGTATCAGCGGGCCCGCGGCAAGGGCGGCTTCCGCCGCACGACATGGGACGAAGTGCTCGAGCTGGTCGCCGCCTCGACGCTGTACACGGCGAAGAAGTGGGGCCCCGACCGGATCATGGGCTTCGCGCCGATCCCGGCGTTCTCGTTCGCCTCGTACGCCGGAGGCTCGCGCTTCCTGCAGCTGCTCGGCGCCGTCAACATGAGCTTCTACGACTGGTACGCGGACTTGCCGAACGCGTTCCCGGAGGTCTGGGGCGATCAGACCGACGTGTGCGAGAGCGCCGACTGGTACAACTCGACGTACATCGTCTCGATGGGCGCCAACCTCAACATGACGCGCACGCCGGACGTCCACTTCATCTCCGAGGCGCGGACCAACGGCTCGAAGTTCGTGGTGATCTCGCCGGACTTCTCGCAGGTCGCCAAGTATTCGGACATGTGGATCCCGGTCAAGGCCGGCCAGGACACCGCGCTCTGGATGGCGGTCAACCACGTCATCCTCAAGGAATACCACGCGGACCGCACGGTCCCGTACTTCGACAAGTACGTGAAGCAGTTCACCGACAGTCCGTTCCTGGTCGAGCTGACGCCGACCGCGACCGGGTACCGGTCGGGCCAGCTCCTGCGGGCCAATCGCATCGCCAAGTATGCCGGCGTCGAGAACGGCGACTGGAAGATGCTGATGATGGACAGCAGCGGCACGCCGAAGATGCCGCAGGGTACCGCCGGTTTCCGCTGGCAGGACAAGAAGGGCCAGTGGAACCTCAAGCTCGAGGACGGCCTCGACGACAGCCCGATCGATCCGGTCCTGAGCTTCCTCGACCAGCACGACGAGGTGCTGAACGTCGAGTTCGACGAGTTCGCTTCGCAGCGGACCCTTTCGCGCGGCGTCCCCGTTCGCTACATCGACACGGCCGCCGGCCGCGTCCCGGTCGCGACGCTGTTCGACCTGCTCATGGCGCACTACGGCGTCCCGCGCGGTCTGGCCGGAGACTATCCCGCCTCGTACGACGACGCCGCCGTTCCGTACACCCCTGCCTGGCAGGAGCAGTTCACCGGGATCGGCCGCGAGACGGTGACCCGCTTCGCGCGCGAGTTCGCCACGAACGCGGAGAAGACCGAAGGCCGCTCGATGGTGATCGTCGGCGCCAGCGTCAACCACTGGTACAACAACGGACTGGCCTACCGCGGGCCGATCTCCGCGATGCTGTTCACCGGCTGCTGCGGACGCAACGGCGGCGGCATGAACCACTACGTCGGGCAGGAGAAGCTCGCGCCGGCCGCTCCGTGGAACTCGATCGCGATGGCGCTCGACTGGACGAAGCCTCCGCGCCGGCAGCAGTCACCGACCTGGCACTACGTCAACAGCAGCCAGTGGCGCTACGAAGGCGACTTCACCGACTATGCGTCGGTCCCCGACAACGCGAAGTTCGCCAAGGGCCACTGCATCGACATCGAGCGCGACGCGGTCACCCGCGGCTGGATGCCCTACTATCCGCAGTTCGACCGGAATCCGCTCGACATCGTGCGCGAGGCCGAGGCGGCGGGCGCGAAGGACGACAAAGCGATCATCGCGTCGACCGTCGAGCAGCTCAAATCGGGCAAGCTCAAGTACGCGGTCGACGACCCGGACGCCGAACAGAACTGGCCGCGCATGTGGTTCATCTGGCGCGGCAACGCGATCATGGCGAGCGCGAAAGGCCACGAGTTCTTCCTGCGGCACTACCTTGGCACGCACGACAACGCGGTCGCCGACGAGCACGCCAAAGGGAAGTCGAAGAAGGTCGTCTTCCGCGAGCCGGGTCCGCGCGGCAAGATGGATCTCGTCATCGACATCAACTTCCGCATGGATACGTCCGCGCTGTACTCGGACATCGTCCTGCCGACCGCGATGTGGTACGAGAAGAACGACCTCAACTCGACCGACCTGCACTCGTTCATCCACGTGCTGGGCGCGGCGGTTCCGCCGGTCTGGGAGTCGCGGAGCGACTGGGACATCTTCAAGGCGTTCGCCAAGGCGGTGAGCGAGATGGCGCCGCTGGCCTTCCCCGAGCCCGTGAAGGACATCGTCTCCTACCCGCTCATGCACGACACGCCGGACGAGATCCAGCAGCCTCAAGTGGTCGACTGGACCACCGGCGAGGTCGAAGCGATCCCGGGCAAGACGATGCCGCACCTGCGCGTCGTCACCCGCGATTACGCGAACGTGTACAACCGCTACGTCACGCTGGGGCCGAACATCGCGAGCGACGGGATCAGCTTCAACGGCGTGAACATTCACGTCGAGAAGTTCTACGACCAGCTGCTCAAGAATCCGGTGGCCGGCTCGCCCGACTCGCGCCACATGCGCTGCCTCGACTGGAACGGCAAGCGGTACCCGAGCCTCGAGGACTCGCTCGACGTCTGCAACACGATCCTCCATCTCGCGCCCGAGACGAACGGCGACGTGTCGTACGCGGCGTTCGAGCACGAGCAGGAGGTCACCGGCGTACCGCTGGCCGATCTGGCCGCCGACATCCGCGGTGTCCGCATGACGTTCGGCGACATCACCCGACAGGTGAAGCGGTTGCTCATCAGTCCGTGCTGGACGGGGATGATCAACGACGGACGCGCGTACTCCGCGTGGTGCCTGAACGTCGAGCGGCTGGTCCCGTGGCGCACGGTCACGGGTCGCCAGCAGTTCTACATGGACCATCCGTGGTACATCGACTTCGGCGAGCACTTCCCGACCTACAAGCCGAAGCTCGACCCGCACCTCACCGGCGACATCGTGCTGAGCCCGGTCGACGAGAAGAGCCTGATCCTCAACTACATCACCCCGCACGGGAAGTGGCACATCCACTCGACGTACTACGACAACCTGCGCATGCTCACGCTCTCGCGCGGGATCGAGCCGTGCTGGATCAACGACAAGGACGCGGCACGGATCGGGATCGTCGACAACCAGTGGGTCGAGGTCTACAACGACAACGGGGTGATGGTGACGCGTGCAGCGGTCAGCGCGCGCGTCCAGCCGGGAACCTGCATGATCTATCACGCGCCGGAGCGCACGATCTCGATGCCGAAGTCGCAAGTGCGCGGCGGACGGCGTGCCGGCGGACACAACAGCCTGACGCGCACGCGGATGAACCCGCTGCAAGTCGCAGGCGGCTACGGGCAGTTCTCGTACGGCTTCAACTACTGGGGGCCGATCGGGATCATGACCCGCGACACGCACGCCGTCGTGCGTCCGCTCGAAAAGCTCGAGTGGTAGTTCCGATCCTGTCGATCGCAAGGAGTCAATGACGTGGATATTCGCGCTCAAGTGTCAATGGTGTTCCACCTCGACAAGTGCATCGGGTGCCACACGTGCAGCATCGCCTGCAAGAACATCTGGACCGACCGTAAGGGCACCGAGTACATGTGGTGGAACAACGTGGAGACGAAGCCGGGAACCGGCTATCCGACCACGTGGGAAAACCAGGAGAAGTACAAAGGCGGCTGGGTGAAGGACGGCAACCGGCTGCGCTTGCGGCTCCAGGGCCGAACCGAAGGTCTCGGCAACATCTTCTTCAATCCGAACCTGCCGACGATCGACGACTACTACGAGCCCTGGACGTACCAGTACGACGAGCTGTTCAACGCGCCCGAAGGCGACGACCAGCCGACGGCGCGCCCGATCTCGCTGATCACCGGCAAGCCGATGGACATCGAAGCCGGCCCGAACTGGGACGACGACCTCGGCGGCTCGCCCGTCTACGCGAGCAACGACGTCAACCTGGAGAAGCTCACCGAGCAGGAGCGCGAACAGCTCAACGAAGTCGAGCGGCTCGTGTTCTTCTACCTGCCCCGCATCTGCAACCACTGCCTCAACCCGAGCTGCGTCGGGGCGTGCCCGTCGGGCGCGATCTACAAGCGTGGCGAGGACGGCATCGTCCTGATCAGTCAGGAGAAGTGCCGGGCCTGGCGGATGTGCGTCTCGGGTTGCCCGTACAAGAAGACGTACTACAACTGGTCGACCGGGAAGTCCGAGAAGTGCATCCTGTGCTACCCGCGCCTCGAGACGGGTCAGGCGCCGGCGTGCTTCCACTCCTGCGTCGGACGCATTCGTTACCTGGGCCTGCTGCTGTACGATGCCGATCTCATCGAAGAGGCGGCGCTGAACGATGACAAGGATCTCGTGATGGCGCAGCGGCGCATCATTCAAGATCCCTTCGATCCGTTCGTGATCGCCGCCGCCAAGGCAAACGGGGTGACCGAACAACAGATCGCCGCGGCGCAGAACTCGCCCGTCTACAAGTTCGTCAAGAAGTGGGGACTCGCGCTGCCGCTGCATCCGGAGTTCCGGACGATGCCGATGCTGTTCTACGTGCCCCCGATGCTGCCGGTGCTCGGCAAGATGAAGGACGGCAACTACGACAGCGCCGGCGTCGAGGGCCTCGGGCAGATGCTGAGCTCGCTGGAGCAGGCCCGCATCCCGATCCGATACATGGCCAGCCTGTTCACCGCCGGAAACGAGGAGATCATCAAAGACGTGTATCGCAAGCAAATCGCGGTGCGCTTGTTCAAGCGCGCGCAGCGCGTCAGCGACATCTCGGCGGCCGAAGCGCTGGAAGCGCTGCGCGTCGGGAAGACCACGCCCGAGGAGGCCGAGGCGATCTTCAACCTGACCTCGCTGCCCACGATGGAAGAGCGGTTCGTCATTCCGGCGTTCGCGCGTGAAGAGGCGATCGAGCAGAGCCTCGACCCGTACACGCACAAGCCGGCCGCGGGATTCGGCTTCCGCGAGGCGCCGGCGCGGCGGTGGTAGCGATGGAGCGAACGAGCAGCGAGCCGCGGGTGCTCGCGCTCTTCGCGGAGCTGCTGGAGTATCCGCACGCCGCCGGCGTCGCGGAGATTGCCCGTGACTGCTCCGCGTCCATCGCCGGCGAGAGCGCGGAAGCGGCCGCGCTCCTGGACGAGTTCATCGTCTTCGCCGAGCGAACCCCGCACAGCATGCTGGAAGAGATCTTCACGGCGACGTTCGACCTGAACGCGTCGTGCCATCCGTACATCGGCTACCACATGTTCGGCGAGGCGTACAAGCGCAGCGCGCTGCTGCTCGAGCTGCAAGACCGGTTTCGGCAGCACGGCTTCGACCCCGGCGTCGAGCTGCCCGACCACATCGCGGTCCTGCTGCGGTTCATGTCCGTCTGCCCCGACGACGAGCTGAACGCGGAGATCGCCCGTGAGGCGCTGCTCACGACGTTCGATGCGATGATGACGCCGCCGGAAGCCGACCCGTCAGAAGAAGATGAAGAGGGCCCCGAGATCTTCGACCTGGGCGAAGACTATCGGCGCGTCCTCCAGGCCCTCCGGCTCGTGCTGCAAGCGCGCTACGGCATGCCCGCGCAGCTCGAGCACATCCCCATTCCCGATCCATCGCGCTTGGTTTCGTAAACTCGCGGGCTCGGCAACGAGCGGAGGAAGAGCATGTCAAACGTTTTCCTGTGGGCGGTGTTCCCGTACATGGCCGTCGCCATCGGGGTCATCGTCGGTCTGTACCGCTACTTCCGCGATCGGTTCTCGTACTCCAGTCAATCCTCGCAGTTCCTCGAGAACCGGATCCTGTTCTGGGGATCGACGATGTGGCATTACGGGATCATCCTGATCCTGACGCCGCACGTTCTCGGGTTCCTCTTCCCGGGCTTGTGGGCGGCGCTCATCGCCGACCAGACGCGGCTGTATGTGCTCGAAGTCACCGGCCTCGCGCTGGCCGTGATGGCGGTGCTCGGACTGCTGATCCTGATCTTCCGGCGGCTCAGCAACGTGCGCGCGCAGCGCGTGACGACGGTCATGGACTGGGTGCTCCTCGCCGCGCTGCTCTTCCAGGTCGTGATGGGATTCTGGGTCGCGTTCTTCTATCGCTGGGGTTCCGAGTGGTATCTGCATACGTCGGTGCCGTGGCTGCAGTCCCTCGCGACGTTCAATCCGCAGATTCAGTACGTCACGGCGATGCCGCTGCCGGTGAAGCTGCACATGCTGAACGCCTTCGTGATCTTCGCGCTCTTCCCGTTCACGCGTCTGGTCCACATCGTGACGCTGCCGCTGCCGTACCTGTTCCGGCCGTATCAGGTCGTCATCTGGTATCGCAAGCGCACCCTGCCGTACGATGCGCCGGTCGGCGTCGCGAGCATCGGGCCCGACGTCCCGTACCTGCCCCGCAACTGATCGAAACGTCACTCTTCCCATCGGAAGGAACGCTATGCCAACGGTTCTCCTCCCACGTCCGGAACAGGTCGAGCCCGGCCAGCCGTCGTGCGAGCAGGTGATGCCCGACGACTCGGCCGGCGGTGCCGAAGAAGGCAAGATCGGACGCGGCCCCAGCGACGGGAGCGAGCAGCAGCCGCTGCAGGGCGGCGGCGATCCCGCCGGCGAGCAGGATACCGGCGCCGAGGGTGACGGTACGTGACGGCGGGCCGCGTGCCCGCGGCATGAACGCTCGCACGCACGACGCGCGTCGAGCGATGGTCCGTCATGAGCTCGTTCGTCGCCGTGCCGGCGCTGCGCGCGATCCTGACCGCGACGCAAGACCACCTCCGGAATCACCTGACGCAATTTCTGGTGCTCCCGTCGTTCGCTGAGAGGGCGAACGCGCCCGGCGTTCGCCCTCTCGGTGCTCGCGATGTCCGCCGCGATCGCCGTCCCCTTGTTCTCGTGGCCCGGCCTGGTCATCGTACCGCTGCTCCGTGAGGAACAGCGGGACACCGTCGAGACCGAAACCGGAAGAAACGACCCCCGCCTCGCCGTCTAACCGGAGGTTCGTCCATGCGTGATGTCCTGTACGCCGACCCCAAACCGACGGTTCAGGAGGAACCCGGGACGTACGTCGGCACCCCCGTTCTGGATTACGTACGCCCGCCGCAGCTCGTGCAGACGATGATCGAGACGGGCGCCGCGAAGGGTGAGCTGTCGGCGACGCAGATTCTCGTGCGCGGCATGCTCGGCGGCGCCTTCCTCGCGTACGGCACGAGCATGGCGTTCTTGGGCGTCGCTCAGGGGATGATCCCCATCCTCGCGGGGGCGCTGTTCCCGCTCGGATTCATCTGCATCAACCTGCTCCAGGTCGATCTCGCGACCGGATACTTCTGCTACGTGCCGCTGGCATTTCTCGAGAAGCGCACGACGTTCGCGAAGATGGCGCGCTGCATCGCCTTGGTCTACGTGGCGAACCTGATCGGCAGCCTCATCATCGCGTTCATGCTGTGGGCGGCGATCACCACCACGGGCAAGACGCCCGACGGCACCGGCATCTCGGCGGTCGCGGTGAAGATCGGCCTGGCCAAGAGCGTTCACTACGAGCAGTTCGGCTTGGCCGGCGCGTTCACGGCCTTCATCAAGGGGATGTTCTGCAACTGGTTCGTGACGCTCGGCGTGATCCTGCCCATGACGACGCGGTCGGTCATCGGCAAGGCGATCGCGACCTTCGTTCCGATCTACCTGTTCTTCGGCATGGGATGGGAGCATTTGGTCGTCAACATGTTCATCATTCCGTCCGCGATGCTGTACGGCGCGCCGATCACGCTGAGCGATTGGTGGATCGGGAACGAGCTTCCGGTGACCATCGGAAACTTCGTCGGAGGCTTCGTCTTCACGGGACTGGCGATCGGCTGGATCTATCGCGCTCGGCGCGTGGCGGCCTGACGTGCAGGCCGGCGAGGCGGCAGGCCGGATGCGCGCCTGCGCGGAGATCGGCGGCTAGGCCGTCGCTCCGCGCCTCGCTCGGCCGATGGACGTTCCGATGAAGGATCGCTCGGACTGCGACGAAGATCCCGGCCGCGATGCGACGTATCGGCTGGCGCGGGCGCTCGTCGTGCTCGGGGAAAGCAAAGCCGCCGTCGACTTGATGCGGCGCAGCGTCAGCGCCGCGCGTTCGACGCTCGCCGGCAGCGCCGTCGCGCGCCTCCGGGTGCTCTCGCGGTATGCGAAGATCCTGGAGAGCACGGACGCGTTGGCCGAGGCCGATTTCATCATGGCCGAAGCCCTGGAGCTGATCGAGTCCGCCGCACCTCGCGACCCAAGAGGCCGCCGATGCGTACCTCGATTACGGGCTGCTGCTGTGCAAGATGCACAACTACGACGGCGCATTGACGCGGTTGAAGGAGGCCGTGCGGCGGATCGAAGAGCTCGAGACGAGCGAGAGCCTGCGTGAGAGCATCGCGCTGGCACAGGCCTGGCGGGGCCAAGCGGAAGCGTTGGAAGCGCTGGGGGAGTTCTCGCAGGCCTCGAATGCGCTGGACGTGCTGCTGAACGTGAAGCGGCAGATTCGCTTCCTCGTCTTCGCGACATCGCGCGAGGGATGACGCCGGGACGACGCAGCGAGAAGAGGGGAGACGCGGCGTGTACACGATCGACGGCAAGCCGGCTTGCCTGTTCGTCACCGAGAACTTGGCGCGGAGCCAAGGGGATGGAGAACGTCACTTCTATCCGGCCTTCGTCAAGGCGCACGAGCCGGGATTCTCCGCGACCGACTGGGACTTCGGAACCGACTACGAATCGGCGCAGCGAGCCGTGGAAGCGTTCAACGCCGAACACGGAGTGAACAAGGACGCGGCGCTGCTGATCGTCACGACCGCGATGTTTCCGGCGGCGCGCGTCTCGGTGGCCGACATCTTCCGCGCGAACGGGGAGGAGGTTCCCGACGCCGGCAGCGGATAGCGATCGGCGCGCGCGCGCCGGCTCAGAACAGTCCCGGGAAGAGCGGCCGCAACGCTTGTTTGAGCGGCGCTGCGCCGAGCAGGTCGACCGCCTCGAGGACGGTCGCCGGCGCGCTTTCGGCGCCCTGCTGCTCGAGCCACTTCACCGCCGTGGCCACCTCGTTCCCGGTCGCCACGTCCGCTGCGATGTCGCCGAGCAGCGCGTTCGCCCGCGCCGCGACGTCGGCGCTCCAGCGCTCGACGTCGGCCTGCTCCGCGAGCGTCCGCCTCAGGCGCGCGATGCAGTCGGCCTTCCACGGGAACGCCGCGCCGCAGGACGCGCAGTTTCCGTCGTACGGCACCCATTGCAGCATGCCGGCGTCGCCGGGAAGCGGGGTATGGCACGCGGGGCACGCGACAAGCACGGCGGCGCCGCATTTCGGGCAATGCGAAGCGACGAGGTCGGGCTCGACGAGCCATCCGTAGACATGGCCGTTCGCACAGACCGCGGCGCTCGGCCCGCGGCGCTGCGCCGCCAGAGCCGGCAGCTCGATCGGATCCTTGCCGGGCATGACGGACACTTCGGCGCGCGCGGTGCGGTCCATGCGCCGCGGCGGGCAAGACGGAGATCATGAACGCCGCGCAGAGCCTCATCGGCTTCGTCACCGACGATTTCGCCCGGCAGCTGGGACAACTGCCCTCGCTCGGCATCGAGCTGCCGCTCCAGCCGGGCAGCGAGGTCATCGTGCGGATCCGGCATTCACAGATCGAAGAAGCGCGCGTCGGCCCTTCGAGCGACGGCTACACCGCGCTGCAGCTCATCTTGAAGCCGTCCGCGTCGTTCGAGCTCGTCGCCGCGGTGTCGCTCGCGGATACGTCGCGCGCGCCGGTGTTCGACCCCGAGTTCTGGCAGGAATATCATGCGATGCGCCGCTCGGTGTTCACCGGCCCGCCGATCCTTCGGCCGGACGCCGCGGGGAGATTTCGCATTGTTGATGGGTAGAGGCTCGCGCGATGGAGGACGATGAAGTCCGGCGAGCAGCGGCTCGCCTCGTGGCCGCACGCTCGTGGCTCGCTCTCGCCACGCTCGCCGCCGACGGATCGCCGCTCGTGAGCTACGTGCCGTTCGCGCCGGTCGGCGGCGCGTTCGGTATCGTGGTGAGCGGGCTCGCGGCGCACACCGAGAACCTGATCGCCCGGCCGTCCGCATCGATCCTCGTCGTCGACGAAGGCGAAGGCGAGCGCGACGCCTACGCGCGAGCGCGCATGTCCGTCAAGGTCACGGCGCGGCCGATGGAAAGCGGGCCGGCGGCGGACGCCGTCTGGTCGGCGCTGCTGGCCCGTCACGGCGCGACCGTGGAGACGTTACGCGCGCTCCCGGATTTCCGCGCCGTCGCGCTCGTCCCCGACGGCGGCCGGCTCGTGCTCGGCTTCGCCGCCGCACGCACGCTGCGCGGAGACGAGGTCGTCGCGTTGCTGTGGACGGGCGCGCGCTAGAACCAGAATCCCGAGATCGAACTTCGCGTCCTCGCTGGCGTGGATGCGCGGGTCCCACGGCGGGACGAAGGTGATCTCCACCTTGACGGACTGGACGCCTTCGAGCGAGTTGACTTTGTCCTCGACGGACTTCTTGAACTGCGGCCCGACCGGACACATCGGCGAGGTGAACGTCATCGTGACGGTCACGTCCTGCTCTTGCTCGCCCGTGACGTCGATCCCGTAGATGAGCCCGAGGTCGACCATGCTCATCATCAGCTCCGGGTCTTGAACGTCCCGGAGCGCTTCCCGAATCGTCTCTTGGGTGGGCATGAAGTCCGCCTCCGCTCGTGCCGCCGCCGGCATCCTCTCTTCGCCGTGCACCGCCGGTGGCTCCCGGGTCGCGCTCGGCGCGGCCGCCCGGCGAGGATGCGCCGCCCGGTGCGGCTGCCCGGCGAGGATGCGCCGCTCGACCGTCGCATCGTGTATACTGAGAGCATCCCCGAGAGCTCGATCGTCGCCCAGAGGAGGAACACCGTGACTCCCGACAAGTCCCGCGCTCCATCGACGAAACCGAACGTCTTCACGCAGTCCGCCAACGGAACGACCGCCGGGAGCTACCTCATCGACGGCCGTTACAACATCGGAGGCTGGTCGACGTATCCGTCGGCCGAGGCCAAGGCCGCGTCGACGCGGCCGCCGACGAACGGCGCGACTCCTCGCCGTTAGGCCGTGCGCCGGCGAGAGCTTCGCCGGCGCCGCCTCGTCATTTCGGCTTCGGTGAGTAGAACTTGCACCAGCCGTTCGGTTGGATCGTTCCCTTCACGAGCTTGCACGACCCCGGAGATTTCATGGGGTTCGACTTCGCGGGGATGAACAGCGCGCAGCCGGAGCACTGCTTGCCGCCGTTCGGGTGGTTCTGGTACGCGGCCGTCTTTTGATCGGTCGTGGCCGCCGCTTGGGCTTCGGCTTGAAGCGCCGCAAATGCGCCGATTGCGATCGGGGCCGCGGCGAGCCGTTGGATCATTCCGGAACGCGAGAGAACCTCGTTGTCGTCCTTCAATTCCTCGGTCTCCTTCACTGCGTATCGTGCCTGAGTTGAGCCGGCTTGACCAGCCTTCCCGCGCTTCTGCGCGCGTGCGTCAGGTTCCGGCAAGAAGCGCGCGACCGGCAGGGTGAGAGCGGGCCTCGGCGAACCGAGGTGGGTCGCCGCGCCGAGATAGCTCAGTCGGTAGAGCACAGGTCTGAAAAACCTGGTGTCGCCAGTTCGATTCTGGCTCTCGGCACATTTCGAAAGCCCGTAGAATCAACGAAGTTCTTGCGGGCTTTCTTCCTTCCCGTAAAGCCCTTGAACGCGGCTTGCGCACCGACTGCACCGTGGGCGCCTCGTACTTGCCGGACGCGCTGCTGAAATCGGTAGCCCAGCGTCCCCTTCGTCTCCGGCAGGCAATGCACATGATCGCTCGGAGCGATGATCCTCGGGTGAGCGGCTTTTTTCTCACGGGCAAAATCGCCGCGTCGGCGGGGCTGATTTTTGCCGAACTTTCGCGAGTCCCGCCGGTCTAGAAATGGGAGTGAGGGCTCACCGGAGATAGGTACGTTCTCGCGCCGCGCCAAACCCTCGCTGGGACGAGCCCGAGTCGCGTTCGGACGGCCACACCGTTGCTTCCGATTCGCCGGCATGACGCCTCGCCAAGCCGGTTCGCGCAGTCCAAAGGCTCCATCGAAATCGGTCCGCTGGGATCAAACTTTCGTACGAGGAAGCCGTGAAAAATCCAGCAGTCGCGGTTGATCCGATCGCCGTTCCGCCGGGCAACCCCAGGGTTTTGTTCGTATCGTTCCTGGCGTTTACGCTCGGTTTCGCGGTGTGGGGAATGTTTTCCGCGCTCGCCCCATTCTTGATCAAGTGGTACAACTTCAGCGCCACTCAGGTGCTCATCCTGGCCGCGATGGAGCCCCTTTTCGCAGCCGCGGTCAGCATTCCACTCGGCGTTTTCACGGACAAGTTCGGCGGCCGGAGGGTTTTCACGCTGCTGCTTCTGGGCCTCACCATTCCCTTATTTTTCGGGCCCTTCGCTCGAGGCTACTCCTCCTTGCTGCTGCTGGGGGCGCTGCTCGGATTCGGAGGCGCGAGCTTCGTCGTCGGCAACGCGCATGTGGCGTCCTGGTACCCCAAATCGAAGCAGGGGACAGCCCTCGGCATCTTTGCTCTGGGCAATATCGGAATCACCGTCGGCATGATGACGGTCACGTTCCTGGTGAGCCACGTCTTGCATGGCCCGGACGCCTGGCGCCTGATCTTCCCGATCTTCGCCGTTTGCACGCTCGTGATGGCGTTGATCTACTGGTTTTTTACGTCCGATTCGCCCTACGGGCAGCACAAAGGCGTCTCGGTCCGTGAAATCATCGCCGTGTACCGTTCCGGCGTCGTGGTCTGGCTCGTGCCCTATCTGTACTGGGTGTCCTTCGGTACGCTCACCTTCTTCGCGTCGGCGATGCCGACATATCTGCTCGATCGGTGGCATGTCGACGCTGTACAGGCGTCCATGGTGTACACCCCGCTGCTGGTGGTCTGTGTAGCCATCACGCGGCCGCTGGGCGGCTGGCTGGCCGATCGTTTCGATCCATTGAGAATGCTGGCGCGGCTGTTCGGTATCATGGTCGTTCTGGCCGTGGTCCTGACCATGCAGATTTCACTGTATGTCGAGCTGGCCTCCATCTATGGCCTTGCGCTGCTATCCGGCACGGCCGCGGCGGCGGTCGTCAAGCTGATCCCGCTCTACTTTCGGGAGGTGGGCGCGGTCAGCGGGCTGGCCAAGGCCGCCGGCGCGGCCTGCGGCTTCACCATGACGGTCACCCTGGCGGCCAGCAAGAATCTGCTCGGCGGCTACACGGCCGGCTTTGCCATCTGGGCGGTGATGAACGTCGCTGCGTTCTACGTCGCGCTTTCGCGCGTCGGCTTCAGGCATGCAAAATCGGACATCGAAGGCATTCCTTCGGTCCATTCAAACGTCGAGGTTGGGGTTCGGGTTCATGGACAGGCGTGAAGGCCGCGACGAAGAAGCGTGGCTCCGCACTCTGCGGGTGCTCACCTCGTTCGTTGGACGCTGCGTGCTTGGCGCCGCGATCTTCATATGGCTCACCATGCCGGCAGCGCCCGCCGCATCGACTCAGGTTGCGCCGCTATCGCGGATGCAAGAGAAGGCGCTGAAGCCGCGCGACACGTTCAAGGAATGTGCGACGTGCGCGGAGATGGTCGTGGTGCCGGCCGGGAGCTTCACGATGGGATCGCCGTCAAGCGAGCCGGGGCATTCGCCCGACGAAGAGCCACAACATCGGGTCACGATTGCGCGGCAATTTGCAGTCGGCCGCTTTGAGGTGACGTTCGAGGAATGGGATGCGTGCGCGGCCGATGGCGGCTGCAACGGCTACAAGCCCTCCGATGAAGGCTGGGGCCGCGGCCGCCGACCCGTGATCAACGTTTCCTGGGACGATGCCAAAGCGTACGTCGCTTGGCTGTCGAAAAAGACCGGCAAGTCGTATCGGCTGCCCTCGGGGTCCGAATACGAGTATGCGACGCGCGCCGGGACGCATACGGCCTATCCCTGGGGCAATGCCGTCGGCACGAACAATGCCGACTGCCACAACTGCGGAAGCCAATGGGACGCCAGGCAAACCGCGCCGGCCGGCTCGTTTGCCCCGAATAGGTTCGGTCTCTTCGATATGGTCGGCAACGTCCGGGAGTGGACCGAGGATTGCTACCACAGCACCTACAGCGGCGCGCCGGCCGACGGCTCGGCGTGGATCAAGGGCGCGAACTGTTCTCAGCGTGTCGTGCGCGGCGGGTCCTGGCTCATCGCTCCCGCCTTCCTCCGCTCGGCGAGCCGTTACTGGTTCGCGTCCGACTACCGGCTCAACTACCTTGGTTTCCGGGTCGCGCGGACCCTGGCACCTTGATCGTTGCTCCTTTGGTGGTAACGGCGCCGGAGATGTCGAACGCCGGGCGGCATCGCATCGCGAACCCGTTCCGATTCGGTTTGCGGGAATCACTTCGAACCGGGCTCCGCGCCTGATACGTCAGTGGGCCCTCGACGTGACGATCTTGCGCAACTGGAACAGCAATCCGGCGAAGGCAATCGTCCACGCCGTCAACGCCGCCGCAAACATGACCTGCGGGAGGAAATCCAAGAACGGCAGTCCGAGAGCCGACGCCATGTTCCCGGTAGCGACGCTGTACATGCCCAATGGGAATACCGCTCCCCAGTAGAGGGGATCGTAGCGCAACGGGAAGCGCCGAACGACGTATCGCCACACGTCGAGCGTCACCAGCATCGGGATCCACCACATACCCGTCGCCCAGTAAAACACCGTGAAGCCTTTGAGGAATGGTAGAAGCGATGCCAAGAACGGTGCTCCGGACGTATTTTGAACGAGCAGTGAGCCCGCAAGGGTGGAGATCGCCATCGCGCCCATGGTTATCCAAGACGGCGGCGTCAGATCGCTCGGCATGACCTCGAAAAAGATGTAACGATAGAAAATCAGCGAGATGATCCAAATGTAGAACATCCCGCCCCATAACCACATCGAGAGCGCGTAGAAATTGAGCTCTAACCGGTACGGCTGCGGCCAGTCTCGGGCAACGAGCGCCGCGAGGACGGCGACCGACTGGGTCGCGACGACCGCCAGAAGCCAGGAGCCGGTGATTCCGTCCTGGAGCAGCGGCTTTTCCCGCCGGATCGTAAACGCCGTGAAGATGGTGTACGTAACGGTAATCCAAAGCAAGAGACCGATGGCCAAAAATGTGCTTGCCGCCAGTACGTCATGAGCGATCAGCCGCAGCTGCACGCCGACGATGCACGACGCTGCGACAGTGGTGAAGAATCCGGTGCCACGGCGATGGTCGGTCAGGTCGGCCGCGAACTCGCGCCAGTGGCGGACGGCGCGCAGCACGGTCAACACGACGAGCACCGAATAGGCGACTGCATTCAATGCGAAGAGCGAGATTGCGAGCGCAGGCAGATGAAGTTGCAGCGCTGCAATCGAGACGATGCCGGTGGCCATCACCATCCCGAAATACGCCGGCGAAAGGGTTTTCACGGCAAGGGCATCCTTGGTGGATTGGACGTCCTGGCGCATTGCTCGGCCGCGTTCAGATGCCACTGCATCGCCTCCGGACTTGTTCGATTTGCCGAGGGTATCCTTGACGGACCCATGCCCAACGTCTTCTCCCGCGGACGCTCACGAAGTAGCGGACGTTCGGGGAGAACGAAGAGGATCGCTGATGTCGCGGGCCGTCGCCTCGCTGTGCGCCCGTCGAGCATATCGAACGGCTCGGCTCGACTGCGTCATTCGCCGCGGCCGAGAGCCGCGTCGCAGCGGCGCGTTGCGCGACAGCGCGGGTGATCGGGCGCGGCGCGGCGGCAGATGGACTTCCCGTGGTGGCGCAAGACGAACCACGCGCGCTGCAACGCCGGCACCGTCGGGAAGGCTTCCGTCAGGAGCGCGGCGGCTTCCCGGTATTGCTTCGGATAGGGCGCTCGTGCCGTGACGAAACCGAGACGTTCGAGAACGCGCAGGCCGTTCGACTCGATCGTCGCGCACGGTTCCTCGAGGGCGAACAGGCGCACCAGGTCCGCGCCGGGTTCGCCGATCGCGGGGAAGCTGCGAAGGAGCGTGCGCCGTGCGCGATCGTCGCGCTGCAGCAGCGCGGCGCGCAGGTCCCCGCCGACGTCGAGCACGATTCGCGCGATCAGCCGCCAACGCTCGACGCGGGTCGCGGGCCGCATCCCGCCCTCCCGCGCGACGGAAACGAGCGACTCCTGCGGCGCGGCGAGCAGTTTTGCGGGAGTCGGCGCGTGGGCGAGAAGCCGCCGCAGCAGCGCCGTGCGCCGGTCGTCGTCGACCAGATAGCCCGCGTTCTCGTAAAGGATCAGCTCGTACGGATCCGTCGGCAGCGCCGGACGCTGCACGTCACGGTCGAGCCGATCGATCTCGCGGGCGAGGCTCGCCGGCGTCATCGATTCCGATGGCCACGGCGAGCCTCGCGGCCGGCTTCGGCCGGGCGCGCTATCGGTGCCGCCGGATCGACGTCCCCAGCACGGGCGTCACCGGGATGCGGCCGATCTTTCCGGCTTCGTTCTCGGTGAACCACATCGCGTTGTCGGGGCCGGCCGTCATGCCGAACGGCAACGTGCTCCCGCCAGGTACCTGCGTCGGCGTCGGGCATTCGTTGACGACACCGGCGGTGGTGATGCGCCCGATTGCGCTCGCGTTGAGCGCGAACCACATTGCAAGGTCCGCGCCTTCGGCGATACCGTTCGAGTAGGACCGCCCTCCCGTCTGCGGCGTCGGGAAGAACTTCGTCGTCCCGCTCGTGGTGATGTGGCCGATGGCGTATTGGAAGCTCAGCGTGAACCAGAGCTCGTCGTCCGCGCCCTCGGCGATCATATCCGGCTCCGAGCCGCCGATCGTGTACTGGGTCACCGTCCCGGTCGGCGTCAGCTTGTCGATGGACCCGAGGAAATCGGTGACCCAGAGGTTGCCGTCCGGACCGGTGACGATGCCGAAGGGCTCGCGATCGTTGCCGGCGCCTTGCCCCGGGACGGGGAATTCCGCGGAAGCGACACCGGCCGTCGTGATGCGGCCGACGGCGCCGCTGCTATTGTCGGTGAACCAGAGCGCCCCGTCCGGGCCGGCCGTGATGATCCACGGTTTGAAGAACATGCCGCTGCCGGAATACTCCGTCACCGTTCCGCCCGTCGTGATGCGGCCGATCTTGCCGGCGTTGAACTCGGTGAACCACATGGCGCCGTCGGGGCCTTTCACGATGCTGAAGGGACCGGCGTTCGGCGTCAACGTCGCAAACTCGGTGACCGTTCCGGATGTGGTGATGCGGCCGATCTTGCTCGTGCCGTTCTCGGTGAACCACAGCGCACCGTCCGAGCCCAACGCGATGTAGTCGGGCGCGCTCGACGGATTCGGCAGCGGAAACTCTTTGATCGTGAAGTCGCACAGGGCCGCGGTCGTCGGCGTCGCGGTCGGCGTCGGCGTCGCCGTCGGGCTGTGCGTCGGGGTCGCGGTCGGCGTCGGGGTGGGAGTCAGGACGGGTGTCGGCGTGGCCGTCGGCGACGGCGACGGGCTCGGGGTCGCGGACGGGCTGCTCGAGGGCCGCGGCGTCGCGGTCGGCGTCGCCGTCGGCGAAGCGCTCGGACGCGCGGTCGGGCTGGTGGCGGGCGTCGGCGTCGGGGTCGGCGTCGCCGGTGAGGCAGTGTGAACCGGCGCGACCGATCCGGACCCTCCGCTGCCGGAGCACGCGGCCGCCAGCAGCGCCCCGGCGCAGGTTCCCAGCAGGAGCAGGTGACGCGAACTCACAGGCATCGTTCGTCCCTCGGCACAATCGCCAGACCGTCGGCCCGTCGACGACGCGCCTGAAAAGCGGAGCGAGGCGGCGCGAAAGCCGTCCCTCCTTCTCATCATAGCGCGCGCCGCCGGGCGCTGCCAGCCTAGTCTACCAAAGCCGCAGCCCCGCGAGCGGTAGGGACTTCCCTACTTTTCGCCCGGCCGGGCACGTTTCAGGGCGGCGTCCGCACCGGAACATCACAGCGTGCCGCCCTTGCGCGCCGTTCGTCTCCTGCGCCGTTCGCGAGCGTCCGCGTGCGCCTAGGGACGGCCGGCTGGGCGATCCCGGCGGCGGAGCGCGCACGCTTTCCGGATGCCGCCACGCTGCTGGCGCGGTATGCCGGCGTGTTCTCGTGCGTCGAGATCAACTCGTCGTTCTACCGGCCGCATCGGCCCACGACCTATGCCCGCTGGGCGCGGAGCGTGCCGGCGGGGTTCCGTTTCGCGCTGAAGGTTCCGCGCGAGATCACGCACCGTCGCCGCCTGGTGGGCTGCGCCGAACCGCTGGGACGGTTCCTGGACGAGAGCGCGCCGCTCGAGGAGAAGCGCGGGGTGCTGCTGGTGCAGCTGCCCCCCAGCTTCGCGTACGATGCACCCGTCGCGGAGGGCTTCTTCGGGCTGTTGCGCGCGCGGTACGACGGCGCGATCGCCTGCGAGCCGCGGCATGCGTCGTGGTTCGAGCCGGCGCCGGACGCGCTGCTGCGCGGGTTTCGGGTGGCGCGCGTCGCCGCCGATCCGGCCGTCGTTCCGGCGGCCGCGCTCGCCGGAGGCTGGGAGCGGCTCCGCTACGTGCGTCTTCACGGCGCGCCGCACGTCTACTGGTCGGCGTACGGGGCGGATGCGGTCGCCCTGGTGGCCCGCGCCGTCGGTGTCGAGGCCGCCCCGCCGGACTGCGGCTTGCCGTTCGGGGAGGCCGCGCCGCTGTGGGTCATTTTCGACAATACCGCGCAAGGGGCGGCGACGGCGGACGCGCTCGCCTTGCAGGACCTGGTCAGCGGGAATGGCGTCTGCGCCCAGATTTCTGTGCGACCGGACGTGTGACGGCCACCCTGGGAAGGGGACACAGGCTCTGGGACACCAGCCCACTTGTCCCGCGTCCCGTGCCGCTCCGCGGTACGGGACGCTTGTTTTCTCAGGCCGATGTCCTATGCTGAGCGGCGGAGAGAGTCGCACGTGAGCAGAGGGAGTCGCGCATGAGCAGCAGATTCGGCCGGACCGCCGCGGCGGCGCTGATGGGCGCGCTGCTGAGCGGTTCGGCGGCGGGCGTGGCATCCGCGCAGTCAGCTTCGACGCCGCCCGCGGCGACGCAGCATCTCGTGCTGCAGACGCGCATCGTCGACGTCGACCATCCGTCGGGCGAGATCGACGGGCGACTGAACGTGACGATCACGCCGGACGGCATCGTGCAAGGGCGGTATCAGCCGCAGGACGAGCTGCCCCATGACGTCGTGGGCGGACTGACCGGAACGAAGATCTGGCTCGACCTCGGGCCGAGTCAGCGCGGCCGCTTCATGGGCACGCTCGTCGAGGGCAAGCTGCGCGCGACGCGCGTCGGGCGGGCGAAGCACGGCACCGACACGTTCTTGCTCGAGAGCGTCGCGCAAACGCCGGCATAGCCGGCGCCGGCGAACACGGCGCGCGTCGACTCACGGCGCGCGCCGCGTCGCGTCGATCAGGGCTTCGCGGAACGGAGCGAGTTCAGGGTGACCGTGTCGGGGCCGGGTGCCTGCACGACCGTGCGGAGCACACCGTCGCGCAGCGTGCCGACGACGTGGAGCCGGCCGCGCGATCCGACGTCGAACCAGATGTCGTAGCCTTGCATTCCGCCGGCGACCGGTTCGATCCGGCCGGAATCGGCGTCGCGATACGAGCCTTGGACGATCCCGCCCGCCGAGATGGTGAGGTCGAGAACGCCGTCGATCTCGCCGGCATGGTGATCGTCGACGATCGCCGTCGCGAAGGCGTAGTGTTGTGGTGCGCCCGCCTGCATGGCCTGCGCACCGAGCGGAAGCGACAGGGCGGCGAGCAGGCCCGCGGTCGCCGCAGCGGATTTGAAGGAGGTCATGGCGTTGTCATAACGCCGCGGCGCCCCGGTACGGTTTCGTCAGCGCGCCCGCATCGCCGCGACGCAGTCGGCGATCCGTTTCGCGCGCGTCGCCGGGCGCTTCGCATCGAGCACCGCGCGCACCCATTCCTTGCGATCCGTGAAGCTCATCGCATCGAACGCCGGCCGCCGGCGCGCCGCCGTCAGCGCCTGCGCGAGATCGTCGGGGACCTCGACGGTTCGTTCGGCATCGTCGGCGCGCAGGCGCAGGGTGACGCGGTCGCCGCCGCCGACGCGCGCTCCCTTGCGCACCTCGGCGTTCACCGGGATCATGTGCGCACCGTCCATCGGCATCAAGCTCGTCCGATACGAGAACCCGTTGATCGTCGCCACCACCGGGACGCGGCTCTTCCGCCCGAACCAGCGCACGACGTCCGCCGTCGGCACACGGATCCCGCATGCCGCACTGTCCGGCGCGCGCTCGATCGTCGTCTCGAAGCTGACTTCTTCCGGCATCGCGACGAGGAGGTTCGCGGTCCGCTGCTCGGCTCTTGTTCGAGCGATCCCCAAGACGGGTAATCGGAATCGCAAAGGAGGCTTTGCCGATGGCGACCCGTTCGTCCACCACCGCTCGCAAGAGCTCCGGCCGCAAGAAGAGCACCGGCGGCCGCAAGAAGAGCACCGCCGGCCGAAAGAAGACCGGCGGCCGCAAGAAGACCACCGGCCGCAAGAAGAGTACCACCGGCCGCAAGAAGACCACCGCTCGCAAGAAAACCACCGGGCGCAAGAAGAGCACCACGTCGCGCAAGAAGACCGGCACGCGCAAGAAAGCCGGGACTCGCAAGAAGAGCACCACCTCCCGCAAGAAGACCGGCGGCCGCAAGAAGAGCACGACCACCCGCAAGAAGAGCTCGGGCCGCAAGAAGTCGACCGGGCGGAAGAAGAGCGCGAGCCGGCGGAAATACAGCCGCGGCGCCTCGGAAGACGTCCACTCCGAGATGCACGAATACAAGAAGGGCACGCTGCGCAGCGGGCGCGGCGGCAAGGGCGGCAAGGTGAAGAGCCGCAAGCAGGCGATCGCGATCGGGCTCAGCAAGGCGCGGCGCGAGGGCAAGAAAGTCCCGCGCAGTCCGAAGGGGAACAGCTAGCGCGGTTCAGTCCAGGTCGTAGTCGACCGTCACGGGCGCGTGGTCCGAGAACCGTTCATCGCGGTAGATCGTGGCCGCGCGCACGCGTGGCGCGAGGTCGGGCGTGACGAGCTGATAGTCGATCCGCCAGCCGAGATTGTTCTCCCACGCGCCCTTCCAGCCGGACCACCAGGTGAAGCGTTTCGGCTCCTTGTCGACGACGCGAAACGCATCGACCCACCCGACGCGCTCGATCACGTCGTCCATCCATGCCCGCTCCTGCGGCAGAAAGCCGGTGGTGCGCTCGCACGACTTCGGGTTGAACACGTCGATCTCGCGGTGCGCGATGTTGTAGTCGCCGCAGACGATGAACGGGTGCCCTTCGTTCTTGAGCTGCGCGAGCACGGCGATGAAACGGTCGAGGAAGTGCTCCTTCACCGCTTGCCGCGCCGGACCGGTCGTGCCGGAGGGCACGTACAAAGACGCGATCGACAGCCCGCCCTCGAAGTCCATCCGGACGAAGCGGCCCTCGGCGTCCATGTCTTCCATCCCCAACCCGCGCACGACGCGCTGAGGCGCCCGCTTCGTGTAGATCGCGACGCCGCTATACCCTTTCTTCTGCGCGTCGACGAAGACGGCGTCGTAGCGCGTGAGGTCGAGCGCTTCGGGCGGGAGCTGATGCTCCTGCGCCTTGGTCTCCTGAAGGCAGAGGACGTCGGGATCCTGCGCGTCCATCCAGCGGAAGAAGCCCTTGCGGGCGGCGGCGCGGATGCCGTTGAGATTGCAGGTGATGACCCGAAACCGCACGGCTGCCGAGGTTCGCGGCCCGCGGCGGCGCTCCCGCGGCGGAACTGCGCGCGCCGCCGCGAAGCGAGCGGGCAGCATGGCCCGTAAAACGACGCCCGGCGCGCCTGCCCCGCTCGCGATTCCGCGCGATCGCGACGGCGCGCTCGTCCGGGCCGGCGATCGCGAGGTCGCGCTGAGCAACCTGCGCAAAGTCTTCTTTTCCGAGACCGGCGCCACGAAGGGCGACCTGCTGCAGTACTACGCCGACGTCGCGCCGATGCTCGTGCCGTATCTGCAGGACCGCGCCGAGGTGATGAAGCGCTACCCGAACGGCGCCTCCGGCGAGTACTTCTACATGAAGCGCACGCCCGGGAACGCGCCGCCGTGGCTGCGGACGTGCTCGATCGAGCACGGCTCCGGCAGCGTGATCGCCTTCCCGATGGTGGACGACGCCGCGGGCCTGCTGTGGCTGGTGAACCTCGGCTGCATCGACTTGAACGAATGGTACTCGCGCTGCGACGACACCGATCGCCCCGACTACCTGCACTTCGATCTCGATCCGGTCGAAGGAACGCCGTTCGCGACGGTGCGCCAGGTGGCGCTCCACGTGCGCGACGGGCTCGAGGCGCTCGGGATCCCGGCGTTCGCGAAGACGTCGGGTTCGTCGGGGATCCACGTCTACGTCCCGATCGAGCGCGGGCCGCTGCAGAAAGAGGTGTGGACCTTCGCGAAGGCCTTCGCGCAGACGCTGGAACGGCTGCACCCGGACGTCGTCACCGCGGAGTACCGCATCGCGAAACGGCCGGCGGGCCGCGTGCTGGTCGACTACAATCAGAACGCCTGGGGAAAGACGCTGGCGTCGGTGTACTCGGTGCGCGCGACGCCGCGCGCGACGGTCTCGACGCCCGTCGGCTGGGACGAGATCGCGGCCGGAATCGAGATCGAAGACTTCCGGCTCGACAACGTGCGCGAGCGTTTCGCGCGCGTCGGCGATCTGTGGGAGCCGATGAAGAGGAAGACCGGCCGCGTCAAGCTCGAGCGCTTCCTCGGCCCGTCGGCGGCGAAGCCGCGGGCGCGAGGGGCGGCGTCCGCGCCATAGCCGGACGCGGACTGCGCGGCGGCACGCTGCCGGAATTCTCGGGTACTCTTCCGAGGTGATACCGTTCGGCTACCCTCCGATGGAGATGCGCGCGGTCGCGGACGTCCCCGACGGCCCGCAGTGGCAGTACGAGCCGAAGTGGGACGGCTTCCGCTGCTTGGCGTTCCGTGACGGGCGCGAGGTCACGCTGCAGTCGAAGGCCGGACAGCCGCTCGGGCGCTATTTCCCGGAAATCGTCGCCGCGCTCGAACGGCTCCCTGCGAAGCGCTTCGTGCTGGACGGCGAGCTCGTCGTGCCGCTCGCCGGCGCGCTCTCGTTCGACGCGCTGCAGCAGCGCATCCATCCGGCCGCCTCGCGCGTCGCGATGCTGGCCAAGAAGACGCCGGCGTGGTACCTCGCCTTCGATCTGCTCGACCTCGATGGCATCGACATCGTCGAGCGGCCGCTGAGCGAGCGGCGCGCGCAGCTGGAGCGCTTCGCCGCAGCGTTCGACGGCGCCACGCTGCGGCTCTCACCCGCGACGCGCGAGCGCAAGGTCGTCGACGCGTGGTTCGCGCGCGTCGGCGGCGCGCTCGACGGCGTGATCGCGAAGCGCGCCGACGCGCCGTACGCCAGCGGGACCCGCGACGCGGCGGTCAAGGTGAAACGCGCGCGCACCGCCGACTGCGTCGTGGGCGGCTATCGCCTGGCGAAAGGCTCGGCCTCGCAGGTTGGAAGCCTGCTGCTGGGCCTGTACGACGAGGCCGGACTGCTCGACTACATCGGCTTCTGCAGCAGCTTCCCGGCCGACGAGAAGCGTGCGCTGCTCGCGCGGCTGCAGCCCCACGTCGGCGAGCCCGGGTTCACCGGCGGCGCACCGGGCGATGCGCCGAGCCGCTGGAGCCGCGATCCCGAGCGCGACCGCAGCTACGTGAAGCTCAAGCACGACCTCGTCCTCGAGGTCGCCTTCGACCAAGTCACCGGCGGACGGATCCGTCACGGAACCCGTCCCGTACGCTGGCGCCCCGACAAGGCGCCGCGGCAGTGCACGATCGAGCAGCTCGCGACCCCCGACCGCGCGCTGGCGCTGCTCGACTAGCGTCGCCGGGCAGCGGCGATCGCGCGCCCTGCGTCCCCGGAGGTGAACGAGCGAGATGGTCGATCGCACCCAAGAGGCCGGGGTTTCAAGAGCCGACGCTGGGTACGCTGGCGTACCAAGGACCGACGTTGCCTGCCGTTCCCCGCTCCGAAGGCGACACGCACGTTCTTCGTGAGCGTGCGTGACGGGCGCGCTCCCGCCCCTCATCCATGGTATAATGAGGCGTTCGAAGCCTCCTCATTGCGGGGCGGATGATCGCTCCTTCATAGACCTGCGCTCAGCCACGACCGGACCTTTCCCTATCGCACCCGGTTCCTATGCGCCGGGAAGATCGGTCGCCTCGTGGTCGACACCTCCAAGCCAACCGGCAACGCGTTTCTGGATTCGCTCTCCGCGCCGACGCGCTCGGTGTTGCTTCCGACGCTCCAAATCGGCACCTTGAGACGCGGGCAGGTTCTCGGCGAACCGGGGATTCGAATCGAAGCGGTGTACTTTCCGATTCGGAGCGTAGTCTCGACGCTGACCCGAATGCTCGACGGCGGTGCCGTGGAAGTCGGACTCGCCGGACACGAAGGCATGAGCGGCATATCCCTGGTGTACGGCACTCGAGAAAGCGTGCACTCGACGATCGTGCAGGTCGCCGACAGCGCATATTGCCTCGCAGCGGACGCGTTCATGCAGCAGCTGAATGACGACGCGGCTTTCAAAGAACGCGTCCTGGCGTACGCCGGCTATTCGTTCGTCGCCGCGACGCAGTTCGCGGCGTGCAATCGCCTGCACCCGATCGAAGAACGGTACGCCCGTTGGATTCTCATGGCGGATGACCGCATCGGCCTCGAGGAGTTCCCGCTGACCCAAGAGTTTACCGCGCAGATGCTCGGCGTACGGCGTGCCGGCGTCACGGTCGTCGCCGGCACGCTGAGCAACGCGGGATTGATCTCGTATCGTCGCGGTCACGTCTCGGTCTTGGACCGCCCGGCGCTCGAAGACGTCGCCTGCGAATGCTATCGCGCGGTCAACGCGGAGCTGCGCCGGTTCATGGACTACGGCCCGACCCACGTTTCGGTCGCCGGCCTCAACCGGCACGCGGACCCGAGGGACCGATCTTCGCGGTGAACGGACCTCGGATCACGCTCTGCGAGCGACAACGCTGACGGCCGCGGCCTGCCGTGCCGAAGCGTCGCCCGCGATTTCACGGCTCGTCCGAGGCAACCGGCAGCGGCAATGGGCCTGGATGCTCTTCGTTTCCGGGAACGCGCCGAGATACGCCGCGCATCCGAATTCGTCGTGGACCTCCGAGGAGTGGCCGCAGTGACAGACGGCGTGAAGGGGCGGCTCGTCAGCGCGCGGCTGCGGGGCGAATTCACCGCGTCCGGCGCGCCAGCCGGTCGAAGCCGCATCGCTGAAGGACCCGTCGAGCGCGGCGGCTTCGTCTCGCCGGCAGGCACATCGATCGCCGGCACCGGCACAGCCGGTACGGTCGTGCCGATCGAGCGTATGACCGCAAGAACACTGGCCGAGATACTTCATCGCGCTTGGTCCCCCGGATGAAGCGATAGGGGCTCAATCATACGGCGGCGGCCGGGGGGCGGTCGGTACGAAATCAAACGGTTCCATCAATCGGAGAAGACATACGCTCGCTTGCATGCGGCGACCGATTGCGTCCCCGCCGGCCCGGGGACTGATCGGCCGCGGGCGAGGGCACCGTCCGCCGCGTGACCGGTGCGTACCCGCATGACCGCGACCGCGAGCCGAGCGCGCCCTGGGACGTCGAGCTCGACCTCGACGTCGAGCGCCAAAACGGACCGAATTGGTGCTGGGCTGCGGTCGCCAAAGGGATCGTCGAATACTACGGCGGTCCTGTACGGAGACAATGCGAGTACGCGACCTACTTCTTAGGGCAGACGGCGACGTGCTGCGGCGCGGAGACGCAGCCGCGCTGCGATGCGCCGTATCCGATCGACGAGGTGCTCCGCCATCACGACGTCTTCGCGCCGCCGTCGTTCCGCCGCGCGGTCTCGCTGGAAACGCTACGGCGCGAGCTCGAGCGCGACCGGCCGGTGGTCGCACTCATCGCGTACGCGACCGGCTTCCACGCGGTCGCGATCAGGGCCGTGAACGTCCGCGAGCGCTTGATCGGGTTCGCCGACTCGCTTTCGCGGACCGGACGATCGCGGTCGGACGCCGCGGCGTTCGGCGGGGCGTATGCGTCGACCGGGCGCTGGTCGCACACGATCTTGACGCGTCCGCCGGGCGCCGCGCCGAACGTTCCGCTCGTCTCGCTGCTGCGCGACCGCATGCCGCGTGAGCGTTTCGTGTCGGCCGAGCCCGCGAACGCAGCCGGCGGCCCCGTGACGCTCCCGTTCTACGAGGCGGATCTCGCCCGGCTCGCCGACGGGACGGGGATCAGTACGGCGGAACCGCGTCCCCAGTACGACTACGCATGGACCGGTCTCGACGCTCGCACCTGGACGTGGCTCGAAGAAGGGCTCGACCAGCTGCGCGAGGAGATTCTCGCGCGCATCGCGGCGGGCTACGACGTCCGGCTGCTGCAGTGTTTCGCGGTCAAGCTCACCGCGCTGTGGTTCCTGAAGTCGCGCGAGGCCTCACGCCGCGGGGACCACTACCTGCTGGTCCCGCCCGTCGCGGCATATGCGGAGGCAGGACGCGAGTACACGGCCTCCGAGCTGAGCGCGGCCGTGCAGGACGCCGCGCGGAATCAGCTCGCCCACGCGCCGGCCATCGGTGCTTGGTTCGCGCGCCTCGATCGCGAGAGCGTCGAGCCGGAGCGCTCATCCTAGGCAGCGAGGCGGGACGGCGCCTGCTGGCTCAGCTCGAGGGCGAGGTCGACCTCGATCTGGCAGTCGAGGCAGCGCGCCGACAGTCCGAGGGTCGCTTCGGCCGGTTCGTCGTGCTCGGCGCCGCAATCGGGGCAGAGGCAGATGGTGTCCATGGCGCCAGATTACGGGGGCGGCGTGCCAGATGGGTGGCATTCTCGGACGGTTGAACCCCTAGGGGCCGAAGTCTCTTCCGCCGATACTCCGGGTAATGCCGGTCGAGCGTCGTTTCGAGCGCGTGCTCGAAATCACGCGGGACATCTTACGCCTCCGCGAGCTGGATCTCGCCTTGGAGTCGATCGCCCGCGGGGTGATGGACCTGTTCGAGTTCCGCTACGTCACGATCGTGCTGGCCGACGGAAACCAGAGCGGCGAGATGACGCGGCGCGTCCTCCTCGGTTACAGCGACGAAGTGACCGCCGAGCGGAAGAACGAGCGCGTCCGTAAGGACGACATTCTCTCCGTTCTCGCGCCGCAGTACGAGGTCTTCGAAAACGCGTTCTACATCCCGGCGGAGCGCGAGTTCCACTGGGAGCGTGCGATCTACACGGCGGAGACCGATCGCGACGCCCCGCGCAGCGCCTCCGACGCGTGGCACGAGCGCGACTCGATCTGCCTGGTGCTCCGCGATCCCGAAGGGCAGATGATCGGCTACCTGAGCCCCGACGGGCCGGCCGACGGCAAGATCCCGACCAACGACACGCTGCGCGGACTGCAGCTCTTCGTCAACCTGATGGGGCTCGCGCTGGCGAACGCGCAGGCGCACCGCGCCGAGGTGGAGCGTCGCCGCCTCCTCGAGGCGAATCAGGCGCGGCTCCGCCACGAAGCGACGCACGACGCGTTGACCAGTCTGCCGAACCGCGCGTTCTTCCAAGAACGTCTCGCCGCCACGCTGGAGCACGCGCGCGCGAACCCGAACCACGTCGACGCCGTCCTGTTCGTCGACCTCGACGAGTTCAAGTCGATCAACGACTCGCTCGGCCACATGGCCGGCGACGCGATGCTGATCGCCGTCGCCGACCGCATGCGCGCGACGATCGGCCCCGACGACTTCATCGCCCGGATCGGCGGCGACGAGTTCGCGGTGCTGCTCGCGCCGCGCAACGACCTCGGCCAGGTCGAAGACGTCGTGCAGACGATCCAACACGCCCTGCTCACGCCGATGCTGATCGAGGCGCGGGCAGTGTACAACACGGCGTCGATCGGGATCGCCGTGATCGAGGCGACCGAGCAGCGGATCGAAGAGGTGCTGCGCAACGCCGACACCGCAATGTACCACGCGAAGTCGCTGGGCCGCGGCCGGCACGCGTTCTTCGACCATCACATGCACTACCAGGCCGCGCGCCGCTTGGCGCTGACCAGCGATTTGCGCGCGGCGATCGAAGGCGAGCAGTTCACCGTCGACTACCAGCCGATCGTGCGCCTTCGCGACGGCCGGCTCACCGGGTTCGAAGCGCTCGTTCGCTGGCGCAATCCGTCGACGGGCGAAGTGCTGCCCGGTGAGTTCATCCCGCTCGCCGAGGACGTCGGCCTCGTCGTGCCGATCGGGCGCTTCGTTTTCGTCGACGCGTGCCGCCGGCTGGCCCAGTGGCGCCGCCGCGCCCCGCACCTCGACCTGCGCATGCACATCAACCTCTCGGTGCAGGAAGTGCTCGAGCCCGACCTCGACGCCTTCGTCGCGCGCAACCTGCGCCGCTTCGGCCTCTCCGCCGAAGACTTGGTCATCGAGATCACCGAGACGGCGGTGATCCGCTCGAACACCCTCTCGTTCGGCTCGCTCGCGCGATTGCGCGCGACCGGCGTGCACCTCTGCATCGACGACTTCGGCACCGGCTACTCCTCGCTGCGCTACCTGCACCAGCTTCCGTTCGACGCGCTGAAGATCGACCGCTCGTTCGTGGAGAGCACCGACGGTTCGTTGGGAAGCCCGCCGATCGTGCGAATGCTGATTCAGCTCGCGCGCTCGTACGGCATCGACGTCGTCGCCGAAGGCGTCGAGACGCAACGCCAGTCCGACGAGCTCATCGCGCTCGACTGCGAGTACGCGCAAGGCTTTTACTTCCACCGCCCGATGGGCGCCGACGCCGTGGCGGCGCTCCTCGAGGCCGAACCGGCGAGCGCGGTCTCGTGATTCGCGCGATGCTCTCGCGTCGCATTCCGCCGCGGGCGCAGCGCGCCGCCGGCGGTTCGCTGCTCACCCGATTCGCCGGCGGCTCCGCAGCGGCGCTGCTCGTCGCCGCACAGCTCGTCACGACGGCCCCGCTGCCGGCGAGTGCCGGATTCGTCCCGCGCGTCGTCCACGACGACGTCGTCTTCCACCCACCGTACCGCCCGCCGCTCTGGACCTGGAACGCGCCGGACGCGCAAGGGCGGCGCCCGATCTCGCTCTCCGTCGCCGACGGCACGACGCTGCGCGGCTGGTTCTATCCGGCGACCCGGCCGCACGCGCCCTTCGTGCTCGTGTTCTACGGAGCCGCGCAGACGATCGCGGCCTCGACGCTCCGCACGCGCTGGCTCTGCGACGAAGGCTTCAACGTCGTCCTGTACGACTATCGCGGCTACGGCTACAGCGACGGGACGCCGCACCTGCGCGCCGTCGTCTCCGACGCGCTGCGCGAGTACGACGAAACGGCGAAGCTCAGCAAGGCCGAAGGCGACGGCGGCGCGCCGCTCGTCTACGGCTGGTCGCTCGGTGCCATCGTCGCGGCGCGGGTCGGCGCCGAGCGCCCCGTTCGCGCCCTCGCCCTCGAGGCGCCGATCGCGAGCGCCGAAGAGGAGCTCAGCTACATGAGCGGCACGCTGCTGCCCCCGATCGTTCGCTCCACGTTCCGTCTGCAAGTCGACCACGATCTCGCCGAGCTCGGCGACGTCGTCGGCACGATCCGCAACGTGCGCGCCCCCCTGCTCGTCCTGCACGGCACCGACATCGATCCGACGCCGATCGCGCAAGCCCGCGAAGTCTACGACGCAAGCCCCTCGCACCGCAAGACGTTCGCCGCCATCCCCGTTCCGCTGCTCGACAACAACGCCTACGGCGACACCGACGCAGGCCGCGCCCTCGCCGCCTTCCTGCACGCCGCCGCGATCGACGGAGAGCAACCCCGCCTCTCCGCGCGCTGACCGGTCCGCCCACTGACCGATTCGCCCGCGAACGAACGACGGATCCGTCGACACGCCCGCCGTTTTGCTCGCCGATTTGACGGATCGGGCGCACCCGCGTACGCTCCTCGCATGCCCGCCTTCCGCTGGCCCGACGACATGTCGCCGGCGCGCGCCCGCATCCACGTCAGCAACGACCTGACGATCGGCGCCGCGCCGGAACGCCTCTGGTCCTGGCTGATCCGCGCCCCGCTCTGGCCGGCCTGGTACCCGCACTGCAAGAACGTTCGCCTCGACGACGGCGCCGCAGATCTCCAACCCGGCTCGACCTTTCACTGGTCGACGAACGGCGTCGCCCTCGCCACCCGCGTCACCGACTTCGAGCCGAGCACCTACCTCGCATGGACCGCCGTGAGCCCGCTGATCAAAGCCCACCACGCCTGGCGCCTCGATCCGACCCCGGCCGGCACGCACGTGACGACGGAAGAAACCCAACGCGGCATCGCGACGCTAGCCGCCTTCCACGTCAAACCGATGATGCTCCGCGTGCATCAGGTCTGGCTCGAAAACCTCGCTCGCGTAGCAGCGACCGTCCCACCCGAGCCCGACCCGAAAGCATAGAAGAGAACAGCGCGCAGCTCAGCACCGAAAGCCGACATCGCGCCCATGTCGCGGAGGCGCGGTACCTTCGCTCGCGGGCCGTGTGAACGAGCGTGCGCAGGATGCGCGGAAGCGATGTGAAGACAGAGCAGGCTCGCACACGATGTGCGAGCCTGCGTGCCCGCGAGCGAAGGTACCGCGCCTCCGCGACTACGACCCCCGTCCGACAAGCCTCAAGGCCCGACGGCCCTTCGACAAGCCCGGGGCGACGTTGGCCGTCAGTGCACGAGGAACCCCACCAACAGCAAGGCGACGATGTTGAGCACCTTGATCATCGGGTTGATCGCCGGCCCCGCCGTGTCTTTGTACGGATCGCCGACCGTATCGCCGGTCACCGCCGCGGCGTGCGCCGAGGAGCCTTTGCCGCCGTAGTTTCCGTCCTCGATGTACTTCTTGGCGTTGTCCCAGGCGCCGCCGCCCGCCGTCATCGCGATCGCCAGGAACAGCCCGGTGACGATCGATCCGACGAGGATGCCGCCCATGACCTGCGCACCCTGCGTCCCCTGGAACACGCCGATGACCGAGAGCACCACGACGAGGATCGGCACGCCGACGGGGATGAGGGCCGGAACGATCATCTCCTTGAGCGCGGCGCGCGTGACGATGTCGACGGTCGTGCCGTAGTCCGGCTTCTGCGTGCCGTCCATGATCCCGGGCCGCTCGCGGAACTGACGCCGCACCTCTTCGACGACCGCGCCGCCGGCACGCCCCACCGACTGCATCGCGAGCGATGAGAAGAGGTTCGTGCAGATGCCGCCGATCAGCAACCCGCACAGCACGTACGGATCGCCGATGCCGAAGCTCACGCCCTGCGCGCACGCCGCGTCGGGCGTCGCCTTGCATTTGTCGCTGAGCTCTTGCAGGAACGAGGCGAACAGGACCAGCGCCGCGAGCGCGGCGGAGCCGATCGCGTAGCCCTTGGTGACGGCCTTCGTCGTGTTGCCGACCGCGTCGAGCGGATCGGTCACGTCGCGCACGGCCTGCGGAAGCTCCGCCATCTCGGCGATCCCGCCGGCGTTGTCGGTGATCGGCCCGAACGAGTCGATCGCCACGACGATGCCGGCCATCGAGAGCATCGCCATGACCGCGATGCCGACGCCGTAGAGCCCCGCCGCCGCGAACGAGAAGAGGATCGCCAGCACGATGACGAGCGCCGGCAGTGCCGTCGCCTGCATCGACACCGCGAGCCCGGCGATGATGTTGGTCGCGTGACCGGTGATCGAGGCCTTCGCGATCCCCTTGACCGGCGGGAACGTGGTCCCGGTGTAGATCTCTGTGATGTAGGTGATCAGCCCGGTCACCGCCAGCCCGATCAGCGCGCAGACGAAGATCTGCCACGACGCGATCGAGCGCGTGCCGACGGTGACGCCGCCGCCGAACTCGGCGTTCGAGGCGAACCAGAAGGCGATCGCCGAGAGGACGCCCGCGACGATCATCCCGCTGTAGAGCGAGTTCATGATCCCGCTGCGCTTGATCTGACCGCGGCCGACGAAGAGCGTGCCGATGATCGAGGTGACGATCGAGAGCGCGCCGAGCACGAGCGGGAACGTCGTCGCGCCGGTGACAGTGCCGAGCAGCAGGTGCCCGAGCAGCATCGCCGCGGTCGTCGTCACGACGTAGGTCTCGAAGAGGTCGGCCGCCATTCCGGCGCAGTCGCCGACGTTGTCGCCGACGTTGTCGGCGATGACCGCCGGGTTGCGCGGGTCGTCTTCCGGGATCCCCGCTTCGACCTTGCCGACGAGGTCCGCGCCGACGTCGGCCGCCTTGGTGAAGATGCCGCCGCCGAGCCGCGCGAAGACCGAGATCAGCGAGCAGCCGAAGGCGAGGCCGACGAGTCCGCCGAGCGACTGCGCTTCGTCGCCGGCGTTGATCTGCATCAGGATCGCGTAGTAGCCGCTCACCGCGAGCAGGCCGAGGCCGACGACGAGCAAGCCCGTCACCGAGCCGCCCTTGAAGGCAAGGTTCAGCGCCGGCCCGAGCCCGCCGCGCGCCGCTTCGGCGGTGCGGACGTTGGCGCGCACCGAGACGATCATCCCGATGAATCCCGCGGCGCCCGAGAGGATCGAGCCGATCGCGAACCCGATCGCGGCCTGCCAATGCAGCGGCGGCGGCAAGAACCCGATGACGAAGAAGAGGACGACCGCGACCATCGCGACCGTCGTGTACTGGCGGCGCAAGAACGCCATCGCGCCTTCTTGGATCGCGGCGGCGATCGAGCGCATCGTCTCGTTGCCGGCCGGCTGCTTGAGCACCCAGAAGACCAAGTACAGGCCGTACAGGATCGCGAGCACCCCCGCGATCAGGCCAAGCTCGATCCCGAGCTGCGATGTCAACGTCAAGCGGTTAGTCCTTCCACGACACAAGAAAACGGCCCGACCAGGCTCCCGGTCGAGGCGCTTTGACCCGGGTGGATTGAGCGTGCCGGTCACGGCGTCCTGCGGGGCGAGCGGGATCGAATCGCGGGGCGCGAAGCATCCGGCCGGAGATGGAGTCGACGGACTTTCTCGTCGTCGGGTGCGGCCCGGCCGGTGGTACGGCCGCCCGGGAAGCGGCGCGAGCGGGGGTGGCGACCGTCGTCCTCGAGCGCGACCGCGTGGTCGGCGCGAAGCGCGTCTGCGCCGCCGGCCTGCGACCGGGGTTCTGCGAAACGTTCGATCTGCCGCGCTCGATCGTGCACTTGGATCCGCCGACGATCTCGCTCACCACGGCTCGCCGCACGTACGCCTTCACCGTCGGCCCAGCGCACACGACGACGCGCGAAGAGCTGGACGGCACGATCGGCGCGCTCGCGCGCCGCGAAGGCGCCGAGATCCGCACGGGCACGCTCTTCCGCGCGCTGCGCCGAGAGCGCGACGGCGTCGTCGTCGAATATGCCGACCCGCGCGCCGGCGAGCGTCGGACGATCCGCGCGCGCAGCGTCTTCCTGGCGCAGGGGTCGAGCGCGCGGCTCGACGACGCCGACGCGCACTTCCGCTACGCGGGCTGGGACGCCGGGCTGATCACCTGCCTCCAGTACCGGGTGTATCCCGAGCGCCCGGCGACGCGCGAGACGTATGCGACGCTGGAGATGCACTACTACGTCAGCCCGCTCTGCGGCCGCAACGTGATCGCCTGGATGTTTCCGAAGCGCGACCACCTCTCGATCGGGCTCGGGATCCAGGCGAAGATCGCCGGCGCCGCGCTGCGTGCCGAGCTGGACGCGTTTCTCGCCACCGTCGAGCGGCGGCTGTTCGCGGGGATCCCGTACGCGGTGCGCGAGGAGGGCAACCTGCTCTACGGCGGCCTGCCGCGCCCGACGATCGGCGCCGACCGCGTGATGGTGGGCGGCACCGCCGCCGGCCTGGTCGACGCGACGACCGGCGAAGGGATCCACGAAGCCGCGATGTCGGGACGGTTCGCCGCCGAGGCGGCCGCCGCGGCGCGCGACGGGCGGATCGCCGATCCCGCGCCGCGCTATCAGCACGCGGTCCAGCGCACGTTTTACGGGCGCCTGCGGCACCGTCAGCGTTTGATGACGTTTCTGGAGCGCCGGCCGGCGCGCTTCGACGTGCTGTTTCGCCAGCTCGAAGAAACCCCGCGCTTCTCGGAGATGCTGCAGCGCGACCGCAACGCGTTCACCGCCCGCGAGTGGTTCTATCTGTACGGCCAGGCCGCGAAGTTCTCGCTCGCCGCGCTGCGGCCGTAGCGTTCGCTCGCACTCGTGCTCGACATCTCGGACCACGAGTTCACGCGGCTGCGCGATCTGATTCGCGACCGGTTCGGCTTGTGGTACGACGACCAGAAACGGTTCCTGCTGCTGAGCCGGCTCTCGACGCGCGTCGCGGGCCGGGGCTTCGAGGACTTCGGTCGCTACGTCTCGTTCCTGCAATACGACCCGCGGCGCGAGGACGAGTGGAGCGATCTCGCCTCGGTGCTCTCGAACAACGAGACCTACTTCTTCCGCGAGCGCGCGCAGCTCAAGCTGCTCGCCGGCCGGGTGCTCGACGAGATCGTCGCGCGCGGCCCGCGCGTCCGGCTGTGGTCGGCCGCGTGCTCGTCGGGCGAGGAACCCTACTCGCTCGCGATGACGCTGATCGGAACGGGGAAGATTCCCGACCCCTTGCTCTCGATTCGCGCGACCGACATCTCGGCGCGGGTGCTCGAGATCGCGGCGCGCGGCTATTACCGCGCGCTCTCGTTTCGGGCGACCGAACCGGCGCTGATCCAGCGCTGGTTTCGCGCCCAGGACGACGGCTTCGTGGTCGACGATCGGGTGAAGCGGCTGGTCTCGTTCGCGCGGCTGAACCTGCTCGACGACGCGCGCGTCGCAGCCGAAGGCCCGTTCGACGCGATCTTCTGCCGCAACGTGCTGATCTATTTCGACAAGCCGACGCAGAAGCGCGTCGTCGAGTCCTTCGCACGAGCGCTCCGCCCCGGGGGATATCTGTTCTTGGGTCACGCCGAATCGCTGTTCCACCTCACCGATCGTTACGAGCCGGTCGTCGCGCCGGACACGATCGTCTACAAGCTCCGATGAACGCGCGCACCGAGCCGCTGACGGTGGTCGTCGTCGACGACTCGGCGTTCATGCGCCGCGCGATCCAGAAGATGCTGGAGAAGGAGGCGGGCATCAGCGTGGTCGGGACCGCCGCCTCCGGCGAGGAAGGGATCGCGCTGGTCGAACGGCTCCGCCCCGACGTGGTCACGATGGACGTCGAGATGCCGGGGATGGGCGGGCTCGAGGCCGCGCGCGCGATCGTCGCGCGGCGCGGGCCGCCGGTGATCATGGTCAGCGCGCTCACCCGCGAAGGCGCCGAGACGACGCTGAAGGCGCTCGAGATCGGCGCGGTCGATTTCATCCCGAAACCGGACTCGGCGCTGATCGACATCGTGAACGTGCAGCGCGAGCTGATCGAAAAGGTGCGCCACTTCGGGTCGCGCGGCGCCTACCTGCGCGCGCTGCGGGAGACGACGATTCTGCGGCGCGCCGACCTCGGCGATCTGCTGCGGGAACACACCGTGCCGCCGCCCAGGCGCGTCGCGGCGGCCCGGGCCCAGGTGGCGTGCGTCGCCATCGGAACCTCGACCGGCGGCCCGGTCGCGCTCACGCAGATCTTGCCGCGGCTTCCGGCCGACTACCCGGTGCCGATCGTGGTGGTGCAGCACATGCCGCCCGGCTTCACGCGTCCGCTCGCCGAGCGGCTGAACGCCGCGAGCGCGATCTCCGTGGTCGAAGGCACCGACGGGATGATCCTGGCGCCCGCGACGGCGGTGATCGCGCCGGCGGGACAGCAGCTTCGGCTGCGCCAGACGCGCGGGGCCTTTGCGGTTGCGCTGGCGGACGACACCGAGCATTCGCTGCACGTCCCCAGCGTCGACGTCATGGTCACATCGGTCGCCGAAGCCTATGGCGCGGGCACGCTCGGCGTCATCCTGACCGGGATGGGCCACGACGGCGTGCGCGGGCTGCAGGCGGTCAAAGCGCGAGGCGGTTACGTCCTCGGACAGGACGAAGCGAGCAGCGTCGTGTACGGAATGCCGCGTGCGGCGGCGGCCGCTGGGCTCGTCGACCGCGTCGTCGCGCTCGACGGCGTCGCGCGCGCCTTGTGCGAGCTGGCCGGAGCGAACCGTCCCTGAACGGAGGCCGACCCATCCCTGAACCGAGGATTAACCGCGGTCGAACACAATTGGGCCGACCGGCAAAGGGAAGTCGCCTGCCTGAGCGTGAACAGAGCGGAAAACCGGGGCGGGTGTCCCGTCATGGGAGCATGCCGTGAAAGCACTCCGCGATACCCCGCGATATGTGATTGGTGGGGTTGAGCTCAGTCGCGAAGAGATCGTCCACAAATATCTTCACCTCGTGAAGTACGTCGCGGGCCGCATCTCCATCAACTTGCCCCCCAACGTCGAGATCAACGATCTGATCAACGACGGGATCCTCGGCCTGATCGACGCGATCGAGAAGTACGACGACGCGCGAGGCGTCAAGTTCGAGACCTACGCGATCACCCGCATCAACGGCGCGATCCTCGATGCGCTGCGTGCGCTCGACTGGGTGCCGCGCGCGGTGCGCCAGAAAGCGCGCGAACTCGAGCGCACCTATCAGGAGCTCGAGATCGAGCTCGGCCGGGCGGCGACCGAGGAAGAGGTCTCGGCGAAGATGGGGCTCTCGGCGAAAGAGCTCGACGTGCTGATGCAAAAGGTGCGCGGCACGTCGGTTCTCTCGCTCGAAGAGTTCCTTCCGAACGAGCGCGGCTACGAGATTCCGCTCCTCGACACGCTGCGCGACGACGGGACCGAGGTCACCAGCGCCGTCGAGGCGCGGGAGATCAAGGCGGCGCTCATCCGCGCCGTCGACGACCTCCCGCCCCAAGAGCGCACCGTGATCTCGCTCTACTACTTCGAAGGGCTCACGCTCAAGGAGATCAAGGGCGCGCTGAACGTGTCGGAGTCGCGCGTCTCGCAGATCCACGCGCAAGCCGTGATCCATCTGCGCACGAAGCTGCGGGCGCTGCGCGCCGACCTCGGCTATCGTGAGGGCGATCCGACGGTCAAACAGAAATATACGCGCAGGAACAGCGCGCAGCCGGGAGACGTCGGCGCGGCGGGCTGAGGCCCGGGCCGAGGAGCTTGGCGATGGCGATTCGCCCGACCGACATGCAAGGTGCGATCTGGCAGGCGTCTCAAACGGCGCCGCTGACGCAGCGCGCCGAAGAGGCCCCCCGCGCGGCGCAGGCCGCGGCCCAGGCCGCGTTCGCCGCGCAGGTCCACGAGCGCGAGGAGCGCGTCGACGCCCTCGGCGAGGTGCTGGGAAGTCGCGTCGACGCCGATGCCGAGGGCCGCGGGGGGCAGCAGGACGCGCCGCCCGAGCGCCGCCCGGGCGCGTTCGACCGGGTCGTCGACGAAGCCGCCGGGCTCGCGGAGCCGCCGCACCTGATCGACTTCACCGCCTAGTGGCCTCCGCGCCGTGAGGCTACGCGGATGAGCGTCGACCCGGCGAGCGCCGCCGCCGGTCCTTCCGACCTCCCGGCACTGATCGCGAGCGAGCTCACGGCGCTCGCCGCCGACGCGCAGACGCTGCGCGGAATGCTGGTCGAGAACGCGGTGATCAGCGCGCGCGTCCTTCCCTCGAACGGCCTGACCGATCTGATCGAGATCGCCGGGCTGCGCGTCGCAGCCTCCCTGCCGCCGACCGTCCGCCCCGGCGACGTGATCACCGTGCAGGTGACCGGCTTCGACGCCGACCGCATCCTGCTCCAGATCCTGGGCACCGGCGCGCAGGCCGCGGTGGAGTCGCCGACGCCCGGATACACTGCCGGCGAATCGCCGCCGGCGGCGGCGCCCGCCGCGCCGGCTACCGCGTCCGCTGCGCCGGCTGCCACGTCCGCCCCGCCAGTCGGCTCGACGGCGGGCGCGCCCGCTGCGCCCTCCGGGCGCGCGGTAGGCGTGCCGCTCTCGACGATCGCGCCGGCAACGTCGCCGGGCGCGGTTCGCCCGAGCGCCGGGACGATCGCCTCGGCGGCATCCCGCGCCGTGGTCGCCGAAGGCGTCGTCGGCGATGCCGGCGCGGCCGGGTCGCCGGTTCGCGCGCCGATCGCGCCTCCGCCGCAGCCGACGACCATCGAAGCGCGGCTCGCCGCGGCGCGCGCGGCCTCGCTGGAGCGCGCGCTCGACGTCGCCGGAGATGACACGAACGCTGCCGCACGACCACCGTCCTCGTCGTTGCCGCCCGCATCCCGTTTCGTCGCGCCGCCGCCGATCGCGCCGCGGAGCCCCGTCGCGTCGGCCGCGAGCGCGACCGCCGTATCGGGGACGAACGCGGCGGGCGCGAGCGAATCGGCGGCGCCGCCGCGGGCGAGCGGCCTGAACGCGTATGCGGAACCGGTCGCGCTGCTGCGCGCGCTGCGCCTCGCGGTCACGCCGACGACCGTCGCCGCCGCGCAGCTCGCGCTCGACCATCCCGAGCGGCTGCCGGCGGCGCTCGCCGCGCTCGAGCGCGCGCTGCCGCAGCTGAGCGACGATGCGAGCATCGCGACGCTGCGCACGCTGCTCGCGTTCGTCGGCCGGATCTCGCCCGACTCGCCGGCCCTGGCCTCGCAACTCGCGGCGTATGTCGAGCACGTCGTCGCGGGTCCGGAGCCGAAGCTCGCCACGCTGCTGGCGGCGCTGCGCACCGGCGCCGCCGATGTGCCCGACGGCAGTGCCGAGTCTTCGCCAGGCCTCGCCGGCGCCGGCGTTGCCGAGGCTAGTGGGAACGGCGCGGCGCCGCTGCCCGCGGCGGTCGCCGCCGAACGTTCCGCCGCGCTCGACGCGAACCTCAAGCAGACGATCCTCGCGCTCGCCGCCGACGGATCGCTGCCGGAGGCGGTCTCGCCGGCGATCGCCGGCGCGCTGACGGCGCTGACATCGGTGCAGCTGACCGCGGCACAGCTGCTGGCTTCGCGTCCCGACGGCCTCGCGTTCACCGTGCCGCTCGCGACGGCGAATGGTCCGGCGACGGCGCAGATTCGCGTCCAGCGGGATCCGCGCGACGGAGCGAGCGGCGGCGTCGCGCCGGCGAACTTTCGCATCGCCTTCGTCCTCGAGACCGCGCACTACGGCACGGTGGCGATCGATCTCGTCACGGTGGGGCGCGAGGTCACCGTCGACGTGCGCACCGAGGGCGCACCGGCGATGCGCGCGTTTCGGGACGCGCTCGGCCGGCTGACGGAGCGCCTGGAAACGCTGCGCTATCACGTCGCGTCGGCCGGCGCGTCGGTCGGGACGACGACGACCGTTGCGGTCGACGCGCCCGGCGCGGTGTCGCCGATCGATCCGGACGCCGTCGTGGACCGCTCGGTATGAACGCGCGCTACTTCAACGCCCGTCGCAATGCGCCGGATCGTCCCGCGGCGGCGGCGCTCGCGTACGATCCGCTCGGCGGGGATCCGCCGGAGATCGTGGCGATCGGCCGCGGCCTGACCGCCGCGGAGATCGTGCGGGTCGCCCGCGAGCACGACATCCCGCTCCACCAGGACGCCGGTCTGGTCGAGGCGCTGGCGAAGCTCGAAGTCGGGCAGACGCTCCCGCGCGAGCTGTACGCCGTCGTTGCCGAGGTCCTCGCGTTCGTCTACGCGGTCGACGCGGAGGCCGCGCACCGGCCGTAACGCGAGCCGCGCGATGAAGGCCGCCGCGGGCGAGGAACGTGCAGGCGGCGGGCGAAGGCGAACTCCGTGACAATACGGAGAATCGCGGTGCTGGTCGCCGTGTCGCTTTCGGCGTGCCTGTCGTTGGGCGGGGCGCCGGCGGGCGCCGCGCCGCCCGCGACGCCGGCTTCGCCGGCGGCGACCCCGACCGCGGCTCCCGCCGCGGCGACCGCCGGAGCGGCAGCGATCACGCACCATCAGATCACGGTCGACGGCCGCCCGATCGCGTACACCGCGAAGGCCGCGAACATCATCCTGCGCGACGCCGACGGCAACGAAACGGCGCAGATCTTCACCGTCGCGTATCTCGCCGACGGCGCGGATCCGCGCGCGCGTCCGGTGACGTTCGTGTGGAACGGCGGTCCCGGCTCGTCCTCGATGTGGCTGCAGATCGGCTCCTTCGGACCGATGCGCGTCGCCGTTCCCTCGAACGCGACCCCGCCGCTCCCCGGGACGCCGCTCCTGCCGAACGCGGACTCGCTGCTCGACACGACGGATCTCGTCTACATCGACGCGCCCGGGACAGGTTACAGCCGGCTCACCGGCAAGGGGACGCCGGCGATGTTCTACGGGGTCGATCAAGACGCGCGCGCGTTCGACCAGATCATCCGCAACTGGGTGACCGAGAACGGGCGCTGGGGCTCGCCGAAGTTCTTGTTCGGCGAGTCGTACGGAACGACGCGCGCCGCGAACGTGGTCAACCTGCTGCAGAACGACGGGATGGCGATCGACGGCGTGATCTTGCTCTCCTCCGTCCTCGACTTCAACGCGCTCGACGACGGCGGCGGCCCCGGCGAAGACCTGCAGTACATGGCGTTTCTTCCGACCGAGGCCGCGGTGGCGTGGTATCACCACGCGATCCCCGGGAATCCGCCCGATCTCGGCCGCTTCATGGACGAGGTGCGCGCGTTCGCCGGCGGCGCGTATGCCGACGCGCTGATGCGCGGCGATCAGCTCGACGCCGCGACGCGGCGCGCGATCGTCGCGAAGCTCCACGCCTACACCGGGCTCGATCCGGCGTACATCGATCGCGCCGACCTGCGGCTCGATCCGGGACGCTTCGAGCACGAGCTGCTGCACCGGGCGGGTCTGACGACCGGCCGGCTCGACGGCCGCTATCAGGGCGTCGAGATCGACCGCACCGCCGACTCCTCGCAATACGATCCGACGAGCGACGACAGCCTGACCGACGCGTTCGTCGCGAACTTCAGCCGGTACGTGCACGACGATCTCGACTATCGCGTCGACCGCCCGTACCTGGGGACGAACTACGGCGTCGTCGGCCGAAACTGGAAGCTGCGCCGCACGCGCTCGATCCTCGCGCCGAACGTGGCCGGCGATCTGCGCGAAGCGCTGATCAAGAACCCGTACCTGCGCGTCTTCTCGGCGAACGGCTACTTCGATCTCGCGACGCCGTTCTACGGCACCGAGTACACGCTCGGCCATCTCGGGCTGCCCGCGAACCTGCGGAGCCACATCGAGTACGGGTTCTATCCTTCGGGTCACATGGTCTACCTGAACGACGAGGCGCGCCGCGCGCTCAAAGCCGACCTCCTCCGGTTCTACCACGAAGCGACGGTGCATTAGCGATGCGACGCCCTCTCCTCGCCCTCGCCGTGACGGCCGCCGTCGCCGTCCTCGGCGCCGCGCCCGCCGTCACCGGCGCGCAAGCCGCGCCGGCGCCGACTCCCTCGCCGACGCCGCGTCCGGTGCCGCGCATCCCCGACGCGGTCACGCACCACACGATCGTGCTGCACGGCCGGAGCATCGCCTACACCGCGCGCGCCGGCACGCTGGTGCTGCGCGATGCCGACGATGCGCCGACCGCGAGCGTCTTCTACGTCGCCTACACCGCCGACGGCGCCGACCCGCGCACCCGTCCGGTGACGTTCTTCTGGAACGGCGGCCCGGGCTCGTCGACGATCTGGCTGCACATGGGTTCCTTCGGACCCGTCCGCGTCGACGTCCCGAAGAACGCGACGCAGCCGCGGCCGAACCCGCCGCTGGTCACCAACGAGTCCTCGCTGCTCGACACCAGCGATCTCGTCTTCATCGACGCCGTCGGCACCGGCTGGAGCCGCACCGTCGGCAAAGCGAAAGGCTCGGACTTCTGGGGCGTCGACGAGGACGCGAGCGCATTCTCGCAGTTCATCCAGCGCTACGTCACCCACTTCTCGCGCTGGCAGTCGCCGAAGTTCCTGTTCGGCGAATCCTACGGCACGACGCGCGCCGCCAACGTCGCGAACGTCCTCCAGCAGCGCGACAACATCGCGGTCAGCGGGGTCGTGCTGCTCTCCTCGGCGCTCGATTACAACCTGCTGCCGATCGGTCAGGGCCCGGGTGAAGACCTCGTCTACATCGGGTATCTCCCGACCGAAGCGTGCGTCGCGTGGTTTCACCACCGCGTCGCCGGGAGTCCGCCCGATCTCGCGCGCTTCGCGGCCGAGGTCCGGGGTTTCGCGGGCGGAGAGTACGCGCAGGCGCTGCGGCGCGGCGATGCGCTCGATCCCGCCGAGCGCGCGCGCGTCGTCGCGAAGCTGCATCAGTACACCGGCCTCTCCGTCGAGTACATCGAAGCCGCCGACCTGCGGATCGACCCGAACCGGTTTCAGGAGCAGCTCCTGCGCGACGAAGGGCGCAACGTCGGGCGCTACGACGGACGCTACAGCGGTCCCGAAGAAGACCGGAACGGCACGTTTCCGTCGTACGACCCGTCCGACACGATGACGTCGGCGGCGTTCGTCACGGCGTTCAACCACTACTTGCACGACGTCCTGAAGTACCGCGAGGAGCGGCCGTACAACGTGCTCGACTATACCGTCAACCGTGACTGGAAATATCAGCGCGGCGAGGATCCGAACGGGCCGGCGGTCGTTGCGGATCTCAGGTCGGCGATCGTCGAGAATCCGTCACTGCACGTGCTCTCGGCGAACGGATACTTCGATCTGGCGACCGGTTTCTACGGGACCGAGTACCTGCTGCATCACATGGGCGTCAAGCCGTCGGAACAGGCGCGGGTGCACTTTGCGTACTTTCCTTCGGGGCACGAAGTCTATCTCAACCATGACGCTCTCGTGCAGTTCAAAGGGGATCTCGTGCGATTCTACGCGACGGCGTTGGGGCGGTGAGCGCGCGCTGATGTAAGCGGTGGGGGTTGGCGGCGGGGGAGCGACGGTGTCGTGCGGGGGACGCTCCCTGCGCGCATCCTGCGCTCCGGTCGCTCGGCGCCGCGTCGCTCCGCGCATCCGTGCGCTCCCGCTCCGCGACGACGCCCCCGCACGACACCGTCGCTCCCCCGCCGCCCGCCACCGACGGTTCTCGAGTTGCCGACGGTTCTTGCCCGGATCGTGCCGGGGTGGGTGACGCCACCCGCCCAACGGCCTGGGCCAACGAATGCTTACATCGCCATTTCGGACATCGGGGGGAAGCCGTGTTGGGCGCGGCCTTCGTCGGCGTCGTTCTTTGCGGTGGACTTGTAGAGCTCGAGGTGGCCGTCCGTCGCGAGGTGGGCGTATTTGTCGCGGAGGGCTTGGAGCTCGATTTCGCTGAGGGGTTTGAAGCCGTCGGCGATCTTGATGTGGTGGTCGAGAACTTTTTGGGAGTCGATGCCGGTGATCGTCGTGAGGACGCCGGGGAGGGACATCGCGTAGCGGAGGGCGTCGTCGGGATCGATGTGGCCGGCTTCGACGAGGCGTCCTTCGGCGAAGGCCTTCATGCCGAGGACGTGGATGTTGCGTTCGCGGGCGAGGGGGAGGACGTTCTTTTCGAAGCTGCGGTAGTTCGGGTCGCAGACGTTGAGCGGCATCTGGACGGTGTCGAACGGGTAGCCGCGTTCGATCATGTCGCGGTGGATCCAGGGGCCTTTGTGGCCGGTGAATCCGACGAAGCGGACTTTGCCGTCTTTCTTCGCTTGGTCGATCGCTTCGACGGCGCCGTGTTTGGCGTAGTGTCGCGCGGGGTCGTCGTCGTAGACGCACTCGTGGATCTGCCAGAGGTCGAGGTGGTCCGTTTTGAGTCGGCGGAGCGACTCTTCGAGCTGTTTCATCGCCACGTCGTAGCCTCGGCCGTGAGAGCAGAGCTTCGTCATCAGGAAGACGCGCTCGCGTGAGTTGTTTTGGGCGAGGGCTTTGCCCATGCGCTCTTCGCTGACGTGCTCGTTGTACTCCCAGGCGTTGTCCAGGAACGTGATGCCGGCGTCGATCGCGGCGTGGAGGAGGCGAATCGCCTCGGATTCGTCCTTCATTTGGCCGAGGTGGTAGCCGCCGAAGCCGATCGCGGAGACGGCGGTGCCGGGGGCGATCTCACGCGTCACAAGCATGGCGACTCTCTACCCGCGCGGAATGGACGCGCCTCGTGAGTTGGTTCGGAAAGCTCAAGACGGCGTTGTCGAAGACCCGCCAGGCGTTCGGCGGGGAGCTGGAAGAGATGGCGCTCGCCCGGCGGCCCGTCGACGACGCGCTGTGGGACGACCTCGAAGAGCTGCTGATCGCGGCGGACTTCGGCGTGCCGACGACGGCGAAGATCGTCGATGCGCTGCGTGTCGTCGCGCGGCAGGACCGGTACGAGTCGAGCGATCAGGTCGTTTCGCGGTTCAGGCGCGACGTTCAGACGTTTCTGACGTTGCCGGCGATGGAGCTGAACCTGTCGGCGAAGCCGGCGGTGGTGCTCGTCGTCGGGGTGAACGGGAGCGGGAAGACGACGACGATCGGGAAGCTCGCGGCACTGCTGCGCGGGCAGCGCAAGCGGGTGATGGTCGTCGCGGCCGATACGTTTCGCGCGGCGGCGGCGGAGCAGCTCGCGGTGTGGGCGGAGCGAGCGAAGGCGGAGTACGTGCGCGGGGCGGAAGGGTCGGATCCGGCGTCGGTCGTCTTCGACGGGATGAACGCGGCGAAGGCGCGCAACGTCGACGTCGTGCTCGTCGACACGGCCGGCCGGCTGCAGACGAAGACGAACCTGATGGAAGAGCTGAAGAAGATGCGGCGCATCATCGAGCGCGAGACGGGCGCGCCGCCCGCCGAGACGCTGCTCGTCGTCGACGGAACGACGGGCCAGAACGCGCTCTCGCAGGCGAAGCTGTTCAATGCCGCGACGCAGCTCACCGGGGTGATCGTCACGAAGCTCGACTCGACCGCGAAAGGCGGGGTGCTCGTCGGCGTCGTCGATCAGCTCGCGGTTCCGGTGAAGTACATCGGAATCGGCGAAGCCCAGGATGCGCTCGCGCCGTTCGATCCCGCGCAGTTCACCCGAGCCCTGTTCGAGGTCGGCGCCGCGGCGTAAAGACAGTCGCCGTTCCGTCGGGGGCTCGACGAATTGCGCCGTATCTGGTACAATCGGGCCGAGGAAAGAGTATGCCGATCGCCGCTACGACCGAGTGGATGAGGGCACCGGTGCTGGAAACGCTCCGTGTCAACGTCATCGTCGGGCGGGCCAAGGCCCGCCTTTCTCAAGCGCAGCTCGCCGCGCGGGCGAACGTCTCGCGCCAAACGATCTCGCGCATCGAACGTGCTGCGACGGACGTCGGGATCGAAGCGCTCGCGCGGATCGCGGCGGCGCTCGATACGACCCTCGCCGAGCTCCTTGCTCCGGTGCCCCCGGCGCGCGCCGACGACGTCGAGCTCGCGCGCCGTGCCGCGACGCCTCACGACGAGTACATCGATGCGCGGACGCTCCTCGATGCGCTCGACGAAGCGGCGGGCCGGGCCGACGAGCTCAAGCGCTTCAGTCGCGCGGGGCGGCCGCCGGTATCGGGTCAACTTCCACCCCAAAATCGCTAAGACCATTGCGGCCCTTGGTGGCGTCGGCGGAAGTCGTTTGTGCCGGACGCTCGCCACGCTGATCGAGCAACTCGCAAGCGACCCGAAGCGCGCTTGCGCGCCGAATTTAGCCGAGCGCGTCGGGTTCGGGCGGCTTGCGTTCGATTGCGTCGGGGCGGGTGGACCAGAAGCGGCGGAAGCGGGTGAGCCAGGCGTCGAGCTCGGCCAGGCCGCGCGGGTCGAGTGAGTAGATGCGGCGTTGGGCGTCGCGGCGGACCTGGACGATCGCCGCGTCGCGCAGCAGCTTCAGGTGCTGCGAGACGGCCGGGGGCGTCATGTCGAAGCGGCGCGCGATCTCGCCGGCGCGCAGCTCGCGGCCGGCGAGCATCTCGACGATGCGCCGGCGCGTCGGGTCGGCGAGGGCGCTGAAGGCCTCCATGGCGGTCGATACTAAAGCATAGGCTTAATTAAGTAAAGACCATCGAACATGGCTCATCGAACAAAGGTTCGATGCTCGGCCGCTTCGAAGCATGACGGTAACGACGCGCCTCTTGCCGGCGCGGTGCAGGGCGGGAATGACGGGCGACCGCCGTTCGCGCAGGCTGCCACGCAGTTGGCACGCAGGCACGGTACTGTCGGGTCAATACCGACCGCATCCGCCGCATGGAGCACCATGGCCGACGAAAAACAAGTAGCCCTTTCGAACGCGCTCGCGCAGATCGAGCGTCAGTTCGGCAAAGGCTCGATCATGAAAATGGGCGAGTTCGCCGACAAGATGGCGTTCGACGTCATCTCGAGCGGCTCGATCGCCCTCGATCTCGCCCTCGGCGTCGGCGGCTTGCCGCGCGGCCGCATCGTCGAGATCTACGGCCCGGAGTCGTCCGGAAAGACCACCCTCGCGCTGCACGTCATCGCCGAGGCGCAGAAGGCCGGCGGGACCGCCGCCTTCGTCGACGTCGAGCACGCGCTCGATCCGAACTACGCGCAAGGGCTCGGCGTCGATCTCGATCAGCTCCTCGTCTCGCAGCCGGACGCCGGCGAACAGGCGCTCGACATCGCGGAGATGCTCGTCCGCTCGAACGCGGTCGACGTCGTGGTCGTCGACTCGGTCGCCGCGCTCGTCACCAAAGCCGAGCTCGAAGGCGACATGGGCGACACCCACGTCGGGCTGCAGGCGCGCCTGATGTCGCAGGCGCTGCGCAAGCTGACCTCGGCGATCTCGCGCTCGAAGTGCGTGATGATCTTCATCAACCAGCTGCGCGAGAAGGTCGGCGTCATGTTCGGCAGCCCCGAGACGACGTCGGGCGGCCGCGCGCTGAAGTTCTACGCCTCGATCCGTCTCGACGTGCGCAAGCTCGAGCAGATCAAGGTCGGGCAGGAGGTGGTCGGCTCGCGCACCCGCGTGAAGGTGGTCAAGAACAAGGTCGCGCCGCCGTTCCGGCAAGCCGAGTTCGACATCACCTACGGCAAGGGGATCTCGAAGATGGGCTCGATCATCGACGTCGCGCTCGATCGCAACATCGTCGGGAAGTCGGGCTCGTGGTACACCTACGGCGAGCAGCGGATCGGTCAGGGCCGCGAGAACGCGAAGTCGTTCCTCGAAGAGCACTCCGACCTCGCCGGCGAGATCGAGGCGAAGATTCGCGAGGCGCTCAAGACGGTGAACTCGACGAACGGCGTCGCGAAGCCGGTCGGCGCGGCGGCGAGCGAAGACTAGCCCCCGGCGGTGGCCGCTCCGGCACGGTTGACGGCGCTGCGCATGCTGGCGCAGCGCCGTCTCACCGAAGCACAGCTCCATGCCCGTCTCCTGCGGAAGGGCTACGACGACGCGAACGTCGCTTCGGCCGTCGCGTCGTGCAAGCGTGACGGCTTGCTCGACGACGCGCTGTACGCGACCCTCTACGTCGAGGGAAAGCACGCCGCGCTCGGCGACGCGCGGCTGGTCGGCGAACTGGTGAAGCGCGGGATCGATCGGGACGCCGCACGCGAGCGCGTCGCGGCATCCGGCGTCGCGGAACCGGAACGGGCGGCGGCGGCCTACGAGAAGATACGGCGGGTTCGCCCGACGATCTCCTATCAGTCGGCGGCACGCAAGCTCGAGCGCCTGGGCTTTCCGGCCTCACTGATCTACCGCGTCCTGCGCGAGCGTGCGGGCTGCGAGCTCGGCGAGGCGCTGGCGGACCTGACATCGCCTCCCTGAGCGTCCCTCGCGCGGTGCTTCGGATCGGGAGGCCGGCCTCGGACCGCGCCTCAGCCCTCCGCCGTTCCGTGCCGATCCTTCTAGGAAAGGCACAGGCAGCTATGGTAAGGTCGCCGTTGACGATGCGAACCCCGATCGGACGGGCGCTGCTTTGCACGCTCGCGGCTCTCGCGTTGCTCGCGCCCGGGCCCGTGTCGGCGATGGTCGAGCTGAACGCCATTTCCAAGGCGGCGGCCGGATACACCGTTGCCGATCCGAAGCTCGAGGCGCTTTACCGCAACGCGCTGCTCGACACGACGAAGCAGATCACGATCGCCTCCGACGGGACGGCCTACGTGAAGACCGGCGACATTCCGGCCGAGTGGCTGCGTGACGCCAGCGTCCAGGTGCGCCCGTACCTGTATTTCGCGAAGGACGATCCGCAGGTGCAGGCGCTGCTCCGGGCGGTGATCGCGCGGATGGGCAAGTACCTGCAGGTCGATCCGTACGCGAACGCGTTCACGCTCGACTATCGCGTCTGGGAAGAGAAATACGAGCTCGACTCGCTCGCATACCCGATCACGCTCGCCTGGACGTACTGGAAGCAGACCGGCGACGCGTCGATCTTCAGCGGCGATCTCTCGCTCGGCTTCGACAAGGCGCTCGAGACGATGGAGCGCGAGCAAGATCACCCGCGCAACTCGAAGTACACCCAGCGCGAGCTTCCCAACGGCGGGAAGGGCGCTCCGGTCGCCTACACGGGGATGATCTGGAGCGGCTTCCGCCCCTCTGACGACGCCTGCACCTTCCCCTACCTGATCCCCTCGGAGATGATGGCCGTCGTCGCGCTCGGCGACCTCGAAGAGATCGAACGCGACGTCTACCACAATCTCCTGAAGGCGCAGCGGGCGAAAGCGCTGCGTGACGAGGTCCAGACCGGGATCCAGACCTACGGCGTCATCTTCACGCCGAACTACGGCTACGTCTACGCGTACGAAGTCGACGGGCTGGGAAACTCGATCCTCATGGACGACGCCAACGTCCCCTCGCTGCTCTCCGCGCCGTACATCGGCTACACCACCGAGAGCTCCTACATCTACCGGAACACGCGGCGCTTCTTGCTCTCGAAGGACAACCCGACGTACTACGTCGGGAAGGTCGCTCGCGGGATCGGCTCGCTGCACACCAGCAACGGCTACGTCTGGCCGATCGCGCTGCTGATGCAGGGATTCACCGCGTCGAGCGACGCCGAGCGGAAGGACGTGCTCGGCCAGCTCCTCGCCTCCGACCCCGGCGACCATCTGCTCCACGAGTCGTTCAATCCCGACGACCCGACGAAGTTCTCGCGCGTCGACTTCGGCTGGCCGAACGCGCTGTTCAGCGAGTACGTGATGACGACGTTCGAAGGGATTCCCACGCTTCCGACGCCGTCGACGGCCGACCTCGACTTCCGCGGAGACTAGGATGCTCTCCGCGCCCGCCGACCCGCGCCGGCCGCTCACGATCTGTGTCGGCGTGCAGTGGGGCGACGAAGGCAAAGGCCGCGTCGTCGATCTGATGGCGCGCGACTTCGGCGTCGTCGCGCGGTTCGGCGGGGGCGACAACGCGGGGCATTCGATCGAAGTCGGCGACACCAAGCTCGCACTCCACGTCGTCCCGTCCGGGGTGCTGGTCGCCGGGACGAAGCTGCTGATCGGCGCCGGGACCGTCGTCTCGCTGCAGGGTCTGGTGAACGAGATCGAGACGCTCGAGCGGCTCCGCGTCGACGTCTCGCGGATCGCGGTCTCCGACCGCGCGCACCTCGTCTTCCCGTATCACGCCGCGCTCGACCGGCTCTCGGAGCGGCAGCGCGGCGGCGCGGCGATCGGCACGACGGGACGCGGCATCGGCCCCGCCTACGTCGATCGCGCCGCGCGGCTGGGGATCACCTTCGGCGACCTCGCCAAACCGGAGGCGCTCGCGACCAAGATCCGGCACGCGCTGCTGATGCGCGCGCCGCTGCTCGCCGCCGCCGAGGGCGTCCCGAGCGAGGAAGACCTGATCGCCGAGACGCTCGAGCTCGCGCGCCGCGTCGCTCCGCACATCGTCGACGGCACCGCGTTCGTGCACGACGCGATCGGCCGCGGCGAGCGCATCCTCGCCGAGGGCGCCCAGGGAACGATGCTCGACGTCACGTTCGGGACGTATCCGTTCGTGACGAGCTCGCACACGGTCGCCGGCGGGGCGTGCATCGGACTGGGCGTCGGACCGACGAGCGTCGATCGTGTCGTCGGCGTCGCGAAGGCGTATTGCACGCGCGTCGGCGGGGGGCCGTTCCCCTCGGAACTGCTCGACGAGCGCGGCGAGCGGCTGCGCGTGCAGGGCCGCGAGGTCGGCGTGACGACCGGGCGGCCGCGCCGCTGCGGGTGGTACGACGCCGTTGCCGGTCGCTATGCCGCGCAGCTCAACGGGCTCGACGCGCTGGTGATCACCAAGCTCGACGTGCTCTCCGGCTTCGAGCGGATCGGGATCGTGACCGGCTATCGCCACGCCGCCGACGGAGCGCCGGCGAGCATCGCGGCGATCGGCGAGCCCGACCTGCAGGTCGAGGTCGAAGAGCACCCCGGCTGGGGCGAGGACGTGCGCGAGGTCCGCCGCATCGGCGCCCTCCCGCGCGCCGCGCGCAGCTACCTCGATCGCCTCGCCGAGCTCACCGGGACGCCGATCGCTGCCGTCTCAGTAGGACCCGAGCGCTCCGCGATCGCGGTCTGACCGACGCGCCGGCGGGGACGCGTTGCACCGGCGGCCGTCCGTCGTCCGCGCTCGTCTGCCGTCCGCCAAGTTTCGGTGCGTTTCGTGAAAGGAACGCGTACGGACGCCGCTGCGCACGCGGGCAATGCGGGCGATCGGCGGGGCCGCGCGACGCACGCTGCTCGTCCGAGTAAACAACAGCGAACCTCGGGCCGATAGTATCCACAGAACCGGGCAAGGACGCTCGGGGATTCGGCCACGGTCGGCCTACCCGCGGCGCATTAGCAAATGCGTCCGTTTAGGTGGCATTTGGATCGTCTGCCTTCGTCGATTGCGTCGTTTCCCGCGCGGCTCCGCATTTGGTGGTCCGCGCAGTCCGGGCCGAATCGGCTCGTCGCCGGCGCCGTCGCGATCGCCCTCGTGCTGGGAATCGGCCTGTTCGGAGCAATCCGGATGCGCGGGCCGAGCTATGCCGTGCTGTTCTCGAACCTGCAGCCCGACGACGCGAGCGCGATCATTCAGAAGCTCGACGCGCAGAAGATCCCGCATCGTACGAGCGACGACGGGACGACGATCTTCGTCCCGCAGCCGAACATCGCGGACGAGCGCGTGGCGCTCGCCGGCGACGGGGTCGTGCACGGCGGCGGCGTCGGTTTCGAGCTGTTCGACCGCACGAACCTCGGCATGACCGACTTCCAGGAGAAGATCGCGAAGACGCGCGCCACCGAGGGCGAGTTGCAGCGCACGATCGCCGGGCTCACGCCCGTGCAGAGCGCGCGCGTGCACATCGCCTCGCCGGAGGCGTCGCTCTACTCCTCGACGCAGCAGCCGACGACGGCCTCGGTCGCCATTCAGACGAAGCCCGGGATGCAGCTCAACTCGGCCGAGGTGCGGGGGATCACCCAGCTCGTTTCGGGCGCCGTCGAAGGGCTCAAGCCCGAGAACGTCACGATCGTCGACCAGAACGGCACGATCCTGCGGCCCTCGGCGCTCGACGGCACCGGGGCCGGCGACGCGGCGGCGAGCGCGCTGAAGCTCACCCAAGACCAGCTCGTCGCGAAAGAAAAGTTCGAGTCCGATCTCCAGCAGTCGCTGCAGGGCCTGCTCGACCAGACGATCGGCGCGCACCGCTCCGCCGTCCGCGTGGCGAGCCAGATGAACTTCGATGCGAACTCCTCGGAGACGAAGACGTACGCGCCCGCCGGGACCATCCTCTCGCAGCAGACGGAGCGCGAGACGTACAACGGCACGGGCGCGGCGCGCAACCGCGCGATCGGCGTCCCCGGGACGACGACCAACGTCGTACCGACCTATCAGGGCGCGCAGAACCAGCAGTCCGACGGCCGCTATTCGAACGCGAAGAACACGACCAACTTCGACGTCGGCGAGCAGACGGCGAAGCACGTCGACGCGCCGGGGAAGCTGACGCGCCTCTCCGTCGCCGTGCTCGTCAACGTTCCCTCGGCCGGCGCCGGCACGAACGCGCCGTACGCCGTCGCGCCCGCCGACGTGCAGAAGATTCGCAACGTGGTCGCCGCGGCCGCCGGGATCGACGCCGCGCGCGGCGATCAGATCTCGGTCGAGGCGATGCCGTTCGCGCCGGCGCCGGGAGCGATCGGCGGCGCGCGCACCGTCACCAGCGTGCTGGGCGTCCCCCTCGCGCCGTTCGTCGCAATCCTCGCGATCCTCGGGATCGCCGCCGCCGGCCTCGCGCTCGCCGCCCGCCGCCGCGGCGGCTTCCGCCCGAGTGCCGAGCTGCCGACGTTCGACTCCTCGCTCGCCGAAGAGCTGCCCTCGTTCGAAGAGCATCCGATGCTCGACGGCACGCCGGCGATCGCGGCGCCGATCCGCTCCGCCGCCGATCTCACCCGCGAGCAGATGATCGAGTACGTGACCTCGGTGGCTCAAGAGAACCCCGACAACATCGCCAAGCTGGTCAAGCTATGGCTCGCGGAGTAACCGTCATGCCGCTGCGCGCAGGTACCGTATGCTGACCGACAAGCCGATCCTCACGCTGGGTGACGAGGACCCGATCGGATTCGGCGCGTCGTACGACTCGTATGCGCCGCCGGCGGTGCCGGCCATCTCGGGGCCGGAGAAGGCCGCGATCCTCATGATCACGATCGGCCTCGACCTCTCCGCGACCATCTTCAAGTTCCTGCGGCAGGACGAAGTCGAGCGCGTGGTGCTCGAGATCGCCAAGCTCTCGACGGTGCCGATCGACAAGCGCGACGCCGTCGTGCAGGAAGCCTATCAGCGCGCGATCGCCCTCAAGTACATCAACGAGGGCGGGATCGAGTACGCCAAGGAGATCCTCGAGCGCTCGTTCGGCGCCGGCCAAGCCGACGACATGACGAACCGGCTCTTCGCGGCGCTCAAGCACGGCAACCCGCTCGAGCTGGTGAAGAAGACCGAGCCGGCGCAGCTGCTGGAGTTCATCAAGGAAGAGCATCCGCAGACGATCGCGCTCATCCTCGTGTACATGTCGCCCGATCAGGCCGGTGGCGTGCTCTCGCAGCTCGAGCCCGAGCTGCAGGGCGAGGTTGCGATGCGCATCGCGATCTTGCAGAAGACGGCGCCGGAGATTCTCGAACAGCTCGACGAGCTGCTCGGACGGAGACTGCTGGTGAGCGGAAGCGACTTCACCAAAGCCGGCGGCGTCCAGTCGCTCGCCTCGGTCATGGGCTTCGTCGACCGCGAGACGGAGAAGAACATCCTCGACGGCCTCAGCAAGCGCGACCCGGGCGTCGCCGACGAGGTCAAGAAGCTGCTGTTCGTCTTCGAGGACATCATCCAGCTCGACGACCGCGCCATCCAGCGCGTGCTCAAGGAAGTCGATGGGAAGGATCTCGCGCTCGCGCTCAAGACCGCGAACGACGATCTGCTCGCCCGCGTCTTCAAGAACATGTCGACGCGCGCCGCCACCACGCTCAAGGAAGACATCGAGGTCCTCGGGCCGGTGCGCGTCCGCGAGGTCGGCAAGGCGCAGCAGAACATCGTTGACGTGATCCGCACGCTCGAAGAGAACGGGCAGATCATCATCGCGCGGGGCGGGAAGGACGACCGGATCGTATGACCCGCCGACGGCGGTGGCGCGGAAGCGTCCGCGCGCAGCGCACCGACTAACCGATGGGTCGAATCGTCAAGAACGTGCGGTTCCGGGTGGAGCGCTATCAGCTCCACGTTCCGGAGATTCCGCCGCCGCCGCCGGAGATCACGGATGCCGACGACCTCGGGTCCTCGGACGTGCATCCCTTCGGCGACGCACACGCGTTCGCACCCGAAGCGCCGCTCGATCCCGGCCCGCCGCCCATCGACGTCGAGGCGATCCGCGCGCAGGGGCGGCAGCTCCTCGACGACGCGGCGCGCAGTGCCGAGGAGCTGCTCGGCGACGCGCACGATCGCGGGCGCGCGCTGGTCGAAGAGGCCGCCGCGCGTGCCGACGCGATCGCGCAGGAAGCGCGCAAGCGCGGACACGACGACGGCTTCGCCGCCGGTCGTGCCGCTGCCGACGCCGAGATGAACGCGATGCTGGTCACCATGAAGGGGCTGCTCGAGATGGCGCGCGCCGAGCGGCAGAAGCTGATCCGCGACGCCGAGCCGGAGGTCGTGCGCCTCGCGCTCGGGATCGCAGAGCGCGTCCTGCACCAGCAGATCGCGCTCGACCGCGGCGTCGTCGTCGAGATGGCCAAGACCGCGATCGCGCGGCTGATCGAGCGCGACACGGTCACCGTGCGCGTCAATCCGGCCGACCTCGAGCGGATGCGCGAGCACCGTGACGAGCTGATCGCGATCGGCGACATCCGCAGCCTGCGCGTCGTCGAAGACCAGCGCGTCGACCGCGGCGGCGTCGTCGTCGACACGGGCGCCGGGACGATCGACGCGCGCATCGGAACGCAGCTCGACGAAGCGCGCAAGATCCTGCACATCGAGGACGACGTGATCGTCGAACCGGCGTCATCGCAGCCGCACGCGAAGGGCGATCTCGCGGCCGCGCGAGCGTCCTGACGCCGCGATGGGGACCGAGCTGGTCGTCGAGCCGTTCGACGCGACGCGCTACCTCGAGGAGCTGCACGACGCCGACCTGATCCGCACCAACGGGAAGGTCAGCCAAGTCGTCGGCACCGTCATCGAGTCGAACGGGCCGCCGATGGCGATCGGCGAGACCGCCTCGATCACCTATCGCCGTACCAGCACGCCGGTGCTCGCCGAAGCGGTCAGCTTTCGCGACGCGAAGGTCTTGCTGATGCCGCTCGGCGAGCTGGGCGGGATCGCCGCCGGCTCGGACGTCGTCGCGCTCGGAAAACCGCTGCAGATCGGGCTCGCCGACGGTCTCTTGGGCCGCGTGCTCGACGGCTTGGGCCGGCCGATCGACGGGCTCGGGCCGATCGTCGGCGCGCGCCGCTCCGACATCGCCGGCGGCCCGCCGAACGCGCTCGAGCGCCGTCGCGTCACCGATCCGCTCGGCGTCGGCGTGCGCGCGATCGACGGGCTGCTGACCGTCGGCAAGGGACAGCGCGTCGGGATCTTCGCCGGCTCCGGGGTGGGGAAGTCGACGGTGCTCGGGATGATCGCACGCAACACCGCTGCCGACGTGAACGTGATCGCGCTCGTCGGCGAGCGCGGCAAGGAAGTGCGCGACTTTCTCGAGCGCGATCTCGGGGAGGCCGGGCTGCGCCGCTCGGTCGTCGTCGTCGCGACCTCCGATCAGCCGGCGCTGGTCCGCATCAAGGCGGCGTTCGTCGCCACGCGCATCGCGGAATACTTCCGCGATCAGGGGCTCGACGTGATGCTGATGATGGACAGCGTCACACGCTTCGCGATGGCGCAGCGCGAGGTCGGTCTGGCGATCGGTGAGCCGACGACGACGCGCGGCTACACGCCCTCGGTCTTCGCGCTGCTGCCCAAGCTGCTCGAGCGCACCGGAACCTCCGAGCACGGCACGATCACCGCGCTCTACGCCGTGCTCGTCGACGGCGACGACATGAACGAGCCGGTCGCCGACGCTGTCCGCTCGATCCTCGACGGGCACATCGTCCTCTCGCGCAAGCTCGCCGCCGCGAACCACTATCCGGCGATCGACGTGCTCGGCTCGGTGAGCCGCGTCATGCCCGATGTCGTCCCGCCCTCGCACCTCGCCGCGGCCTCGTCGGTGCGCGACATCCTGGCCACCTATCGCGACGCCGAAGACCTGATCAACATCGGGGCTTACGTCGCGGGCTCGAACCCGCGCGTCGACCACGCCCTCGCCCGCGTCGACCACATCCGCAGCTTCCTGCGCCAAGGCATCTACGAAGGCTCCTCTCTCGAAGACGCCCAGCGCACCCTCATGGGCCTCGGATGAGCAAGTTTCGGTTTCGGCTCGATGCCGTGCTCGACCAGCGAACGCGCGTCGAGCGCGAGCGCGCCGGCGAACACGCCCGCACGCTCGCCGAACAGCTGACGGCGCAGCAGATGCTCGATGCGCTGCTGACGAATCGCGACGAGCTGCGGGCGCGCCTGGTGCGCGAGCACGCCTCGTTCGACGTCGAGACGCTGCGTGCGACCTACACGCACCTCGACTACCTCGACCGTGCGCTCGTCCCGGCGCGGCAGCGCGTCGAGGCCTGCGTCGCGGCGACGGAGCGCGCCCGCCTCCGGCTCGTCGAAGCCGCGAAGGAGCGCAAGGTTCTCGAGACGCTCAAAGAACGGCGTCGCGAGGCGTTCGAGCTCGACGTCGCGCTCGCGGATCAGCGCGAGCTCGACGATCAGAACGCACGCGCGTTCGAGCGCGTGAATGTCATCGAAGGACTGATGCAGTGATCGTTACTCGCCAACGCCGGCGGCGCGCGCATCCCGAGCGCGTCGTCATCCCGCTCCTGATCGTCGTGCTGCTGGGCGCCCTGCTCGCGCTGCCGCCCGTGCAGCACGTCCTCTCCTCCGGGCCGCTGAAGCCGCTCTGGATCGCGGCCTCCGGGGCCGGGCAGACCGTCGGGCGGCCGCTCACGTTCGCCGCGCAGCAGCAGACGATCACCGACCGCAACCGCGAGATTCAAACGCTCGACGCGCAGCTCGAGGCGCAGCGCACGATCGCCGCCGCCGACGACGCTCGGATCCAGCGGCTCCAGCGCCGCCTCGCCGCCGTCGAGAACGCGCCGCGCCCGACCGCGGAGCCGGCGCTCGTCCGGCCGCCCGCGCCGGCGCCGTTCGGCGCCGCGGCCTCCGGCGATGCGTCCTCGAACGGCGCGAGCGCGGCCGACGACAAGCGGCTCGCCGCGACCTGGGCGGCGATGGAGCCGGAGAAGGCGGCCGCCCTGCTCGTCCGGCTCCCTGACGATCAAGTCGGGCCGGTGCTGGCGCAGATGGACCCCGACAGCGCCGGGGCGATCATGGATGCGCTGCCGCCCGCCGCGGCGGCGCGAATCAGCCGAGCCGCCGCTCAGCTCCGCGCCGCTTCGGACCGATAGCAGAAACAGGCGGCGTCCGTGGGGCGCCGTCTCGAACCTCACGAAGGGAGGTGACATCCTGACCGCATCCACCATCGCACCCGCATCGGCCGCCGCTTCGGCGAACGCCGCCGCGAGCGCCACCGGCACGACGGCGACACCGGCCGACGCCGCGCCGTTCAAGGAGAGCCTGGAGGCTTCGGTCGCGGCGTTGACCGCTTCGACCAGCTCGGGCCAGCCCGCGAAAGAGACTCCGGTCGTCGCGGCACAGTCCGCTTCGGCGGGACTGGCCGGCGCCGTCAAAGACCGGCTCGACCAAGGCGATTCGCTCGACCAGATCGTCGCGCAACTCGCGAGCGCGCTCGCCGGCAAGGTCGCGACGCAGCTCGGGCTCCCGCTCGAAGTCGCGCGCGAGCAGCTGACGTCGGCGTTCAAGAAGGCGCTCGGGTCGTCGGCGACAGGGCCACCAGAGACCAACGCCGAGAGGGCAGTGGCCCTCGTAACGAGATTCCGGCAGATCGCCGAACTCGCGACGAGGGTGACGAAGGACGAACCGGGGCAACCGATCCGATCGATCGCAGGAACCAGCTTGGACGCCGCAACGGCGAAAGCGAATCCGACCCCGAGCGCCACCGACGACATCCTCCGCGAGGCGCAGAACGCGCTCGCGGCAGCCGCTTCTCCGGCCGCGCCGGCGACCCCACCCCTCACCGCTTCGGCGGCGAGCGGCGACGGCCGCATCGTCGCAACCTCCGCCTCCGCGATCGCGGCGGGCGGCGACACGCTGCTCGGGCGCATCTTGACGCGCGCGATGCAAGCCGATCCGCAGCGCACCGCTCCGGCGGTCGCGGCGGATGACGCCAAGCCGGCGACGACGGAGGCGACCGCGGCGGTCGCACCGGCCGCCTCCCCGTCGTCCACGACGACGCAGGCGCTCGATGCGTTCGTGCGCGCCTTCAACGGCGCGCTCGCCCGCGCCGACGCCGAGACCGCGGCCAGCAAAGAGGCGACGACGGCGAGCGCGCCGGCGTCTGCTGCGAGCTCCGCCGCCCAATCGCCGGCGTTCGCCGCGGCGTTCGCACCGGTGCAGCACGACGCGACGCCGGCGCTTCCGCCGTCTCCCGCGCCGTCCACGCCGGCGGCGCAGCCGGCCGATCCGAACGCGATCGTCGATCAACTGCTCCGCGGCGTCGCCGTGCACGTCGCCGACGGTTCCTCGGAAGTCCGTCTCCGGCTCGTTCCGGAGCAGCTCGGTGACCTCAGCGTCAAGCTGGTCGTCGCCGGGGGCGCGGTCGATGCTTCGATCACCGCGCACAGCGCCGACGCGCAGAGCGCGCTCGCCGGCGCACAGTCCCAGCTCGCCAAGACGCTCGCCGACGCCGGCCTGAAGCTGCAGAGCTTCACCGTTGCGCTCGCCGGCGGCTCGGCGGACGCGCGTGACCAATCGAACCCGCAGCCGCAGACGCGACCGCAGGCGTTGCGCCGCATCGGCGGCGTCGACGCGACCGGCGCCGACGAGGCGGACGATCGCGCGCTGCTCGCCGCACCCAGCTTCGGCCCGCCGATCTACGCGGCGGCGCCGGGCGCCCTCGACTACCTCGTCTAGCGTCCCGGGAGGAACGCAGCATGTCCACCACCGCCACGAACGGACTGCCGATCACCTCGCTGATGAACACGGGGACGACGCCTTCAGCGTCGTCGTCGTCGAACAGCGGCGGACAGCTCGGCCAGACCCAGTTCCTTCAGCTGCTGACGACGCAGCTGCAGAACCAAGACCCGCTCAGCCCGATGGACGACACCCAGTCGGTCGCCGAGCTCGCGCAGTTCTCGGCGCTCCAGGCGACGTCGAATCTCGCTTCGTCGTTCCAGTCGTTCCAGTCGAACTTCTCCGTCATGCAGTCGGCCTCGCTGATCGGCAAGACCGTCTCCGCGCAGTCGACCGACGCCGGCGGCAACACGACGACCGTCAGCGGCACCATCAGCACGATCTCGGTCGTCAACGGCACGCCGGAGTTCACCCTGATGGGATCCAACGGCAGCCTCGTCACCGGCTCCAACGGCCAGGCGCTGCTGCTTCCGACCTCGTCGATCCTGAGCATCGGTTCATAAATGGCCGATCCTCGGATCGACGGACTCGGCATTCCGCCGGCGGTCGCGCCGGCCCGGCCGCAGGGCACACCGGTCCAGATCCCGCCGACCGGCGGGAGCACGTTCCGCGATGTCCTGCGCTCGACCGCGCCGCCGTCGACCGCCCAGCCGCTCAAGTTCTCCGCCCACGCGCAGCAGCGGCTGGCTTCGCGCAACATCACCCTGAGCTCGGAGGACGTCGCGAAGATGAACGCGATGGCCGATCAAGCCGCGGCGAAAGGCTCGAAGCAGTCGCTCTTCATGATGCGCGACGTCGCAATGGTGGTCTCGGTGCAGAACCGCACCGTCATCACGGCCGTCGACCAAGACTCGATGAAGAACAACGTCTTCACGAACATCGATTCCGCGGCGATCATTTCATGACCGCCACGAAACTCGATCACCATCACTTCGGGAGCGGACCACGGCGTGGAGCTCCCATGCGAGGCGGAACGAACGACGCCTCGCGCTCCAACGAAAGGTCACTGCGATGAGTGTGGACTCCATGTTCATCGGCGTCACTGGTCTCGAGGCATACCAGAACCAGATCGACGTCATCTCGAACAACATCGCCAACGTCGGCACGACGGGCTACAAAGGCCAAGACGTCAACTTCCAGGATCTGCTGTACCAAGCGCAGAGCTATGCCACGGCGCCGACGCAGACCACGGGCGGCATCGACGGGCAGCAAGTCGGTCTCGGCGTGAAGATCGGGTCGATCGACACCGACTTCTCGCAGGGCGGTCTCCAGACGACCGGGGTCAACACGAACCTCGCGCTCAACGGCGACGGCTTCTTCATTCTGCGCGGGCCGAACGCCAGCAGCGCGCCGGTCTACACCCGCAACGGCGACTTCTCGCTGAACGAGAACGGCCTGCTCTACGATCCGACGAGCGGTCTCGCCGTGCAGGGCTACATGGCCGACAAGAGCGGCAACATCACGCAGAGCGGCGCGCCCTCCGACATCACGATCCCGATCGGGCTCTCCGAGCAGGCGATGGGGACAGGGCAGAACTCGGCGCTGAAGTTCGGCGCGTCCGGCGACCAGGTCTTCGACGTCTCGATGGGCGGCAATCTCGATCAGACGCAGTGGACCGCCGAAGCCGAAGGCGTGCAGGCCGGCAATCCCGGCACCGGCCAGCCGTACACCGTCTCGACGACGGTCTACGACTCGCTCGGCAACCCGCATCTCGCGGACATCACGTACACGCCGGACGCGACCGGCGCGACCGGCGGCCAGGCGAACATCGCCACGAACGCGGCGCTCGCGGGCGGCGGGAACCTCGTCGTCTCGGCGACGGGCGCGTCGACCGCGGCGAATCTGTCGCTTTCGGTGAACGGCACCGGGACGCAAGTCACGATCAGCGACGGCACCAACACCGTCACGGCGGCGCCGGGCGGAACGGCGACGATCGACGGCACCACGATCGTTCTCGGCAACTTCGCGGCGGCCGACGCCGGGAAGACGGCGACGATCAACGACGCCGGCGGATCGAACGGTCTCCCGGCGCAGGTCGCCAACGCCAACGGCGTGCTCGAGACGCCGGCGACGCGCTGGAAGGTCTCGGTTTCGTTCGCCGACGGCACGACGTTCGACACGATCTCGAACCCCGGTCAGATCGCGGGCGGGAACGTCGCGGCCGCGACCTACACGGCGACAAGTTCGGGCGTCGTCGGCTACGCGTACTTCGATCAGAACGGGCAGTACATCAACACTGCCTCGACGATCGGCGCGGCCGGCGTCCCGCCGGGCGGCAGTCTCACCAACGCCGACGTGCACGACGCCGGCAAAGCGGCCTCGCTCGCCGACGGCAACCAGCTCAACATCCGGTCGTGGGGCCAGGGCTCGACCGACAACGCGGTCGCGCCGACCGCGCCCGGCGTCGCGCCGGCGCTCGGGCCGATCGGGCTCGACTTCCACAGCATGACCTCGCTCGGGTCGGGAACGACGGCGAGCACGAACGCCTCGTCGGCGACGGTGATCGGGCAGAACGGCTACTCGGCCGGGATCCTCTCGAACATCACGATCGGCGAGGACGGCACGATCGCCGGGGCGTTCACCAACGGGCAGACGCTCACGCTCGGGCGCGTCGCGGTCGCGACGTTCCAGAACGAGGGCGGGCTCACGCGGCTGGGCGGCAGCGACTTCGGGTCGAGCGCGAACTCCGGGCTCGCCGAGGTCGGGGTCGCCGGTACGGGCCGCGACGGCGGCATCGTCTCCGGCTCGCTCGAGCAGTCGAACGTCTCGATCGCCGACGAGTTCACCAAGATGATCTCCGCGCAGAACGCCTACACGGCGAACTCGAAGAGCATCACGGTGGCCAGCGAGGACATGCAGACCGTCACCAGCTTGATCCGCTGAGGTCAGCGGATCGGGGCGCAGCGCCGGGGGCGGTCACGGACGACCGTTCTCGGCGCGGAGAGCCCGAACCGGAGGTACGATGATCGCCCTACGCCGGCTCAACAACGAGCACATCATGGTGAATCCCGACCTCATCGAAACCCTGGAGGCGACCCCGGACACCGTCGTCACGCTCACCTCGGGCAACAAGCTGATCGTCCGCGAGTCGATGGCCGAGGTGCGCGAAAAAGTCATCGAGTTCAAGCGCCGGATCTACGGGCCTGACGCCAGCCTCCCCTAGCCGCCGAGCAGGGCCTGGGCGTCCCTCTCTCAAGGACGCAACGCGCGCCGCCGATAGTTTGGACAAGGCATCCCGCCCACGGTCCGTTTCGGAAAGGCCGCAACCTTGGATTTTGCGACGATATTCGGCCTCGTCCTCGCCGTCGGGGCGTTGGCCCTGGCTGCGTGGATCGGCAACGTCGACGCACGCATCATCTTCGCCCGCTACGAAGCATTCATTCTGGTGTTCTTCGGCACGGTCGGCGCGACGATGGTCTCGTTCCCCCTGCGGACGTTCCTCGGCGGACTCTCGCGCGGACTGCGTACGGCGTTCGTCGAGCCGGTGTACCACGAGCGTGAAGTGATCGCGACGCTGGTCTCGTTTGCCGAGAAGGCGCGCCGCGAAGGCCTGCTCGCGCTCGAGAACGAGGCCGGTGCGCTCGAAGACGACTTCATGCGCAAGGGCATCCAGCTCGTCATCGACGGGCGCGACACCGACATCATCCGTAAGATCCTCGAAACCGAGGCCGCGTTCGACCACGATCGCAACACCAAGGCCGAGTCGATCTTCATGACGATGGGCGGCTTCTCGCCGACGCTCGGGATCATCGGCACGGTCCTCGGCTTGATCGCGATGCTCAAGGCGCTCGGGACGCTTACCGGTTCCACCAACATCGCCGGCCAGCTCGGCATCGCGACCGCGCAGGCGTTCGTCGCGACCTTCTTCGGGATCGCACTCGCCAACTTGCTGTGGATCCCGCTCGCCACGAAGATCAAGGAGCGCGCGGGGCAGCAGCTCCTGTTGCGCGAGATCATGATCGAAGGGATCCTCTCGATCCAGGCCGGGGACAACCCGCGTCTGCTGGAGGAGAAGCTCCACGCCTTCCTCGATCCGGCCGAGCGCGAGCCCGATGTCGAAGCGGGCGGCGCGGTCGCGGAGCCCGAGCCCGAGTTTGCAGGCGCCTAGCACGTGTCCGTGACGGGCGGCGAGAGCCGGTCGCGACTGCGGCGCTTGCAGGGACGCGATCACTTGGAGAGCGCCGGGATGATGCGCTGGCTGCTCACGTATGCCGACATGATCACGCTGCTGCTCGCGCTGTTCATCATCCTGTTCGCGATCTCGACGATCTCGCGCGTGAAGTTCGAGCGCTTGGCGACGGCGATCTCCGGCGGGTTCAGCGGGACCGACGCGCTGAACCAGCCGCCCGGGACCGGAAACCTCGGCAAGGCGCGCGGGCTCACCGAGCAGTCGCGTCTCGACGACGAAGCGGTCCTGGCGAACCTCGTCGAGGTGAAGGCGCGGCTCGACCGCTACATCGCCGAGCAGCGCCTGCAGTCGAAGGTCCAGACCCGGATCGACACGCAAGGTTTGGTGATCACGCTGCTCAGCGACAAGGCGTACTACGACTCGGGCTCGGCGCAGCTCCGTCCGGAGACGAAGCGGCTGCTCGACGTCGTCGGCGCGCAGATCGTCGCGGTCCGCAACGACGTCCGCGTCGAGGGCAACACCGACGACGTTCCGATCGCCACCGCCTCGTATCCGACGAACTGGGAGCTTTCGGCCGCGCGCGCGACCGGCGTCACCCGCTACCTGGTCGAGCGCGATCGCATCGTCCCGACCCGCATCTCGTTCGCCGGCTACGGCGAGTACCGCCCGCGCGTCGCGAACGACAGCGCCGCCCACCGCCAGCAGAACCGCCGCGTCGACATCGTGATCCTCAGCGGCAAAGACGCCCCGGCAGAGTCGAACGAAGAAAGCATGAATGACGCCACCACCACTCACCGCCACGGACCGAGCGCAGCGATCCGCAGCGCAGGCAGCCTTGGCGGCGGACCGAGCGCAGCAGCATCGCGCCACGCCGACACGTCCATTGCGAGGTCGGACGGGGGGCCCCACGCAACGCGTGGCGGGCGCGGAGCCGGGGGCGGAGCGCCGTTAGAATGAGCATCCTTTCGCAAGAAGAGATCGACGAGCTGGTCAACCAGCTCGCGGCGCCCGAGATCACGACGCCGGACATTCGGAAGATCAAGTCGTTCGACTTCCGGTTCAACAAGCGGCTCGACAAGTTCAGCACGAACCAGCTCCAAACGCTGAAGACGCTGCACGACAACTTCACGCGGCTGCTGAACAACTCGCTCTCGGTCTACCTGCGCACGCGCGTCGAGGCGACGATCGTCTCGATCGAGCAGATCAGCTACGGCGACTTCATCGCATCGATCGGGATCCCGTCGATCCTCTCGATTTTCTCGATGGACCCGCTGCCGGGCTCGGGGATCGTGCAGGTCGATCTCAACCTCGTCTTCTCGATCATCGACCGGCTCCTCGGCGGCCCGGGCTGGTACCCGCAGAAGCTTCGCGATCTGACCGACATCGAGCGGACGCTGATGCAGCGCTTCATGGCGCGGATGCTCAACAGCTACCGCGAGTCGTGGAACTACCTGCTCACGCTCTCGCTGAAGATCGAAGCGCTCGACTCGAACCCGCAGTTCATCCCGCGGATCATCCCGCTCGACCAGATCGTCGCCTTCGTCACCTGCGAGCTCAAGGTCGGCGACATGACCGGCGTGATGAATTTCTGCCTGCCGTACCTCGTGCTGCAGTCGATCGGGCCGCAGCTCTCCGACTTCCAGTGGTCGCCGAGCGTGGTGGCCGGTCGCGGGATGACGGAGCACGACATCGTCCAGCTCGCGCGCAACGTCGAGCGCGCGCCGGTCGACGTGCGCGTCGAGCTCGGCAAGACCGTCGTTTCGCTGCGCGATCTGATCGCGCTCCAGCCCGGCGATCTGATCCTGTTCGACAAGGCGGTCTCGGAGCCGCTGAGCGCGACGGTCAACGAGCGCGAGAAGTTCAAAGTGTTCCCGGGTGTCAACCGTGACAAGCTCGCCGTACGCGTGAGCCGTGTCGTCGAGAGCGAGGATTAACGTGTCAGACAACCTGCGTCCGCTGGCGGACGCGATGTTCGCCGCCGCCGCGAGCGTGCTCGGCCCGCTCGCGGGCCGCACGGTCACCGCCGGTCCGTCGATGCGCACCGAGAGCGACGCCTCGATTCGCGTCGACGTCGACGCGGTCGCGACGGTCACCCGGCTGCCCTCGGCCGATCTCTCGTTCGTCACCCGGTATCCGAAGCGCGATCTGGCCCGGCTGGTCGAGCTGATGCTGGGCACCCCCGGCGACGGCGGCGAGCTCGACGCGATGCAGCTCTCGATCGTCGCGGAGACGGTCGCCCAGATCTCGAGCACGATGGCCGAGCGGCTCGCGACGGAGTCGCAGCACGGCACGAACGGGATCGAGTCGCTGGTCGCCGGCGACGCGGCGGCGTTCCCCGCGCCTCCCTTCGCGACGTTCAGCGCCGAGCTCGACCTCGGCGACGGTTTCACGACGACGCTCGGGATCGACTTCGACGTCCTCGCGCAGCACCGGCTCGACCCGGGCGTGCAAGTCGCGCCGCCGCCGCCCGAGCCGCAGCGCGTCGGCGCCGCTCACGCCTCGCGGCGCGCCCACGTCGAAGAGGGCCATTCGGTCGCGTTCCAGCCGATGCAGCCGACCCCGGTCCGCCCCGCGGCGCCGGGCCATGCGAACCTCGATCTCGTCCACGACGTTCCGCTCGAGATCTCGGCCGTGCTCGGCCAGACGGAGCTCTCGCTGCGCGAGGTCGTCTCGATGCAGACCGGGAGCGTCTTCGAGCTCGACAAGCTCGCCACCGAGCCGATCGACCTCTACGTCAACAACATCCTCATCGCGCGCGGCGAGGTGGTCGTGGTCGACGACAAGTTCGCGGTCAAGATCAGCGAGCTGAACCCGGTCGTCGACAAAGTTTGAGCAACGCCGGCTTTCTGTTCCAGGCGGTCTGGGCGCTCGCGATCGTCGCCCTGGTCCTGCTGGGCCTGACGTACGTGGTCCGCACGCTGAACCGCGGGCGGATCGTCGCGGGAACCGCCCGCCGCCTCGTGACGCTGGTCGAGTCGACCGCCGTCTCGCAGCACAGCGCCGTTCACGTCGTGAAGGTCGGCGACCGATACTTCCTGATAGGCGGAGGATCCGCCGGAGTGACCCATATCGCCGACGTCCCTGCCGACGTCGTCGAACCCTACATCGAGACGCAACGGAAGGCGCTCGGGGAGCAGCGCGACGCGGTGCTCCGCCTGCTGCAAACGATCCGCAAACGACCGTGAATCGACGTCTCCTCACCGTCCTCGCCGCGACCGCCGCCGTGCTGACCGTCGCGTCGTTCGCCGTGCCCGCGCTTGCCCAGGGCGTCCCGGGGCCGACCGCGCCGACGATTCCGATTCCTCACGTCAACATCGGCGTCACCCCGGCGACCAAGCCCTCCGACGTCGCGATGTCGCTGCAGATCCTGCTGCTGCTGACGGTCCTCACGCTCGCGCCGACGATCCTCGTGCTGATGACGTCCTTCACCCGGATCGTCATCGTCCTCTCGTTCGTCCGCACCGCGCTGGGGACGAACACGGTTCCGCCGACGCAGGTGCTGGTCGGGCTCTCGCTGCTGCTGACCTTCTTCGTGATGAACCCCGTCATCCAGGACATCAACAAGAACGCGCTGCAGCCGTACCTCGGGAACAAGATCTCCCAGAAAGTGGCGGTCGACCGGGCGGCGACGCCGCTGCGCGGGTTCATGTTCCGGCAGACGCGCGAGAAGGACATCGCGCTATTCTACTCGCTCACCAAGGAGCCGCGGCCGGCGAAGCAGTCCGACGTTCCGACCTACTTGCTGCTGCCGGCGTTCGTGATCAGCGAGCTGAAGACGGCGTTTCAGATCGGGTTCGCGATCTACATTCCGTTCATCGTCATCGACATGGTGGTGGCTTCGGTGCTCTTGTCGATGGGGATGATGATGCTGCCGCCGGTCACGATCTCCTTGCCGTTCAAGATCCTCATCTTTCTGTTGGTGGATGGGTGGAATCTCACCGTGGCTTCCTTGTTTGCGAGCTTCCACTAATGGCGGTTGGGGGTTGGCGCCGGGGGAGCGACAGTGTCGCGCGGGGGACGCTCCCTGCGCGCATCCTGCGCTCCGGTCGCTCGGCGCCGCGTCGCTCCGCGCATCCGTGCGCTCCCGCTCCGCGACGACGCCCCCGCGCGACACTGTCGCTCCCCCGGCGCCCGGCACCATCGTGGCGTGGCCCTTTTCTTTGCCGGGTCCGTTCGTGGCGTGATGTCATGATGGCTGGAAGTCGCACGTGGTATGGTGAGCTTCGCGCGTCCATAGGAGCTGCGGTCTCGTGACGTATGCGTCGGCACTCTCGCTTGGGCGGGAAGCGATCGTCATTGCGCTGCTGGTGTGTGCGCCGGCTCTGCTGTTGGGGCTGGTGACGGGGCTGGTCATTTCCGTGTTTCAGGCGGTTACGCAGATTCAGGAGCCGACGCTGGCGTTCATTCCGAAGATCGTGGTCGTTGCGCTGGCGATTTTACTGTTCGGCCCGTTCATGCTGGCGTTGCTGACGGATTTCACGACGCGCGTGTTTGCGGGGATACCGGGCTTCATCCAATGACCGGAGCGTGGGATCTCTTCGGGCTCAGCCAGGGGCGGTTCGAGACGATGATCCTCGTGCTCGTGCGGCTCGGGGCGATGCTCACCGTCGTGCCGATTTTCTCGCAGACGCAGATTCCGCGGCTGCTGAAGTTCGGGTTGGCGCTGTTGCTGGCGTTCGTCGTCGTGCGTACCGTGCCGGAGATGCCGGTGCTGGGCTTGGGGGCGCTGACGGTGGCGATCGCGGCGCAGGTGTTCGTGGGGCTCGTCTTCGGGTTCGTGTCGTTTCTGATCTTTACCGGGATCCAGTTCGCCGGGGAGATCATCGACACGCAGATCGGCTTTGCGATCGTCAACATCATCAACCCGCAGACCTCGCAGACGGTCACGGTGATCGGTGAGTTTCAGCTCGCGCTGACCACGCTGCTGTATCTCGCGGCGAACGGGCACCATGCGTTGATCGCCGGGATGGCGCGGTCGTTCCAGCTCGTGCAGCTGCCGTATGCGGCGGCGCCGGATCTGCTGGCGGGCGATCTGGTGCGGTTCTTCACGCAGGCGCTCTTCATCGTGTTCGAGATCGCGGCGCCGGTCGCGGTCGCGCTCTTTCTGGTCAACGTCACGCTGGGGCTGATGGCGAAGGTCGCGCCGCAGATGAACGTGTTCGTCGTCGGCTTCCCGCTCCAGATCGGGGTCGGGCTGGCGATGCTGATCGTCACCATGCCGCTCGTCGGCGCGGTGTTCCCGTCGCTGCTCGATGCGTCGTTCCGGCAGACGGATGCCGTGCTGCGGGCGATGCAGGTCGTCGCCACGCCTTCGCCGAGCCCGACGCCCTGAACCATGGCTCGTCCCGACGCGACAGAGAAACCCACAGCCAAACGCAAACGCGAGGCGCGCGAGCGCGGGCAGGTTCCGCGCTCGCAGGACATCGGCGGCGCGGCGATCTTTATCGCGCTCATCCTCGTGCTGCACGTCGGGTTCATGACGACGATCGGCTCGGCGACGCAGGCGTTCGCCGTCGCGCTGACCCACGCGGGGACGCGCGACGACTTCACGATTCGGTCGATCGGCGGGATGTTCGTGCGCGCCGGAATGCCGTACGCGCCGCTGCTCGGGACCGCCTTCCTCGCGGCGCTGACGCTGGCGGTGCTGGCGAACGTGCTGCAGTTCGGGTTCCTGTTCGCGCCGAAGCTGCTGACGCCGAACTTGGGGAAGCTGAACCCGCTCACCGGCCTGCAGCGCGTGTTCTTCTCGAAGCAGACCATCGTGCATCTCGCCAAGCAGGTGCTGAAGCTCGCGGTCGTCATCCTGATCTGCTGGCTCGGGATCAAGGACAACCTGACGATGCTCTATGCGCTCGCGCACGCCTCGCCGCACGACGTCGTGCTGGCGGTCGAGGGCATCGTCTTCGGGATCGGGATCCGGGTCGGCATCCTGCTGCTGGTCGTCGGGATCATCGACTACGTGTGGGAGCGGCGGCGGCTAGAAGACTCGCTCAAGATGACCAAGACCGAGGTCAAGGACGAGCACCGGCAGTCCGACGGGAACCCGGAAGCGCGCGCGGCGGTCAAGCAGCGGCAGCGCGCGATGGCGCGCAAGCGGATGATGGCCGCCGTCCCGAAGGCGACGGTCGTCGTGACGAACCCGACGCACTACGCGGTCGCGCTCGAGTGGGACGAGCTGAAGATGGACGCACCCGTTCTCACCGCCAAAGGTGCGGACCTGATCGCGAAACGCATTCGCGAGCTGGCGAAAGAGCACAACGTGCCGATCCTCGAGAACCCGGCGCTCGCGCGCACGCTCTACGCGAAGGTCGAGCTGGACTCACCCGTCCCGCCGGACCTCTACGCCGCCGTCGCCCAGATCATCGCGTTCGTCTACAAGCTGAAGGAGAAGACGATCGCGTAACCGGCGGTGGGCTAACCCGCAGGAAGGACCGCGACTTGCTAAAAGCAAGTTATGTACAGGAAGTGGTCTTTATGATACCATGGCAAGCGTGAAGGTTCGGTCCTACGGGCAATACTGCGGGTTTTCCCGGGCGGTCGAAATCATCGGCGAGCGCTGGTCGCTCCTGATCGTGCGCGATCTGCTGGTCGGGCCGAAGCGCTTCACCGACGTGCTCCGGGGACTCCCGGGGATCCCGAGCAACGTCCTCACCGCGCGGCTGAAGGAGCTCGAGGGGGCGGGAATCGTCCGCCGGCGCCTGCTGCCGCGTCCCGAGCGCGGCGTCGTCTACGAGATGACGGCCTACGGGGCGGAGCTCGAAGGGGTCGTGGACGCGATCGGGCGCTGGGGCGCGAAGGCGCTCGGCGACCCGCGTCCGGGCGAGACGGTCACGCAGGACTCCCTCATCACGGCGCTGCGGACGACCTTTCACGCCGCCGACGCGCGCGGATTGCGCGCGACCTTCGCGCTGCGGGTCGGCGAGATCGCACTTCACGCGCGCGTCGCCGGCGGGCGCGTCGAGGTCGCGGCGGGCGCGCCCCCCGACGCCGATCTGACGATCGACGCCGGTCCCGGGATCCGCGCTTTGATGGCCGGCGAGGTGTCGGCGAACGACGCGCTCGCCCACGGCCTCGTTCAGATCACCGGCCGGCCCGAGCTGCTGTCCCGGTTCGCCGAGGTCTTCCGTATCGAGCCGCTGCCCGCGTAGGACGTCGACCGCCCGGCGCCCGTCATGCGCGCCCGTTGCGCGCGCCGTGCCGCCGACCCGCTAGCGCCGGCGGCCCCCGAAGCGGCCGTAGCAGCAGCCGCCGAAACGGAAGCCGATCCCCACGCTGAGGTACGGACCGCCGTACCAGCCCGGATACGGATAGCCGTAATATGGATAGCCGTAGACCGGATAGCCGTATCCCGGATACGCATACGCCCCGTAGCCGTATCCCGGAGCGCGATAGCCCGGGCCGCCGCGGTGGTGGCGCCGATGGTGGGGCCCGCCGCGGACGGCGACGGGCTGCGCGTACGGGAACGGATCGCGCGCGAACGCGTGCGCGTACGACGGGGCCGGAGCGGGGGGCGGCGGCGCTTGCGCCGGCGCGGCGAGTGGTGCCGTCAGCACCGCGCAGGCCGCCAGCGCGGCCGCCGTGGCAGGGATGCGATTCCGAAGTCTCATCGTCGACCGTCCCTTCTCAAGCGATGATTCCCTACCATCATACGCGCTGCGCGCGCGCCCGCGCCTTGTATGCGGATGAGAACGCGGTGAGCGAAGGGATCGGTCCTCGCGGGTGAGGAAAGCGCGTTTGTCGGACTTCCCGGCACGCATTCGTCACGTCGTTTGGAGGCAGCTTTGCAGAGTCGAGGAGTCTTCGTGCGGTTCGCGGCCGCATCGTCACTCGCGTTCGCCGTCGCCGCGCTCGGCACGGTCGCGCCGGTCCCGGCGGCCGGCAAGGCGCCGGTCAAGGTGGCGCTGATCTATTCGAAGACGGGGCTCCTGGGATCGTACGGCGCGCAGTACGCCGAGGGGTTCCAGGTCGGGCTCGACTACGCGACGCACGGCACCGGGAGCGCCGGCGGGCACAAGATCGAGATCGCCGAGCGCGACGACGGGGGCGATCCGGCGAAGGCCGTCGCCGCCGCCAAAGATCTGATCGGCCAGGGCTACAAGATCGTCGCGGGCTCGACCGCCTCGGGCGTCGCGCTGCAGATGGCGCCGGTGGCGAAAGAGAACAACATCCTGTTCATCTCCGGTCCGGCCGCCGCCGACGCCGTCACCGGCAACAACCGCAACACGTTCCGCTCGGGGCGCCAGACGTATCAGGACATCCTGACGGCCGGGACGATCGTCGGCAGCAACATGCGCGGCAAGAAGGTCGTCGTCTACGCTCAGGACTCGGCGTTCGGACAGGCCAACGTCGCGGCGGTGCGGATCGTCCTCGGCGGCGAAGGCGCGAGCGTCGACTCGGTCCTCGCGCCGCTGAATGCCAACGACTTCACGCCGTTCGCGCAGAAGATCAAGGACATGCATCCCGACCTGCTGTTCCCGGCGTTCGCCGGCGCGACGGCGGGCGCGATGTTCAAGTCGCTCGAGGACGCCGGCGTGATGGACACGACGAAGGTCGTCACCGGGCTCGATCAGCGCGCGTCGTACCCGCTGCTCGGCGCGGCGGGGACGAAGATCACGTTCCTCTCGCACTACTTCGCCGAAGCGCCGCACAACAAGGTCAACGCTTATCTCCTTGCCGCGCTGAAGAAGAACGGGAAGGTGCCCGATCTGTTCGACCCCGACGGTTTCGTCGCGGCGGAGATGATCGTGCACGCGGTCGAGAAAGCCGACGGCGACGACGTCGGCAAGATGATCTCCGCGCTCGAGAACTGGACCTTCGACGCGCCGAAGGGCCAGCAGGAGATCCGCGCGAGCGATCACGCGATGCTGCAGCCGATGTTCGTCGCGAAGCTCAGCGGCACCGGTCCCGCCGCCGCGCCGCACCTGCTGCGCACGATCCCGCGTCAGGCGGTCGCGCCGCCGCCGCACCCGTTCAAGTGATGCGGTGAGCACGGCGGAACTCCGTCGCGCTCTCCGCACAGCGGGGCTCGGTCTGCGCATCGGCGGCGTCACGATCGTCGAGGACGTCTCGCTCGAGGTGATCGCGGGCGAGTTCCTCGTCATCATCGGCCCGAACGGCGCCGGGAAGACCACGCTGTTCAACCTGCTCTCCGGCGTCGCGCGCGCGACGTCCGGGAGCATCGCGCTGGGCGAGCACGACGTCACGCACGCACCGCCGTACGCCCGCGCGCGACTCGGCCTCGGCCGCACGTTCCAGACCTCGAGCATCTTCCCGGCGCTCACGGTGATCGAGAACGTCCGGCTCGCGGCGCGCGCTTTTCACGGCGGCTCGGGCGAGATTCTGGAAGCTCGCCGAGCGCGATCCGGAAGCGCTGGCGCTCGCGCACGAAGCGCTCGACGCCGTCGGTCTCGGCACCCGCGCGCGCGCCGTCGCGGCCTCGCTCTCGCACGGCGAGAAACGCAAGCTCGACCTGGCGATCCTGCTGTGCGGCGAACCCGCCGTCGCGCTCCTCGACGAGCCGACGGCCGGGATGGCGGTCGAGGACGTCCCCGAGATGATGGAGCTGATCCGCCGCATCCACCGCGAGCAGCACGTCACCGTGCTGATGGTCGAGCACCGCATGGACCTCGTGCTGCAGCTCGCCGACCGGATGGCGGTGATGCACCACGGCCGGCTCCTGGCGATCGACGTCCCGGAGCGCGTGATCGCCGACGAGACGGTGCAGTCCGCGTACTTGGGAGATCCGCTCTGAGCGCCCCGCTGCTCGAGCTCGCGGACGTCGACGTCCGGCTGGGCGGCTCGCACATTTTGCAGGGCGTCGGGTTCGCCGTGCGGGAGGGCGGGATCACGGGGCTGCTCGGGCGCAACGGCGTCGGCAAAACGACGACGCTGCGCGCCGTCCTCGGCCTTGTCCCGCGCACCGGCTCGATCCGGCTCGCCGGCGAAGAGACGGTGCGTCTTCCGGTGCACGCGATCGTGCGCCGCGGCGCCGGCTACGTCCCCGAAGATCGCGACGTCTTCGCCGGGCTCACCGTCGAGGAGAACCTGCGCCTGGCGGAACGCGGCGGTGAGCCGCGCTACGACTTGGTGCACGAGCTCTTCCCCGAGCTGAAGACGCGCGCGCGGCAGAAGGCGGGGACACTCTCCGGCGGCCAGCAGCAGATGGTCGCGCTGGCGCGCGCGCTGCTCAACGCCGACAACCGCATCCTGCTGATCGACGAGCCGACGAAAGGCCTCGCGCCGCTCGTCGTCCGGCAAGTCGTCGACGCGCTGCGGCGCGCCGCCGACGTCGCGACGATCGTGCTGGTCGAGCAGAACCTCAGCGTCGCACACCGGCTCGTGCGCGACGCGATCGTGCTCGACCAAGGACGCGTCGCGTTCACCGGCGACGTCGACGAGCTGATGAACGACCCGGCGCTGGCGCGCCGCTACCTCGGCCTCGCGGCCGCCGGAGGTCACTGAAGCGGTGAGCACCGTCGCGTTGCTGCTCGTCACCGGTCTCGGGCTCGGCGCGCTCTACTTTCTGGTCGCCGCGGGGCTCTCGCTGATCTGGGGGCTGATGCGCGTGCTGAACTTCGCGCACGGCGCGTTCTTCACGGTCGCCGCCTACGCGGGCTGGATCGCGTCGCGCTCGATCGGCACCGGAACGTGGGGGCAGTGGCTGCTCTCGGTCGCGGTGGGGATCGCCGTAGGCGGCGCGTTCGCCGCGCTCGCCGAGATCGTGCTGATCCGTCCGCTGTATGCGCGGCACGTCGGGCAGGTGCTGGTGACGGTGGGGCTCGCGCTCGCCACGCTGGCGCTGGTGGAGGGCGGGTTCGGGACCGATCCGGTGCAGCTCGTCCTTCCGCCGTGGATGGAGAGCACGACGGCGATCCTCGGGGCCAACGTCCCGAACACGCGGCTGCTGACGATCGTCGCCGCCGCGGCGGTGCTGGCGCTGCTGCTGTTCTTCCTGCGGCGCACGCGTTTCGGGCTCATCGTCCGCGCCGGCGTCGAGAACCGCGCGATGGTGCAGGCGCTGGGGATCGACGTGCAGCGCGCGTTCACGCTGGTCTTCGCGATCGGCGGGATGGCGGCCGGGCTCGCCGGCGTCCTCGCCGGCGCGTATTACGGCACGATCGACCCGGTGCGCGGGACCACGATGCTGATCTTCGCGTTCATCGTCGTGGTGATCGGCGGGCTCGGCTCGGTGACGGGCTCGGCGGTCGCGGCGATCCTGGTCGGCGTGCTGCAGCAGTTCTTGAACTTCTACGGCGCCGCGGGGGTCGGCGATTTCGCGGTCGTGCTGCTGCTGGCGCTGGTGCTGCTGATCCGGCCCGGCGGGCTCTCCGGGGCTTCCGCATGACCGCGCGGCTGCGGCCCGCCGCGGTGCTCGCGGCGCTGCTGCTCTTCGCGCTGTTCCCGCTCGCCGGCGTGACGATCCCGGGGCTGTTCGACGGTCCGCTCTCCTCGCCCGGGACGCTGAACCTGCTCGGGCTGTGCTTCGTGTTCGGCGCGCTCGCGCTCACCTACGATCTCGTCTTCGGCTACGTCGGCTTGCTCTCGTTCGGCCACGCATTGTACTTCGCGACGGGCGTCTACGTCACGGCGATCGCGCTCGCGCGCTGGCATCTCGGGCTCGTCCCGGCGATCGCGCTCACCGCCCTCGTCGCGCTCGTCCTGCCGCTGGCGCTCGGCGCGGTGTGCCTGCGGATGCGCGACATCCCCTTCGCGATGGTTACGCTGGCCTTCGCCCAGGCCGGCTCGATCCTCGTGCTGCAGAACCCGTTCGGACTGACCGGCGGCGAGGAAGGTCTCGCGCTCGGGAGCGACGCGCTCCCCGCGGGGCTGATCGGCGTCGCGAACACGCACAACCTGTACTGGATCGCGCTGGTGTTCCTCGCCGTAACCTACGTCGTCGCGTGGTGGGCGGTGAACTCGCGGCCGGGCCGCGTCTGGCAGGCGATCCGCGAGAACGAGCGGCGCGTCACGGTACTCGGGCTCAACCCGTACCTGTACAAGCTCGGCGCCTTCGTGCTGTCGGCGTTTCTGGCCTCGGCCGCCGGCGTGGTCTACCTGCTGCTGCAGGGCGGGGCGAACCCGCAGGTGACGACGGCGGACTTCACGCTCTCGCTGCTGGTGATGGTGGTCCTCGGCGGCGTCGCGACGCTGTGGGGCGCCGTGCTCGGCGGCGTGGTCTACGAGTACCTCGATTTTCGGCTGATCGGACTGGCCAACGCGCCCGCGCTGCAGGCGCTCCCGCCGATCCTGCGGGTGCCGCTCTCGCAGCCGCTGTTCATCCTCGGCGCGCTGTTCATCGTGCTCGTCCTGTTCGTCCCCGGGGGTCTCGCCGGCGCCGTCAAGCGGGTCCGCGGCGGAGCCCTCTGAAACGGAATCTTTGACAATCTCGTTTGTCGCATGGTAGGTTTCTTCACAATGGGTCCGGGCCGTGCTCGAGCCTTTGGAGGCGGGGCGGCCGGCGGACTCGCAGTCCGCGTGTAAGGAGAACCGATGACGCGACGTTTTTCACTTCGAGCGTTTGTGAGCTCGGCGTTTGCCGCCGTGCTGTTCGGAACGCTGGCGTGCGCCCCGGCGTACGCCGACGACATTTTCAAGCACATGACCTTCGAAGTCGATCCGACGTTCTTCGCGAACGGCACGAGCGACGCGCAGGCCCCGGCCCCGGCGGGACGCTTCCCCGTCGCCTACACCAGCGACCACCCCGTGGCGAACGACCTCCGCGTCAACTACGGCGTGACGCTCGGCCTCGACAAGCAGTGGGCGCTGTACTACAACCACAGCAACTTCGACTTCGCGCTGGGGCGCATTCTGCAGCCGGGGATCAGTCTGGTGACGGGCGACATCCAGGATCGCACCGACACCGCGGGGGTCAACTTCGCCGCGACGCACTACGTCAGCACGCGGCTCTACTACTTCGACCACGAGCGTGAGGACGTCACCGGGCTCTGCCTGAACCAGACGGTCTGCGCCGGGCAGGTCCACAACCCGGCGGCGATCGACGAGCACGGCTACGGGTTCGGCGCGACGTGGTCGTTCGGCCCGCGCTCGCTCATCGGCCCGATCTTCAGCATCGGCGCCGACGCGAAGTACGTGCCGCGCGGCTTCCCGCCGCCGGCCGGTTACGCGCTCGACGGTCTCGGCGCATACACCGGGAGCCAGTTCGAGTATCCGTACTCGATCAACATGAAGCTCCCGACGCATCACGACCCGACGCTGATCTGGATCGCCGGCTACGAGCGCGCGACCGCGCTGTTCCGCGCCGAGTCCTCGATCGAGCAGTACAACGTCACCTCGTTCGGCGTGGTGAAGGTGCTCTCGCCGCGGATCACGGTCAGCGCCGTCGACCTGAACTTCAAGGGCTGCCGCTGCGCCGACACGGTCTCGCCGCCGGACAACGTTCGGTTCGACGAGATCCTGCTCTCGCTCAGCTACAAGTTCACGCCGCACGATCTCTATCCGTTCTGACCGAGACCGTGCCGAGCACCACGGGCGCCGCACGTGCGGCGCCCGTGGCGTTCCCGGGCGCGCCGCTCGTTCGACCGCTGCGATGACCGCGCTCGCATGATCGCGCTCGACGTCCCCGACCTTCGCTCGATCGCGACGCCGTCGTTCCCGCCGGCGGTCGTACCGCTCCCGCCGGGCGTGACGAGCCCGTTCGGCCCGCTCGCGCCGTTCGGTTCGCTCGCCTTCGCCGAAGCCGAGCGCGCCGAGATCACGCCGCGCGCCGCCGTCGCCCCGCCCGAGCCGATCCCGGGCCGCTTCGTGTGCGACTCGCTGTGGGAAGCGGAGCGCTTCGTGCTGCGCATCCCGGAGCGCTGGAACGGCCGGCTCGTGGTCGCGGGATGTCCGGGGCAGCGCACGGAGCTCGCATCCGACCGCATCTTTTCCGATCCGCTGCTCGCGCGCGGCTATGCCTACGCGTGCGGGAACAAAGGCAACGGCGACGGCGTCGCCTTGCTCGCGCCCGGGATGTCGTTCCAGACCGAAGGAACCGCGCTGCCGCGCTTCTTTCTCCCCGACGGCCGGAGCATCGCGTTCTGGCAGCACGCGCGCGGGCATCTGCTCGAGCGCTGGGTCCGCGAGATGCTCGAGATCACGGCGCGAGCGCAGCAGACGATCGCCGACGCGCGCGGCCGCGAGCCGGAGCTGGTGTACGCGATCGGGCTCTCCAACGGCGGCTACGAAGTGCGCCGTGCGATCGAGGAGAGCGACGCGTTCGCCGGCGCGCTGGCTTGGAACCCCGCGCTCTGGACGGTCGAGCACAACCCGCTGCGCCCGCTGCTCGCCGCGCTCGCCGCGATGCGCGCCGGCGAGCCCGAGCGCCTGATCAGCCTCGGCTTCCCGCCGGACGTCGTCGCGAGCGACGGCGGCGCCTCGCTCTACCAGCGGAACCTCTTCACGTACTGGCACCTCACCGCGTGGCTGCACGCGGTGCATCTGGATCCGCAGACCTCGATCGCTTACGGCGACGTCGATGATCCGCGTCCCGCCGAGAACTGGGCGCGCCACCTCGCCGACTGGCGCTTCGACCGCTCGCCCGAGATCGCCGCACGCGTCACGCGCTACGCCAATACCGGCGCGATCCGCTGCAAGCTGATCGAGGTCGCCGCCGAGTACGATCACCTCTTGCCGCCGAAGATCCATCACGAGCCCTACGGCCGCATGATCGCCGCCGCCGGCAAGAGCGAGCTCTACCGCGGGCGCGTCGCGACGGGCGCGCAGCACGTCGACGCCTGGTCCGACGATCCGCGCTACCCCCAAACCCGCTCCTCGTACGCACAGCTCATGCAAGCGTGGGACGAGCTGATCACCTGGGTCGAGGGTTCAGCCTCCGGCTGAACCCGTCACGGTGCTCGCTTCGCTGGTGGCTTCGCTAGCGCGAAGCCTTCGCGGTCCTCGCTTCGCTGCGGTCCGCCCAAGCGAAAAGTTGGAAGAGCCGCAGGCTGAAGTCACGTAAGTTCGACTTCGAAGCGGTCGAGCTCGAGGACGCGGATCCAGATCGTGGCGACGGTGTCGACCATCGTGTCGATCGAGGGGCGCTGGTCGGCGAGGACCCATTCGGTGACGAGGTCGCGCGCCGCGCTCCCGATCGCGGCGGCGATCAGCCGGCTGTCGAGGCCGCGCAGCACCCCGCGGTTCTCCAGGTAGTGCATCGCGCGGGTCAGCTTCTCGGCGAGGGCCTCACGCTTCGCAAGACGCAGCATCTCCATCGCATGGCTGATCCCCGAGGTCTCGAGGGCGTAGATGCGGGCGATGCGCGGGTCGCTGGTGAGGTAGCCGAAGAACCCGGCGTTGCTCGCGCGGATCCGCTCCCGCACGGTGAGCTGCATCTGCCGCAGGGCGTCGATCGCCCGCTCGTTCGCCGCATCGGCGATCTGCTCGTAGACGGCGCTGAGCAGGGCCTCGCGGGATGCAAACTCTTCGTAAAAATGCCGCGCCGTGACGCCGGCGTTGCTGCAGATCAGCGGGATCGTCGTCTTCGGGAAGCCGCGGGTGCCGAACAGCTCGAGCCCGACCGCGAGCAAGCGTGCGCGGCGGTCGGCGCGGCGCTCGGTCGAGGAGCGGCCGCGGTAGAGCCGCTCCCCGGGCGGCAGGGAGCCGGTGCGCATCGCTTCGTTCCTGATCGCCATTCCCGGGCTGACCTATGCGGGCGGGGGGCGCGTCTCCTGTAAAGGGCCGGCGCTTGCCGCTTACGCCGCGCCTCGTTTTCGCCGATGAACCTTGTAAGTTGGAGACCGTGAGCTAGTGGCAACGGCCGCCTCGGCGCGCCCCGGGTTGCTCGACCGCCTCGCCTCGACCGCCCATGCCTGGGTGGCCGCGGCTTCGGTCATCCTCGTCGTGCTGATGATCGTCCCCGTGCCGCCGTGGGTCCTCGACCTGCTGCTCTCGACGAACATCACGCTCGCGCTGGTGATCCTGCTCGTCACGCTCTACACCGAGAACGCGCTCTCGTTCAGCGTCTTCCCCACGCTGCTGCTGATCGTCACGCTGTTCCGGCTCTCGCTGAACATCACGGGGACGCGCTCGATCCTGCTGCACGGCTACGCCGGACAGGTGATCGAAGCGTTCGGCAACGTCGTCGTCGGCGGGAACTACGCCGTCGGGCTCGTGATCTTCGCGATCCTCATCGTCATCCAGTTCGTCGTCATCACGAACGGTGCCGGGCGCGTCGCCGAGGTCGCGGCGCGCTTCACGCTCGACGCGATGCCCGGGAAGCAGCTCGCCGTCGACGCCGACCTCAACGCCGGGCTGATCACCGAAGCGGAGGCGCGGCAGCGCCGCAAGGACATCCAGCGCGCCGCCGACTTCTACGGTGCGATGGACGGCGCCTCGAAGTTCGTGCGCGGCGACGCGATCGCCGCGGTCATCATCGTCTTCGTCAACATCATCGGCGGCTTCGTCATCGGGATCTTCCAGCAGGGGATGTCGCTGGTCGAAGCGCTGCAGCGCTTCACGCTCCTGACGATCGGCGAAGGGATCGTCACCCAGATCCCGGCGCTGCTGATCTCCACCGCGACCGGCATCATCGTCACCCGCGCCGCCTCGGAAGGCTCGTTCGGCCACGATCTCTCGCGCCAGCTCGTGCAAGAGCCTCGCGCGCTGCTGATCGCCGGCGTGCTGCTCGTGCTCTTCGGGATGTTCGGGCTCCCCGCGTGGGCGATGTTCCTGATGGCGGCGATCGTGCTCGCGCTATTCGTGCGCGGCCGCGCGCAATCCAAAGCGGGAACGGCGAAGGGCGCGACGGCGGCAGGGAAGGCCGCGCCGAACGCGGTCGCCGCGGCCGGCGGCCAGACCGCGGTGAAGCCGGCCGAATCCGTCGTCCCGCTGCTGGCGTACGACCCGATGGAGCTCGAGATCGGCTTCGGCCTCATCCCGCTCGTCGACGTCTCGCAGGGCGGCGACCTGCTCGAGCGGATCACGATGATCCGCCGCCATGCGGCGCGCGAGCTCGGGATCGTGGTCCCGCCGATCCGCGTCCGCGACAACCTGCAGCTCAAGCCTTCGACGTACGTCGCGAAGATCTACGGCCTCGAGGTGACGCGCGCCGAGGTGATGGTCTCGCGACTGCTCGCGATGAACCCCGGCAGCGCGATCGCCGGCGTCGACGGGATCCCGACGACCGAGCCGGCCTTCGGCCTGCCGGCGGTCTGGATCGCGGAGAGCGCGCGCGGCGACGCCGAGATGGCCGGATTCACGGTGATCGATCCGACCTCGGTGATCGCGACGCACCTGACCGAGATCATCAAGACGCACGCGCCCGATCTGCTGGGCCGTCAGGAGACGAGCGCGCTGCTCGACAACGTCAAGCAGCACTATCCGGTCGTCGTCGACGAGCTCGTCCCGAACCTGCTCACCGTCGGCGAGATCCAGCGCGTCCTGCAGAACCTCCTGCGCGAGCGGATCCCGATCCGCAACCTGCTGCTGATCCTCGAGAACCTCGCCGACGGCGCCCGCGCCTCGAAGGACATCGACTACCTGACCGAGCGCGTGCGCGCGGCGATGGCGCGCCACATCTGCGCCGAGTACGCCGAGAACGGCTTGCTCTCGGTGATCACCGTCGATCCGCGCCTCGAGACGCTGCTCGGCGAAGCGGTCCGCCGCGGCGAAGACGCCTACGCGCTGCTCGACCCGGCCACGGTCGCGAAGATCTACGCCTCGCTGACCAGGCAGATCCAGACCGCGCAGAGCGCCGGGCTGCAGCCGATCGTGCTGACCGCGCCGGCGACGCGCCTCGCGCTCAAGCGGCTCACCGAGCGCGCCACGCCCTCGCTGGTCGTCCTCTCGTACAGCGAGATCGCCTCCGGCCTGCGCGTCGAGTCGATCGGCCAGATCTCGACGACCGCCGACGAGACCGTCGGAGCGGTGGCCTGACGTGTTGCGCCTGTTCGGATTCGGAGGGAAACCGGTCCCCCCGCAGCTGCGGGCGAAGCTGCCGCGGCTCAACGCGTTCGTCGACCTGACGATCGCGGGCGGCGGGCCGCGCGGGTCCGTCTGCGTCGAGTCGCTGGACGGCCGCGAGATCGGCGTGACCTCGCTGCCCGGCATGAGGGCCGGCACGACCGGGATCTTCAACTACCAGAACCCCGCCGGCACGTTCCGCTTCAGCGCGAAGTGCACGGCGCTGAACCGCACCGCGCACTTCGCGCTCCCGGCGCGGATCGACGCGGTGAACTCGGGCGCGCAGCAGCGCAGCGCGGTGCGCATCGAAGCGACGGTGCAAGCGCAGTGGCGCTTCGCGCCGAACGGCCGCGGTGCCGGAGAGTACGTCCGCAGCTCGCTCACCGATCTGAGCCGCACCGGTGCCTCCCTGATCTCCGAGCGCGACCTGAAGGTCGGGACGCAGGTCGAGGTGCGCTTCGCGCTTCGCAGCGGGGCGCCGCCGCTGGTCATCGTCGGCGAGGTGATGCGCAGCACGAGGTTCGAGACGGCCGCGAAGCATTCGCTCGGACTGCGCTTTCACGGCGTCAGCCCCGACGAAGACCACGCGATCATGGAATTCATCAACAAACGGCTCGCCGACCGGCGCAGCCGCGGCCTGGCTTGAGGAGCACATGGAAACGATGTCCGCCAAACGAGTCCTGATCGTCGACGACGCCGTCGTCATGCGCATGATGATCAAAGGGATCCTGAGCAAGAACGGCTACGAGGTCGTGGGCGAGGCGCAGAACGGCGCGGAAGCGGTCGAGAAGTACGACGCGCTCACCCCCGATCTGGTGACGATGGACATGGTGATGCCGGAGATGGACGGGATCACCGCGGTCAAGGCGATCGTCGCGAACCACCCGGAAGCGCGCATCATCATGTGCACCTCGATGGGCCAGCAGGCGCTGGTCGTCGAGGCGATCCAGGCGGGCGCGAAGTCGTTCATCACCAAGCCGTTCCAGCCGCCCAAGATCCTCGAGACGATCCAGAAGGTGCTGCAATGAGCCAGACCCTCACGCTGACCGAACTGCAGCGCGACGCGCTCAAGGAGGTCGGGAACATCGGCGCCGGACACGCGGCGACCGCGCTCTCCCAGTTGCTGAACGCGACCGTCAAGCTCTCCGAGCCGACGATCGACGTGCTGAAGTACCGCGACCTCGCGACGCGCATCGGGCACGGCGATCGTCCCGTCGCCGCGCTGCACATGTACGTGCGCGGCGAGGCGCCGGGCCAGATGATCGTGCTGTTCGACCGCGATCAGGCGCTGGACTTCGTCAACGTTTTCATCAAGCGAATCATCGGCGACATCCAGATCTTCGACTCGATCGTCGACTCGACGCTCAAGGAGCTCGGCAACATCATCGCCGGCTCCTATCTCACCGCGCTGATCTCGCTGACGGGGGTGAACCTGCTGCCGTCGGTGCCGACCCTCTCATACGGCACGATCCAGGCCGCGTTCCGCACGCTGATGTCGATCCTGCCCGATCAGGACGTGTTCCTGATCGAATCGCAGTTCCTCGACAAGCAGAAGACGGTCTCGGGGCAGTTCATCCTGATCCCGGAGACCGGATCGCTCGAGCCGCTGCTCTCGGTCTTCGGCGTGAACGACTAGCGCACGCATGTCCGGCGACGATTTCTTCGATCGGGACGAGTTCGTCCAATATTTCCGCGACGAGACGGAAGAGCTGCTGCAGGGGATCGACGGCGACTTGCTGCGCCTCGAGCAGTTCGTCGACGCCGGCGCGATCGATCCGGAGATCGTCAACTCCCTCTTCCGCGCGCTGCACACGATCAAGGGCAGCGCGGGGATGCTGCAGTTCACGGCCGTCCAGCAAGTCGCGCACACGCTGGAGAACGTCTTCGACCTGCTGCGCAAGGACCGCATGCCGCTCACCGAGAGCGGCGTCAACCTGCTGTTCGAAGGCCGCGACGTCCTGACCGCGCTGGTGCGCGCGGCGGTCGAGGGCGGCGAGGCACCGCGCGGCGCCGACGCATACGTCGAGCGCCTCGAGGCGTTCGCCGGCATCTACGACGAGACGGCGCAGGCGATCGAAGGGCCGCGCGCCGCCGGCGAGCCCGACGACGAGCTGGCGCCGGTCGACGACGCGCAGATCGCCGCGTTCGAAGCCGAGGTCGCGCGGATGCTGGCCGATGCGCAGACATGTCCGGAAGCCGATGCCGCCCCGGCTCTCGCTGCGGCGGCCGTGCCCGCGCCGGTGAACGGTGCGACGCCGGAGCTCGCGCGGCCGGTGACGCGGAACCAGACGATCCGGGTCGACATCGACCGGCTGGACCTGCTGCTGAACCTCGTCGGCGAGCTGGTGATCAACCGCACGCGGATCTCCGACATCGCCGCGACGCTCGCCCGCGAGCTCGGCGCCGACGCCCGCGGGCGCGGCGAGGCCGCGACGCTGGCGAAGGAGCTCACCGAGTCCTCGGCCCTGCTGGCGCGGACGACGAACGAGATTCAAGAGAGCATCATGAAGGTCCGCATGGTGCCGATCGGACAGGTCTTCGACCGCTTCCCGCGCGTCGTGCGCGACCTCGCGAAGGCACGCGGCAAGGACGTCCGGCTCGAGATCGCCGGGGCCGACACCGACCTCGACAAGACGATCGTCGATGAGGTCGGCGAGCCGCTGATGCACTTGATCCGGAACTGCGTCGATCACGGGATCGAGCCGCCGGAGGTGCGTGAGGCGCGCGGCAAGCCGCGCCACGGCACGATCAAGCTGAACGCCTACCACGAAGGCAATCAGGTCATCGTCGAGATCTCCGACGACGGCGGCGGGATCGATCTCGCCCGCGTGCGCCAGAAGGCGATCCGCAACGGCGTCATCACCGAGAGCGATCGGCTCACTGACCGCGAGGTCGTCGAGCTGATCTTCACCCCCGGATTCTCGACCGCCGAGCAGGTGACCGACGTCTCGGGCCGCGGCGTCGGGATGGACGTGGTGAAGAAGAACATCCTACGGCTGAAGGGCGTCTTCGACGTCGACTCGGTCCCCGGCGAGGGGACGACGTTCACGATGAAGCTTCCGCTGACGCTGGCGATCATCCAGGCGCTGCTCGTGCGCGTGGCGCGCGAGCTGTACGCGATCCCGCTCGATGCGGTGGTCGAGTCGCAGCGCATCGCCGTCTCCGACGTGCGCACGGTGCACGGGAGCGAGGTCATCACGCTGCGCGGACAGGTCGTGCCGCTGGTGCGGGTCGGCGAGTTCTTCCGGCTCGACGCGCCGCGCGATCCCGACAAGGTGATGATCGTGATCGTCGGCTTGCAGGGTCGCCAGGTCGGGCTGGTCGTCGACTCGTTCCAGGGCGAGCAGGAGATCGTCATCAAGCCGCTCTCCGACGTGATCGGCCGCATCCCGGGGATCTCCGGCGCGACGATCCTCGGCAATGGCTCGATCTCGCTGATCATCGACGTCCATTCGCTGGTCGCCGCGGCGCACGGCTCCGGCCGCGTCACGCGCGCCGAGTTCGTCGGGTCGGCCGGAGCGTTCGCTTCAGCATGACGACGTGCTTCGGCGAGGTCGGCGTGACGATGACACGCCTCGACGAGGTCCGCGTGACATCGTCCGGTTCGGTTCGCAGGTCATAGGAGGTTCAATCATGGCAGAATCAACGCAGGTCGTTTCGTTCAAGCTCGGGTCCGAAGAGTACGGCGTCGACATCGCGCAGGTGCAGGAGATCAACCGGATGGTCTCGATCACCCACGTCCCGCGCGCCCCGCAGTTCATGGAAGGCGTGATCAACCTGCGCGGGCAGCTGATCCCGATCATCGACCTGCGCACGCGCTTCGGGATGCCGCGCGCCGAGCACACGAAGAACACGCGCATCGTCGTGACCGAGATCGGCGCGAAGCGCGTCGGGATGGTCGTCGACTCGGTCTCTGAGGTGCTGCGCCTCCCGCTCGAGGCGATCGAGGATGCGCCGGAGATGATCGCGGGCGTCGACACCGAGTACATCCGCGGCGTCGGCAAGATCGAGGATCGCCTGATCATCCTGCTCGACCTCGCCCGCGTCATCTCGACCGCCGAGAAGCGCGAGCTCGAGGCGGCCGGCGCGGAGCACGTCACCGCGGCGTAGGCCCGAGGCGAGCAGCGTCCGGCGTTACGTCGAGCTGCCCTTCCTCAGCCTTGGGCGGAAAGGCCGCCTGGCGCGCACCGGGCGCGTCGCTTCGACCGCGTAGGCGATCTCCTGCGGCGGGGGCGCGGCGCGCGCGCGCGAGCGCACGACGGTGCGGAACTGCGCCGCGGTGCCCAGGATCAGCCAGAAGTCCTTGTGGGAGATCACGTCGAGGAAGCAGCCCGCGACGAGCATCGCGACGAGCGCACCGGTCAGCGCGACGCGCACGTCGTAGAGCGAGGTGTGCCGGCGGATCCCGGCGAGCGGGCGGAACGCCGCGAACCACGCGCCGTAGAACAGCAGAAAGCCGATGATGCCGAACTCGACCAAGACGAACAGCGGCGTGTTGTGCGGCGGGCGGCTCCAGCCGGCGTCGTAGGCCTGGAACACCGACAAGAAGTTCGCGTTGTAGGCGTCGATCTCGCTGCCGGCGCCCCAGCCGAAGATGGGATGCTGCAGGAACGACTTCCACTCGACCATCCAGATCGACGTGCGGCCGGCACCGCCGGTCGAGAGCGCGTCGGACATGCGCAGGGCGATCGCCGGGACGAGCAGCGGGACGGCGATGAGCGTCGGGACCATCGTCACGATGGCGAGAATCCGCCGGCGCGAGAGCCAAGCGGCCACCACGACGATCGCGATGCACGCGAGGAACGCTTCGCGCGAGAGCGCGACGACGATCCCGCCCGAGATCACCGCCAGCGCCGCGAGCGAGACGACGACGTTCACCGGCTTGCGCGCGTTCAGCAGCCCGATGAACGCCAGCGCCCACGGGAAGAGGAGCGAGTCGGCGAAGCCGTTCGGGTCGAGCGAGCGGCCGTCGACGTTCAGCATGAGGCGGCCCTGGTCGCCGGCGAGTTGCGGGTTGGCGTGCAGCAGCACCATGCCGTAGACCGCGGCGAGGGCGCCGCCGAGAACGATGGCGCCGCACACCAGCCGCAACTCGCGCTCGTCGACGGGCGCAAGCGTGAGGACCGCGAGCAGCATGATCAGCGAGGTCATCTGCTGCGCCGTCAACATCGCGTTGCCCACGTCGGGCGACCACTGCACGCTGATCAGCAGCCAGACCAGGAAGCCCAGCCAGAGGTAGAGCGCGAGCGAGGGCGACGAGATTCGCCGACGCGCGACGATGTGCACGCTGAGCGCGGCGACGGCGGCGAGGGAGAGATAGCGCGTGAGGGTCCCGGCGCCGATCGACAAGAGGTTGTCGAAGGGGACGAGCACGATGTACAGGCCGTACGGGAAGACATACGGCCAGCGGTACGCCGCGAGGATCAGCGCCGGGGCGGCGGCGACGGCGGCGAACAGCGCCGCGAGCACGAACTGGCCGCTGCCGATCGCCAGGATCAGCGCGACGACGATTCCGCCGACGGCGATGCCGCCGAGCGTGTACTGAACCCGCCGGTCGTTCAGATCGATCCGGGGCAGCGCGCGCGCGCGCACGCGCATCAGTCCCTCCGTGAACAACCCATCCCTCCGCGGCACATCCCGGCTTCGCCCATCCGTCTCCTACCCGGCGGCCGCCGGCCCGTCACGCGTCCGCCGCTCCGCTCGTCGCTGAGGACGTCGGGCGGTACGCGACGAACAGACGCGGCGTGACCGATCAGACGAGCGCCGCCGATCCCGCAAACGGCCTTCCGAGACAGGGCGGGTTCCCCCTCCGGCGCACGCTCGTGTGGCTCTCGATCGCCGGCGCGTCGGCGGCGCTGACCGTGCTGGTGCTGCGGGCGACGATGTCCCGCGCCGAGCCGACGGACGAGACGACCGAACGCATTCAGGCGCTGATCGACGAGGCGAACCGGCTGATCAAGGCCCTCGACGAGAAGAAACCGACGTAGTGTTCGACGCTCCCGGCCGGCGGCCGACCACGGGTCCGGTGCCGGGGACGGTGGCGGCGGTCCGATTCACCGATCTGCTCGCCAACGGCCAAGCCGTCGGGCGGATCGAGGGGCTCGTCGTCTTCGTCACGGGGCCGCTCCCCGGCGAGCGCGCGCGCGTCCGCGTGACCCAGGTGAAGCCGAAGTATGCGGTCGGCGAGGTGGTGGCGTACGAGTTCCGCTCGGAGATGCGGGCGGCGCCGTTTTGCGCCGTGTTCGGGACGTGCGGCGGGTGCCAGGTGCAGCACCTGAGCTATCCGGCGCAGCTCGCCTGGAAGCAGCAGATCGTGCGCAGCGCGCTGCGGCGCATCGGCGGCTTCCAGGACGTGGTCGTGCGCCGCGCGGTCGGGATGGCGAACCCGCGCAGCTACCGCAACAAGATGGCGCTGGTCGTGGACCGTTCCGGCGGCGAGACGTCGTTCGGATTTTATCGCGCGCGCTCGCACGCGCTGGTGAAGATCGATTCGTGTCCGGTCGTGCTGCCCCAGCTCGACGCGGCGATCGGCGGGCTCATCGCGTCCGCCGCCGCGCCCGAGTCGCGCGAAGCGTTCGCCGACGCGAAGCACGCGATCGTGCGCGCCGGCGCCGCGTCGGGACAAGCGGTGCTTTCGATCACGACCCTGCGGCAGTCGGCCGCGGTGAAGGATGCGGCGCCGGCGATCGCGCGGCGCGTCCGCGGCGTCGTCGGCGTGTCGAACTCGTTCGAGCCGCGCACCGCGAACGCCGTGCTCGGGCGGAAGATGATGTACGTTTGGGGTCAGCGCGAGATGGAGGAGACGATCGAAGGCGTCCGTTACCGCGTCTCGCCGGCGTCGTTCTTCCAAGTGAACAGCGAGATGGTCGGGCGGGTCTTTCGCTTCCTCGCACCGGGGATCGCGCCCGGCCGCACGATCGTCGACCTGTACTGCGGCGCGGGGACCTTCGCGATCTTCTTCGCCGCGCGCGGCGCGAACGTCGTCGGCGTCGAGGAGAACTCCGCCGCGGTCCGCGAGGCGCGCGAGAACGCCGCGCTCAACGCCGTCGAGGACCGCGTGCGGTTCGTCGAAGGCCGGGTCGAAGGCGCGGTCGTCAATCGCGAAGGAAAGCAGGCGCTGCAGGACGCCGAGATCGTCTTCCTCGATCCGCCGCGCAAAGGCTCCGACGAAGCGACGCTCGATGCGCTGGCGAACGCCGGCGTCCCGAACATCTGGTATCTCTCGTGCAACCCGGCGACGCTCGCGCGCGACCTGCACTACCTTTCGCGGCGCGGCTACGACCTGGGCGTCGTGCAGCCGTTCGACATGTTCCCGCAGACCGGGCACGTCGAGACGCTGGTGACGCTGCACCGCCGCGGCCAGGGGTCCGAGGTGACGCTCCCCGAGCGCGAAGCGACGCCGTGGGACGACCGCATCCCGGAGTGGCCGACCGATGACCCGTACGCGAAGCACGAATATCCGGAATTCGTCGAGCAGTAGCGTGACCGCTCGGCGGGACGGCGAGCCGAGGAATCGGCGTGCGGGCAGCGTAGGGTCGGCCATGGAACCGGACGGCGCTCGCGAGCGCGTGCGCGTTCGAGGGCGGCTCTTGCCGCTACTCTGCGCGCTGATCACGCTCGTGGTGTGCGCCGCGATCCTGGAGAACGCCTGGGGCCCCGGCGGCCGTCCGCTGCTCGGATACTGGGACTCGATCCTCACGACTACGGACGAGCCGTTCGTCGCTCAGTTCGTGCAGTCGACCGCCGGCGGTGCGACAGCGCGGGCCGGAATCCGCGACGGCGACCGCGTCGATCTGCGGACGCTCGACGCGCACGGGCGCGTCTCCGTGCTGTTTCAGCCGTACGCCGGCACGCCGCTGTCGTTCGCGGTCGAGCGCGAGAGAAAGCGCGTTCCGGTCCGCTTCACGGCGACGACGCAGTACGAGAGCGGCGCCGGGTTCAAGATGACGGCGAACGCGCTGTGGGGGCTCGCGTATCTCTGGGCGCTCGGGTGCGCGTGGCTCGTCGCGCTGCGTCGCGGAGCGAGCCGAGAAGGCTGGTATCTCTGTCTGGCGCTGCTCGCGCTCGCCGCGCAGTGCGTGTCGCCGACGACGATCGCGCTTCCCGACGGGACGGCGGGCGCGCTCACGTATTTGGCATGGGGCTGCACGACATGCGCCGCTGCCGTCCTCCCCGTGTTGCTCGGGCGACGGTTCGGCGCGCGATCCCGCGTGCGCGTCGTCGCCGAGCTGGCGACCGCCGTCGTGGCCGCCGTGACGTTCGCGGGCTTCGCCGCCGGGTCCGTCGGGATGCTGAACGCATCGATCGATCCGATCCCGTTCACTTACGGCGCGTTCTGGCGAATCGTCGGCGTCGCGCTCGACGTGACGGCGCTCGCCGCCGTCGCTCTCGCGGTCGCCGGCACCGAGCGCGCGGGACGCGCGCGCGCGGCGTGGCTGCTCCTGCCGCTCCCGGCCGCGTTGCTCCTCTCCACGGTCGCGGGCCAGCTGCAGCTGTTCGCGCCTTCGTGGGAATCGTACATGGGGCTCGACCTCGTGGAGAACGCGATGCTGCTCGTCGGGGCGGCTGCGGTCACCTTCGCGCTGCTCAAGCGCCGCGTTCTGGACGTCCAGTTCGTGATCGGCCGGACGCTCGTCGTCGCCGGCGTGTCGGCGGTCGTCGTCGCGTCGTTCGTGCTGCTGGAGTGGCTGCTGGGGACGGTCCTCGCGAACGTGAGCCACGCGACGGGCTTGGTCGCGAACGCCGCACTCGCGCTCGTCCTCGGACTGTCGATGTCGTTCATCCACAAGCGCGTCGACCTCTTCGTCGACTTCGCGTTCTTCCATCGACGGCACGAGAACGAGCGTGCGCTGCGGGACTTCGCACGAGAAGCGGCGTTCGTGACGCGACGCGACGACCTGCTCGACCACGCGATCGGCAAGATCCGCGCACACACGGACGCGCGCTCCGCGGCGGTGCTGCTCGACGGCGACGGCATGTATCGCGCGGCGCGTTCGTTCGGCGATCCGCCGGTCGAGACCGGCGAGAACGACCCGGCGATCCTCGCGCTGAAAGCGCGCCACGCCCCGATCGATCCGCACCGGTACTTCACCGGGCTGCAGGGCGACGTGGCGCTGCCGATGCTCGCCCGAGGCCGGCTGCTCGGCGTGCTGCTCTGCGGAGCGCGCGCGGGCGGTGAAGCGTACGCGCCGGACGAGATCGGCGCGCTGAGCGACCTCGCGCACGGCGTCGGCGGCGCGCTGGACGCGCTCGACCGGACGGACGGCGCGCAGGCGCGCGACGACGCGATCCTCGCCGAGCTGCGGGCGCTCCGCGGCGATCTCGCCGCGCTTCGCCCGCAAACCTAGGCGGAAGCGTTCGCGTCTCGCGAACGCGCTGCGCTACTTCGTGTTCAGCCGGAATCCGAGGTCGAACTCGCGCGGCGGCGCGTAGTGGTTGCCCTGCGCGTTGAGATACGTCACGAGATAGCGGTCGTTCAGGAGGTTGCGGACGCGGAACGTCAGCGCCATCCCGTTGCGCAGCGCGATCCCCTTTTCGGCGTCGAACGTCGTGTGCGGCGTGCGTTTGCACGGGCCGCCGCTGTTCGGGTTCGGATAGCCGCAGGTGATCCCGTTCGGGTCGATCGCGCTCGAGAGGCCGCTGCCGTACTCGCCGTCGACCGAGAACCAGCCGCCGCGGCGATCGTTCATGACGATCCCCGACGAGACGTCGACGCGCTGGTCGTGATCGGCCGGCGTCCAGTCCGCCGGCTGACCGAAGCACGGCGCGAGGAGCTGCGTCTCGCAGCCCTTGTTGACCGAATACGTGTGCGTCAGCGAAGCGTAGAAGCGGCCCGCGCGCGCGAGCGGAACTTGATAGTACGCGCTCTGCGTCGCGATCCGGCCCAGGGCGTAGTTGATGTCCTGGTGCAGGTTCGTCACGCCGACCTGCGTGTCGTCGATCAGGTCGGTCGCGTCCTTCTGCATGATCCGCACGCCGAGGTCGCCGGCGCCGACGCCGAGGTGCCCGCCGATCTCGTACACCGAGTCGCGCTCGGGCTTCAGATCGAACTGCGCGACCGACGTCTGCAGCGGCAGGTTCAGCTCGTAGGCCGCGACCGGCGCGACGTTCTCGAGCGAGAACGGCGTGAAGTAGCGGCCGTAGTAGACGTACGCGTTGGCGCGAGGCCCGAGCGTGCGGGACAGCTTGATCCGTGGGCTGAGCTGCGAGAAGCCGCGGTCGAACTGCGTCGAGCTCACCTCGAACGCATCGCCGCGCAGTCCGTAGTCGAGCTGCCAGAGCTCGCCCATCCGCCAGCTGTCTTGGAGGTACAGCGCGGTGAGATGCCCGAGGTTGGGCGCGTCGTCGACGACGGTCGCCGGCGCGCCGGGCGTGCCCGGGGTGAGGATCGGCGCGAGGAAGTTGTCCGGCTGCAGCGTGACCGCGTAGTCCTTCGCGACGTGCGTCGCGTCGTAGAGGCCGCCGAACGCGACGTCGTGGTGCGGGCTGCGGTTCTCGTAGTCGAGGTTCCCGCCGACGTCGATCGCGGTGCGATCGGCGTTCAGCGAGAACGCGCAGCTCGCGTTCGAGAACGGGACCGCGGGGTTCGCGACGGGGCGCGTCACGACGCCGCCGACGACCGGACCGGCCGACCAGAGCGCATCCCCGCAATCGCTCGGAGCGCCGGGGTTCTGGGCCTCGCCGTAGGCGAAATCGTTCGCCGCATCGCCGAAGTCGCGGATCCGCGAGCGCTTGTACGACGGCCCGAACGAGAGGGAGCCGTGGTCGCCGATCGGGTGCCGGAACTGGAGCGCGGTGAAGAGGTCTTCCTGCGTCTCGACGTCGTCGGTGGACGCCGGTTCGCCGCCCGCGACGTCGTTCGGGATCTGGTAGGTCTGATACGAGCGCGAGACGGTCAGGTTGAGGTAGTTGGGCCCGGTCGGCAGCGTGTACCGCAGGAACTGGTTCGCGTCGCTGTACTGGTCGTGCGGCGAGTCGAAGTTCGGCGGGTCGAGCCCGCGATCGCTGCGCTCGTCGTGCGAGGCGACGACGAGCGAGCCTTTCCCGACGTTCGCGTGATACCCGATCGTGCCGTTGAGATCGCCGTACGAGCCGTAGTCGACGTCGCCGATGAATCCCGGCGGCCCGGAGCCGTTGCGGGTATTGATGTTGATGACCGAGGCGAAGCGCTCGCCGTACTGCGCGGGATACGCGCCCTCGAGCGCTTCGACGAACGAGATGTCGTTCGGGTCGAACTCGGTGCCGACGACGCGGTTCAGCTCCTGCGGGATCGCGACGCCGTCGACGATGTAGTTGATGTCGCCGTGGTCGCCGTTGATGTGCACGACGCCGTTCGCGCCGCGCGCGGCGCCGGGGAGCTGGATCAGCAGGTCGGGGAGGTTTCCGCCGGCCGGCGAGCGCGCGAGCACCTCCGCGTTGAGCGTCGAGTCGGTCCCGGCGCCGTGCTGCGGGGGCCGCGCCGTCACGCTGGTATGTCCGATCTCCTTGAGCTTCGAGAGCGCGAACATCAGGTTCGCAGCGTTCTCGCCGCTGACGTCGACGCGCAGCGACGCGCTGCCTTGGGGCGAGGTCACGACGACGTCGTACCGGCCGATCGGGACGGCGCCGATGTGAAAGACGCCGTGCGCGTCGGTCGTCGCGCGGAACGTGAGGTTGCCGCCGGTCGCGGTGACGACCGCGCCGGCGAGGGGCGCGCCGTTAGCGGTGACGGTGCCGCCGATCGCGGTCGTCGCCTGCGCGAATGCGGTGACGGGCGCGCACGCGAGCGCGAGCGGAGCGGAGAAGAAGAGCGAGACGGCCAGCGCCGCGAGGCGCCGGCGAGCGTCATGTCGGTGCGACATGCGAGAGAAGGTCCTTCGTGCGAGTGCAGATGAAAGCGAAAGCGGCGCCGATCCGATCGGCGCGCGGTTCGGCGGGGCCGGTCGTCGTCCGACGATCCGTCCCGCCCGGCGGTGCGCTCGGCTAGAGCGCGAAGACCGCCGGCGGACCGCGTCCGGCGCGGAGCCGGACGGTGCACGAAGCATAGCGCGCGAGCGCGGGCGAACCGAGCTCGAAACGCGGGGAAGCAGCGGTGTCGTCGGCGAGCGCGATCAGCGCGGCGGCGATCGCGAGCAGCGAGTCGCGCGCGGCGGAGAACGCCACCGCACCGACCAGCACCGCGAGCAGCCCCGCGATCAGCGCGACGGCGAGGTGGGCGGGATCGACGCTGACGCCTTCGGCGGCCAGCGTCGCGACGGCGACCCCGGCCTGCAGCGCGCCGCCCGCGAGCGCGAGGCGCTGGCCCGAGGGCAGCGCGCGACGCAGCAGCGTGATGCGCAGCCGTCGTTCGGGGGCGGTGCCGCGGCGTAGCGTGGCGAGCGCGAAGGCGAACGCGCTTCCGCCCAGCAGGGCGAGCAGCGCATGCTCGGCGCCGACGGCGGCCGCCCGGCGCGATACGCCGCCCACGAGCTCGAAGAGGACGTGCCCGAACAGCCCGAGCGGAAGCGTCAGGCCGGCGTAGACGAGCCAAGCTCGAGTCCGCTGGAGCACGAAATCAGTGTCTTACGGCGCCCTGAGATGTTCCTGCGGCTCGTCCCTGTCTGGCTTCCCGAGCGAGATAGGCGTCTGAGCGTAAAGCACGAACGCGCTACGACAACGAGCATCATTCGGGCGGGCTCCACGTTACCGCGTGGCGGCCATCGCTCTCGCGGGAGCTACGTGTGCAGCATCGTCATCGTGCGTTCGTGACCTCGGCGTGCCTGTACGGCACGGTTCTTGCCGGATGCGCCGGCGACGGTTCGAGCGTCACGCAGCCGGCGGGTGCGGTTCCCTCGGCCGCGGAGAGAGGGACCGTCTCAGGCGGCCGCACCGAGACAGGAGGTACAGCGCATTCCGGTGTTCGGCGAACATGTCGACACCGGCCTGCACGGTCAACGGAACGGACGCTTTCGTGGGTGGCGCCGATTCGAACGTGGCGGCCGGCCAAGATGCGTTCGTCGGGGCCGGCTACGACAACAAAGCCTGCGACCGTTGGTCGGTCGTTGCCGGCGGCTACCAAAATACGGTTCAGGGGCCGGGGGTTCCCGAGAACGGCTTCATCGGCGCCGGCGAGGGCAATGTCGTCAACGGGAACACCACCAATGCCGTGATCGTCGGCGGCTATTACAATACGGTCTCGAACGCCGACGGGGTGGTGGTGGGAGGCGGGAGCAACACCGAGGCCGCCGAGTATGCGTCCCTCGGCGGCGGCCAGGGCAATGCGATCGCCGGCAGCGGCTCGCAGTCGGCCATCACGAGCGGCTTTCACAATTCTCTTTCCCAGTCATACGGCTTCATCGGCGCGGGCATCTTCAACACCGTCTCCGGAGAAGGCGGATTCATCGCGGCCGGCGGCTACAATACCGTCAGCGGCGAGGGCGCGGTGGTCGACGGCGGCTACGACAGCACGGCGTCCGGCACGTTCGCGACGATCCCGGGCGGTTACGGCAACAATGCCGCGGGCACATACAGCTTCGCCGCGGGCGCCCGGGCGAGCGCGGTCCAGACCGGCACGTTCGTCTGGAGCGACGGCTCGGACGGTGACGCGATTCTGACCTCGTCGCGTGCGTATCAGTTCTTGGCGTGCGCGTCGGGCGAGTTGGGCACGCTCTACACCAACGCCCGACAATCCCGCGGGGAGCGCAGCTCGGCGCCGGCTCCGGCACGTGGGCGT